>CP070632.1:0-135643 GCA_020356065.1 Nitrospiraceae bacterium
TTTATGTGGACAGCTACTGCTGATTCTATATTTGATAAAATGACGAGACTTTTATCACTTATTTCCGGGACAGGACACTAGAACCTATCTCAAAATTGAAGTCATATTGATCGTCATGCCCGAAGTCAGTAGTCGGGCATCCAGAAACTCTTGAAAAAAAAGATTCCCGATGAACAGACCTCGGGAATGACAAGCTTATTTCAATAGTACCCTGATCTATTTCTATTTTGTGATAGGCTCTAATTGAGTCGTCCGTAAATCGACCCTTCTGGTTAATGATTCACATCAGTATCAGAGGACTGCCCAATAATATAAGGCAGGGTTATTTATCACTGTCTCCGGGTTTTTCAGGACTATGGCATTTAAAACACTGGTCCTTGGGCGGGTGATCTTTTGAACGGGCATACTCTTTATCATCACCATGACACTCAAAACAGTCCTGGACTGTTTTGGCATTTATGTGTTCTTCATCGTATGGTGTGGGTGATACAGTCTCAAGAGACAGGATATAAAGTATGAGTGGTACGGTAAGAATCAGCAGCAGGTATAAGATGCTTTTCATCATTATCAACTTCTCCTTTTATATCAGTTTTATCGTATTCTATACATTCATGAATGCGGTTTACTACTATTTTACATTTTTTGGGCCTTGTGATATGTTTATAATTCTCAAAGAGGTGTGAAATGAAAATTAAAAAAGCTGTCATGGCGTATTCAGGAGGTCTTGACACATCCGTTGCCGTTAAGTGGATGAAGGATACCTATGGATGTGAGGTGATTGCCTATTGTGCCGACCTTGGACAGGAAGAAGACCTGTCGGTTGTAAAGAAAAAGGCAATCATGACAGGCGCTTCCAGGGCTTACGTACTGGATCTGAAGGAGGAGTTCGTTAAGGACTACGTATTCCCCATGCTCAGGGCGAGCGCTGTTTATGAGGGTGCATATTTAATGGGGACGTCCATTGCAAGGCCGCTCATAGCAAAAAAGCAGATCGATATAGCAAAAAAAGAAAAAGCTGATGCAGTTGCTCATGGCGCCACAGGCAAGGGCAATGATCAGGTCCGGTTTGAGTTGACGTACTATGCTCTGAAGCCTGACATTAAGGTGGTAGCGCCCTGGAGGGACTGGGAGTTTGACTCCAGAGAATCTCTGATCGCTTATGCGAGGAAGAATAGGATACCCGTACCTGTAACACAGAAGAAACCATACAGCACAGACAGAAACTTGCTACATATCAGTTTTGAAGGAGGCATACTTGAAGACCCCTGGCTGGAGCCGCCGGATGACATGTTTGTCATGTCTGTGTCACCGGAGAAGGCCCCTTCAAAGGCTACGTATATTGAAATAGGTTACCGGGACGGCAATCCGGTTACAGTAAACGGAAAGAAGCTTTCTCCTGCAAAGCTGCTGAAACAGCTGAATACCATAGCCGGTAAAAACGGTATCGGAAGGCTGGATTTTGTCGAAAACAGGTTTGTCGGAATGAAGTCCAGGGGAGTGTATGAAACCCCGGGCGGCACAGTGCTTCAGATTGCACACAGAGCAGTGGAGTCAGTGACCCTTGACAGGGAAGTTGTCCATCTCAGGGATTCATTAATACCAAAATATGCGGAGCTGGTGTATTACGGGTTCTGGTTTTCTCCTGAACGGTATGCCCTGCAGAGCCTTATGGATGAAGCCCAGAAAGGGGTAACCGGAACTGTAAGACTCAAGCTTTACAAGGGAAACTGTATTGTAGTGGGAAGGAAGGCACCGAAATCCCTGTATAATCCTGAACTGGCAACATTTGAAGCTGACCGGGTATATAACCAGAAGGATGCTGAAGGCTTTATCAAACTTAATGCGCTAAGGCTAAAATTAAATAAATTGAAAAGTTCAAAGTAGTTCAACACTAGTTCAACACTAGTTCAACAGTTGTTCAAGTACGCAGTGAAAATCCTGCAAACAATATTAAGCAATTGTTGAGCAATTTTGAACTAGTTTAAACAACGCAATATTTGAACAACGTAATTGACTATGTCTGATCTGCAGTACTGGATTGCATTAAATTTTCTGCCTGATATAGGCCCTGTCCTGTCACGGAGACTGTTATCTGCTTTTGGTTCCCCTGAAAATATATTCAGCATGTCATTGAAAGAACTCAGACAGATCGAAGGAGTCGGTAAAAACCGGGCGTTACGTATCACACAATTTAACGGATGGGGAAGGGTCCAGAGGGAGATTGACCTTGCTGCAAAGAACAATATCCATATCGTGTCATCTGCCTGTCGGGATTACCCTGAGTGCCTTACGCATATCGTTGATGCGCCTCCCGTCCTGTACATGAAAGGCAGGATTGAGAGCGCGGACAAATATGCTGTTGCCATGGTGGGATCAAGGAATTCAACGATATATGGGAGACAGGTGGCAGGGCAGATTGGTCTGAAGCTTGCCTCGTCAGGACTTACGGTCGTCAGCGGAATGGCACGGGGAGTTGACACATCTTCACATATCGCGGCGCTAAAGGCAGGCGGCAGGACGATTGCAGTACTTGGTTCCGGCCTGGATGTACCTTATCCTGCGACAAACAGGGAACTCATGAATAAAATAGCCTCTTCCGGTTGTGTAATCAGCGAATTTCCATTCGGCACGCAGCCATTAAGGGAGAATTTTCCCCGGAGAAACAGGATTATCAGCGCCCTTTCAATGGGTGTCATCGTTGTTGAAGCTGCACTTGACAGCGGTTCTCTCATTACAGTAACGTATGCTCTTGAGCAGGGAAAAGATGTTTTTGCTGTTCCCGGCAACATAACATCAAGAAATTCAAGGGGCACAAATGAACTTATTAAAAACGGGGCAAAACTAATAGAGAGTGCGGATGACGTAATCAGCGATTTAAAGCCGCAGTTACAGGGAGCCCTTAAGGAAGATATACGGATAAGAGAAATTGAATGTGCACAACTCTCTGACGATGAAAAGTCGGTCTTCAGGTGTCTCAGCGCAGAACCAAAACATATTGACATGATTGTCAGGGAAGAGAAGATTGCTATGGGAAAGGCATTGTCCATTCTTTTAGGCCTGGAGCTTAAAGGAGTTGTCAGCCAGTCAGAAGGGAAGCTGTTTTCCCTGAATTGATGTGATAAAGGTTTTTATGGAATCTCCGATAAAGAAATCGATGATAATTAATTCAGTTTTAGTAAAACTCCTGACAGGGAGTATCACGCTTTTGCATCACGACAGTGAAGATTGCGTTACATAAGGAAGAGAAAAAATTGAAATCCTTATTAATTGTTGAGTCACCGACCAAAGTTAAGACCCTCAGTAAATTTCTCGGAAAAGATTTTACGATCAAGGCTTCGGTAGGTCATGTAAAAGACCTTCCAAAAAAAGAGATAGGTGTTGATATAGAAAACGATCTCACACCGACCTATGTTGTAATCGAGGGTAAGGAAAAGGTGCTGAAGGAGCTGAAAAAGGCAGCACAGAAAGCGGACAAAATCTATCTCGGCCCCGACCCTGACAGGGAGGGTGAGGCCATTGCGTGGCATATTGCAGAAGAACTGAACGGTTCGTCTGATAAGGTCTTCAGGGTTGAATTTAACGAGATAACAGAAAAAGCTGTCACCGATGCGATAAAACATCCCAGAAAGATTAATTCCTATCTGGTTGACGCGCAGCAGGCCAGAAGAATTCTGGACAGACTTGTGGGATACAAACTGTCGCCTTTATTATGGAGAAAAGTGAGACGGGGTCTCAGCGCAGGAAGGGTCCAGTCAGTAGCGTTGCGGCTGGTCGTTGACAGGGAAAAAGAGATTGAGGCCTTTAAAACAAAAGAGTACTGGAGCATTACCGCCAGGCTTGAAGGCAGGGAGCCTCCCCCGTTTGAAGCGAAACTCTTTAAGGTAAGCGGAGAAAAAATAGAGATCGGAAACGGCGATGATGCCAGCGCTATTGTGGAGGATCTTGCAGACAAAACCTTAGCCGTAACAAGGGTTGATAAGAAAACGAGAAGGCGATCACCTGCTCCTCCATTTATTACAAGCACGCTTCAGCAGGAGGCATCCAGAAAGCTGAGATTCACAGCTAAAAAGACGATGTTAGTTGCACAACAGCTTTATGAAGGTATTGAACTGGGGACCGAGGGTTCAGTTGGAATGATTACCTATATGAGGACCGACTCCGTGAAGGTCGCGGATGAAGCGCAGCATGAAGCCCGTGCATTTATTAGAGGAGAATTCGGGAATGACTATATGCCGCAAAAGCCGCCTGTGTATAAAAGCAAAAAATCAGCCCAGGAGGCGCATGAAGCAATCAGGCCCACGTCAGTGCTCAGACCTCCACAGGCAGTGAAGAATTATATGAGCCGGGACCAGCATAAGCTTTACACACTGATATGGAACCGGTTTATAGCATGCCAGATGATATCAGCTACGCTCGAGCAGACCTCTGTTGATATCGAGGCTGACAAATATTTATTCAGGGCGTCCGGGACCGTAGTCAAATTTCCGGGATTTATGAAGCTTTACATAGAAAGCGGTGATAACGGCAAGGTTGAAGAAGGACTGCTTCCGTTACTCGCTGAAGGTGATACGCTTAAGACACTGGGTATTACACCAAAACAGCATTTTACGCAGCCGCCTCCACGTTATTCTGAGGCTACGCTTGTAAAAGAACTGGAAGCAAAGGGTATCGGGAGACCAAGTACGTATGCGAACATAATTTCGACCATACTTGACAGGAAGTACACCGAAAAGGTAGAGGGAAGGTTCAAGCCCTCGGAACTCGGTGTTGTAGTGAGTGATATGCTTGTTGAGAGATTCTCAGAGCTGATGGATTATAACTTTACTGCAAAGATGGAGAATAATCTTGACAAAATTGAAGAGGGTGGATTCAGATGGGTCGATATTGTGATGGACTTTTACCGACCCTTTGACAGAGACCTGGAAGAGGCCATGAATTTACAGGGCAAAGTCAAACCTGAAGATATTCCCACTGATGAGATATGTGATAAGTGCGGCAAGCCCATGGTTATCAAGTGGGGACGGCATGGGAGGTTTGTGGCCTGCACAGGATTTCCTGACTGTAAAAATACAAGACCGCTTGAGGGAGAAGGGAATGGTCAGGGTGCTGAAATACACAAGACGGACGAAAAATGTGAAAAATGTGGATCTGACATGGTTTTGAAGTCAGGAAAATTCGGAAGATTTCTAGCCTGCAGCAAATACCCTGAGTGCAAGACAACCAAACCGCTCAGTATCGGCATAAAGTGTCCGGATGACGGGGGAGAGCTTGTTGAAAGAGGCACAAAAAAGGGTAAGGTGTTTTACAGCTGCGGCAATTATCCGACATGTAAATTCGCCACCTGGTATAAACCGGTTGACAGAAGCTGCCCGCAGTGCGGGGCATCGATCCTGGTTGAAAAGCGAACCAAAAAGGGGGAATACACTGCCTGCCTTAAAAAGGGCTGCGGTTATAAGGAAGAGATTGAAGAAGCAGCAGAGGAGCAGGAATTCGATGTTTGAGCGCATCTCATTTTTATAGTTTTCACCTATCCGGCAACGTACCCATTAAAATCCCTAATATATGTCAACAGCAGTTCAACGGCTGCTCAATAGTAGTTCAATAATCGTTCAAAGTTGATATAAACTGATCCATACATCTTTAAACCTCTGTTGAGCAACTGTTGAACGGTGGTTCAACTATTGTTGATCCATCGTTGAACCATCGTTGATCTATCGTCAAGCAATATGACATGGAGGGAACGAAATGCTGCTTTGCCAAAGGGATGAATTATATTGTAATCTTTTTAAATCATGGATAATCATACTTATCGGGTACTTGAATTCCATAAGATTCTGGATATGGCCTCTGCCTTTGCTGTTACTACACCCGGCAGAGGTCTGGTCAAGGGATTAAAACCTCTTTCAGCTATCGAACGCATAGGCGAACAGATAGCTCTTATTTCTGAATGCAGACAGATCCTTTCTGAGGGGCGTTCCATCGGCATAGAGCAGTTTGATGACCTCCTGCCTCTATTGCAGAAACTGAGGCCGGCTGAATCCATTCTTGAGCCTCATGAATTCAGATCCTTCCTGCCGCTTTTTTATTCCGCTTTCAATATGAAAATCATCAGCAATAGCCCTTATTACCCGGGATTGGGAGAAATTGCATCCGGACTGATTACGCATGCCGAATTAAAGGACGCCATAGAAAGATCCATTGACAGGGAAGGTAACATCGCTGACGCAGCTTCGCCTGAACTCTTCCATATCAGGCAAAGTATAAAGACGTGTGAAGGAAGGATCAAGACTATTCTTGACGGGATACTTAAACAGAAAGAGCTTGAACCTCATCTGCAGGACTATTATCTGGCGGAAAGAAATAACAGATGGGTCATTCCAGTCAGGACCGACTCCAAGGGCAGTGTACCCGGTGTCGTCCATGACATCTCCAACACAGGGGAGACAGTCTATGTAGAGCCCTATTCAATACAGATTCCCGGCAATGAGCTCGAATCTCTCAGGGCCGAGGAAAAACTTGAAGTGTACAGAATATTACAGAGGCTGGCAGCCCTTCTCAGAGATAACCTAAACACCATTGAAAGTGACTGTCATATCATTGCGCGCGTGGATGCCCTGAATGCATTGGCAGGATTTGCAGAGAAGATGAAGATGTCTCCTCCTGAGCTTAATGATAGAGGCTTTGTACGAATACTGTCAGGCAGGCACCCTCTCTTATGGAAGGCACTTGATAAAGAAGGTCGTGACCATGCCCTTGTCCCGCTTGATATTGAAATTGGAAGAAATAACACGTGTATGGTAATTACCGGATCCAATGCCGGAGGAAAAACAGTCGCGCTCAAGACCATCGGTACGCTGACAATGATGGCCCTCTCAGGAATGCATGTTCCTGCAGGATCAGGCACTTCAATCCCGTTTCTGAGTAAAGTATTTGCAGACATTGGTGATGATCAGTCAATAGAACAGAACCTTTCGACCTTTTCGGCCCATGTCACCCGAATAACTGAAATCCTGGATTCGAGCGATCCGAAATCACTGGTACTTATCGATGAATTGGGGACAGGGACAGATCCTGAACAGGGAGGTGCGTTATCGTGCGCCATTTTAAAAAAATTAAAAGAGACAGGGACACTTACCATTGTTTCGACCCATCTCGGTATGCTCAAGGCATTTGCTCATGCAGAGCAGGGCATGATAAACAGCTCAATGGAGATGCGTGAAATAACAGATAACGGGAGTACATCGTTTAAGCCAACATACAGACTTTCGGTTGGGGAGCCCGGTACATCGCATGCCTTTGAAATCGCTGAAACCCTTGGTCTGCCAGGTGAGGTTGTTGAAGAGGCAAGAAAATTCCTGAAAGGAGAGGGAACAGAGATTGAATCGTTGATAACTGATCTGAAAAGGAAAAACGTGGAGATGGATAAGAGGCTTGAAGAGACAGAGAATCTTAAGCTTGAAGTTTCAGTGTTGAGGTCAGCACTTAATCGGGAGCTGTTGAGGATTCAATCAGAGAAACAGCAATCAATGGCCAGGGCCATGGACGAGGCTGAAGAGATAATAAGAGATACAAAAAAACTGGCAGCTGAAATGATAGATAACATGAAAAAAACCGGCATTTCAGAAAAAAGAAAGATTTTAAAAGATCTGGACAGGACGCAGAAAGAACTCAACACACGGAAACAGGAGTACGCACCTGAAAGACGTTCAGCGATTAAAGAAATCAGAAAGGGCCAGTATGTTTTTATTCACTCCTTAAGGACGCATGGTATCATTATGGCGGTCAATGAGAAAACAGGCCGTTGCAGCGTAATGGTCAATGAAAAGGAAGTTATGATTCCTCTCTCAGGGCTGTCAGAACCCGCACCTGATGCTGGAAAGAAAAGTGACAGGGACGTATTGCAATTCGCACCCACAATTGTCGATGATACTATTTCTGATTACATCAATGTGGTTGGTAAGAGGGTAGATCCGGCGCTATCTCTTATAGAGCGCTATTTGAATGACGCATCACTTGCAGGGTTACGGCAGGTGAAAATCATACATGGTATCGGAACCGGCATACTTTCAGGTGCGATACATGATTACCTGAAGGACCATCCGTTAGTAGAGAATTTCAGAAAAGGATGCGAAGAAGAAGGTTCTGCAGGAGTTACAATTGTTACGTTGTGATAATGATTATGGATAAGCCCTGAACAGTATGGTACAGGGCAAGCCGGAATCATATGATCATGGTTATGAAATGAAGAAACTTATTAAAAAAATATCTCCCTTTATGGTCATGGATATTCTTGCACGGGCACGGACCATGAAAAATGCGATTCATATGGAGGTGGGTGAGCCTGACCTTGAGCCTTCGGAAAAGGTAAAAGAGGCATTTAAGAAAGCTATCAGGGACAATAAGTTTCATTATACGCCGGCGACGGGATTGACAGAACTCAGGGAAAAAATAGCTGATTACTATATGATTAAATATAATGTATCGATTTCTCCTGAAAGGATAATTGTTACGCCGGGCACGTCCGGTGCCTTTATGGTGGTTTTTTCCCTCCTTGCGGACAGGGATAAAAAAATCGTTCTGTCTGACCCGTCTTACCCATGCTATAAAAACTTTGCGTACTTCCTGGATACAGAACCGGAGTTCATCCCCGTAGACAGGCATACAAATTATGAGATATCTGCTGAGACGGTCAGGGAAATGAACAATATCGGGTCGCTTGTTGTATCATCCCCCTCAAATCCGGTCGGAAACCTGTATAACGATAAGACGATTGAGGGACTGATCAGTCTTGCCGATCAAAAGGGCTTCTATTTCATTTCCGATGAGATCTACCATGGTCTTGTTTACGATAAAAAGGAGCGCACTGCGCTGGAGTTTTCAGACCGTGCAATAGTCATTAACGGTTTTTCAAAATATTTCTGTATGCCCGGTTTCAGGGTGGGGTGGATGATTTTGCCCGAGGAACTTGTCAGACAGGCAGAAATCATAATTCAGAATATTTTTATTGCCGCCAATACACCTGCTCAGCATGCTGCACTGGCGGCATTTGACTTGAATCATCTTGCGTATGTAAGAAATACATTCAGGGAAAGAAGAGACTTTCTCTATAATGAACTGAAGGAGATATTTATCATTGATGCAGCACCCGACGGTGCATTTTATATTTGGGCCGATATAAGCACATACAGTAAAGACTCAATGGAATTCTGCCGGCGACTCCTCGATGAAAAGGCAGTTGCCATTACGCCGGGGATTGACTTTGGCAGCAATCATACAAATCATTATGTAAGGCTTGCATATACTCAGGAGATAGCAAAATTAACGGCAGGGATTAAACGACTTAAGGAATTCCTAGCGCACGCGTAAAAAAGCGAGTGATTCTATATGATACGTATGAGGGAAGAAATCCACGAGCCTGACAGATTCAATGCGGTACTTTTTCCCGAGCTTTTTCAGATCTCTTGCAAGTGTTGTCGGGTTGCAGGAGACGTAAACAATCCTTTCCGGCATCATTGTTAAGATATTATCTGTTACATTGTCTTTCAGACCTGAACGGGGCGGGTCCATGACCACGATATCAAAGTGATCATCCGTAATATAATCTTCAGCAGCTGACTTGATAAAGGAGATATTGCCTATTTCATTCATTGCAGCACTTTGCTTGCCAATTTCAATTGCAGATGTATTGTCTTCAATCGCGACTATTCTGACGGCTTCTGCCAGGGGCAGAGAAAAATTTCCTGAACCTGCATAGAGGTCTAATATATCTTTGTCTGCCAGGGGAGACAAAGTATTTTTTATATGATCCACCAGTTTGACGTTAAGCATCCAGTTGCCCTGGAAAAAACATGAGGGAGAGACAGCGTACGACAATCCTGCAAGCTCAAGTGTAGAATATGTCCTGCCATACCCAAACTGTTCTCCGTGTTCATTTATCAAAAGAATTCCTGAAAAACCCTCTTCAATAAACCGGACAGCCAATTGCTCCAGATGAGGTGGTGTTTCATGTCCGGATGACAGTTTCACCATGGCAACAGCGCTGTCTCCCTGGATTATATGGAATTCTTTAATCATGTTGTTTAACCTGATGATCTCTCCTGCTTTTTGATAATGGCTGTTGACTTCCGGTATCATCAGTGGACATGCTGAGATATTGACTACTTCATGTGTCCTGCCCCGGTAAAAACCGATCTGACTCCCTGATACTTTATAATGACCACGCAATCTGTAGTTCCATGGGGACCCGGGGAGAAGCGGATAAGATAATTCAATGTCAATTTTTCCGATCCGCCTTAGACAGTCAGACAGGATATCCCCTTTTAACTGTACCTGAAGATCATATGGGATATGCTGAAGATGACATCCCCCGCAATTTCCGTAATATTCACATTCAGGTCTGGTTCTTTCAGGTGCAGACTCTATCAGTTCTTTTACAGAAGCTGAAATATAATCCTTGTGTTCCTTTACAATAATGGCTTCCACGCAC
Organism: Nitrospiraceae bacterium; assembly: GCA_020356065.1. Taxonomy (GTDB): domain Bacteria; phylum Nitrospirota; class Thermodesulfovibrionia; order UBA6902; family UBA6902; genus CALZJD01. The sequence goes on from CP070632.1 coordinate 10,487, forward strand.
TCTCCGGGAAGGAACACCCCTTTCACCAGTACAATCTTTCCTTTATGTCTGCTGATGGAGAAGTCACCATATGCAGGCCTCTTGATCGTAAGGGTTAATGTTGATTTGCTTTTTGAATTCATCAAGAGTATATTAACGCATTTGATGGGTCATGGGTAATGGGGTAAAGGTCATTATTAACCTGCTACCAATAACCAATAACCTGTGACTTATAACCCATTTTCCCAGGGAGGTATATATGAAAAGATTTACGAGATATTTTTTTGAAGGACTGCTTGTACTGGTTCCTCTGGTTGCAACAATATATGTTGTCTATGTGGTCTTTACAAAGGTCGACAATATATTCAAATTCAGTGTGCCCGGAATGGGATTTGTTGTTACGATTTTATCCATTACGATAGTCGGTTTTATTTCCTCGAATTTTATTACAAAAAAACTGGTCGGACTGGTTGATAAGATATTTACCCGGCTGCCTTTTGTAAAAATGATTTATTCTTCTGTAAAGGATTTGATAGGAGCTTTTGTGGGAGACAAAAAAAGCTTTGATAAACCTGTTCTGTTAACCTTCTCTCCGGGGAGTAATATCCAGGCCATTGGATTTGTTACCAGGGAGAGCCTAGAAAACATAGGATTCTCAGACAAGGTGGCTGTGTATCTTCCCCAATCCTATAATTTTGCCGGGAATCTGCTGGTTGTACCCAGAGATCAGGTAACCCCCATCTCAGCTGAAAGCGGCGATATAATGGCTTTCATAGTGTCTGGAGGTGTGACAGCCTAATCATAAGCTTTAGTAAGTTGCCGGTATCAGAGACCTGTCTTATATAATTACCCCGGCCCTCCATAAGAAATTGATATCCTGTTATTAAAATAAAATTTCTTGACAACCCGGACATTTGCTGATAAAAAGTAAGAGGAGGATGTTGATATTGATGTTAAAAGGATATCCCACCCAAAAAAAGAGCCCAATCTTTTAACTTCAGCCATGTCCCCTATCAACATCCTCTGCCTCTTTCTCTTCAATATTACGTAAGGTTTACAAGCCTTCAGATCTCATGCATAATATATCGACTTGTCTATATGAATAATCGAGGGAGGTAATAATGTATAGGATTATTACGTTACTTGTGCTTCTTGCTATGTTGTCTATCAGTATGTCGAAAAATGCTGTATATGCCCAAACTGAGCCTGAGACAGGGAACAATGAAATAAGCCTTAATTCTGATTACTTTAAAGGCATTTTTACAGATACAAAAGATATAGTTACGTCACCTCTGAAATGGGACAAAAAAAACTGGTTAAAGGCCTCGCTTGTGGCAGGGGTAACACTGGGACTGTTCGTGTTTGATGAAGATATCAATGACTGGATTCAGGACAACCGCCATGATGATTTATCAGAATTTGCAAACCGCTTTGGTGGTAAAAATATTGTTCCCCCGCTTTTTCTCTTATACGCTGCCGGGTATGTTTCTAAAAACATAAAAGCCCAGCGTACTGCTCTTCTCACTATAGAAAATGTAGTAATAACAGGGATTTTTACTCAGTTGATGAAGTTTTCTTTTCACAGACACAGACCGAATTCAGGAGATCCCCCTGATGTATGGGACGGCCCCGGTTTTGAAAATGATAATCTTTCATTTCCATCAGGTCACACTTCACTGGCATTTTCAATAGCAACACCTATTGCAACCGAATACAATAATGTAATTGTACCCCCATTGGCCTATGGCCTTGCTTCTCTGGTTGGATGGTCGAGAATGAACGATAACAAGCACTGGGCCTCAGACGTTTTCATGGGGGCTGCGCTTGGATACTTTACAGGGAAGGCTGTATGTCAATTAAACTCTCCGGATGGGGACCCGAGGCTTTCCATTCAACCGGTACTGTTTCAGGACAGGTCGGCAGTGATGTTATCGTATAGATTCTGAATTATGAGAATGCATTTTCCCGGTCGAACAGTGCGGTGATCAATTAATCATGAACGTACTTTTTTTAGGCGATTCCCTTATTGAATATTTCGACTGGCAGGCACGGTTTCCCGGTCACAGGATCGGCAATTTCGGGATAGCCGGAGAATCTGTTCAGGGACTGTTATCCAGGGTCATGAATATTAAAGAATCCTTTTCTGATGCTGGTATGGTTATTGTCATGTCAGGTATAAACAATATAGCGATGGGTGATGATGATTTTATCCGATTTTACAGATTTGTAATAGAAAGACTTCAGTCATCCTACCCTGAAGCGGTTATTACGGCATGCAGCCTGTTGCCTGTAAATATGGATTTTATCTGTAATGACACAATCATACGTGTGAACAGGGCGCTTTATGAACTCGTAAAAGAGACAGGCATAGAATGGCTGAATATTTTCGAGAGGTTTATTGATACTCGGGGAAGAGTGATTACTGAGTATCTGCTTGAAGACGGGGTGCATGTAAGTAATGAGGGGTATGCTATCTGGTCAAAGGCGGTTGATGAGATAATTAATAAATTTCATATTTAAAATTGCAAATTACAAAAACATTTATCTGACACCATGAACTTAACGATATTTTTTGACATTCGGTCATTCATGTATTTATTTGGCATTTAGCCTTGACATTGGAAATTTTCTCAGCTTATCACAGAGGTTTAATACAATCTGGTGAATTATGGGTTGGAGAGTTAACGCTGGATGATACAGTGCAGTAATCCATTTCATCAGATGGGTAGGGTGTTAACATACCGAGTAAAGCGTCCTTGTCCTGTTCCGTGCTGTTCAGCCACTTCTCTTCATCAGTTTTCTGGATGATAACCGGCATCCGATCATGTATGTCCAGCAGGAGGTCATTTGCACTGGTTGTTATGATTGTACATGTGCATATCTGTTTCATTTCAGGTGACGTCCATAGACTGAGCAGCCCGGCAAATCCAAACGGTTTCCCGGATTTGAGACTGATATGAAAAGGGACTTTAAATCTACCCTCTTTCTTCCATTCATAAAAACCGGTTGCCGGAATAAGTATTCGGTGCTTTTTAAACGAAGATCGGAAACTCGGTTTTTCAGCCACAGTCTCGGCTCGGGCATTGATCATTTTGTAGCCGATTTTAGGGTCTTTTGCCCATGACGGTATCAGACCCCATTTGCACAGGGCCAAACTCTTTTTCCCGCCGTTTACAATGACTGCGATATCCTGGGAAGGGGCTATATTATAGCTTGGAGAAAGGTCAAAAGAGGGTGTATCGACCCCGAACTCGTCAGCAATGTCCTCCAGGGAAACAGCTCTCACAAAGCGGCCGCACATTACTTATCTTTACACTCGCCGCATGGATAGTAAACCCTGAATGCGGTCTTCATCTTTTCTATGGCTTCTTCCTGTGTCTTTCCTTTTGCGGAAAACCCCGGAATTTTGTCACTGGTAACGATCCATTCCCCGTTTGTGTCCTGATAAATCGAAAATTCTTTCATAAAATCATTTGCTAATTTTATCGCGGTTTATTGAAGTATATCAGAATACGCATACAATGCCAAAATGAAAAAATAACCTGTTCATCAGGCTGTAGACCGGCAGCTTGTCAGCTATGAAATCTATCCTGCAAAATAGAAACTGTATACAGCCATTATAAAATAAAAAGCCATCACTGCTGCCAGCACCAGCCTTACCACTGTACTGGCGAGAAAACCGAGAAACGATCCGAACGCCGGCTTCAACGCCTGACGAGCATTTTTGCCACTGATCATCTCTCCGGCAAAAGCACCAGCCATAGGGCCCAGTATGATGCCTGCCGGAAATAAAAAAAATATCCCTGCCAGGAGCCCGAGCGTACTGCCCCATATGCCATACTTTGACCCGCCTAATTTTTGTGTTCCATAAATCGGAACAACATAATCCAGGATGCCTGTGAATATCGTGAGCACGGCAAAAGTGATGAGGAATTCCACAGTAAATGAATGTACACTGCTCAGGTGCAGAAGTATCAGCCCGGCATAGCTGATAACAGGGCCGGGTAGCACCGGCAGTATACATCCCAGCAGTCCGGTAATAACACAAATCCCACCGAGAATTATGAGTGTTGTATCAAGCAGCATTATTTTTAGTCTACATTGTATCAGATGAATTTCCAAGATTCGCCATTTTTTTTGCAACCATGGATTACAATATGGACACACCATGTATAAAGTGATTTCAGACCATAAAGGATTTATCATAGTCAGCAAAGATCCGGGAGTGAGCTTTCATAAGGACGGGAATTCTAAGGGCTTGCCTGCAGTAATCAGGGAGGATCTCGGTATCGGTACACTATATTCAGTTCACAGACTTGACAGGATGACTTCAGGGTTACTCGTTTTTGCAAAAACCCCCGGTGTGGCAAAAGAACTCTCCGATCAGTTCAGATGCAGGACAGTGGAAAAATATTATCTTGCCATATCTGACCGCAAATCTAGTAAAAAACAGGGGACAATTACAGGGGATATGGAAAAATCCCGCAGGGGGACCTGGAAATTATCTCGCGGACGACATGATCCTGCCATAACAAGTTTCTTCAGCTGCGCCCTGGGGGAAGGGCTTCGATTGTACCTGTTAAGACCATATACCGGCAAAACCCATCAGCTCAGAGTGGCGATGAAAAGCCTGGGTGCTCCTGTGCTGGGTGATTGCATATATGCTAAAAAGGAAATGTGCAGAGAATGTGACAGGGGTTATCTGCATTCATATGGTTTAAGGTTTGATCTCAGGGGGAAGATATATGAGTTTGAGAATATGCCGGATTCCGGAGAACATTTTTTGAGTGATACGTTCTTATCAAATATGAGTAAATACCGGAATCCCTGGCTTATGAAATGGCCCCAGCTTAAATAGAGACTGATAATCTCAGGAATTTCAGGGGGTTAGTTGTATGCCGGGAATATGCGGGTTCTAAAGGGAAAGAATGCAGGTACCGAAAATATACTAAGAGAGATGCACCATATAAAGACGTCTGAAATGCTTAATGAATCATGATTAAAAAAATAAGTACAAAATATTTAAGGGCAGGCATGTATATCAAGGATCTGAACTGTAGCTGGCTTAACCACCCATTTTTTGGCAGCAGCTTAAAAGTAAGAGATGACGAAACCGTAGAGAAAATTCTTAAATACGGAATACGGGAAGTCTATATTGACACTGATAAGGGACTTGATGTCATTGAAACATCCCTGAAACAGGAATTAAAAAAACAGACCCATGAAGAGCTGACAAAAATCGCGGAACGGAAGCTGGAACGCAACCTGAAGATAACGGTTAATAAAGAGATTGTTAAGGCAAGGAAAATAAAGACTGAAACTATTAGGACCATAAAGAAGATAATGAATGATGTAAAGCTTGGCAAACCCTTGGAACGGAGTATGGTTGAAAAAGATGTTGATTCAATAACAGAATCAGTCTTCCGTAATGAAGATGCGCTTATGGGACTGGGACGATTGCGTAAAATTAATGAATACACATACAGTCATTCAATGAGCGTATGTGTATTAATGGTATCATTCACCAAGCATCTCGGGTTTGAGGAAAGCCTCATAAGGGAAATCGGAATTGGCGCAATATTGCATGATGTGGGTACATCCAGAATACCTGCCGATATTTTAAAAAAGAAAAGCACATTGACAGATGAAGAATATGAGATGATCAAAAAGCATGTACAGTATGGCAGGGAGATTATGGAACAGACCGCAGGGATGAGCGATATATCAATTATTACCGCTTATGAGCATCATGAACGACTTGACGGAAGCGGATATCCAAATAATCTGAAGGGAGATGAGATATCAATACTGGGACAGGCCATGGGGATAGTTGATGTATATGACGCGTTAACAACGAAGCGGAGTTACAGGGGAAGGACACAGCCTACGGAAGCGTTACGAATGATTTACGGATGGGGTGGTACGAGATTCAACTTTTCTTTAGTTCAGGAATTTATTCGGTGCATAGGAATTTATCCGGTTGGCACACTTGTCAGTCTTGAGAGCGGTCTTCTAGGGGTGGTAATTAATCATGGTGAAGAGGACATGCTGAAACCGGTTGTCAGAATTATTTACAATACGAAAAATGAAAAATATATTACAATGCCTTATGATCTTGATCTTGCAGACGAAGGGGAAAATGGAGACAGAATAGTTAATTATGAGTCTCCCGATAAATGGAACCTTCAACCAGAAGTGTATTTATAATACGATTACCTCTGTCTCGCATTGATTCATATGGCGTTAAGGGATTGTCAAGGTATGACGATGAGTATTATCATCATGTACACGATATGAAAGCTGAAAAAACTATACTCTTATAATAAGGAATTTACTATGATTGATCTTCATTTTACACGGACAAATGGAACTGCGGATAAGGCCATTGATGATTTAATGGACCTTGTGGGAAATGTGAGTCACCCTGAGCTTGTAAGGGAGATGATCCTTGCTGCGCTAAAGGCGGGACAGGAGAATAATGACAGGGCCCATATGAAGCTGATGAATACAACGATGAAGGAGATGAGGTTTACCGGCAAGATGTTCGGGCCGTACAGCCACATCCGAAAGGTTACGGTATTTGGTTCGGCGCGAACCGAAAAAGATGAGCCAATTTATGACATTGCAGTGAATTTCGGTAAAAAACTCGCTGATTCCGGATATATGGTAATTACGGGTGGAGGACCGGGCATTATGCAGGCGGCCAACGAAGGCGCCGGTCCGGAACATTCGTTTGGAGTAAATATTCAGCTTCCCTTTGAACAGAAGCCAAATCCGGTTCTTATGGGTAATCCTCGACTGATAACGTATAAATATTTTTTTAACCGAAAAGTTGCTTTTCTCAAGGAAGCTGATGCTGTTGCTCTGTTCCCCGGGGGGTTTGGAACGCTTGATGAGGCCATGGAGACCCTTACCCTTTTACAGACCGGAAAGCACGATCCCCTCCCTCTGGTGCTCGTTGATGAGCCGGGAGGGACATACTGGAGCAGATGGTTGAGATTTCTCAATGAGGAACTCATGTCTCCTGATTATATTGATGATTATGACTTTAATCTTTTTGAGTGTTTCGATTCCATTGATGATGCGGTTTCCAGCATAAATCATTTCTACAGCCGCTACCATAGTCTCAGATATGTAAATGGCAAACTGGTTATCAGGCTGAACTCAGGAATTGATCATCTTTCATTACAGACATTAAATGAAAAATTCAGAAATATACTAAAACCGGACGGAAATATTTATATGGCTGATCCTTTGCCGGAGGAGGCTGATGAACCTGAACTCATTAACAAACCGAGACTTGTTGCGGATTTTAACTTAAGGGACTTTGGCAGACTGAGAGGGTTGATTGATGAGATTAACAGTTATGAAAATACGAATTAGATACATACACATAATGTAAGATAATCATGAAGAGAATGAAGGTCCTCATAGCGGAAAGCAATCCATCGGTGAGACAATTCATCAGGTACACCATGGAGGAGCATTTCCCTCAATTTGAATTTGAAGTTGCAACGAACGGCAAGAATATCAAGAAAAGGCTTCTGGAGACAAAGTTTGATCTTATTATCTATGAGAGCGAAATGCCGATGTTGAGCGGAGACGAACTCCTTGAATGGAGAACGGAGCAGGATAGAATTAAATCTGTCCCGGTAGTCATCATGTCGTCTGACAGAAGGGAAGAAAGTCTGAAAACTGCGATAAGACTGGGTGCAAATGCGTATCTGATAAAACCTCTGTTAATGGAGCATATCGTAAGTAAAATCAGGGAAATAATGGGAAAGCAGAATCGGAATCCGAAAGACAGGAGAAGATCAGACAGGATTAAGACAGAGGGTACGGTTACTGTTAAATTTGATAATAAAGTCTGCAGGGGTAATCTGATTAATGTCAGTTCAGGCGGTATCCTGGGGATATTTAACAGAAAAGATGGATTGCCCCGTATACTTGACAAAGTAGAGGTTGACCTGGAGATGGATAGTAAACAGTCACTGCAGGGGCTTACCGCAGTTGTAATCAGAATCCAGGCTGTTGACACCGTTACGGGACTGGATTATATTCAACTTGTCGTGAAATTTGACAATACCATTGATCCGAAAAAGAAAGAAGAATTTAGAAGCGTACTGTCCACCCTTCAACGCGGTGCATTGACGTAATATCGACCCAGAATCATTCCCGGGTAATTGATAATTAAAAGAATTCCTTAAAGCTCTTCTGCGGGGTTGCTCATTGAATTTGTTTATATCTCCCGTATATGAGGGCCATGTTCAGCAGTTTCTCACTCAACGTACCGGATAACTGTTCCTGTTTTACACGCCATTCCCAGTTACCGTTGGCACTGGCCGGGAGGTTCATCCTTTCTTTTTCACCAAGACCAAGGATGTCCTGCATCGGGATAATAGCCATGTCTGCAACTGACATCATGGCGAGTCTTATCAGCTCCCAGTTTATATTATCAGCGGTGATGTCCCTTCCCAGGTAGAGCGAAATTCTTTTCCTGTCTTCTCCGGAAAGTTCTGATTTGTACCAGCCGTTTATTGTATTATTGTCATGCGTACCTGTGTATATCACACAGTTCCTGACATGATTATGCGGGGCATAAGGATTGGTGGGCAGGTCTTCTCCGAATGCGAACAGCAGCACCTTCATTCCGGGAAATCCGAACTTGTTGATTATTGCCCGCACATCATCGGTAATGATACCGAGGTCTTCAGCGATTATTGCGGCGGCAGGTACGTGTTCTAAAAGAGATCTGAAAAAATCTTCTGCCGGTGCAGGCATCCACTTACCATTAATGGCTGTCAGTTCTGATGAATGGACCTGCCAGTAACCTACAAAGCCCCTGAAGTGGTCCAGTCTGAACATATGAAAGAGGTTGAGATTATGAGTTATTCTCTTTATCCACCATGTATAACCTGATTGTTTTATGACATCCCACCTGTAGACGGGATGTCCCCACAACTGACCGGTCGAACTGAAATAATCCGGTGGAACCCCTGCAACATTATCCGGCTTTCTGTTTTCATCGAGACTGAATATTTCAGGATTTGCCCAAGTGTCGGCACTATCGTAATTAACATAAATGGGGATGTCCCCGATAATTTTAATATTCTTGCTGTCGCAATAATTCTTGAGAGAATACCATTGGTTAAAAAAAAGAAACTGCAGAAACATTTCTTTCAGTATACTGACTTTGAATTTATTGCGGGTCTCGATCAGTGCCTCATTATTTCTGTCTCTCAGATGTTCAGGCCAATCTCCCCATTCAATTTCCCCGTAACTTTCCTTGATAGACATAAAAAGGGTGTAGTCATCGAGCCAGTACAAGTTGGCTTTACAGAAATGCTGAAACTCCTGGTGCTCCGGCAGCTTATCTTTCATTCTCTCAAATGCCTTTTGCAGAAGTCCTTCCTTGTATACTGCAACTTTGTTATAATCGACTCTGTCTCCTGAAAAATCATGAGGGTGATTGATATCGTTATTGTCCAGAAAACCTGTCTTTACAAGCCTCTCTGGACTGATAAGAAGATGGTTGCCGGCAAAGGCAGAAAAACTGCTGTACGGGGAGTTGCCATATTCTGCATTTGTCTGGTTTAACGGAAGTATCTGCCAGAGACTCTGACCTGCGTCAGACAGGAAATCAACGAATTTGTAGGCGTCAGGGCCCATGTCCCCGATTCCGTATTTTGACGGGAGCGATGTTATATGTATAAGTATTCCGCTGCCCCTTTTTCCCACATATCCTCCTAAATTTTAATGTTCAGATAATTACCAAGCTTGATAAAGGACCCGACCCACTGTTTTGAAGACTCATCCCCCTGGTCAGCTTTTTCTTTCATGTCCCGGAAAAAGTCCTGGCTGACAGCAAAGTACATATTCTGGGCTTTCCATAAATTAAGTGAAAGTAACAGCGGTTTCAGAATTTCAAGTGCGTCAATAATCCTCTCAGGCAGCTCTGCCCGATCCGGCTTTTTACTGAATCTCTCCATGGACGTATTGATCCATGTAGTGACCTTGAAACCCATTGTAGTACTGTCTATCCTGACGGACCATCGACTGGTTTCATCGATTAAGCGTTTAAGACGTACCTTGTCAAACGTCTCTTCTTCGAACATCTTCTTCAGGTCTGCATTGATGATATATTCGGCGGCTGCTACAAACGGTCTCGGTATCTGATGCCTCAGTTTTTCATAAAAATTCATGATCGTAACGTTATTCTCATATATCTGGCGGTAAGCTGTTTCAACGCCTTCATAGGTAAGCTCGAGTACCTGGTCAAGAACTTTTTTCTGCTCGTCCTTGAAAAGATGCCAGAGCGAGTATATATTGCCGTCATAATGCTTGTCCATTAACCTGACCACTTCAGGGATATTCCCCTGGGCAAAAGTGTCCATTAATTCATTCTTCATTTCTTCAAGTTTTTTCTTGCTTATAAAGTCTCTGACCCCCGCGCTTATATTGTGATCACCGAAATGCAGCACAGCAAAGCTGATATTTCTGTCTTCCCAGGTGATATCAGATGTGATCATCGTCTGTCCCACAGCAAGGGTCATCTTCCCTGCTTCAAGCTGTTCATATGAATCACTCCTGGAAGTAAAACAGCAGATTTTGGTCTCCGAACTGTACTCCTCAAAGATAGATGAAATGCAGTAGTGAGCTCCAACCCTCAGCAGGTCACACTGGGCAGGTTTCACATATGTATCGTATACGACTGCAGCATTTTCTAGCTTATTTGAAGGCGCCTCTTTAAGCTTTTCTATAAATTCCTGCTCCATGGAATTACCCTGAATTTCTGAGGCATATTGAATGGCCCGGGATGCGTACTGCATGATCTGAATATTTTCAACTCCGGAAACATCATCAAAAAACCAGCCGCAACTGGTATACATCAACATGGCGTTTCTCTGCATCTCAAGCAGTTTAAGGGCAGTTATCTTATCCTTCACGGAAAAGTCTCTGACTGCATGTACACGTAAGAATTTTTCAATATTCCCCTGAGATCTGTCAAGAATGACCTCGATATATCCGTTTCGTGCATCCCAGGGATGTATGAAATAATTGGATGCCTCATCTTCATAAATTTTAATGAGAGCGTCACGTAACCAGTCCATTGCATTTCTCAGAGGTTTTCTCCATGCCTGCGTCCATCCCGGGTTTCCTCCTGAACTGCATCCGCAGTTGTTCCTCCACCGTTCAACACCATGTACACAGCTCCAGGATGAATTTTCAATAAGCTCCACCTCATGTACGGGCGGAAATTTTTCAAGATACTCAGCATAGTTTGTTATTTTTGCCAGTTTATTGGATTCAATATGGTCAAGACAGTATGCGAGAGCCATTTCACCGAACCTGTGGTGATGACCAAAGGTTTCACCGTCAGTGGCAACATGTATGAGGTGGACAGTGTCTTTTTTATCATGGAAAGCTCCGAGCAGACTGTTTGCAAGGTTTTCTCCCCTGTTTAGCAGATCCCCAAATGCTATGCTATGGGAAAGTCCGCCATCATAGAAGAATACGCTTATGTCCCCTCCGGACGGCAGATTTACCCTGTATGGTCTTGTTGTATCAAGAGAGCTGTCAGATACTTCATGCCACTGGTCATGACCCTGTTTCCGGATTTTTTTTGCCTGTCTCGGGGCAAGGATAGTATAGACAATGCCATGATCGTGCAGAATATCAAGCGTTTCCAGATCAACCGCAGTCTCGGGAAGCCACATCCCTTCCGGCAGCCTCTTAAACCTCTTTCTGAAATCACTGATGCCCCATACTACCTGAGTGATTTTGTCACGCCTGTTGGCCAGAGGCATGATCATATGATTATAGGCCTGGGCTATGGCATTACCATGGCCGCTGAACTTTTCCAGGCTTTTTTTATCTGCTTCAACAATAGCATTAAATACCCGGGAAGCATATTCCTGCATCCAGCTAAGAAGTGTGGGTCCGAAATTGAAACTGATCTTTTCATAATTACTGACTATCTGGTTGATCCTGCCTTCCCTGTCCTGTATTCTTGTGACCGAATTTGGCTCGTAACATTCAGCGTTTATGCGCTCATTCCAGTCATGATAGGGATATGCAGATTCCTGGGTCTCGATCATCTCAAGCCAGGGGTTTTCACGCGGGGGCTGATAGAAATGTCCATGTATACATATATGTTTTTTCATCTGACTCCTGTTGATTCAAAGCTGACCGGTAACTGCTCAGACAGGAACAAAGGCACACAGTGATAAAGTGAGAACGAAAAAAAATATCTGTCATGCATGATGTCTCCTCCCTATATGTCAAAGCTGTACCGGAATTAATATTAATGAATATATCAGAGAATTATTTTTGTTACAACAATATGATAAAATGCTCTATAATTTTCTGTTCAGAGATGGGAGGATGTAATGCCGGCACAAAAGAAAACAGGGAGGCCTTCCCAGACCCGGTTAAGGGACATTGCGTGGGAAGTGGGTCAGAATTATCCTGTCACACACACCGCTGATTATATAGACCTGTTAATGATCACTCCTGAAACCGGACATGTGCACTGGAATGTCAGGGAAAGGACGGTTAACGCATTAGTCAGAAAACACATTATATCTGCAGGAAAAAATAACCCTGTCATACGCATTCATGATGTAACAGATATCATCTTTGACGGTCATAATTCACACAGGCATTTTGAGATTAGGGTAAACACGTTCGAGGGCCAGTATACCTTTGCTCAGGACCCTGCAGCAAGACATTATATAGCTGAGATCGGATTCAGCGGTGCAGGCTTATATCATGCCGTTGCGAGGTCTGAAGCGGTATTCTTTGACAGCGGCCGGCCATCGGGCAACTACAGCACGTCAGGCCTGTTTGGCGGAGGAAAGATAAACAGGGTGTTCCCGGTTGAAAACATATTCAATGCACACGTGTACGAACGGATGAACAATGAACTGGCATCAATAAAAAGAAAAGAAGCACTTTCCATAGCGGTAATTGACACTCCCGTGAATGGAGCACCGGATTCGGACAGACCTGTCAACGCCCATGTCAGGAGTATATCAACTGGATTGAAGACATTTGGCTGCAGACCGGTATTATTTGTCCGTAAAGATAAAGATGAATTGCATGCGTCAGACACATCAATTTTAAAATCGGTCGGTATGATTTCAGAGACCACATATAATGATGTGGCCGCTGAACACAAGAAAAAAGCCTTCCATCTGGTCCATTGTCATGACTGGTATTCATCTCTGGCCGGTATTGACATAAAGAAGAAATTGAAAGTGCCTTTTGTTGTTTCTCTGCATTCCACAGAGTATGAGAGAACACAAGCCGGCGAGATGTCGGGTCTTTCAAAGAAGATATGCACGATCGAAAAAAAAGCGGTCAAGCTTGCTGATCTTGTAATTGTTCCCCGGGCATCAACCCGGGATCAGGTGACAGATCATTATAACGCCCAGCCTGATAGGCTGGTAATCATTCCTGACACTGCCGGTGATAAACAAACCGGGCAATCAGGGCACTCTTCAGAGGCAAGGCAATGGTTTGGGATTCCGCATGACAGCAAGGTTGTGCTCTTTTCAGGGGAGATGTCCCATGCAGCAGGTGCGGATCTGCTGCTGGAAGCACTGTCAACTGTCTGCCGGAATCACGGTTCATCTCACTTTATTTTTGCTGGTGAGGGTCCTCTCAAGGGTGAACTTGAATCCCGGGCCCATCATATGGGAATCAGCCACAGATGCCGCTTCCCGGGACACCTGTCAAGAAAAGCATTTGAGTCTGTTCTTATGACCGCAGATTTTGTGGTCATCCCTGCACGGTCATGGCAGGACGAGGGGTTTGCAAAGATGGCCATAGAATACGGCAAACCTGTTCTGGCGACACACCAGGCCGGAGTTCACTGTATTGAACACGGCAAGAATGGTCTTGTTACCTTTGACAACCCCGGGTCGGTTGTGTGGGGGGTACAGGAACTGCTCCATAATCCTTTAAGGGACAATATGGTCCGTGCTGCTGCAAAAAGAAGCGCAGGACAGTCTCCGTCTCTGGAAAGCATTGCTGCCCAGCACTATATGTTCTATGAGATCGTCCTGAAAAAGTACCAGGGAGGCAGACGTGCCTAAGGGGTATCTGGCATTTGTTCTTCACGCGCATCTTCCATATGTGCGCCACCCTGAGTATGACACGTTCCTGGAAGAACGGTGGTTCTTCGAGGCAATGACGGAGACGTATATCCCTCTTATTCAGTTCTTCGACAGGCTAATTTCAGACGGGGTAGGATTCAGGATCACTGTTTCTCTATCGCCTTCACTTCTCTCCATGATGGAAGACAGCCTGCTTCAGGAAAGATATGAGGCCCATTTGACGGGGCTTATGGAACTCAGTAAAAAGGAGATGGACAGAACAAGCAGTGATCCGCACCTCAATTACCTTGCGGGGATGTATCATCGGCTCTTTAAAGAGGCGAGAGATGTGTATGTAAAAAAGTACAGGAGAAGCATTTCATCAGCCTTTCTTAATTTCCATAAGAAAGGTGTCGTTGAACTTATTACATCCTCATCAACTCATGCTATCCTTCCTCTTATCTCTTCACAGCCAAAGGCGGTTGTGGCCCAGATCCGTAATGGCCTGGATTATTTTGAACATGTGTTCGGTTTCAGGCCCGGCGGTATGTGGCTGCCTGAATGCGCGTACAGCAGGGACCTTGATGACATACTCGGAAATGAAGGAATCGGTTTTTTCTTTATGGAAGCACATGGTATTGAGAACGCAAGCACTTCCCCTTTTTACGGTGTTCATGCCCCTGTTTTTACTCCATCAGGCATAGCGGCATTCGGGAGGGACAGGGCGAGTACAAAGCAGGTCTGGTCTGCAAGGGAAGGCTATCCGGGTGATCCTGATTACCGGGAGTTTTATCGCGATATCGGATACGACCTGGACCATGACTACATACTTCCCTATATGGCCGGGGACGTACGGGTTGATACGGGCATCAAGTATCACAGGATAACAGGACGGTCAGGCTGGAAGGAATTTTATCATCCGGAAATAGCAAAAGAGCGGGCAGCGCAGCATGCCGGAGATTTTATTTATAAAAGGATATCACACATCGAGTACCTGGAATCTGCCATGGAGACCAAACCTGTTGTTGTCGCTCCTTTTGATGCTGAGCTGTTCGGCCACTGGTGGTTTGAAGGACCGCAGTGGCTTGATTATGTAATTCGCAAGACCGCGTACGACCAGGATGTTCTGGAGCTGACTACCCCTTCTGAATACCTGAAACGCCATCCTGTTCACCAGACAGGAATACCCGCTTCATCCACATGGGGGCATAAAGGATATTTTGAGACATGGATAAACAATAAGACCGAGTGGATGTATCCCCAGCTGCGGGAGTGTGCTCACAGGATGGAACGACTGGCAAAAAAATATGAAAAAGGAAGGGTTGGTGTGCTGACTAAACGAGCTCTTAACCAGTGCCTGAGAGAGCTATTTCTTGCACAGAGTTCAGACTGGACCTTTATCATCAACAGCGGCACGTCAGCAGAATATGCTGAAAGACGGGTAAAAGACCATGTCGCCAGGTTTCATTTTCTGGCGAACTCAATAGAAAAAAGGAAGATACAGGAAAAATATCTTTCAGCAATTGAATATATGGACAATATCTTTCCAGATATAAATTATAAGCTGTTTGTATGAGCCGCTGTTATGTCAGATTCCTCTGCTGTTTAAGGAACATATATGTAATCTGTCAAATTTTCTCAGGTAATTATCCACCATTCTTTTCAGCCCATTCAGATGTTTAATTTTCCGGCAGTAGTTCAGGGAAAAATATGACTTGTAAAGTATAAGGTACAGTAAAAGATCTGACTTCGTGTGTATTCCAAGCTCTTTTAACTGAATCATAACCTCTCTGCTTGATAGCGCTTTCATTTTCCCACCTCCTGCCATACATTCTGCATATTCTATGCCTATATAACCCTATGATAATTTTGAATTAATTTTCTGAATTGTCTGTCAGAATAATGTCATATTGGCAGACCTGTGCCATTATGTCTGCCACCTGATTTTTTGGAGAAATCAATGATACAAACTATGAATTGTAGGGGCGAGATTGCCTCGCCCTGTTATGTTGCGGAACTTTTTATGGTATCAAAGCCGGCCGGGTAAATACATAATCACTATCCTTGACAGGCGTATGACAACCAAAGCATTCCTGAACAAATGATTCATCCTTGCCATACGGATTTTGATCCAGGCCTTTCCACCGTGCAAATCCCCACCCGCCTGTTGCTTCATATTTTTTTGAATCTTTTACCATAAACTCTGCATGAATAAATTCACCCGGCACGACAGCTTTTTGCCACTTTTCATGGGTGGTATCTTTCCATACAAGTTTTCCCAGGATTGATCCCTCAGGCCAGGGATTTGTCTTGCCTGAGCGGGCAGCCTTTATAGCAGTATCATTTCCAAGAATTGCCCTCAGCGTTTGATTATCCTCCCTGTGAGATACACTTATGACTGGCCAGTCTTTGTATCCATCCGGCAGATGGATGCCATTAGGTGCCGGTAATACGGCCTCACCAGCGAATACATTTGCAGATAGACAGAAATAAAACACTGTAATCAGGAATATTGTTCTTTTCACATTTCCTCCCTTTGATTGTTTAACAGGTTATTCATTTGTATATCATATCAATGCTGAATTTTCAATTTATATGCTATAATGCTTCTTAATATTTTTTAGGGGACATGCTGAATTGTTATTTAATCTGGAAAAACATCACCGCCGGTCCGTTCGTTTAAGAGGACATGATTATTCACAACCATGCGCCTTTTTTGTAACAATCTGCTCATGGTTGAGAAGTTCAGTATTCGGAGAAATTGTTAATAGCAAAATGGAATTAAATGATTATGGAATGGTGGCAGCACGGGCATGGTTACACAATACTAATATCAGTCCACATATTGAATTTAATCATTTTATTGTAATGCCAAACCACATGCATGGTATTGTCATCATTAACCATAGGGACGCAATATTAGGGGTCAGGCCTACACAAACAATAGGCTCGATTATTCGTAGATATACAACCACAACAACCAGACAGATCAATATCATCCGTAACACACCGGGAATGCCGGTCTGGCAAAATAACTATCATGAACATATGATAAGGAATGAATTCGAATTGCATACAATCAGGGGACATATAAGGAACAATCCGGTACACTGGGCATTTGACAAAGACAACCCCCTGAATATCCAGATTGATCCATAAATGAAATGATTTAAAAACAGAAATGATTATTTAGGAGGCAGGGTAATTACATATTTTTTACACAGGCCAAGCCACTTCCTTAACTCTTCATCTATCCTGAATCCCTTTTGCTCCACCATGACCCAGCCTTTCATTGGTCTGCCAGTGATGTCAAACGGTCTTGCAAACGGTTTCTTTAAAACTTTTCTGGCATCATCTTCATCCAGTCGAAGTATTAAATAATCTTTGTACACGCCGCACAGCATATTACCATTTAACAGATGACAGACACCTCCGAACATCTTTTTATGATCGGTGTTTTTCCACCGGGACGTTATCTTTCTGATGCGACTATCTACCTCTTCGTTGTATGACATGGGTCAATGCTGCTATTTAATTCCAAAAACTTTTTTCAATAATGCGGTGGTCTGTTTTGCAGGATTTTTGCGGATCGCCGCTTCTTCTTTAGCTATATAATAAAAAATCCCGTCCATCCCTTTCTGGATAACATGTTCAGTCAGATCTGCTTTAACATCCGGCACAAACGGCAATGCCTTATATTGACCGACAACCCTGTCGTAAGACTGGATCGCTCCTACCTCTGACAGCGTATCGTCAACTATCGGGTGCATTTCTTTTTCCAGAGGCGGGGACATTTTACCCTGAAAATATTTTGTAGCAGAATCTTCAGGTCCATTATAAATAGTTCTTACATCTTCAAAGGTCATGTCCTTTATTGCCTGAAGGAAAAGGTGTTTGGCTTTTGGAGTTGCAGCCTCAGCAGCCCGGTTTAATTTCAGTTCCAGGTCATCAACCATCTGTGTCTTTCCGATTTTGGACAGCATCGATTTCACAGTAGTTAATTTTTCCGGGAGGGGTATGTGAATAGATGGATCAGCATTGAAACCATCTATGGTGCCCAGCTGACTGACGACATTTTCAGTTCCGATGCGAAGTGCCTGCTTGAATGCATCACCGATTTCAGAAGTGCTGGGTTCTTTATTCTCACCATTGTCACCCAGACTTTTGAAAATATTCACCCCCTTGTCCCACCATGATCCTGATGCATGGTCCTGACCGGGTAACACTGCAAAAACAGTCAATACTACCGCTATGATTAGTAAATAGTTTTTCATATGTTAAATCCTCTTTAAGTTGACAGTATATATTATGTAGAACGCAATATTTGGGAGCAGGCCTGCAGCGAGTTTATTGACAATAACCGTTTTGTCTGGCAAGGTTGTAACTGTCGCAACGGTTCAGGTCGCATGCCTTTTTCCAGTCGGCACACGCCTTAACCTTGTCATTACCCGCCATCCGGTAAGCTATGCCCCTGTTGTCATAAGCCTCGGCAAACTGAGGGTCCAGTTCAACTGCTTTTGAAAAGTCCGCAATCGCCTCATCATACTTTTTGAGACCTCTTGCCCGGGCCAGACCCCTGTTGTTGAAGGCAGCGACATCATCCGGGTTCAGCTCAATAACTTTGGTGAAGTCTCCGACAGCTTTTTTATACAAATTAAGGCGGCCATTGATAATACCCCTCTCATAGTAGGCGTTTGCAAAGTCAGGTGCGGTTTTTATGGCTTTACTGAAATAGGAAAATGCGAGCTCGGGTTCTCCGTTGTTTCCATATTGGATGCCCTTGAAAAAATCGACAGCCACCTGTGATTGAATATTCTGAGACAATGATTCCCTGATGACTGCAAGGCTTTGCTCAGCAGCGTTTTTATCAGCTTCATCATTCAAGGCCTCTCTAAAGGCTGCTTCTGCCTTATTGAGATTACCTGCAGCAGCAAGGGCTATCCCCTGTTCATAGGAGGAGCTATCACTGAGCATGTCGTCAGAGCATGCAGTTAAGGAAAATACGAGTATAAATAAAATTAAATAGTATTTCATGAATTATCCCCGATCAGACAAGTCTAATATATCTTCTTTGCTAGAATCCAGTATATCCTATGAAAAGGCAAGAAAAAAGGCCTGGCATAACCAGGCCTTCAATACTAACTATGTGATTAACGTTTATTTCTTTCTTCTCATGAACCGTCTGCCAGCCAGCAGACCGCTACCTACAATAAAGAGAGTTGAACTTATCGGTTCAGGGACTACGACGGTATCAGGAACAAGAATATGACTGTAATAATCAGTACCATCTACAGAACCGCTACTTGGCGGGTTACCCGGATCAGTATCAGCTACAGTAAACCCTGTATTCCAAGCTGAGTTCCAATCTGAAGTTCCTTCGTTATGTTCCGTACGAAAACCGCACCTCGCATAAAAATCTCCCCACTCTGGCAGGCGGGTGCTGTCAAATTCAATCGTTGCAGTTGTTGATTCATCAGTATCGAATTTTATACCATATATATTGTCGGGCATTGTATTGTGAGGGGCAGTACCTGCATTATAGGTCTGAATATCCCACTTATCAGAAGTAGCATAGTTCCCATTAATTTTTATGTTAGAAATGTCAGCATCGGTAAAGTTGTCTGATAGCTCAAGGGTAAAATGACTGATATCGTGGTGGCTTACAGTGAAAGTATAGGAATAGTGTACTAAATCATTAACGTTTCCACTCCATGAAACATCCCAACTCAGAGACGTAGGACCTGTATCTTTCCAGCTTCCCGTACCAGTTAAATATCCGTCAGCATTTCCGTTGAGATCAATACTACCAGAATAATTAAATTGCGCTGATGCAGTATTGGTTAGACCAATCAACAAGACAGGTACGACTAAAACCACTACTAGGGTAAAAATTTTTCTCTTCAATGGTGCCCCTCCATCTGAGGAGTTTATTTTCATAGATTTATTTCATTTAGTTCAAAAGAATAATTACTACTTGATATGGCCATATTTTAACTGGGCCCCATAATCTTGTCAAGAAAAAAATGCTTTATATTTGCGTAGTTGCGCATATAATCACAATCAGTATAATCCCACTTTATATATAAGAAATGGGAGATGGCTGATCGTGGGTTATTGGAATGATTTATTCGACGGGCGTCGCACATGAAGGTAAAAAGACATATATTTATTAAAAAACAAGGAGTTATATGAATTGTGTATGGGCGGGGAGACCCCGTCCATGCACAATTCAAAAGACATAGGCAACATCAATACCAAACATATTGATACTGTTCTTATATGTGCCGTTCACACTGGTCAATGGATTTACGATGCCATCAGTAGGATTATCATCAAGCATGTTATTCTTTTCTCTGTCAATATACTTTTTATAAGCATAGAGCAGTCCACCTTCGACATTTCGAAATCTGATATCTGTACCCAGTGAGAAGATATGTCCATCACTTTCAGGTACAGAAGGCTCAAACGTGTCATCCGGTACCGGGGTTGGATCATAGGTATATCCGGCATTAATGTCAAACATATCATTTACCCGGTACTGAGCTCCAAAACTTACAGGGTATACATCCTCCCAGTTCCTTGGGATGACAATAGCAGTTTCAGTGACTATCGGCTCATCGAGGAGTATTCTCAGCTCATCATATTTCGACCATCCTTCCCATTTGACTGATACTTCAAATACGAATGACTCAATACCACTGTATGCAATACCGGCAAAGGCCTGGGGAGGCAGATTAACGGTTGTTGAGGCAGAGGTGTCCGGGAACATGGATGCAAAATTAGATGGTATGGCTTGCGGTATCTGGTGCTCAACCTCTCCTTGAAATTCTGCCTTCATGGAGCTGCGGTATGAAATCCCAAATGAGACATCTTCCGTAATATCTACAAGGAGACCGGCATTATACCCAACGGCCACATCATCTCCGGTCAGCTTCTGCCTGATATCAGGCAGCATGGGAGACAGGGTAATATTCTTGTTCAGTTCAGCATCCAGAATAGAAATACTGACTCCCCCGGCTACAAATACCTGAGGAAGGAGCATGAAAGAAACTGCAGGATTTACGGTGATTGTTTTTAATTCCGAATGAGTGGCAAGATATCTTCCTTCCCATTCATCGTCCCATGTAGTTGAAAGACCAAAATGTGAAAATACAACGAGTCCGGCAGATATGCTGTCATTGATCCTGTGAATGGCAAATACTGTCGGGATATAGTGGGAGGTATCTTTCAGATTAAATGTCTTCCCTGTTGCATCACTCTTAAATTCAACTGAGCTTCTGAGATAATTTATGCCGAGCTTTACCTGGGGCTGCTCCAGCTTATTCATGAGTGCAGGGTTGAAAAAGAGTGCAGAGGAGTCATCATTATGGGCAATAACAGCTCCGCCCTGTGCTATGGATGCAGAACTATGGTTATACAGC
Organism: Nitrospiraceae bacterium; assembly: GCA_020356065.1. GTDB lineage: Bacteria > Nitrospirota > Thermodesulfovibrionia > UBA6902 > UBA6902 > CALZJD01. Next base: position 31,986 of record CP070632.1, read on the forward strand.
GCAAAACCCGAAGACCAGGCATGAGGCGCAAGTGCCGGTATCAAAAGAATTAACAGAATAACTCTCATGGCAATTAGCATCTATAAAAATATTTGAACGAGTGTCCACACTTCTTCCACATGAAATATAAGTACATTCAAAATAACAGTACGTTATCAAAAAAGCACTACATTATTGAAGTTTGTGAACATATGGTGGCAGGCCCGCAAATGATATGCAGGCCCCGTACGTTCAGGTTATTCTATGTTTGCTCCGACAACAGAAGCCATCTGCATCATATTGATCGTCTGGCCTTCCTGCAGATTTGTAAGGTCTGTGACCTTGCCTGATTTACTCGTGGATTTTGTGTTTTTAAAGATCGGGAGCAGTTTATTGTCAGCAACTATGAACTTGCCTGCGTTCTCAGGCTTTCCATTTTCAGTCTTTGTCTGAAGTTTATGCTCTTTAATATAGTCCCACAGTTTTTTAGTGATCTCTGTCCTGGGAAGTTCTGATGCTCCAAGAAATTCTGCAAGCTCATGTTTCAGTTTTACCGGTTTACTCAATCCTTTAGCTTCTGCCATTTTTGACTCCTTTAGTGATTATTTTTTAAACTGCCTGCATTACTTACGGGCGGCACCTATTATAGCCGATAACTGCAATAATAGCTTCACATTCTGAAAAAAATATTAAAGATACATAATATCAACCTGTTACGGCAATAAATATATGGTGTTTCAGGTCACAGGTAAGAGTAATGGACATCAGATTAATCAGCGGTTCTGCCGGCACCGGGGATCCACCTGGGAGAGGAACATCTCGTCATCTGCAATCGTGAGAGATTTTTTATACATGCCAAGAGCTTTTTCCTTATCACCTTTTAATTCATAGGCTTTTCCAAGCTCATAATAAACTGCGCTGGATTTTTTATCGAGTTTTACTGCTTGGGTAAGTTCTTGTATGGCATAATCTACTTCTCCCTGAGATAAACAGGCCATACCGATCCCTGCTTTCGCGTCAAAAGACTCCGGATCAGTATCGAGGGTCTTACGAAATTCCTGTATTGCTTTGTCGGGTTTGCCTGTCTGGAGATAGAAAAAACCCAGGAGATTGCGGGCCTTTATCATATCAGGTTTATACCTGACTGCTGTCTCTGCAGTTTTCATTGCCCTGTTCACTAATCCGGCTTCGCTGAATTTCAGAGCAAGGTTATAATTTCTCCCGGCCATGAGCTCTGATTCATCCGCTTCAGTTTTTTGAGGTGAGGTGATTGCCTTTATTTCTTCCTTGGGTATGTCACCAAGAATATACTGAAGGTATCCGTCAAGCATTGATATATACAATACAGGATGTCCCGGTATGGCATATACCAGCTTTCCTTTCCGGTCTATAAGCAGTGTGGTTGGATAGACCCTGATGCCGTAGCTGCCAAGGACGCTCCTGCTGGAATCCAGAAGAACCGGGAATCTGATGTTCAGATGCGTAACTGCCTCACTCACTTTATTTTGATTACCGGTATCAGCTGCGATCCCTATAAACTGTACGCCGCGCCTTTTGTAAATCCTGAAAATGTCTCTATAGTCTTCAAGTGCTCTATAAGAGTAGTCGTGGTCAACTTCCCAGTAGATAATCGCAATGACTTCATCTTTAAAGTCTTTTAAACTCACATCTGCACCTTCAATGTTTTGTAATGTGAAGTCAGGTGCTGTCTTGCCATAGGGTACTTCTATTGAAAGGGCATATTGCAGAGGTGCTAACAACATACTTAAAATCAGTAACAGTATTCTCATTTGTTGATGACTTCCTTTTCTCTGTCGTATTTCTTTACCTTATGACAGCCGGGAGTGCAACTGCCGCCTGTATCTGTCTTGATATAATTTAAGGGAAACTCCCAGTTGCCGAAAGGCACACGTTCTCTTATGTGTTTGGGAAAATTGCTAGCGTGAGTCTCATGACAGGCCCTGCAGGTCCTTCCCTTTTCAGGCCGGTTCACGTGCCTGAAGTGGAGGTTAATATAACCATTACGGAAATTAGTTAGCTCGAAGGTGGAAGGGTCCTGTACGATCGATTTCAGATGACATTTAAAACAGAGGGTATAGTTCCCCTCTTGATATGACATATAAAATGTGGAAGGGTAACTTTCTTTTAGCATCCTGAATTCATCGGAACCATGGGGATTGTGACATCCCGAACAGTCCTTGCGTTTAATCGGACCATGATGGGAACTGTTTTTTTCCAGCAGTTCCTTCATATTTGTCAGCATGATGCCCGCGTCTGTTTTCACTGATGTGTTATGGCAGCCGAGGCATAAGTCCAGGGGGGCCTTTGAAAGCCTGTTGGCAATATTTGAAGCATGGGCATCATGACAGTTAAGACACGATTTTCCAACCACAAGAGCCCCGTGTTTCGTGGCGGCCCGCTGCACGCTCTCCTTTTTTTTCTTATGACATCCGAAGCAGAGGTCAGGGACCTTGTTGCTAAGCATATATTCATTTGTGTTGGAATGGGGATTGTGACAGTTTACGCAGGTGTCAGCTGCGGGTTTATGAATGATCTTTGCTTCCTCCAGCTCTTTTTTTTTGTTATTATGGCAACTGAAACAGAGCTCAGGAGGTTCATCTCTAAGATTTTTTGCATAATCAGACGAATGGGGATTGTGGCAGGCCAGACAGCCCCCGGCATCTGCAGGACCATGGGCAAACTCACCGGACATGATATCCTGGTCATGGCAATTAAAGCACAGATCACTGCCCAGGTCCATAAGCTGGTACTTGTTGGGAGAACCGTGAGGACTGTGGCAGGCAGTACACTCTCCAGATTCAGCAGGGCCATGCATAAACGGCCTGTTAGCGAAACTGTCATGACAGGAATAACATAATTCCCCGATATCATCGATCTCTTGAAATTTAAATACTCCCGGATTTTGATTATGCCCGGATAGCTCTCCGTGACACATGTCACAATTACCTTCTTTGACAGGATCATGCAGAAATGCATTCTGCATAAGATCAACATGACAATCGGATGCAGTACATGATGGCGATTCAACCGGCACTGGAATTTCCTGACAGAAGACAGTTTTGTTTAAGAAAGAGGAATGCAAAAGAATAATGGCTGTAAACAGAATAATAATATATTTTACGCATTCATTGGTCATTCTCATTATAATAGAGACAACGTCCACATAATCAGAAGTATATAATAATTTATTTATATTGCAAAAAGTAATTGCTGCATACTGTTGGCTAAAATTAACGGCACAGACCCATGACGTTTACATACTTTTAAAATAAGTATAATATGAAGGAACGGACAGACTTTCTATCAGGAATTTACGAATTTTACTGGAATATGGGAACCTGCTTTACATTTGATGACAACATCTGAAGAGATCATTGTTAGTGATAAAGGTAAACTCCTCGTTGATCTGGAGGAATCAGACGATCGCGTAACTGTTTACCTTCATATGAAAAACCAGGGGAACTGCCGTCTTCACTGGGGACTTAGCAGAACGATAAACAATGCGTGGAAGCTCCCTCCAAGTTCGTCATGGCCGGCAGGCAGTATTGTCTTTGCTGATTCAGCCATCCAGACCCCGTTTGAATTTCATGACAATGAAAGCCGTATCAGATTCAGCATTGAAAAATCTGCTGACTTCAGGATCATGAATTTTGCCTTTTACTATCCTGACACGGACAGATGGGACAATAATCGCGGAAAAAACTACCATTTAAAGCTTCCTGTTCCTGACGAACAGCGGGTTGACACGGTAAAAATTCTTGATGCATCGCTCTCAGGCGAGATCCTGTTCAAAGAGAGTTACGAAATTGACGATGAGGGTGTGTTGTCTGTTTCCGTTACAATAGAGAATGATTCATTCCAGGTGTTTTTTGTAACAGATATCCAGGGAAAACTGCTTTTGCATTGGGGCGGGGCCTTTAAAAACCCCTTTGAGTGGATACTGCCACCAGAAAAAGTCATCCCACGGGGTACAACCGTATATGACGATGGGGCTGTTCAGACAGAATTTGTGCTGCAGGATAATACAAACCGATTGAAACTGGAGTTTAATGAAAAAGACGCTCCTCTGGGAATTCATTTTGTTCTCACATTCTCTGATGAGTCAAGGTGGTTGAATAACAGGGGAAAGAATATACATATCCCTGTTGCTGAACTTCTGAAGAAAAATGCCTTCCCGGGATCTTCGGACAATGCACATATTGCAAGGGACATAGTCCAGGCTGAAACAGGACGTAACTCCTGGACGCTCATGCACCGCTTTAACCTCTGCCACGACCTGCTGGACAGGACCGGAAAAGATGAGAAAGCACTTGCACTGATCTTTGTGTGGATGCGGTATTCATTTGTTCGTCAGCTCGACTGGCAGCGAAATTACAACACAAAACCAAGGGAGCTGAGCCATGCCCAGGACCGGCTTACGCTGAAACTGGCAGAGATGTACATTCGTGATCCTGATAACAAAGAAGTGATAAGCCTTATTTTAAGTACTCTCGGCAGGGGCGGAGAGGGCCAGCGCATAAGAGACGAGATCCTCCAGATTATGCACCGTCATCATATTAAGGAGGTGGCAGGACACTTTATGGAGGAATGGCACCAGAAGCTTCATAACAACACCACTCCCGATGATATCGTTATCTGCGAGGCCTATCTTGAATTCCTGAAAAGTGACGGCAATCTTGACCTGTTCTATTCAACTCTTGAGACCGGAGGCGTTACAAAGGAGCGTTTGGAGAATTTTGAACGTCCGATAGTCACCCATCCTGATTTTATTCCACATCTGAAAGAGGCGCTCATCCATGACTTTGAAAATTATCTCAGGCTGCTGAGATCGGTCCATTCAGGGACTGATCTTGAAGGCGCTGCTGATGCAGCCGGATTTCTGATAAATCATGAGATGAAGGACCATTTGAATTATATCTTGCGGTCGAGACATGATGATTCGGCCTCTCTTCTCAATATAACCACGAGCATTACAAAATTAAGGCGACTGCTTAATGACAGATTGAGCAATGACAGGGACACGTACAGGGTAAGGGAGATGATCTATCTCGATCTTGCCCTTGAACAGTATCTGCGTGTTGTTGTGGAACGTAACATACATGTCCGAACTGACATTGATGATCTTGTCCGGTTAATAGATCTTGTGCTTGAGAACCAAATATTTTCCTACACTAACCCTGAACTCTCAGCATGCTCCCGTCACTGGAAACGTCTCAAGGAATCAGATCATAAAAGTCAGGACTGGTCACTTCATGCCAAATCAGTACTTGACAGGCTCGGAAGGGGCATAGCTGATCTGAGTGACCGGTACTACGGACTGTTTCAGGACAATGCACGTTATCTTGGTGAGGCATTTTATGCGGAAAAATGGACAATCAATCTGTTCAGTGAAGAGATTGCTCGAGGCCAGCTGTCATTTGTCCTTGCGATTCTGATCCATCATCTTGATCCCATACTACGTAACAGGGCAAACCTCGGAGACTGGCAGGTCATAAGCGGGAGACAGGCCAGCGGTGTGGTAGAGGTTGTACAGTCTCTGCGGTCTGTTCCGGACAGAACCTTTGAACATCCGACTATCATTGTTGCCGACAAGGTAAGGGGAGATGAAGAACCCCCTCCAGGACTTCGTGCTGTCATAACTCCTGATCTTGTTGATCTGGTTGCCCATGTTGCGATCAGGGCCAGGAACTCGGGGATTCTTTTTGCTACCTGTTTCGACAGGATGAAGTTTGAAAAACTTAAACAGATGAATGGACAGAGCATAAGTTTGCGATTAACCCCGTCAGGCGACATCGAAACATATGAGTCAGAAGGAGAGGGGGCCGGGCTGACTATTGTACCACGTGCTGAGATACGAAAGATAAAAAAGCCTTCAAAGAACGGATGTGCCGTGACGTCAGCAGAATTCAGTGATGACATCGTAGGCGGTAAGTCACTTAATCTTGTCGGACTGAAAGGCAGACTTCCTGACTGGATCCATCTCCCTGCCTCTGCTGCTGTTCCGTTTGGAGTAGCAGAACAGGTTCTGGCCCTTGATGATAATAAGGAAATAGCCGGCACAATAAGACAGCTGGCCGCTCATATTGAGGATAAACCGGCTGAAATTCTTGCAGAGATAAGAAAACAGGTGCTCCATCTTAAAGAGCCGGCTGGGCTTGTATCATCACTGAGAAATGTCATGGAAGCCGCAGGTCTTGGCTGGCATGAGGACTGGGAAGCCATTTGGATGTGCATCAAACGGGTCTGGGCGTCAAAGTGGAATGAAAGGGCTTTCATCAGCCGCAGGAAACAGGGTATTGCCGATGATGACCTGTATATGGCCGTTCTTGTCCAGCAGGTGGTTAACGCCGAATATGCATTTGTTATACATACGTCTGATCCTGTTACCGGTAACAGCGAAGAGCTATATGCTGAAGTGGTCCCGGGACTTGGAGAGACACTTGTGGGTAATTATCCGGGCAGGGCTCTGGGCTTCCGTTCAAATAAAAAAGTGCCTGAACCGGGAATAATTTCTTATCCAAGTAAAAGTATTGCATTGAGTGGTGAAGGCCTTATATTCCGTTCCGATTCAAACGGTGAAGACCTTTCGACGTATGCGGGAGCAGGGTTATATGACAGTGTAATGGTTAATATGCCTCGTAAGAAGCATCTGAACTATATAGAAGAACCTCTGGTCTGGGACAAAAAGTTCAGACTTGAGATCCTGTCATCAATTACAAATATAGGGACTACGGTAGAACAGCTCATGGGATCACCGCAGGACATAGAGGGTGTGTACAGTAAGAGCAAATATTATGTTGTACAGACAAGACCGCAGATATGAAAATAAATTTCAAATTATTAGTGACTAGCAAATAATAACATGTATCTGGTATACATGATTATTAACCAATAACCTATCACCTATAACCCAGCACCTATAATCAATATGAAAAAAATCAGGATAGGAAATCAGACAGCCTTTTCAGCCACAAACGTGATGGACCCTTTTGAGTATGCAGTGAAGAACGGGTTTGATGCGTTTGAGTGGTTTCCTGATAAGCATAACATCAATGAAGGGTGGGACGTCAGTGATATGGATAGTCAGACCCGTTTGTATATCAGAAACATTGCTGACAATCATGATATAGCCCTTACCGTACACGCTTCATTACAAGCCGAGATGTGTGATCCGGAAAGAATAGATATAATGCTTAAGAATATCGAATTCGCTCAGGAGATAGGTGCAACGCTTATCAACACACATCTCTGCATAGAGAAGGGGCTGGAACATTATGTGGATGCCGTAAGCCCGGTTGTGAGAGAAACGGAAAAGGCGGGGCTCAGGATGGCTATTGAGAATACGGTATTTACCATTCCGAAAGATTTCAACAGGCTGTTTGAAATTATCTCCGAGCGGAAGATTGCATCAACAGAGAGATTTGGCATGTGTCTGGATATCGGTCATGCCAACCTGTCCAGTTTCAGCCGGAATGATTTTCTGAAATTCCTTGATCTGCTCAATCCCGATATTCCGATACTTCATATTCATATGCATGAAAACTTTGGTGACAGTGACAGCCATCTGCCTCTCTTTACTGGGCCTTCAGGTGAAAATGTTTCAGGTATTACAGGTTTTGTAAACCGAATGAAAAGGCGTGACTTCACGGGGTCGATTATATTTGAGCAGTGGCCTGATCCCCCGGTATTACTGAATGAAGCAAGAGACAGGCTGTACAATATGTGGAATGAGTAAATGATATTCAAATGCTAAGGTACAAAGTGGCAAAGTATCATAGACACAAGGTATCGACAAAAATACATAAAAAAATATTAATCTTTTTACACGTTTACCTTTGCTACTATATGCCTTAGTACCTGATTAATTAATCAGCTATTAAATAACAGGAGAAACAATGAGACGACCGGAAAAGATGATCATATATAATTTATTCCCACTTCTGGCTGGCAAAGCCGGCCAATGGGTAAGCCATTTGAAAAGGGCTGCTGATATGGGTTTTAACTGGGTTTTTGTTAACCCTGTACAGTACCCGGGTTTTTCAGGCAGTCTGTATTCGATAAAAGACTATTTTCAGATCAATCCATTATTTGTAGATGAGAACAGCCCGGTAAGTCCGGGTGATCAGATAAAAGAAGCAAACAGACGTGCAGAGGATCTGGGGTTAAAAATGATGATCGACCTTGTAATCAATCATTGCGCAGTCGACTCTGATCTGTTGATTAAACATCCCCAATGGTTTGAATGGAGAAAAAAAGAGAAGGTTGTCCATCCCTTTGCGCTTGAAAACGGCAAAAAGGTTGTCTGGGGAGACCTGGCAAAGTTTGATCACAGGAATTCAAAAGATAAGGAAGGGATGTTCCGGTTTTTCCTTGGTGTGGTGGAGTATCTGATTGATCTGGGATTTCACGGGTTTCGATGTGATGCCGCATACCAGCTCCCGAGAAGTCTCTGGGAGAGACTGATAAAGGAGACCAGGGTAAAATATCCGGATACAATTTTTTTTGCAGAAACACTGGGCTGCTCACCTGATCAGACAAGAAAAACTGCCGGAGCCGGTTTTGATTATATTTTTAACAGCTCCAAGTGGTGGGACTTTCGCGCATCATGGCTTATGGAGCAGTATGACCTTACGAGAGATATTGCGCCCTCAATCAGCTTTCCGGAAAGTCATGATACCGTGAGGCTTAATGAAGAGCTTAACGGCAATATAGCAGGGCTTAAGCAGCGGTATCTTTTTACAGCCCTGTTTTCATCCGGCATCATGATGCCTGTTGGTTTTGAATTCGGTTTCCGCAAGAGGATGCATGTCGTGAAATCCAGACCCCATGACTGGGAAGAGACAGATATTGATATTACCTCATTTATCAGGCAGGTAAATATGCTGAAAGAAAAGTATACTGTGTTTCATGAAGAGTCGCCTGCCGAAACTTTGCAGTGCGACAATCCCAATGTCCTTCTTTTCTGGAAGGCATCAATCCATTCACAGGATGAAGCTCTTCTTATTCTGAATAAAGATATCTATCACCACCAGAGTTTTCACGCAGACAGGCTGTGTGAACTTATGCAGTCTAAGGCCGGGTTAACTGATGTATCACCTGAGAATACCATGGATTTTATCCCGGAACCATTTTCCTATGATCTGAGGCCGGGGCAGGGGATTGTGCTGGTAACTGAAAGGAACGCTGTGTCTGAAGACTGAGATACAAGATGTGCTGCATTATATAATTTGCTTGTTAAGGCTGACTCTACCGACTGTTTCAATTTTCTAATGATCAGAGGACTTTGAGTATTACTGCTATAAATCAGGAGGCTTTTTTGCGCTTGAGATACTATATCTCAATTTTCAAGCCTGACAACAAGCCTTGAAATGAGTGACACCACTCTTACGCCGGGACTCGCACTTTATCCACCCCCCTTATACATTCGGACAACTCCACCGGTCTTGAATTATCGAAGTTCAACTTCGATAGATTTCACTTCAAATCCTAACTCTTTTAAAATACATAAATCATCAAGGACAACATTAGCTTCTGATGTCCCGTGTAATTTCATTTAAATCCAGCATGTTACAAAATAACTGACTATTAGTAGGAACACTTTCAGCTTTACTCAATATATCTTTCAGTTCGTCACGTTTACTGGAGGCTGGACAACAACGAGTCTATTTCTAACTGGTTACCAACTTGACGGTGTAGAGTCAATGGATAAATCAAGTTTGACGAGATGTACCCTTTTTAAAAGAAGATGAAGTGATACCGGCGGCATGAAGGTGGTAAGAAAAGCTATTACAATAAGGATCGAAAAGTACATATTATCAATGATCCCCATCTGCAGTCCGATAGAGGCGATGATAAGTTCAACAGCGCCCCTTCCGTTCATTGCCGCGCCTATTACCATTGCTTCGCCCCTGTTCATTTTTCCGATAAGCGCACCTGCTCCTGCCCCGACCAGTTTTCCAATAACAGCGGCCAGTAGCATGACCGACAACGGAAGTACATGAGATTGAAAAATGGAAAAGTCAATATGAAAAGACAGGCTGACAAAAAATATGGGACCCAGGAAACCGTATGTTATTGACACAAACCGGTCGTTTATTTTCTGGAACAATTCCTTGCTTACGATACCTTCACGAACAAACAGCCCCGCCATATAGGCGCCCAGAATAATATGCAGCCCTGCCATTTCTGCCAGTACCCCGAATAAAAGGGCCATGATTAGAGCAAAGGTGAATCCTTTTGCCTCACGGGATGAAAAATACTTACTGAATTTTGGGTAGAGTATTATCCCTATCAGGTGTGATATGCCAAAAAAAGTTGTAACCTTCAGTATCAGGACAATCAAATGGGAACTTATGAGTGATCCTTCACCGTTAGCAATATCAATTATCACCGTAAAAAGCGCGAGAGACAGAATATCGTCAATAATTGAAGCACCGATAATTACCGGTGTAACACGAAACCGTGTCATCCTCAGATCGGTCAGCACTCTTGCGTTGACGGCTATTGCTGTTATGGAGAGGGCCATGCCTATAAAGAGGGCCTGGATATGAGCAAGTCCCAGAAGATGACCTGCTGAATAACCGAGAACAAAGGGCAGGATAAAACCGCCGAGTGCAACAAAAAGTGACGGTCTGGTCATCCGCTTTAACTCAAAGGGATTGGTTTCCAGTCCTGCATAAAACATAAGAAAAAAAATCCCCAGTTCTGACAGGACATGAAGGGTTTCATCAGGTCGTATGATGCCCATCACGGGCGGTCCGAATACAAAACCTGCCAGAAGCTCTCCAATAACCGGAGGCTGTTTTATAGTCCGAAAGACAACTCCGGCAGTCCAGATAATTACCATGACCATGAGCAGGTTTATTATGGAATTATCAGCTGATATGACCTCCTTAAAGGATTCTGTTGTTATCTCTATGATCATAAGTGATACATAACATGGATTGTGTGCGATGACAAGTGTTCAGAGTATGAAAGAAGATTACATGCCAGTCTATTCCCTGATGTAATCGTAGATATTCAGGTAGTGCTGGCCGGGATGGTTCCATGAAAAATCATACCTCATGCCGTTTTCCATCAACTCCCTGAAATGATTGGGATGAGAGTACCACATGCCGATGGCGCGGTGCAAAGCAGACTCCAGACCTTCGTTGTTGAAATTATGAAAGACATATCCGTTTCTTTCATTATAAGGTCTGTGAGCATGATCTGCATCAAAGACAGTGTCCCGCAAGCCACCGGTATCTCTCACAATCGGAACTGTCCCGTATTTCATCGCGATAAGCTGTGTCAATCCACAGGGTTCAAACAGACTTGGGACGATAATCATATCAGAACCGGCATAAATGAGATGAGAGAGTTCCTCGTCATAGCCGATCTCCAGGTGACAATCGGGATTGTCGTTAAGGTGATGTTTCAGATTCCAGAAGTAGCTGCTTATCTCATGGTTAGGACTGGACCCTAAAAGCACGAACTGGCATCCATGATCAAGGGCGTAAAAAATGGCATGTTTGATAAGGTGTACCCCTTTCTGGTGGTCCAGTCTGCCGATATACGCGACGATCGGTTTGTAATCATTGCGCAACAGAAGTCTGTGGCGCAGCACTTCCTTGTTTCCGTATTTCATGTTCAGATTATTTATCCCGTATGTATAAGGAATATGGCGGTCGGTTTCAGGATTCCATACTTCATAGTCGATGCCGTTCAGTATGCCTCCGAATTTTCCCTGATGGACATACAGGGTGTGACCAAGGCCGTACCCTTCATTAGTAAACTTGATCTCTCCAGCATACGTAGGAGAAACAGTGGTCACAAAATTGGAATACACGATTCCGCCCTTCATCAGGTTTAACGCAAATGGATCAATGTTGTCCCTCATGCGGTCAAAGTGAAAATAATGTCCCGCATTGTTCAGGCCTGTTTCCCTCAGGATATATTCACCGACAAGACCCTGGTGCTTGAGGTTATGCAGTGTGTAGCATGCACGGGGGTGGCTCATTCCGATTTGTTTGTAAATATCATACAAGAGAACAGGAACGATCCCTGTCTGCCAGTCATGGCAATGAATGATGTCCGGGTTTTTGCCTGACTTCAGCATGAATTCCATCGCTGCCCTGCAAAAAAAGACAAACCGCTCAGGATCGTCATGGTGTCCGTAAAAAACTCCCCGGTTGAAAAAGTTTTTACTGTGATGGGTGTCTATAAAATAACATTTGCGTCCGTGAACAAATCCGAAGTAAACCGTACAGTGTACCCATTGATCGTAATAAGGGACATGGAGATCACGATAGGATTCCTGGAGTCCATAAATCTGATCATAACGCATGCAGTCATATTTGGGCAGAATGATCTCGACATCATTTCCCCTGATTTCCAGCTCACGGCTCAAGCCATAGACCACGTCGGCAAGACCGCCCACCTTGGCTACAGGCGCGCATTCTGAAGCTATCATTACAATATACATACAATAATCCTCAATCTGTATGTAAACATGAAGACATCCCTGCCCGAGTTTGTGTACCGCGTGAATTGATCGAACTTACGATCACAGTCAGCACCGGACCCGGACATCTTGCATACATATTATTCAGTACATACGATTTGACTGTTAATAAATAATAGTTTGAGATAATATATCACATAAAAGGGCAGGGTGCATCCATCATACGGATGGTGTTTACTATCGGGGGGATGGATCGCATGGATTCAATGCACCTTTTGATGTAATTATAATTTTTTAGATTATAATATAAAGATAAACTTTTTACTCAATATATCTATGGTCCTTAACAAAATGCGAAAACCGGAAAAAAAAAGGCGTGTCAGAAAGGTTGCTGACAGGCTCAGACTTCAGAAAAAAAGTGTGGATCTGAAGAAGATAAAAAAGCACCGGATTACAACGCAGGATCTCCCGTCGGCATATAACATGGATACCATTGTCATTATGCCGGTCAATGTGGAGAAGAATTTTATTTACTGGGAAGTAACCGGTAAGCTTCTTAATGGAAAAAGTTCGGGCAATGGGCCCTTAAAGCTGATGGTCAAGGTATATGAGACGGGGACAGATAAAGAGGTATATTCTTTTGCGGCGAATGAAAAAGTGGGCAAGCACTATATGAACTGTCCTGTTCCTGTAACAAGTCTTTTCGCTGAGATCGGGACAGTGAGAGGAAAGAAGTTTACATCACTTATGAAATCAGATCCTGTATCAAGGACAACTGTTTCTGCCAGGACGTATGACCATGAAGTATGGATGAGAAGGATAAAAGAATCAGGGGAAGCATTCCGTGTCTCTGATATTGAAGTAACAAGAATACCCCGCTACAATCCATTTGTGCAGAAACACTTTCATGAACTGCAGGATGTATTCGAACCACCATATTCAAGCAGCACACTCCTGCGCCAGCGAAGCTAGACGGTGATAAAGTTTAAGGTGATCGATGTCTTTTATGAAACAGAATGTTGAAGGATTATGGCTTCCGCTGTTACATGCACACCTTCCTTTTGTAAAACATCCTGAATACGAATATTTCCTTGAGGAACAGTGGCTGTTTGAGGCAATTTCCGAATCATACATACCATTGCTTATGAACATGAAGAAACTGCTCGATGATTCTATCGATTTCCGATTGACAATTTCACTGAGCCCCCCTTTACTGGAGATGTTGTCCGATGAACATCTCATGGATAAATATATCAGCTATCTTGACCGGCTTATCAATCTCTCGGCAAAGGAGATAAAGAGACTGAAAGGTGACGTTGCATTCAGGTCTCTTGCAGGTTTCTATCACATCAGATATGCAGAGATCAAGGCATTTTATCTGGAATTTCTGAATCGCGATGTTGTATCTGCCTTCAAACATTTCAACAAGCTGGGTAAGATCGAAATTATCACAAGCTGTGCCACCCATGGATTGCTCCCACTGCTCAGCGTTAACCCCCTGTCGGTGGAGGCACAGATCCGCATTGCAGTTGATGATCATTATAAATTGTTCGGACAATCCACAAAAGGTATCTGGCTGCCGGAATGTGCTTATTACGAGGGTCTTGACAGGCTTCTCGCTAAATACGGGATAAGGTTTTTCTTCCTTGATTCCCACGGGTTGATGCATGGTTCCCCCTCTCCCAGGTACGGGGTGTATGCCCCGGTTTATACGGAAAGCGGTATTGCCGCATTTGGCAGGGATATGCAGTCATCACGTCAGGTCTGGAGTGCTGAGGAGGGTTATCCTGGTGACTGGTATTATCGTGACTTTTACCGGGATGCCGGGTTTGACCTGGATTATGACTATATTAAACCTTATATAAGCCCTGATGGTAGCAGAGTATTTACCGGCATTAAATACCACAGGATAACCGGCAAGGGGGATCACAAGGAGCCGTATGATCCGGTAAAGGCGATGGACAGGGCAAAAATGCATGCCCGGCATTTCTGCACTGAACGGAAAAAACAGTTGCAGGCTCTTGGTGTGCTTATGGACAGGCCGCCCGTTGTCGTGTCTCCCTATGATGCTGAACTTTTCGGGCACTGGTGGTTTGAAGGCCCTGATTTTCTCTATTATGTTTTTAGGGAAATGAATGAACAGAAATCGATACATGCCTGTACCCCGTCCGAGTATCTGAAGAGTTGTCCCCAAAACCAGGTCATTTCTCCATGTCCCACGTCATGGGGTGACAAGGGGTATTATGATCCTTGGCTGAATAAAGAGAATGACTGGATGTACAGACACATCCACCATATGGCTAAAAAAATGGAGAATCTCGCTGGGAAATATGTTAATGAGACAGATGACATTAATGTGAGATGCCTGAAACAGCTGTCAAGGGAACTGCTCCTTGCCCAGAGCAGCGACTGGGCCTTCTTAATCACCACAGAAACGGCGAAGGAATATTCCATAAAGAGGTTGAAAGAGCATATCGGCAATTTTAATATGCTTCATGAGGCACTTGAGTCAGGAAAAGTGGATGAGGTGCAGCTTGAAATGATTGAGAAGAAAAATTCTATCTTCGGGGAGCTGGACTTCAGGGTATATTCCAATCTGGAAACTTCATAAGTAACATTACGTCTTTCCGATCTGGTCCCAGGCCAGAACTGTTTTATCGGTTTCTGATGCTCTTTTTGAAACGGTTTTTTTGACAGGCTTCTTTTTACGTGGTTTTTTTCTCACCGGCTTTAATATTACTGCTCCGAGAGGCGGTATGCTGAGATTTAAAGAAAATTCCTTTCCATCCCAGGCAACCGGTTCTGCCAGTACCTTTCCATAGTTTCCTATGTTACCTCCCCAATACCTATCTGAATCACTGTTAAGGATTTCTTCATAAAAGCCTCCCCCGGGGACAGCAACTCTGTAATCATGCCGCGGCACAGGTGTAAAGTTTATGATAAATATAATGCAATTAAATGAGTCTCTGGATTTTCTGATAAACGATATGATACTGTTTTCGTAATCACTGAAATTTATCCACTCAAAACCCGAATCTGAAAAATCATTCTCATATAATGCGGGCTCGCTTTTATATAGGTGGTTCAGGTCTCTCAACCAGTTCTGTATACCTGTATGAGCAGGATAAGCAAGGAGATCCCATTCAAGAGCTTCATCATGGTTCCATTCCTTCCACTGTCCGATTTCTCCACCCATGAAGATCAATTTTTTTCCGGGGTGGCCGTACATGTAGGCAAAAAGAATCCTGAGATTCGCAAATTTCTGCCACTCGTCACCGGGCATCTTGCCAATAAGTGATTTCTTCCTGTGAACGACCTCATCGTGGGAAAGAGGAAGGACAAAATTTTCGGAAAAGGCATACCAGAGGCTGAATGTAAGCTGGTCGTGATGATATTTCTTATGAACTGGTTTCATGGATGCGTATTTCAAGGTATCATGCATCCATCCCATGTTCCATTTCATGCCAAATCCAAGTCCCCCCAGGTGCGTCGGCCTTGATACCATGGGCCATGCCGTGGACTCCTCGGCTATGGTCTGCACATCAGGATAGCCTGAATAAACCGCTTCATTAAGGCGTTTGAGAAAACTTATGGCTTCAAGGTTTTCGTTTCCGCCATATTCATTGGGGATCCATTCCCCCTGTTTTCTCGCATAATCAAGATAGAGCATGGAAGCAACAGCATCGACCCTTAATCCATCGATATGGTATTTATCAAGCCAGTACAGTGCACTGCTGATGAGAAAGCTTTTTACTTCATTTCTGCCGTAGTTGAAAATATAACTCTTCCACTCGGGATGGTATCCTTTTTTCGGGTCTTGATGTTCGTACAGATAGGTTCCGTCAAAATATGACAGTCCATGCTGGTCAGAGGGAAAGTGAGAAGGGACCCAGTCAAGGATGACGCCTATATTTTTTTGATGCAGGCAATCAATAAGGTACATCAGGTCCTGTGGTGTCCCGTATCTGCTCGTGGGAGCAAAAAAACCGGTGCACTGATATCCCCAGGAACCATAGAAGGGGTGTTCCATTATGGGCATAAGCTCAAGATGGGTAAAACCCATTTTTTTTGCGTAATCTACTAGCTTATGAGCGATTTCTCTGTATGTTAAACGGCTTTTGGTATTGTCATGATGTCTTCGCCAGGAACCGACATGAACTTCATAAATCGATATAGGGGAATCAAGCGCATTGATTTTCCTCCTCTTTGCCATCCAGTTACTGTCCTTCCACGTGTAATCCAGTTCCCAGACAACAGAGGCTGTTTTCGGTGCCCGTTCCCAGTAATAGGCAAAGGGATCACCCTTTTCCACACTGTATTTATTGAATTTTGAAACGATATGATATTTATAGATATCACCCTTTTGTATTCCGGGTATAAAGCATTCCCATATACCTGAATCATCTTCTCTCAGTGAAAGTCTGTGAGTATCCCTGCTCCATCCATTGAAGTCTCCCTGTACAGCGACATTTTTTGCGTTCGGGGCCCATACAGAAAAATAATAGCCCTTTTTCCCGTTGACAACAGCAGGGTGAGAGCCGAGTTTATCGTATAGTCTGAAGTGGTTGCCTTCTTTAAAAAGATATATGTCATGTTCCGAAAAGAGGCTTATGTCTGACTGTACAGTATTCTTCATAATTAATGAAAAGCCTGATAGCATGATCCAGCTATTCTAAAGGAATCGGCTTAATTATCCGTGTAGATAATAGTATAATTTATCACTAAAAAGATACTTTAAAAACGTGGTTCATACATATAACGTACGTATCAGGACAGCATTCACATGCAAAGCTTAGACTCAGTCATTGCAAATGTAAAAAATCTTCCCTCGTTGCCTACTGTCGCTCTCAAGATCATACAGGAGATTAAAAATGATACAGTATCAAATAATGCACTGGCCGAGATAATTTCCTATGATCCGGCACTTACCGCCAAGATTCTGAAGATTGCCAACTCATCATTTTATGCTCTGTCTAACGGGGTGGAATCCATTGACAGAGCGGTCCAGGTCCTTGGTCAGGAAGCGCTGAAAAACATAGCGCTGTCGTTCGTCATTGTTAAGGGTCTGAAAAGAAACAATATTGATAACTTTGACCATGGACTCTTCTGGAAGAGGTCTATTACAGCAGCGGTGAGCGCTGAAATGCTTACAACCAGGTTAAATCGGAAGCGCGAGGATACGTTTGTAATTCCCCTTTTGATGGATATCGGTGTACTTGTAATGTACCTGAGCAGTCCCCAGGAATACCTCAAGGTCTTTGATGATAAGAGGGTTGCAGGGTTCACCACTGTAGAAGCTGAAAGGGCAGTTTTTGGCTATGACCATCAGGAGCTGGGCAGCAGCATATTACGTAAGTGGAAAATACCTGATAATATTTGTCTGCCTATAGCCTTTCATCATAGTCCTGCAGAAAGTCCTGCAGATATCAGGGATCTGGCTGAGATCCTTCAATTAGCTGATTTGGCTTCGTCTGTGTATCACAGTGACAAGAGCAATGAGAAGATAGCAGAGTTAAAAGTTATGTTGAAAGAGAAAATGGACAAACGTGATGATGAGGTCAGTCAGTTTATCGACAGAATCGCAGAAAAAACAATAGAAGTTCTCGGGTCTTTTGAGATTGATCCAGGGGATATGAAACCCTACTCAGAGATACTTGAAGAGGCCAATGCAGAACTCGGCAAAATGAACCTGTCTTACGAGCAGCTGGTCATGCAACTTAAACAGGAAAAAAGTAAAGTTGAGAGCCTAGCCACAGACCTGAAAAATGCAAATGAAAAGCTCCGTGGCCTGGCATTTGAAGACGGACTTACAGGACTATTTAACCGCAGGTACTTTCAAGAGCATTTTGAACGGGAAATAAGCAGGGTGGACAGGTACTCCCATCTCCTTTCGCTTATCATGATGGATATAGACCACTTCAAGAAAATTAATGATACATATGGACATCAACAGGGTGACATCGTGCTGCAATTAGTTGCGAATGTTCTTAATGATTCAATTAGAAGACCAGACATTGCAGCGCGTTATGGAGGTGAAGAGTTTGCGCTCATACTTCCGGAAACAGACCTGAAATGGGCGCTGGTTCTTGCCGAAAGAATAAGGAAGTTTATTGAAGAACTGGAAATAAAAATTGACGACCAGGTACTGAAGGTAACGATAAGTCTTGGTATTACTTCCTACGATCCTGCAAAGGGAAGGAAAAAGAAGGAAGAGATAATTGAAGCTGCTGACAGCGCTCTGTATAATTCCAAAAACACCGGCAGAAACAAGCTGAGCATAGCCCAGTAAAAAACATTCGTTCCCACCTCAGAGACACAGTGTTTTCTATCAAAGTTGAATTTCGATATTTAATGACTAACAGATACATTATTCCCCTCCCTCCATGCTCAATATTTTTGATTAATGTGGTTAGCATGATTCATTTCTACCCTGATATATTTGATGATATATAATGAATTAATCCAACGAAAAAGTTTTATTCCTGCTATTATTATGTAATCTTTTTTCATCGACGTAACAGGTATAACGAGTCTAAAATAAAATATCAATTTTATTGTAAGGAGGAGGTCTATGCCCAGACGTGAAGACATCAAAAAGGTGATGATCATTGGTTCAGGCCCTATCGTGATCGGTCAGGCGTGTGAATTTGATTATTCAGGGACACAGGCCTGCAAGGCCCTGAGAAATCTCGGCTATGAAATAGTCCTTGTCAACTCTAATCCAGCCACAATCATGACCGACCCGGGCATAGCTGATGTTACATATATCGAACCCCTTACTCTTGAATATATGACTGATATCATCGAAAAGGAGCGACCTGATGCATTACTTCCTAATCTTGGAGGTCAGACAGGACTGAACCTTTCATCGGAGCTTGCTAAAACAGGGGTACTCGATAAATATGGTGTCAAAGTGATAGGCGTGAATATTGATGCGATCAAGCGGGGTGAAGACCGTCAGGAGTTCAAGGATACCATGGACCGTCTGGGCATTGAAATGCCAAATAGCAAAATAGCTCAATCTGTAGAAGAAGCTGAAAGAATTGTTGAGGAACTCGGCTTTCCCGTTGTGATCAGGCCTGCCTATACCATGGGCGGTACCGGAGGAGGGCATGTCTACAATCTTGAAGAGCTGAGGACCGTAGTAAACCGGGGATTGTCAGTCAGTCTTGTCCATCAGGTACTGGTTGAAGAATCCGTTATTGGTTGGGAAGAGCTGGAACTTGAGGTCGTGCGTGATGCAAAAAACCAGAAAATAACCGTCTGCTTTATTGAAAACGTCGATGCCATGGGAGTGCATACCGGTGATTCTTACTGCACGGCACCCATGTTGACAATTTCACCTGAACTGCAGGAGCGTCTGCAAAAGTATTCCTACGACATCGTCGACGCAATTGAGGTCATTGGCGGTACCAATATCCAGTTTGCCCATAATCCTGAAACGGGAAGGGTGGTGGTTATAGAGATTAATCCCAGGACATCACGTTCTTCCGCTCTTGCTTCAAAGGCCACAGGGTTTCCTATAGCTCTTGTCTCATCCATGCTTGCCGGAGGGCTGACAATGGATGAGATCCCTTACTGGAGGGATGGCACGCTTGAAAAATATACCCCTTCAGGTGAGTATGTTGTCGTTAAATTCGCGAGATGGGCATTCGAAAAATTCAAGGGAGTTGAAGATAAACTCGGCACCCAGATGAGGGCTGTCGGAGAAGTTATGAGTATTGGAAAAAATTATAAAGAGGCATTTCAAAAATCGATTCGATCTCTTGAAAACGGACGCTATGGACTTGGCTTTGCAAAGGACTTTCATGAGAAATCCCTGAGTGACCTCATGGACATGCTTATGGAGCCATCCAGTGAACGTCAGTTTATCATGTACGAGGCGCTGAGAAAAGGTGCTGACATAGATGAACTGCATGATAAGACATATATCAAAAGGTGGTTTATCGAACAGATGAAAGAGCTGGTGGATCTCGAAGAAAACCTGCTGGCACATAAGGGGCATATGCCACCTGACGTGCTTTTCATTCAGGCAAAAAAAGACGGTTTTGCCGACAAATATTTATCAATGATACTGGGAGTCTCAGAAGAGAATATCCGTAACAAAAGGTGTTCTCTGGGAATGGTTGAGGCATGGGAACCTGTTCCGGTCAGCGGTGTTGAGAATGCGGCTTACTATTATTCAACATATAATGCTCCAGACAAGGTTGATGTGAGTTCAAACCGCAAGATCATGGTGCTCGGCGGAGGCCCTAACCGTATTGGACAGGGGATAGAGTTTGATTACTGCTGCGTCCATACGGCCTTTGCCCTTCGTGATGAAGGGTATGAGACAGTGATGGTCAATTGCAATCCGGAGACAGTGTCCACAGACTATGATACGTCAGACAAACTTTATTTTGAACCTTTGACGGTTGAAGATGTACTTGCGATATATGAAAAGGAAAAGCCTGAGGGTGTTGTTGTGCAGTTTGGAGGACAGACCCCTTTGAACATAGCAGCGGAACTTGAATCATCAGGGGTGAAGATACTCGGTACCAGTCCTGATACGATCGACCTAGCGGAAGACCGTGACCGGTTCCGTAAGATTATGGAAGACCTGAACATACCGCAGGCAAAATCCGGGATGGCCGGAAGTGTCAACGAGGCTTTTGCTATAGCAGAGGGGATAGGGTATCCGCTTATTGTCCGGCCCTCATATGTACTTGGCGGGCGCGCCATGGAAGTTGTCTATGACGAAGAGATGCTGCAGGAATATGTTTCTGCCGCTGTGGACATGTCACCTGAACGGCCTATCCTGATTGAACAGTTTCTGGAAAATGCGATAGAGGCTGAAGCTGATGCCATATCTGATGGCACGGATGCCTTTGTTCCAGCAGTTATGGAACATATTGAGCTTGCGGGTGTCCATTCAGGGGATTCGGCCTGTGTTATTCCTCCTGTCAGCATCGCTCAAAAGCATATAGACACAATTGAGGAATATACCAAAAAGATAGCGGTGGAATTAAATGTAGTTGGGCTGATGAATATCCAGTATGCCATTGCCGATGACATTGTGTATGTTCTCGAGGCAAATCCCAGGGCGAGCCGCACTGTTCCTCTGGTAAGCAAGGTATGCAATATTCCGATGGCCCGATACGCGACACAGATTATGCTTGGAAAAAAATTAAGCGACCTTGAGCTCTCGCATAAAAAAATTCCGCATTTCGGTGTAAAGGAGGCTGTTTTCCCGTTCAACATGTTCCCCGAGGTAGACCCCCTGCTTGGTCCTGAGATGCGTTCAACCGGAGAAGTGCTGGGTATGGCCGGTGATTCAGGAAGGGCCTTTTACAAGGCTCAGGAGGCCACCAAGTTGAAACTTCCTCTGGAAGGGGCTGTTCTCATTTCTGTATCCCGAAGAGACAGGGCAGGTGTAATCGAAGCGGTACAGGAATTTAAAAAAGCCGGTTTTACTATCAAGGCCACAAAGGGAACCTGTAAGTATCTGGCTGATAATGGAATAGAAACCGAAGAAATTCTAAAACTTCATGAAGGCCGTCCTAATCTCATTGACGCAATTGAAAATGGGGAAATACAGCTCGTGATTAACACACCAATCGGCAAACGCAGCGCAAAGGATGATTCGTACATACGTAAGACAGCGATCAAACATAGCCTGCCTTACATAACCTCAACTGCTGCTGCCATCGCTGCTGCCAGGGGGATAACGGCATGTCGTGAGAAAAAGACTGAGATCAAAAGTCTTCAGGAATATCACGCAGATATATCTTAGATGAGATAAGAGTTTTTTATACGAATTAAGTTCAGGTAGTTGACTAATTATGAATAATTCACTCAGCCCCTTGATATCGATGATACTTATAAAGAGTCAATGAACTGCGAGGATGAAAAGATTATGGCTAAAACTTATAAAGAGTGAAAATTGCCATCCTAAATCAATTATGAAGCTACTGTGCGAGAACTATTGTTTTTGCTACCTTGCGGCTGAGAAAGAAGGCCCAGGATAAGAACCTGAGCCTTCTGGTCTCGATTTGCAGATACTACGACTTATGCATAACGATGTTGCCGCCACCGATAGTCTGATCCATACCGTTGTCGTAGACAACAATCTCACGACTT
This sequence comes from Nitrospiraceae bacterium, assembly GCA_020356065.1. Lineage (GTDB taxonomy): Bacteria > Nitrospirota > Thermodesulfovibrionia > UBA6902 > UBA6902 > CALZJD01. The sequence continues at coordinate 54,547 of CP070632.1, forward strand.
TTTTCCTTGCCCTCCTTCTTCCAGAAATAAAGAAAACATTGCTGGTTCTCTGGTTTATCTGTTAAAATCAAATCCGAAGTTGAAAGAGATTTCTTAATAATAAACATCGTAACTAATACTGAAAGGAAGGCGAATAATAATGCAATTCACAAGAAGAGTTTTAATATTTTCAGTTACTATTCTCTTTGTTTCGGCCTTTTGGTCTCCACTTTTTGCTGATGTTACAGTAGAGCGCGATATAAAATCGGGCGGATTAATGGGAATGGGCGCATCCGAGTCTCACCAAAAGGAGTCTATCCAAGGAGCAAAGAAATATGTTGACTCCAAGATGAAGTTCACTGGAAAGTTCCTGAGCAAGATGTCAGGAGAGAAAAAAAGCTCTACAATCTACAGGGTAAACGAGGATCTAATATGGGAGATTGATCATAAAAAGAAGACCTATACCGAACGGCCCATTTCACTTCCCGAAGGGGAGGAACCGCCGGAATACTCGGAAAGTGAGAGGGGAAGTGTAGAAGACTAGGAAAGAGAGGAAGAATCCAAGGTAAGGATTATTAAAAATGAATTCAATGTAAAGAATACGGGAGCAAGAAAGACGATAAATGGATTCACCTGCAGCCAGCATATCATTACCTGGCTGGTTGAAACGGAAAACATAGAGACCAAGGAGCGCAGCAAGAGCCTCATGACAACAGAGCTCTGGAATACCCCTGAAGATGAGAAGATAATGAAGCTCAAGAAAGAAGAAGAGGAGTTCAACCGTGCTTATTTAAAAAAGCTTGGATTGAATATGAGCCCGGAAGAGATGAAGATATTTGGGCTCAGTATTCTAGGCGGCATGGCTGACGCTTCCGGTATAGACCTTAAAAAGGAGTTCTCAAAGATAAAGGGCTACCCCATTGTGACCTCGGTCAAGTGGCAGTCTCAAAAAGATGGAAAGGAACAGACCAATGAGCAGGAAGAGGTAGAAGAGGATGACGGGATAGACCTTTCCAAGGGACTTGGAGGAGCATTTGGGGGATTCATGAAGAAGAAAATGGCAAAGAGGGACAACGAGAAGGCCGAAGGAAAGGAAGACATGAAAGTAATCTTCGAATCCTATTCCGAAATAAAAAGCATAAAAACATCAGCCATTCCGACTGACCTCTTTGAAGTGCCGAAAGGGTATAAGAAGGGGAGGTCTTGAATGGATGGACTCAACAAGGCAGAATAGGGGAGTATCTAATCAACGACCAAAGAAGAAGGCTGGTGATCCTTGATAATTTGGATTATCCAATTTGTTATTTATTCCTTATCTGTTACCCCCCCGGCCACCGCCATATCCGCTTCTGCTGCTGCCTTTGCCGCCAGCACCAAATCCTCCTCTACCTCCGCCTTTTCCTCCTCCACCAAATCCTCCTCTGCCTCCGCCCTTTCCTCCCCTGCCATATCCTCCGCCACCGCTGCGTTTTTCCGTACGCGGGCGGGCCTCATTCACGTTCAGTGTTCTTCCGTGTAATTCTTTGCCATTCATGTTATCGATTGCAGACTGAGCTTCATCTTTAGAAGGCATCTGAACGAATCCAAACCCTTTTGACTCACCGCTATATTTGTCCTTTATGATAGTAGCGGATTCAACCTCCCCAAATTCTTCGAAAGCCATCTTCAATTCATCCTCAGTAATCTCACGTGATAAATTGCCAACATAGATATTCATTGATATCTCCTTATTCTCTTGAATATTTATATCTCAGTTTCACTTAACATGCAGCTTTTATTATTTGGTGCCTAATCATATATAGCCCATCTCCATCGGGAGTTGATGTTAATATAGTTTATTTCTATAAGAAAAGTATAGAAATATTTATCAGTCTATGTAATTATCGTCCCAAAAGCCTCCAGGTCATCATAATCAACTTGCACTGCCAAAGGTGTTCATATGATTTATTTTCCTGAGCTGAAACTATCAGAAAGTTTCTCAATGATTCCGGGCATTACAGTCATTCCCTGTTCCGACATTTGATTCCCCAGTTTCTGAAGTTGCAGCATATAGAATTTCTTAGGCACAGAATGATAATTAATGAGGCAAAAAACCAGTAATAATAATACAAGCGTCGTTCGCTTTATGAGAGGAAGCACTGTATTCTTTAATCCATACAGTTTGCGATGATAACGGAATTTTTTTGCTGCATATTTTATTCGTATTAGCATAGGCACTTTCTTTGTATTGTGCAAACTCACTTTTACTGCGTCAAAAATACTTAATATCCAGACCATAATAAGAAAGGGTGAGAGAATGATACTAAATGAGAAGATCCATTCGATGACAAGACGTGAGCGAGAGGCTTCCAGCGTCGGCCATACTAAAAATATAATGAGGATAAAGGGGAATATGGCAAGATTCATGAAAGCGAATACCTGAAAAAAAAGGCTTTTTTTTATCTGACCGTTTAGTACCTGTCCCCAGCCCGGCATGAAGAGAGAACAAACCGCGGGGAGCAATTTTATTTTGGTGGCATTAAAAGATCCCGCACTCATCCTTATACAGTTAATGTATGCGTGCCACGCATTAACTTGCCAGACACTGAGTCCGGACAGATAGAAAAATCCAAAAATAAGCAGTGTTCCGGAACCATCGACATGAATCGATTCAAATAAGAATTTAATGGATTCCCAGTGCATGATAACGATGCACATGAGCAAATAGAAGTTAAACATGAAAACAAGAAAGAGAATACCTGATTTCAGTTGTTTATTATAAAACTGTCCGCATCCCCAGAGAATGATTGATAGACTGAAAGCTAAAGAAGGATTTCTCCGTATGGGGGGCTTCTGCTGAAATGCAGGGATTTTTTTTTGCTTTACTCTGGTAACGGAAACCTGCTGTTCGTTGACATCATCAATCACCCAGACTTTTTGACTCATCCTGTTAACCTATAAGCCTGTCACACAGATATTCCCCTATGGATATCAGCCACTTGATCTGTGGTTGTTTATATCACGTACATCACGAACTTATGGTACGTTTCACTATATGTTAGATGCTTACATTTATCGCAGCTGTGATAAAAGTCACAATAATTAATCATTTTTTTTGCGCCGGATCTGATCTGGTATATGGTTAACTGAAAAACCAGTTACTTTCTTGAGACCGCAGTAATAAATCAAAAATTACATTATTTCTTCATTTTTAATTTTAATGTGTGATCTGTATCACAGCGTATCTGTGTATTAAGTAATATCTTAGAGATTATGGGTTTGAGATAAATTTAAATTAAAAGGAGCGTAATGACATGGGGAACATATTGTTTGTGGGAATATTTGTGTTGATAATAGCCTGGCTATTTTCAGTGTACCTGAAGGTTGTTGACGGATTTCAGAAAGATGATACTGACAGCAGGGAAAAAGGATCCGGGGAAGAGATAAAAATAGAGACCCCTGAATATGATGAGGAGTCGCCAACCAACACATGCTGATATGTATAGATTGAAATGTGTTGGAAATTATGCATTTCACATTGGGGCAGTGAAAATTTTTTTATTATGAGAACTGTTACATATTAAGAATTTCAGACAGTCTGTTTCTTTCTTCCCTGATGTCCTGTTTAAAGATATTAATGGGAATGCCGATATAAATATCAACTTAACATGAAAATAGATGCATAAATCAACCGGATATTTATGCACAGGGGGTGCATCACATGAAACAGTTATCGTATTTAACAATAGTGAGTTTATTTTTGTTATCTCTATTGATGGGATGTGCATCTTTCCCTCAGGTTAATTCAGGTGTATTTGGGGTTGAAACTGATGACGTAGAGGTAAAGGTTGCATTTGGAGACCATGATCGCAGACTCATTCATGATTACTACAAAAAGAATAAAAAAATAAAAAAACGCAAAGGGATGCCGCCAGGGTTGGCTAAGAAAGAAAAGTTGCCTCCCGGCTTGCAAAAACAGCTTAAGAAAAACGGGAAGTTACCCCCTGGACTTGCCAAGAGAAATCTTCCCCATGAGCTTGAAGACAGACTCTCTCCAGTTCCACAGGGGTATGTCCGCTTAAAAGTGGGGATGGATATAGTACTCATGAATGAAGAAACAGAAGTCATCGTTGATATCATATATGATATAGGATAAACGTTATACGTAAAGGATAACCTTGGCAGGGTCAGCAATGGCTCTGCCTTTTTTTTATTGATTTAAACCGGCAATACTAAGCCTGAACCTCGCCTGATCTATCTATAAAGCAGCAGGATTCGGTTTTTGGATCGAAGTCTTTCTTTTAAAGGGGTAAAATAGTACAATTGTTCATTGCTTACAAGCAGTATTCATGCATATCTGGAGGGAGCCTTGGAGCTATTTAATCTGAGTATCGCAGAATTACAGACCATGATCAAAAGTGGGAAGATCGGCTATGCCGAGATAGCTGATTCGGTTTTCAGCAGGATAGATGCTGTTGAGGAAAGGATAAGGTCGTATGTTACATTAAATACGGAACAGGCCGTTGGTCAGGCGAAACAGGCAGACAACAATAGTACGGATGAGAAGCATGCCCTTTATGCCATGCCATTGGCAATCAAGGACAATATATGCACTGAAGGTGTGAAGACTACCTGCTCTTCAGCTATGTTAAGAAATTTCATCCCCCCCTATGAAAGCAGTGTTACGGAAAAACTGAAAGAACAGGGTTATATTCTCACAGGCAAGACAAACCTTGATGAGTTTGCCATGGGTTCGTCTACCGAAAACTCGGCATTCGGGCATACCAGGAATCCTTGGGACCTGGAGCGGGTACCGGGCGGGTCAAGCGGGGGGTCTGCTGCTGCTGTTGCTGCCGATGAATGCATTGCGGCCCTTGGATCTGATACGGGAGGGTCTATCAGGCAGCCCGCAGCTTTCTGCGGGGTTGTGGGTCTTAAACCGACATACGGAAGGGTTTCCCGATATGGTCTGGTCGCTTTTGCATCATCTCTTGACCAGATAGGACCTGTGACAAAATGTGTTAAGGATTCTGCGATATTATTAAATGCCATTGCAGGACATGATGTGTGCGACTCAACGTCTGCTGATGTACCTGTTCCTGATTTTACCGCTGAGATCGGGCAGGACATTAAAGGAATGAAGATAGGTATTCCCAGGGAATATTTTATTGAAGGTATTGATGAGGAGGTTGAAGCGGCTGTCAAGGAAGGTATCAGGCAGCTTGAATCGCTTGGAGCGGTTCCAATAGAAATCTCCCTGCCTCATACCGGATATGCTGTGGCAACGTATTATATACTTGCAACTTCAGAAGCATCTTCAAATCTTGCACGGTATGATGGAGTCAGGTACGGAATGCGTGTTGAGGGAGATGACCTTATTGATATGTATATGCGCACAAGGGAAGAGGGATTCGGCGCTGAGGTTAAGAGGAGGATAATCCTCGGGACATACTCCCTCTCATCAGGCTACTATGATGCCTATTATAAAAAGGCCCAGCAGGCCAGGACATTGATCAAACAGGACTTTGAGAATGCATTTGAAAAGGTTGATGTGATAGTTACACCGACCACTCCGACACCTGCTTTTAAAGTTGGGGAAAAGATGGAGGACCCGCTTCAGATGTATCTGACTGATATTTTTACCATATCAATAAATCTTGCGGGCGTTCCGGGCATTTCTATTCCATGCGGTTTCACAGCTGCAAACCTTCCTGTCGGACTTCAGATCATAGGGAAGCATTTTGACGAGGGATCGGTACTTAAAGCAGCGTATGCTTTTGAGCAGTCCACAGAATGGCATAAGAGAAAACCGGATTTATAAAATGACAGATGTCAAAGCATAAATGCCAACTGATATCACAATTTAATCGTGAATAATGGCAGATCGTCATTTGAACTTGATTTGACATCCGGATGCAGATATCTGTAATTTCTGTGTTCACGTAACTGAAACTTATTACGATAAGGAGCGCAGTTGATACAATATGAAGCGGTAATCGGACTTGAGATTCATGCTCAGTTATTGACTGACACCAAGATATTCTGCGGTTGTTCCACGGGGTTCGGTTCAGAGCCCAATACACAAACGTGCCCGGTATGTACCGGGATGCCGGGTGTGCTCCCTGTTATGAACAGGAAAGCAGTGGAGTATGTTGTCAGGACAGGACTTGCCCTGAATTGTGATATTTCTTCGCTCAGCAGGTTTGCACGAAAAAACTATTTTTATCCTGACCTTCCCAAGGGTTACCAGATAAGTCAGTTTGAGTTTCCCCTGTGTGAGGGTGGCCATGTTGAAATAAACGGAAATGGTACCATTAAAAAAATCGGTCTGACGAGAATACATCTGGAAGAGGATGCAGGAAAAAATATCCATGAGGGTTCTGCAAACAGCAGTTTTGTTGATCTGAACAGGGCAGGGGTGCCGTTAATGGAGATCGTCTCTGAACCTGATATCAGTACCGCGAAAGAGGCAGTGGATTTTGTGAAAAAGTTAAGGACAACGGTCCGGTACATAGATGTGTGTGATGGTAACATGGAACAGGGCTCTCTGAGGTGTGACGCGAATGTTTCTGTAAGACCGGAGGGAGCAGAAGAGTTTGGCGTGAAAACAGAGATTAAAAATATGAACTCCTTCAGGTTTATAGAGAAGGCCCTTGATTATGAAATCAAGAGACAGATTAAGGTGTTACAGGAAGGGGGAAGAATCGTACAGGAGACCAGACTGTGGAATGCTGAAAAAGGCATCACTGAATCCATGCGTTCCAAGGAAGAAGCACATGACTACCGATACTTCCCTGACCCTGACCTTGTTCCGATAGAATTTGATGTATCATGGACAGATGGGATAAGGGCAAATATGACTGAGCTGCCTGATGTCAAGAAGGAGCGGTTCATGAATGAATGGGACATTGCGGAACAGGACGCAGAGCTCCTAGCCTCAGAGAGATCAACTGCAGAGTGGTTTGAGGAGACGGTTAAAATGGGCGGTGATCCAAAGTCAGCCTGCAACTGGATGAAGGGTGATTTTATGAAACTTCTTAATGAAGAAAATATCCAGATTGATGAGAGCAGAATAAAACCCAGAGATCTTGTCGATATGCTTGCTCTCATTGACAAGGGCACCATAAGCGGAAAGATTGCAAAAACTGTCTTTGAGGAGATGTATAAGACCGGGAAAAAGGCCGGTATCATTGTGGAGGAAAAGGGCCTTGTCCAGATAAGTGATGCTTCGGGTCTTGAGTCGATCATTGATGATTTGCTTGCTAAAAACGCTGATGCAGTGAATAAGTTTAAGGCCGGAGAAAATAAACTGATGGGTTTCTTTGTGGGGCAGGTCATGAAAGAGACAAAGGGCAAGGCCAATCCCGGGATGGTGAATGAACTGTTAAGGAAGAAGCTCGGGTAACCGTTACTAGTTATCAGGTATCTGTAACTTTTTAATTTAATAATTACCTGATGTATGGGGAATTAAATATATAATCTTTATTTTCTTTTAACAAATAACGATTAACTTTTAAAAAAATGTCAAAAATCCTCGTTGTTGAAGACAAGACCGCAATGGCCCAGATGCTTAAGGAATCCCTGGAACTCGAAGGTTATGAAGTTATCACTGCAAGTGATGGGGCAGAGGGGATCAGGAAGATCAAAGAACGCAGTGCAGATCTCGTTCTTACCGACCTTAAACTTCCCAAAAAGAACGGCATCGAGGTATTAAAGGCATCGAGGAATGAAAGCCCGCTAACACCGGTTATTGTGATGACAGCGTATGGTTCGATAGAGACTGCGGTTAATGCAATGAAGCTGGGTGCGTATGACTTCATCACCAAGCCTCTTGATATTGACCATCTGAACCTGCTTATAGACAGGGCACTGAAGAACCAGAAAATTGTAGCGGAGAATTTATTACTCAAAGATGTACTTGCCGAAAGAAAAGGCATTCCCAACATAATCGGTAAGAGTCCCAGAATGCGTGACGTGGCTGATAACATTCAGAAAGTAGCGTCTGCGAGGACTACGGTACTGCTACTTGGTGAGTCAGGAACGGGGAAGGAGCTTTTTGCAAGGGCCATTCATGATCTGAGTTCAAGAAAGGACCATCCATTTGTACCGATAAACTGTGCCGCCATTCCGGGAGAGCTTCTTGAATCAGAACTGTTCGGCCATGAAAAGGGTGCCTTTACAGGCGCCACAGAAAGAAAGCTGGGAAAGCTGGAGATTGCTGACAGGGGGACGGTGTTTCTCGATGAGATCGGGGAAATGGAAATCTCTCTTCAGTCCAAGATGTTACGAGCACTTCAGGAGGGAGTTATTGAGAGAGTCGGCGGAACAGGTTCACTGAAAGTAGATGTGAGAATTATTGCTGCAAGTAATAAAGACCTTGAAGCAGCCGTGAATGAGAAAACGTTCCGGGAAGACCTTTATTACAGGTTGAGTGTGTTCCCCATAGTTATTCCTCCTCTGCGGGACAGAAAAGAGGATCTTCCGGCCCTGATAGAGCACTTCATTGCCAAATATTCGATAGAAATGAACATATCCGGAAAAGAGATCGGACCTGATGCCATGAAGGTCCTGCATAGTTATTCATGGAAGGGAAATGTAAGGGAACTGGAGAATGTTATAGAGCGTGCAATGATCATAAGCGATACTGACCGGATAACAAAGAATGATCTCGGACTCATGCCTGCAAATCTTTCTGATGATGGACTCGCAGGAATATCAATGGAAGGAACGCTCGATGAGGCTGCAAAGGCTGCCTTAAGGATAGTTGAGTCCCGAAGGATCAGGCATGCCCTCGAAGAGACCCATGGGAATAAAAGCAGGGCATCTGAGATTCTAAAAGTAAGTTACAAAACGTTACTGACCAAAATCAAGGATTATAACATCGAATAAAATGACAAATGTCAAAGCTCAAATTTCAAAAAAAGTCCCACATGGAAATTGAGCATTTCGTCATTTAGTATTGAATGGACATTTGGGTATTATCATTTGATATTTAATTTATGTGGGTCTTCTACTCTCTTTTAACCGCATTTTCCCTTGCAACAAGTGATACCTTGACAAAACGCATGCTGGCCTCAAGGGACGAGTATTATGTTGCATGGGCCAGGCTGGTGTTTTGTCTTCCGCCTCTTGCATTGAGCTTTCTGTTTATCGAGATACCATCGCTTGACAGAACATTCTGGGCTGCAACGTTCTGTGCACTTCCCCTTGAGATACTTGCCATAATTTTATACACAAAGGCCCTTAAAGTGTCTCCCATAAGTCTGACAGTCCCCTTTCTTGCTCTGACACCGCTGTTCCTGATAGGTATCTCATATATTGTCCTTGGAGAAAGAGTCTCTCTTTACGGCGGCATAGGGATTCTTTTAATGGCTGCGGGCAGCTATGCTCTTAACCTTCATAAAATCAGCAGGGACCTGGTTGCTCCTTTTAAGGCGATATTCAGGGAAAAGGGCTCACTCCTGATGATAGCTGTGGCATTTATTTACAGCTTTACTTCATCTCTGGGTAAGCTTGCAATAGAGCATTCTTCGCCTGTTTTTTTCGGCAGCTTCTATTTTGTTCTTGTGGTGCTTTTTTTTACTCCGGTTGCCATTGCCCGAAGCAGTGAACGGCTGGTGATTTCCAGACAGGATATAACGCCGCTTTTATGTATTGGCCTTTCGTATGCAATGATGATTATTTTTCATATGATTGCCATAAGCATGACCCAGGTCTCATACATGATCTCGGTGAAGCGCATGTCTCTCTTCTTCAGTATATTTTACGGCTATCTGATTTTCAAGGAAAAGAATATAAGGGAACGGACCCTGGGAAGCATCATACTGTTTTCAGGATTTTTAATAATAGTCCTGGGAACGAATTAAAACATTGAACATGCTGTATAATATTCTGAATTCTTTCCGTTATTCCCGCTGTTTTAAGCGGGTCTCCGCTAAAGGTCGCTTCGACTCGATCAACAGACCTCGGGAATGACATTGTTAAACCATATTGTGTATGCTGAATATTTACTCATACAAACGTTGATAGAATTATGAATTTAAATCATTCAATACAATGCCCAAAATCATAGCTGACTTGCATATTCACTCCGAATTCAGCAGGGCTACGAGCAGGGAGATGAATGTCGAGGTGCTTGCATTATGGGCCAAAAAGAAGGGCATTAATTTAATAGGCACCGGTGACTTTACCCATCCCGGTCATTTCTCGAACTTGAAAAAATCTCTTGAGCCATCCTGCAGCGGTCTCTACTCAATACCATCGGAACCTTCGATTTATTTCATGCTGTCAGCCGAAGTCAGCAGCATTTACAAACAGAAGGGAAAGGTGAGAAAGATCCACAACCTCATTTTTGCTCCGGATTTTGACATTGCGGAAAAAATAAACGTTGAGCTTGACAGGCGTGGAAATATTTCATCTGATGGGAGGCCCATACTGGGTATATCTGCCAGGGAACTTCTGGAAATTGTACTGGATATCTCAGAGGACTGTTTATTTGTTCCTGCCCATGCATGGACTCCCTGGTTTTCGATTTTTGGCAGCAGGTCCGGTTTTGATTCCATAGAAGAGTGTTTTGAAGAGTATTCGGAGTACATATATGCAATTGAAACGGGCCTGTCCTCAGACCCTGAAATGAACTGGAGGCTGTCCATGCTCGATAATATAACCCTTCTCTCAAATTCCGATGCCCATTCACCTGCAAAAATAGGAAGGGAGGCAAATGTATTTCAATGCGATATGGACTATTTCGAGATTATGGATGTGATCAGGAAGAAAGACAGAGAGAGATTTCTTTACACGATCGAGTTCTTTCCGGAGGAGGGAAAGTATCATTTCGATGGACACAGAACATGCGGCTTATCATTTGCACCTGAACAGACGATTGAGAATGACTTTCTCTGCCCGGCATGTAAAAAGCCGTTGACAGTTGGTGTGATGAGCAGGGTTAATGAACTTGCTGATAGACGTCAGGGATTTGTTCCTGATAATGCCGTGCAAACAAAACACCTGGTCCCATTGCAGGAAATTATTTCCGAGGCATACAGCGTAGGTGTTAACTCAAAAAAAGTGAAGAATGAATATGAGAAGATTGTTTCAACCAGCACGGAATTTGAAGTGATGTTGGACCTGACGGTGGATGAGCTACACAAGATAACAGACAGGAAGATAGCTGAGGGGATATTAAAAGTTCGAGCGGGCGATATGTCCATTATACCGGGATATGATGGCGTTTTTGGGAAAGTATCTATTTTTTCAGATTAATCGTGAAGCAACTAACCCGATAATAAACAAAAGGTTTTTCCTGAGAAGTCCGATAATATAGTATGATTAACTTGCCCCAGTGCAGTTAAATCGGATTACATGCATTGCTGGTAATATAAAAAAGAAATATGTTACTCTTAGGGGAATCTAACTTATAGCGGGAGGAAGTGTATTTGTATAAAAGTATAGCAATATGGGTCCTGTTTGGCCTTATGATGATACTGGTTTTCAACCTTCTTGAAACGTCCAAACCTGATGAAGAGATGGTGTTTTCTGATTTTACGGCTAAACTTCTGCAGGGTGAAGTGGCCGAAGTAACCATCCAGCAGCCTGAAAATCTTATTATAGGAGTACTGAAGAGCGGAGAAAGATTTAAGTCCTATGCTCCTGATTATCCAGACCTTGTTACGGAGCTTCGCAGCAAGGGTGTCAGAATTACGGCCAAACCTGAGCATACCCCCTGGTATATGAGTGTTCTGTTCAATTTCGGGCCGATCATACTTCTTGTATTTCTTTGGGTATTTTTCATGAGGCAGATGCAGGCAGGTGGCAACAAGGCACTTTCTTTCGGCAGAAGCAGGGCAAAGCTTGTTTCTGATAAAGGTGTGAAAATAACCTTTACTGATGTGGCCGGTATTGAAGAGGCAAAGGAAGAAGTAACCGAGATTATCGAGTTTCTTAAAGATCCTCAGAAATTTCAGAAACTTGGCGGAAAGATTCCCAAGGGAGTCATGCTTGTGGGTCCACCGGGTGCGGGAAAGACGCTGCTTGCCAAGGCGATAGCCGGAGAGGCAGAGGTGCCTTTCTTTTCTATCAGCGGGTCTGATTTTGTGGAAATGTTTGTCGGCGTGGGCGCTTCAAGGGTAAGGGACCTGTTTGAGCAGGCAAAAAAGAATTCTCCCTGCATCATATTTATAGATGAAATAGACGCGGTTGGCCGCCACAGGGGAGCAGGTCTCGGTGGTGGTCATGATGAGCGGGAACAGACATTGAACCAGCTTCTGGTGGAACTGGACGGGTTTGCTCCAAATGAAGGTATCATAGTGCTGGCAGCTACCAACAGACCTGATGTGCTTGACCCGGCCCTGTTAAGGCCCGGCAGGTTTGACAGGCAGGTTGTTGTACCGCAGCCTGACGTTAAAGGCAGGCTGGAAATTATCAAAGTCCACAGCAGGAAGGTACCTCTTGAAGATGATGTTAACCTTGAGACTCTTGCCAGGGGCACTCCAGGTTTTTCCGGAGCTGATCTTGCCAATCTTATTAATGAAGCAGCTCTGCTCGCGGCCAGAAGGTCCAAGACAAAAGTGGCAATGATTGATTTTGAGGATTCAAAGGACAAGGTCATGATGGGCAAGGAAAGAAAGAGCATGATCATTTCTGAAGAGGAAAAAACCAATACAGCTTATCATGAGGCAGGACATGCTCTTGTTGCCAAACTGACACCCGGAACTGACCCTCTTCACAAGGTGAGCATAATTCCTCGCGGCATGGCCCTGGGCATTACCCAGCAGTTACCGATTGATGACAGATATACATATTCTAAGGACCATGTGTTAAATATGCTTGCGGTTCTTATGGGGGGAAGGGTTGCTGAAGAGATATGTATGAATCATGTCACCACCGGAGCAGGCAATGATCTGCAGAGGGCGACAGAACTTGCCCGTAAAATGGTTTGTGAGTGGGGTATGAGTGACAAGATGGGACCCCTTACATTTGGAAAACGGGAAGAGCAGATTTTCCTTGGTAAGGAATTTTCAAGGCACAAGGACTATTCTGAAAAAACCGCTGAGGAGATTGATGGGGAAGTGACAAAAATTGTTGCTGAAAGATATGACTATGCAAAAAAACTTCTTCTTGACAATAAGGACAGACTTCTCAGGATTGCAAATGCGCTACTGGACAGGGAAACCCTTGATGCATCTGAAATAGATGATTTAGTCAGCGGTAAAGAGCTGGCTCCTTCAGGAAACGGGGATAATCCGAAAAAAGAAGAGAAAGCTCCATCAGACACAGTTGAAGCAGAAAAAGTAGATGAAGCGGCAGGCGAGTCATCAGATGACTCAAAAGCATAATTAGTATTTTTCCATAACTAAAACCTTGAGTGTCATTCCCGCAGTCTGATGAACAGGAATCCAGAATTTTAAGTAAGTTCTGGTCGAAGCGACTCGTCGCGTAGACTCACTCCAATATACCCGATTAAGCACTTCGGGCATGACAAAAATTGGATAGGGTAATTTATGGACATTCTAAATCACTGATTTCTAAGTAAAACTCATATTCCCATCACTAATAAATGAAACTCACATGGAAAAACTACAGTTTTGACTTTTTACTAAAGACCTATATTATGGGCATTCTCAATGTAACGCCAGACTCCTTTTCTGACGGCGGACGGTTCCTTGATGAACAGAGCGCAGTTCAACAGGCGCTAAGAATGGTGAAGGAAGGCGCGGATATTATTGACATAGGTGGAGAGTCCACCCGGCCCGGGGCTGATCCTGTCTCAGCAAAAGAAGAAATAAGACGCGTGGTGCCGGTCATCAGGACGCTAGCAAAAAAAATAAAAGTGCCCATATCAATTGACACATGCAAGGCCAAAGTTGCTGATGAGGCGGTCTCTGCAGGGGCCTCGATAATCAATGACATCAGCGGTCTGAGATTTGACAGAAGAATGGCCAAAGTTGCTGTACAGCACAAAGTCCCAGTGGTGATCATGCATATACGGGGAACACCTGGAAACATGCAGAAACATCCTGTCTATAAAGCACTCATCCCTGAGATCATGGATTACCTGCGAGTGGGCATTGATATTGCCCTGAAGGCCGGAATGCGCGAAGACATGATAATAATCGATCCCGGTATAGGTTTTGGAAAAACTGTAAAGCATAACCTTGAAATCATTAACAGGCTGGATGAGTTCAAGGGATTTGAAAAACCGATACTCCTGGGTCCGTCCAGAAAGTCCTTTATCGGTAAGTTATTGGGGAACCTGCCAGTTACAGATAGGCTTGTGGGTACAGCGGCTGCCATCGCGATCGGTATATCAAAAGGGGCAAACATTATAAGGGTACATGACATTGAAGAGATGACCAGAGTTTCAAGGATTGCGGATGGAATAACAAGAATAAGCTGATTAATAAGCAGTTTGCTCTATTTATAATTTTTCCCTCTCAAATTATTTATCCATTTTTTTCTCATTATCTAATCACAAGTATTTTCCATATAGATATTAAAGTTTTAATTTTTCTGTTCCGATAAGTACTTAACTATACAACATAATGTACTAAACGGCTCAATAACTGCGGATGTTGTGAATTATGTTAGATCACATAAAAAAGACCTAGAATTAAATTCCATGAATTTTTCTGCAGGAAGAAATCTTTTAAAAGGAGGAGAAAGATGAGAAATGATTTGAGGGAAAAAGGATTTACGCTGGTTGAACTGGCGATAGTAATGGTCATTATCGGTCTTCTGATCGGTGCGGTGCTTAAAGGTCAGGCCATGATCGATGATGCAAAGGGAAAAAGACTGCTCAATGACATGCAAGGCATCAGCGCTGCAATGTATACATATCTTGACAGGTATTCGGCAGTCCCGGGTGATGACACATCAAATCATGGATGGACAGGTGTTGCTACCGGTAGTGGGGATGGCTTAATAACTGGTGACAATAGCACGGATGCGACAGAAGCCCACGATGCCTGGCAGGCATTGAGATATGCTGGACTTCTGACTGGAGATCCTGCAGATACGGGCGCGTCACACCTTCCAAAAAATCCTTTTGGTGGTTCCTACGAACTGGGATCAATGAGTTTTGGGAGCGGGATAGGCACAAAGAATTATGTCAGAGCTATGGGTGTAACCGGTACACTTGCAGAACTGTTCGACATTAAACATGATGATGGCGTATATAATTCAGGATCAGTCCAGGCGAGTGCTGCATTTACATCTGCTACTGTTGATCTGTCTTACGCTAATTAACAGAAACTGGCAAGTATCTGAGCTTCAGCATATTGCTTTTGGACAATATTTGAAAAAGGGGTGAAACATCGCCCCTTTTTCATTGTTAAATATCAGGGGCAGAAGTTTGCGATATTCACTGATAACATTGACAGGACTTATAGGGGCTCTTTTACTCATTATTACTTACTATCTTCTCTGGATTGATCCTCAAACAGAACTTGAGGATGTTATAATCAGGACGAGGATGGCGATTATCACATCAATGGTGGGAAGTATACTGAGTGTATATTATATGTTTATGAAGAACAGGTAAAACTTTATGACGAAAATATGGTATAAAAACCATGGATCAAGCGGTTTTACCCTGATTGAACTTGCAATAGTCCTTGTCATTGTCGGTCTTCTTATCGGTATGGGGTCAGGACTTGTGGGAACACTTACAAAAAGAGCAAAACTCTACGAGAACAGAAATATCATTGATGCTGCTGTAGAATCATTAATTAGCTATTCCGCTTCCAATAATGAGCTTCCAGATATTTCAACCTTTCCCACGGTGGTCAGAAATCCTAATGATGTATGGAAGAAACAGTTATATTATATAGCTGATGATGATCTTCTCGACACCACTGCCGGAGGAATATGCGACAGAAGAACGACACAGCTGAAACTGGCAAACTGCCCTGATACTGCCTGCGGGACCCCGACCAATACAATTGATAATGTCGCATTTATCATCCTCAGCGGCAGTGCCAATTTCAATAATCAGACCGGTATACCTGCTACGAATCCTGTAACATCAGCTACAACGGTGAATCATTACAGTCAGGGTTTGACGCTTGATGATTACACTACAGACATGAACAGAGCAGAGCCCTATGACGATATTGTCAGATGGATCACCCTCGATGAATTGAGAATAAAGGCGGGATGTAAAGGTGCGCCGCTCAATATAGTCAACAATGAGCTGCCTTACGGGTATCAGGATAGCACATATAACGCGACCATCTTTGCAAATGGAGGGGTGCCTTACACGAGCGGAGGCGGTAAGTACCGTTGGTGCAGACAGGAGAGCGCTTCTACAGGACTGACGTTTACGCCTGATGTTTCAAGTCTTGATTGCCTTGCACTTGCTGAGGCATCATGGAACCCCCAAGCGGATAGCACGCTCATATCAGGCACTGCTGGTGCGACCGGCAGTTTCCGTATTACATTTTTTGTCAGGGATGACAATGACTCTGGAGTCCTTGCTCCTGATGACAATATTGCACAAAAGACATTTGTTATCACAGTCAATCCCGCTCCCACCGCTTCAGGTGGGTGTGCTGATTACCGCGTGTGGAATGCGACAGGCAGTACCTTTGACTTTGATGTTGATGGAACATGCAAAACGCTTGCTAATGGTCTGGAAATCACAACTCCGCAGATGCTGAACGCAGGAGAAGACATTGAGCGCAGGGCTTCAACTGATGGCGGTTGTACCGGTCAGAACAGAAAACTTTCATATAACGAAGCAGTTGCTGCTGATTTTGATGGTGACTGTTGCGTGAATTCACTGGGTGAAACAGGCACGGACAGGGCCTGTCCATAATATCGAGGTTCAACCTCCATAATTAAACCAGCCCGAATATTATATTCCTCTCTTCAGTATCAACGCTCTCTACACGTACCGTAAGTTTATTGCCGATGCTGAACATTCTCTTTTTACGTCTTCCTATTAAACGGTAGTTTTTTTCATCAAACCGGTAGTAATCATCACTCATGGATGATACATTCAGATATCCTTCGATAAAGAAATCCGTCAGCTTTATTTTCAATCCATGAGAAGTGACATTTGTGACGATACCGGTATATTCATCGCCTACCTTGTCTTTCATAAACCATACCCTCATGGCATTAACAATTTCCCTTTCAGCCTCTTCAGCTGTACGCTCTGTTCTTGATGAATGGACGGCAAGATCAGGAAGGAGTTTGGAGAACGCCTGTTTCTTCCTGTCAGACAACTGTTTTTTGCCCAGAATGCTCCGCAGCATCCGATGGACAATAAGATCCGGGTATCGTCGTATGGGAGAGGTAAAATGCGTATAGCATGTCGAGGCTAGACCGAAATGTCCGATATTCTCAGTCGAGTACCTTGCCTGCTTCAGTGAGCGCAGCAGCAGGATATTAATGATGGACTCTTCTTCTCTGCCTTTTGTTTTTTTCAGGACAGAATGGAACGTCTTTTTATGTGCCTTCTTAATATGTATGCCGAACGCTGCCAGAACCGGTTTAAGCTCATCAATTTTGGTCGTATCAGGCTCTTCGTGCACTCTGTATACTGAAGGAATGCCTGCTTCTTCGAGATATGATGCAACTGCTTCATTGGCCGCTATCATGAACTCTTCGACCATCATATGCGCGAGGTTCCTCTCACTCTGTATGACCGCCTCGGGTCTGCCCTGCATATCAAGAAGGATCTCGGGCTCGGGCAGGTCAAAATCAAGACTCCCTCTGCTGATCCTCTTTCTTCTCAGGAGGGCACAGAGTTTTTCCATTGTCTCAAAGCTGTTGATCAGATATGAATATCTTGATCTTACATCACTATCATTGTCGACCAGTATTTTTTTTACCGACGTGTATGTCATCCTCTCGTTGCTGTGGATTATGCTCGGGTAAAAATCAGAATCAATAATCTGAGCGTTATTATCAAAATGCATCTCAACAGTAAAAGTGGGTCTGTCCTGCTTCGGAACAAGACTGCACAGATCGTTTGACAGTTTTTCAGGCAGCATGGGGATGACACTTCCCGGGAAATAAACACTTGTGCCCCTTCTTCTTGCTTCTAAGTCAATTTCTGATTCCCATGGAACATAATGGCTGACGTCAGCAATATGCACATACAATATGAATCCTTTGTCATTCCTTTCAATTGAAATGGCATCATCAAAATCCTTTGCTGTCTCTCCGTCAATAGTAACAGTAAACATGCTGCGGCAGTCCTTCCTGTTGCGAAGGCTGATCTTTGAAGAGAGGTCCTTGACTGCCGAAAGAACGGATGCCGGGAATTTACGGGGAAGAGAGTATTCCTCTATGATCATATCGGTTTCAAGGGAGGGCTCTGTCACATCAGTCAATACCTTGAGAACCTTACCCTCGGGCGGTCTGTTCATGGTGGGGTAGGATATTATCTCCACGGACACTTTACTCCCATGTGCCGCCCCTTTCCGATTCTTCGGGTTTATAACGATGCCAAAGGGGATGTTCCTGCTTTTGGGTGTTACATAAAATAAATTATCTTCACGGTGGAAGGTCCCGATGATCTTTTTCTTTCCCCGTTCGAGAATTTTAATAATGCTTGCTTCTCTTCTCTCGATACTTTCCAGACGGGCAACGACCCTGTCACCTGACATAGCTGCCATTGTTTTTCTCGGAGGAATAAAAAGGTCCCGTTCACCTGATGTTTCAGGGATAACAAATCCATAGCCGTCCCTGTGTGCCTCAAAAAGTCCTGTAACTAGGTTCATCTCCCTGACAAGCCCGTAAAAACCTTTTTTGGTCCTGAATATCTCCCCTGATTTTATCAGTACGTAAAGAACTCGCCTCAACGTACGTGAGCCCTTTCTCTGTATACCGAGGGCCCGGGCTATCTCCTTGAAGTTAACAGGCCTTGATGTCTTTGTCCTGAGAAATGTTAAAACAGAATCTTTAAGATGTATGTCTTTTCGGATCATGGTCATATGAGGGGCCGGGGAGACGAGGATTCAAATGAGTTACAAAAACTTTCATTCTGAATTTGTTTCAGGATCTCTCTTTGTTGTAACACGCAGTAAAAACGAGATTCCGAAACAAGTCCGGAATGATAGAATATGCATTTTCTGTATTCTGAAACAGCCTGTTCAGTGGTTTGAGGGATCAGGCGATAAACAAGGTCTTTCACACTTGACTCCTCGAACCTGGAATCCCTTGCTTTTTTAATTTCATTTTGTCTTTTTCCATAGGACCCACTTAATTATTTCCTGAACCATCGCCTCTATGGTGGCTTCCTCTGGCATTACTGAAACTTTCAGTCCTGCCTTTTCAACCGCCTTTGCAGTAACCGGACCGATGACCGCTATCATAACATCTTTCAGCATCCTGGCTGAGTCTTCACCTGTCATCTCAAGGAAATTATTAAAAGTGGCGGCACTGGTAAACGTGGCTATGGAGATCTTGCCTTCTTTTAAAAACCGCTGTAATCTCTTGCCGTGCACCTCAGGCTTGATGGTCCTGTATACCGGCGGAACATCGATCATACCACCAAGCTCACGGACCTTTTCAGGGAAGACTTCACGTGCAACTTCCGCCCGTGGTAAGAGTATTTTAAGTCCGTCAAGTTTCTTATCTGTTGTCTGTTGACTGCCGTGTGCTGTCTTGACAAATGCCTCAATCAGGCCTTCCGCATTAAACTCTTTCGGGACCAGATCGACCTTGATCCCGAATGCTCTGATAGCTGAAGCGGTTTTGGATCCGACGGCGCAGATGTTAATACCTTTTAAATCTCTTATATCTCTGTCCTTCTCAAACAGTCTCTGGAAGAAGAATTTCACTGCATTGCCACTGGTAAGAGTTATCCAGTCATAAGATTCAATCCTGTCGATGGATTTGTCAAGTTCTGACCAGTCTTCAGCAGGGACTATCTTAATGGTGGAAAATTCGATGACCTCGGCCCCCATCTCCTCCAGTGGTTCGAAGCCATGGGTATGCTCCCGTGTAACCAGTACTCTCTGTCCGAACAATGGTTTTTTCTCGATCCAACTTAATGTGTCTCTGAGTTTAACCACATCTCCTACAACCATCACGGCAGGAGGCTTAATGTCCCGTTCTTTAACAATCTCTGATATATTGCTCAGTTTGCCAACAAGGGTTGTCTGGTCAGCCCGTGTTCCCCAGCGCACAACAGCAACAGGGGTTTCTGCACTTCTGCCGTTTTCGATCAGCTTTTTGCATACTTCAGCAATGTTTTTTACCGTCATGAGAAATACGATCGTACCCACCCCGGTTGCAAGACGTGTCCAGTCTATGAAGTTGTCTTTCTTGGTAACATCTTCATATCCCGGAACAACCGCAAGCGAGGAAGAGTATTTTCTGTGGGTAAGGGGAATTCCCGCATACGCCGGTGCTGCGATAGATGAACTGATGCCGGGAACAATCTCAAAATCTATTCCTTCACTGGCAAGAACCTCTGCTTCTTCACCGCCCCGTCCAAATACAAAGGGGTCTCCTCCTTTTAATCGGCAGATCATCTTTCCCTGGTTTGCTTTTTCGACAAGAGTCTGGTTTATCTGGTCCTGAGTCATTGCATGCTGGCCGCCCCGCTTTCCTGCATAGATAAACTCTGCTTCATGGTCTATATAGTTTAATATCTGTGCATTGAGATGAAAATCATAGACCACAACTTCAGCAGTTTTAAGACACTTTAAGCCCTTTACCGTGAGGAGACCTATATCTCCAGGTCCTGCGCCTACTATATAAACTTTACCTTTTGACATATGAATGATGGAGTGTCCTTTTCTGATCCGGGATAACCATGTAATAATACCACAATTATATTTTGTTCGTAACTATATTCACAGGCAAATGGTACCTGCACAGGAAGAAAGTAATAAGGGCACACAGGCACAAAGTTGTAACAGCAAAACATGACAAATGATTTCAAGCCTCTGTTTGCTTTGTCCCTTTGCAACGTTGTGCCTGATTGTTTACTGTCGTTCGGATAGAAACGAATTCGTACTAGTAGAAAGGTTATTAGATTAAATAAGCTGTGGGGACGAACGGCTGTTCGCCCCTGACATGAGTATATGTAAATTGCGAATGAATCTCTTACAGGCTTCTGTTGACCATCTCACGCAGTTCTTTTCCTACCTTGAAGTAAGGTACCTTTTTGGGAGGAACATCAACTGCTTCTCCTGTTTTCGGGTTCCTGGCTTTCCTGGCATTTCTGCTGCGAAGCCTGAAATTGCCAAATCCCCTTATCTCAACTTTGCCGCCCTTAGCAAGAGACTCTTTTATGCTTTCAAAAATCGTTTCAACGATAACCTCGGTCTGCTTTTTTGAAAGCCCGTCCACCTTTTCAGATATTTTTTCGATCAACTCAGACTTTGTCATACCTTCCTCCTGCTGTATTTAATATATATGCCAACGTTTATGTAATATCCCTTTAAATTAAAATATACCATACATTATAAAGTAAATAAATATTTAAGTGAAACTCCTGAAAAAGTATCTCCCATGAATTTAACGGGAATCTGGTTCCTGAGTATCTCTAGGAGACTGAATTTTTCCTTCTTACGGACAACCTCAGGCTCACCCTTGATCCCTGACAG
This sequence comes from Nitrospiraceae bacterium, assembly GCA_020356065.1. Lineage (GTDB taxonomy): Bacteria > Nitrospirota > Thermodesulfovibrionia > UBA6902 > UBA6902 > CALZJD01. The sequence goes on from CP070632.1 coordinate 76,071, forward strand.
TTTTCCCGCCAGGGCGATTGCATCTTCAAGGCTGCCCAGTTCGTCAACAAGTCCGGCTTTCATTGCCATGCGTCCGGTAAATATTCTTCCATCCGCAATTTTTCTGGTTTCCTCCACATCCATTCCCCTGCCGTCTGAGACGGCCTGGATAAACTGATCATGCACATCATCGAGCACTGTCTGGAGTATTTCTTTTTCCTCAGGCTTCAGGGACTTGAAGACAGAGGCAAGGTCCTTATGCTTTCCGCTTTTTATTACCTGTGCCTCTATACCTATTTTTTCCATCAGTCCTTTGACATTGGGGATTTCCATAATAACACCGATAGATCCGGTCAATGTTCCGGCGTTTGCCACTATCCTGTCAGCTGGCGCCGAGATATAATATCCACCTGATGCGGCAACAGATCCCATAGATACAACGACTTTTTTCTTTTCTCTTGCCTTGAGCACTTCTTTATAAATCTCCTGGGAGGGAGCGACTGCTCCGCCCGGACTGTCTACCCTTAACACAATTGCCTTTATGGAATTGTCCTTGGTATGGGTCTTGAGTTCTTCAACCGCTCCCGAAGAATCCAGAATGACGCCTGTAACGTTAATCAGTGCGACTTTTTCTCCGGGAACGACTTTTTTTGAAAAAGTCACAATAAAGCTGAGAATGGCAGTAATAATAAAAATGATTGCAAAAAAGATGAGAACCTTTTTCAACTTTTAAACCTCAATCATGTACAAGAGTTACGATATCTATAATTATGAATGACCGGGCACTAACCGATCATGGTCTTTAATGTGAGGTCTATCTTTCTTTCCTCTGTGTTGAGATTAATCACTCTTGCCGTGATCTCATCACCGATCGCGAAAAGCTCTTCGATTTTTTCATCAGGCTTTTTTTCGATCTCTGAAATATGGATCAGTCCCTCCGCACCTTCCTCAAGTTCAACAAAGATCCCAAAATCGGCGATACTCACGACTCTTCCAGTGACACTGTCCCCTAGAATATATTTTTCAGGAATCTCACTGATCCAGGGGTCTGTCGTAAGCTCCTTGAGTCCTACAGAAATTCTTTCCTTTTCAGGTTCGATATTAAGCACGACAACCTCTACGTCCTGTCCCTTGGTTAACACATCGGAAGGATGGCGGATCCGTTTTACCCAGGACATATCTGAAATATGCAGGAGGGCGTCAACGCCTTCATCCAAAGCTATAAATGCCCCAAACTCGGCAAAGCTTTTTACTTTCCCTTTTATCCGCTGCCCAACTTCATAGGTGTCTTTTACCGCTTCCCATGGGTTTGGTTTCAGCTGCTTTATGCTCAGAGAAATCCTCTTTTCAGATTTACTGACTTTCAATACCGCTGCTTCCACTTTATCTCCAATGGAAAAAAACTTGGATGGTTTAATGGATTTTTCAACCCAATCGAGTTCACTTACATGGATAAGTCCTTCAACACCCTCTTCGAGCTCGATGAAGATGCCATAGTCAGTGATGGTGATGATTTTTCCCAGCACTTTCTGCCCCGGCGGATATTTCTCTTCAGCGGTGGCCCATGGATCGTCTTTTTTCTGTTTATACCCGAGCGTGACCTTTTCATTTTCCTTATCATAGGTTAATACAATGACTTCAACAGTGTCACCGATGCTGAACAATTCCCCGGGATGGCTGATCCGCCCCCAGGACATATCAGATATATGTAAAAGGCCGTCTATACCGCCCAGATCGATAAAAGCTCCATAATCGGTCAGGTTCTTAACAACCCCTTTTACCGTAATTCCTTCTTTAAGCGTGGTCAGTGTCTGTTCCCTGAGTTTGTTGCGTTCTTCCTCAAGAATGACGCGTCGTGAAACTATGACATTTGCTCCTCTATGGTTCAGGTTTAACACCCTGAATGTAAATGTCTGGCCGATCAGACTATCCGTGTTTTTCGGTGCTTTAAGGTCTATCTGCGATCCCGGCAGGAAAGCACTGATGCCCCCTATATCGACAGTCATTCCCCCTTTTACCTTGCCGGTTATTTTGCCATCAACAGGTTTGTTTGCATGAAAGGCATCATCGAGCATATCCCATGTCTTGGCCCCCTCAGCTTTCTGCCGGGACAGTTTTACAAAACCATCGGAGTCACTGAGATTAACAACAAAAACTTCAACTTCATCGCCGGGGGTCAACTTTGCGAGTTCATTTTCGGTGAGCTCGTGCAAAGGAACAAAGCCTTCACATTTTGATCCCACGTCAACAATCACACCATCGGACTTGACCTGTATTACCTTTCCTGTGGTTATTGCACCAGTCTTCAGTCCTTTGAATGTGTCGGCGTACAATTTTTCAAGGTTATCCATTTGTATTTCCATAATTATAAATTATATTACCTCCTGAAAGAAATTTTCTTTTATTTTTCATGTCAGTAATCATTGACAATGACAACATTACAGCATTTCGACGGCAAATCACAAGTTCATTGTTACGTAATTGCTGTCATCAGGCTGAATAATGCATGTAACATTATACTTTATTTCCCATGATAAATCATAAGTAATATTATAGTGATATCTTGAACATAGTGATATCTTGAACATAGTGATATCTTGAACCGGCATTTTTTTACATAATGTCATGCATAATGATATCCCGGTTTTACCGAAGTTGCTTATGCTCAAAATCTCTTTTTAACTCTCCAATGGCATGCATGATCGTGCTTCCGATTGGGTGGTCCTGCTTTTTACCGGTATCGGACTCAGTTTCAGTTATTGCATTATAATATATGGGCTTTCCAAATACTACCGATATGTCGGCCCTCTTGATCCACTTTGCATGAAAGGGCAGGGCTTTGTTCGATCCGTGGAGATATGTGGGAATGATAGCAGCTTTGCTCAGTCTAGCGATGACGTCAACTCCCCGCCTTGCTTCCTGAAGCTCTCCTGTTTCACTTCTCTTCCCTTCAGGAAAAAGTACGATAAGCTCTCCCTTCTTTAACCGGGTTACAGCATCTTTAATGGACGACGGTCTGGGATTTTCCCTGTCAACAGGAAAGGCGGCCCGGCTTATCATCCATCCCAGCACAGGGGCATCAAACAGCCCTTTTCTGGCCATAAAGGTTGCTATCCTGGGCAGTACCGCTCCGACAAGGGGCGGATCCAGGTAACTGATATGGTTACAGGCAACAATGACTCCGCCTTTTTCCGGTATGTTTTCCCTGCCATATACCGTGAGCGTTCCGCTTATTCTCAGTATGATCTTTATTGTCAGCTGGACTAGCCGGTAAAGCACATTATATACGAAATCCATGTAATTACCTTCAGTACATCACTTTAATCTGTCGAATATGTGAGTTACAACGTAGTCAATCTCCATTCCCGTTGAATCAACATATATCATGTCATCGGTTTTCCTTAACGGCGAACTTTCCCTTGATGAGTCCCTTAAATCCCTGCTTCTGATATCATCAATCGTCTTGTCCATGGTCATCTCCGGGTTATTGATTTTGAGTTCTTTAAATCTGCGCCTTGCTCTCTCCTCAACACTTGCATCAAGATAGAATTTATTTTCTGACTCAGGACATATGGTAGTGCCTGTGTCTCTTCCCTCAATTACGACTCTTCCCTGAAGACATAATTTTCTCTGGATATCAAAAAGAGCTGATCTGACAGAAGGCTTCGCAGAGACACGGGAACTCAGTTCGCTTATTTCAGCTGTCCTGATCTCTGAAGAGATGTCCTGCCCGTCAACAAGGATCTGTTCATTTTCAAAGGTGATATGTATTTTCTTCAGCATATCATCAAGGGCCTTTTCATTTTCAATATCTATTTTATGTTGGTCCGTCTGCCAGGCAACGGCCCTGTACAACGCACCTGTATCAAGGTAACTGTAACCGAGTTTCCTGGCGAGGAGCTTTGCGATTGTTCCCTTGCCTGACCCTGACGGGCCGTCTATTGTTATAACATGCTTCATTGTCTGTTCAGTATTCGATTCATGAATGTCAAAGATGTTTGGCCCACATTATTCACACAGCCAGGGAGGTAAGCTTTAAAAAAAGTTTTGAATTAGGCGCAATGCAAGTTAAAATGATCATTCTTAGCACTTCATCAAGGTATAATATGTATGCTTACGTACTGCTGTGATAGCCGCTCCCAAAACTTTTTTTAAAGCTTACCTCCCTGGCTCAACTATTTATGAATAAAAAGGATTAGTAATACAGTTTCAATACAAACTTTTCAGCAGTTCAGGAAACTGAGGGAAAGATGTATTGATACATTCCGTGTCCTCAATTATTAAGCCGCCTTCTGTAACCAGGCCCGCGACAGCCATTGACATTGCGACTCTGTGATCACCGTGACTCTGTACGACGGCATGTCTTAATCTGTCTAATCCTGTAATGGCAAGGCCATCTTCAGATTCTTCAACGTGCACCCCTGTCTTCCGCAGTTCCATAGCCATTGATGCGATCCTGTCGGACTCCTTTACCCTCAATTCTGATGCCCCGGATATTCTGGTTACCCCTCCGGCTATTGCTGAAGCAGCACACAATACAGGAAATTCATCTATTGCCCTGAGAATGAGGTCTCCGCCGATGTCTGTTCCCATGAGTTCTGAATATCTGACGCGTATATCAGCGACAGATTCGCCGGAAACTTCGTGTACATTATGGAGAGTTATATCTCCACCCATCTTCTGAAAGATATCAATTATGCCTGTTCTTGTAGGATTAATTCCCACTTTTTTTATAACTATATCCGAGCCGGGCACTATCAGACCGGCAGCAATAAAAAATGCAGCGGACGAAAGGTCACCAGGGATGGTGATGTCAAATGGAGCCAGTCCCTTTCCACCCTGAATGCTCACTTCCAGGCCATCAATATTAATATCAGCTCCGCATGAGGTAAGCATCCTCTCGGTATGATCACGCGATTTGCCAGGCTCAATAACTGTTGTACAGCCTTCACAGTAAAGGCCTGCGAAAAGAATTGCTGACTTTACCTGTGCGCTGGCAACAGGGGAATGATATGTAATTGCAATCAGGTTACCGCCTTTAATAGTGAGAGGAGGCCTACCCCCTTTTTCAGAACTGATATGAGCGCCCATTTCAGAAAGCGGCTTAATGATCCGGCGCATTGGTCTTCTGAGAAGAAACTTATCTCCCGTAAGGACCGAAGTAAATGGCTGTGCTGAAAGAATTCCGCTCAGAAGCCTCATTGTTGTGCCGGAATTACCGCAATCTATGTTATCCCGTGGAGCTGTCAGTCCTCTTAGTCCCTTTCCATTAATGATGATCCGGTCGCTGTCTTTATCATCTATGTCTATGCCCATTTGGCGGAATGCTTTAAGGGTGCTTACGGGATCTTCAGCCTGCAGAGAGTTTCTGATGCTGCTTTTACCCTCGGCAAGGGAGGCCAGCATAATAGCTCGATGGGAAATTGATTTGTCAGCAGGAGGTTTAATTTCTCCTTGCAACGGGCCTCTATGCCTGATACTAATCTGACTCAATGAGCTTTCTTGCCTCTTGTGCCTTGATAAATTCCTGTTCCAGGCCGGGCCAGTCAGAATTTTCAAACATCGCAATGAGAGCAGTGATGTGAGAAGAGAACTTTTTAAGGACATTTAATACTTCATCTTTATTGCTCGAGCATATATCACGCCATAATTCTGCCGGACTTAATGCGATTCGGGTCATGTCCTTTAATCCTGTTCCGCCAAAATGCAGTATATTGGGATTTACGTCCATGATCGTGTTGACAACAGCATAGGCAACCACATGTGGCATATGGCTGACCGCAGCAAAAATCCGGTCGTGTTCTTCCGGGTTCATATGCAGAACGACCGACCCGACTGACTCCCATAATTCGATCACATTGTCAATGGCATGATCAACTGTCTTCGCGCTGGGAGTAATGATGCATTTTGAATCCCTGAACAGATCGGCGCTCGCACAATCAATGCCGGAACATTCCTTCCCTGCAATAGGATGGGCGCCGACAAAACTGACGCCTTGAGGCATCATGTCATCAAGCGTCTGTACAATACGTGCCTTAACACTTCCCACATCTGTGACGATCGAGCCTGTTTTGAGACCTGTTTTAATACTGTTCATGATATCGGTAAAATGTCCTGTGCAGGATGCCAGAACTACAAGATCGGCATCATGAACTCCCTCCTCATGGACCGTAGTGTAATTATCTATCATTCCGAATTCTCTGGCCTTGATCAGGTTTTCTTCACGTCTCCCTATGCCGGTAATGTGTCCCGTGAAGCCGGTCTGCTTGATCGCAAGTGCAAGTGAGCCGCCGATAAGACCTAATCCGATAATGGCAATTTTACTGAAGTTCATGATCGTACGTATAACTGATAAGTGGTATTTTCCCTCATTCTGAAATAATCAGCTACTAAGTATAAATAAATGAAAAATAAAAGTCATAACACCCCTGAGATGTGCTTACGTTATTGCTTTTCCCAGGGCATGTACAAGCTTTTTGTTTTCTCCCTGAAGACCTACGGTAATGCGTATTGAATTCGGTCCCATCGGTCTGACGATAACCCCCAGTTTTAACATTTTATTATAAACCCTTTCGGCATCATTTTCGCCAACTACAACATATATGAAATTGGCTTCTGAAGGGACAAAGGTGACCCCAAGGTTCTTTAATTCTCTGTAAAGAAATTTTTTACCACGGGTGTTCATCTGTTTTACTTTTTTCACGTGGTTGTCATCACGAAGAGCTTCAATGGCAGCGGCCTGAGCCAGGGAATTTACATTAAATGGCTGCCTGACCTTATTCAATTCCTGTATGATCGAAGCCTGTGCAACGCCGTATCCTATTCTCAAACCGGCCAGGCCGTAGATTTTTGAAAAAGTCCTGAGTATCAGGATTTCCTTACTTGCCCTCAGGTATGTAAAGCTGTCAGCGTATTCAGGAGCGTCGACATATTCGGAGTACGCCTCATCAACTACGATCAGTACGCCCTCAGGTACTTTTTTTACGAAACGGTCCATCTCATCCATGGTATTAATTGTACCGGTAGGATTATTGGGATTGGCTATGAAAATCAATCTGGTCCTGTCTGTTATTCTTGAGGCCATTGCATCAAGGTCATGACGCCAGTCTCTAAGGGGAACGAGATTACTTTTGCCATTAGCTGCCTGAACGATCATTGAATACACAACAAAAGAAGGATGTGCCATAATTGCCTCATCCCCCGGATTTATGAATGTTCTGACTGCCAGTTCAATAATTTCATTTGAGCCATTGCCGAACAGAATTTGATCAGAACTGACCCGAAGTTTTTTTGACAGGACATCCTTCAGGTAGTAACAGTTCCCATCAGGATATCTGTGTAATGTCTTCAGGCCGTTACGGATGGCTTTTACGGCTGAAGGTGAAGGCCCCATCGGATTTTCATTAGAAGCCAGTTTTACTGATTCTGATATACCCAGTTCCCGTTCAAGCTCCTCAACCGGTTTACCCGGTACATAAGGTTTTATACTGCTGATATGTTCGGGGGCTTTGATCATAAAAAATAAAAGATAAAATAAGAAAACTTAAAAATATGGATTCTATTTATTAAAATAATTTCCGAAAATTTAATTTTTTATTATTAATGTTTGATCTTTTTGTTACTCCGCAGAAGGATACGACCCGAGGACTTTAAGAAAGAGGCATTCCTTCTTTACATCTTTTATGGCCTTGCTTACTGCCCTGTCTTCTACATGTCCGGACATGTCAACAAAAAACAGGTATTCCCAGGCTTTTCTTCTTGAAGGTCGTGACTCGATTTTTGTCAGGTTAATCTTGTGTCTGGCAAAGGGTCTTAACATCAAATACAGCGCACCCGGCTTATCCTTCAGAGACAGCATGATTGATGTCTTGTCCTTACCTGTCTTCCCCGGTGATTCCTTTGCTATTACAAGGAAACGGGTATAATTTGCCTTATTATCTTCGATCCCCTTTTCAACGACCTTCAGATTATACACAGATGCCGCAAGCTCACTCGCGACTGCCGCAGCTGAAGGGTCCCGTGCTGCACGCCTTGCTGCTGCTGCCGTGCTGAGTTCTTCCAGGATAGGAACATGTGGATAGTTTCGATCCAGCCATGCCCGGCACTGGGCCCTTGGTTGAGGATGGGAATATATTTTCTTTATATTTTTTTTTAATCCGGTCTTTGACAGCAGATAGTGAGATATTGGTAGCATGACCTCAAAAGCGATTTTAAGGTCGAAATCAATAAACATGTCGAGTGTATAATTAATTACTCCTTCGGTGGAGTTTTCGATTGGTATTACACCATACTGCACATGTTCTCTCAGCACAGACTCGAACACCTCTTTTATGGTACTTTCAGGAAGGTACTCGGAAGACGTTCCAAACTTCCTCCTTGCTGCTAAATGTGTGAATGTTGCTGACGGTCCCAGATACGCGACTTTTAAAGGTTGCTGCAAAGCCAGGGATGCTGATATTATTTCTTCATACACAAGTCTGAGCGTTTCATCAGGAAACGGCCCGGGGTTGAGCTTTTTCAGCCTTTTAAGGATTGCCCGTTCCCTTTCCGGAGAATGAATCTTCAGGCTCTTGTTCTGCTTGGTTTTTCCAACTTCCAGTGCGACCTCTGCTCGCTTATTCAAAAGGCCAAGGATCTGCTGATCTATTACATCAATTTCTTCCCGGAGTTTTTTCAGCTCTGACATAGTAATTAATGCTTCGGGTTAAAGGGTTATCGCAGAAATATGTTGATGCTTAATTTAGCAATAAAAACAAGATTTTTCAAGACTTGAAGCAAGAACCTCTTGTTGTTTGGATACTCCTTCTATCATGTTGATCATGATCATTTATCAAAAATACAACTTATCAGCGGAGGTGCAAGTTGGATGAGTGACGGACTTGAATACCGTTTTTTATGACGAATAATCTGTGTGTATAAAACATTACATTCTATGTATCAGTAAAGTCATTCAATTGCATGATTTTGCATACACAATCAGGGATTGTGCTCTGATAATTAATTTGTCATTATGACAATTACATATTAATCAATTAGTTATAAGAGGCATAAATATAGGCATATTTATTGCTTCCAACTAATACACGCACTATGTGAAGCAATGGATGCGTACGTTCTTAAGCTCAATTTTCAGAAAATTTAAGGCATGGGAGTAATATGATCATAACAAACAAGAGAAGATCCAGACGGTTTGATCGTCCCTTTTTTGTCCAGTTCAGACAATTGAAGGGACTGGCTTCGTATTCACTGGGTATGACATCTAATATTTCAAGTGATGGATTTTGCTTTCAGTTTCAAAATATTGAGCTTAAGCAGGGTGATAACCTGGAATTCAAATTTAACAACCAGCAGACTAAACAGTCTGTTCATTTTTTTGGAGATGTGATGTGGACTCAGAAAAATGATATGAAATACATCGCAGGTATAAGATTCTGCATGTCTGACAAGAAAAACAGAAAGAAAATGCTGAAAATTATATCTGACTTTTTTACAATTCCTTTGGATCAGTTGACTTACAGGCATGATAAAAAATCGTCAGAGCATGTGAGAAGTAAAAAAGCAGTATCAGAAACGGATCAGGTGCACGGAAATTTATCAAGTTATTGGAAGCATATCATAAAAAAAGGAATTAAAATATGCATGCATTTGGTTATATTAGCTGTGATCACCACTGCATTCGTGTTAGTTATGCCAGTATTGACCGAACAGTATGAGCACCTGACGAAACCCCCTGTTGAATCGCATGTTCAAACTGTTGTTTATGATAATTCTGTTAATGATACGTCAAAATCAATGTCTGTACATCAGATAAGGGATGCAATCAGAAGTGAATATGACGAATCAGAGAAATTATTTTTTGCAGATAAACATAGCGACTTGGAAGTAAAGAAAGGAAGCAGCAATGTAACTGCAATAGAGAAAGGAATGGAACTGACACATACTCAGCCGACACAAAGCGAATCAGAAAATTTTAAATTTTATGTTCAGGTCACATCTCCATACGACCCTGAGCATGCTTATGAAATGCTTTTAAAAATAAAAAATTATTATCCGGATGCGTTCCTGTTTAAGATAAATGACTATTATAAAATAAGAATTCCAGGAATAACGAGTGAAAAACAGGGGACAGAGGTCAATAAAGATCTGGAGGATAAGCTGAACGTCAAGTCTGTCTTAGTATACAGACTGAAATGATAGCTGGTACGTGCCATACAAAATGGTATCGATTATGAGGGACCGATGTGATCCGTATGACAAATATCATGGTTTAATTTCTGAAATACGGGTAATTAATACTAAGAAAAGAAATAGGCAATCAAAAGAGGGTGTTGATTGAAATAAAAAGTTCCTATCTACCCCCCCCACTAAGAGCTTGGACTTTTTATTTTCACGTTGTCCAAAGACATCAGTCAGCATCCTCTTTTTCCTTTCTTTTAATCATCGATTAAATTCTTTAAGATCTGAGTTTTGCACATGAACATGCAATTAAGGAAGGAGATGTTCCGTATTATTTTTTTATCACTTTTACCATGATATCACCAAAGCCCGGCATACCGGTGAAGGGAGATAAGTTATTTGAGTCAAAAAGTTCATTAATATTAAAAGTGTACCCTGAAGTATTATTTGCAAATCCCATTCCAGACGCTGTTTGACCTCCTGGCCCGAAAGCTGTTTTAATAACCCCAGGCATTATTTCCTCTGTCAGGTATACCTTACCATTCACTCTTTGTCCTAAAGGATTCTCAAGAGTAACTATTTCTCCGGTCTTGATTCTGAGATGATTGCCATCGGCTGTGTTAATAGATAAAACTGGTATTGATACAGTTCCGGCATGAAATAGTTTTTCACCGTACTGAGGAATCGCATCTTTATCAGCCGGATTATGAATGGCAGGGTTAACATTCCGGAAATCGTCATTTAATGGTTTCATACATTCAGTTTCAGTCTCGGCAAGGGAGGGGCATATACCAGTCATAGTCATTGCATAATGCGCCCTTCCGCTGATTAGTTGAAAGGGATACTCTTTCTTTTTTTCTCTGTAATGAAAATTTGAAGTAATCCACTTGCATTCTGACCAGTAAAAAGTAGAAGGGAAATCAGTGCCGAAAGTGCTATTTATTTTTTCAAGATAACTGAATTTAAATTCAAATCTGCCCGACCCAGTGCGGGGGTACGTTCCTGAAGGGGATCCGTCTGACTTTTTATAACGGTAATAGCTTGCAGGCCAGATTGCCACGCCGTGGTTGTTTCTTAACCACTCAACAGTGAGGGGTACTCCCTGCCTGATCTTTATTTTGTCCAAGTTAGCTGTAGGATCATCCGGCACTCCCATAATCAAGCTTCCTTCCGGCAGATCAGGATAGGGAAGGGGGTGTCCGAAATTATAGAATCCCGGAGCTTCACTTAATATTTCATTTATGAAATCTTCTTCGTCTGTGTACTTCATAAAATCCTCAGCCTTTATATCAGGATCACCGTTTTTTATAAAGGCTTCAGAAAGGCAGGTCATGATTTCAAATGGAGTTTTAGAATTGTGTAATGGTTTAATTGTCTGGTCTCTTAAAGCAATTTCCGGGCTCATGGTATACACATCACTCACACCCATTCTCTCCAGATATCCGGCCTCCGGTAGTATTAGATCAGCGTATTTACCGGTAACATTGATATGTGTGTCAATAAATACCATCAGCTCTAGGTGATAATCTCCGTTTTTTTGTTTTGCAGTAACGGAGTCGATCCAGTCATTGGTGTTGCCGGCAGTGATAACAGGATTTCCAGCCCTTGCTATAAAGGCCTTTACAGGGTAATGGTGACCTTTGAACGGGCCGTGTTTGAGTGTTATTCCATTTCGTATTTTATCCGGCATATCAGCAAGAACCCCTTTCCAGGCCGCTGGATAGTCGCCTAAGAGGTCTTTATGAAGTGCTGAGAGTTTGCCATTATTCTCACGACCTTTAATAATCCGGCTGACAATAACATTTAAAAAATTTTTGCCTGAAGTACGCTCCCCCTTTCTGGCCTTCTGGGAATCTATGAATACAAGCCCTCCCGGCACATCCATATTGCCAGTAATCAGGCAAATCGCTGTCATGAGAATGGACGTTACATCACCATTTGTGTGGTGAGCAGTACCATGCATACCAATTTCAATCGCAGAAGGTTTTGTGATTCCAAAGAGATGGGAAATATTCCTTATATCAGCTTGGGAAATTCCAGTCCTTTGCTCAGCCCACTCAGGCGTGAAAAAATTCAAACCATTAGATTCATCTATTCTAGTTGTATATGACAGAAATGCTTTTTTAAACTCGGTCCAACCGGTTGTATATTTATCAATAAAATCATGATCTATATATTTTTTATTATCATTATTTGGATCGTCATCAGTAATAATGCAATAAAGGATTGATGCAAGCAGCGCCGCATCTGCCCCTGGATTTATTGGTAACCAAATGTCAGCATGTGCAGAAGAATTGGTGTAAGATGGATCAATAACAATATACATGCATCCGTTTTCTTCTTTAGCTGCCGGGATACCTCCAGACATGTAATTGAACCTGGTTGCCACTAATGGATTAGCGCCTATATTAAGAAGCAATTTTATGTCATGCTTTTTTTTTAGATCCAGATTCCCGTTATCATTTCTTACCAAAACCGGCCTCTGAATGTCAGGTAAAGGTCTTTCATCACCTATCATGATGCTCTGTCCCCATTTTCGGTTAGGATCACAGATGCTGCCATGATTGTAAGTATTCGGTGTACCGAAAGCATGAAATAAACGGTAATAGGCTTCCCTGTCAGTGACATCCCCGCAATCGAGAAATACTGATTCAGGTCCGTAATTCTTTTTAATATCAATTAATTTGCCTGCGATATGGTCAGCTGCTTCTTTCCATGTGATTTCTTTCCATTTATCGTCACCCCTATTACCGGTCCTTATAAGAGGAGATTTTATTCTATTCTGTGAGTATGTTAGCTCAAGCCCTGCAGCTCCTTTTGCACAAAGTGCTCCGTTATTAACTAAAGTATGGGGATTGCCATGTATCTTTGTAGCTACACCGTTCTCAACAGTTACTGTTATCCCGCATTCGGAAGGACACATTGCGTCTGAAGTAAATATCTGTGATGAAGAGTGTTCAGAAGGTGATAGGGGAAGTCGTGATTGAGTGCGAAGGGTAGACGGAATTTTTGCTTTTATATTCCTGGATAAGAGATTAATATCAATGGGGTCATTTATTGTATAAAAAATTGAAGGATTTGTGGGGTGCTCTGAAAATCGAACATACTGATTTTTCTGTGTTAAAGCATGAGATATCTCACTTGTTTTATTATTCAGGTCACCGAATATCATTGCTTTTCCCATACAACTATCAACACATACGGGTGATAAATTGTGTACTATCCTGTTGTCATAACAGAAATCACACTTTTCCACCTGAGCCGATTCCTCATTTATCTCAATCGCATCATATGGACATTTGTCATAACAGATCTGACATCCGGTACATTTTTGCTTATCAAAAACAACAACACCATCCTGATTTTTAACGAGTGCCTGTTCCTCGCAGGCATCTATGCAGGGTGCACTATCACAGTGATTACATAAGCGCGGAAGGAAAATTTTTTTCAGATGTGGGTAATTACCTGACCGGACTGTTTCAATTCTGCATCTGGAAGTACCGAAGGGGATATTGAATTCAGATTTGCAGACCATCTGGCAGGCCTGACATCCAATGCATCTGTTAAGATTGATTAACATTCCCAATCTTCGCTGTTTATGGGCCATATCTGTAATTTAACTGATTATTTCTTATAAAATAAACCGATGTCAGTTAAGGTATAATTAACAACTTCATATAGATATCATTATTCAGAACATGACTGCATATTTCAATACACATAATTTGGAGGGAAAAATGTCATATAAAATAAATTTTAATATTGAACTGGATTGTCTGGATAGGGATGAATTATTGGAAAGAATAAACGGACAATTCAATTTTGTGCTGATAGATACAATTGGAAAATATGATGGGAACAGGTTCAAAATTAAAGGGGCTACAACAATCTCCTATCCTGAGGTTGTGGATAGACGCAAAGAGTTTGAATTATTTGATGAAATTATCATTTACTGCAAACATAAGGATTGCATGGCTTCAAAAAAAGTTGCAATTGGCTTAAAAATGCTTAATATACCTAATGTGAAAATATATGAGGGAGGAATAGACGAATGGATTGCAAATAACCTGCCTGTAGAACAAGAATAATATACTCCTTCATTATACTACATTTTTATTTACTCACTGAAGATAAACTTGCAGCAGCCCAGGTCCAGAACCTGGTTGTCTTCAGAAAGGTGTGACCTGAGGTTTTCTGTAACATGATAAATTCTGTGTATCCCGTCTTTTCTTTTCTGTACCAGTCCGCTGGTTTCAAGGATCTTCAGGTGCTTTGAAATATTATATGTCTTGATATCCAGAGATTCAGAAAGGTCCTGAACAGAGGACTCCTGCTTCAGGAGCGTATGAATGATCTGAAGACGGTTTTCATCAGCCAGAGCCTTTAATATCGAAGTCCAGTTAAGCGTAGACTCAATTCGTGACTTTTTCCCCTTGTATTCCATATTTTTTATATATTCTATTACAGAAGTAAAATCAAGAGAATGTTATTCTCTAATCATTTGGATATAAAACAGATTTTGAATAGTAATATTAATATAGTTTAACAGATTCTGTTATTACTTGCCAAAGTCAGCAAATAATAAATTGCATATTAATAATCGTCTTATAAATATTTCTAATTGCTCCAGTAAATTATAGTATGTTATAATGCGTCGATTGATTTTCTTGACTCTTTTTTAAAATCTAACAGTTAATCAGGAAATTATCATGCTGCTATATATATTTCTGGTTGTATACTTTCTCATCCTGTTCACGGTTTTTGTTTATTCCTCCCACAGGTATTACATGGTGTATCTTTATTACAAACATCAGAAAGATAAACCTGTCCTTAAAAAGAAACTCGACAAGCTTCCCCAAGTGACCGTACAACTTCCAATTTATAACGAAATGTATGTCACCAGGAGATTGATACAGGCATCGTGTAATATTGACTACCCGGTTGAACTGCTCGAAATCCAGGTCCTGGATGATTCAACTGATGAGACGACTGAAGTGGCCCGCACATGCGTCGAGGAACTCAGAGCAAAAGGTTATGACATTCAATATATTCACAGGGAAAACAGAGCGGGCTTTAAAGGGGGTGCGCTTGCAAATGGACTGAAAACAGCGAAAGGTGAGTTTGTGGCAGTGTTTGATGCTGATTTCGTCCCCCAGAAGGACATTCTGAAGAAAACGATTCATTTCTTTGCGGACCCGACCGTGGGAATGGTACAGACCAGATGGTCCTATCTGAACAGGGCATATTCATTTCTGACAAGGATTCAGGCGATCATGCTTGACGGGCACTTTGTAATTGAACATACAGCAAGAAACTGGTCAGGGAGATTTTTTAATTTTAACGGTACAGCCGGCGTGTGGAGGAAAGAGGCCATTCAGACTGCAGGGGGCTGGCAGAATGATACGCTCACCGAAGACCTGGACCTGAGCTATAGATCACAGCTTAAGGGATGGAAGTTTATATTTCTGAAAGATGAACTGTCACCGTCAGAAATTCCTGTTGAAATTAACGGTTTTAAAAGTCAGCAGCACAGGTGGGCAAAGGGATCGATACAGACAGCAAAAAAACTCCTCCCCCAATTATTGAAAAGCGATCTGCCCTTAAAAATTAAAGTCGAGGCTTTTTTTCATCTTACCAATAATATTTCGTATCTGCTGATGCTGGTACTTTCGGTTTTAATATATCCTTCGATGGTTGCAAGAATCAACATCGGCTGGTTTCAGATGCTGGTTACCGACGTACCTTTCCTTTTATTTGCAACGGTCGGGATATCTTTCTTTTACACCTGTTCGCAGAGGGAGGCTTATAAAAACTGGAGGTCAAGAATTCTCTATCTTCCCATGCTCATGTCTCTCGGGATCGGGCTTTCCGTTAACAACTCAAAGGCTGTTCTAGAAGCGATCTTTAACAGACAGACAGAATTTAAACGGACCCCGAAATACAGCATAGAAGCAAAAAAAGACAGCTGGCTTGGGAAGAAATACAGGGGAGAGATAAATTTTCTGGTTATCATGGAACTGCTGCTGGGTGTGTATTTCTCATTCAATATTTATTTTGCATTCATTAACAAGATTTATGTATCGATACCGTTTCTGATGATATTTCAGATGGGATATTTTTATGTTGCCTTTCTCTCGATTTTTCAAGTAATATTAAACGCCATAACTTCGAACAGACTGGCACGCCACATTATTTCAAAAAGAAACACGGAAGACGTCATTGCTGCTTAGCGGGCATGTATGAAAAGATCCGGAAGCGGAATAAATAATATTTTATTAAATCTAATTCTAAAGGAGAGCGTAATTATGAAGAAGATTTTGTTGGTGGCTTTCTTGTTAATCACAGCATTGATTTTTACAGCTGGTGATGCCTTTTCTGCATGGACACAGCCCAAAGGATATGCTTACAATCAATTATCCTTCAGTTATTACAAAACGAATGAGAAATGGACAACATTAGGACTCAACGCCGATGGTGAGGTCATTGACCTGGATGTTGATGTGGAAAAGACCGATACTGAAGATTTTACCTCTACAAAGATTTCCTACTACAGTGAGTACGGAATAATTGATAAACTGACCATATTCTATTCATTTGGATATGACTGGCAGAAATCTGATGATGTTCAGAAATTCACAGATGAAAACGGTCCGAGTGGCATAGGAGATATAGATCTTGGATTACGATATCATCTCATGGACAATATCGCGGGAACCGGCATTCTGTCGTCAGCACAGGTGAAACTAAAAATTCCTGAGGCGTATGATTATGGTAACCCAGTTACAAAACTCAGTCTTGGAGACGGCCAGTATGATGCTACGTTTGCACTGTTGTTTGGAAGAGGCTTCAGCAAGGGATATGCATGGCTTAACGCAGGCTATAAGTACAGGTTTGAAAATAAAGAGCATGATCCTATTACGTTCAAGCCGTCTGACCAGGTCAAGGTTTCCTTTGGCGGCGGGTATCCTCTTTTATCATGGTTGTCAATAGGAGGCCTTGTTGACTGGACCAAGTCTGTCGGCAATGCAGAAGTGTCAGATGAACTATTAATAGCCAATTATCCAGCCGGGGGAAAAACTTGGCATGGTGATACTGTAGTTATTAAAGACTCCCTTGGCCTTGAGCCGAGCGCCCTGAGTCTTGGTGTTGATCTGATCTTTGATATATCCAAGTTTGTACCGGTTATGAAGGAAACATTCCCGAGCAAATCAATTGTCTTTTCTTTTGTAACGGATGTGGCCGGTTTCGGACCTTTTAAAACCGAGGATTACTCTCTCGGCAGGACGTACAGCGTTGCTTTTGTATTTCCGGGTAAGGGTTTTTTCCCGGTCAACCTGTTCTAAACGCTGTTCATTCGTTTCCGGTGATTATCCGGACTTGACGATCTTTTATAAATTTTATCCCGACCCTTACATAGGATCGGGATAAAATTTATCTGCAAATTACGAAGCTGTCAGGTATATACCTTAGTGTCAGTTCAGGATGTGCACACATGAACATAAAAAAGGTTCTCCCTCTGCTCATCATAATCTCTGTTTCGAGCGTTCTTGCTCTTTATATGTATCATCACAGATACACGCTTACTGCTCTATTTTACCAGACATTCCGGGAGCAGAACAGGGCGATCGATAACTTCAAGATGGCCATAGAACGTGATCAGGGAAATGTGTATGCATATTATCAGCTTGGATTAATATATAAGGAAAGAAAAGAGTATGCCAAGGCCGAGAATATATATCTGAAGCTGTTAGATCTGGCCCCTGAGCATCCCTTTGCCAATTATGATCTGGGATTCATATATCGGGAGCTGAAATTATTTCAAAAAGCGATGAGGCATTACGAGAAGGCTCTGGAGATAGATCCACGGAATACATACGCACTATCTGATATTGGATATATTTACAAGGAGCAGGGTATGTATGGTAAAGCTGTTGTCCAGTTTGAGAAGGTCCTCGCAATTGAACCTGACCATAAATATGCCTTATGGGACATTGCCGAGGTCTATGAAAGGATGGGGATGAAAGAACGGGCTGACGAACAATACAAATATTATCACGAAAGGACGGACTGCAGTTTCACAAAAGTCTGGAATTGTTTTGATTGATTGAATATTATTTCCTATATCCTCATAAATCTGCTGCTTTTTTCTTCCTGGTACACATTCCTATTTAACAAGAGGGGATTCATACCTTTTGTTGACCGGCTCATTGGGACTTCTGTATTTGCCCTGACACAGATAATATTGACTGAAATGTTCCTTGGGGTTTTATTTAAAGCACTCTACAGTTCAAGCCTGCTGTCTCTTAATCTGATTATATCCATGACAGTATTGACATATTCCCTCCGCTTCGGGAGTGTCACTGCAGGAACTCCTCTTTCAGTTTATATAATATCGGTCTTTGTTGAGCTGGGAGAAAAGAGCAAACGGTTTTTCAGTATCATTGGCAATGACATTATATTAACTTTAATATTCAGTCTTTTTTGCATTTTAATCGGCTGGATGATTTTCATTGCATATCTTTTCCCTTCGTATACGTGGGATGCTCTGTGGTACCATCTCCCGATAGTCGGGTATATCATGCAGAATGGAGCTGTCCAGGAGCTTGCCAACAACTCATTTATAGAGCAGTTTATAAATATTTTTCCGAAAAACATAGAGTTGTTCTTCCTCTGGAACATAATATTTCTTAAAAGCGATGTCTTGATTGATCTGAGCCAGATGTTATTTACACTGGTCGGGGTATTAGCAGTGTTCAGTATGGCAATAAAACTTGAAATTCGGGAAGAGTACGCTATGTACGCTGCTTTATTGTTTTTCTTTACACCGGTTATTATTCTACAGTCCACAACCAACTATGTAGATATTGCTATTTCTGTTTTATTTCTTGCCGCCCTGAATTTTTTAATCAGCAACTGCGAGCTGACGTCCTGGAACAGTGTGATGGTAATTAACAATATTAAGCAGAGAAAAATGTTTCTGCTTCTGGGAGGACTGACTACAGGCATACTGCTTGGTGCAAAGGGATCAGGCCCGTTGTTCCTTGTCATACTCTCTGCACTGGTCATGATACAGAAAGTAAGGAAATATATGGCTTATACTCGGAATCCGGACATGTTAAAGGAATACATAGCCCGGAAAGTTATGAAATCATATCTCATATATTTTATTGTCCCGGCTGTCATGATGGGAGGGTACTGGTATATGAAGAACTGGGTTTTATATGACAATCCGGTATATCCAATGGATGTGTCAATCATGGGCAAGGTATTGTTCAAGGGTTTATATAAGGATATGATTGAGCCGGTCCCGGATACCATTAAAAAGCTTTCTTTCTTTGCAAGACCAATATATGTCTGGATGGAACATATTGAATTTTATTTATATGATTCCAGGCTCGGCGGTTTGGGACCCATATGGTTTATTCTTTTTATTCCCAGCCTGGTTTTTTCAACTTTACATGCTCTGAAAAACAGAAAATATCAATTCCTTGCTGTTGTGGCTATTATTATGACAGGTTTTTTTATCTATCCACGACACTGGACGCCAAGATATGTAATATTTATTGTAGGACTGGGTGCGCTGTCATTTGCATATATTATGGACTTCTTTTATGTTAGAGACAGAATAATCAGACTAATCGTGCTTTTGCTTACCGCATATACATTTTTAACGGTCAATTCCCCGTGCGTTACTCCTGCACAAATTAAACATTTCGTCAATCTTCCTGCCAGTGAAAGGACGATTGCGCGTCATGCTCCATATAATATAGATATACATGCCCGGCAGGAATACGGACACTGGATCTGGATAAGTGATAACATAAAGACAGGTGAAACTTTGGCCTATACATTTGAACCATTGTTCCTCTCGCCATTATGGAACAGCGGATTTTCAAACTCTATTATATATATTAAAGCAGAATCATATAATGAATGGTTAAAGGATCTGGAGATGAACATGGTCTCATATGTACTTGTAAGAACAAAATCTAAAGAGGACAAATGGGTAGAGGCCAGTTATTCCCTTATCTGGATGGGGATGAGGGAAAGGTTTAACGTTGAATATGCTGACGATCATTACAAAATCATAAGGTTTTTAAAGTGATGAATATAAAAGACAGGCGGGACTAATATTATTTTCTGTTTATAATATGCATAGCTGTTCTTGCATTCTATTATTTCACCATGTAGGAAAGAGCGGCCTTTATAAAGCAGCAGTTAATATGGTGGTGAGAGTTTTTTAGATAGTAACATGAATTATGCAAAATATATGAATGAGTTAACTCGAAAAAGTTTCTATAATCTTCAGGAGTTAAGGTGTCAAGGATTCAAGGAGTACAGTTAGAAGTCGCTTGATTCCTGGGATTTCGAAGCGAGTCTACGCAAGAGTCGCTACGACCTGTAATTCCATTTCTAACTAAATGTGAGAAATAAATCATGCTTGATGACAAAAAAATAGCTGTCATCATACCGGCCTTAAATGAAGAATCCACACTTCCTCTTGTGTTGAAAGATATATCAAGAGAGCTGGTGGATGAAATAGTTGTTATTGATAACGGCAGCAGTGACAGGACCGCTGTAATAGCAAGAAATGCCGGGGCAACAGTCCTTCATGAAACCAAAAAGGGTTACGGATATCCCTGTCTGAAAGGAATTGAACACATCAAAACCAGCAGGGCAGATGTTCTGGTCTTTGTAGATGGCAATTACAGTGATCACCCTGATGAAATCATGAATCTGGTAGAACCGATAGTAAGAAATGATTATGATCTTGTTCTTGGATCCAGAACTCTTGGACAGGCTGAAGAAGGATCATTAAGGGTGCCTGTACGATTTGGAAACTGGCTTGCTACAGTCCTGATCAGCCTTTTTTATAATTATAAATACAGTGATGTTGGTCCATTCAGGGCGATTAAATTTGACAGGCTTCTTGACCTTGATATGCATGATAACCTCGGATGGACAATCGAGATGCAGGTAAAAGCCGTCAGGAGAAAATACAGGATAACCGAAGTGCCTGTCAGTTACCGGACTGGAACGGGAAAGTCAAAGTTAACGGGAAATATAAGGGGCATTGCTGTTGTTGGATACAGGATAATCAGGGCTATACTTAAAAATCTTTTTTACTAGAACTAATTATGCATACCTTTTGTTAACAAAAAAGAAAAACTGAATCATAGATGTGAGATGAGGTCCCTTTTGTATACAGAATAAAATGCAAAAGGAACAGTAATAACCATGCCCAGCAACACGGTTCCCATAATAACCTCGATGAAAGGTCCGGCGGAAAAGATAAAACGCAGGGGTACATGATCTGCCTGAATAACGGTCACGATGAGTGCAATAGTCTGTCCTGCAATGGAACCAAGGAGTGTTATCCAGACTGTTCTGAAAGTAAGTATCTTGAGAATGATATTCTGTGCAGTCCCCAGTGTATATACTGTTGATATTTCGGATTTTCTGGCGTCGAGGTTAATATAGGTGCTGATCATGATACAGAAGGCTATCAGAATAAATGCTATGGTGTACAGGGCCTTCTGATACGTTTCCAATGTTGAATCTACCTCTTTCTCAGCCGTATCACCCCGGTATGCATCAACAGTGTTTAACTGACTGCTGTATTCATTAAGCAGTGATTTCAGTTGTTCATAAGATGGCAGGGAAGCGGGGAACAGCCGTATCTCATTAATACGCCCTGAGTGACCTGTAATGTCCTGCAGGACAGAGAGTGGTAAAAAAACAGATGCGTCTTCAATCCCTCCTGTTGTAGGGATGATTCCGGCGACTGTATACGTCCCGGAGCCGATCATGACTGTATCATTCATTACTTTTCCCAATTTATCAGAAGCAACTTTACCTAGTATGACCTCATTATCCCTGATCGAATATTCTGAAAATGGATAAGAGTAAACATTTGAAAACTCTATTCCGGTAACCGGTATCTTTTTGCCGTCTACCTGCAGTCTTAATGTGAATCTGGGTTCAGCATAACGAAGGTGTGAAAAGAACTTTTGTTTAATATCGTTGAAGAGTGAAAGTGGATAATACCGCCCTTTAAAATTTGCCGTTACAAGATCAGACGAGTCTGTACCTTTGGGTATGAGTATCAGGGATGGTCCGATATAATCGATCCTGTTGTTGACAGAGCTCTTCTTGGCCTTACCCAGAAGATCGAGCGATACAGGCAGTGCGACCAGCAAGGATACAAGTATGACATTAATGATAAAAACCGCTTTACGGCCTGTGAGCTCCTGCCATGAAAGCCAGAGACTGAATGGGGCAGACAGTAATGCTGATTTACCGATTGTTGGTTCCGTTTGTGAATTTTCCATTCTGGAGGTGCAGTACTTTTTGAGCGTAGGCAGCTACTTCTTCTTCATGAGTCACGATTATAACCGTATGACCACTGCTGTTCAGCTCTTTGAAAAGAGACATGACTTCCCGGGTCATGGCAGGGTCAAGATTTCCGGTAGGCTCATCAGCAAGGATAATATCCGGGTTGTTTATCACACTTCTGCATAAGGCGACCCTCTGTCTCTCCCCCACACTGAGTTCAGAAAAGTTATGTTCCAGCCTGGCTCCTAGACCGAACCTCTGCAGCAGCTCAGAGGCCCTTTCATTGGCTTTTTTCCTCGATTTTATGGTGAGCATGGCAGGTACGGAAACATTGTCCAGTGCGCTCAGGTAGGGTATGAGATTGAACGTCTGAAACACAAACCCTATCTCCCGAAGCCTGAGACCAGCCCTGTAGGAAGGAGTTGTATCATACATGTTTTTGCCATTTAAAAGGACTTCTCCTTCTGACGGGTTTAAAAGCGCGCCGATGATAAACAGCAGGGTACTTTTTCCGCTGCCGCTTGGTCCCACTATTGACAGGAACTCACCTTTTTCTACCTTCAGATTAATGTCTGTCAGCGCTGCCACCTGCTCCTTTTTATTATTGATAAAGTCTCTTGCTACATTTTTAAGTTCCAGCATATTATTCCTCTCTTAACAGTCTCGTAGGATCAAGTCTGGTCACAAACCATGAAGGAAATGCTGAGGCCAATAAGGCGATAACCAGTGATGCAGATACAAAGTGTGGTAAATAATCCCATGAAGGTATGAGGCCAATGCGCATGAAGGTCTTTCCAAACCAGGACATAAACGGGACGCTCAGGATATGACCGAGCAGTGCCCCAATGATCGAAGACAATACCGCTATGGTAATATTTTTAAAGATAATTTTCCCCGGTGTAAATCCTATGCTGAGTAAAAGGCCTATCTCCCGTTCACCTTTGTGCAGCATATAGAAGATAAGAAAGACAATACTTCCAACAACCAGCACCGTACCTGTGATCCATAACAGCGTAGAGTACTGTTGCATGATGGCATTAATCTGGGTCTGTGCCTTGGCCATGCCGTCAACAGTAATAGCCATCGTCCCGGGCAGGGTATTTTCAACCTCACCGGCAAAACCGGCCACGTCCAGTTTGCACCAGCAGCCGCCCATGTTAAGGGCATTAATTTTACCTGGTTTATCAAGGATATTCTGTGCTGCACCTAACGGCATGAAAATGGCCATGTCATAACCCTTTGGCGGGGGATCAAGCACCCTGGCAATCCTGAATGAATTTCCCCTGATATCCAGTGCATCTCCTTTTTTAAGACCAAGGACAGATGCAGCGCCTTTGCCAATGGTGATAGACTGGGAATCCGTATATCCATAGCGGGGATTATTTACCGTGCGTCCGACAATGATAAGGTCATTGCCCTGAACATTTATATTTCCGTATAACCAGGGCTGAATTTTTCCGGCATGTCTGCCCACCGGAGATTGTTTTATGCGGTCACCATAATCATCAGGCATGACCTCCGGGCCGTATTTCATTGAATAAAACGATTCCAGGTCAGTCCCCTGTGGAACGACGAGCATCCCTTTACCCAGATCATGTGTCAGTTCTTTGATCCTGTCTTCTGCTGAACTGTTTAATGAACTTTGAATAACAAGTACAGATATTACAAATGCCATGAGAAGAATGACCAGTGTATGAATCAGCCATCGGTGTCTGATCTCCTTAAGCATTAACAGAAACACGTAATATTAAAGCCTCCGTTCAAAATTTCATTACCTATATATATTATATTTATAATAGTGAAGATAATATGAAGGAGAATAAGGCTAACCCTTCTGCTTTCGCCTTAGTAAGGGAAGAATAATTTTTCCCCTCCTTACTAAGGATGGGGGGCGGGGAGGTGGCATGACTTCAATCAACAGGGATATGACATAAGGCATACATAATAGAATGTGATAACAATTCTTGAACGAGGGAGAAGATGAGATGAAAAAAGTTATGTTTATTACATTAATAATATTGCTCTTTGTATCAGCCGGAATGGCCCACATGATGAAGGAGGATAGATATGAAGGAAGGCATGATTTTCCTGACAACCGGATGGAAGGATATAAATTTTTCGGCTGGGGAATGCATGGACCTCAAACTCCCGACTGTGGATGCGGGCATGAAATGATGAGTCATGAATACTGCGGCACAATGGGGCATCAAGGTATGTTGCCCGGAATGATGGGGTATGGCATGGGCCCCGGAATGGGGGGATTTGATGCGGACAGGTATGATACATTTATGCGTGATACCATTGACATGAGAAGGGAATTTCATAACAGGGAGTTTGACTATAATGAGGCTCTTCGAAACAGGGACGTAAAACACGATGACCTGATCAAGATGGAAAAAGAGATGCTTGAACTTCAGATGAAGATCAGGGAAAAATGGTGGAACAGGACTGACTGATAAGGACTTCCCGGTTACGGACTTTAAGTAATGCCCATGAGATGGAACAGGCCTTCTCGCGTCACTCAGAGTGACACAAAAAGCATGTCAACTTTACAGGCTAACTGACTACTTTATAGCCGGCAGCTTGAATTGCTCCGGTTATTGCATCACTGTTTGTCTTTGATTCATCAAAACTGACAACCGCACTGCCAACCTCAACATTTGAAGAACTTACTCCGTCCACTGCATCCACTGCTTTTTTTACAGCAGTCACACAATGCTGGCAGCTCATGCCGTCAATTTTTATTGTTACTTCTGCCATAAAATCCTCCATTACAGTATCAGGACATTATTTGTCCGAATAAACAATATAAATAATACAAAATTTAAAAGTAATAAGCCAGATTTTGGAATAATGCAATAATCGAACTATTAGTTAACTTGTTTGATCAGTCTATTATCCGCTGATTATACCGACACCCATATAGCGTGATCAACAATAATATCATGATATGAGTAAATCGATGTGATCCAAAAGTTAAGGATTGCCAGTTTAAGTCAATGAAAAAAGCAGAGCCATAGATGACCCTGCCTTATGGTTACTACTTTATGAAAAGAACCTTTGTTTCAGTTTCTTTCTTAACCCCCTGTACTAAAGAATGTTTTAGCAAATTGCTTATAGTTAAATGCAAATCCTGAAGTGATGAAATAACTCGGGGCCAAATCACCAAGGTCTTCAATTAGATGCATGAACGTCAATAAAGCTGAGCCAGGCGTATTGTAGTTTACAGGAACACTTTCAGCCTGCTCGGCCCGTTTTCAGCCGTAAGCGGTTTCAAGACAAACCCGGAAACTCCCATCTGGTTGCATCTGTCAATCACGGTATAGTCAGTTACAGATGTCAGCATGACAATGGGTATATTGCTGTCTGTTGCCCGGATTTTTTTCAACGCCTCATCCCCGGTCATCTCGGGCATGACAATATCCATAAAGATAATCGCCGGTTTATCTTTTGCATGCATCTCGACTGCCTCTACTCCGTTTGCAGCTTCCACAATATTTTCATAACCCAGGGAGTTGAGGAATCTCTTCATGCTGCGCCTGATAAACTTTGAATCATCAACAACCAGAATCTTTTCACCTGTCTGTATTTTGGGAGCATCCTTTGCCTCGCCTGCTTTGGAGTCGATCATAAGAAGGTTAAAATAGAACCTGCCCACATCATCAATATGGACTGGTACGGAAATGATTTCCCGAACATTTTCCAAAAGCGACTTCATGTTTTCAGTGTTAAGAATAAAATAAGGTGGCTCAAACTGTATGCCAAGTCTTTGCGTTTCAAGGCACTGTGTAGCATTTCCGATTGCGGTGTTGCCCCACTCGGCCAAGGCAGACTGCATCTCTTCATTTATTTCAGGCAATTCGTCTGATTCATTGAGTATATTAAACCTGAGGCGGTTGCCGATGGCAAGAGCAGTTTCGACATAATGATGTATAAGAATAACCATTTCAAGGTTGCCGTGAGTTTTGGCTGCAATAGCATATCCCTTAAATCTGAAATCCTCTACGTTATCTGTAAATGCTTCACCTACATGCGCCTTGAGATGAGCCATTACCTCCAGGCTATTAATCGTTTCATCAATAAACGGTTTCAGCATGTTTGTTTTGATCTCTGTAGCTATCATATGATCTCCTTTTCATTTAAGTTCTTCTATTCCCTTCCAATAAAGGAACTGTATAAACAGACTATTATTATATCGGCAGGATTATCAATAACTTTACTGACATGTAATAATAAACGACAGAATATGGTCTGAATAAACTTTATTTATAACTTCAAAAAGTCAATGAAGTCCTGCCTGCTGCGAAATTATTGATAGGAGGGGAAAAGCGAGGATTTATGTTCTTATTAGAAAACAGTGACTCTTAGATCGGAGTTATCATCATGTGCCATTCTTGATACTGATTATAATTTGATGTTTTCCAGGTCATCTTCAGGTTTTATCATCTCCAGTGATTTTCAATTTAGGTCAGAAATGTAAAGTTATCTGACTCAAATACTGTATAATGAAAAATGAAATACTTTTTACGAACGAATTATATTATACAGTGAAGGAGGATATGAAATGAGTTACCATTTCACAAAAAAACTTGACACTTCATATGATGAAGCTATTAGCAGGGCCACAGAAGAGTTGAAAAAGGAAGGATTTGGGATTCTGACAGAGATCGATGTAAAAGAGGCCCTTAAGAAAAAACTTGATGTGGACTTCAGGAAATATAAAATCCTTGGTGCATGCAATCCCTCTTTTGCATATCAGGCACTGCAGGCGGAAGATAAAATAGGGACCATGCTTCCCTGTAACGTGATTGTTCAGGAGACGGATGACGGCAAAATTGAAGTTTCAGCCATTGATCCGATTGCTTCGATGCAGGCTATTGATAACCCGTCTCTTGGTGATATTGCCAGAGAGGTCAGAGAGAAGTTAAAAAAGGTTATAGATAGTATTCAATCCACATAAAGACCATTATTTCTTTATGTCAGCCCGAAGTCCGTAATCGGGCATACAGAAGAAACTTATGAATAGATTGGATTTTGTGCCTCAGGCCTTTCGTGCCGGAAGGCAGACTGCCGGAATGATGAATAAAAAACTTTTTCTTAAAATCTAAATGACGCCATTTATAGTTAATAATAATGATTAATAAGCGTGACAAAAACAGGCAGAATAAAGAAGCCTGCCCATTGCCTGAACGGGATAAGAAAGCAGATCCCAGGGGGTCTTCCCATGCTAAAAGAATAGACCTCCCGGTTACCGGTATGTCCTGCGCTGCCTGTTCGGCCCGGGTCCAGAAGTCACTTTCAGGACTGAAGGGTGTCAAGTCTGCAATGGTTAATCTTGCTGCTGAAAGAGCAACAGTCTTTTACGATCCGGAAGAATCATCCGTAGATGATGTAGTTTCTCATATTAAGGACCTGGGTTATGGAGTTTCTGTTTCAAAAGTTACCATACCCATAAAGGGTATGACCTGTGCTGCCTGTGTTAAAAGGGTCCAGGATGCTCTCCAGTCTTTGGACGGAGTTTTGAATGCAACAGTAAATCTGGCCACAGAAAAAGCCACTGTTGAATATTCTCCAGCTCAGGCAGGGATGAGAGACTTCAAGAATGCAATAAAGGGAACGGGATATGATATTGTTGAGTTTAAGCAGGGGGAGGATATTGTTGAAAAAGAAAAAAGAGAACGGGAAACAGCGTATAAGAAACTCAGATCCAGGGTTATTATCGGTGCTTCCTTAACCGTTCCTGTATTTCTTCTGGTATTCTGGGACAGACTTGGACTAAATTTAATATTATCCATTCCAATGCAAACCAATTTTTTTCTGCAGTTTCTGATTCAGACACCTGTTCAGTTCTGGGCAGGGTGGCAGTTTTATACGGGTGCGATCTCTGCTGCCCGGCATAGAACCACAAACATGAACACGCTTATTGCTGTTGGTACGTCCGCAGCGTATATGTACAGTGTAACCGCTACTTTTATTCCATCTATATTCGAAATAAAGGGATACTCCGCACATGTATATTTTGACACAGCAGCTACCATCATAGTTCTTATTCTTCTTGGTCGGCTCTTCGAAGCGCAGGCAAAGGGCAAGACCTCAGAAGCCATTAAGAAACTGGCCGGCCTGCAGTCAAAGACCGCCCGTGTTGTTCATAACGGTGAGGAAAAAGATATCCCGATTGAAGAGGTTGAAATAGGAGACATCATTCTGGTGAGACCGGGTGATAAAATTCCGGTTGACGGGGTAATCAGGCAAGGATACTCGTCAGTGGATGAATCAATGATATCTGGTGAGTCCATTCCTGTTGAGAAAAAAACAGGGGATGAAGTAATCGGGGCCACGATCAATAAAACCGGTTCTTTTAAGTTTGAGGCAACAAAGATCGGAAGGGACACTATGCTCTCGCAGATCATACATATGGTCCAGGAGGCCCAGGGATCAAAACCCCCCATAGCCAGACTTGCAGATAAGATCGCTTCGGTTTTTGTACCGGCGGTCATGGTTATTGCAACGCTGACATTCATGATCTGGTTCATTTTTGGACCTGCACCTTCATTTACATATGCGATTCTGAATTTCATAGCGGTCATGATCATAGCATGTCCATGTGCACTTGGACTGGCAACACCCACATCGATAATGGTGGGGACCGGTAAAGGTGCTGAGCAGGGCATTTTGATCAGAGGAGCAGAAGCCCTGGAGACACTACATAAAGTAACGTCAATCGTCTTTGACAAAACTGGCACGCTGACTAAAGGGAAGCCGGTTGTTACCGATATTATAGGTTTAAACGGGAATGCTGATGAAGTTCTTTTCTTTGCTGCATCTGCGGAAAAAGGGTCTGAGCATCCTCTTGGTGAAGCAATTGTAAATAAGGCAAAAGATGAAAGTATCCGGCTGACAGATCCGGTTGATTTTTCAGCTTTCCCCGGTCATGGGATAACAGCTGGCGTTGACGGTAAAACAGTATATCTTGGAAATCTCAACTTCTTGAAAGATCAGAATGTCGATATATCAAATTTATCTCAGGTTGCCGGGGAAATGTCAGGACAAGGGAAAACTCCTATGTATGTAGCAGTGGATGGGCAGGCAGCTGGGCTGATAGCTGTAGCAGATACATTGAAAGAAAATTCAGCACAGGCAGTGACCGCTCTCAGGAAATCAGGGATTGAAACAGTGATGATAACAGGGGATAACAGGCGGACTGCCGACGCAATCGGTAAGCAGGTCGGGATTGACAGGGTGCTATCTGAAGTTCTTCCTGAAGACAAGGCGGCCGCAGTAAAAAAATTTCAGTCTGAAGGCAGAATTGTTGCCATGGTAGGTGACGGAATTAATGATGCTCCAGCACTTGCACAGGCAGATGTCGGCATTGCTATCGGTACAGGAACTGATGTTGCGATGGAGGCCTCGGATGTTACATTGATCAGGGGTGATCTCAAGGGAGTTGTTGAGTCTATTGCGCTGTCAAAGGCAACAATCAGAAATATCAAGCAGAACCTTTTCTGGGCATTTGCTTATAATACGGTGTTGATTCCTGTTGCTGCAGGCTTACTGTTTCCGTTCTTCGGGATTTTACTTAACCCTATGTTCGCAGCTGCGGCCATGGGTATGTCATCAGTTACGGTTGTCTTAAATGCGTTAAGATTGAGAAGTTTTCAGTACACGATCTAGGGTATTATAATTTCCTATTATATTCGATAGCTTCCCCCCGTTCTCTCACAGCATAAAATCATTCTGATTTATGTTAATTCTCAGCTATAAAGGTCTGTTTAAGATGAAAGAAATGATGTCCGATAATAATATATGAAGAAGAATTTAAAATTATCGAAAGGGATCAAATCGCTTGCTTAACCTGACATTAAAAAATATTGCTCACAAAGAAGACTTTTCTGCACAGAAAGATGTTTCATTGAGAGATGTAACGGAATTAATGAATAAAAATGGAAAAGGTGTTGTTGTCATCCTTGATGGTAAGAAAATTGCGGGCATTCTTACCGAAAGGGACATAGTGAAATGCCTTCACAAGGGAATAGATCTGGATACTAATGTTACGGGTTTTGCCGATAAAAAACTTGTTGCGACAAGAGGAGACAGAACAGTCGGATATGCACTATCCCTTATGATAGAAAATAATATCAGACGTATAATCATTACAGACGGGTTCCTGGATGAATTTATTGGAGTTGTTACACAGCAGGATTTGCTGAAATATCTTGAAGAGGATTTTTACCGAGCAACCATCAAAGTCAAACATATCATAGACCGATTGGGGCATTTGTTTAACGTGGAACCTGATGACTCACTGAAAAGTGTTCTGGATCAGATGGTTGGAAATCAAATAAGTGCGGTTGCCATCATCAGTGACGGTGTAGCTGAGGGAATTATCTCTGAGAAAGACATATTGCGATTGGCCTGTGAAAATATATCTCTTGACAGCAGAGTTCATGAACATATGTCAACCCCGGTGATCAATGTACATCTCGATAATGCGCTTGTCGACATTGTGACCATAATGAATGAATTGCAGATCAATAGAGTTATCGTACATGATGACAGCGGTATCGCTACCAATGTCATTACCACGAGAGATGTGTTGAAAAGCCTGGAGAGTGATTATAGTGCATTCCTTGAGCGCAAACTGAGGAGTGCCAAGGAAATTCTTAACCTTTTGCCGGAAATGATGGTAGAAATAGCTGAAACCGAGTCTGACCAGTTAATTGTGTGGGCAAACGATAAGGTGACGAGGAAGTTCGGCATGGACCTCCTTGACCAGCCGATAACTGAGTTTCTGCCCAGGGAGCAGTGGCATAAGATTTACACAACACTGAGAGACTCGGGGAAAGTAGAAAATATAAAAATGAAGAAGGGAGACAGCATTCTTGAGCTTTCCGGGTTTTATCTGAACGTTGACAGTAATCAGAATAATGGAAAAATCCAGCTCATTATCAGAGATATCACGGATGATATACGATTGTCTACTTCTGACCCCTTGACAGGTTTATATAACAGACGGTTTGTGAATGAATATTTAATAAAGGAGATCGCACGATTTAAAAGGTCGAACGAATCTTTTTCACTTGTGATGTGTGACATTGATAACTTCAAGGAGATAAATGACACGTACGGCCATTTGGCCGGTGATATAGTTCTTAAGTCATTGGCACAGCTTGTCACTCCTACGTTAAGGCAGCTTGATATCTTCGGCAGATACGGCGGCGATGAGTTTGTTTTAATTCTGCCCGGGACGGACAGTACATTTGCCTCAAATGTAATTGACAGACTGAGGATAAAAATAGAAAGCATTCCAATAGCTCTTCCCGCAGGAGTAAAAAAATCTATAACTGCCAGTTTTGGTGTTGCAACATTTCCGATGGACGGAGAATCTTCAGATGATCTGCTGATCAAGGCCGATGAGCGATTATATAAGGCGAAGAGTCTTGGAAAAAACAAGGTTGTCTTTGTATGAAGCAAATCGCACCCAATCGTACCTCTTGTTACATCATATCAAGCTGAGATTCTTCTGTGATAAGAGTCCATGTATATCACTGTGGTACCGGGCTAAACATATTCATCGAAAATGCCGATTTATAATCAGGAGTTAAAATGAAATGCCATTAATACGGAAGGGACTATGTTAGAAGAGGATAAAAGACAATTTGCCCGGTACCGAAAACAGTCATTATGTGATGTAAGAATAGGGTCAGAACTCCATAAAGGAAAAGTCGTTGATTACTCAAACGGTGTTGGGATACTCATAAAAAAAGTTCCGGAACTGGTAAAAGGTGCCATTGCTGAAATAGAAATTTTAGACTATGAAATTAAATTCAGCGGCGAAGTGGTGTGGACAGAAGATTTTGGATATCAGCTCAGAGTCGGATTCAGAAGGCTCAACAACCTGAGGGGCAATCTTAAACATTACAGACTGATTGACATCCTTTTAGGTCTCAGCAAGAGCAGAAAAACGGGAATACTTGAGATAATCGTAGGTTCGACAGTAAAAAAGATATATATTGACAATGGACTGAAGATTTTTGCTGTATCTACAAATACAAATGACCGCCTCGGAGAGTATCTTTTAACACAGGGTAAAATTACCCTTGAAGAATATAATCAGGCCTCTTACCTCGTTGAAAAAAAGGGACAGCGACTGGGTCAGGTTCTTATCGATCTTGGTTATTTAAAACCGAGTGATCTTGCCCCGTCAGTCCAACATCAGGTTGAAGAGATTATTATGGGCCTCTTTAATATAGATGAAGGCATATTTGAATTTAAAGAAGTCCCGCTCCCAACGGATGAACCAATAAAACTCCAAGTCAGCACGCCAAATCTCATATACAAGGGAATCAAGAGAATTAACAGCTTTCCCATGATAGATAAGATGTGTCCACCATTAGATACAGTATTTAATCTGGCCAAGGACCCGCTCCCGCTGTTTCAGTCGCTCGACATTTTGGATGCCGATAAAAAAGTCCTATCGTATGTGAACGGAATCCATCCACTAAAAGGGATATTAACCCTTTCTCATACAAGTAATTTTGAGACACTTAAATCTGTTATCGCCCTTATGACCATAGGACTCATTACTATCAAGGGAGAAAATGACACTCCTGTTAAACTTCCCCTTGAAGTGATCTTTGGCGAACCTGACAAAACTCAACCGGTGGAACCAGATGAAGAGACACAGGAAGAGGTAACGACTGATATTGGTGCAGGAGCTGCTGAAATGACAGACACTCAAACGAATATTGTTGAGAAACAGGAGAACGTTAAAGAACCCACAAAAGAGGAAGAGTCGGCAGTACCAGCATTGCCTGAAGCTCCCGCGTCTGAAATAACTGATGAAGATTCACATGACGATGAATCGGCTGATGTGAATGCAGAAGCCACTGAATGGGCAGTTGAATATACGAATATGGTCGAGAATCAGGAGAACATGAAAGCGTCTGATGAGGAGGAATTGGCGATATCAACACCGCCTGAAGTTCCTGTTTCTGAAATAAATGAAGATACACATTCAGAAGAGATGGCTTCATTACGCGCAGAGAGTGCTGAAGAGACAATCGAACATGTGAAAACAAGTGAGAGCATCAGTAAAATGAATGTGATATCAGAGTCACACCTGTCTTTTATAGATGAGCATGATGAGATACAGGCTGAGAATATTACTGAACAGACAGATGAAAAACAATCCATTACATACACAGCAGGTTATGTCAATGAAACATCCGGAGTTCCTGAACCTGCTGCCATGGAGTCAGAAATGGCGGCTGCAGCAGGAGAGGAAGCATACGTACAGATGAATGATATGACGTCTGAAAACACATCAACTGACGTGCTGCCGAACACTGTTCTGCAAAATGACGAAAGTGCTGACACTGCAGCAAAACCGAAGTCCAGAAAAATACTCATCATCTCAATTGTTATGATAATCATTCTTGTTGGAGCCATTGTTCCGATCATTTATGAATATATTACAATGCCATTATCTCCACCTGCCGTGACAACTATAAAAAAATCTGAGTCTTTATCACCTGTGAACAATGAGGCATCAGAAAAAGTGAATGCAGGAATGCCGCAAGACAAATCATCATTCCCTGTCTTTCGGGAGGATGCAATAAAAAAGTTTCTCAACGAGTAACCGGTAAATTAATATATTTTTATTCGTTTATAGAATTATTTATCATTACCCCTCTGTATCTCCCTTCGGAATCGGGTCGTACCGGCTTCGCAATGAGTCACATCGAACTGGCACAGAGGGGGTTTGAATTCTCCCCTTAACGAGCCGGTCCGACCCGATTCCGAGACCTGCTTAGGGATGGCCTTGGCGCGGTGATCTTTTGAAATTTCAAGTCACTAAAAACCCTTACCATAATGGCAGGTATTTTTAGTGTTCAACGTACATTATTAATTAATGATCGCAAGAAGTTGATTCGAGGTCTTTTTATCGATATTCTTTATTTTGAGGTATATATCCATGGCCTTATCTTTATTGTCGTTCTTTGCATATGTAATGCACAGACCCGTCAGGGCATCTAAATGCCCTGGATCAAGACGTAAGGCATTGTTAAACGCATCAATTGCCTCATCATACCTTTTAAGAAAAAAGTACGAATACCCGAGACCATTATGAAACTCCGGGATGTCCGGGGACAGCCGTGTGGCTTTTTCAAGGTATCCCCGGGCCTCTGAAGGTTTATCCATCTTCAGAAGGACCATTCCGAACCATGCGTTAAGGTCAGGGTGATCCGGCTGTTGTCTTATTTCCGCAGTTATAATATCAAACGCAGCAGTATAATCATTATTCTTGACAAGAGTCTCAATTTCTTTCAGGTTCTCCTTTAATCGCACATCTCTGACATTTTTGTCCTCATCTTCAGATGCAATGGAAACAGCTTGGTCAAGGGCAGGGGATGCAGATGATCTGTCCCCAGGCTCTTTCATTTTCACAGTGGATGAATCGGAATAAAGCTTCACGATCCTTTCCTCTTTTATATATGCTTTCATCACAACAGCACTGGGTAGTTTTGATTCGACCGAACTGAAGAATTTCTCAACCAAATTATAATCCGTAAATTTACCCAGTCTGACAGAGTAGTATTTGCCGATTTTCTCTATTCTTAAATGGTCCAGTTGAGTTTCATCCAAAGTATTTGCAATCGAATCAAACTGCTCCTGTGCATCGTTCACATTTGAAAAGCTGCTTACCTGAATTGTATGAAACAGGTTCGATGAATAAACTTTCAGAGGTAACAGCATTAAGAACAAGAATAAGGTTGCATATCCTGCTGCAGATACATTAAAGACATTTTTTCGCATATAAAATCCTTTTTTCCCTTACGTTCCCGATGCTAGTGTTCTTATCGGAACATACATATGAAAACTTAAAATTATATTGTGAACGAAGTGACGTTTTTTATCATTGATTATACATGGTGCACAATGTTCAAAGGAATGCGTACATGTCATTCGATATACGAACTTACGAGCTGGAAGGAAATCCTTCTTGTACCTGGTAACGAATGTCTTGTAGCATATATAATCACCCTCAATGAACGCAGGGTCAGCGCATGCTCCAACATCCCTAAATCACTGATTTAAAACGATGATGTGTCTACCCACAGCATCAATTACCGAAAAGGTTGGGGAAATAAAAAGTATCATATTTTGTAACAAGGCTTTTAATATTCAGGTACTGAAGATCTTTAGACCTCTTCTCGCCAAATCCCAGTTTTTCAAAATCCATCATTCCGCCGGACACATGACATTCATTGCAGGCAATACTCACTTCTTTTCTTGCTATGTTTTTGTGGAACAGCTCAAATGAGTCCTTTTTCTCTTTATTGGACAGAGAGCTCTCCTTTGACATATATTCTCTGGCCTTGTCAGAATCTGCTGTATTCATCAATATTTTTTTCTTGCCGCTTTTTTTTGAAAACACGGCTATTCTTGATATGAGTGCGCCGTTTGCCTCCACAGGTTCATCTGATTTGTGTGAATCCGGAGACATTTTTAGCATCTCCTGAATCGCCTTATTTGAATTGTGGCTTGAACGGTCTGTGATCGTTCCATAGGGTTCACCCACATATTCAAAGTGCTCCGGATCATTCCAGTCATACTGGAGCTGTTTCAGATCCTCTTTCTTAAGGTGGCAGACTTCACACAACATGAAACCAGTGTGCATATTCAGCAGTGCCCTTACTTTTTTATTGTTGCTGTGAGGGTAAAGAGGGTGACAGACCCTGCATGACGATTTATCATCCAGCTTTGTAATGGCAAACCGCTCAAGCTTATGATAATTAACTTTGTATCCCGGGTACAGTGCATCTATTTTATCCCTGTCCTCAGTGTGACACCCGGTTGTGCAATTGACCGCGGTTTCACCGGTATGCGGTATCTGTGTGACTGTAGGATGACACTTCCTGCAATCAACCGTGCCGTGGTCCGATGCAAGATGAATTTCTTCATCTATATGCATGACTTTAAATGTGTCAGGTTTCTCCATTCTGACCAGTCCCGGGTATTTATGACAGGTAAGGCAGCCCCCGTGGTCAACGGCAACACTTGTAACCGGAACTATCAATATAGTTAATAGATTTACTAACAGAAGCTTAATATTTCTCATGTCATCAATTTTAAAAGGTATTACATAAGGAATCTCTGTATCGATACGAGCACATGAACGATACTATTCATTTTCTATCATATTATCGGGGCGTTGTAAATTAAAAAAAACTGATACAGATATAAATCTGAAAGATGTGCTGTCGGGTTAGGGGCTGGATACGGGTGTATGTGCGGCGGAATCCTGTATGTCTATAATTTTTACATCAAAGTACAGTGTTTTGCCGGCGAGAGGGTGGTTGTAATCAAGAATGACTGTATTGTCTTTAACTTCCCTGACAGTTAATGGGATGACCCTGCCTCTCGCAGTTCGTCCCTGAATTTGAGCACCTGCCTTACGGGAATCTTCCGGTATTTTATCCTTTGGAACTTCACGGATTGCATCTTCACGTACGTTACCGTAACCATCTTCAGGTTTAACAACAACATGTTTGCTTTCGCCTTTTTTCATACCGGAAAGTTCTTTCTCCAGCCCCGGCACCAACTGACCCTTTCCATGAATAAAGGACATGGGAGTTGGTCCGTCATTTGTATCATCCACATTTGTACCATCCACTTTGAGTGTATATTCAATCACAACATATTTCCCATCCGTAATGATTGGGATAATTTCCACTCCGGTTGTCTCAGCTAGAACCGAGGCTATAAAAAAAGCGGTGCATAAAAAAAGAATGACAACAATCTTATTCATGAAACACTGGCCCTCTTATTCTGCCATACGTTAACATGTACCGGATACCTATCTAAAAGTAACATATGGCAGGCACATATGCCAACCCGATACATAACTGGGATTATAATTTTATTTCATATATAATTCTATGACCAATATTTTGATACAAAGTAAACATTTTCATACTGGAGGTCCATACAATGGCTGAATATTCATTTGATGTAGTAAGCAGGGTCGATCTTCAGGAGGTTTTAAATGCGATCCAGCAGGCAATGAAGGAAATCAAACAGAGATTTGACTTCAGAGGCAGTAAGAGCAACCTGGAACTGGATCAGGGTAACAGCCTGATAACGATAACGTCTGATGATGAGTATAAACTGAAAAGTGTAATCGATATCCTTGAGAATAAGCTCATCAAAAGAAAGGTGCCGGTCAAGGCAATCAGCTACGGTAAAGTAGAGGATGCCGCCGGAAGCACAGTGAGACAGGTTGCTACTCTTCAGCAGGGCATCCCGACAGAGAAAAGCAAGGAAATTGTCAAAATAGTGAAACATTCCAAACTGAAAGTACAGTCCGAGATCCAGAAAGACCAGCTCCGGATCAGGGCCAAGAAAAAAGACGATCTGCAGGCAGTTATTGCATTGTTAAAGGAAAAAGATCTGGGTATTCATATAGAGTTTGTGAATTACAGGTGAGATAGGGAATGGATAATAGGTGACAGGTCATGGGTCATTGTCTTTTTTTATAACCGATAACCCATAATCCGTATTTTTTGTATAATACCTTTTATGAGTGTATGGAATGATATAAGGCATGATTTTAAAACTGTTTTTACCATGGATCCTGCTGCCAGGAGCAAGGTTGAGGTCATTATCTCCTATTCAGGATTTCATGCTATAGTTTTTCACAGGTTAAATCATTACCTCTGGAATGCCAGGATACCCATACTACCCCGTTTTTTTTCGCAGGTAGCAAAGATATTTACCGGTATAGAGATACATCCTGCTGCAAAGATTGGCCGTGGGTTTTTCATAGACCACGGGATGGGTGTGGTGATAGGTGAGACTACGGAGATAGGAGAAAACTGTCTGCTGTATCAGGGAGTGACTCTTGGGGGTACGGGCAAGGAAAAGGGAAAGAGACATCCTACCTTAAAGAATAATATCGTTGTTGGCACCGGAGCAAAAGTGCTCGGGGCGATTACCATTGGAGACAACGTTAAAATAGGGGCCAATTCGGTTGTGCTTCATGATGTTCCCAAAGACTCCATTGTGGTAGGAGTGCCTGGAAGGGTCATTAAGAAAAAGGTTGTGAAGATGTTTGAAGATGGTCCGGTTGAGATGCTTGACCATGTTCATATTCCTGACCCGGTCGAAGATAAGTTTGAAAAGCTGAATAACATTATTCATGAACTTGAAAGGAGAATCAGCACATTGGAAGGCAAGGGAGAGACCATAAAGGTTTATAACACAATGAGCGGAAAGAAAGAGGAGTTCATTCCCTTCACTCCGGGCAAGGTCAATATGTATGTGTGCGGGATTACCGCCTATGACGTATGTCACCTCGGACATGCAAGGAGCGCTATCGTGTTCGACATTATTAAGAGATATCTGAGATACAGCGGTTATGATGTGACCCATGTGAGAAATATTACTGACATTGATGATAAGATTATAGCCCGATCAGCACAGGAGGGCATTTCCACTGAGGAAGTCGCCAAGAAATACACTGATGAATATTACAATGACATGGAGCTTCTGGGTGTCAGCAGGGCTGATATTGAGCCAAACGCTACTGACCATATCCATGAAATGGTAGAAACCATTAAAGGACTTATTGAAAAGGGATACGCATATCCGGTTGATGGTGACGTTTATTTTGAAGTGAGCAGGTTCTCCGGTTACGGGAAACTGTCCGGGAAAAATATCGATGATCTCAAGGCAGGAGCCAGGGTCGATATTGATGAGAGAAAGAGGAGCCCTCTTGATTTTGCACTCTGGAAATCATCTAAGGAAGGTGAGCCATTCTGGGAAAGCCCATGGGGCAAGGGAAGGCCGGGCTGGCACATTGAGTGCACTGCCATGTCTTCAAAATATCTTGGGACAAGCTTTGATATACACGGCGGCGGAGCAGACCTCATATTCCCCCATCACGAAAATGAGCTTGCGCAGAGCGAAGCCTATTCGGACGAGCCTTTCGTGAAATACTGGATGCATAACGGTTTTATTACAGTGGACAAGGAAAAGATGTCTAAATCTCTCGGCAATTTCTTCACAATCAAGGAGATCTTAAGCAGATATGAACCCGAAGTAGTCAGATATTTTCTGCTCTCCGCTCATTATAGAAGTCCGATAGAGTTTTCTGACGTGCAGCTCAATGAAGCAGAGCTGTCGATTGACAGATACTATACCACTGTCCTGCGGATCGATGATTTTCTGCAGTCAGAAAGTAATATTGACAGGATCACATCATCCGCTGAACTTGAAGACATTATGTCCGGATTCAGGCACAAGTTCCATAATGCAATGAATGATGATTTTAATACTGCATCAGCACTGGGAATTATTTTTGAACTTATCAGAGAGGTAAACAGGTTTCTTGATTCCAAACCTGCAGGTCAAAGGGCCAGGGACTTTGTTAAGCAGGCTTATGATCTGCTTGCTGAAATAGGCGGGGTGCTGAATATTTTTAATAAAACACCTGAAGAGTGGTACCGGGCGCTTATGAAAGTCAAGAAGATAGACATTACAGAAGATGATCTTCTCAAAAAAATTGATGCACGGCAGAATGCAAGGAAGAACAAGGACTGGTCTGCTGCGGATGATATAAGAAATGAACTCGCAGCAAAGAATATAATCCTTGAAGATAAAAAAGACGGGACTTCCTGGAAGATCAAGGTGGGTTAGAGATGTTATTCTGTAATCCTCTTTCCATTGAGGAAGAAATGCACGCCCGTATCAGCCAACGAAAGAGTTATTTCTGCTCCTCTGCGTATCTGAAAACCTGAAGCAGCTTTTGCAGTAATTCTCTTTCCGTTAACGCTGACATAAATAAGGGTCTCAGGTCCGAGATGTTCGGTCAGTTCGACAGTTCCTGTAATCGGTCCAGCGCCGGGAGACAGGGACTCTGGCCTGATACCCATTATAAGATCCTTGCCTGTATACTGCATCAGCTCAGTTCTCGATGATACGTCAATCATCAGAGGTCCTGATTCAAAAAATATTTTGCCATCTCTATGAAGAGTTGTGCCGGTGAAAAGATTAATCTGTGGAGTCCCAATGAAGGTTGCTACAAACAGGTTGGAGGGTTTATGGTAGACCTCATCAGGAGTGCCTGTCTGTTGAATCTCTCCCTGATCAAAAAGAATGATTTTTTCCCCGAGTGTCATTGCCTCCACCTGGTCGTGAGTAACATATACAGTTGTTACCTTTAACTTCTGATGAAGATTTGCGAGCTCTACCCTCATGGTACTGCGCAGTTTAGCATCAAGGTTTGAAAGGGGCTCGTCAAAGAGAAAAAGCTTTGGGTTCCTTACAATAGCTCGCCCTATCGCAACGCGTTGTCTCTGTCCACCAGAAAGTTCTTTAGGCTTTCTGTCAAGGAAGTTATAAAGCTCAAGCAGTGATGCTGTTTCTTTTACTTTAAGGTCTATATCATTCTTTGGCATGTTCCGCATTTTCAAGGCAAATGCCATATTATCAAATACGCTCATATGGGGGTACAATGCATAACTCTGAAATACCATGGCAATGTCCCTGTCTCTGGGAGTAAGATTGCTGACGTCTCTGTCGTTAATGAAAATACTGCCTTGATCAGACTGGTCCAGACCTGCTATCAGCCTGAGAACAGTGGTTTTTCCACATCCTGACGGCCCCAGGAGGACACAAAATTCTCCGTGATGTATTTCAAATGATACATCTCTTATCACCTCAGTATTACCAAATGATTTTTTCAGATTGCTTACTTTGAGACTGCCCATACCTGATATATCGTTATTTCGGAAAATTACTTCTTTTACATTGAGTTGAGGTTTTTAAAACAAATGATCTGGGTCTATTATAGCGTTCAGTTTCATAAAAAACATTCAATACCTGAAATTCCTGCATGAAAGAGGTGTATGTCAATTTATTTATCTAGTATGTTCAAATTATCCGTTTGATTAATGGAATTACGCTATTTATTGAATAACTTGCAGGTAAAAGGCTGTTATCTATAAGTGACTGAATAAAAAAGGGAAATATTTTTTTCTCAATCTAAAGCTAACAATCAAAATTGCCGATAATATCAGTATGACCGACATTCCCATGGATGATAATGAAATAAACAAAGATTCCCTGGTCAACAATGCAGAAGAACTGAATAAATCTTATAGTGGAGAAACGGCAAATATGAGTGAAATGGATGAGCAAAGCAGATCAGACAGCAGCAGATCGTC
Source organism: Nitrospiraceae bacterium (assembly GCA_020356065.1). Lineage (GTDB taxonomy): Bacteria > Nitrospirota > Thermodesulfovibrionia > UBA6902 > UBA6902 > CALZJD01. The sequence goes on from CP070632.1 coordinate 117,791, forward strand.
TGATAATGATTTACATAACAACGTGTCTGCCAATGGATCTGAAACAGATAATAACGAAGCGTCAGGCGAAGAGTATGCAGACCTGAATCAACCGTATGTACCTGACAGGCGGCAGGAAGAGCGAGATGGCCGTGACCGGAGGAGACATGAGCGTTCGGGGTTTACATATCCTGTGGGGCTGAAGATTTTTAAAAATCAGACATCAAATACATCTCACGATGGATATATTGAAGACATATCTATTAGCGGGGCAGGCGTAAAGTTTGAGGACAAATATGGCAGAGTACAATTGGAAGGTCTTGCCGGTTCAAGTATCAAGATGATTGTCAGAATGCCGCGTGGTGATGATATAGCTTTATTGTCTGTTATAAAATGGATCAGAAGAGATGTTACTGACAATGCGATTGTCAAAGTCGGCATTCAATTTCAGAGAATGGAAGACTGGCAGTTAAAGACAATAAAACAGCTGATCAGTCTTAAGAACAAGGACCACAATATGATGTGGAACCTTTTTGATAACTATGAAAAAAATGTCAGGTAGGGAACCATGGATGAGATAAAGAAAAAGTTATGGGCCATTGGCGGAGGCAAGGGAGGTGTCGGAAAAAGCATCGTATCGATTATGCTCGGGGCTTCCCTTGCCAGACAGGGGAAAAAAGTCATACTGGTAGATGCGGATCTTGGAGGAAGTAATCTTCATACTCTTGTTGGTATTAAATATCCTCTTTATACACTTGCAGATTTTATTAACAGGCAGGTTGAGAATATTGAAGAGGTCGTGATGGATACCCCGGTAGAAAACATGCAACTCATATGCGGAGCTGATGATATACTTGGCATAGCCAATCCGAAAAACACGCAAAAGAACCGCCTCTTTAATCATCTGAAGAATCTAAAGGCTGATTATATTGTGCTGGATCTCGGCGCCGGTGCTTCGTTTACAACAATGGATTTTTTCCTTTTTGCCACCAATAAAATATGTGTCCTTACTCCACAGATAACATCAATTCAAAATGCATATGGATTTATTAAGGCCAGTATGTACAGAGGATTAATGCAGGTCTTCAGAGGTGAACCAGGGGCGCAGGATATGGTGAGACGTGCCAGTTCTGCTATTGAGGGTGAGAATATTGATTCAATAGATACACTAAAAGATTCTCTGAAAAATCTTGACGAGCATTTTGAAAGTGACCTGAATACATACATCGAAAGTTTAAAAATCAAGACTATTGTAAATATGGTCAGAAATGACAGAGAAAAAGAGGTAGGCAATATTGTCAGGTCTGTTGCAGAAAACTACCTGAATCTGCCTCTTGAGAATTATGGTTATGTGCCATATGACAGGATACTGGTTAATTCGATAAATCACATGCCCGAGTTTCTTAAGAACAGAAAAGACAGCATGTCAAGCATGAGTTTTTATGAAATAGCCGGAAGTATTATCCGCGACAGTGAGCAGCCGTCCACATCTGAAAGCCGGTTCAGTGTGAAGATCCCTGCAAGCAGGCTATAAAAGTGTCCTGAACACTCATTGCACACATACTGCATGCGAACGCATTTCCCGACTTCATTATAAAATCGTCATGAAAATGACAAATATCAAAATCTAAATGTCAAATTATATCCCATTAACTTAATATCGACAAAATTTCTTAAATGAAAATTTTGTCATTCATTTGGCATTTGAACTTTGACATTTGACTGCAAGATTGTATTTATATAAACACGAACTGAGACATCAAGGGGAGACAGGTCTTCTTACCAGATCATTGGCCCTTACTCCTGGTTCTGAAGGGATGATTACCATCTGTTCATTTCTGGCTGACTCAATAGGCAGCCCCTCTCTGCTTAATATCTTGTCTACGACATACGTCCTGTTTTCAATGCCATGAGAAAGAAACTGGATGGTATCTCCGAGTTTGAGAGTATTTCTCAATGCCAACTGAACATGTCCGTTGTTCAGTGACGTGACAATTCCGACGAGTTCATGGCTCATTGAATATTTGTTCTTCTCATCATGATTGTAATCTCTATCCGGCTGCTTGCCGAAAAACATTCCGGTCGTATATCCCCTGCTTGAGAACATTGATAATTCATTCATCGATTGCTTACTCACTTTATAAGGTTTGTGATGAAGCCCGTCGATAGCCTCCCTGTATGTTTTTACAACTCCCGCAACATAGTTGATGCCTTTCATCCTGCCTTCTATTTTAAAACTGTTAATTCCCGCATCATACAGCTTGTCTAGATGCTCAATCATGCACAAGTCCCTTGAGCTCATCACATACGTACCCCTGTCATTCTCATACACCGGATGCCGTTCTTCAGGTCGCATCTCTTCCATTAAGGTATAGTTCCATCTGCATGAATTGGTGCATTCACCAAGATTGCCTGATCTGTTTGCCAAAAAACTGCTAATATAACATCTGCCAGAATAGGAAATGCATATCGCTCCATGGACAAAGCACTCAAGATCAATGGATACGTTATCACGTATCTCTTTTATTTCATCCAGGGACAGTTCTCTTGCAAGTACGAGTCTCCTTGCACCAAGCTGCTCCCAGAACCTGGCAGCTCTGTGGTTAGTAATATTTGCCTGTGTGCTGATGTGCACCGGGATCTCAGGAACAGAATCAATGGCCATTTCTACCACTCCCGGATCTGAAATGATAATACCGTCGGGCCTGATGTTTCTCAGCTCATGAAGATGATGCCTGATCATTGCAATATCCCTGTTATGAGGGAAGATATTAACTGTGATGTACAGTTTCTTCCCCTTACGGCGTATTAACCCGGCAGCATCCTGGAGTTCTTTGAAAGTGAAGTTGTCGGCCCTGGCCCTGAGACTCAACTCGGAAATGCCCATGTATACGGCATCGGCACCGTAGTGCAGCGCAGTTACAAGTTTTTCAAAATTACCCGCGGGAGCAAGCAGTTCAGGCTTTTTCATAAATGATATATTACCTCTTTGAGGCTGATAATTTCCTGTTTAGGCACTTACAGGATATATCACCTGACGCATAATGAGGGATGGTTCATGGTGAAAAGAAAGGAATGGTTGATCAGCCAGGCAGTAGATTGCAGACAATACGGGGAATAATTCATTCCGGATTCCGGCTGCGTAACTCAGTCAGGAAATTATGATTTGTTATGACTTTATCAGATGGGCATGTGTCATTGAATACTCATTGAATAACTCGATATAGTCCAGCCCCTCTTCAGCAGTGATATGTAAAAAGACTTCACATCCCACGCAGCTTTCAAGCTTTGATGTATATGTGCCCTGGATCTTGCTACAGCAGATTGTTCCTTCCGCTGACCAGCATGATCGTCCTGCATTGATTCCTCCATTTGCTCCGTTTTTTGATGTGCACGTGGATGCAGGACATGCTCCACGCTTTGCAGCCTTTTTTCCGCCCAGCTCTCTGCCACACTTTTTAATGTCCCAGCAGTTTAGTTTATCCATAATTTCTATCTCCTTATTGGTTATCTATGTAATCGGCTGTCTCTCTGTTAATCTTTACAATAAAATGATTTCAGTTCCGGATTTAATCAGCTTACATAAGCAATTTATATGCCAACACAATGAGCATGATTAATGTCGTGATGCAGCTTCATTTACAGAAATATTTTAACTGTGATTAAACATACAATCCATATAATTTTAAAAAGAGAGGTACACTGAAAAAAACTTATTCATCAATACGTTAGAGATAAATATCAATAACACTTTTTAAGATATGTTCTTAATCGGGATTAATGCATATAACGAATCTCGTCTCATTTTAATAAGTTTTTTTAGTATGACTGTCCTGACAAGAATCTCAATGAATTTTACTGGCGAGGAATTTCTGTATGATTTCACAGACGAAAAATAAAGGGAAAAAGATTTTAGGCTACTGGTAATATCATATAAAAAAACCAGATATAAAGAACAGTGAACATTAATGCATCCAGGTACTAATTTCCCGAACAACACCCGGAAGAAGGAAGGCAGCCAGGGGGGGCTGGCTGCCTTTAGGGGAGATGAAAGGACCTGTGTCCATTCATCTGTAACAATTGATAGTTTTAGGTTATGGAAAGAATATGAAGATAATATGAATGTCTTCCGACTCTGAGGAATTATTAACTAATTCAAAGAGTTGTCATGAACGTAGTCTGATCAATCTAAAATAAATGTCATGACAGAAAATAACCCTGCATATCCGGTTTGCAGTATAACGCATATTTTTATACTATTTTATGCAGAAGTGAAGATAGTGGAAATTAATAATTAATTTTTCTCAACACAGATGCGGACAGGTAATGTTTATTGTTCAAAAACGACACTTCAATAAAGTATTGTTATTGATTATTATGGTTGTATTATTCTGTTTTTTCCAGTTCTACTGGGATATTGCCTCCTATGTTACACCGGAAGAAACCGGGAATTTGCTTTCGGGAGCAGGTAGTCTGGCGCCACTGTTATATATTGCTACTATGGCTCTTGCGGTAGTAATCAGTCCTGTTCCCAGCCTGCCGCTGGATATTGCTGCCGGTGCATTCTTTGGCCCTTTTTTAGGTACCCTGTATTCTGTCAAAGGAGCATTGTCCGGTTCGGTTGTCAGTTTCATGATTTCACGTTTTATTGGACGGGAATTTATCGAACGACTGCTGGGCGGTCATATAAATTTCTGCACCGAATGCTCAGACGGATTATTAAGCAAAATTGTTTTTTTCTCCCTTCTCCTACCTATCGTATCATTTGATGTCATCAGCTATGGCGCCGGATTGACGAAGATGTCTCTCAGGAAATTCACCCTGGCAACGGTGCTGGGGATGATACCCCTTACCTTTATCTACAATTACTTCGGCTCGGTACTGGTTATCGGAAAGGGTCTCTCCATATTATGTGGTCTCATCATGGTAGTCCTCTTTTTTCTCATCCCCCGATGGATCGAGAGAAATGATTTATTTTCACTGCGCCGGATGTTTCAGCATAACAAGGAGTGACCGGTTCATGTAAGTTCTTTTAAACAGTCAAGTATTATAAAAAAAAGCCGATATGTATAGATAATTAATCATTAAATAATGCTGATAACGCCCTGGTCAGCGACGGAGTCGGGAGAGATATAAGAAGTGAGCAGCAGAATTGAAAAAAACATTGTCAAATCTGATGTGATGGAGCGTCCGGTGAGAAGATCCGTCAACCTGCCGTCAACTCTTATTGCAGGTGGAAAAAAACACGAAGGCTTCATAACTAATATTTCAGCAAAGGGTGTCGGGATGTTTGTCATAAACACTACCTTTCCTGATAGTACCATTGATTGTACGAAAGGATCTGTTCTCAGGCTTGAACTGCAGTCCCCTCTGGGGGTTTACGTAGTTCTTCAGTGCAGAATCAAGTGGCTGAGAATAAAGAAATCCTCTTCGTGTGATGTTACGACCTCTATGGGCATGGACCTAATTGATCCTACTCCAAGTTTCATAAAGCTATTCAACAGTCTTATTTAACATAATAAATCAGAAATTAGATAGTCACTCATCAGAGGTAATGTATTTTTTAATCAATGAAATCCACCCTGATCTCCGGATATTTCCTCCAGAACAATCTCGATCTGCTCTAAGGTAATCCATCCGTTTTCAAAAAGGATCTCACCAATTAATTTGCGGGGTCTCAGTCTCTGGAAAGACTGAAGAGACAACTGCTCTGTTAAGGCCTCCTGAACCTGTTCTTTATTAATAAAACCCTTCCGGATCGCTATTTGACCAAACTTTCGGGCATATCTAATAGACGAATCTTCTAAATTTAAGTATCCCATGTGGTTAGCCTGAAACAGTCATTTTACATCTCAGAACATACATGATTTCAGTTATATTTTATCTATCACATTTGTTGCACAACGTCAATCCATAATTTTGCCTGTCCAGTTTCTGGATTTGAACATAAATCAAAAGAATTGCAACTGATGTATGTGCTGCGGGGAGGTGAATTAATTCACAGTTTTATACATAACTGAGCCAGGGAGATAAGGCTTAAAAACTTTTTCAAGGCTTACCCCCCTGGCTGTTTAAATGATGTGGATTAAATGGACCATACAAAAAGAGTTTGACTATATCAACCCCTTTTCGTTCAGGAGACTATGCCTCACTTACGGAGAATTATTGCAGGTTCAATGCATATAGCACGATTTACTCTGACTCATTAATCCATTTTTGTAATGTGGTGATAATTTTACTTGCCTGGTCTTTGCTGGAGATATTGAACTTTGACTTCTGGTTATAAGAATCCCCCCGTTTCTGATATCTTCGTATAGAATATAACTCGTTTCCATATTGTTTATTTTTCCGGTCCCACTGCTGATATTTGAACATGACAGTTGCCCATGCACCTTTTGTAAGGATTTCCTTATCAAGCTCCTTGACTATAAGGACATCGTCTTCCTTGTAATTTATCGTGATTTCATCTGCTGTTGATGCCATGATATGCTCCTTTAGTTTTCGATTTCTATAACGTTTATGAGTTCCCGGAAATTATATGTGAAATGAACCGTAAAATCCAGTGGGACATGAAAATTAATGGCACAGCCGCTTTACTTCATGAACCATTCGGGTTAGACACAAAAATGATTACTGAATATGTCTGCATGGCCAAAGTTATGCATGAGAAGTACTTATGAGGTGCTGCGGTGAAAAACATCATTCTTTACCCAGAGCCAGAACATACTCTTGGCACCCTTGAGAACCGCTTTTATATCATTTATGCTCCGGAGAGCAAGAACTTTTCTGAATATGTATCCGGGCCTGGAATAGAATTTTTTAAATGCCAGCTGACGCAAACGGGTCACTTCTTCCCGGGACATTGTGTACGGGACAAATGCTGCTCCCTGATACGTAAAATCAGACAAATCATCAGACATCGAGCCATACTTATCTAAATTATCATACAATTCAGTTCCCGGAAAAGGAGTTAGCGCATGAAAGTTGGCTATGTCCGGATTTAATTCACAAGCGAATTCAATTGTTTTTAAACCATCCTCATACGTCTGACCGGGCAGGCCGAAAAGGAAAGGGGTATATACAGTCAAGCCAACTTTCTTGGCGGTTTTGACTGCATTTCGTGTCTGATCAAGCGTAATCCCTTTTCTAATCGTATTAAGGTTTCGCTGCACACCGCTTTCAGCTCCAAAGAGTATGGCCCAGCAGCCGGCTTCCTTAAATGCCTGCAGCAATGGTTGATCAACCTGATGAACACAGGCAGATGTGAACCATGTGAAATCAAGCCTTCGTCTCTTTATTTCCATGGCTATTTCCATGGCCCTGTCATAATCTGACGCGAGTGTATCATCTATGAACTTGATCTCTCTGTATCCCTGTTTAAGACAGAGTTCGATCTCCTGCATTACATTTTCAACACTCCTGTAACGTATGCCGTATTTTCGCTCTTTGTCTATCTGAAAGCAGAAAATACACCTTCTGTTACACCCCCTTGCAGTCATTACAACCGCAACAGGCCGTCTTTTGTAGGTGGCCGGGGGGGGAATATAATCCATTGCATCTCCCAGCAGCTCCCTTGCAGGGAATGGAATTGAATCAACGTCTGTTATCAAAGGCCGTAAAGGGTTCTTTCTTATTCCTGTTTCATCACGGTATGCGACCCCCTCGACTCCTGCAAGGCTTTTACCGTCTGCAAGCCTGCTCATCAGCTCAACCATGGTAATTTCTCCCTCACCAGTGACAACAGCATCAATATCTGCAGAGTCATTCAGGCACTTTTCCTGCAGTGCTACAGGGTAGGGGCCTCCCACAGTTATAAATACCTTTTTCAGTTTTTTCCGGATCTCGGATGCAGTGAACACTGCCTTGTTCCATCCGAAGGTTGTTGAATATATTCCAACAATATCAGGACCGTAAGCTGACAGACTCTCCATGATTTCATCATGTGCCATAAACGCACCGTTAAGGAATTTCACGTCATGACCTGCCTTCAATAATGATGCAGCCACATAGAGTGTACCAAGCGGCTGCCAGTAGTTTATCTGTGATCCTGCAGTTTTAGAGGAAAATATTTCTTCAGGTATCCAGGAAGGGATGATGAGTCCACACTTCATGCTTATGCTCCAATTGGGACGACTTCTTTTCTGATCACGTTTGATCGCAGGTTTATCACTTTATCAGCCACTTCAATACCTGATTCAATAGCCCGGTCCATATTGTAATATTTGAACATCCCTGTTCTGCCCGCAATATGCAGGTTTTTAAAGTTCCCAAGATAACGGAGGATCCTGGAATAGTGGCTGGCATATCCCACTTCAAAAAGCGGGTAAGCCTTAGGAGTCCTTATAATGCATCTGTCGATGACTTCTTTTTTGTGTATGAATCCCAGTTTCTCAAGCTGGGAAACGGTTACGGTCGCCAGCTCTTCATCGCTCGAATTCCAGATATCATCCCCGCTGAAACAGAAGTATTCAGCAACAATATGGGTTTTACCCTTTGGCGCCATATGGGGGCTCCAGTTTTTTGGCTCATGAATTCTTCCAAGAGGCATGTCATGTTCCGGCAGGTACATCCATGTAAGATCTGTTACCCGGTCACGATCCAGCATAACAGTTACGATAACGATATCCCTATACTTGAGAAGAGATGCTGCCTCAAGTATATCTGCTGGTGGGGCAGGATCGAGCATATGTACGAGGCTGGTAATCGGTATGCTGGATATGTATTCGCTGCCTTTAACACTGGAGACCATACCGCTCTTTTCTATAATGATATGAGTAATCTCACAGTCGTTATGACAGATCCGGTCTATGTTTGTTTCTGTGAGAACCTGATTGCTTTCAGATATTGACCGGCACAGGTTGTCAGAAATCTGACCGATTCCAAAAGGTGGGTATATGAACTCATCAGTGAGGGTACTTACATCTTTTCCGCCAAGCTTGAAGGCATTTTTAATGGCTACTCCAAGAGAAAGACCCTTGATTCTCTTTGATACCCATTCTTCACTGATTCTGCTGCACTCTATGCCCCATACCTTTTCGCTATATTCCTTGAAATACAAAGTAAACATGGTCCTTCCAAAATGGGCCACAACCCAGTCTTCAAGAGAAATATTCTTCGGGTGCCTGAAAATGTTTTTGACCTTCTCTAATCCATAATCTGACACAGCCTTAACAGTGGTGGGTATCCCCATGCCCATGAGAGCGTTTGACGGTTTAAGAGGATAATTAAAGAACCTGTTCTTCATGAAAATCTTGCTCTTCCGGTCTACAATCAGATAGTCATTATTAAGAATATCCTTGACAAATTGCAGAGTTTCCATATTCTTTGTATGAAATCTGTGCCCTCCCAGATCAAACCGGAAATCGCCATGTCTGATGGTACGTGAGAGGCCCCCAACCTCATCATTCCCTTCAAAAACCAAGACAGGAATCCCTGCTTTTGCAAGGGCATGACCAGCTGAAAGTCCGGCAAGTCCACCACCAAGAACAATAGATCTCTGACTATCACGCAAAGGTGAGGCAAGAGTCCGTTCTGAATGATTTTCCTGTAAATAACCCATATTACATAATACAAAAATTTCGGGGCATCTCAATGAAGATGGCCCCGAAATATTATTTAAGATGTGAGGAATAACTCAACAGATGTTATTATTTTCCATAGTCCTTCATCATGTCTTTGGCTTTCTCTCCATAACCACCTGCAGCTTCTTCTGCTTTATCACCATCACCCGAAAGAGCTTCCTTTGCCTTTTCTCCATAACCTGCTGCCGCTTCCTCAGCTTTCTCACCATATTCTGCTACTGCTTCCTCGGCTTTTTCACCGTAACCGGCCACTGCTTCCTTGGCTTTCTCTCCATAATCAGCAGTTTTTTCAACAGTTTCACCCGCCTTGGTTGCCGGCTCTTCCGTTTTCTGGCAGGAAACAAGAGTTAGTCCAAGTACAAAGAAACTAATACATAAGACAGTTACTAATAATTTTTTCATAGACAGGTCCTCCTTTTTTTTTGGGGGTATCTACCCCGGTTAATAGATTAAGTCAACAGAATGTGTTTGATTTAGAATTATGTCCGAAATTGATATCTTTGCCTGTATCATTCATGAATTATATAATATCAGTATTATTTGTCAACAATAAAAAAACCGGAAACAGTCCAGAACCATTCTTTATCATTCATCGGAATGATTGGATTGTTAAAAAAAGGACCGCCTGTGTAAGCGGTCCTTTTTTAGGTAATACGCTTTTTATCTTGCTTTTGCAATAAAAACCGGGATGTCTGCTCTGTCAACTACCTCTCTGCTGACACTTCCCATAAATGTATGAGAAATTCTGTTACCTCGTGAACCGAGCATGATCATATCTGCTCCTGACTCCTTTGCAGCTCTTAAAATCTCATCAGCCGGATGGCCTCCCTTGATTTCAGACCTGATAGCAGTGATACCGTCTGTTTCAAGGATCTGCTTATAGTAATCAAGCACTCTGTTAGCCTTTTTATCCAGAGATTCTTTGTATTCAGTGCCCTCCAGAACTTCCTTGAGAGTGGACATCTCAGCATCACCAAGCATTTCATCTATTAATGACCTTCCCTCAAACTTCTCCACATACACAAGTATAACCTCATCAGGGCTAATGCATGAACACAACCGGCTGCAAATTGAAAATGAACCCTTCGTACCATTTGTATCATCGACTGCTATTAATACTTTATTCATGACATACCTGCCTTTGCATACCGAGTTTCAATGCTTATTAGTGTCCTCCTCCGTAGCCGCCGGAAGGTGTTCCGCCACCGTAACCACCCGATGCTGTTCCGCCGCCGTAGCCACCTGATGCTGTTCCGCCACCGTAACCACCCGATGCTGTTCCGCCACCGTAACCACCCGATGCTGTTCCGCCATAACCACCGGAAGCTCCGCCGTCACCGCCTGCATCATGACCGCCACCATAACCTCCCGAAGCTACTCCCTGAACTGCGCCTGTTCCAACATTACGAGGCGCCAGGCTGTAACCCACAAGGAAACCAAGGATCGCAACGACAATAATAATGATAATCCACATGCTATTTTTCATAAATTGATCCTCCTAGGAAAGTTAAGGTTTTTATCCTTTCTCTATGATATAGATGAGCTTGCCGCCTTCTTCCTTTTTCTCAAGCAGTTCGTGTCCACCCTGGTCTATCATTTGGATAATTGTTTCACCGGATGAAGGATTATCGAATACCAATTCAAGAATATCTCCTTCTTCTATTTTTTCCAGGGATTTTTTTGTGTATATCTGAGGATGTGGACATACATAGCCGCATACATCCAGCATATACTTACCGTCTTCTTTTTTTTCAAATTTCATTGCCATAATAAACTTCCTCCTTTTAACATGTTTTTGAATTTATTTTAGAAAGCTTCCATCTCTTTGGCCATTTTTCTTTCCGTCCACCAGTTAAAGAACTTGACACCACCATATCCACCTATAACCATACCTATACCAAACAGCCAGCCCCCTGGATCTCCTCCGGCAACTCTGATAAAGAAAGCGCCTATATTGCATCCAAGTGCTACACGGGCACCAATTCCCATAAGCAATCCACCGCCCAGGCCCCAGACGATGAGCTCACCTTTAGGAAGCTTCCATTTGAATTCTTTATTTAACAGAGACATTACCATTGCGCCAAAAATAATACCCAGAGACATCCAGAGAGCAGGGTTACGCCAGAGTTCAGGCAGTCCGTTCATGACACCGAAAAAAACATCGTCTGTAACATTCCAGCCGACTTTTTCCATGATCCATCCCGCAAACTGCGCCTCCTGGGTTGTAATATACCAGTAACCGGGATCAAAGACCGTTCCTTTTGAAGAAAGATCACCCACATGACCCATTCTGGTTAATAACTCTCCGAAGTTACTGACGCCAAACCGTAACTGCATTCCCTTCATGGCAAGGATATGAATCCCTGCTGTAATCCCGATCAACACACCCATAAGGGTGGTTCTCTGAGATGCCGTAATCATATTCCAGACACCCGTTAATTCATCGCCCAGTCCGGTCTTTTCCTCTTTCCCTGCTTTCTTTAAGGCTTTCTTGGTCCTTTTCAGGTGACCCTTACGCATAAAAAAATAGTAGATGGCAAAGATAACGAGAATTGTGGGTAAAATTGTGTTAATGAGCGAATTGGCAAGAAAATATTTCATGACTCCACCGGTTCCGGCGAACGCAGCCGTATCCGAGAGAATTACCTGTGGTTTATCAAAAATATAACCCACGAAGTAATGGTCAAACCAGGAAGTTAATTTATCAGCAGGAAGCCAGGATATTGCTGCTGCTTTGGCCTGTGCATTGTCTATCCATGACTGGGGAAGGAGTCCGTTGAAAACACCGCCAATATCAACAAATATTGCCTGTCCAAAAGATATTCCCATGATGGACAGGATCGATGTTCCGTTACCTTCACCGATTTTATACAGTGAACCGGAAGCACAACCTCCTGCCAGAACCATACCGACTCCAAAGATGATACCACCGAGCAATTCGTGTGTTCCCAAAGGTCCTGCATGGAATGTACTCATATTTGTAGCAGCCAGAAAAACACCGACAATACTAAAGAAGATAAGGGCGATAAGAACGCCAACCGCCATTCGCGGAACACCTGCTGCGAACAGGTCTCGTGAAGCCGATGCCATGCAGAACCTGCCATACTGAAGCATCATTCCGTAGGCAAATCCAAACCAGATATATACCACGAGATATATGTAGTATATATTTGCACTGTAATAAATCAGACTGATCAGAATCATTGCGCCTGTGACAATAAATGCCCATAGCTGATTTCTTTTTTCTACATTTTCCACAGGTTGACAAACCTCCTTTTAAAAAAGTTTTATGAATCGGGGTAATCTTAGAGCGTTGGTCTTGTAAGAATTAAGACAGTTTGTTAATTTTAAGACTCACCATATTAATACACACCGATGTAATAGTCCAATAAAAAAATATTATCGGGCAATTATCAATGTTTATTTAATAATTAAAATACAGGATAATTTTTTGACGTGAAGCCAATTATATTAAAGAACAATGACTTTATCGCAGTCGTGGTTCATGTTGGCGTTGTCAAACTGGCTTCCGCATACTATGTCAGACGGTATCCCCTCAGTGGAAATCTCTGCATTCTTGGCGCTGTGGTCGCAAAAACTTATTGATACCCCTTCTTTTCCACAAAATGCCTGAAATGCGGGTTCGCCCAGCAGTTTTGTCCCGGCATCCATATTGAAAATCGTAACTTCGTGTCCCTTGGCAAGGGCTGAATTAGTCAGACCAACTATATCATCAAGGTGTTTGTCTGTAGTGACAAGTAGTCCAAGTTTCATGTAATCAAGTCTCCTTTCAGACTTATAACAGAATTTATGTTGTCTACCATGTAATGACTTTATCGCTTCCGGCGATAGCGTCAACTATCTCGTCATAGTTTTTGTTTGTATTGATGTCTATTATTGACACATCATTTGACTGCTTTTGAACCTCAATCATCTTGTTTACCGTATCATCAGGGTTGTTTCTCATTATATAGAGAATATTCATTTTCTCATGGCCTCCGTTACCGTATATTTCATGTCTGTGAATAATAAATTATATTTTCATCAGTAAGGCAGTATGTGGTCAAACTCAAGAAGTTTCTGTGCCATGTCTTCTGTCGATATGAACTCCATGTTTTCATTGCCTTTATAATTGGTATAAAGCTTTACATCCATTTCCGGCATTGTTTCAAGGTTCATGTCGTTATCATCATTTTTCTCAACTTCCCTGTCCAGTACGAACACACTTACTTCATCATCAGCAAGGATCATGCCCACCCCCATTCTCAGGGCTTCGCCCTGTCTGTCTCTCACAAGGATTGCTATCTTCTTGGCCATTGTTTCACCTCCTTTATTTCGGTATTAATTATTTTTCTACGGGATATTTTGCATCATTGCCCCATTCCATCCAGGAACCGACATACACCTTCACATTCGGATATCCCAATAACTCCTTAAGTGCAAAATATGCGTCTGCTGCACGCGGTCCGCTCTCGCAATATGTAATGATCTCATTATCTTTTGTAACGCCCGCTGCCTCGTAGGTGGCCTGCAATTGTGCAACTGCCTTGTACGATCCGTCTCCATTACGGTTCGTGGGATAGAAGTTGAGGTTTTTAGCACCCGGAATATGTCCTTTTGCTTTTATGTAGTCAATTTCCTTTTGTCCCGTGAATTCATCTGCTCCGCGCGTGTCGATAATCACCGTACCGTTGTTCTTGAGGTTATTCTGTACGTAAGCTGCATCTGCGAGCATGTTACTGGCAGGGGCAGCAGCTGTGTAGGTAGCAGGTGCAACCTTTGGCGGAACCGCATCAGTCTTCCTGCCTTCTCTGAGCCATTTGTCAAGGGAACCGTTCATGATGCTTACGTTCTGGTGGCCAAAGTATTTCATGAGCCAGTAGGTGGCTGGTACAAAGGGATTTGCTGCGGGGGTACTGTATAAAATTACATGAGAATCATTGCTTACCCCGATCTGTCCCATAATTTTTTCAAAATTTGCCTTATCCGGAGTTGCTGTCATCGCACTCATAATGTCTTTCATTCCGAGATAGGCAGAGCCTGCTAAGTGATTACCATCATACTGCATTTTATTCTGCTCGCCTACAAACCCGACATAGACAAGTTTTAAATTCTTCATATTATCAGCAACCCATTCTGTTTCAACAAGCGGCGACGATCCATTTGCATGGACTGACTGCATTCCAAAAGAAAAAACAAACAAAAGAATAAATGTGATGATAAGTAATCTGAATTTGCTGTGCCTGAGGTTGATTACATTGCGCAATAATGACATGAGAGAGTTCCTCCTTTTTTTTTGAAGTTTTCAGGATTATGATGGTCGATAGTTTACTATTTAGATATCTAAACTTCAACATATTTATTGTCCTAATGTCAACTGATTACATACAGAAAAGAGGATCTCATTATACATCGCTATTCATTTGAATGAAAAGACATTAATGATGAAATAAAAAAATGAAATGCAATGCATTTATGTTCGAGTTCATAAAAGAGGACTTAAAAGTAACCCTAATATATGACAAGATGTTATAATCAACGGGAAATTATTGTTCATTCACCTTACGTTGAATATAAGAAGGATAGCATATCTTGTCCATTGACTGGATGAAATCAAGGGAATCATTTGCCAGGCTGCAGGACTATTATGATCTTGCAGTAAAGGCCCCATTTGGCATTTTTCGCAAGCCTTTCTATTTCAGGGAAACGATCGAGCAGATGGACTACGGCGGTTCAGGGTCATTATTTATTGTCTTTCTTGTTTCTCTTTTTATAGGGATGGCATTGTCGCTGCAGACCTCGGCGGAACTGGCAGAAATGGGACTGAAGATGTATACAGGCAGAGTGGTTGGCCTTTCGATCATTAAAGAGATAGGTCCTGTGGCAATTGCTCTCAGTTTTGCAGGCAGGGTAGGTTCGGGTATGGCGTCAGAGATTGGTTCAATGACCCTTGGCCATCAGGTTGATATTCTGAGAGTTCACGGTGTCAGTCCGATAAAGAAACTTGTATCCCCGAGGGTAATCAGTTCAATTATCATGCTTCCGGTTTTAACTGTTATCGGTGATGCTGTAGCCCTGATTGGCGGATATTTTGTTGCGGTTACTGCTGCCAATCAGAGCGGCTCTGTATACTGGAGTCAGATAAAGCAGATAATGGAGTTTACAACTATCTTCTCCGGTGTAATAAAACCATTTATATTTGGATATCTTATATCCACAATTAGCTGTTATATGGGACTTTCGACAAGAGGCGGAGCGCGCGGGCTCAGAAAATCGACAACTGAGGCAGTAGTGTATTCAACGATAATGATTATTATATCTGATTTTATGGTAACAAAAATTCTTATTATGGCCCTTGGAATTCCGGTATGATAGAGTTCAGAAATGTCACATTGGCTTATGGACGTAATGTGGTGCTCAAAGATGTCAGCTTTATGTGCCAGTTCCATGAAAAAATAGCTGTCCTTGGAGGAAGCGGTGGCGGAAAGACAACTATTCTCAAGCTTATGCTGGGACTCATAAAACCTGATTCAGGACAGATCCTTGTTGATGGTCAGGATATTACTGTTATGTCTGAATCAGAGCTGAGAGACATCAGGATGAAGTTCAGCATTGTATTTCAGGAAGGCGCGTTGTTTGACTCGATGAATGTCAAGGAGAATGTGGCTTTTTCTCTCAGGGAGTACACAAAATCATCCGAGGAAGAGATTGATAAAAGGGTCAGGGATCTGTTGAAGATATTGAAAATTGAAAAGGCTATTGATCTCATGCCTGAAGAGCTGAGTGGCGGCATGCAGAGAAGGGTTGCCATAGCAAGGTCTCTTGCCGGGTGTGAACCGAAAATGATGCTGTATGATGAGGCTACTACCGGCCTGGACCCGCTTACAGCTGATAATATCTGTAATCTCATTAATGAGCTTTCAAAAGGAGAGCCGCCCGGACGTGTTGGTTTTATCATTGTAACACACAAGGTTACCGATGCTGCGAAAGTTGCTGAACGGTATATTTTTATAAGAAATGGTAATATAATTTTCGATGGCAATATCGATGAACTTAAAAAGACTGAAGATGCAACACTGAAAAAATTTATTAACGAACTGTATGTTGTTGATGGATATGCCTAACAGCTAGCTTAAATGTATGATTATAGAAAACATATAAGATGGGCTTCCATAAAGGTCGGAATCATTACCACTGTTTCCGCTGCAATTGTTTTTCTTGCCATAATGTTTGCAGGAAATATCCAGGACTTTATTTCTCCCAAGGTATCTATATATACGACGTTCGATGATGTAAAGGGACTGCGAGAGGGCTCCCCGGTCTGGTTCACCGGTGTTGAGATCGGATCCGTGGAGTCGATCGAGTTCACACCGTATCGTAAGATACTGGTCAGGCTGTCGATAAGTGCTGAAACGCTCAAGTACCTGAAAAAGGATTCTCATGCTGCCATCCTTACACTTGGACTCCTGGGAGACAAATATATAGAAGTAACCCCCGGTTCGCAGGACGAGGAGCCAATTGAAGCAGGTTTTTCCATAGCCGGGGTACAACAGGTGGAGATCCAGGACATATTCGAGTCCAGCAAGGATTCGATCGCAAAACTGACCAGTTTTATGGAGATGCTTGAATCTACCATTGCTAAAATAGAAAGAGGAGAAGGCACGGTTGCAAAACTTCTGAATGATCCATCGGTTTATAACAATATGAAGAGCACAACCGCTGAGCTGTCAAAGCTTATCAGGAAAATGGAAAGCGGGGAAGGCACATTAGGCAAACTTGTCAGTGAGGACGCTCTTTATAAAGATGTCTCATCAGCGGTAAGCGAAGTGAGGCTTTTTGCAAAGTCTCTCAAGGAATCAGAGGGAACATTGACAAAGATAATTGATGACCCTGCGCTGTATAACAGGTTTCAGAAGGCATCTGAATCACTTGATGCTTTTACACAGAAACTTGCTTATTCAAAGGGAACGGTAAACAAACTGCTTGAAGACGAGACTCTTTACAACAATGTCAATGACGTGTCAGTGAAAGTAAACACCATCCTTGATAAGATAGACAAAGGACATGGGTTGATGGGAAGCCTCGTCACTGATGATGAACTGTCGAAGGAATTAAAATCGACTCTGCAGGAAATGAATGTCCTGATTAAAGACATCGAAGCACATCCCCACCGGTATTTCAAGTTCAGTATTTTCTAGTGTACTGTCCCACAAATAACTGGCAATAATATTGCATAAATCGTGTATCCATTAAAATAAGGAGGGTACACGATGAAAGTTGGAAGGCCGACAAC
>CP070632.1:135743-247691 GCA_020356065.1 Nitrospiraceae bacterium
AGGAACTGATCAGTTCCTCTCTTTTTACAGCGATGTAACCCCGTTTCTTTCTTTTCATCCGGATTTTTCAAGGTGATCTCTGTTCCAGGCAAGAAAATTATTCGCTAGTCGTTTAACCGTCGTGTATCAGCAGGAAAACATTCTCAGTATAATTTTATGGTATACAAAGCAGAGATCTGGCTCTTCGAGACTTTTTGAGAGTTTTCACTGAAATGATATACCTTCATGATGTAGCTGAGTTAAAGATGTTTTCATCAATTTCTGCTATATTAGGTTCTGATATCATGTTAATAATACGCACATAGGAACAACATACCAAAATGAAATCTGATAAACCGGATAAACCTGACTTTTCAAAAGTACTGTCGGAGAAAGCTAAAGATCCAAAATGGAGACTCATTTCGGTCTTCATTGTTACTACCATCATTATCTATACATGGAGCATGTACAGCAGTCTTAATATCCAGAATGCATACAATATCAGTTACAGCCAGTTTATTGATGAACTTGATAATAAAAATATTGAATCCGTCACATTAAAAAATCTGCAGGTTACGGGTAAATTAATTAACGCATCCGAGATCTACCTGACGAACAGTACGCAGCCTGTACCGGTAACAAACTTTAAAACCTTCCTGCCTTCGTTCCAGGGTGATGATCTCATAACAGCTCTTAATGAGAAAGGTGTAATTATCAATATTGAGTCTCCTGATGAATTATCGCCTTTCTGGCAGTTTATACTGGGACTGCTTCCATGGGTCCTGATTATAGGCATCTGGGTATTGATCATGAGAAGGGCACAGGGAGTCCAGGGAGGTGCAGGAGGCCTTTTTTCTTTCGGGGCCAGCAAGGCCAAACTTCATGACGTACAAAAACCCCAGGTGACCTTTGAGGATGTGGCGGGGATGGAAAATGTTAAAAATGATATGAAGGAGACCATAGAGTTTCTGAAAAACCCGGAGAGGTTCAGAAAACTGGGGGCAAAGGTGCCCAGGGGAGTGCTTCTCATCGGTCCTCCGGGAACAGGAAAAACACTTCTCGCACGTGCTACGGCCGGAGAAGCAGGTGTGCCCTTTTACAGCATCAGCGCATCCGAGTTTATCGAGATGTTTGTCGGTGTTGGAGCATCCCGTGTCAGGGATATGTTTAAAAAGGCAAAAGAGGCCCATCCGAGCATCATCTTTATAGATGAGATTGACTCCGTTGGACGCACACGGGGAGCAGGCCTCGGAGGCGGGCATGACGAAAGGGAACAGACGCTTAATCAGTTATTGAGTGAACTGGATGGCTTTGAACAGCATGATGAGGTAATTGTTATTGCGGCAACGAACAGACCGGATGTTCTCGATCCTGCCCTCTTGAGACCGGGACGCTTTGACCGGCATGTGGTAATTGACAAGCCGGGATTGAAGGACCGTAAATTCATCCTCGAGGTTCATGTTAAAAATAAAGTGTTATCTGATGATGTTGATCTGGATAAAATAGCAAGAGGTACTCCGGGCATGTCCGGAGCAGATCTTGAAAACCTGACCAACGAAGCAGCTCTTACTGCCATCAGAAAGAACAAGGACAGGATTGACACTGATGATTTTGAAGAGGCTCGTGACAAGATACTCATGGGGGCTGTGAGAGAAGAAACGATAAACGACCTGGAAAAAAAGATAACCGCCTATCATGAGGCCGGCCACGCACTGGTAGCGCATGAACTGCCGGGATCAGACCCGATACACAAGGTCAGTATTATCCCTCGTGGCATGGCAATGGGGGTCACGCAGCAGCTCCCAGAAGAAGACAGGCACTATTATCCCATGTCATATCTGATGAACAGGCTGAGTGTGGCTCTCGCCGGCAGGGTAGCTGAAAAGATCATTTTTAATGATCTGAGTACCGGCGCCCAGAATGATTTGAAGCAGGCGTCTTCCCTGGCTGAAAAAATGGTTGCCCAGTGGGGAATGAGTGACAAGGTCGGCCCTGTCAGTCTGGGGCGAGGAGAAGAACATCCCTTTCTGGGAAGAGAGCTTGCATCACCCAAGCACTACAGTGATGACCTCGCGTGGCTGATGGATCAGGAAATACAGCGGATAATAATCGATGCAGAATCCAGAGCAGAGGATATTTTAAATAACAAAAAGGCAGTGCTCGAGAATCTCGCACAGGCTCTTCTTAAAGAAGAGGTCCTTGATAAGGAAGATGTTGACAGAATAATCAAGGAATCTGAAGAAACGCCCGGTTAGCGTGTCGTGTCTTACAGGGTCTGTTTATAATACGATCTGAAATGATTCTATATAAATCTTACTGTATCTTCCTGTCCAACCGTCAAGCTGCCCCGCAGTCAGACCTGATTAATAATGCCGGTTATGACATAAATGATAATCTTCTCATTAAGATATACAAGCATAGATCGCCATGTTATCAATACAGAACATAATTGAAAATGAATTCAATCTCAGGCAGAATTTCATTTATCTGAATCATGCAGCAGTATCACCCTGGCCTCTCAGGACTGCTAAAGCAGTTCAGGCATTTGCTGATGAGAACCTGTCAGAGGGTTCTATGCATTACCCTGAATGGCTTAAAAAAGAAACAGCATTAAGACAACAGGCCGCGCTCATACTGAATGCTCAGTCATCTGATGATATCGCGCTTCTCAAAAATACTTCCGAGGCATTGTCTGTCGTTGCTTACGGCCTGGACTGGCAAAAAGGCGACAACATTGTCAGCAGTGATCAGGAGTTTCCGTCAAACAGAATAGTATGGCAATCTCTGGCATCAAAAGGTGTTGAATTTCGTGAGGCCGATCTGGGGAGCAGTATCTCTCCTGAGGATGCACTGTTTTCTCTTGTTGATGAAAAGACAGCTTTGATCACGATCAGCTCCGTCCAGTTCGGTGCAGGCTTAAGAGTGGATCTAAACCAGATTGGTAAGTTCTGCAGGGAAAGATCAATTCTTTTCTGTGTTGACGCTATCCAGAGCCTCGGAGCTATTCAGTTTGATGTGCAGGACATACATGCGGATTTTGTTATGGCTGACGGACACAAATGGATGCTTGGTCCTGAGGGCCTGGCAATTTTTTATACAAACCCTGAGTCAAGAGATAAGCTCAGGCTCAATCAGTTTGGCTGGCATATGGTTGAGGATCACGGTGATTTTGACAGAAGAGACTGGGAAACAGCCGGATCCGCGCGTCGGTTTGAATGCGGAAGCCCGAATATGCTTGGTATTCACGCCCTTCATGCAAGCCTGTCATTACTGCTTGAAATAGGAATGGATCATATAGAAAAAGAAGTTTTGAAAAGAAGCAAACATATTATGGATATGATCAACTCTCAGCATAATCTTGATTTAATTTCGTCAGACAAAGATAACAGATATGCAGGTATTATCACGTTTACACATCATAATGGCGAAAATGAGAGACTGTTTCAGCACCTTATTAATAATAATATTTTCTGCGCCTTTCGCAGCGGCGGCATCCGCCTGTCCCCGCATTTCTATACTCCGATCACTCAGTTGGATCATGTTTTTGATGCAATCCTTAAGTATTCTTAACCCACAGTATTCACACAGCAACGGGGGGAAGCCTTAAAAAGTTTTGAATACGGCGCCCTGTAAGGGAATATGATCAATCTTAGCACTTTATCAGCATTTAAAGTGTATGCTAACATTTTGCTGTGAAGACCGCTCCCAAAACTTTTTAAGGCTCCCCTCCGCGGTTCAAATATTCATGAGTAATGTGGTGTAAGAATATTAACCGGAAATTACTGAAGAGTGTTTACAAATTTCCTGTATTCGTCGGGAGGGTTTATTATTTCCAGACCAACACTGTTGGTTAAATCTTCGGGAGAATTATCATAAGACCACTTTACGTTACATTGGAGATTCAAAGTCCTGCCTGTAGCAAGCTCCAGCTTTATAAGCAGTTTACGGCCAGGTTCGTAATCTCTGTTATTGGAAGGAGCAGTAATCATATAAATTCCTGTATCGGAAAGATTCTCAATAAACACAGAGCAGTTTTTTGAACATGATAACCGTTCAGCTCTCAGGTTTACTACCAGTCTATGAGCGCTTCTTCTCTCCATTACATACCACCTTTCTTCGTAGTTAAAGTTCTAGTTCATATTATTCATGAATTTTATCAAGCAATGCAGGCATACCCGCCTTGCTTATGAATAATCATGAAGCACCTGAGTATTGGCAACACTTTAAAAAATGAGGGGAATTTTGTCAAGGATACGTTATGCAATCAGTGACTGAAAACGTACGACTACTGTATTGATACGCTGATTTTTACCCACTGTATGAGAGAGTTCAGGTCTACAGCTCCTGACTGCCGGGCGACTTCCCGTCCGTTTTTGAAAATAATCATGGTAGGAATACTTCTAATGTTATACTGTGCGGCTACACCCTGTTCTCTTTCCGTGTCAAGTTTTGCCACTCTTACGTATGGCTCAAGACGGGATGCTGCCTGCTCAAACACAGGCGCCATTATTTTGCACGGACCACACCACGCCGCCCAGAAGTCTATAAGAACGGGTATGTGATCATGTGAGATGTGCTTATGAAAGTTAAATGCCGTCAGTTCAATCGGCACACCCTTGAATATAGGCTGCTTGCATTTTCCACATACCGGATGGTCAGCAAGCTTCATCCTAGGCAGTCTGTTTATACTGCTGCACTGTGAACACACGATATGCAATATATCAGTCATTTGACCTCGCTCTCAGTAATTTATACCAGTATTTTTCGAAATCTTCAAGTTTGACTTAATCTTATGCTGATAGCTAAAATATTTATAAATACACACAGGAGATAATACCATGCCTATTTATGAATACAGCTGTTCAGATTGTAACGAAATTTTTTCACTGCTTCAGAGTGTCTATCCTGCAGAACAAAGTACTGCTTGTCCCAAGTGCGGAAGCTCAAAAGTGAAAAAGGTAATGTCTGCCTTTAGCTGCTCTTCAGGATCAGGCGGCAGTTCTGTCCCAGCCTCGAATTTTGGCGGAGGCGGTGGGTGAGGAATTTCATCATGCTGAACGGTCTGTTCAGCATATGATATGTTATCTCTTGCCGGAACCGCATGCATCGATTTATCATGCGTAGATTTCATTTCAGGCAAGCTATTTAACCTGACGTCTGTCCATGTAATACTTACCATTATTCACTGCCCTCTGATATAATTTAAGTTATTACAACTGTTCATGATCATAATGCACAGGGGATATTATGTTAAAATTGAAATCTAAGACTGTAACATGTGTGATTGTCTGTCTTTTTTTTATTCTGCCCTCTTCAGTTTTTTCTGATAATACTCTGATATTACAGATACACCCATATCTTCCTTCAAGTGAATTACTTAGTAAATTCTCTCCACTTATCAAATATCTGGAAACCAGGCTTGAATCAGATATTGTCTGTAACATCTCCAAAGACTACGAGGAGCACATTAACCTTGTAGGTAATGATAAAGTAGACATTGCCTATCTCGGACCGGTCTCTTATGTGAAAATGGTTAAGAATTTTGGGAGCAAACCTCTTCTGGCTCGTCTTGAAGTGAAAGGCAGTCCTCTTTTTCAGGGTGTAATAGTTACATACAAGTCAGCTGCAGTTGAATCAGTTCAAAAGCTGAAAGGGAAAAGCTTTGCATTTGGAGACCCCAATTCAACCATGAGTTATATTGTTCCTCTCACGGTTTTAAATGATCATGGCATCAAGCTGGATGATCTTGCTAAACACTCTTTTTTGAGTGGACACAGTAATGTGGCACTCGGAGTATTGATGGGTGATTTTGATGCAGGCGCTGTAAAAGAAGAAGTATTCCATGAGTATAAAGACCGGGGCCTGATTGCTCTTGAATGGACCCCAAGGATTTCAGAGCATTTGTTCGTAGCAAAGTCATCACTGCCTGGTTCGATAATCAATGCGCTGCGGGTCGCACTGTTATCTCTCAAGGATGATCCTGATGCAGGCAGAATCATGTCTTCAATAAAGCAGGGTGTTACCGCACTTGTCCCTGTTGAGGACAGGGATTATGAAAACCTGCGTGACATCATGAAAAAAGCGGAAAAGATAAGCGCCGGTAAATGAGCAAGATGAAACAATTCAGGTATTCCCGTTTCATACTGACCTTCATTTCAATTCTTTTAATTTTCCTCATTATAGTAATCTCTTCAATCATGTCCCAACATTATGAAATGCTGGACGAAATACATCATGACACGCAGAGGGAGCTTGAGCTTATCGGAACCTTTTCACGAGAGGCCCTTCTCAGCAAGGATTATGCATCAATCGAACAGTTCCTCAATCAGTGGGCCAGGGAGCATGAAGAGATACTGGAGATGAAGGCTGTTGCACCGAATGGATTTGTCCTGGTCCATTATAAAAGTTATTCTGAATCAAGCTCCAGCCTGCACCTGAAACAGCTTGTGACGTTTGAGAACAGGAAACTGCTTGACCTTGAGATGACGAAGGACATGTCGCCGGCTCAATCAAGCATGGTCAGGTTCAGCCTCCCATTAATTATCGGATCAATCATACTGACCATTGTTATCGGTATTGTTCTCTGGTATGCAATGAAAAGACTAGCATTACTTCCCATGGAGAGAGAACTGTCAATAAGAGAACAGGCTGAGAGAAAATTCCGTCTCCTCCTGGAGTCAGCACCCGACGCAATGATCTATATCGACAGTAAAGGTAAAATTCTCATGATTAATGCTCAGACTGAGCTGATGTTTGGGTATAATAGGAATGAACTCGTCGGTCAGGATATTGAAAAACTTGTGCCTGAGAGCCTGCGTTCAAAACATATTGAGTCAAGAAATAAGTACTCTTTAAAACCAGCTGCTCGCCCCATGGGCTCAGACATTGAACTCTTCGGAGTAACTAAAAAAGGCAGGGTGTTTCCGGTTGACATAAGTCTCAGTCCAATAGAAACCGAAGACGGTCTGTTCATTTTAAGCGCTGTCAGGGATATTACAGAACGAATAAAGGCAGCAGAAAAAATAAGGAGAAACTATAACTTTCAGACCGCGATCAGTGCAATTCTCAGTATCTCTCTTGAAGCTATACCAATCGAAGAACAGCTCCAGCGCATTCTTGATTCTATTCTTTCAATACCCGGGCTTTCTCTGGAATCCACCGGATGTATCTACCTTGTCGATGATCAACCTGATGTGCTTGTCATGAAGGCCAATAGAGGACTTCCCGAGTCAATTAAATTGGGATGTGAAAAAGTCCCCTTTGATACTTGCCTCTGCGGAGGTGCAGCTGCAAGCGGAAAGGTAATATTTGCGCAATGTACCGATAACCGTCATGATCATAACAAAAAACATGAGGATGACTACCTTCATAGTCACTATTGCATCCCGATTATGTCAGGAGATACATCCCTGGGTGTTATCAATCTCGTAGTAAAGGAAGGCCATGAAAGAAGTACAGATGAAGAAGATCTTCTGAAGTCCATAGCCAGTACGCTGGCCGTTACTATTGAACATAATCATGCTGATATGGACAGGCAGAAACTTCAGGAACAGCTTGCACAGGCTGAAAAAATGTCAGCCCTCGGACGGTTAACAGCCAATGTTGCGCATGAAATAAGAAATCCTCTCACATTAATTGGAGGTTTCGCGCGCAAGCTTGATAAGTCCATACCCGAAGGAGCACAAGACAAGGAATTTTCCGGAATAATCATTGCGGAAGTGGAGCGGCTTGAAAAGATTTTAAGAAATGTTCTCACATACTCGCGTGAAGCTCCCATAAAAAGTGAGCAGTCCGATATAGCACAGATCCTGCATGATTCACTGAATCCGTTCATGGATAAATTTACAAAACTCTCCATTCAAGTTAAGGAGTCACTCAATAATCTTCCTGCTGTATATGTAGACAGGGACCAGGTAATGGAAGTGTTCAATAACCTTCTGGCAAATGCCATGGACTCCATGCCAGAGGGAGGAACACTTACCATCTCTGCTGAACATACGATAGTCAAAGAAAAAGATTATCTGGTAGTCAGTTTTGCTGATTCAGGAGAAGGGATCGCAAACGATAAAATGAAAATGATCTTTGAGCCATTTTATACGACAAAAATCATAGGACAGGGGACCGGCCTGGGATTACCGATTTCCAAAAAAATAATGGAGGACCATAAAGGATTTATAAAAGTTGACAGCTCAATGGAGAAAGGAACTACGTTCAGTCTCTATTTCCCGGTGAATGGCAGAAAAGCATGATTTTAAAAACCTTTCCTATCCTTCGAACAGTCTCCTCATGGATTTTTTAAATCGACCTTACTGTACAAGCCTCATTTTAATGCCTGCTATAATATGTAATGTCCAAAAAAAGCAAAAAGAATATAAAGGGTAACGTACCGGGTAAAATTACGTCTCATAATGATACGTTTATCTGTTTTAATAAAGAGTGCAAACTGAGAAAACAGAAGAGTTGTAAAGGCTTTGAGGGGTGTCCGGGATATCTTGGAAAATGAGTATATAAGTTAAAACCAGAAGCGATAAATTGTTAGCCAGAATAAGCATCCTGAAAAAGCCAGAATTTTTTCCAGAAAATTCAGCTTTTCCGTCGTTAGTATAAAGTACAGACTTAAGGGAGAAGTGAGGAAACAGGAGGTAATATATATCCATTTAGAGATCCCCTCTTTTTGTGGTTCATCAGGAAAGATGGAGCAAAAGGGGCATTCAATGTCTCCATCCAGGCGATGCCCGCATCGCACACATCTTGTTATTCCCAGTATTTCATCAGTTTCAGGATCGTGCATAGGATTATTCATTTCACATAGATAGTAATATGCCTGTTTGAATTATTTCCTGTTATTCGTACCTAACCAGGATCTTCACCAGGATGTCTTTCGGGCTTTGTTTAAAGGAATAACAGCATGAAAATTATGCTACCCGGGAATTGTCTACTGGCTGATGAAAGATACCCCAGGATCTATGCCGTTCAGTCTACACCCCAAACTCGAGAAAATACTGATAGGGCAGAAAGTCATGTGCCCGGATAAGTCTGTACCCTGCTTCCTCCAGTTCTCTGATAACAACTTCCTTTGCCAGCTTGTGATGGGGTGGCGGACCATAGGGAAGTTCTTTCTTGTAAAAATCAACAATAACCAGTCTCCCCCCATGTTTAAGACTTTCTGCAACTTTAGAAAAATATGTAACTCTGTTATCAATATGGTGATATGTATTGCACAGGAACACAATATTTACTGAATCTTTGTCCAGTTCAGGATCATCAGTTTTTACGACCCTTGCCTCATAATTATTCAGTCCCAGTTTCTTCGCATCCTCTTTCATGTACCGGACCATGGAAGCATCGACATCAAGACCTATGGCTTTGCCGGTTAATGCGGCAAAAGCAAACCTTCGGGTAAAGTAGCCTGTTCCCGCACCTATATCCGCAATTACATCACTCAGGTCCACATTCATTGCTTTTATCACTTCTTCAGGTTTCTGCCATTTATGTCGTTCCGGGTCTTCAAAGGCATTAATCCAGTGCTGAATATCTTTAAACGTGTTCCGGGATAAAGGAGCGGATTTTTCCTGATTTCCCGCACACCCCGACATAACGACCATTGCAATTAACAACACATTAACAAGTATGTTATTACATAACCTGCCGGACATGTAACCCCCTTAAATGAATGAATTTAATCCTGATTTTAAAGGGTATTAAGAAAAGCCAGTAAGTCATCTATCTCTTCATCCGTAAGATACTCAAATGACGGCATCCTGTTAAAGGGCTGTTTAATCTGTTTAATAATATTTTCAGGTAGAGCAGGTTTGTTGCTTACCGGTAATCTGGCATTTTTTAATACCCTTTTAAGGCCAGGACCGACTTTATATTCAGCACTGTAGGCCTCATGGCAAAAGCTGCATTTGGAGTCGAACAGATTCTTCCCTCGTCCGATGCCCTCTGCATCCTCATCTATTATAATTCCCAGGATTTTTTTATTCTTATCTTTTTCAATATTCATTGTGGCTTTATACTGAACAAATGAATTAAAGGATGTATCTGTCCCGAATTTAGATATAAGCATATGATATCCTCCCGATAAACTGACAAGTCCGAATGTAAGAATAGCGATTGCAATACCAAGATACCTCACCTGATCATATGACTGTCTGTATATCCTTATAAATGACAGTTTAATTCCTAGAAGTGCAAGAATCGTAACAGCAATAAAACTGTGAAGTGACGCCCGTGAGGAGAGTTCGGTTTTTGCTGACGCTATGTAATGAAGACAGAAGTAAGTAATGGTCAGGAATGAAAGTATATACACATACCCTGATATCCTGTGCACTCTCTTTAAGTTATCGATACTATATTTTTTTTCCCTTCTTCCGAGGACTTCAAACATGCTGAACATTAAGAGAACTGTCAGAACTATTAGAAATAAAGAAAGAATGGACTTAATGAAAAATATAGACATATAATCGTTCGGTTAATAAACATCACCAATTAATATAAAAAGAATTATATCTGATTACAGAATTAACTGTCTAATAAACATCAGCACAAAGCTTTCAGCTGTCAGCCGTTAACCGAGATCCCAAAACCATCACCTATCACAATTTACCCCCTGCCCCTTACCCTGTCCTTAATCGAATGATATAATTTTACAATGAAACACTCATATGCCGTCATATTTCTTGTTTCATGCGCTCTCCTGATGTTTGAGGTATCTCTTATGCGTTTCTTTGCTATTCATCTCTGGTATCATTTCTCCTTTATGGTGGTCAGTATCGCAATGCTCGGAGTAGGCACTGCAGGTACTGTCCTTGCCATTGTCTCAGCACGATCTCAATATGCAGATCAACGTTTCGATAAACAGAGATTGATATTCAGAAATATTTCAGAATGGATCTGCTCTGAATCAGTCATTCCGCTTTTTGCATTGACTGCCGGGGTATCGATTATGCTTTCATATCTGGCTGCCAATCGTTTCCCTTTTGATCCGGTCAGGCTTTCATGGGAAAAGTGGCAGATACTGTATCTGTTTCTTTACTGCACAATTCTTAGTGTACCCTTTTTGTTCTCAGCCCTTCTTATCGCATCCATGTTTTTACACCGAAGTGAAAGGGCAAAATCTATTTACTCCGCTGATCTTCTGGGTGCGGGTCTGGGGTCAATATCTGTTCTCGCCCTTTTACATATTTCAGGTCCTGAAAATCCGGTCATTTGTGCATCTGTCATGTGCCTGACAGGAACATGTATATCAGGAAAGAGAACATATAAAGTTGCAGCCATCCTGCTGATCTTTTCGAACATTATTCTGTTAACTGCCGGTCATGACATACTGGAGCCAAGATTGTCTCCATTTAAGAAGCTATCCAATTACCTGAAATACCCCGGAGCTGAACATATGAAAACTTATAACAGCTCTTACTCAAGGATAGATGTATTTAAGAGCCCGGCTGTGCGTCTTGCACCTGGCCTCAGCCTGAAATATCTTAATCCCCTGCCTGATCAGACAGGGATGGCCGTTGATGGAGACAGAATTACTGTGGTAACAGACGCGTCAGACAAGTCAAAATTACATTTTCTAAGCCATCTCCCCTCCTCTGCCGCATATGAAATAACACAAGATGTCACAGTACTGGTGATCGATCCGGGAGGCGGTCTGCAGGCCCTTATGGCTGCATATTATGAAGCAAAAGAAGTACATAAAGTTGAAAGCAATCCGCTATTGCTTAAGATCATAAGGGATGATCTGAGTGAATTTTCCGGAGGAATATACGGGGAAAATACATGGACTGGACTGGGACGTAACCGTCTCAGCCTTATGAACAGTGATAAATATGACATTGTTGATATTCCCATGACGGGGATATCTGTCAGCGGTTCATTTGGCATATCAGAAGACTACAGATATACAGTTAATGCCTTTGAAAAATATTTAGCTGCATTAAAGAGAGATGGTATGCTCAGTATCAGCCTTTATATCATCCCTCCGGCAAGAACAGAATTCAGGCTGCTGGCAACTTTATTATCTGCATTTGAAAGAATGGGGATAGATGATGCATCAGGCAGAATCGTTGCCATCAGGAGCTGGGACAGCTTGACGATACTTGCGGCAAAAAATCCTTTTACCAAAAAAGAATTGGCAGGAATAAAGGAATTCTCGGGATCAAGACGGTTTGATATGCTGTATTATCAGGGCATTAAAAAAGAAGAGAGTAATGCATACATCAAGTACGCATCAGATAATTATTATGAAGGATTTATCAGTCTGATCGACAGGGAGAAACGTTCGCAATTTATAGATAATTATTTATTTGATATTTCACCGGTCACAGATAATTCACCTTTTAGCGGATATTATATCAAACTGGAAAATATTAAAGCTATTTATAAGACTATGGGTCATAACTGGTTGTATTTTATGGATGAAGGATACATGCTTCCATTCATATTGGCCATACTTGTCATCTCATGCATAATAATCATTTCCCTACCTGCTGTTTCAAAACCCATACGAACAAAGCTAAGGACATATCATCGTTCAGTCACTGCATCAACAATGGTCTACTTCGCAATGCTCGGTCTCGGATTCATGTTCCTTGAGGTTTCTCTGATGCAAAAGAATATTCTTTTACTCGAAAATCCGTCATACTCATTTTCGGTCATGCTTACCGCAATTCTTATCAGTTCCGGTGCTGGGAGCTATGTGAGCAGGAGACACACCGGCCTGAGCAGTCCTTTCTTTATTGTTGTACTGTCTGCTGCAATTCTTGGATACAGTTATCTGTATCCATTTCTGCTGCACCACCTTGTCTCACAAAACCTTATGACAAAAATACTGTTATTGTCGCTGTCTGTCATACCAATCGGTTTCCTCATGGGCATCCCCTTTCCCACCGGCCTGACGCTGCTCGGTAAAAATCATGGATCACTGATCCCATGGGCATGGGCCATAAATGCCTGTTTTTCCGTTCTTGCGCCTGTTCTCTCGGTGGCAATTGCACTGTCAGCCGGATTTGATATGGTTTTACATATTGCCTCGGTTGCATATTTTTTTGCGTTTATATCACTCCTGTCAATTCGGAAGAACACCTGATTGCGATTTATACTTTCTTGTTCTTTTCTCACTTAAGTGCTAAATAGGGATTAAGATGGGAGCGACTCACCCCGGTGAGTCGCTCCCACCTTGATCCCTTGAACCATGACTTATTGCTGTGGTTTTGGAGTTGAGCCTGTTTTTACCTGTCAGCAGTAAAGCTATTCAAGTCGCTATCTTTTAAAGAAAATTTCAGTTTAGTCCGAGTACATACATATTTCATGTAGTGTGTACAAAAAGGAATGCCCCATGGTAACAGTTTTAGTTGTTAATGACGAAATAAACGTCCTGAATTCAATTGAAAGACTGTTTATCGATTCTGGAATCAGGCTGTTAAGAGCGGAGAATGCCCTTACAGCACTGGATATTGTAAGCAATGAAAACGTAGCAGTTGTTGTATCAGACCATCAAATGCCGGGAATGAAAGGTATTGACCTTCTCTCAAGGATAAAGGATATTTCGCCTGATACCTTCAAAATTCTCATGATAGCAAATACAGATCTTGAAAAAGCAGTTGAAGCAGTAAACACGGGAGATGTGTTCCGTTTCATTATCAAACCATGGCAGAATGATTCTATCATAAAGGCTGTCAATGAAGCCATCGAACAGTTCGCTCTTGTGCAGGCTCTGAAAAGCTCTGATGAAAACACCCTTCTCTCTCTTGCCGAAGCAGTGGAGTTAAAGGATGGTTATACCAGAGGGCATTGTGAAAGAGTGGCGGATTATGCATTGATAACTGCATCTGAGTTAAATTTGCAGGATGCTATTAAAACCGACATCAGACATGGAAGCTGGATTCACGATTGCGGCAAGATCGGAATACCCGAAAGTATTCTTAAAAAAAAGGGAACGTTAGACGCAGATGAGTTTGAAATCATGAAAAACCATCCTCAATGGGGGGTTGACATAGCAAAAAAGGCTGCAATGTCTCATGCTGTTATCAATATAATAAATTATCACCATGAACGTTATGACGGCTCAGGATATCCCGCGGGACTATCATCAGATGAAATCCCTATTGAGGCCCGTATAGTTACCATTGCTGATGTCTATGATGCCCTTACTACGGAAAGACCGTACCGGGATAAATACAGTAATGAAAAAGCTACAGAAATAATGAGTATCATGAGGGGAAGTGTATTTGATCCTGATATTCTGGATATATTTCTGGATGTGTATGCAACGGTCACGAAATAGTGTCTTG
This sequence comes from Nitrospiraceae bacterium, assembly GCA_020356065.1. Taxonomy (GTDB): domain Bacteria; phylum Nitrospirota; class Thermodesulfovibrionia; order UBA6902; family UBA6902; genus CALZJD01. The sequence continues at coordinate 150,017 of CP070632.1, forward strand.
ATATAACGTACCGTATCCCGTCAATCCGGTCAGAGCGACTCCTCGCGGAGATCCGCTTCGGACCTGACCGGAATCTTACTCCAAATGGATCCCCAAAGTAGAGTACCGGCTGGAATGAAAGGATGATCAACGATCGCAAAACTTTTATTGGAAAATTCATTTATAATTACTGCCAGTACAAATCAATTGCGTACGGAGTTTCATTATGGGATTAAATTTTAAAGGCTGGAAAAAGAACTGGTCTTTAATGAGCGCTTTTTTCAACGCTGAAGAAATCAGGACAATCACAGACAGGTTAAAGCATTTAACAGCTGAACATATCGTGTTCTGCTCGTTCGAGAACAGATTTGCCAGAAGTGGGGGTCTTGCTACTGTCATTACCAACATCCTGCCGTATCTTAAAGAGTTAAATACAGTCCAGTCTGTTATCCTCCTCACCCCTTTTTACCCGCATATAATGGACGGAAAGAAACTCAGGCCAACAGGGATAAAGTTTAACGTACAGTTCAGCGGAAAACCGGTCAGGGCAGAACTTTATGAGTATACCTGGTCATACACCTCTCCTCTTAAAGGAAGTATAAAGGAATACTATATTGGGGCCAGAGGTTTTTTTGAAGCCAGTAACAGTCTTAAAGACCCTTATATATATATTGAAAAAAGCAAAGAGCAGAACAATAAAGCCCTTTGTCGTAACGCATTATTTTATTGTAAAGCTGTCCCTTCTGCTCTTGGTGCCCTGGGGATACGGAAAAATATCATTTTTCATCTGCATGAATGGCAGACCGCTTTTGTTTCACTGACATCCAAGGAGGCCATGCTTAATCGCGTATTAATATCCGGTGCTACTGTTCAGACAATGCATAATTCATATGATTCCCAGATCAGCTGGAAAGAGCTAAAAAGTATTTTAACCAGACCCAGACGACCGAGCCTGGCTCGAATAAGCGAACAATCGCTTTCAGCATATCAGATAGGACTCCAGCTGGTAGATGCCCCTCTTACAACCGTCAGTGAAAATTTCGCGAAAGAACTTACAACTGACATCATTCAAACCAAGCATTATGCGCCTCATTTACAGAATATCCTGAAGGCAAACAAAACATTTGGTATTAATAACGGTATGTTTGTTGATTTCTCACCTGAATTTCCCAAAAAAGATAAACATACTCTCAGTGAAATCAAGAACGTGAAATTAAAAAACAGAAAAGCCCTGCTCGAGATCCTTGACTGCTATCACCCAAAGGAACGGTTCGGAGAATTGACATACAGAGAGAAATCCATAATAAAATTACCTGATAATGTACCGATCGTTGTTATGACCGGAAGACTCGATCCAATTCAGAAGGGATACTTCGTACTGTTGAGATCAATTGAGAAATTTGCCCGTGATAAAATTAAATTCATACTTGCCCCATTACCGGTAAACCCGGCGCACCTGGATTACTTTTACGAGATCGCATGCAAATGCAGAGGGAATGTTACAGTCTTCCCCCTCAGAATGATAAAGGGATACAGGGAACTGCAGACAGGAAGTACCTTTGGAGTCATGCCATCAATTTATGAGCCCTTTGGTGCCGCTGTTGAGTATATGGCCAGCGGCACTGTCGTAATAGGAAGAGCCACCGGAGGACTTGTAGACCAGATAGACAATACATGCGGTTTTCTGTTTAAAGAGGATGCTGTATTTTACAAGCCGGAAAACATCAGGGATTTTATAGACTCCGGCACAATAATGCAGGCAAATAAAATAAATACATGGGCGCAGAGCATGGCGGACAATTTATCATTAACATTAAAAAAGGCTTCAGAGATATATCAGAACCATCCATCTCAATATTACCGGCTTATACAGGAAAGTTTTAAAAAGGCGTCTCGATTTGACTGGAGAAAAGCTGCAAAAAAATACTTTCAGGTTTACAATATGGTTAATAATAAATAGTGTACCCATTAATGTAATTTAAAATGAGACAGGTATGCTAATGAAACTAATTCATCTATACTGGGATATAATATTCATAAACGCTCTGCTTAAATGTGTTCTTATATGGTAATGATGCATATAATTAATCTCATCTCATTTAATGCGTTTTTTAGTACGCCTGTCTAAATATGAATGTTTATGAATAATATTACTGATATGATTCATACATTGAAGGAGGAAGAATGATAGCAGAAGTACAGATAATAGAAGGCGGTCAAACCATAAAAAAAGAACCTATGAAATTAAAAGCTGTAAAAGAGTTCAGTAATGATGTAATACTTTTTGAAAATGAGGAAGGAAGGGCAGTAATTTATTTCAAACAAAAAGATGAGTATATTCTCGTATCAATAGATATGGCATAGTATTTTGCGTATTAGGAAATAAGCTGCGATAGTCACCAAACGCATTTGCATTTTATAAAGGGCTTTCATGACGTATCTGTGAAATTACAAATTACGAGTGATGAGTAACGGTTACGGGTAACGAGGATAATAAGTGTAAAGTGCGAGGTTTTTTTCAGTAAAATGTATTTGAATTTTGGATTTTGATATTTATTTGTAATTTGTAATTTATCATTATTCTCTCGCCCTGCCTGTCATCGGTACAAATGCAACGCCTCCCATCTGCTCAACCTCAAGCTCTTCTTGTATCTTTGTCACAAGAGTCAGTGTCTGAAAGTAGAGAGTACTTCCAAGCGGAATTATCAATTTGCCGCCCTCTTTCAGTTGCATTATCAGTGGCGGTGGTATATGGTTTGCTGAAGCCGTGATAATTATGGCATCAAAGGGGGCATGTTCGTCCCATCCAAAATAACCGTCGGCATATCGGGTTTTTACTTTATCATATCCTAGACTGTCAAGGAGTGATAATGCCTGTTTCTGAAGGCTTTCTATTATCTCTATTGTGTATACTTCAGAAACGATTTCAGCAAGGACAGCCGCCTGATACCCCGAACCAGTTCCTATCTCAAGTACCCTGTCGGTTGATTTCAGGTTCAAAGCTTCCGTCATCAGGGCAACTACATACGGCTGTGATATCGTCTGTCCTTCTCCTATGGGGAGAGGATGATCATTATATGCTTTACCGCTTAATGATTTATTGACAAACAGATGTCTCGGGATTTTGCCCATTGCCTGTAAGACCCTCTCATCCTTTATGCCCCTTTTTTCCAGCTGGTCACTGACCATTGCCGATCTCTGCCTACTATATGTTTCAGAATCCGGGTTATTAACAAGCGAATCAGGAGGAGAGGAAAATCCAGAAAGAAAAAAAGAGAAGATTAATATGAACAGTTTACCCATTGTATGCAAAAGACCCTGATAACTTAATGTTCGGAAACTATTTTTTATTAACTAATAAGGGGACTGAGGGTTAAATACCTTTCATCAGTCTCCTTATATTGGCCTTGATATCACCAGACTGTATTGCCGATATTACGGCGCATGCATCTGCTCCCGTCTTCATTATTTCACTGATATTGTCCCATGAAATCCCACCGATTGCAACAACAGGTATGTTTATTTTATTACAGACATTTTTAAGAGATCTCAGTCCTTTTGGTCTGCCGGCGTATTTAGTTGAAGTATGAAACACCGGTCCAAACCCGATATAATCAGCCCCTCTGTTCTGCGCTTCCATGGCCTGGACCAAATTATGAGTTGATACTCCAATAATTGTGTTCCTGCCAAGAATTCGCCTTGCATCCTCGACCGGCATATCGTCCTGACCAATATGGACACCGTCTGCCCTGACAGCCATGGCAATATCAATATAGTCATTCATAATGAATTTCACTTTATGTTTCAGAGTAATATGCCTGACATTCACCGCCTCTTCATAAAGTCCTCTCTTGTGCATCTGCTTGTCCCTTACCTGTACTGTCTTCACTCCCGCAGATACAGCTTTCCTCACTATCTGAGAATGTGTCAGCCCGGTTATTGATGTATCGGTTATGAGATACAAGGGATTATTTTCAGAAAAGAGGTTTCTTAACATATTTCAATCTAAGCTAGAGTGTTCAATACATGTATGCTTATAATGGATCTATTGATACAGTCATCAAATGACCGTTGGCAGTTATTCCTGTTGCCTGCGGCAAGCAGGTTTTGCATCAATATTCAATAGGGATTCCCGAAGCATTTCTTTTGCGCGAATGACAAATGAGTGCTCTATATTCAGGAACAGCAGTCAGGCACTGGCAGAAGCTTTTTTAAAATTGTCAAGAAAATGCGTATTATATGTGCCGCTGATAAAATCCCTGTCTTTAAGGATCTTCAGATAGAATGGGATGGTTGTCTTTATCCCTTCAATAACAAACTCACTCAGCGCCCGTTTCATCCTCATTATCGCTTCTTCCCTGTCCCTTCCGTGGACTATGACCTTGGCAATCAGCGAATCATAATAGGCAGGCACTTTCCAGCCAGAAAATGCAGCGGTATCTGTTCTTACGCCATGACCACCAGGCGGGATAAAGAGCGATACTGTTCCGGGTGAGGGGATAAAACTTTCCGGATCTTCAGCATTAATTCTGCACTCAATGCTGTGGCCGGAAAATTTTACGTCCGACTGCTTTAATGATAACATAGAACCTGCAGCAAGTTTGATCTGTTCCTTGATTATATCGATGTCCGTGATCATTTCTGTCACAGGGTGCTCGACCTGTATTCTTGTGTTGATCTCCATAAAATATATATCACCGTTGCTGTCAAGAATAAACTCTACTGTACCGGCATTCCTGTATTTCATGGCTCTGGCGGCCTTGATAGCAGCATCCCCGACTTTTTTCCTGAATTTCGGAGTTGACAGGACAAAAGGGGCTTCTTCAACAAGCTTCTGATGTCTTCTCTGAATGGAACAGTCTCTTTCTCCAAGATGAATAATGTTCCCTTTTTTATCGGCAAGTATCTGAATTTCGATGTGTCTCATGTCAGAAATATATTTTTCCATATAGAGTTCACCGTTTCCAAAGGCTGCAAACGCCTCTTTCTGGGCCATGTGATACATCTTGCCAAGATATTGTTCTTCCGGAACTATTCTCATGCCCTTGCCACCCCCGCCTGCTGATGCCTTGACAATAACAGGAAACCCTATTCTTTTTGCAGTCTCCATAGCCTCAGCTTCGTCACTGATCGGTTTATCACTGCCCGGGACAACCGGTACTCCTTTCTTCATCATGATCCTGCGTGCCTTTGCTTTGTCTCCTCCTAAACGGATATTATCAGCAGTTGGTCCGATGAAGGTAATATTTGATGCGGTGCAGGCCTCAACAAACTGGGGATTTTCAGCCAGGAACCCGTATCCGGGATGTATTGCCTCTGCATCGGTTATTTCTGCCGCGCTTATGATAGCCGGAATATTAAGATAGCTTTCTGCAGATGGCGCGGGACCTATACAGACAGCTTCATGAGCAATTCTGACAGGCAGGGTATCGCGGTCTATGTCTGAATATACAACGGCCGTTTCAATACCAAGTTCATGGCAGGCCCTGATTATCCTGATCGCGATTTCACCTCTGTTGGCTATGAGGATTTTTTTGAATAATTTCATGTCGAGGGTTCAATAAGAAAAAGAGGTTCACCATACTCAACAGGATGACCGTTTTCAACAAGAATTTTCGAGACTATACCGTGTGTGTCACTTTCTATCTCATTCATAAGTTTCATAGCCTCAACAATGCATAATACCTGTCCTTTCCTTACTGTGCTCCCCACTTCTACAAAGGGAGGGGACTCAGGAGACGGGGCTCTGTGAAATATTCCAACTATAGGTGATGTAATTTTGGCCAGCATCAGATCGTCCGGAGCCTTCTCTTCAGCAGAAGCAGCATGATGGGGAACAGATGTAACCATTTCAGCAGCAGCAAGATATTTCTCTCTTTTAATTTTGATCTTTGACCCATCCCGTTCAATCGACAGTTCTGTTACGTCTGTTTCCTTTATAAGATCAATCAGTTTCTTAATCTCATCAAGTTCCATTATTTCACCTTTTCGATATATTCAGAGGTTCTCGTATCAATCTTTATTACATCTCCTTCATTCAGGTGAAAAGGCACCTTTACCGTGACTCCTGATTCCAGTACGGCAGGCTTGCTGCCACCGCTGGCTGTATCGCCCTTGAATCCAGGATCGGTCTCCGTTATTGCCAGTTCAACAAACATCGGGACTTCAACAGTAAGGGGTGATCCGCTGTATAAAAGGATCTTCACCATCATGTTTTCTTTAAGGAACTTTTTTGCATCACCGAGCTGTTCCGCTGTCAGCGGCACCTGCTCATAATTTTCATTGTCCATAAAATGATACTGATCACCATCATTATACAGGTACTGCATGGACCGTTCATCAAGGTTAGGGGCCTCGAACTTTTCTCCGCCCTTAAAGGAGTCATCAAATATGCTCCCCGTCTTTAGGTTCTTCAGCTTGGTCCTGACTATTGCTCCCCCCCTTCCCATCTTATGGTGCTGGAAGTCTAGGATTTCGTGCGGAGCACCCTTATACTCGATTTTTTTACCCTTTCTGAAATCACTTGTTGATATCACATTTACCTCTCTATTATTTTCAGTTTTTTTGGCAGCGATGTCATAACGTCAGCTCCGCCTTTTTTTGCCGCTACCATATCCTCTATTCTCACTCCCCCGAAACCCGGAAGATAAATGCCGGGCTCAACAGTAAAGACCATGTTTTCCTTGATAACTTCCCTGCTCCGCCATGATACAACAGGTTTTTCATGAACTGCAAGCCCGACACCATGGCCCGTTCCATGACCAAAATACTCATCATATCCGGTCTGTTTAATATATGTCCTCGCGGCCCTGTCTATGTCAGCCGCATTTACGCCCGGCTGAACTTTAAAAATGGCCCTTTTCTGTGCCTCAAGCACATTGTAGTATAATTCTTTTTGCTTTGAAATGCTTCTGCCCTTAAGGAGTACGGTCCGGGTCATATCTGAAGTATAGCCTTTACATTCCCCTCCCCAGTCTATTACAACAAGATCACCGCCTCTGAGTTTTCTTTCTGTTGGCTGGGCATGAGGAAGAGCCGCTGTGGGACCAGACGCTACTATAACCTCAAACGGGAGTGTTTTGCAACCTTCAGACTTGAGCAACCCCTCAAGTTTTAAAGCTAATTTTTTCTCTGTCGTACCTGCCATGATAAATGGCTGAAGTTTACGGAATGCAGATTCAGCCCTTTTCACAGCGGTCCTGATATCATACAGTTCCTGTTCGGTTTTTGTGATCCTTATCTGCTCGATCACATTAGTGAGCTGCTTAAGCCTTATTTTTCTTTTGACAAGCTTTCTGTATAAACCATAATTGACATTATGGTCTTCAAAGCCCAGAGTCCTTATCCTGTATGATTCACAATATTTTTTTATTTCACCTGTCCGTTCCGCATTCTCAATAATGATCTTGAACCCCTTCACCTCACCCCTGGCCTGTTCCTTATAGCGGAAATCGGTTATAAACAGAGCGTCCCTTTCCGTAATAATACTATAGCCCGAGGAACCGGTAAATCCCGTAAGATACCTAACGTTTATGAGATCCGTTATGAGGATAGCGTCAACCCGGGCTTTGGCAAGCTTTTTTCTAAGAAGCGCTTTTTTTTGCATTGGCAACAATAACCGCAGCCCGCAATCCTAGAAGATAACTGTCAGGACCAAATCCGGCAACCTGTCCTGATGCAACGGGAGAAATCAGAGACGTGTGCCTGAACTCTTCTCTCTTATAGATATTGGAAAGATGTATTTCAACCGCAGGGATGTCAACCGCTGCAATAGCATCTCTGATGGCAACACTCGTATGAGTATATGCGGCCGGGTTTATGAGCAGAGCTGAACATTTACCGGAATGCTGTATGATCTCCACTATTTCACCCTCATGGTTGGACTGGTGAATCGCCAGCTCAACACCGAGTTCTTCAGCGAGGGAGTTCAGGGAGTCATTTATCTCATCCAGTGTTTTGATGCCATAAATGTCTGACTCTCTCGCACCCAGCAGATTGAGGTTCGGACCGTGAATAACAAGTATTTTCATGAGCTCCCCTTTTTTTTCTTTAAGCAGTCCAGAATGATATGTGCTACCTCGATTTTCTTCATAATGGGATAATCTTTTACATCCCCCTTTTTATGTATCAATGTGACAATATTTGTGTCAGTATCAAACCCGGCACCTTCCTGTGATATATCATTTAACACCATGAGGTCAAGCTTTTTTTCTTTTAGCTTGGCTGAAGCCCTTTTTACATTCTTACCTGATTCCGCAGCAAAACCTATGAGAAATCGTTTTCCTTTCCTGCTTCCCAGTTTTTTAAGTATGTCAGTTGTTTTATTTAATTTCAATGATTTAACTATGTTTTTATCAAGTTTATTCTTAGTATTTAAATCAGCTCTGAAGTCTGAAACTGCGGCAGACATGATCACCGCAGTGGCCTTATCCAGATGCTTAAATACTGCCTTTTCCATATCATCTGATGTTTCCGCGTATACAATTGAAACGCCATGGGGAGGATCGACTGAACAGGGTCCGCTGACCAGGGTTACGTCTGCTCCCCGTCTCTTTGCTGCCAGTGCCAGAGCATAGCCCATTTTACCGGAAGAACGGTTTGAGATGTATCTGACGGGATCGATCTGTTCCCGAGTCGGCCCGGCAGTAACCAGTATCTTATGTCCAGTCAGATCATGAGGTGACATAACTGAAATTGCAGCTTCCACAATTTCACTGACTTCAGACATCCTGCCCTTTCCCTCTTCACCACAGGCAAGGCTCCCCTTTGCAGGACCTATAATTTCAACTCCTGTTTTTTTAAAATTTTTTATGTTTGACTGAACAGTCCTGTTCTTATACATCCGGAAGTTCATTGCAGGTGCCATAAGCGCCGGTCCGTCATAGGCAAGCCAGAGGCAGCTGAGAAGATTATCAGCCAGTCCACAGGACAGTTTGTTAATTGTGTTGGCTGTGGCAGGCGCGATTATGAAAAGATCAGATTCAGCAGCGAGGTGTATATGACAGTATGGATCCCTAAACAGGTCCACATGTACCGCATTTCCTGTAATGGATTCCAATGTATAAGGAGTGATAAAGCGACAGGCCGCATCGGTCATAACGACATTGACCTTTGCACCTTCGTCCATTAAACGTCTGGCAAGATCTGCAGCTTTGTAAGCTGCTATACTTCCAGTAATACCAAGAAGGACATTGCTTCCACTGAGCACTTAATCAGCTGTCTCCGAAAATGTCCTCGATCGTCTTCTTCTGTTCTGACTCACCTTTTTCACTCAGATAGATTTTAAGGTCTTTTTCAAGTTCAGTCATATCCTCGGGCATGGTTTCCTTCTGCTGTGCCTCATCAATCACCTTTTGATGGGTCAGCTTTTTTGCCTCTTCACTGGCCTTTACAGCTTCTTCGCCAGTGAGTATTTTTACAGCGCCTGAAGCGACCTCTTCAATTGCCAGTGTAGTGATTTTTTGTGCCTTCGAAGAGATAACCGGCAGGGATCCCTGTGACAGATCTTTTGCTCTCTTGACTGCTGCCATGACCAGCCTGTAATTGCCATCGATTTTTTCCCTGTCATATTTAATTGGTAATGAAATTATATCCATACATCCTCCTTAATTTATTATTTTTTTAATCCATTCATGATCAGCACATTCTGTTTTCAGCCTTGCTGAAAGCACTATGCTTTCAAGTTCCTTATATGCTGTATCAATCCTGTCATTCACAATTATATAATCGTAATTTTTATATTCCGATATTTCAGCCTTTGCGTTATCAAGCCGTTTTGTTATAATTTCCTCAGAGTCGGTTTTGCGGTGTATCAGCCTCTTCTGCAGCGCCTCCATGGTCGGAGGTAGTATAAAAATATAAACAGCACCTTTGTAGCTCTTTTTGAGCTGAATCGCACCATGGATATCTATATCGAGTATTATATCATAGCCCTTGCTGTTCAACTCCTTCACCCTCTTTATGGATGTGCCGTAAAGGTTTCCGTGGACCATGGCCCATTCGGCAAACTCTCCCTTATCAATCATCTTCTTAAACGTCTCTCTGGTCACAAAAGTATAGTCCTCATCATGTATTTCACCTCTTCTTGGCTCCCTCGTTGTGTAAGAGACAGACATCTTGATATCAGACATTTTATTCAGAAGCTTCCGGCAAAGGGTTGTCTTGCCTGCACCTGATGGCGCTGATATAACAAAGAGATTGCCTCTTCGCTGTATGGTCCTTTTAATTTCGGCGTTAGCTGCTGCCATATTATTCTTCTGATATAAACCTCTGTGTTATGGTTTCAACCTGAAGAGCTGATAATATGATATGATCACTGTCAGTAATTATGATCGCCCTTGTCTTGCGCCCCTGTGTCGCATCAATAAGTTTTCCTCTTTCACCTGCCTCTTCACGCAGTCTCTTGATCGGCGATGAGCCGGGAGCTACAATGGCAACCACACGTGTCGCTGACACAATATTACCAAAACCGATGTTTATAAGGTTTATTAATTTACCGGACTTCTTCATTATCTATTGAAGGTTTTGAATCTGCTCCTTTATCTTTTCCAGCTCGTGCTTGGATTCAACAACCTTTGTCGATATCCCAGCGTCCTGGACCTTGGCGCTGATCGTGTTTATCTCCCTGCGAAGTTCCTGTACCAGAAAGTCCAGTTTTTTGCCGATAGTATCACCTGCCCTCAGCACCTCTTCGAAATGCTTCAGATGGCTTTTGATCCTCACAATCTCTTCAGTAATGTCTGATTTCTCTATGAGATAAGCCACTTCCTGGACCAGACGTGTATCATCAACATCCTTGTCATCCAGGAGCTCCCTGATTCTGTCGCGAAGCCTGTTCTGTGAAGACCTGATAAAGTCCTGTCTCTGGTCTTCTATTGCCTTCAGATATGTGCGAAACAGATGAACGCGTTCAGAAATATCATCCATAAGCTCTTTTGCTTCATCAGACCGTGACCTCATCAGATCATCAATAGCCAGATCAACAGCCTGATACAAATCATCTGTATTGACCTCAGGCTCGTCCATAAAAAAGATGTCCCTTTGGGATGCAAGCAACTGAATACCGATTTCTTCATTAATAGAGAGTTCGTCCTTCAGTGAGGTCAATGCATTATAGTATTCCCTGGCGAGCGACCTGTTTACATTCAGCTTTATGCCTTCAATGTCCTGTTTGGGTACATAGACATCAATGCGACCACGATTAAGTTTCTTCTTGACAATCTTCCTTATTTCTGTTTCATGGGAGAATAAATAATAGGGAAGATTGATATTGATATCAATATTTTTATGATTGGATGACCTGATCTCGATCTTAAAACAACCTGAGGTCCCTCTTCCATATCCTGTCATCGATTGCGCTGTCATAATAAAAACTTACCTTTATCATTACGTATTCAAATCCCGGCCATAACATAATAATATATAATAATTGCTTACTTTAAGCAATAACCAGCATATTATCCTGTCTTTTGTGTAACCTTCCAGCGCTAGCAAACCGATGACAATAATTTTTGTATACCAATATCTTAAACGTTTTTTTTACTAACAGATTTAGACTTTCCATTTTCACGCATCATATCACCTGAATATTATCAATACGATATGTTGAGCATACTCATTCTTGTGCAAAATATGTGGCATAAGGTATACTTTTAATTATCAAAATTCTTGAGCGTTGAAACTCCGGAGAAGGTCTGTAGATACAGTATCAAACTGAACGCTAATTTCGCCTCTCGACTCTACACATTGTTTTTGCATGAGGGCAAATCCAATATTGAATGAAATAAACGGGTGTCGAAACTCGACATCGACAATATAGATAAAAAAAACTGAACCGTTCACATAGTCGCCAATCAAATGTAAACTGGAAGAATGAGACCCGGATCCGCCATTGCCCTCATATGCTCAGCCATCATTGGCTTGACCCACGTCAGCATATCCTCCAGAGCAGAGGCCAATAATGCCATTACTGCCGGGAATACTACCCGGCTATCCATTGTCGTCAAAGGTATACCTTCACAGGCTGCTTTGCTTCATTGGGTGCTTTACGCTTCCAAGGACGCTCTGCCGGGTCTTTTTTCTCGCGGGCAGCCCTATCGAAAGGGGTCTATGGAGAGTTTCGGTGATACAGCAGTAATTGAGGTGGGTGAAGTACCCGGAGGCACCTACTTCGCTATCGTTGGCCAGGACATAGACGGCAGCAAAGACATTGCCAAGTTTTCCGAACCACGCGGTTACTCTGGTTACAACGGTTGCTGGCTGCCCAGCTGGGAAAAAGGTGCGCGATATGTGAAGGGGGAGCAATCATTGATTGAGGTAGTGCTGGGGTGTAATGCATCAATCCGGGAGCTATCCGGTGCTCCATGACTTTCTGCTGCTTGACAGATTACAATCTCTTTTCTTCATACCATGCCAGGCGCATTTATAAAAATATGTGCTTCGTCTTGGTGCAGGAACTGTCATGTCTCATCCATACATCAAGGTAAGAGGCAAAACGAATTTAAAATGCGGTGGAGGCATCATACCAAAGATATGGACAGACAGATACCATTGTTGCGGAATAACCGGCCAGGTCAGCATTTCAAGAGACATTCAGCTGGTTAATTAATTATATTTCATTCCGGAGTTAAAATTAACTCACGCGAGGCAGGACGTTCCCATTGCAGATGGTTCGGTAAAGGTAAATATCACAGCACTTCACTTTGATTTTGGACTGGGATATTTCTTCTAATTGATATTTCGATACAGAGCATCAGTTATTGGAAGAGATCAGTGCCTCAACATCAGTTTCAACAAATACCGGGGTATCGTTTTCAAGCGTTACATTGACCTTTTTCACATCAATGAACTTGCCTTTTAAAATCTCTTCCGAGAGAGGGTCCTCAATATGTTTCTGAATTGCCCGTCTCATGGGTCTCGCGCCATAAGACGGCTCATAATTCTTCTCGATGAGCCACTCTATTACTTCATCAGAAAGTGAAATGGCCAGGTCCTGATCAAGCAGCTCTCTGTTGAGTTCATCAATAAGCAACTTCACAATTTCTACAAGATGAGTCTTATCAAGCTGATGAAATACAACGATATCATCAATCCTGTTCAGAAACTCCGGGTTAAACTTAATCTTCAGTTCATCCAGAACCGAGCTTTTAATCTTGCTATATGTATTCTCGGAAGATTCCTTCTGAAAACCCAGCGGCATTGCGTTTCCAATGTTCTTGGTACCCACATTGGAAGTCATGATAATGACCGTATTCTTGAAATCGACCTTTCTTCCAAGGTTATCTGTAATCACCCCTTCATCAAGGACCTGCAATAACACATTGAAGACATCAGGATGGGCCTTTTCGATTTCATCAAACAGCACAACAGAATAAGGTCTCCTGCGAACAGTCTCTGATAACTGGCCCCCCTCTTCATACCCCACATATCCGGGAGGGGCGCCTGTAAGTCTTGAAACATTAAACCTTTCCATATATTCAGACATATCAATCTTAATCAATGCTTTGTCATCATTAAACAGGAATTCAGTCAGTGCCTTTGCAAGTTCTGTCTTTCCAACCCCTGTCGGTCCAAGAAAGAAAAATGATCCGATAGGCCGTGTTCTGGCTTTAATACCCGCCCGTGACCTTCTAATGGCTTTTGCTATGGCATTCACAGCATCATCCTGGGCGATAATCCTCTGGTGAAGTTCTTCTTCCATGCGCAACAGTTTCTCTGATTCCTTTTCTTCCAGCTTGGAAAGAGGAATGCCTGTAATTTTCGAAACAGTATAAGCCACATCATCTTCAAGCACATTGGGGGTTTCTTTCTGCTGATTCTCACGCCACTTCTTGTTTAAACTCTCGTACAGTTTTCTTACCCTGTCCTCTTCGTTTTTTACAGAGGCTCCCTTTTCAAAGTCATTGAGTTTAACATACAGGTTCTTTTCCTTACTCAGTCTTTTCAATTCCTTTTCAAGCTCACGAATCTCAGGCGGCATGGTAAATCTCTTCAGTTTGATCCTGGCGCCTGTTTCATCCATAACGTCAATCGCTTTATCAGGGAGATAACGTTCGGTGATATATCTGTCCGAGAGATTGACACAGGCCTTAATCGCCTCGGGGGTAACCTTAACTTTGTGGTGAACCTCATACCTGGTTTGTAGTCCTTTCAGAATCTGAATGCTCTCGTCCAGGGTAGGAGGCTGTAAATAAATGGGCTGGAATCTTCTTTCGAATGCGCCGTCCTTTTCGATATATTTTCTGTATTCATCAGGGGTAGTCGCACCAATACATTGAATTTCACCTCGTGAAAGCGCAGGTTTGAGCATATTCGATGCGTCTATGGAACCTTCCGCAGCTCCGGCACCAACTAGGGTATGAAGTTCGTCTATGAAGAGTATTACATTGTCAGACTGTACGATCTCCTTCATCACAAGCTTCAAACGCTCTTCAAACTGGCCCCGGTATTTGGTACCGGCTATGAGAGCACCAAGGTCAAGGCTGACGATGCGTTTATCAATAAGGTTTTCGGGTATTTCTTCTGCAACGATTCTCTGGGCAAGCCCTTCAACAATGGCAGTCTTCCCTACGCCTGATTCACCTATGATGACGGGGTTGTTCTTCACGCGTCTCCCAAGGATCTGCAGTACTCTTTCCACCTCCCGTTCCCTGCCAATAACAGGATCAAGTTTACCGTCTCTTGCAAGCTGGGTTATGTCCCTGCCGAATTCGTCAAGCGCAGGTGTGTGGGTCTTTTTCTCTTTCTGCCCGGCCTGCATCTTTCTTATCGATAAATTGATTGCAAGCTGTCTGACACCAAGCAGGTTGGCTCCCAGGCTCCTCAGGATTTTTCCGGCTATTCCCGCTTCCTCCCTGATCAACCCAATAAGCAGATGTTCACTGCCTATATAACTGTGCCCAAGCAGCCTTGCTTCTTCAACAGCAAGCTCAAGAACCTTTTTCGCTCTTGGCGTAAAGGGAATATCACCAAATGTGAGAATATTAGATCCAGTAGGAAGGTTTCTTTCTACTTCCATGCGCAGTTCATCCGCTGAAAGCCCCATCTTTTTTAGTATAACCATGGGCAGACTTTCCTCTTCTCTTAGAAGACCCAGTAGCAGATGTTCTGTTCCGAGATAGTCATTTTGACGCTTTTCGGCTTCCTCGCGTGCATATATTATGACCTTTCTACCTCTTTCCGTAAATTTCTCGAACATAAAAATCTCCTAAATTTAATATATCGTCTATACTGTTTATTGTCAAGCAAGAACCATCCATACATCCTATGGCCAATTATGTATTCGGCTTAATGGTTGATTTAATTTAATGATGCAGAGTGAATACAAATGTATCGAATTAACGGTCTTTTTTCTTGTAAACAATATCATTTATTTCCTGCATAAATTCTTTGATGTCTTTAAATTGTCTGTAAACAGATGCAAACCTTACATAAGCAACCTGATCAATCTCCTTGAGATTGTCCATAACCTGTTCACCTATAAATGCGCTCGATATTTCTTTTTCCCCTGTTGCCTGAAGACTTTTTTCGATTTTTGTTGCTAGCTCTTCCCTGGCCTCAACACTCACCGGCCTTTTTTCACATGCTCTTTCAAGCCCCTGAAGTATTTTCTGCCTGTCAAAAAGAACCCTGCTATTGTCTTTTTTGATGACATGGGGCAAGATGTTTTCAATTCTTTCATAACTTGTGAAACGGCCTTCACATTTCAGACACTCGCGCCTGCGCCTGATCACATCAGCATCCTTACCCTGCCTCGAGTCTATGACTTTATCTTCAATATGATTACAAAAAGGGCATCGCATGATATTTTGCAGTGATAATGCAGGACGGTTATTATTGATTAAATAGTTATGTCCTCGTAAACCGGAAACTTCTTGCACAAAGATTTCACTTTGCTTCTTACTCTACTGATCGTTGCGCTGTTCTTGTGATCATGGAGCACTGCAGCTATTAGTTCAGCTATGATAACCATTTCCGGCTCCTTCATTTTGCGGCTTGTTACTATTGGTGTACCTACTCTTATACCGCTCGTAATGGTAGCGGGCTTTTTATCAAAGGGTATTGAGTTTTTATTCACCGTAATGCCTGCAAGGTCAAGTGCAGTTTCGGCCTCGCTTCCGGAAATATTCAATTCTGTAAGATCCACGAGCATTAAGTGGGTGTCAGTCCCGCCAGATATGACCTTCAGCCCTGTGCCCATCAATACATCTGCCAATTCCCGTGCATTCCTGACAATCTGGAGCTGGTATGTCTTAAATTCCTGTGTCAGGGCTTCTTTAAACGCAACCGCTTTTGCAGCAATAACATGCATGAGCGGCCCGCCCTGCATGCCCGGAAATACCACTCTATCGATTACCTTTGCATACTCGGATTTACACATGATTAACCCACCACGGGGACCTCTCAGGGTCTTGTGAGATGTGCTGGTAACAAAATCCGCGTAAGGGACCGGCGATAGATGGTTACCGGTCGCAATTAATCCTGCGATATGTGCAATGTCAGCCATGAAATACGCCTTCACCTCTTTTGCAATATCAGAAAGGGCCTTAAAATCCAGTGTCCTCGAGTAGGCACTTGCACCGGCCAGAAGCAGCTTGGGTTTCTGCTTTTTTGCCAGCTTGCGAACCTTGTCATAGTCGATCATGCCTGTAACTTTGTCTACTCCATAAGATGATATTTTGTAATATTTGCCTGTAAAATTAACCTTTGCTCCGTGTGACAGGTGGCCCCCGTGACTGAGGTCCATACCGAGAATCTTATCGCCCGGTTTTAATACGGCAAAATATACCGCCATATTTGCCTGCGACCCGGAGTGGGGCTGCACATTTACATGTTCCGCTCCAAAAAGCTCCCGTGCACGTTCAATTGCAAGAGTCTCGACCTGATCTGCAAATTCACAACCTCCATAATAACGCCGGCCCGGATACCCCTCGGCATACTTGTTGGTAAAGACCGAACCCTGGGCCTGCAAAACTGCCCTGCTGGCATAATTTTCAGAAGCAATAAGCACGATTTTATCCTGTTCGCGTTTTATCTCTTCCCTGATGGCCCGATAAATCTCAGGATCAAATTTCTTCAAGTCATCGTCATTCATTTCTGTTTCTCTTCAATTTCTTTTATCTTGTCCAGCCTTCGCTGATGCCTTCCACCCTCAAAATCAGTTGTAAACCATGTTTTGACTATTTCTTTTGCTTTCTCTTTATCAATAATCCTTCCGGGTAATACAAGAATATTGGCATCATTATGCAGCCTGCTCATTTTTGCTGAATAATCTTCCTGACACAGAGCAGCCCGTATGCCAGGAACTTTGTTTGCAACAATAGACATTCCGATACCGGTTCCGCAAATGAGAATCCCCCTGTCTGCTTGACCCCTGGAGACAGCATCAGATACCTTTTCTCCAAAATCAGGATAATCCACTGATTCCTCGTCTTTCGTGCCAAAATCCTCCCAATCAATGAATAACTCATCCAGAACAGGCACAATCTCGCTTTTCATGGTGACGCCGGCATGATCGCTTCCAATTGCTACTTTCATCAAACCCTCCTGACTTGTTTATTATTTACAGACAGTGCCTGAGAAGTTCCTCTAGACTTTTCATATTGTAAAAGACATAAGGAAAGATTTCACGATTTGACGTAAATTATATTATCAATCTCCTTAAGGTAAGTCAAGAAAACAGTATAGTTGAGAAATTCCTCGATTCCTACATGTCACATACTTAGTTATCAGGTGTAATTCACTAATTTTTAAGCTTTAATCATTGATGCGATCCGCAACCTTATACTGAAAACTGTTATAATTTCTTATGCCAACCATCGGTCTAACAGGCAGTTTCGGAATGGGAAAAACAACGGTTCTGAATTTGTTTGAAAAACTCGGGGCCTATACATTTAATATTGATGAGTTTGTTCATGATATTCTGGGCAAGGAAAGTACAATCCGGAAGATATCCAGCCTTCTTGGAGATGAAGTACTGACAAAATCTTCTTCAGGCATATCTTTAAACAAAAAAAAGTTGGCCGGTATTATTTTCAGTGATCCGGAAAAAAGAAAAGCTATTGAAGAAATAATCCATCCGGGAGTTTTAAAAGAAATAAAAGCGGTAAAATTAAATTTAACGAGAATAAACCCCGACGCCTTTATAATTTTTGAAGTTCCCCTGCTGTTTGAGGCCCATTACGAAAAACATTTTGACAAGACGATTGTTGTCCATGCAGACCGTCAGACGGCAATTAAAAGATTGCAAAGAAAAGGATTTACCAGAGATGAAATTTCACATCGATTTCGATCACAAATGCCCATGTATAAGAAAAAAAAACTGGCGGACTATCTGATCGAAAATAACGGGGACATTAAAAAAACCTCTGAAAGAGTAAAAAAATTATACCATATATTAAGGAATGATGATCAACAGGGTTGAGAACACGGATAACATATCGTTTAAACCACCAAAAGAAAAACCATCTGATAACATTGTCATAAAATCAGAAAAAAAATTTGGCATAGTTGAAGGTCAGGCAATTCTATGTATATACTGCGGAAATATTGTGACCTGGCCTGAACAGATCATTACTGTGAATGATCAGCACAGGCATACCTTCATTAATCCGGAGGGTCTTGTGTTTCAGATAGGCTGTTTTTCGCATGCAGACGGCTGTCTGATTGATGAACAATCTACACTGGACAACACCTGGTTTACGGGTTTTACATGGAGCGTCAGCATCTGCTCAAACTGCACGGCACATCTCGGCTGGTTCTATGAGAAAGACGAACGGCATTTCTTCGGTCTCATCCTGGACAGGATTAAGGACTCTGCATCAAATCACTGATTCAGAAACTCTTTCTTTGCAACTATAAGAAATATCCTTCCCCTCTGTTTCAGATAACCTGCGATTAATTCTGACTCCTTTCCATGACCCAGAAATATATCTGCCCTGCCGTGATCCCGTATGGCCCCTCCCGTGTCCTGAACAAGGGAAAATCGTCTGATGGATTTCCACCCGATGACCTGCTCATCATCAAAAAAAGGTATTTCAGTCTGAATATAGGCAAGACCTCCTTTTGGAATACCTCTCTTATCCATTGCAATAGAACGAAGCGGTGTGAGGGGTACATCAATATTACCCAGAGGCCCCTCTTCTACCACACGGAAAAAAACATAGCTCTGATTGTAATTTAGCACATCCTTTACTTCTTCAGGATGTGCATAAAGATATTCCTTGATCGCCTGAAGAGACATCTTTTCCTCGGGAATTCTGTCAAATAGTATTTTCCCGATCGCCTTGTACGGATGACCATTCTTCTGAGAATAGTTGACCCGCAGTGTGTTTCCATCCTGAAGCCTGATAAGACCCGAACCCTGAATCTGGAGAAAGAAAAGTTCGATTTCTTTAACATATGCAAGTGGATTCGCACGTCCAACAAGAGATTTCCTGTGCACTATGTCATCTCTGGAATCATATGGAACAAGTTTATTGCCGACCAGGCGACCGACAATTTTTTCATATTTCCACTTATTCGAAAAATCACCGAGATCAACTTCCACAAGATCATGAGGAGTTTCATAGAGCGGTTCGGTGAAATCCCCTTCGGGGACAAGACTTCCCTCCAGAAGAGGCTCATAATACCCGGTAAAATACGCCTCTCCTTCAGCGTTCTTACTTTCAAAAAAAAGAAACTTCTCTTTTAATTGATGTAAACGTTCATTCCCTTCCGAGCTCTCTATTATCTTAAGAAACAAAGTCAATGATGCGATCATTTCTTTTGAAGAGTACATACGTTCTCCATACTGAAATACTTCATCCGGAGAAAGCCGTTCATAATATCTGATTGACTGCTCAATAGCCCGGTCAATTTCCACGAACATCAGATCATCCGTCCAGTCATGATCAAAGACCTGCTGAGAGGTCAGATTTTCCAGCTTTGGCTCTGGCCGGGGCTTTATAAAAAGGGAGCAGCCATACCATATTGAGAATACAAGGGTCAAGAATAAAGGTATCCATATCCTGAGGGTAGTCTTCATCGGTTCGTAAGATTATATATAAATGAGAGGAAAATGAGAAGTATATAGACGTTATAACAGCCTATCTGTTTTCAATACATGAAACACACATTCTGCTTTCGGGCATGACCATCAATCTTTTAAAAGGTATCGGCTCTTCACAGCCTGCACAGATACCGAAATCAGGCTCATCGATATTATGAAGAGCAGATTTAAGCTTATTCAGTCTTGCTTGATAAGATCTCAATGTCGCTTCACTGACACTCTTCGCATTAATAGCTTCCATCCTGGTAAGACGTCCTATCGCATCATCCGGAACAACAGGCTGAACAGTATCCTTTACACGTTCAATCGTCAGCTTTAGCTCTTCGATCTCTTTATCAATAAGTTTTCTCAGTTTTTCTGTCTGTTCTGCATTCATACATGGGTTGTTTCCTATAAGAAGATACGTAATACTGCACGGTAATAACATTCATTAATAAGATTAACAAAATAAGGTTTGATTAATCATTCAAGACAGGTTGATTATATTACGTATAGACAGTACGGTGCCCTGTAATAATACAAACATTACAGATATCATAATATATCGAATGCTCACACACAGCACAACAGTGATAGCATTTATTTTATTTCATAAATCTGATTGAAGATATATAAATCAATTCCTGTCTATACGTGTCACATCAGATCGTTCAATGAAAGAATACAATAATTATTTCTCAAACAGTTCCAAATACTCCCCATACCCCTCTTTTTCCATGTCTTCTTTTGGAATAAACCGGAGTGATGCTGAATTCATGCAGTAGCGAAGTCCTGTAGGTTCGGGACCATCATCAAAGACATGCCCGAGGTGGGAGTCACCATATTTACTCCTGACCTCTGTCCTTACCCGGAATAATTTTTTGTCTTCTTTTTCTACGATAAATTCCTTGTCTATAGGTTTTGTAAAGCTGGGCCAACCTGTACCTGATGAATATTTGTCATTTGAACTGAAAAGGGGTTCACCCGATGCGATGTCAACGTATATACCTTCTTTCTTGTTGTCCCAGTATTCATTATCGAATGCCCTTTCTGTCCCATCCTCCCGTGACACTTTATACTGAATTGGTGTTAGTTTCTTTCGGATTTCATCGTCAGACGGCTTACTGTATTTATTACTTCTTTTGTCAGTCATTTATTCTCCCTGTCTTATACCAATATGTTGTTCATGCATCTTCTTCGTCCTGAAGCATTGACATCTCGTATCCATAACAATAGAGAATTCTATGTTGAATATCTTAAGCATATTCTCTTATTTTATTTTTCTTTTTTATCTTATTTGATCTAAGCAAAATTAAATATGATATATATCATCCCATAATTCAAAAATCAATCGACAGGTGTGCCCAACACAAGAGATTCCGGACAAGTCGGTTGTCCCTGGGGAACAACTTCGACCATCATAACGGTGTGTGTCGATACTCAACTGATTTTATGAAATATCTCAGAGGGAAAAAGACTCTTTTTACTGATGTTCCTTTACATAAATCTCTTCTGCAATCATGCTGTCTACGGCAAGAGTTGTTTCATCTATTTCAAGAACAAAAGATGGTCTCTTCTGTTTCAGCTTAATAATACTGCCTGCGATAATACCCATTGATGAGAGACGTTCAAGACGTGTGCTGTCAGATGGCCTTATGAACACGATTCTTCCTCTGGAGCCAACCTCAAAATCCTTGAGCTGTACTACAAGGGGTCTGAATCCGGACTTGTATTTTGAGCAGCACACCCCTCTGGGAATAGGCTTTCCATGCGGACATGTGGGAGGATGCCCCAGAAAAGAACATACGCTGTCAGTAACTGAAGGCGATAGAAAATGCTCTATCTCACATGCAGTTTCCTCACTCTCTTTCATACTCACGTCAAGTACGTCATGAAACAGTCTTTCAGCCAAACGATGTCGCCTCGTAAGGTCCCTCGCCCGGGTCTCACCTTTTTCAGTCAGTTCGACGTCATGATTCCTAATGAGTAAACACCCTGCCTTTTCCATCTTCCGTATTTCATCAGATGTGTCGCTATCTCCAATACCTTTGACGATATCTTCTATACTATTTACATTTTTTTCTCGTAATGCCCATATGAGCTCAAGAATTTCATCTCTCAATGTACTGCTCATTATAAATTACCCCCACACACCTTCAATTTTTGCAGAACACTTGAAACAGGTTCCGTTCTTAATTTTATTTGATGTATTATACCCAATCCGCTCTATAAGAAGCTCTCCACAGTCAGGACAGTACGTATTTTCTCCACCCTCCCCCGGCACATTACCTTCATATACGTACTTGAGTCCGGCTTTTAATCCCATGTCCCTTGCCCGTCTCAGTGTTTCAACGGGGGTTCTGGGCTTGTCCAGAATCTCATACGTAGGATAAAACTGTGTTACATGCCATGGAATTGCAGGATCAACAGATAAAATAAATTCTATAATGTCCTGTAACACTTCATCTGAATCATTGTATGATGGGATGATAAGAGTCGTAATCTCCACCCAGACACCTGACTCCTTCATTAATCTTATTGTGTCCAGAACAGGTTTGAGTCGAGCACCGCAAACTTTTTTATAGAATTGATCATCGCCCTTCAGATCAATATTATTTCCATCAATATAAGGAATAATTTTTTTTGCTGCTTCAGTGCCCGTATATCCGTTACTGACAAACACATTTTTTATACCGCGTTGATGAGCAATCCTGGCGCAGTCATATGCAAACTCAAAAAAGACTGTCGGTTCAGTGTATGTATACGATATACTTTTACAGCCAGCCTTTTCAGCGGCATGCACCACCTTCTCCGGTGTTACATCTTCTCCCGGGATCTTATCATGGGTCTTAGGGTACTGGGCTATATCATAATTCTGACAGTGTTTGCATTTGAAATTACAGCCAACTGTGGAAATCGAAAAAGATGTCGATTCAGGACAAAAATGAAACAGCGGCTTCTTTTCAATAGGATCTATATTCATGGAAATCAGTTTTCCGTAAACCAGGCTGTACAGTATCCCATTCCTGTTTTCCCTCACGCTGCATATTCCCTTCTTTCCTTCCGGGATTATACAGTTATGAGCACACAGAATACATTTAACTTTGAGACCATCACGTTTTCCGTAAAACATTGCTTCTTTCATACCATCATTATATCACAGGAACTGGTTCTCTTTAATCGAATATCTACTGACATTCAAGAAGCAACGTCTAAACTTATTTGTTCGTTATGCCGATAATAAATGCATGATTATCAATTGTTCATTATTTATCAACGATAGTGCCATTATCTGGAACGTTCACAAAATGTATTCTTATGTTCTTATTTTGTATTTTTTTCTTGACAAGGAATTTTATTTCATATAAATTATTAATAACATATGTTAGAAAAACTTTTTACATCGGGTATCAGGGCGGATATTATGTCCCTGCTATTCAATAACCCAGAAGAAAAGTTTTATGTCAGAGAAGTAGCCAGACTTGTCAACAAAAATCCATCAGGTGTTAAAAGAGAACTTGACAAGCTTCTTAAGATGGATCTCGTGCTCACTGAAAAAGAAGGCAACCTGAAATATTTCAAGGTCAACAGAAACTCTCCCCTCTTTCCTGAACTGAAGGGTCTTATTGCCAAGTCACTCGGCCTCCCGGGAGCGCTCAAATCTGTTCTCAAAGCTTCCGAAGCTAAAACAGCCTTTATTCATGGTTCATATATTAAAAATGCGAACATACCTTCTGTTGATCTGTTTGTGGTTTCTGATGCAAATCATCTGAGAAGGACGCTTGATGATATAGAAAAAAGATTCGGCAGGTCTATACATTTAACATTAATGAGTGTCTCTGAATATAAGTCAAAAAAACGAGCCGGAGAACGTCAATTAAAGAAGCTGTTAAACAAACAGAAGATTCTTCTCTTGGGAAGATTGTGATAAATACTCCCACAACATTGGGAAAAGAAAGGGGGTGAGCTTGAATGGCCGCCAAAAAGAAAGCCGCTGCAAAAAAGAAAGCTACCAAGAAAAAAGTAGCTAAAAAGAAAGTAGCTAAGAAGAAAGCTACCAAGAAGAAAGCTACCAAGAAAAAAGCCGCAAAGAAAAAAAGATAAATTCTTCTGTGTTGCTACATTAAGCTGTCCCATCCTTCGCAAGGTGGGACAGCTCTTTTTTTATCTGTCCCGAACTACAAACACATTTCAAATATTGAAAACCTTTCCTTAACTTGATCTTGAAAGGCTTCAGGGTGGAAGGGTCCAAGATTGACACTATTCTAGGTATTGATTCAAACCAGCTCTGCCGATACATGATTCTGAAGTCATACGGTATCAGTCCATTTATAATTATTCCATCACTTGTATCCCCGGACCCTCAAATATTGAAGCGAGTCTGCGCGAAGAGTCGCTCTGACCTTACATCCTTTTTTATATTCGGGTCACGAATATTCTTTCACTGCAGGTTACACTTTCCACTGATCTTCTAACCATTGAGATATTGATAGCCAAAAACGATCTGTTCAGAAAGTTTTAAATTTAGCGTTGCAGTAATCATTATTTCCCATTGATAGTAGCGGGATCTGCCGGCAGGGATAGTCGGGTCTATTCTCAGCTCTTCTTAAGATGAGGTGAGACTTTCAAAAGGCTTTTGAGTATGGTCAATTGATAAAAAAGAGAGTTTATACCTGAGCAACAACTTCTTCAGCTGTCGGCTTCGCAACATGCAGAGATACAATTTCCCATGAGTCACTGCACAAAAGGATTTTTTTCAGAAGTTTGATATGAAGAGTATGCCCTGATTTGTTTGCAATAATATGCCCGAAAATCGGTGCTCCTATTAATGACAGATCCCCTATAGCATCAAGTATTTTATGCCGGACAAATTCATCTTTAAACCGTAATTGACCGCCGTTAATGACCTCACTGTCATTAAGTACAATCGCATTGTCAAGTGAGCCTCCCCTTGCCAGCCCTTTAGATTTCATCATTTCAACATCTCTTAAAAAACCAAACGTCCGGGCAGGAGCCAGTTCACTGACAAATTTCATAGTTGTAATGTCTATACCCATTTTCTGCTCACCGAATGCAGGGTGCGTATAAAAAACCCTGTACGTTATTCTCGTTCCATCATACGGTGTTATTGCAATCTGGCATGGGCCTTCCATAACAACGATAGGTTTTAAAATCCTTATGCATGATAAAGCCTGTGCCTGCTTCTCCAGTCCGGCTTCCCTTATCAGAGTAATAAACGGCAGTGCGCTGCCGTCCAAAATGGGAACTTCCGGTCCATTTAATTCAACAAAGACGTTATCTATACATAACCCTGAAAAAGAAGCCAGCAGATGTTCTACTGTCCCGACCCTGGCACCGTTTGATTTAAGAGTTGTGGCAAAAGCGGTATCAGACACTGAACTGACATTTGCCTTAATCCGTTCGTTGTTTTTGTCTGTTCTGATAAAGACAATGCCGGTATCGGCCGGAGCAGGTCTCAGGTTCATTTTAATTTCTTTCCCGGTATGGAGACCTTTACCCTGGACAGAAACCTCTTTTTGTATTGTATTCTGCAAACGCATAACTTTCTGTAGTATGCAAATTCGATACCAAATAAAATTGTTTTATTAATCAGAAGGTTTAGAATTCAGAATGTATCATAAATACATCATTAGTGTACCTATCTCCGCACAGTTTACACTTTTCCTCCAATCACCATTTCAGGAATCCTAATAGTCGGCATGGCGTCAGAGACAGGTACTCCCTGCGCGTCTTTTCCGCACGTACCTATGTCAAAACCGATGTCATCTCCAACCATGTCAATAGACTTCAGAATTTCAGGGCCATTCCCTATTAAAGTGGCCCCGCGTAACGGTTCACCTATGTCCCCTTTTTCGATGATACATCCCTCTGACACTTCAAAAACAAACTCTCCTGTAACCGTATTTACCTGCCCTCCCCCCATTTTTTTCACAAAAAAACCTTTGTCCACAGATTTAACAATTTTCTCCGGGCTTCCCTCTCCAGGCGCAATAAATGTATTTGTCATCCGCGGAATGGGTCTGTTTCTGTATGATTGTCTTCTGCCGTTTCCCGTCGATGGAACTTTTCCCTTCAGTGAAGTCATCACGTCATACATATATCCTTTTAAAATTCCTTTATCAACAAGAACGGTTCTTTGAGAAGGGACACCCTCATCATCAAACCTGAATGAGCCCCTCCTGCCGGCAAGTGTTGAATCATCGATTATTGTTACGAGGGAAGAGGCAATCTTCTCTCCGACCTTATCGGAATATACAGACAGTCCCTGCTGCACGAGATCCGCTTCCAATCCATGGCCTATCGCTTCATGGATCATTGTCCCTCCTGCCTCTGAAGCTATTACAACAGGCATCCTGCCGCCCGGAGCCTTTTTTGCCTTCAACATACTGACAGCCTTTTTTGCAGCCTTTACAGCTGTCTGTTCAAAAGGGTTCTCTTCAAATATTTCAAATCCAGCCATACCACCCACAGATTCATATCCTGTCTGCAGCAGATCACCGTCTGCGGCAATTACATGTATCAAGGCAAGTGAATATATTCTCTCGTCTTCAGCAATTATTCCATCAGATGTAGCTATGCAAACATCCTGAATTGTGTCCCTGTATATAACTGATACCTGACTGATACTCGAAGAAATGTTCTTTGCTGCCCGGTTGGCGTTTTCAACCAGAGAAATTTTTCGGGTCATATCAACATCGCCGGGATTACGTATAATGTCAAAGTTTACGAGCGGGTTTATTTTAGTTAAATCAAACGTTCTGTCAGCCTTATCTTTGTCCTTCACAGCCCGGCTTACTGTTTCAGCTATATCAAACAGCGAGTGTTCCGAAAAATCATTGCTGTAGGCATATGCTGACTTGTCTCCGAATACCACACGCACCCCTATTCCGGCATCAACACCCGAAGACAGTTTTTCTATCTTATCATCTTCAAGCTGTATGGTCAGAGGCCTTTGATGTTCGATAAATATGTCACCATAATCAGCCCCGGTTGACATGGACTTCTTCAGGATACCTGCTAATACATCATCTGACGGTCTTTTCATATTTTTTTTGGCTGATCGTCGCTGGGAATTATTGATTACAATATATAAAAATTCAGTTCCCGCATTCATCCTGCCTTTTGAATTTATACATTCTATTATGTACAGTTAAGTGATATTATACTAAAACAGTTTTAATTCTGTATTCATTCAATGAATGAGGAGGGATCATGTCTAGAATTGGTGTAATTGCGGGAAGCGGACTTTACGAAATCAGAGGACTGACCATAAAGAAGAACAGGACTGTAACAACTCCCTATGGGAGACCATCGGAGAAATATGTTATTGGTGAGATAGACGATACAGAAATCATTTTCCTGCCAAGGCATGGAAAGCATCATGGCATACCTCCTCACATGATAAACTACAGGGCCAACATATGGGGCTTTAAGAAACTGGGCGTCAAAAGGATTCTTTCCATAAGCGCTGTCGGGGGCATAAGGAAAGGATTAAAACCCGGCGATATAATAATTCTGGACCAGGTACTGGACATGACGAAAAACAGGCAGGCAACATTTTTTGACGGTAAAGACGGTGTTGCACATATTGATTTTACGGACCCCTTTTGTCCGGAGCTCGGAAAGGCAATTAAAAGGGCGGGAGTAAAGTCAAAGGTCACCCTTAAAAAGGGGGGCACCTATGTGGCTGTCGAAGGACCGCGCCTTGAGTCTGCCAGTGAAATAAAAAGTTTCCGTATTCTCGGAGGAGATGTTGTGGGGATGACTGGCATGCCTGAAGCCTCCCTGGCACGAGAGGCGGAAATATGTTATGCAGGGGTATCTGTAGTAGCCAATTATGCAGCAGGTATCAGCAGGAAGAAACTCACGGTAGCAGAAGTGATGGAGGCCATGAAAGGTACAACCGGGAACCTGAAAAAACTCCTTAAGGCTGTCTTTACCATGATTCCTGATGAAAGAAAGTGTGCCTGCAAAGACGCGCTGGCTGAAGCTAAGATATAGATTGTTGGGCATAATTGCATGTCAGAATTTTTTAATCTTTTTTACTTTACTGCAATTCCAACATCCCACTCTGAATAGTCAATGTACCATTAGTTATTGTCATATTTCCGACAAGAGTGGTTAAGAGTATATTGTTCAAATAATCGCAATCATATCCTGCCTTCAAATAGACTGACTTGTTAATATCTATAAGAAGATTTTCAATAAAAAGCGTGGCCTGAATCTGCATAGTCTCCATACTTGCAGTATTATCATACGCATCTTGAATAAAATCATATTCATCAGTAGTGCCTTCAATTCTTGATTGAAGGTTTGGGCATGTATATAAATGTGTAACGCCATCAATGTCATCCTGATCTAAAGTCTGCTTTTTGATTTCACCAGCTGAGGCAGACCCATACATTGTTTTTTCAGAATCTGCACCACTGTATAAATCAACTAAACATAGAGAATGACCATGCTCATGTGTCCCTACATTCTGCAAATCATAAGTACCAGAAGCCCCGGTAGTGCTCCAGGTATAATACGTGTTAAACCTGACATCACTATCAAGTAGTTCTCCCTCTTGAGATGGAGGCCAAATTTTATATCAAAATCTATTTTCTGCCAGCGTTCCAACGCCAAGTAGACCGAATGTGACTATATTGTTTCCATCATTTATGCCATGTGCTGTTCCTGTTGTCGTTCCACCATAGTAAAAAATAAAATCTGCGCAACATCTGTCCACGTCTGCATGCCTTCCAGAATAGCTGTAATAGTGCCTATTGGCCCTCCTAAATCATTTATTAAATACATTATTTCAGAGTTCTGCCATTTAATTTCTTTACCGACACTAGTTGTACAAACTCCATAATGCAGTCCATACAAGGGTAACTAAAATAAATAACGTAAATGAGAAGAATTTCATGTCTTAATAACTGTGCCTATTTATTTTATCAATCAATTCTTCTACAGGAATGTTATTATCGATGAGTTCCTGTCCTTCTAAAACAGAAAATCATTTTTTTCTTGCAATACCATCATCGCCAATGACATATTTACCCTGGCCTTTTCCAACAATATTAAAAACTTCTCCTTCTTTTAAACTCCTTCCAACACGCAAAAATAAAATGACCCATTCCCCTGCTTTTAAAGGTGCAACATCAGATACCCTGAGACCAACATCTCCTATCTCTCCTCCTTCATATTCAACAATTAAATTCCTTTTGATAGTCATACCCTTGATCATTTTTTGTTTTATCAATAGTGCTCTGCTAATTATGCTCTTACCATCACTGCTCCAGCGAGCTTTCACGTCTTTTATCTCACCCTGAACTACATGGTCTGATTCCATTGTTAGATGTTCAGTACTCATCCCTGTCATGATAGCTGATGATTCAGACTGTAAAAAGCATAAGATACTGAAGAATAATAATTTGAATAAAACAAGATTTCTCGTCACGCGAGTCTCCTGACAAAGACAGATATACAGAAAAAACCCATTTGTTTTACAGTCACAAATATTTTCATAGCAAAAATAAATAAAAGCCTTTATAAATATTATAATTTATAGGAATATAAATGTTTAACGAAAATGCCATTTTATAAAAGTAAGGGATTAGTATTGTTGTGCACATTTGCAGATTTGAATCTCTCTTTTAAAAGCATACAATTTAAAATTCAGGAACAATCTGCAACATCACTTTCTCTCTTCTGAGGAGACTCCCTCACAATTCTCGTTATCTCCATTTCCGCAGCATTATCCAGTTTTTCATTTTGCATAAAGAGACAATAATTGTGATTACCAGACCTGTGATTTCGAGTATGACATTCAGTCCTTTCAAGTTTGTACGAACTGATATTACATCCCCAAGATACGCACATAAGAAAAGTGAAACGACCGGGAATATGAAGACCGGAACATACGCTTTCACTTGAACACTTTTTTTCAGACCTAACGTGACCCTGTCACCTTCCCGTGCATGTAATGTATTGCCTGCCTCCATGACCATTCCTTCCCCGCTCTTGCCGCAGATGCCCGCCTGGGCCTTGCCGCACTCCTTGCAGGATGTGCTCTTATCAATCCTGATTTTGGCTCTGTTCCCCGCTATTTCAATAACAGTCCCTGTTTTAAGTCCTGAGCGTTCCGTTTATGTATGTTAATTAATATAAATTGCTCTGCATATGATTCAGATCATCTTTACGCAATTGATAATTAAAATCCGGTATTTTATACTGGTCTAAAACAGGACAGAGGCACTCATGATAAAAGTGGCAACAGCCAAAGAGATGCAGGATATTGACCGGCTTACCATTGACAGATTCGGCATCCCCGGAACAGTGCTGATGGAGAGAGCCGGTCTATCAGCTGTTGAGAAGATTAACGAGTTTTACCCAAACAAAAAAATAGCAGTTTTATGTGGTGGGGGAAATAACGGCGGTGACGGTTTTGTTATCGCAAGAGAACTGCATAATCAGGGAAGGAAAGTTGACGTCTTTATCACTACTCATCCGGCAAAGTTAAAAGGTGACGCAAAGACCAATTATGAAATCGCAAAGAAATTCAAAGTCCCTGTTTTTCCCGCACGCAAATTTGTGCGCACACGTTTTTCAGCTCATCATCTGATTGTTGATGCTCTGCTCGGGACTGGTCTCAGTAAATCTGTCAAGGCACCTCTGTCCGATGTAATTAAGAAAGTAAACAGGTTATCCTGTCCTGTGGTTGCAGTTGATATACCTTCCGGTATTTCTTCAGATACAGGCCAGGTGATGGGAACGGCAGTGAAAGCAGATGTTACCGTGACCTTTGGTCTTCCCAAACGAGGTCACCTGATCTATCCCGGAGCGGAATATACAGGCAGGTTATGCATCGAGGATATCGGATTTCCTGCCATTCTTCTCGCATCAGAAAAAATCAGGATCAACCTTTTCCGTTCAGATGATGCACATGCGTTACTCCCTGTGAGACCAAAGTCCTCTCACAAAGGCACATATGGTCACGCCCTCGTTGTTGCAGGTTCCAGAGGAAAGACAGGCGCCGCCCTGATGACAGCCAGGGCATGTTTAAAAGCAGGGGCCGGACTGGTAACGATTGGAACTGCTGAAACCGTCGTTAACTCTTTGCAGTCTCGGGTAACGGAAGAAATGATATTGCCTCTTGAAGATAATGGAAATGGGACTGTCTCATATAGGGCCGCTAGTTCTGTTTTAAATTTTCTTGACTCTAAAGGTAACGTGCTTGTCATAGGACCCGGTCTTTCTGCCGGTGATGAAATTCCGAATTTTGTTGCTGAACTGATAACCAGATCCAGGGTACCTGTTGTTATAGACGCTGATGGTCTGAATGCAATTGCAAATAAAATAGGAGTTCTGAAAAAAAGTAAAGCTCCTGTTATACTCACTCCGCATCCCGGGGAGATGGTCAGGCTTGAAGGTCCTCGAACCGGAGACATACAGGACAGAATCTCGAGGGCTTTAATGTTTGCGAGCAAATATAAGGTTTTTATGGTCTTAAAAGGCGTTCCTACGGTAACTGCGACACCTGATGGCATGGCGTATATTAATTCATCGGGCAATCCCGGAATGGCCACAGCTGGTGCAGGTGATGTACTGACGGGCATGATAGCTTCTTTCCTTGCCCAGGGCTTGACTCCCCAAAATGCATCTGCGCTTGGCGTGTATATGCATGGTTATGCAGGTGATATTGCTGCGGATAAAAAAGGGCAGGAATCCCTGGTCGCATCTGACATCATAAAGGAAATTCCCGGTGTGTTCAGGTCTGTTAAGTCCTGTTAAGACAAATGAATTGGTGTAATTACTCAGCAATAAAAGACGTTTAGGGTCAAAGAAACTCATGGAAACCATTATCAAACCTCCCAATATAAATTCAACAGGCATCCGGGCTTTTTTCACATCAAGACATTTTTGCAAATCTCATGCAAGTATAAAAGAAGCGCTCCTTAACGAATCCGGATGTGATAAAGATAAGGTTTACCTTCCGGTGCAAAAACATACAAATAATGTCCATGTTCTTGATTTACATTTTAATCCTGTAGTGGCTGACGCAGTTATCACAAAGAGAACTGATGTATTAATCGGTGTGATTGTTGCAGATTGCGTACCTGTCCTTATTTATGACCGGGCCAGAAAAGTCATTGGAGCTGTACACGCAGGCTGGAGAGGGACAGCAGACGGAATACTCCCGCATGCATTACTGAAGATGAACAATTTATTTAACTCCCGTCCTGACAATGTTCTCGTCGCAATTGGACCAAGCATAGGAAAATGCAGTTATGAGGTTAACACTGATGTTAAAGATGCAGTTGAAAATAAAACTGGAAAGGGAAACTATTATGAGATGAGGGGAGATAAGTTCATGATGGACCTCGCAGAGGCAAACAGAATTCAGGCACTAAACTCCGGAGTATCCGAACTCAACATCTGGAAGTCAGATGAATGCACGTTCTGCAACCCTGATAAGTTTTATTCATATAGATACGCAAAAGAAACCGACGGGAGACAGGGTGGTTTTATCGGAATGTGGTAATATATCGGAATAATCATAACATTTTGGAGGTCAAATGCTTAAAGCCAGAGATATAATGACAAGGGATGTAATAACGGCAACGAATGAAACCACTATCGAGGAACTCGCAAGACTTCTTATCGAACATAAAATCAGCGGAGTGCCGGTTATTGATGATAACAAGAACTTAATCGGAATAGTCACTGAAAATGACCTCATAAAAAAGAACAAACGTTTTCATATACCTACCATCGTTCGCCTGTTTGATGCGTATTTCCTTCTCGATTCGGGTAAAGTTGAAGATGAAATAAAGAAAATGGTAGCTACTACTGTCGGTGAGATCTGCACTAGAAAGGTCCAGTCAATATCAGAAGATACCACACTCGAGGAAATCGCCACGATAATGGCGGAAAAGCATATACATCTTCTGCCCGTGTTAAAAGATGAGAAAGTTGTGGGGATAGTAGGCAAAGCTGATGTGGTCAGGTCCATGACAGGATGAGGCTTCAGAGTAAGAACGAGAGCGAAACAATACAGTTCGGTCAGCGCCTGGGAAAGAAACTTAAACCCGGAGACATTGTCTGTCTGTACGGAGAGCTTGGCGCAGGTAAAACTACAGTTACCAAAGGGATTGCATCCGCATTTGGCATAAAGGAACGGGACATAACAAGTGCCAGTTTCACCATAATCGCGGAATATGATAATGACATTCCCTTCTATCATATCGATCTTTACAGGATATTGAATGGAGAGACCCGGGAACTGGGGCTTCATGAATATTTCAGACCGGACTGTGTATCAGTGATAGAGTGGGCTGAGAAAGCTGACAATGAAATTCCGGACACTCCTATAAAAGTGAGACTCAAACATGCGGGAGATGATATGAGGGAAATAGAGCTGGAAGGTCTGGAATTATGAAACGTATCGGCATTATCGTTAAAAGGGAAGAGCCGGCAACTGTCAGGGCTATCAGAGAGCTGATAAAATTATTTCAGGGAAAGGACGTCAAATTTTTTATTGAATCTGAAGCGGCCGCAGCCCTGAAAATGAAGGGATATTCCAGGAAGAGCATTCCTTCCAGATCAGATATTATTATCGTGTTTGGGGGAGACGGCACCGTCCTGAGCGCTGCACGACACATAGGTGACAGGGGAATCCCTGTTTTAGGAATTAATATGGGAGGCCTCGGGTTTATTACAGAGCTGAGAAAAAATGAAGTACGCAAAAATATAAATATGATTTTTTCCGATGACTGCTGCTATGAAGAAAGAATCATGCTGCTTGCAGATGTGTACAGGGGAAGAAAAAGAATCATTCAACATAACGCTCTTAATGATGTGGTTCTTAACAAGAGCGCCCTTGCGAGGATGTTTAATCTGGATATTGATATCAATAAACAGCATGTGACTACATTCAGACTCGATGGATTAATTATTTCATCGCCCACCGGCTCCACAGCTCACTCACTGTCAGCAGGCGGTCCCATTCTGTATCCCACTCTCGAAACTTTTTTAATGACGCCCATATGTCCGCATTCACTTACCAGCAGACCCATAGTATTGCCGGATACATTTACCATCGATATTCATGTTCGGGATGGAGATGATGTATATTTGACCCTGGATGGCCAGGAAGGTTTTCCGTTAAAAGTTAAAGACAGAATAAGGGTCAGAAAAGCTGATTACAAGATAAAGTTTCTTGTTCTCCGGGACAGGGACTACTTCAAACTGTTACGAACTAAACTCAAATGGGGCGAATAATTTCTAGATCCGGGGAAATGGATAACAGGGAAGTTACAGAAGAACTGATTAAGGCGCTCGAAGTGTATGAAGAACTCGGATTTACATTTCTTCCCCTGAAACGTGACCGCATCTTTAATCTCATGCAGAGCAGGCCTGTCTATGCTGTTGCTGAATCACGCGAAGGCACGATATCAGAACCTGATCATATCATGTCCAGGGACAATGCCCGGGCATTGCAAGAGTTGAGGGAGGAACTAGGAGAATGCACAAGATGCAAACTTCACAAGGAGAGAAAAAATATCGTTTATGGTGAAGGATCATCTGATGCCCGCCTTATGTTTATCGGCGAAGGCCCTGGCAGAGATGAGGACATGCAGGCCCGCCCCTTTGTTGGTGAGGCAGGCAAGCTTCTTACGAGGCTGATAGAAAAAATGGGCATGAAGCGAGAGAATGTGTATATTGCAAATATCGTAAAATGCAGGCCGCCTTATAACAGGGACCCTGAAGAGAATGAAATAGCCGCCTGCAAACCATTTGTGGAAAGACAGATAGAGATAATCAAGCCTAAAGTCATCATGAGTCTGGGAAGGGTCTCCGCACAATCCATACTTGGCATGAAAATGCCTATCAGCAGAATGCGGGGGAATTTTTTCAGCTTTCATGATATTGCGCTTATGCCAACTTTTCATCCTGCTTACCTGCTGAGAAATCCTAAAGACAAATGGCTAGTCTGGGACGACGCTCAAAAGGTGCTGGAAAAACTTAAAGATTGAGGCGGAGGTTTTATGAAGCGGTTATGGGCCCCATGGAGGATGGAGTATATACTTGATGATAACAAGCACGACACCTGTCTGTTCTGCGATGTATCAAAAACAGAAAAGAGCACGGTTAATAAAACAAGGGACAAAAAAAATCTGATCCTTCACAGATCAAAAAAATGTTTTGTCATGTTGAACAAGTATCCGTACAACAGCGGACATGTAATGGTCGTCCCGTATTTTCATACTTCTTCTTTTGATGGACTTGACGATGATGTTCTTTTTGATCTTATCAAGAATGTGGAAAGGTCAACAGGACTCCTAAAACAGGTACTCAATCCTGACGGGTTTAATATGGGGCTGAATTTCGGTAAGGTTGCAGGCGCCGGAATGGAATCTCATATGCATATTCATGTGGTACCGCGCTGGACAGGTGACACCGACAGCATGCCTATTATTGCAGAAACAAGGGTCATGCCTGAACATCTTATAAAGACATACAATAAACTGGTCAGGGTCTTTGCAAAGTAGTAATTGCGAGCGGTTATTCTATTCACTTCTTATCATGAGATACTTACATTAATTATTCTCGATTCCTTTCATTATGCCTGTATCTCAAAGAAACATTATCAAAATTAATTCCGTGTACAAATTCTACAGTGCAACACAGAATTACCATAACATATTGTTTTTTAAGGTTTTATATGCATAGATATATCACCGATCATATTATTTAGTTCAAAATAGCATTCGTGCATTAGTTATGTTATACTTATTAGTTACATGTCCGGAGGATCAATACTATGAAAGAAAAAGATGTATTCGATGAGTTAATCGAGATAGGTAAGAAGCGCGGCATGCTTACTTATGATGAAATCAATGATGCTCTTCCATCGGAATTTTTTACTCCTGATGAAATCGAAGAGTTAATGGATCTCCTGAGCGATATGGGAGTAAAAATAGTGGACAGCGATGAGTCCGCCCCACTGGAAGAAGTCGCAACTCCCGAATATGAAAAAACCGAAGACCTGGTTCAGGCATATTTCCATTCAATGGGAGACATCTCCATCCTTACCAAAAGTGAGGAAGTCGAACTTGCCAAGAAACTTGAAGAGGGCAAGGAAATTATTGGAGAGATTATCAGGCCCCTCGCTTTGACTAAACGGATCGAAAAAGATCTTGTCGAAAACGAAGAGAATCAGGATATGGAAGAAGACGAAAAAACAAACTATATCCTGGATTCCACCCTGTTCAGACTGGATACGATGGTTGAAGTTATCAATGATTTCAATGATGAGATTTCTCTTTACGGGGAGTCGCTTGGTGAATTAAAAGTTCTTATCAAGTATGAAAAAAACAAAAAACGAGTACGAAGCGCCGTGCTGGCTGACATGGAAGAACTGGCAGAAAGGGCTCAATCTGTCTTTAAGAGAGTAGAGGCCGAAGTAGGGATCAAGACTGATCAGCTCATTTCAATGTGGGAGCGAATCAGCAGGGTGCAGGCGTTTGTGCTTGAGGCAAAAAATGAACTTATAACGCGTAACCTCCGGCTTGTTGTAAACATTGCGAAAAACTATGTAGGCAGGGGACTGCCCCTCCTTGACCTCATTCAGGAAGGCAATATTGGACTGATGAAGGCTGTTGACAAATTCAAACATGAAAAAGGGTTCAAATTCAGTACGTATGCAACATGGTGGATAAGACAGGCCATAACAAGGGCGCTCATCGATCAGACCAAGACTATCAGGGTGCCGGTCCATATGATGGAATTTTATAACAGGGTCACAAAAGCCTCCAGGGAACTGACCCAGGAACTGGGCAGAGAACCCACGGATGAAGAAATAGCAAAGAAACTCATCGTACCAACGAAAAAAGTTGAAGAGGTTTTCAGGGCAATTCAGGACCCGATTGCACTTCAAACACCTGTTGGAGATGAAGACACT
Source organism: Nitrospiraceae bacterium (assembly GCA_020356065.1). GTDB lineage: Bacteria > Nitrospirota > Thermodesulfovibrionia > UBA6902 > UBA6902 > CALZJD01. The sequence continues at coordinate 186,991 of CP070632.1, forward strand.
GAACTGGAAGATTTTATTGGTGACAAGAACAGCCCCTCACCTTATACAGATGCCGAAAATAATGAAATATCCGGCTATATTAAGAAGGTACTCGGCACTCTTACCCCGAAAGAAGAAAAAGTCATCAGGATGAGATTCGGTATTGGCGTTGACAGAGACCACACCCTTGAAGAAGTGGGAAGGCACCTGACAATTACCAGGGAAAGAGTACGGCAGATAGAGGCCAAGGCCTTAAGGAAACTGAAACATCCGAGCAGGTTAAAGGCACTTAAGGCTCTGGTAAGCACATAATTTGGAAAGATGCAAAGGCCTGAAAGACAATAATAGCTGTATTTGAATCATCCTGTTTGATTCAGCGCTCCGGCCGTATCAGGACTTATCCTGTAATACCATATTAACGATACGTGAGTTAAACTGTACATATCTGTAGTAAGGGATAATTGCATATAATCAATCATGGCTGTATAATACTGAATTGGTAACACGGTGCTATTTGGACCATTGGTGAGACTCGTGTACTGCCTGAAACGCAATAATGACAAAATAATTGCCAATATGACATTCTCCATTAGTTGCCTTTAGAGGCAACTTACTATTTTTAAAAAATAATTGAAATATGAAATTATGGCATGAGATTTGCTTTTGTATTAATGATTCAATTTTTTATACATAATTAACAAATAAGTTTCAACATTCCGGGGTAGGGATGAAAGAAAAACAAAAAAACACGACAGGCTTGTCATCTCCATGTGCGCTTCATTACGCAAATAGGGAGAATGCGATTGCATTTTTTATGAGGAATGGTGGCATCAGTAGCAAAAATATCCATTACGGAAACGCTGTAATAGTTGCTTCTGGTATCGTTCTGTTAATCATAATATTACTGTTATCATCCGCCTCTGCCCAGCAATGCACAGATAATGATCGGGACGGGTTTTTTAAGGAAGGCGGCTTGTGTGGTGCTACGGACTGTGATGATAATGATCGTAGCGTTCATCCCGGGGCACTGAAATTGTGCGATGGCAAAGACAGTAACTGTGATGGAAAACGTGATTTCCCAACTGATGTTGATAATGATCTCGATGGGGTACCGTGGTGTGCCGGTGACTGTAATGATAATCATCCGGACATCTCCCCTCTTGTGCAGGAAGGTCCATATGCAAGTCTTACCTGCAGTGACGGAATCGATAACGATTGTGACAACACGATCGATCTGAATGATACGGAATGCGAACAACCGTGCGTGGATAAAGACGGTGACGGTTTTGGATATCCCGGCAGAATAACCTGTGATAATGGTCCCCGGCCTGACTGTAATGACAATGATGCCAGTATACATCCGGACGCAGACGATAATAGCTGCAATAATATTGATGAAAACTGTGATGGGTATTATGATGAAGGCTACATAAAGAGTGTTACTGCCTGTGGTGTCGGAACATGCTCAGCCACCGGTTCTCTAATATGTTCAGACGGTATCGAACTTGATACCTGCACTCCGGGAATAGCTCTGGCAGAAGGACCGCATGGGGATCTGACATGTAATGACAATATTGATAATGATTGTGACGGAATGACCGATTCAATCGACACGAACTGTATAGAACCATGCCAAGATAATGACAATGACGGATATGGAAGTCCGGGGAATATTCTCTGTTCCAATGGACCGGTAAGCGACTGTAATGACAATGATGCCAGCATACGTCCGAATGCAGAAGATAATAACTGCAATAATATTGATGAAAACTGTGATGGGTATTATGATGAAGGTTATGTAATCAGCGTTACTACATGTGGTCAGGGAATATGCTCGTCTTCCGGATTATTGGTATGTTCTGACGGTGTTGAAATTGATACCTGCTCCCCTGGAGCGGTTCAATCTGAAGGACCTGCAGGCAATCCCACCTGTTCTGACAATATTGATAATGACTGTGATGGTATAACTGATTCAAATGACACAAACTGCCTGGCACCGTGCATTGATAATGATGGAGATGGATACGGGAGCCCGGGTAATATTACCTGTCCAAACGGTCCTGTTGCTGATTGTAATGATCAGGACCCGGCCATTAATGCTCATGATATTTCATATTGTGACCCGTCAACCAGTAATTGCGATAGTATTACTCTATCCTGGACGTCACCTGTACAAAATATGGACGGATCTGAGTTAACCGATCTTGCAGGCTATAAAATTTATTTCGGAGAATACTCAAATATCTATACTGATGTCATTGATATCGGAAACAGCACATGTTTTAAGGCGTACATTCAGTCCCAGGCGCAGTCGTGTTTCTCGATAACCGCCTATGATACTCTCGGAAATGAAAGTGAATATTCCAATGAGGCGTGCTACTTAATCAATTAACCAGATTAGTTAGCCCATGTGGAGCCTACTGTTATCTCATTCTTACTGTCAGTGATAACAGCTCCTGCTGTCGTGTTTCTGAGTGAAATGATTTGCATATTTCCGATAGGCCTTCTCACCGGTGTATCTGTATAAATCAGGAAGGCATCCCCGATCATAAGTCCATCTTCTTTACCTTTGTCAAGGAATATGATATTTCCGGGTCTCAAAAGCTTCAGGTTCATATGTGATTCCACGATATACCCTGAGTTATCCGGAGTCCTTGGATTTTCTGTAACCGGAGGAAGTTCAATCTCATTAAATGGAATAAGTCCATCACCTACATGCACGTTCTCAAAGGATTCCAGCACGAGCGCCTTTTTTTGACCATCGTCATCACCCACCACCTTTATAATTCCAGAAACTCTGATCTGGTGTCCAAGTTCGTCATTTGATTCAGGATGATGAACTATCTTGATTTCTCTGATAACGAGATACTGTGTATCGATGTCAGCATTGTCCTGAGTATTGATATACACCATTTCATGCTGACCAACCATGGTTCTTCCGGTCTCAGTAGAAACGATTTCTCCCTGACCGGGATATGTATCATCAATCCATCCGCTGGCCAGATAGAGATTCCGGTCCACCAGAAACTTTTGCTTTTCTATTTTCGGTACAACGACAGCTGCAGCCTTTTTCCTGCGTTTCTTTACAATACGGGCCTTTTCAGGCGGTATCGTCATTCGCATTAATTCTTCCCTTGAAGGAATGATAATACTGGATCCTGGATAAATTCGGTCCGGATTTTCGATCTGGGGATTTACATTCCAAAGTTTAGGCCAGAGAAAGTTATCTTCCAGCTCCGAGTCTGAAATGTCCCAGAGGGTGTCTCCTTTCTGAATGATATATTCTCGTGATGCTTGATCTTCTGCTCTGACAACAGAGATTGCGAATAATAATACAACGACAAAGGGAAAGAAGGTTTTTTTCATCGTAATACCCCCGAAATTGATATGTAATATTTCATAATAGTATATACATTAACACAATAAAAAAAATAAATTATGTGACCGCGTTTACATCTATATTCTGATTGACTGCCAGACCATTTTACGTGAATAAAGGCTAAAAAAGCCACTAATCTATGTCTATGTTCTATATTCGGCATTTATTGCAATATACTTTTCTGTAAGGTCGCATGAAATTGCCCTGACCATTTTATCGCCCGCACCAAGGTCGACAGTTATGACGACTGTTTTATCCTGAAGGCCCCTGGCGGCCTGTTTCTGTTTATTTGTACCGGCACCCTTGCTCACAACCTTGACTCTGCCTATATATATATCGATCTTATTCTCACGTATCTTTACCCCTGAATACCCCACAGCTGCCATAATTCTGCCCCAGTTCGGATCATTTCCATAAACCGCAGTCTTAACCAGCATAGAGCCGGAAATGGCTCGGGCTACCCTGTCTGCATCAGCCACAGACCGTGCTCCCTTTATAACAACCTCGATAAGCTTTGTAGCGCCCTCTCCGTCCCGGGCTATCATTTTGGCAAGATCATACGTAATTTCCTGTAATGCATTTTTAAATGCTTCGTCGTCTGCCGACCCTGCAGTAATTGCATCATTACCGAGCATTCCGTTTGCCATGACAAATACCGAGTCATTTGTACTCATATCATTGTCAACAGTGAGCCTGTTAAATGACCGGTTAACAGCATCGTTAAGATCATGCTCCAGCAATCTGTGACTAATTGAAATGTCAGTGAGAATATAACAGAGCATTGTTGCCATGTTCGGGCATATCATGCCCGCACCTTTTGCAATACCTGCTATCGTCCCTGTCTTGCTGCCTATCTTTACTTTTTTTCTTATCGCCTTAGGGAAGCTGTCTGTTGTCATGATTGCGTCAGCAGCGTCCGTCAAAGAATACGGGGACAGCTTCCGAACTAGTCCAGGAATAGACTGTCTGATTTTGTTAATCGGTAGCTGTTCGCCAATTACCCCCGTAGATGAAACCTGTACCAGATCCGGAGATATGCCCAGTTTTTCCGCTGTTGCAACTATCATGGCGTTTGCATTTTTCAGACCCTCCTGGCCTGTACAGGCATTTGCATTTCCACTGTTTATAATTATTGCCTGACATTTTTTCCGGCCGTTAAGTCTTTTAATGGCCAGCTTCACAGGGGCGGCCTTGATGTTATTTGTCGTGAATAATCCGACTGTTACTGACGGGACTTCAGAAAATACGAGGGCGAGGTCCTTTTTCCCGGTTTTCTTTATTCCTGAACATATGCCCGCAAACAGGAAACCGTTGACTTTGATATTGCGATAGACAGGGGCTTTTTTCATCAGGGAGTCGGAGAGGAAGTCATAAGCCCTGCAGTCTCTTCAAGGCCATACATTATGTTCATGTTTTGGACCGCTGATCCGGAAGCTCCCTTTATTAGATTATCTATTGCACTGACAACGATAAGAGAATATCCTTTACCCGAACGATTATCAAGAAAGACAGATATATCACAGAAGTTAGTGCCCTTCACAGCTTTTGTCAGAGGATAATCACCGTTTTTCAATACCCTCACAAAAGGCTCCTTTTTATAGTACTCCCTGAAGTGTTCCTGAATTTCAGAAAGTTTCATTCTTTCTTTTAATCTTACATATATGGTACTTAATATTCCCCGGTCCATAGGGATAAGATGGGGTGTAAAGATTATCCGAACTTTATTCTTTGAAAGAGTGCTCAACTCCTGTTCGATTTCAGGGGTATGCCTGTGGACCGATATTCCGTACGCCCTGACAGACTCATTGACCTCACAAAACATAAAAGGCTGGGCAGGATTGCGTCCTGCACCTGAAGTCCCGGACTTGGAGTCCACTATGATCGAATCAGTGTCAACATAATCCCGGCCCATTACTGGTGCAAGCCCCAGAATAGCACTTGTTGGATAACATCCGGGATTGGCTATAATGAACGCTTTCTTGATCATGTCCCTGTTTATTTCAGGAAGCCCGTAAACAGCTTTTCGAAGAAGTGCTGAAAACAGATGAGGTGTTTTATACCATGATTCATATATCTTAGAGCTATTCAGCCTGTAGTCTGCAGAGAGGTCTATTACTTTTTTTCCGGCCTTATGCAAATCAGCAACTATCTTCTGTGAAGTTTTGTGGGGGAGACACAGAAAGAAAAGATCAGCTCTGGCGGTAAGGTCCTGAAGATTCAAGGATTCAAATGTTAAACCGGTATTGCGGAACTGCAGAAATGTATCAGAGACCGGCGTTCCTGAAAAACGTTCTGATGTGACTGCAGTTACCTTAACATCAGGATGTCCCAAAAGAAGCCTTAAAAGTTCACTACCTGTATACCCGCTTCCTCCTATAAGTGCAACATGTATCATTTTCAGATAACCGGTCTGGTAATTAAGATACCAGTATATAATTTTTTCTTAAATAAAAAGGCCCAGGTTAAAGAACCTGAACCCGTTTATTCATTACAATTTGAGTATTATAAAAAATCTGTATCCTGATCTGACGTATTATCTCTTCGAGAACTGGAAACGTGCCCTGGCACCCTTAAGACCGTATTTTTTCCTTTCAACCGATCTCGGGTCCCTTGTTAACAGCCCCTCTTTTTTTAATTTTCCACGGAAATCGGAATTCGCCTGAACCAGCGCACGTGATATGCCATGTCTGATTGCCGAAGCCTGTCCGCTATATCCTCCACCCTTGACCCTGACGCTAATATCATATTTCCCGCTTACCGCAACTACATGTAAAGGCTGCTGAACTATCATTTTCATGGTTTCATGAGGAAAGTACTGGTTCATGGGTTTCTTGTTGATGACAATATTTCCTGAGCCGGCTTTCATAAACACCTGCGCAATAGATGACTTTCTTCTGCCTGTTGCATTATATTCTATTTCTGCCATTTTTTAAAAAAACTCCTTATTTGATATTTAAAGACAATTCTTCAGGGTTCTGCGAACTGTGCGGATGGTCGGCTCCGCGATATACTTTTAATTTTTTGAACTGCTGTCTTCCAAGCGTGTTTTTTGGAAGCATGCCACGGACCGCGGAATAGATTATTCTTTCAGGAGATTCTTTCATAATATCCCTGGCCGTTTTTGATTTTAAACCGCCGGGATACCCTGAATGACGGTAATATGTCTTTTTCTCAAGTTTATTTCCCGTAAACCTGATTTTTTCCACATTTATTATCACAACATAATCACCGGTATCTACATGTGGGGTAAAAATAGGTTTGTTTTTGCCCCTTATTATTGACGCAACTCGTGCAGCCAGCCTCCCTACTGCCAGCCCGTCAGCATCTATCACATGCCACTTCCTGATAACATCCGTATTTTTTGCTGATTTTGTTTTCATATTTCCTCGCTATGCTCGTATTAAAAAGAATAGAACATAACATGATAATGAAAAAATGCTTAATTTGTCAATACTAATGGAAATAATTACAATATCGGGGTACAAAAATCGTTTAATTAAACCCTGTCACAGGAACGGTGAGAAAGTTTTTCCCAGAAATTCATATCAAGCTCGTCTACATATTCATCAATTGAATATTTATTGCTGCATTCCATGCAGCGCAGTGTAACGCCCCTTCAACCGATTTTCAATTCCAGTTTACCGCTACATTTCCTGCATTTCATGGATGATCTTGTACTCATGAATAAAAACCTCCCATTTCCAGTTTCATATAGTATAGACCAATTGCATTTAAAAGTTAATTTTTCTGAAGTGGCATTGGCTTCTGAGATATTCCCATTTGAAAATTCATGCCTTCGACCGCTGGCGGGTGATGTACTTTGGCAATTAAATTGCATATAAATCGTTAGAATTATTTCTATACATTTCAATTTAATTTATATATATTTATGGTTGACAAATTATATATAATTAGGCATTTATTTTATTATGAATCTCTCTGAAATTATATTCCGGAAAGAGATTCATCTCATTTTTTATTGTGCATTAATAACATCAAGGCCATTAATCAGTGAAAAGGATAGAATGATATGAGTATTAGTCAGCACCATTCAGTCGCTTTGCTGATCTCATCTGCTTCATTTTTACTGTTGGGCCTGTTTGTTCTTTTTAAAGCTCCCCGCAAGCATATACATAAGGTTTTTTCATTTTACGCACTGTGTGTTGTCCTGTGGAGCTCTGGGCAGGCATACCTCAGCAGCACCACCAGTTCTGCCGGGTATATGATCGCCATTGTTCTTCTCACGTCAGGAACCATTTTCATTGCTCCGGCCTTTGTCCATTTCATATGTTCATTACTCAGGCTTCGTAGATTAAAGAGCAGACTGCTGACCGCGCTTTACGTAATCAGCTGTTTCCTTCTGCTTGCGGTCACACCTGCATTGATTAAACCAGGCAGTAAGATAATGAGCTTCAGTATGAGCAGCTATCTTTTTTTCACAACCATTTTTTTCTGGACAGGCTGTGTTGTTTACGGATTTATTCTCCTATTAAAGTCATATGTTCGCTCAACAGGCTTGAGAAGAAAACAGTTGACGTTACTGGTAACAGGATCGCTTCTCGGATACTCTGGCGGGACGACAAACCTGCTTAACACTCTGGGTCCTGATAGTTTCCCGATTAGTCCTTTTGCCACATACGCTGTTCCGCTATATGGGGGCATCATTGCGTATGCCATATTCCGCTATCGTTTTTTAGGGATTAATATTCCTCTGAAAAGGGGTATGGCATATTCCTTTTCAGCAGGCCTTCTAATGGGACTTTTTGTCATACTGGTCTTATCAATAACTAATACACTGTCGGTGTATACGAAGGTTGACTCGTTTAAAATCAGTCTTTTGTCTGCCGGTATTATTGCATTTCTTTTTAATCCTCTCAGGAACCGGATTCAGGTATTAATTGATAAAATATTCTATAAGAAGACGTATAACTATTACTCCATTCTTAAGAAAATCAATGCCAGACTTTCTTCAATATTTGACCTGAAGGAGATTTGTGACATCATCGGGAATGAGGTCTGTGCTGTCATGGGCTTAAGGAACATGTATGTACTGTCATACGTTCCGAAAGCAGGTTACAGGGTGATAAGCAGATCATCTATAAAACCCTCCATGAGAAAAGAATGCAAGGAAGGCGGGGATATTCATGCCAATGGCCTGAATCCTGATCAGTCACTGGACATAGCACGATACTGGCTTAATTCCAGAGATATTATTTTAAACGGTGAACAGTCCGGTCTGGCCGGATATATTGCACCTGAACAACTGGAGAGCATTCACCTTGCATTCAAGCTATTTAACGGGGAGGTAATGGTCCCTGTAATGATAGACAATAAACCTTCCTTTCTTCTCATGATCGGCGAGAAAATGTCCTGTGAATTTTTCACTAGAGAGGATATTTCTCTGCTGGGTACAATATCGGAGCAGATGGCTGTTGCAGTGAAACATTCAGAACTATACAAGGACAAGGTGCATTCAGAAAGGCTGGCATCTATTGGCATGATGTCAGCCACATTTGCGCATGAAATCCGAAATCCTCTCACTTCATTAAAAACGTTTGCCCAGCTTATGCCAGAAAAATATAATGACAGTGAATTCAGAGATACCTTTTCAAAAATCGTTGAGGGAGAAATTGAAAAAATAGATCGCCTTATTAAAGACCTGCTTGACTTTTCCATTCATAAACAGGCATCGCGTATTGACCATTTCAATATTGTGTCTCTGGTAGATGAGACCATTGACTATGTTAAAGAGAAGGCCCCTGATAATATGAAAAGCATAACTGTACAGAAAAAATATAATGAGAGTGAAATACTCATGACAGGCGATGCATCCAAACTTAACCAGGCGTTTGTAAATATAATAACAAACGGATATCAGGCAATGCACGGCGAAGGGCAGCTGATTGTTGATATCAATCCAAAAGGGAAAAATGTGGAAGTTGTCATATCCGATACGGGAGAAGGTATAGAACCTGAGAGTATGGACAGAATATTCGATCCTTTCGTGACCTCCAAAGAGATGGGCATCGGTCTTGGTCTGGCCATCAGTAAACGAATTATTGAAGACCATAACGGAGAGTTGCATGTAATAAGTTCTGTATCGGAAGGTACGAGCTTCACGATCACACTCCCTGTACAGAATGGTTCACAAATATTATAATATAGATATTAAACCTCAGATTGCTGCCATATATCAGTTGGTACGGTATCATATTGTTTGTGAAAGATAAATCATGGAGTTACTGGCATTATTAAGCAAAAACGAGAAAATGATTCTCGAGGTCAAAGCTGCCCTCAAAAAGTATACAGTCTATCCTCTAAAAACACTGGATGAACTGGAAGATCTTAACAGCAATATACCTCTTAACCTGGTTCTTATGGACACTGACTGCCTTGGCTTGACTGAGCTGAGGGAATTCCTCGACCGGTTTGATGATGGCATGGCCGTCATTATTACCCGTGATAATATCAGATGTGATGTTCTCAATCTGCCAAATAGTGTAATCAGCAGTATTTCAGCGGGGGCCACAGGGGATTCATTTCTTATGAGTGTTGAGAAAGCACTTGAAAAACAGAAACTCAGGCGCAGATTAAAATTATTGAAACAGTCAGGCAGATCCATCCCCCCCTCATATGATCAGGGGTTCGGTGTACAAAAACCGGACAGGTCGGCCGACGTTTCTGAACCACTGACGACCGGCAGAGTAATTCACGAAAAAATAATAGTTAACTTTGCGAGGATGTTGACTGCCAGTTTTGACATGAGAAAGCTCCTTGACACCTTTATGGATTCAGTCATGGAAATAGCCAGGGTAAGCAGGATGTCCGTCCTGCTCAGGAACAAACAGGGATTTTATGTAAAAACCCACTACGGCCTGGACCCCTATATAGCAGACAACATGAGAATCTCAAGGGACAGTGCACTTGTTTCCTGGCTCGCAAAGACGGGAAGGATTATTCATAAACCGGCAAACTTTGTCGATTCTTCCGATGTTGATGTCAGCAGTGACATGGAAGCCCTGCAATGCACCGTTTCATTTCCCATGATATACAAGGGTAAGTTAATCGGTATATTTAACATAGACAGCAAGGTGACTGAGGAACCCTTTCATAAAGAAGAACTGGAAATGATATATGTGCTGTGCAACTATCTGGCTGCTGCTGTAAAGGATATCGATGTGTATCATCAGATGTGGTATCAGAAAGAGTTTACAAAAAACATCTTATTGAGCATGAACAGCGGAATGATAGCAATTGACAGAGATGAAGCAATCACTTTTTTTAATAAACAGGCTTCAGAAATTCTTGCCATCGATGCTGAGAACATGATAGGGAAAAACACGAGGGCTCTGCCCTACCCTTTGGGAGATATTCTTTTGAGAACCATGGTGGCCGGAACATCATACAGCAGGTACGAAGTGGAGATGGCCACCGGGGAACTAACTCTTGGCATCAACAGTTACCGGTTACAGGATGAACACAATATCCCTACAGGTGCCGGCATTATTTTTTCAGACATATCTGATTCAAAAAAACTGGCTGAACAGAACAACAGGACAGCGAAACTTGAGGCGGTTAATAATCTGGTGGCAAAAATTGCTCATGAGGTCCGAAATCCCCTTACATCCATTCAGACATATATACAACTTCTGAGCGACAAGCTTACTGATGATGATCTTCATAACTTCTATCTCTCAACAGTCAGAGACTCAATTAATAAACTCACGGGTCTCATTGACAAGCTGGTGAGCTTCTCAAGTTCTGAAAACTACAATATGAAGCATTATGATGTGAATGTCTTTATTAATGAATCCTTTGAATTTCTCTTAAGAAACCTTCCCGTATCTCACAGGTTGTCAAAAATATTATCCGATACTCATCTGACCATCAATATTGATAAACGTCAGATGCTAAAAGCCATATATTATATTATTTTAAACATCATTGATATGACCCCCGAGGGAACCCTGATTCGGATCGGCACATACGGTACTAAACCGGAAGAACCTTTCCTGGAAATATCCATTGAATTCACTCAGACAGGCACAGCCGTCAAGGATAAGAAAGCATTGTTAAAACCGTTACTTGATATAGAACATCTCGGGACAGAACTGAACATCCCGATCAGTCATAAAATTATTGAAGCACATGAGGGCAGTCTTGATTTACGGTCATTTGATAAATTGCATTCCTTTATCATTAAATTACCTCTTGTAGAGCGGAGAGACGCTCAGGTTTCTTCTGAAGAAGGATGGGTACGTGGACAATAACGATAAAATTCTTGTCATCGATGATGAACTTGCTCCACGAGAATCAATACGTATGGTATTAAAGGACCACTATCATGTGTTAACCGCTTCAGGTGCGGGAGAAGGACTGGATATAATGAGCAGGGACCCCGTTGATCTGGTAGTGATGGATATTAAAATGCCGAAAATGGACGGAATTACTGCGTTGCAGCAGATCAAAAGCACACATCCTGATACGGAAGTCATACTTCTCACCGCTTATGCAAGTCTTGAAACTGCCAGAGATGCGATCCGCTTCGGTGCTTTTGATTACCTGATAAAACCTTTTGACAAAGATGATGTCATAATGATCGTTGAGAAGGGACTTGAGAAGAGACGCACCAATGCCGGCCTCAGACTGGAACGAGATACACTGCTGGACAAGACATCCAGGCTGGAAAGTCAGATCAATGAGGCCCGCTCAAACATTATGAATTATTATGATGGAACGGTTAAAGCCCTGATTTACACTATTGACGCCAAAGATCATTACACATTTAATCACTCCAACAGGGTTGCTGAGCTGGCATCAGCCATGGCTAAGGTAATTGGTGTGCCACAGACGACGATCAAGGGACTAGAGCACGCTGCCTCAATTCATGATATTGGGAAAATAGGAATTGATGAGAGCATTCTCAGGAAAAAAGGACGCCTCTCGCCGGAGGAATACGAAGAAGTGAAAAACCATCCTGCAATCGGAGCAAGGATCGTAAAGTCCGTGCCCTTTCTTGAAGATGCGGTACCGGTAATTCTTTATCATCATGAACGGTTTGATGGTAACGGTTATCCTGAAGGATTCAGGAGCACGCAGATCCCTTTAACCGCCAGAATCGTTCTCGTTGCTGACGCGATTGATGCGATGATGAGTGACAGACCATACAGAAAAGCATTACCGATTGAACAGGTTATGAGCGAACTAAAAAATAACTCAGGCACCCAGTTTGATCCGGTTATTACGAGCCTTGTGTTAAACGGTGACGTTCCCCTTCAGTAAAAGTATCCTGTGCAGTTATCCGCTTCTTATAAAAATTCCGAACCATGATTATTTCTTCCCTCCGCTACTAACCGTAACATTTATTAGATAAGACATGCGTGCTAAAAAAACTTATTCATCGATACCTTAGTGACAGCTATCAAAAACACTCTGTAATATCATGTTTATAAGCAGTAACAATGAATATAATCAATCTTATGGCATTAAATAAGTTTTTTTAGCACAGACGTCCTGAAAAAAAATGTACGAATACCATGGACTGGCTTACTATAACATGCTGATAGCCTGATAATACTTCTGGTTGTTTATTGAAGTGTTATAAAAATACTGACGTAACACGGTATGTAAGGGGTGGTCTATTTGTTGGGCGAGTTCCTTTCTGATATGCTTACTTGTCTCCTTGTGCCTGGGCAGGTCTGCAATCAGTTTTTCAGCTTCTTCCAGACTTATCACATCCTCTTTTACTTTTTTTATAAAGGCTGCAAGCTGAGCACCGTTTCTGTCCTTCTTATTACCCGACTGTTCTTCTACGAGTTGAATTAATTCATCAAGCCTGATTTTCAGGTTCGGATCATCATACGTAAGGTCTGCTGACACATCGTCTATATAATTGCTGACTTCATTATTAATCCTGCTCAGCCTTGACCGGATATCTTCCGTGATGAGTTTGGCTCCGTTGCCCTGAATGAAAATCACAGTATTGGCTCTCATCATGATATTGGGTATTTCCCTCTGTAAATCCTGTACTGATTTGATCATTGAGTCTGGAATTTCACCATGATTCCATGGTTGTGCCAACTCACTTTCTTTCAATTTCTGTGCTATCGGAAGAACATACTTAACATATAGGCCCGGCTTTCCCATCTCATTCACCTGATGTGCCAATTCCATAACTGCATCAGGGTTAAAGGGGAATATCTCCACATACTGTAACAGACTGTTAAATGTGCGACTGTAATTGAGCATTCCTTTGCTGTATGGCGCCAGCCTGCGATTCAGACTGGCATACTTGGCCGCAGCTTCGGCTGCATTGAAGTAAGCATTATCAGGAATTATGTCAATATATCCATTTTTCTGGTAGTTTTCAAAAAATTCAAGGTATTGAAGCAATGCGGCCTCGGTCTTGATGACCTTGTCTGAGTAATCCCGGATATCCGTCTCTGAAATTCCCTTTTCATAATAATATGCACTCCATAACGACAGTTCAACAACTGAGCTCCACAGACTGTGCATCGCAGACACATAGTCCTTGCGTTGAGCAAAACCATGCTTTACCCACTGGTCCACCCTGATGTCCGCATCAGCCAGTTGATCAAATAATGTTATGGCCTTATCAATAGTAAGGTTTCCATCTTCTGCTGATAACGTAGCGAATACATTGTCACGCTCAATGTCCTTTGGTTCGGGCAATCTGGAATAAGCAAAACTTATCAAATCTAGATAGTCACTTAAAACTGCCGCCTTTCCCTGACTCGTATTCGCTGATTCATAAGCAAGATTGTAATAAAGCCTGGAATTCGAAAAAGCCTCCCCTGCCTTAGCTGATGGGCCTGCGTCGTTCAGGGTCTTTTGTGTTTCAAAACGATACTGTTCAGCTTCAAGGAAAATGACAGTATAAAAAAGATTATTTGAGTCTGATTTCGGTCCTGTCATGCGGTTTACTACAGTTTTTACCGTATCTGAGTAACCATTCTCAAGAGTTAGCCTGTCCTTCAATGCGAGAATAACCGCTCCTAGGGAACCTACATTGCGCAGTTTGCACTGAATAATAGCCTTTGTTATGATCAGATTGGCAATATTTTCATACAGATAGGGCATGCTATATGCAAAATCTTTCATGGATACAGGGGTAGTAGGGACTTTCAGCACCGTGTTTTCCTCTTCATGGGGAAGCACGATGTTAAGCCATATTTTAAAAATATTTTTTACGAAATTTCCGCTTGCAACATCCATATCCGTTCCATCAATTGCAAGAGCATCGTACGCATGAATAAAGCGGTACCAGAAATCTATATCAGATTTATCAATCTTTCCCTTAAGCACTTCAATCACTCTGATTGATTCATTTAATCTGAACTTGTCACCGCTTGTAATGTAAAGTATCAGTTCAGCAACTGCCAGGCGTTTATACCTGTTTTCATGATATGGAAATCTACCGCCTTCGTTTTCGACAGCACCTGCGTTTTCTGAAGTACCAAAAAGTCTGTTGTTCCATGTATCGGCATATTGAGTCAGACTCTCACCAAACTGCTGTTCCTGATCACTGATCCAGGAAGTAAGCTCATCCTCATCCCAGTAGGTAAGTTCATAGGCATGATCCAGGTATATGTCCCATTTCGACTGATCGCTGTCAGTTTGAGCATATAATTGACTGCTGATAAAAAAGATGAATACAATTATTACTTTTTTCATTTATTATTCCTTTCTGATGTTAAACAGTAATATGCATTTTTCAGTTCCTCGCAACGATTGGCAAGTTTCCTGCCCCCCTGGGGACGTACCTTCATGTCAAAGGAAGCAAACCTGGATGTGCCCATAAACAGGAATTCACCCAAGCCTTTACGATAACATCCCATGTTTTTCCCGATAACATTCAATATCTTCTTCTTAAGCATTCTCTCAGCCAATGCATCTGTGCACGCATTTAACTCATCAAGTGGAACTCCCGTTATCATGAGATCTGGATCATTTATGTTATCATTTTTATTATCATCAGCAAGATCCGTCTTCTTTAATAACTCTTCCTTCTGACGGTCCTGCATCATTTCTCTTTTTTCAGGCACACCCTGCACAGCCGGCCTTTCAATAACCGGAGCACCGTCATCACCTGATATCTCGGAAGAGCTTGATTCATTGGTAAAATCTGTGCCGGAATAGTCAACAGGGTCTTCATCAGGGAGGTCGCGCACAGCTTCATTCATGACCGGTACCTGCGGCCTGGCGATAGCATACTGACTTTCATCAACTGATTCTGTTTCCTCTTCCTCATATAGTGAGTCCCTGTGCGCTTTTTCCAGAGGTAGATTACTATTTTCTTCTTCTCTGCTGCTTCTGGTTATCCTGTGCTGATCATCATTGTAATTCCGTTTCAGGTTAAAAGACTGCTCTCTTACCCCTTTTTCTATCTGCTCATGTTCTTTTTTTTTGGCAACCTCTTTTCCTGTGATGACGCCAATATTATCTAGGGAACCAGCTTTTGCCATAAATGTTGATCCTCTGTCCCGTCTGTTCGTGGAAAAAGACTGGACACGTTCTCTTTTTTGCCGAGATGCCTTTCTTTTAATTGTAATATCATGTCTTGCAGCATGTTTACTTTCAGCAAGCGGAGGTGCAGCGTCAGCATATTTTTTGTCAGCCTGAAACCGGTTCTTCACACTCTTTTTTTTTATGGTCTGTATACTATCTGATACCAATTTCTTTTTCTGCACTTTTTTAACAGATTCAGGTTTCTTTACCTTCTTTACTGAAACCACTGGTTTTGACTGTTTAACTGTTTCTGATTTCGGTTTTTGTTTTGTTTCCTGCACCGGTTTTGACGGAGTCACAAGCTTCACAAAATACCTTTCTTCAATTCTTTCATTTTTCATAAACGGACTGGTAATTATAGCAAGTACCAGGATATGCAGCAGAGCTGACGCTATAAGAATTATCTGGAAGGCCGGTTCCGTACCTGATTTGGTTATATCTGCAGATCGAATCATTTCTGATCACACATATAACTGAAATCGGACATGATTAAATAAGGATTTCTGTAAATACTCAGCTTCTCGCCTAAAATGCCAAGTTGTGCGGTTTCTTCATGGTGATAGCTGCCTTCCAGTTCAAAAACCGCGTCACAGGCATGCTCGAATTCATTTATTTCATACAACAGGTGCGCCTTAATATATTTAAGTTCTGCTACGGCCTTGCGAATATCAGACGATTGGCTGCTCACATTGCTGACCAGCAGAGGATCAATTTTTTTGTCAAGGTACTCGATGGCAACCTCAGCCATCAATTCCAGGTCCTGCTCCATTTTATTTACTCTTAAATAATGGGCTGTAATATAAAAAAACTCAATATTTTTTTTGGCTAAATGTAACACAACCTCATTATCGGTATTATTCAATATATCATTAATATTTAATGGAGGATTATAGGCACGAGACATAAGAATCATGGACTTATCTGTAGTGGTGGCTGAATAGTTACGCGCTAACAATGCCACAGGAATATCTTTAGCAGCAAGATTCCTCTGATATTGGTCTATGCTCCTGTCTGGTTTATCGTCCAGTAAGTAAGACCTGAACTGGTCGTGAGAGCAGCCCTGAAGTAACAAAAGCAGGGATACATATATGAATATTATTATGTTTTTCATATGGACCTGTTTTGTATTACGATTTCAACTCTTCGTTCTCTCTGTGCCCCGGAAATTCAGTGATGAATTTAAAAAAGATTTTGCAATAAATTAAATGATTACAATGACTTATAATCACGACCCGACATAATATTAAAGTATATGAAATAAAAAAGAATCTTTTCAACTGTTCTATGACCGTATAAATAAAATGTATAAAAAGATGTCTAAGAATAGTTATAATTCGTTTTTCATTTTATTCAATTGGTCAGGCAGATCAGGTTTTTTATTTGGCCCTCACAATTTTTCAAATAAAGCGGTCCATAATATGAGAAAATATAAGGACTTAGACAGTATACGACACTTATGATTATGAATTAAAATTATGAAAAACTGTGATACCCGCTTAACTATATTATCATAATATCATGTATTTTGATCTGATACAAAAAAAATTTCTGATAGTCGATGAATTTAGCCAGTTTGAGGCTGACAGTAAAAAAATGATTGAATCAATGGGGGTGCATCAGGTCGACGGAGTCAAGAGCGGTGAGTGCGCAATTCAGCAGATGCAGGAGAATGCGTATGATGTTATTTTATGCGTTTACAATCTCGGCCAGGGTAAAAAAGACGGTCAGCAGATGATCGAGAAGTTTAATATCTTAATCTTTTTACATATTCAACCATAATCCTGGTCGGGATAAAGTACCCCATATACTACCATTCGGAGTTCAATAAAGACCCTTATCATTTCCATCGCCTCACCCATCACCTATTACTTTTCTTTTCCTGAATATGACAATGTTGTCTCTTTTTTCTGTTATACTACTTTGCATGAATACCATTTCTCTAGGCTATTCCCCCTGCCCTAACGATACGTTCATCTTCTATGCAATGACTCATAATAAAATTAACACAGGTGAGTTACATTTTGATCAGGTCCTGCTTGATGTGGAAACACTCAACCAGAAGGCATTGAAGGCTGAACTTGACGTCACCAAAATCTCCTATGCGGCATTAGGCCATCTGCTTGAAGATTATTGTCTGATCAGATCAGGAGGGGCCCTTGGTCGCGGATGCGGTCCTTTGGTCGTGACCAGACATCCTTATGGGGTGAAAGATCTCAGAGAAAAAAAGGTGGCTGTTCCCGGCAAACTGACCACTGCCTTTCTCCTGCTTCAGCTGTATGATTCCTGTTTTATAACGTCTGACATTATTTCCATGCCGTTTCATGAAATAATGGAAGCTGTTGCGAACAATAAAGTGGATGCCGGGGTTATTATCCATGAGAGCCGCTTCACCTACCAGTCTTACGGCCTCGGTGAAATTATTGATCTCGGTGAATGGTGGGAAACAGAAACAGGACTGCCCATCCCTCTTGGAGGTATCATCGCGCGTCGTTCGCTGGCTGAGAGGTTAATAAAGCAAACCGATGAAACCATCAGGCAGAGTATTCAATATGCTTTTGACAATAGAGATGAACCTGCTGTATATATTAAACAGCACTCACAGGAACTGTCTGATGAAGTTATTAATCAGCACATAATCCTTTATGTAAATGATTTCTCTCTGGACCTGGGAAGGGAGGGTGAGAAGGCAATTATGGAACTCCTGTCAAGGGGACGAGACGCAAAAATCCTTCCAGAAAGCAACAATCCACTGTTTATTTCATAATGGTACAGCACAAATTGTGAAGGGAGGTTTTTTACCCTATATTTCTGTAAATATCATGATTGTTCAGCTATAATCAGATGTGCAGAAAAATATGTACGCAGCAATTGATATTGGGACAAACACATTCAGACTGCTTATCGCTGAAATTCATTATAATCCGGCCAATCAAAATTACTCTCTCAGGGAAATTTATTCAGAGAGAATCATTACAAGACTGGGGGATGGAATTTCGCATGATGCATTGATACGGGACAGTTCAATGCACAAAGGCCTTAATGCTCTGAAGAAATTCAGCCATGTTATATCGGCTCATAATGTAACAGTAACCTCTGCTGTTGCCACAAGCGCCCTCAGGGATGCCATGAACAGCAACGAGTTTATCAGCAAAGCTAAAGACATCTCGGGTCTTGACATCCGGACAATAAGCGGAGAAGAGGAAGCAAGGTTAACAGCTGCAGGCATGATGATCGATATGGCTGTGCCTGATACTGCAATGCTGATCGATATCGGTGGAGGAAGCACTGAACTCATTTATGCCAGGCATGGGGTTCCTGAACATGTGCAAAGCCTTGACCTCGGCGTTGTTTACCTTACATCAAAATATATGAAAAGCGATCCTCCCTCTGCGCAGATGATTAATAAAATGGAAAAAGAAATCGTCGATATAATTCGTTCAGAGTCTACAGCATTTGATGCCTGCACATGCAGCGGAGCTTCTTTAATCGGCACAGCAGGAACAATCACAACATTATCAGCCGTAAATCTGAAATTGAAATCATTTGAGCACAGTAGAATTCATAACTCAAGATTAACTAAACAGAAAGCAAGTAATATTTTTTCCCGAATCTGCTTTATAACATCAGAGGAAAGAGCCGTACTCATTCCATTTGAGCCGGAAAGGCTTGACATTATAGTGCCGGGAACACTTATACTTCTAAAATTAATGGAGCGATTCAAATCAGATGAGATTATTGTCAGTGACTATGGTGTAAGAGAAGGAATTATACTGGAATTATTTAAGAGTGGAGAACATGACATCAAAAAAGAAATCAGCAATTAAAGATCTTCCTGTATTCAGAAAAGCATCTATGAAAGACGCAAAGGGCATACATTCTCTGGTAAATACATTTGCCCGTAAAGACGATATGCTGCCCCGCTCTTTAAACGAGATATATGAAAATATACGTGATTTTTATGTATGCACAAACAGCCGCTCCATAATAGGTACCGCTGCATTACATTTATTATGGGATGATCTTGCAGAAATCAGGTCCGTGTCCGTATCAAAAAATTATCAACGTCGGGGGATCGGGAAAAAGCTGATCAGAAACTGTCTTAACGAGGCAAAGAAGCTGGGAGTAAGCAAGGTGTTCGCGCTCACTTACCGGGCTGGCTACTTCAAGGAATTAGGATTTAATGAAATAGATAAAAATTCACTCCCACATAAAATATGGGGTGAATGTCTTAAGTGCCACAAATTTCCGGATTGCGATGAATCTGCTGTATTAAAGAAACTGTAGAAAGTAGCCGCTGTCAAAGCTCCAATGATACAAGAATGCCGACATTGCTCAATTTTTAAAAAAATCTCTTAGCTCCTGGACAGCCAGGTATGTTTTGTGATATGAAATTTTAATCTTGATTGTATATGATATTTTTTATTATGGCATTTTACATGTAATGGATCAGGAATCGACATTCAGCTGGATCCGGATATACGAGTTTCTCTTCAGTTCCTCAACATATTCAAGCAGCTTAATGCTCAGTTCCCGTTCAATAAGATAATCTTCTATTTCATCCCTCACATCATATAATTCTTTACCTGAATAGCTGTCCTCATTTTGATAATAGTAGTACTCAATATCTTCATAAGGCACATGGATAAATCCTCTTAATCTCACATCGATATATTCTTTTATAATAGATTGTTCATCTTTTGCCCTACTCTGCCCGTAAGCTGACGTAGTGATCCTGAATTTTCTTGCTTTATCCAATATGAGAAGCTGGTTTATCATCTCTTGAAGAACGTCCTCCCCGGTGACATCAGCATCAAATTCCCTTGCAATTTTCAGTTCCTTTGAAAATTCACTATATAGAATAATTTCATCATTGACAATCGCTACGATCCTGTCCTGCAGTTCAGCCTTCACACAACGGGGAACTCCTAAGTAAAAAGCAGGAAGAAGAAAACCAACAAATATAAATATAATTATTTTTTTCATCTTAACATATTACGTTTTACTCACCATATCATAAATAATTATTACTTCTTATTTTAAAAGGCATGCCCAAAACTGAAATGCAACTCTCCCACACTCTCGTCAGACTCCCGGCTAAGTTTATAGCCATAATCCACCCTCACAGGACCAACCGGAGTGGCATATCTTATACCCCCGCCAATGGTATGCTTAAGATCCGGTTCAATCTGATCTGCTGTGCGCCATACATTTCCGCTATCAAGAAATGCCACAGCACCAAGACCTTTCCAGAACGGAATTCTGAACTCCATATTTGTTAACGCGAAAATATTCCCTCCGGTGGGATTGCCGTCCACGTCCTTCGGTCCCAGTGCATCATTACTATATCCCCTTACCGTACTCCTGCCTCCCAGAAAATATCGTTCTATAAGAGGAACTTCTTTGGATCCTTCAAAACCGTAAGCGGCCCCTGCTTTTACGGAAAAAGCAAAGACTATGTTTTTGTAAGCCGGGAAATACCAGGAGCTTTGGAACGATGCCTTCATAAATTCCGTCTCAGACAAAAACGCCTGTGATGCAAATTTCATAACTATTCCATGCAGAGAGCCTGATGAGGGATCAAATGGATCGTCTCTATTGTCATAAAATATTGACGGTGAAATACTGCCTATTCCCAGTGTACCTGAATCTTCCTTGCTCAGAATGATTCCCGGCTGAACATCGGACGTATTAGTAAATGAATATTCATAGTTCAGTCCCACTCGCAAGTCGTTAATCAATTCTTTTTCAAATCCGGCAATAAAACTGAACTTATCTATTTTATAAATCAAATCCCTTGTTTCAACATTAACCGATCGTGTAATTTCCTTCATCAGGAACATTTTCAGTGGAAGGTTTCTTATATCAAAAAACCATGGCTCAACGAAATTTAAAACATATCTCTCTTCAACAGAACTCAGCTCAGTGCGAAAACCGACCTGCCTGTTATATCCCCCCAGGTTTCGATAGCTGATATCAAATGATCCTCTCAATTCTTCATAGTCACTGTATCCTATAGCCAGCTCTACTGTCCCTGCCTTCCCTTCCTTTAAAGAAACCAGAATGTCCCTCACATTCTTATCATTATATTCCATATCTGCTTCTATCATATTTATTGTCACCTCACTGAATATGCCAAGTTGATATAAGCGCTGTCTCACCCTTGTAATTTCCTGCTGATTATATAAGTCACCTTCTTTAGCAGTAAATTCCCGTCTGATGATATCGGTCTTTGTTGACCTATTACCCCGAATGATAATCTTTCCTATTCGTGAGGGCTTGTTTTCAGTGATGATAAACGTCACATGAGCCTTATTATCATCGAGTTCATCCTTAACATCAATATTAGCATCTATGTAGCCCTGGCTCCTGTAAAGCGACAGCACCCTGTACCGGGCATCACTGATATCTATTACATTATAGGGATCTCCTGTTTTAAGCTGGATCGCATTCGTGATTCGTGATGTATCCAGTTTCATATTACCCTTGACTGTTATTGAATCAATAATGGTCCTGGGACCTTCATATATTTCGAACTGAAGACTCACTTCACTTCCCTCAGTATTAAAATTTTTTTTGATATCCTTCACTTCAAAATCAAGAAACCCCAGGGCGTTGTAAAATCTGGCAAGGTCCTCCCTGCTTTTATTTAACTGATTCTCATTATAGGGTTTTCCCTCCTCAAAGGCGGTAAGCATTTTTAATGATTCATAATCAGCGCTCATACCTGTGAATTCAACCTCCTTAAGATATACCTTCTCCCCTTCAAAGATAACGAATGATACCCTGATGACATCTTCAGTTCTTTCTACTCCAGCCGCAATACTGACATAGTAATACCCTTTGTCAAGATAACGTGATCTGATTCTGCTTACTGTTTCTGAAACCGATTCATCTGTGACTTCTTCATTTTCTAAAAAAGGTACTTCTTTTTCCAATTGCCTGGAGGGAATGACCGTGTTGTTCTTAAATGACACATAAAGCCTCGGACCTAAACTGACCGGAATGTCCAGGTTGCCCTCCACAAACGTGTACGGTCCTATGCGGGGCGTGAGATAATTCATATTTTTATAGTGTTCCCTCAGTTTTTCTATGTCCTTTTCAAGTTTTTCTTTATCAAAGACATCCCCTCTGACGGTTCTGATAAAAATCTCGGCATCGTCAGGCAAAATAAGATTTTTAACAATTAATGGCTGTCCCTGATCAATTACGACATGCAAATTAACGGCATCGTGTTTTTTAGCCCCTTCGGTATATATTTTCAAATGAGCATCAGGATATCCTCTTTTGCTAAGGTATGCAATAAGTTTTGATCTGGCCTTTTCAACCAGTTCCGCCCTGAATTCCGCACCTTTCTTGAAAATAAATTCCTTTTTTATATCACGCTTGCGGATATTACGTATGCCTTCAAACGAGATCTTATTAATTACAGGGATTTCCTTAACTACAATTTTCAGCTTTGTACCTCCCACAGCCGGCTCTGTTATTGACTGGATATCAAGGAATACCCCTTTTTTAAACACCCTCCGAATGCCCGTGCTTATCTGTTTCCTGTTAATCTGAGTACCCACCTCTACTCCCATGAGATAGATAAATTCTTCATGGCTTATCCTGTCCAGACCGGACACCTCGATTTCCATTATCATTTTATCCTGTTCAGTTGCATATGATTGAGAAGGTGTCATACCAAGAACACAAGGGATAAAGAGAACTATTGGAAACAATGCCCAAAAATAATTTCGGAGAAAATAAAGGAGGGAATAAGATACACATTGAAGTCTGTAACGAATGTTCTCACGTTGTCTAACTGTCATTTATTTAAAATCGAACTTATATTTTAAGTCCAGACCTGTACCCCCTACTTCATCTCGTGAACCGACAAGAAACAGATTTCTTTCTAATTTATACTCCACTTTCACGACCTGTTCTTCTGCTGTACCTATTGCCCGTGAATAAATAACAAAAATCCTGTCCTCAAGCATTCTCTTGCCGAGAGTGACTTTCGGACTGAAAGCCCCCTCAGTAGTTGTATGAGGTTCTATCTCAAAACGTTCAAAGCCAGTAATATATTGGACTTCCTTCTGTATTCCTCCAGTTACGAGGGCGGTTGCCTCACTGGCTGCGATGCCGCTCTCCAGCCCTCTCGCTTCTCTGCCGAGTTGACCAAACGTAAGCAATGACAGGATATCATCCTCTGGTAACGGAGGATCTGAAAAGAGTGATAAAGACAGTTTATCGGTAGTACCATCCAGCGACAGTCTTATATAATAATTGTTTCTGTAGGTATCAGCCAGTATGTGATATAACGGAACCATTCCAGCGGAATCCACGAAATCTATACTGCTTCCCTCAAGAATTCTGAACTCGTTGCCACGAAAGTAAATAGTGCCCTCGTCAGCCTCAAACCTGCCGATAATACCCGGTTTGGATACTGTTCCTATGACATTAACCGACATCCTCACCGGACTTCTGGCCAGATTATTTTGTATAACAATGTCTTCTGTTCCCTTTATACTGATATTTAAAGAAGCATCAGACAGACTTTCGGGAAATCCCAGGTTCAATCCTCTGGACTGCTGCAAGCCAGGCAGCCAGCTGCTCCAATCTACTCTTCTTTCATACTTTGCTCTGTCTATATCTATATTGCCTGTAATACTTGACCCCTTTGGTGACATACTGAGAAACAGCGTCCCGTCAAAAGCAGCTCTTACTCCTTCAACCGGTCTGACCTTAACTGCAATCATATCAGCAGAAATGTACAGCCTTTCGAGATCAAGATCCTTAAAAAAACCTGTACCGGATAAATACACTGTTCCTCCGGCAAAGCTTGATGTAATCGAATTAAATACAACTCTGTCCTTATTTAAAAATAAAGATCCGTTTACCGGACCCAGAACATATGGAAAATCTTCATAATTCAGAGCAACATCCTCAATATTTATAACCCCTAATAATTCAGGAGTATCCCAAAATCCCTCAATATCGATATCGAAATCTGCCTTTCCCCTCAGCAACTCAACCTGATCGCTTAACATCGCCAGCGGAGATATATCCATGTCACCATTCAGCGACAGGTTGTAACTTCTATCCATTGTCACCGAGCCGGACACGTCCAGATCAGCTTCATTGCCAGTGAGGGACAGAGCTATAAATTCCAGTTTTTCATCCATATACTCCCAGATGATGCTGTCTCTGTTCCTCAGGGCATACCCATAGGCCGTAAGGTCCAGCGACCTGATCTCAGACTGCACTAAATAGTCAAGCCCCCTTCCCACCATGTTAATCTGCCCTTCAAGTGAAAGAGAGCTGTCAGCAGGAGGCTCATCAATAAGGTCTTCCAATATAAAATCATATCTCCCCTTATTGAAGTCCATGTCCAGAGACCAGAATGGAATATCAGAGAGCTTCACCTCTGATTCAGCCTTTATCGTTCCTCCGCCGAAAACACCATGAAGCTGTACATCCCTTCCTTTCAGTTTCCCTGTTATGGACCCATCTCCTGCCTGGATCTTTTTATATGTGGTTTCTCCGACATCCATCTCAAAACTTAAATCAGGTTCATCCAGTGTACCCGTCCCTTCAATATCAGCTGTGAACAGCAGCTCAAACGGGGCCCAGTCAAACAGATGAATATCGCTCACTCTTGTATTATCCAGCCGCGCCGAAAGATGATACTGTGCATCAAACCTCAGACTTCCTTCAGCTGACATTTTTGCACTACCCTTTGTTGCATTAATGGAAGGAAATTGCAGTCCATCAGGGAACAGAAGTGTCCTGACGCTCAGTTGATCAAGAATCTGACCATATAAATCACAACGAAATATTTTCAGGTCCGCTTCACCATTATATGTGACCGCATCTCCATCAAACTCAAGCGCGCCGCTAACAAATCCATTCACGGGTATGTCTCTGTACGATGCCTTTATAATTGGGTTGAGAGGTATGTTATTTACGCTGGCCTTTCCTCTGTAGTAAGGGTCTTTGAATGAAAACAGTTCGTCAGCCTGCCTGAAATCAATGGAACCACTTGCATCATAACTGGCTTCTCCGTCCAATACAGTGAGTCTGCTGACGGCAAGAGATTTGGTCCTGTATGTAAAGTCCGTAGATCCGTTACGGAACGGGACACCATGAATACCTCCGGAATGCGCTTCCAAAGTTCCTCTGATTTCAACATCATCTGTTGGTCCGTCTGCCTTTCCCCTGAAACTGGCAGGTGCTATAAACCTTTCATAATACGGTGCCGTTATGTCGGATATATCTCTGCTTTGAAGTTCAAGATCCAGATCCAGCTTATGATTGTTCAAATCAACTTTTCCGTTCATAAACAACTCAGATCCGGCAGTTTTAAAAACGGTATCACGCAGCTTTATAACTCTGTCCTTCATCACAAGGCCAGTTTCAATTGAAATAAGCCTGTCAAGCACATTGCCTGTACGTTCAGACGTATTACCGTAACCAATATCAGCTATCACATCAATCCATTTCCCATGCTCATGATCAAGCTGAAATGCCCCTCCGATCACCCCTTTGGGAAAGGGAGGTTCCCAGCGGATAAACTTGAGAAAATCAGGACTGCTCACACCTGAAGCTGTACCGGTTACCCGATAGTCTCCGTGCGGCAGTAATATATAAGCCTTGCCCCTGAGGTCCCCTCCATATGATTTTGCTAAAAAATCATTTAGAGAGAATTTATTATTTTTATAGGCCACATCTCCTTTTACTTCGTCAAGCGGAAATCCCTCAATCACGGAATTAAAGAGACTGGCCTTGCCTCTCGCACTGAGATCAGGATAAATTCCCTCTATGACTCCTTTGGCTGAAACCTTACCAAAAATCTCCTTGTCAACATGAATAATTTCCATCAGGGTCTCCAGATAAAACCAGATGTCTGTATTAAGTTTAAAATTCAAGTCAGGCCATATTGATGCATTGTTGGCAACCAGTTCAACCGTCCCATCGAAATTAAGCAGACCATTTCTATCAACCTTCAGGCCTAATGCATTATTTATTTCATCTACGTCAATGTCAGCAATGCCAGATAAACCGCCACCCGAAAACTGCCAGTCCCTTGTCTTTTGTACGTTGCCGTTGAATTTCAGGGATGATTTTGGCGTGTTTATACTTATTCTGTCTATTTCAATATTATCTTCAGTGAGCTTCATCTTAGCTGAAACCTCACCCTGCAGTACGGAGCCGGCCGGAAGACGAGCTGTTACCTCATTAAGTTCAAGTTCTATTCTTGAACTTCTCCATTTTGGTATCATGTCAACAAATAATCCCTGTGCCGATATACTGCTTTTTTCTTCTGCGTCAGAGTATTCTATTTGGCCTTCAACAAGTTTGATCCCTTTCAGAATAACGTTATATTGCTTTTCTTTTTTGCCGGCCAATGACACATTAATGTTTTCTGCTATTCTCCTGATATCATTTTCATTTGCAGTCACTAATGGTTTCTGAAGAAAAAAACGTCTAATCCTGATCTCTTTTGACAATAATCCCAGTAGATCTATATATACCCGTGCTCTTGAAACCCTGAGGAGTCTATTGCCATCTCTGTCAAAAAGTTTAAATCCCTTTGCCTGTAAATAGAACGGAAACAGGTTAATAGCTGCCCTGTCAATAATAATCCGCTCTCTTGTTACATTTTCCAGAAACGGAACAAAAATCCTTTTAATATAATTAGAGAGATACGGTCCCCGGAACAGAAAAAACACCAATCCATATATGAGAAGAGTTATTCCCAGGAATTTCCAGATTGTTGATCTTTTTTTTATGGATTCAAGCATCCTTGGATAGAAATGTGCATGTTAATCTGGACTGATTACATGTAAAAGAATATATAATGACTATTGTCTCGTTCCTCTTAAATCTGCTTATGCATAATGGTCTTCATGTAATACATATTATGAAAACATCAAATGTTATAATACTAAACAAAAAATATATGCGTCAATTTAACCGTTTATTGCAATATAACGGTTTTCTTTATAAATATCGTTTGAGGTCATATGCAGGAAGGGGCTGTAGCTCAGTTGGGAGAGCGTGTCGTTCGCAACGACAAGGTCGCCGGTTCGATCCCGGTCAGCTCCACCATCTCTGTTCGGAGCCATACTTTCTCAAACTGGATGCAACTGGGATGGCGACATTCATTTATCTTATTACGCCTCATTGTAAAGATCGATAAAACCAGGTGGAGGAAATATTACTTCCATCCCAATTTTTTCGGTCAGGCCCTGGGGTTCCGCTCTGTAAGACCAGATGACCTTACAGTGGACTTTGAGCAATTCATCTGACAGGCTCTGAAAATGTATACTTAATTCCGTTCCCACAGAGATTCGTGAGGACAGGTCCAAGGGATCATTTGAATCAATTTCAACATAAATTCCATGTTCAGAAATATTCTCAATGTGACAGGCAATTACAAGATCATCCACAATCATCTCACCATCGATCCTGATATTCTTTCTTTTTGAACGCCGCTTCTCGTTCATCCATGAATATTATCACTATTAATGTTTTTTTTAAAGCAAATCTGCACGGGAATATGAATGCAGACCGCACTAATAAATGTACGTAACATGTGACATCTGACTATGCTTAAACCTCCTATTTCGGTTTATATAAAGATATTTCTTGAGTAGTCCGATATATGTAGTGACCGGGAGGGCTTATGACGATAAAGACAAAACTGATATTATCATCCTGTCTGCAGACAATAATGCTTTTAGCGATCGGCATTACCATATTATTCGGATATCGCTATGTTTCCAGTCAGGCTTCCACTGCTAATGCCTTTGATAATCAGGGCAAATATCTCCAGATGATGCTCAGAGGCATAAATGAGGTAATTATCACGGAATGGACACCACAGTCAGTTGAAATAGTACAAAAAGGGGTAAAAGGTTTTGAAGAATTGCTGCCATATGTGATGGAAAAAGCTGCTGATGAGGAATCACAGGATGCAGTGATCAGTAAGATTCAGCCGATGTGGCAGGAAATTAAGGAAAACGCAGCCCCCTACCTGCAAGACCACTCCTATGATATGGATGTGGATGACCTGATGATAGAATATGGCAGATTAATTACGAAAGCCGATGCCCTGATAAATCTGGTCAGCAAACTCTCTGATTCAGCCAGGGCTATCGTAAATTCAGGTTCAAAAAAGACAGAAATCATTCAATATATCATTATCTCTGTTTTAGCATTTATTCTAATTGCAATTTTAGTTAATTCCATAAAGCTCTATCGTTCTACTATGTCACCGATTAAGGAGCTGACCAATATTGCGGAAGGATTCGGAGATGGCAATCTGAACATACTGATGGACGAGTTCAGAAAGGATGAATTTGGAATACTCGCTTCTCATTTTAACCTGGCCACAGCAAAGCTCAGCGATTTTATCGCGAAATTAAAAGGCAATATAGAAATCCTTAATGAAAATTCGAAAGAAGTATCAGACACTGCATCTCTGATAGATTTACATGCACAGAAACAGTCAAGCCAGACTTCCATGGCAGCTACTGCCATGGAAGAGCTGAGCGCGTCATTTCTTCATGTGACACAAAATGCAGGCAATGCTGCACATTCTGCAAAGGAAGCAGCTGAACTTGCAGTCAAAGGTGGTGCTGTTGTAACAGAAACCATAAAGGGAATGAATAAAATTGCGTTGTCAGTACATGAATCAGCAAGAACAATAGAAACATTGGGAAACAGTTCCGAGCAGATTGGAGAGATTATTCAGGTCATCAACGATATAGCCGGCCAGACAAACCTACTTGCACTGAATGCCGCAATTGAAGCTGCTCGCGCCGGAGAGCAGGGCAGAGGATTTGCTGTTGTTGCTGACGAAGTAAGAAAACTTGCTGAGAAAACAACCGCTTCCACCAATGAAATAGGGAACATGATAAATACCATACAGGAAGAATCAAACAGAGCTGTCAAGTCAATGCAGATAGGCACAGCAGATGTCGAATCGGGAGTGGAGCTGGCCAACCAGGCAGGCAACTCACTCAAGCAGATAGTTGATTCTGTACAAAACGTCACTGATATGATTCAGAATATTGCCAATGCAGCAAATGAGCAATCTATAACAGGTGAAGAAGTTGCTTCCAATATTGAGTCTGTTGCCAATATTACACGGAAAACAGCAGGCGATGCCCAGCACTCATCGTCAGCCAGCCGACAATTATATGCCATGGTATCTGAAATACAAATTCTGGCCAACGAGTTCAAACTCCGCAACAGTAAAAACGACACTATTGATGAATTGATTGAAAACCATCCGGCAGGATAGTTAAGCAATATGCACATCATTGCCTCTCCATTCATAAACCCATTTCTCATTCCCTATTATTCATACCTTTTATCAAGTAAAGCAGGCATATTGTAACAGCGTATTGAATGCATTGTGATGCATTTACAGGATCATCGTAATTATGCTTTCTTTATATACGAACTGTTTTAAAAGCCGTTCTGAAGTCCCGCTCCCAATTCGTTTTTCCGGCATACCTGTCTTTCTTATGAATAATCAGGGTTATTAATCACTGATTATTGCAGGAAATGAAATATATTCCGATTTTTTCTCCTATCTGCTAAAATACCTTCTCAATGTGGAGGGTGAAATGAGACTCAAAGACAGAAACGCGTTTATTACAGGAGCTGCACAGGGAATCGGCAAATCAATCGCTGCTGGAATGGCCAGAGAGGGCGCCAATGTTGCAATAGCAGATGTAAATCCTGAAAGCGCTGAAGCGACAGCAAAAGAGATTCAGGAAATCGGTGTAAAAAGCACAGCTATAAAGCTGGATGTATCCAGCCAGGAAGATGTGACAAAGGCATTCAGTACATTCACTGGTGAGTTTGGTCCGTTAGATATTCTTGTTAATAACGCAGGAATAACAAGAGATGCGCTTCTGATGAGAATGAAAGAGGAAGACTGGGACGCAGTTATTAATATCAACCTGAAAGGAACGTTCCTGTGCTGCAAAGAAGCGATCAAAATAATGGCAAAACAGCGTCAGGGAAAGATTATCAGCATATCTTCCGTTGTTGCTTTCATGGGTAACCCCGGTCAGTCCAATTACAGTTCGTCGAAGGCCGGGATAATCGGTTTAACAAAGACCATTGCAAGAGAATATGCCGGCCGGGGAATCAGGGCAAATGCTGTTGCTCCCGGATTCATCCAGACTGCTATGACCGATGTTCTGCCTGATGCGGTGAAAGATGATATGAAGAAGGCGATTCCGCTCGCAAGTTTCGGAACACCGGAAGATGTCGCAAATGCTGTTATATTCCTTTCTTCAGCCGAATCAGATTACATTACCGGTCAGACCATACATGTCAATGGGGGGATGTATATGTAGGTAATGAAATATTTAAATGAAATATGTATAATTGTTTCGCGGTTTTTTATAAGAATATTAAACACATTTCAAAAAGTGGAGGTGTTGAATGTCTGTTGAATCGAAAGTAAAGGAGATAATAGCAAAGCAGCTTGGCGTTGACAGCGATAAAGTTACTTCGGAAGCATCATTTGTAGATGATCTGGGCGCAGATTCACTGGATACCGTTGAACTCGTAATGGCCTTTGAAGAGGCTTTTAATGTAGAAATCCCTGATGAAGATGCTGAAAAAATTCTCAAAGTTCAGGATGCCATTAAATATATTGAGGACAAGTCAGGCAGCTAACATACCCTCATCATTATAAAATCATGAAACAAAGAAGAGTAGTAATAACCGGCTTAGGCTTGGTGACTCCTCTCGGGACCGGTAATGATAAATCCTGGGAAGGATTGATTGAGGGCCGTTCCGCGATAAACAAAATAACCCTTTTTGACCCCGAAGCCTCACCGTGTAAAATTGCTGGCGAAGTCAAAGACTTTAATATTGATGACTTCATAGAGACAAAAGAGCAGAAAAAGATGGACAGATTCATCCATTTTGGGCTCGCTGCAGCTTCCATTGCCATGGAAGATTCAGGACTGAAAGTCACCGAGAGCAATGCGGACAGAATTGGAGTCATTGTAGGGGCTGGCGTCGGGGGTCTGCCCGCTATTGAGAAGTATGAGCAGATCCTGCTTCAAAGAGGCCCGAAGAGAGTATCTCCTTTTTTTATCCCGATGACTATAATTAATCTGACCTCAGGTCATATATCTATCCGTTTTGGTGTGAAAGGTCCCAACTCTGCCATTGCAACAGCATGTGCGTCCGGTACTCACTCAATAGGGGATGCCTTCAAGCTTGTACAGAGAGGCGCAGCTGATGCCATGATCTGTGGCGGCAATGAAGCAGTTGTTACGCCTCTTGGCATTGCCGGTTTTACTTCCATGAAAGCACTGTCAACAAGGAATGACCACCCTGAAAAGGCAAGCAGACCTTTTGACCGGGACAGAGACGGTTTTGTTATGGGAGAAGGGGCAGGTATCCTTGTTATTGAGGAACTTGAAAGCGCGTTAAACAGGGGTGCAAAGATCTATGCAGAAATTATTGGTTACGGCATGAATTCAGATGCCTATCACATTACCAGCCCTGCCCCTAACGGGGAAGGAGCTGCGAGATGCATGAAATCAACATTAATGGATGCAGGTATCAACCCTGAAGAAGTAGACTATATAAATGCTCATGGTACCTCTACAAAATATGGAGATGAACTTGAGACAGCTGCGATTAAAACCGTTTTTGGGAAGCACGCCTATAAACTTTGTGTAAGCTCTACAAAATCAATGATAGGGCACCTTCTTGGAGCATCAGGAGGTGTAGAGGCCGGTTTCTGCGCACTCAGCATCCAGTATGGCATGGTTCCTCCGACTATTAACCTTGATAACCCCGATAGCGAATGCGATCTTGATTATGTACCTAATAAAGCAAGAGAACTCGATATCAATATAGCTATGTCAAACTCTTTTGGATTTGGTGGAACAAATGCCTGCATCCTCATCAAGCGATTTACCCGGTCTTGAAAAGTCACTTGACTATACATTCAGGAAAAAGTCTCTCTTAAAAGAGGCCCTTACCCATAAATCCTTTGCTCATGAGCAGCAAAAAAAGAAAATTTTATTTAACGAGCGAATGGAGTTTCTGGGTGATGCCGTGCTTGAGCTTATAGTCAGTGAATATCTGTATTCGACATTCTCCGACCATACTGAAGCGGATCTCTCAAGAATGAAGGCATATGTAGTTCAGGAATCATCCCTGGCCGATGCCGCTGTTTCACTTGGTTTAGGTACGTACCTCCATCTTGGTAAAGGTGAAGAGCTTACCGGCGGAAGAAAAAAACCGTCACTTCTGGCAAATGCGTTTGAGGCAATTCTTGCTGCCATATATATCGATGGAGGTTATAAAAAGGCAAGAGATTTCGTACTCAGCCAGCTGGTGACTAAGATGGATGAGTTTGATGCAGATAATTTCATTTTTGATTTCAAAACAAAACTGCAGGAAATCTCACAGGCACGGTTCAGTGTGCTGCCGAAGTATGTGATCCATAAGGAGGAAGGCCCTGAACATAGAAAAACGTTTGAGGTAAAAGTATATATAGAGGATACATTCATAGGTTCCGGAAAGGGAAAAACAAAAAAAGCAGCAGCGCAAAAAGCTGCTGAGGCCGGAATTAATAAAATTGGAAACGATAATGAAGCTGACGTATAAAAAAGCAGGCGTAGATATCAATAAGGGAAACAGGCTGGTTGATTTAATAAAACCGATGGCCCGCTCCACGTTCAAACCTTATGTTATGAATGATCTGGGAGCATTCGGGGCGCTCTGTAAACTTGATACAAGAAAATATAAGGCGCCCGTTCTGGTAAGCAGCACGGATGGTGTGGGAACAAAGCTCAAAATCGCGTTTATGCTTAACAGGCACAGCACTGTTGGTATTGATCTCGTTGCCATGTGTGTAAATGATATACTTACATGCGGCGCCAGACCATTATTCTTTCTTGATTACTTTGCATCGGGCAAACTGTCGACAAAGCAGGCTTCAGATGTTATTCAGGGGATAGCAGACGGCTGTATGGATGCTGACTGTTCGTTAATAGGAGGTGAAACCGCTGAAATGCCCGGTTTTTATGATAGGGGTGAGTATGATCTGTCCGGGTTTGCTGTTGGTGTAGTAGACGAAAAAGACATCGTTACCGGTAAAACGATAAAAAAAGATGATCAGTTGATCGGTCTCTCTTCTAGCGGAATACACAGCAATGGATATTCACTTGTGAGAAAGCTTTTTTTTGATATAAAGAAATTCAGTCCACGAAAGAAATTCAGGGAACTGGGATGTTCAATTGGTGAAGAGCTGTTGAAACCGACCCGCATTTACGTAAGAAGCGTGATGAATATTTTACAGAACTACCGAATCAAGGGCATTGCACATATAACAGGCGGGGGGCTTACAGAAAACCTTCCGAGGATTTTGCCTGTAAATTCCGGCCTTGGTTTTTTCATCGATAAATCGAGTTGGGATATACATAATATTTTCAGACTGATTCAGTCAATGGGCTCCGTAGACGACGATGAGATGTTTAAAACATTTAATATGGGCATTGGTATGGTGCTCGTTGTCGATAAGACTGATTCTGGTAAAATCATGGGAAAGCTAAAAAGGCTTGATGAGAACGCCTTCATAATTGGATATATTGGAAAAGGCACGGGAGGTGTTGTGTATGTCTGATCTTTTGAAAATAGGTGTTCTTGCTTCCGGCAGGGGTTCCAATTTCCAATCTATTGTTGATAATATCGAATCCGGAGAAATTGAAGCTGAAATATCCGTTCTGATTACCGACAATCCCGAAGCATATGCAATCGAGCGATGCAGAAAGCACAATATTGAAGCTCTTATTCTAAAACCGGACGATTTTCCTGACAGGAACAGCTATTATTCCTGCATAGCTGATGACCTTGTTAAACGTGGCGTGGGTCTTGTTGTGCTGGCAGGATTCATGAGAGTAGTCGGTAAGGCCTTGATAGATAAATTCCCCAATAAAATAATGAATATTCACCCTGCCCTGCTCCCTTCATTTCCAGGATTGCACGGACAGAAACAGGCTGTTGATTATGGGGTAAAAATAGCCGGCTGTACTGTGCATTTTGTAGACGAAGGTGTGGACACCGGCCCTGTAATCATTCAGGCAGCGGTGCCGGTATATCATGATGATAGTGAAGAAGCACTATCAGAGAGAATCCTTAAAAAAGAGCATGAGATTTTTCCTTATGCAATAAGGCTGTTTGCTCAGGGTAACATTAAAGTTGAGGGTCGAAGGATAGCTGTTAAAGCTCACAGGGAAGGCATGTCTCTGGTGAATCCTCCCCTCTTGGATTAAATGCTAATGGGTACTCTTATTTGACAGCAAAGCAATGATTTTGTAGTATGTTACAGATATGGGCTCTGACTCTTCCAGTTAATTCGGGATATCTTTATGATACCTGGCATTATTGCTTTTCAATAATTAATTCTTTACGGAGGTAGGATTCATGACCAACGCTTCAACAGCAATTTTAGCAGCAATTATTGGTTTCATTGCTGGCAGCTTCGGACTTTACCTGATAACAGGTTCTCTTGAGAAAAAAAGGGCGTATCTTTCCGGTAAAAGAGAGCAGCTTAAGTTTTTCTACTCACCCCTGGAGTCACTGGTTAAAATAAACAGCCAGGAGTTTGAGCACTATTTTAAAGATGATGCATCAAATGAAGACCGGGAGTTTATAGAAAAAACAATCTGGTATCCAAACTTTATGGAAATTAAAAAGGTGATCATGGAAAATTCCCATCTGCTGGAAGAATTGCCTGATGAGATATTACGACTCCTTAATTACATAAATATATGGCTGGCAGATTACGATGCTGTTTACGTAAGACAGTTGAAAGACTCCCCTGTTTTTGTCAGACCAAACGGGTACAGTTATCCGGGTGAATCAGATGAATTCATTTATCAAAAGGCCGGTGCGTTAAGAAAAGAACTGAACAGTTAGAATATTTCCGGCTACTGACGTATCAGTTTTCTGAAATATGCAATGGTCTCTTTTAAACCGTCTCCAAGCTTTACCGTTGGTTCCCATTTAAGGGCCTTTTTCGCCATCCTTATATCCGGTTGTCTCTGCGCAGGATCGTCTTCAGGTAATTTTTTTCGTATAATTCTTGATGTGGATTTTGTGAGTTTGATAACTTTTTCTGCAAGTTCCAGAATCGTAAATTCATCCGGATTCCCAAGATTAACCGGCCCGGTAATTTTATCAGACGAGTCCATCAGTTTGACGACTCCGTCAATGAGATCATCAACATAACAGAAACTTCTTGTCTGACTTCCGTCTCCATAGACGGTGAGAGGATGTCCTTTTAAGGCCTGAACTATGAAATTACTTACGACACGTCCATCATCAGGATGCATTCTCGGACCATAGGTGTTAAAAATGCGGGCAACCTTTATCTTAAGGTTGTGCTGACGATAATAATCAAAGAAAAGAGTTTCAGCACAGCGTTTGCCCTCATCATAACAGGATCGAAATCCTACCGGGTTTACATTTCCCCAGTATGATTCAGGCTGGGGATGGACCAATGGATCACCGTAGATCTCTGATGTGGACGCCTGAAATATTTTTGCCTTTACCCTCTTTGCAAGTCCCAGCATATTGATTGCTCCGTGCACTGACGTCTTTGTTGTCTGAACGGGATCAAATTGATAATGTATCGGAGATGCAGGACATGCCAGGTTATATATTTCATCTACTTCCACATAAAGTGGAAAACAGACATCATGCCTTAATATTTCAAACATGGGATTTGAGATAAGGTTGACCACATTTGCCCGGCGGCCGGTGTAGAAATTATCAAGACAGATAACTTCATGCCCTTCACGTAATAACCTCTCTGAAAGATGTGATCCAAGAAAACCTGCCCCGCCCGTAATCAGAATTCGCTTCATATGTTTCCTCCTGATAAAGTTTCATTATTTTACAATATAGCGATTGGAATAGTATGTTAAGTCGCTATCTCTGTTAATTTTTCAAGACCTTCTTCCTCTATTTACAATTCTGATGATCTGCAAATGACTGGTTCAAATTCACTCTAATTTATCTTGACATTGTTATGGATCAATAATATAATGCCATAATTTCCATTAAAATAATCTCAATCTTTCCGGGAGGTCTTTCATATGAAATGCATGATGAACACGTCTCTTTTAACCTGCATTTTAATGGTTGTCATGACAGTTACCCTGTCCTGTACAAAACCCGAATCGCAACCGTTAAAAGTGGGGGTTGCAGGGCCGCATAGTGGTGACCTTGCTTCATATGGATTGCCTTCTGTAAAGGCTGCGGAACTTGTAATTAATGAAACAAATGACAAAGGCGGAATTCTCGGCAGAAGAATTGAACTTCTCATTGAAGATGATGTCTGTAAACCCGAATTAGCCACAAATACAGCTACAAAACTTGTTTCCCAGAGTGTGCATATTGTCCTGGGTCATATCTGCAGTGGAGCGACAAAGGCAGCATTGGGAATTTATAAAGATTCAAATGTCCCGGTAATCTCCCCTTCCGCCACAAACCCGGATCTCACACAGAGTGGTGACTATCCGAATTTCTTTCGCACGATCGCTTCTGATGATGCACAGGCAAAACTTGAAGTTGATTTTGCACTTGATGTGCTAAAGTTGAAAAAGATAGCTGTGCTTCATGATAAGGGAGACTACGGAAAGGGACTGGCAGAGTTTGTGAAAGGCTTTATAGAAAATTCAGGCAGGGCAGAGCTTGTATTATATGAAGGAATAACACCGGGTGCTGTTGATTACTCAGCGGTCGTCCAGAAAATTAATCTCTCCGGTGCCGATGCTGTCATATTTGGAGGATATCATCCGGAGGCGTCCAAGATTGTGATGCTCATGAGAAAGAAGAAAATGGACACGATATTTATATCAGATGATGGAGTTAAAGATATAACTTTTATAAAAATTGCCGGTGAATACGCCGAAGGCGTTTACGCTACCGGACCAAAAGACGTTTCAATGAATCCTCTGGCTGTTAAAGCAAATGAAGCACACAAAAAGACATACGGTTCAGACCCGGGAGCATTCTTTTTAAACGCATATGCTGCCGCGCAGGCCCTGCTTAACGCGATTGAAAAGTCAGGTTCAACCGATTATGCAAAAGTCACACATGCATTGCGGACCGAATACGTTGAGACGCCTCTCGGTAAAATACGCTTTGATGATAAGGGAGATGCCATAGGCGTAGGTTTTTCCATGTTCCAGGTGAAACATGGCAGGTATGTCGAAATCAATTAAACCTCTGAAGAGATTTGGTTATTAGTTATTTGTTATAAACAAATAAAAGATCTTACGACTTTCAAGTCCATCAACGATTAACGAATAACCAATAATCTTCTCCCTTTCCTGCTGTATTATGCCTCATTCATGTTATATTAAATACCGATGGAATATTTTTTACAGCTGTTGCTGGGCGGACTCACAAGGGGGAGCATCTATGCTCTGATCGCACTGGGTTATACCATGGTTTATGGCATAATTGAACTCATTAATTTTGCCCATGGAGAAATATACATGATCGGAGCTTTTACCGCACTGATAATGTCAAGCGTGCTAACACTGTACGGATTTAATGAAGTCTCCATAATAGTGCTTTCATCGCTGATTGCTCTCATATATTCTTCCGCATACGGATTTACTGTGGAAAAAATTGCTTACAAACCACTGCGCGGCGCACCACGTCTCTCCCCTCTGATCAGCGCCATTGGCATGTCGATCTTTCTACAAAACTATGTATTGCTTGCCCAGACATCTGATTTTCTTCCCTTTCCCACATTGATACCTGAATTTAATTTTATGAAAAATTATGAACATGTTTTTGGTTCAACAGAACTGGTCATTGTTGTAACAACCGTTCTTGTCATGATACTGCTCACCATACTTATTAAATTCACTAAAATTGGTAGGGCCATGCGTGCTACTGCTCAGGACAAAAAAATGGCCATGCTCGTTGGCATTAATGTGAATAAAATAATCTCTGTGACCTTTATTATCGGATCTGTCATGGCCGCCATCGGCGGAATACTGATCGCTTCCCATATAGGACAGATTAACTTCTATATTGGTTTTATTGCCGGGATTAAGGCTTTTACCGCTGCTGTGCTGGGAGGTATCGGGAGTATTCCCGGAGCAGTTCTCGGAGGTTTTGTTCTTGGATGGACAGAGAGCTTTGCAACCGGGTATGTATCAAGCGATTATGAGGACGTCTTTGCCTTTGCCCTGCTGGTACTCATACTCATTTTCCGACCTGAAGGTATCCTTGGCAAATCGTCGTCGCAGAAAGTATAAATATTAACGGCAGGTCTTGGGTGTCGGGTAAGAGGTGATGGGATAACCAATAACCCCATACCAATTACCTGATGTGATTATTTATGTTAAACGTTTCCGAAATGAAAAAATCCCTGCTCGTTTCCATCTGGTTCATGTTCCTTACGTTTCCCATCATGGTTATACGCGTCAATCCCATCGAAAAAATAGTTGAATGGCGCTGGGGCAATATGTTTCTGGTCGGCATCGGAAGTTTTATACTTTCATTCATATGGCGCTATTTTATCCGGCAAAAAGAATCAGGATTAAAAAAAGTAGAGATGGGTGAAAAGATAATTCCTTTCTTTGAGAAGCTGCGGTCAGGGGACTCCATATACCTCAGATCATTATGTATGACATTATCGTGTGCGGCTGCGGTCTTTCCCTTTGTTTTTTCCACATATCAAACCACAATTATGACAACGGTCCTGATGTATGTTGTGTTAGGGCTGGGACTTAATATTGTTGTCGGACTTGCAGGACTGCTTGATCTGGGATATGTGGCTTTCTACGCCGTAGGCGCTTACAGCTATGCCCTGCTTAATTATCATTTCGGGCTGGGATTCTGGACAGTTCTTCCCCTGGGTGCTGTTTTGGGAGCCTTTTTCGGCATTCTTCTGGGATTTCCGGTCCTTCGGCTGAGAGGAGATTATCTCGCCATTGTGACACTTGGTTTTGGAGAAATAATACGACTTGTGCTTGAAAACTGGAACGAGTTTTCTTTTGGTCCCAGCGGAATAGCGAATATACCAAGACCGTCTTTCCTGGGGATCCAGTTTTCTCTGCAGCAGGCAACAGTCTATCAGTATTTTCTTACCATCGGATTGGCATTATGTACCATATTTGTAGTCAACAGATTACAGGACTCACGGATAGGAAGGGCATGGATTGCACTAAGAGAAGATGAAACAGCCTGTCAGGCCATGGGGGTAGATAAGGTAAGGACCAAACTCAGGGCCTTTGCCCTGGGGGCAACGTGGGCAGGTATGGTCGGTGTGATGTTTGCCGCAAAAACGACGTTTATTAATCCGGCAAGTTTCACCTTTATTGAATCTGCTTTGATACTCTCCATAGTTGTACTGGGTGGAATGGGATCTGTACCCGGTGTTGTTATCGGTGCATGCATCCTGATCCTCCTTCCCGAGTATCTCAGGGCATTTACCGAATTCCGCATGCTTCTCTTCGGTGCCATTCTCGTGTTAATGATGGTAT
Source organism: Nitrospiraceae bacterium (assembly GCA_020356065.1). GTDB lineage: Bacteria > Nitrospirota > Thermodesulfovibrionia > UBA6902 > UBA6902 > CALZJD01. Next base: position 227,425 of record CP070632.1, read on the forward strand.
TCCGTCCACAGGGGATTATCAGTAATGTCCGCAGGACGTACGAATTGAAGGGAGTACCTGGCAGAACATTAAGAGATTGAGGTCTTATATGAGAACAATTCTGGAAATCAATAAGTTAAGCATGGATTTTGGAGGTCTGCGGGCCCTGGACAATTTTGATCTGAAAATGAATGAAGGAGAAATCGTTGCCCTCATCGGTCCGAACGGTGCAGGAAAAACTACTCTTTTTAACTGTGCAACAGGAATATACGCCCCTTCCGGAGGTGACATATTTCTCTCACCTGAACCTGACAGGAAGATCAGGATAAACAGTCTTAAACCAAATATCATTACAGGTAAAGGAATGATCCGTACGTTCCAGAATATCCGTCTTTTTCCGAACATGACTGTGCTTGAAAATGTCATGATAGGACGGCACTGCCGGACATCATCAGGAATTCTTGGCGCAATTTTAAGAAACGATTCAACCAGAAAAGAAGAGTCCGGGATTGTTGATCACAGTTATAAAATTCTGGAAAAGATCGGACTGAATCATTTTGTGAGCGAGCTGGCAAGAAACCTGCCCTACGGCGCCCAGAAAAAGCTCGAAATTGCCCGGGCCCTTGCAACAGAACCTTTTTTGCTTCTGCTTGATGAACCTGCTGCAGGACTGAATGCCAGGGAAACAAAAGAGCTCGATACATTAATCGCACAAATACGTGATGAAGAGAAAATATCCATTCTTCTTATCGAGCATGACATGAAACTTGTTATGAGCATTTCAGATCGTATCGTTGTAATGGACTACGGCAGGAAGATTGCCGAGGGACCACCCGATGAGATAAGGATCAACCCGGTCGTAATAAAGGCCTATCTTGGAGAAGAATTTGTTGCTTAGACTTGATAATGTACAAACCTATTACGGGAATATACAGGCCCTGAAGGGCATACATATACATATTTCTGAGGGAGAAATTGTTACCCTCATAGGCGCTAACGGGGCAGGCAAGTCAACAACACTGATGTCGATTTCAGGGATAACCCCTCCAAGAGAAGGCAAAATTTTTTTTATGGACAGGGAGATACACAACTTGACTCCTGACGCGATAGTCTCTCTCGGTATATCTCAGGTTCCTGAGGGACGCCATATCTTTCCGGAACTCACCGTAATGGAAAACCTTCAGATGGGGGCATTCCTGCGTACCGACAGTAAAGAAACAAAAGATGATCTGGAGTATATCTTTGAGCTGTTTCCCATTCTCACCCAAAGGCGGAACCAGGCTGGAGGAACGCTTAGCGGCGGCGAACAGCAGATGCTGGCCATATCACGGGCACTGATGGCCAGACCCAGGCTGCTTCTTCTTGATGAACCTTCACTTGGACTTGCCCCTCTTGTGGTAAAGCAGATTTTTGAAATAATCAGGAAAATTAACTTCACACATAATACGACCGTATTTCTCGTTGAACAGAATGCCAATTTAGCGCTTCAGTTGGCTGACAGAGGATATGTCATGGAAAACGGCAATATCGTTCTTGAAGACTCATCAGGGAATCTTCTTTCAAATGATAACGTCAGAAAGGCATATCTCGGGATTTAGATTAAAAGCCGCTTGAACGGTTCAAACGGCTGGAACTGTTGGAACTGTTCATGCTATTCGTACCGGTGGAATTTTTCATTAATTAAATGTATGATAAATTGTTAAAATTATCGTATTATTGGGGCGTCGCCAAGCGGTAAGGCACTGGGTTCTGGCTCCAGCATTCGGGGGTTCAAATCCTCCCGCCCCAGCCATTTCCTGTCAATTACTATCTCCCGTACCCTTGACATCAGGTATTTTAAATATTTAAAGTTATACTCAATTTTATTTAAGACTATTACCTGATTTTGTTGAAAATTCATACCATAGGAGGATTACATGTCATACAGAGAATATAATGATCGTATCGGAGGAATGAACCACTGGCTGTTTGCACAGGAGGAGTTTAAGCACCTGATTTCGCGTCCCTTCAGAGGTGAAGACTACTCCAATGTAATCAACGGATCCGGAGTCGTAAAGGGAGAGCAGAAATATCCAATGGGATATCAGGAAATGATAATTCCGGAATTAAAACGCAGGGCAGATTTCTTCGGTGACATCCCTGCGCTAAAATCAATTAATCCAGCTGACTCAAAGGTTCTTACTGTATTGGTTGGCGACAAAGATGATCCAAAGGTAGCAGCTTCACGCAGTTATGTGGGAATGAAATCCAAGACAACCCAGCTTTCCGGTCTTTCCAGTATGATGGAAGAGTTCCCTTCAACCGTAACAGCTGGAGAAATGTATGAGAAGCTTGAGCAGTGGAATAATGACACATCAATTTCAATTCTTATGTTTCAGCTTCCGTTTGGTGGTGCTGCAGGAAAGACGATTGATACTACTGCCCTCTGTAACCGCATTGCCCTTGAAAAGGATGGTGATGGCCTCAACCAGATGACGCTTGGCCTTATGTCGCTAGGAGCCGAACGTTATTATGACTGCTGCACCCCGAGTGGAATGGTTGATCTTGCCAGTGTATATTTAGTCAGAGAAAAGGGAGCAAAACTCCGTCCTGACGGTATAGCAAGCTTTGCAGGATATGAGGTGATTGTTGCCGGCAGAAGCAATATTGTTGGCGAGCCTCTTTTTAACCTGCTGAAGAGGTTTGATGCCACAACATTGGGGCCACTGCACACCCGTACGGGAACAGGCGGTTCTTCTGATAAAGAGACTCAAAGGAAAATATATATTGAACTTTCGAGACGGGCAGACATAGTGTTCGGGTGTATGGGATTTCATCCTTACAAAGTACATCCTGATACTGAATACTTTTTTACGTCTGAGATGCTAAAGGAAGGGTGCCTTGTAATTGATGCATCAACGTCCTTCAGAAAAGACGGCAAAAAACCTTATGGTGATGTTGATCCTTCAGCCCGCTCAAGAGCAGCAGCATTCACTCTTGAGACAGGCGGAGTTGGACCGGCTACCGTAACCAAGCTTGTCCATCAGGGCTGGATCGGTATGCTGTACCAGAATATTGATAAGGTCAGACAGGCACTGCAGGACAACAAGTCAACTGTTGTTTCAACGTTTACTGCTCTATTAGCAGCATATGCGGGAACTTCTGAATCAGACGCTGCAGGAAATGCTGAAACCCTCTATAACAGAGCAGTTAATGTAGACAGCCATCCGGTACATGCAGTGGATGCCCTTGAAGCCATATTCCCGGCATTGATGAAATAAAGCATAAAGATAACCACCCGCCCTCCTCCTTGGCAGAGGGCTTTTATGCTCTTTGTTGTCACTATCGAAGTTCAACTTCGATAGGAGCACTTTCGATCCATTCCCCTACCCTCGTTTTGACACCCAATATCCCCAAATGTTAAACTTTTTCACCTAAACCCATCAATAATACACAGTTCTATATGGACAGGAAAAAAATTCAGAAAGGTGTCAAACTGATTCTTGAAGGTATCGGTGAGGATACGGACAGGTCCGGGATAAAGGACACTCCTAAGAGGATCGCAGAACTGTACGAGGAGATATTTTCAGGTCTCAGCACACCGACGGAAGAAATATTAACACCCATTAAAGGTGAAAGCCATGATGAGATGGTCCTTCTCAAAAATATCCCCTTTTATTCAGTTTGTGAGCATCATCTACTGCCTTTTATTGGAAAGGCCCATGTCGCCTATGTACCGTCAAAAGGCAAAATAGTGGGTTTAAGTAAACTCGCAAGAGCAGTTGAAATATTTGCTAAAAGACCTCAGCTTCAGGAGCGGCTTACAGCACAGCTCGCAGATCTTATCATGAAAAAGCTTAAACCCAAGGGAGCAATGGTCATAGTGGATGCTGAGCACCTTTGCATGTCAATGAGAGGAGTTAAAAAGCCGGGGACGAAAACAGTCACATCAGCAGTGAGAGGAATATTCAGGACAAAAGAATCAACACGGACTGAATTTCTGGAACTTATTAAACAGGACAGCTAAAATATAGATATCTTTGAATAAGCAAGGAGCGACAATATGATAATCACCAAAAAAAGAGATTTTAAGGATTTAATGGAAAACCTCAGGAATTACAAGAGTTTCTTTTTGATCGGATGTTCGGAATGTGCCTCTCTGTGCGGTACAGGAGGAGAACCTGAACTGGCTGCAATGAAGGAGGCTTTGGAAGCAGAGGGAAAAACTGTTACCGGCACTTTGCTGCCAAAAACAGGCTGTCAGACACTTGGAACAAAGATAGAATTGAAAAAGGACAAGGAAGCATGCGCTAAAGCCGAAGCCATAATCGTTATGTCCTGTGGAGCAGGTACGCAGTCAGCCGTGGAAATTTTTCCTGACAAACCGGTTTTCCCGTCAAATGATTCCCTCTTCCTTGGAAACATGACAAGGTTTCAGATGTTTGATGAAAGGTGTTCGTTATGCGGAAAATGTGTTCTTGACAAAACCGGCGGCATCTGTCCTGTGACTGCCTGTCCCAAGGGCCTGCTTAACGGACCCTGCGGCGGCACTGACAATGGAAAGTGTGAAGTAAGCCCTGATATTGAATGCGCATGGGTAAGGATTTATGAGAGGATGAAGAAGACTGACCAGCTAGAAGATTTCAAAAAGGTTCTGGAACCCAAGGACTGGTCGGCCAGCAGAAAACCAGCTACACTGAATACGCGTGATAAAAAGGAGGAGAAAAAGTGAGTTTTAAAAGTGCTCTTGAATCCGGAAAATTTACTGTTACTGCAGAAGTAGGCCCGCCTAAAGGTACTGACATAAAAAAGATACTTCACGAAGCAGGGATGCTGAAAGGAAAAGTTGATGCACTGAATGTTACTGACAACCAGTCAGCAGTTATGCGTATCAATTCCATGTCATTCTGCAAACTTCTTCTGGACATGGGACAGGAGCCGATTCTGCAGATGACCTGTCGTGACAGGAACCGCATAGGTCTTCAATCAGATCTTCTTGGTGCAAGCATACTGGGAATCAAGAATGTCTTATGCATGACCGGTGATCATCCGAACGCCGGAGACCACAAGGAAGCAAAACCTGTATATGACATTGAGTCAGTTCAACTGCTGCAGGTTGTTGACGGTCTGAATAATGGCAGGGACCTGATGGGGAATGATCTGCAGGGAGCAACAGACTATTACCAGGGTGCTGTTGTCACACCTGAGGCAAACCCGATTGAACCCCAGATGATGAAGTTTGAAAAGAAGGTCAAGGCAGGAGCAAAGTTCTTTCAGACTCAGGCAATTTATGATATCGATAAATTTAAGGTCTTTATGAGCGATGCCAGAAAGTTTCCCGTGAAAATTCTGGCAGGACTTGTTCTGCTCAAGAGTGCAGGTATGGCGAACTTCATGAACAAGTTTGTGCCCGGCATAACAGTTCCGCAGGAATTAATTGACGAACTGAAGGCCGCCGGTAAAGAAAAGGCGCTGGATAAAGGGATTGACATCATGGCAAGACATATCAGGCAGTTGAAAGATGAAAACATCTGCGATGGTGTTCATATTATGGCGATAGGTGCTGAAGACAAGGTCCCTGCCATTATGGAGAGAGCAGGACTGCTTTAGATTAAGTGATGTTTGCATGAAAAGAGAGTTCAGACAAGCTGAACTCTCTTTTTTTTGATGAAGCGGGTTAGCCTGATTATAAAATCAATGTATGCAATGTAATATGAAATCACTCGAATCCAGGACAGCTGTTCGCTCTTTACTTGAATTGGGAATAACTGTTTTTATTATTCTAACGTTTGCTTTGCTTACGGTTGTTGTAATAATGCTCGTGACAGGAACTCTGCATGTATTTAACAGAAATTTCCTTCAGATTTCCTTTATTAATATGATTTCAACTATTGTGGCTGTCATAATCCTTGTTCTTTCGGCTTTATTCCTGATAAGAGCTTTCAAAGGCATTCGCGATACAGTGATCAATATCCTGTTTCATGATCAGGACAAACAGTAAAACAGAATTTTAAATGGACCAGTTTCTTGATACATGGCAGCACATACCCGGGCAGCTCAAACCTTACATATTTAAGATTGGCTCTTTTGAGCTCCGATATTATGCCCTTATGTACATCGTGGCTTTTACGATTCTGTATCTGTTGTCGTTATATAGAATAAAAGATGAAAGTTACGAATATACAAAGGAAGTACTTGAAAATTATGTCACCTGGGCCATTATCGGTCTTATGGCAGGTGCCAGGCTGGGTTATGTGCTGTTTTATGATTTCTCCTATTTCATATTCCGTCCATGGGAGATTATATTGCCTTTCAGTTTTTCAGATGGAGTACACTTCACAGGTCTGTCAGGCATGTCATATCATGGAGGACTAATCGGTGTTATCGGGGCTACGTATTTTTTTTGCAGGAAATATCATATCGAGTTCTGGCAGTTTACTGATTTTCTGGTGCCGTCAATTCCCCTGGGATACATGTTTGGAAGAATAGGCAATTTCATAAATGGAGAACTGTATGGCAGGGCCACATCCATGCCGTGGGGAATGTATTTTCCTCTGGATTTTTCAAATGAGCTCAGACATCCTTCACAACTGTATGAGGCCTTTTTTGAGGGGCTGTTTCTGTTCATTTTTCTCTGGTCAATCCGCAAGAGAAGATTTTTCCACGGGTTCTTTTTATCTGTATATATCATAGGCTATGGCGCCGCACGCTTTATGATTGAATTTGTTCGCGAGCCTGATCCTCAACTCGGTATGTTATTGAGGTCAGTTACCATGGGGCAGTTGCTGTGTCTGGGCATGATACTCGGAGGTATCATTCTGTTTTTTTACAGAAAAAAGTCATGGGAGCAACACAACCAGCTGTAAACTGAATCAATCACTTAACTATCCTACATTATTCACACAGCCATGGAGGTAAGCCTAAAAAAAGTTTTGGGAGCGGCTTTCACGGCAGAATGTTAGTATACACTTTGATCGTTGTTGAAGTGCTATGATTAATCATATTCCCCCGTATTGTGCCGTATTCAAAACTTTTTTTAGGCTTACCTCCATGGCTCAAATATTTATGAATAACGTGGGCTATGTTATAATCTATCACCATTTCGTCAGTTATACAATAATAAAAGGAGATTTTTCTTATGGAAGCTAAGAAGGGAGACAGAGTTAAAGTCCATTACACGCTCAAAGATTCAAATGGAGAAGTTGTTGAATCGTCACGTGATACAGCACCTATTGAGTTTACTATTGGTGAGAGTAAAGTAATTCCGGGTTTTGAAAAGGGTATTACGGGAATGGCACTTAATGAGAAGAAAACAGTAAAGATTCCACCTGAGGATGGGTATGGAAATCACATCAAGGATAAGATTTTCGAATTCAGCAGAAAAAATGCTCCTGGTGATTTTGATCCCAGAATTGGAAGCACGATACAGATGCACCGGCCTGACGGTAAAGCTGTGGTTGTTACGGTACTGGGCAAAACCGAAACAGGTTATATAATGGACGCAAATCATCCCCTGGCCGGTAAGGAACTCACATTTGATTTGGAGCTGCTTGAAATCCTGAGCAAAAAGAAAGATTCATAAGATTAACAAGGGAAATCATGTTTACCATTCAGGACTTTATAAAAAAGAAACGAGATGGTGACAAAATCGCCATGCTTACTGCCTATGATTACCCCTTTGCCAGATTAGTTGACCAGGCAGGTATAGACGCTATCCTGGTCGGGGATTCACTTGGTATGGTGGTACAGGGACTGGATAATACACTGCACGTTACCATGGATGAGATGATTTATCACACAAAAATGGTGTCCAGAGCTGTAACCAATGCTATGGTCATGGGTGATATGCCGTTTATGTCTTATCAGGCACGTATATCTGAAGCTGTAAAAAATGCTGGCAGATTTATCAAGGAAGCCGGAGCAGCCGGGGTCAAGCTTGAAGGCGGTGCCGAGATAGCTCAGACAATAAAGGCGATGCTGAAATCTGATATTCCGGTCATGGCACATATAGGTCTTACTCCGCAGTCCATTCACAGAATGGGAGGTTACAAGGTGCAGGGCAAATCAGAAGCAGCGGCAAAAAAGCTGCTTGAAGAGGCCCATATAGTTGAAGATGCCGGGGCTTTTTCACTTTTACTTGAGGCCATCCCCATGAACGTTGCGAAACAGATTACAAAAGAGCTATCCATTCCAACCATCGGTATAGGAGCCGGACCATATTGTGACGGGCAGATACTTGTTTTACATGATGTCATAGGGCTGTTTGACAGATTTGTTCCAAAATTTGCAAAACAATATACCAATTTAAATAAAGCGGCCTTAAAGGCAATTCAGTCTTACAGAAAGGAAGTTGAAAAAGGGGACTTTCCCTCAGGGGATCATAGTTTCAAGTAATTCAATAACTGTCTTATTCCAGCCGTCAGGTCCTATGCCATCTGCTTTTATGCACTTTCTTACTTTCCTGATAACTTCTCTGTTATACGATCCGTCTTTCTTCTGCACTACAACCGGGTAATCAACGTTCTGAAGCATCTCAATATCATTGGGACTGTCACCCAGTGCTATAGTCATGACGTCCCCGTATTGCTTTTGATACAGTTCCTTAATTATGTTAACTGCCCTGCCCTTGTCACTATCTCCCATGATATGAAAAAACTCACCCTGAGTATACGTTAGCCCTTTTGCTAGTATAATTCGTTTAAGCCTTGTCATCTCTTTGCTTCTGCCTTTGAAAACAAAAGGCTCGTCAAAATCACGTTCTTTTGCCCTCTCTGCGTCAGAATATTTCAACCCGGTTAATTCTTTCACTTCCCGTATACTCATATCTCCAAATCCTTTAATATGAAATCCTTTTTCCCGTAACTCAGCTAACGCGTTTTTCAGGACAGCATAATCAGCACCCAGTTTTATCACAATATATTTTTCATCCTCTTTAATTTGAAACCCGTGATGTGAAATTTGAAATGTAAAATATCCGTTCGGTATAAATATACCACCGCCATTTTCTGAAATAAATGGATGATTATTATGCAGCTCCATTCTGATCTGCTCAATTTCCTTTCTTGTTTTACTGGAACATATTACAAGCGGAACTTTTCTGGCTTTTATCTCATTCAGAGCAGGCAGTGCCTCTCTGAATGAATAATCAGAATCAAGCAGAGTGCCGTCAAGGTCTGTAACTATAATCATTTTCATCATTCATTCGAATACATCATTCACACTCTTACACAAAAGAATGGAATGATCAATGGTAACACGTATTATATTTGATCTTACATGTTCTGTAATTGCTGTCCCATATTAAGCATTTGCAGAAATTGACCGGGACAGTTCCAGGCATCCTTCAGAAAAGTCCTCATTTTTATCCAATGATCCTAATAATTGTAAACCCATACTTAGTTATTTACATTTTTCCATTTAAAATCTTTGTATAACTATCTATAAATATGGGTTTTATTCTCAGTCTGGACCTTTTTACTGATAACTATTTACAAAACATTCTCGTTTATGTACAATTAAATACAGATAAAGTGTAAATAATGATGCTGACCCCTGATTAAAAGGTTTTTCCCTGCCTACGCTAAGAGCCCAACCTTTTAACTTCAGCCATGTCCCCTAATTGGGTCAGCATCATTATTTACACTTTTTTTACATTCTCAGGCATTTCAAAATACCACTTCATGCAGTAACTGCCTCAAGTTTTTTAGCGGAAATTCCGATAGATATAACAATACTTTCAAAATAGATATGGGATGCTGATCTTTTTGGCGTTAAGGTTTTCCCACCAATAACGAGAACCACCTAAACATTAGCCATGTCCCCTCAAGAGATCAGCATCCTTTTTTTATGATCACCTCACTATGCTATCCCTAAAGAATTGTATTCATACGCCGATACTAATTATTAATAAGCTGCAAGTTCCGGCATTTTAGTTTTTCTAAAGAATGTCCGAAGAGATTTATGAGGCAGCAATTCACACGTAAGGAGGTGAGGGGAGAAGACAGAATTAACTGAAGAAAAAAACACAAAACAACTTTAGGAGGAAAAAAAGTGAAGAAAATCTTAGTAACTTTAAGCATATTAGTATTAGTAATCGCAATGGCCGGAATCGCTACGGCCGGAGACGTTCCCACTCCAACAGAAGCACCGGCAGGAGTAAAAATCATAAGTGCTGCTGATGCAAAGAATCAGATCAGTAATATCAAGGTTTTTGATATGAGAAAGGCGCTCAACTTCGGTAAGGGGCATCTTCCGGGAGCTACATCAGTGCCTTACAAATGGACCAAAAAGGGCCATCCGTCTCAACGTACAGGTGAATTCGACGTATCCAAACTCCCTGCAGACAAAAACCAGAAAATCCTTTTTCACAGCGATGGTCCTAACGGCTGGAAATCCTACTATGCCTCAAAAAAGGCTGCAGAGATGGGTTACACCAACGTGTTATGGATGAGAGAAGGTTTTGCAACGTGGAGCGAAAAGGGTTATACCGTAGAACATTAAAAAGTAACTCCAGAAAATTCTTTTTAACTTCAGGGGAGGTTAATACCCTCCCCTGTTGTTTTATATAATAAGGACAAAGAAAACGCAATGAGCATTAAAAACAGGATAAAGGCATCATCTGTTATTCTAGTCGCTTTAATTATTACATTGGGCATTACAAACTGGGTGGGAAGCAATTCAGTTGTAAGCAAAAGCAATAATGCCTATTTACTAAAAAATGCCAACATGCATATGCAGGGAGTGTTCAGGGGTATAAATGAGTTCATTATAGATGAAGGAGAACCGATTTCCATTGAGCTCACTAATGAACACCTTGACGGCTTTGATCAGACATTTCGTACATTGGTTTCCATAATGAAAGACCCTGTTTTACTGAATGAGATGGAAAAGAATGTAGGACCAAAATGGTCAAACGTAAGGGACGGCGCCAGGTCCTTTATGAAAAATAATCCGTGGATCAGCGTTGAAGATGACGCTGCCATGCTGCAATACGGCAAATTAAGTGCAGACGCAAAACAGTTATTAATAGTCGTAGAAGATGTAGCAAAACGATCACAGGAAATATCAGAAACCACGGCCGTAAAAACAAGACTTTCTGTTTCAGTTGTTGCCGGAGTTATTTTAATTATCATCTCTCTGGTCCTGGTAAGTCTGTACCGCTCAATCAGCTCTCCAATCAGTGAGCTGACTGTCATTGCAGAAGGCTTTAGCAATGGAGACTTACGAAATTCCATGAATGATAACAGAAAGGATGAATTTGGTGTTCTCGGCTCTCATTTTAATAATGCAACCGGCAAGTTGAATGACATTCTGCATAATGTTAAACGTGTTACCGAAGTATTGTCACGAAATTCAGAGAATCTGAATGAATCATCGACTCAAATAGCTCATAATTCACAGGAACAGTCGGCACAGACGACACAGGCTGCCACTGCAATGGAAGAACTCAGTTCCTCATTTATTGACGTTTCCCGGAATACAGTAAATGCTGCCAAATCATCAAAGGAAGCCACAGATCTGGCTACCCGAGGAGGAGACGTGGTATCCGAGGCGATTCAGGGGATGAACAGGATCGCAGAATCTGTTAATGAGTCTGCCCGGATGATAGAAGCACTCGGTATCCGGTCAGAACAGATCGGTGATATTATAAAGGTCATTGATGATATTGCAAGCCAGACCAATTTACTGGCATTAAATGCTGCAATTGAAGCTGCGAGGGCCGGAGAGCAGGGTCGGGGTTTTGCTGTTGTCGCCGATGAAGTGAGAAAACTTTCAGAGAGAACAGCCACGGCAACACATGAAATCAGCGAAATGATTCAGGGTTTTCAGACTGATATTCAAAAGACCGTGGATTCCATGCAAACCGGAACAGTTGAAGTTCAGTCAGGCGTGGAGCTTTCTCACAATGCGGGTGAATCCTTAAGACAGATAGTGGAATCATCAAAGAGCGTCACTAACATGGTGGAGCAGATAGCAGCAGCAGTTGAGGAACAGTCAAGTACCGGTGAAGTAGTGGCTTCCAATGTGGAATCAGTTTCTGCACTGATATTACAGACAACAGAAAAAATCAAAGACACATCTCAGTCAGCGCATGAATTAAATGATCTCGTAATTGAGCTTAAAACTCTCGTCAGCGAGTTTAAACTCAGACATTATGTAGAGGTCGTATCAGATGAGCATGCCCAGAGTGTGAAAGGACAACCCGGGCAGCTCACTGAACTCAATACGTAAAACTGTACAATTCAAGTCAAGCGTTATAAATCAAGTAAAATCATTTCCTGAATTGTTGATACTGATGAAAAATAGCAAAGCACCAATGCCAAATCAGAGCTTAACTGTGCTTATCACGAAATGATAACAAAAAAGATACTGAACAATTAGTTACTCAGAATAATTATCTGAAGGTCCATAACATTTGTGCCTGTTGGCCCTGTAATGATCAATGAATCCAGTTCCCTGAAAAAATTATAGGAATCATTATCGTTCAGATATTCTGTTGGATCAAGTCCCATCTCTCTTGCTTTTATCATTGTATCTCCATCAACAATGGCTCCTGCAGCATCTGTCGGACCATCGGTACCATCAGTGCCGGCAGAAAGCAAGGTAATGCCCTCTGATCCCTCAACTTCCATGGCAAAGCTGAGGGCAAGCTCAGTATTTCTGCCACCCTTGCCTTTTCCTTTTACTGTAACAACTGTTTCTCCCCCGGATATGAAGCATTGAGTTCGTTTGTTCCCTGATGAAAATGCTTCTTTTGATTTATCGGCCAGCCACCTGGCCACTTCCCTTGCCTCACCCGTTAGTGATGATGACAGAACCCGGGTCTCCAGCCCTGCACTTCTGGCCTCCATCACAGCGGCTTCAACAGCCTTTTGATTGCTTCCCACAATAATATTTTGTATAGACGTAAATAATGGATTGTCAGGTTTCGGTGTGTCAGGAATTTTCCCGGCAGCACCTTTTTTTAAAACAGTTATTATACTTTGAGGCGCTTTATCAAAAAGATCGTACTTATCAATTACATTCAATGCATCACTAAACGTTGATGAATCCGCAGATGTGGGGCCGGAAGCTATCACATCCAGCTTATCTCCGATCACGTCTGAGATTATGATACTCTTTAATTTCGCAGGGAATGTAAGTTCTGCAAGCCTGCCGCCTTTTACTTTTGAAAGATGCTTGCGAACAGCATTCAGCTCTTCAATATCAGCGCCTGCCCTTAACAACAGATCAGTAATTAACTGCTTCTCGCTGAGACTTACACCGTTAATCGGAGATACAAGAAGAGCTGAGCCCCCTCCGGAAATAAGACACAGCACAAGTGTTTCTTCTCCTGCACCCTCTAAAAGCTTAATGATTTCTTCTGTGGCCTTAATGCCGTTCTCATCCGGAATAGGATGAGCAGCCTCAAACACTTTTATTTTTCTTAACGCTGATCCCTCCCCCTTTTTCCCCGATCCCTGTAGTTGAGCATGCCCGTATTTCGTCACCACCAGACCGTCGGAAATCAGACCAATATCAATTACCTCTTCAACAGCAAGCGCCATCTGATAGGCAGCCTTACCAAAACCGACCACAATAATATTTTTGATATTTTGCTGATTCAGGCTGGAAATAATTTTTCTTGCACAATCTTCAACAATAACTTTGGGGTTAACAGCAGCAAGAGCACTTCGGAATATTTTATCCGCAATATCTCTGTTTCTCACTATATTCTTTTTCTTGACCTATTAATTGTTTATATTTATACTTATCTTACTTTATTTTAAATATTTTTTTGGCCTTCAGCGGAGTGTGCATTACGGCCAGAGAAAGAGTTGCAATAGAATTATGGCGGATTTTCATCAGACAGGTGGAATAGCTACTTTCCATAAACTGGGCACAACCGCACTTGAGAAAATTGAAGCTGAACTCTCCTGGTATTCCCAGGAACGTCCTATCGCACTAGTCCTGCCCTCTCTCTATTCTGAATTAAAAGCTGAAGCCCTTTCAGGAATAGTCAATCAGCTTAAGCGTGTCAATTATTTAAAGGAAATAATCGTAACTCTTGGTCCCTGCACGAGAGAAGAGTTCGAGCATGCAAAGAAATATTTCTCTGTATTGCCCCAGTCGGTTCGTATCATCTGGAACAATGGCGACCGGGTCAGTGCAGTTTTTAAAACAATCGAAGCTGCCGGTCTGCAGCTTGGAGATACCGGCAAAGGTCAGTCTGCCTGGATGGCTTACGGTTATTTAATCGCTCAGAAAAATATTAGCGTCATAGCACTTCACGACTGTGATATTCTTACCTATGACCGCAGGTTACTGGCAAGACTGTGCTATCCCACTGCCAACCCCAATCTTAAATATGAGTTCTGCAAGGGATATTACAGCAGGGTCACTGACAAAATGCATGGAAGAGTATCTCGATTGCTTATAACACCTCTCTTACGATCTTTGATTAAGATTCAGGGGCACATCCCGATTCTCGATTTTCTGGATAGTTTCAGATATCCCCTTGCAGGTGAATTCTCCATGGATATTGATATCGCCCGCATTAACAAAATACCGGGCGACTGGGGACTGGAAGTGGGAGTTCTTGCGGAAGTATACAGAAACTGTTCGGTCAGAAGAGTATGCCAGATTGATATCGCTGATAACTACGAACATAAACATCAGGCACTATCCCCTGATGATATGTCAACAGGACTTCTCAAGATGTGTATAGATATAAGCAAATCCATATTCCGGACACTTGCTTCAGAAGGTTCGGTGTTTTCGAGCGGCCTCTTCAGGTCTCTCATTGCAACGTATGTGAGAACAGCACAGGACATGTTAAAGCATTATGAAGATGATGCTGCTGTTAACGGTCTCAAATTTGACAGACATGAGGAAAGTCTCGCTGTTGAAACATTTACACAGGGAATAAAAGTGGCATCAGAAATAATAATGAAAGACCCGCTCGGTGTGCCATTGATTTCAAGCTGGGATCGTGTTTCTTCAGCTTTGCCTAAGATCATGGAAATGGTAAAATATGCCGTTGATGAGGATAATAGACTGTAATATCGGCATGTGTATGAAACAGTACACCTGAAATATAAAATGCTTTTGATGTCAATTTATATATCAGCAATTAACCAAAAAATATGTTGAGGAGGAGTACATGAGTTTCTGGGAGAAGATTCAGGAAGATTTAAAGAAGAACCTTCAGGAAGGTCTTGAAATATTCAGGGAAGGCAGTTCGGTTGTTACGGACAAGCTTGAAAAGTTTACAGAAGAGGGCAAGAAAAAATATAAGGTGTTTAACCTGAACATGAAAGTCCAGGAAGATTTTGCCAAGCTTGGAGGAGAAATCTATGATCTGATTTCGAAAAAATCAAAGAATCCGTTGGGAAATAAAAAGGTAAAATCCATAATTGCCAAAATAAATAAAATGGAAGACCAGATTTCCACACTTGAATCAAAAGACGCCGGGGAGACAGTAAAGAAATCCCCAAAGAAAGCCACAAAGAAGAAAACGGTACGAAAGAAAAAAACTGCAGAAAAGAAGAGTGCGGCAAAGAAGCAGACAAAAAAATCAACATGAACCGAACACTGCCGATTATAGGTGCGGCATCCGTCATCATTTTTATGCTGATTAATTTAAGGACGGAATCCAACGATAATCATGAGCAGCGCTCTGAACCCGCCAAAACCGGTATTACCTTGAACGGAGCATTCCAGCCAGGAGAAACTCTCGAACGTATATTTAATACACTTAACCTGGATTTGGCAGATCTCTCAGAAATAGTGGCGAGTTCAAAGGGAGTCCACAATCTTTCCATGATCTCTGTTGGAAGCTTATACTCTTTTGAGATCGATAAAGAAGAAAAGCACATCAAGCAAATGCGTCTGGTCATAGACGATGTTTCGTTTCTCGACATTATCAGAGATACTGAAGGGTTTATATCCAGAAAAGTAACATTACCTGTGACAAAAAAAACCGGTTCTCTGTATATACATATAGATGATAATCTCGCAAATGCCATGCCCAGTAATCATAAAGAGTACCATAAACTGACGTTAAAACTGTCCGATATTTATGCATGGGACATTGATTTTTCCAGTGATATACGAAGCGGAGACTCGGTTAAGATCGTAATTGAAGAGCTGTGGGTTGGGGAGGTCTTTAAGGGCTATGGAGAAATACTGGCAGCAGAGTTTGTAAACAACGGTAAAATGCATGCTGCATACAGATTTGAAAATCAAGGGTACGCAGATTACTATGACACGAAGGGTAAATCACTGAAAAAAGCCCTCCTGAGGTCCCCGCTTCGATTCAAATATATCAGTTCCGGATTCAGCAAACGACGGTTTCATCCGGCGCTCAGAATATACCGGCCGCATCTGGGAGTTGACTATGCCGCTCCAACAGGTACACCTGTTTCAGCGGCAGGCAGCGGTGAGGTAATGTTTTCAGGATATAAGGGTCAGAACGGAAGGATGGTTAAAATCAGGCACCGAGGTGGTTATATTACATATTATGGACATCTTTCAAAAATTCCAAAGAAAATAAGAAAAGGGGCCAAGGTGAGCCAGGGGGATATTATCGGTTATGTTGGTACTACCGGACTTTCAACAGGGCCCCATCTTGATTACAGGATTAAGTTTAACGGCAAATTTGTTAATCCTCTGAAAATTAAGCTTCCACGGGGAACATCGGTTCCAAAAAAACTGATGACCGATTTCAGGAAAGTGGTTGAGAGCTTTGATTCAAGACTTGCATCCATAGATCAGCCGGTGATGGCATCTCGTGTTAAAAGTAAAACATCAGGGTGAAAAGGGCATTACTTATCCTTTTCCTCACGGGCCCGTTTATATCAGGAAGGAGAAATATTGGCTAAAGCATCAAAATACTTTGAATTCAAGCAATGCGTAAGCATAGTCAAAGCTACTGGCCAGCAGGCAAAAAACCTGAAGGAATTAAGAAAACTGATAGCTTCTGTAGGTGATGAGTCCATACTTCATCACACGCATCAGTATTTCATCAAGGGGCATATGCTGGATTATACAAATGACTTTTCTCAGTGGGCAGGAGAATATCTTGAAGAGAGGGCGCTTGCTGAACGTCTTACAAGCATAGATCCTTATACGCTGAAATCAATTACAGCCGTAAGAAAAGAACTGATAAGGGAGATAGATGCTTTTCTCGATGCCTTTCCTGAACCCCGTGACGTTACCAGTGGAAATGAGTTTTATTTTAATGAGACGATCAACCTTGTTTTCCCTGTCGGAGTAAAGACCAAGAATCTTGCAGAGTTTCTGGTTGCATTGGAACATGTTGATTCGGGAAGCATATATTATCATTTTTATGATTCCAGAATCCGTCTCGGTGAAGGTGCCGTAGATGATTTTTCCAGATGGATAGAGCACACTCTTGGTAGAAAAAACCTTGCAGACAGTATAAGGGCCATTGACCCATTCATGCATAGTATAGAAAGTATCCGAAGCCATATTAAGAATGTGGTAGAAGAATATGTCAGGGCTGACATGGAAGGAGTTGCGACGTGATCAGGCAATACTCGGGAATCGCCCCCAAAGGCGACTTACAGTTGATTCAGAACCTTTGCCGCAAACTTAAAGGGAAGTCATTTCTTCATATTAATTCTACGCGTGAAGGTGGCGGAGTAGCAGAAATCCTTAACCGGATGATCCCCCTGCTGCAGGACCTGAGTATTGATGCACGATGGGAAGTCATAGAGGGTGACGCCAGGTTTTTTGACTTTACAAAGAAGGTCCATAATGCGCTTCAGGGCAACAAGGAAGCGTTCACAAAAAAAATGTGGGACTACTATTACGAGGTCAACAAAAGAAACAGGAAGAATTTAAACCTCGTTGCAGACGCCGTTCTTATTCACGATCCCCAGCCTGCCCCGTTAATCGATTACAGGCCCAGATCAAAAAAAACCATATGGATGTGGAGATGCCATATTGATATATCCAATCCAATGCAAGGCTGCTGGTCAAATCTCAAAAAGCATATTGTCAAGTATGATACTGCAATATTTTCGGTAACAAAATTTTCAAAATCCCTGCCCATTCATGAATACATTGTTACGCCTTCGATTGACCCCCTCAGTGATAAAAACAGGGACCTGACTGTAGAAGAAATCAATGAAGTGGCTGACAGGTTCAACATCCCCCGTGACAAACCGATTATTCTTCAGGTTTCAAGGTTTGACAGGTTTAAGGATCCCATCGGCGTTATCAATGCTTATAAAATTGTCAAGAATTATAATGACTGCCGACTGATATTAGTCGGCAGCTCTGCAACTGATGATCCTGAGGGAGAAGCAATTCTGAATGAAGTCAGGGATTATGCCTCCGATGATCCGGACATACTGATTCTCCTGCTTCCTCCTGATCATCATACGGAGATAAATGCCATACAGAGGATGTCAGATATCATTCTTCAGAAATCAATCAAGGAAGGATTCGGTCTTACCGTGTCGGAAGCCATGTGGAAAGAAAAGCCTGTTATCGGAGGGGCTGTCGGTGGTATACCATTACAGATAGTACATGGCGTAACCGGCTTTGTTGTATATTCTGTTGAAGGAGCAGCCTACAGGATAAGACAGTACCTCAATAACCCGGAGCTGGCAAAGGAAATGGGCCGCACCGGAAAGGAGTACGTCAGGAACAATTTCCTGTTGACACGGCAGATCAGAGACTACCTGTCGTTATGGTATTGCAGCAGCGTGAGAGGTAATAAGAAAGTATTCGAATTATGATTGTGCGAAAGAATGTAGTTTGCTGGTAATTCTTTTCATTAATAGTACAGGTAATAAACATAGTTTCCTGGCATGACACATTGATTAGACTCTTTCATGCGTATCCGGTAAAATAATCTCGTTAATTAAAAAAAGTTATCATGCCTGTATATCATGCTATTGCAGATTGACATATAATGATTTATCACTCACTCTTGTCGGAAGTCTGAACTTGTCAGATTCCGGTCAAGCCGGAATGACGAACCAACCGGTGTCATTCCCGCAGTCTGTTGAGAGGATTCCGGTCATTTCAATATGTTCCGGTCGGAGCGACCGTCAGCGGAGACCGCACCGGGACTCGCTTCAGGATGCCAGATTATACACTTCGGACATGCAGAATTATTATTAGTAATTATTTCAACCTGTAATGTAATGAAATCTGACAACCTCAAATCACTGCTGGACAGGATCTCTACATTACAGATCGGTGAGCATACCCTTCTTATTGCCATGTCCATTGTGGTTGGGATCTTAAGTGGTTTTGCCAATATTCTCTTACGCGCAACAATGCATTTTGTTCATGAAGTTGTATTTATCGGAGGCTCCACGATTCTGCATATTGATAAAGGCGGGGGATACAGACTGCTCCTCCCCTTATTGCCAATTTGTGGTGCTATCCTGCTCATACCCCTTTCACGTGTCTTCCGTGATGATGTTAATGGATATGGCTTTCCCAAATTTCTGGAACAGGTTAATATCAAGGGTGGAAGGGTCAGGAAAAGGACCATCCCGGTAAAAATCCTCGGTTCTGCGTTTACCATAGGCACGGGAGGCTCTGCCGGGGTCGAAGGGCCGATTGCACAGATAGGAGGAGCTATAGGCTCACTTGTAGGGCAGGTTTTCAAGGTATCCGGAAACAGGATCAAACTCTTGATAGCAGCCGGTTCAGCCGGTGGAGTAGCAGCCACATTTAACGCTCCTATTGCAGGAGTAATGTTTGCCACCGAGATTGTACTGCTGGGCAATTATGAGCTTACGTCCTTTGCAGCAATTGTCATATCTTCGGGACTGGCAACAGTTGTATCCAGAATGTATTACGGTGAAAATGCCATCTTTACTGTCCCTGCCTACGATGCAAGCATATATGAAATTCCTTTTTATATTTTATTCGGCGTTTTTATGGGGATAACAGCCGTACTGTACATAAAAATGTTTTATAAGGTGAAAGACAGATTTGATAAAATGCACATTCATCCATGGATGAAGCCTGTAACTGGAGCGTTCATTATCGGGTGCATAGGGATATTTTTTCCGTATGTAATGGGAGACGGTTATGAATTCATTCAGATGGCCCTCGACGGCAAGATAATATTCTTAATAATGCTCATCCTTGTCTTTTTGAAGATAGTTGCCACGTCTTTTACTCTTGGATCTGGGGGAGCAGGAGGTGTGTTCGCGCCTGCCCTGTTCATAGGGGCCATGGCCGGAGGAAGTTTCGGCTGGATAGTACATTCACTTTTCCCCTCATACACGGCAAATCCCGGCGCGTACGCCACCGTCGGTATCGGGGCCTTTCTCGCA
>CP070632.1:247791-354220 GCA_020356065.1 Nitrospiraceae bacterium
CTGTCCATGGGACATCCCAGGTTATCAACCTTTACACCGGCTGCAGTACCCGCGCATGTATCCATATCATCGGGCACACCATCACCGTCGCTGTCCATGGGACATCCCAGGTTATCAACCTTTACACCGGCTGCAGTACCCGCGCATGTATCCATATCATCGGGCACACCATCACCGTCGCTATCACGCGGGGGTTTTGCCCCGATCAAATAAGAGAGTCCCACTTTATAAAGAATATTATGATTTGTATCGTCAAAGGAAATGACGTGACGTACCCCTGTCCTGAGAGCAAGTGATTCGGTAAGGAAAAATTTTATGCCGGCTCCATAGTTGGCGAGGATATCGGTATCATTATCACCTCCATCAGCATCCAGAGTTATTGCTCCTGCTCCAACCGCTATATAGGGTAAGACATCCTTGTCTGCCATGAAGTGATAAAGACCTTCCAGCCTGTAAACATATGCCTTAACTTCATTGGAGAGAGTAGCTGACCTCACGTCTGTATCCACATAATTAAATGCCCCTTCAATGCTTAAGCGTTCTGAAATGTTATACCCGAGAACAACGCCGTACGTGGGGTCACTGTTAATTGACTGATCATCATCAAATATATAGCCACCGATCAGAGGTGAAACAGAAACTGCCCCTGCCCTGTTTTCAGCTTGGGTACTCGTTACAAGATAGACAGTTGTACTACACAATACCAGGAACACGAAAATGACCTTATTAATATTTTCTCTCCTTTCATATTTTTTTACATTGATGTTTCAAATTTGAATGAATTATACTGTATTACTGTTTACCTGCCTATGACATACATCATAATGCAATTATTTTTATTGTCAAATTTTTTTAATGTCTGCAGGTATGCTGCGAGTAAGGAGAGGAAAATGATGTTTCATCATCTCTCGTTGAGATAAAAATTGATCCGCCGTTTGGAATACTGTTCTAGCCGGAAACAGGTTCCTGCTCTTCGTCATCGAATGTATAGATTTCAAGCAGTGACAGACACAGGGCGGTAATTAATGGACCAAGAATAAACCCGAGAAAACCGAAAAATTTCATCCCTCCCAGAACACTGAAGAAAACAAGAAGCGTGTGCAGTTTTGTTCTTCCCCCGATTACGAGCGGCTTGATAATATTGTCCACACTGCTGATAATCAGCATGCCGTACAGGAGAAGGCCTATTCCTTTGGCAAGACTGCCTGAGAGGATAAGCATGATACCTGCCGGACCCCATATCGAAAAACACCCGAACAGAGGTACAAGAGAAAATATGGCCATGGCCGTACCCCAGAATACAGGAGATGGCAAACCAAACGACAAGAAAGCTACACCTCCCAGTGTTCCCTGAACTACACCAACCGCTATACCGCCGTAAATAGCAGCTACAACCATCTCCTTTACCCTCTCTTCAAGCCTGTCTTTTTGAGATTCCGAAAAAGGAAGCAGCTTCTTGATGTATATGGCCAGCACATTACCGTCCTTCAGAAAATAGAATGTGGTAATGCACATGATGATAAAATTAACTATCAGCAACACAGCATTTTTAGCTATACCTGACATATGCTCTGCAATGGTTTTTCCGATGGACTTCAACGTATTGACAGCACTCTTTTCCAGATTGAAATCCCTGAACATCTCGAGATCACTGATACTTTTATATATACCTGCAAACCTTGGATGGGACTGGATCTTTCCTATCGTCTCAAAACCCTTGTCCTCGATAGCCCGATAGATGTCGGTGATGTCTGTTACGAGTGATCCAACAATAAAGGAAAAAGGCCCGAGAATAATGACAAGAATTACTACGAGTGTCACGAGCGAAGATGCCCAGGGCCTTTTCAGAATTCTCATCATGAGTCTGTAAAAAGGATAAAATGTGATGCTGAGTACCATTGACCAGGCAATTGTCAAAAGAAACGGGCTCAACACCTGGTAGAACAGATAAAACAATACCAGTATGATCGCAAGGGAAATTGTTTTATATAACCATTCAGCTTTCATTATTTATCCCTGGGACTATTGTATCAGCTTTTATGCATTATATTACACAAAATCTATTTCTTACCTGAGTACCCTGCCCGGCAGCGCTCCAGTGGGTTCTGCATTTCGCAGGACCTGAGATCCGTTGATAAAGACATGATGGATGCCCCGGGGCCTCTGAAACGGATTCACATAGTCGGCATTATCCATAACAGTTTCAGGATCAAATACGGTAATATCAGCAAAATATCCCGGGGCAAGAATACCGCGCCCTTCGAGGCGAAAGGTACGTGCTGGTAAACCTGTCATTCTGTGCACAGCCTCCCCAAGAGAAAGAACACCCTGATCTTTCACGTACCTTCCGAGTATTCTGGGAAAGCTGCCGAATGCCCTTGGATGGGGTTTCCCTGTAGCCGTCATCCCATCAAAGCTGCGGGCTGAACTGTCTGAGCCTATCATCGTATACTTTTTTTTCAGAATGGATATGAGGTTATCTTCATTCATGACAAAGAATATTGCCGCAACCATCAGATTCTCTTCTATAAGAAGATCAAAAAGAGATGTCAGCGGGGGCTGGTTCCGGGATGCAGCTATCTCAGCAAGGCTCTTTCCTTCCATCCATTTATTCGTGTCCAGATTAACCGATGATATTACCACTTTTTCCCAGCTTGAGGGATCAAGATGTGCTCTGCGGATATCTTCTGAAAGACGATTACGCTGTTTCTTCAGTCTGTCTATCTCTTTGCTTCGTCCCCCTTCATATGCCCATGATGGAAGCACTGCGTCGAGATCAGTACTTGATGCAATATAAGGATACCTGTCGCATGTTATGGACAGTCCTGTTTTTTGCGCTTCTTCGATAATTTCGAAAACTTTGTTCAGTTTGTTCCAGTTTTTTTCATCACTTGTCTTGAGGTGAGATACATGCGCATGAACACCTGAATCATGAGCAATCTTTATGACTTCTTCAACCGACTCAACCAGCCTATCGCCTTCGCTTCTCATATGGGTGGTATAGATCCCGTCCCGATCTGTTATTTCACGTGCCAGCGCAATAATTTCAGAGGTCTCGGAATAAACTCCGGGAGGATAAATCAGTCCCGTGGACATACCCTTTGCCCCCTGATCCAGTGAGCTTTTCAGTAGTTCGATCATCCTGTTTATTTCTGCTTTTTCAAGAGGTCCCTCTGCATACCCCTTGACAGATGCCCTCAGGTTCCCATGTCCTGTTAAGGTAACAAAATTGGGACTGAACTTTTTCTTTTCCAGAAGAGCAAAGAATTCATCAAACGTGTTCCATCTCTCTTTTATGCCAAGTTCGTCAAGTTCCCTGTCACGGTGTTCCAATGCATCTCCATATAATGGAGCTGCAGACATGCCGCAGTTACCGTTAATTTCGGTCGTAACCCCCTGATGTATTTTTCCCTCAGCCCTGCCATCGGCAAGAAGGGTGAATTCTGAATGGGCATGCGCATCAATAAATCCAGGGCATACACACAGTCCCTCAACACTGATTGTTTTTTTTGCGTCAACACCTGAAAGCTCTCCGATGGTTTTTATACGATCACCTTCAACTGCTACGTCAGCCTCTGTCGGCGTGCCGTCTCTGGTTCCGTCTATGATGAACCCGTCTTTTAAAATGAAATCAATGCCCACTTTTTTCTCCAGGGTTATGTGCTGATAGTAATTTCATACGTCACATAGTATATGCAAGAAATTAATTGGAAACAAACCTGTTAACCCGAACATGCATTTGATTAATGCAGGCGGTGGAAAATTATTTAGTGTTCGATACCTGAAAAGCATTATTAACTATCGAGCGTGCATATTATTGTTCAAAGCCATATGCATATTTCAATAATTGGTTTATCGAGTTAACTGAATTTTTTTTCATTGTCTGCAATTATTCTGGTTAATGCGGATTAACCGGAAACACGATCACCTCAGACCGCTTTGTCAGAAATATGATGAGATAAGACAGGAAGGTAAGGTTCTGCAGCCTCAGCCACTGGGCAGGCCCTTTACCTCAGGATTCACAATGAGTGTTGACTGTGATATGTATGAATCAATTCCCCTGGCAATCGCTCCTGCAATCTTCTCCCTGTATGCATTTGACACAAGCCGCTTTTCTTCTTCACGATTACTTATAAAAGATATTTCCACTAGTATGGACGGCATTTCTGCACCTACCAGTACGTAGAACAGGGCGTACTTGACTCCAAGGTCTTCTATCCCGCTGTAGTCTTTCTTCAGAGAATCAACCATGGCGTTTTGAACACTGTGAGCGAGTCTCAATGATTCCTCCCTCTTGCTGTTCCTTGCAAGGTCCTGGAGAATCATGGACAACCCACCCTGCATTTTCTGCATCTTATGAATCGAAACCTTGTTCTCTCTTGCAGCCACCCTGATAGCCTCCCTGTCATCTGACCAGCTCAGAAAGTATGTTTCAAGGCCTCTGGTATTTCTTTTTTTACTGGCATTTGTGTGTACAGAAATGAACAGGTCAGCTTTTTTTGAGTTTGCTATCTCTGTTCTTTCATTAAGAGGAACGAAAATGTCTCTGTCCCTTGTATAGATGACTTCCATACCATGCTTCTTTTTTAACATCTTTCCGAGATGCTTCCCGACATGAAGAACAATATCTTTCTCCCGCGTTCCTCCGGGCCCTATCGCCCCGGGATCTTTCCCGCCGTGACCGGGATCAATGACGACTCTCCTGATTTCATATGGTTTTCTTTTTGTCAGAACTTTTTTACGGATCCTGGTATCTTTCTTAACTGAAGAAGAACTCCTATTTTTGTAGATATCTATGACGAGTCTGTTAGGGTCATCGAGCGTAAAGGCAGAGTATTTCCGGAAGTTATTCATTTCAAGCACTACCCTGACAGTCCTGTCGTTATACTGGGCCATGCGAATTGAATTAAGAGTACCATCATTGACAGGTACGGATTTGTCTCGTGAGGGAAGTCTGCAGTTTTTTATGTCAAAAAAAAGCCTGTCCGGATTGGTAAGACGATTGCGTGTGAATTCCGCTGTACCGTCAAGATCAACGACAACTCTGGTGTAGGTCTGGTATGTAGAGTAGCGAAGACTTTTGATCGAAATGCTCTTCTTCGCTTCACTGTAGCTTATTAAAAATATTAACAGTAAAGGAACCAGCACAGCCTTTTTCATGTACTATTTTTAAAATATTATATTGAAAAAGTCAATGCTTACACCAGCGCCACCGTAACTTTTCCTAAAGTAATTGGAGAAATGCATATGTCAAATTTATTGACATTTAATTTTATACCAGCTTATTCTGAATTAAAAAAAAAGCTATGAAAGATGATGAATAAAGCGGTTCAAGTACGTAATCAGCATTCCATAAAAGTGTGACTCAGTCATCTGACTCATCCCATAAAGTGATTTTTGCCTCTATGGTAATTGCCTGAGTATTGCTGAGAGCAACTGTCATTGTAGTCTGTAAATTCCGCATCAGTATCCAGAAGTCTGTGAATTAATGAAATCGGCAAGTTCTCATTTCTTTAACCATACTTTTAATTTTATGCATCCGTCCCCGCAGAAATTTATACAACAAAAACTTAAGTGAAACGATCGGGATCAGCTCCTTTAGTGCGTACTTACTGGTTCTATTTACCCTGCTTTGGCAGCCGTCTGGATTCATAACCAATTACCGGTTCACGCGCAGGCTGTTGAAGCAGATGAGGATAAGTTTCAAGTAACTCTTCAATAAGAGACTCTCTTTCCTTCATTGAGAGATCGGTAAAAAAAGGGGACTCATCCAGAATGAAACACAGTGATTTCATATTACCAACAAACATAGACCCTCCATCATTAATGAATATAGCAAGTAATATGCCCAGAATTGTTTCTTTATAATTAGAGATGTTACGAAATTACAGGAATGGAGGTTGTAAATTATATGTCAGAATAATTGACAATTGTGCTTCGTTTTACAATTGTATGGAGGGAATATGATAGACAGGTATCACCTTATATTTTATATTTTTTTCTGAGACTGTACACTGAAGGTCTGCTTATTCCAAGCACTCTCGCCACTTTGGATATGTTGTTGTTGCAGTGTTTAAGTGCTTCTATCAGTTTCTGTTTTTCCATGGAATGCCGTACTTCTTTTAGGGATGTGAGCACCTCTGTTTCTGCCGGCACTTCAAGATCCATGTCCTGTGGTGTGATTGCAATCTCCTTTGATACTACTACTGACCGCCTTACTTTATTAATAATTTCTCTGACATTTCCTGGCCAGTCATATCTTTTTATCGATTCAATAGCTTCAGCAGAATACGTCTTTGTCAAATTCATTTCTTTCGAAAATTTATTCAGGAAATATCTTGCCAGTATGACTTTGTCATCTCCCCTGTCTCTGACCGGCGGCAAATTTATATTAAAAACGTCCAGCCTGTAAAAAAGGTCTTTACGAAATGACCCTCTTGCAATAGCATTCTTTAAGTCCTGGTTTGTAGCAGCCACTAAGCGCACGTCAACCTTTTTTCCCCCGTTTTTACCAATGCGTTCAACAATCTTGTCCTCAAGAAACCTCAACAGCTTTGACTGTAACTGCAACGACAGTTCTCCGATTTCATCCAGAAATATTGTTCCGCCTTCAGCATACTCAAACTTTCCCATTTTACTGTTATATGCGCCGGTAAAGGCTCCTTTTTCATGCCCAAACAATTCTGCTTCAATGAGGTTCTCAGGTATGGCTGCGCAGTTAATGGTAACAAACGGCTTGTTTCTGCGTTGACTTCGCTCATGAATCGCCATTGCGGTTAATTCCTTGCCTGTTCCGCTTTCCCCGGTAATAAGAACAGGGATATCTGTTGGCGCAACTTTTCTTATCATCGAAAAGACATTTAAAAGGCCGGGGCTTGATCCAACAAACTCCTCATTTATATCAAGGCTTTTTCCGATCTTTAATATTTCTACATCAACATAGTTGAGTGTTTTATAAATATCTTCTATTGAAAATTCTTTGCTCTTTATTTCAAGCCTGTTAATAAATGACTCTTTTTCATGTTCGATAATATAATTCTGTGAATAGAGATTCAGCCCCCACCCACATTTGTTGCATGATCTACGTTTCTGTGTATGTCCTGTCCCACAGTAAGGACAGGACAATTCATCTGAAAGATTCTCTTTAATATAATCCCAGAGTTTAATCTTTGCGTCTCTGTTTAAATTGTAAAACCTCGTTGCAAATCCATTACTTTCAGACCTCATGACCTCACCAAGGATCTCAAATTCACCGTAACTGGGCAAGTCATATTTTAAACCAATTATTTTTTGGTCCTTATTCAGAATGTTGTTATGGATATATCCGCCGCCAAGGCTGATAGAAGAAAATTTGGCCTGCGCTTCAAAAGTACCCTTGCCACCGTTATTCATTGTTACAACAGAAACAGGCAGATCAACTTTACATCTCACATCTAGTCTCGGCATGTTATCTCTCCCTTACACAATTACGAAATCGTAATTATTATACAAGAATATGATTAAATGAGAAAAAATATATATTTAACATAACACATAAAAAAGTTCATGTCAAGTTATTTTACATGTTTTTACATATTAAACAAAAAATGCCTAAATCTGTGCATTGGCAATTCTTTACAGCTCTGTTAATGAGATGAACAAATATACATGATACCAATAGAAGATTACGAATTTAATAAGGGGAAATATCACTTAATGACTGGAGGCCTGAAACCGGAAGCACCGGTTATCAGCCATCCTTTTCAATAAGTTCTTTTATTTCAGATATAACCTTTTCCGGATCAACATTATGCATGGCCGCACCGAATGTGATGGATTCCATGTTAATCCCCGGGCAGGTAAAACAGCCTGTTCCAAAATATTTTCGTATTACCTCTTCAGCACCCGGTACTGACTTGATTATATCTCCAATAACTGAATCCTTGGTCACTTCAAGTTTAGTTGTCATATATCCTCCATATAATTTTTATACTTAATTATAGAAAAAAAAAAAGATTCGATCTATGATTCAAATCATAAAACTGATGAAGAATGAGGAAAAAGAAAATTACATCTGGACGGCCTTGACTGTCTTTAAAATATTAAAGGCAAATAATATCACTGCAAGTAAGGACATGGAAGCGGAGAGAATGAGAATGGTTTCTGCAGTCCCCTCACTACCCCGGGAAACAAAAGGCCAGCTGCCAGCCATTCCTATCAGTCCGGCATTGGAAAGCCAGAACTGTACCTTCATGATTAAGGGACTATATATATGTCTTCCGCTGAATTTGGGAAGTATATGGTATCCTACACCATAAATCATCATTGACATAAATCCGAGAAGGTTCAGATGTACGTGAGCAGAAATGTAATAGCCTGCTTCACTCGGCCATATCAAAAGTGCAAAACCAATAATTGCACCGGCTATAAAATACACAAGACTCATTCTCAGATACCAGACTACCGTTAGTTCCATGTCTTTCCGTATCCCCGGTCCATGCCAGTTTTATAATTGTTTTACATTACCTGTTCTACGGATTTGATCTCTGGTATTTCTTTTTTTATTGTTTCTTCAATTGCATTCTTTAAAGTCATGGTAGACATCGGGCATCCGGAACACGCTCCGGTCAGTTTAACCTTGACTATCCCGTCATCCTGAACATCAACGAGAACAACATCTCCTCCATCCCGCTGAAGCATCGGTCTGACTTTCCCAAGAACTTCTTCAACTCTTTCTTTTAACATGTTCCCTCCTGCTAGTTTTATTATGTTTATTATAACCGCTGAATTAATTTATTGTATGACCCTCATCATACATGATTGTCAGCTGCCAGAACAGATTTGACAAAGGGATATCCATATTTATAAGATTTATCTTTAATAAATAATAATCTTGTCCCTATTCTTATATTTATAAAAATTGTACTTACAGGACCTAATTTTAAAACTTCATAATTTCTGGGCCCGCCAGGGCTGTGTAATCCATCAGCCATATGATATAGAGGTTGGAGCCGGAACCTTCAATCCTGCTACATTTTTCAGGGTGCTAGGTCCTGAACCATGGAAAACAGCCTATGTCGAACCTTCACGAAGACCTACGGACGGACGGTACGGAGAAAATCCGAACCGGCTTCAGCATTATTATCAGTATCAGGTAATATTAAAGCCCTCACCGTTAAATGTCCAGGACCTGTATCTGGAGAGCCTGACCACTATACATATTGATCTGCTTAAACATGATATACGATTTGTCGAAGATGACTGGGAATCCCCTACATTAGGTGCCTGGGGGCTTGGATGGGAAGTCTGGCTGGACGGGATGGAAGTGACTCAATTCACGTATTTTCAGCAGGTGGGAGGTATAGACTTACACCCTGTATCAGTCGAGCTTACATATGGTGTCGAAAGAATAGCAATGTATCTGCAGGAAGTGGACAATGTATACGATCTGCAATGGAACAGTGATACGTCATACGGAGATATTCATCTCGAAACAGAGGTGCAGTTTTCCAAATACAATTTTGATGAATCCGACGTAAGCATGAACCTGAAACTGTTTGACATGTACGAAGGCGAATCCATTCAGCTACTGAAAAAAGGGCTTGTTCTTCCTGCGTATGATTATTGTCTTAAATGTTCTCATAGTTTTAATATGCTCGATGCCCGGGGAGCGATCAGTGTTACAGAACGTACCGCGTATATCGGCAGGGTAAGAAACCTGGCGAGAAAATGCGCACATGGATATTTAAAACAGAGAGAAAAAATGGGATTCCCATTGTTAAAAAAAAGTAGTGTGTAGTCAGGAGCTTGCATTGCTGTCATGTTCTGCCCTATCTACTGACTACTGAATTACTACCATTATGAAAACCTTACTCATCGAAATAGGCACAGAAGAAATACCGGCAAGATTCGTTAAGAAGGGTATGGATATATTAAAGGATGAGTTCTCAAAGTCGTTAACTGATTCCGTTATCGAGTATGATGGCATACAGGGTTATGCTACTCCAAGAAGATTGGCATTAATTATTGAAAAAGTTGCTGAAAAACAGAAAGACAGGATTGTTGAATCCATAGGGCCGCCAAAAAAAATTGCTTATGATGACAGCGGCAAACCTACAAAAGCAGCTACCGGATTTGCAAGGTCTTTACATATTGATGTAGCTGATCTGAAAATTTCTCGTACTGAACGTGGAGAATACCTGTCCGCTACGGTCGAGGAAAAAGGACGTTCAACAGTGGAGGTCCTGTCTGAATCACTTCCGCGCCTTATCACGTCACTTCAGCTTCCCAAATCCATGAGGTGGGGTAATGGTGCACTCAGGTTTTTCAGACCCATTCACTGGATAGTTGCACTTTATGGGGAACGCATAATCCCGTTTGAACTTGACGGAATAAAAAGCGGCAATTTTACCTATGGGCACAGATTCCTTTCCCCTGCTGCCATACCGCTTAAGCGACCGGAAGATTATGTCCCGGCTCTTTTCTCAAGTCATGTTATTGCTGATATGGATGTGAGAAAAAAAACGATTGCTGATCAGTTATCTCTCATTGAATCTGAAAACGGCTGTCACGTTTCTAAAGATGAAGAGCTGCTCAATATCGTAACAAATCTCGTTGAGTACCCTGCGGCAGTGGTAGGCAGTTTTGAGGACACATATCTCGCCCTCCCCAAAGAACTTCCCATAACTGTTATGCGTACTCATCAGAAATATTTTTCTACTCATAACCGGAAAGGCGATCTTCTTCCTCATTTTGTAGTTATCAGCAATACAAGGCCGGAAAACAATGAGACAGTCCGTAAAGGGGCGGAAAAAGTCCTCAGGGCAAGACTTGAGGACGCGAGGTTTTATTTCTCTGAAGACCTGGCAAAGCCGTTCGAGACATATGTAGACGATCTCAAGAGTGTTACCTTTCAGGAGAAGCTCGGAAGTCTCCTTGACAAAACCGAACGTATCGTTGCATTGAGCGCTTTTCTTACTGACCGTCTCAGCATTGGGCAGAAAGAACATATTTTAAGGGCAGCCAGACTTGCCAAAGCCGACCTTGTCACAGGGATAGTCAGTGAATTTCCTGAACTGCAGGGATATATGGGGATGATCTATGCAGCACGTTCCGGTGAACATGAAGACGTTGCGTCGGCCATTTTTGAACATTACAGGCCCAGATTTTCAGGAGATGATCTTCCGACCGGTGAAATCGGTACTATCATATCCCTTGCAGATAAGATTGACAATGTTGCATCCTTTTTTCATCTGGGCCTGATCCCGACAGGCTCTGAAGATCCTTTTGCATTGAGGCGTCAGGCAGTTGGCGTTATTAACATTCTGCATGAGAGGGGATATCTGATTTCTATCGACACGCTGATTGATACTGCTTTAAAATCGATCGATGATTCTCCTGATACACGTCAGGAGAGCAGGAATCATGCGGTCCAGTTTTTCAGTCAGAGGCTTGAATTCATCCTTTCTGCCAGGGGATTCAGACACGATCTGATCAAAGCCGTGTTATCATCCAATGAATTAGAGATCAAAAGCATATGGTCGCGTATCGATGTGCTTGCAGCTTTAAAACAGGATGCCGCATTTCCTGGACTGTTAACAGCTGCAAAAAGAGTCTATAGTATACTTTCCAAAACAACGGATTTAAATCTTGCTGAGACCGTGCTGACTGAAAGTGCAGAACGGGAACTGCTTGACATGGCAAACGACGTAGATAAAAGAATAACTGGCACCGCCTATTCTGCACTTTATGAACTTGAAGCTCCCATCAGCGCTTTTTTTGATAAAGTTTTTGTTATGGATAAAGATCCCGCGGTACGTAACAACAGGCTGGCTCTGCTTCAGAGGGTAAGAGCTCTTTTTGATTCACTTTGTGACTTTTCCAGGATACTCGATGAGTGATGTAACGTTTTTTAGGAGTGCATTATATATTCAGCAACTTGAGAGTTCCCTGGCTGATATATCTTTCGGCATCCTCCCTGTCAAGCGGAACTGAGAAGAGAAATCCCTGCAGATATTGACAGTTAAGTGACCGTATCCGCTTCAGCTGCTCTTCATTTTCAATGCCTTCCGCAACAACTTCCATATTCATACTGTGGGCAAGGGATACAATTGCATTTACGATCTCTAATTTTTCTCTGCTGCTATTCAGTCCTCTGATAAAGGACCGGTCTATTTTGAGAGCATCAACAGGAAAATCATGCAGATATCTCAATGATGAGTATCCTGTGCCAAAGTCATCTATGTGAATTTTTATGTTCATATTTTTAATCTGCTGCATAATAGGACCTATTGCATCTGCGTTTTCCATGATCATGCTCTCCGTAATTTCCAGTATCAGACTTTCCGGATTAATCTCAGTCAATTGAATGATCTGATCAAGTTTCTTGACAAGCGTGGGCAACAACTGCTTGCTAGATAGATTTACACTGATTGTTAATGGCGGACTCTTCGGGAACAGTTCGTGCCATGCACTTGCCTGACGGCAGGCCTCTTCAAGCACCCATTCTCCAATTTTAACAATCATCCCGGTCTCTTCCGCATATATGATAAACTCGTTGGGCATCAGGAGATCTCTTTCCGGGTGCTGCCACCTGAGAAGTGCCTCAAATCCTGCAATAGTACCGGTTTTTTCCGATATGATCGGCTGATAGTAAAGGACAAAATCATGTTGAACGATTGACTGACGCATCTCTGTCTCAAGTTTCAGCCGCTCTACTGCATTGGTATACATGCTAAGGTTAAACACTTCACAACGAGCACGTCCATTGGACTTCGCATGATACATAGCGATGTCAGCATTTCGCAGAAGATGTTCCGGGTGATCATACCCACTTGTGTTGAAGACAATACCTATGCTCACCGATGAGAATACTTCTATCCCGTTTAAATCAAACGGTGCCGACAACTTATCCTGCATACGTTCCGCTATAAACAGTGCTTCCCCTCTGTCTTTCAGATCTTCCAGTAATATGGCAAATTCATCTCCTCCAAGGCGGGCAACGGTGTCTCCAGGT
The DNA here is from genome assembly GCA_020356065.1 of Nitrospiraceae bacterium. Lineage (GTDB taxonomy): Bacteria > Nitrospirota > Thermodesulfovibrionia > UBA6902 > UBA6902 > CALZJD01. Next base: position 260,786 of record CP070632.1, read on the forward strand.
CTTAAACTGTCTTCCAGTCTCTTACTGACAGCGCTAAGCATCTTGTCTCCAACCGTGTGCCCCAGACTGTCATTTAACACCTTAAAGCGGTCTACATCCATAAACAGTACCGCAAACAAATAATTTTCATGCCTCTTATCCCGGTTTACAGCATGGTCTAGCCGGTCCATAAACAGTAAGCGATTGGGAAGTCCTGTAAGCGCGTCATGCAGCGCATCGAACATGAGCTGCTCTTCAGCCATTTTGCGATTCGTGACATCATTCATTGAACCCGAAAAGCGGTAGGCATTACCCGACACATCACGCACCGCAAGCCCCCTGCTGATGACCCATCGATACGATCCGTCCTTATGCATAATTCTGTGCTCATTTTCAAAATGTTGTGTATGGCCATTGATATGGTCGGTAATTTCAGTTTTTACACGCATGCGGTCATCTGGGTGAATTCTGTCAAACCATTGATCGGGCATATCCGTCATCTCATTATTCGACAATCCAAGCATTGCCTTCCAGCGTGCTGAGAAATAAATTTTATTAGATGTAATATTCCAGTCCCACAATCCGTCATTTGCTCCCTTCGAAGCCAGTGCATATCTTTCCTCGCTCTCCTTCAATGCTATTTCTGTCAATTTCCTGTCAGTCACATCTCGAATATATTCGATAACATGAGAGACCGTTCCGCTTTCATCAAAAACAGGATAGGTATAAATGTCAAGAAATGTTCTGGCTCCATCATCGTATGTTATTATATTGTCAGTTGCGCAGGGATCAGCTGATTTAAAAGTCTTCTTAACAGCACATTGTTTGCATGCCTGAGTTTTTTCGATCAATAGCTCATGGCATTTTCTTCCTGTCACTTCATCCAGGAGGATATTCTTAATTTCTGCATATGCATCATTGGCCATGATGATTCTTAATTCAGGATCAAAAATACAAAAGGGATCACGAATACTTGCAAATATGGTACTCAGAAATTTTTCAGACTTACTCAGAGCAATTTCTACTTCTTTTCTTTCGGCAATCTCCCAACGCAATTTTTCATACCCTTCATGTACAGCCTTACTCATCGTATTGAAATGACCGGCCAGTTCTCCAAATTCATTTTTTCCTTTGTAGGATATAGTTGAGCCGAGTTTTCCCGATGAAATCAACCTTGTTGCTTCTAACAGTTTGTTTATAGGCCTGGAAACAGACCGTGCTAAGTGTAAGGCAACCAGAATGCATAACATGGATGTCGCCATTAAAGTGGCCATAAGTGTCGACATGACTTTACTCATATTGCCTACAGCATTATCGGTCTGCTTAACCAGGCTCTTTGTCCCTGTATGAGACATATGCTGTACCTGATTGATGATTTCTTTGCCAATAGCGATTACACTTTCCTTTTTATCCGCCATACTTTTTTCAAGACCTTCCTCCACGATAACTTCGCTCAGCCCTTCTTCATAATCTGTAATCAATTTCTGAATATGCATTATTCTCATTGTCAGCTTTGGAGAATGATGACATGCAGTACATTGATCAGCCGCTTCTTCGAGTTTCACCATATTCATAACCATAACATCAATATCCTCAGCATAAGGAGTGTCGGTTGTATACACATTTGCCTGCACCGTCTTGACATCGATTATCAGGGAGCGCCTCAACTCTTCCACTTCATGAAGTTCAATAACAGAATTCAGTTCAGACATTGAGTTGCGTGTCAAGTTAATGGATATAAAAGCGCCTGCAGCAAATATGATCATTAATGCCAGGAGAGATAATATTATTTTTTTCTTCATCTAATTCTGTTAATACTCTTAGTGCTGCAATATAACCTTGTAATTATTCACATCATCTTCGTTTGATACCGGGCATTGTAACTGAGATCACCGTATCGCAATAAATATCTCATACACGATTTGAACGGGCATGATAACGAATCTTGCCCCTTAAACATTAAGAATAAGGCAATAAAATAAATATCATCATATACATTTGTATCGGACATATACGTATAAATCTTAATATTGGTTAAATAGAAGCATATTCAATACCAGAATAAATTTATATAAATTTCATTATGTTAGTTATATTGCTGCACTCTGATCACGAAATGAAAGCGTGATTTCCCTCAACATTTTCTTCCTTGATTCAGGCAGTAATTTTTTACCGCCTGATCCTTTCTCTGATGAGTCCATTTCATGCTATGGTGAAATTAATTTTTATTAATAAAAAGCATTTGAATTGATTTATTGTTTTGTGTAAAATAACGACTCTTAACCAGACAATTAAATCATTAGTTTTACTTAAAAAAATCTTAAATTTATTCTGGAGGAAGAAAATGGCTAAAAAGTATGTCTACTTCTTTGGAGCCGGTAAAGCCGACGGCAAAGCTGCAATGAAAAACCTTTTGGGTGGAAAAGGCGCAAATCTTGCTGAAATGGCAGGACACCCTAAATTGAGACTCCCTGTACCCCCTGGCTTTACGATTACTACCGAGGTATGCACCGAGTATTATGACAATAACCGAAAGTACCCGAAAGACCTGAAGAGGCAGGTCGATACTGCCATGGCAAAAGTTGAAAAAATAATGGGCAAGAAATTTGGAGATCCCAAAGACCCTCTTCTTATGTCCATTCGTTCCGGAGCTCGCGCTTCAATGCCCGGCATGATGGAGACCATACTGAATGCAGGTCTTACGACCAAGACAATCCCGGGCCTTATTAAGAAAACGAATAATCCCCGTTTTGTGTATGATGCATACCGCCGCCTTATGATGATGTACTCTGATGTAGTTATGGAAAAGGCGGCAGGTATTGAGCCTAAAACAGACCATGATGGCATCCGCTATAAACTTGAGCATGCTCTTGATGCGGTGAAAAAGAGAAAAAAATATAAGAGTGATACTGACCTGACAGTTGAAGATCTCAGGAAACTCTGTGATCAGTTCAAAAAAATAATAAAACAGACGCTGAAGAAACCCTTCCCTGACACTCACCAGGAACAGTTATGGGGCAGTATCGGTGCTGTTTTTTCATCTTGGATGGGTAAACGCGCAGTGTCTTACAGAAAGATCGAAGGCCTCCCTGACTGGTGGGGCACAGCCGTCAATGTTCAGTCCATGGTCTTTGGCAATACGGGTGATAATTCTGCGACTGGTGTTGCCTTTACCCGTAATCCTGCAACAGGAGAGAACATGTTCTTCGGTGAATGGCTTCCAAACGCACAGGGCGAGGACGTTGTGGCAGGACTGAGAACGCCTAATCCTGTCAACAAGGCCGGAAAAACTGCTGACACAAGACATCTGCCTTCACTTGAAGAAAAAATGCCTAAGCTTTATAAAGAACTTCACAGCTATGAAAAGAGACTCGAAAACCATTATACGGACATGCAGGACATTGAATTCACCATTGAAGACGGTAAGCTCTGGATGCTCCAGACCCGAATAGGTAAACGTAATGGACAGGCTGCAATCCGCATGGCAGTTGAGATGGCAAAACAGAAACTAATCACTAAGGAGACAGCCATTCTCAGAGTAAAACCCGACCAGATAGATGAACTCCTGCACCCGAGTGTTGATCTTGCAGCCGAGAAAAAGGCCGGTGTGCTTGCCAAAGGGCTTCCTGCCGGACCGGGGGGAGCAATGGGAAGGATAGTACTTACTGCTGATGATGCAGAGGCATGGGCAAAGAAAGGCGAAAAAGTAATCCTTGTCAGGACCGAGACATCCCCTGAGGATGTCCATGGCATGCACGCTGCAGAAGCAATCCTTACCTCTAAAGGCGGCATGACCAGCCACGCTGCGCTTGTAGCACGCGGTTGGGGAAAATGCTGCATCGTAGGGTGTTCTGATCTGAATATCGACTTAAAAGGCAAGAAGATCAGTGTGAATGGGAAAACTCTCAAACAGGGCGACTGGATCACACTGAACGGTACAAAAGGGACTTTTTATGAAGGCCAGTTAAAACTCAATCCAGCAAATCCTGAACATAACAAATGGTATAAAGAACTGATGACATGGGCTGACCAGTCAAGATTCATTAAGGTCAGGACAAATGCCGAATCAGCCGAAGACTGCAGAACAGCCCTTAAATTCGGTGCTGAGGGAATAGGACTCTGCCGGACAGAGCATATGTTCTTCGGACCGGACAGGATCAAGGCTGTCAGGGAGATGATCCTTTCAGAGACACTGGTAGGAAGGAAAAAGGCCCTTGCCAAGCTGCTGCCCTTTCAGAAGAAAGACTTCCTCAGTGTATTCAAGGCAATGAAAGGCCTGCCGGTTACTATAAGACTGCTGGATCCGCCGCTCCATGAATTTCTGCCCCATACTGATAACGAACTAAAGTCTCTTGCAAAGAGCATGAGAGTCCCGTTTGCCCAACTTAAGGCAAAGAATGAATCGCTCCATGAATTTAACCCCATGCTTGGACATCGGGGATGCCGTCTTGGTATAACCTATCCTGAAATCTATGCCATGCAAGCACAGGCTATCATGGAAGCCGCATGTCAGCTGAAAAAGAGAAAAATAAAAGTCATCCCTGAGATCATGATCCCTCTCGTAGGTCATGTCAGGGAACTTGAGGCCATGAGGGAGGTCGTTGTTAACGTAGCTGATGGAGTTCAGAAGAAAGCCAAGGTTAAAGTTCCTTATTCAGTCGGAACCATGATTGAGCTGCCGCGCGCGTGCGTCACCGCTGACGAGATCGCTCATGTTGCAGACTTCTATTCTTTCGGCACGAACGATCTTACCCAGACAACGTACGGCTTATCCAGAGATGATGCAGGACGGTTTCTGCCCTTCTATGTAGAAGAGGGAATCTTGCATGATGATCCCTTTGTCTCAATCGATGTTGATGGTGTCGGTCCGTTAATGAAAACAGCAGTTGAGCTCGGCAGAGGCGTGAAAAAAGACCTTAAGCTAGGTATCTGCGGAGAGCACGGAGGTGAGCCGAAGTCTGTTGAGTTCTGTCATAACATCGGACTTGACTATGTAAGCTGCTCGCCTTTCAGGGTGCCGATCGCACGGTTTGCAGCTGCACAGGCACAGTTGAAGAAGAAAAGAAAGAGGTAATCAAATTGTAATAAATTTAATTCTAGCATTATCACTTCAAGTGACAGAAAAGGCACAGATATTTTAATCTGTGCCTTTTCTATTACCATGGTACCGAATGATAAGTTACATTTAATAATTGTCTCCAAGGTATCTTATGAATAAGTTTTTATGCATACCTGCCTTTTTTTAAGTTACATATCTAAAGCACATACTTGATCAATAAGAATCCCCCAATAAGCAAAATCATAAATATGATACTTAAGAGGTTAAAGTACTTGTCAATAAAATTCCTGATGGGGGATCCGAATTTCCAGATCAAGGCAGCTACAACAAAAAACCTGGTGCTTCTCCCAATAATAGAAGCCAGTGTAAAAAGCCAGAAGTCGAAATTGAAAACTCCGGATGCAATAGTAAAAACCTTGTACGGTATCGGAGTAATCGCAGCAATCAGAATGCCCAGAAAGCCGTGCTGGTCATATTTGGTTTTGATCAGATCCATGACTTCCTGTCCATGATAAAATTCGACAATCGGTCTGCCAATTGTTTCATATCCGTACAAACCTATGCCATAACCTATTATTCCGCCAAGAACAGAACCTATCATGCAAATCATAGCGTATTTAAATGCTTTTTTCGGAATAGAAATAGCAAGTGTAATCAGAAGAACGTCAGGCGGTACAGGGAAAAAGGATGATTCAGCAAATGCAAGTAAAAAAAGTGCAGGCACCGCGTATGGAGTTTCAGCCCAATGTAAGACCCAATCGTACAGCTTCTTAATAAATTTCAATTTCCTGTTTCCTCCTGTTTATCGTCTCATTTATAAACATGTAATTCATATTTATTTCAGTATTATGCTAAATCGACAGAAAGGACAAAAAAAAGGCGGGGTCAAACGCTCCGCCTTTTTTCGTACGACCGTTAGGTCAACTTGTTGGGGGCTTTAACCGCCGCCGCTGCAATCAGATTAAGATACAGATTGATTATAAATCTCCTGATGTAATGGATGCGTATATTCTATAAAAAACATACTGCTCTTGGCAATAAAAAAACAGGGCGGTTTGACTATTTTATTTTATGTCAATATTTCAAATACTTAAATATATTATTTGAATGTTATACATTAGCATTTTCATGGCCTCGGATGATGCGTACCACCAATTTGCGGCTCTTAACAAAATGATGCGTGTAGCTTTCCGCAGATAAGTTGTAACCATATCCCATACTCAATAAAATCAGTTCATCCTTTTATTAATTAGAGAAAATACTGTCTCGAGGTTGTTCCTGTCATCATTATCATTCTCCTTGGGAGTTTCCAGAATGATCGGTACTTTTGTGATTCTTCTGTCAGATAAAATGTTTCTGAATCCGTCAATACCTATCGATCCTCTTCCGATATGTTCATGTCGATCAACACCGGAACCCAGAGACTTCTTTGAGTCATTAAGATGAATGAGCTTAAGCTTGTCGACACCGATATATTCAGATATTTCATTTACCAGTCTGTTCAATCCTTTAACGGATGTAATATCATATCCGGATGCAAATGCATGACACGTGTCAATGCATATGCCCGCTATTCGGTCACAACTGCACAGATCCATAATGTCTGCCAATGCCTGTATGGACGAAGTTATATCTCCTCGCTGACCTGCCGTGTTTTCAAGAATTATTGTCGTGTTGCCCTGCCTGCTATCAATGCTTTCCCTGAGCGCCATTGCCGCCTTCTCTCGTGCTGCCTTTCCATCCTTACCGCTTGCACTTCCCGTATGTAGAACAACGTATTCAGCCCCTATCAGGTCGGCATTTGCCATCTCATACGAAAGGAGATCTATTGATTTTCTGACAATATCAGGAGAATGGGATGCAAGGTTAATTAAATACGAGGCGTGAACAAATACAGGATTGATATCATTTTTCTGTCTCAGGACTGAAAAACGTTGTACTTCGGTTTTTCTTATTCCGGTTTTTCTCCACTGTCTTGGGCTGTGAGTAAAAATCTGAACCGTATTGCATTTCAGCTGGGCCGACCTCTCTAATGATCTTGAAATGCCTCCTGCAATTGAGGCATGCACGCCAATCCTGACAAGTGGTAATTTTATTTTATTTTTCAATTAATTGGCAAGCAATATGTGATGTTATTTCTTATAATACTCAGAGAGCCATCCGGCTTCATATAAGAGAGAACTTTTCCAGCTCCCTGACCATCTGATCATACTCATCAGGACTGTGCCTCCATAAGGCTATAATAGCATCATACGGCTCCATTGAGCCTGCCGGGTCAACAGGAAGCAGAAACCGGTCAAAGATAGCCCCGAATACTTTTCTCTTAGATGTGTCTCCGAACAGATCTTCGTAGGCAAAGCTAATTTTCTGTGCTGTCTGTAGTGCCATTTCATATGCCTCAATATCCATGGTTATACACCCCACTCTCTTTTTCTTCCCTTGAATAATCTATTACAATAAACTATTAATTTACTTTGTGACAAACCTGCCCGGATCAATGACCCTTTTTCACGGCCTGCCTTGCCAGTAAGTCAGCTTCTGTATTCAGTTCCCTACTCACATGAGTGATGGTACACCTGTTAAAATCATTTAAAAGTTCTTTTGCCCGGGTCCAGAGTCTATACAGATTTTTATTCTTTACTTTATAGACACCATTCATCTGCTTTACAAGAAGCTCGGAATCAAGATAGATATCAATAACCTTAACTCCCAGTGACCGTGCCTTTTCAAGCCCTCTGATAAGAGCGGAATATTCAGCAACATTGTTTGTGGCAATACCAATATATTCGGATATCCTGCAGTTCCTTCTCTCATCGAACATCCCTGCATGATCAAAGCTGATTAATACCCCTATACCTGATTTTCCAGGATTTCCGCTTGAAGCACCATCGCAGAACATTGTCGCGGAAAGCATATACCGGTCTTTTTCAGAATTTATTTCTCCTGTTTCAAACAGGTCTGGCTGAGACATATTATTGTTGATGTGGCTCGTCATTAAGAAGATGGAGGAGTTGACGGCGGGTTTTCATCAGCAGGCGGAGGTTCCTTGTAATATAAAAACCTTTTGCAGTAGTAGCAGGTGTAGGTTTTGCCTGTTTCCTTTATGTCATTGTACAGCTGCGGCGGGATATTTGTGTTGCATCCTAAACATATTTCATTCCTGACCTGGACCACAGCAAGTCCGCCGAGCCTGTCAAATTTTTTCATATACTGATCATAGAGTTCTTTATTTACCCTGGTAACAAAATCATTTCTTTTTGCCTTGTACATATCTATTTCTGCAGTGAGCCTGGTTTTTTCCTCTTGTATTAATTTTTCCTGCTTTTTAAAATCCTCTTCAGCCTTCCTGACCGTCTCCTCTTCTTTTTGTATCTGAGCGGTAAAAGCTTCAATCTCTTCCATTAAAGCAAGGATCTCGTCTTCAATCTTATAAATATTATTTTCGAACACCCCTATCTCCTTACGATGGGCTTCATATTCCTTGTTAGTTTTTATGTCACTGCTTCTGGCCTTTAGCTTGTCAATCTTGTCCTGAACCTCATCCAGCTCTAAATCTTTATCGTGTTTCTTCCTGTTAAGAACTTCCGCCTTTTTCTTGATTGATTCAAATGACTTACGAGCTTCCCTGAGGGGAACTTCAAATTGAGATAACCTGCGGGGCAACACATCAATTTCATCAGCTATGGACAAAATAGCAGTATCAAGTTCCTGCAGTTCAATCAGAAGTTTCAGTTGTTCATCCAAGTTATAAGCAATCCTTTATCAACAATTCAGCAAGAACAGGCTGACAATATCCATACAGATGCTGGTGGGCCCACCAGGACTCGAACCTGGGACCAACCGGTTATGAGCCGGTGGCTCTAGCCAACTGAGCTATGGGCCCGAATCAGTTAATATCTGACTAGACATTCTATGATAAAACACTTAAAATTGCAAACCTTGAGCACTCTGTTATGCATGCAGCATGCATGCTTTTGGATGAATAATTAAATGACGGCCAGAGTTATTTTACAACAAGGATGAAATGAACATTTTAAATATCTTTCATTAATGCGACTCTCTTATAAAAGCCGCACTTTCTGCAGTCTCCAATTTTTTGTGCTACAGCTCCGCTCACCTTTTTACCACAAAAAGTACCTGCAACAGCCCAGCACATGCGTCCGAAGTGAGGATAAGCAGGACACCTCATATTAACCGCACCTTCGGCTTTTTCAACGCCGCACCTGGTAAATTCCCAGCATTTGGTTTTTGACCCGTTCTCGCCGCTCTGATGAGGAAAGCACATTTTAAATGTTGTGCCGTGGCCAGGCTCACTGTCAACAAAAATCAATCCGTTATGCTCATCCATTATTTTCTTGCATATTGACAGACCGAGCCCGGTACCTACACCTATCTCTTTCGTTGTATAAAAAGGTTCAAACATCATTTTTGTCGCATCAGCAGTCAGCCCCGATCCCGTGTCCTTCACCTCGACAACAATGTATTCAGCATAATACATCTCTTCCCTGTATGTTTTGATAGTGAGACTCCCCCCTTCCGGCATTACATCGATTGCATTTGAAATCAGGTTATTAACAGCCTGTCGAACATGATCTCTGTCAATGAGAATGTCAGGAAGAGGTTCTGAGAGATCGGTTATAATCGTAATGGACTGCTCATCACACAACGTTCTGAAAGTACTGACAACATCATCGACAGAATCGTTTATCTGATGATTTTCCAAGTCAAACTTTGCTTCTCTCGAAAACATAAGGACATCTCTCAGGATGCGCTCCAGCCTGTCAACCTCAGACATCACAATCTCAGCGTATTCTTTCTCCCTTGTACCAGCGACTAATTTATTATTCAGCCTTCTTGCAAATCCCCCTATTGATGTAAGAGGATTCCGGATTTCATGGGCCACATCCGCGGTCAGCCTTCCCAGGGCAGACAGTTTCTCTCCCTGTATAAGTTTCCCCTGCATACTCTGAAGTTCATCAATGTATCTTTCCAGTTCCTTATTAAGGTCCTCGATCTTGTCCTTATCACTTTTCAGTTTTTGTGAAAGCATTCCTAATGGAATCGCAAGCAGGAACAGGAACGCAATCCTTACGAAAAAATCCGCCCAGTGAAGATTACCAAATTCACACCCACAGCTGATAAAGTAAAGAACAGACGCAACCGCAGCTATAATCGTGCCGGGTATAAGCCCGAAATAAAACGAATAGAGCGCAGTCATCAAATAAAATCCATTAAAAAAAGAACTCTCGAATCCGCCAGTTACCCTGACAAGCAATGTTGTATACACAAGATCAAAAACGAGAGCCATCCCGTAAATACTCTTTTTCTTTTCAGGAGAGATAAAAAGCCATGCATAAATAGCGATACAATAGAACAGGAAATAAATATATATACTTCGTACGCTTCGAAAAGTATCCGGGGAGATATCAGCGAGGACCAGCCAGGATATGCCCCCAATAAAAATAACTACGCGCAGATAAATAAAAGCGCGGTCAGCTATCTCAATTCTGGGCTTGGTCTTTTCCCACAGCTTATTCAGTCTTTGACAGAGATTCATTAAACAGACTTTATATGTTGCAGTGTTACCATCAGCTGAATGATGTTACGACTTTCTAACCACGTTTGTTTCCAGCTTAATCATGCCCATATCTAATAACAGCATGTGTGTATAAAAATAATCAAGTAATGCTGTTTTAAATTTCGGTTAATACTGTTTTATTCTTTACTTAAGCGCATTTTTCTGACTAAGAGAACAAGTTGATGTTTTGAGCAGGTATCATACATAATACTTTAATGAATTCCACGTTTACAAAGGTCCATGCAGAGATTTTGCGGGGAATGAAGCTGTCGAAATGTCGAAAATGCGGCTGTATGAGAGGCACGCTTGAGAATCTGAAGGCATCTCTCCCTTTACTGAAGCTCAAGGATGCAAAAGAGCTGCTTCGGAATGTTAATGATTGGTATGATAAGCTCGATCCTCAGGAATATCCGTGTTTTGGCTGCAAATATTGCATTCCGCCGGAAGCAATGACCATGCTCACAGCCAGGTATCCGAAACTTGCATCAGCCACATTGTCAAGTTGTGAGATTCGGGTAGATACAGGCTCATGGCCGCCCGTAGAAGGAGAGTATACGGTAGTGGACAGGTCAGCCCCGATTGCGGTTACTACCCTTGCAAGTGTAAAGCTCGAAGATAAGCTTGTCAAAGCAAATCCATCAGGATTATGTATTGTTGGAAAAACAGAAACAGAAAATATCGGCATTGACAAAATAGTAAAAAATATTATCTCCAATCCCTCCATTTCGCATCTGATAGTGGCCGGAAAAGACACAGCAGGCCACCAGAGCGGCAAGACGCTTCTTGCTCTCTGGGAAAACGGTGTTGACAAAAACATGCGTATTATCGGCTCTGACGGCAGACGTCCAATTTTGAAAAATGTCTCATCTGCCGATGTAGATAATTTTCGCAAGCAAATTACAGTGGATGATCAAATAGGCTGTGAAAATACTAAGACTTTAGTAAAGAGAGTGAACGTCCTTGCTGAGCAGGCACTTTCAGCAAAAAGTACAACAGGCTGCGGATGTCAGGGTAACTGCAGTGACCAGATACCCGTTGCATCACCGATCTCATTTATCGGTACAACCGTTTCTACTGTCAAGGCAAAAAAATTTGCAAAAACTTCCATAAAACTGGATACATCAGGTTATTTTGTAATCGTCCCTTCGAAAAAAAACGGCACCCTGCTGGTCGAGCATTATTCATATGACAATAAGCTGTTGCGAAAGATAGAGGGCAAGAGCAGCCGGGATATTTATCTGACCATTGTTGAAAATAAATGGGTATCAGATCTTGGTCATGCGGCATACCTGGGAAAAGAACTTGCCCGAGCAGAACTGTCCATAAAAAAGGGATTTAAATTTGTACAGGACGGGGCCTGATCAAACCTGATATAATGTTCTGAGTTAGAAATCCTGTATTGCCGAAAGCAATATATTTCAAAATTATCCGTGTAATATCGGAATTATATTTTACTCTTTTATAATGGGAAAAATAACAGCAGTAGCCAATCAGAAGGGTGGTGTCGGAAAAACCACTACCGCAATCAATATAGCAGCTTCCCTTGCAGCTGCTGAAAAAAAGGTACTGCTCATCGATACCGATCCCCAGGGCAATTCTACAAGCGGTCTTGGTCTGGATAAAAACTCCACGGACGGAAGCCTGTATGACCTGTATATAGAAAAAAAGAGACTGGATGATATTATCCAGTCAACCAGCCTGGAAAATCTGAAAATAATACCATCTAATATTGAACTGATAGGAGCAGAACTGGAGCTTTCAACAAAAGATCTCAGGGAGACCATTTTGAGAAACGCCCTCGATCCCATTAAGGGTCAATATCATTACATATTCATCGATTGCCCGCCCTCTCTCAGCCTCCTGACTCTGAATGCCCTTGTTGCAGCAGACAGCCTGCTTATTCCCATGCAATGCGAATATTATGCCCTGGAGGGAATCAGTATGCTGCTCCATACATATAACCTTATTAGAGAATCTTTCAATCCTTCTCTGGAAATAGAAGGTATACTGCTAACCATGTTTGACGGAAGAAATACCTTGGCCAACCAGGTCACGGATGAACTAAAAAAACATTTCGGTGACAAGGTGTACAGGACGGTCATTCCCAGAAATGTAACTCTCGCTGAAGCGCCAAGTCATGGGAAGCCTGTCATGCTTTATGATATTCGTTCAAAAGGTGCCCAGAGCTATATAGAACTTGCAAAGGAGATCATTGGCAATGAAACCAGCGCTTGGTAAGGGACTATCAGCCTTAATTCCTGAGAAGAAAGTCGACACAAAAGATGTACGTGAGCTGAAAATAGATGCCATAGTACCTAATGAATATCAGCCCAGAAGAATTTTCAACGATAAAACCCTGAATGAATTAGTAGCATCGATAAAAGAAAAAGGCGTTATTCAGCCTGTTATTGTCCGGAAAACCGCAGGCAGTGTTTATCAGCTGATCGCAGGAGAACGACGTTGGAGATCCGCCAAACTGGCAGGGCTTAACCATATACCTGTCATAGTAAAAGATGCCGCTCCGGTTGAGGCTCTGGAACTGGCTCTTATAGAAAATATCCAGAGAGAAGATCTTAACCCGCTGGAAACGGCCGAGGCATTTCAGAGACTCATTAAAGATTTCAACCTTACGCATGATGACCTGTCCAGAAAAGTCGGCAAGGACAGGGCAACCGTAACAAATTACATCAGGATATTAAAACTGCCCGCGAACATCCGGAAATGGATAGCAGAGGGTTCATTAACTATTGGACATGCAAAAGCACTGCTTCAGGTCAATGATCAGAGACAACAGATTGAAATAGCAACAAGGATCATACGAAAGGGTCTCAGTGTGCGGGAAGCAGAAGCGCTATGCAAGAAAGGATCATCCGGCACAAAGCACCCCGTAACAAAGGCGGCTGTAGACCCCCAGATTGCATCTCTGGAAGAAAAGATGATGCACAGCCTGGGCACAAAGGTTCGTTTGATCCATAAGTCAAACAAGAAAGGGAGAATAGAAATTGAATATTATTCCCTTGATGATCTTGACAGGCTCCTGGACATCCTCACTTCCTGATTAAATGTTCTTTTTATTGTATTAAAAGGCCTGACAATCGGATTTGGTGATTCAGATCACATCTTAAATTTTCGAGCTGATTTATTTTATTAAGTGAGGATGTTGAAACTGATATAAAGGGCTCCTCCCCTAAATTTGTCCTTTTATATCTCCCCTCTCTAGTTTCGACATCCTTTTTTTTTACGCTTACTCATTCTCCCTTTTGAGGCGGACGGATTTGAGCCAGAATCTCACTTTTTTCGCCACGCGTTACCGTAAGCATTTCATTTCTTGCCACTTGTCTTTCAAGACCATTTTCCATTAAGAAGATGAGAAGATCATCAAACTTCTCTCTCCTTACATTACCGGTACTGGACTGGTCCCTTCTGTCATTAAAAAAGTCCATCAATGTAGAACCGCATGGGCAATTTCTGAAGGCCTCCACTATGATTGAGCCGTCCTCCTTCCTGCTCTGTTTGAGCCCTGTAACTGACGCCCTGATATTCTCGGTCTCCCGAAGAAACTGTTCTGCAGATTCAAAAATTCGTCCACATGTCTCACATTTTATTGGAAATGCAGATTCAGCCAGGGAATGTAAACCACCAAACAATATGTCGTAGAATGTATCTTTCTCCTTCATCGCAATCTGACACAGAGCCGCCTGGATTATGTGTGCCAGGGAGTCTTCTAAATATATAAAAAAAAAGAGGCCGGGAACAATTCCCCGGCCTCCTGCTTGCATTTGAGTCTATCTGTTTCTTTACTTCTTTTTCAAGATTTCATCAATTGCTGCTTTGAAATCTTCGAATGACCTTCTCTGCATTCTCTTGCCATTCAGGAATAACGAAGGAGTTCCTGTTACCCCGGCTGTCCTTCCAAGGTTAATGTCCTGCTCGATCAGGTTGTCATATTTGGTGCTGTTGAAATCTGCCTGGAACTTGTTCATATCAAGATTCAGTTTCTCAGCAAATTCTTTCATCATCGCTTCATTTACGGTAGAAAATTTCTCAAATATCAGATCATGCATTTCCCAGTATTTACCCTGCTCCCCTGCTGCACGAGCGGCCTTGGCAGCATTTTTTGCCTGTTTATGAAATGAAAGTGGAAAATCCTTGAATACAAGCTTCACATCATTTGGATAGGCCTCCAGGACCTGCTTTAACGTCGGCTGCAAACGTGCACAGTAAGGACACTGGAAATCTGAAAATTCAACAATTGTCACAGGTGCTTTTTTATTACCCTTTATTGGTGAAGTTCCAATAGGCAGGTTATAGACTTTATTGTAATCGATGGTAGGTCTCGAAGGCTGTGCTGCCGCTTTGGGAAGATTGCCTATTTTTCCTTCTATGCTCTTTAGTGTGGCCAGCATCTCCTTCTGGGTCTCAGCAATCTCATCAATCTTCTTCTTATCTACACATCCCGTAATCAATAGCGAGATACACAGTAAAACAAGCACGAACAGATTCGTTCTCTTTGTCATACTTCCTCCTTGGATTTATGTGATAAATTTAGTCCTGAATACAACCACCATTTTATCACAATGACCTATTAACTTAAAAGACGAGCTAATATCCCGGTGCATAATAAAGGTGATCATATAAAAATTAACGTGAATGTATAAATTTTCTATGAAGAAATTATGAACTGCCTGCAAAACCCTTTCCTGTCATACTGATACAATCATTTCTGACTGTCAAATCAATTATGGCTACATATTTTTTGCCAAAGATACAAGAACAGGAAGTAAAAGCGAAAATATTTATGGAGATAAAACCCTATGTATGATCCTGCTCTCATATTCAGGAAACAGAGCTAAATGCAGAGGCCTGTGTCTTATGTTGTCGAGACATATTATCTTATAATTAAGTTCACGCAGCTTCCTTAATCTCTCTCTGTCGTTATCAATTATCTGTATAAGAGAGCTCAGATTCATAATCTCTTTTCTCAACTCAAGCTCCGGAGGTATATAACCGGAGTTTTTCAGTATTCTGTATGAGGCCCTCAGATCATCAGGTATCCAGGACTCATCTTCAAGTTTCAGGGGTTTGCCTTTGCCCCGAAGATTATCAAGCTCGCCCTTTTCCATGGCCTCACTGATTTTTCTTTCAACTATTGTGCTGAATATGTTCAACGGATCCGGCTCCTGAAATATCGGTTAAAAAATGAAATATCAGATTAATTATACGTATGTTTGATTATTACAACATCCTGCGCCTGAAGCCCACGGCTGCCCTGCACTACAGTAAATGTTACTGAATCGCCCTCTCTTATTGTACAATCACTTTCATGACACAGTACAGAACTGTAATGTACGTAAAGATCATCTTTACCTTTGCGGGCTATTAACCCGTAGCCTTCAATTTCATCATACCACTTAATTACCCCTATTTCACGACCTATTATCACCAGATATTTCCTGTATATGCATACATTCCTGTTTGAATAAACATATATGACACGTTCCCTTTTATTAATAATATTCGGCATTTACCCTCTTATACTTTAAATATTTACGTAATTCATTTTACCGTTACACTTTATCATACATGGTGAGTTCTGTTCCCATGGTTGCATTGCAAGGAGTCGAGGATTCAAGGGGTCCATGGATCAAGTTTTAAGTGATGGAATAATTTTTTTATAATTTCACTCATATCCTTAGAATACTTTGTTTCCTATCTTAAATAACTTTTAAGATCTTTGAATATTGTTAACATTAAATGAGACATTCGTGGAGTAAATATGCATTCATAATCCATGGCTTAATCGTGATATACATATTAAACATTTCTGGAAAGATATAAAGAAAGGCATTTCCCCTAAACAGTTCAGAAACTACATATTTTAAACACTTATTTCATCTCAACCTTCTTTGCCTTTCTGACAACTTCAGCTGCCATTTTTTTCCTGTATTCTTTCAGGGCATTTGCAAGTCTGGTATCAGTAAGTCCAAGAATTTGAGCAGCAAAAATCCCGGCATTTTTTGCTCCTCCCTTTCCGACTGCCATTGTAGCAACAGGAATACCCGGGGGCATCTGTACGGTAGAGTACAGGGCGTCAATCCCATTTAAAGGAGAAGAATCTATGGGAACGCCAATGACAGGGAGAGTTGTATGTGAAGCAACAACACCGGCGAGATGAGCAGCAGCGCCTGCCCCGGCTATTATGACCCGGATGCCTTCTTTTTCAGAACTCTGTATAAGCTTTAATGTCCTGTCAGGCGTCCTGTGGGCAGAAGATACGGTCATTTTGTAAGGTATATTAAATTCCTCTAAAACTGCGGAAGCACCTTCCATTACAGATACATCAGAATCACTCCCCATCAATATAAGCACCATTGCTTTCATAATATTATTCTCCAATATAACTGATCTTATAAATGTTGCAAATAGTAGTTAGTAGTTAAGGAAAAATGACGTAAAGTTAACTCCTGCCTCCTAACTACTTTTTTTTAATTGCTTTATTCCCTATATCCTTCCTGAACTGCATGCCATTAAATTTAATTTTTTCAATCGCCCTGTATACGCTATCCTGTGCAGATGAAATACTGTCACCAAGTGCAGTGACACCCAACACACGACCTCCTGAGGTAATAATTTCTCCGTTGTTATGAGTTGTACCAGCATGGAACACTACGACATCCCTGCTGCCTTTAAAGTGATCAAGTCCTTTAATGACATCTCCTTTTTTATATGAACCCGGATATCCTTCTGATGCAAGGACTACACAAATCGAGACGCCTTCCTTCCACGTTACATCTATTTCATTCAGTCTCCCTTCAGCAGTAGCTTTTAACACATCAAAGAGGTCAGAATCCAGCCTGAACAATATTGGCTGGGCTTCAGGATCACCAAAACGCACATTATATTCAAGCACATATGGCTTTCCTTCACAGATCATCAATCCGACATATATAACCCCCCTGTAATTAATCCTCTCCCTTTCAAGGCCCTTCATCATCGGATCTATAATTGTCTTCATGACCTCGTTGCTCATTTTGTCTGTTAAAATAGGAGCGGGACTGTACGCACCCATTCCGCCTGTGTTGGGCCCCTTGTCTCCATCAAATATCTGTTTATGGTCCTGGGACGTTGCCAGCGGAACAACTGTTTTACCATCAGTGAGTATCATGAAGGACGCTTCTTCACCTTTGAGACACTGCTCAACAATCACCTTACTGCCTGCCTTGCCAAAGGCCTTATCCTTCATTATTAATTTCAGGGCATCAATAGCTTCATCAACAGTTTCAGCGACAATCACTCCTTTGCCCGCTGCCAGTCCATCGGCCTTCACAACAATAGGAGCACCCTTAAGTCTTACATATTCTTCTGCCTGGATATAAGAAGAAAATGTCTTATACTCTGCAGTGGGAATACCGTATTTCTGCATAAAGTCCTTTGCAAACTGTTTACTGCCCTCAAGCCGTGCACCGGCCTTGACAGGCCCGAAAATTATTCTCTCTTCCTTAATAAAAGCATCGGCTATTCCTTCAGAGAGAGGTGCTTCAGGTCCGACTACCGTAAGGTCGATCCAGTTATATTTCACAAAATCAATTAATCCCTCAAAATCGTCAATCCTGATATTTATACATTCGGCAATCTCTGATATCCCGGCGTTTCCCGGTGCACAGTACACCTTATCAACCCTCGGGCTCTGACTGAGCTTCCATACAAGGGCATGCTCTCTGCCTCCTCCCCCAATGACAAGAACCTTCATTTGATACCTCCCATTAATAAGTGTGAAGTAGAAAGTAAGATGTGAGAAGTAACTATATATATTTCATTTTCTTACTTCCTACTTGATACTTCTTACTTCGCACTTCCAACTTCTTCGTTCCCAGTTCTCACTTCTTACTTATTTTTTAATGTCTGAAATGTCTCATACCAGTAAATATCATGGCCACATTATGTTCATCGCAGGCAGCGATGGTCTCCTTGTCCTTGATCGATCCCCCCGGCTGGATAATCGCAGTTGCACCCGCCTCCGCAACCACATCAATGCCGTCCCGCGCAGGGAAAAATGCATCTGACGCTACAGCCGATCCTTTCAGAGATATGTTGTAATTGGCGGCCTTCAGGGCAGCCAGTCTTGCAGAGTCGACCCTGCTGGTTTGACCGCATCCAATTCCAAGTGTCCTGTCCCTTGCCGCATAAATGATAGCATTGGATTTCATATGTTTGCATACTCTCCAGGCATAAGCCATTGCCTCATATTCTTCATCACCCGGCGGTCTCTTTGTAACTACTTCACAAGTCTTCAGGTCATGGATCATGCCAAGGTCTCTTTCCTGCAGAAGCAGTCCTCCCTGAATCTTTCGCAATTCAAAACCGGAAACATCTCTCGATATGTCAAGCTCAAGAAGTCGAATATTTGGTTTTTCGCTGATCAGTTTTAAGGCCCCTTCATCAAAGGAAGGAGCTATTATTATTTCAACAAAGAGGTTCAGGATCTCCCGTGCAGTTGCCTCATCAACCGGTCTGTTTAATGAAATTACCCCGCCGAATGCAGAAACAGGGTCTGTCTCAAATGCATGCTTATATGCCTCACTGATTGTGTCTGCAGAAGCCACACCACAGGGATTATTATGTTTTACAATCACCGCAGTTGGTCTGTCAGTGTATTCTTTAGCCAGGTCAATGACTGCACTGGAATCGAGGTAATTATTAAAGGACATCTCCTTGCCCTGCAATATCCTTGCATCAACCAGGGAAAGGCCTTCATTCAGGGGCTCCCTGTAAACTGCCGCCTTCTGGTGAGGGTTTTCTCCATACCTCACATCAGATATTTTTCTATAGCTCTTTGTGAATATCTGCGGGAATGTTTCGTCCTGTCTGCCCTTGGTATTGAGATACCCTGATATGAGGGTATCGTACTGGGCTGTATGGGCAAAGACCTTTTTAGCAAGATACAGTTTTGTATCGTAACTGACTTCTCCCCCTCCTGACTTCATCTCATCAAGGACCCTTGCATAATCTGAAGGATCAACAACAACCGCAACACTCTTAAAATTCTTTGAGGCAGCCCTTATCATGGTGGGCCCGCCAATATCAATGTTCTCTATGGCATCGTCAAAGGACACATCAGGTTTTGATACCGTCTGCTCAAAGGGATAGAGGTTGACAACAACCATATCAATCGATTCAATGCCGTGTTTTTCTATTTCAGCCCTGTCACTGTCATTGTCTCTCCTCCAGAGAAGACCCCCGTGAATTTTCGGATGAAGTGTTTTAAGTCGCCCATCCATCATTTCGGGAAAACCTGTATACTCTGATACATCTTTTACATCAATTCCTGCTTCTTTTAACGTCCGTGCAGTTCCGCCTGTCGAGAGTATCTCGACACCAATTCCATTCAGTTCTTTAGCAAAATCAACTATCCCGCTTTTATCCGAGACGCTGATGAGAGCCCTGTGTACTTTTGACATGTTATCCTCCAAAAAATAATATGATGATTATAATATTATTGGCATTATAGATTGTCGATATGTATTTATAGAACTGTTTTGATTAAAAACCTGAATTTCGTGTTAACCGACAAGAATTAAATGATTATTTGAAGGATCGTCACAGACTCTGCGTCTGCCAATCCAGGGTCGGTAAGACATTTTAGACTATTTAGGCAAAAAAATCATGTGACAGGGGGGTATGTAGAAAAAAATCCGTTTATCACGTATTACCTTATTCCTTAATATACCCTTTTTCCATGAGGCTTACATACGTGCCTTCAGAAATGATAATATGGTCCAGCACCTTGATACCCACTAACTTTCCTGTTTCAACGAGCCTCCCTGTTATATCAATATCGTCCCTGCTTGGATGTGTGTCTCCGCTTGGATGATTGTGAATAAATAGAATTGAAGCTGCGGCCTCTTTAATGGCATACCTGAACACTTCCCGTGGATGAACAAGTGAGGATGTAAGCGTGCCTTCTGAAACCACCATTTCTATAACAACTGAATTTTTTGTATTCAGCAATACACAGAGAAATTTTTCCTTTTTCAGCCCGAAAAAACTTGGCCTGTAATAGTCAAACACATCTCTGCTACTGGTGAATGACTTTTTTTCCTTATTACACACATCGCATTCCTGCATAAGCCTCTTTCCCAACTCAAGTGCTGCCTTGAGCTGGGAGACCTTTGCGCTTCCCATTCCCTTAATGTCTGAAAATTCAGCTATTGCGGCGTCATCGATCTCCCTCAGGCTTTGAAAACAGGTAAGTACTTCCCTGGCAAGCTGGATAGCACTCTTTCCTTTTCCACCGATCCGCAATATGATTGCCAGAAGCTGGGCAGTAGTCAGGGAACCGGCTCCAAACTTGAGCAGCCTTTCCCGCGGCCTTTCATCTTCAGGCCACATCCTGATTGCCTTGTATTTCATCCCTCTAATCCGAACAGTGCTTTTTAATTAAGTAATTTGACAGGATACGCCATGTCCCAAATGACAAATATTAACACAGCTGCAGTATAATTGCATAACAAATGATGAATAAAGTTCAACTTCCGCCATTACAAAAGAGTTTACAAAAAAACTATCCATGACTACTGTAACTCATCACTTGTACTGATTTTCATAATTGTACTTATGGCATATGAGACCTATTTGTTAATCATTTAAAAAGGTTTGCATTCTGGCCTGATATTTGCTTATTACTTCATAGAAATAACGAACAATAGACAAACATAACTTTGAGGAATTTGATATGAAACTCCAGCATCACACAGCTTCTTCTTTTTTAATATCAGGCATTTTATTCATGATATTTAAATCATGGGGATTGGCCATGGCAAGTTTTCTCTCGGGAGTTTTCATAGATCTTGATCATGTAGCTGATTTTTTTCGGGAATATGGATGGTCTTTGGATGTAAAAAAATTCTTCCGTGTCTTCAATAACGGCTGCTTTAAAAAGGTCATCCTTTTGTTACATGGATGGGAGTGGATTTTGTTATGGACAGCATTGTCATGGTTGACTTCCTGGAATTTGTGGTTTACAGGGATTCTTATAGGAATCACCCAGCATCTGATTCTTGATACATATTACAATGCACCAACTCCCCTGACTTACTCGATATTCTGGAGAATGAGAAGAGGATTTGATCTTGTCGCTACATTCCAGGGCAAGCCGTTCAAACACTTACAAACTGTTCAGTAAAAAAATGGGATTTAACAGCCTCAGTTAAATGCCACAACCTCTTTTTCCATTTTTTTTAGATCACTACAAAATCATTTTATCAGCAGATTTTGATGTTATCCATTGTGAATACCCCATATAGATATTCTTGATTTGAAGCAACTATCATATTCAGAATAAATTTAAATTATGGGTAATGTCCTAAACTACCTGTAAAAAGAAGAAGGCTTCGGTTATTCTTTTAAAACCAAGAAAACCTTAAAAGAAAGGAAGACCGAAGCCCTATGAGAAAGATACCACCAAGTGAGAAGAATCGCAAGCAGTTAGAGGAGTTATTAAGCGGGGGAATAGAGGGAGAGAATTTATTGACGGCAGTCATTGAAAAAGGGATGCAAATCATCATGCAGGAGCTGCTGGAGTCAGAGGCCACGGAATTTCTTCAGCGAGGGCATTATGAGCGGAGGGGATCTGAGGAATTTAGGGGATACCGCAATGGATACGAGCAGCGGAAGATCAGGACGGCTGAGGGGAAGGTCCCGATAGAGCTGCCGCAGATACGAGAGAGCGTGGAGCCGTTTCGGTCAAAGTTAAAGGAGTTTTTTCGTGGGAATACAGAGTGTTTGGAGAAGTTGGCGGCAGAGATGTATGCCCGAGGGCTGTCGACGAGGGACATTGAGGATGCGATGATAGAGGCCACAGGAGATATGATTCTGTCAAAGACGAGCGTATCGAGAGTGACGGATATCTTCTGGGAGGATTTCGAGCGATTTCAGCAGAGGGACCTGTCAGGGTATAGCGTTGAGTATCTGTTTCTGGATGGGGTATATGAGAGTGTGCGGAGGTTGGCGGGGATCAAAGAGGCGATACTGGTGGCCTGGGGGATACAGCGTGATGGCAGGAAGGTGTTACTGTCGCTGCGGTTGGGAAATAAGGAGAGTTATGACAGCTGGCTGGAGATGCTGCGGGACATGGTGAAGCGGGGATTGCGGATACCGGTGAGTATCACGAGTGATGGGGCCCCGGGAGCAATCAAGGCGATAGAGGCACTCTTTCCGCGATCATTGCGGATACGGTGCTGGGTGCACCGGATGAAGAACTTTTCATTAAAGGTGCCTCCCGTGATGTGGCCTGAGCTGAAGGCTGAATTGTATCAGATCAGGGATGCATCAAGTTATGACCAGGGCAAAAAGATGGCCGAGAGTTTTATACAGAGATACAAGAGGACATATCCGACACTGGTCAGTGCCGTCAGTGATGATCTTGAGGCCTTACTGTCACATCTGAGGTTTCCTATTCGACACAGAAAGAGTGTACGGACGACGAATCTGATCGAGCGGAGTTTTGTGGAGGAGAGAAGAAGGACGAAGGTGATTCCGGGATTCTGGACAGAACAGAGTTGTTTAAAGCTGGTGTTCTCGATCCTGATAAGAGCATCAAAACGATGGAATCAGATAACGATGCAGGATATGGAGTTGAAGCAAATCGATTCCTTGAGAAAAGAACTGAAAATTGATATCGAGAAAAGTGCATCATTAACTTGTAAAAAGAAAAAGGCGGTGAATGCTTGATACCGAGCCTTCACTTTTACAGGGAATTCGGGACTTGACCAAATTATGAATGATAAAGTATAAAAATAAAATTGAGAACTTTATCTAAAAGTCTTCTATCCAAGACTGGTCTTAATCACTGAACATATCAATCGATAATCAATACATAAACATCATGTATTGTGCATTTTTTCTTGCAATTTGCAGTCGAAGAGATATACTTTTCATTAACAAATCTTATCAAGCTGAGAAGATCCTTAGAGTCTGGTAATACAGGAGTTAAGATGCCTAATTATGAACAAATTTCTAATATTTGAGGAGGCGTTATGAAAGTGGAAGAATTAGAAAAATTCGGAGCAAAGCTCGAAATGCCAAAGGAATCTATGAAAGAACAATCCAGAATAATGCTGAGAGCTTTACGCAGGAAATTCGGTTTATTGGGAATGCCAGCAGTTTTTAAAGATATATACTTTTTTCAAAGAAAATTGCGAAAAGAACATCCTGAAACACAAAAAAAAGCTGCTGCTATGGGCGATATTATGGAAAAAGAACTCTTCATATTTTCCGGGTTGTATCTGGCATTGGCAAAGAGACTTGGAAGGGGAAATGCCTATGAGTTTTTCAAAACTGAAGTTATAAACGAAATTGCCAAAACATCCATGGCATCACTTTATCAGCTTGATGATTTAAAAAAGTGCGAAGGCGATGTTTTTGAGAATTTCAAAAAAATGAATATTGCAATATTCGAAAGAACAACAAAAGACGGTACATGGCTTATGGATGGCTATGAAAACAAGAAGGACAAGCTCACTATTAAAGTTACTACCTGCACCAATGTTGAGTTGTTTAATGAACTGAATGTCCCTGAACTTGGAAAATTCGGCTGCGATCACGATTTGGTGGGATATCCTCTTATTGAAAAAGATGTGGATTGTGATTTCCGCAGGTTAAGTACAATAGCAAGCGGCGATGATTATTGTCTCTTTGAGTTTTACCGTCGCGGGACAGCACCGGATAATGCGCATCTGAATATTTAAGGGGGTAAGCTGAAGGATAAACCTTCTACCCTGAATCACCGGAGAATGCCATTGTGGCAAGAAAAGCTTAAGGAGATCGTATGCATAAAAACAGGCCAAGTATGACCGCGCGCAAGGTTGCCCTGAATATCGTGACCCTAGGCTCAAAAGAGGGAATGGATAAAATTCTTCCTCCCGGGCTCGTTGATAGTACGGCTGAAATGCTCGTTGCCTCCGAAGCTGTTGGCCCGAGAACGATCCGGGTGGCCCGTTCCCGTAGAATAGTCTATGTTTATGAATGGTTTGACTGGATACTGCCAGGTCAATTTGTAGCATTTGCACACAGAAAGGCATTTTGCGAACACCAGGTAAGAAATGGTATTGCCAGTGGCGCTTCGCAGGTCCTTGTTCTCGGTGCCGGTTATGACACTATGGGTTGGCGACTGGCGCCGGAGTTCCCCGGAGTGAACTTCTTTGAAATCGACCATCCGGCGACGGCCCGTCTCAAGGCGAGAGGAGTTGAGTCAATGGGACGACGAGATAACCTCTATCTGATAGCGGAAGATCTGGGCAAAAAGAAACTGGTGGATGTTTTAAGAACCTCAGAGTCATGGGACAAGAACGCAAAAACGGTAATCATAGCCGAAGGGCTTGTAATGTACCTGTCTGCTGAAGCAGTAAATGGGTTATTTTCTCAATGTGCTCAAATTGCCGGGGCTGGCAGCCTGATAGCCTTTTCCTATATCCCTACTGGTGCGGATGGCCGGCCTGATGCCGGTCCGTGGACGGGATTGATGCTCTGGCTTCAGAAGATAGTTGGAGAGCCGTGGACATGGAGCATTCGGCCGGAAGAACTCGGCCTGTTCCTGGATGAATCAGGCTGGATACATGCCCCGGAGCTGGCGGGCACGGGTGATATGCATGGTGTGGAATTCTATGCTGTGGCTAAAAAATGAAAAAGAGAAGAATTATTATCACAATATCCGCATTCATTATCTTACTTATAGTCTTTACAGTATTTGCTGATACATTTCTCCACAATGTTTTTAGCGGACGAGTTGATTTTCCTAAAGAACATCTAGGTGAAAACTTAGTAATGGAAGATGGCCAGGAATTTATTGTATTTCGCCGGTTGAAAATTAATAATCAAAATAGTGGTAATGATAGTGCCGCAGTTTCTAAGGTTAGGTTTAAATTTAAAAGTTTCAATTCAGGAACAAATAAAAATCTCTCAATGATACCGGCTCCTTTTCTCATAGGAATGAAAGAATTTCATGAAAAATACTGGACGTTTAATGAGAATTCCGGCTACTTTCAGGGAATATATCAGTGGGAATCAAATGAATCAGCTGAAAATTACCCAGACTCCTTTATTTATAAGTTAATGACAAAGCGAGCTGATCCGGGAACTTTATCATACGAGATCATACCAGATACTAATATATCTGAATATATTGAGAAACTTACATCAGATACAGCATGATCACGTCTGCAGCGATGCGTTATGGGGAATTTATCCTATCTCAGCAACCAATATACTCACGATATATATCGGAAATCTTCAATATCTTTGGCTCACCAAATACTTCATATGATAATCATATAGCGGGCACCTCCCTGAGCATAACGTTTTGCGGTATGCTCAAGATAAGGAACTAAATCTTAATGTAGGAGGTGCCATATGGGATTATACGCAGGATTTGATCTCCATTCAAGCAATACATATGTGGGGATTATCGATGGGGAAGGCAAGAGGGTATGGAAAAGGAAGCTCCGGAACGATCCAGACCTAATCTCAGAGTCACTCAGACAGTACAAGAAAGATATTGTGGGGATAGTGGTGGAGTCCACTTATAACTGGTATTGGTTGGTAGATCGTATGATGACGGAGGGTTACGCGATGCATTTAGCTAATCCATCTAGGATACAACAGTATTCAGGACTAAAACATGGAGATGACGAACATGATGCATTCTGGCTTGCCGAGATGCTGAGGTTAAAGATATTGCCTGAGGGATATATCTACCCAAAGGAGCAAAGGCCTTTGCGTGACCTGTTAAGGAAACGGGGACATCTGGTAAAGCTACGGACATCTCTGATAGTGAGTCTTCAAAGTATTCTCGCCAGGAATGTTGGTGCAAAGATGAATGCAAACCATATGAAGGCATTGAAAAAAGACCATGTAACGCCGCTGTTGGCAGGCAATGATGATCTTACGCTTGCTGGGAGGGTAAGCAAGGAAGCAATTGACTCTCTCACTAAGCAGATTAAGTCAATCGAAGTGGTTGTAGAAAGAAAGATGCATTTGAAGAAGCCTTACGATATTCTGTTAAGTTTGCCTGGTGTAGGAAGGGTTTTGGGATTAACCATCATGATGGAGACGGGCTCGATTGATCGTTTTCCTGAGGTAGGCAATTATGTATCGTATTGCAGGAAGGTACCTGCTGTAAGATTCAGCAATGACAAGAAGAAAGGGACAAGCAACAGGAAGAACGGCAATAAGTATCTTTCATGGGCATACGCTGAAGCGGCAGAGCATGCACGACGACTTGATCCTGATGCGAGGGACTATTATGTTCGGAAGCGGAAAAAGACAAATGACCCAATCGCACACAGTGCGCTTGCACACAAGCTGGCGAGGGCTTCATATTATATGATGAGGGACGGGGTTCCGTTCAAACCTGAGAAGGCATTTGCATAAAAGACTGGGTATGGCAGTGAATCCAAATACCGACTGGAATTTAGCCAATGATATGATTGGAACACTGCTGCACCCAGCAACATAAAAGTTACTGACATCTTTACTGCCCGGGCTGAGAGCCATCAAGTGACTGGGGTAACAGCCATAGAAATGTAATAAACCAAATGGACTTGGCACGGAGCCGAAGGTTTTCTGGTCCGCCATGAGCGGAAGGAGCCCTCTTTGGGGAGTAAACTCTGGGAGTGGCTTTGATCCTGATGGGTGTCTGGAACAGTGAAGACTGTATCCATTATTAAAGGGAAAAACGGTATTGGTAGGATTGTTGGTTTCTCATACTCATAAAAAGACGTTAGACCACTTCTTGGTAAAATATATTTTTGATTGACAGGTGCCCACTATATGGGTGTTATAAATTTGACAATTGGTTATAAACGATTAAAAGGAAGCAGATAAGGGAGCCTTAACATAACCTAATAATTATTTGTGTGATTCACATAGATCGTTTCAATTTTCTCAGCCTTAAATCCATGTTGTAATTTTGTTCTTGGAACCTCTCATTTAAGGGATCATACATATCGTCAACATCTTCGCCATATGGAATCACATCCTTCAACTCACAAACTACATCCATAGGAGATTTACCCTTCAAGGAACCATGAGGACGAAGTCGGTTGTAGTAAAATTGCCATTCCTCAAGGAGATTCGATATTTCTGGATTTTTCATATCGATGGTAGAGTAAAATTCGTAGAGAACTGTTTTCTGGGCTCGCTCGACCTTGCCATTTAAGTGAGGAGATGCTGGTTTTATTGGCCTGAACTTTATCCCCCAATCCATAAATCGCTTCTGGACCTTCATGGCAAAAAACTCTGTGCCACGATCAGTCTGAATACGCTGAATAGGAAATGGCATCATTTCACATGCCTGCTCTATAAACTCCAAAGTGTTGGATGCGTTGCGACGATTGTAAAGAGCCAAAATCATGAACCTACTACAGTCATCAATAGCTGTATACTGGTAAAGTCCTGGGCCGATCTTGCAAGTGTCCATCTGGACTCTGTCGCCAGGTACAGGGCGAGAATACCGATTGTAATCTTTTTTCCTGCGTGGTTTTTGGAGCTGTTTGCATCCGTTAACGGTAAGAACCTTATGGATAGTCGCAAGGGATAAATTGAAGCTATGGAGCCGTTTTAGTTCGCTCTGGATTCTTCGAGCACCGAGCTTGCGATTATTACGAAGTGTGAGTATCCATTCAGTTTCTTTTTGTCCGACTTTAGCGGCTGGAGACTTTTTAGGTGCCCTGCTCTGGCTCTGCAGGCCCTTAATACTATCTTTCTGATAGCGCCTCCACCATTTGCGAAGCGTCGGACGGGAAACGCCACATCTTCGACAAACGAAGCCAGCGTCACCTGTTTCTTCATAAAGTTTTATCCATGTAAAACGCGCCCTGATTGCTTTCTCCATAGACGATATTATAATTGAAATGATGTTTATGAATCACACATGTAGTGTTACTTTTTATTTTATTTAAAGCTAATGAATCAGCATATTGAGAAATTTGTCAGAGACTACACAATCTGATCTTTCCTCTTTAAGCACTGCTTTTTTGAAATCACAGAGATTGCATGCCATGAACTTTGGGATCAATGACCTTTTGATCCTTCCACCACATAACGTGCCTGGCACAACCCAGCAAGCTCTTCCTCCGTTTTCCCCTCCATGGATACCATTGAGTTTTGTTTCCTTAAAGACTGGGCAGACGACTATATGATTTCCTTGCTCACCACCGGCATGTTTATCACACTTCTGAAACTCCCAGCAATTTACTTTCATTATCTGGGTACTCTTTCGTCTCTGAGCTATTATAAGTGACCACTGCCTTATGTCATCAAGGAAAGGTTTTACATTTTGACCCATTTCCTTGATCATTAACTCTGACCATGAATCCTTATCATAGTTGCCGATCTCTATAAAATATGCTCCACACCCAGCCATTTCCTTAAATATTCCCATGACTAGAAATCACCTTGTGATATTAAAAAATATGTTAAGCCAAATTAAATGATATGAAAAATCCACTGATACATTTAACCAGCAACAATTGCGTGATCTTCCTCTAATAATTCATGAATTTCGTGTAATGGATATGTTTCTAAAATCCAATCATTACCAAGATCTTTTGCAAGCAGGTTTATAGCATCAGGCTCATTCGTATCAATCATGATTATGAGCTTTTGATGACAGCTGTCCATTGGTTCATAACATTTAATCATTCTGCATTTCTTATGAAGAAGATCATCCTTACTTACGTTTTCCCATTCTTCCAAATCTTCTATTTTTGCCATATGTGGAATTTTCTTTTTGGTATTGCAAATTGACAAGTACATCATTTGTCTTCCCCTCCTTTTTGCCGACATTAAAAAAGCCGGGCATACCGTTGGTTAAACCTTCGGCAGCTCGGCTATCTTCAACTTCGGAGACCCGCCACTTTCCGCCCCCTTCTCACGGAGGGTTTGGCTTTGTCGGGTATATATACTTTTATTTACTTCTTTAATAAATAATTGTCAATTTAATACTATTTATGACTTATTATTAATTCTTATATAATTGTGATTAAACAGTATGACTATAAAGCACTGAATCATGGTATCAATTATTTAATAAAACAACAGTCCTTACTTTCTTCATATTTTAAAAGTTCCTTATTGAGAATACGTATCAATTCTACTTTTGAAACCAGCTTTCTCTTCATTTCAATTTACACCTCTTTGATATTTGTCATTTTTAATTTTCCTTATGGCACCAGCTTTCCCTTGTTTACAGACAATATCCTCCTCCAATGCCTCAGCTTTGCAAAGATATTTATCGTTATGCATACAGTTGCCATTTGAACATTTAGGATATTTCATTTTCATTTCGTTAATACCGCTTTAATCTAAAAAATTACAATTCCATCATGTTATCTGCAGTATAAATACAATTAACTAAATGTTATAACGCTCATAAATTTCATATCTCACAGGGCAATTACATATTATTTGATTATCTGCAAAAGGGATATTGTAAATACAAGAGATGTCATGATTGAAATTAACAAAGACCATGCCATCACCAATCTTACTTTCAACTGGACACATAGCTAACCTGTCAGAACACCTGGGGGTATCTTTATCATTTAAACAAGATAAATTGGCGTGACATTTTGTTGCTCTATCAATAATTATATTACTTATATCAATTTTCACTGGCATGTACCTTCATGACTAAATAATATAAGTACTTTTTGATAAAACAAGTAGGCTTACCGATTAGTTAACAAAAAGTGTTGTAAGAAACACTTTTAACTGCCTACAGACTTATCTTGAAAATATTTTTGTTTTAATTTACCATGTTGATATATAATATACAGTACTATAATTTAACCTATATATTGCCTATAAAATATTGGCAATATAATTCCGCTAAACAGAAAATCATTGTAAGGCAGACCTATCCCCATGAAATATAAGAACATATCAGATAAAAGCAGGACATCTCTTAATAAAGAAATAAACAGGTTAAAAAAACGTATTTTAGCGTTAAATGATATTGAACGAGAAAAGAAAGAGATTGAATGTTTATTGAGAGAGCGAAGTAAGGAACTAAATTGCTTGTATGGATTGTCAGAATTAATAGAGCGATATGACCCTTCAATTGATAAAATTTTAAAGGGATTAACTCATCTCATACCCGTGTCGTGGCAATATCCTGAAATTACACGAGTAAGAATATTATTTTATGAATCGGAGTTTAGAAGTAAGAACTTCAGAGAGTCACAATGGAGACAGGATACTGATATTAAAGTAGCGGGTCAGATAATTGGGAAAATCGAGGTCTACTATATTAAAAAAATGGCTGAAAATTACGAAGGTCCATTTTTAAAAGAAGAAAGGATACTTATTGATCATCTATCTTACAGGATTAGTCGCCTTACCGAACGTATCCATGCAAAGAAACAACTTCACGTAGAGCAATTAACACTAAAAAATATGAATATAACACTTCGTGAAGTTCTATCAAAAGTCCAAATTGAAAAAAAAGAAATAGGATATTCAATACATACAAATTGCGAAAAAATAATACTGCCAATTATTCATGCATTAGAAGCTGACGCAAACTTTAAACAAAAAAAATATATTTCTCTACTTAAATCCAATCTTAATGATATTATTTCTCCTTTCATAAATCAATTGTCAAGAGATTTTATGAGATTAACTCCATCAGAAATTCAAATTTGTAATATGATTAAAAACGGTCTATCTACAAAAGAGATTGCAAATTTACGCGGCTTATCAGATTCAACTATACACAGACACCGTGAAAATATTAGGAAGAAACTGAATCTAATCAATAAGGATATAAATTTAATTACATACCTAAACACCTACATGGAAACTGCCCCATAGTAAATCAGGATAGAAAAAATTAATTATAATATCCAATTGATATCTAAGGACTCTTTTTATCCATAAGAAATTATTGATAATAGTCTGAAATCTTCGCAATCCAGGTTAAATCTACATTATAGACAACTTCAACAAAGCGTTAATATCCATACAGACTCCATTTCATTGATAATACAGATGAAGGTTCAAAAATAATGGGAAAATCAGGTCTGAACTTGTGTGAAGTATCAAAATCTGAAGATTACATTATATAATCAACGATTCACTTAGATAATGAAATTACTGGTAACAGGTTTAAATCAATAAAAAGATAGAGCCATTGCTGACTCTACCTTATTAAGAATCCCCCCCTGACAAATAAAAACTTATTTCTTATATTTCTTTCTGAATCTCCTAAAACCTAATGTTGCTCCACCTACTATAAAAAGAGTCGAGCTTATTGGTTCAGGTACAACAGGTGATAAGAGCATTGATTTCATAAAGGATCTCAAGGCTGTACAGAAAGACATCAGGCTCAAGCTCTATCGGGATATACCCCTGTACAAACTGGCTATTTTCGGCGATTATCTCAGTGTAAGGCACTATCACCCTGGCATGGATGTAGGGAATAAGCCGGAATATGTGTTTGAGCATACCTCGGATCATGGTGGTCTGTACAGCACATTCTATCAGTATTTCTTATCACGCTGGAATGATCCCAATATTTTCGAATATGACCTGGAAACGGACGAGATCATTTACAGGGAAAGAACCGGCAAAGAGCTCAGCAGGGAGACATTGAAAATCCCTCTGGTCCATCCTGAGCAACAGAGGGAGTTCGCCGGCGGCGAGACGTTATGACTTGAGAGACTTTAGTGAGTTTCCTCGATGTACTTCTCATTTATTCTCCCTGCATTCCAGAAAAGCGCAGGCACTGCCACAGCCCAGGCAACCGCCAGGATGAGCATATCAGATGTCCCGGGTATTGCCGTTGTAGCTCCGAGTTTTGCCCCGCTGTAATACGCAGCAGGTCCCCCGACGGAACCAAGAACTGCTGACAGAAGATAATGTCCATGGAGTTTCTGCAGAGAGACATTAATCGCAGTAGAAAAAATCATCCACAACAGGACCATCCATGGAGGACTGAAAGGATATGGGAACAGATACACAATTGGAGTGAAAATCCCTGCAACAATGAGGCCCGTATCGATAACGAAACCCAGCGCACCCGCTGACAGGATAAGCATCACCTCAGCTTTCCTGTCTGGTGATAAAGCTACATGGACCACGAGTACGATAGGCACAACAATCATACCCAGCCAAGGCATCCCTTGAGCGGCTCCGAGCACTGCCGCAAACCAGCCAGCCTGAAATCCAATGACATTTACGAGAGTTCGGATCAGTTCTGATCGCCTCCTTGCAGGGGCGGCAGAAGTGAAGGTCTCCGCGAGAGCGGCTTTGTAAAAAGCATCTGCACGTCACCAATATATCGCTCCCTGAATCCGGCCTCACAGTAGCAGAGGTAATACTCCCACATCCGTATGAATTCATCAGAATACCCCTGTCTCCGGATATCAGCTATTCGGGAAAAGAACCTGTCCCTCCATTCCCTTAGCGTCCGGGCATAATGAGGCGTGATGTCTTCAAGATGAAATAGACGCATGTCTGTTCCGTGCGCTGCCGCCTGTGAGAGTGCGGTGACCGACGGGATACAGCTCCCTGGGAAGATATACCGTTTGATAAAATCAACCTCATGTTTATGTCTTTCATATTCCTGGTCACGTATCGTAATGGCCTGAAGCAGCATCATGCCATCGTTCTTTATCCTTTTGCTGCAGCATCGGAAGAACGTTTCGAGATAGTGATGTCCCACTGCCTCGATCATTTCGATAGAAACGAGCTTGTCATATGTGCCCTGCAGGTCCCGGTAATCCTTCTGGAGAATTTCAATACGGTCATCCATCCCTTCCTTACGAATCAGCTGTTGTGCAAATTCATACTGCTGATCTGATATCGTTGTTGTGGTAATGCGACATCCATAATTTTTTGCAGCATGCAATGCAAATCCACCCCAGCCTCCACCGATTTCAAGGATATGGTCGTCAGGGTTAAGAAGCAGTTTCCTGCAGATCCGGTCGTATTTTTCAATTGATGCATCATAAAGTGAACATGACGATGATGTAAAGATCCCGCAGGAATAGGTCATGGTATCATCAAGAAAAAGTTGATAAAAATCATTTCCGAGATCATAATGGGCCTCTATGTTCCTCCGGCTCCCCTCTTTTGTATTTTTCCGCAGGAAATGTGAGACCCTGTGGAGCGGGCCTGAGAGCCGGGCTGCTCCACCCTCCAGCCCTGTCAGGAGGTGTCTGTTCCGTACAATGATCCTGAAGAGGCTGGTCAGATCATCGGCTGTCCAGAAACCGGCCATATATGCCTCACCCGCACCAATACTCCCGCCAAATGAAATGTCAGTATAAAAGCGAGGATCATGAACAAACAGAGTGGCCCTGAGTTCTTCATTGTCTCGCCTCGTTCCGAAGACAGTCCGGTTATCTCCTTCTTTGAGCACCAGTTGTCCGGTGCTGAGTTTATGAAGGCGGAATACTAGTGCTCTTCTTGCAACATGTGAAAGCATTCCTGAAATACCGCCCGGGATTATCCGTATGCCGGGTCTCTGACTTACTGGAACGATCGTTTCTTTCATGACACCTTTGACTCCCCGGCATAATTGCGCTTTGACGGATGGGGATAAAATGTCGCGCCCTTGAGCTTGAGGCGGAGGGCCTGCCAATAGATGGCGCCGGTTATTTTCATATTCATAAAAGGATATTTCATGAGCATACGGGACAGTTCATGACTCGAAATTTCATGACGGTTCATGGACAGTTCCGCATCAAAGATTTTTCCCCCCTTTTTATAGCTTGTCATGAGGACATGGACCGAATCTGAAGGCTCGCTGAATTCCCATTCATACCTGATGTCCATATCCATGAAGGGAGAAATATGGAATTCCTTGGATATCCGGAACTTTTTCACTTCATCAACTCCCTCGTTCTGTTCCTCGCCAAGCACATAACAGAACAGCTCCCCCCATGGAGTATTGTGAATCTCTACAATAATTGTCTCAACCCGCCTGCCCTCTTTATCAAAGCAATAATAAAAGCTCACGGGATTGAAATAATAACCAAAATACCTCATCTGTGTAAGCATTCTTATCGCCCCCTCCGGCCGAGCGCCGAGTCTCTCTTCGACTATACCCCTAACCGCATGATCAAGGGGGACAGAGGGGTCTCCGAGATGGTACGTCCTGTCGAAAGAGGCAATATTGAAATGGTCTGCAGACCAGAGCCAACGTCCCCTGAATACATCCTCCAGTTCTTTCAGGTCAAGGTACATCATAAAAAGTGAGTATCGGAACGTGTTAGATGGTTTTTTCCTTCCATGCCGTACAACACCCTCATATATGCAGCTCTCCATATCAGAGTCCTTTCCCGAAATATGTGCATGCTGCCAGTGCGCTCTTTACCCCGTCCTCATGAAAACCATAGCCCCAATAGGCCCCGCAAAAATGAGTACGATTTCGGCCGCTTATTTCTGAGTGTCTTTTCTGTGCTGCTATAGCATCTTTGGTAAAAACAGGATGATGGTAGAGATACTGTCCGATTTTTTTATCTGCTTCAATATATTCCTCTCTGTTAAGGGTAACACAGAACTCCTCGAAAGACGTGATAGATTGAAGTATATTCATATCATAGGTAAGACATGCACGGCCCGAATCCTCTTTTGGTATAAGATAATTCCAGCTTGACCAGATATTGCGTAAAGTGGGAAGCACTGACGAATCCGTGTGGAGGACCGCAAGATTCTCCTGGTAAGGTATTGAACCAAGGATCTCTTTCTCTGCTCCGGATGCATCAGACAGCAAGGCAAGGGCCTGATCACTGTGCGTAGCCATCACCACATGATCAAACCGTTCGGTGTTCCCTGATGCAAGACTGAGTTCAACTCCATCAACCTTTCGGATTATTTTCTTGACAGCACAGTTGAGACGGATCTTGTCAGAGTACGCTGCTGTTAACTTTTCAACATATCGCTCTGATCCACCCTTAATAACAAGCCATTTAAAAGGATTGATGATATTCAGAAATCCATGATTTTTAAAAAACCGTATGAATGTTCTTAACGGAAATTCCTTGAATGTCTGTGGATCGGTTGACCAAAGGGAAGATCCAAGCGGAACAACAAAGTGATCATGAAACTTTTTGGAATAGCCTTCTCTTTTCAGATATTGACCTATTTCAATCTCTTCTTTACCATGCATTATACTGTTTAGTTCACGCCGGAGTCTCAAAATATCATATATCATTCGATAAAAGTTCGGAGAGAGGAGGTTTCTCCTCTGGGCAAAAAACGTATTTAATGTATGGGGACTGTACTCAAGACCGGTCATTTCATCTTTCACACTGAATGTCATTTTTGTAGATTGAGATTCTACCCCCAACCGGTCCATCATCTTGCAGAAATTGGGATACGTCCTCCTGTTAAAGACAATAAATCCAGTGTCTACCGCAAAATGCTGATTGTTCCGCTCCACATCGATGGTATGTGTATGCCCCCCGACATAATCACCGGCTTCAAAAACGTCGATATCATGTTCACCATGCAGGAGATACGCTGCTGTCATACCTGATATACCACTGCCGACGATGGCGATCTTCATTTATGCAATCCACCTGTTTAAAATCGCAGCAACATACGTCACGATCGCATTAATCGTTCCCCCCCATAATATGTCCACAATGGACATGCGAAGGGACCATTTACTTACCAGTGAGTAATTCGTCATGTCGTAGACACCGTAAAGGACAATACCATAGACGAATCCCCAGAACAGTGCCGAGGATGCCATATTATCCGGGGACACCTTTGGCAGGGCAAAGAGGACAATACCAAGGGGAATGAGGACATAAACAATGCCTGCTGCCCAGATTACAGGTGTGAGCGCCCCGTTGGATATTCGGGCAAGCACTCCCAGCTCATCCTTGTAAAATTTTGACATAATGACCCCAAGCCAGAGAAAGTCGATAATCAGAAATACCGGGAGAACGGCTGCGTATACTTTTAACGTATGCATCATTATGCTTCCTTTCTCGGCGGAAGAGGGAAAAAAGCGCTCGTCCGCCGCTTATATGACTGAAATTCCGGATTGTCCTTATACTTTTCTTCAAGAAGAGGTATGCCAGAAACTTTTAGGATAAGAAACGTAATGGTGAGAGGGCCCGGGAAGGTTGTCCATCCCTGGGGCACAGAAAGAGCGATGATAAACATCCCCCACCAGAGGATTACTTCACCGAAATAGTTTGGATGTCTCGTATAAGTCCAGAGTCCCTTTGTCATGATTTTTCCCTTGCTGGCAGGTTCCCTTTTATATTTCATCAGCTGGCAATCCCCCACTGCCTCAAAGGTAAATCCTGCACCCCATAATAATATACCTAGTATATCAAGAACGCCAATGGGATTCTGTCCAAAGGTAATTATATATGTCACCGGCAGAGAGATAATAATCATGAGAAGCCCCTGAAAAAGAAAGACCTGAAAAAAAGCCCTGATGACAGCATGTCTGCCCCACTCCTCTTTCCACTGTCTGTATCGGCGATCTTCAGGCTTTCCCCTGTTTCTTATATAGATGTGGAAGGCAAGGCGAACACCCCATATGACTACAAGACTCGTAACAAGAAAACCGCGTGGAGTATTGCTCCCGCTGATAATGAGAGCAGTTATCGCAGTCACAATAAAACCGGTACCCCACAGGATATCAGCAATATCATTGCGACTCAATACCTGCGCTATAAAAAACCACAGGGTCATATAGATCATGATGACGACTGTTTGTGTGATGAGTACCTCAAACATAGCTTTAAGTGGTTACCTGAGCCTTTTGAAATGTTTCCTTTTCAACTATTTGCATTGTAAAAGAGGCCTCTCTTTCCCCGGCTGCAGGTAAACAGGCTGCTGGAATGACGTTACGATGGACATTTTAATTCAGTACTTAATACTCCATTCCCTCGCCCTCCCACTTTTCCCCCTTATTAAGCAATGCATACTTAAGGTTCTCACTGACAGGGTTTTCTCCAAGCCATATCCGGTAATAAATGGAAGCAAAATCGTATCCCTCTATTACCCCAAGTACTTCATCGTTCAAAGCAAGTTCGGTCCCCTTATCAGGGAAATATGTCAAGGAATACCGTCCGCCTTTTTTCACATCACGATACATGTTATGGATCTTTTCAAGTTTTCCTTTGATTTGAAACAGCTCATCCTGAGATGCATTTTTTTCAAGAAGTTTCTCCCCGGACTCTGCAAACTGCTCTGAAGTCATATCAGTAAGATAATGAAAAACCATTTTTTTTGGTTTATCTTCAAGGACATTTCCATTTGATACATCCTCCGGTACATACAGAGCTGCCACATATACCTTGAAGAAAAGCCATTTCAGAAGACCTGCTCCCCTCAACCTCAGAACTTCATTGCCTTCAGTTATCATGTCTTCAAAGTAGACACCATTGATCTCTGCCCCGGATAGTTCACCCGAATTCCAAAGAAGGATCATCGGAATCATTATGTAAAGGATAACTTTTCTCATATTACTCAACGCACTTCCTCATAGATAATCATATCAGACATTTGATTTTATGCAAAGGATGATGTTCCCTACCGAATCTGATATATTAATCGTATTGCCGCTTCTTCTCATCTGCATTTGTTATAAAATGAGAGAGCCCGAGCACTCTACGATAATGTTTAAAAACGAAGCTGAAAATTTTTACAATTATCTCAGAATAAACGGATTATCCAGGTCGGCCCGAAAATTCAGGACTCTGGTATACCGCTTCTACAGGGACAATGCCCGTGAAAATTTACCCTGGCGCAACACTGATGATCCTTATCACATACTCGTTTCGGAAATCATGCTGCAGCAGACGCAAATTGAAAGGGTCATGAACAAATATCCTTTATTTTTATCAAAATTCCCTGACTTCCGATCACTTGCCCGCGCAAGGCTTCGCTCCCTGTATAAAGTCTGGCAGGGCATGGGATATAACCGCCGTGCACTTGCCTTAAAAAACATTGCCCGAGTGGTTGTAACATCCCCCTATGAAGGAAATCTGCCTTCGGATGTGGATGAGCTCATGGCTATGCCCTTTATCGGTCAGTCAACAGCTGGAGCAGTTGCTGCATTTGCATTTCACAAGCCTTCAATATTTATTGAAACGAATATACGCAGGGTATTTATTCATTTTTTCTTCAGGGAACAGGGACGGGTAGCGGACCGGCACATTTTGCCATTGATAGAAAAAACGCTCGACAGAAAAGATCCACGAAACTGGTACTACGCACTCATGGATTACGGGGCGGCACTGAGATATCTTAAAGACAATCCAAATTTAAAAAGCACCCTATATAAAAAACAGAGTACTTTTGCAGGCTCAAAACGTCAGATGAGGGGGAAGATCCTGCGTCTCATCAGTGAAAAGCAGAGTATACCTTTGAAGGATTTACAAGGACAATTGAATATGTCCTGTGATAAGATTGAAAAAATTATCGATGAGCTCTGTGATGAAGGCTTTATTAAAAAGAAGGGATGTTATATCAGAATGGGTTAGAGTTAATGACCGATGTCAAAACTCACATGCCAAATGAATGTCAACTGACTTTAAGCAGTAAATAAATCGTTCAAATTTACCAGTGAAGTCTCTTTTGACTTTTGCCATTGGAACTTGAATTGACATTTGGATTTTATCATTTGACATTTAACTACCTCCATACCCTATAGTTTCTGATGCAAATTATGATTGATACACGTGTAAGAATCATTAAGCAAGGGAAAATAGTCAGAGGGCCAGTGGTCTACTGGATGAGCAGGGACCAAAGGATCGCTGATAACTGGGCACTCCTTTATGCCCAGCGTATTGCCTTACAACAGAAATCCCCGCTTGTTGTGGCATTCTGCCTTGTCCCGCATTTCCTTGAGGCAACGATCAGGCAATACGGATTTATGCTCAGGGGGCTTCAGGAGCTGGAAGCAGGTCTGCATGAGAAG
Source organism: Nitrospiraceae bacterium (assembly GCA_020356065.1). Lineage (GTDB taxonomy): Bacteria > Nitrospirota > Thermodesulfovibrionia > UBA6902 > UBA6902 > CALZJD01. The sequence continues at coordinate 300,353 of CP070632.1, forward strand.
AACATCTCATTTGTTCTGACAGCAGGCTCACCCGAAGAGCAGATACCGCGACTGGTGAAAAAGCTCAAGGTCGCCTGCCTGATTACTGACTTTGATCCTTTGCGGATCAAGAGGAAGTGGAAGGCAGAGGTGGGAAAGAAAATTGATATCCCATTTCATGAAGTTGATGCCCACAATATCATCCCCTGCTGGATTGCTTCTCCTAAGCAGGAATATGCTGCATATACGATCCGTCCGAAGATTAGCAGGCTGTTGCCAAAATACCTTGATTCATTTCCTTCCCTTAAAAGGCATCCCTCTGAATTAAAGGAGAAACAGGCCCTCACTAAATGGGAAGATGTATATTCATCCCTCAGGATTAACCATAAAGTTGGGGAAGTAACATGGCTGAAGCCGGGAGAAAAGGCAGCAAAAAAAGCCCTGAAACATTTCGCAGAAAAGAAATTGCGGCTTTATGATTCACAGCGAAATGACCCGACTATTGATGGACAGTCAAATCTTTCGCCCTATCTGCATTTCGGTCATATCTCAGGGCAGCGGGTGACCCTTGAAGTTCAGTCACGTAAGGCGCCAAATAAGGACAGAGAGGCCTTTCTTGAAGAGCTTATTGTGCGACGTGAATTGTCAGACAATTTCTGTTATTACAATGACCATTATGATTCATTTGAGGGCTTTCCTTCCTGGGCAAAGGAATCACTTAATAAATACAGGAAGAAACCCCGCGAATATATATACACTCTGAAGCAGTTCGAACATGCAGAAACTCATGACAGGTTATGGAATGCAGCCCAGCTGGAAATGACATCCCGTGGAAAGATGCACGGTTACATGAGGATGTACTGGGCTAAAAAAATTCTGGAGTGGTCGGAATCCCCGGAGCGGGCAATGGAAATCGCCATATTTCTGAATGACAGATATGAGCTTGACGGGAGAGATCCCAACGGATACGTCGGAATCGCATGGAGTATTGGGGGTGTGCATGACAGGGCATGGAATGAAAGACGCGTCTTCGGTAAGGTGCGATACATGAGTTATAATGGATGCAAGGGTAAATTTGATGTAATAAAATATATTGAGGAAAATGGCGGGAATGACTGAGATCCCATTCAACAAATCTCAGGGTGAGGTCAATGTCACAGAGAGACTTCAATTCCTGGATAGAAAACAGAGGCATGCCGTACTGGCAACTGTATCAAACGGTCGACCTTATACTTCGCTTGTGGCCTTTGCCCTTACTCCTGATGCCACGGGGCTTCTGTTTGCAACACCGAAAAAGACTACGAAATACACTAATATGCTTAAGAACAGCAATGTTTCTATTCTTATTGACAGTCGGAAAAACACGGCAAAAGGATATATGGAGTCCGAAGCCGTCACCATAACAGGAACTGCAACAGCTATCAGGAAGGGAAGAAGGAGGGATATGCTGGCCGGAATTTTCAGGGAAAAACATCCCGAATTGGGCGGGTTTGTCAATGCTGCCTCTACCGCGCTTGTTCTGGTTGCGTTCGATAAGATTATTCATGCAGGCAAATTTCAAATAATTTCCAAATGGCAAAAATAAATGAGGTAATATGGATGATCTGAAACTGACATCAGAAGACAGAGTATTGATACTCGGAGCAACCGGCTTTATCGGAAAGCGGCTTGTAAGGGAGCTTGCAGAAGAAAACATAAAAATGCGTATCCTTGCCCGTACGCCGTCCAGGGCAAAAGACATAGCTCCCAAAGGTACAGATGCAGAGATTGTACAGGGAGATGTTACAAAAAAGGAAACGTTGGAAAAAGCCCTTGAAGGAATCCATTCGGCATATTACCTTGTTCATTCAATGGGGGGCAAAAGTCTTCTGAAAAATACGGAATTTGCAGAAAAAGACAAAAAAGCAGCAAAAAACTTTATTTCTTCCGCTGACAAAACAGGACTGAAGAGAGTCATATATCTCGGCGGGCTGGGAGAAAAAGGCGAAGGCCTCTCTGAACATCTGCAAAGCCGTGCCGAGGTAGGGAACATTCTCTCTTCAGGAAAGGCATCAGCAACAATTCTTCGGGCCGCTGTTATCATAGGCGCCGGCGGAGCATCCTATGAAATGTTGCGTTATCTTGTGGAAAGGCTTCCGGTCATGACCTGTCCAAAATGGATCAGGACAAGAATACAGCCTATCGCCTTACGGGACGTTGTCCTGTACCTTGTTGGATGCCTGAAGAATCCGGAAACAGCCGGACAGACCTTTGATATCGGGGGACCTGACATCATGACCTACAAGTCAATGATGGTACAGTATGCCGATGCAAGGGGACTAGCGAAAAGAATAATTATTGACCTGCCGTTTATTACTCCTTCCCTATCTGCTTACTGGGTAGACCTCGTCACTCCCATACCATCGGGAATAGCACATCCCCTTATTGAGGGAATGAAAAATGAGGTCATCTGTAAAGACAACCGTATTGATGAATTTGTTCATATTCAAAAAACCCCTTTCAGGGAAGCGGTGCAGGCCGCTTTTGCTGAAGAGACAAGCGGGCCGGGCGTGACAGGATTCTGAATGGAAATAGAACACTCAGTCACAATACATGCTGATATCACTACCGTCTGGGACATCTTTACTGATCTCACATGCTGGAGAGAGTGGAGCACTGTTCTGGGAGACAGCTCATCAGAACAAGACAGGCTGACAAAAGGAAAACGCTTCAAATTCTGCATTCGCCCATTTACTTTCCCTGTTCATGTTGAACCTGTTGTGGAAGAAGTTGTTCCGGGAGAGCGTATTATATGGTCAGGGGAAAAGTACGGAATACAGGCGCGCCACGAGTTCATCTTCAGTGAATTACACAACAGCGTCCAGGTACTGAGCAGGGAAATTTTCACTGCCCGCGCTATCAACAAGCTGCTATTTCATATACCTAAAAAAAAGCTTCATGAGCTTTCAATAAAAATGCTTAATGAGCTGAAAGAGGCCTCGGAAAGAGCTTAAGAGGGAGAGTCTGTGAAAGAAAAAATAAAACTGGGAATCAGCACCTGTCTCCTTGGAGAAAATGTCCGTTATGACGGAGGACATCAGCATGACCGTTATTTAACCGGCACCCTAGGCAAGTATGTCAGTTGGTACCCGGTCTGCCCCGAGGTTGAATGCGGCCTGCCTGTGCCAAGGGAAGCTATGCGCCTTGTCGGTGAACCGGACTCACCCCGCTTGATGACGAGAAAGACAGGGATTGATCATACAGAAAAGATGCAGAGCTGGATCCGGGGGAAGTTAAAGAAGCTGGAAGAGCAAGACCTTTGCGGATTCATTTTTAAAAGCAAATCGCCAAGTTCCGGGTACAGCGGGGTAAAAGTATACTCATCATCAGGGACCCCCGGGAAAAAGGGGATGGGTATATTTGCTGCTGCATTTATTGATCACTTCCCCCTTGTCCCGGTTGAAGATGACGGCAGGCTTCATGATCCTCTGATTAGAGAGAATTTTATAGAAAGAGTGTTTGTGTTCAGACACTGGAAAAAAACGCTTCAGAAAAATACAGGAGTGAAAGGACTGATAGCGTTTCATACAGCCCACAAACTCCTTCTTATGGCGCACAGCCAGAAAGACTACTCTCTTCTCGGCAAAATGGTCGCCGGAGCAGGGAAAAAGGCGGACAAGAATTTCTTTCATGAATATATCACCACCTTCATGGATGCGGTTAAACTGCAGGCAACGTCGAAAAAGAACACCAATGTCCTTATGCACCTTGCCGGTTATTTCAAAAAAAATCTTACAAAAGATGAAAAAGCCGAGCTTCTTGAAGTCATTGAAAACTACCACATGGGAATCATTCCCCTTATCGTTCCCATTACCTTAATCAATCACTATGTTCGCAAGTACGATGAACCGTACCTGAAAAAACAGTACTATCTAAATCCTCACCCTGCAGAGCTCATGCTGAGAAATCATGTGTAAGGGTCATTAAGATCAGACAATTCTTCTGCTAATCACCGGTTCAAGAGATGATATGATGCGGCCATTATCAAATATCGTTACCCTGCCGGTGCTCTCTGAAACAACAACCGCAACCGCCTCTGTCTTCCGGGTCATTCCTGCAGCAGCCCTGTGACGGGATCCCAGTCCCCTGAGCTGCCTGGTAACTGCGCCTGCAGCGTCAAGGTGCCTTCCGGCAGCCTCGATCACCCCGGTGTCCGAAATTATAATCGCCCCGTCAAGCTGTGCAAACTCCTTTATGCTCTCAACGACTTCGGAACGAGTGATGATTCTTTCTTTTTTTGGATAACCCTTAAATGGATTAAATACAGCCTGGTGAGATGACTTAAGCACCTCTTCGGTATCCCCTATAATAAATGTAGTTCCTATTGACTTCCCTTCTCTGCCCAGTGCACCTATATCAAGGGCAATATCTACCACAGCCATGACCGCATTCAGTGCCCGCTTTGATATGAGAAGACGCGGATCAAAAGGAAACTCTTCACTCCACGAAAGTGCGAGGTCATGGACCGTGACGGTATCGAGATGCCCCTTCCCCCATGGGCCCAGCACACATACAACCCTGCTGTCAGGTTTTATCAGTCCCTGCATCACACCATGGAAAAAAGCATACTTTATCTGAGAGAACCTCGTCTGATTGCCTGACCAGCTTCTGATTGCAGTAACTCCCGCTTTCTTAAGTTCAATGTCCCTTATACCTAATGTATGGGGGATTACAATGATAACGTTGTCATCTTTATACATGCCCGATTTTAAAAACCACCGGCATATCCGGGTGGTATTAAGAAAAAGAAAAATGCAGTTACTCTCTGTTTTCTCTGAAATATCAAGGGCGGATTCTATTATTACGCTTTTCTGATCTTTCATATATTAGCCAAAACGATTCTCGTTACCATCATTCATTATTTTTATTTCATACTTCTTACTTCTCACTTTTGAGTTCTGACTTATCTTTTACCCATGGAACATGCTAAATACATACAGTGAAACCAGATAAACAACAAATACCAGAACAAGCACAGCAGGAATTGATGCTAATGCCAGTTTCAGCATGAATGACATCATGGCGCCAACCGGCATTCGAATGTCTGTCACAATAACTTCTTTACTTACCTCGTTTTCCATTATTCCCCCTCCCGATACAATTTGAATGCATATTACAAATATTAATTGCATTCGATTTTAAGTCGGAAAATAAGTATATCAGAAAAGAAATGAAACTACTGATTATTGATTAATTGAGCGTGCATTCCCCATGTTAACACTTAAATTATCTTCCTTTAAATGGCAACATACATTCATCACGTGCTTTCCTCTTTTCCATGAGGAGGAAAGCGGCTGTACTACTTTTATACTCTTCATATCATATACACTCCTAACGCCGGTATCCCCGTCTCGGTGAACTCCTGTAGCCTCTTCCATAGAACGTGCTGGTGTTTCTGTATCCATACCTGTGTGGTCTCGTATACTTGTATCCCCTGTACTCACCGGAATAGGGTTTAATATATCCGTATCCGTAATAGGGTTTACTATAACCGTAGTAGCCGCCAAAGCCATTTAGATAGAATCCAAATCCTGAATAGCCATTACCAATTACTACATTGAATACTGGAGGGCCGTAGAATCCGGCATACACTGAGTAGCCAGTGTTTCGATAATAGTCACCGGCATAAGATACGGATGTAAGCGCCAGGTTCGATATGACTGCTAATCCAATAAGAATTTTCTTCATATCGCTCCTCCTCTCTTCTGACTATATTTTTCTCCTAAAATGTGAACATAATATGAATGTTTCAGGCCTGAGAACAGATTGAAGCCACTTGTATCATAAGATAGACATATGTACTAATAATAACGGTAAATTGATAATATGGCACATGACAGTCACACTTCTGGGGAATTTGATACCGTGGTAAAATCGGTTACATATCTGATATTGTATATACTCCCGGCTGTTGTATTGATGCTGGGATGCGGGAATCTGTACCTTGCTCCTGAACCGGGTAACAGAATTGGCCTCACTCTATTTGACGTGTTTCAGAACTGGCAGGACAGGCCTGATATCACTCAGCAATATTCTCATTCATACCTTACGGTATAAAGCGGATTGCAAATGCCTTCAGGCAGTTAGGCATCCCTCTTAATAAAACCTCTTCTGTCTTGATATTTTGCCGACTATCCACCCCACAAAAAATACACCTCCGCCGGCACCGAACCACCATATCATCTGTGAATGCTTAAGCTCATCATTCTCTTTCTGGAGTTGTTCAGTCTTAGTCTGTAATTCGATGTTTGACGCCTTAATATTGTCACGCTCATTCACAAGAAGAACAACATCTTTCGCACTATTAAGCAAAGCGTTATATTTTTCGCTCACATCTTTAAGATCTCTGGAAGTCTGTTCCGCCTTTCCCTGGCTTTCGGACGCGTTCTGCTGGAGATCCCGAATTTTACTGTTATGGTCTGATCTGGCTGTTTTGAGTTCATCTTGAAGTGATTCCTTATCTTTTTTGTACTGTTCGATCTTTGTGTTCAACCGGGCAATCTCTTTTTCCAGGCCCGCTATTATTACAGGTTTTGGTGTTTCCCGGGTTATATATTGTTTAAGTACCCAACCCTCGCTTCCACTTTCGGTTCTTACTTTCAGGTAATGTTCGCTTTCTTCGATAATCTCAAGAGGGGTACCTGCCTTAAGCGTTTTAATAATCTTGTATTCATTGCCCTTGCCTTCCCGCAACGTAATAATCAGTTGATCAGACACATATTGTGTATCGGCGCAGACAATGCCAATTGAGACTGTAATAGGAAGAATCATCAATGAAAAGATGATTTCTTTAAACCGTATGATCCGATTGATTCTCATATCAACCCTCCAATAAAAATGCAACGCAAGACTGCTATAAAGCAGAAAAAATGATGATATTGATTATATATGATATTTCATAAATATCTCTGGTGTCATCCATGACAACTGTAGGAAAGCGGTAATATATGTGATACCATGTGATATATAATCGTTCAATATGCTTCTATAGGGTAAGACATGTCACACGGGAACAAAGAAACGCATTACAGACATATATCAAAAAGCAGGCAATGGGCAAAAAATCAGCAGCTCTCTCATTCTGAACCATCAAAACCAAAACTCGAAATAGTCCTCAAATGCGATTCAGCAGGCAGTCTTGAGGCGGTTACACAAAGCATCCTGAAGATCGATCAGCCCGCAGTTGATATATCGATTATTCACGGAGAAATCGGCAATATCCATAAGTCAGACATTCTCATGGCCGACACCGGCAGTGGACTGATCATCGGCTTTCAGGTCGGAATGGAGCCCGGCTTCAGAAGTGAACTGAAGGCAGCAGGTATAGACGTTCGGCTTTATGATGTGATCTATAATCTAACGGAAGACATAAAAAACCTGGCTGAGAACATGGTCCCCCATTTTGTTGAAGAAAATATCATTGGCTCAGCCGTAGTGATAGCCCTTTTTAAAAGCGGCCGGAAAGATATAATTGCCGGATGTAAGATTACAAGCGGCTCTCTGGCACTCCACCAGCGTTACAGAATTATTTCCGCCATGGGCCCTGTTCATTCCGGGACCATAGAGTCAATGCACATTGAAGATCATACAGTGCAAAAAGCGATTAAGGGACAGGAAGTCGGTATAAAAATAAGAAATTTCAAGAATGTTAAGGTGGGTGATCTTCTGGAAACTTTCAAACCAGGAAAATAATCATATCGTCGGGGTATGTTTCAACATGCCCCGACTTCTGCAAATCCCTTACAAAATTGTATGAAAATTTTGTTACTTATCATACCTTAGCGTCTCTCCTGATAAATACTGATACCTTAAAAACCAGCTGCTTATAACATGGCAACGTTTTCGCTAAGAAGTACAGTATAATTAAACGTTCAACATGAAATTAACCTAATACGTCATTTCAATAAACTGAAACTTCAGATGAAAAAGACACATTCACATCAGGAACTTTACCATGAGATTTTCGGGTCCATCCTCGACCGGACTGAAATGAATCCATATCTTTTACTCCACATCAGCAATTACAGGTCGGCACTTAAACAGGCAACTAAAATGATGGGCAACAGAGGATTTGACATGTACGGAGGCGAGGAGCTTGTGGAACGGGAAAAAAAGCGGGCCGCGAAATATATTGACAATGCTTATCGATACTGCTTTGTTCATATGTTTCCTTTTTTAAAGGAACAGCTTGCCAGACTCATGGACATTAAATCAACAAAATACAGCCAATATGAGCAGTGTCTTAGGGCAATAAAGACTATAGAGAAAATATTACATGATGAGAACTTTAAGAGAATCATGGAAGCAGATCCTCGTCACCTTCTTCTTCTTGCTTCATCAAAAAAATATCCGTACGTCTTTTCTGGTTATAAAGATGAGGGATTGACTGTCCCGGCGGAATGGCAGCAAATGGCATGCGCACTTCTCAAGGTAGCATATCTCATTAAATCAATCGAGGAAGACAGCCAGGACATTAATGATTATGCCCAGCTGGGACTGTTTCTGGAACTTGAGGGGCAGAGCCTTCATGATCTGTATAACTATGACTGGGCCAACCCGGCACACGTACCTGACAGTGATGCTGCAAAAAGGGCCTTTGTGAAGATCGCAACATTCTTTCTTAAGCTCAAGGAATCTGTCAGATCAGTTGCAAATGGGAACTTTTTTATTTTTGACAGTGGTGACGGTGTTGAGATAGATATAATGGAAATTAAGTCCAGGTTAAAAAGCCCCGCTAGTATGTCGACAAAACTAGGCAAAGACGTTGAAGGTGAAGCCCATAATATACGCGATATTCTGGCTATAACTTTTATAATAAGAAATATTGATGATACACTAAAGCTCATTCATGCCCTTCAGAAAAGAGGAGTAATACTGCAGGAAAACACCCTTTCGTCATCTCTGACCCAGACGCTTTTCGCCAACCCGGAAAGCATGTCACGGGCAGTAAAAAACCTTATCATTAGCCTATCGAAAAGCGAAGGAATGGACCATCCAGTTACTGACAGGGACTTACAGTTCAATACGCATGCATTTTATAAAGCCCTCAGCATGAATGCTGCTAAAAACCCGTATACAGCTGCAGGACATAAAAAATTACAGTGCAAAATCAACTTTTCCGTTCCCATTCATCGTTCTTCTGTTACAAATGAAATTATGATTCCAGGCACCGCGGCTTATAAAGAAAGGGGCTTCCGGAAGATCATGACCGAACAGCATTCACTTGCACTGGAGCTTCGCATATCAGATGAACAGAGCTGGATGGATTCAGAATATAAGCAGGACTCTCACCATGATGCATATAAATTCCGGCAGATGGTTTCGGTCATGAACAGGGTATTCAAGAAGAACTTCCAGTTCCCGGAATCAGATTTTAATGCTTTGAGAGAAGATCAGAAGAAACTCTTTTCATAATATCAGCGTATCGGGTTCCATTATCAGTTAATCCACCCCCCTGTAATAATGAGTTAACGCATGGCGCCGGAGATCGCGTCTTCTGCAGATTGGGCAGAATATTATGGAGGTTGGACCTCCATATACGAAGGGCATGGTGCAACTTGTCCCTCCAACCTTCAGTTCACGTTCAATTTCGTATTACAATTTTGTAGCTTATCATACTTTATTGTATATTAAATAACTCCTGATACATTAAATATCAATTAGTTACGAATTGGCATGCTTTTCGCAAATAATCCTCCCATGAGTTCATTGAAGGAAAAGATAAAGTTATGGAAAAGGAAGAAATAATACTTGCCCTCATGGAATGTGACGGTGTCCAGGCAAGGGCCGCAAGAAAACTTGGTATTACTGAACGCATGATCGGCTACAAGATCAGGAAATACAATATTGATTTAAGGGAGGTGGTGAAAGACAGCAAACAGTAGACAGGAGTTAGCAGTTAGAAGTTACTAAACAGAATAACAAACCCAATAAAAAAGGAGATAAGAAAGAAAATGATGATGAAAGCAGGTTTGATACTATGTTTTATGTTTGTCCTGGTGTCGGTTTCAGCACTCAATGCAAATGCATCAGAAACTTCGGGTGAGGCATCCATCGGCATATACAACAGTTATATGTGGAGAGGATTCGAACTGCATGAGGATGTAGCCATACAGCCTTCAGTCGGGATTACCTATGGCGCATTTGGAGCTAACCTTTGGTCTGATTACAACGCTGATAGCAAAGAAGCTGTAGAAACGGACCTCACATTAAACTATACCCACTCAATAGATAAGATAGGGCTTGACATTGGGTATATATATTACGGGCTGGATGGGGCAACTGATACTCAGGAGATTTACTTCGCAGTCAGTTACGACACACTGTTAAGTCCATCACTGACATTGTACTATGACTTCGATGAGGGAGACGGGGCCTTTATCGTTGCATCGGTTGGACATGATATACCAATCAATCAAGATATAGCTGTAAGCCTCGGAGCCTCCATCAGCTATAACGCAGAAAGTAAATATGCTATTGGAGATTACAGTGCACTGCATAATGGTGAAATTTCAGTTTCTACAAGTATTCCTGTATACAAAGTGATATCGATCTCTCCCATAATTGCATACTCTTTCACATTAAGTGATGATGCCAAGGACGCGGTGCAAAGTCTCAATGCAGACGGTGACAACAACTTCTTTTACGGGGGCGCCAGCGCATCTGTAAGCTTCTAACATCTATGAACAGGAGGAATAAAAATGATACGATTTACAGCAATATTAACCTTAATATTTACCCTGTCAGTACCATTTATGGTATTTGCAGAAGAGGCAGCACCTGCAGGTCCATCTCTCGGATTGACGATCAGCAATGTCTGGATGATGGTTGCAACCTTTCTGGTGTTTATCATGCACCTTGGATTTGCTTCACTTGAGGCAGGCCTGACACGCTCTAAAAACACCGTAAACATACTTTTTAAAAACACGCTGATACCGGCTATCGGCCTTTTGACCTATGCATGGTTCGGGTTTAACCTGATGTATCCCGGAACATTCAACGGAATACTGGGTTTCGCCGGATTCGGTCTCCCCTTCCCCACAGTTGGAGGGGCACTTGACCTTTCATATAATGAAGGCTATACCTACTGGACAGACTTTCTGTTTCAGGGGATGTTTGCTGCAACCGCTGCTACCATAGTATCCGGTGCAGTTGCAGAGAGGATCAAGCTTAATTCCTTTCTGGTTTTTTCAGCCGTGTTTGTAGGCCTTGTCTATCCCATTCTCGGTTCCTGGAAATGGGGCGGTGGATGGCTTGACAGCATGGGATTCTATGATTTTGCTGGCTCAACCCTTGTCCACTCAGTAGGTGGCTGGGGAGCTCTCATCGGCGCCATTATGCTGGGTGCAAGAAAAGGCAAATATGTTGACGGCAAGATCAAACCCATACCAGGTCACAGTATGCCGCTTGCAACAATCGGTGTATTCCTTCTCTGGCTGGGCTGGTTCGGATTTAACGGTGGTTCAGTATTAAGCGCTGATCCTGCACTTGTCTCACTAACGCTGGTGACAACCTGTATTGCTGCAGCAGCCGGCATAATAGGTGCCATGCTGACTACGTGGACTATATCCAAAAAACCTGATCTCTCAATGGTACTTAACGGCTGCCTTGCCGGACTGGTCGGGATAACTGCAGGTGCTGATCAGATGGGACTGGGTTCGTCATTCTGGATCGGCCTGATTGCCGGTGGTCTGGTTGTTGTGTCGGTCATGATGATTGACAAAATGAAAGTTGATGATCCTGTCGGAGCTGTGCCTGTCCACCTTGTCTGCGGCATATGGGGCACCCTTGCAGTAGGTATATTCGGTGCAATGGCAGGCATGAAGCAGTTCGGTATTCAGCTGCTGGGAGTTGGAGTTTACGGAATTACCACAGCACTTGCAACACTGATCATCTTCTCAATGGTCAAGGCAACAATGGGTCTGCGTGTATCAGAAGAAGAGGAAGTGGAAGGTCTTGACCTTGGTGAGCACGGCCTGGAGGCATATCCTGATCTTGCATTACAGCCTGGTGCCAAGAGCAGTGCTTTATAAACTTAAGTCCCCGAACGAATTGGACGGGATATCTAACTAATCCTCCCCCTTGACGGGGGAGGTCGGAATCGACTCGTACCGAGAATAAGGTGGGGGGTGAATGATTGATTTGCCCCCCTCACCCTCACCCTCTCCCGATTGGGGAGAGGGGATATAAAAGGAGAATATTAAAATGAAAATGGTTTCAGCCATTATTAAACATTTCAAACTGGATGAAGTAAGAGATGCCCTGAATAAAATCGGGGTCCAGGGAATGACCGCAATAGACGTCAAGGGATTCGGCAGACAGAAAGGACATATGGAAGTGTACCGCGGAGTTGAGTATGAGGTGAAGTTTCTTCCCAAAGTGAAAGTTGAAGTGGCAGTTTCTGACTACAAGCTCGATGAAGTGCTGAGTTCGATTCAGAGCAGCGCCAAAACCGGAGAAATTGGTGACGGCAAGATATTTGTTTACGGCCTCGAAGATGTTGTCAGAATCAGAACCGGAGAACATGGAGAAGATGCTTTGTAATCACAGGAGAGTAATGCACACCGTTAACCTTGTATCCATGCTGGACCCCTGCGGCTTAGTAAGGGTCCAGCATGAATCTTGATACATTGATTAAAAAACAGATCGCAATACAAAAATGTATTACATTTATGTAGCACAAAGCAACATAAATGTAATTCTTTCAAGCTTCATCTTCATAACTTTCATAATTTTATAAGCTGGCACGGTTTTAGCGTTGTCTTTGTATAAATAAGATGGTTTCATTGAAAATGAGAGTAGAGACATACGAAAAAGACATCATCACAAAAACGCTCAAAGAATGTAATCATGTAAAGGCGCAGGCCGCCAAGAAACTGGGCATTACCGAAAGAATGATCGGTTACAAAATAAAAAAAAACATTAAAGTCCTGAAAGGAGATATTGAAAGTAATGATTATTAAAAAAATTTTTACAGCATTCATGTTATTGGTCCTGGGGCTGCCGCTTAAAGCGCTCGCGGAGGAGACAGCATCAATAAACAGCGGTGATACCGCCTGGATGATAGTGGCAACCGCACTGGTCCTGTTCATGACCATACCGGGACTGTCACTTTTTTATGGCGGCCTCGTGAGATCAAAGAATGTACTCTCTATCTTTGTCCAGTGTTTTGCCATTACTTGCCTTATGTCAGTTTTATGGGTCATATATGGTTATAGCGTAGCGTTTGACGGAACAGGCATGGAGGCGGGAGCATTTAATTTCCACTCGCTCTTTGGAGGACTGAACAAAATGTTCCTGTCCGAAGTTGGAGTTGACAGTGTATCAGGAACAATCCCCGAGACAGTATTTCTTATTTTCCAGATGACCTTTGCAATCATTACCCCTGCATTAATGGTAGGGGCTTTTGCTGAAAGGATGAAGTTCAGCGCAGTCATGCTTTTTGTAACAATATGGTTTACGTTTTCTTATCTTCCCATATGCCATATGGCATGGGGTGGTGACGGGGCACTGTTTGCCAATTGGGGTGTACTTGATTTTGCAGGAGGTACCGTTGTCCATGTGAATGCTGGTATTGCTGCTCTTGTGGCCTGTCTCATGGTAGGCAAGCGAAAAGGGTTCGGTGAAGTAGCAATGCTTCCGCATAATGTCCCATTCGTCATCATCGGAACAGGCATGCTCTGGGTCGGATGGTTTGGGTTTAATGCCGGAAGTGAGCTGGCAGCTGACGGTACTGCCGGTATGGCCATGCTTGTCACCCAGATTGCAACAGCAACTGCGGCACTCAGCTGGATGTTTGTTGAGTGGATCCGTTCAGGAAAACCGACCGCTGTCGGTATTGCGACGGGCGCTGTTGCAGGGCTGGTAGCTATTACCCCTGCCTCAGGAACAGCCGGCCCCATGGGAGCTTTGCTGATCGGAGCAACATCGGGAACACTCTGTTATTTTGCTGCCACATCCATGAAGAGGGCACTAGGATATGATGACAGCCTGGATGTTTTCGGTGTTCACGGCGTGGGTGGCATGATTGGTGCAACGTTAACCGGTCTGTGTGCAGCAGAATTTATGGGAGGTGCTGGAATCGAAGCAGCAAGCATTGGTGCACAGATATGGGCACAGATCAAGAGCATTATTGTAACGCTCGTATGGAGCGGTATTGTAGCACTCATTGCTCTTAAGGTTATCGATGCTGTAATAGGTATCAGGGCTGAAGACAGTAACGAGGTTCAAGGGCTGGACATCAGTGACCATGAGGAAGCAGGGTATAATATTTCGTAACAGAGGCTTTTGAAATTATATTTGAATGTATACGTTTTTATTGTTCTTTGACAACTTAATATCCCTACAAAATTGTAGGGATTACAATTTTGTAGGGATAAGTGTGCCCTTACACCATGTAAATTAAAGGTTTTTATGTGGTACGCTTCTTGATGTCTCACTCCCGTATGAAAATTAAACACCGGGAGGAAAGCAATGAAAATGGTTGCAGCTGTCATCAAGCACTTTAAGCTGGATGATCTAAGAAAGGCCCTGACAGAGATAGATGTCCAGGGGATGACCGCTATCGAGGTCAAGGGATTTGGAAGACAGAAGGGACACATGGAAGTATACCGCGGCGTAGAGTACGAAGTGCAGTTTCTGCCAAAGATCAAGATCGAGGTAGCAGTCTCAGAGGAAAAGCTCGATGATGTGCTGAAGGTGATCATGGAAAGTGCAAAAACAGGAGAGATAGGTGACGGCAAAATTTTCGTATACAGTCTGCAGGAAGTCATCAGAATCAGAACCGGGGAAAGAGGTGAGGGAGCACTATGATAAAAAATTACACATTACAGATTGGAAATTTCAAATTTTTCATTCTCACATTGTGCATGCTGGCCAATTCAAGCCCTGCATTTGCTTCTGAAACTGCGACTCTGGACTCAGGTGATACAGCTTGGATACTTGTTGCAACAGCGCTTGTGCTGTTTATGACCCTTCCCGGTCTGGCACTGTTTTACGGTGGATTGGTAAGAACAAAAAACGTTCTTTCTGTATTGCTGCAATGTTTTGCCATATCCGGTATAGTGACCATACTCTGGCTTGCCGGAGGATACAGCATCGCGTTTTCAGAGGGAACTGCTTTTGCCGGCGGACTGTCAAAGGCCTTCTTTGCAGGGATGCTTGAAGATACCCTGAGCGGGACCATTCCTGAATCACTGTTTGCGCTGTTTCAGATGACATTTGCCATTATCACACCAGCCCTTATTATAGGCGGCTTTGCCGAGAGAATGAAGTTTTCATCTATTCTGCTCTTCTCATCACTATGGCTGATCGTGGTATACTGCCCGATTACCCACTGGGTTTGGGGAGGCGGCTGGCTGCAGGAAATGGGCCTTCTCGATTTTGCCGGTGGTACGGTCGTGCATATCACGGCCGGGGTAGCTTCACTGGTAGCAGCACTTGTACTGGGCCAGCGAGACGGGTTTCCGCACACATCGATGCCCCCGCATAACATGACCATGACTGTCAAAGGCGCTGGCATGCTATGGGTCGGCTGGTTCGGTTTTAACGGCGGAAGCGCACTCGCAGCAAATGGTGATGCTGCCATGGCAATGCTTGTTACGCATATATCTGCAGCTGCAGGCGCCATGACATGGATGTTTTATGAGTGGAAAAAATTCGGTAAACCTACCGCCCTTGGCACAGTAACCGGTATGGTAGCAGGACTCGGCACCATTACTCCAGCGTCTGGATTCGTAGGACCGGCTGGAGCACTTATAATTGGTGTTACAGCAGGAATTATCTGTTTCAATGCAGTATTATTTATGAAGTCAGTGCTTAAAGTTGACGATTCTCTCGACGTATTTCCAGTACACGGAGTGGGAGGGATAACAGGCACATTGCTGGCAGGCATCTTTGCATCAACCGGCCTCGGCATATTCAGTGGACAGGGATTTGCAAGCGGTATCAACAGTGTGTCTGAGCAGCTCTATGTACAGTCCATAGGAATTGCTGCCACAGTCGGATACACGGCAATTGCTACGTTTGTAATTCTTAAGGCCGTCAACGCAGTCACAGCCCTGCGGGTATGCAAGGAATGCGAGGTTGAAGGGCTTGACGTTTATGGCCATGGTGAGCAAGGATATATTCTCTGAAAAATGACAAATATCAAATCTCAAATTTACAAATTTTAGTCATTGAGTCAATTGGCATTTATTTGGAATTTGGATTTTGTAATTTGACATTTCTTTTTAATATTATGTCTGTATTAATTATTAAAAACACAGAAAACGAGGGACCGGGCACCATAGAGGAGTTTCTTAAGGAAAAGGGATTGGTTTATGAAATCCTGAATATGAACAGCTGTCATGCTGAAATCCCTGATGTAAGTAAACACTCACACCTGGTGCTCATGGGAGGACCCATGGCAGTCTACAACATAGACAACCATCCGTTTCTTCACTTTGAGGCCGCGCTTATCAGGGCGTTCATTAAGAGTAATAAACCGGTTCTCGGCATCTGCCTCGGCGCCCAGATGATTGCCTATGCTTTGGGAGTTGATGTATATCAGGGAAAGACACAGGAGATCGGCTGGTACAGGGTTGATCTTACAGAGGAAGGAATGAAGGATGCTGTCATGGCAAGTCTTGCCATAAATGAAACAAAACAGGCCGATGTCTTTCAATGGCATGGAGATACATTTGATATTCATAAAAATGCCCTCAGATTAGCCACTTCTGATACTTTTGAAAATCAGGCGTTCCGGTATAAAGACCATGTCTATGCACTTCAGTTTCATATTGAGGTGACACCTGAAATGATAAGAGAATGGTTCGAAAACGAGGAGGATCATGATGTAGAGGCCATGATTAATACCACCCTTGATATATTCCCTGAATATAAGAAGAGGGCATATAAATTTTATGAAAATTTTTTTAAACGTACATGTTAGTGATGTCATTTAGCTTTCATGCCGGACTTGATCCGGCATCCAGAGTTTGCTGAAAAGATGGGATTCCGGCTCAAGGACTGCCGGAATGACATTCAGACAAACCAAGAATCTAAGTAACATTAAGTAAATATGAACCCGTAACAACTAATAAATCTAAAGGAGGTAGCAAAATGATACCCAAAGACGTAGTAACATTTGCCCAGGAAAACAGTGTAGTCATGGTGGACTTCAAGTTCATTGATTTTCCCGGGATCTGGCAGAACTTTTCAGTTCCTATCAGTGAGCTGGAAGAATCAACTTTTGAGGATGGTCTTGGTTTTGACGGCTCATCCATCAGGGGATGGCAGGCGATCAACGCATCGGACATGCTGATTATTCCTGATCCTGCAACAGCCATTCTCGATCCCTTCCGGAAGCACCCGACATTGAGCCTGGTCTGCAATATTGTAGACCCTATCACAAAAGAGCCCTATTCAAGGGACCCGAGGTTTATCGCCCAAAAAGCGATCCAGCATATGAAATCAACCGGCATCGGAGATACAGCCTACTTTGGTCCGGAAGCAGAATTTTTTATTTTTGATGACATTCGGTATGACCAGACCGCTAACAGCGGCTTTTACTTCGTTGATTCTGTTGAAGGAATATGGAATACCGGAACTGATGAAGGGCCAAATCTGGGCTACAAACCAAGACATAAAGAGGGGTACTTCCCTGTACCGCCAACAGATACCATGGAAGATCTGAGAACAGAGATGGTCACCATCATGCAGAAATGCGGTATCCACATCGAGGCCCAGCATCATGAAGTTGCAACCGGAGGACAGGGTGAAATTGACATGAGGTTTGCTCCTCTGGTGGAGCAGGCAGATAAACTGATGCTCTTTAAATACATTGTGAAAAATATCGCGTACGCTCATGGCAAGACCGCGACTTTTATGCCAAAACCCTTATTCGGTGACAATGGTACAGGAATGCATGTTCATCAGAGTATCTGGAAAGACGGAAAGCCGTTATTTGCAGGAAACGGATATGCCGGAGTCAGTGAAATGGCTATTAATTACATCGGC
Source organism: Nitrospiraceae bacterium (assembly GCA_020356065.1). Lineage (GTDB taxonomy): Bacteria > Nitrospirota > Thermodesulfovibrionia > UBA6902 > UBA6902 > CALZJD01. Next base: position 318,368 of record CP070632.1, read on the forward strand.
GGTATACTGAAACATGCCCGCTCATTGGCTGCTTTTACAAACCCGACAACAAATTCATACAAGAGACTGGTGCCCGGGTTTGAGGCCCCTGTAAACCTTGCTTATTCAGCCAGAAACAGGTCCGCTTCCATAAGAATTCCCATGTATTCACTGTCTCCGAAGGCCAAGAGAGTTGAGGTCAGGTTCCCTGATCCGTCATGTAATCCGTACCTTGCTTTTTCAGCCATGCTGATGGCCGGTCTTGACGGAATTGAGAACAAGATCGATCCGGGAGAGGCAATGGATAAGGACCTCTACGAACTACCTCCGGAAGAGCTTGCCGACATCCCCCAGATGCCGGGAGATCTGGATGAGGCGCTAAATGAGCTTGAAGCGAATCATGAGTTTCTACTGAAGGGCAATGTGTTCACTCAGGACGCCATCGCCAAATGGATCCACTACAAGAGAAAAAATGAGGTGGACGCATTGAGACTCAGACCGCATCCATATGAGTTTTTTATGTACTACGACATATAATAGAAAATAACTGAACAAAAAAGGCACGGGCTGCGATAGCAGCCCGTGCCTTTTATTTAAAATTCAATGTGTTAAATGAAATAGACAGATATGTTCAGTCATGCATACTTCTCTGAGACGATGACTTTCACGTATGCTTATAACTGCATACCGGAGATAACTCCTTGACTTTTTGAGCTTATTTTGTCAATATACCGGGGTCTTGAAGATTTTGTTACTGCAAAAGGCCATAAAACTTTAAGCGTTATGGCCTTTTTTTATTATGGAAGCTATTTACGAATTTGAACAGCAAAAAAGGTAACCCATGGCATCAAAACAGAATTATGTAAAGAAGATGGAAGCAAAAAATCAGCAGAGAACTGATGCGGGAGTCATAGCTGACCGCTTTCCGACAGTTGAAGGCATGGTGATTAACATGACGTACTACCATAATGCAGAGAACCCGATCCTCATGCAGCGCACTGTTAATTTCTTCCCTGAAAGCCATGCTTTTTTTAATCTGGAATGCATGATAAAAGGCTGTGAAAAAGGGGGATTTGATTTAAAGCGCATCATTTCAAAACAGATCAAGGACAAGAAAAAGGTCATAAGAGGTGAAATGAGCTGTAAAGGGAAGAGCGGGGATCTTCCGGCAAACCATTCAACTATAGACTACGAAATAAATATCACATACAGCACAAAGTCCAGAAAGAAAGCAGCTAAAAAGACCAAAAAGAAATAATCTCCATTTACCCTATCTGCTCCGGGAAAATCTGGTAGCCTTCATCTTCTTTTTCCTCGCCTCTATACGCTTTCTTTTCTCTTTCACCGAAGGCTTCTCATAAAACCTCCGACTCTTCAACTCTTTAAAAATACCTTCTTTATGAAGCTTTATTTTTAAATCTTTAATCGCTTTTTCAATATTATTGCCAACTACTTTAATTTCCAAGTTGCTCTACATTCCCTTCTCTCACAATTACCTTAGAAGACAGGTAATTGTCAAATCATTTTCTGTTAAGGAGTTACCGAAAAAAATAAAGGCCTCTCAGCCTTAAAAAGCGGTGAGGCTATACACTTTAAAAATGCGCTATTACTTTAACATAAATTACAATATTTATTTTATGCTCTCTTGCATCCATCAAAAACGGCTCAATATATATTCAATACATTTTTACGGTATACCTGCTATACCTTATAAAATTTATATATAATGCGAGACAGGATGCATGATCACGGTCAAATTGCCTCTTCACCCTTTTCTCCCGTTCTTATCCTGATTACTTCCTGCAGATCATATACAAAGATCTTGCCGTCACCGATTTCGCCGGTTTTTGCTGATAATTCAATAGTGCTTAACACCTCATACAGCTGCTCATCAGGTACTGCTACCTCTATTTTAATTTTGGGGAGAAACTGCACCTCATATTCAACTCCCCTGTATACCTCCATATGTCCTTTTTGCCTGCCAAATCCCTTGACCTCTATCGCGGTCATGCCGTGTACTCCAATTTCTGTCAGCGACTTTCTCACATCATCCAGTTTAAAATGCTTAATAACAGCAGCTATCATCTTCATGGTATTTTCCTCCGGTATTTATTATTCTATATGCATGTCTAAAGGGCTATATTATCAAAAAATAAGCAATATTTCACTAATAAAGCTAATGGTGCTCTTATGACCATTGATAAAGAGTATCTGAAAATAATTACTGATTCGGTTCATTTCGTCCCTGATCCTGCAAGGGCCGAAAGAAACCTGATAAGATTTTTCGAGGGAAACACTGTCAGATCAATCTCTCCTGACTACGTGAACATCATGGCACATCTGTTCAGCGTAAGCCAGTTCCTTGCCAATTACTGCATGTCACACCCGGTTGAACTGGAACATGCCCTTGATGAAATGACTCATGATATCACTCCCTCATTCCTGTTGAAGCGATCAGAGAATGAATTGAATTTACATATAATAACTGAAATATCAGACATAATGAAGGCCTTCAGACTGTTTAAAAAAAGGTACCTTCTCAGGATTACGCTTCGGGACATTTCGGAAAAGACCGACATCCGCTCATCAATGCAGGAGCTTACCGCTCTTGCTGAAACCCTTATTTCGGCAGCACTTGAATGCTCACTTTATTTGAATAAGAAAAAGTTCGGCTCTCCTTCAGACAGCAGGATTTCGTTAATAGCCCTTGGTAAATTAGGCGGAGAAGAGCTGAATTACAGTTCTGATGTTGATCTCATCGCTGTGTACGATAATGATCAGGGACAGACAACCGGCATCCCTAACCCCTCGGGACTCATGTACAACAAAATCAGCAACCACGAGTTTTACTGTAAAACTGTTGAGCTGTTCAGCCGGATTCTGTCATCTCAGACAGAAGACGGTATCGCATACAGGACAGATCTCAGGCTTCGTCCGCAGGGACAGAAAGGTGATATCGCCATGCCGCTGAAATCCTACAGAACGTATTATGAGTCATGGGGACGGACGTGGGAGCGAATGGCGCTGATTAGGGCAAGGCCTGTTGCAGGGGATTCACGGCTTGGTCAGGAATTTATTGAATCGGTCGATCCCTTTGTATGGAGAAAGACGAGTGACTTTACCGCTATTGAGGAAATCAGGATACTGAAGAAACAGATAGACTCAACATTTACAAAGGATGATATAAAGCGCGGCTACGGGGGAATCCGTGAAGCAGAGTTTTTTATCCAGACTTTTCAGCTGCTGTACGGAGGAGAAAACATCGCCCTGAAATCATCATGTATGTTTGACGCAGTAAACGCCCTCACATTAATGAACATAGTTCCTGAGAGGGAAATGGATGTGCTGTGGGAAAACTACCTTTACTACAGGCGGATTGAACATTTTCTGCAGATGACGGAAGATCTCCAGACACACACTCTGCCGTCTGATAAAGAAGGGATATCCATTCTGGCCCGAAAAATGAAATTTGACAATGCAGAAGAATTTACTGCAAACCTTGGTTTAAGAAGAATGCAGATTAAAAAAATGTATAACTCGCTGCTTGGAACGCGGGAGGATGCCTATACTGAAGCCCTGAACCTGCTTGAAGGGAAAATGACAGACCGTGAACTTGGAGAATATCTGAAATTCAGAAACGTGACTGATCCCGAAAAGTGTCTTGTCAATCTCAAAAGCATCAGGGAGCATATGGCTGATTTCCGGACCATGCAGGAGAGAAAAATAACCCGGGAAGTTATGCCCCAGCTTTTTGAGAGCGCCATGGCCGCAGAAAGTCCGGACAGGGCCATGGCAGGGCTGGAGAAACTTCTGACCACATACGGGCTTAAACCTGCCCATCTGTCAGCCCTGCATGAACACAAAGAACTGATTCAGGGAATTATAAAAATTTTTTCCCTTAGCCCGTATCTGACAAGAATATTTCTGAGCAACCAGCAGTATCTCAATATACTTATTGAAGAATGGAGCATCCTGAAATCACTTGAGCAAATTGAGGAGCGACTCGGGAGGGCCATTGAAAGGTCAGATGATTTTCCGAAGACACTTGCTGAATTCAAGAGGTTTGAAGAGTTTCGTCTCGGAATATTGTTTCTGCTAAACATATTGACCCTTGAGGATCTTTTTAAAGGCATGTCTCATCTGGCCGAGGCAATCATGAGATCAATTCTGCAGAATCTTGACAGTAAAGAGTTGTCCGTTATAGCCCTGGGCAAACTGGGTGGTCAGGAGATGACCTTTGGTTCAGACCTTGATATCGTCTTTGTTTCCAGTTCTGACAGGGCCATGACTGCAGCTGTCAAAGCAGTGAGAATTCTCACATCATATACTGATGCTGGACAGTTTTATAGCGTTGATACCAGACTCAGACCTGATGGATCAAAAGGGGTTCTTGTAAAAAAAATAAACGGATACAGGAATTATTATTTAAAAAAAGCGCAGAAGTGGGAGATACAGGCCCTTCTCAAGGCAAGACCTGTTGCCGGCGATGAAAACCTGGGAAATACATTTATGAACATGGCCAGGGACGTCATACTGACACGTGGTAGTGACATAACAAAAAAAGATATTGCTGATATGCGACTGAGAATAATGAGGGAACTGTCAAATGAATCAGAAGGCCTTGATATCAAGCTCGGGCCGGGAGGCATAGAAGAGATAGAGTTTTATGTTCAATATCTTGAACTCCATAATGCACGTGAGTTTCCGGAGATTCTGCAGCAAAATACTCTTTCGGCGATTGACACATTAACGCAAAAAGGTCTCTTCACAGACAACGAAAAAACAGATCTTGTCAATGCCTACACATATTACAGAAAACTTGAGACCTTCCTTAGGTTAAATGAGGAACATCTCATTAGCAGACATTCGCCTGTTTCTTTGTTAAGTGAAAAATTCATGGGTCATCTCTCGACTGATGAACTGATCTCGCATATGAGCATGTTAAGAGAAAATGTCATATCTATCTTTAAACCTGACGTATCAGATTAGATAACGTAGTCAGGATACCGATGAGTACACATGCCCTGCCTTTTGGAGAACGCAGCTGTTATAATTATTCAGCAAATTCACAATACGTTATGTTCTCACTTGAATTAACATGATTATACACAAGTCAATTTTAAAAGAACTCATGAAAAACATGGCGGTGATCGTTTTTTCACTGTCCATAATACTTTTTATGGAAAAGTTTGTGAGCTTGACAAAAATATTCATGGGTAAGGGCGCGGACTTTAAAGATATCATAGAAATATTTCTGTATATTCAGCCCTCCATTCTTATACTTTCAGTTCCCATGTCTATTCTCTTATCGATATTCCTGACTTATGGGAGGATGGCTTCCGATAATGAGGTTGTGGTTTTAAAAAGTATGGGAATGACGTTCCTCGGCATATCTAGAGCCGCCTGGACACTTGCAGTTATTTCTTTCCTGTTTCTTCTCTTCATCAGTCTTTATCTTTCACCCCGCAGCACACAGGCTTTCAATCATGTACTGCATGAGACGATTGTTAAAAAAGCATCTATGACTTTGGAAGAGGAAAGCTTCTCTGATGTATTTAAAGGAACGGTAATTTATGTTAAGAAGATACTTTCAGTAAATACATTCAACGGTATATTCATATACAAGGATGATGAAAAAGCCGGTGATAATCCGTTTGTAATTGTAGCCGAGAAAGGACATATGAGTTCTAATCCGGAAGCAGGAACCATAAAGTTACGTATGGAAAACGGCATGATTCATTCCTATGAGGGAAACAGCTCTTCAGAAATCACATTTTCTGAATATGATTTCATACTTACAACAGGCATTAAGGCCTCAAAAGATGCAAAGCCCGAAGAGATTAAAACCGCAAAACTCTGGACAGGTCGAGGGTCAAATGCTGGCTGGGCAATTGAATTTAACAGAAGACTGGCCATGCCTGTTGCCTGTCTGATATTTGGACTGCTGGCACCCGCACTGTCGTTTAAGTCAGGAAAAGTCGGCAGGCTCGGGGGATTTTCGATCAGTCTGGGAATCATTATCTTATATTACCTGTTTCTCATTATGGGAGAAGAGCTGGCAAAATCAGGTGGACTTTCACCTTTTTTTGGTGTCTGGATTCCGAATATTTTTTTCAGTGTTTTGGCTATAATCATTGCTTATTTCGCTTATCTTGATAAACCGTTAAGGAAGTTTTAAATCAGAGAATGACGACGTTCAGAAGATATTTTATAACCGAATTTTTTAAATACTTTGCTGTCATCCTCATATGCTTTACTTCCATATCAAATGTAGCTGAATTCCTTCGTCTGGCCGGTGATTTTTATGACGAGAAAGCCCCGATCCATCTAATCATTCAGTACCTTGCATTACAGTCTCCCAGAGTCATATTATATGCGCTGCCATTTGCTTCATTGTTTTCCATACTCATTACTCTGGGGATTGCTTCAAAGTGGAGAGAGACGACCGTAATCAAGGCCTCAGGAGGGAGTATTAAAAGATTATTCTCCTGCTTTCTTCTGATCGGTATATTAATGATGCTCTCCGCCCTTATCCTGGGAGAGACAGTAGTTCCTGAAGCAACCAGGGCTTCCGCCTATATAAGAAAGGTGAAGATTATGGGCCAGTCTCCCAAAATCGTCTATGGGAAGAAACACCTCTGGATGAGAGGTCTTGACGGAAGCCTGGTCAGGATAGAGGGATTTGTTGAAGATGAAAACAAGGTGCTGAAAACAAGTGTTTTCAGTTTTAATGATGATTTTGTTTTTGAGAAAAGAATTGAAGCGAATGAGGCTGAATGGATCAACGACGAGTGGAATCTGAAAGATGTTAAGGTTTATGACTTCAGGAATAACTCAACAAAAAAATACAGTTCGCTAAAAACTGAATCTTTGGAAGAACCCGACATTTTCAGGGAAGAGATAAAAAAACCTAATGAAATGAATTTTATGGAGCTATATTCCTATTACTCGAGACTGGAAAAAGCTGGTTTTAAAAACCTTAAATACATCGTAAGACTGTACGATAAACTCGCCTACCCTTCAATCAATTTTGTCATGATTCTCTTTGGTGTTGCACTGGCGCTGCATTCAAAATGGGGAGGGGGCATCAGAGCGGCAGGCTTGGGCGTTTTAGTGAGTGTGCTTTACTGGATGCTTTATTCTTTCAGCCTTTCCCTGGTTAACACAGGTTATTTAAAACCCTGGCTTGCACCATGGGTGAGTCCGGCTGTTTTTTGCCTCGCAGGAAGTATCATGTATATGCGGATCAGGGAGTAATCAGGGCCTCTTATGCCTTTTTCGATCTGATACCACAAATCTTGTGTTCAAAATAGTTCAAAAATAGTTCAATAATATTTAGTTATTCTCCTGCAACCTTAAACTACTGTTGAACTATTAAGGAACCGGGAGGGAGCAACAACACGGGGAAGATATGAGTGGATGTGTATATCTTCCCCGTGATTCATAATTTAATAGACTGCAACTCCCCAGGGTGAACCTGAATATGTGCTCTCAGTAGCAGGAGTTAATTTTATCGTGTCTACGATCTTATCGCTTGCCGTATCAATGATAGAAAGGGAAACATCCTCATGGTTTACGACATAAGCCCGTCCTGTCTCTGAATCTACGGCAATCCCTATCGGACCTTTCCCCCCTTCAATATTTCCTATGACTTTGTCTACCTTCATGTCAATTACGGTAACCGCGTTTTCTTCCCTCTTTGTTACATAGGCCTTGTTTTTTGAGGTATCAACGCCAATGTACCATGCGGTGTTACCTACCTTGACCGTGGAGAGTTCCTTGAGATCACCGGAATCAAATACCTGGACAGAACCTTTGCCATGAATGGCCACGTATACTTTCTTTTTGTCGGGACTTATCGCAAGTCCCAGCGGTGTATCAATAACCGGAACCTTTTGTATAACCTTCCGGTCCTTCAGACTGACCGCCGCAAGTTTCCACTCACCTGAGTTACTTGTAAAGAGTTTGTCATTTACGATCTTTATGTCAAATGGTCCTGCGCCAACATCTATTTTTTCCGTGACTTCATGTGTCTTTAAATCAACGACAGAAACAGTATGGCTGAGATTCTTTCCGTCAACCATGTGCTCCGTGTCTGCGACATACCCTGTCCCTGTGCCTGCATCAACTGTCATGGCCATCGGGCCGATTCCGACTTTAAACCTGGCAACTTCGGAGCTGCTGTCAAGGTCGATAACTGTTACCGTACTGTCTGCCTCACTCGAATTAACCACATACAGCTTTTTGTTGGTTACATCACAGGCCAGTCCTGCGGGCCAGACCCCTACCCTGAAAGTATTAATTATTTCCTTTTTTTCAGGATCGATTACAGAAACGGTGTTATTACCTGAATTAGCAACATACACACGTTTGGCCGCGTATGCATCAACCCCGTACATGAGAATAACTGCAACTGCAAAAACGAGAATCATGAGTATTAATTTCTTCACTGTGATGCTCCTCCTTTACATGATTAAAAATGTAGTGTGGGATATGATTATATAACTATTTTGGTTGTCAAATGTCAAACAATAATTCGATTATATAAATTTCTTATGATGCGAGATAACTTATTAAGGTAAATACAAAAACGGTTACGCTTATATACCCATTCATGTTAAAAAATGCGATATCAAGTTTACTCAGATCATCGGCCTTTACAAGTGAATGCTCATATAACAGGAGACCTGAAGCTATGAGCACCCCGATAATATAAAAAAATGACAGATTAAAGACGTAAACAAGACTAAATAATAATATAATTGTAATAAGATGAAAGATTCTGGCTATCCAGAGTGATGATCTGATGCCAAATATACTGGGAATGGAATAAAGGCCGTGCTCCTTATCAAAGTCCATGTCCTGTAATCCATAAATAATATCAAATCCTGCTACCCAGAACATTACCGCCAGACTGAGCATGAGAATTTCTGACTCAAACGTGCCCCGTACAGCCACCCAGGCCCCCAGAGGAGCCAGTGCCAGGGCAATACCCAGTACCATATGGCATAGCCAAGTAAATCTTTTTGTATAAGAATACGTAATAAGAACTGCAAGTACCAGGGGAGACAGTTTCAGGCACAGTGGATTAAGCTCATATGCGGCCAGGACCAGAAGCGCAAAAGCCCCAGCTGTAAAAAAGATGGCTTCCGACGTTTTTATCACCCCCCTTGGGAGTTCCCTGTTTTTTGTCCTGGGATTAAGGGCATCAAACTCCCGGTCGATAATCCTGTTCATTCCCATGGCACCCGAGCGTCCTCCGACCATTGCGACAGTTATCCAGAATATCTGATAAAGAGTCGGGATGCCCTCTGCAGCTATGAGTGCTGCGGTAAAAGCAAAGGGCAATGCAAAGATTGAATGTGAAAATTTAATCAGCCTCAGATATTCTACGCTCTTTTTAATCAATTTCATGACGGTCCTATTTTAGATTCACCGTAGATGAAAAGCAACGATAATATAAATAAATTCAGATCACATCCTAAAAAGTAACTAGAATCCCTGCAACCAATGGAACAGTGTTCCCTATGCATAATGTGTTAAATCACCTATGGACAGATCATAAATTCATTTGATATTTGCACATACTCAATGTTAAGATAATTCTCCGCAGGATCTATTAATATGGCAGTTATTCCATTCAACGGCATTTTATATAACCCGCAAAAAGTGGATGCCTCGCTTACGATGGCACCTCCATATGATATTGTGTCTCCTGATCTTAAAGAAGACCTGTACAGAAAAAGTCCTCATAACATTATCCGGATTGATTTCGGAAAAGATAAAGACGGCGATAATGAAGAGGAAAACCGTTATACGAGGGCAGCTTCGTATTTCAATGAATGGCTCCATCAGGGTATTCTCACCAGAGATGATGCGCAGTGTTTTTACTCTTATGAGATACAGTATGAAATAAATGGAGCAGCGAAAATAACCAGAGGGTTTCTGGGTGCCGTAAAAATAGAGGAACTTGGTAAAGGCAAGGTCCATCCCCATGAAATGACCTATTCCAAGCCGAAATCAGACAGGTTAAATATCCTGCGATACTGCAGGGCAAACACGAGCCCCATTTTTTCCCTTTATTCCAGTAAAGAAAAAGCCGCATCATCCATCCTTGAGAACATTTCTGATCAGCCTCCTTATATCGAATTTGTGTATGACGACGGTTTTACCCATCGACTCTGGAAGATCAGTGACAGGAGCAAAATAGATGTAATTGTCAGGGAGATGTCTCACAGAGACGTTTTTATTGCCGACGGGCATCACCGCTATGAAACAGCGCTGGCTTTTAAAAAGGAGATGGAAGTTAAAGGCATGAGACGGAACGGGAAAGAACCGTTCAATTACGTGCTTATGTTCCTGGCAAACATGGAGGATGAAGGATTGACGCTGCTTCCGACACACCGCATTATAGAGGTGGATTCTGAAATCAGAATCCGGGATATATTAAAACAGCATTTCGAGCTGAAGAAGATATCGACAGGTAATATGTCAGGAAAACAGGCAATAGCGGCAATGCTGGAATCCATGAGCAGCAAAGCACATTCTTTTGGAATGTACCTTACAAACACGGGGAATTATTATGCATTATCATTTAACGGTGCATCCATTGATGTTGACCTTCCCGACTGTCTGAAAAAGCTTGATGTTTCTGTTCTTCACAAGTTTATTTTTGAGAACTTACTGAATGTTGATCATTATGAATATGAAATGGACCCTGCTGTTGCAGTGGAAAGAGCAATGAAAGGTTCCTTTGAAGCAGTCTTTTTCCTCAATCCCACACTGATCAGCGAGTTAAAGGAAGTAGCTCTTGAGGGGCATCGAATGCCCCCGAAATCAACGTATTTTTATCCCAAGCTTCTTACGGGAATGGCAATTTACAAATTTTAACTTCTATGAGCAGTAAGTTGTACAGACACCGGACCTGATAATGTCTTCTTTCAGACAGTTTATTCCCATCTGTATAATAAAAATAATCCAGCAATTCGGCCCCCACAAAGTCACTGTTCTTGGCAGGATGTACGAGATTTCAAAAGATGTCTTTAATCCAAAGTATTATTTTACAAGTCAGTTTATGGCAAAGAACATGACCATTTCAGAAGGTGACACGGTGCTGGACATAGGCACAGGATCGGGCATACTCGCTATTACAGCAGGCCTTAATGCCTCAAAAGTAATTGCCATAGACATAAATCCCGAAGCGGTAAAGTATGCCAGAAAGAACGTGAAAGCCAATAACCTGGAACGTATAGTTTCCGTGCTGGAGGGAGATCTTTTTTCTCCTCTCGGGCAGACAATGCTGTTTGATACGATCCTCTTCACTCCTCCATATATGGAGGGCGAACCGAGAACCGGTTTTGAATATGCCCTGTTTGACAAAAAGAAACAGTTGTTAAAACGTTTTTTCAGGAATGCGGCTCATTATCTGAAACCCGGAGGATACGTACAGATGTTATATTCTTCCATTGCAGAGCCGGATCTTACGCTTGATATATCAATGGAATTCGGATGGAAATATTCTGTGATCGCGCATGAAAAAACATTTTCGGAGAGTTTTTCCATTTATAAATTATATGTACCTTAGGTCAGATCTGTCCAAAACAGGATTTAAGAAAGAAGCCTCAAACAGGTAGAATTTAGTTGGACAAAAAAATCAAAACCTGAAGGAGGCTTCCCCATGAATAAGTTTAACAGTATTTTCGGACAGATTCTACAGATATTTTCAAAAGGAGAGTTTTACAGAGCCGTGGCGGAGACAGGGGCTGAAAAGAGAGCAAAGGGATTTACATGCTGGCAGCAGTTTGTAGGGATGTTATTCTGTCAATTAGGGAAGGCGCATTCATTACGTGAAATATGTGGAGGGCTGGCAAGCTGTTTAGGGAAGGTGAAGCATCTTGGAATAGAGAGCGCACCTAAACGAGCAACATTATCATATGCAAATGAACACAGGCCGTGGGAGCTGTATCAGAAGATATTTTATCAACTTTTGGACAAATGCAAGGTATTAGCGGAGGGCCGGACAAAGTTTCGATTTAAGAACAAGCTGCTTTCAATGGATGCGACAACGATAGAGCTATGTGCGAGTTTATTTGACTGGGCAAAATTCAGGCAGACAAAAGGAGCGGTAAAGCTTCATCTGCTTTTGGATCATGAAGGGTATCTGCCGGTATTCGCACACATAACAGAGGGCAAGGTACATGAAGTGAACATAGCAAAGGGGCTGACCTTTCCCAAAGGTTCAATAATAGTAATGGACAGGGGCTATGTGGATTATGAGTTATTCAGCAAGTGGATAGAGGAGGATGTGTATTTTGTAACAAGGCAAAAGGGCAATGCGAAGTATGATGTTATTGAAGAGAGAGCTGTTCCGATGAACCGGAATATTCTGAAGGATCAGATAATTGAGTTTACGGGATATTATTCTAAGAAGAAATGTTCCAATCAATTAAGGCGGATAGAGGTGTGGGATAAGGACAATGAGCAAATCGTAGTGCTTTTGACAAATCATGTGAAATTTGGATCAACGACAATAGCCTCAATATATAAGGACAGATGGCAGATAGAGATATTTTTCAAGACTATAAAGCAGAATCTGAAGATAAAGACATTTGTAGGGACGTCTGCCAATGCATTGATGATACAGATTTGGACAGCATTAATATCGATCCTGGTGTTGAAGTATCTGAAATTCAAAAGTACTTTTCGCTGGTCCCTGTCGAATCTTGTGGCCATGCTGAGGTATAATTTATTTAGTTATCGAGATTTATGGCAATGGATAGATAGTCCATATGAAACACCGGCAATAGTGCTTGATTCAGAACAACTTTCTCTTAAACTTGCTCATAGTTGGACAGCATAATGAACACCATTGGAGACATAGAGGGCAACCTGTTTTTGTTATTGTGGATTAATCCGTCCAGAAGCCTTGTTTTATGAGGAGTAGTTTTAGAAACTTATAATGTTTTAGACAGCAATGACCTTAGGTAGTTTTTTACTCAGCCTGAAAAATTTATATGATGAGACAGACATGCCAAAAAATGTGAATCATCCAGTGAGACACAGTTAATAAATAATAATATAAATCCATAACTATGGATGAAGGATACGTTATCAGAACAGGCGTAAGCGTGAGAAATTCAGTGAGACTTATATCCCCATTTATCAGATGCTTACCGATAAGGTACTATTTTTTGACAATTTTCATGTTTTTTTGCGATACTAAAAATTGTATTTATGCGCATATATCATTATCTCATCACTAATACTCGGGTTTCTACGAATTGATCAAATTTATAGCCGCCAACAAATGGTTTAAAGACCGTCATGTCCTGAAGAATATCAATCTTGAAATTTCCAAAGGGGAGGTTATCGTCATATGCGGACCAAGCGGGGCCGGTAAAAGCACCCTCCTGCGAACCATTAACAAACTGGAACCGATTGATGATGGGGAGATAATCGTTGACGGCATGTACATATCTGATCCAAGGACTGACCTGACAGCCTTACGAGCTGAAATTGGTATGGTTTTCCAGCACTTTAATCTTTATCCGCACAAAACAGCAATCAAAAATATCACCCTTGCACCGCGCAAGGTAAGGGGACTGAGTAAAAAGAGGGCTGAAGAAAGGGCCCTCAAACTCCTTGAAAAAGTCGGACTCGATCACAGACGCGACGCCTTTCCTGTTCAGCTTTCCGGAGGTGAGCAGCAGCGGGTAGCCATAGCAAGAAGCCTGGCAATGGAGCCCAAGATCATGCTCTTTGATGAACCTACATCTGCACTTGATCCTGAACTGATTAATGAAGTTCTCGAAGTTATGACCTCACTGGCAAAAGAAGGCATGACCATGGTTGTTGTGACACACGAGATAGGATTTGCCCAGAAGGTCGCTGACAGGGTTGTTTTTATGAATGATGGAGAGATCATGGAGATAGGGTCCCCTCCTGATATATTTGTTAATCCCCATCATGAAAGAACAAAAGAGTTTATGAGCAGTGTTTTTCATATCCCGATCTTCAGCGAGTCACAAGAGGAGGAGTAAAAAATTATTGAATTTGCTTATGAGTTTGACTGGAGCATCCCTTTCAAAGAACCATACTTTGATATGCTCATCACCGGGATTAAAATCACTCTGATCCTGCTAGTTGCCACATCCATTACGTCACTATGCCTTGGTACCATAATCGTCATAATGCGTATATCAAGAATAAATATCCTGCGATTTCTAGGTACGTTATATGTCGAAATATTCCGCAATATCCCCGGTCTGTTCTGGATATTGTTCTTCTACTTTGTTTTCCCTGAGTTGCTGCCTCAGAGCTGGGGAGACAAGTTAAACGGTTATATTCATTACCCTGTCATAGCAGGCATACTTGGATTGACTGTTGATAATGCCTCTTACGTTTCTGACATTCTCAGAAGTGGCAGGCTGTCAATACCGCATGCTCAGAGAGAGGTTGCCATGTCTTCAGGATTGAGCCGTTTACAGCAGTATCTGCATGTCCTTCTCCCGCAGATGTTCAGGGCGACACTCCCGCCTCTTGGTACCAGGATGGTCCATAATTTCAAAAATACGTCTCTCTGCATGGCAATATCTGCTTCTGAACTGACTTGGGCCACCCAGCAGATTGAATCCCTGACATTCAGAGGTATAGAAGCAACATCTATCGCAACATTGTTTTACATATGTCTGGCGAGTGTTATGGTTGCAGTAATAATTCTCCTTGAAAAATTTCTCAAGATTGATGTTTCCAGTTTAAAACAGTCAAAGGCATAAGAACATGATAGATTTATTGGGGCAGTTTGAAAATATCCGGTTTTATCTCGTTGGACCGTATCCCAATGGTGCTATCGGCGGTTTGTCATTAAATATCTTACTGACTGTTCTTGCAATATCTTTCAGCTTTGTTTTCGGGGCATTGCTTGGATACAGCAGGCTTTCCTGCAGATTATACATCAAACTCCCCTGTATGGCATATATCGAAATAGTCCGGGCGACCCCGCTTATCATGATAATATTCTGGATGTATTTCTTTCTTCCCTATCTTGTTGGAGGTCATGCCACAATTTTCTCAAGTGCTGTTGTATCATTGAGCATTTATGCTGCTGCGTATCAGGCCGAGATAGTCAGGGCCGGTATCATTGCAGTACCGAGAGGTCAGCTCGAAGCGGCATTATCAACAGGAATGTCCAGATACGGAGCAATGCAACATATTATTCTTCCGCAGGCATTCAGGATCATGATTCCCTCTTTTGTGAGTTTTTTTGTGTCCCTCTTCAAAGATACGGCAACAGTATTTATTATTGGGGTCATTGAGCTCACACAGGCTGGTATAATAATAAGTCAGAGGGATCCTGATAAAATGTACGCTGCATATCTCAGTATGGCCATCGGTTTCTGGTGCGTATGCTTTACCATGTCTCATCTTGCAAGACGGCTGGAGAAAAAAGTCGGGGTGTTCGACCTTGAGTCAATCAGGCCTGATGCGTGCAGAGATGAATTCATGCTCCTCCCCAAACAGAAGAAAACCGGAGAAGGTATTGAACAAAGTGTTGTATGTGCTCCTGACAAATAGCCAAAAAAATCTGATTGTTTTACCACTGACATTTTTTTGGAAACATCCCTCTTACTCCCATCATAATCCTGTCTTACCGATTTTTCCCAAAGGGGAGACCTGACAGGATAAATGTATCATCCCGTTTACAAAAGGGGTATTCAGGTTTATGTCTTCATAAATGGATTAAATTAATTTCGATTCAGGTTTTCATCTGGGAGACATTCTTGACCGATTTTGTTTAATATTATTTATGCCGGATCCTTTGAAGAATATATTGTTAAAAGTAAAATACACATTCCTCTTACTCTCCATGGTCTTTATATGGTCTTTACTGCTCATGGTATACACGGATAGTTTTATCACACCTTTTGATCGATTAATCCCTGTGATCATTCCGACGAAAGAGATTTATTACACACCAATGGGTGGATCAATGATTGACCGTATGACATATATGAAGGACATATTGGAATCATCTCAGAAAGTATCAAATATTTCTTTTAGCATCATGATTGCTTCATTTGTCTTATTCAGCGTTTACCTGACAATGGTGTATCAGCAAAAGCAGCGTCGCTCCCGTGAAAATACCCTTCTCAGACTGAAAAACCAGGAGATTGCGCGGCGTAATGAGTTTATCCGCTATATATCCGCAACCATAGGACATGAATTCAAGAACAATCTTGCACGTATTAAAAGACGGCTTGACCTCCTGCCATCACTGACCGGAGATGTCAGGGAGAGCATCGACAGTAACCTGGAAAACCTGTTTGCTGATATTAAAGTATTCAAGAAAATCTCTGATGAGCGGGAGGAGGAACTCACTGATTTTTCAGAAATCTATCTGAGACATATGTTGATGGCCCTTTCAGACAGATACAAGGATATGGCTGATGTTACTTTTTCAGACGAATTTTATCCTCCGTCCATATATGCGTCTGAAATACTGTTGAGAACGGTCTTTGAAAACCTTTTTGACAATGCGATCAAGTATAGAAAGCCGGACCAGAATAAAGCCGTCATTCACATGTCCTGTTCTCTTGACAGGGACGGAAGCCGCTCATATGTACGGATATCTTTCAGAGACAGCGGCATTGGCATGGACGAGCCCCTTGCTGAAAAGTGTTTTTATAAGAGGCTCTCCACTGACACCGGGTGGGGTGAAGGTCTTTATTTTGCAAAATATGTTATCGGTCTTCATGCCGGCAAGATAAGGGTTGGCAAAGAGCATACCGCACCGGGGGAAGGAACTGAAATAATAATCAACCTGCCGTTTGTTGAGGAAACAATAGATGTTTAAGGTATTAATCGCTGACGATAATTACGAAGACAGGGACCTGCTGAAAATGGAAATAAAGCAGGCGCTTGAGTCCGAAGACACAGAAATAAAATTTTATGAAGCCCCCAGCATAAAAAAAACACTGGAACTTCTGGCGGATAATACGTTTGACCTTCTCACGCTTGATATAGAATTTGACCGCTTAAATGAGGGAATCGAGGCATTACCCGAGATTTTTGAGAAACATCCTACCCTGAACATCATCGTTATCAGCGGCAAACTGAACAAAAATGAAATTACGGCCCAGCTGTTCAGATTTACAAAAGACAATGTGTTCAAAGGCAAGCGATGGGTAAGACATTTTGATGTACTGGATAAAAAGGACGATAAAAAAGAGGCCCTGCAGCGTGCCTTCGCTTTTGCCTTTAAACAAAAGGAAGCCGCCGATAAAGTGCGGGACCTGTTTGTACTTGCTGAGTCATTACTTGAAAAGGACGAGCTGGACAAATGCAAGGAGGTCTATGGAAAGATTCAGGATATTGCGCCCGGGGAATCAGAATCAAGGGAAAACATCAAGCTGCTGGACGGAACGGTTTCTAGAGAGCAGGTGCTTAAATACATGAGGTCAGGAGATAATGTTGTTGCATCCCTGCTTCTCGGGCATTATATCGAGAAGCGTCTTAAAACATTCACTCGCAGACAAATAGGGCGGGCCCATGCAACACTGTCAGAAAGCCTGAAGGAAATGACGAGCAGGAACAAAATATCCCCTTTTAAAAAGGAGTTATTCAGCAAATTGATACGAATGAGAAACAAGGCAATACATAAACCCTCAGCAATTAATGATGACAATGTCCATATCGTATTTAACGACCTTAAACTTCTGGAAAGCAAATATTAATGAATTCCGATTCAACTGATAAAGTAAGTTTCCCTGTTGACCAGATCCTTGGAATCACAATGATAGGACTTATCCTTCTGAGTGCCCTGATATACTACAAGTCTGTAAAAGCCCAGCGATATCTGGAACCTTCGCTTGCGATATCAGAGCCGCGTATCGCGTTCTCACAAAAAATCAGTGATCTGATTAGTAAAGAATTCGGATCTGAAAGCAAGTCCGGGGTAATTTTCACCGTTAATTCCATTCACGTTGATAACAGCTTAATTTTTACCGATTCCTTTAATAAGGACACGGTTAAAACTGATTTTATAAAAAAAATGAGTAATGTGTTATTGGCAGTCCTGAATGATGAGCAGTTACGGTTACAATTTGATTTAATACTGGTAAGTGCGAGGCTTCCGCTCAGCCCGCATGTCATTCTCAATAAGCAGAAGCAGATAGAAAAACAAAATAATGTTGAGCTCGTTCTTAACTCATTGTATGACATTACTCCTGAATTCAAGAATAATTATGCTCTTTATTTTACTTCATCTGTCATGCCAGTCCGTCCTGATGAGAATGAAAACTGGATTGAATTCCGTTTCCTTCCGACAGAGCACCTTCATATAGATGTAATTAAAAGCCTTAAGAAATATACCTTCTGATTACATCCCTGGATTCTGCAAGAAATTATGAATGGCGTTAACGTTTTAACCACATTATTCACTTAGCCATGGAGGGAAGTCTTAAAAAAAGTTTTGGGAGTGGCTTTCGCATTAGAACGTTAGCATACACTTTGAGCGTTGATGAAATTCTAATATTGATCATATCCCCCTGCATTGCGCCGTATTCAAAACTTTTTTTAAGACTTCCCTCCACTCCATTGCTCAAATATGCATGAATAATATGGGTTAAGTTATTCAACTCAATTACGATATGCCCTGGGCAGCTTCTCAATCCTGACCGCGCATGATTTGTACTCAGGTGTCCCGGCAATCGGGTCTCGATGCTCTGATGTAAGAAAATTCGACAGCGCTTCCGGAAAATGAAATGTAAGAAACACATTTCCCTTTTGAGAACGTGTTGTCACATGGACCTTTACCCTGATTTTTCCTCTTCTCGAGGAAACCGCCACCCAGTCATTGTCTGTGACCATAAGTTTTTTTGCGTCAGAAGGATTTAACTCGATAAGCTCCTGGGGGACAAGCTCCATAATCCCGGGCACTCTCCGGCTCATGGAACCGTTGTTATAGTGCTCGCGAATTCGTCCGGTAATGAGGGAAAATGGATATTCCTTATCAGGCATCTCTCCCGAATCTTTATGGTCAAGGGCCACAAACTTCGCCTTTCCACCGGGACGGGCAAAAAGATCTGTGTACATTGTCTTTGTGCCGGGATGGTCCCTGGTCGGGCATGGCCACTGCAGGCTCTCCTTTTCCAGACGATCATAACTGATTCCCCCATAGATAGGGGTGAGTCTTGCGATCTCATCCATAATCTCTGATGGATGATTATACGTCATGGGATATCCCATCCTGTTTGCAATCTTGCATATGATCTGCCAGTCAGCCAGCCCTGCTACAGGCTCAATTGCTTTTCTTACCCGCTGAATTCTTCTCTCACCATTAGTGAATGTCCCGTCCTTCTCTGCAAAGCTCGACCCCGGAAGTATGACATCAGCATACTGAGTTGTCTCTGTATGAAATATATCCTGCACAACAAGAAACTTTAGTGATTTCAACGCTCTTCTCACTTCATGGGAGTTCGGATCTGTCTGGGCAGGGTCTTCACCCATGATATAGAGTCCCCTGAATTTGCCCTGGCAGGCCCTGTCCAGCATCTCAACCGATTTCAGACCGCTTACCGGTGATATCGGCACATCCCATGCCTTTTCAAACTTTGCCCTTACATCTGCACTGGCAACAGGCTGATAGCCCGGAAGGATATTCGGTGCAGGCCCAAGATCAGAGGCCCCCTGCACATTGTTCTGTCCTCTCAGGGCCATAATGCCTGTTGAAGGCCGTCCTATATGACCGCACACAAGCGCAAGATTTGCTATGGCCATGGCATTCTCTGTCCCGGTGCGGTGCTCGGTAACACCGAGACCGTATACGATCATTGCCTTGTCAGCGTGGGAATAGAGCCTTGCCGCGTCAATGATTTTCTGTTTTGGCACACCGGTTATTTTTTCCACCGTCTTTACATCATATTCCCTGACTTTCTCCCTGAGTACTTCAAAGTCCTCTGTCCTGTTTTTGATGAACTCGTTATTCTCCCACCCGTTTTTCAGAATCACATGGATAAGACCGTTCATTATGGCAATATTTGTCCCGGGTCTGAGATTGAGCCAGACGTCAGATCGCTTTGCCATCCAAGTCTCCCTCGGGTCACCTACGATAAGTTTTGCACCGTTACGCAATGCCCTTTTCAGATAAATGGAAACTATGGGATGGGCCTCGGTCGGATTGGAACCGAAAAGAAAGAGCGTGTCAATCTCAGGCATCTGTGCCAGTGAATTTGTGGCAGCTCCTGCCCCCAGGCTGGTGGCCAGACCGGCCACAGTAGGAGCGTGTCAGACTCGTGCACAGTTATCAACATTGTTGGTCCTGAAAACTGTGCGTACAAATTTTGCTAACAGAAAATTCTCTTCATTTGTACAGCGTGATGATGAAAAAGCACCCACTGCATCTGAACCATATCGCTTTATGATTTTTTCAAAATTCGAAGCAATTACGGACAATGCCCTGTCCCAGGATGTCCTTACAAACTTGTCACCCTTTCGCACCAGCGGTGTTTTTATCCTATCACGGCTGTGTATGAAGTCATATCCATACCGGCCCTTTATGCAGAGGTCTCCCTGATTGACCGGGCCGAAAAAATCCGAAGATACCCTGACTACTTTTTCGTTTTTTACATTCAGATAGAAACTGCATCCTGTTCCGCAATAGCTGCATGTCGTCTTTACCCTCTTCAGTTCATGTACCCTTCCCTTGCCCCTGGCTTTCTTGTCGGTAAGCGCGCCAGTGGGACATGTTGATACACATTGACCGCAGAACTCGCAATTTGAAAGTGTCCGCGCCGTACGAAAGGCTGTATCTGGAACAGTGTGAAATCCCCTTCCGGTGAAGTCTATTGTACCGGCCATGACTATCTCGTTGCATATTCTCACACACCTGCCGCATACAATGCATTTATTGGGCTCATAAACGATAAATGGATTTGCCTGTCTTATCGGCAGCTTCCATTTCTCACCGCCGTATTCCCTGCCATCCACTTTATATTCATATGCAAGGTTCTGGAGTTTGCAGGCCCCTGACGTTTCACAGCGCATACAGTCATCAGGATGGTTGGAAAGCAAAAGAGACACAAGGCGTTTTCTTATCCTCTTCACAGTCCTGCTCTCCGTCCGTATGTCCATGCCCTCTGATACCGGCGTTGAGCAGGAAGGAAGGAGCCGCGGCACTCCTTTGACCTCAACACTGCACATCCTGCAGGCTCCATACGGTTCAAGACGCATGTCATGACATAAGGTGGGAATGAATACCCCCGCCTTTTTAGCGGCATTGAAGATCGTTTCCCCCTGATCACAGACAGTCTTTGTGCCATTAAGGATTATTTTTATTTTTTTGTTCGACATCATAAACTCCTGATTGTAAAAATCCTACGTTCTCTCCCCTCCCGTGACAGGAGGGGATTAAGGGGAGGGTGTAACTTTTTCACCCCCACCCTGCCCTTCCCCGTCAAGGGGGAGGGGTAGAATGTGGTTCAACTCTCAGTCTATCGCACTGAACGGACATACCTCAAAGCATCTTCCGCATTTAATGCATTTACCTTTGTCAATCGAAGCCGGCTGTTTTTTCATCCATGATATGGCCTCTGCCGGGCATTCCCGGAAACACTTGCCGCACATCTTGCAGACCTCTGCATTCACTACATACTGGCGGAGCGCCTCGCAAACTCCTGCGGGACATCTTCCTTCAAAGATATGGGCCTCATATTCATCCCTGAAATATCTGATCGTTGATAGAACAGGATTGGGCGCTGTCTGACCCAGTCCGCACAGGGAGGTGATTTTTATGTCCTCTGCAAGGGCCTCCAGAAACTCTATATCACCTTTTTTCCCCCTGCCATCGGTAATCCTTTTCAATCTCTCATATAATCTTTTATTACCCACACGACATGGAAGACACTTTCCGCATGACTCATTCTGTGTAAACTCAAGAAAGAATTTTGCCATATCTACCATACAGGTCGTACTGTCCATTACAACCATTCCGCCTGATCCCATCATGGACCCAACACTGCTCAGGGAATCGTAATCAAGCGGCATGTCAATATGAGATGCAGGAATACACCCCCCTGAGGGTCCCCCGGTCTGAACGGCCTTGAGTTCCCGGTCCTGCGGACAGCCGCCGCCGATGTCATAGACAACTTCCCTGAGAGATATTCCCATGGGCACCTCAATCAGACCGGTATTTCTGACCTTGCCCGTAATGGAAAAAATCTTTGTGCCGGAATTGTTTTTTGAACCAATTGATGAAAACCATCTTGCCCCCCTGGAAATAATATGTGGTATAGTGGAAAGTGTCTCAACATTATTGATAATCGTAGGTTTTCCCCAGAGTCCCTTTTGTGCAGGAAAAGGAGGCTTGGATCGGGGCATGCCTCGCTGTCCTTCAATAGAAGCAATCAGGGCCGTCTCTTCACCGCATACAAAGGCGCCTGCCCCCTCTTTGATGCGGATGTCAAAATTAAATCCGCACTTAAAGATATTTTTACCAAGAAAGCCCTTCTTCCTCGCCTGTTTCAGCGCGATTCTCAGACGGCTAATCGCAACAGGGTACTCGGCACGGATATAAATATAGCCCCGGCTCGCACCGATCGCATATCCGCCGATTATCATTCCCTCGATAACAGAATGGGGATTGCCCTCAATGATGGAACGGTCCATAAACGCACCCGGATCGCCTTCATCAGCATTGCATATAATATATTTCTGAACTGAACCTTCCTTTGAGCATATCTCCCATTTAAGCCCGGTGGGAAATCCTGCTCCCCCCCTGCCACGCAGTCCTGATTTTTTGATAATATTTATGACACCGGAAGGCTTACCTGAAAGGGCCTTTTGAAGACCTTTGTAGCCTTCTGCCTTTATATAATCTTCGATAGCTTCAGGGTCAATTTCTCCGCACTGTTTCAGAAGTATCTTGATCTTCCTGTCATGAAATGCATGGTATTCAGGCCCGACAAGCCATTCCTTTACGATATTACCATCAATGATATGCTCCTGAATGATCCTCTCAACCTTATCGCGCGAAATATGCTGATAGGTAGCGCTGTTACCGTTCATGCGGATATCAACAAGCACGTCCTTTGAACAGCAGCCGCGGCACCCGGTTTTCTTTATACATTTTTTTGCGATTTCAGCTTTTATTCCCAATGCCTTTAACTGCCTGGTAAAGGCATGTATTACTTCCTGGCCTCCGGCAGCCAGACCGCCCGTACCTACACATACTTTGATGGTCAGATTTTCAACGAAAGGTTTTTTATTTTTTGTCGCAGAAGCCATGTTATCGCTTTTTAATACCTCTGTCCTCGTCCAGTATATGCTCTACCTCTTCCGGGAGTACATTGCTATGAATTTTTTTATCAATCCTGACAACAGGCGCCAGGCTGCAGGCACCCATACAGGCAACGCTCTCCACCGTGTAATGCATATCTTTGGTGGTGTCTTCGCCTTTACCCATCGACAGGTGCTCCCTGATGCGGTGCTCCACCGGCACAGCCCCTCTCACGTGACAGGCAGTCCCGACACATGCAGTGATGATATGCCTGCCCCTCGGCTTGAGATGAAATTGCGAGTAAAATGTTGCAACACCAAAGAAAGCACTGGCAGGGATATTCAGCATGTCCGAAAACCAGTAGACAGCCTCTCTCGGCACATGACCGAACTTTTTTTGCAGGTCCTGAAGGATCGATATGATATTTCCCTCTTCGCGTTTATACTTTCTCAGAATAGTCCCCAGCTGTTTTTCCATTTTTTCAGTCATGGCAATTCTTAATTGAGAATAGGTGTTATCAGTTTCTGCTTTACTGAATTATGAAATATCACCCTATTTTCCTTAATATTTAAGGAAAAATCAAGAAACTCATAGGAGCTGCGAATTATATGAGCAGCTAGATAAGATTCAACAGTAACCTGAAAGGTCATTTGTATGTCACTTAAATGGTATCTATATAATATTATTTATATCGTTTCCCTTATGAATATGATTTTCAACCGGCTTTTCTGATATAATTAGTTCCTAAATTTTACTTCATACATTCTTTTCCTGTATAACTCGGAAAAAGTAATAAGATAAATGTTTAAAGTGTTACATAAAGAAGCTGTAGCGCCCCAGGTTGATGCATTAATCATCGATGCTCCCTATATCGCAGGTCATGCAAAGGCAGGTAATTTCATCGTACTGCGGATCCACGAAAAAGGCGAGCGTATTCCGCTGACCATTGCAGATTCAAGCCTCGATAAAGGCACGATCACCCTTCTCTTTCAGAAAATTGGCAAAACAACTGAAGAGCTTGGGACCCTTAAAAAAGGTGACTTTATTAGGGACGTAGCAGGTCCTCTCGGACATGATACGCCCGTAAAAAAATACGGCCATGCAGTACTTGTCGGCGGAGGAATAGGTTCGGCTACATTATTCCCCATCCTTAAGGCCTTAAAGGAAAAAAAGAATAAGGTGACAGTCATCCTCGGAGCTCGAAACCGGGAACTGCTGGTATGGGAAGACCGGTTTGCTGAAATTGCTGATGAAACCATTCTCACTACTGATGACGGAAGTTCCGGTAAAAAAGGGCTGGTCACTGAAGCACTGAAGGAAGTTGCTGACAGTACGGATATTGACGTTGTCCTTGCTGTTGGCCCTATCAGAATGATGCAGGCAGTTGCCGAGCTTACAAGACCTTATAAACTCAAGACCTATGTCAGTCTTAATCCGGTTATGGTAGAAGGAACAGGCATGTGCGGTGCCTGCAGGGTGAGCATAGCAGGCAAGACAAAATTCGCATGCATTGACGGTCCTGAATTTGACGCTCACGATGTTGACTTTGAAGAGATCGCCCACAGACTGAATTTTTATAAAGACGAAGAGACAGAATCGCTCGAGAAGTTCAGGAAGAAAAAATGTAAAGGAAAATGTAAAAGTAAAGGGACCAAGGAGTCAAGTGGTCAAGTGGTCAAGTGAACAGATTGATAATTTTTTATTCTCCCGTGAACCCTCGAAGCCTTGAATCCTCAAACCCTGTTTTTTAATATGCGCTCACGAGATCCTGAAATAAGAATACGCGATTTCAAGGAAGTTGCACTCGGCCTTACTGAAAAACAGGCTGTAAAGGAGGCCAAACGCTGCATACAGTGCAAAAAGCCTATGTGTGTTACGGGCTGTCCGGTTGAAATCAATATTCCTGCCTTCATCTCTGCTATCAGGGATGAAGACATCACCGGCGGACTTGCGATTATAAGAAAGTATAATATGCTCCCTGCGATCTGCGGCAGGGTGTGTCCGCAGGAAAACCAGTGTCAGGGCAAGTGTGTTCTCGGAAAAAAGAAGACAGCTATTTCTATCGGCGCGCTGGAGCGGTTTGCTGCGGATTACGAAATGATAAAAGGTCTGTCTCAAAAGACGAACATGTCAAAACCAAATGGTCACAAGGTGGCAGTCATCGGCGCCGGCCCTGCAGGATTGACCGTAGCAGCAGACCTGGCAAGACATGGATACCAGATAACGATATTCGAAGCCCTGCATGAAGCTGGCGGTGTGTTAACGTACGGCATTCCCGAGTTCAGGCTTCCCCAGAAGATCATTGACAGGGAAGTGGAGTATGTTAAAAGCATTGGTGTCGAGATCAAGCTTAACTGGATTATCGGAAGGACACAGACCGTTGATGAGCTCTTTGAAGAAGGATACAGGGCAGTATTTGTCGGCGTGGGAGCAGGATCACCGAGATATATGAACATCCCGGGTGAGAATTTAAACAATGTGTACTTTGCATCTGAATACCTTACAAGGGTAAATCTGATGAAGGCCCACCAGTTCCCCAAATATGATACCCCAGTTAAGAGAGGAAAACGGGTTGCTGTGATAGGCGCAGGAAATGTAGCCATGGACGCTGCGCGCACAGCAGCGAGACTCGGCGCTGAAAAGGTATACATCGTCTACAGGAGAACACGGTCAGAGATGCCGGCCCGTATGGAAGAGGTGGAACACGCAAAAGAGGAGGGCATTGAACTCCTGTTCCTTTCCAGTCCGAAAGAAATCATCGGGGATGAACATGGCTATGTAAAAGCCATAAAGTGTGACGCAATGAAACTCTGTGAACCTGACGCATCAGGCAGGAGAAGGCCTGAGTGCTCGGGAGAGGATTTCATACTTGAAGTTGATCAGGTGCTTATGGCGATCGGCCAGACATCGAATCCTATTCTCACAAAATCAGTCAAGGGCCTCAATCTCTGGGGTGCCGGGTATATAGAGGTAGATGATGAGGGACGGACAAATATTCCGGGCATTTTTGCAGGCGGTGATATTGCAACCGGCGCTGCAACGGTCATCAGCGCAATGGGAGCAGGCAAACGCGCAGCAAGGGCAATTGATGATTATGTCATGGGCCGGAAGAAAGTAAAGTCCAGAGAGCCGGAGATGGCTGAAACAGAAGGTTAAATAATATTCTATAAACTAATCCACATTATTCACACAGCCATGGAGGTAAACCTTAATAAAATTTGGGAGCGGCTCTCACGGCAGAACGTTAGCATTTACGTTAAGCGTTGATGAAGTTCTAAGATTGATCATATCCCCTGCATTACGCCGTATTCAAAACTTTTTTAAGGTTTATCTCCAAGACTCAACTATATATAACTGACGTGGTTTAATGCTAGGCCAGGTCTTCGTGACCCATTTTTTTTCATCGCATCTTTTTTATCAAAACACGTAAGTGATAGCCCCAAACCCTTTGATAACGTATGAATCATTGACAATAGGGCTATCAGTAACCGCATCGTCCAGGAGTTCTACATCCGTTCGCATGATTACGAGCCAATCCTTTGTAATCTCGACAAATGTTCCGAGGCCTCCTTCTGCACTTACTGTGTTACCGGGGTCATAAGCGGGTCGATCGGGTAATGCTTTTCCGGCTGGTACACCGAAATCATGGTTTGAGAGTGTTGAACCGAGCCAGTTAACACTGATTTCAGGCGAAAACCTGAACACCCTGTACTGAAAAGATTTGCCGATTTCAAATCGGGCTGTTCCCCCTCCAATCCTGTCAAGAACATCGTGTTCGTAACTCGCTGAAATATCAACCCCGCCCGGAAGATCTGCCTGTAGTGCCAGCCCGACCATAAGTGTGCTCTTTCTGTCGCCCATACCGTCAAGGAAAACGCTCTCATTTTCTTCGTACACACCAATCCGATAACTGCCCGTTGCTGCCATCCGCAGCTTGCCACTGCCGACAAGACCAACTGAAACTTTGGGGCCATAAATCTGTACACGTGCGCCTGTATACGTGATGGCCGGAATCACCTGATACACGCCGCCCTTGTAATCGCGGTAGGGACTGCTACGAGCGATCACGCCCACTCCGATACCAATTCGTCCAAGTTTACCCAGAGGACGCGCTAGTTTCACATCAAAGTGCCGGGTCATGCCTTCTTTCAGCATAAAGGCTGCACGGTTGAAGCTGGGCGGCCCTTTGGGCTGGTAACTGTTGGAAAAGCCGATGGGTTCACTGGGAATCCCGATAAAGTTTCTGTCAATGCGGTCATTGTTATTTTTATCGTAATAGACAAGAAGTGCGTACTCGCCCGGGGGGAGGTCCCGGATATCATAGAGGTCCCGCCCATCCAGGGTATGTTTTACGACTTTCACCGGATCACGGAGATCACCGAATGTATTGGCTGAATTAAATAATACAAACACAACCATGCCCTCTGGAGGCGGATTATCGAGACGGACCGTCAGTCCGGCCGCACCTGCTGCCATCCTCCACCCCAGGATCAATCCAATCCACAAAACCACGAGAAGTTTTTTATTCATTTTTTCTCTCCTTAAGTCAGACTCAACAGTTATTTTATGTTTTTTTATATTTTAAAAAATAAACCGAAGTTATCAAATTGACAACGAGTTCATAATTTTTCTCATTGTGTGACAAATGATCAATCATTTAATCGCTTTAAGTGGAAGGGTATAAATAAGACCGATATTATTAAACAGGAATTCATTAAAAAGAAGAAAGAGAAATCGGGTTAAAGAAGGTGATAGCATAATAAAAAAACCGTACCAACAGTTTTAGCTGTTTGATCCGTTAAACTGTTCAACCGGCTAAAACTGTTTTTTATATTCCGTATTCACGGGCAGACCACCTGATACTTACATAACAACCTGCTATCTCAATCTGGTTTTGCAATGCCTGCAAAGGTGTTTATGAATATCTTTGCCAAGGTATTTTTTGCAAGCGGGACATCTCCAGTTAAAGACCGTAAAACAAATAAAAGCGGTTATGACCGCAAGCTGAGCTGAAACAAGAGTGTTTTTTGAGTATTCTCCAAACAGATCCTGGCGTTTATAGACTACGGCCATCAATATGATGAGAAAAAGCGCTACTGCTATAGCCAGAATCTGGCGTCCCTGGCGTTGCCAGAACTCACGCTTAATCTGATTGACGTCTTTTTCCTGCATTACGTCCCTGTTTTGGTATTATAATTCCCCAAACTCTTATTTTTCCTTTTCAGGATTGATATAATCGCCCAACATGCCTCTGCTGTGCTCATCGTCATGACAATACACACAGAGATTTTCCCAGTTTGAACCGTCAGGAGGATTATTATGACGATTTCCGTCTTTGTGGTGAACAGTGAGAAGATGCCGGTTATCATCATCAAACTCCCTACCGCACTTCGCACAGATAAGCCCGTGGACTTTCAGGGACTGTTTCCGGTAATCACTGACCGGAGAAGCGCTCTGCTTTAGTTTCTTAACAATATCCTCAACAGATCTGGTATCGCTTTTATCTGCTGCCTGCTTTTTAACAACTTTGAAAGGTCTTCTATATCGCATGTTAAAAACGTACTTTTTTATAGTCTAGGCATGACAAGTACCGGAGGTCAAGTCTACGTCCTGGCAAAGTAAGCTTCAAGGACAACCCCTGTGTATGTATCCTCAGCAACCTGTGATCAACTGACGCCGTTTTCTTCCAAAACGTTTCATAAAGAATTTCTGCAGCAGCTTGCAATCGTCATTCAGCAGTTCGTCCAGTTTTCCGGTGATCGCTGTGTTGTCTTGATGTGTATACTGTTCGAGCTTATCTGCATACAGAGGAATGTCATAGAAGAAGGAAGCAATGCTGTCCCGCGAGAGGGTGTGGATCGCTTTCCCGTATCCAAGTTCTTCAAGCATGATCGCGTTTAATACCTGTTCAAACTGCCCCTTCATGGGCAAGGCAAGACAGGGCTTACCCAGGTGGAAGGCCTCAGTCATGAGGGTAAAGCCCGCACAGTTGCAATAACCGCCTTTGCTTGCGCCAGGTTCCTGAGAAATCCTTCCCTGCTAAAGGGTTTAAAGTAAAGAGGCCCCAGCGAACCCGTGCGATCGTATCCATAGACAAGAAAGCGCTCACGGGAAAATGTCTTAATCTCATCCAGCAGAGACTCATATCCTGATGTCACATACACGATGATACTCTCAACCTGTATTGGCTTGAGGTCCAGCACTTCCTTCTGCATGATAGGGGGGAACAGAAAGCTGCGGGTATTTTTTAGTGTACTAAAGTAAAAGGTCGTTATGAGCGAGACTGAAGGCTTGGGGACCATTGCCCTGATCACGGCCTCTGCGATTAAGGCGTCTTTCCTGTGCTCCCTGGGACAGGGGTATTTCATGTATCGCATGCGATGCTGGTTGTCAATGGAAACAAGGGGAATACGGTAATGGTTTGCGAGATAAGCGGTCAAGGGTTCAAAGTCAGTGATGACACAGTCAGGCTGAAAATCCTTGAAAAGAACCTGATTCACCTGATCAAGAGATTTTTTTCCCTGAGGTATTCTGCTTATATTGTGAGTGAGTGTCTTCAGGGCTGACACCCGGTTATCGGCGCTTGCAATGCGGAGGCCCGCGATCTCCTGCACATCAAATTCATCCTTCAGGTTTCTGAATCCCCTGTCGTAGCTCGCCACCTTCACCGTATGGCCCTGCCTATGAAGATGGTTTAATATTTCCCAGGCACGGGATGAATGTCCTGAGCCTTCACCTGATACACCATAGACAATGTTAGCCATATGACCTCACTAATGATAAAGCTGTTTTACATTATATAACGCAGGATATTTTATTACTCCGGAATGACATGAGGCACGCCACTCTTTCGGTCGATCTGACAGCTTTGTTTCAACTTTATTCGTCGTTCATCCGTAATGTATTATAGGACACAACGTCATTCGTATATTATCGAGATCTGAAAAATGAACACCTATGGCATCAGGACAAAA
Source organism: Nitrospiraceae bacterium (assembly GCA_020356065.1). Classification (GTDB taxonomy): domain Bacteria; phylum Nitrospirota; class Thermodesulfovibrionia; order UBA6902; family UBA6902; genus CALZJD01. The sequence goes on from CP070632.1 coordinate 348,593, forward strand.
CCAAGCAATATTATGGTTTGGCAAAAAACGCTTATCCTTATGACAGGGATGATCTGGATGGTTGTTTTTTGTCCTGTTGTAACCTATTCAGGCGATGTTTTCAGAGCTGACCTTCCAAAAGAGGCACGGATATCGGAACAGATATTTGGCTAGTCCGGACTTACGAATGTTGGACGGGCGAATCTTTTTTATCTGTTGTTTTAGTGGTTTTCAAAATACCATTACAACTGCTTGAGCCATTTCAGTCGCTTGAGCCGTTAATCCTGTGAAACGGATCAAGCCGTTCAAGCCATTCAAGCGGTGGTATAATGTAATCATATCATCTTCAATCAGTCTAAACTGAGGAGACATTTTCATGATTAAGAAAAAAGCCATGGCATACTGGGGTGCTGTTTGTCCTGGATGTAATATTGGAAGGAAGTATCCGGATTCATTTATCGGTAAACAGGTAGTTGAGCATTGGAAAAAAGGTTGTCCCGTACATGAAGCCTATAAAGAAGTATTCGGGAAAAAGGAAAAAGCAGGCAAAGAATAAAGTTTCAACAGCTTGATCAGTTTCGGCTGTTTGAGCAGTTAAACTGTTCAAGAGAATCAAACTGTTAATGCATTTTTTTTACCATGACCTGTACCTATAATCCATTACCTGTAGTTTTATCTGTTCGTAAAATCCCATATTTCCTGTTCAGACTCGCAAACCACACAGCCGCCTGCTGCTGAATGAGAAATGCAAGGGCAACCATCATGGCCGCCTGAGGCCCGAATGCCGTGGCTGCAAGTCCGATCGAAATGGCGAGGTTTCTTAAGACCAGGCTGAGGAGAAAGGTGATTCCATCTTCTTCGCTGAATAATTTTCTTGCTGTAAGAATAATAATTACATATATCAGGACGTAAAACAGCATAAGAGAGGTCAGGCCTTTTAAGAGAAGTCCCGGATATGCAATGATCATCTGGGACTTCAGACTGATACTGGTAAAGATAATATAGACAAGTCCCCATGAACTGACGCCTGGCAGAAGAGGCCGTATCCGGGCATTAAACTCATTTATTGTCAACCTTTTCAGCAGTGCACGATAGGTAAACATCCCCATTATCATGGGAAGAAACACGACAAGAGCTATATTTTTAAATACATTTACGATATCCACAGGAACATATTTCCCGACAATAACATAAAGGTAGATCGGTGCAAGAAAGGCACCCGTAATAAGGCTCAAGGTGGTCAGTTTTATTGCAGCCCTCACATTGCCTTTAAAAATCATGGTAAAGGCAATGATCATCGTGCCACCGGGTACAACGGATATGATGATCAGCCCGGTAAACAGTTCAGGGTTCTGCTGAAGAAAGACCGAAGCTGCAGTGTATGCAGCAATAGGGACAATGAATAAATTAAAGAGGAGATTACACAGCAGACTCTTCTTTTCATGCGGCGCCGTCAGGTCCTTGAGCCTGAATCCTATCATTGAAGGATAAATCGCACAGATAATAACAGGCAGCAAGAATTTCTTAAGCGGCCTGGTATCGATAAAGTAACCCGCTATCAATCCGGCCATAATGACAAAAGGGAGAACATATTTAAGATTACTTGATGGAAATGTCAGTATCTGTCTGAACACCGATGACCTCTGAATAATTATACAGGAATGGCAGAAATTACCTGTTAAGTCTGTACTTGAATATGAATATTGTAAAAAGGATTCAAGGGGTCAAGAGTTCGAGGATACGAGTGAACTGATAAAAGATTTAATTAAGAATATCTTTAAATCAAGGGAATCCAGTTGTTATTCTGGAGGAAAATTCTTTTTACTTGAATCCTTGCCCCCTTGAATCATTTTAGTAAATAACATATGATCTTTTCAGGATGCATTATGAAACGGTTAAAAGTTTTATTTCACATTAATGAACTCGAGAAATGGGACACGGCTCTCGGAAATATTATAAATCTCCTGAAGGATGTAGGAGAAGAGTCTGCCGATGTTGTGGTCATTGCAAATGGTCCTTCAGTGAATGCCTATGGCAATGATAATAAATTATCTGTCATGAAAGGCCTCTCGGAAAGGGGTGTCAGATTTCTGGCCTGCAGAAACTCCTTAAGAAAGATGTGTTCATCAGGTGATTCCTGCATTACCGAAGAGAACATTTCTTCTTTTATTGAGACGGTTCCTGCCGGCATTACTGCCATTATCAAAATACAGTCCGATGGGTTTGCTTATGTTAAGCCGTAGCGGATGGGATCGGGGCTGTAATTACGAATTTTTCTGAATAATATCAAAACCGGAGAGATGCCAGCTTACGACCTGCGGGTATTACAGGAACAACATTTTAATTTTAAGATAGGTTCTATTAATGTATTTAATTGTAAAAAGTTACTAACGTCAGATCAAGCGGATAGTAATAAAATGAGATTGAAGATTGACGAGCAAGGAATGACAAAATTCTTTATCCTCATAAATCATGATCAGTCAATCGATATTCGTAATTCCCTGTTAAAGAGAAGATATCATTATTTACTTTTTTGTAGTATTTATACTACAATTTGTTATGTTAACTTTCGGTGATAACCTCCTCCTGTGGAGACTGCACAGGTCGCTTTCTCAGGAGCGGCTTGCAGCATTGGCTGACCTTCCCCGTCCGAATCTCTCAGATATTGAAAAAGGAAAGCGGGATGTTACACTATCGACTATCAGGTCGCTGGCAAATGCACTGAACATATCGCCAGGGACGCTTGTGAATGCTGAACCGCCAAAACCTGAACACTGGAAAGAAAATTTACCGAGAGATGCCATGGAACGAATAGCACGTTCAGTTGCCTTGGGTATACAACCCGAAGATCCTTCTGAGCAGAATATATCCATTTTATTAAACGATGTCCTTCATTGCAATCTTCAGTCAGTACAGGGCAGAAAAAGACATCTTTCGCTGCCCGGCAGAAAAAGTGACCGGGCGTGGCTGCTTTTGCGTGCGCTGTATCCGGCAGAGCTTCTTAACAGTCTTCTCATGAGAACATTGGAACATGCAGAACTATTATGAACATCCGGCAAATAGAGCAGTTCTTTAGAATCATGGATTCCGCATTACAACAGGATGCCGTAGCATTCCTGACTGGCGCTGCTGCAGGCACTATCTGGGGAGCTACACGGCCCAGCATGTATATAGATTTTGCAATTGAAATAAAGGACCAGAATACAGAAAACTGGCAGCAGCTGGAAGCTGCTATCCGGAAGGCAACAGATAAAACAGGAATAAAGGCCAACTACGCTGAAGATATTGACCGGTGGGGTATGGTAACGCTGCTTGATTATAAACTAAATACAAAACTATACAAGAAATATGGCAGGCTTGTACTTATGGTCCTTGACCCGGCCTACTGGTCCATCGGTAAAATGACACGCTTTATCGATCCGGACATTCAGGATATGATTCAGGTGTTCCGTAAAAAAAAGATTTCATCAATACATCTGGCTGAGGTTTGGGGAAAAGCCCTCAAGCAAAGCCCGCACTCAACAACTCTTGCACGGTTCCGACGGCAGGTTGAACATTTTTTTGAGTCATACGGTACAATGATATGGGGCCGGAAGTTCAACTCATCGAAAGCTATCAGGCAATTTCATGCTTCTGCCGGCATCGTGAAAGATGATGACTGAGATTGATGAGCAAGGGATGACGAACTTTTCATTACTTTGTAAATTGTAATTCGCTATTTGACATTTTCTGTGATGAACTTCGTCAATAATACCCCGAGCAACATGGCAGCAGGTGGTCTACGGTACTTCACCACCGGGCATAGACTCAATTTTATTTATAATCCCTCTGACAGTCTTCTTCTCTGTCTCGACGCCTTTTTCTTGTCCCTTCTTCTCTACTTCCTTGAGGTAATGTTGTAGAGCTGTCATTACAGCAACTGCCTCCAGATTTGTTAATTTTAAATTCACAGCCCTGATTTCCTTTCTTTCTTCATGTTATTAAATGTGATCATCGCATTTTGATGCTTCTGTAACACTTATATCACTCATTTAAGATACTGTCAATAGTGAACTAAGGACGTCCCGGAAAAAGATAACTATATAAAATCCCGTTTTAAAAAGTCGATATTTCCCCTTTCAGAGGCGATGAAATGCGAATCACGATTGACGATCAAGGAATGACGAAATTTACTTCTCATATATGCTTGTCACCTGAACTCATGTTCAGTTGAATATGAGTTCAGGTTTTCTCTTACGTATAAAAATCGTTTGTAGGAGGCGAATTGCCATTCGCCCCCACATTCCAGCTCATGTCAATTTCCTACATAAACGGATAATCAATATACCCTTTTTCCCCTCCGAGATAGAACGTATCGGGATCAGGACTGTTCAGGGGGGCTTTACTTACAAATCGTTCAGCCAGATCGGGGTTTGCAAGAAGATGTCTGCCATAGGATACAATGTCTGCGTCTCCTGCTTCAAGGACTGCGTTGCCGGTTTCAAGATCATATCCCCCGTTTGTAATATACGGCCCGGTGAATATCTTCCTGATCTCGTAGGTCACATGATTCAGAGCCGCGTTATAATTGGCCATCTCATTTGTGCCGGGATCAGAAAGATCAATCTCTACAATATTTAAATATGCAAGATTGAAGCGGTTCAGTTCATGTGTCAGATACGTATACAATTCCTCAGGGTTTGAGTCATGAATGCTGTTAAAGGGATTGCTAGGAGAAAGATGAATGCCGACCCTGTTCGCCTCCCAGACCCCTGTCACGGCTTCGACTATTTCAAGCAGGAAGCGTGCCCTGTTCTCTACCGGTCCTCCATAATGGTCTGTTCTCTGGTTTGTCCCGTCTTCCAGAAACTGATGAGGGAGATACCCATTTGCCGCGTATATCTCAACTCCGTCAAAACCGGCCTGCTTTGCGTACTCAGTAGCAGTGCGGAACTGATTCACTATCCCGGGAATTTCCTCTGTCTCCAGGGCACGGGGTATTTCAAAGGGTAGCTTGCCTTCAGGAGTGTACACTTCTCCTTCCGGTTTTACGGCTGAAGGGGCCACGGGCAGTTCACTTTTTTCCTGCAGCAGGGGATGCGAAATACGGCCGCAATGAAAGAGCTGAATAAAAATTATGCCTCCCTTTTCATGCACCGCATCAGTAACAGCCTTCCACCCTTTTACCTGATCAGGGGTGTAAATGCCGGGTGTGCTCATATACCCTATGCCCTGAGGAGAGACCTGAGCAGCCTCAGTTATAATAAGTCCTGCCGAAGCTCTTTGAGTATAATAAGTAACATTCATGTCCTGCGGAATATTACCTACACCAGCCCGGCAGCGCGTCATGGCAGACATTGCGATACGGTTCTTCAGCATACAGGGGCCTATCTGACCCGGAGTAAAAAGATGAATTTCATCTGTACCCATAATTCAGTCCTCCGACATTATGTTATAAGCTCAACTGATAAGTGATACCAGTATATCATAATGTTGAAAGCGGAAGAAGGGGTTATGGAACACCCGAATTGCCTCACATTAAATGTTACCCAACCTGAATTTCTGAGACTTCGTTGACTCATAAATGATGTTACCGAAAATATAACTCTTCCAAGGAGGGTTATATCGATGAGTCCCGGAGCCAGAATGGAGTACCTTAAAGCAGTTCAT
>CP070632.1:354320-447463 GCA_020356065.1 Nitrospiraceae bacterium
AGGACACTAGAACCTATCTCAAAATTGATTTTATAAGTAATAAACCATGAATCGTCATTCCCGACTCGATCGGGAATCCAGTCTTTTCAAGATGTTCTGGATGCCCGCTTACAAACTGAGGGCATGACAAATACTGTTAAATTGATGTTGAGATAGGTTCTACTTATATCTTTGACAAATTTCATGCAAAAAAATATCATATGGATCCCTATGATTACACAATTAAAAAAAGACCTCCAACAAGTGGCTGATCCGGAAAAGGCAGTCATACTGCAGCGGTTTTTCAAAACAGGGAAAGGACAATACGGTGAAGGGGACTTGTTTCTCGGTATTAAGGTTCCGGAGCAGCGAAAGATAGCAAAGAAGTATGCAACACTGACGCTGAGAGAACTCCAGGAACTGCTTTCCAGTAAATATCATGAACACCGATTGACTTCACTTCTGATTCTTGTTATTAAATATTCAGAATCAGATGAAACCGGCAAAAAGGAATTATCAGATTTCTATCTGAAAAACACGATGCATATAAACAACTGGGACCTTGTGGATGTATCAGCAGATAAAATACTTGGTCAGTATCTGTTTGAAAGAGAACGGAAAATTCTCTTTGGACTTGCACGATCGGATAATCTGTGGGAACGGCGAATAGCGGTCATGGCAACGTTTCATTTTATTAAAAATAACGATTATAAAGATTCGCTAAAAATATCCGAAATACTTATAGCTGACAGGCACGATCTCATTCATAAAGCGGTGGGCTGGTTGCTGAGGGAAATTGGAAAGAGAAACCTGTTAATCGAGGAAGAGTTTCTTAAGAGGCATTATAAAAAAATGCCCCGTACCATGCTCAGATATGCAATAGAAAAATTTGATCATGAGAAAAGGAGAACCTATTTAAACAATCTGGTATAATACGGTCTTATGTCAATACTTGAAAACCATATTCACGAACCAAAAATTGCCTACTTCTCAATGGAAATAGGTCTGAGAGACGAGATCCCTACCTTTTCCGGTGGACTGGGCGTACTTGCAGGTGATACGGTCAAATCGGCTGCTGATCTGAACCTTCCTTTTGTCGCTGTCACACTGATCAGCCACAAAGGGTATTTTCGGCAGGAAATAGATGACAGTGGTCAACAAAGAGAATATCCCGTTGATTGGGATCCTTCAAAGTTGATGAAGCCTGCATCTGAACAGGTATCCGTGACGATTGAGGGAAGAGTGGTAATTGTCAAGGCCTGGATATATTTCGTTGAAAGTCCCAGAGGTGGAAGTATTCCTGTCATTTATCTTGATACAAACCATGATAAAAACAGCGATGAGGACAAAATCCTGACAGACCAGCTGTATGGCGGAGATGCAAGCTACCGAATAAAGCAGGAGGTTGTTCTGGGAATCGGCGGGGTACGCATGCTCAAAAAACTGGGGTTCCTGATTAAGAAGTATCACATGAACGAAGGACACGCTGCATTTCTCACTCTTGAACTCCTCCATAAATTCAAGAAAGACATTGAAAATGTCTGGGACGAAGAGCACATATGGGACATTGAACCTGTCAAGGACCTGTGTGTATTTACCACACACACCCCTGTTGAGGCAGGTCATGACAAGTTTACGTATGAACTGTTTAATAAGGTTTTCGGCAACTTTTTCCCTGAGAATATTATGAAAAAGCTTGCAGGTGAAAAGAATGTAAACATGACCCTGCTGGGTTTTAACCTGAGCAACTTTGTCAATGGCGTAGCAAAGAAGCATGGTGAAGTCTCAAAGAGCATGTTTCCGGGGTATCAGATTAATGCGATTACAAACGGCGTTCACTCCTATACATGGACGTCTGAGAGCATGAAGAAGATCTTTGACAAATACCTGCCGGGCTGGGCAAACGAGCCTGAAATATTCGTAAGGATCGGTGCGATACCTGATGATGAAATCTGGAATGCCCACCTTGAATCTAAGAAAAAGCTTATCGAATATGTAAACACGGTCTCCAATACAGATATGGATACAGATACGCTCACTATTGGCTTTGCGAGAAGGGCAACGGCTTACAAGCGTGCTGACCTGTTATTTACCGATCTTGAGCGTCTTGAAAGAATTGGTTCCGGCAGGATCCAGGTCATTTATGCGGGTAAAGCCCATCCCAAAGATGATGAGGGGAAAAAGCTGATCAAAAACATTTATTCCCTGAGGGAAAAATTAAAAGGCAAGATTAAACTTTCTTTCATAGAGAACTACAACATGGAGATAGCCCTTAAGCTCGTATCAGGAGTTGATATCTGGCTTAACACCCCTCTGAGACCTCTTGAGGCATCAGGCACGAGCGGCATGAAAGCCGCGCATAATGGCGTCATGAATTTCAGTGTTTTAGACGGGTGGTGGATAGAGGGACATATTGAGGGTTTCACCGGCTGGGCAATAGGACCGGCCCCGACTGAGCTTGAACCCGATAAGAATATGAATAAAATAGATGCTGATGATCTGTATCACAAGCTGGAAACAAGGATCATCCCAACCTATTATGATGACCGCAAGTGCTGGATCCGCATGATGCAGAACGCTATCGGCAAGAACGCTTACTACTTCAATACCCACCGCATGATGCGCAGATATGTAACAGAAGCGTATATACGGTAGCTGTGATTCTGCATATGCGCAAGGTTCGCTAACTAGACGTCTCTTACCGCCGCGTTACCTTCCTGATAATATTTCAGAATCTCTGTCCCTATTGTCTTGAAATTAAATGGCTCTACAATATATCCCTGAATTCCCAGCTTCATGCAATCTTTTATATGATCCCCCTGATGTGCAGCCGTACACATTATCATTGCCGTGCCCGTATCTCCATATTCTTCCCTGAATTTCTTCAGCACTGAATATCCTGTCATCAAGGGCATGTAAATATCCAGAATGATAATATCAGGATTCCATTTCTCGCATATCTCCAGTGCCTCCACTCCGGTGCAAGCAAATTTTTTTCCAAACGTTTCCCTTATCAGTCCCTTATCATAGAGTTTCTGAACACTCAGTTCATCTTCGGCAATCAATATTTTCAGTTTATCCATTATTTAAATATCTTGTGATATGTGATTATTGACTACTCATATATTACGTCAACACTGTCCAGATATTCAGAGAGCTTGCTAATACACTCATTTATATGTTCCTCAACGTCTTCACCGCTCCGTCCTGTCGCAGCATCTTCAATCTCAAGACCGATTTCAGTAATGGGTTCAAAGCCGAAGCCCCCGCCTGATCCTTTTAATGTATGTCCTATAATTCTCACCGCCTCATAGTCCCCTTTTTTCATTGCCTCCTGCATTCTTTTGATATCAGATTGTCGCTCTTCAAGATACTCAGGGACAAGCTCTTTGAGATCAGGATCTACCCGCGCTACAATCTTATCTTTCTGATTTTCCTTATTGGTACAATGCACAGGGGTTCCGGTTGATGAATGTCTGATTACTGCCTGCATCAACAGGTCTTTCTTAATGGGTTTTGACATATGATCCGAATAACCGGCCCTGTAACACTTTTCAATATCTTCTGAAGAGGAATTTCCGGTCAACGCGATTATCCTTATTCCATGAACTCCATGTTCCTGTTCCCACTTCCGCATTTTCCTGACAGATGTCAATCCATCCATAACAGGCATCTGCATGTCCATGAAAACAAGATCATATGTCCCTGATGTGAACTTCTCAAATGCACTGTGTCCGTTTTCGGCAGTCTCAATAGTACAGTCATAATCTTTCAAAAATACCCGTGTCATTTTCCGGATATTTTCGTCATCATCAACAAGAAGAATATCCATCCCTTTCCTTACATGCGTTGAGCATATTACTTCATTTTTGTTCGATCGATCATCCAATACTTGACGTATCATTTTAGAAAGAACATCCCCTTTTATGGGTTTATTAACAAGAACAACGCCCTCATTCAACACACCGTGATGGGCTATTGCATCATCGGTGTACCCGGACATGAATATAACGCCTGTTTCCGGCCACTTTTTTGATAGTCGTTCAGCCAGTTCATTGCCATTCATGCCCGGCATGACCACATCTGTCAGCAGTAAATCGATCTTCTCCTTATAGGTATCGCTGATCTGTAATGCATCTTCCCCGTTTGATGCTTCCAGCACGTTATATCCAAGAGGGTTAAGCAGGTTTGCAATTACCTTCAGAATCAGCGGTTCATCATCTACGACAAGGACTGTTTCATTTCCCGTGACATTCCTGTTAAGAGTTTCGTCGCACGTTTCTGATATGTCCCCCTCAGTTACGGGGAAATAGACTTCAAACGATGTTCCACGTCCAGGCTCACTGTTTACATCGATATATGCTTCATGCTGCTTTACAATACCATATACAGTTGACAGTCCCATGCCAGTGCCTTTGCCAACACCCTTTGTGCTGAAGAAGGGCTCAAATATTTTCTCTATCACAGCCTGACTCATTCCCGTCCCGGTGTCTGTTACTGACAGCATCACATAGGAACCGGGCTTCACCTTTTCATTACCGAGGAGATCTTCCTCCTTAAACTCAACTTCAGCAGTCTTTATACTCAGCTTGCCTCCATCCGGCATTGCATCACGTGCATTCACTACGAGGTTCAACAGAATCTGCTCCAGCTGCACAGGATCTGCCAGAATCTTCTGCTCCTCTATATGTGGATTAAATGAGAATGTGATATTTGCAGGAATCAGGCGACCCAGCATTTTTGTCATGTTCTCTATGGTGTCATTAATACTCACTGCCTTCATTTCAAGCACCTGTTTACGGCTGAAGGCGAGCAGCTGTTTCGTCAGAATCGCTGCCTTTTCACCTGCCCCGTGAATCGTTTTAATATGATCCCGAACACCGTCATTCCCGGACAGTTCATTGAGGGCTATCTCACTGAATCCGATGATAACCGACAGAATGTTGTTAAAGTCATGCGCGATACCACCAGCCAGTCGTCCGATAGAGTCCATTTTCTGGACCTGCAGAAACTGATCATGCAACTTTGCTTTTTCTTCCTCAGCTTTCTTAATATTTGTAATGTCTCTGACATCATGAATAAAACCAATCATGTTATCATTGTTGTCAAAGCGTGGAATGGTTCGAACATCAAAGTGTCTATTGAGAACAGGTTCAAAAATCTCAGCGCTTGCAGGCTCCCCTTTTTCAAGACATTTAATACCGGGACACCATTCAGGAGGCTCTTCGGTATGGTGGTAGTATGTATAGCATTTATGATATGTACTGTCCTGCCCGGAAAGACCCAAACCCTGCTCAGCAGCCTTGTTGGCCCTGAGAATATTAAATTCCATGTCATGTATTGTGATCATATCCGTAATGGTATTAAATGTCTCTTCCCAGTCCTGCTTTGACTGGGTGATTTCTCTGGTCTGTTTATTTATCCGTCTCGATGCACTCCAGAACCCTCCAAAAAGAACAACGTACAACAGCGAGAAACCAGATATTGTCCAGAACCATATCATTTTTTTATGGTGTGCGATATGTTCGTATACATAGTCGAGGTTTACATACACTTCGAATATAGCCTGTATATCGTCCTGAGAACCATACGTAATAGGGATATAGATTTCCATGATTCGTTCCGCTTTAAAAGTATTATGCAATGTGTGCTCTGTTTCTCCTGAACTGTGTGTCTCCGCAACAATTTCTCCCGTCAATACTTTTTGCAGTTCACTATTATCATCTTCGTCAGCTGTTTTGCCGACGAGGTCCCTATTCCCAGACCATACAATCTGCTTTTCCCTGTTCCAGATCTTTACTTTTTTTATATTCTTATTTAAGGAGAGATGCTCCATACGGTGAGAAAACTTTTTATATGTGCTTCCCTTTTTAGGTTTAGTGAGCTCATCTGCCTTAAAGTGTTTCACCACATTCTGATTTACAATATCAGCCATGTCATGTATTGCATTTTTGAACATGATCTGTTCCATGGACCTGGAGAGAAGATGTCCAAAGGCAAAACCGAACACAACCACTGCCAGTAAAGATATGATGGAATACCGTTTGACAAAATTAATTTCTTTCATAACACTCTGACAATCCTGCTGATTCAGCTAACTCCCACAACATATTTTGTTGTAATATGGAATGACTATCCATACATATTTATCGGGTATCCACGATTTTTCTTTAATATAGAACACATTGAAGACTTCACTCGTAAATCAATAATAGATGCAGCAGAATTTTGAGAAAAATCACATACACACTTTCTCTTACCTTAAAGATATCAGTAATAATACCGATATGATTACCAGGAAGTTACTGTGAATACTGATGAAATGAGCGTTAACATGAAAAATAATAACCGCTGTTTACGAACTTTGCAATTTCTGGCATTCACTGTGCTCTTGGTATGTATTCCTCTGATTACTTTTTCATCTGAAAAATTCTATACGGTGGCGATCAGCAGTTTTAAAAATGCTGCGCCTGCAGAGAAACAGTTTGATGTTATAGCACAGAAATTAAACATAACAAATCTGGATTATCTGAGAGTAGAAAAGATCGGGAAATTCTACAGTGTACGAATCGGTAAATTTTCGGATTCCAAAGCCGCAAATAAGTTACTCAGGACAGTCAAACCGGTACTTCCAAGAGCTATTGTCTTACACACCGGCGTAATTGATGAAAGAATTGTAAAGATGTATACGCATTCGATACCGGATCCGCAGACAAAAAAGAATAAACCCTACTCTACATCTGAATCAGCAAGGAACAAACAACGTGTGACCAGCAAAAACAAAAATATGGTTCCGGGTATTTCATCAAAAGATTCCCTTGAAGTAGCGGGATCTCCTGCTGACAATAGCGGCAATACGCGTGTTGTAAAAGATACATTAACGATAAGCCTGGATAGAGTGGCAGGTTATATTGATGACGGTGATTATGCATACGCGCTGAAGATGTTAGAATCAGAAATAGACGATCATCCGGAGGACCCTGAACTTAATGCATGGCTAGGCACAGTGCTTATTAAAATGGAAAAGCCTTTAAAGGCATTATCGCATATGGAAAAAGCCGTGAAATTAACACCTGATAGAGCTGACTACCATAATGCTATCGGGTATTCACTGCTTTTGAGCAATAGGTTTGGCGAAGCAGTTTCTTCGTTTCAGCAGGCAATAGATCTTGATCCCCAGTTTGTCGATGCCATTGCTGGTCTTTGTATCGCGCATGTCAAGGGCGGTAATAAGATAAAAGCTATGTCTGTGTATAATAATTTGAAAGACCGGGATAAAAGAATATCTGATCAGCTTCTCACATTAATTGAAAAGTAGCCGGTAATCCAGAATCCGTGACCCAAAAAACGGTCTAAAGTCAGCGGGTCCGCTATCTTACATACTACTCGTTCAGGAATTTATTTAATACCTGCTGGTTGAAGGCGGGCAAACGATTCTTTCCTTCAGATACTGTTGTTGATACAGATGATTTATTACCATATGAATAATACATTAAACCAATAATTACAAATAAGACAAAACCTGCAGATATGTAGGACCTCGTTTTCTTCAGGAGCCTGTTTACCTTAGCATAAACAGAATCACTGTCCTCCTGTACTCTGTCTGACTCCATTACAGATTCATTTATATAATCACTCACATACATGTGCTCTTTTTTAACTCCTGTATCTGTATCAACGATGAAAATACCTCCATCTGTCCCAGTCGGTACTGTCTCTTGTGTATTGTGAGTAAACCCGGTGCGCACTGTTGATTCTTCGACACATGGGATGAAATTATGATCGTCATGGTCATCAGCAGGTGTTTCGACTGCATTCCTGCTTCCGGACAGGATTATCTCATTCAGCTTTTCCTTTGCTTCTTCAACTTTTTCTTTCACTTCCTTATCAATCCTTGTCATTAACTCTTTTTCCACTCTGGCCCTTACATTCTCTTCAACTCTCCTTCGTATCTCTTCTTCTCTCCTTCTGACTTCTTCTTCCATCTTAATTTTCACTTCTTTTATTCTTCTCCCCACTGCTTCTTCTACCTGAGTATTTGCATCATCAACTTTTTCCCGAACCTCCTGTTCCATCTGTACTATTATGTCCTCTTCTCGCTTCCTGACGTCCTCATCCACCTTCCTCCTGACCTCTTCTGCCCTCTTCATCACTTCATTTTCCACTTTGACCACAAGCTCTGCATGTACTCTTTCTCTCATATCCTCTTCAAGTCTTATTCTAAAGGCCTCTTCACTTTGCCTGACTTCTTTCTCCAGGTTTTCCTTTATCTGTTTAACTCTTTCACTGACCTCCTTTTCCACATTCGCCTTTACTTCATCCACACGTTTTTTCACGTTCTCCTCTGCTACAGCCCTCATTTCGTCTTCTTTACGACTGATCTCGTCCTGTGCCTCTATCATTGCTCTTTCCTTTGCCTGATCGCTGAGCTCTATTTCTCTCTTTTTTACCTCTTCTTCCACTCTTACCAGGACTTCTCCTTCCATTCTTTTTCGGGCTTCTGCCTCTCTCTTCTGTATAACCTCTTCTGCTTTCTCCCATATCTCTTTTTCAATCTGTTTAATCTCTTCTTCCACTTTCGTCCTTACATCCGCAACCCCCTCTCTCACCGCATCTTCTGACTTCGCTTTTACCGTTTCCACATTTCTTCTTACCTCTGCTTCTGCTTCTGCTCTTATTTCCTCCTCTCTCTGCCTGATTTCTTCTTCTACTTTTGCTCTCCCATCTTCTTCCATCCTTTTCCGCAGCTCTTCCTCCCGCTTTCTCATTTCCTCTTCAACCCGTGCATTGACCTCGGCTTCCACGTCCTCTCGTATCTTCTGCTCTTGCTGTTTGACCTCCTCCTCCGCTCTATGAGCCGCCTCCGCCTCTATTTTCTCCCTTGCTGCGGCTTCCCGGCGCTGTATCTCCTCTTCTGCTTTCGCCTTTATTTCTTCTTCCAGCCTGACACGCTCCCCATCCATCCTTGCCTGCAGCTCTTCCTCCCGCTTTCTCATTTCCTCTTCAACCCGTGCATTGACCTCGGCTTCCACGTCCCCTCGTATCGTCTGCTCTTGCTGTTTGACCTCCTCCTCCGCTCTATGAGCCGCCTCCGCCTCAATTTTCTCCCTTGCTGCAGCTTCCCGGCGCTGTATCTCCTCTTCTGCTTTCGCCTTTATTTCTTCTTCCAGCTGACTCCTTATTTCTTTTTCTCTCTTTAAAACTTCCTTCTCAATCGCAGCCTTTATCTCAGCTTCATTCATTTGAGCATTGTTATCAGTTATTCCTGTATTCACGGGGGATTCCTGAATATCGATTTTTTCCTTTAAATCATCATTCTTATGCAATATCGCTTCGGTGTCGTCAGCAGCTGATTCACCCGGTACTTCAAAAAGAATTTCCATCGGCAGCTTTTCGTGAGCCTCATCATCACCTGTTACATAAATGAGCCCTGTACTCAACAGGGCAATAATTGTCATGCGGGTCTCATTCTTGTTGGACGATGCGAGTGACAGTATTTTTGCAAACGAATTAACACCATCGATATAGGAGAGAATATGTTTATCAGAATTGCTAAGTGTCAAGGACTTGAATATTGGCATTGGATTTTCAGATATATTGAATACCGTCGAAAGAGGCGGGCACATTTTTTCAATTAACGCAATATTACTAATTTTCTTGACGCCCTTGTATACAAGCTTTGCCGAGCTGACCTGGAGGATTATCGACTCATCTGCAGGCAACGATCCTTCCTTAAAATCGAACGTCCCATTTTCAATATTAAACAGGCCTGTAATTATATCTTCAACCTGATACTTGACTGACCTGATAAGGTCATTCTGCTTCAGGAAACCAAGGCTGACCAGAACTTTTCCGAGTCTTTCTCCTTTCTCTGAAGCGCGCTCAGCTGCCTGCCTGAGTTGCTCGTGAGTAATCTTTTTGCGATGTATGAGTAATTGGCCCAGCCGATCGTCAAGATCAGATGAATCAGCAAATATATTGTCCCCATTGCTGATAAAAATCCTTTTTTTTACTGAACCGCTTTTTATCTCGAGAATTCCTGTCTTCTTATTCTTATTGATACCAATGAGAATATCTGCAAGTCTGAAATGATTCAGATTCCCCTTGAGATTGCCGAGTCTTTTAAATCCTGCTTTCAGATGAAATCCAACATGCTCTGTCCATACGGCTTCTGCTTTTAATTCAATTTCAGTACCGAGAATTTTTATATCAACCTGTGACCCTTTTACCAGTGCTGGTTCATATTTTATGATTATGCTGATACCGTCTGAATAGTCCAGTACCTTACCCTTTATAACTTTAGATTCGAATGTTACTTCACACTCGGAGTCGATCGTGTACCTTTTAAATTTTCTTTTTTCCTGTCCGTTCATATGATCAGAATAATCAGTACAATTCCATATTATTGTTTTTTCGCTGAACTGCCCCTCTTAAGTCATTTCTTCAACCGCCTGTTTTCTCTTAAACACTATCGGTATTTTTAATACATATATTAAGGTAATGATAAAAATGTGGCACAGTGTTACATTGGATTTTACGAATAGAGTGAATATGTCTGTTTGACTCTTATTGAATTGAAATTCCAGGAGAAATCTTCAGTTGGGGGGTGATTTGTTCCGCTTAACAGGAAATTATCAATTCTCATCCCTCATTATCAACGAATGGCATCTTTTTTAACATATTGAGGATTTAAGAACAGTCAATGAGAACCTGGTTCTTCCAAGCTGCAGCATTGTGTTTTTAAAAAATTACCTAATCCTCGTGGGATGAAGCAAGGTGAGCATATTTGAGGGTTGTTTTTAAACTTTTGTGCCCTAAAATCTTCATTACTTTATTGATCTCCACCCCTTCCATAATAAGACGAGATGCAAACGTATGACGTAAATCGCGGAAATGGAAATTTTTTATGTTAGACCTTCTGCGTGCATTTGCGAATGATTTTGAAATATTCCGGTACGGTTTACCCGTCGTATTGTTATAAAACACATAGGGGACATCTTGACGCCTTGAAATATTTATGAGAGTATATTTCAGGATGTCGTTGATTGGTATCATTCTTTCACTTTTTCCTTCCTTGTCCAGCACGATGCATCCATGATCAATGTCTACATTTTCCCATTTCAGATTGAGCAGTTCAATTTTTTTCATCCCGGTATTCAGTGCTGTGATAACGATTGATTTAAGGGGAGGTTCACAGGAATTGATAAGTTGTTCGCATTCTTCTTTTGAAAGATACCTCGGCATCATGCTGTCATCACGAAGAACATGTACCTTTTCTACATTCCCCGTATCATCTGACTCAATCGAATTATTATCAGCATGTAATCTTTTTTTAATTGATCGTTTCCTCTGAATAATCAGCAGTTGAAAAATTACTATACATATCAACGGACCCGACAAGATAAGAAAATGCTTCCTGTTCTTAAGGTTCATGCTTATCATTCCTACATTGCTTTTTTCTGTTTCTGTATTGTTGTCAACAGCATTGATCGATGCAGATTCTGTTGACGCAGCGTAATGAGTTAAGTTTTCATCTCTGAAGAAAGGATTCTTGTCTTTTCCGTCATAAACTTTGAAACTGATAGCTTTAAGAAGTGCAAATCTTAATTCAGACCAGTAATCATATGCCATTGCCGGGTCTGAAGATGGGAGTTCTACTGTATACGTCGGAATTTTTCTCTCTTTTCCGGCATAGTTGCCTATTGATCCGGGAAAGAAACGAAAGTCCACGAGTTTTAGAAGATTATTTGAATTGGCTTCAATGTTTAATCCCAAGAACTTTGCCCGCTGCTCTACACGAATTAGATTGTTATATTTCTGATCACCAGGCCCGTCAAAATCTAGAAAACCCAAAGGTGCATGAATAGTAATAATTTTATCTGGCCGGTATTTATTGACCAGATAGGTTTGCAGTCTGCTTTCAGGCTCTGAACCTGCTTTTGCACCCGGATATTTTCTCGGATCTTTCTTATATTCAATCCATACTTTTTGTGCTAACTGATCCCAGTCTCTCGTGGGAAGGTTTCTGTTAGGATCCACACCATTGGCATTATGTCTGGTGTTTGCAAAAAAACCTTCAGGATTTACTATGGGAGCTATAACCAATCTGAGATCCTCGAATTCCTGTGGATTGTCAAAAAGAATCTCTCTGACTAAATGAAAGCAAATATATATGCTCGAAGGTTCATCTCCGTGAACACCGCATAAAAGCAGATTCACAGGACTGTTGTTATTGGTATCATTAAAACCAAATTCCTGGTATAAAAGAGGATATCCCTTAGAAGAGTAATTGAATGTTGTCCAACGGTCCTGGTTACATATGATTTCATTCCATCCAAATTGCAGAAACTTATAATTGACAGCATCACAAAAATTTCTTTTTATATGCTCCTTTGGAAGTGAACCCATTGCCGTGTTTCCTGGCAGAGCAAAGAAAACCATGATAAAGGATAATAAGAAAAAATATGTAAATCTGCATTTTGTTCTGCCTGTTGTCATTCTGCTTCTCTGTAAAAAGATCAATTTAATACTATCCCTTATATATTGTCACGTACTTTGATGTGCCAGGGTTCAAAACGGACTCCAAGGAGGTTCTTCTGCGGATAACGGAGCTTGAGATAGCCCAGTTCACTGAGTTTTTTGTATACGTCTGTATGAGTAAACCTCTTTGTGAAATTTGCAGCACCAAATCCTGCCTGTCCAACGTCAAAATCACCGTTGCCATGAAACGAATAACCCGGTGGCGCAAGTGATCGTGAGGCGAGGGAGAGATTGCCATGATTCTTGTCAGCTTTGTTTAAAAACAGCAGAAACTGTTTCATAATACCACGTATACCGGAAGTTAAAACAACCTCGTCTCCTACGAGCTGTTTTATTTTTTCATAGGTTTCAAGAGGGAGGCCCCTGTATAGATAGTTTCCGGTGTGCGGTACCTTCATAGCTTCCTTTGTCTTTATCCGATCCGTAATTTTATTCAGGGGTTTTTGACCAAGAAAGCCGTAACGCTCTGCTTCTGCATAGAAGATCATTTCCATAAATCTGATTTCCGCCTTTGAAAATTCTCCAATCCGTGAATACTTGCGGGCTATGTTGAGACCATCCTCAAAGCTTAATATTTGAAAGTTACCATGTCCCGCGTATTGCTGGAGGCGCCTTAAGCGCTTTACCGTAGATGTAAACACTTTGTATATGGCATTATCGATTTGCACATCTTCGGCATGATATTCATTGAAGTTTTCCATTTTGTTTAAATAATCCCTTATATGATCATCAAGATTTTGTGAAGGTGTTCTGGACATGATCTCCATGTTCTTTGCAACTGCATCAGGAGTAATCCCCCATCTGATTACACCCATCGCCAATATCTTCAGAAAATCCCTTCTATTCATATTATTAAAAAAATTTAATGCTTAGATCGGTTACCTTAATTTTGCCTTTTCGGTTTCTGAGCATTTTTTTTATTCTACCGAATTAATCATTTCAATCGTACATGTACTTAATATGTTTTTCATTCGGTATTCATAATTATTATCTTGAGAAAATTTTCTATCATAAATCTTCACGATGAATATGATTATAGTAATCCCCGATTTCAAATACATTCAGATTATTGACTATTTGGACAAAATGATGCTCCGGCCCATCCGATTTGATGATATTTCGTTAAATAACAGGCACTTACATGATATTGAGAATGTTCACTCACGTAAACAGATACTGTAGTAGAAGCTGTTATTTGTCACCCTGAATTTATTTCAAGGTCTTACCACCCGTTGCAACACAAGATTCTGAAACAAGTTCAGAATGACAGTTGTGAGAATTTTTGCTTTCCGCAACAGTACCTAATTAAAAAGGCAGAGCCATTTCTGACTCTACCTGAAATCCCCTCCGGCATTTTCTCCCCTGTGTAAAGGCCTATTTATTTAATTTCTTTCTGAATCTCTTCAATCCTAATGTTGCACCACCTGCTATAAAAAGGGCTGAACTGAGTGGCTCAGGAACTACAGGGGGAGCACTGCCTCCATCCGGGCGAACGATAAAGTCAAGCTTATTATCGCTATAGAAATTATTTTTTTCAAGTGCATTATTGTATGCATTTATCAGACTCCCATGATCATTTCCACCCTTGGCGTAAAAATTCCCCCAAACAGGATCACGAGTGGTATCAAAACTATATGAAACTGAACTTCCTCCCTGATCAAACTTTATGCCGTAAAAAGAGTTGGGGATACTTTGATTGCCGGCATTTGCCCATAATTTTGGACCTTCCGCTGCTGAAGGATTACCATCGATGAATATATTTGTGATATCATCGTATTGAGTTGTATCAGTTAGTTCAAGAATAAAGTGAGAAATGTCTTTCTTTTCAATCGAGAGATTATATTCGTAATGCCATATCAACGCGTTGAGATCGTAGGTAATATTCCATGAAATGATGAAAGAATATGGCCAGTTTCCACTAAGACCTCCTTCAGATTGATTGGGATCATAATCCGGAGAAAGGGAAAATGTTCTTTGATCATGCAGATCCTCAAATTGAACACTTTCTCCATATAGACTGGCGTCTACCGATGAGACAATGCTCAACGTTAATGCCAGTATCATGAGAACTAATCGTATCATTTCATTATCACCTGAACGGGCATTTTACATATATAAATTTCACACGTGTTATAACTTCCGCTACAGAAGAAAATGGTTTTCTCAATATCCTGACTGCTCATCGAGTTGCAATAGCATTCTTCCAGAGGTTCCCGTAACAAGGGACATATCTTTTTACTCTCTTTCACTATCTGTACATTCATACGCACTCCTTTTTTAAATTTTGTCTAATATACTAAAAGCAATGTATGTGCCAGGGCGCTGGGTGAGAAATCTGAATTTAAAATCAGGATGTTAGAAGTGGCAAGGAATTTTGCGTACTGTGTCCGCAGGCATTTTGGCACAAGTATAAGTGTGCCACGTCTCAGTATCTACTCTCTTATCAATAACTTAAATAATTAAAGATCCCCTCCCCCGGCCCACGTTATTCATAAATATTTGAGCCATTGGAGGTAAGCCTTAAAAAAGTTTTAAATACGGCGCAAAGCATGGGGACATGATCAATCTAAGCAATTAAACAGCATTCAAAGTGTATGCTAATGTTCTGCCGTGAAAGCCGCTCCCAAAACTTTTTTAAGGCTTACCTCCATGGCTGTGTGAATAATATGAGCCAGCTCCTCTCGGAGCAGATCCCGGTTCGGGTCTCTGATAGGGGTTGTATCAACTTCACGCAGAATCGCTTCGACTCTGGGAAAGAGGGGTAATCGTAAAATATTATTCAATCAAACATCATCACCTGCCTCTTCCGCTTCCTCGACCTCAACCTCTTCGGCAATGTAGTGTTCGCCATTATAATCGTTCAGCTTGACCTTAACAAACGCATCCTTTTCCAGGTTACCCTCAACTTCAGCATTCTTATAATCTACGATTATGGTCTTGTTAGGTTGATACAATAATGAAAATATACTTTTAATAATATCAAGCTTTGAAACCGTTCCTTCCATTTTCAGGTAAATACCAGAAGCAATAACAGGCCCCTGATTAAAGTCAATACTCATACTCTTCACGATAACTTCCAGGTTATCTGATTTTGCAAGGTTAAGAAGGTTTTCAATATCTTCCTTTTCCACATCAGCGTACGATACAATTAAATCCCCGCTCCCCGTCGTTAATGTAAATTCTTTCTTTTCACTGCCCACAGCGGTAACATAACCGGATATGGCTTTTTTATATCCGTTTTCATGTTTCTTATCAACATCGGACTTATTAAGCGGAGAAACTTTAATTGTCACAGAGCACCCTGATATATCGTCATTCACCACTTCAAACTTCTTGAGATCAAAGTCAAGGACAACATCCTCGGTCTTATTTTGCACTACTTTTACATTTCCGTTCATGTCCATAAAACAGTTTGTCTCATTTTCTTTTTCAATACATTGAAGAATATTGGGATTGTCATGCTGATCCTTGTGGGATGTGAACCGGCAGGGAACATCTTCATCAAGCTGATTTGTTAACATTACATCCTGGGAAAATTCAATATGAATTCTGTTATAGTTTCCGGTTCTGCAATTATTGACATCCAGGAACTGAATCGTGGAAGAAAGGTCCGTGATATCCAGATCCTCCGGATTATAAAATTCACACACAGTGTCTGTTCCTGTATGTAACAGCTGAACACCATTAATTGTTACCTCGACATGTTTGTAGTCTGCCGTTATATCATCGGTAACATAGAGAGCCACATTTCCCGTAGAGGAACGATCACCTGTACTCCCGCTGTCACCGCATGATATCCGCAGTACAGAACCCGATAGAAGAATCGAAATGCCACATAAAATGTATATGATTTTCTTCATCTCCTTACTCCTTTATTTAAGTGATTTTTACAAACACAATGATAATACAATACCCCTTTATGGAGTACAATACCGTGATTGATCCATTAGCCGTACCTGTCGACACAGTTTATCTGGAAAAGCAGGTGCGAAGCAATTATAAAGAACATTGATAAACATTCAGGAATGATAGAAGAAGATACAAAAATCCATATGGAATTATGAACGATATTACTGCCGGACAGAATGAACTGGGAAATGAAGATATGAATAATGAAGATATGAATGTTGATCTCAAAAAAATTATGAGAATGAGGTAAAGGCTTCATTTATTGACAATCTGACCGGTTTATTCAATCATGGTTTTTTTCAACTGGCACTGGACCTGGAGATGAAGAGGTCCCGTAGATGTGGAAAGCCATTTACCCTTGCCCTGATCGATGTTGATTCGTTCGCATTTTACAACAGGCAAAATGGTCCCGCCAAAGCCGACAGGACCTTAAAGGAAATAGCCGATATCATAAAAAAGAACGTCCGTGATGTAGATGTGGCAGCGAGATATTCGGGAGAAGCATTTGCCATAATTCTCACTGAATGCACGCCAGGAGATGCAGCCCATGTTATGGAAAGAATCAGACAGGATGTAGAACTGCGCGAAGGGGAACATACGACAATAAGCATCGGAATTGCCGATTATCCTGCTTCTGCTGATATAAAAGAGACCTTTCTCAGGAAAGCAGAAGAGACTCTGGACAAAGCCAAGATTCTAGGGAAAAACAGAGTAACCATCTTCAGGAAAGAGGAGTATCAGCTCTGTGATCATGCCCCGCGGATATTGATAGTTGATGATGAACCAAAGAATATAAAATTGCTGGAAGCCTTTCTTATCCCCTTTAACTATGAACTGTTAAAGGCCGAAAATGGTGAAGATGCATTGACGATTATTGACAGAACACAGGTAGATCTGGTGCTGCTGGATGTCATGATGCCTATTATGGACGGTTACGAAGTATGCCGCCGTATCAAGGCAACTGACACCACTCGCATGATCCCGGTCATAATGGTAACGGCTTTGGATGATACAGATGCCAGATTAAAGGCTATTGAGATGGGTGCTGATGATTTTATCACCAAACCGCCCAACAGAGTTGAGCTGCAGGCCAGGGTAAAATCACTGGTAAAAGTAAAATTACTCAACAACACGTTGACCAGCCTTGAGAGCGTACTGTTCTCCCTCGCAAACACGGTTGAGGCCAAAGATGAATATACCAGTGGACATACATTGAGAGTTTCGGATTTGGCAGTTGCGCTTGGGAAAAAGCTGGATCTGCCTCATACTGATATTAACGCAATTAAAATCGGGGGCATCATTCATGACGTTGGCAAAATCGGGGTGCCCAAGTCCATTATAAATAAGCCAGGACAACTGGATCCCGAGGAATTCAAGATCATGCAGTCCCATCCTTATATCGGGTATAAGATATGCATGCCATCCCAACTCCTCATGATCTCTTTATATCAGGTGTTCTGAGATACTCCTGATACAGGTTTAATTCCCTGCGGATAAATAGAGATACCCTCTACTTACATTTTACTGTGGTAACCGTATCAACCCCTTCTATTCCTTTACCATCGATGGTTTCCCCTATTAAATAAGCTTCTGTATCACCGCACATTATGCCCGTATCATGAGTTTTGAAGTGTAATACAAGATCGGGAAGTCCATCCTCATTTATATCTTCATAGTGACCTTTACCATGAGATTCTTTGGCTCCATCTGATTCAAACACCATGGACTCTGATCCAAACCTGATAGTCAGCGGGGCTATGGTAGTGACATCACAATTGTTTGAGTTCAGAACAGCAACAGGGATTACACCCTTTGAACGGGGGTTTATCGTATTTTCCAGGCTGTCAGGTTTAATATCTATATACACGGGTAAACACTTCGTCTCTGTGAATTCTGTAAAAATCTGCACATGATTCTGGCTTACATCAGTAATATAGATATCCCCAAATCCGTCAATCGCTACTCCCGCAGGATAAATGAACTGACCGTCCTTGTATCCAAAGGAGCCCCACATCATCAAGAAATTACCATCGGTATCAAATTTCTGAATTCTATAGTTTAATGAATCTGCCACATATACTTCTCCCTGCCTGTTCACGGTAATTCCAGAGGGTGAAAAGAAATGCCCCTCCCTGTTGCCGCCAAAACCCCATTTAGTGATAAACTTATTGTTTGCATCAAACTTTTGAATTCGGTTGTTATTTTTCTCAGACACAAAGACATTCCCCTTGTTATCAACAGCTATACCAAAGGGATGAATGAACTGACCGTCATCTGCACCATACGTTCCCCATGAGGTTATAAAGACGCCATCTGCATCAAACTTCTGAATGCGATGATTATAGCGGTCAACGACATAGACGTCATCAACGCTGTCTATTGCTATTCCGACAGGATTTGCGAACTGACCATCACCAGAACCATAGGATCCCCATGTGGTTAAAAAGATGCCGTCTGCATCAAATTTCTGAACACGATGATTATGGAGATCAATTACATAGACGTCATCATAGCTGTCTAATGCTATTGCAACAGGATTTGCGAACTGACCATCACCAGAACCATAGGATCCCCATTTGGTCATAAAGTTGCCATCTGGATCGAATTTCTGAACACGGGAATTACGTTGATCAACTATATAAATATTGGCCCTGCTATCAAATGCTACGTTCCAGGGCCCGTTAAAATGACCATCACCTGAACCGGTCTGCCCCCATTTTGCAACGAAGTCCGGTATATCTGCTCCATAGACATGACCGCACATTACCGTTGTTATAAGAAGCATTCCGATTATGAGATACAAGATAACCAATGCAATATTCTTTTTTGAACAGGCCGTATACGTTCTCAGAATTAATGTCATTTGCCTATCCTCCTTTTTTCAAGATCGCACCAATAAAGCAATCTCTATTATCTCAATTATGTAAAGGATCTCCAGTAATGTATAAAACACAGTAACCTCCAGGGCAATGTCTGTCCTTACTCTATTGTCTTACAGGCATGTCAGGAATAACTGTGATTAGGGACACAAATATTTTTATCCATTATGTGTATTGAAAGGCGCAGAAAAAAATATGTTTATGTTGCAGAAAGGAGATATGGGCCCTTGATATATCTACCCCGTATTATTCATAAATAATTGAGTCATGGGGGGAGGCTTTAAAAAAGTTTTGGGATCGGCTATCACAGCAGAACGTGAGCATATTCTTTAAGCGTTGATGTTATGAAAATATTGATGATATCCTCTTGCATTGCACCGTATTCAAAACTTTTTTAAAGCCTCCCCCCATGACTGTGCATAATATGGGTTAAAAAACATCCGAAATATTCGCAATCCAATTTTTATATCGAGAATCCGTCCCCTTATGAAAAAACTCTGGATTCCCGCTCAACAGACTGCGGGAATGACAAACAAAGGAGTATATGATGATCCCGATGCAGAGCATCGAGGAATTCTTTTGATTAAAATGATAACAGGTATTCAGCAAGATTAATGTTGTATTTGTGAGGATCGAGTGTTTTTAGAATACTCTTTGCATATTCCCCTGACTGGTCTCTTTCTGCAAGGTCAACGGTAAACCCATCGACTTTTTCTCCGGATCTGTCGACAATAATCAGGACCTTTGGCCTGTCGGTATATTTCGTATTACTTTCGCAGACAATGCCCATCTCTCCTGAATCAAGAAGAACCAATGAACCTGCAGGGTACAATCCAACCATGTGGATAAACAGATTAAGCAGACGCGGATCATAGGAGTGTGATGTTTCCATCATCTTGCGGACTGCTTCATCAGGTGAAAGGGGAATCCTCTGGTACACCCTCGAAGAAGTCATTGCATCATAACGGTCGGCAATAGTGACAATATTTGAGTACACGTCCAGCGCCATAGGGTGCCTTATTTCCGGATAACCTGAATGCTTGCTGCTCATATGGTGTTCCATGGAAACTATGGCATTAGATATTATTGAATTGTCAGGTTCTTTCAGCCTCAGCAATGAAAGCGCCCCTAAATAGGGGTGTGTCTTCATCACCTTCCACTCTTCTTCCGTAAAGTCAGAAGGCTTGTTCAGAATTTCGCTCGGAATGGCAGTCTTGCCAATATCATGGAAAAGAGCCGCAAAACCTAATTCCACAAGGGCCTTACGTTTTAATCCAATCCTCTGGCCCATCGAGATTGAAAGGACACTGACATTCACACTGTGATGATAGGTATATTCATCAAACTCTTTAATTGCGCTTAAGCCGAAGAGCAGCTGTTCTTCATTAAAAAGAGCATCGACAATTGTTCCAACGACTCTCTTTGCCGATTTAACACTGACATTTTCTTTGGACTCCACTTTAGACATAAGCCCTTTTACAAAAGATACGGCATTAAAGTAAGACCTTATAACTGTCCTCCTTCTGTCGTTTTCTTCTTCCCTGATGTATTTCAATCTATCCACTTCGATACTCTGTATATTCTTGAGGGATACTTTTAATGACTCAAAAGGATCATCCTGATATGCTGCATCGGTAAATATCTTAAGGAACTCTTTAACATCATCCATGCCGAGTTGAGAGATGAAAGCGACACTCCCTAGATCCCTTCTGACAAATTCCTTCGCGAGGTCATCAAGGATAATTGAAGACTTCGAAGAAAATTTTACCCTTGTATTATTCAGATAGAATAGATCACCTATCAGGTCTATTTTCTGGATTCCATCATGTTCGATAAGCGGATTCATGAGGTTAAGAAATACCTCAATTGAACTTATCACAACAGCATTATCAATATCATGGAATTGACCCTGTTTAAGAACAATTGCAAGTTTCTTCAGAACATCTTCGATAATGATATCGTCTGCTTTTTCATTCATTCTTTATCTTCTTAATAGCCCCCAATACATTTTTTCGTAAGAGCGTGTTCTTTGATTGCTGTAACTTCAAGAGAGGATCAAGCGCTTCTTTAACTCCCATCACCCCGAGAGCATAGGCAGCGGCTGCCCTGGACTCAGTGTTTTTCGCTTTTTTGAAAAAGGTCTTTTTATTGAGTGTCCTCAATGCCAGATCAATAACATCGTCATCTTTCCACTTTGAAAGGGTAATAAAGAGATCTCTTTTTTCTCTATAACTCCTGCCAGCAAAGTTTTTGCTGCCAATTTCATCAATGATGATCTGTTTGGCAGCTGGAGTCCCGATAGTCCCAATTGCACTGATTGACGCCAGGCTTACCATGATATCAGGATCATTGAGGCGATGCGCGATTGCAGTTAAATTCTTGTCAGTTCCCATCGCACCGAGTGCATTCAGGGCCTCTATTTTTACTTGCTTGTCAGGGTGTCCAGCGACATTTTCTATAAATTCCAATGCAGACCTGTCCCCGATCTGCCTGAGTATATGAAGAATATTCCTGACCAGATTCCATCTGCTATCATTCAGATAATGAGCGAGAACAGGAATATCTTCCCTGCCGAGTTCAGAAAGTATATGTGTCAAGATCTTCTCGGCAGAATTATTTTTCGTCTCACCGAGGATCTCGACAAGGTGAGGGATCGCATCCCTGCTAAAAAAACCGGCAAGCTCGAGTAAGACGTCATTTCCCCACTTGCTTTTTTCCTCAACTGCACAGCCGAAGAGTTTGATGAATTCACCAGTGTTGATAACATCCAGTGCACCCTGCAAAAAGGGATTAACTTCCTGGCCGTACACACTTCCGTCAATACCGTTCTTTAATTTTCTTACAATATCTCTCATGTCTGTCAGATTCTTATGTTTCATCGAATAGTTAATAAACATAACAAAAATATTAGCTATCGAGTCATAATCGTTTTTGTTATGTGCAAGAAACAGCATCTCGAAGAGCAGGCTGACCATCTTTGGAAGTCTTTCTTTGGAGGAGATTTCAAGGTCACGCAGTATATTCATGCGGTCCTCCTCAGTGAACGGAGCAGCATCCCTGTGCGACACCTCTGCAAGATTTACGGTATCTTTATAGGCACTCATGATTTCATCCTTCCCGGCAGAATGATGCTTTACATATTCAACGGCGGTAGTCTCATAGTTTTCATCTTCCAGAAGAAAATCATTATCTACGACATACAGAATAAGCTGAAATTCCCGCTCCCACATTAATGTCACGATGTCCTCTTCAGGGATCTCAGCCTGGAAATCAGTGGAAAGAATTTTTAAAAAATCTCCTACCTCATCTCTTGGAATACCCTTGATAAAAGTCAGTTCCCTTATGCCGTCCTTAAATAACAGCAGCGCAAGGCTCTCATCTCTATTCTTGTTATAATACACATTCTCTTCGTTGAAGATAATGTCATATTGCTTTAACTTTAGGGTAAGCTCATCATTGATATCGAGGTACGAATTAAGTTTCGTATAGATCCGGTCGATGGTGGCTAGGTACACAGGATTATTGGATGGATAGAGTCTCAGGTTTTTCCTGGATCGTTCAATGTCCAAAAGTAAGTCTTTAATTTCTTCCAAGTTCACCTGACCATGCTCGTGTATCATGCCATTAAATATGAAAGTGTTCCTGTTGTCTATGCATATGAAATATCTCTTGGTTCATTACGCCTCAAAAATCACCACAAACAGAATATTAATTATTTGCATCAGCAGTGATTTAATTCTGCAATATACCATAGTACTAAATTTTAGCAAATCTACTTTAATTGTTGGTAGAATGAGCCATTTTCTTATTATTATTTCATTCTTTTACATAAAATGTTTATATGCAAAAGATACATGAGAAAAAAGAGGGGCATGAAGAAATTGAAATGGATGAACATGAAGCGCGAACTGCTATTTAACAGCACGTAAGCAGAATGCTGTGCACATAAAAAAAGGACAAGAAATGTTATCTTGTCCTTTTTATTCGGGCATACAGTTTTCTATATTGTATTTATTTCTCCATCATCTATATTTCCATACCAGAGTTAATGATTTGATATTCATTACGCCAATTGTTCATGGCTCTCTCGATTTCCCTGGTTCGTTCAGCAATTCTATTCCGGTCAGGGTTGTCATTGTCAAGTTCACTACTCATCTCATCAAGGTTCTCGTTCAGTCGATTTTGTTCCTGGATCATATTGCGAATACGTTCTCTCATCTGCTCTTTCTGGTCGTCGTTCAGGACCTGCATAAACCGATTATGTTCCTCCTGCATCTGGCGTATTCTGTTTTGCAGCTTTTCCCGTTCCATTTTGACATTGTTAATATTAAAATCTCTTCCCCGGGTAACCTGGACCATGTTCTGTGCCTGAAGACAGGCAATATTCGCTACTTCTAAACACGTTTTTGCCTGAGTATGCTGTTGCTCCGTAGCCTGAATGCGCTGTTGAACCTGTTTCTGTGTCGATATTTGCTTGCCGCTTTGCTGTTTTTCATCACCGCTCCCGCCTTTCATTGAGTGACCACTGCCGCTGTCTCCTCCACTTCCACTGCCTCCGCCATTGCCGCTGTCTCCTCCACTTCCACTACCTCCGCCATTGCCGCCGTCTCCGCCGCTGCCTCCGCCGCTACCGCCAGATGCTGAGATCGGTGACATCGGGGCAGAGATGATCAGTGTTAAGGACAGAATCATGATTATTAAAATTGTCCAATTCTTCATGTTGCCTCCTTGTTGCCAAAATGTTAAAAAAAACGTCCTGTCTATGTCATCTATATATCACTTAAATCTCAGACGTTCTATTTAATTTATTTATTACTATTATAAGAAAATTTAATATGTCCCGTAAATTCTGGAGAAAAACCAGACAGTTCAAAGGTAGGACGGCAGCCACGGAGGGAGTGGCTGCCGCTTACGAAAAGTGAGATTAATTATTGGGCATATCTATTATCGGTCAGTCCTGAAAATTACCAAATAGGAATTATCCTTTTTTTTACATAAGGAAAATACCTATAGCCACTCCATCAGGTATGCCTGGTTTTTAAATAAAAAAAGAGAATCAAAGATCACCGATATGTTGTTTATTTTTCGGAATGATCTGCTTTTTTTGAGGAACGTAAAAACCTCGTGATTCTTTCAACATTATCGAGGTTCTTTCCAAAATCAACAAATGTACTCTTTGCAGAAGGTCTGCTGGATACTTCTATCTCTGTCATTTCTTCGTTTCCGGTCAGTCTGAAATAAATTTCATCACTCCAGGTTTTCCAGTTAATACCGGTAGCGGCCCTTATTTCACCGGTATCTCGGCTCTGTGATATGATGTGACACCGGTGAATGGTCTTTAATGACTGAATGCAGAGGCTGAATGCCTGTTCATAAGGCATCCCTGTTGTCACATGTCGAACCTGATGAATACCATAGTCATGCATGGATGTACCTGCCATAACTTTTCTGCTTAATGATTTATGCAGCGATATCAGGATGTAAGCAGTCAACGTCCCGAACATCAGACCTGAAAGAACAGCATTAATTATTGCATCTTTCATCTCTCCATGAAGTAAAGAAAAGATGCCTGTCAGCAAACCAAAAGGGATTCCGGAAAGCAGAAGAATTTTCAGAAACAGATTTTTCATTTATCCCGTATTCTACCCCACAATATTCAGGAATAAATTAAGTAAAGCAGGTTTGCCAGAAAAACGAATTTGGAGTGGCAATACCTGATCAATCGTTAAAAAAAAATATATATGAACAAACTATATATGCTTTTGTTTTATAAATGCATCATATTCATTTAATTCGTTTTTCTGGCAAACCTGCTTTACTTCATGAATAATCATAGCTAGTAATCAATATGAATTCCCGTCAACTGCTGGACATTCAGGCTCATAGCAAATATTGATCTTAAGCATCCGCCTTCTGAATTCACCGAAATCACAATACACACATCATATTGCAGCTTATCAAATCATGATACCCTGCATAAAAAAAGACGTTACTGAATTGTCAGGAAATTATTGAGGGGGTCTATCCGGATCCAGAAACAAAGACGGTATTACTCAGTTGCTGTTGCAGCCTCTCTCTCAGCCTTTGCCTTTGCCCTGGCCGCCTGTTTGGCATCATATAAGCTGAGCACCTCTGCGTAATTGAACGTTCCCGTGATCGCACAGACAGGGCATTTCGCAGCACATATTCCGCAACCTATGCATTTATCCTGATCAATGGCATGCACTTTTTTCAGTTCACCCGAAGCAGCGTTCACCGGGCATACCTTGGCACAGGCATGACAACCGATACATTTTTCGGTTACAAATGCCTTCGGTCTTTTTGGGATATGATCAACAATTGCATTCGTAGGGCACTTTTTAACACACAGACCGCAGACCTTGCATTTATCCAGGTCAATGGTGGACAGAAAGTTCTCCACACGGGGAGCATTATAGGGGCAGACTTTAACGCACAGGCCGCAGGATATACACCCTGTCTGGCAGTTCTTTTTTGTGACAGGGCCTTTATCCTTTGAGTGACATAAAACAAGCACCTCTTTTGCGAGTGGCAGGATTTCGATAACATTTGTGGGACAGGTCTGGGCACACACGCCACAGGCTGTACACTTTACGGGATCGACAACCGGAAGGCTGTCTTCACTCATACGGATGGCATCAAATGGACAGGCCCGAGAACAGGATCCATATCCAAGACAGCCATACAGGCATGATTTATCACCGCCGCTTGCAAGAATTGCCGCCCTGCAGTCCTTGACCCCCTCGTATTTAAACCTGCGTTTGGATTTCGAACAGCCGCCCTGGCAGAATATCCTGGCAATTTTCGGTTCCGTCTGTTCCATTACTTTACCGGTGATTCTTGCAACCGCCTCAGCTGTAGCAGCACCGCCGGGCGTGCATAAGGTGGGTTTCACATCAGGGTCAGTAACAACCGCCTCTGCATACTGACGGCAACCCGGGTAGCCGCAGGCGCCACAATGTGCATGTGCAAGCGCCTCAGAGACCTGGTCAACTCTGGGGTCTTCTTTCACGGCAAACTTCTTTGCAGCAAAAGCCAGCCCTATACCAAAGAGAGCGCTGATTCCCAGTAAAAAAACTGCCGTGAATTTGACAAGTTCAATAAGGTCTACAGATTCCCGCGCTTCAACACCTCCTCCGACTCCAAGCATGGGAAGTGGGATATTGTTGATTGATTGAAAAAAATCTGATATGAAATTTAAAATATTAAGATCCATCATCTCGTTTACCTCGAATCAGTTAGTAGGTAGTAGTCAGTAGTTAGGGGAGCTAAGTTAGATCTTTTTCCCTGACTACCAACTACTATCTATCGGCTACTTTTGAATTACAGCGTAATAAGCCCGGAAAACCCGGTAAATGCCAGAGCTATCAGTCCGGCAATAATAAACGAAATAGGCAGACCCTTAAACGGGGCCGGCACATCAGCAACTTCAAGTTTCTCACGAATGCTTGCCATAATGACCAGGGCAAGAGCAAAACCAAGTCCTGATCCAAGTCCAAATGCAATGCTCTCAAAAAAACTGTAATGTTCTCCTGCGTTAATCAGGGGTACTGCCAGTATGATGCAGTTGGTTGTGATCAGCGCAAGATACACTCCAAGTTTGTAATAGAGGGTCGGACTGACCTTCTTCATGATCGTATCTGCCGACTGTACAAATGCAGCAACGATTCCAATAAAAATAATGATCTTCAGGAAGGTAATATCGAGAGGGATCATTACATATTCATACACCACCCAGCTCAATGCAGCGCTTACGACCATAACCGCAGTAAACGTGATGCTCATTCCTACAGCGGTCTCCATCTTTCTTGAAACTCCGAAGAAAATGCAGAGTCCGAGGAAGCGGGTAAACACAAAGTTGTTTATTAAAGATGCTGCTATAACGAGTTCAAACAGTTTGCCGAATTCCATATCAATACCTCCGCAATACTAGACTCCTGATGCTCCTTTTCCTCCAAAAAATCTCATGTCAATCCAGTTGAAAAATCCCATCAGCAGACCTACTGCCAGAAACCCTCCTGCAGGCAGGATCATAATTAACAAAGGATTCCCCGAAACAAAAGAGTATCCCCACAGCTCTCCTTTTCCAAGAAGCTCCCGGAAAAAACTGATAACGATCATAGCCAGCAAAAAACCAACACCCATGCCAAAACCATCAATCGCAGAGGGAAGAAGCCGGTTCTTGCTGGCAAACACTTCCGCCCTTGCAAATATCGATGCAAATGCAACTATGATCTGTATATACAGCCCAATCTCTTTATATACAGCCCGTGCATACGTTGCCATCAGCATATCTATAATCGTAACATAACCCGCAATCACAAGCATGAAGATCGGTATCCTGATTTTTGGATGAATGAAGCTTCGTATAAGAGAAACCGTTACGTTAACCATTGTCTGAACAAATACGACAGAAACACCCAGGGCCACCCCATTTTTCATACCATTAGTAACGGCAATGGACGGGCACAGACTGATTGCCATGCGGAATATGGTGTTCTCGCCAAACATCCCGTTTTTTAATAACTCCCAATTGCTTTTCTGACTAACACTCATTGCATCACCTCTTTTGACAGTTTCTCCTGCAGCATTTCCACACCCTTTTTTACTCCATCTTCAGTTACGGCACGGGAAGAGATGGTTGCCCCTGTTATCGCCGCAATTTTATCTTCTGTTTCCCCTTTAATCACAACAAGGTTGTCCGCGCCCTTCCCCTCAAACTGATTAAGAAAATAATCTTTTTCAATTTCATCACCCAGCCCTGGTGTTTCAGCGTGGCTGAGCACGCTGATTTTTCTTAAAACAAAATCCCTGTCAACAGATGCCAGTATATGGATATAGCTGGAATACCCCTTTCCATACCCTTCCGCAATATACCCGATGTCTTCGGGGTTGAGGCATTTTGTCTCCTCTTTCATTTCCCCGGTTTTTTCATCCTTGACAGTACTGATTTTCAGTTCTCCGCATTTCCTTGCAGCATAATATTCTGCATGTTTCTCATGGGGGTGCCAGTCCCCGATTTTATCAACCTTGTCTGCTTCAGGCATCATGAGCTTGAGTGCCGCTTCTTTTTCTTCCTTGGCCTTCTGAAACATGATCGGAGACGTCTTTGCGTACACAAATGCCATAACGAGACCCCCGATGACGTACAGCACGACGAGGTTAAACGTTATTTTGATCATTTCACCGGTGTTCATTTCTTCTGCTCCTTGACAGCACCAAACAGGTCCGGTTTCACCGCTCTGTCAATCAGAGGCGCAAAACAGTTCATCAGTAATATGGCAAACATCACGCCCTCAGGAAAACCTCCCTTGAGTCGTATCAGCATCGTAATGGCCCCGCACCCGATACCATAAATCAGCTGACCCTTTCTCACGGTTGGACCACTGACATAATCAGTGGCCATAAAAAAAGCCCCGAGTATAAGACTGCCACTGAGAATATGGATCAAAGGGTCACCCGTAAAAAGCCCTTCCCCTCCAAACACCCATGCCAGTGCTCCAACGGTAGCCACATATGAAACAGGTATGTGCCATGTGATATATCCCCTTGCAAGAAGCAGTGCCGCACCTATCAGCAGGGCTATGGCTGAGGTTTCACCAAGAGAGCCGGCAGTGCTTCCCATAAAAAGGCTTTTATACAGTTCTGTCTTACTCCCGAAGACTTCCATAAGCCGGACCAGTCCCTCTTCCTTTAAAATACCCAGCGGGGTTGCGGTAGTCTTTGCGTCCATATCTATAAATTTGGCAGTAGGCTCGGTCCACGTGGTCAGGAGTTTCGGGAACGATATTAACAGAAACGCCCTGCCAATAAGCGCAGGATTAAAAATATTATATCCCAGTCCTCCAAATAGCAGCTTGGTAATAACGATAGCTATGAAGGATCCGATTATTGGGATAAAAAATGGCGATGACGCCGGGAGGTTCAGTCCCAGTAAAAGACCCGTTAAAAAAGCGCTGCCGTCACCGATCGTTGTCTTCTTTTTGAGACTGACCTGGAAAGCATGCTCAAACAGGACTGATGCGACGATACAGAGTCCTGTTACATACACTGCCCGGGGACCAAAGTAATAGACCGACATGATAAAGGCAGGAAGCAGCGAAAGGTTAACGGTCCACATAATACGGCCTACGGTTTCCTTGCCTCTAATGTGCGGACTGACTGATACTACCAGTTCATGCGTTTTTGCTTCTGCCATTTACTTTCCTCAAACCAAAAATTAAAAGATAAAAAATGCGGTATTTCAATTAAATTTTTCCTTAATTTTGATTTCTTATTTTTATTTTTCATCTTCATGATTCTTACTTCTTATTTCTTCGTTCTTACTTCTCACTTATCTACGGTTTCACCTGTGACTTTGCAAGCCTGATAAACTGCACCATCGGTCTCTTTGAGGGACAGACGAAAGCACATGAACCACACTCAAAACAGTCAAATAGATTATAGTCTTTCGCTTCCTCAAAAAATTCCTTTTCCGACAGGATACTTAACATTGACGGATTAAGTCCCATCGGACATACATCAATACAGCTTCCACATCTTATGCATGCCGTATAATCATCAGATGTGACATACTCCGATTCGGTCATGACAAGAATGCCCGAAGTACCTTTTACCACAGGAACATCAAGGGTCCACTGTGCAAAACCCATCATTGGTCCCCCGGCTATTACCTTTACCGCGCCTTCAACGAGACCTCCGCACTGTTCAACAACTTCTGACATAAGCGTGCCGATCCTGATATTCATATTGGCCGGTTCCCTGATTCCATTACCGGTAATGGTCACCACTCTTTCAATGAGCGGTTTACCATGGCGGACCGCATCATACACGGCAAGAGCGGTACCGACATTCTGGACAACTACGCCCACATCCATAGGGAGCCCCTTGCTCGGCACTTCCCTTCCCTTTACCGCCCTGATCAGCATTTTTTCAGCGCCCTGTGGATATTTAATTTCCAGAGGCCAGACCGTTATGTTTTCTTCTCCGGATACAACATCACTCATCGCTTCAATTGCATCAGGTTTATTTACTTCAATACCGATATGCCCCTCATGAACGCCAAGAGACTTCATTATGATCTTCAGACCTTCAACTACTTCTTTTGGATGCTCCACCATAAGCCTGTGGTCAGCGGTCAGATACGGCTCACACTCGGCACCGTTAATAATTACCGCATCAATTTTTTTCTCTTTCGGCGGCGAAAGCTTCACGTTGGTCGGGAATGCGGCTCCACCCATTCCTACAATCCCCGCCTCTTTAATCATATTCTTGATTTCATCAGGACCCAGGTTCATGTAGTCAGGATGTTCATTAAATGTTACCGCTTCATCCTTACCATCACTCTCGATCACAATCGACTGCACCATTTTGCCGGCAGTACTGGGGAAATCGGCTATGGTGATGACTTTTCCTGAAAGGGAGGAATGGACAGGGGATGACACAAAACCTGAAGTTGAACCGATTACCTGGCCTCTTTTCACCTCATCTCCGATACTTACTTCAGGCTGAGCAGGTGCGCCAATATGCTGGCTGACAGGCACGACTACTCTCTGGGGCAGTTTAGCATCGGTAATCGTTTTTCCAGATGCGAGCTCTTTGTTGTATTCAGGATGTATGCCTCTGTCAAACGTAGCCATCTTTGCCATAAAAACCTCAAAAGAAATTATGGAATTACCAGAGAAAAGTATTAAGTTTAGCTTATAGTAGTATAAAATCTGTTATTAGCGGTTATTACAAGCAAAACGTACTATAAATAACATTTTACAAAGTCAAAGTCAAGATAACAGTCCTTAGCATTTTCCTTGCCAGAACTTTACATGACACATGCCCTGTGATACACTATGGTATGATGAGGACCAGACTGCCTTTCATTCTCTTATTTTTCTTAGTAATCGGCACCTTTGCAATCGTTAATTTCAGCGGAAAAAGCGTAAATATCAGCCCCTCTTACCGTACATCATTAATGAAAGACCTGTTTCTCATTCATAAGGAAGATGGTAACATCAAATGGGAGCTTTCAGCTGACAGAGCATTAATACCGATAGAGCAGGAAAAAAT
The DNA here is from genome assembly GCA_020356065.1 of Nitrospiraceae bacterium. Taxonomy (GTDB): domain Bacteria; phylum Nitrospirota; class Thermodesulfovibrionia; order UBA6902; family UBA6902; genus CALZJD01. Next base: position 385,706 of record CP070632.1, read on the forward strand.
ATATCTTAATGATCTAAAACTGAAGATCAACCGGCAGCCGAACATCTTTATGACCAGTGGCAGCGGAACATATGAAGTGGAAAACGGGGACATCACCCTGAATACACCTGTTAAAATAACAATGGAGGATGCAACATTCAAAACAAACACTGTCACGTGGAACAAATCGGATGACTTTATTTTTACTGATGATGACGTACAGTTCTCGGGCAGAAAATTTAACATCACCGGAATCGGCCTGACTGCGCAGCTGGGCAAAGAACAAGTAAGGATCATGAATAATGTTAAAGCTGTTTTCTATCGTTAATTATATATTTGTCATCTTCATATTGAACATCTCTGTATATGCTTCTGAACATGAGGGCAATAAGGAGAAACAGCCCATAGTCATCACATCTGAAACACTTACCGCTGATAACAGAGACCATACCGCAATATTTGAAAATTCGGTAGTTGCAAAGACCGATGATTTCACCATTTATTCCGACAGGATGACTGTGTACAGCGATGAGGGTGCAAACGCAATAAAAAAGATTCATGCAACGGGTCATGTAAAAGTATATAAAAGCGAAACGGTATTATTTGCTGATGAAGCCGAATACTTTGCCGATGAAGAGAAAATCATATTTACTGGAAGTCCAAGAGCAGTGCAAAAAGGAAACGTCATAACCGGATCTGAAATTATTTTTTTTCTTGAAGATGAACGTGCAATTGTTCAAAAAAGCAGGGTTGTGTTAAAAAACAAAAAAGAATTAAATTAATGCACTCTCTTGAGGTAACAGGCCTGAAAAAAAGTTATAACGGAAAAGGCGTGGTATCTGATATTTCGTTACAGATAAGTTCAGGCGAAGTTGTCGGGCTGCTCGGTCCTAACGGTGCGGGTAAAACCACGACGTTTTATATGATACTGGGTCTCATTATTCCTGATGACGGTGAAATATCTCTTGACGGAGAAAATATAAACAGCTCCCCCATGTTTAAAAGAGCCAGAAAGGGTATCGGGTACCTGCCCCAGGAAGCCTCTATCTTCAGAAAATTAAAGGTGGAAGACAATATCAGGGCCGTCCTTGAAATTGCTGATACTGATAATACAACGAGGCAGGAAAAACTTGAAAACATTCTTGAGGAGTTCAATCTCCATTCTATCGCTAAAAGCCAGAGCTACCATCTCTCAGGGGGAGAGAGACGCAAAGTTGAAATAGCCAGGGCACTCGCGGTTGACCCCGTGTTCATTCTTCTTGATGAACCTTTTGCTGGTATTGATCCAATTGCAGTGAATGACCTGAAAACGACGCTCAGACTGCTTACAAAAAAAGGGATCGGCCTTGTAATAACCGACCATAATGTACGTGACACTTTATCTATTACTGACAGGGCATATATAATAAGTGATGGCCGCATTCTTGCTCATGGAGTACCATCTGAACTTGTTTCAAATGATCTGGTCAGGAAGAGTTACTTAGGAGAGGAGTTTACACTATAATGGCAATGGAACAACGACTGGAACTCAAGCTCGCTCAGAAACTTATATTAACACCACAGTTGCAGCAATCCATAAAGCTGCTGCAGCTTCCCCTCCTTGAACTTTCGCAGGATATTAACCAGGAATTGATGAATAATCCCCTGCTTGAGGAAGGCATGGAAAAGGAACCCGAAGGCAATGCAACATCAGGTACAGCGCAGGATGAGGAAAAATTTCAGCAGCCGTCCGAAGACGCTGAAGCCCCACTGGAAAAAATCTTCGGGTTTACAACAGACAACTACTTTGAGGAAAGAGAAAGTGACGGAAGAGACTTTGGTTATTTCGGTGAGGCCGCCGAAGAGACCATTTCCCCGTTTGAGAGAAACAGTGTCAAAGCTGATCTGTATGCACACCTTCTGTGGCAGTTAAGACTTTCGCCAATCCCCCCATCATTAGGCAGGACAGCTGAAATAATAATTAATAATCTCAATGATGACGGATATCTGCAGGCCTCAATGGAAGAAATCACCGGCAGTGCAGACGTTGATGAGACAACCGCTGAAGAAGCCCTTCGATATATCCAGGCATTTGATCCGGCAGGTGTCGGGGCCAGAAATCTCCAGGAATGCCTGCTGCTTCAACTGGAGCCTCTTGGCCTGAAGAACACACTTGTAGAGGAGATACTTACTGACTACTTCAAGGAACTGGAAGGAAAGAAATACAAACAGCTCGCTACCAGCCTGAAGATACCCATTAACGATGTTCTGGCAGCAATAAAGATCATTGAAGGTCTTGAGCCCAGACCGGGGAGAAATTATTCCAGTGATGAACCAATCCATATTATCCCTGATGTTTACGTTGAGGAGTCAGAAGGGAAGTTCATTATCACTCTAAATGACGAAGGAATCCCAAAATTAAGACTCTCCAATTATTACAGAAAACTCCTTACCAACAAGAAGTCTCTGGGTACGGAGGAAAAACAGTTTCTGGAAGAAAAGCTCAGATCTGCAATATGGTTACTGCGAAGCCTCGATCAAAGAAATAAGACGATCTACCGGGTCACAGAGAGCATACTGAAATTTCAGGAGGACTTTTTCAGAAGAGGTGCAAAATTTTTGAAACCGTTAAACTTACGGGACGTTGCTGAAGATCTGGGTATGCATGAAAGTACAATAAGCAGGGTCACATCCAATAAATACATCCAATGTCCTCAGGGCCTCCTTAATTTCAGATATTTCTTCAGCAATGCAGTACCATCGTCAACAGGTGACATATCATCTTCAATAGTGAAGGACATGATAAAAAAGATTGTTTCAGAGGAAGATACCTCTCATCCTTTGAATGATCAGAAGATTGTTGATCTGCTCAAAGAAAAAGGGATATCTGTCGCACGAAGAACAGCTGCAAAATACAGGGAGGAGTTAAAGATTCCCTCACACTTAAAACGAAAAAAGTGGTTTTAATTCAGTTATTGATTGCTCGTAATTAATTATTGGTTATTCGTTATTGCACATCAGATCATTCCATATAACAATTAACCAGTAACATTTCCCATATAAAGGAGGAACTCAATGAACATTATTATCAACTGCAGACAGATGGATTTAACAAATACCCTTAAAGACTATGCAGAAGATAAGATCAGCAAGTTCAGTAAATACCTTAACAATATAACCGAAGCAAACGTCATCCTGAGTGTTGAAAAATACAGACACAAGGCTGAAGTCCACCTCAAGGTAAACGGTTCGATAATACAGGCCGAAAGCATCACCGGTGAAATGTACTCATCAATTGATGACGTAGTGGAAAAACTGGCCCGCCAGGTAAGGAAGTATAAAGATAAAACAGTGAGCCAGAGAAAGAGCAAGAGCAAGGCTGAACCTCCTCCGGTATCTGCAGATACGCTCCCCTCCATAATAAAAAACAAGTCGTACGACATTAAACCCATGAGTGTTGAAGAGGCCGGGATGCAGATGGATCTGCTGGACAGGACTTTTTTTGTATTCACAAATGCATCTTCAGGTGATATCAATGTCTTATATAAGAGAAATGATGGAAATTTCGGTTTAATCGAACCGTTAAAGTAATGGCTTCCACTGTAAAACAGACGTATTCAATTATACTGACCGGATTATCAGGATCGGGTAAAACTGTCGCGCTTAATGCTTTTGAAGACAGTGGTTTTTTCTGCGTTGATAACCTGCCCATGTCGCTTATGGAAATAATGATGGGCGAGAGCAAAAAAACACCCGGCAGGTCAAAAGTAGCCATTGGCGTGGATATCAGGGAGAAAAAGAACTGGAAGGACTTTCCTGCATCCGTTGCATCCCTGAGAAAAAAATACAAAGTCAAGATAATATTCCTTGAGGCCAATGATAAAGCCATTATCAGCAGATTCAAGGAAACACGAAGGCCGCATCCTCTGGGACTGAATGATTTAAAAAAAGCGGTACACCGGGAAATAAAACTGCTGTCGCCCATACGACAGGAAGCAGACACCATTATAGACACCTCAGCTTTCACTCCTCACCAGCTAAGAAAGTATATTACGGAATCATATCTCAAGAAAACCCGTAAAGAGATGATTATCAACCTTGTCTCATTTGGCTTTAAATATGGAATTCCTGTTGAAGCAGATCTGCTCTTTGACGTAAGGTTTTTGCCTAATCCTTATTTCATAGGGGAATTAAGACATTTCCCGGGCACATCTCCAAAAGTAAAAAAATTTGTTTTGTCCCGGCATCAGACCAGGGAGTTCCTTGAAAAGTTATATCCCCTGCTTGACTATATTATCCCTTTTTACAAGCAGGAAGGGAGAAGTTACCTCACGATAGGGATCGGCTGTACAGGAGGCATGCACCGTTCTCCCGCTGTTGCTCAGGAAATAGAAAAGGCACTGCAGAAGAAAAAATTAAGGACAACTCTTTCCAATCGTGATATAAAGGAGTCCTCTTAAAAAAGACAAATGACAAAGCTCACATGTCAAATAAATGTCAAATGTATTCATGTTGATAAAACATTGAATCCAATTCGATCAGTCTATTATTTTTATCTTTTGTCGTTTGGGATTTCATTTGACAATTGGACTTTGACATTTGTAATTCAATAATGCTCCCTCTCTATCTGGATAATAATGCAACCACACCTGTCGATCCTGAGGTGATCAGAGTTATGACAAAGTGCCTCAGGGATAATTACGGTAATCCCTCCAGCAGTCACGACCGGGGTTTGGAGGCAAAACAGGTACTGGAAAATGCACGAGTGAAAGTAGCGCAACTGATAGGGGCGCTGCCCGATGAGATCGTATTTACGTCCGGTGGAACAGAATCAAATAATATGGCCATATTAGGGACTGCATCGAGGTTTCAATCGGGTCATATTATCTCTTCATGTATTGAGCATCCTTCGGTTGCAAATCCTGTAAAGCACCTTGAGGGTCTTGGCTTCGAGGTAACATATCTTCCTGTTGACAGACATGGAATTGTCAGTCCTGATCACCTAAAAAAGCAGATAACAGCAAAGACTGTTCTCATAACAGTAATGCATGCCAATAATGAAACAGGGACGATACAGCCAATATCTGAAATTGGAACGATAGCCAGGGAAAAAGGGATACCCTTTCATTGTGATGCTGCCCAGTCCGTCGGCAAAATACCCGTACATGTGAGAAGATTGAAAACCGATTTAATGACAATTGTTTCACACAAATTCTACGGTCCGAAGGGGACGGGAGCTTTATACATAAAGCAGGGAATAAAGCTTAAAGCCATTATGTTCGGTGCTTCTCATGAAAAGGGCCTCAGACCGGGAACGGAGAACATACCCTCTATAGCAGGCCTGGGAAAAGCATGTGAACTTGCCGGAGATGGAATAAAAAAAAGGGGTGATGACATGAAAACTCTCACCAGATTTTTTTATAATGAGCTGCGACGTCAGGTTCCCGGCATGAAACTGAATGGACATCCTACAAAAAGACTTCCCAATACACTGAATATATCATTCCCGGGCGTCCAGGGTTCGATGCTGCTGCATCGGCTTAAACATGATATTGAGGCCTCTACCGGCTCTGCGTGTCATGAAGGCACACACACACCTTCGTCTGTTTTAAGTGCAATGGGACTGGGAAAGACTGAAGCGCTGGGGGCGGTAAGGTTAAGCCTGGGCAGGAACACATCGGAGAGGCAAATCAAAAAAGCGGTTAAAGCTATTGTAAAAGCTTACAGGAGTTTCTAAGGCTGCTATCATTCACAGGGCCGTACACTGTTACCGCGATAGGACTTTCCCGCACAATCCTCTCTGAAAGAGTTCTGATATCATCAATTGTTACGCCATCAACCATCTTTATAATCTCATCGGGAGCGAAATACTTACCATAGTATATTTCCTGTTTGGCAATATTGGTCATCATGTTGCTTGTAGACTCAAGGGCAAGAATAAGGTTCCCCTTAAGCTGGGACTTTGCCCGCTTCAGTTCCTCAGCAGTTACGGAAGCTGCAAGGTTCATCACCTCATCAACTGTAATATTAATAACCTCACTGACATGCCTCTTGTCGGTACCGGCATAAACAGACCAGATGCCCGTGTCAATATAAGAGATATGATAGGAGTAAATTGAATATACCAGGCCTTTTTTCTCCCTCACGTTCTGAAACAGTCTGGAACTGAAACCGGAACCAAGGATAGTATTCAGCAGATGCATCGCATATCTGTCATCACTGCTGTACGGTATACCTTTCAAGCCGAGGCAGATATGTGCTTCTGAAAGGTCCTTTGGAATCACCTTTACCCCTCCTGAAAATTCCGGGGCAGTGATCTCCTTTTTTGTACTGTTCCTTGTAAGGTTTCCTATTCCCCGATTCAGATGCTCAACAAGTCTTCCTTCATTAAACTTTCCGCTGCATGCAATAATTATATTTTCAGTCCCATAATGTTTTTCAATATGACCGATGAGGTCACTTCTCCTGAAGGATCCTATGGTTTCCCGCTTGCCAAGCACTGTCTGTCCGAGATCTTCTTCACCCCATATATTTCTTGAAAAAAGTTCAAATACAATATCCGATGGGGTGTCTTCTACCATGCTTATTTCTTCATTAATGATGCCTTTTTCCTTTTCAATATCCTCATCAGGAAATGTTGAGTTAAGAAATATGTCTGTGAGAAGATCAAGAGCGCTATCAATAAATTCGTTAAGGACTTTGACATAATATAATGTGTACTCTGTAGAGGTAACGGCATTCAGTTCGCCGCCCAGCGAATCAATATCCATGGCAATGTCCTCTGCAGAGCGTTTTTCGGTACCTTTAAAAAACATGTGCTCCAGAAAGTGAGAGACACCGCTTTTCACCGGCTCTTCATATCGGGACCCCACCTTGACCCAGATACCTATGCATACGGAATGCATCTCCTCAGCTTTTTCCATAACCAGCGGAATACCATTTATCAGTTTTGCTTTCTTAAACATAATGTCTATTGAATGTATACTATGCAGTTATCGGGCAGCCAGAGAGTCACATGCAGGCTTAACGTAATTATACGGTGAAACAGGAAAAAAATATAGGTCAGGCATTCACTTTTGTTAATGTGACTATTAGTGAATTAAATGATGTCTGGTGCGGCAGGCTCATCACAGACATGGGCACATGGATATGATCAGGAGACTCCCTGTTCCTTCATCGCTTCTTTTCTGCTCAGGCGTATCCGGCCCATTTTGTCAATCTCTATGACCTTCACATCAACAGCCTCGCCCTCTTTCAGGACATCTGTGACTTTTGCAATTCTTTCTTCGGCAATCTGTGAGATGTGAAGCAAGCCCTCTGTCCCCGGAAGAATTTCAACAAAGGCTCCGAAATCCACAATTCTCTTGACCTTTCCATGATAAATCTTGCCAAGTTCAGCCTCGGCAACTATTCCTTCAATAATACTGATCGCCTTTTGTGCAGATTCTTCATCTACTGAAGCGATATTAATGCTTCCTGAGTCATCTATATCGATCTTCACACCTGTTTCTTCAACGATGCCCCTGATCACCTTGCCGCCGGTGCCTATCACGTCCCTTATCTTGTCTGTCTTTATTTTCATGGTGAAAATTCTGGGTGCATGTGTTGCAAGGGTGTCCCTGGGAGCAGCAAGTATGCCTGCCATCTTATCGAGAATATGCATCCTTCCCTGTCTGGCCTGGTTCAGTGCTGTCTCCATGATTTCCCTGGAAACACCGCTTATTTTCACATCCATCTGAAAGGCGGTGATACCTTTTTTCGTGCCGGTAACCTTGAAATCCATATCACCAAGATGGTCTTCCAGCCCCAGTATATCCGTAAGAACAACAGTTTTATCTCCCTCTTTTATAAGTCCCATGGCAATTCCTGCAACAGGTGCCTTAATGGGAACGCCTGCATCCATAAGTGCCAGAGTACCGCCGCACACCGTTGCCATGGAAGATGACCCATTGGACTCCAAAATATCTGAAACTATTCTTATGGTATACGGGAAATCCGTTTTCTGTGGAAGCACAGACTTTAAGGCACGCTCGGCAAGCATGCCATGACCGATTTCTCTTCTTCCGGCAGACCTGAGGAACTTTACTTCGCCGACACTGAAGGGAGGGAAATTATAATGAAGCATAAATGCCTTTTTTGATTCTCCTTCCAGTGCATCAATCCTCTGCTCATCATCAGAGGTTCCCAGAGTTACAACTGCCAATGCCTGGGTTTCCCCCCTTACAAAAAGCGATGATCCATGTGCCCTCGGAAGTATGCCTACATCTGAACTTATTTTTCTGACCTCATCAGGTTTACGGCCGTCAGCCCTTATCCCTTTTTCAAGTATCATGTTTCTGACCAGGTTCTTTTCTATCTTTTTAAAGGCAGCGGATATATTTCTCGAAATATCTTCTTCCCCGGTATTTATCTCCTCCATAACAGAGCTGAGAATACTGTCAAGTGCCTCCTGTCTCTGAAGCTTATCAGGGATAACAATGGCCTCCCTGATCCTGTCCAGGGCAATATCTGAAACAGAGCTGATGAGGTCATCATCTGTCTTTGGAGGGGTAATGCCCCTTTTTGCTTTACCTGCTTTGGAAACGAGATCTTTCTGTACTTCAATGACCCGGCGTATCTCTGTATGTGCCAGGTCCAGGGCTTCAAGTAACACCGCCTCGGAAACCTCATTTCCGCCGCCTTCCACCATCATGACCGCTTCTTCTGTACCGGCCACAACCAGGCTGTAGTCGCATTCTTCGATTTCTTTCAGATCAGGATTGACAACAAATGATTCGCCGACAATTCCTATTCTTACAGCACCTACGGGTCCGTCAAACGGGATATCAGATATGCTCAGGGCCGCAGACATCGCAATAATCCCCAGTATATCCGAGATGTTCTCATCACCAAAGGAAAGCACGGAAATTATCCCCTGTGTTTCAGAGTAAAAACCGTCAGGGAAAAGAGGTCTTATGGGTCTGTCTATGAGACGGGATGTGAGGGTCTCTTTCTCCCCGGGCCTGCCTTCTCTTTTAAAAAAACCTCCCGGTATTTTTCCTGCAGCGTAAGCTTTTTCCTGGTAATCAATCGTGAGGGGAAAAAAATCTATGTCTTCTCTTACTTCTTTTTTAGCAACAGCTGTTGCAAGGACAACGGTGTCACCGTACGTGGCAACAACCGATCCATCCGCCTGTTTTGCAAAACGTCCGGTTTCAAGATTAAGAGTTTTGCCTTTGACGTCAATCTCAACATTTGTCATTCATTCTACTTTCTTAATCCAAGCTCCTTAACAAGCCTGTCATATCTTTCTTTGTTAGTTGTTTTAAGGTAGCTCAAAAGCTTGCGCCTCTGACCAACCAGTTTCAATAGTCCTCTTCGTGAGTGATGATCTTTTTTATGAGACTGAAAATGATCATTCAGGACCAGAAGCCTTTTACTTAACAGGGCTATCTGTACCTCCGGGGATCCTGTATCACTCTCATGCAGTTTATACTGTTTGATAATATCTTCTTTTTGATCTTTTGCTAATGGCATAATTCACCTTCCTGTTTTAAAGAGATAAATAATAACACATGACCAATACCGATGTAAAGCATCGAACTGTTTAATTATCAACATTAATTTAGTATATAAAATCACGCCGATAAAGAACAGTACATTAAGCAATTGCCACATCCCACATAAAGAAAATCTAATAAAAACTCACGTAATGACCGAAAAGATTGTATGGGCATTGACAATTTAAAAGGAGAATACATATGAAAAAAATATTTGTCCTTGACACGAATGTTCTGATACATGATCCTGAGGCTTTTCTCTATTTTGCCGACAACGAAGTAGTGTTGCCAATTACGGTAATTGAAGAGCTGGACAAGCTGAAAAGGGGGAACGGGGAAATACCTTTTTCTGCACGGCAGGCCCTGAGATTAGTGGACCATTACAGAGAAACAGGAAAACTCTCCGCCGGAGTTAATCTTCCTGGTGAGGGTACTCTCAGGGTTGAAGTTAAGGAAAACAGTCATCTTCACAAGTCTTCAAATGACAACAGGATAATTTCAACCGCGGTAACCATTGCCAATAACGGATGCAAAGGCCAGCCGGTAATTCTGGTATCAAAGGACACCTCCGTCAGGATAAAAGCCGATTCACTCGGCCTGTTGACCCAGGACTACTTAAAAGACAAGACCACGGTATTTCAGAAATTCGGTAACATCCGTTATGATGAATCTCAATCTGATGAAATTACTTCAGTGCGGTATATTCAGTCAGGAGACAAAATATTCAGGGCCTATGGTGAAGATAAAATGGAACTTATCAGGAGACAGCGTTCAATAATGAGCATATTTCCAAAAAATATCGAGCAGGAGTGCGCAATCGATGCGCTACTATCAACGTCGACAAATGTCGTCGCCCTTACAGGCAGAGCAGGCACGGGAAAAACTCTGCTGGCCATTGCTGCAGGACTTCATTTCTGCACCAAAACTTCTCACAATGATTATGCAAAAAAATATGAACAGGTCATGGTTGCAAGGCCGATCGTGCCTCTCGGAAATGACATCGGATTCCTGCCGGGTGACTTGGTAGAAAAACTGCACCCCTGGATGCAGCCGATCTATGATAATCTCGATGTGATAGTCAACACATCAGATGAAAAGGTTGACGGGAAAGACACTGACTACAGGAGCTCCGATTACCTGATTGAATCAGACATCATCCATATAGAACCGCTTACCTATATCAGGGGACGAAGCCTTCCCAGGCGGTTCCTTATCATTGATGAGGCCCAGAACCTGAGACCCCTTGACGTGAAAACGATCATCACACGCTGCGGTGAAGGAACAAAGGTGGTTTTTACCGGTGACCTTGAGCAGATCGACTCCCCCTTTCTCGATGCTGCTTCAAACGGTCTGGCGTATCTCATAAACCGGTTCATCCAGGAAGAAAACTTCTGCTATCTCAATATGAAACAGAGTGCCCGGTCTGCACTGGCTGAACAGGCTGCAGCTTTGCTGTAGAAAATACGTGCCCAAAACTTACATGAATTAATGGAGCAGTGAATTAATGTGCATTCCCCGTTCAACATGCAGACTGATCCTTTTTAAATTTTATATTCATCGTATATAGCTTTCCGTACCAGACAGGTGCAAAAAAATGAATTCCCGAATGGCAGCCGATAGGAGCATGACTCCGTCTCCTGACATTCAACAAAGTACACTTTATCCTCTACTTTACGGGTAACTTTGCAGAGTTCTTTTCTTTCTTCATACAAACATGAAAAATCCTTTTCACACTTTGTCGTTTTTTTTATTATCGAGTCATTAACTTTAAATTTCATACGCACCTTTCTCAATACTTGGATGTTGTTTCGTTTTAATAATTTATACCTATTACATACTACGGTAACATCGAACTGTCAAGTTTAATTACTTCATTGGTCCATAATTATTTGTCATACTAAACAGACGTGACAAGAGAATTATCTTCAAAATATAACCAGATTCAATTTTTCTGATATGTGAAAGGAAGTATGGAAGTGCTGTCGCACCTGACTAATATCAAGTATCAATAATATCATGGTCAATTTCATTGATCAGCAAGATAACTTTCTATTTATCCTGAGAATTAATCTTTTAATACGGATATGGCCTGAAACTGATAATCACTGATATAATAGTCAGATGTTTATGCATGCAGGATAGTCAATATGAAAAATGAAGAAAAAGCAAAAGAGCAACTCATAAAAGAGTCAGCGAAGCTGCACAGAGAATATATACAAGTAAAAGAAGAAACCAAACGTAAGAAGAAAGAGAAAACAGTAGTTCAATTGGATGAAACATTTAAGAATCTTATAGATAGTTTTAACGAAGTGATTTACCGTGCAAACCCGAAAACACTTCATGCAACATTCGTGATCAAGACATATGAGAGTAGCCCCAACAGAGCTAATAATTTCAATATCTGGATTAATTAACAATAATATTCCAGGGATGATACTAACGCCCCACCACTTCGGATTGATCTTTTCTCTTATCAAACAGATAGTCTGAAGGATAAATCCTAAAGGAAGCATTAAAAGAGGCAGGGCAAGAATTTACTTGCTAATCGTCTGTTAGTTTTGTATCCTCTTACTACTTAGCAAAATCTATTATCGGGCAAGAAATGGAAAGTCTGTATAGTATTCTTATTGTTGAAGACGATAAAGGCATAAGCGGTCTTTATCAAAAGATATTGCAGCGGGCAGGTTATATAACGGAGTCTGTTTTCATGGGTTCTGATGCTATTTCAAAAGCACTGAAGGATGAACACTTCCTTATGCTACTTGATTATGACCTGCCTGATATGAATGGTTTCAAATTATCAAGACTTTGAGAGAAAAAGAATATAGCATGCCTTTTATTGTTATAACAGGTCGTGGCAATGAGGCAATAGCTATTGAAATGATGAAGCTTGGAGCACAGGACTATATAGTTAAGGGGACAAATGTAATGAATGATTTGCCTACTATAATAAAGAGAACTATTAATAAGCTGACCTTGGAGAGTAAGCTGGAAGCTTCAGAAAAAGCTCTTAAGAATCGCGTTGAAGAACTATCCGCTCTTCACATGTTAAGCAGAAAAATCGGCACAAATCTTGAACTGAAATGTATGGTCAATGCCGCACTCGAAGGAATCGTTTCAATTATTAATCCTGATATGACGCTTTTATTTAATCGGTATAAAGAAAATCTTTTATTGTTAGGTATAAAAGCGAATACATTAAAATACCAGCATACTGAAACTAAAACACACTATGTAGGGGAATGTCTTTGTGGTTTGGCAGTTTCCAGTGGGATGTCTGTGTACTCGAAAGATATTTTTTCTGATTCCAGGTGTACGTGGGAGGAATGCAAGAAAGCAGGTTTGAAATCTTTCGCCGCATTACCTTTAATAATTAATGGAGAAATAATTGGAGTCTTGGGACTGGCCTCTGGAACAGAAACTGATTTTGAAGAGCGAGATTCTTTTTTGGAGACCCTTGCTGGACAAGTTGCTATCGGATTGGAAAACGCAAGGCTATATGAACAAGTAAAAGAAAAATTAATTAAATCCTGTTAGTTATTTAACATAATTAAATTTTTATCTTTAATATGTTAATCCCTGAAGATCATTCATGACAGGATAATTGAATTAACCTGCAATCTTCATCAAGTCTGAAGATAATGTATATTGTATCATCCAAAATGGGATAAACAGAATATCCCTGACTCTGAGATATTATTAATAAACGGAGAGCATCGTTAATTCTGAAAATTATTATTATATAACTGAATGCATTACTGGCTAGCTGCAAACATAATTGTCCTGACACATCTTGGATTTATCATCTTTGTTACCTTTGGGGGACTGTTATTACTGAGAAGCAGAAAATGGGCATGGGTTCATCTTCCCTCGGCAATCTGGGGATCAACGGTTGAGTTCATGGGATGGATATGCCCTCTGACACCACTTGAAAACCGGCTGCGTGAAAAAGGAGGGCATGAAATATACAGTGAGGATTTTATCGAACACTATATCATGCCGATTATATATCCGTCAGGATATACGAGAGGGTTTCAAATAGTTCTTGGAGTATCAGTAATTGTCATTAATGCTGTTCTATACTCGTGGGCTTTTAAGAGACGTAGGAGCATTATGTAGGGGCATGTTCCAACCCGCCCTACAGCACGTCAATAAACGCCTCATTACCCAAACGTCAGCTTCACATCTTTCACCTTATTAAAACTCCTCCTGTGAATCGGACATGGGCCGTGTTCATTAATCAGTTCCATGTGGGCCTTTGTTGAATATCCTTTATGGCTTTTAAATTTATATACAGGGTATTTCTCATGAAAGTCCATCATAATATCGTCCCTTACAACTTTAGCGACAATAGATGCAGCTGCTATGGAAGCGCTCACAGACTCACCTTTACACATTGATTTCTGCACAATCCCGACTCTGGTCAGTTTGACAGCATCAATCAGCAGTATATCGGGCTTCAATGTTAAGTCCTGCACCGCAGTTATCATTGCTGATTTTGTAGCTTCGAGAATATTGATCTCATCAATGACGTCAGGCCCTATGATCCCTACCCCGATTGATTCAGCATTGTGAAAGATGTCCCAGAAGAGTTTCTTGCGTTCCTTTTCAGAAGTCTTTTTTGAGTCCCTGATTCCGGGCAATATACATCCCGACGGAAGTATCACAGCAGCAGCTACAACAGGGCCGGCCAGTGGACCCCTGCCTGCTTCGTCAATTCCCGCAATCACAGGGTAATGTTCCCTTATGTCATTATCAAATTGAAAAATGGGTGGAACACCAGTATCCAGGGATTTATTCCGGTTCATTACAGATCATATTATAATGATTTTTTCTGGCTTATTGGGAGATAAAGCTTTAATTACAAATTTCAAATTACAAAAAAACAGAAATAACAATCTCTTTGAATTGGCATTTGAGCTTTGACATTGGATATTTTTCCATATCGTCAACATATGATTACGAAAAAAGAGAGGCATGGATTGATATAATCCATACCTCTTAACTTTTCACCTGCTATAACTTTTATCTGTTAAATGCTTTTTCCTTGACCTTGGCAGCCTTCCCTTTTTTACCACGCAGGTAATAAAGCTTGGCCCTTCGAACATCACCCTGTTTTACCACCTTTATACTCTCGATCAGGGGTGAATTAATGGGAAACACTTTTTCAACACCGACTCCATAGGAAATCTTCCTTACCATAAAGGTCTCACGTGTACCGCTCCCTCTTCTGCCGATCACAATTCCGGTGAATGTCTGGATCCTTTCCTTTTCCCCTTCCTTGATCTTCATGTTCACGCTTATTGTATCACCAACCCTGAATGGAGGGACCTCTTTTTTATACTGCTCTTCCACTGATTTTAATGCATTCATCTCATTCCTCCTGCGTTACAAAGGATAATTTAAATTCTCATCAATAGTTGATACCATGTACTAATTATTTTCTTCCGACGATATCTCGACAATCAGTTTTTTATCCGATTCATCAAGTTTTATACGGTCCAGCATATCGGGCCTGACTTTCAGTGTCGTTCTTAATGCCTGCTTTCTCCGCCACCGTCTGATCTCTTCATGGTTGCCCGACAGCAGAACATCCGGAACCGTCATATTCCTGAACTCCCTGGGTCTTGTGTACTGGGGATATTCAAGCAGTCCTGAAGAAAAAGACTCATCTTCGACCGACCTTTCATCTCCAACCGCTCCCGGGATCAACCGGGTAACGGCATCTATTATAACCAAAGCAGCCAGTTCTCCGCCAGTCATTACATAATCGCCGATCGAGACCTCTTCATCAACCAGATGTTTCACTCTTTCATCCACCCCCTCATAACGTCCGCAAATGAATGTCAGTCTTCTGGTTTCCCCTGCAAAAGATTCTGCCTTTCTCTGATCAAAGGGATTCCCCTGAGGACTGAGGAGGATTACCTTCCTTGCCTGTCCGTCCTTCTCGAGATATTCAATCGCACTGAAAATCGGCTCGGGCTTGAAGACCATGCCCGCGCCTCCTCCATACGGGTAGTCATCCACTGTCCTGTGAACATCTGTGGTAAAGTCTCTGATATTGAGAATACATACATCAAGCAGGTTATTCTCCCTCGCCCTTTTCAGAATGCTCTCATTAAGATAGGCGGTAATGACATCAGGGAAGAGAGTTAAGACATCACATTTCATTTTCAGATTACAGACAATTCTAAAGGAGAAGGGGGCTGCCCTTCTCCTTTATATTTAAAAATAAAAATTTTCTGATGTTCAGAATTATTCGAGAATTTCCAGAACACAGCGTTTACCGAGCTTTGTACCGGCAGCACTCAAAATCGTCCTGATAGCCCTTGCTGTCTTGCCCTGTTTTCCGATAACCTTACCAAGATCACTAGTGGCAACACGCAATTCATAGACAGTGGTCCTTTCACCATCAACTTCAGCAACTGATACTTCCTCCGGTTTGTCCACCAGAGCCTTTGAAATATCCTCGATCAGTGATTTCATGTCCACCTCCATTTGAACCAGGGCTGATTATTACAGGCCCGATATTTTCAAAAGTTTGCTAACAGTAGAACTTGGCTGAGCTCCACAGCCAAGCCAGTACCTGGCCCTCTCGGTATCTATTTTAATTTCCGATGGTTCTTTCAGTGGATCATAGGTGCCGATGATTTCGATAAACGGACCGTCCCGTCTCTTGCGGGAGTCAGCCACAATTACCCTGTAAAAAGGCTTTTTCTTCGCACCTTTTCTAGTTAGTCTAATCTTTACCAATTTACTTCCTCCGTCTCAATGGATATTAATATACAGGATCCAACAATAGTATTCAAGATACTAAACTGAAGCCTGATTCATTATTAGAATTTGAACTGAGGCATCCCAAAGCCCTTGCCGCGCTTCATTTTTTTCATCATCTTTTTCATCTGGAGGTGCTGTTTGACCAGTCGGTTAACATCAGCCACAGTAGTACCACTTCCGGCGGCAATCCGCTTTTTTCGACTGCCGTTGAGTATAACATAATTTCTTCTTTCCTGCATCGTCATGGACGATATTATGGCTTCTACCCTGACAAAGGCCCTGTCATCAATATTGACACCCTTTAACTGTTTTCCAAGACCCGGGATCATGCTTAAAAGACTTTCAAGCGAACCCATTTTTTTTATCTGTTTTATCTGGGTTATGAGGTCCTCAAATGTAAACCTGTCCTTTTTGAGCTTGCCTTCAAGCTTAAGCGCCTCTTCAAGGCTTACCGCTTCCTGGGCCTTTTCTACAAGTGTTACAACATCGCCCATGCCCAGAATCCTGGAAGCCATTCTTTCGGGATGAAACGGCTCCAGAAAGTCTATCTTTTCACCTACGCCGATAAGTTTGATGGGTTTCCCTGTAACTGTAACGATTGACAGGGCCGCTCCACCACGGGCGTCTCCATCCATTTTTGTAAGAATTACACCCTGGAGGTCCAATCGTTCATTAAATGACTCCGAAATATTCACAGCATCCTGTCCCGTCATCGCGTCAGCAACAAGCAGGATCTCCGATGGGGAGGCCTCGCGTTTAATATTTTCAAGTTCTCTCATCAGATCATCATCAACATGAAGTCTGCCGGCAGTATCAAGGATCATAATATCCCTGCCCTCGAGCCTTGCCATTTTTAGGGCATCGGGGAAAATGCTTACCGGATCATCTCCCGGCCGTGTAGCATACACAGGCACATCAATCTGAGCCCCGAGGGAGATAAGCTGATCAATGGCTGCCGGCCTGCCTGTATCCATTGCGACAAGCATGGGCCTTTTGCCGTCTTTTTTGAAATTATTGGCAAGCTTTGCAGAAGTCGTTGTTTTCCCCGAACCATGAAGACCGACAAGCATGATGACCGTGGGAGGATTTGGGGAGAGGTTGATCTTGCTGTGCCCTCCTCCCATGAGAGCACAGAGTTCATCATTTACTATTTTTACAACCTGCTGCCCCGGGGTTATGCTCTCAAGGACCTCTCTGCCCACAGCCCTTTCCCTGACCTTATCAACAAAACCCTTCACTACCTTGAAATTCACATCGGCTTCAAGCAGGGCCATCCTGATCTCCTTAAGGGCAGCAATAACATCTTCTTCCTTGAGAAGCCCGCGGCCCTTAATTTTCTTAAAGATGCCTTCCAGTCTGTCGGATAATGATTCAAACATTGTTCAGCTGCAGGGGCGAACAGCCGATCGCTCCTACTTTTTAAAATTGTCCTCTATGTATTTCTCAGCTGCTATGGCAGCTATGGCACCGTCCCCCACTGCTGTGGCAATCTGCTTTGTAATTTTTGAGCGCATATCGCCGGCCGCAAAAATGCCGGGCGCTGACGTTGCCAAATTCTCATCAGTGATAATATAGTTATTTTCATCGAGATTCGCCGTTCCGGCCAGAAATTCCGTGTTGGGATCAAAACCGATATAAATAAAAACTCCCTCAACTTCCAGAGAAGTGAGCTCTCCGGTTTTTACATTCTTTACAAGCAGGGATGTGACACCCTTCTCATCTCCTTCAATTTTTTCGGGAACAGAGTCCCAGACAAGTTTGATTTTCGGATCTGAAAAGGCCCTGTCCTGCAGAATCTTCTCCGCCCTCAGGTTATCTCTCCTGTGCACGATGTACACCACCTCTGCAAATTTTGTCAAAAAAAGACCTTCCTGCACTGCTGAATCTCCACCGCCGATAACAGCAATTTTTGCTCCCTTGAAAAAAGCTCCGTCGCAGGTTGCACAGTAAGATACCCCTTTGCCGCGGAATTCGTCTTCACCCTCTATTTTCAGTTTCCGCGGGTGTCCACCTGAAGCCAGTATCACGCTTTTCGACTCAATCTCCTGACCATCCTCAAGTATTACCTTTTTAATATTACCATTGAACGATATGCGGATGACCGTACCCTGCGTTATTTCAAGTCCGAATTTGGTAGCCTGCTGCTCCATTTTCCGGGCAAGATCAGTACCGGCAACTCCTTCTTCAAAGCCCGGATAATTCTCTATCCATTCCGTGATCGTCACTGTTCCCCCGGTCAATCCCTTTTCAATGAGAAGAGATTTTAATCTGGCCCTGGAAGTATAAAGCCCTGCTGTCAGGCCAGCAGGGCCTCCCCCGATAATTATTACGTCATGCATGATTATCTTTGATTATCCCAGAAATGAGTCTATCTTTGATTTTAGCTGGGCCTTGGGTACAGCTCCTACTACCTGGTCTTTGACTTCTCCGCCTTTAAAAAACATCAAGGTAGGAATGCCTCGAATTCCATATTTACTTGCGAGGTCAGGATTTTCATCTGTATTGACCTTGGCAAAAACAACATTGCCTTCATACTCTTTCGCAAGCTCTTCCACAACAGGAGCTACTATTTTACATGGACCGCACCACGTTGCCCAGAAATCAACCATAACCAGATTCTCAGATTGAAGAACCACCTGATCAAAAGTCTCACCCGTAACGCTTGTAACTGCATCTGACATATGAATGACCTCCTTTTATAGTTGTATCAAACCTTAATTATATTGATTGCATATACACTTTGTCAATTTTGGCGATATCATTATTTCATCACGGATACGACATGATCTCTCATCCGGAACAGGCATAATATAAATGATCTGTGGTAAAATCTGACCGTTACTTTATTTAAGAAAGCGGGAGGCAACAGTGGCAGAGATAAGAAGCCGGGAACAGGAACCGGTCCCGGGCATAACGTATTCGGAAATCCATATTCCTGATGAAAGCATACTCGGAACGGGCACATTTATTACCGTGCTGGAAGAAGGTGCATTCGGCAAAAAAAATCCTATTATAAGTTCGGTCATGAATGAACCGGTTTTTGTGCTCATTTTAAGCCTGAATATCGCGATTGCATCTGCTACCGCAATGATCGGAAAATCTCAAAATACCCCTCCCCTTGACCGCAAGGTCTTTAACATACCAAAAAATATTGACAGCACAGGAGTTCTCAGCTTTGAAGTCAGTTTTAAAGACTGGGACATTATCGGGATAGATTTAAACGGCAAGAAACTGGCAAACGCAGAGTAACAGCGAAGCTGTTGAAACGAGATGGTTAATCCTGACCAGTAATAATCAATACTGCAGATATCCTACTTGTCAGCCTTTCCCTTCATTTTATGGATGTTGCTGGACACTTTCTGTAAATTGTCCTTCAGACCGCTTAAATTGCGATAGATATCTCCAGCCATTTCAGTGAGATTCTAAAGGTCCTTTTTATTGGAAATGAATTCCCTTAACATCTCCCCACGGTCAGTGACATCAGATGCGTAAAGCATTAACATGTCATCGTCTATTGCCATCCATATAGCATCCCATATCTTTTTATCCGCTTCAAAAATTAATTTATACTCACTGCCATTCTCCAATTTGACAGGAGGAGCACACCAGGGACACGGAGAATCTGAATTGTTACTGCAGCATATACATTTGTTACCGGATACCACACCTGCTCTATACGCAGCTGCGTTAGATGCAAGTATCTCATTTGTTAACGGATTCATTAATACGGCTATATAAGGCATACCTTCAAGCAGCAACTGATTAAAAGACGCTTTCTGCTGAAGAGTTTCCTCTGCCTGTTGTACACTTTTCTCCCAGTTAATGGTAGACATAATAGACCTGATTTTATCCGGGAGATATTCAACAAATCCATCATCTTTGATGATATAATCGATTGCTCCCCGTTTCATCATATCTACTGCTACGTTCTCGTTTCCTGCGCCCGTAACAAGCACAAACGGAACATGGCTGTTTTTCTTTGAAAGCTCTTCTATTACTTCCTTTCCTGTCATATCGGGCAAACTGTAATCAAGAAGCAGGAGCGAGTCCTGACAATCTGAAAATTTATCAATGGCGGCTGCTCCGCTCAAGGCTCCTTCAGTTTTAAATCCTTCTCTCTGCAAAATCTTTTGCATAAGATTATTCAAGCTTACATCATCTTCAGTAACAATTATTGTGGATACATTACTCATGACCTAAGAACCCCTCTCTGTTCTTATAATAAAGCCCCCATCATTAATAGTTACCACTATATTGTAAATTCCTTATAATGTCAATATAATTCTGTTTAAAAGGCTATTTCTTTCTTAATGCCTCTTTAACCGTCTTGATTGCACAAAAATCACCGCACATACTGCACACCTGCGACTCAGTTGGGGGGATCTCAGATCGGTAACTCCTCACTTTTTCAGGGTTAAGTGAAAGCTCTATCTGGCCGTTCCAGTCAAGTGCCTTTCTTCGTCTGGCCATTTCATTATCAATATCAATGGCCCCCTTCACCCCTTTTGCGATGTCCGCGGCATGGGCAGCAAGCTTTGATGCTATAACACCCTCTTTCACATCATCTATATTCGGAAGCCTTATATGTTCTGCAGGCGTAACATAACACAGAAAATCAGCCCCGGCAGCACCTCCGACAGCGCCCCCGATGGCTGCTGAAATATGATCATACCCCATCCCGATATCAGTAACTAAAGGACCCAGAACATAAAAAGGGGCACCTCTGCATATCTCTTTCTGCATTTTAATATTCAGCTCCACCTGGTTCAGCGGTACATGTCCGGGACCCTCTATTATCACCTGTATCCCCTCCTTTAGTGCCCTGTTACGAAGCTCACCAAGCGTAATAAGCTCATCTATCTGTGTCCTGTCCGTTGCGTCTGACAGACAGCCCGGACGGGCGCCGTCGCCAAGACTCAAAGTGAGATCGTACTTTCCGGATATTTCAAGCAGTCTGTCATAATGTTCATATAGGGGATTTTCCCTGTCATTGTATATCATCCATTCCACGAGAAAGGCCCCGCCCCTGCTCACGATATCAAGGATCCTGCCGTCTTCCCGCAACGTCTCTATCGTTTTTCTGGTTAATCCGCAATGGACCGTGATAAAATCCACTCCCTCTTCAGCATGGCTTTCAATCGCTCCGAAGAGGTCATCAACGCTCATCTTTGCGATTGAACCCTTGTCCTCTGCTGCCTTGGCAACAGCCTCATAAATAGGTACCGTACCGACCGATACTGTAGATTTTCTCATGAGAAGCTTTCTTATGTCTTTTATCGGACCGCCTGTTGAGAGGTCCATAACAGCATCTGCACCATATTTGATTAGAACGTCCAGTTTTTCCATCTCTTCATCCAGAGATATCCTGTCCCGGGAAGTTCCGATGTTGGCGTTGATTTTTGTCCTCAGGCCTTTTCCAATTCCCAGCGGTTTTATGTCATGAGATGCATTTCTTGATATGACGGTCAATCCTTCTGCAATATCCTGGGACAACTGCTCAGCAGACACTCGCTCTTCACGTGCAACCTCCTTTACTTCTTCAGTAATAATACCTTCTCTGGCAAGTTCAATCCTGGTTTTGTTTAACCTAGCCATGTTAAGCTCCTGTTATATTTATTAGTTCCTGTGACGTTCCTTTTATATCATCAGACAGCAGAATCTCACGGATCATTGCAACTCCATGAACACCTGACTCCCTTACATCCCTGATCCTGTTTCTTTTTATTCCTCCTATGGCAAATACAGGAATGGTTATATTCCTGCATACTTTCTTCAACGCCTCAGTTCCCACAGGTAAGCCATACCGCATCTTGGAAGGCGTTTTAAATACAGGGCCAAACGTTATGAAGTCAGCCCCTCCTTTTTCTGCATCTCCTGCCTCCTTAAGGGAGTGGGTTGAAACGCATATTAAAAGTCTTTTTTTCACCGTATCCCTTACGCTGGCGACAGGGATGCTGTTTTGTGTCAGATGCACTCCGTCAGCCCCAACTGCAAGCGCAATATCAAACCTGTCATTGATAAACAGCTTTACCTTATGTGCACTGGTCAATTTTCTCATTTTATACGCCAGCGCTAAAAGCGGTCTTGTGCTGAGATCCTTTTCTCTGAGTTGAACCGCCCTGATCCCTCCCATTAAAGCCTTTCTCACAGCAGTAATGAGTGATGAGTTATGAGTAATAAGCTTTCTATCTGTTATCAGGTACAATTTAAAATCAATAATCTTCCTGCCCATTCCCCTTTACCTTTTTACAGCATACCCTCTATCGGACTGCTTGCAGTTGCATAGAGCTTCCTGTCGATTCTCCCGGCGGTAAACGCAAGACGGCCCGCTTTTACCGCGTGGTTCATGGCAGTAGCCATTGCTATCGGATCTTTTGCCCCTGCAATCGCGGTATTCAGCAAAACGGCATCGCATCCCAGTTCCATGGCAACAGCAACATCAGATGCCGTTCCGACACCCGCATCCACAATTACCGGAACAGTGGCCTGCTCAAGGATGATCTTGATATTATAGGGATTTCTGATTCCCAGCCCTGAGCCGATCGGCGCAGCCAGGGGCATTACAGCAGCCGCACCTGCGTCAACAAGACGCTTCGCCATTATGGGATCATCATTGATATAAGGCAGCACTATAAAACCCTCTTTGGCGAGTATTTCAGTCGCCTGCAGCGTAGCGCATACATCCGGAAACAACGTTTTCTCATCTCCTATGACCTCAAGCTTTATAAGATCTGATATCCCTGTCTCCCGGGCAATCCGTGAGTACCTCAGTGCATCTTCCACAGTGAAACATCCTGCCGTATTAGGTAAGATCTTATACTTCTGTGGATCTATATAATCGAGCAGGTTGTCTGACTTATTATCAAATATATTGGTCCTTCTTACCGCAACAGTAACTACATCAGCACCCGAAGCTTCGATTGCCAGCTTTGTCTCTTGAAAGTCCTTATACTTGCCTGTACCCACCCACAGTCTCGATTTAAACTCGATACCTTTGATAATAAGATTGTCTGTCATGATGCTCCCTCTTAATACTGGTTTTTCGTTACTCGGTACAACTCACTTGATACAGTTTTCTTGTTATTTGAAATTTAAAATTTAAGATTTTCTTCACCCGCCTCCTACAAAATTAACTATCTCTACTTTATCACCGTCTTTTAAAACACAGGTATGATAATCATTTTTCTTAATGATGCTGAGGTTGACTTCAACAGCAACCCTGGCCGGTGCAATCATGAGATACCCGAGCAGACCTTCAACCGTCAGGTCGTCCTGAATATCAGTTTTTTTGCCATTCAAAGTGAGTGTCATATTATTTCTCTTCTATAATGAGGCCCTCGGAAAGTCTTCATTTGGCAATTCCTCAGTTTGTTTGCACATTGCTTTCATATCAGGAATGAATGTCCCTCTTTCCCTGTTCTACAAGCTTCATTTTATCTGTTAATCCATTGGAACTTTTTGCAATTTCTTCCTTCAAACGTTTTTCCAGATCTTCTTTTACATCCTCAGAACAGCAATCCTCGATATACTCTTTCAGTGAGAGAAGTGCATTTTCATGACACAGCTTTTTCATGTGTTCGTTCTGTGCAAGTTTTCTGAACTGTTCACCGCTCCTGCCTTCCCTGTAGCAGGCAGTACACAGGCTGGGAATCATGCCCATTTCAGCAATATTGCGTACAATATCTTCAAGGCTTCGGTTATCCCCGATCTCAAACTGTTCTGTATCGCCTTTTTCAATATATCCCCAGGGGCTTGTCCTGGAGCCTGCCGATATCTGTGATGCTCCCATGGAAAGCAGCTCATCTCTCAGACCTGAACGTTCTCTCGTTGAGACAACAACACCCACATAAGGCAGGGCCAGCCTGTAAATGGCCACTATTTTTTTTAAATCTTCATCTGATACCCTGTATGTATCAACATTCACTTTTGATCCCTCTGCCGGCTGCAGTCGGGGAACGGAAAGCGTATGAGGTCCGAATCCGTATTTACTTATTAACCTCCTGCTATGGGCTATTAAGGCTCCAACTTCCCAGCGCCAGTCATACAGTCCAAGAAGCACACCCATACCCACATCTTCAAAACCGGCCTCTATGGCCCTGTCCATAACATTCAGTCTTGACGCATAATCTGCTTTTGTACCGGTTTGATGCAAATATCTGTATGAGGGTATATGATACGTCTCCTGAAAACACTGGTACACGCCTATACCGCTTGCTTTAAGTCTCTTAAATTCATCAACACTCATGGGAGCAGTGTTGGCATGCAATATTCTTATATCAGTTCTCTTGTATATGGCTTCGATTATTTTTTCAAGATAATCTATCCCTGTATGCTTTGCATGCTCACTTGCAACAAGGAGGAGCCGCCTGTACCCCTTGCCGGACAGAAATTCCGCTTCCTGCAAAACCTCATCAACAGTAAGACTCTTTCTCCTGGCATCCCTGTTGCCGGACCTGAAACCGCAGTAAAGGCAATCATTCATGCATTCATTAGAAATATAAAGAGGAGCAAAGAGCACTACTCTTTTGCCGTAGACTTTTTCCTTTATCCGGTTTGCAGTGTCGAATACCTCTTCCCAGATTTCTCTGTCATGTAAATAAATTAAAGCTGATACCTCTTTCAGGTTGAGAACATGCAGGTCAAGAGACTTGGCAAGGATCTCCCTGATAAACTCTTTGTTACTGTCACCATGCATGCTTTTCATATTATCCAAAAAAAACCGTATTCCCGGAATGGCATTTGCCAAAGGAAATACGGAATGTTCTATCGTTTCCCTTTCCTTCGCTGGAATTAACCAGTTCAGGTTCAGAGGGTCTCCCACTTCAGAACACAGATTAAAGATATCAGAACACAGATTTATTCTTTTATCTAAGGTCTGCGCTCTGGGCTCTGAGTTCTGTCAGTGAAACTCTCAGGCTATGCCTCCCCTAGGGTAGAAATAAAGTATACATCCCGATTTCATGTGTGTCAAGCTATGCATTATAATTCGCAAACCTATATCTTCTAAAAAAAAGTATATTTAAGTAAAATATTCAACGTGTATATTTTTCTAATATTTTTTTTATCGATTCTCTTCTCCCCGGATTATATTGAAGCATCAGGAGCATTTCCTGTTTATTCAGATCATGGATACCTCATAGGTAAAAACAGATCCTATATCCTGGGCAAAGGTGAAACCCTGATCGAGCTGGCGAGGATGTATGATACAGGATATAACGAAATCGTGGATGCCAATAAAAATATCGATCCATGGGTGCCGGGAAAAGGAACAGCCGTGACAATTCCGACATCCTGGCTTCTCCCGGAATTAATAGATAATGGGATCATCATCAATCTGGCGGAGTTGAGACTGTATTTTTTCTTCTCTTTGCGGGAAGCCAGGTACATCAAGACGTACCCCATAGGAATTGGACGAGAGGGCTTTAATACTCCGACAGGCGATTTCAGTATCACCCTGAAGATGAAGGACCCGATATGGAAAGTACCCGAAACTTCCAGAAGGGAAAATCCGGAGCTTCCTCTCTATGTGCTACCGGGACCGGACAATCCCCTGGGAGAGTACTGGCTGCAGCTTTCTGTAGATACCTACGGAATCCACGGTACGAACAGGCCTTATGGGATAGGGAGAAGAGTCAGTCAGGGATGTATAAGGCTTTATCCCGAAGATATAAAGGATTTATACAATTATGTTACTCCGGGAACACCAGTAAAAATTATCAGTGAGCCGGTAAAGGTAGGAATACACAATGATCAGATCTATATCGAGGTCCATGCCTCTGACCTGACTGAGTCAGAGCTTATTAATATGGTGATTAAAAAACTTCACGGGAAGCACCTGTTAAAAGATATAAACACTGCTTTAATGATTAAATCAATAAAAAGTGCAACAGGGCTTCCCGCTTTAATATCCAATTAATTACTTCTGTTGTTTCATTTCAAATGCCTTGACCGCCTTTTCAGCTGAGCTTTCTGCACTGTCTGCAGCACGTTCTGCCCTGTTGGCAGCTCTCTCTGCTCTGTCGGCAGCAGCCTCGGAACGGTCAGCTTCACTTGTTGCCTTGCTTGCAGAAGCAGATGCACTTTCTGCGGATGCCTTTGCATCTTTAGCATTATCCAAGGCACTGTCAAGCAACGCTTTATCTTCCGGTTCCAATGTATACTTTGTTGTACATCCTGCCAGAGCCAGAATAAGCACCATGAGAAAAATAGACACAATTTTCATGTAATCCCTCCTTTCGCTTGTTTTTTAATAGATACATAAACATATTCTGTTCCGTTTTGCAAGTATTTTTTAGACTAATGCTGGCTTGTGTTTTTCAGCCCATATTTTTCTTGATTCTTATTATTACGGCAGGCATGGAAAAAAGGGTATTCATCGATACAATAGAGATAACTGTCTAGAAAAAACTGCCCGGATGTGAATAAAAGCTGAAAAGATGAATATAATAAATCTTATCTCATGTAACGATTTTTTTTAGCCTGTTTATCGTAAGGTAAGAACTATCCGCACCAGACTCGCTGTACATAAAAATTCAGGATTTGTTTTTCACGTAGTTAAGCAATCCACCCGCAAGAATAATCTCGCGCTGTCTCTGTGTAAGTCTGTGTTCAGATGAAAAGGTTTTGCCCGACGTTTTATCAATAAACGTAATAGTGTCTGCATTTTTCACCTCTTCTGCCAATGAAGGAAACTCAACCACTCTTCCCTCTTGAAGAAAGTTATATATCTCAGGCGTGAGCATTAAGGGAATGATACCGAAATTAATAAGGTTGTCTTTATGGATACGGGCAAATGACTTTGCAAATACAACCTTTATTCCAAGATACATGGGAGCAAGGGCTGCATGCTCCCTGCTCGACCCCTGACCGTAATTATTCCCTCCGACAACAATACCGCCATCCGATTCTTTTGCTCTGGAGATAAACTCACTGTCTATTTTTGAAAATACGTATTCTGAAATAGCCGGAATATTTGACCTGAGCGGAAGAATCTTGGCCCCGGCCGGCATAATATCGTCAGTGGTAATGTTATCTCCAACCTTTATTATGACGCGGGAAGTGAGAGACTCTTCAAGAGGC
The DNA here is from genome assembly GCA_020356065.1 of Nitrospiraceae bacterium. GTDB lineage: Bacteria > Nitrospirota > Thermodesulfovibrionia > UBA6902 > UBA6902 > CALZJD01. The sequence continues at coordinate 413,059 of CP070632.1, forward strand.
GACTTTACTGGGAAGGGTTTGATATTTGGACCCCTTTCAACCATAACCTTTTCAGGTTCTTTTGACGGAGGAATGATCATGGCATCATCGATTATGTACCTGTCGGGCAGAGGAATCACAATGGGTCCGTTCAACACTTCTGCGGGGTCGGTTATTGCACCTGTGATCGCAGATACTGATGCGGTCACTGGACTGCACAAATATGACTGGTCATTCGGAGTACCACTTCTTCCGGGGAAGTTCCTGTTAAATGTTCTTAGGGTCACAGCTCCGGTAGGAGGCGACTGTCCCATCCCGATACAGGGACCGCAGGTGCTCTCAAGTATCCTGGCACCGGCAGATACAAGATCGGCAAGAGCACCGTTTCCAGATACCATCTGTAATGTCTGGCGTGACCCGGGACTGATCGTAAGGCTTACATCCGGGTGTACTTTTTTCCCTTTGAGAATCTTTGCGGAAACCATCAAATCAGCATATGAGGAATTTACACAACTTCCAATGCATACCTGTTTTACGGGTATGCCCTTTACATCCTGTACCGTCCTGATATTATCAGGACTGGAGGGTGCTGCTACAAGCGGCGCAAGGGTATCAAGGTTGACTTCTCTCTCTTCGTCATAAACGGCATCAGTGTCAGGAACGAGCTCGACCCAATCATCTTCTCGTCCCTGGGCTTTCAGGAAAGCCCTCGTCTGGTCATCAGACGGAAAGACCGATGAGGTGGCACCCAGCTCAGCACCCATATTGGTAATAGTCGCTCTCTCAGGAACGGTAAGGTCCTTGAGCGCTTCCCCTGTATATTCAATAATCTTTCCCACTCCTCCTTTGACGCTGAGCTGTCTTAACACATCGAGGATAATGTCTTTTGCACTCACCCCTTTTTTCAACGATCCTTTCAGGTTCATCTTAACCACTTTTGGCATAACAAGCCAGAATGGTTCTCCGGCCATGGCAAGAGCAACATTCAGTCCTCCGGCACCGATCGCAAGCATACCAAGAGCACCGGCATTTGGTGTATGGCTGTCCGATCCGAGCAGTGTCTGACCGGGTCTTGCAAAACGCTCAAGATGGACCTGGTGGCATATGCCGTTTCCGGGCCTTGAAAAAAACACACCGTATTTACTCGCAATTGTCTGGAGAAAACGGTGGTCATCAGCATTTTCAAAACCTGACTGGAGGGTATTATGGTCCACATAACTGACCGAAACCTTTGTTCTGACGTGCGGGATGCCCATCGCTTCAAACTCAAGATAGGCCATTGTGCCGGTTGCGTCCTGGGTCAAGGTCTGGTCTATTGATACGGCTATCTCGTTTCCGGCTTTCATCTCCCCTTCAGCAAGATGTGACGATATAAGTTTCTGTGCTACATTCATATGTAAAATCCTCCGAATTTATTAACAATCATGAAGAAAATAAGCTGTCACACCATAAACGGTTGTCGAGGCAAGATGTACAGATTTAACCATGCTGCTTAAACTGAACCAATTTGTCATTGATCATATCATTGGCCTTCAGCATTATTTCTTTTTCACTCTTATAAGATAACGTTTTTAAAGCCTCTTCAATGGGAAACCATTTTGCTTCATCAACTTCGTGATCGTGGTCATCAGTGCTTCCGCTGATATACTTTAAAAGATACAGGTGGACCGTCTTATGAATCTTCAACATATCGCTTTTTAGAAAGTACCAGTATGAAATCTCTCCGATTTTTTCTATGAGTTTACCTGTGAGTCCTGTTTCTTCCCGTACCTCCCGAAGAGCAGTCTCTGTGGGTTTTTCGCCTCTGTCAATAATTCCCTTGGGCAGACACCATGCATTCTTCCCCCTCACCAGCACAAGCACCACCTCGATGCCCTTTTCCGATACCCGTGATATAACTCCGCCTGAAGATATGAGCTTCTTTATTTCAGGTGGTCTGCTCATGTAATAATTACGGAATAACAGTTTTTTGAAACCAGGGGACGATGACTCTTACCGTATCGTTATAAAGTACAAAAAATATCAATAACAGAAGCAGGGTCATCCCTACCTTGTTGGCAGCCACCATGACTTTTTCACTTATCGGTTTTCCTCTGATCGCCTCTATGATAAAGAACATTACATGCCCTCCATCAAGAACAGGCACAGGCAGCAGATTTAAGATTGCCAGGTTAATACTGATTATCGCAATAAAATTGAAATACGTAAAAACTCCTACAGACGCGGCCTTGGCAGCAGCGTCCACAATGAGGATGGGACCTCCTATCTGCTTTGCTGATACCGTCCCGGCAAACAGCCTGACAACAACGTCCAGTGTAAGTACACACCATTCATATACAGCCTGTACCGCCTTAAAGGGAGCTGAAAAAATACTGTCACTCTTGATAACCTTTGCATTGAACTTTTTTGATATACCTATCCTGCCGATGGTCGTCTCTTCACCCTGTTCATTCTTGACCTTCGTAGGTTCCGGTACAATTTTGACAGGTAACAGTTCTTCTCCCCTTCTGACTTGCAGGACAAGTTCCTTGCCTGGATTTCTGGAAAATATGTCAGCCATCTCATTCCAGTCTCTGACAGACTCTCCATTAATCGACACAATAGTGTCATCCTTAACTAACCCTGCCTTCATTGCGGGAGAGTCTTCCATAACACTCTCAAGCGTAGTAGTGATGCTGTCCAGTTTGGGGATCGCTACGGGAAAGTCTGTACTCAGGAACACCACGAATATGATATATGCCAGAACAAGGTTAAAAACCGGGCCCGCAAGAACTATTGATGCCCTTTTCCATACTGTCTGATTATTGAATGCCCGGGGCTTGTCTTCTTCTGATATTTCCTCTCCCGGCTCTTCACCAAGAGGTTTAACATAGCCTCCGAGAGGAATTGCCGACAGGAGGTATTCCGTTTCCCCGACTTTTTTGCCAAGGATCTTGGGGCCGAATCCGAGTGAAAATTTCATCACCTTAACGCCGACAAGCTTGGCCAATATAAAATGCCCGAGTTCATGAAAAAAGATCAGCAATCCAAATAAAATAACCGCCCAAATAAATGTCATAATTTAATTTCTCCATTCAGCAATTCATTTGCTTTTACTTTTGCCCACTCCGAGGCCTGTAGTACCTCTTCTATTGTTTCATATTCTTTTACTTTATGGCTATCCATTGTTTCTGATACTACCCTGGTTATATCCGGAAAAGATATTTTGTCATCAAGGAATGCATCCACCGCAACTTCATTCGCGGCATTTAAAACGCACGGCATGGTGCCTCCTGAAATCAGTGCCCTGTATGTTAAATCAATTGACGGATACTTCTCCCTGTCAGGCTCTTCAAATGTAAGTTTACGTATCTCTGCAAGGTTAAGCGACGGCAATACATCTCCAAACCTTTCAGGGTAGGACAGTGCGTAACTGATTGGTCCTTTCATGTCAGGAAGAGACAGCTGGGCGATTATGCTGCTGTCAATGAACTCCACCATTGAATGGACAATACTCTGGGGATGAATGATGATCCCGATCTTTTCTACCGGCAGGTCAAAAAGCCATTTGGCCTCGATCACCTCAAGTCCCTTGTTCATCAGGGTGGCTGAATCGATAGTTATTTTCCTTCCCATTTCCCAGTTCGGATGTCTCAGAGCCTCGGCAGATGTAACGGTATTGAGTTCAGACAGACTCCTGTCCCGAAACGCTCCTCCTGACGCAGTGAGAATTACTCTTGTTACTTCTTCCATGTCTCTTCCGTGAAGACACTGGAAAACCGCGCTGTGTTCACTGTCAACAGGCAGGATATGTACTCCATGTCCGGCAGCTTCGGCCATTATGAGTTTACCCGCCATCACAAGAGCCTCCTTTGTTGCAAGCGCTATGTCCTTGCCCGCCCTTATAGCTCTGTATGTGGGTATAAGACCGGGAGAACCCACTATGGATGAAACAACCATGTCAGACGTCTCCATGGTAGCAGCCGCAACCAAACCATCTTCCCCTGAAAGAATCTCAACCGGGAGGTTCTTCTTTTTAAGCTCTTCTGCTGCTGCTGTGTCATATACTGCCACCAGATCAGGTTTAAATGAATGAATTTGTGATTCAAGCAGACTGATATTATTTCTCGCTGCAAGAGCACAGACTTTAAACCTCTGAGGATTACGGCCTACAACCTCTAGTGTATTTCGGCCTATAGAACCTGTTGATCCAAGAACCGACAGTGTTTTCACAAAAACCTCACAATAAAATAAAGTGCCGGACCGGCAACCAGAAATCCGTCAATCTTATCAAGAAATCCTCCGTGTCCCGGTATCAGATTTCCGGAGTCCTTCACCCCTGCGTCTCTTTTAAACATTGATTCTATGAGATCTCCCAGAACAGTAGCGAGTCCAAGGGCCACACCTGTTGCAGCGGCACCAGATGCTGAAAGGCCCTGGATATTCATGACGATAGTTATCATTACAGCGCCGGCAGATCCTCCCAGGAGACTGCCAAATGCACCTTCCATGGTCTTGTTGGGACTCACGGAGGGGAACAGTTTGTGTTTACCAAGATACTTCCCTATATAATATGCCATGCTGTCAGCAAACCATACCGATACATACAACAAGAAAATATATTCTACCCCTGCGTCAATCCGGAGAAACCACTGGAAACTGAGAAATATCCCGATATAAAAGAATCCTGTACCGAGAGGGCCAATCTCTGACATGCTTCCTTCAGGAGTCTGACGGTCGAATAATCTCAAGAGAAAGAGAGCAAGAAAACCTAAAAATAACGCCTCTAAAAAAAACTCGGAATGTAGACAGATAATATAAAAAATACCGCCGCCAATTAATACTCCCGGAATAATAAATCGATTTCTCAGGCCATACATCGTATAAAACTCATTCATTGCCATAACACAGACAACGGTAAGAAGGGCGAGAAAGTAAGGCATCGGCGGTAGATAATACAGATAGACAGCAAGCACGGGCAATATTGCAGCGGCAACCACAATCCTTTTCCAGTTAAAGTCTGAGGCTGTCTTTTCAGACATATATATTTCCATTAGTTCTTCTATTCATATATTGTCACAGTGGCTGTTTTAAGCAACTACATACATTCCATATATCGAGACAGAAATTTCCTGAAAATGTCTTTATGATCTGACTCATCTGTTGCCCGGCAGTGCTCCATATCTTCGTTCCCTGATTTTAAATTCCTCAATCGCCTTCCTGAATTCCTCCTTGCCAAAATCAGGCCAGAGTGTGTCAGTGAAATAAAATTCAGAATAAGCCGATTGCCACAGCAGGAAATTACTCAGCCTCATTTCCCCGCTTGTTCGAATAATAAGATCAGGATCGGGAATGCCTTTTGTATATAAATTGTCTGCCAGGGTGCTCTCATCAATCTCATCAATTCCCATTCCTTTTTCTATCATGCTTTTGACAGACGCAACGATTTCTGCCCTGCCACCATAACTGAGCGCACTCGACAGTATAAGGCCGGTATTATTTTCAGTAAGTTCCTGAAAATCCTGAACCAGCTTGCGAGTTTTATCCGGCAATCGTCTGATATCCCCGAGAGCTCTGAAGACGATGTTCATTTTGTGCAGCCGCTTCATCTCACTTTTTATATATGAATTCAGGATGCCCATAAGCGCATTGACCTCTGTAGACGGCCTCTGCCAGTTCTCCATCGAAAACGTATAAAAAGTGACAGCTTTAAGTTTATGCTCAATTGCAGCATCAATTATTTCATTTACTTTTTTTACGCCATTTCTATGCCCCTCGATCCGGGGAAGGTTCCTGGCTTTGGCCCATCGTCCGTTTCCATCCATAATTAACGCTACATGTCCTATATTCATTTCGAAGATCCTTTAATTGTTCTGATCACTGCTGACAGGTTCCATCTTATCCGGAGACAGTTTGAAATGGAAGAGCAGACTGTTCTTCCTTGATTTATCAGAGGCGAAGTTCTTTATGTTTGATAGTGTGCTGCCTTTGCTGATGAGAAACAAATTATCACCCTTTATTAAATAATCGGATATTGAACCCGGTATTTCCTTCTGTATCAACTTTTCAAGAATCACCCCATTTTCCTGCCACAACATGTAAACCTCTCCACCCTTGCTGCCCAGGCCCGGTATGAAAGAGGTCGCAGGGATCCTGTTGATAACAACGAGGGCCTCCCCTTTTCCGGCCGCTATTTTCATTAATCGTCCCCGTACAAACCATTCTTCATACTCCATGACATTGCCGATCATATTTCTGAATGAAATCTCCGGCTTGCCAAAAGATCTGTTGACCTTTCGTTCAACCTTGCCCTTGTTGTCATAGAGCCTGAGAATGCCCTCGTCATTTATTGAAACCAGCTGATTTTCATTTGTACCATACCAGTCAACAGTAGCAAATCCGTATATATTTACATCATCAGCCAGATTCAGCTTGCTTCTCTTCCTGTATTTCCCGTTCCTCCACTCTCCCTCATACACAGAACCACTGAATGTCCTCACACGCCCGAATTTCTGCATAAGCAGAGTGTTCCCTGTTACACGAAAAAAGAAGGGGATATCCTGTACGATGTTCTGAAAGCCCCTGTTTCGATCATACTCTATGACAAAAGATCGCATCTGAGAGTTATTTACCAGGTTAGTCACGAATATTTCAGGCCTGCCATTGAGGTTAACATCGAGCATGTCGATTGAAACAATACTGCCCGATCTGGGGCCTTTCACCGACCACTTTTCATAAAGTTCATCATTGACAGAGTAAATAAAAACTTTGTTGTCATCTCCGATCACTACATAATCTTTTCCATCTCCGACTGCATCCCCGACCGTAAACAGATTGCCTCCGTCCAGTTCATAAATCTTCTGCAATCCTGTTTTGCCTGAAGAATGTAATATGGATTTTGTCCTCTGCGGAATTGTTTCAGCATTCTCAGGATCAAGAGGTTCTTCAATCTCACTGAACAATTTGGCATCCTCAGTCCAGTACAGATTGATATTGACAGTCTCTGGTCCTTTTACTGATGATGTTGAAAACATGAGTACAACCTGAGCACCAAGTTTTTTCGCAAGCCCTGTCAAAACTTCCGGTTCATATGATGAGGTATATGCTTCCATGATCTCAAAACGGCCTGATTTCTGCAGAATGTCATAAAAATGCTCTGATGATGCCCAGTCAGACGATCTGTCCTGAAAGAAAGCAAGCTTAATCCTGGATGATGTAATTCTTATTTTATCTCCCTCCGCAATGTCTCCGCTCAGTACGGTACAGGGGAATAATCCGTCAACCGGTGTATCATCCCTCAGCTCTATCCTCCCAATATATGCTTCTGATGATCCAATTGGATCATTGGTTACCGGATGATAAAATACTCCTGCTTCTCTGAAGACAGAAAACCTCATGTCATTGATCAGATTTACCTGACCTTCGAGTCGTATCCATACGGTTCCGTTATAAACCTTCTCAACCTCCCCATTTACCCGTGCAAAGTATGCCAATACTCTGTCCAATGCATTGACATTACCGGCACGATCAACCGACTCCGGTTCTATGACAATAGGTGCAGACTCCTGCACAGGTCCGGCAGCGGCTCTATCCATGGTCCCTGAACAGAAAGCCATTGATAACATTATTAAAATAATCCTGAAAATTCTTATTTTATTTATATACATATGCATAACGAGTGTGTAGCCTGTAATTATAACTTATCCGAATATTCTTATCCAAACGCAACTGGGTCATGTATGACTTGATGCTAACGTATCAATAGTACAGGGCAAATCTGCGCATTCTCACATTTTCTAAAATTCCAAGGGCAAGAAAATTGGAAAGCAACGCGGTTCCCCCATAGCTCATTAAGGGAAGCGGCGCACCCACAACAGGCATTATTCCCAGGGTCATCCCCACGTTAACAAAAAAATAAAAAGAAAACATATAGGTGATGCCAAGGGCAAGAAAACAGCCCTCCCGGTCCCGGGCCTTTTCAGCAGTATCAAATCCCCTCCAGATGATAAAAAAATACATAAAGAAAAGGACCAGACTCCCGAGAAAACCCCATTCTTCAGCAAATATTGAAAAAATAAAATCAGTATGGTTTTCCGGTAAAAACCTGTACGGCCCCTGCGTGCCCTCCAAATATCCCTTACCGCTAAATCCACCGGATCCTATGGATACCTTTGACTGATTTATATGATAGCCCACGCCCTGGGGGTCTGCCTGTGGATCTATAAAGGTCAGAATTCTCTGTTTCTGATAATCCTTAAGCCCGCTCCAGACATACTTTCCCGCAAAGGGCAGGGAAATAAGTGATACGATCAATAGTGTCAGAATTATTTTCCTCTTTGCTCCCGCTGCGAGGATCATTGCTATGAATATAAAAAACAGAATCAGTGCGGTACCCAGGTCAGGCTGTTTAAGAATGAGAACAAGAGGGATGATCAGAAATAAAATTACCATTTTAATCATTATCTTCAGACCAAGCCCTGCCCTGCCTTTATTGTATGAAAGATAGCGGGAGAGCGTAACAATAAAAAGCAGCTTGAAAAACTCTGAAGGCTGAAATGATACTATCCATAAATTTAGCCACCTCTGCGCCCCCATCCCCTTTCTCCCTATAACCAATACAAGCACAAGAAGAATTATCCCAAGGGCATAAATAACATATGCATACCTGATAAACAACTTATAGTCCAGACTCACAAGTAGCAGAAAAGCCACCAGACTTAATGCTATCCAGTAAAGCTGCCTCATATAGTAACTCTTTTGAGCAGCATCGAGCACCGGCCTGGTTGCGCTGTAAATCGTCATTACGCCGATAAGTGCTAATGCCACCATCATAAGCAGAAGCCCCCAGTCAAAATTATCTAAAAGTCTTCGGTCGATCATAGGTTACATACCATCCATCCCACTCCATTCCGGGCTCCTTAACATAAATGAACCTCAAACGATCTTTACAACTTAACCCTGCCCTTATAGAATGTATCTATAATGTTTCGTGCTATCGGTGCAGCTGCAGAGCTTCCGTGACCGCCATGTTCAATAAAGACTGATACCACGATCTTTGGATTATCAACAGGCGCAAACGCTACAAACCAGGCGTGGTCCCTGAACTTTTCAGGAATGTCCTTTTCTTCTGAGCCGCCTCCAACAACCTGAGTAGTCCCTGTTTTACCTGCGATGCTGACCAGCTCAGACATGGCGAGTCTTCCTGTTCCCTTTTCTTCTTCCACGACTCCATGCAATGCATCTTTTATCAACTGAATGTGATCGGGACGTATCTTCCGCATACTGTCATCCCTGACCCGGTTTCCGGAATCTGTTAGAAGATAAGGCTCATATAGTTTGCCTCCATTTACTACAGCAGACATCATGGTAGCAACCTGAAGTGAGGTCACAGACAGATATCCCTGTCCTATAACAGTATTCAGGGTCTCACCTTTATACCATCGTTCTCCTTTTGTTTCCTGCTTCCACCTTCTGGTAGGCACAATGCCTGCGACTTCTCCGTCAAGTCTCAGCCCTGTAAAACGTCCCAAACCGTATCCGAACGCATAATCGGCCAGAACATCTACATCCAGCTTTTTCCCGATTTCATAAAAATATACGTCACAGGACTCAACAATGGCTCTATGAATATCAACACTGCCATGCCCGTCCTTTTTCCAGCATTTAAAAACCCTGCCGAACATGGTTGAACCGCTGCAATAAAAATTCGTGTTCCTGTCGACAATCCCCTCTTCAAGGGCCGCGATTGCTGTGATTATCTTAAAGGTGGATCCCGGAGCATATTGACTCTGGATCGCCCGGTTCAGTAAAGGTTTCCTGCTGTCTTTTATCAGCTTCTTCCAGTCTCTTGTATCAATTCCCCTTACAAACAGGTTCGGGTTAAATGTCGGGGAACTGGCAATGGCAAGAATGGCGCCTGTTTCAGGATCCATCGCCACAATGGACCCGGCTTTCCCGCTCAGATTTTTCTCTGCCTCGATCTGAAGTTCAACGTCAATCGTCAGCTGAATGTCCTGTCCCTGTACCGGCCTCTGTATCCTGACAACATTAATGATTCGTCCAAGAGCATCAACCTCAAGAATTTTTTTCCCGGCCAGTCCCCTTAAGGTCATATCATGGATTTTCTCGATACCGAACAGACCTATAAAGGAACCTTTCGGAACCCCTTTATATTGCAACTGTTCCGACTGTCTGTGCCCCAGACTGCCGAGATATCCGAGCAAATGGCTGGCTGAATGGCCATACAAATATTCTCTTCCACCCACGACATTTACCTGCAGGCCCGGAAAATCAGCTTTTCTTGCTTCAACCTTTGCAACCTCTTTAAATGAGACGTTCTGTTTCAAGATTATATTTTCAAAAGGGCTTGCCGCTGAACCGCCAAGCCTGGACTTGAGCACATCTGTTTTCAATCCGATCAGTTTGCTCATGGACGATAACTTATTGCTGTCATCAGGAACATCCTCTTTAATTGCCGTGATATCAAACGAGGGCACATTTTTGACAAGTGCCCTGTTATGCCTGTCATAAATAATGCCTCTGGGTGCCAGTATATCCACGACTCTGATTCGATTGAGTTCATCAATCTTCTTATACTCATGTCCTTTCAGTACCTGAAGACTGAAGAGTCTGAAGATAAATATGCAAAAGAATAGTGATACGATATATAAGGAAATTGTTATTCTCTTCTCCATGCTAAATCTCTGCTATAACCACTTTCATCAATACATACTCCGAATACATGAGACGAAGTATTGATTGCAGCCATATGATAGCGTTAAGACATACACCTGTTGCCCGTATCTCTGTGTCTTAATGATCCGCCTCCCATAGGTTTACTTTTCGTTTTCCATTCAGTAGAGGATACATAATAAGTGCAGCTGCAACTGTAAAAATGATCTGCGTTACTGAATTTTGCAGCGATCTGTTAAGAAAGGATGCATTCGAAAAAACCTCAAGACTGATAAATACGAGAAAAACATCAACTGCTGACACAATTGCCACAACCAGGGCATTAATAAAGGTATTCCATTGAAACAGGTTGTCCCTTATACTGCCGGTCAGAAAAGCTGCCATTGCCTTGCTTAGCATATTCGGACCCAGTATTAATCCATTCGTTGTGTCTATCACCAGACCTGCAATCATTCCCAGAGCCACTCCGTATACCTGACCACGTTTCACAGTATAAATACATATAAGAACAATGACGATATCAGGTATGGTCCCGTCGAAAAAACCAGCCTGGATTGTGAGGCTGCAATATATAAAAAAAAGATATAAAAGGAAATGTCTCATTTTTTTAATATGATAACCTCTTCCACGCTGAACAGGTCCTGTGCAAGACTCACGTCGATTCCCTGAAACATCTCTCCCTCTTCTTTTTTTATTTTGGCGACATACCCGATTAAAAGGCCTTCAGGATAAATGCCGTCAAGTCCTGATGTAATTATCTTTTCTCCTGGTTTTACTTCAGCTTCCTTTGATACATATTTCAGCCTGCATAATTCCCCTCCCCTGCCCTCCAGCATTCCTTCAATTCTGGAGGGCTGAAGCCGTGCAGCAACAAGGGAGTTTACATCATTTAACAAAGTGATACTTGACTCTCCTTCAAATATCCTGTTCACCTTGCCAACCGGACCCGTGGGAGTGACAGCAACCATATCTTTTGCGATCCCCGAGTTTTCTCCCTTATTTATCCAGAACGTCTGAAACCAGTTTGTAGGATCTCTAGCAATAACATCAGCGGTTGCTACATATGTCTTTACTGTCGATTTTAATTTTAGAATCTTCCTTAGCCTCTCATTTTCACGTTCCAGTTCATTAACCCTGTTTTTCTCCGCTTTATGGTGTTCAATCTCTTTAAGCAGTCTTCTGTTTTCAGCCTCTTTTCCAATGATGATGATGTATGTGTGAATGATATTATTGATTTTTTTTGTGACAGCAGAACTCGCCTGCTCAAGAAGTCTCAGGGGATATATGGGGAAATCTATGAAGCGGCTTTTTCCCTTAATGCTCTGATACGAAAGAAGCGCAAAGAGCAGAAGCACGAAAAGGGCAAAAAGGAATAGTTTTTTCTTTAACATCCAATGTTTTTTTTATAATGAGACCCTGCCTAATATGTCCAGATCATCCAGTACTTCCCCGACTCCGTTTACAACCGCCAGGAGTGGATTTTCGGCAACAATAACAGGCAGGCTGGTTTCGTGTCTTATGAGAGAATCAAGCCCCCTCAAAAGAGCGCCTCCACCGGCAAGAACAATCCCCCTGTCAACAATATCAGACGCAAGTTCAGGGGGAGTATTTTCAAGGGCAACTTTAATCGCATTAATAATGACAACAATTGTTTCGCTTATCGCGTCTCTTATCTCGTCTTCAAATATCGTAACTGTCTTGGGAATACCGGATACCAGGTCTCTTCCCTTGACTTCCATTGACCTGTTTTCGTCATCAATCTTAAAGGCAGATCCTATCTGACTTTTAATTAATTCCGCAGTCCTGTCCCCGATAAGTATCCTGCCCTTATTTTTTATGTGGTTGACAATGTCCTCGTCCAGTTTATCTCCCCCCATCCGGACTGCTTTGCTGTACACAACTCCATGAAGTGATATAACGGCCACATCTGTTGTTCCACCGCCAATATCAACTATCATATTTCCTGAGGGTTCCCCTATAGGAAGACCAACTCCAAGGGCAGCAGCCATAGGCTCTTCTATCAGATATATTTCTCTGGCACCAGATGCCTGCGCAGCATCCTTCACAGCCCTCTGTTCCACCTGGGTAATGCCGGACGGAACCCCAATGGCGATCCGAGGAGATATGAAACTCTTCCTGTTGTGGACCTTTCTGATAAAATACTTAAGCATTTCCCCTGTCTTATCAAAGTCCGCAATGACTCCTTCCTTCATCGGCCTCATAGCTGTGATATTGGCAGGAGTACGGCCAAGCATTTTCTGCGCTTCCTTACCTACGGCAATAACTTTATCTTTCTGTACCGCAACAACAGAAGGCTCATTGCAGACGATGCCCCTGCCTTTTGCAAATACCAGCGTGTTGGCCGTCCCAAGGTCTATGGCAAGGTCATTTGAAAACCATCCAAGAATTTTATGAAACACTTACTCCTCCTTGTTCATCATCTATAACCAGGGTATTCGCGAGTTCATCACCCAGTCTCATACCGTTTTCACTACCAATTATTACAAGACACTCAAAAATTACTATACCTGCTATGACCACAAATGAGATCAGCCATCCAAGTAATGGAATCACTTTAAATATGCCGAAAACAAGAAACGCAGCGGCAAACGGGAAATTCCGGAATATGGATTCTTTATAACCGCAATTTTCCCTGTTGTCCTTGTCCACTACCCTGATCCCGATCAGACTCTTACCCACGCTCTTCCCGTCAAACACTCCATCACACAGCAGCATATACATCAGACCGGCAAAAAAACCCACGGCAGGGATAATTTCGTACAGTGCTGCTACAATCGCGAAATCTATGGTTTTTGCGATTATCCGAGACGGAAAACTGGCCTTTTTCAATTTATTCTGACTTTCTGAAGACTGATTATGTAGTTTTTCTGTCTGGTTCATACAAATTTAATCCATACTAACAAATAGCCTATTATATTTCAATAAATTATATATGTATATATACGGAACTATCCCATAAAAGGTGTAATATATGAAATACAGATAATGGATGAGTGCGCGGTACACCTGGATTCTTAATGATTCAGGGCAGGTTAAGCGGGAGCCCCCTGCCTTTCCCGCTCGCATGTATCAGCATTCCGGCATATCGTTTTTCCACCTTAAACCCATATTCCCCAGCAATCTCAGCTCCTTTTATAAAACCCTTCTTTGCTTTTTGAATGTGTCCTTTCAGAAAATCAAGCTCTGCTGATCCTAGTATGCAGTATATGCTCCCCCTTGGGTCTCTGGTTATTTTGAACAGCTCTGCTGCCAAATGAAAACAGTCAACAGCCTCTTTGAATCTGCCCATCATTTTATACGTTGTGCCTGTGCTCCAGAGGGTATATGCGTAACTGACCCGGTCACCGATCTTCTTGTATAGGTATTCAGCTTTCTTGAAATTTTTGAGAGCATTTTCATATTCATCTCTCATTCTGAATGCATTGCCAAGGCCGCAGTAGGAGTAGGCACGTCCGAACCGGTCACCAAGTTTTTCAAACATTCTGTTTGCCCTTTTATAGTATGTTTCTGAATTCTTAAATCTGCAGGCGACCCTCGAGCTTCCGCCAAGACCGCAATATGAATAGGCAATACCCGGCCTGTCTTTCAACGATTTAAACATATCATACGCGTCCTGATAATAACGTATCGCCCTGACAGGTTCCCCCTTTATCCTGTATGTTCCTGCCTTTGCCCATAAGGAAAAAGCTTTCCCATGTCTGTCGCCCAGTGCCTGATACATTCTGCCGGCTTTCCCAATCATATACAATGCATCTTTCCAGAAACCGAGAGCCCTGAGACTGAGCCCCGTGCCTGCCAGCGCGTCAGCAACAGACACCTTGTCTTCGAGCAGTTCTGCCAGCTCCCTGCCTTCTTCATAATATGACCTGGCTGCCGTAAAGTCCCCCATTGCGCGAAACGTGTCGCCAAGGGCAATCAGACAGTCCAGGACTCCCTGCAGGTCTGTCTTTTTTTTAAAGACCTTCAGCGCTTTCTTATACATTTCTATTGCACTATTATATTCAATGGCTTTCCTTTGCTTCTCAGCCTTCGCAAAAAAATCAGGATTCGCTTTCATGTATTATTATGCACACCTCTCCCTGACCAGCCTGACTGTCTTTGCATAGTCCTTTGAGTAATAAAAGGCACTTCCCATGACAACAATATCTGCACCCGCTTTATTCACCTCTGCTACATTGTCCACATTAATTCCACCATCGACTTCGATTTCAACATCCAGTTTTTTTTCTTCTATCATGTTTTTAAGAACTTTTATTTTCTGAATCGCTTCGGGAATAAATTTCTGTCCACCAAATCCCGGATTTACAGACATGATAAGCACCATATCTACATAGGGAAGCACCATCTCTATGTCATTCACAGGAGTAGCAGGATTTATCGACACAGCCGCTTTCACGCCGCATTCCTTTATATTCTGTATACTTCTGTGCAGATGTATACAGGCCTCGGAATGGACCGTTATTATGTCAGAGCCGCTATCAGCAAAATCAGCAACATATCTGTCCGGATCTTCAATCATAAGGTGAACGTCAAGCGGAATGGATGCAACTTTTTTAACTGCCTTCACAACCAATGGACCAATTGTGATGTTGGGTACAAATTTACCATCCATAACATCAACATGAATCATGTCAGCCCCAGCCTTTTCAGCAGCAACAACCTCCTCGCCCAATCGGGAAAAATCAGCAGACAATATTGACGGCGCTAGCTTGACCATACAACCTCCTTTCAATAAATGAGAACTATGAAGTGGGAAGTTAGCAGTGAAACAAATATTTCTCACTTCTTACTTTTTACTTCCTGCTTCTCACTTCATTAGAACCACATTCCCCACCCACGACCCAGAGTTACCTCTACAGAATCTCCTTTTTGAATGATCCGTTCCGCTTCAGGTTTCTGAAATATGACTCTGCTTCCCTTGTCTTTTTCTACGAGGATAATTCCCAGTTCCTTTGCCAGTATCCGAGCATCATCGATGTTCATGTTTACAAATGACGGGCATTTATAAGATACATCGTAATGTCCTTTGCTTACAAGAAAATTTATTTCATTGCTCTGAATATTCCCTGGAAGAGGTCTCTGTGCAATAATCTTTCCTTTTTCGACGGTATCAGATTGTACCATTGTAATCTTTCCCAGCTTCATACCCAGATTTGATATAGTCAGCTTTGCATCTTCCAGCAGATGCCCCTCAAATGACGGCATTGAGTACATTTCCGACCCTTTACTTACGATGACACCGATCCCGGTACCCGCTCTTACTCTTTTCCCCTCTTCCACACTCTGCTTCAAAATGTGACCTGATTCCGTGTCTACGCTATACATTTCCTCTTCAATTGTAACAGTCAGTTTTTCCCTGTTCAGCAGCTCTGTTGCTTCAGAAAGATCTAAACCAACAAGTGCAGGAACCTCTCGCATATCTTCAAATCCCCTGATCTGGAAAAACAGATATGCAGCTGCTGCGCCCAGTGCAACAAATGAAACGAAATAAAGTACAAGTTTCGATAGAGTTTTGATCATTTCCTTACTAATGTACATTAAGTTTCTGAAAAATTCTAATTTACATAACTTAAATAAGTAAGACAGGCATGCCAAGACAACTTATTCATCGATGCCATAGACACAACTATCACGGCACTCTGTAAGTATATGTTCTTTAACGGTAACGGAGCATATAATAAATCTCATCGCATTTAATAAGTTGTTTTAGCTTGCCTGTCTTGATGAACTATATTTGAATAATCCAAAGTAATATGCGTTATTTTTAAAACATGGCTTGAAATCATAAAATGAAGGAATATCTGATTACGCATTATCTTTATTGAATACTGAACTTCATGCCCCTGTTCAAATTCTTGCCCTGCAGAAACGCCCTGATATCCATTGTCTTCCTGCCCGATGGCTGGATTTCGGAAACAGATATACATCCCCTGCCTGCTCCTATTATCAGTTTATCCTTTAACACCCTCTCTACTGTGCCTGCCTGACCGGTTTCATCTACAACATTAACTTTCATGATCTTCAGCCTTTCGCCTTCAAGAAATGTATAGGCTCCGGGCCATGGATTCATTCCTCTTACAAAGTTTGAGATGTCGGACGCACTTTTTGTCCAGTCAATCAGGCCGTCCTTTTTTATCATGACAGGTGCGTATGTGGCCTCTCCTGCCTGAGGTACAGGTTGTAGACTTCCCTTTTCCAGTTCCTCTAATGTTTTTAATATTAAACGGGATCCTGACAGGGAAAGCCTGTCCGAAAGCGTGCCCGCCGTATCTTCAGCTCTGATCTCGGTCTCTTCCTGAAGCAATATGGGCCCAGTGTCCATTCCTTCATCCATAAGCATTGTCGTTATACCTGTCTTTTTATCACCATCAATTATGGCCCGGCTAATCGGTGAAGCCCCTCTGTGTCTGGGTAGTAACGAAGCGTGTATATTTATGCACCCTGAATCAGGAAGATGAATAATGTCAGATGGCAATATCTGACCATAGGCAACAACAACTATTACGTCAGGATCGATGGTGCTCAGTTCATGTATAAACTCCTTGTTACTGACTTCTAAAGGCTGAATCACCCTGATTCCGGAATACTGAGCCTCCTGCTTAACAGGGCATGCCTGCATCTTTCTTCCCCTCCCTTTGTGCCTGTCAGGCTGGGTCACAACAGCGACGACCTCGTGCTGTGACGCTAAAAGTGCTTTTAATGGAGCTACGGCAAATTCAGGAGTACCAAAAAAAACGAGTCTCAAAAATTCTCCTCATTAAACAGTAACAAGAAACAATTCCCCAATACCAAATAAATTTCGAATTCCAAATCACAACTAATCCAGGGCTGGGTTTAACATGCGCTTATTATATTTATACGCTGCAATCTATTATATCAGGATGTTTTTGTCAATGAAGGGACAAATAAGATGGGAAAGATTACCTGCTGCTAACAGCTTTTTCTCTTTTATATCGCTTTTTGAAAAACTCTTTTTTAATACGCCCGACCCTGTCAACAAACAATTTACCGTTAAGATGGTCTATCTCATGCTGAAGCGCTCTTGCAAGCAAACCTTCAGCTTCTATTTCTATTTCCTTACCATGCCTGTCAAGAGCCTTGACAGTAACCTTTCCAAACCGCTTGACTATGGTTGAATAATCAGGAATGCTGAGACAACCCTCCTCATGGGCCTCTTCTCCCTCATGGTACGTAATCTCAGGATTGCAGAGAACAATAAGGGACGTTTCCTCTGACCCTACGCTCACGTCTATGACGGTCAGCTGCTTGCATACACCCACCTGGTTTGCCGCAAGCCCTACCCCCGGCGCCGCGTACATGGTTTCGACCATATCATCAATCAGCTGCTGAAGATCTGCTCCAAACGCTTCTACGGGTTCAGTCTTTTTCCTCAAAACCTGGTCCGGATATTTTTTTATTTCTCTAATAGCCATATTTTTAATCTAACAATTTAGTGCATAAATGACAAGGGATACAGCTGATCTCAGTCCTGATCCTGCAGTTATTTATATATGACTTTCTAACACTGTCTGCACACATGAAGAATTCATGCATCTCTGTATAAAATTACCGCGATCTGGACAGGATTATCCCAATTCCATCATTTTCTTGACTTACCCGTCCCAACCTTACATAATACTGTTCGAACGAGGTCCTGATCAACGGGCTGCATTATAACCCATAAACTATAAAGCTTTTTATTAATTAATAGTTAAAGATAATAAAACGTGGATACTAACATCTTAATCAATCAATCAGTTGCAATACTTTGTGATGGCAACAATATTGAAAGAAGCATACATGACCTCTCCAAGTCGAAAAACGCAATGATTAATTTTGACAAATTGATACCTAAATTACTGAATGGAAGAGGACTTAACAGGCTTTTGTACTTTCGCGAAGGAAAGTCCATTTCTTCAAAATTTGCGGAGAGACTGCATGAAAATTATTATGGATCTGTGATTCCCTGTCACAAATCTGCTGACATCCCCCTTTCTATCAAAGCCACTCAACTTGCCTCAAAAGTGGATACGATAATCATCATGTCGGGTGATTCTGATTTTGTTGATCTGGTCCTTCACTTGAAAGGGGAAGGAGTACGAGTTGAAATTGCTGCCGTACGGAAAACAACAGCCTCTATCTTAATTGATGAAGCAGACCATTTTCATGAAATAATAAAAGAAGACTGGTTCGTATATAAGGCCCCCAGAAAAATCATATCAAAACGAAAAAAATCAGACTAGCTCAGGAAATCCCGGTTTATGCTCATCATCTTCTTGACTATCAGTGACGCATTTTTCATAATACCGGCATAAAAAAGATCATCACACTTTTTATCATTGAGTGTTAATAAGGGTACGGCTAATGAATACATTTCCCACTCTTGCTTTCGACGTATATGGAACACTGATAGACACTCATGGCGTTATTGCTGCTCTCGAAAAACATGTTGGTCATAAGGCTACCGGGTTTTCCCGCATCTGGAGAGATAAACAGCTGGAGTACTCCTTCCGCCGAGGGTTGATGAAAAACTACGAAACTTTCACTGTTTGTACCGGCAGTGCCCTTGACTTCACCAGTGATATCTGTAAAACCCACCTTTCCCGGCAGCAGAAAAAAGAACTCCTTGAAATTTACAGGACCCTTCCTGCTTTTAAAGACGTAACAGATGGACTGACCCGATCAAAGGAATCCGGGTTCAGGATGTTTGCCTTTTCCAATGGAACTGCCGACGCGGTAGAAATGCTGCTGAACAATGCAGGTATAAGGGATTTCTTTCTTGATGTTGTCAGTGTTGATGAGATCAAATCATTCAAGCCTGATCCCGCAGTGTATAAGCATTTTCTGAAACGGTCAGGCGTAGCAGGTGCGGATTGCTGGATGATATCTGGCAATTCCTTTGATGTCATAGGAGCCGTCTCTGCAGGTATGAAAGCCGCCTGGGTCAAACGATCACCGGAAGCTGTATTTGATCCCTGGGAGAGTGAACCGACTATCACTGTAAAAAGCCTTGCTGAGCTTGCCGGTGAGATTAATAAATATGTCAATGAAAACCCCGGATGACATGTCAAATGTCAACTCTATGGAATACATTAATGATTTCCTGTATTTTGTTTTCATGCCCTATAAGAACAGGGGGGATGATACACTTCTTTATTGTTCAGGTATCAACCTTGACCGTTTTCTTCCTGTTACAAAAGGGAGACACCGTCCCCTGGCAAACCCCGCAAGGAGAGGACTTCAGCTTGCCAACCTTGGTGTCAGGGCACTGGCTCTTAAAAAAGGCTCAGTCCCGAAATCCCTAAACAGTCAAGACTGTGCGGAGGTCGTCCCAAAGAGTGACGGATGGTACAGAGATAAGTTATTAATCGAACATGTTCATATATCATTACCCCGCTATATTCTTGACTATGTTGTTCTGAATTTTCTTGGAAGGGTCATGAACTCCTGCCAGTTACATGAAAAACTTCCTGATAGACTGCCAAACCCAGCAGATCTTCAATCATATCTTGAGTCTCTATGTGATAAATACAGGTCGGATATTACATGATAATCAGAATGGAAAAGCCTGATGACGTGCTCATTATCAGGGAAATCAATACCAGTGCCTTTGGGGAAGAGTCAGAAGCAGACCTTGTTGATGCTCTTAGAAAGTCCGGTATTCCTCTTATATCACTGGTTGCAGAAAATGAAGAAACTGTTATCGGACATATTTTATTCAGTCCCGTCTCTATTCATAACGGTTGTTCGTCAATTTCGACAGCAGGTCTTGCCCCAATGGCTGTATTACCCGGATTTCAGAGACAGGGCGTAGGTTCTGCTCTTGTCAAAGAAGGCATTGAGAACTGTAAACAGGCAGGATATTCCGCGGTGGTCGTACTCGGCCATCCGGAGTATTATCCCCGGTTCGGCTTTATTTCTGCAGTTTCTTACAAAATCCAATCTGAATATGATGTTCCCGATGACGCTTTTATGATAAAGGAGTTAACAGAAGGTTCACTTTCAGGATGTCATGGCACAGTAAAGTATCATGAATGTTTTATGCAGTTGTGATACATTGCAGAATTAATTGCAATCTACATCAGGGCCCGGTATCGCTGTGCCTCTGCAGGAAACACCCGGTACACTGTATTTCCTCTGAATTATTCTGTTCACATATGTATTAATAATGATAAAATGGGATTATGGAAATAAGGTCAAAAGCGCTTCAGGCAAACATTGACGAATTCAGTGTTGAGGTAGACATCGCTCCTAAATACAGGCCCATTCAGGAAGTGATGGCCAAATATGGAGGCCTGCAAAAGTCACTCAACACTTTTCTTGAGGAACTTTGTCATCCAAGGAAAAACTGGAAGTTTATTACAGCTGAAGCCAGGACCTTTTCCCTGGGATATTTTTATGATCTGAAAACACATACCAAAGGAGCAGAAGCATGCGGGCTTTATTTGGAAATTGCGCTTCAAGCGATCACTGATGCCCGGTCTGCTGAAGTGAAAACAGATGCGTTCAGCAATCTCTATCTTCTTCTTCAAAAGTTCATCAAGGAAAGCGGTCCTGACCTGACCAGGTTTTTGCCCGGCATCAATGATGCTTTTCAATTAATATCAGAACTCCCGGATAACGTTTTTGATCATATTGCAAAAAGTTATTATCAACTGGATCGACTTGCATCCGGATTTCTAAAAAACGTCGGAGAAGAATCTGAATACCGTTCAGTTAACTCTCTCATGGCACGGTATTACCGGTATACATATCTTTACTGGCTCAGTGAAAATGATCCTCTGGAATGGTTGAGGCAGGAGGCTGAACAGACCTTGCCGGAGAATGTATCGGCACTGTTTCAGCCTCTTTCCCATGATCATATAAGAAAATGCTATGCAGAGCTTGATGATATCATTACAAATGAAATCGGATCTTCCGCATCGTGTCTCAAGAGATTTCTGTCACTTCCGGGGTATGGCAGAATTGTAGAACAATATAAAGAAATGCCGGAGAAAATCTTCAATGCAGTTAATGATGAGAGGTTCAGACATCAGCACAAGCTTGTATTTCTGTTTCATTCAATGAACATCTCAGGGCTTACAAGCATTCACGAGGACACTCTGAGGGAGATCAACAATATGATCACCTGGGTTATAGAGAGTGAAGATCCAATACATGCAGAAGTGCTTATAGGGAAAATATTCGGGGTCCTTCAGGATAGAGCAGACACCTATCCTGATACCGTACTGAAGACCGTTCTGAACACCGGAAAAGGGGTGTACCAGACCAATGAAAGCGACCTTGTCAACTTTTTCAATCAACAGGTTGTAAGGTTAGGTTTTCAGACCCCTGATTTCACAGGGATCAGTGATGACTGGCAAATCCGGAGCAACCCGGCACACATTCAAAATATAAGGACATGGATGGAGCTGATACGGTTCAATCCAAAATGGTCAAAAAACCTTCTTTCTGCCCTGATCATTCATCTCTCGATAAATGGTGTTCTGATTAAGGACACAGACCTGTTTCCACGGGACATTACGGCGTTTCTTAATGGCGATCTGCAGCACGTGTATAATCTGTCAAAACAGCTCTTACGGCTTTTCCCAACATACTTTAATGAGATCGGAGCAGAGGGCGAACTGAGGGACATATCTACAAAAATAGATGAAATCTGCAAACGAAAAGATGAACTTATCCATTTTCTGAGAAAACAGAGTCATGTTGAAAGCTCGAATAAAATCATCTCTCTTTTGGAAGCAATCTTTAATTTCTGGAAGAACAAATCCAAAGAAGAGCTGAGGGCATTTCTCCCGCCTGACATATTTGAGAGAGTAGAAGAAAAAGGTCCTTACATTGACGGTATCAATACCATCCTGTCCCACATATTTTCTGTTAAAGACTTAACTGATTTCTCTGAGCTTTCTGACATTAATGAAGATGAACTGAGAGATATTACTGCCGGATTCATGGATGAACATGCAGTCGATATAGAAAGAGTCATTCTGTCCATATCCTTTTACCGGCTGCTTAACCAGAAGTACTGTGTTACATCGTGCGAATTAGAGGATTATATAACCCAGGTTGAGGCGACCATCCCTCTGCATCTGAATGATCTGAGATCAGTTCTGACTGTCAAAGACAGGTATAAAAGGATCTCAGGTCTGCTGGAATTTCTCGAGCAGTTAAAAGCTGTGATACTCTGCAAAGAGAGTTTCCATATACGGGAAGACATCTACAGAAAGCGTCATATTGCAGCTGATATACCTTCCATGTATGGGAGCTACCATGAGGCAAAGTTTGATGCAATGGGACTTACGTTCAGGCTTGAGTCCCTTGTGAATACTCTTTTTGAAGAGTTGATAAACGACTTTGATCTCAGCTTCATAACACAGGCGACATTGAGCAGAATATACGATTACCTGTCACTCTTTAACCGCGCATTAAATATTGACGGCATACCTGCAAAGGAGTTTGAAAACCAGATGGATCTGCTGAAAAAGTCCATGAACATTCAATTTGTCACATTTACCCAGTTCCTGGACATCTTCCGGGGATTTACCATAATAGTACGTAATCTTGTCAGTGACTATTTCAACAGTATACATCATCAGAATCTCTGGGATATCACTGTACAGATGGATCGTGCCAAACTTCTGCCCAAATATGCATCTGCTTCCGATAACCCTGAGAACATGTTTCACAAAATTTCCGAGATCTTTCTGAGGGACACCATAGCATCTTCTCTCGGGATGCAGAGGCTTGACCTCTTCTTGACTCGTATCTACAACACCCTTCATGAAGAGGCTGAAAGACTGCCGTCTGACAAGCACTATATGCTGGTCAGCTATAACCCGAGGGAAGTTGTCACCTCAATAACCAAACCATACGATGATCTGAATGACATTATTCACCTTGGGAATAAAAGCCTTAATATCATTAAAATGAAACACCTCGGACTGCCTGTTCCGTCCGGTTTTGTCATAACCACTGAGGTCTTCAGATTCAGGGAACTCATAGATATTTACAAACCTGCCCGCAAGAACTTCCTTGACCTGATATTCAGGGAAATATCAAAGCTGGAACAACAGACCGGCAGAGAGTTTGGATCACATGAGAATGCCCTTCTTGTGTCTGTAAGGAGCGGCTCTGCCATATCACAACCCGGAATGCTCGACTCCTACCTGAATGTGGGTATTAATGAGAATATAGTCCGGGGTATTATTGACAGGACAGGTCACGAGTGGTTTGCCTGGGACTGTTACAGAAGGTTTCTCCAGTCATATGGCATGTCCTTTGGTATTGCCCGTGACGAATTCGATTCCATCATTAATAATTTCAAGAGAGAAAGTTCTGTCTTGTTTAAAAAAGACCTCACTCCCGGCCTGATGAAAGATGTGTCCCTCGCCTACAAGTCATATATTCAGTCGAAAGGAATAGAAGTTGAAGAGTCTCCGAAAGAACAGCTCTATATAGCTATTCAACGTGTCCTGAATTCCTGGGACTCTGACAAGGCAAAGTCATACAGAAAGATAATGGGTATTTCCGATGACTGGGGTACGGCTGTTACGGTACAGTCCATGGTCTTTGGCAATCTTTCACAGAATTCCGGTTCAGGTGTTCTTTTTACGCACAGCCCCAGGTTTTCCACAGACAAGCTTCGTCCATGGGGTGACTACACCATAGGCAACCAGGGTGAAGACGTGGTATCCGGCCTGGTCATGACTCATCCCATCTCAAGATTTCAGTCTGAGATAGAAAACAGGCCAGAAGAGTCTTCTCTTGAAAGCAGGTTCCCTGACTTATACAACGCTCTCAGAGATATTGCAAAGATGCTTGTATATGACAATCAATGGGCACCGCAGGACATTGAATTTACGTTCGAAGGCCCTGAAAAGAAAGACCTCAGAATTCTTCAGACGAGGGACATGGAAATGCGCGGTGAAGAGAGTGTACCCACCTTTGAAAGCGCTTCAGAAATCTCTGACAGGTTTCTGGGACACGGCATAGGTGTAAGCGGAGGTGCGTTATCAGGCAGGACTGTATTTGATCTAACCGATATCAGATTATGGAATAAAAAGGAACCGGAAACTCATCTGATCCTTATCCGGGGGGATACCGTGCCTGATGATATCAATGAAATATCCGCAGCTGAAGGTCTGCTTACTGCACGGGGAGGAGCAACCTCTCATGCTGCCATCGTAGCCAACAGACTGAAAAAGACCTGTGTTGTCGGTTGCAGGGACCTTGTCTGTGTAGAAAAGGAAAAGAAATTCATGTTGCATGGCAAAACAGTCAGGTCCGGAGACTTCATAAGCATTAATGGCTCGGAAGGTTCGATATATCTCGGAAAAATGAAGGTTATTGATAACACATATAATCAGTGATAAGGAGTGCAATGATATGACAAATGAAACTGAGAAAAAAATTGGCATTAACGGACTTGGACGAATAGGCAAGCTCACATTATGGAATCATGTATCTAAAAAATATTTTGGCGAAATTGTGGTCAATATCGGAAGGGAGGCAGGCAGCTCTCTCCAGGATGTAAGACATTATATAGAACGAGATTCTACCTATGGATCACTCCCCATGTATCTTCACGGGTGTACGAGCGGGGATGTCATATCTGATGTGGACGAGGCAAACAGCTCAATGGTCATTAACGGCGTCAATGTTCGCATACTTCGCCAGTCCCGTAATCCTAAAGATCTTGACTGGAAAAGTCATGGCGTAGATCTGGTTGTTGATACAACGGGACAGTTTCTGGATCCTACCATTCCGGCTGACGATCCGCGAGGTTCGCTCAGGGGACATCTTGAAGCAGGCGCAAAAAAGGTGATAGCATCCGCCCCATTTAAAATAAAAGACAAAGCCAGATCAATGCCTGATGATGCAGTTACCATTGTTAAAGGAATAAATGATCATGATTATGATCCATCACGCCACAATATTATTTCCGGTGCCTCCTGTACCACAACGTGTCTGGCCCATATGATGAAACCCCTTCTTGACAAAATCGGAGCAAAGAGAATTCTCACGGCATCCATGGCCACCATACACGCGACAACAGGTTCTCAGCAGGTACTTGACAGGCTGGCAAAGCCGGGGGCAACAGATCTCAGAAAGGACAGAGGGATTTTAAACAATATCATACTCACAACAACAGGTGCTGCAAAAACTCTGGCCCTGGTGCTGCCTGATATGAAGCAGATAGGTTTCATGGCAGAGTCTGTCAGGGTGCCCATTACCACCGGATCATTGATCATTCTGACAGTAAATATACAGGAAGATGAAACAAAGGCATCAATAAACAGACAGGTTATTAACGATATATTAAAAGAAGCAGCAGAGAGACCCGGCAGTTATCTTGTGTATTCAGATGAGCAGAATGTTTCCTGTGACATCATCGCAATGCCAAAGGCGGCGGCAATTATCGAAGGCCATGAGACCCACACCCGGACAGCAGAAGTCACGCTTGATGTTGAGAGACTTGGCGGATTAGATAAAGACCAGATGGAAGGATTAAAGGAACGTGAAGTATCTGTTCCTCTTACCCAGGCAGTTGTCTATGGCTGGTATGACAATGAAATGGGCAACTACGGATACATGCTTGGAGAACTGACAAGGACAGTGAGTGAAAGCTAGAGGTTGGCAGTCCGTAGACAGAAATTAGTAGTCAGTAGCTAGGGAAACGAACGGCACTCGACAAATCACTTATCCCGCGTACACTTCACCAACCAGATTTCTTACGTCATCATCAGGGAATTCTGATTTAACCGTTGTTGTTTCATTTTGAATCTGAATCGTAAGAAGTGAGGTTTTCAGAGGGAGTATTCTGGCTACAGCAGAATTTTCGATGATGCCCGGCACTTTATGTTCGTGCATGCACGACCCCTTTTTATAGGTTCGCATTTACGTCCCGACTCTTCTTTTAATCGGTATTTTTCTTATAAGACTTAAGTGGTTGGAGGCAAAAAAGTATAACTCTGACTTTTAATTCTGACCTGTGCAAAATCGTACACAAATTTATTTACGCACAGGCGGGAATGACAAAAGAAGTTCCATCCCTGTAATAGACCCACTTCATGATATAGATCATAATAATTATTATTGAAATAATGTAGAATTTTGATAGATGTAAGGGAAAATAAAGACAACAAGTATTAATAGATTCATACCGTTTGTACTTAAAATCAATAAATAAATTAAGGAGGTTTTGAATGGGAGAATGTGGTAGTTGCAGTAACGGCGCAGGCCCTTTTTCAGAAGGAAAGGAGCTTGTTGAATTCGTATACGGTGCTCATGACGGAGCTATAAAAGATATGCTTATTCCTAATGGAGGGTTGAACGCAAAATGCCAGGGATGTGGCGTGTCATTTTCTCTCAAAACATTCGTGGGGAAATGTCCTAAATGTGGAGGAGTACACGCAGTATCGCCTCCGAGAAGTGATAACGCTGAAAACATACAGTTTGCCGGTGTTGATTATAAACTTCCTGAAGACAGGTAGTGACGTTGTTCAAGAGAAAATCACTGTTGAACAATTGTTGAACTAACGAAATATTAGCACGTAAGATGAAGGGCGGCAATAGCCGCCTTTTGTGATGCAAGACGGTTATATAATTGCAAGGCCTTTGGCGTTTTTTCGATGCAGACTGTTATTCCTTTTTTGTTCAGATACTCTACAACCTGTGAAGGGACCTGCATTGTACCGTAATATCCTGTACCTATTACAAGTTCGGCAATATCTGATTTCACTATTTCAGCCAGATCATCAATTTGAAGCAGATGCCCCTCCCCTCTCCACCATGGCGAAAACACCCGATCAGGAAATATGATCACATCTTTTGAATAACTGTTACCATTGATTGTTATTTTTCCAAAAGAATATTCATCAACATGCATAATGGTCTATTTTGAACTACGTTGAACTATCGTTGAACTATTTTGAACAATGGTTTACATACACCCGAAATTCATGTTCGAAATTATCACTTAACGTCCCTCTGCCAATACTTTTCTTTATTTCATCGATACTCCAGTAACGAACCTCGTCTATCTCGTCCTGTTGAAAGTTTATCTCCCCGTCATAAATACATTTGTAAGTATACACGAGCTCGGTCTCAAAAGGGTTCGAGTGAATATAGGAATATAGGTATACCGGCACGTCCTTGTTAATGCCCAGTTCTTCTTCCATTTCGCGCATCACAGCCTCTTCAAGGTTTTCACCGGCATTTACATGCCCGCCTACAGATGTGTCCCATTTACCCGGTGCCACGTTTTTGCTCATCGATCTTTTTTGCAAAAGCAGTTCACTATTGCTGTTAAAGACCAGCACATGGATTACTTTATGAAGTAAAGAGGGATCACCATGAATCTCAGAACGAGGAACGACTTTGATAACATCACCATTTTCTGTTACTACTTCAATCAGCTCTTCGTTCATTTTATCGTTCAGTTATTTATCCGCCTATTAATACGGGACACCCTATTTCTCCTCCTCTAGCGGGGGAGGTCGGAATCGACTCGTACCGAGATGAAGGAGGGGGTAATTACATATATTTCCCCCTCCCCTGACCCTCTACCCGGGAAAGGGCATTAGATGGATCATGTTTATTAAAGAATTTGAAATATTATAAACAAGTTGATATAGTCTTTTCATGTACAGACAAAAAATAGCATTGACCATAGCAGGCTCTGATCCTACCGGCGGTGCAGGATTTCAGGCAGACTTAAAGACATTTCAGGCGCTTGGCGTCTACGGTATAAGTATCCCGGCTGTGCTCACTGCCCAGAATACGAATGGTGTACTGGAAGTGAAAGAGATAGATCCGTTTTTTTTCTCATCTCAAATCGATACACTGCTTATAGATAGCTATCCCGATGCGCTAAAAACAGGTATGCTGTATTCCTCAGGCATAGTAAAAGCAGTTGCTGAAAAGATCAGGACATATGATTTAAAAAATCTGGTCATTGATCCTGTCCATACCTCAACTTCAGGCACTTCCTTAATGGAAGAAGGTGTTCTGGATGCTATGACAAAGCACTTATTCCCGATTGCAAAAGTGATAACGCCAAACATGAGTGAAGCATCTGCGTTAACCGCTCTGGAAATAAATAATGAAGATGACATGAAAAAGGCCGCCATCAAACTTCTCCACCTTGGACCCGAAGCTGTGGTTGTTACCGGCGGTCATCTTAAGGGCAAAGCTGTCGATATCCTTTTTGACGGAACTGATTTTCTTTCGCTGGAACAGGACCGGATTGATGGGGAATTTCACGGAACAGGATGTGTCTTCTCCTCAGCAATAACTGCATGCCTTGCACTTGACTATGAAATCAAGGAGGCATTTATTAAGGCCAAGGACTTTGTCTGGAAAGCCATGAAAACAGCGGTCACTGTTGGCAAAGGCATGAAGATATTGAATGTGTAATATTTTTATGCCCCTCTTTGGCAAAGTCGGAGCGACCCTGCACGGAGACCCGCTTCGTCAGGGATTAGGGGAGATTTTCCAATCTATCGAAGTTGAACTTCGATAGAACATGTAAAACCAGAACGATGAAACCGCGCACCTGCATGATTATTGAATACCTTCACCTGTTACATATTCTCTCATGCTTGAGGTTTTCCTGAAATTTATAATGTTCATATCAAAAATGTTAATATTATCAGGGTAATTTACAAACCCAGCAATTTTTAAAATTCATGAAAAAACACCCCGAGTTTATTTATTTCCTGAATGAAGTATTTGAAGAGTTCGGCGCGGTTGAGGCCCGCAAGATGTTCGGAGGATACGGAATATATCACGATGGAATAATGTTTGCCCTGGTTGCAGATAACACACTGTATCTTAAGGCTGATGAATCCACAAAAAGCCATTTTGAATCCAGAGACCTTCCACAGTTTGAATATGAAAGACAAGACAGAACAGTGAAAATGTCTTATTACCTGGCTCCTGAGGAAATCTTCGATGACAGGGAAGAGGCGGCTATCTGGGCATCTCACGCCTATAAAGCAGCCCTGAATTCCCATCCAGATAAAAAGAAGTAACACTTCTTTTATTAATTCCGAATTGCAAATCTCAAATTACAATGTATTTTAAAAACTCAAACTTCCAAAACATCAATTCTCGTGTTATTATTCTTTATAAGGGGCGCACGTATCTTATTCACTTAAATCAGGAACATAAAAGGAGGTAACAGATGAGAACGTTGCTCACACTTTTCTTTTTACTCGCTTTTATATCAACAGCCGGTGCTGCCGGAAAACATATCACGTATCAAGTCAATGGGGAGACTTATGAAGGATACTATATAAGCCCTTCTCCTGATGCGCCTCTGATAATGATTATACACGATTGGGACGGTCTGACCGATTATGAAGTGAAACGGGCCGACATGCTAGCTGATATGGGGTACACGGTCTTTGCTGCTGACCTGTTCGGGGCTGGTATTAGACCGACCGAAGATAAGGACAAACGTCAGCATACTGGTGAACTTTATAAGGATCGTGAAAAAATGCGTTCACTTTTAAATGGTGCTCTGAAGACAGCAAAGTCCAAAGGGGGCAATATAGGTAATGCTGTGGCAATGGGGTACTGTTTTGGCGGGGCTGCTGTTCTTGAATTCGCCAGGTCAGGGGCTGACGTTAAAGGCTTTGTTACATTTCATGGCGGATTGGGCACTCCTGAGGGCCAGGACTATTCCAGGACAAAAGGCAGGATGCTAATCCTGCACGGCACGGCAGACGTAAATATCACCATGGACCAATTTGCAAAACTTGCAAATGAACTGGAAGAAAAAGGTGTCTCACACGAGATGATAACCTATAGCGGTGCGCCCCATGCCTTTACTGTGTTTGGTTCAGACCGCTACAGAAAGGATGCAGATGAAAAGTCATGGAAACGTTTTACAGAGTTTCTTAAAGAAACGCTGGAATGATTAAAAGATGTTATGGGTTACTGGTTATAGGTCATAGGTAACGAATTACCTCATGACAACTGTCGAATGTCAGAGTACGGATTCTGACTACCAAAAAAAAGGCGGCTGAATCATCAGCCGCCTTTCATAATTTGTAATAATAAAATCTATTTCTTTTCTTTAGCCTGTTCCACGGCATCTTCAGTATTTTCCGCCTTCTCTTCCTTCACATCTTCCTTTTTCACAGCCTTGGCATTCTTTTCCCTTTTTTCTTTCTTCTCAGGTTTATCAGCTGCCTTCTTCTTGTCCTCTTTCTTTTCTCCTTTTTTATCTCCCCTTGCCTCTTTCAGCACATCATAGTCAACAAACTCAAGTATTGCCATATCAGAGTTATCACCCGCTCGGAACCGGGATTTCACAACCCTGAGATACCCGCTGCTTCTGTCTATATGTGGAGCGATCTCCGTAAAGAGCTTTGTTACCACTTTTTTGTTCGGAATCCGGGACAGGGCAAGCCTTCTGGAATGAATATCACCTTTTTTGCCAAGGGTAATCATCTTCTCTGCCAGTCGCTTTGTCTCCTTGGCCTTTGCAGCGGTGGTCTCTATCTTCAGATGATCAAAGAGTGATGTTACAAGCCCTCTGAATAGTGCTTTTCTCTGGTTTGCGGTTCTGCCGAATGATTTTCCCGCAACTCTATGACGCATTATCTGTCCTCTTTGATGATGCGAGTTTCTGTAACTCTTCATCATCGACTCTCATATTAAAATTAAGCCCCATAGACTGGATGATTTCTTTAATCTCGTTTAAAGACTTCCGTCCGAAATTCTTGGTTCTCAGCATCTCCTGTTCAGTCTTCTGCACAAGATCAGCAAGAGTGCGGATATTGGCATTCTTCAGACAGTTATAAGAGCGTACAGACAGTTCAAGCTCTTCCACATTCTTAAGAAGGGCATCATTGATTTCCATGGGCTCTTCTTCATAAAAGTCATCACTCATGAATGATTCCCTTGTTGGCATTTCTTCTTCAACTTCCTCGACCACTGCGGATTCTTCCTCAACACCCTGCGCACCGTTGAATGAGAAGAGTGACAGGTGCTCATTCAGGATACCTGCGGCCTGTGACACTGCAGTCTGGGGAGATATACTGCCGTCAGTCCAGATCTCCATAACCAGTTTGTCATAATCAGTGGAACGGCCTACCCTGGCTCCTTCCACCCAGTAGTTTACTTTCTTTATTGGTGTAAAGATCGAGTCAATGGCAATGGTGTCGACCGGCTGGTCTTCATCCTTGTTTTCATCAGCTGTAACATAACCCTTCCCCTTTTCAATGGTAAGTTCCATCGAAAATTTAGCTTTATTCCCGAGTGTAAGAATATGCTGATCAGGGGTCAGTACCTCAACATGGTTACCAACAATGTCTTTGCCTGTTACGTCCGATGGACCTTTTACATCTATCGTTGCTACCTGGGGAGTATCTGAATTCAGTTTAAAACGAAGCTGCTTAACATTAAGGACAACATCAACAAAGTCTTCCTTGACTCCATTCAGGTTGGAAAATTCATGGAGAACTCCCGATACTCTCATGGAAGTTACAGCAGCTCCTTCAATTGAGGACAGTAGAACTCTTCTCAGAGCGTTTCCGACTGTCGTTCCAAATCCTCTCTCAAAGGCCTCCGCATAAAGCTTGCCATATGTAGTCGTAAGGCTCTCCGAATCAAAATAAATATTTTCGGGTAATTGAAAGCCTTTCTCTTTAAGATCCATTAAGCCTCCTTGTATAATTAGTCATTATACTGATTACACCGATTATAAATGATTACACAGCTTGTCAGTACGTTAAATTAAATATCTGTGTAATCATCTTTTGAATCAGTGAAATCAATTTAAATTTAAATTTATTTAGAATACAACTCAACAATTAACTGTTCCTGAACAGGCAGTTCAATGTCTTCCCTTGCCGGCAGATTGAGAACTCTGCCCGAGAGAGTGTTTACATCCATCTCTACCCATGACGGCATACCTCTGTGTTCAATTTTGGCAATATTGTCCTCAATAATAACGTTCTTCCTGCTGGCCTCTTTCACACTGACGGTATCTCCGGCCCGAACAAGGCAGGACGGTATGTTTACCCTCCTGTCATTGAGTGTAATATGACCATGCAAAACAAGCTGCCTTGCCTGTCTCCTGTTAGAGGCTATTCCCAGACGATAGACTACATTATCAAGCCTGCTTTCAAGGAGCTGAAGAAGGTTGCTTCCGGTAACTCCCTTCTTCTTGTTTGCCATATAGAAATATATCTTAAACTGTTTTTCCAGTACGCCGTAGGTCTCTTTTGCTTTTTGTTTTTCCCTGAGCTGAAGCGCGTAGTCAGACAGTTTTTTTCTCCTTTGTCCGTGCTGGCCGGGCCCGTATTTTCTTCTCTCAACGGCACATTTATCCGTATAACACCTGTCACCTTTCAAAAAAATCTTTTCGCCTTCTCTTCTGCACAATCTGCAAAGAGCATCTCTGTATCTAGCCACTACACTCTTCTCCTTTTCGGTGGTTTCGTACCATTGTGAGGAACCGGGGTAACGTCCTTTATGAGGTTTACTTCCAGGCCTGCTGCCTGAAGCGCCCTGATAGCAGACTCTCTTCCGGCACCCGGGCCTTTCACATACACATTTATCTGGCGCATTCCAAATCCCATCGCCTTTTTTGCTGCAGCGTCAGCCGCGATCTGTGCAGCATACGGAGTACTCTTTCTGGAGCCCTTGAATCCCTGGCCTCCGGCAGATGCCCATGCCACGGCATTACCGTTCTGGTCAGTGATGGTTATTATTGTATTGTTAAAAGTTGCCTGAATATAGGCCGCTCCTGAATGGACTACCTTTTTTTCTTTTTTCCCGACTTTTCTTTTCTTCTGGGCCATTCCTATCCTTTCTTCTTCATCCCGCCAGTAGCCTTTTTCGGGCCTTTACGCGTTCGGCAGTTGGTCTTGGTTCTCTGACCTCTCACCGGCAGTTTGGCCCTGTGTCTGAGCCCCCTGTAGCTGCCTATGTCCTGAAGCCTCTTGATATTCATCGAGACATCGCGTCTGAGATCACCTTCAACTTTCAGTTCACTAT
The DNA here is from genome assembly GCA_020356065.1 of Nitrospiraceae bacterium. Lineage (GTDB taxonomy): Bacteria > Nitrospirota > Thermodesulfovibrionia > UBA6902 > UBA6902 > CALZJD01. The sequence continues at coordinate 446,743 of CP070632.1, forward strand.
CAATAATTGTTCTGAGCTTGACTCCGTCTTCATCAGTAAGGTCTCGTGTTTTTTTGTTTGGATCTATTCCTGACTGTTCCAGAATTCTCTTTGAAATGGTTCTTCCGATCCCGAAAATTCTGGTCAGGCTTATCTCGACCCTTTCATTTCTGGGTAAGTCAACTCCTGAAATTCTCACTGTATCTCCTTTACAATACGTTGGAAGTTAGAAGTGAGAAGTTAAAAGGTAACAGAAGCATTCTTACTTACTTTTAACTTCTCACTTCTTGCTTTCAACGTATTTTTATCCCTGTCTCTGTTTATGTTTCGGGTTACTGCATATAACCCTTACTACCCCGGCTCTCTTTATGACCTTACACTTCACACAGATCGGTTTTACTGATGAACGTACTTTCATATTTACCTCATTTCAAGCTGAAATACAACCCCGAACATACCGCACTCCTGCGCTAATCATTTCTAAGGATCTGATGATTCTTACTTGAATCTATATGTTATCCTGCCCTTTGAGAGATCATACGGTGACAACTCAACCGTTACCTTATCTCCCGGCAGAATCTTGATAAAATGCATCCTCATCTTACCCGATACATAGGCCAGTATGGTCTGTCCGTTTTCCAGTTCAACTTTAAACATGGCATTGGGCAGATTTTCAAGGATTGTTCCCTGTACCTCTATGGCGTCTTCTTTTGGCATACAGAACTAATAATTATAATTATTA
>CP070632.1:447563-534336 GCA_020356065.1 Nitrospiraceae bacterium
GCCCCACCTCTTACCAATCCCAGATTGGTAATATCTGCCCGATAGACTAAAATATAGTCACCACTGGGCCATGTATCTGAAGTACCGATCAATGTGCCTTTTACTTCTGTGCCATCAATAATAATAGTATCATCGCCGGGATTAGGAAAGACATTATTTCCACTCCAGTAAAGCAGTACCTGATTAAAATTGTCTGTAATATTAATGGATAAAGCGCTAGGTTGTGCATCTTCAAGTCCTGTACCGGAAGCTATATAACCTGTACCGGAAGCAATATTAATACTGGGTGTGCCCAGACCTTCATCACCGTCTGCAAATACTTCTGCTGATATTGATACAATGAATAAGAAAACAAGAAAAGCTACCAACATTATTGATACTAAATGTTTCATCTATTTAATACCTCCTTTATTCTGTTATTGACTCTGACTGGTTATGCTTATTAATAGTTATTCTTAGTAACTGCGATTAGAAGTAATATTTACATCGCAATTTCTATACCGAAATGAAATTATCTGATATATACTGATTTAACTAAACAATATGTCTTTTTGTATAGTAAAATAGCAGCTAAGGAATAATAATATTTTACACTTGTTACATTAATATGTCAAATTTAATTACGTTTATCTGAATCAGACCATTAGTTTTAATTGGACTATTATTAATCAAATTGATTTTCAGGAGAGTAATGAGTTTTGTATCAATGATTTTTGATAAAAAATATTGATGTTGAGACAATATCAGCGATAACAGGAATAAATGTGTAACATCCAGCCCGCAACAAAAATCACGATAATACAGATATATCAGTGATATACAACTTCCAAATTGTATGATTTTCGTATAGTAGTCAAATCTTATATTTACATAATTTTGCACTCCTCGTAATATTAAGCAATGTTACGGTTTCAGACACCTCCTGATAAAGTATTCACTGCCATTCTGAAAGATAGCCTTGAGCTTATAATAGATGAAATAAATGATGCCATTGCGTTTTCTAAAGACACGGAAGAATTTATTGAACAACTGAACTCATTATTGCCAAATGCAAGTAGAGTATTCAATCCCAAAACAACCATAAGCACTATTAAGGAAATGCTGGCTTGTCTGGAAAAACCCCAACTGTATTACCTCAATGATTACCACTACCTTTTGCTTTATGACACGCTTTCAAATCTGTGTGACCTTCATAACGATGCTGTTAATGATACCGAGACCCAAGAGGACAGAATAGAAGCATCACAGATAGGTGATTACAATATTGAAGAACTCCTGTTTGATGAAATAGTTGATATATATTTCTTTGATACTGATTTCTTAACCGACCCTGATGATATGGTGAATTTAGGTGTTGAGGGTAGGAAGAATATGGCATTTAATGAGGAGACATTTGCAATAACTCAGGGATTAGCCCCCCACCCTGAGGAATTAAAGCTACGAGTACATAAAGGGGAAGAAACTACTGTAATTGACATTTCTCCATACTTCGGAAGTCAATCTAAAGTGTATCCTGATTTTGATTAAAAAAGGCTGGCTATTTGCCAGCCCTCAATGTGTACTTAAATGTGAAGTTGATCAGAGAATTAAAGGGCAATAATCAGTAATCTCATTTCTGTTGAAAACTTCTAAATAGCCAAATTTAGAAGTATTTATAAGAATTGGGAAATAAAATATTCCCTTATTGGTTTTCTTCACACGGCAGAGGTCGGTGGTTCGAAACCACCATCGCCTACCATTAATACCAACCGGATTGTGTCAGGACGAGTAACCACATATAAATATGAGTTTTGGGACAAAGAGTGACATTTGACGAATGACAGTCTTTTTTATTTCGTAAATCGCTACTCGTCACTTTTTTTTATTAATCATCAATTGCAAGTTACAAATTTCAGCCTGCAATTGGTAACTTCTTATCTTCATTACGTTTATATGGCAGCAAATAGCATCGGATTGAATTTTCATACATTTTATAGTATTATCCTTCCCATCTGAATAACTGCTCTTATAAAATCATTCTGGAGGTATAAAATGAAATCAGGCGAAACCGGTGGAAAACTTAATGATTTAATAAAAAAAGCTATTAGTGACTTAGAGTTGACTCAGGATGAACATAATGAAATACTTGCTCTCGCTTCAGAAGATCATGTGATAGATTCCCAGGAGCGCGCGCTTCTCGGTCAGCTGCAGGAATTAATAGCAAACGGAACAGTCAAAAAAGTCCGATAAGCATCATAATCTTTCGAGGTTCAACCTCGATACTCAATTAGTCGTAAGGTTTCATTCGGGTTTGATGGTTTCTTTATATGTTCCGGATTTTTTAAGGGCCTTTTCCATCTCCTCGATGGTTATCTCCAGGGGATCGAAATAAACCGTGTTGATTTCCCTCATGCCCTTCCAGCCTTTTGTTACCTTCCTGATACCGTTGCGCCCATCCAGGGCCGCTTTACCTACATCGTATCAGCCCACACCAAAGACGACCCGTGCTTCATCGGCAAGGATTTCCTGGCCTGTCATAATGATAAACAGAACTAACAGGATGGTAAAAAGAGCAAGCCTATTAAATGGTATGCCCATAGTGACCTCCTTTAGCAACCGGTTTCTCTTTCTATTTATACCAGAGACACTTCACAAATGTATCACAAAGGCAATTAAATATTACGAATTACAAATCATGAGATCGAATTGTTTAAAGAGGTGTGGTGTCAGGGTTTGAAGGTAAAGTGCCTGTTTTCATATCCCTGCTCTTCAGAGCTCCCTTATTCTCAATTCATACCCTTCTTTTCCGAGAGTATGCATAATTTCATCCAGATGCTTCCTCCCTCTTGTCTCAATAGTGAAAACAAGCTTTGCCTTTCCTATTGACAGATCCTGTGCAAACCTGTGATGGACAACGTTCAGGATATTCCCCCCTTTTGATGCTATACCTCCGGTAAGTGCGTGAAGGCTGCCGGGGATATCCCTGACAATCACGTCAAAAGTTCCGATCCTTCCGCTTGATACAAGGCCCTTTCGGATTATCTGGTCAATCAGGGTAAAATCTATATTACCGCCGCTTACGATGAGTACAATACGTTTTCCCCTGAATCTCTCTTTGTTTTCAATTAATGCTGCCAGCGGCACTGCACCTGAGCCTTCCACAACGAGTTTTTTCCTTTCGAGAAAAAGCAGTATGGCCATGGCAATCGAATCTTCACTTACCATTACGATATCATCCACATATGTATTGATGACGTCCAGCGTCCTGATACCGACCTGACCAATTGCTATGCCATCTGCAAGGGTAGTCATGGGCGGCCGTCCTGTAATCTTTTTTTCCCTGAAAGAAAAATAAGCAGATGCTGCGGATTCAGTCTGAATGCCTATAACCTGGGTTTTGGGTGAGATTGATTTTACTGCAATTGAAATTCCAGCTATAAGCCCGCCTCCACCGACCGGAACGAGAACGCAATCCATCGGTTCCCCTTTCTCCATAAGCTCCAGGCCGACAGTCCCCTGACCTGCAATAATACAATCATCATCATATGCATGGATAAAGGCATAATCTTTTTGCGACTGGGCAAAGTCCATTGCTTCCTGAAAACTCTGTCCGTGAATCAACACTTCAGCCCCATACCCCCTTGTTGCCTCCTGTTTTATGATCGGAGCATTTACAGGCATAATAATTTTTGCAAGTTTTCCAAGAGCTTGCGCAGCGCAGGCAACGCCCTGTGCATGATTGCCCATGGAAGCGGCAATGACTTTGCTCCCTTTCATATGCACCATCTTGTTAAATGCTCCCCGTACTTTAAATGATCCGGTTTTCTGAAGGTTCTCTGCCTTTATGTGAACCTGAGCGTCCGTTAATTTAGAGAAAGAATTTGAATGTATTAAGGGGGTCTCATGAATATAGGATTTGATATTTCCATACGCTTGTCTGATATCTTCAACAGTTATCATTGAACAGTTCCTCCTTTGTGAAGCCCATATCTATGAATCAAATTTTTATAGTTCACTTATGAAGCTTTGCATATACAGTACGTAAAGCAGCCACTGTCATGTTTTTTCAATTCATGAGGATTCTCAGTTATCTCCTTCTCAATAATAGGTATAAAGCAAATATCCATATATACATAATAGCAGAGGAGATCCGTGATAGAGCATGTTGCACTGAAAAATGTCACATGCAGGCCACATGTCCAGGACTCGACTTCCCTACGTCACCCCCATCTTCCGTTCCTTTTTCCCTGCGAGTGAGGGTCATATCTGCACAGTCTATTGCCAAAATACATCATCTTTTATGTCTATCCAGTGCCCCGATTCTTTGATATGATTAAGGTAGGAAGGGAGATGAGCGGGTAATGCTTGATATTCAAAACCTCACGGTTACAGTGCAGGGAAAGAGAATTCTGAAGGGCGTAAATATGCATGTCTCGAGCGGGGAGACGGTGGCCCTGTTCGGGCCAAATGGTTCAGGGAAGACATCTCTGTTACATACGATCATGGGGTTTCCGGGATATACCGTGGAAACAGGGACGATTCAATTTAAAGGGGAGGATATTACAGGAATGTCCATAGACAAAAGGGCGGAACGGGGGATCGGCATGGCATTTCAGCGTCCTCCTGCTGTCAGGGGCGTGAAGCTGAAAGATATACTCCGCATGTGCATAAACAGGAGAGAGGACGTTGACGAGACAGCAATAAGCAGGTATGTGCAAAAATTAAACCTCGATGATTTTCAGGACAGAGACGTAAACCTTGGTTTTTCCGGAGGAGAAATTAAACGGTGTGAACTGGTGCAGCTCCTGGCCCAGGACCCTGATTTCACCATGTTTGATGAGCCCGATTCCGGGGTTGATCTGGTAAGCATCCATCTGGTGGGGACGGTTATTAACGAACTGCTCCAGAGGGGCAACGGTCCCTGCAAAAAGATAAAATCAGGGCTGATTATCAGCCATGCCGGGCATATCCTTGAGTTTGTCAATGCCGACAGGGCATATGTCATCCTTAACGGCAGGCTGCACTGTTCAGGGAATCCCAGGGACATATTGGACAATATCAAATCCAAAGGGTATGAAGGATGCATAACATGTCTACGGTAGCACCTCATAAAAAGAGAAAAAAAGCCGGAAGAGACCCATCTGGAAAGAAAGGGGATATTGACCTGTCCGCATATTCCGGGACCGCGGAAAAACACGGACCCATCGAAACACTTAAGCAACTGCCCTTTGATGTAAAGGACAAATCACTCAGTGTAGGCATCGATGCAGAGGAGCGGTGCAGGTCAGGCAGTTTTTACCAGATTGATCACTCGGTTCTCCTCTCATCTGCGTATGCAGAAGGCCTTGAGGTTATGGACATAAACAGGGCCCGTGAAAAATATAAGTGGCTCTCCCATTACTGGTGGCATGCGGTGCATGCTGATGCTGACCAATATACGGCACAGACAGACAAGGCTCAGCATCACGGATATTTTGTGCGCACACAGCCCGGGACAAAGGTGGATTTTCCCCTGCAGGCCTGTCTCTTTATCGGGAAAGAAGGGCTGGCCCAAAATGTTCATAATATCGTCATTGCCGAGGAGGGGTCAGAACTGAACATCATTACAGGATGTGCTGCGGCCCAGGCAGTGCACACCGGTCTTCACATCGGCATCTCCGAGTTTTATGTCAAAAAGAATGCCAGAATTACCTTTACCATGATTCATAACTGGTCAGATCAGATGGTAGTGCGGCCAAGGTCGGCCATAATCGTTAAAGAGAATGGATTATTCATGAGCAATTTCATCTGCATGAAACCGGTAAAAGACCTTCAGATGTATCCAACGGCAATCTGTGCCGGTGAAAACGCGACGGTGAGATTTAACACCGTGATCCTGGCCAAAGAGGGTTCTACCATGGATATCGGCTCACGGGTGTTTTTGCGGGCTGAGAACAGCAGGGCCGAGATCATTTCACGGGCCCTGACCAGAGGCGGAGACATTATTGCTCGCGGACATCTCATCGGTGAAGTTCCCGGGGTCAAGGCGCATCTTGAGTGCAGGGGCCTGATGCTCTCCGACAGAGGCACGATCCATGCCATCCCCGAGCTTGAGGGAAGGGCAGATAATATTGACATGTCCCACGAAGCGGCAGTGGGCAAGATCGCAGAAGAGGAGATCCATTACCTCATGGCGCGAGGCCTGAGCAGTGATGAAGCAACAGCAGCCATAGTGAGAGGGTTTCTGGATATTGAAATCAAGGGACTTCCCCCCCATCTTGCAAAAGAAGTGAAAAAGGCGGTCACCATGGAGGAGGACCTTCATCTGTTTTAGGGACTATGGGTGAGGCCCCGACTCGCGACCCTGGTGTTTATACTTTCGTGTGAAGGAAGTTGCCAGGCCAAATCTCTTTAACCGGATAAGAGCGTTTATCACTGCATCTAACAGGTCTTTTTCCCCTGATAATTCATGTGTATCGATAAGACCGTTAATTTCATTGATAGTTTTATTTATTAAATATTCAGCCTTTGCGTCTTTTTTCTTCAATAACAGGAGTCCCTGGACCTTGCCCTTTATGGATTCCGCGACTGATAGCTGCTTATGTGACAGAGCCATCTATTATTTTATACTATCATCAGGATGAATAAACACAAAACGGAATGCCCCTGAAATTTTCTTTATTTATCCTTACGCTCTCAGACTAAGAAATATGGTCAGGCCCCGGAGACATGAATACTATAACAGTCCTCCAGCAAACCAGCATACACGAGAGGTATCCGTATCCCCCGCAGAGATATGTTTCAGACTGACACAATAACAGATGTACAACACACTGCCTGTTTAAGAATTTTCAGTCACTGATCGAAAAGAATGTATCATGTCAATTTCCCCCTTTGAGAGAATGAGCAGAAATATCATGGGAATGGTAATGCTGATAATTGCCGTAACTGTCTCTTTTTCCGCCGCAGAAGAGATTCCCATAAATGAAGACTTATTCAGAAAAAGTGACTATATTGATATTGTGTATGCTAACGGACGCTTTACCTCTCTTGGGTATCTTGGGGAAGAAGACCTGCATGACGACTATGAAAAACCTTCATGCAGCCATACGGAGATGACCCCGACTTCATTGTCCAGGGGCATATGGATCTGGAATTACCGCTATGCCGTTGCCAACGAAAGAGAAGTAATCGATACACTTTCTGCGGATAACATTAATAAAATATATGTGCAGATTGATTCAGGGCTGGATGCCTTCAGGAGTTTTCTGGCGTATGCGGAGTTACGCGGCATCACGGTGTTTGCTCTTGATGGTGCGCCCGGCTACATACATGATTATCAGGTGCTTCTTGAGCATATTAGCCGGATTCGGGCATTTAACAAAACACATGCGGGAGCAGGGTTTGAGGGTATTCAGATAGATGTGGAGCCCTATCTGAATCCTGATTTCAACCTGAGAAAAAAGTATTATGCACAAAGATTCTTGAACATGATCACGGAACTGAGAAGTGCCGCAGGCAGTGACATAAAGCTCTCCTTTGCATTGCCCTTCTGGTTTGATAAATTCAGTGTTAACGGAAAACCGCTTTCGTACCATGCGATAGATATTGCTGACGAGATTGTAATTATGAGTTACCGGACCGATTATGATGAGATGATCCGCTTTTCATACGAGGAACTGTGTTATGCAAGCAACAGGGGAAGAGAAGTATATCTCGGCATAGAGACAACGAGGCTTCCTGATGAACAGCACTTTATTGCCAGCACAAAAGATATCCTGCCCTTTGTGAACAGGAGAAATGATACCTTCCTTCTCTTGAAAGGACCTCACGATGGACTTACTGTTAAAAGAAAGTATCAGGTAAAGTCAGGGAGGCTTACATTTTTCGGGAATAAGGATCAGGTCTCATCCATTCTGCGCAGGACACCCCGGTTCAGGGGTTTCGGAGGCTATGTAATTCACAGTTATTCCGGTCTATACGAGTAAGTTCAGAAAAACGGGGATGTGAGTGAAAAGTGCAAAAAATAGAATCATCTTAAAGACAGCTTCCCTGGACATTCAGCTCTGAGAATCGTCCATCATCGTCAACGTATTTCAGAGTGACTCCCTGTCTCCAGGTGATTCCATAAAAAAAGTGGGACACTCCGGCAGGGCTAATCCCTGACATTTTTCTGTGAGTGATAAGGTGTTACTCCCTCTTCATTCCTGAAGAAGGAGACTGTCCACCGTCTCCTACCGCTCACTAACCGATCTCCCCGGTTCTTAGCTTCATCCATCCCGGAGTATCACACTATCTTCTACTTATATTATACCTCTCTTTAGCCCTGCAGTATAGGAAGTTAAATTAAGAATTCGTAATTTATAATTCTTAATTCAGGACGTTTCGTAAAAGCGATTGACTTCCCCCATTACTCTGATAAACTTTAAAGTAAGTTACCCCGCGCTTACCTGAACGGGTTACGGATGAGGGGTTCCTGCCCGCGACAGCAGGGCAGTAGGGAGAAAACGAAAGATCAGTATGCTTATGGCTGGTCAGAAATATATATTACCATCAGGATCTGCTCAATATGACACATCTTCAGAAGAGCGGTACGCCCTCGCTTTGAAAATTCAGGACCGGGAGAAATTTCAGAGGATATTCGGCAGCAGCATTTCATCATTGGCCTTCGAGGATGTGACCGGCGGATTCAGGGATATATCGAACAGCCTTTTGGAGCGGTACCATATCCAGTCTGACGTCATCTCTCCTGAACCAGGCATGTGGTATGTATTGTTTACTCCGGACAAGACGGATCTGCCCATGGATATTAACGAGCAGATGGACACGTTAACAGTTGCGGGAAAGCAGTACGCCAGATCAATGCTCCAGGAGAATTTCGGTTCTGCAACCGGTTCATGGATGGATTTTCAGTTGGCAGTTTTTCCTGTTCCAGCATACCTTTCAGGGCATGCCATGCAATCCTGTCTGAATGACTCACTTCGCAGCTGTCCCTCTACAGGCAAACAGCATGTAACGGTCAGCAAGGACGACCTGTGGAACATAATTGACAACGCTGATGTTGACATATATCTTCACCCGATAATTTCACTTACCGATGATACAGTCGCTGGATATGAGGCACTTGCCAGAGGTCCTCTGGAAAGTGCCGTATTTAATGCACCTGACCTCTTTGGCACGGCTTCTTACTATGGATTTCAGGACAAGCTTGAAATCGCATGTATCACAAAGGCATTAGATAAAAGCATGAACCTCAGGGATCCTTACTGGATAACGATAAACGTCAGTCCCCATGTGCTAGCAAGCCCGGCATTCCTGGATATTATTAACCGGACCCATCTGAGTGACATGCTTCATAGGATTATATTTGAAATAACCGAGTATGTTCCCATTCAGACTACTGAGAGACTGGTCAGAACAGTCCATCATCTAAAGGATCGGGGGGTGTCGCTGGCACTGGATGATACCGGGTGCGGCTTTGCCCATCTGGAGACGATTAAAAATATCCCTTTTAAAATAGTAAAACTCTGCATCACCGTTACAAGCAGGATTGGCAGACACCCTGACATCATACAGGATATCTGCCGGACCGTTGATACGATAAATGCGATGGGAGGAGTTGTTCTCGGCGAAGGGGTTGAGCAGAAGGAACAAATTGATGTATTCAGAAGCACCGGCGTTTTACTCGTACAGGGCTTCTATTACGGACAACCCCGGCATATAGATCAGGTGCTGCAGCTATAGGTGAAAAAGGGCTTTTTGATTAAGTATTGAAAAACATGTATGAATTATCCGGGCTATAAGACAAGTATGGACACGTATGTTTTTACATCTTATACTTTTCGTTTAATTTGTCTAAATCCGCAACGTATTGTTCCCTGTTCATTAACCCGGTCTGACTGCTGATTTCAGGTAAGAGTAATGCAATTCGTGGTCGTATGTCTAATCCATATGCATTTAACAGTACATCATTCGCCTTGTCCAAAATGAGCACACAATAGTAGGTTGTTAACGTTCTCACCTTCGCATGTCTTCTCAATAAATAACTTCTTCCCGAAAGTGTGTTTAAAAAATAACCTGAATACGTGTACAGCATTTCAAGAGAAGGACGATTTATTTCCTTTTCACCGGACGGGACATTTATGGTAAACCAAAGGTAAAAGGTCTCCATCATTGATTCGATAATATCTGACTCATTTTCTAAAATTTCCCTTATCAGATTGATACGTTTTATACCAAGAACCCTGAAAAAGTGAGCCATATTGCTGTATAACGAATAAAGAGACTCTGTTTCACCAACGATAAGAGGGGGGTGAGAAGATAATTCTTTTATTGTCAGCTGAAACTGCTGAAAAGCACCCCCTTCGAGCTGATACGCAGAAACATATTCCCGTGAATCGAGATAAGAAAAAAAAGCCATTACCTGACTCTCTACCTCTTCAAGGCTGATCTGTGTTTTTTCTCCGGGAATTGCTTCCGGCGCTTTCCCGAAAACCTCAATGAGCCTGTCTGCAGGAATACCCGGCTTCTCGACCTCCTTCAGTTCATCCTGCACCTGAATTCTTGCAGTTTCAACCTGCTCCGTGTGCCATTTCATGAAAAGGGTATAGGCAACATACCCGGTTATCCCGAGAACGATTAAAACTATTAAAATCTGAATAAATCTTCTCATATCACATAATATATTATCTTGATAAGAATATGATAGGTCTCAGAATCCACAGGGGCAGCAGTATGCGATTGGTCAGAAAAAAAGTAAAAAGTACAAATTAGGAATTAAGAGCTAGATGAGCTGCAGAATCTTAAAGAAAGGGTTGTCAGGAGTGACAAGCAGAAGTCCTGCAAGTCCATTAATTATTCTTACAAACTTAACGTTCTCTCTCTGCGACGGGTGGACCCTGCTTGCATATAATTGGGCCGGGGTCCAGAACAGCCACATATCTGCTATGCACACGATCAGCATGGCAATAACACCATGCTCAAAACCACGGATCGCAGAGATGTCGGAAAAAACCTTCCAGGGCAGCGGTGATATGTCTCCCCGGGCAAAGGAGCTGATATGCCAGGGAATAAAGACGACTACGGATATGCACCATCCTTCATGAGCAAAGAACCTGACTATGCCGTGCTCCGGAACTTTTATCATGCCCTTCAGTGACAGCACGATCGTTGCAAGAAAAGTTATGGGGATAACGACCCATGACGCCGCATCCCAGGCATTCAACAGGTAATTCATGTGCACCCCATCTCATTTCAATTTCTACTCCATGACTTTATTGCACTCCAACCAATTTATTTACAGGTGGTTTTATATCCTCTACCTTTTTCTCCGGTTTTTTATCTTCTTTTTTACTCTCTTCATTCAGGCGGCACAGATGTACTTCAACTTTGGCACCCCTGGACACAGAAATATACTCTCTGTAAAACAATTCTCCCTTCACTCGAGCGTTCGCACCGATTTCGATCTCAGTTCCTTCCAGCCGGCCGGAAAATTCACAGTTAACAAATATCTTACCCTGTGCTTTTACCTCCCCCCCCGTGAATTTACCGGAGATTGATACATTGCCGCCAGTTGTAATGTTTCCGTTCCTTAATTCTCCCCTGATGTCAACATCTCCCATCCCGGATTCAATATTCCCGCTGCAGGAACCCTTGATGACAATATTTGATTTATCCTTTGCAGTAATATTACCTTTCACATCACCACTCAAAACCAGGTCACAGGTTACGTTGATATCTCCTGTTACTTTGCTTCCCTTGAGAATGTTATTGATCTTTCTTTCTCCGGTACTGTTGTCAGGGTTCATATTCCCATTCGTTTTGCCGGTCTCCTTCGGGGGGTCTTTTTCCAGGCTGTCGGTATTTCCATTATTTTTTTCAGATACCCACTTTTTAAGCATTCTTTACCTCCTGAGTTTTAATGTATATAAGTGACATTATCGAAACATCTTCCTTTCTTATTAAGTAAATATGAAGATAATCTTTCTTCAGCATAACTCATTATCATTATTGTATAAAATAATCCTTTATTCATTGAAAATCAGTGATGTAAATTACATGATTGTGTGAAAGACGCAATTTCCCCATGACCAAGCCCCTGATAATACTCCGAAAAGTACAAAAATGCAGGATTGATGCCGGGCCTTCTGAGATCTGTTTTCATGAATAGTTCTCAGTCCGGCTCAATTCCTGTGCGTTGTATCACAGTAACTGAATATGAATTAATTATTTAATAAGAATGTGGAGGTGTAGATGAACACATCCTTCAATTATATGGTGCTCATGAGCGCTCTATCGGTTGTTGTTCTGGTTCTTACAGTAATTCTCCTGCGTTATTACAAAAAAGAAATCAGGGAAATTCATGCAAAGGAATCGAAATTTAACATTAATCTGCAGCCGGACTCTATTGATAATCTGTCAAATCTTCTGATTCAGAACTTTGTTACCCTTAATTCATACTATTCAGAGCACCTGTCACAGTACAGCCGCAGTGCTCTGGCATCTATTATCATTGCTGTCATCGGGTTTATGGTTATTATGGCGGGGATTCTTGCAGCTGTTATCGGTAACCAGGTAACCCTCGGTACGGTAAGCAGCGCAGCAGGTATCATTGCCGAGGCCGCCGCATTCCTTTTCTTCAGGCAGACCCATTCATTTCAGATGCAGGTGCATGATTCGCTCAAGAAGCTTGTGTCAACTCAATATCTCATGACCTCAATTTCGATTTCCAAAGAGCTCGATGAGGAGAAAAAGGCATCTGAAGTAGGGAGGATAAATGATCATCTCCGATCTCTCATGAACATTCTTCATGGAGTAAACGGGAATTGTGAAGTGGTTATGTTGAATAAGCAAAAGGCGTGAAATGACTCATAAGGGCGGCATTCCCGCCAGCCTTTAGAAGAATGTACACGTCATATTTTTTTATTATACGATATCAGGCACAAAAGGAATGCCTCGATGCCGGTATTTTCGTATAAAAAATAACGTATTACTTCCTCTTGAACATCTTATATAGATCATTGATAGTTATCGTCACTCTGGTGGGTCTCCCGTGGGGGCATTTATCAGGCTCCTCTGTACGATCAAGATCAGCCATCATCTGAGAAAGTTCATGGTTATTCAGGGGCTCGCTTCCCCTAACTGATTTGTGACAGGCGATTCTGGCTGCGATGCTTTTTAGAAACGTCTCATCATTCCTGTCACTCCTGATCCCGCTTGTTGACTCTTCCAGAATCCCTGCCGATATGTCCATGATCAGGCCTTTCATGTCTGCCTTTCCCAGTTCCTGCGGCAGGGCCCTGATGATAATGTTGTTGGAACCAAAGTCATCTATGTCAATACCAAACCCCTGAAGCATTTCCTTATGTCTGATTATAAGCTGATAATCCCTGACTGGGAGTTCTATTCTGAGAGGAAGAAAAAGGGGTGCAGATTCAACCTCCACCTTCTTTAAGAATTTTTCATACAATATCCGTTCATGGGCTGCGTGCTGATCGATAAGTTCTATCCCGTCGTCTGTAACTTTTGCTATAAAAGAATCCCTAATATGGAAAAACGTTGAAACATCCTGAGCCATACCAGAGCTGAAAAAATCGGTCTGTGACTCATTCAAAGCCGAAGGAACAGAATCGGAAACAACCGGGATATCCTGTTCTTTTGGTTTATGACCCGAATAACCGCTGTATCCGGATCCCTTCACAGATGAAGGAGGAGAAACATCAATCTCAACTCCGGGATTTAAGGCCTCATATACGGCAGCTCCGACAAACCTGTGTATGTCATCAGGTCTTTCAAATTTGACTTCTCCCTTGGCTGGATGAACATTGACGTCAACCACCGCAGGGTCAACTTCAAGAAATACAAAATATGCCGGATGCCTGTCTTTTGACAGGACTTCCCTGCAGGCATGATACACAGCATGATTTATGGTGGTATTTTTCACGGGGCGTTTGTTTACAAAAATGGTCTGATGACTTCTTGAAGCCCTTGTATAATCAGGAGTAGAAATAAATCCGGTGACCTTAACAGCTTTTGAGTCCTTTCTTATCTCAACAAACCCATCAGCCATTTCATTGCCATACAGCTGTGAAAATCTCTCTTTGCGATCAGAAGCAGGGGCAGCATTCAGGACTATATTTTTGTTATGGACAAGTGTAAAAGCGATTTCAGGGTGAGCAAATGCCTTGTTCACAACTGTCCCTATGATATGTGACAGTTCTGTCGGATTGGTCTTTAAGAATTTTCTCCGTGCAGGGGTATTATAGAAGAGGTCCCTTATTTCAACGTCCGTTCCCCCTGCAGGAGGAGCGTCTGATATGTCTCTTTTCTGGTCTGCTCCGATCTCTACTTTCACACCGACATCATCATGCGATGCAGATGTTGTCAAAGTTACTTTTGACACGGATGCTATGGCAGGCAGAGCCTCTCCCCTGAAGCCCAGGGTAGATATGTCAAACAGATCATCTTCGGAGCTGATCTTGCTTGTGGCATGTCTTTCAAAACACATTGCAGCATCGTCCCTGCTCATGCCATAACCATTGTCCGATACCCTGATTAATTTCTTCCCGCCATGAAGAACCTGAACATTAATTTCGCTCGCTCCGGCATCAATGGCATTATCAATCAGCTCTCTCACAACGGAAGCCGGTCTTTCAATGACTTCACCTGCGGCTATCTTGTTAATTAACAGGTCTGGAAGGACAGCTATTCTGGACATGATAACCTCTTATCAGGATCAATTGTAATGCGTTAATTTAACCTTAATATTTCAAAAATGTTCAATAGTTGATCAATAATGGTTCAACATGGTAGAACCTATCTCAAAATATGATTTATGATAAAAAAAATTCATTGTCATTCCCCTACCTGTCGGGGAATCCGGGCTTTTCGAGCCCTTCTGGATACCCGCTTACAACCTGCGGGTATGACAGAAACAACTTTTGAACAATCATTGAACTACCTTTAACCGCTTTTTGAACTATTTATTCTTAATCATCTTCTCAAGGAGAATAAAGAAACGGCCAAGCCTTTTGTAGGTAAGATACATATAAATTTCGAAAAAGAAACTGAAGTTTCTGTGCTTCCATCTCCAGAGAGAAAGCTTGTGTAAAGGACCGAATATCAGACCGCTCCAGAAATTCTTGAGAAACCTCTCGTAGCGAAAGGCCATGAATGAGTTGATGTAGATGGCATGAAGAAGCCGAGGGTTCTTGATCCAGGGGTTTCTGACTTCGTCGTTGGTAAAGTTCTTCCATCCCTCAAGATGAGTCGGCGCCTTGAAACCATGTTTAAGGGCCTCTTCATATAATTTCGTACCGGGGAGCGGAACATAAGGCTGGATGGGCACCTCAGCCCCGGGATGTCGTCTCCGTATCTCATCTGCAAAATCCAGTGTCCTGTTCATCTGCTCCTCGGTCTCACCCGGAAGACCTATAATGAGAGAGTACAGGGTCGGGATGTCACCCTTGGACACTGTCTCGATTCCTTCATCAATCATCCTCCTGTTCTGACCTTTTCGAATAAACCTGAGGACATCATCATCCGGCGACTCAACACCAAAGAAAAGATATACACAGCCGCTCTCCTTAAACTGCCTGAGCAGTTCATCGTTAAAGGTATTGATTCTGACGTTGGCAATCCACTTAAAATCCATCGCCTTCAGAAGGGGCAGGATGTTCTGCATCATCTCCTTTTTTCCCGCAAGAAAGGTATCATCATAGAATGTCATCTTGTTAACACCCAGGGCCTTCAGCTTCTGCAGTTCTGATCTCACCTTGTCAACGTTTTTCACCCTGCAGACGTTTTTATGGAAATAGACGTTATAGCAGAATCCACATTTATGGGGACATCCCCTCGATGATTCATACCCGATATTTTCAAGCGTGTCACCTGATCGCCTGATATACTCGAGCAGGATATCCTTCCCCTTGCCATCGTACGGAAACGGGAGTTCATTGATATCAAGAAAATCCCTGTCTTCATTCATGATATTCTTACCGCTGTCTTTCCATCCCAGGCCTTTAATATCGCCAAGCCCTGTTTTTCCTTCCTGCATTGCCCTGACCAGTTCAAGAAGTGTCTGCTCGCCCTCACCTTTCACCACATAGTCCACATATTCGGATTCAAGGGTCTGTTCAGCCATCATGGAGGGATGTGTCCCTCCCCACACAAGAGGAATATCAGGGGCTATTGAACGTGCAAGTTTTGCAAGCCGCAGTGTGTTCTTTATCTGAAAACAGGTCATTGTCGAAAGACCAATTAACAGGGGCTTTCTGCTGACAAGTTCTTTGAAGCGCGCCTTTTTGTGAATTCTTTCATCAAAGTACTCGACTTCAATTCCCTGCTGTTCAAGGTAGGAGCCGAGCGAAAGAATGGCAAGGGGTGTCCAGGCATGATAAGGGAAAGGACTGGCATTGGCATAGCTGAGAACGACAAGGTTTTTATTCATATATCAGCCGGGAAGGATCTCCTTGTCTGAAAAAGGATATGACAGTACGCCGTAGATCGCAGAGAGCATAATTTCAATGCCCAAAAAATAATTCAGGAAAAACGCCTTGACCGCAAAAGCAAGGCCTGCTTCATTCCTCATAAAATTCCACCACTTCAGATTAAACAATACGTATAAAATTATAAGAGCGATAAAAAAAGGCTTTGCAAGACTGGTTATGGGAAGAAAAAAAAGAGACAGCAAGCTGAAAAAAGCGCACATGGCTGACAGACCATTGCTCGGAGAAGTCGGGCCAGCATTATCAAGCTGTTTTTCTTTGAAAAAAAGATGGACCCACATGACGGTACGCCTGAAATATATCTTTAATGCCTGCCTGAAATTGGCAAACTGATGCTTCACCATGATTTTCGGATTCAGGATAATGCTTCCCTGTTTGTTTATTCTCCTTGCCAGTTCAAAATCCTCTACGTCCGCCCCCTTATAGTTTTCATCATAACTTCCGATCTCAAGAAAAAAGTCTCTTTTTATCGCCCCGCATCTCGGAGCAAAAACACTGACCTGTTTGTTTTCCTGTCCGATTAAATGAATGTACTCAAACATGGCCATGTATCTTGATACAAAACCCTTATTCAGTGGTTCGGTAGAGCATATGCCGATAACACACTGAGCTGCTGGATTGCGATCAAAATAATCCTCGACCTCCCTGATAGCACCTTCCAGCACGATAACGTCCGAGTCCAGAAAGAAAATGATGTCACCCTTTGCAGCTTCCACCCCGATATTCCTGGCCTTGGCAGGACCTGAGTTCTTTTCCATTTTTATGACACGGACCGGGTAATTCTCTAAAATTCCTACCGTATTATCTGTGGAACAGTCATCTACAATCACAACTTCCATGTCCTCAATTTTGTTTTGAAAGATGGAATCAAGAAGGGCAGGTATATATTTTTCTGCATTATATGTGGGGATTACGATAGAAATCATGTCTTTAAAGTATAAATGCTGCTGCAAAATAATATCAAATTTTCATGAGCTAATCTCTTAAGTCTTTATCGTTCAAACATATTAAAAAAAGACTGTATTGTAATTCAGGGAAAAATGTATTGCTTATTTTTTGTCAATATTATGCCGATATAAAACATATGCGTTGTCATCGACAGATTTGTCATTGCCTTGTCATAATGGCATTTATTTGTGGAGAAAATAGAATTTACTGATTGGTAATAAATTGAAAATAAAGGAAACTATGCATGGCATTTATCTTGCTTTATTTATATAGGCAAATTTGTAAGCAAACTTACTAAATAAATTCACAATTTAATTACGGGAGAATAAAAATGAAAAAAATAGTTTTTGCCATGATAATAGGTTTTTTTATTGCTGGTTCTCATGTTTTTGCCCAGGATATGATTATCGACAGCTATGGTAATATTGGGATGGGTATTACAAATCCTGATCACGGTCTTCATATTGCAGGAATTAATGCTGCGCTACATATAGACGGAATCGAGGATCCTCCTTACTACTATGGCGGAAGACTTACGTTTGGTGATCTTGCTGCTGATGTTTATATTGGAGAGGTGGTTGATGATGTAATTGAAATTAGTGCTTCAGAAATTAGACTGACCACCGGAGCACTGAATTTTACTACTGCTAATGTTGGATTTAATCAACCACTCCCTATTTATCCCATACATATGGCCAGTGGTGCCCATGTAACAACAGGAGGTGTGTGGACTGATGCATCTTCACGAGAATTGAAAGAAAATATTAGAGACTTGCAGTATGGGGAAGCATCAGATGCTCTTGCTAAGTTGAAACCTCAGAAATTTAATTATAAGAACGAAAAAAAAGAAGAGTATCTTGGTTTTATTGCCGAGGATGTACCTGAATTAGTGGCAAAAAATGACAGAAAAGGCCTCAGCCCTATGGATATTGTTGCAGTTCTCACAAAAGTAGTGCAGCAGCAGCAGAAACTTATTGAAGAACATAAAAAATCCTTGACCACTTTATCCAATAAGGTAAATGATCTTGATCGTGAATTAAAACTGAAAGGTAACCTGGCATCTGCCAATAATATTAATTAATAAAATAATAACGTTTGAACTTAAGGGGAGCCCTATAACATACTATCTGGGTTCCCCTTTTTCTATTAATGCATTAGCTATAACCGCCTGTCCAAGTGCTATGCCCCCATCATTTGTGGGAACTCTGTGGTGAGTATACACATTAAATCCATTGTCTTTGAGTTTTTTGTACAGCCTGTCAAGAAGAAATATATTCTGAAACACCCCTCCGCTTAAGCAAACACTGTTAATGCCATTTAAATCTCTTATGAATAAACTTATCTCAAGGGCTATTGTTGCTATGGTATTATGAAATTTTGCTGAAATCCTGTCTGTGCCTATACCGGATTCAATGTCCTTAATAATTTCATTCATTAACCTTGAAAGCAGGATTTCTTTCTTACCATCACCTTCTTTCAGATCAAATGCATATTCCCCTGATTCATCGGGATCCGCGATCATTTCAAGCTCAATAGCTGCCTGTCCTTCATAATAAATTGTCCCTCTAACGCCAAGAATAGCTGAAACAGCATCAAACAATCTTCCCATGCTTGATGTTAATGAAAGATTAATATTCTTTTCTGTCATATGCCTGATGATCTTCCATTTATCAGTATCAAGCTGTTTTATAAAATCAATATTACGCTGGAACATGTGATCACCATACATTCGATTTAACAGAGATGCGGCTGTTCTCCAGGGCTCGGCGATTGCATGATCTCCTCCGGGCAGAGGGAAATACTCAATATGGGCCACCCTCTCAAAATGCTCATAATCGCACACAAGAAACTCACCGCCCCATATGTTTCCGTCCGTTCCATAACCGGTCCCGTCAAATGCAATTCCTATGACCTGCTGTTCAATTTCATTGTCCGCCATACAGCTCACAATATGAGCGTAATGATGCTGGATGCCTATTTTTCTTACATCACTGAGAGAGCGAGCGAATTTTGAAGATACATAATGTGGATGAAGGTCACAGGCCACAATCGAAGGTTCAATATCAAAGATCCGTTTATAATGACTTATTCCCTCTGTTAATGAGGTTAATGTCTCTACATTGTCAAGGTCTCCTATGTGATGGCTTACGTATACATGATTATCTTTCGTCAGACAAAACACATTTTTCAGGTCTGCTCCACAAGCAAGGACATTGTTAGTGAACGTTTTTTTCATAAGTATTGGAAGAGGTGCATATCCCCGGGACCTTCTGATTACAATCTCCTCATCATTCCATATCCGGCTTACCGAGTCATCAGTCCTGATATGTATCTCCCGGTTATGTACCAGATAGAAGTCAGCAATGTCCCTTAAGCGTTTTACCGCTTCATCTTCTTCATAAACGATTGGTTCAGAACTGATATTGGCACTTGTCATGACCAGCATGAGACCTGATTTCTCAAGCAGGAGATGGTGTAATGGTGTATACGGCAGCATAACTCCGAGGTAATTCTGGTTTGGAGCCACATCCATGGCAATACGTGGATTGTTTCTCTTTTTCAATAAAACGATCGGGCGTTTTACCCCTTTTAAAAGGTCCTCTTCCTTACGGTTAACATGACACATATCTTTTACGGTTGTTATATCTTTAACCATAATTGCGAACGGTTTATATTCCCTGTATTTTCGGGTTCTCAGTTTTGATACAGCGTCCTGGTTTGATGCATCACATGCCAGGTGATATCCTCCAAGTCCTTTTACTGAAATGACATATCCATCTTTTAGCAACCTGGAAGACTCTGCAATGACATCGTTGACCGCCATCGCTCTTCCTTCTCCATTAAGCAATGACAATTGCGGGCCGCACACTTCACAGGCGTTTGGCTGGGCATGAAATCTTCTGTCAGACGGATCTTTGTACTCCCGGGAGCAGTCCTCACACATGACAAACTCAGACATTGTTGTATTAATCCTGTCATAAGGAATCTCCCTGACAATCGAAAACCGGGGACCGCAATGAGTGCAGTTAATAAATGGATACTCATACCTGCGATTATCAGGATCAAAGAGCTCACGAACACATTCATCACAGGTTGCACGTTCAGCAGAAACAGGTACAGACTTTTTATCCTGATGCTCTGACAGTCTGATTTCAAAATCTCTGTAACCGGCAGGAACTGCCTGTTCAGTAAGGATATCAAAAACGTCTGCCTGCGGAAGCGGATTCTCCCTGACTGAATTCAGGAATATTCGCACATCATTATTGGTGCCTTCGATTTCAAGATATACCCCGTCTGAGTTGTTCAGGACAAATCCTTTAAGATTGTGTTCTTTTGCAAGCGAATAAATGTAAGGTCTAAACCCTATTCCCTGGACTAACCCTCTAATGTTTATTTTCAACCTGGATTCCACTGTTGTGCTCATCAATAATTATAACTTTCTTCTCATTGAATTGATTAAAGATATTTTAGCAGTTACCCGTTTATTCTTCGCATTATTCGATAATTGACACATAAGACAAAATCAATTTACAATTTACTATTACTCCCTGATAAGAAAGGTACACGATATATGTCAGATAACGCTGTTAAAAATAAATACAAAAAAGTAGTGCTCCTGGGCATGGATGGGTTGGACCCGAAAATCCTGTCTTCCTTAATGGAGAAGGGAGAATTACCGAATTTTTCCAGATTACGTGAAAGCGGCAGTTTTTCACCACTGGCAACATGCAATCCCGCACAGAGCCCTGTTGCCTGGGCTTCGATAGCTACCGGTAATAATCCGGGGTACCACGGCATTTTTGATTTTCTCGGCAGACGGGTTGCAGACTACATGCCTGTGCTGGCCATTACAAAGCCAAATCCCAAAAATGTGTTTGGTAAAAGAGAAGGCATGTTTTTACCTGTGATGCAGGGAGATTCATTCTGGGACCACACATCAGGGAATGCGGTACCTTCAACTGTACTGAAATGGCCCATGACGTTCCAGCCGAAACAGAATGAGGCAAAGTTATACGCCGGTCTCGGTGTGCCTGATATCAAGGGAGGGCTGGGTAAATATGCTTTTTATACTTCACGTAATGTCTCCGCCAGCGAAGAAGGACATGATAAGGTAATCAGAATCAAGCGGGACGGGAATTCGATAAGAACTCATATTTCAGGTCCGAACATAACAAAAGTCATGTCGCGTGAAAATGCAAAAGTAGATCTTGCAATAACTGTACTTGACAATTCAAAAATAGAAATGGCTGTTGAGGGCAATACATTTGTTTTGCCGTGCGAGGAATGGAGCCCATGGGTAGAAATGACATTTAAGCTCGGGATGATGAAGACCGTTACCGGAATAGTAAAATTTTTTCTCAACAGCATTGATCCTGAGTTTGAACTGTATATGACAGCCGTACAAATAAATCCGAAAGACCCTGCCTTTATTATCACCAGTCCTGATTCCTATATAACAGACCTGTATAACGATCTGGGATACTTTTATACACTGGGCATGTCTGAAGATACAAAGGCATTTGAAGAGGGCAGGATTAATGAGGAAACATTTATCAGTATGTGTGATGAGATCGTTGATGAACAGGAGCAGATGCTCTGGCATGAACTGGATAAATTAAAGGAAGGCCTCCTTGCCTTTGCTTTCTTTTCTACTGACAGAATTCAGCATATGTTCTGGGCCACAAGGGACCCCCGGCATCCTCTTTATGATAAGGAGTATGCAGAAAGGTACGGGCATGTCATAGATGATTATTACCGGAAAATGGATAATATTCTCGGTAAACTTCTCGTGAAAACAGACGATGATACCGCATTAATGGTCTTTTCTGATCATGGATTTACCACATTCAGGAGAAGTGTGCATTTAAATTCCTGGCTTGTTCAGAACGGTTTTATGAAACTGAAAAAGGAAATCCCCAAAGATGATAAGGAAGGGGGAGCGCTTTTTCAGTATGTAGACTGGGGCAGGACAAAGGCCTATGCTCTGGGTTTTGGCAGTATATATCTTAATCTCAAGGGAAGAGAAAAACAGGGAATTGTAACAAAGGGGAATGAAGCTGAAGAAATCACCAATATAATTATTTCCTCACTGGTTGAACTAAAGGATCCTGAAAATGGACATTCTGCAGTCAAAAGAGTTTATGGCAGGGATGAGGTGTATTCCGGAAGTCAGACTGAACATTCTCCTGACATGGTTGTCGGATTTGAAGATGGATACAGATCATCTTGGCAGACAGCCATAGGAGGTGCGCCTTCAGGCCTGATGGAAGATAATCTCAAGAAGTGGAGTGGTGATCATATAGTTGATCCTTCGCTTGTGCCCGGTATCCTGCTTACAAATTTCAAGCCCGCCAGCACACAGCCCAGCATTACTGATCTTGCCCCGACGGTTTTGTCTATCTTTAATTTGTCATCATTCGGGATGGAAGGGAAATCGTTACTATGATTATGCCGGTAATCCATGATAAATCCTGATGAAGTCTTTCCACTGCTAGCAGATGAGGTATCAACTACGGTCATTCCCGAGGTCTGTTGATCGGGAATCCATGCTCCGGCAAGTATGGATTCCGGCTTAAAAGACTACCGGAATGACAAACGTGGCAAGCCACGGGGAATAATACCCCAAGTGGTTCAAATGACCACAAGTCACAGCCTTTTTCAGATTACGATTACACAAAAAAATGAAAAACCCGCTGGCATAATTTCCAGTTGGGTTTTTCAGGCTTATCACCGTATTAACTTATAATTATTTAATGTTAATGCAATCCGGGTCTGTTACCATTTCCTTTGCTGTTACATTTTTTATAAATGTGGCATAGCTCAAAATTCCTAATGCAGAGAAATACCGTTCTCTCGATGTCCTGACTGCTCATCTTCAGACAGTAGCAGTCTTCAAACGGTTCATTCAGATTCGGGCACAGTCGTTTATCCGTAATGATGTCCGGTTTATATGTTTCCATTTGCATAGCACTATATTAGAAGCAAGAGCTATGCCAGATGAAGGGATATAAAGGAAATTGTTTTTATTGCCTGTAAATCAAGAGGTTAGATAAAATTGAAGAATGAAGATACGTTTAGCAGTGTTCATGAAGTGATACCTGCACAGAGTCACGGCGTCACATTATTGTGTCATGTCTCAGCTTACGATATTACACTTCACCCTCCACAATATTGAATTCCTTGATTTTTCTGTAGATGGAACGACGACTGATACCAAGTATGGAAGCAGCTTTTGTTTTATTCCAGGCAGCCTTTTCCAGAGCCTGAAGAATAATCCGGGGATCGTCAATATTGCCATTTCCATGAGGTTCATGCTCATCCGCTTCGAACATCCTGATTTCAGGAGGGACATGATCCATAGTGATTATCGGCTGCTTGCAAAGTATAAAGGAATGCTCAAGCGAATGCTCCAGTTCCCTCACATTTCCCGGCCATGGATATTCCATGAATCTTTTTTCTACCTCGGTAGAAACAGCGGTAATATGCTTGTTGAATTTTTTATTAAATTTCTTAAGAAAGAAAGCTATGAGAAGCGGGATGTCATCCCGGCGTTCCCTTAATGCCGGAAGATCGATCTTCATTACATTGAGGCGATAATAAAGGTCTTCCCTGAACTCACCTGATTTAACTTTGTCCGTGAGATTCTGGTTTGATGCGGCAATTACCCTTACATCCACTTTCATGGTTGCTGAATCGCCTACTCTTTCAAACTCTCTTTCCTGAAGCACCCGCAACAGTTCAATCTGAATCTTTGGTGATATATCTGCAATTTCATCAAGGAAAATGGTCCCTCCGTCAGCCATCTGGAAACGTCCCACTTTGTCCTTGATGGCACCTGTGAACGAACCGCGCACATGACCAAACAGTTCGCTTTCCAGGAGATTTTCAGACAGGGCAGAGCAGTTTACTTTAACCAGGGGTTTATTGCAACGGTTTCCTTTATAATGCAACGCCTCGGCGACAAGTTCTTTCCCTGTTCCGCTTTCTCCGCCAATCAGCACTGTTGTTTCGACATCATTGAGCAGTTCAATCCGGGAATAGACCTCCTGCATTAATGTGCTCTTGCCGATAATATTATGGAATCCCTTTCTCTCACCCAGTTCTCTTTCCAGGTCAGTTAAGCGTGTCTCATCCCTGATGACCATAATTGCTCCGGAGAACTTACTATGCCGGTCTAGCAAGGGTGATGTAGAAATCGAGACAATCTGTCCATTTCGATTATTAAAGTGACATTCCAGGCCGTCTATCTCAATAGATTTTTTTGTTTTAATGGTCTCCGTTAACGATTCCATACATTTTTTTCCACATGTAACAGAAACAGAGCTGAATTCTTTCCCGACGGCATCCCGCCCGAGGCCGCAGATACCTTTAGCTGACTCATTCACTTCCAGAATATTAAGATCTTTGTCTACAGATATGATCGCATCTTTAACATTTCTGAAAATTGCTTCAAGGTTGGACCTGTACTTTTCTTTTTCATCGATTACTCTTTTATATTGCAGGGCAACATCAATTGCATGGAATAATGTGTCCTTCTGTAAAGGTTTTGATATGTAATCAAACGCTCCCAGCCTGATGGCCTCGGATGCTGTATCAATGTTTGGATAACCGGTAATCATCACAACAGGACATAACAGATTCCTGTCTTTAATCTCTTTCAGAACATCCAGCCCTGTTTTACCCTTCAGGATTATGTCAGCAAAAATAACGTCAAAATCCGAATCAGATATCAGCTGTAATGCTTCATTAAAATCCTCGGCAACGGCAACTTCGTATCCTTCCTGTGAAAGAAATTTCTTAAAAGTAAATCTTATGCCCTCTTCATCATCTATTATCAGAATTCTGGCTTTCATCAGTTTTCTCCGTATACACAGGTAATAAAACAGTTATGCGGGCAAATTCTCCCTCCTGACTGTTAATGAGGAGCTTGCCTTTATGCTCACTAATGATTCCATGGGTGATACTCAACCCTAAACCTGTACCCACATTGCTGGGTTTAGTGGAAAAAAAGGGATTGATGACTTTATCAATAATGTTGTCCGGAATTCCCAATCCTCTGTCATAAAAATGGATTCTGACAAACGGTTGGTCATTTATTAATATTTCTTCACAGGTTATTTCCAGTGATTTGTCATCATGGGTGCCCGGGAATTTCTTATTAAGCGAATATCGGGAATTGCTTATAATATTTAAAAATACCTGCTGCATCTGCTGAGGGTGCACCGATATTTTTATAATTTCTTTGGGGATTTCAACGTGCAAATTGATGCCGTCTTTTCTCAATTGAGCTGAGGTAAGTGACATGGTATCTGAAAAAATGTCATAAAGGGACATAACGTTCTTTTCTTCTTTTCTGATTCTGGCAAATGAAAGAAGGCTTCGTACAATCGTCGCTATGCGGTCACCGTCTTTTATTATGCGCCGTGCAACGCTGTCATCTTTCCCCTCATCCTGAAACTCATCAATTAATATTTGAGCATAATTCATGATGTTATTAACAGGATTGTTAATTTCATGGGCCACACCGGCAGCAAGCTCACCAATTGAAGCAAGGTGTCTGCTTCTGGCAGCACTGGCCTGTAAATTAGACTTTTCCGTGATATCTCTTGCAAGTTCAATAACTGTTGTTATCTGCCCTGACTCATCCCGTATCGGGAAAGATATGATATCCCATACCTTGCCACTATCCGTAGTTATTTCAGAGGATTCCTCCTGTCCGGTACTGAAACTTCGAAGTGTTGGACAATTCTCACAGGGAGACAGGATGTTGCAGCACAGACCGTAACAGTATTGTCCTGAAAGATCTGCTGATTCTTGCTGAAATAATAGTGCAGTAGCCTTATTTGCCCACAATATTTTGAGGTCCGGAGAAAGCAGGAGAAGGTTATACGGAATGCCGTCCAGTAATGTGTTAAACTGCTGCGAAAGATTCCGGTATTTACTTTCACTCTTCTGAAGAGCCACTACTGCAGATTTTCGTTCAGAAATTTCTTCTTTGAGTTTTGTGTTTGCAGATTGCAGTTCAGCAGTACGCTCATCAACGCGCAGTTCAAGTTCATTCCTGGCATTCCTGATTTCGTCTTCAGCTTCTTTCCGGCTTGTCACATCTCTGGCAATATGAATCAGGCCGATCAAATTGTTATCCTTATCAAAGCGGGGCATTGATCTGATCTCAACATACATATTTAAATGAGGCTCATGAATTTCAAAGTTTGCGGGCAGCCCGGTTTTAAGGCAGTCACAACTGGGACATCCGCTGGGTGGAGAGTCTGTTCCATGATAGTATTCAAAACATTTTCTCGACATCCTGGCCTGAAACACCGGAAGGTTGAGTATCTTTTCAGCAGCCTTGTTTGCATAAATGATATTAAATTCCTTATCATGAATAGTAACAATATCGGTAATCGCATGAAATGTCTCTTCCCAATCCTGTTTAGATTGTAAAATGAGGTTTTCCATTTCCTTGCGTTTTGTGATTTCATGAAGCGTATACTGAATCGCCGGCTTTTCCTTGTACGTAAACAAAGATGCTGATACCTCGATATATATGTTTGATCCGTCTCTATTAAACATTTTTACTTCCAGAGGGGAGATTTTTTCCTTATGATTTAAGATCCTTGCAAAGCCTTCCTGTACTGTTTCCCTGTAATCTTCATGGATAAAATCAGCAAGAGATTTCCCGAAGAGATCATAGGGAGATGATGCATCCAGAAGAGATGCCCCGGTTAAGTTCATAAAGATAATTTTATTATCGCACTCGGCACCAATTGCAACCGGAGAGAATTCAATAAGATCACAATAGTATTCAAAGTTATTGTGAAGCTCTTCTATGGTTCTGGATTTGCTGCTCATAATGTATGGAAGGTCATAAGCACTGCTTATCAGAATATTTTATTATTTTAACTAAAATAGGTTTTTTTAACAATAAAGTCTGCAGGACTTTCCTGTTTTTTTTGGGAACTCTTCACGTTCAAGCCTGATTCTTAGAAGGATAAACCATGTTGGAGGCTTTCACTACGCTGATTTTAAAAGGAAATAATTTACTTCACAGGATATATCTGCTCAGGTCCTCATCCCGTGCAATATCACCAAGCCTGTCCAGTACATAAGATGCATCGATCGTTAAGTCCCCTTTCTCCATGTCAGATGCATCAAAGGAGATATCCTCAATAACTTTTTCAAGGATTGTGTGCAGTCGTCTGGCACCGATATTCTCTGTCTTTTCATTGACTGTGGCCGCTGTTGAAGCAATTTCTTCTATTGCATCATCGGTAAATGTAATTCTGATACCTTCTGTTTCAATAAGAGCAATATACTGTTTGATCAGGGCGTTTCTCGGCTCCAGTAATATGCGAAGAAATTCTTCTTTTCCAAGGGCATCAAGCTCTGCCCTGATCGGAAACCTGCCCTGCAGTTCCGGGATGAGGTCTGACGGTTTGGATACACTGAACGCACCTGCCGTAAGAAAAAGAATATGGTCAGTTCTTACCACACCATGTTTTGTAGAAACAGTTGATCCTTCAACAATCGGCAGCAGGTCTCTCTGCACACCCTCTCTTGAAACATCAGGTCCCTGGCTTGATCCCCGTGACGCAATCTTGTCAATCTCATCTATGAATATGATACCGCTCTGCTCGGTCCGTTCAATGGCTTCCTTCACCACTTTATCCATATCAATGAGTTTACCCGCTTCTTCCTGACTTATTATCCTGAGAGCTTCCGGGACCTTGACCTTCTTTCTCTTGGATTTCTCAGGAAGAAAATTACCAAGCATGTCCTTCAGATTAATCTCCAGCTCATCCATCCCCACATTTGATACAATACCAAAAGGCACTGCCTTTTCACGTACCTCAAGATCAACATACCTGTCATCCAGCTTTCCCTCCCTTAACCGGGATCTCAGTTTTTCTCGGGTGTCTTCATGTCGCTGCTCAGCCTCTGATGGTGTACCTGCATCTTCAGAAGAAGCATCCTTACGGGATCTTGGAGAAGGCAGTAATAAATTAAGTACTTTTTCCTCGGCTAGGGCATTTGCCTTTTCCTGGACCTTTTCAACCTGTTCTGTCTTGACCATGTTAAGGGCAAGGTTTGTAAGGTCCCTGATCATGGATTCAACGTCTCTGCCCACATATCCCACTTCGGTAAATTTGGAAGCTTCCACCTTTACAAAAGGCGCCTGGGCCAGTTTTGCAAGACGTCTCGCTATTTCGGTCTTACCGACACCTGTCGGTCCGATCATTAAAATATTCTTCGGAAGCACTTCTTCTTTCAGTTCATCTGACAATAACTGCCTTCTCCAGCGATTGCGCAAGGCAATGGCTACCGCCCTTTTTGCGCTGTGCTGTCCGATTATATACTTGTCAAGCTCTTCTGTAATTCTTTTTGGTGTAAGATTATCCATCCAGCTCCTCAACATGAATTTCCTCATTTGTATAAATACATATTTTAGATGTTATCTTCATGGCTTCTTCAACGATTTCCCTGGGATTCATCTGCGTATGGTCCAGCAATGCTTTAGCTGCTGACTGTGCATAGGGCCCTCCTGAGCCGATTGCAGCTATGCCGTCTTCAGGCTCTAAAACATCACCGGTCCCTGAAATAATAAAGGAATGCTCCCTGTCAGCCACAACGAGCAGTGCTTCAAGCCGTCTCAGTATTTTGTCAGTTCTCCAGTCCTTTGCCAGCTCCACGGCAGCCCGTGTTATGTTGCCGTTATATGATTCAACCTTTGCTTCAAATTTCTCAAAAAGTGTAAAGGCATCAGCAGTGGCACCGGCAAATCCCGACAGTATTTTATCGTCATACATCTTGCGGATCTTCTTTGCATTATGCTTCATAACGGTATTGCCAAGAGTGACCTGACCGTCACCGGCGATAGCAACCTTGCCGTTTTTACGGACACATAGTATGGTAGTTCCTTTAAACATTGGCTTTAAATAATTTCTTTCTAAATATTACCCTTACAAGCTCTTGGAACAGTCTTGATTTGTCATTCCCGAGGGCTTAATCGGGAATCCAGTCAAAATACTAACTCCCGAATGCCCGATTACTAACTTCAGGCATGACAAGAAAAAAATCTTATTTATAAACAGACTCTATAGAGTGCTGTAAAGTTGAATCAAAATTACGATGTCTTCCCTTTCTTTGCCAGAGGATGGGCCTTATCATACACCTCTGTCAAATGACTGATATCCACATGTGTATATTTCTGGGTTGTGGACAGGGATGAATGTCCAAGGAGTTCCTGTATAGACCTCAGGTCCGCGCCTTCATGCAGCAGATGCGTTGCAAACGTATGTCTTAACGTGTGTGGACTGAAATCCCCTTTTAGGTTAATCATCCTGCTGTAAAAAGATAATATACGTCTTACACTTCTCTGTGTCAACCTTCCGCCCCGGCAGTTAAGAATCAGTGCGGAGGATTTTTTCCTTATTGAAATTCTCTCAGGAAGATATTCCTGAATAGCAGTCATTGCCTTTGATCCTATGGGGACGATCCTTTCCTTCCTGCCTTTTCCCTTTACCCGTATGACCGATTCCTTTAAATCAAGGTCACCGATATCCAGCGATGTCAACTCAGACACTCTCAACCCGGAGGAATACAGAAGTTCCAGAATGGCCTTGTCCCTTGTAGGCCCGAACGTCTCACCCACAGGAGATTCCATTAATGAAAAGACATCATCTATCGTAAGAAATTTCGGCAAAGTTTTTGGTACCTTTGGACTGGATACCAGTTTGGCCGGATTTTTTTTAATAAACCCTTCTCTTTGAAGATATTTAAAAAATGCCCTCACACTGGCAAGTTTTCTTGAAATCGAAGATTTCTTTAGTTTTTTATGATGAAGTGATGCAAGAAAGCTGCGAACATCCAGATTATCCACGTCTTTTGGCTTTTTTTCAGTAAACTCGGAGAATTCCTGCAAATCTCTCTCGTATGCCCTCACCGTATGAGATGACACGCCCTGTTCTGTATTCAGATAACCAATGAATTTTTCAATATATTTATTCATAAATTCATATTAAATTGTAGATTATTTATTTTGCCTTTATTTTACATTAAAAGCTGCAATAATTATTAACAGAGCGTCTAAGGAAATTCAATAATAAATCAATAAAACTATTTGCGCATCTATACTTATATTTAATATTTATAAGAGACATTAATAATATTAATTGTACAATAAGTTTTGATTATTCTATTCTATATATACCGATGTAAGGTTTTTTCGCATATGTAAGTACTATCTTTCTTACGTTAATTGTGAAATCAGTTTAACAAATTGGAATAAATATAAAATAATATTTTTCTGGAGGCCAAATTATGAAAACGGGTGTTAAGTACATACTGATCGCAGTTTTGGTTTCATTAGTTAGTTTTGTTTCATTATCTACCAATGCTTCTGCAGCACTTGATGCACCTTACTTTACTTATACAGGTACATTTAGTTATGACTGGGATACGAAAACGCTTTCGACTTCAATAACAACAATAAGTAATATATTTTATAGTGATGGGACAGCTGCTCCCAATTATTCTTTGCCGCCATTTACTGTAGATGATCCTCTTATTGGTGGAACATTTACACTCGGTACCCTTATGAACAGTGCAGAAAACACTTTGGTATTTGGTCCATCACCCGGTGGCAGTACAGGCGATGTCAGTTTCTCTTTGGATTCAGGTGGAACCAATTATTTAATCGCGAACCTAAACAATTTTACAGTAACCGATGATGCATTTGGTACCCGGCTTAATCCTAATTATGACATGAATCATGTAGTAGAAATATTAACCAATCCAAGCGTTACGAATTCAAAATTTCTTGATGAAGTCAATGGTATGATTAATCCTGCAGGAAATCTTTATATGGATTTCAACTTTTCAGCAGGGCCATCGGATTTCAGTGGGAGTACCAGTGGTACTATTACGGGAGAGTTTTCAGTTGCAGTCGCTCCCGAGCCTGTTAGTTCAATTCTTTTTATAACCGGTGGAGCAACTCTGGCGTTTAGACGTTATAGAAGAAAAAAATAGCAGGCTTCTTAACTTCAATATTATGATCTAAAAAATTTTTAAGCTTTATTGTTTGAAGAGCTGTTTGTGTCCTGAAAATTTAGAATTAATACTATTTAAAAATAAATATCAATTGCTGTTTTATGAAAGGAGAAAAAATGAAACAAATTAGACAGAAATTAGTAGTAATTCTTTTTGTTGCATTAGCTTTATTTGTTCTGCCAGGCAATGGCTGGACTCAGAACATTGAACTGCCGCATGCTTTTTTTAACGGCTTAATGATGACCTATATTGACAATCCGGCGGGTGATGATCTGATTTTTGCATCAACCAAAATTAATTCTGTATTTTACTCGACTGGTGGCTCTTCTACTTCTGATGTTGTTGTTGGTAAAGATGTTGTAATAACAGGAGCAGTAAGAAATTGCCCGACGACACCTTGTACCAGCTTTACTGATGCAACTTTAAAAATAACTGATGGCATCGTTGATTACTTTACTGCAACTCTTAGGGACATTGAATTTACTACTGACGGTGCTCAATGGTTTTTGAACCCTGGTCTTGACGTTAACCAGGAAGAAACTCTCAATTTAATAAATATATCTCTAAATGCAAATGGTTCTGCATACATACAGGATCTATATAATGTATTAGGATCACAAACTATAGCCGGCATGCAGATGAGGTTATTTAATATCGTTGGAGATCTTACGGGCAACAGTGTAAATGTAATATTGGAGGGTCTGATTGACGGAGTGCATGCTCCAACTAACAACGCTCCGCTTGCTAATGCAGGAGAAAATGTTACTATTTCAAGTGAGCTGGTTTCTGCAACCACAATTCTGGGTACTGCAACAGATGCAGACGGTGATCCGCTTCAGTGTATCTGGACTTCCGAAGGAAATGTTTTGCTCGATGCCCCTGCTGTAAATGGAGAATGCCCTCTGGATTTGAGTACTCTTTCAATAGGCATAGGAGAATATACCTTAACTCTTGAAGTGGATGACGGGCAGGCAACATCTTCAGACAATATGATATTGACGATAGACAATACTGCTCCTAACGCAGCTCCAGGCGGTGGTGGCGTTTATGAAGTTGGGACTGATGTAAAACTGACAGGAGATTTGTCTGATTTTGATGGTGATTTGCTGCATTATGAATGGCACGGGTCTGGAGTAATCTGTTCCGGTGATATTCTGGCAGTTGCAGGGGGAGATCCTGTTATACCTCCTGACTGTGTTGTATCAAACCTTAGTATCGGGACCCATACAATCACCCTTACGGCGGATGATGGAGTGAATTTACCGGATAGTAATGACATAACAGTTGAAATAGTTGATACCACGGTTCCAACGATTGCACCTCTTGCAAGTCAGTATCTCCTCTGGCCGCCAAACCATGTCATGATTGACATTGTCATTGAAGCAAATGCTAGTGACAATAGTGGATTACCTGTGACGTTAAGTGCGGCAGTTACAAGCAGTGAACCTGAAGAAGGGTTGGGTGACGGAGATATGGCGCCTGACTGGACTGAGGTGAATATCGACCAGACAGGGACAATGTCTTTCCAACTTCGCCGTGAGCGTTCAGGTACAGGTGAAGGAAGGACATATACCGTAGTCATAACAGCAACAGATGATTCCGACAATATGAGTATGACATCGATAGATATCATGGTTCCTCACGATAAGGGTAAAAAGAAGTAGCAGTAAGTGTAATTCATGAGTAATAAAGGGGAGCATGGTTTCATGCTCCCCTTTATTATTTTGTTACTTAAATTAACAGAAATTTAATATGTATAAAGACATTTATGCATATACTGATTTGCGCATATAAGCAAATTTTTAAAATTTATTAGATGTATAAGTTTTATTAATTAGACAATTATGAACCCTAATGTAATATTGAATAAATCTATACTAGTCTAAGTAAGAATTAATTCTAAAACATGACGTTGTTTTAGAGTTATTCAAGACCTTTTCAATAAGGGTGTAAAGCCGAACAGTTGGAGTAAAATAAAAAAGTGTGTAAATAGATAAAAGGCGGTGTATCCTTATATCCTTAAATGTTAACCGGAAAATTAACAAACTATATCAGCAGAAAATATTGAACAACAGCTGCAACCATAATTAACACTCCCACCCTATAAATATTTCTGTACATCCCGGACAGGTCGGCCTTAAAGTGTTCCCTTGTCAATACAAGGCAGAGATGAACTGGTGATAACAATACCCCTACATAGCCTGCTGCAAAGGCAAATGAAATGGCCGGCAGACTCTGTGCCCCTTCTATTCCGATAAGAATAGGAAAGATGGCTCCCACAAATCCTATGGTAAGACCTGTTAACAGGCCCGAGAGAAAGGGGAGAATAAACAGCACGATCAGAACAGGTATCCCTTCACGTGAAAAAAAGGAGCTCAGATTTGTCACCGCACCAGACACATCAAGGACTTCCTTGAATGTCATCACCCCGATAATAATAATGATAATCTCCCATGAGAACCCCTCTTTTATGCTTTCCAATATACGTCCCGGTGTATATTTCATGACAATATATAAAGTAGTAATTACCAGTGTCAGACTTATGGACAAATCAAGATTGAGCACAACAAATAAAAAAACAATAGCTGCTATGGGTAAAAAACTCAGCAGTCCTTTTCTGGACAGTTTCTTAAATTGATCCTTCTGAATCTCCAATCCGGTAAGTCCCCATATAATTCCACCCGCTACAAGAAATATGGCATAAGATAGGTTTGAGATTATCAGATCCCTGACAGAATGAAGTGTAATTGCTGAAGCTAGTATGAGACCGGGATAAAGTGGGGATATGTATTCCCAGGGATGTCTGAATACATAATTGATAAACGCCTTTTTCTCAGGTGATATCTCTGTTCCCTTTGATGCTTCTTCAACAAGGGGTGCAGAAAAAATGGCCCCGCCCATTGATGGCAATAATCCGATAATAGCCGGCATGGATGCCATCAAAATCCTTCTGTCCATGACAAGCCCCATGAATGAGTCCATCATCTCCTGCATCAGACCGTTCTTTCTCATTACGTTTTCAAACACCCTGATGAGTGTGAGAATAATCATCAGCGAGATCGTGGTTTTACTTTTAAGAGCATCATATACTGACAGTGCAAAATCCAGAGGCCTTAAAAGATACAAAACAGCAAGCATCACAGAAGACAGGACCATAACGAGGCCCAGGTTCCACCGCCTCTTGAGAAGGAGTACGATAATGGCCAGCACTGACAGTATTTTTAATAGATCAAGCATTTCATTAGTAATATAGCAGAAGAGCAGCTGATTAGTGACTATCCATAAATTGCATTGTTGTCATACCCGAGGTCTTAATCGGGTATCCAGAGAATAATAAAAGAATGGATTCCTGCTTAAGGAATGCGGGAATGACGGCTCCATGATCGAATTAATGAATGGATACATTGGTGAATTTTATTGTGATTTGTTATTTGGATTTTATTTGTTATTTGTGCTTTGGAATTTGATATTTAATGGCATAAGACAACAATGCCATTTTAAATTTCTCTTTGCTATTAGTCTTCAGATTAAACTGCGATATGCTAAATCTTCGTGATCTTTATCTTCTCAATCTTTTTGCCGTCCATCTCAAGAATGAGAAACCTGAGCCCGTGATAACGAAGCTGCTCTCCTGTCTTGGGCAGATGCCCGAAGAGGCCGAACAGAAAACCGCCAATGGTGTGAAATTCTTCACTTTTTATGTCGGTGCCAACAAGTTCATTAATCTCATCTATTCCGGTTGTGCCCGATACAACAAAGGTCCTCTCATCAACTACCTCAACCTCTTTCTCTGCCTCAATAGCCTCAAACTCGTCCTGAAGTCCGCCAACGATCTCTTCCATGATGTCCTCAAGTGTGATAATCCCTGTTGTACCTCCATGTTCATCAACAATAATTGCAATATGGAAATTGTTTTTCTGCATATCATCCAGAAGGGCTGTTACCATTTTACTCTCAGGGATGTAGAAGGCATCTCTCACAAAACCCCTGATGGGTGTATCTGTCGGCACATCTTTTTCAGCCATCTTTCTTAAAATGTCCTTCAGGTACAGAACTCCCACAATGTTGTCTACATTCTCAAACGTCACCGGATATCTGGAATAACCCTCTTCAGCCACAAGTGCCAGTACATCTGCAAACACGGCATCCTCAGGTACGGTAACCAGCTCTGTCCTCGGCACCATTGCCTCTGTTACCTTTTTGTCACCAAAGGCAAATACATTATGGAGCATTTCCTGTTCTTCTTTTTCAATAGCACCCTCTTCCTCTCCGATTTTTATCATGGCTTTCATTTCTTCTTCAGTTAAAAGCGGAGGGGATGGCCTTACCTCTCCTCCAAACAGTGTAATAATAAAATTGGAAAGAGTATTAAACACAGATACAACAGGAGAGATCAGCCTAATATACATCTGTATGGGCCTGGCCATTGCCAGAGAGATTTTCTCTGAATGGGAAACAGCAAATGTCTTTGGAGCCAGTTCACCGAATATGACAGTAAGAATGGTCATTACAATGGTTGCAATGATAATCCCGATATCTTCTCCAAGCAGGCTAATGGCGACCGCCGTTCCAACTGATGTGGCCAGGACCGTAAACAGGTTACCTGAAAGGATGACCGCACTGAACAGCCTGTCATGTTCGTCACGGATCTTCTGGGCTATCTTTGCCTTTTCATTACCCTTTTCGATCAGGTGACGGAGCCTTATTCTGTTGAGAGAAATAAAAGCAACTTCAGAGCTTGAGAGAACGGCGATCAGCATGATGCAGGCTATGATTATGAAAAAACTTAGCGGGTCAGGGTCCATTTTATTTCTTCATTTTTGCGATTATCGCATCAGCAACCCCGGATGTTGTTGCTGCAGAGGGATCATCAGGAGACGGTTTCATATCATAGGTAACATCTTTGCCCTCTTTCACAACCGAAGCTATTGCACTGTCTACTCTTTCTGCTGCCTCAGTTTCACCCAGGTGCCTTAACATCATTACTCCGCTGAGCATCATCGCAAGAGGATTAACTTTGTTGAGCCCTTTGTATTTGGGAGCGCTGCCGTGTGTTGCTTCAAATACAGCATACTCTTTGCCGATATTTGCACCCGGTGCCATTCCCAGACCCCCGATGAGACCAGCAGCAAGGTCAGATACAATGTCGCCATATAGATTTTCCATTACCAGAACATCGTACAGCTCTGGTTTCTGAACAAGCTGCATACACATATTATCGATTATTCTGTCTTCAAATTCAATATCAGGGTAGTCTCTGGCAACCTCTCTGGAGACTTCAAGGAACAGCCCATCCGAAAACTTCATGATATTGGCCTTATGAACTGATGTCACCTTCTTCCGGTTGTTTTTTCTTGCATATTCAAATGCCGCCCTTACGATCCTGTCTGTACCAAATACAGAAATCGGCTTGATGCTGATTCCCGAGTCCTGGCGAATTTCTCTGTCCGAAAGTTTCTGGACGAGTTCTATAATGGCCCTTGAACCTTCGGAGCCTTTTTCATACTCAATGCCTGCATACAGGTCTTCTGTGTTTTCCCTGAAAATAACCAGGTCAATCGTTTCATAAATCGCCCTTGCTCCCTTGTAGGACTTGCAGGGCCTGACACAGCTGAAAAGATCAAGTTCCTGCCGCAACGCAACATTCACACTTCTGAAGCCGGTTCCCACCGGAGTGGTGATCGGCCCTTTGATTGCCACTTTATTCTTCCTGATAGACTCAAGCACCCGGTCAGGAAGAGGAGTGCCTTCATTTTTATACACCTCTTCCCCTGCGTTCTGGACGTCCCAGTCAAAAAATACCCCTGTTGCCTCAAGCACCCTGGTTACTGCATCAGTAATCTCCGGTCCGACCCCATCACCCGGAATAAGTGTAATTCTGTACATTATATGAACCTCTTGTTAGTTAAAGTCTTTCCATACATTTTCTTATATTTTGTCATGCCCGAAGTCCTTAATCGGTCATCTCGGAACGAGTCTACGCGGAGAGTCGCTTCGACTAGAACTCAATTATAACTCTGGATTCCCGCTTAACAGATTGCGGGAATGACAGTTAAATGTTTGAGTTTACGGACAGTTTTTCACTTATTCATCAGGATGCATCTCGATCATCGATCAGTTCATCATTGGAATGCTTATTAAACCATACCTTACGCATTATTTACAACCAGTTTAACTAGCTACACGTAATCCTTTAAATACCTGCCTGTATAAGACTTCTTATTTTTTGCTACCTGCTCGGGTGTGCCCTCGGCAACTATCTGCCCGCCTTTATCTCCGCCTTCAGGTCCTACGTCAATAATCCAGTCAGCACATTTTATGACATCAAGGTTATGTTCAACAATCAGTACGGTATTGCCGGAATCTACCAGATCATTTAATATTTTTATCAGTTTCCTTATATCATGAGGATGAAGCCCGACCGTCGGTTCATCAAGGATATATAAATAATTGCCGCGCTGTGATGCCCCGAGCTCCGCGCATATCTTGAGTCTCTGGGCCTCACCTCCTGAAAGTGTAGTTGCGGGCTGACCCAGTCTCAAATACCCCAGCCCGACAGAAGACATCAGATTCAATTTATTGACAAGGACCGGGATCCTCCTGAAAAACAGGATTGCCTCGTCAACCGTCAACTCAAGGACTTCAGATATATTTCTGCCATTATAGGTCACGTTTAATATGTCAGGTTTATATTTTTTCCCTTCGCACGCATCACACGTTACGTACAGGTCCTCAAAAAAATACATCTCAAGCCTCTGAAATCCTGCACCCGCACAGGTTTCACACCGTCCTCCTTCCGTATTGAACGAAAAATGTCCCGGTGTATAACCAAGCATCCGGGCTCCGGGCTGTTCAGCAAAGACTTTTCTGATCGGATCAAACGCTTTTATATATGTAACCGGGTTTGAGCGTGGACTTTTCCCTATGGGGCTCTGGTCAATGATCCTGACTCCTTTTAATAACTCAACACCTTTAATAGACTTGAATAATTGCGGCACTTCAAAAGCGACTTTAAAGTGTCTTGCAAGGGCAGGATATATGGTTTCTTTTACGATAGTGCTTTTGCCCGAGCCGGATACTCCCGTTATGCAGGTCAATGTGTGTAAGGGGATATTGATGTTTATGTTTTTAAGGTTGTTGCCTGTTGCGCCCCTGATCGAAAGTTTTTTACTCTTATTCTGCCTTCTGATAAAAGGTACTTCTATGGCATCAGGGTCATTCAGATATAATGCCGTCAATGTGTCTGCCTTAAGAAAGTCAGTTTTTGTTCCGGAAAAAACCAGGTTTCCCCCGTTTTCGCCCCCTCCGGGACCCAGTTCTACCACCCAGTCTGAAGAGTCAATAATGGTCTTGTCATGCTCAACGGTTATTACCGAATTACCGGCTTCCGACAGCTCCCTGAGAATCTCTGATATTCTTCCTACATCACTGGGATGAAGTCCAACGGTAGGTTCATCAAGAACATAGAGAGTGCCGGTCAGTTTTGAGGCAAGCTGATTTGAGAGGTTAATCCTTTGCGATTCTCCTCCTGATAGGGTCTTTGCTTCCCTGTTCAGGGTAAGATAGCCTGTTCCGACGCGCATAAGAAAGGCCAGCTTCATCTGAATCTGTCTGACAATTTCAGCTGACATTTCCTTCTCATGATCATCAAGCATAAGCGTGTTAAAAAAATCATTTAAATGTGCGATTGACATCCCGGTAAGCTGAAATATATTCATACCGGATATTTTGAATGCAAGTGCCTCGGGACGCAGACGGCTGCCCTCACAGGACTGGCATTTCACGGCCTTTCTGTACCTGCTCAGAAAGACCCTTACATGAAGTTTATACCGCTTCCTCTCCATCTCTTCAAAAAAGTCATCAAGCCCGTAAAATTCTTCATCACCTTTAAATATGAGCTGTCTGGTTTTTTCAGGCAATTTCTTATAAGGGATCTTCAGATTAATGCCGTGGCTTTTTGCATATTTTGCAAACTGCCTGTACCACCACCGGTAGGCAGGTTTACTCCAGGGCTCAATGGCACCTTTCTCAAGGGTCCTGTCCCTGTCAGGAATAATATAGTCCTCCGCATATTCAAGTGAGTTGCCAAAACCATTACAATGGGTACAGGCGCCCAGAGGATGGTTAAATGAAAAGAGAAGTGGTTGAGGCCTGGACACCTCCAGGTCGCAGTCATCGCACATCAGTTCTGAATGGTATCGTAACGTAATATTTTTTTCGGGTTCTTTTCTGAACAGCTCTATTTTTACCGATCCATTCCCATGGTCCCAGGCAGTTTCAATGGAATCAGACAATCGCGCTGTCTTTTTAATGACCAGCCTGTCAAGAATAATTTCATGGCCCTTATTTCGTGATTCTGTGTCTCTTTCACGAATTCTGTGAAAACCCTTTTTTTGAAGCTCATCAGGAGACAGGTCTGTCTCAAATATGACCATGGCCTTTTCACCGGCATAATTATCGGTAAGCTCCTGCACCACGGTGGATGGATTCCAGATCGTTAACTCTTTGTCACATACCGGACAGTGCGGATGAGCAATTTTTGAATACAGCAGTCTTAAGTAGTCATATATTTCAGAAGATGTGCCTACCGTGGAGCGCGATGTCTTTACAGGATTCCGCTGCTCAAGAGCGATTGCCGGTCTGATGTTACGGACCGCTTCAATTTCCGGACGGTCCAGTTTTTCAAGAAAAAGCCTTGCATAGGTTGACAATGACTCGATAAAACGCCACTGGCCTTCCGCAAAAATAGTATCAAATGCCAGAGAAGACTTGCCTGATCCTGACACGCCCGTAATTGTTATGAATTTATTATGGGGCAGTGTAAGGCTGATATTCTTCAGGTTATTCTGTTTGGCACCTTCAATTATGAGATCGTGAGCAGACATCCAGATATTTTAACAGGAAGCCTTCATACTTTGGAATGTTTCTAAATCTGATATAATCTTGAAAAAAAAGGTCAGCTATCAGTGTAAGACACAAAAGCATAAAGCTGAAGACTGACCGCTGATCGCTATCGACTGATAAGGAGGATGATAATGGTTTTCGGCAAATTCATATCTGTACAGACGAAGGGGTTTTCAGATATCAGGGATGTTACCGATATGGTACGGAACATAGTAGACGAATCCGGGATAAAGGATGGATTAGTAAATGTATTTCCCGCCGGCTCCACAGCATCTGTTACTACTATTGAGTATGAACCTGCGCTGGTTGAGGACATGAGGGACCAGCTTGAGACCTTTGCCTCACAAAACATGAAGAGCCGCCACTCAGAAACATGGGGTGATGACAACGGATTTTCTCACATCAGGGCATCATTCATGGGCCCGGGACTGACGGCCCCTGTTTCTGACGGGAACGTTGTCCTTGGAACCTGGCAGCAGATAGTGGTCATCGACCATGACAACCGCCCAAGGACACGAAAAATATTCATTCAGGTAATGGGGGAATGAATTAAGTCAGTAGATAGTAGTCAGTAGATGAGGGAAAATTTAAAAGCCCCAACTAATGAGTACTAACTACATTTATTTGTCTGATTCATATTACTCCGTAATCAAATCCTCAACTCCCAGGTCAGGGGCAATGTTTAATAACAGGTATACTTTATCCGTAAGCAATATGATGCCAAAACCGATCAGCAGCAGCCCGCTGATTATCATGATGAGTCTCATATATTTCTGGATCGCAATGAAGTGACTGAGAAATGAATTGATCAGAAGAGCCGTTGTCACAAACGGTATCGCCAATCCTGCCGAATATACGACAAGCAGTTTAAAGCCTTCCATTGCCGAACCTGTTGTGCTTGCAATCAACAAAATTGATCCGAGAATAGGCCCG
Organism: Nitrospiraceae bacterium; assembly: GCA_020356065.1. Classification (GTDB taxonomy): domain Bacteria; phylum Nitrospirota; class Thermodesulfovibrionia; order UBA6902; family UBA6902; genus CALZJD01. Next base: position 488,861 of record CP070632.1, read on the forward strand.
ATACACGGGGTCCATCCTGCGCCGAATGTAAGCCCCACTATAAAAGAGCCGAAATGTCCCCTAGGTTTTGCATCGAGATGGACACGCCTCTCTGCAGAGAGAACATCCAGTTTAATGACACCCATTACATAGAGACCCATGACAATAATGATTATACCGCCGACAATCCTGATATGGTCGTAGTAGACAGCAAAGAATTTCCCTACGTATGATGAAGATACTCCCAGAAGGACAAATACTGTGGAGAATCCGGTAACAAAAGCCAGTGAATTAATGATGGTCAGCTTTCGTATCCGTGCCTTGTCACCTTTCTTGAAATCCTCAAAGGATATGCCGGTGATGAACGAAACATAGGAAGGAATAAGAGGAAGCACGCATGGGGAGAGAAACGAGAGGAGCCCTCCCAGAAAAGCTGTTATATATCCGATTTCTGACATGTATTTATACTGTTAACCTTATGAATTAAATTGCTTAAGTCTATTGAATTTTAATTGAAGTTGAGAAATTAAGCTATCCCTGTTAATTGCCCTTCAGAATAATCATTTACATCCCGCACAGTCTTCCGTGCTGCCATGGAGTTTTTCTATTGTATGGGATAAAACTGGAAGGAGAACAGACAGGTTTTCCTTTACCGCTTGTGGACTGCCCGGCAGATTTATTATAAGTGTTTTTCCCTTCACTCCGGTAACAGCCCTGGAAATCATTGCAAAGGGCGTTTTCTTCATCCCTTCAGCTCTCATTGCCTCTGCCATTCCCGGAATTTCATAGTCAATGACTTCACGGGTTGCATCCGGTGTTACATCCCTTGGAGAAACCCCTGTACCGCCTGTTGTCAATAACAGGTCTGCTTTTTTGCACATGGAAATTAATTTTCGCTTAATTTTACTCTTATTATCAGGGATGACCTCATAACTGACAATTGTGGCATTTATTTTTTTGATTATCTTTTCGATGGCAGGTCCGCTTGTGTCATCCCGCTCTCCCTTTGCACCCTTATCGCTTAATGTGAGGATCGCAACCTTTATCATTTTAGCAGTTCGGAGTCAGTAGCTCGTAGTTAGTAGGGGAGAAATCTGTCTCATGTCTGTTACCCAAACTACTAACTACTATCTACTGCCTACCTTATAACCTTAATCTCATCTCCGACTTTTATCTGACCGCCTTTGATGACCTTGACGAAAATACCTTCCCTCGGCATTACACAGTCACCGGCCTGGTGGTAGATGGCGCAGCGGTTGTGACACAGCTTGCCGATCTGAGATACTTCCAGTTCAATATCTGTACCCACGGTCATTTTCGTGCCAACAGGTAGGGCTGGAAGGTCCACTCCCTCGGTTGTAATATTTTCTGCAAAATCACCCGGGCCGACATCAAGCCCTTTGTCATGCATCTTTTTGATACTTTCGGTGGCAAGAAGACTTACCTGTCTGTGCCATTCTCCTGATGCATGAGCATCATTTTCTATGCCGTAATCATCTTTAAGCAGGGCAGATTCGACTGCCTTTTTTCTCATGCCTTTTTTGGGACTGATGTTAATTGAAATGATCTTGGCCATAATTAAACTATCGTTCAACATTGTTCAAAATGGTTCAATATATTTAATATTACAATTGTTGAATTATCGTATGACAGCTCCCTGCCTTACATCCTTTTCCGGTGTTAAAATCGAAAGCACTCCCTCACTGTCTGTTGCAGCCAATAGCATACCCTGTGACTCTACACCCATGAGCTTTGCAGGTTTAAGGTTGGTAACTACAATTATGCTTTTGCCCCTCAGATCATCAGGAGAATATGATGTTCCAATACCTGCAACTATCTGCCTTATTTCTCCCGTATCCACCTGAAGTCTGATAAGTTTACTGGAGCCTTCAACACGCTGGGCATCAATAACCCTACCCACTTTAAGCTGGACTTTTGCGAAGTCATGTATTGTTATTAAGTTATCACCTGCTTCTTTTGTTTTATTATCTTTTCCGGCAGGACTACCTTCAGCCTTCTTTTCTTTTTTATCTCTCTTATTTGTATCGACCCGTGGAAAGAGTGGATCGCCCTTTGAAACCTTGATTGCATAATCCGGTTTCCAGTCCCATTCATACACAGACGGAATTTGTTCGGATGTAGTTGGGATGCTCTGTATGGTCTCTTCGACAAGAGAGTGAAGACCAAGCTGCTTCCATATGTTCTCACATGTATCTGGCATAAATGGATATAGAGAAACAGCTGTGAGTCGAAGAGCATTCCAGACGTTAAACAAGACTCGATTTAATTCACTCTGATTGTCTTTTGCCAGCTTCCAGGGTTCTTTTTGGGCAATATGATTATTTGCAGCCCTGATTATATTCCATATGTAATCCAGAATTGTATTAAATCTTAGTTTAGACCAATGTTCTGTTTGAATATCGTTAAGAGCAGGCAGAGTTTCACACATAATCTCCCTTGCAAATGGATTTAATTCTGTCCTGTCTCCAGAAGGAATTTTTATCTGATGATCCTGATATTTCCCGACCATTGTTACAAACCTGCTTAGGAGATTTCCAAGGTCATTCGCAAGCTCCGTATTAAGACGCCTGATCAATGCCCGCTCTGAAAAATCACCATCAAGGCCAAACGTAACTTCCCTGAACAGAAAATACCTGAAGGCATCAATTCCGAATTTCTCTGCCATCTCTGCGGGGTCCACTACATTGCCCAGAGACTTGGACATCTTCTTTCCGTCCACGGTCCACCATCCATGAGCAAAGATATTCCCGGGCAAGGGGAATTTAAGTGCCATCAGCATGGTGATCCAGTACACCGAGTGGGTTGTGAGAATGTCCTTGCCTATTAAATGATGGTCTGCAGGCCACCAGAAATCTCCCTCTTTTGCCTGTTCAGGATGAGGCACAAGATATCGTGTGGCCGAGAAGTAGTTCAGGAGCGCGTCAAACCACACATACGTTACAAACTCCTCATCAAATGGAAGTTGAATGCCCCAGGACAGCCTGGATTTGGGACGGGTAATACATAAATCACCAAGCTCATTGTTCTTCAGAAATCCCAAAACTTCGTTTCTCCTCGTATGGGGGAGAATAAAATCAGGATTATCTTCTATATGCCTGATAAGCCTCAACTGATATTTGGACATAAGAAAAAAATAATTTTCTTCCTCGATCTCATCAACCGGCCTGCCGCAATCAGGGCAGTTTCCCTCAATGATCTCCTTCTCTGTCCAGAACCTTTCATCGGGGGTGCAATACCATCCTGAGTACTGCCTCTTCTCTATTTCACCATTGTCCCAGAGAAGCTGAATTATCCCCTGCACGGTTTTTACATGTTCCGTATCCGTGGTCCTGATAAAAGCATCATTGGAAATATTTAACTTCTGCCATAAGGACTTGAAGTTATCAACCAGCATATCAGCATGCTCCTGAGGAGTGCGGCCTTTTTCCTTAGCTGCTTTTTCAACTTTCTGGCCGTGCTCATCAGTCCCGGTCAGGAAGAATACTGTCTTGCCCTGCAGCCTGTTGTATCTTGCAAGAATATCAGCAGCAATGGTTGTGTAGGCATGCCCTATGTGAGGGACGTCATTCACGTAATAAATGGGAGTGGTTATATAAAACCTGTCTTCAGCCATCTGACTGTTTCTTCTTTCTCCTGAATCTTTTCCGCTTATTAAGCGGTCTGGCCCTGCCTTTGATATCAGCACTTCCCGTTTCTTTATCCGTCGACGGTTTTTCTGCTTTTTTCTCTGTAACATGCTTTTTTGAACGTCGCTTATGCCGCTTGAAATATCTCTTCTTCTTTGAAGGGGCTTCCGACTCGGTCTCCTTCGCCATGTCTTTTTTATCTTCTGTAATATCCCGATCCGAAACTGGTATGTCAATTACAATTGGCTCTCCAATAATATCAGGCTCAACCTCAATTTTGTCTTCACCCTCATCACAGAGACCATTTGTCAGAGCAGCAATTTTCTCTGACCGTTTTGCCCTGGCAGGTTCAGCGCCCTCCCCGTTCTTATACTCATAACCAAGACAGCACATTAATCTTCCGCATATGCCGGACAGCTTGCTCTGATTTATGGACAGGTCCTGCTGCTTTGCCATCCTGATGGTAATGGGCTCAAAAGATGTCAAAAAAAGACTGCAGCATGCCTGCCTGCCGCAACATCCCAAACCGCCAAGGAGCTTTACTTCATCTCTCACCCCTATCTGTCTCATTTCTATCCGGGTCTTGAACTTGCCCGCAAGATCTCTTACCAGTTCCCTGAAATCTATCCTGCCGTCAGCAGTGAAATAAAAAACGATCCTTTTTCTGTCCAGCGTAGTCTCTGTCGTTACGATCTTCATCGAGAGGTTAAGGTCTTTGACTTTTTCAACACAAAAGGCCCTGGCTTCATCTTCAAAAGAACGATTATTCCTCGTAGTTTCAAAGTCCTGCTCATCTGCAACTCTCAGAACTTTTTTCAACGGCTCACCCTTTCTTTCCATGACATGCTTTGAGGTAACAACATTTCCCAGGCTGAGTCCCATTTTTGAATCAACCACAACTTTTGTTCCCGGAGATACCTCCAGATCACCTATTTCAAAGGTGTATACCTTTCCACAGGACCTGAATCTCACGCCTACAACTGAAACAGACTGCGGAGCTATCTTCTCGACCTCTGCCGTTTGATCATCAGTACCGGACTGCATTATGTCAGAGTTTTCAGTATTCTCCGACCCATCAGGATCCAGCACCTCTTCTTTGTCAATGATATTGTTGTTTTCCGTCATCTTATCACCTGTTTCGACCTGCAAATGCACAAGGCAGGAAATCAACAGTCTTTCATCATTAATTAACGGCCTTGCTGCTGCGAAGCATCTTTTTAAATAAAAGGCCTGTATAATTAAGAGTCAGCTGTTTATTCAGATTAAAATTCAGTTTATTTTTAATATTATAAATCTCTCGACTGAGTTTCAGAATACCCCTGAGATCTGTCCCGGATGTTATGGAGCTGATTTCATTTTCCATATCGCTGTTTATGAGAAAATCTGTCCGGCCAGTGGCCTTGAAAACAGCCAGGTCCCTCAGCCATAACTGACACCATTCAAACCACTCTACCATATCATCCCTGCTTTCCCACAGGTCATCTTCATGTCTGTCAAGCAATGTCACCAGTACGTTAAAAGAATGGTCCCGCCGGGAAATAAGCTCCTCTTTGAGTGCATATCCGGGCCTGCCTCCTGACAGCCTGCTCAGAAGATATGATCGATCATTGTCACACTCTCCTGATTTGTCTTTTATCAGAGCGCTCATTCTTTCAACAGGAAGCGGTGAGAAATTTATTCTCTGACACCGTGACCGGATCGTGGGAAGCAGCATGTCAGGTCTTGATGATATCAGTATTAATATACTTTCAGGTGAAGGCTCTTCCAGTGTCTGTAAAAAGGCATTAGCAGCGGACTGGTTCAGCCTGTCCGCATTATCAATAATGGCTATCTTCCATTTTCCCTCAAAGGGTTTGTATGAGAATGCCCCCTCCAGTTCCCTGATAACAGAGACAGTAATCTGCCCCCCGTCACCTTCGGGAGCTATTGTTATCACGTCGGGATGATTTCCTTTGTCTATTTTCCTGCAGGAAGCACAGACCCCGCAGTTATCGATCTCATCACGTCCGGATGATTCAGGAGTATCGTCACTCACAGCAAACAGATCATTGTCTTTTTCCTGTAGACAGTTAAGCGTTTTTGCAAAATTAATGGCTGTGAGCCGTTTACCGATACCCTCATCACCGGTAAAAAAAAGTGCATGGGGAATGCGGTCCCTGGCAATGCATCCTCTCAGGATTTGCAGTGCCCTTTGCTGTCCGATAATATCCTTTAATGCCATTGTTCCTCTATGACTTTTATAATTTCTTCACTGACCCTATCAGGACTGACGGATGCATCGATGACCTTAACCCTGTCAGGTTCTTCCGAGGCTATCTTGAGAAACCCGTTTCTCACCCGGTTATGAAATTCAACTGTCTCCAGTTCAAACCTGTCTTCCTTACTGGCCTTCCTGTTTCTCTTCAGTCCCTCCTCAACATCAAGATCAAGCAGAAAAGTCAGAAAAGGCTTCAGGTCAGGGTTTACTATCTCATTTAACCTGCTTAGCAGTTTCAGGTCTATTCCTCTTGCATATCCCTGATAGGCAACGGTTGAGTCCGTAAAGCGGTCTGTGATGACAATCGTATCATTCAGTATGGCAGGATAGATCACTTCCCTGACATGCTGTGCCCTTGATGCATAGTAAAGCAATAACTCTGTCAGGGGCTCCATATGGTTCTGGGGTGCAAGAAGAAGCTCCCTTATTTTCTGACCTATCCCGGTCCCTCCCGGTTCAACAGTATCAATGACCTTTTGCCCCCCGGACCGGAAATATCCGGCAAGACGCTTTGCCTGAGTGCTTTTACCGGAACCCTCTATTCCTTCAAACGATATAAATCCTTTAACCCGCGACATAACTGTTGCGCAGTTCCTTCAGAAGCGAAAATGCCTTCAGTGCATCTTCAGTATTGAGCGAGCCGGTTCCGCATGAAGGGGTGATGAGTATCTGATTTCTGAGTCTGTCTGAAGGGACGCCTGCCTCTTCGAGCGAGACAAGTCCCCTTTCAAACTGCTCTTTCAGGCCGGAAAAGGTAACGTCCCTGATGGCATCTGTCGTTGGAACAATTCCGCTTGCAATTACACCCCCTCTTTCAATAAAACGGGTAATATCATCCGGATACAGACCGAGAGTGTCCCAGAAATAATACGAATCATAATTAAATACATCTATGCCCGACGAAAGCACAAGAGGCCAGTCAGCCTTGCCACAGCAATGTATCCCGGCGATACCGCCGCATTCCTGAATAAACGCGACGATTTCTCCAAGCATCCTGGATGCCTCTTCATTACTGACCCCCACATACGTGGATGTACCAAGCGCTGAAAGTATGGGTTCATCAATAAAGATAAGGACCTTTTCAGCATACGTCTGCAGCTCGTCGATCTGCCAGCTCACTTTGCCTTTCAGGAGTTCAAGGGACAGCTCTTTCTTTTCATCATCAAAAAAAATGGGCCGTTTCTGACTGTCGGTCAGGGAAAGGGAAAAAGTCAGCGGACCTGTGATGTGACCTTTTATGACACTGTATTTTTTGTTCTTCTCTTTAAGCAAATCAATAAATGTATAAAAACCTGCTGCAAACTCTTTTGAGATGGGGAAACCAGATTTATTGGCTATGGCCTCATAAAATGCTGTTTCCGCAGCTTTCTCAGCTGAATTGATGTATATGTCTTCACCTTCTATCTTTATAAAAGGGAATCCTTCAGAATACTGCGGAACCATCAGCTCATGAAAGCTTCTGTGCGGAAGCTGGGGCCAGAACGGAATATCTACTGAATCAAATATGATCCTGCAGGCCTCAAGCGGGTCAGTATGGGGCAGACTGCCTATTCCTGTGCTGTTAAAACTCTTAAACATGACTCTTAATCATACTCCATGATGACCGTAACTTTCAAATATTGTAACTACTTAGGCAGGCTCAACGTCACACGGCAACAAAGGGACAAAGTGAAAAAGGAGAAATATTGCATATGTATTGTTTTAAAAATTGTGCCTCTGTGCCGTTGCCACTTTGCGCCTGAGTGGTTGGCAAATAATTGCAGAAAAATAAAGCTCCTAGACGGTCATGAGAAGCATATCTCATTGACATGAAACAATGCATATTTTAAACTTCATGCAGCACAATCATACATACCGGAGTAAAATGAATACATCATCAAAAGACCCTGTTAAAATCCAGACAATGTTTTCAACTATTGCCCACCGGTATGATCTTCTTAACAGGGTATTGAGCCTCGGGATTGACCGTCATTGGCGGAAGTTCGCAGTGGATAAGCTTGTAAAGACAGAAAACGCTCATTATCTTGATGTCGCAACAGGAACGTGCGATGTGGCCCTTGATATAGTCACCAATTTAAAGGGATCAAAAGTGACAGGGGTAGACTTCAGTAAGGGAATGCTTGAACGTGGAAAAGAAAAGATCGAGAAAGCCGGGCAGCAAAAAAAGATTGATGTCCGATTCGGTGATGCTACAGACCTTCCCTTTGACGACAGGACATTTGACGGATCAATCATCGCTTTTGGTATCAGAAATGTTCAGGACTATAAAAAAGGTATCAGTGAGATGGCCAGGGTTGTAAAAAAAGGGCACAGAATAGTAATTCTGGAGTTCACAACCGTACAGAATACATTTTTCAAACCGCTTTACTCTTTCTACATTACAAAGGTGCTGCCTTTTATAGGCGAGCTCATATCGGGGAAAAGAGGGGCCTACAAATATCTTCCTGATTCCATGTTACATTTTCCTGTACCGGGTGCGCTAAAGAAAACCATGGAGGAAGCGGGGTTACAGGATGTGAGATACTACAAACTGAGTTTTGGGATTGTGGCAGTGCACGTCGGTACGGTACAGTGAGCCGTTTTGTAGTCCAGGAACATCATGCCAGCCATCTCCACTGGGATTTCAGACTTGAAATGGATGGCGTGCTAAAGAGCTGGGCCATACCCAAAGGCCCGCCTGAAAAGAAAATGATCAAACGCCTCGCCATTCAGGTAGACGATCATGATCTTGAATACATAAACTTTGAAGGCGAGATAGAAGAAGGTGAATACGGGGCAGGCAATGTCTTCATCTGGGACAGCGGAACATATATCATGGAATCAGAAAGCAAGAAGAGCAAAGTCATTGAGTTACATGGAAACCGCCTTAAAGGCAGATACAGCCTGGTGCATCTGAAAGAAAAACAGTGGTTATTAATAAAATTGTGATTTAGCTTGAACACTCGACCCCTTGAAACCTTGAATCCCTGCTAATATGACTCCGGATGATCTCCTCAATTATGGTCTGAATGAACTCGGCATAATATGCTCTGATTCTCAAATTCAGTCCTTTATGATCTACCTCTCAGAATTAAAAAAGTGGAACAGAACTTATAACATTACTGCATTAAGAACAGACGAGGATATCATCATCAAGCACTTCCTTGATTCCCTGCTGTATTTAAGGGCGCTGCCGGAGGGAAAAATAAAACTGGCTGATATCGGTACGGGGGGAGGGTTTCCGGGCATTCCCCTAAAAATCATCAGGCCCGATATGGAACTTGCCCTTGTAGAGCCGGCCAGGAAGAAAGCATCTTTTCTGAGACATATAGTACGCATGATCGATCTGACTGAAGTCAGTGTGCTGCAGAACAAGATAGAACATATGGAAGAGACATTCCATAACTATTTTGATCTGATCGTGACACGCGCCACTTTTAATATTGAAGAATTCCTTGATATGTCATGTCCCTTTTTAAATGACTCGGGAAGACTCGTGATCAGCAAGGGTCCAAAAGCAGAAGATGAGTTAAAACAATTCACCAGCACAGATAGTTCCAGCAGTCCTGTTGAAAAAAGTCTTGTTCTGAAACTGCCTTTTTCAGATGCTCAAAGGCATATAATCATTCTCAAGTGTTGATCCGAAAAATGCATTTCAGATCATCACACATTGGGAGTCACATTACTGAGTCAAATAATTTTATGAGCATTGTCTGCATTATCTGGGTTAAAATATTTACATGAAATCATTTATAGTTGCAATATCCGGAGCAAGTGGTTCCATTTACGGAATTAAGCTTGTCAAGGAGCTTATCAGGACTGAAGCCGCGGTTCACCTTTGCATTTCTGATCAGGCTGTTTCGATAATCAGGGCAGAAACAGGAATCGACCTTTCAGGCATTAATTTACTCGAAACAGAAGATAAGATCCGGAAGCATTTCAAGTCCGAAACAATCAGGTATTACAGCAATGGCAACCTTGCCGCCCCCATATCAAGCGGATCTTATAAAACCGATGGCATGTTTGTTGTTCCCTGCTCAATGAAGACACTTGCAGGGATCGCAAACGGTTACGCAAGCAACCTTATCGAGAGGGCAGCTGATGTTGTTATGAAAGAAGGAAGATCGTTGATTATCTCACCCCGTGAAATGCCCTTTAATACAATTCACCTTGAGAATATGCTGAAGCTGAGTAAAATGGGGGTGACCATTGCACCGCCCATTCCTGCTTTTTACCAGAGGCCGGAGAATGTAGAACATATCATTGAGTTTGTAACCGGAAAACTTCTGGACAGTGCGGGGATTGAAAACAGTCTTTTTAAACGGTGGGACGGCGTTATGAATCAGGACTGAAAAGACCGGTGCTTAAATACCTGTCCCCCCTGTCAGGAAATATGACCACCACTTTTTTACCCTTTCCGAGCCTTTCGGCAACCTTCATCGCAGCCCATGCAGCAGCCCCGCAAGAAATTCCGGCCAGGATCCCTTCCTCTTTTGCAATCCGTCTGGCCGTGAGCACTGCGTCTTCATCTGAGACAGTCATTACCTCATCATAAATGTCTGTGTTCAGCACCCCCGGATAAAATCCCGCTCCTATACCGGCAATTTTATGAGGTCCAGGGTCCCCGCCGGACAATATCGGAGAAGCAGCGGGTTCAACAGCAGCAATAAATATATCCGGGTTTCTCGCTTTGAGACATTCACCGACACCTGTAATGGTACCTCCTGTGCCAACACCCGCGACAAACGCGTCAATCTTTTCCCCGAGAGCTTCGATAATCTCAGGGGCTGTAGTTTTTCTGTGAATGTCAGGATTGGCAGGATTCTCAAACTGCATGGGCATAAAATAATCAGGATGTTTCTTTAGAATCAGTTCCACTTCTTCCACTGAACCCATCATACCCTTTGGGCCAACAGACAGGACAAGCTCTGCTCCATATGCCTGGAGCATCTGCCTTCTTTCGACAGACATTGTTTCGGGCATGGCCAGTATCAGCCTGTATCCCTTTACCGCAGCGATGAGTGCCAGTCCGATTCCCGTGTTACCGCTTGTAGCCTCAATAATCGTGCCGCCCGGTTTTAATCTGCCGTCCTGTTCTGCAGTCTCGATCATGGAAAGGGCGATCCTGTCCTTTACTGACCCTCCCGGATTAAATCCTTCAAGCTTGGCCCATACTTCAGCATCATCAGGCCCGGGCAGATGATTGAGCTTTACGACCGGGGTATTACCGATCAGGCTGATTATATGAGTGAATGGTTTCATCAGAACATTGATATCCGTCTGAAGGATTATAACACATGGATACGCGGATCAATGACTTGCAAAAAAGGGATAGTGTTTTTTTGGTGATGAGTTTTGATTATACACAATTTTATAGTAAATACCTAATTTTATTTTATAATTTCCTTATTAATATTTTTGTGTTGACCAATATACGAATGCGTGCTATATATGACAAAGCATTTAAGTTTTTTACGAATAACTTATTAATATTCTGATATTGGGAAAGATTCAGGTATGTGCCCTATATCCAAGAAAATAGTTAATATCAGGGCCGAAATTTCCTGTGATAATTTTTCATGTGACGGATATATAGAAAACCTGTCTGAAGACAATATCTGCTGTAGCACCACTGCAAAAAACTTATCTCCCGGAACTGAATTTCAGGTGACATTTAAGCAGGAATCCGGAGAGGCGCTGAATCTTAACTGCAGACTAAAGTGGTCATATGAGCTCCCACCGCATAACATTATAAACAGTATTGGTATGGACATTTTAAATCAACCGGCGCAGTATAAAAGCTTTCTGAAAAGCCTTTCCTAAGATCTTTCGTACTTCATTCTTTAAATCAGACACATACTCATGTAGATACGCAAACCGCATGTTTAAAGATTATGACGAATAATCCGATATAACATATTATGCCTGATAAAATGAAATCTTACGTACAGAAAATTGAGAACTTGCCAACCTTACCTGTTGTAGCTCAGGAAATAATGAACCTGAATAACGATTCATCACTTTCCATAAACAAACTAAGGGGTATTGTGGAAAGAGACCCTGCAATCTCAGCTAAAATTTTAAGCTTTGCAAACTCAGCTTTTTTCGGATTGCGATATGAAACTGCTGATCTTAACAATGCAATTATGAGAATTGGCTTTAATAATGTCAAAAACATAGCGGTGGGGATATCAATACTGAGTTTCCTTGATGACAGTAAAAAAATATCTGACTACACAAGGTTATTCAATCATTCCATAGCAGTCAGTTTAGCAGCACGATTCATAGCTGATAATTTCCGAATCGGTACAGAAGAAGATATTCTGATTGAAGGTCTCTTACACGATTTAGGTTATCTGGTACTGAACAGGTATTTCCCTGATAATTACAAGGATATTCTGGATTCATTAAACAGCGAGGGCAATGTTCTTAAAGCAGAAAAGAAAATACTAAACAGAACTCACGCCGAGGTAGGGTACTGGCTTGCTATTCAATGGAATTTACCGGATATCATTTTAAATACTATTCTATATCATCACACGCCGGATCTCGGTAAAAATGCAAAGCATTTGGCATTGATACACATTGCGGATTATATTGTTGCAAAAAACAGTTATAGTCCATTTGAAAAAGATCCAAAATATCCTCTTTACCAGAGTTCACTTGAAATCCTCTCAATTTCTGATAACGATCTGAAACATTTAGAAGAATTAATATGTGATGTTCCGCTGTCTGATGCAAACTTTGATAGCACGCGTGATACGACAAGAAAAGTAAAAGAAACACTCTAGCATTATCTGTGATACATCATACCGACTGCTACATATTAAATGCAGTAATCTTGTTTGCTTTTTTTAACCGGTCAAAATCCTTTAACCGTTTCGTATCTATTTGACCCAGGGTTACCGTGAGAGGTTCCTTTCTGCTGAAGGCCAAAACTACCCAGTTCTTAATCTCAGCCTTAAGAAATTCCTCCCCAACGCCTTTTAATAATCCGGAAGGAGATACCTGATTATCAATTACCCCTGAATTTATATAGGTCCAGATGTCTTCCTGTCTGGATATGATCCCGGTATGACCCCGCGTGGTGGTGGAAAACGACAAGATAAGGCCTTCTCTCAAATACGGTGCTATATCAGTATAAATAATGTCAGTTGCTTCCCGCGCATTGGAAATTTTATGTATGGAATCTGAATATATTGTTTCTCCGACTTTTTCTACTAATCCTTCTCCGTTAAGATACGCATATTCAGGCAGGCCATCGAGCAGTGCTAAATTTGCAAGCTGTTTCCCAAGCCCATCGTGTCCGTAATATTGAATTCCCTGCTTTATTAAACCCATTACTATCAAACCATAACAATTAATTTTAGTATAAGAAGTGCCAATCAATGGCCTCACCGCATCGGCAAGAGTTGGGTTTTGATCCGAAATAAAGGGGGCAGTATCAGCAACAGTGGGAGTATGTTCGGAAAGTGTCCGATTTTGTTCTCTGAGAACCAGCAGTGACTGTATGTTGAATTTTCGCCTTATTTTTTTAGTTATCATCGCACCATTCTTTTTACTCAAAATACCTGAAATCCTGACTTTATGAAAACCGTTTTGCTCAACCAAATGTACGTCAGCATATATTTGTTTTAATTCTATAAATATCTCTTTTGCATAGTTTAAATTTTTCCAGGAGCCGACCTGAACATAATACTCATTAACGGCTGCTGCAGTCTTATCATCAACTGATTGTTTCGAATCAGAGATATTCACCTTATTTGTTATATCCCCGCTCTCTGCTGTTTCTTCTGTGGTCATGAGGTTAACAGCATGCGAATGTGCTGATTCGTCAGGTTCCCTCACACTCAGTTCCTGAATGTGAGCTTCTGGAACTATTTCAGTTGATGGTTCGTTATCAAGAGAATGTGAAAGATTTGACTTTATACCCTCCGCTGCTGGTCCAATTGAGTTTTCATCAATATTATTGGAATGATTAGTGGCATTTTTTGATGCAACGATAAGAGCAATGTGGTCATGTGTGCCTTCTTGAATTTGCAAGGCATGGGAAGTCTTGCAGGTAAATATAAATAATATGCAGCCAATATACATTAGCGCTCTTAAATATATCATTTTCTTTTCCCTAAAGGAGATTACGAATAAATTGATGTTAAATTTTTTTAAAAGGAATTTAAAAGAATATACTATTTATTATAACAGAATTGAGAAGAACCAACAGATTTTTTTAACCTTTATTTTGCATTCTCTATCATTTCGTAATTAATTTTTTCATTGAAGTAAAAAGCTTGTGGTATGATAGCTTTTAAAAGAGCTTCTCATATAATTTCAGATAAAGAAAAGATTATGGTTCAATACATAAATAAGGTTTCTAAAAAGGCAGGTCTTCCGCCGGGTTCTCCGGTTTATGTCGGTGATAAAAAGATTGAAAAGGTCGGGATTTCCGTTATGTCCTATGATGAGGAAAACCTTGAGATCAGAGAGCTTGAAAAGGTTGAGGAGTGTTTTCCCTTTAAAGAGAAGCCTCCCGTCACATGGATAAATGTGGACGGACTTCATGAGATAACCGTCATACAGGAACTGGGCAGTTGTTTCGGATGGCATCCTCTGATTATTGAAGATATCCTGAATACCCATCAACGGACAAAAATAGACATCTTCGATGATCATCTCTTTATATCGCTTAAAATGCTTACGTTTAACGCAAAGGAAAACAAACTCAATGTGGAGCAAATGAGCATTGTGCTGGGGGAAAATTATGTTATCACCTTTCAGGAAAGACAGGGCGATATCTTTGATTCCCTCAGAAACCGGATAAAGAGCAGCAAGGGGAAAGTAAGAAAGGTGGGCGCAGATTATCTGGCCTATGCGCTTATTGACTCAGTTGTGGATAATTACTTTATCGTTCTTGAAGGAATTGGCGAAGTGATTGAAAATATGGAAGAGGAACTTGTTATACATCCTTCTCCCGGCATACTGCAGCAAATACATACTCTGAAAAGAGAGATGATTTATCTCCGCAAGTCAGTGTGGCCGTTAAGAGAAATCATAGCCTTACTTGAGCGGGAGGAGACCTCGTTGATCAAAGAATCGACCTCCATTTATATCCGTGACCTTTATGACCATACCATACAGGTGATTGAAACTCTGGAGACTTACAGGGATATGGTTTCAGGCATGCTCGATGTGTATCTTTCAAGCATCAGCAACAGGATGAATGAGGTCATGAAGGTACTGACAATTTTTGCGGCAGTTTTTATTCCCCTTACGTTAATAGCAGGCATCTACGGCATGAATTTCAATCCTGAAAAAAGCCCGTTTAACATGCCTGAATTGAACTGGTATATGGGATATCCCTTTGCGCTTGGATTAATGGTGCTCGTTGCTGCCGGGCTGCTTTATTATTTCAGAAAGAGGAAATGGTTCTGAATGTTTCTGAAATTTCCGAATCACTTTATACCTTACCAATAATAATCATGGCGCTCAGATTTATCGAAATATATCATCAGAAAGGAAAAGCCGACGACATCGATTTCCTGCTGAAAGACCTGCCGATACTTGATACCTGGCATTTTCATCTTGCAGAAAACAATGAGTCAGTAACAAAAGTATTGCTAAAGACGGTAAATACTGAAACAGTTCTTGATACCCTTCAATCTTTTTTTTCTGAAGACAAAACTCTCCGTTTTGTTCTGCTCCCTGTTGAAGCAACAATACCCAGACCTTCAGAGCCCGATATTGAGGAAAAAAAGGAAGTTCAGAAAAGTCCTCAGAGAATCAGTGTTGAGGAACTTTATCAGAAACTGTTTGCAGTATCTTCCATAAATCAAAAGTATATCGTAATGGTTGTGATCGCATCTTTTGTTGCAGCGATTGGGTTACTGAAAAACGATGCAGCTGTTATTATCGGATCAATGGTCATTGCTCCTCTGCTCTCACCCAATATGGCCCTCTCTCTTGCGACTACATTGGCAGACTTCCGACTGGCAAAAAATTCAATTGTTACGAATATAATCGGTCTTGTGCTTGGGTTACTTATAGGTATCTTTTTAGGTGTTGTTATGAATGTTGATCCGAACATACCGCAAATAGCATCACGGTCTGATGTGAGTTACTTTTATCTCTTTCTTGCCCTTGCAGCAGGGGTTGCAGGTGCATATTCCATAACAACCGGGGTGGCAGAAGCACTTGTAGGTGTTATGGTTGCCGTGGCCCTTCTTCCGCCTCTGGTTGCAGCCGGACTGCTCTTTGGAGGAGGGTTCTGGATTAATGGAGCTGAAGCCTTTCTGCTTTGCCTCGTGAACGTAGTGTGCATTAATCTTTCAGGGGTTGTTACATTCCTGCTTCAGGGTATTCAACCGAATGAATGGTGGAAAGCTGAACAGGCAAAGAGGGCCGTGAAAGCTGCCGTATCAGTCTGGATTGCGCTGCTCTGTATTCTTGCCGTATTTATATTTTTTGCACAAAAAATAAAATGACTTTTGACCATATAGATCATGCAATCAGAATTCTCTGCTGGGCTGAAACGAACAGGACATCATTAAGATTCGGATGACGCTGAAAAAGGTCTATGCCTTTTTCTTTGAGGCGTTCATCAGTAAACCCTAAAATAACAAGATCTGCCCTGGATGAATGCATGTGCACAAGCTGTTCAAAATTTCCCATCTCATCGGTGGGGAATATCTGTACATTCTTTTCAGATATGGGAATACGTCCTGCTGAGATCATCTCGGTAAGTTTGCCTGTCTGTTCATTTACCTCCTCAGAGGGGAAAGCCGCAAACATGCTGATTTCCGCGTGATGCCAGTCAGGATGCGCAAGGATTATATAGGCCAGCAGGACCATTAAATTGACATTGCGGTGGTCATGCCATGTGAGCCAGATATGGATTATTCCATTGTTTCCGAAAAAATGATCGCCGTGCCTGAGTACAAGATTATTCATGTTCGTCACTTCAGTGAGAATACAGCTTTCGTATATGTCATTGATCACTTCTTTTCTGTCATGAACGGAAAACTCAAACAGATTTGTATTGTTCTCCATGCCTGATATGCCCGGTACCTGGATGCTTTGCAGGATTGCGCTCCTCAGTGACGGGCTTATGATAGTATCAACAAAGATGTGGCTTTGCCTGTCCTGAACATACCTGATAAGTTCTGAAAGAGACGTCCTGCTCTCACGCAATGTTTTAATATTAAATTCGCCCTGAATATAATGAAGATACGTACCGAATCCATACCGGAAGCAGAGCCAGCTTAAAAAAAGAAGTGGAGCTGAACGATCAAAGGAACGGTTATTGACCATCACAATGCTTGGCCGCCAGTTGCTCATTCGTTTTCCGGAACGGCTTTTCTGCAGCTTTACCGTTAAAAAACGCGTTGCCTGCGTCATGGCCCCGAACAGGATTTCACCGAGATTGTAGGAATAGCCTTGCCGGCTCTTTTGAATTCCAAGATACAAAATTATAATGGCTATAACGGCAATGATTGCATACAGAGGGTCCATCTGGAACATCATCAACAGGCACATGACGGCTCCGAACAAACTGATGTACCATCTGGAACGGAAACTCGGCCGGTAGTTGATACGGGCGGCAAAGTGCTCCAGAAAACTTATGATGCAGAGAGATCCATAGGTGACCATAAAGAACATGGAAATAATCCGGGCCACAAAATCCACATCTCCGACAGCCACTATCAAAAGCACGATGAATGACGTTACTATGGTTGCATTACGGGGCTCGTTGGCTTCCCCCTGACCACTGGACAGAAGTGTGTTAAGATGCTGACCCGGGAAAATCCTGTCTTTCGCAAGGGCCTGCATCTTGCGGGGGGCTACAAGAATGGAACCGATGGCAGAAGAAAGGGTTGCGCATCCGAGACCGATGGGTATAATCGGTCCCCACAGGGCGATCCTTGCCATAATCAACTGATCTTTTGCAAGTTCCTCGGGTGAAGCTGAATAAGCCAGTTTAATTACGATAAGGATATATATCACTAACCCGGTCAAGGTTGCGCTAAGGACTCCCAGAGGAATTGATCGTCGTGGATTGGCAAGGTCTCCTGATAAACCTACTCCTGCGTTTATCCCGGTAAATGCAGGAAAGCAGATCGCAAAAACCAGGATAAACGGATCATGCATTTCCAGTCCTGTTAACACATGAGCACTGGAAGCAGACAATTCGCCAATAGGGGAGCCAAGAAAAAATGATGCAAGGGATACAGCCAGTATAACTACTACCAGCCAGAGGAACTTCACTCCAATGTTAGCCCCTCTGTATATGACCGAGAGAACAAGGATCAGGGATCCCGGCAGTGATATGATTCTCGGATCAAAAGGGATTCCTGTATATGACTCAATTATTGGTGCAATGGGACGGAAGGCCTCGGCAAAGGCGATCATATAAAACGATACGGATATTGCCTGTGACAGATAAAGCGAAAATCCTATGGTCCCACCTATAGTTGTACCGAATGACCTGGATATAATGTAATATTCCCCGCCGCCCTCGACCTGTCTGTTTGTTGCTATTTCCGCAATGGCAAGTGCTGTAGGAATGGTCACCATATGACCGAGAACTATAATCATGAGCGCTCCCATGAGACCCACGTGCCCCACGGCATAACCGAACCTCAGGAACATAATAGCTCCCAGTATGGTGCTTATACTTGCGAGGAACACAGGGGAGGTCCCGAACCCAAGACCTCTTTTTTCAGCTGCTTCTGTCTGTGTACTGCTTAAATCCACTTTCTCCTCTTGAATATCCAGACTTCGACAACAGCTATCCCTATCAGAAAAAGAGTCACAATTGTAAACGCTGTTTTACTCTCTGTACCGGGGATGCCGCCCACATTTATCCCGAGAAGGCCGGTGAGCAGTCCGAGAGGCAGAAATACGGCAGCAACAATCGACAGGATATACATTGTTTTATTCATTTGCTCGGACAGCCGGTTGTTCAGTTCTTCCTGAGTAATGGCGGCGCGGTCGCGGGCTGAATCTATATCATCAATAAACCGGGCAGTACGCTCTGCAACTTCCCGGATCCGACCTCTTTCAATATCGCTTAACCAGGTAATACGTTCATTCTGTAGTCTCGCCAGCACATCGCGCTGAGGAGCCATGTACCGCCTCAGGCTTATGGACTGACGCCGCACATTGGCAAGTTTGGAGCGCAGTTCATGGCTTTCCGCAGTCAGGATCGTCTCTTCCAGTTCATCAACAGTATCGTCGATGTCTGCAACAACATCAGCCATGCGGTCTACCAGCCTGTTTGCCACCATAACAAGAAACTCAGCAGGTGTCGCAGGTCCTTTGCCTGATTCAAGGGCTTTGTGGACATCATCAATTGCCATTACCTTCCGGTGCCTCATAGTAATAATACGATGTTCGTCATACCACATACGAAGCGCCACCATGTCCTCGGGATCAGCCCCCGGGTTAAAATTAATCCCTCGCAAAATCAGAAGAAGGGAATTCTGCAATGAGATCACTCTCGGACGCGTATCCTCCGCAATAAGGGCCTCACACAGGACAGGATCAATTCCGCTTTCTTCAGAGAGCCATTTTTGTACTTCTTTATTTTTATAATCGAGATGAAGCCAGAGCACGCCCTGTTCAGGATTCCATTCTTTCACCTCTTTCCAGCCTATGAAAGGTCCTTCAGCCTGCCTGTCCAGAATATGCGAGAAAACAATCCCATCATTATCAGCCATGGAAAATCCTCCTTAATACGTCAAGATTACCAAACAGATCCTTATTCAAAATAAATACACCCTGCCATTTATTATCGCGCTTTCTTTTTTGACCACACAGGAAGTGAAACTGACTTCTCCTCCACTTCATAATTAACAGCCACCATCCATTCAGCATATGAAGAGTCAATCTCCTTTAAAGCCTGAAGAACTTCCTGTTTGAATGTTGTTTCAATGAGACCTGTACGTCCCGGCCAGAGACGAAACTTGATGCGAAGGAACACCTTTCCGGAGCTGATTTTCATCTTGCCTTCTAAAGAGGGTTCTGTAAGCACAATCCCGGGAAACTGCTCATAGACGGAATGTATAAGAGAAGGGATCATCTCTTCCATGCGCTTTGCGAGCCCGGTGTCTTTAGACAATGAAATATCGGCAAGACAGCGTATATAACCACTTGGATAATTCACAACATTGGCAATTGTCCTGTTGGGAATAAACACCTCGGCCCCCATCGTATTAGTCAGAACAGTAAATCTCATGCCGATGCTCTTTACAATGCCGCTCTGACCCGAGATCTCTACCATGTCGCCTACGTCAAATATATCGGAAAATACAATGGTCAGTCCGGTAACGACATCCTGAACGAGACCCTGCGATCCAAAGCCGACGGCAAGACCAACAATGGTAGCGCTTACAAAGTAAGCTGTAAGCGACACGCCAAACTCGTTCAATATAAATCCCAAAACAGCAAAGTACAAAACAAATACAAAAATACTTGTCACAAGACTGACAATGCTCTTAATTTTTGAAAATGATGAACTTAGCCGTTTAGTTAAGAATCTTTCGCTGAAGCGGCGGATAATCAGAACAGTCGCATGAGCTCCTGCAAACGCAACAAGAGTAATCGCAATCCGGTTTACACTGCTCATATCAGATAGCTCTTTCATACCTTGAAATAAATTATATGATACCCTGTGGAAAAAAACACCGGGATTTTAAAGAAATGATTGAGGTCCGACCTCGACAATACGATCAGCAAAAACACAACTCTTCGGCCTGATGTTTCAGTTGTGAAGCTTTTCTGTCGGTTATTGAAAGAATTTTCCTGATTGAAGCGGTATCCTTTTTTGCCAGGTCCTTCATGAGAAACATATTCTGTTCGATCAGTTTACGTACCTGCTGAGAAGTTAAGCCGGAAAGGACCGTCACAGGGTACAATCTGCTTTCCTCTATTATTTTTTCCAGGCTCATTTTTTTCGGGTATCCCCAGCTTACAATTGTCATCCCGCTGCATTCCGCAAACTGGATGGCATCATCAGTAAAGCGGGTATTCGTGACCAGCCATCCGTTTATCTCCTTATCACGATACTGCTTTTCCATTGCAGTCCTGAGGTCCTGGTGCCGGGCATGTACATACAACGCCGTCTTGACATCATGGGCCCCTTCCGAGCTGTTGCGGTATTTGCATTCTACAAGGACTATCTCTTCATTATTTTCAGCATATACGTCGACCTCATGAGTGACACACCTGCCCTCAAGGATTACACCCACTTTCACGTCATATCCGCTACTCCTGAGCAGTTCTCCTACATACTTCTCAAATGGATATCCTGAGGGGCCGAGTCTTAAAAGTGCGTCCTTCAATGAATACCTCAGGACTGACGCCCTGTTATAGTGCTTCAGGTATCTGTGAGCAAGCCGGTAAATCTTTCTCGTGCTCATATGCGGCTTTATCTGAGATACGATCTCGTTCACCACTTCCCGGGCATGCTCTTTTTCTGCGCCTGCACGTATCAGTGAATGAAGAAGTTTCTTTTCATTGAACTCTTCAATCTGGCCGCCCGCTTTTTTTATTTTCACGCTCATTTGATTTTGCTCACTTTGCACATATTATACGTTATCGAGGTCCGACCTCGATAATTTCTTTTCAGATGCTATAATGGTGGGTAATATAAAATGTCCTGCCGGGAAACATTTTGTGCTGGTGAAAGGATGTAAGCCATGATAAATGATAGGATTAAAAAAGACAGTGAATCCCTCCTGTCCAAGGTCTCCGGCATGGAGAAGGTGTTTCTTACGGGGAGGAGGAGCAGGGAGGCAGACCTTGAAAGTGCAGTAAGAATATTTCTCGAATTTTTACGCGGCTTCGAGACCCTGGTGTTCCCCGTTCCGTGTGTCACGGTGTTCGGCTCTGCGCGTTTCTCTGAAGACCACCGTTATTACAGGCTTGCCAGAGAACTTGGGACAGGCCTTGCAAAGGCGGGGTACACGGTGATGACAGGCGGGGGTCCGGGCATTATGGAGGCTGCGAACAGAGGGGCGAAAGATGCAGGGGGCCACAGCATAGGCTGCAATATCCAACTGCCTATGGAACAGAAACCCAATCCCTACGTTGACCAGTTCATCGAGTTTGAGCACTTCTTTGTACGAAAGGTGATGCTTATCAAATATTCGTCAGCATTTGTGCTCATGCCCGGGGGATTCGGCACTCTCGATGAACTGTTTGAGGTCACAACCCTAATCCAGACGCAAAAGCTGGAAGCATTTCCTATTATCTGCCTCGGCGGTGAGTACTGGGAGCACCTGCAGAATTTCTTCAAAGACACGTTGCTGACAGAAGGCACGATCAGCATGCCGGATGTTGATCTTATAAAAAATGCGGCATCTGTTGAAGACGCTGTCCAGCACATAATGCAGTGTGTGCCCTGTGCATCAGAATAATATACTTGTCCCTATTATTTCTTTTTCCAGTTTCCACTCGCATCCTGTATCCACCAGCCACTCCTGGCATTCTTTATCCAGCTTCCGGCGAAAATCGATTTGATGTCATCGATCCGGTCGGGAGGAAATTTATTCGCCTTGGCAATCTCAGCATACAGCGCTTCCCTGTCCCTGTTTTCGGCATCTATGAGGCGACTCAGCGCAGCCTTGTCTTTCAGGTTTAATCCTTCACCGGACCTGACAACAAGCAGTCCGTCGTTCTTTATTCCGGCATTCCCGCTGTCCATAAAGGGAGTGATAGACCCTGCTCTCTGCTGGATCAAATTTTTCAATGCCCGTATTGCAGGAGTAGTAACATTTATATCCGCTTCCTCTGCAAAGGCCTCTGCAGGACTGAATAGTGCCAGTACAAAATGTATCGACTCCAGGATCCGGCTTTGAGGTTCGTCCTGCTTCTGAGGTTCATCCTGTTTTTTCGGCATGCCTCCCTGACCACCCCATACTTCCTCTACAATCCTGTCAGCAGCTTCTTCGACCGCAGCAGCCGGAAAATATATGTTAATGGTAATGCATGAAGTAATAAAAAAGACTATACAAGAAAGAACAAACCTGCCCGCGTACTTACTACTCATAATAGACCTCCTGTCATTTAAACTGTCTTATTAAAAAGCATTCCTAAAAAAATATGTCAAATAAAATATTCTCAATATCTGAGACCATTTGCTTAATCAGATTATATATCATTTCTTTCATAACGGCTATTGAATATTTAGTATCTGTGTATAAATTGCAGTTTATTGTTTTTGTCATGCCCGAAGTTTATGATCGGGTATCCAGACTTGTCCCCGCAAAAGCGGGGAACGATAAATGAATTGGTTCCCCGCTCAACAGAATACGGGAATGACGGCTTAAAGTTTGACGTTATGCACATACATTTATATCATTGCTGTACCTGTCCAATCCTCTGCAGTCTTTTTACCATCTCTTTAAAAGATATGTTCTGCGTGTAATTTATCACATCAACCTTTGGAGGAAGAAATCCTCCCTTCACGAGATATCCGACCTTTCCGGTGCTTTCCAACCCGAGGAGGAGAAGGTTATCATTATTCAGTGAAGCACTGAATCCAATTTTTTCATATCTGTATTCCTTGAAAAACCGGTAGATGCCTCTGTCAAGCAGGGATGTGGATGACCCGGTACCAAGGATAGAGATCTTTTTCAGGGCCTCGACGCTTATTTTCTGATCCACTCCCTTCTTCTTGACCGTCCCGATCCGGGCCGTGAAACTCTGGGCCTGGCCGTTGACAATTACCAGGTCTGTTATACGGCCGCTGAGCACACCCGAAATATGGCCAAAGTCAAAGGCGCCTGTAAGTTTGCCCAGATGTATCCCGTCTATCTGAATCCCTGATTTTATCGATGCAATGGGACTAAAGAGATTATCTGCAGATAAATCGCGTATCCACATTTTTCCGTCAAAGAGTTCAAGCACTATTTCCCCATCGGTGCTGAGCCTCCCTTTGCTGAACAGGGCCTTTGGTATTGTCCCGGACAGCGTTCCGCTGAATTCAGGCATATCAAGAGCAGGGCCTGCCTCTGCAAGACTGATATTTGTAACGTTGACTGAAAGGCTGACACTGCGTTCCGGGCTCAGTAAATCACTATACACGATATCCTTCAATACAATGTCCCCTCCGAACAGCCTGATGCTCACATCCTCCCTGAAGATCAGTGCATTCTGCCTTATTGCCGGAAAGAACTCCATATCTTTCAGGTTAATGTCTCCCCATAAAACATCCTTAACTCTCACAGAGCCGTATGTCCCGTCACGGGCAATTTCACCGGCCGTAGGGTATGACAGGTCAACAGGCAAAGTGATATGTATACCGGTCAGAGAACGGTTATGTTCCCTGCTCGTGATATTCATGTCCCTGATATTCATGTTGCCCTGAACCGTATACCTGTCAGGTGACCCTCTGACAGAGAAGCGGCCGGACGTCATTCCCTGAATCTCAACATCTGAAAGGAAGGGAAACCGCTCCCTATACGTTTCCCGAACCAGAAAGCTGAATGCCTCGTGGTTCGCAATATCTTCAATCTGAATCTCTCCATCAATAAACGGCGATCTGTTTTTCAAGGATGCTTTGCCTGAAAATAAGATCTTTCCGATACCGCTTAAACCGGCCTCTGACCGTGCAACAATATACTCGCTGAGCGATGTACTATAACTGGCCTCAGCTGCAAAGGAGAGTTGTCTGTTTTTGAAATTGCCATAAAATGTACCTGAAAGCAGTTCAAAGTCCGAAAGACGGGTCTGAACAGTAAAGTCTATCCGGGCCACAGGTAAAGGTATTTCATACTTGCCACTCAATTCTCCCTGTATACCTTCTCCTATATTTGTCTCATCATCAGATGAATAGCCTGCATCAGTCAGACTCATGCGTATGTCGCCGGACAGATGGGGCTTTCCTTTTTCTCCTTCACTCATCGTGAATGTTGTCTGAACGCGACCACCCCCGTGTATGCTGAGGCCTTCTTCTTTTAATACAGAAGCCAGGGCCTTCTGCCCCAGTTCCTTTACATTAATGTCATTCCATGAAAGGTTCGCTTTAAGCATCGTATTCTTGTCTTGATGTATGGAGACTGAACCGCCAATGCCTTTTATTGAGTCACCATCCAGGGAAAGATCCTTAAGCATGACCCGTGGTCTGTTCAGGTCAGAATCGACCATCCCTTTCAGAAGAATGTTGTCCTCTGACAGGACATCCCTGCCGCTGCTGGAGACAACAGCATTCTCAGCTTTTATCTGAAAAAAATCTGACCGGATTGATCCTTTCTTATATTCAAGGCGGGGTATATTTGCCTGTAATCCATGAACACTGAGGAGATGATCTTTTCCGGCATCAAGGAAAGAGCCTTCCATGACATTTAGTGTTGATGCATGTACGGTGAATTGATCGTCCCTATAATCTATCGGGAGCGTTGTCTCAAAACCCGCAATCTTCACACTGTCAGTTTTCAGATATTCCCCTTCTACGTCTGCCATGGCACTGAGTACAGGTGCTCCGCGGTTCCCTGATACTTCCAGTTTTACAGAAGCGGTTGCCCTGAAATCCATTGTATTGAGCCAGTCGACGGAAGGCCCTGAGACGATTTTAAATGCATCATGTAATGACATCTCTTCTGTCGTAAGCACAATCGCCATATCAGGATTATCTGAAAGAACATTGTTCAGAGCTCCGCGTAATTGCAGGGGTGCCAGATCCCCAATCTGAATTTCAGAGGAAATGACTTCAATGCTGTTTTTGTCTGATCTGAAAACGCCCTCTGATGCAAGCCCTGCTGATGTACTCCGTAGGTTTAAACGGACAGTCCCTGCCTGCACGAAAAGATCGCTTGCTGATACCTTCGTTTCCCATATGAATGTACGCCCTGAATCTTCTTTTCCCTTTGCCAGCCTGAAGGTTATGTCCGCAATTCCGGACAGTGATGCGTCAGTTTTCTCCGGGCTGACTGCACCATACAGGGCACCAAGGTGTGTTTCGGTAAGCTTGATCGTCGCATCTGGTACATCAAAGTTCCTGACATCAACTGTCGCATCAACAGCTGCATTTGACATAAAGCCGGGGACGACTGCAGATGCTTTCAGCTTTGAAGCCCCCTCTTTTTCCTGCATCTGCAGGGATACCTGCACGTTATTAATCGTTATGCCCTTATCCCCCTCGGGGCGGATGATGACCATTCCGTCCTTTATAGACGCCTTTTTGAAATCAATCGGAAGCGACATCTTATCCAGTGATGGTTCATCCGTCTCTTTGCTCTGAATGGGTAAGAGGAGTTCAGGATTCGTTATAATCAGCTCATCGATCATCCTTTTCATTATACCGCTGAAACTGATGCTGATCTCTGTCTCAGGGAGAATAATCCGAGGATCACTCTCTTCTGTTTCCAAAACGGTTAAATCCCTGACAATAATCCTGTTGCCATTTTCAAGATGTATGGAACCTATGCGAACGGGCTGATTGATACGACTTCCTGTATAGTCAGTGATAATATTTAAGAAAAATCCGCTGCGCACAAAAAATACAAGCCCGACAGTGATAACTAAGAAAAATATAATTATTGTTATGAATAATTTTCTCATGGACCCGTATTTCCGCTTATACATGATGAACTGCAGATATCATGAAAATCGAACAGATGTCGCATTTAAGTGATAACATAATAATACATTAACCCGCATTATTCACGCAGCCATGGAGTAAGCTTTAAAAAAAGTTTTGAATACGGCGCAAGGCATAGGGGTATGATCAATCTCAGCACTTCATCAACGCTCAATGTGTATGCTAACGTTCTAACGTAACAGTCGCTTTCAAAACTTTTTTTAAAGCTTACTCCATGGCCCATTATTTATGAATGATGCGGGTTAATGGATTCACAACGAGAAGTACCCGCTGTGACATGAAGAGCAGACAGCGTGTAATCGTTCTTTCTTCTCTCAGTTTCGGTTTCCTGCCCGTGAATATGAACATAGTGTGCTTCCATGCATAAATATGATAATATTTATAAAAAACAGGAAATTAAAATTAAAAAAATGTGAAATGTGAGAGTGAGTATGAAAATCAAAAAACTTTTGCCGATATGTTTAGTTCTCATCTTCGCCTGTCAGACCGTCCCATTGACCGGCAGGCAGCAGCTCAGTATCATCCCCGCAGGCCAGATCCTTTCCATGAGTGCTACGTCTTATGGTGAATTTCTTTCTACACACACCGTTGTCACGGATGCGGAAGATGCGAAGATGGTAAAGCGGGTCGGTGTACGCATCCAGCGTGCTGTGGAGCAGTATTTTGCCCAGAATAACCTCTCTGACAGACTGAAAGGATATGAATGGGAGTTTAACCTTGTTGACGATGATGCAGTGAATGCATGGTGTATGCCCGGAGGGAAGGTCGTTGTATATACGGGTATCCTTCCGGTAGCAAAGGATGATAAAGGGCTTGCCGTGGTCATGGGGCATGAAATTGCCCATGCCGTTGCGAATCATGGTGACGAACGCATGAGCCAGGGCCTCATCGCCCAGATGGGAGGCATGGCACTGTCAACAGCCCTTGCCAAAAAACCGAAACAGACGTCAGACCTGTTCATGACCGCCTTTGGTATCGGCACACAGGTCGGCGTACTGCTGCCGTTCAGCAGACTTCAGGAATCAGAAGCTGACCGGCTCGGACTCATTTTTATGGCCATGGCCGGATATGACCCTCACGAAGCCCCGGAATTCTGGAAGAGAATGTCATCGGGCAAGCAGGGGGCAGCTCCTCCCGAATTTCTGAGTACGCACCCGGCAGATCAAACAAGGATCAGCAACCTTGAGAAGCAGATGACTGAGGCAATGTCGTATTACGGGAAACCTTAAACAGGGAGAGCATGGTTCTCTTCAGACGTGTTACCTGGCATTTTTCAGGAAATAATTATGCGTTTACAGTGATTGTCGCTGCTCTTGTTCTCATATGTCTTCATAATATTGCTTATGCACAAAAGAAAGAGCTGCTGGTGGCTACGAAAGAGGCCCCGCCTTTTTCCATGAAGACAGACGACGGGACCTGGTCGGGTGTAAGCATAGCGCTCTGGAAAGAGATAGCAGGAGAACTGGATCTTAAGTACCGGTTTATTGAGACTGACCTTCAGGGTATGCTGGACGGACTGAAAGAAGGGCGGTATGATGCTGCTGTTGCCGCATTAACGGTAACAGAGGAGAGGGAGACAGTCTTTGACTTTACTCATCCGTTTTATACGACCGGCCTCGGCATTGCCGTACAACAGGTACATGAATCCTGGACTGCTGTTGTGAAAAGATTTTTTTCTTCCGCCTTTTTGAAAGTTATTTTACTACTTGCCGTAATTCTGCTCATATTCGGATTTCTTGTATGGCTACTTGAGAAGAGGAAAAATCCTGAGCAATTCAGCAATTCCGTCAAGGGCATCGGCGACGGCTTCTGGTGGGCTGCGGTTACTATGACAACAGTGGGATACGGTGACAAGGCGCCGAAGACACTGGCCGGAAGGATCATAGCAACCATCTGGATGTTTACCGCCATTATTATCATTTCCAGTTTTACCGCATCCATCACATCATCACTCACTGTATCACAACTTGGTTCAGCCATCAAAGGGCCTGAAGACCTTCCGGGGCACAGGGTTGCAAGTATTAAGGGATCTACCAGTGAACGCTACCTTACCTCTCACAGGATCACGTATGTCAACTTTGCAAACATAGAAGAAGGGCTTAAAGCCGTGGTTGATGGAAAAGTTGACTGCATGGTCTATGATGCCCCGCTTCTGAAATACTATATTGCAAGGGACAAATACAAGCTGAGCGTCGTTAAGAGAGTATTTGAGCAGCAGTATTATGCATTCGGACTGATTCAGAACAGCCCTCTCAGGGAGAACATAAACCGGGTACTGCTTGAAAAAACAGAACTTCCGTGGTGGCAGGATACACTGTTTCAATATATAGGAAAATAAATTCTTTTCAATTGTCCTGATTAACGGCTCTGACCCGATCCCGTGTCATAGCTGTTACGAGGAGCTGTGTGAGCGCATCAATCTCATATAAACTGAAGAATTCACTCCAGGGCGCACTGGCAGGCGGGGGAGATCCGGCCACCTCACCTCTGTATGTATTTGGTCCCTTCCTGAGCCTTATCGTTGCCGCGGGAGTGGCGTCGGTCACGTTCGGCACCTCTGTGTGGCTGGCTGTTTTTACCGTCATTGCCGTATCAGCCATGTATCGCTATGTAATGATCTGGGTGATCGATGGCAGCGGAGGAAGCGGACTGACCGAGGAGGAATTCGGGGGATGGGCGGTAAAGACCAATGCCGCTATAACTGTTATCGAATATACACTTACATTTCTGGTAAGTATTGCTGCCCTAGTAACATTCATCGCCGACCGTTTTCCTGTACTCAACACACAGATGTTTTCAATCGATGCAAGGACTGTTACTGCAATTTTTTTTACCCTGCTGGTGGGATTTCTCGTCAATCGCGGGCCCACGCTCTCCGCACGCTTCTTTGGTCCTGCTACAGCCGCGGTCCTTGTTCTGCTCTGGCTTATGATCTTATCAGTGATCTATAAGAGGGGTCTTCGGTTGCCGGATATAAACCTGAAGGCCTTTTCCGGAGATTATATTCACTTTACCCTGGGAGGCTACGCCCGCATACTGGCTCTCATGACCGGAATTGAGATCTTTGCCAATCTGGTTGCCGCCTACGAGGGGACAGCGCGTGAAAAAAGCAGGAAGGCCTTCGGCAGTCTCATCATTATTATGGGTACGACAGCATTGACCATGGTCATTGTAGGGCCGGCCATTCTTGCGCTCTCTGATCCGGCAAACCCTGATGTTTCTGTCTTTACCCAGACAATGGACAAGATCCTGCCCGCCCCGCTGGCCTACCTGGGCAGTCTGATCGGGATAGCCGTACTTCTTTCAGCAGCAGCCGCAAGTGCCCAGGGAGTCCAGAACCTGTCACTCGGCCTTAAGAACCGTCATTATATACCGGGCTACTGGGGTCTGAGAAACCGTTTTGATGTGCCGACACTTCCGGTCTGGTTTCAGGTAGCGATAGTTGTAATCTGCTTTCTGATCTTTGGCACCAGAGAGGAAACCTACCTCGCCCTCTATGCTGCCGGGGTCTTTATCCTTCTCAGTATGACCGGCTGGGCAACGGCTAAGAGACTGATGCGCAAATTGAAGTCAAACCCGGTCCTGAATGAGGTAGCCGCATTCCTCCTGACCCTGTTCGCTTCCTTGTTCTCCACTCTGGCAACCCTTATTATTTTTGAAGAGCGGTTTTTTGAAGGGGCTTGGCTGTATTTTATCCTGATTCCGGCCCATTTCTTCTGTTTCAGTTATTTCCGGAAGAGGCTCGGTGAACCAACAGGGGTACAGGACCGTCTCAAGTTCATCCTCGAGTCCTCACCCTTGAATCCTGTACAGAGAATGGTACCCATGACTGTATATAGTCTGAAGAAAATCATGGTGCCCCTTGACGGTACGGAAAATGCCGAGTCAAGCCTTCCATCAGCTGTGAAGTTGTCAAAGGAATATGGTGCTTCGATTACTCTTGTAACAGTGGTTGGTGAAGATAGCAAGGGGATGACAGCTGCTGAAGCAGAAGTGTACCTTGGCGATGTTGCCGGACAGATTGCCCAGCCGGGAAAAGAGGTAAAAAAACAGGTTGTTAAAGGCGATCCGGCAAAGAAGATTGCTAATCTCAGTACTGAAGCTGATTATGATCTTGTTGTGATGACCACGGTCGGAAAAACTCCTGCGGAAAGACTGCTGACATCGCCAGTGACCTACAGGGTTATGTATGAAACAACTCCACCGCTCCTCCTGGTGCGGCCCACCGACGACTGGCGCTGCCGCCGGAGCGACTTCAGGCGCATACTCGTGCCCCTCGATGGATCCCCTGTATCTGAGCAGTGTATTCCTTATGCAAGGGCACTTGCCCTGCGCTTTCATTCTGAAGTCTGCCTCCTGTCAGTACCGGAGGAAGACGGGAATACTGAACTGAAATCTGTTCTTGAAGACTACCTCGAAGAAATGTCAGAGCAATTTGTCCCGCTGAAAATTCCGGTACATACGGAAGTGTCCGGTTCAGGCCCTTCACGAACCATCCTTGAGTTTGCAGTCAGACAGGGGATTGATCTTATTATCCTGACTTCACACGGCAGCGGTGGTGTCGAGCGGCAAAACTTTGTGAAGCTTGGAAGCAGCGCAGACAGGGTAATTTCCGAGGCTCCCTGTCCGGTCTTCTTTGTCTCCTCTACACAAATAAAGAACATACGGTTACCCAAATCCTCAGGGTTAAGGAAAAAACGGCATAACTGACGTCAGACGTAACTGGCTGAAATAAGTAGTGTGACCATATACGCAGCAAATACAGGCATTGCCTTTGCCCTTATAGTATTTCTCAGTACTTTTACTGTCTATATATTACAGACTACGGAATATGTTTCAGGACCGCTAATTTTATTCTCCTTCCTTCTCAGTCTCATTCTCCAGGGCTTCCTCTTCTTCAGTCTCCTTCTTCAACTCCCTCGACATTGGCCTCATTTCTTCTTCTGATCCCTCTTCCATCTTTTCGTGCATTTCCTGCATTTTTTCTTCATCCCCTTCGATCATTTCCTTCTGCCCTTCCATCATTTCTTTTTGCTCCTCCATCCCCTCCTCAACTTTCTCCTCATGCATCATCCCGCTTGCTACATTCACGGAGACTGAAAAAGTAAAAAGAAACATGATCGATATGACGAGTGTCATTAACTTTTTCATCCTATTCCCCTCCTGTTCTTGGATTTACATCTCATACATCTTATATTTATCACCAATTTCGGAACCTGTCAAATAAAAAGTGTTTTTTTATTCTACCGAATGTGTATCCTGTAATATAAGGAAGCTATAAACCTTAGAGCGGTGCTACAGGATAGGCTGCATAGATAAGATTAATTACCTGACAGAGATGCTGATTACAGTTATAATGAAAAGCGATTATAATTACTCATCATAAAGGATTCAGGGACTTTAGGGTTCTGGCCAGCCTGTCAAAAGAGAGGGATTCGACAGAAATAATATGAAACAATATCCATTTCCATCGCTTTTATCCCTGGACTCATGACACCTTGAATCCTGATATCGCGAAACGAGCCTGTAATAAGAGTCGCTCTGACCTGAGACCATTGGAACATGCTTTGTCATGAATGAAACGTTTAAGGCTGTTCTTCCACATGTCATCGGAGTTTCTGTTTTTATTGTCTCATGCATTGCCTCGGCGCATGTGGTATTAAACAAGCGGGACACAAGAGCTGCCGTCGGATGGGTCGGTCTTATCTGGCTTGTCCCTGTTATCGGTGCACTGCTCTACATCCTGCTTGGTATTAACCGGATACGGCGGCGTGCAAAAGATCTTCGTCCTGAACACACAATTTCATCTTCCGAAAGAGTTACGTCCGGGCCTGACCGTATCGACATCCCTGAGCAGTTTATGGGATTTTCCAGCCTGGTACATACGATTTTACAGAAGCCGCTTCTTGAAGGAAATACGCTTCAACCCCTTGTAAATGGCGATGAAGCATATCCGGCTATGATCCGGGAAATTGAAGGGGCGGAACACTCCATACATATGATGACCTATATATTCGACAATGACAGGTCAGGAAAGCAGTTTGTTGAATCGCTCGTGCGTGCAGTCCGGAGGGGTGTCAAGGTCAGGATTATCATTGACGATGTCGGTGCAAGATATTCATTTCCGCCTGTCACGCGCCTGCTGCGACGAAGCGGCATTAACGTTGCCCGGTTTCTCCCAACCATGCTGCCGTGGCGGACCCAATACATAAACCTGAGAAATCACCGGAAGATACTTGTGATTGATGGTAAAAAAGCTTTTACCGGAGGAATGAACATCCGGAACGGACTCATGCTGAAGGAACATCCGAAACACCCGTTTCGTGATCTTCATTTCCGGGTAGATGGACCGGTTGTGTCGCATCTTCAGGAAGTATTTCTATCAGACTGGGAATTCTGCACAGGTGAACGGTTTGAGCCTGATGCGTTTCCTGCCCCCTCAGAAACCGGTGGTACTACAATTGCCCGCGGTATTCCTGACGGTCCTGACGAGGACTTTGAGAAACTCCAGTGGATTGTGCATGGGGCCCTGATGGCGGCCCGGTCGTCTGTCCGCATTGTAACGCC
The DNA here is from genome assembly GCA_020356065.1 of Nitrospiraceae bacterium. Classification (GTDB taxonomy): domain Bacteria; phylum Nitrospirota; class Thermodesulfovibrionia; order UBA6902; family UBA6902; genus CALZJD01. The sequence goes on from CP070632.1 coordinate 521,886, forward strand.
ATACTTTATTCCGGATTCCGCGCTCATAAAGACACTTAACCTCACAGCACTGCGGGGAGTAGATGTGGATATCGTCCTTCCATCCGAAAACAACCTGCCGGTTGTAAAATGGGCATCAATGGATGTGCTTCAGCAGATACTGGAACGAGGCTCCAGGGTATGGCTCACCCCGCCCCCTTTTGATCATTCCAAACTGATGATTGTCGATGATACCTGGATTCTGATTGGCTCAGCTAACTGGGATACGCGGAGTTTCCGTCTCAATTTCGAATTCAATCTCGAATGCTATGACCAAACCCTTGCAAATACATTAAATAATATCATAAATGAAAAGATAGACGGCGCGCACAATATAACACTCGCAGAGGTCATGAGCCGTACCCTCACGGTCAAACTCAGAGACGGTATCGCCCGGCTTTTCAGCCCCTATCTGTGAGTTTCGCGAATTGAAGAATATAGCTGGATAACGACGTCTTTAATTAAAAAACGTAATCTGCAGGAAATCACACTTTCAAATCCGGGTTGTCTTAGTGTACAATTGGGTCAAAATGCGCAAATTTATAAGGAGGAAAATTATTGTTTCCGTACAGCTGTCTCCTGAACATAATAAATAGATATATTAATGCAATAAAAAAAAACCGCTTCATTATTCATATAACAGGGAAAGTTAGACGGTTCTGTCTTATTCATTTTAAAAAAAACTATGTCCAGAACCAGTTGAAATTAAGACAGGGACAGTGCCGTCAATGTGCTCGGTGCTGCTCTCTGGCATTCAGATGCCCGCTGCTCACCAGTGAGAACTTATGCATGACATATACAAAAGGCAGACCTGATGTCTGCAAGCTTTTCGCAATAGACCACAGAGATTTAGATGATGTGGTGGTTGCCGGAGGTCAGTGCGGTTACTGGTTTGAGGAGAAAGCTTGATACATTGGCACAACCCGGATTCTTAAATACAATATGATGGTATTCATTATGTGCCTCTGTGTCTGACCGGTCAACCGCTGATCTGGCTGTTTATCGTTGTTATTTCTACTCATGGCGCAAGGCATCGATAGGATTCAGCCGTGCAGCCTTGCGTGCCGGGAAGAAGCCGAAGATAACACCAATGGCTGTTGAAAAAATAAATGCGATTGCGATCATGAAAGGATCGAGCACAAAGGGGATCTTCAGCAGCTTTGTAAGCCCGAAAGACGAGGACACCCCGAACAGGATCCCAATGATACCTCCAAGCGTGGACAGCACCACCGCCTCCACAAGAAACTGCATAAGCACCTCATACTCACGGGCGCCGATGGCCAGCCTGACGCCGATCTCTCGGGTGCGCTCGGTAACGGAAACGAGCATGATATTCATGATGCCTATGCCCCCGACAAGCAGACTCACCGCAGCCACGGCGCTGAGCAGGGTGGTCAGGACCTCTGTTGTCCCGGCCATGGTATCTGACACTTCTTTCATGTCGAATACGGAAAAATCGTCTGCGTCTTTCGGCCTGATTTTGCGGCGTTCTCTCAGGAGGCGGGAAATCTCCTCCCGTGCAGTATCAGTGGAAGCGCCTTCGTTTACCGAAAGGTATATCCGCCCTATGTCGCGGTTTCCGCTGATCCTCCGCTGAAACGCCTGAAGCGGGATCATTACAATATCGTCCTGGTCCGAGCCGAAACTTGACAGTCCCTTTGACTTCAGCACGCCGACCACTTTGCACGACTGCCGCCCGAGACGTATTTTTTCGTTGACCGGGTCTTGGCCTCCGAACAGCTCCTTTCTCACTGTCCCGCCCATGATGCAGACCATCTTCCCCGTCCGCATTTCACTTTGGGTAAAAGCCCTTCCCGAGTCAATCTCCCAGTCCCGGACGTCAAGATATTTGTCTGTCGTGCCTATGATCGAGGTGGCCCAGTTTACGTTTCCGTACACCACGGTCAGACCCGTTGATGACATGGGTGCAACGGCCTCAAGGTTTTCAATATCCCGTTCGATGGCCTCAACGTCACTCAGCTCAAGGGGTCGTGCCACTTCGGAAGACCTGCCGGGCCCGCGCTGGCCGGTCCTTATGCTGAGCATGTTGCTCCCGAGCTTTGCGATATCAGCGGTCACTTTAGCCGTCGCGCCCTGCCCGATGGTTGACATTATGATTACCGCGGAGACGCCGATTATAATTCCGAGGATGGTCAAAAAAGAGCGCATCGCGTTTCTCCGGATCTCGCTCAGGGCTATCAGAAGTGTCTGCAGATACATTACGCGTTTCTCCCGCTGTTGTCGTCCGAGGCCACGAGCCCGTCCTTAAACTTAATGATCCTTCCGGCATAGGCAGCCATGTCGCGCTCATGGGTGACCATTACTATTGTAATGCCGAGATCACGGTTGAACGATGCAAGCAGGTCCATGATCTCCAGGCTCCTTTCCGTATCAAGGTTGCCCGTGGGCTCGTCGGCGAGAAGCAGCGAGGGTTTTGTCACAATTGCCCGGGCTATTGCAACCCTTTGCTGCTGGCCTCCGGAAAGCTCGGCAGGCGAGTGTTTTTCAAGCCCGTCAAGCCCTACGGTCCGGAGCGCTTCCATTGCCAGCTCCCGTCTCCGGTGAGCGGGCGTCCGACGGTAAAGAAGCGGCAGCTCAACGTTTTCCACAGCCGAGGTGCGGCCTAGGAGGTTGTACCCCTGGAATATGAATCCGAGATACTGGCGCCGGAGAAGCGCCCGCTGATCCCTGGACAGAGTGCCTGTTTCAACACCCTTAAAGAGATAATTCCCATCCGTAGGTATGTCCAGGCAGCCGAGGATGTTCATGCACGTTGATTTTCCTGAACCGCTCGGACCCATGACCGCAACAAACTCCCCCTCATTCACGCTCAGGTCAACGCCCCTCAGTGCTTTCATTTCTGCCAGTCCCATCCCGTAGACCTTTGTCACGGCCTGAAACTCAAGCAGAGGAGCGGTGCTGTTTCCTTTATTCCTATTAGACATTGGTACGCTCATTCGTTTTCTGTTTCCATACCAACGATTACCGGCTGCCCCGGCTCCAGCGACCCGTCGATAACCGAGGTGAAACTTCCGTCACTGAGGCCCGTTTTAACCGGCAGGGGTCTGACCGGCTGTTTGCTGTCTTCCGTCACTACCCAGACCATGGGACCTCCCTTATTTGCAGCCCCGGATGCGCCATTGCCGCGGGGCCTCCTCCTGCGCCGCGGGATGAGTTTATCAATAAGCCCCACGTCCTCGGGCTGTTCTTTCTGAGGCGGGGTAAAACGGAGGGCTGCATTGGGTATGAGCACCTCATTTTCGATCTTTTTTACAACTATATCAGCGGTAGCCGTCATGCCGGGCCTGAGAGAAAGGTCCGAGTTATCCACGCTCATCACGGTTTCATAGGTCACGACTCCCTCCACCGTCTGTGCTCCGAACCGCACCTGTGTGATCTGCGCGGTGTAGGTCCGGTCCGGATACGCGTCAACAGTAAATTCAGCATTCTGTCCGTCACTGACCTGGCCCACATCAGCTTCATCCACGTTAACGAGCAGTTCCATCTTGGTCAGGTCCTCTGCAAGAGTAAACAGCACAGGCGCCTGGAGAGAAGCTGCCACGGTCTGGCCCGGCTCAACCGCGCGCACCAGCACGATGCCGTTTACAGGTGATCGTATGACTGTTTTGGCCAGGTCTGTCTCACTGACATCAAGGGTAGCACGGGCCTCCGCCACAGCTGCTTCAGAGGCTGCCCGCAGGGCCTTTGCCCGCTGAAGCGCTGCTTCGGCAGTCCCCAACTCGTCCCGGGACGGCACCTTCCCTTTGCTCATCTCCAATACCTGTTTCAACCGCGCCAGTTTGTTCTCGGCTTCAATAACAGTGGCATTCGTCTGCTGCACATTTGCCTCTGCTGAGGCAAGGGCGGCTTTTGACTTCAGGATCTGGGCCTCGATTTTTGAAGTATCAAGCCGTGCCAGCACCTGACCGGCACCTACGCGGTCATTATAATCAGCTTCAACAGCAGCAACTATGCCTGACAGTTCGCTCCCGACGTCTACCTGATTTGTGGGCTCAAGTCTGCCCGTGGCGGTTACCGTGACCGTCAGATTTCCCCTCCTCACTTCCTGGGTCTTATATTGCATGCCACTCTCTGATTGATTTGCCTTCCACATGATCACCGCTGTGACTGCTCCTGCAACGAGAAGCGACAGAATTATCAAGTACGTTCTCCTCCTGTGAGCCGGCGCGGACTGGTTCACTCCCAGCACTTGACGAATATCAGTCTCTTCACTATTTTCCGTTTTCATTTTTTTCTCCTTCGCTGAGTGTCTGTTGTTCTTCCTCAGGCACCACGGCCTTCCATCCTCCCCCAAGGGATTTATAGAGTCTTATCAGGTCTGATGTAACCTCAGCCCTGCTCCCTGCAAGCTGGTCCTGCAGCGACAGCATGGATCTCTGCGCAGTCAGAAGGGTCTGAAAATCCACCAGCCCTGATGAATACTGGCTCTGAGCAAGATCAACAGCACGCTGGGCCGCTTCTGAAGCTTCTTTCAGAGCGTACATACGGGCCTGATTTTCTGAAAAGGTAACAAGCGCATTTTCAACTTCTTCAAGTGCGTTGAGTATTGTCTGCTCATACTGCATCATTGCCTGTTCCTGAAGTGCGTTCTGCACTTCAATATTGCTCCGTATGCGCCCCCCCTCAAACAGGTTCCATGAAAAAGCCGGTCTTATTCCGTAGGTGCGGCTGCCATAACGGAAGAGATTATCAAAGGTGAGGGCCTGGAGTCCCAATGAGCCGGAGAGGTTGAATTTAGGGTACAGGTCTGCCGTTGCCACGCCTATACCGGCTGTCCGGGCTGCAAGCGTGCGTTCTTCGCGCCTGATGTCCGGCCTGTTCCTCAGCACATCCACAGGGATGCCGACAGCAATTTCCCCGGGCGGCACCGGAACGGGCCTGAACTCTTCCAGTTCGGACCCGAGTAGACCGGGGTTAAGTCCCAGAAGCACAGCCAGCCTGTTGCCGGCCTGTTCATGTCCGATCCTTAAGGCAGGGATCTGTGACCGCGTCTGTTCCAGACTGTATTTTGCCTGCTCAACATCGAGCTGGGTCGTAAGTCCGGCCATAAACCTCCACCACGTTATATTATAGGTTTCTGCCTGTGTATCAAGATTTGTTTCAGCAATCGAGAGCCTCTTCTGAAAAGAGCGGTACTCTACATAATTCAGTGCCACCTCGGCAGCCAGGCTGACAAGCACGTCCCGAACATCCTCCTGACTTGCCTCAAGCTCGGCCTCAGCCGCTTCAACAGAGCGGCGCACCCCTCCGAAAATGTCAATTTCCCAGCTGGCGTCAAACCCTGCATCATAGAGATCTGATTCTGTGTCGCTGCCGGTATCTTCGCTTCCCCGCCTCCTGCTCATTGAAGCCGATGCACTCACTGAAGGCAGCCGGCCGGCCTTGCTGATACCCCTGCGTGCACGGGACTCGCGCACCCGCGACTTTGCTTTTTTCAAATCGAGGTTTCCTTCTGCAGCCCTCTGTATGAGGTCTGTCAATAATGGATCATTGAGGGTTGCCCACCACTCAGCCAGCACCTGAGGATCAGGATGGTCAGCCCTGAGCCCGTGCTGCAACCAGGTGTTCCAGTTCTCCGGTTCCTGTGAGTCAGGCCGGACATAGTCCGGTCCCACGGTCACGCAGCCTATGCACAGCAGAAATGTGAGACATATGCACGGGAACAGTGTGCATAAACCGGGACATGTTTTCATATGACGTTGCGATGCATCTAATGAATTCAGGTTACCTTTACCTGCTGTCTTCATTATGTATATATTTAAAGTATATCACCTGGTTTCGGCCTCTTACCGTTTATGTACCGCAATATTCTTCATGTTGTTATCACACACTGAGAATCAATTATTAATAATTATTTCAGCAGGACAGGCAGCTTTAGGCTGGGTAACCTTAATATTCTGCAAACATAGTAAGCGTACAATAAACGCACCCCTGTCAAATAATCGAAACTGTTATAATGTTGAGAAATATATTATCCCTTTTTATAGACATGCATTCAATATCATTTTTTATAAATCATAGAACATGTAATGAATAAACTTTTTGCTGCCTTAATCATTATTGCAGTACTGCTTTTGTATCCTGGAGATAGCATGCAGGCAGGGGTTGAACAGCAGGCAGGGATTGATGAAAAACTCGGGCAGCATATCCCTCCTGATCTCAATTTTGTTGATGAATCAAGCGGCAGGGTGCTCTCAAAAGACCTCTTCACGCGGCCCGTAATCCTTTCACTGATCTATTACAACTGCCGGCATATCTGCCCGGAGCTGCTGACAGGACTCACAGAGGCCCTTGATGCAATGGACCTTGAGGAAGGCAAAGACTTTTCTCTTGTGACAGTGAGCTTTGATGAAACTGATACGCCTGAACTGGCCTTGAAGACAAAGGATAATTATGTCACACTGTCGAAAAAAGAATACCGGAATGAAGCCTGGAAATTCCTGACAGGCGACAAAGAGAATATCATGAGGCTGACCGAGGCTGCAGGTTTCCGTTTTAAGAGGGAAAAGGACAGATTTACTCATCCGTCATCATTGATTATTCTTTCGCCCGAGGGAAAAATCACCCGCTACCTCTATGGCACCACCTTTCTCCCGCGTGATCTGGCCATGGCGGTGTATGAGGCGTCTGAGGGAAGGTCCGGAAAAAGCGTGGGCAGGCTTCTGCTTTACTGTTTCAGTTATGATCCGGAAGGAAGGACGTATGTCTTTAACATTCTTAAAGTTACCGGGACAGTGACTATTCTTTTTGCAATAACGTTTATATTATATCTGAATGTTTCAAGCCGGTCATTTCGGATAAAGAGGTGAGAAAGTGAAGGAAGATAGAGAAAACAGGAAAGCTGACAGAGGTTTCTGGATATATGAAGGAGGGAAAACCGGCCTATTTTCGTGGATATTTACCACTGACCACAAAAGAATAGGGATACTCTATCTGACATCTCTTGCAGTATTCTTTGCCGCTGGCGTGACGTTCGGGATACTGATGCGCCTTGAACTGATTTCCCCCGGAAAGACGATCATGTCAGCTTCCACCTACAACTCTATTTTCACGGTTCACGGAGTGATAATGATCTTTCTGTTCATCATTCCTGGGATACCGGTCTCACTCGGCAATTTTCTGCTTCCCTTGCAGATAGGAGCGAGGGACGTTGCATTCCCCAGAATTAACCTTCTGTCCTGGTGGCTCTATATTGCAGGAGGGATTATTGCCCTTCTTTCTCTCTTCACGGGTACAGGCCCGCCCGATACCGGATGGACCTTTTATGCTCCCTACAGTATCAGGACCGGGACCAACGTATCCCTTGCAGTGTTTGCTGCATTCGTCCTTGGTTTTTCATCTATACTTACCGGCATGAATTTTATTACCACGATCCACCGTCTCAGGGCGCCCGGAATGACATGGTTCCGCATTCCCCTTTTTGTCTGGACGCTCTATGCAACGGCGTGGGTACAAATCCTTGCCACACCGATTCTGGCCATTACGCTTCTGCTTATTATTCTTGAGAGGTTTTTCGGCATGGGACTGTTTGACCCGGCAAAGGGAGGCGATCCCGTGTTATACCAGCACCTTTTCTGGATATATTCTCATCCTGCCGTGTATATCATGATCGTTCCTGCCATGGGGGTTGTGACGGAAATCATCCCGGTCTTTGCACGGAGAACGGTGTTCGGCTACAAGGCCATTGCATTTTCCAGTATCGGAATCGCAGCAGTAGGTTTTTTCGTGTGGGGCCATCATATGTTTACAAGCGGAATAAGCGATACATCAAAGGTGATTTTTTCCCTGCTCACTTTTCTCGTTGCGATTCCCAGCGGGATCAAGGTATTTAACTGGGTCGCGTCCCTTTACAAGGGATCTATCAAGGTTGACACGCCATTGCTGTACGTCATTTCATTTATCTTTCTTTTCTGTATCGGAGGGCTTACCGGTCTGATAAACGGTACGCTGGCAACAAACATTCATATCCACGGCACACATTTTATTGTCGCGCATTTTCATTATGTGATGTTCGGTGGCACTGCATTCGCTTTCTTTGCAGGAATTCACTACTGGTTTCCGAAGATCTTCGGCAGGATGTACAGTGAAGCACGGGCAAAACTTGCCTGGCTTTTTTTGTTTATCGGATTTAATGTGCTCTATTTTCCGATGTTTATTGTGGGCTGGCAGGGTATGCCGCGAAGATATTATGATTATCTTCCGGAATTTCATAATCTTAACTTCATATCTACAACAGGCTCATGGATACTTGCTGTGGGGCTGATATTACTCTTTGCCAATCTGATCAGGTCTGTCAGGAAGGGCGAGATCGCCGGCAGCAATCCATGGAAGGGGACAACACTGGAATGGACAGTACCGTCTCCTCCGCCGGTTGAGAATTTTGAGGAGATACCGACGGTCACACATGGGCCGTATAAGTATGAATAGCCTATATCTTAACTATGATGATCATATATAGAGACCTGTTGCCTGTCATTCCCGCAGTCAGTAAGCGGGTCGAAGCGACTCTCAGAGTAGAATCGCTTCGAGAATCCAGACAGTTGAAAGAAACTGGATGCCCGATTAAGAACTTCGTGCATGACAGACAATGTCTTATGAAGTTTTACAAATATCAACACAGGTAAGATCATGGAAGACACCTTAAATAACACGGCTGAGCACCACAGGGACTACACTGGCGCCAAAATGGGCATGTGGCTCTTCCTTTTTACGGAAATGCTCCTGTTCGGAGGGATGTTTATTTTATATGCGGTCTATCGCTTCGAATATCCTGCAGACTTCCATACTGCTGCAAAAGAACTTGATACAACCCTGGGAGCTGTGAATACGCTCATCCTTCTTACAAGCAGTCTGACCATGGCCCTTTCCATTGCTGCCCTGCAGAAAAACAGGAAACGTCTGTCCCTTGTTTTTCAGGTTGTGACAATGCTGCTTGGCGCTGCATTTCTCGGCAACAAGTACGTGGAGTGGGGTGCAAAGATTCATCACGGAATTTATCCGAACTCGGGACATCTTTTATCGCTGGGCAAGGGGCAGATACTTTTTTACGGCCTTTATTTTATCATGACCGGACTTCACGGCCTGCACGTGCTGATCGGTATAGGGGTCTTTTTATTTATGTTTTACTTTACAAAGAGCGGCACAGTTGCTGAAGACAATTCGGTGAAACTTGAGAACGCGGGACTGTACTGGCATTTAGTGGATATTATCTGGGTCTTTCTGTTTCCGCTTTTTTATCTGATTACGTAGGTATGTGTATTAAGGTAATAATGAAGCTGTCATTCCCGTAGTCTTTTGAGCGGGAATCCAGGTTTTCCTGTGAAAACGGGAACCTGGTTCATTTATCGTTCCCCGCTTCTGCGGCGGGGGGGACAAGTCTGGATGCCCGATAAAGACTTCGGGCATGACAAAACATAAAAGACATTGTATACACAGACACTGCTCAGGGAGGGTTGATTGGAAAAAAGTAACACAGGGCACACTGCGGCGGGTTTTAAAACATACATTATCACCTGGATCGCACTGGTTATGCTTACGGCCCTGACCATTGCTGTGACAAAATTTGAATTTGGGGCAGCAAGCATACTGGTTGCTCTGGCAATAGCATCAGTTAAATCAGGACTGATATTGTATTTTTTCATGCACCTCCGGTATGAAAACTGGTTTTTTAAACTGGCCTTCCTGCTCCCGATACTCGTCTTTGCGTTGAGTATCTGGTTTACATTCCTGGATGTATGGTACAGGTGAGATAACGTTATGCTTTCGACAAATTCAACAGCTGCGTTCAACAACGTCTTTCTCTTTCTCCTGGTGATTTCTGTTGTCCTTCTGGTTTCCATTACCTTTACCATGATTTATTTTGTTTTTAAATATAACAGGAAGAAAAACCCGATCCCTGTAAATATTGAATCCCATCTCCTGCTTGAAATAACCTGGATCGTTATTCCCACCGCCCTCGTCCTTGCCATGTTCTATTATGGCTGGAGCGGGTTCACCGCTATGAGAACGGTGCCGCCTGATGCGATGACTGTTAAGGCAACAGGCAGGCTCTGGTCATGGCAGTTTGAATATGAAAACGGGATTAAAAGCGGGGAACTGAAAGTGCCCCGGGGCAAACCGGTCAAACTGCTTATAACGTCACAGGATGTGTTGCACAGCCTTTTTATCCCTGCCTTCAGGATAAAGGAAGACGCTGTCCCGGGCAGGGAAACATTTCTCTGGTTTCTCCCTGAGAAAGAAGGGGAATACGACCTCTTCTGTTCCGAATACTGCGGGGTGCAGCATTCTTCCATGATCTCAAAAGTCATCGTTACAAATGAAGATGACTTTCAAGCATGGTACAGTGCAGAAGGCAGGAAAGAACCCGGAGCAAAGGCGGATGAAAAGCTTTCAGGGTATGCGCTTCTTGAAGATAAGGGGTGTCTTGATTGTCACTCAGTAGACGGCACTATTGAGGTTGGACCGAGCTTCAAAGGACTGTTCAACCGAAAGGTCCAGGTAACAAGCAGCGGCAAGGAGAGGGAACTGGTTGCGGACGAAACATATATTAAAAATTCGATCTTGCATCCGGACGCTGATGTAGTAAAAGGGTTTGATGACATCATGCCCTCACAGGAAGGGAATGTTACGAACGAAGAAGTTGATGTCATTATCGGGTATCTGAAGGAATTGAAATAAATCCTGATATAAACAGGCAGATCGCGACTGGGTCATTACAACCATATGCATTGCAGGAATCACAGGTGACAAACTGGTTATGAGTGGAGCTTCTGTCACTGCATCATAACACTGTCTTATTACCAGCTGAAATATCGCTCAACGAACTTAACATCTTTCCTGATGAGCATTTTCCGTATCTCGTCTCCAAAGAATATCCATAAGGCAAACGGCACAGACAGGGAAAGCTCAAAAAGTGTAAGGGGATGTGTACCGAACAGTTTATGGGTGTATGGATTATAAACGATAATTGACAACAATATAAGTTCTGAGGCTATGCCTGCCAGGACCAGTTTATTTGTAAATAGTCCTTTCGTAAAAACCGATTCCCGCCGGGTCCTGCATATCATGACATCAGCAATCTGGCATATGACAATACTGGCAAAAAAGGCAGTTACCGCTTTGAGGTACAGAGGGTCTGTCGACGCCAGTTCCTGCCCCCATGTCCACCCGCCCCTGTACAGGATAATGAAATATGAAAAGAACCCGGCAGCTGCCTGCAGCATCCCTATGATCCCATATGACATAAAGAGAAGATTCGGTGTCAGCAGTCTTTCGTCCCTTGGTCTCGGGGGCCTGTTCATTACATCATGCTCGGGCTGTTCTACTCCCAACCCGAGGGCGGGAAGAAGATCTGTGCCGAGGTCAATTGAAAGAATAAGGACAACAGTCAGGGGCAGAGGGATTCCGAGCAGGACAAACGCAATAAAAGGGAGAATTTCAGGAACATTACTGGTAAGGATATAGGCAATAAATTTCTTTATGTTATTAAAGACGGTCCGGCCCTCTTCAACAGCATTCACAATAGTCGCAAAGTTGTCATCAAGCAGCACCATGTCCGCGGCTTCTTTTGCCACCTCTGTTCCGATAACTCCCATGGCCACTCCCATATCAGCATTCTTGATTGCCGGGGCGTCGTTTACTCCATCTCCCGTAACCGTCACGACATCACCCATGGCCTGCAGTGTTGTTACTATTTTTAGCTTTTGCATTGGTGAAGTACGGGCAAATATTATATTGTCTTTTTTCAGAAACTCTTTCAGCCTGTCATCAGATGTATGTTCAAGATCTTTCCCGGTCATCATATTTGCCTTATCACGGACCATACCGGCAAGTCTTGCTATAGCTTCGGCTGTCAGACTGTAGTCTCCGGTAATCATGATGACTTTAATGCCTGCTGATTTGCATCTGGCAATGGCATCCGGAATCTCCTTTCTCGGCGGATCTATCATGCCAACAAGAGCAACAAAAATAAAATTATCAACTTTAGAGTCAATCTCTTCTTTATACGCCAGGGCAAGAACCCGCTCTCCCCTGGATGCCAGTCTCTCATAATATTTCTCAATTTCATACCTGTGTTTTTGCTCCATGGGGATGACTTCATTGTCTATCAGAATATGGCTGCTCATTTTAAAAACAATTTCAGGGGCTCCCTTCATATATACGGTAGCGCGTTCTCCGTCACTGTTGACCGTTATCATTCTCTTCGTTTTTGAGTCAAAGGGGGATTCCTGGAGTCGCTTATTTCCGACATTAAGCTTACTCACGTCAATGTGATCATTTGCAAAGAGTATCAGAGCTCCCTCGGTCGGATCTCCGATATAATATCCTTTGTCATCAAGCCTTGCATTATTGCACAGCACCGAGATCTTCAGCAGCATATCCATGCCCGGCATCTGTGTTATATTCTTTTCAT
>CP070632.1:534436-620389 GCA_020356065.1 Nitrospiraceae bacterium
GATGGGTAAAAGAAAACTGATCTTATCAGATTCGGTAGTAAGATTTTAATTAAAAAAATATGATAGTTAATATATCATGGTTTGTCAAATGGACAGGGTATATCAAATAAATGTTTTGTAAATTTACAGTTGATTGTAAATTATTTTGCAGTTATAATACGCTATTACGTAAAAACATATAACATAATGCGTATATCTTTTTATTTGCTTTTTAACGCATAGGGAACTACATCAATGTCCAAAAGCAAAATATCCATTTTAATAGCGGATAACAGTCCCCCTGAAATCAAAAATATTAAATCAACCTTAAAAGGTCATGATGATATTAATATATCGATTCACACTGCGAAATCAGGTTCAGATACTCTTGAAAAAGCGATGGATAAGAAATTTGATCTTCTGCTCATGAAGCAGAACATGCCCGGAAAGAACGGGATAGTAGTTCTTCAGGAGATAATAAAAAAGAAGCTTGGCGTGCCTGTTATCATGATTGTTGCTGAAGGCGAGGAGAAGCTGGGCGTAAAGGCCCTGGAAAGCGGAGCATATGACTACCTCACAAGAAATGAAGTCAAAACAGCTGCACTTAACCGGGCTATCCGTCGGGCTATGCAAAGAAAGAAGCTGGAGAATGATATTTCAAGATCTTTGCAGAAGCTTGAAAAACTGGCTATCAGGGATGGTCTTACCGGACTTTATAATCATCGACACTTCCTTGAAGTGATTGGTAAGGAATATAAAAAATCCAGCAGACATGTACAACCTTTATCATGCATGATGATTGATCTCGATTACTTTAAATCTGTAAATGATAATCACGGGCATCAGTTTGGCGATCACGTGCTTGTTGAATCAGCCCGGATTTTAATGAAGCTTGTGAGGGACACAGACTTTGTTGCACGGTATGGCGGGGAAGAGTTTTTTGTTGTGCTTCCCAATACGTTTTTACAGGGTGCACTGATTTTAGCCGAGAGGATCAGAAATGCTTTTGAAAAAAATACATTCAAGGACGGAAAGGCAACTGAGGTTGTAACCATAAGTATAGGGTTGTCGTCTATAGCAGATGATAATGTGACCGGAGCTGCTGATCTGGTTTCAAACGCTGACAAGGCGCTTTATCGCGCCAAGGCTGAAGGAAGAAACCGGGTCGTGCCTTATGACGACAAGATAGAAGAAAGCAGTATCATCAAGGAAGAGTACAACAAATTGGCAAGTTTTAATAGCAAACTTGAAGCTTTTCAGAGAGAAGTTAAAGAGCGCTGTATTGAGTCGGCACACAAGATACTGTGTGAAATTGAGACAGGATGGGGAACATTCAGCAAACACTCTGTGAGAGTCAGCCGTTATGCCGAGAATTTGTCGAGAGAGCTTGCCATGTCAGACGATGATGTCGATGCGGTAAAGCGTGCTGCTCTGCTTCATGATATTGGAATGATCGGGGTGAACTCCCGCATATTGCATAAAAGAAGCAAACTGACGGCAGATGAATATAATCTGATAAAAAGACATTCGAATATGGGCGTAAAACTGATGGAGAAAACCAGGCTTTTCGAGAGAGAACTGCCCATGATCCTGCATCACCACGAGAGGGTTGATGGAAACGGTTATCCTCAGAGGTTGCGGGGTGACAGTATCCCAGCTGGCGCACGAGTTCTTGCTATTGCAGACGCATATGATGCCATGAGAACAAATTCATCCTACAGCAAATCCCGCTCTGCATCAAAAGCCATAACTGAACTTAAGAAATGTGCGGGAACACAGTTTGATCCCAGGATGGTCGATGTTTTTATTGACATTATCAGAAAAAATCCGGAATCCTGATGATCTGCATCAATTAAAATCTTGATTTTATTAACAAGAGGATTATACATGAAGATGAAGGTAATCGCATTTTGTGGAAGCCCCCGGAAAAAGGGAAATTCTGAAACCCTGTTAAACGAGACCATTAAGGGGATAGAAAAAACCGGATCAAGAGTTGAAGTTTTCTATCTTAATACAATGAACATACAGCCTTGCCAGGGGTGTGGAGGATGCTATCAGACCGGAGAGTGTGTTTTTCATGATGATATGGACAGGGTCAGCGGCGCGATAAGATCATCAGACAGGATCGTACTCGCTTCTCCCATATTTTTCTACTCCGTCAGTGCTCAGACCAAGATAATGATTGACCGGTGCCAGAGTTTCTGGAGTGAAAAGTACCTCCTGAAGAAACCTGTTGAGGGAGGAAAATATGGTCGGAAGGGTCTCATGCTTCTTACCGGAGGTATGAAAAATAACACCGGGATAAAGTGTGCTGAGGCCTGTGCTACAGCTTTCTTCAGAACAATAAGTGTTCCGGAACATGTGACGCTGAGTTATCTGGAAATAGACAGTAAAGGCGACATTCTGAAACATCCCACAGCGCTCAAGGATGCATATGAAGCGGGCGTGACATTGGTATCTTGATTTGTCCTTCTCAAACATCTACCCAGGCTGATGTACTTTCTGAAATTGGAATTTTGATATTCATTTGGCATTCGGGTGTTGTCATTTGACCTGGTATAAAATAATCCGCTGTTTTTTATGTTGTGTGTTAATGTCTTCAGAGATCACCGGACATATGCCGCCCTGAGTTGTCCGCAAGCAGCTGAGATATCGTCGCCACTGCTTTTTCGAACGGTTGCAATAACTCCTGCGTTTACCAGTATGTTCTGGAAGTCCTGTACTCTCCTTTCATCCGGCCTGACGAATTCAGGATAACTCTCTGAATGGTTAAACGGAATAAGGTTTATTTTTGATCGTATTCCCCGTAGAAGTTTTACCAATCGATGAGCATCATCACGTGAATCATTAATGTCTTTTAATAACACGTATTCAATAGTGATGCGTCGTTTCGGTGGCAAAGGATATGCTCTGCACGCTTGAAGGAGTTTTTTTATGGGATATGTTTTGTTAATGGGCATAAGCCTAGTTCGTGTTGAGTCGGTTGTAGCATTGAGTGATATTGCAAGGTTTACGGCCGGTCCCTTTTCAGAAAGTTTCTCTATGCCGGGGACTATGCCAGATGTGGACACGGTAATTTTTCTTTTGGAAATACCGATTAAATCGGTAAGTATAAAGAGAGATGTCAGGACTTCGTTCATATTACTAAAAGGTTCTCCCATCCCCATGAATACAATATTTGAGATGTCACCTTTTCCAATCCGGAAGTTTCTTTTGACAGAATCAGTAAGCATATCTGAAGAACTTTGCTTCAGATATCGCTGCACTGCCAATACCTGATCAATAATTTCATATGCCTTTAAATTTCTGATTAACCCAAGCTTGCCTGTTTCACAAAACGTACATCCCATTGCACAACCTGCCTGAGATGATATGCATAATGTATACATATTCTTGCCCCTTGTGTTTGGGATTGCGACGCTTTCGATTGTGTCACCATCATCAAGCTGGAACAGAAATTTTATTGCCCCATCCATAGAGATATATGTATTCAGAAGTTTAAGTTCACTTAGTATGGCAATATCTTTCAATGTAGCAGACAATTGTTTCGGCAGATTAGACATTGCATCAAAGGATACGGCATGCTTTCTATACATCCAGTCAATAATTTGATCAGCTCTATATGATTCCCATCCAAGTTCCTGAATACAGGCCTTAAACTCCTCTTTTTGCAGCTGTTTAAAGTTTATTTTCATATATACCGAGTATAAATGTGATTTAGTTTATTATAAATGAGAGAGGGATGTTTCTGTACAGGTATCGCAAAACATGAAAGCGCTTGACAAAAAGAAGATGATTTTGGATACTTAACCTATTAAATTCATAAAATAAGATATATTGAACTTCAGATGTGTATTACAGATGAACAATAAAATATTGATAGTAGATGACTCCCCGATTGCACGAAAGATGCTGAGGAGCTGTCTGCCCAAAGATCAGGGGTTTGAATTCTCCGAAGCAGCTGATGGTAAAGAGGGATATGAAAAATATCAGGAACTTAATCCAGACGTAACATTTATGGACCTGACAATGCCGGTCATGACCGGGTACGAGTCAATAGAGAAGATTATTGCATATGATAGAAATGCGATCATTATAGTTGTGACTGCAGACGTGCAGATGAATGCTATTAAGACGGTTATGGATTCAGGGGCATTTATGGTTTTGAAAAAGCCGTTGAAAAAAGAAGAGTTGAACCTGGCATTAGGGAAAGCTCTGGAGATGTTGAAACAAGCTACGTAATATGAATGTGCAGAATATTTTAACAGAAGAAGACATATCTATCCTGCAGGAAATAATGAATATTTCCTTTGGACAGTCAGCTGCTGACCTTGCGGATGTAATAAGTACGAATGTTGTTTTGAGTGTTCCTTACATAAGTATTGTTGACGTGCCGGACTTGCCCGAGTATATCAGAAGTCACGTTAAGGATTATAAAAATATAAATATTGTTGAGCAAAAATTCTGGGGGAAATTCAGGGGAGATGCTCTTCTGATATTTTCATCAGGTGCAGGAAAAGAGCTTATATCGCTGCTTCAGAGTGATGTCAGCGAGCATGCTTCTGCTGACCCGTTTGATGTATTGGAGAGGGAAACCTTAATGGAAGTGGGAAATATTCTTATCGGGGCATGTGTTGGAAAATTCTCTGAGCTGCTCAAGGATGTTGTGACCTATACACCACCGAGAGTCGTTGTAGAGAAAGATTATCGTGAGGCGATTACCAATGGTCATTATGATCCGGATAAGTCAGCAATTATTTTAAAAACCGACTTTCGTTTTGATGAAGGGGATGTAAGCGGTTTCCTGTTCCTTGTGACGAGCAACGACTCAGTTTTGTGGCTGAAGGATGCCCTCCGGACATTTATCGAACAATATGAATGATACTTAATCAGGTTTTTGATGCTATAAACATCGGCATAGTCATCCTTGACCGGGAAATGAAGGTGAAAAAGTGGAACCGGTGGATGGAAATCAACAGCGGCATTAACGCCGATAAAATTTTAGACTCTTCAGTATATGATTTTTTCCCCGACCTGGAAAATCCAAAATTCATAAGAAGCTGCAAATCCGTTTTTTCTTTTGGGAATTTCTGTTTTTTTTCACAAAAGCTGCATAAGCATCTTTTTCAGTTCAAGTCGTCAGGTTATCTTAATGCAGATTTCGAGTTTATGCAGCAGAATTGTGCAATGGGTCCTTTGCGGAATGAGGAAAACGAGATACAGTACCTGTTTATTTATGTCCAGGATGTTACAGAGGTCGCCGTCTACGAAAGAAAACTGATAGAAATGAACATGAAAGACGGCCTTACAGGTATTTATAACAGGAGATATCTTGAATCAAGACTGAAGGAAGAATTCAGCCGCCACAAGCGATACTCGGGAAATTTTAGTGTAATCATGTTTGACTTAGACCATTTTAAAGATGTGAATGATGAGCATGGCCATCAGTGTGGTGATTTTATTTTAAAGTCAGTATGTGCCAGGATCAGCTCAATCATAAGAAATATTGATATCTTTGCCCGTTACGGCGGGGAAGAGTTCTGTTGTCTGCTTCCTGAAACGAGCAAGGATGGGGCAATTTATGTTGCTGAAAGGTTTCGAGAGGCAATTGAGGAACAGGACAATCATTTTGATGATCTCAATATCAAGGTAACAATCAGTCTCGGTGTTGCAAATTTAAAGGATAACATTTCATCTCCGGAAATGTTACTCAAGATGGCTGATGATGCCCTGTACAGAGCTAAGAATGAGGGACGTAACAGGGTCGAATGCGGTAAATAGACAACATATGTCAAACTCTTGACGTTGATTTTTTAATATGGCAATATATGTCTATGCATCGCATTCTGGTAATTGATGATGAGCAGTCCATCAGAGAGCTTCTAAAAGACTTTCTCCAAACCAAAGACTTTGAAGTCATAACATCTTCAGACGGCGAGACAGGCGTTCAATTGCTGAAACAGGAAAAATTTGATCTATTTTTAATGGATCTTATGATGCCCGGTATCAGCGGACTGGATGTTCTCAGAGCATGCCGGTCTGAAGATATTGATGTCCCCTGTATCGTAATAACGGCCCATGCAAGTGTACAGACCGCTGTTGAAGCCATGAAACTGGGTGCTTACGATTATCTCCCCAAACCTTTTGTACTTGAAGATGTGAATATGACCATACATAGGGCCCTTGATGTTTATAGCCTGAAAGAGGAAAACAGGAGCCTTAAATCAGAACTCAAGAAACAGAATACCTATAATAAGAGGGCACTTGACCGGATAATTGGCACGTCTGCGTCCATACAGAGTGTTATAAAATTTGTAGAAAAAATTGCTGATACTGACAGCACTGTTCTGATAACAGGAGAAAGCGGTACCGGCAAGGAACTGATAGCAAAAAATATTCACTATAACAGTAACAGGGCAGGCAAACCCTTTGTGCCGTTAAATTGTGCTGCAATTCCCAAAGACATTCTGGAATCTGAACTGTTCGGCCATGAAAAAGGAGCCTTTACAGGTGCTGTTTCTACGAGAATAGGCAGGTTTGAACTTGCCAATCAGGGGACTCTTCTCCTTGATGAGATAGGAGAGCTTGCTCCTGCCCTTCAGGTAAAACTGTTAAGGGTACTTCAGGAGAAGGAATTTGAAAGGGTGGGCAGCATAAAGACCATCAAAACTGACGCACGGATCATTGCCGCAACGAACAGAGATCTAGAAAAGGCTGTCAGGGATGGGGACTTCAGGGAAGACCTGTATTATAGACTGAATGTAATACCCCTGAAGCTTCCTCCTTTAAGAAATATGAAAGAAGATATCCCCCTGATGATTGACCATTTTATCACTCACATGTCCAAGCGAAAGGGAATGTCGGTTCCGACCATTACGAAAGAAACCATGAAGTGCCTGACAAGTTACCATTGGCCGGGAAATGTCAGAGAGCTTGAGAATCTCATAGAGAGACTGATCATCTTAAATGACGGCAGTGTTGTTGAACCGGTTGATCTTCCTGAAAGAATGCACTCAAAAGTACGTGCAGGAAGTGTATCGGGGAAGGAAAAATTGTCACCGGATGGTGTCGATCTGAATATCATGCTGGAAGAAATCGAAAATAATATGATTATTCAGGCCCTTGAGATCTCTAGGGGTGTCAAGAGTAAAGCAGCCAGCCTTTTGGGTCTCAACAGGACCACCCTGATAGAGAAGATGAAAAAGAAGGCGATAGAATTTAACGCATCCTGATGTTTCATAAACAATAGTCCGTACTCCACTTACATTTCAAACGTCATTATTATGACGATCCTCAAACAGAAAATCATTTAAAATCAAACTGATATCTTTGGCATGCTAATTGCTTTTTTGTTGGCATGAATTATTTTCAGATGTTTTCAGCCTTGATATTATCACTGATACTGTTTCACGCACATACTGTAAGTGCTGCTTTCAGGACAGACAGTCCGAATTCAGTTGATCTGAGGTATGGAAATCACAAAGAATACGTGAGAGTCGTAATCGAAGGACCAGACGATGTTATCTCCCGTGGGAAAGTAAAACATGCAGAAAGTGAAGTAAGCGTTACCTTTGCAGATATGGATCTAAGGGTAAAGAATAAAAAGCTTCCCATATCTTACAGCATAGACAAAAATCGTCTGTTCTTTCGAAAAAGAAATCTTGAAAAGATCGAAGTTCGCACTCTTGCGAATCCGAGCAGACTGGTCATTGATTTTTATGAGAGAAAAACAGAAAAAGAGCAGGCACACACCAGCCAGGTAAAAAAAATGACTGAACAATTGAAAAATATAAAGGCCATGCCAGAGAAGAAAAAGGGGCAGAAAACTGCCGGGCCTGAATCGACCAATAAGAAAGAAGTGAAAACGGCGAAAACCATGCCAGAAAAAAATCCGAGTGAAACAATGAATGAAAAGGAGGACACAAACAAGATCAACACAAATGAGATCAAGCATGATACAGAGCCAAAGCAAATCAGTACTGCTGGTGAAGAAAAAACCGCTGTTTTGAAGGATGACAGAAGTCTTAAAGAGTACGATAAAGTGGATAAAAGTAATATAAGGGATTTTGTTCCACCGCAGTATAAAAAATTATGGACTCTGCTTGAGTCCGGCAATAATTATGGTTTATTAACAGTTCTGCCCGAGTATAAACCTGAAGATGCCCAGTCTGTTGCCATATACCATTATATGTACGGCGCTGCAAGTTATGGTGCAAAACAGTATTTCGATGCGATTGAACATTTAAGACTGGCATATATCTATGCTTCACATCCGGCAGTAAAAGAGAAATCACTGTCTATGAGGGCCAGGTCATATATGGATGCAGGTTTTTATCAGGAGGCAAGAGCAGATTATATGATGCTCATCAATAATTTTCCATCATCAAAAAGAATAAGAAAAGCGCATCTTGGATTGGCTAACAGCCTTTCAATGCTCGGACTCTACAGTAAGGCGATTGCCGAATATGACAAAGCGGGACAGGGTGCAATCGTACTCTATAGCAAAGCCAATGCATTGCAGCGCCTGGAACGGGTCAAGGAGGCTGAGACGATGTATGTAAAAGCCAAACTTGCAGATGAAACGTATCTGGATAGATCGCCTGAAACGTACTTTCTTCTTGGGGAGAACATGAGAATGTCCGGAAATCTGTCAGCAGCAGAAAAACATCTATCTAAAATAACAACCGGAGAATACAAGGACAGTGCGCGAATAAGTCTGGGTCTTATCGCGCTTAAAAAAGGTAAGGTAAATGAAGCATTCAGTCACTTTTCGTCAGCTTCTCTTGCGAAGAACAGAAAAATTAAAATCAGTGGTCTTTTTAATCTTGCCCTGGCCCAGGTTTCTGCCGGAAAAATTAAGGAAGCGACACAGAGTCTGGAGACAATCAGACACGATCACGTGGATTCATATGTATATAAAGACACTCTTCTCGCACTCTCAAAGATATACAGAAAAGAACATGAAATAAGAAAATCCCTTTCATTGCTAAAGGAGCTGGTGTATGGCAAACATCCTCCGCAGGAAGCATTTGTTGAACTGGAAAAGATCATACTGGAGAGCGGTAAAGACGATGACGGTCAACAAAAGGATAAAATGAGTGTCTCAGATATCTGGAAAGAAGTTGGTCAATGGCTTATCGATGAAAAGAGGGAATCGTTTCTGGTCGATGTTTCAGACAAGCTAAGAAACAATGGTCTGCTTTTTCTTGAATTGTCCAGCTGGTTAGTAAAAAACGCTTCGCAGGAGACCAAGGCAGTCGCTGCACTCAACCTTGCCGACTACTACGCTGATATCGGAGAAATCAGCCTGGCGAAAATATACATAGCGATGGCAGTAAATAAAAAGATTCCTGATGATGATGTTTTAAGGACCGAAGTAAAAATACTGAATGCCAGCGGAAAAAGGAAACTGGCGATCGACAAACTGGTACAGATGAGAAATATCCAGGACCGTGATATTGAAATGCTCGGAAATATAATTTTTAATATTCGCAACCCGGAATCAGCAACCGTAAAAAAAGGGATAGAGTTCTATGAAAAAGTGGTTAGCAAATCTGACTGGAATGCAGAAGTATATACGAGGCTGGCGGATCTTATGGATGCGTCCGGACGAACATCAGACGCAATTAAATATTACAGGATCGCGCATGAGAAAAATCCTGAGGATGAATGGACCATGTACCGAATAGGTCGTTGGTCGACGGGCGATGAATCAGAGAAAATGTACAGTCAGTTGCAGGATAATGAATCGCTGCTGGGACGTGTTGCAAAGACAGAGCTGACAGGGATGAATATATTAAATAAGATTCACGAGGTGTATTAATGGAAGAGGCAGTGAAATTAAACGAAGCGTTCAACAGCTTTACCAAGGCATCCAGGAGTCTGGAGGTATATTATGAAAAATTAAGTGATAAAGTCAGATCCCTTACTGCCGAAGTAGAGATGAAGAATGCACAGTTAAATGAGCTTCAGAACCACCACAGGAGAAATCTGAGACTCATTGCCATGGGTGAGATGGCAGCAAGTATCGTTCATGAAATCAGAAGCCCCTTATGCAGTATTGAGCTGTATTCAAGTATGCTTTCCAATGACCTGAAAGGGTCAAAGCATTCTGACATGGCGAATGGCATATCAACAGGAATTAAAAGCCTGAACAATATTCTCACCAACATGCTGTTCTTTGCAAAACCGCAAAAGCCTTCCATGCAAGATATAAACATAAATGATGCGTTAGAAGAATCCCTGAAGATTCTTGCACCACTCATCGATATAAGGGGGATTACATTAGTCAAAGATAATTCAGACGTAATTATATCAGGAGATATAGAACTTCTGAAGCAGGTTATGATGAATATCTTGTTAAACGCTGTGCAGGCCATGCCTCAGGGAGGGGAACTTAAGGTCTACAAAGAAGAAGGAGAAAATTATATTGCTTTTGCGGTTCGCGATCAAGGAAGAGGCATTGACATTGACAATATCGAGAGAATATTTGATCCCTTTTTTAGCACAAAGGACAAGGGGACAGGACTGGGTCTGACCATAGCACACAAGATTATGCAGAGTCACAACGGATTTATAAAAGCTGAAAGAAATAGAGACAGAGGCAGCACATTCAGACTTTATTTTCCAAAGAAAGGAGTGGCTGATAAGCGAGCTGGCAGAAATCAGCCGGTAAATGAATGATAAAGTCAATTCTTGTTGTAGATGATGACGATCAGATGAGGGCAGCATTAAAAGAGGCGGTTGAACGAATGGATTACCGGGTCGTTATGGCTGAAGATCCTGTAGATGCGCTGAAAAAAATTGAAACTGAGAATATATCGATGATCATAACAGATATGAAGATGCCGCGGATGGACGGTCTTGCCTTTATCAGGGTAGCGAGAAAAAAGTTCGGCAGTCTGCCGATCCTGGTCATTACCGGTCATGGGACAGTTGAAAATGCGGTTGAAGTAATGAAGGAAGGTGTCTGCGAGTACCTGATGAAACCATTTTCATTTGATTCATTAACAGAAACTATTGCCTCCATCATGGCCAGGACATGTCATAAGAAGAATGAAGTCATTACTGATAATGACTATATTAGGAACCTGTTACAGCTTGCGGGAAATGTTGCCCTCAGTGATATGACCGTTCTTATTCTTGGAGAAAGCGGTACCGGCAAGGAACTGCTGGCAAGGTTTATTCATAAGTCAAGCAGAAGAAGCAGTAAGCCCTTTATTGCAGTAAATTGCGCCGCAATTCCTGACAATCTCCTGGAGTCCGAACTGTTTGGATTTGAAAAGGGATCATTCACCGGTGCCGCAGAGAGAAAAACCGGAAAGTTTGAACTTGCGAATGAAGGAACAATCCTGCTGGATGAGATAGGCGAGATGTCTGCAACGCTTCAGGCCAAACTGCTCAGGGTATTGCAGGAGCGGGAGGTTGACAGGATAGGCGGCAAAGAGCCGATACCGGTAGATGTGAGGGTAATTGCAACAACAAACAGGGACCTGCAGACAGAGATCGAGGATGGCAGATTCAGGGAAGATCTGTATTTCAGATTAAGTGTGTTTCCTTTGAAGCTTATCCCCTTGAGGGAAAGACCGGAAGACATAAAGCTTCTGGCAGAACATTTCATGAAAAAGTTCTCTGTGGAACTTAATAAAAATGTATCAGGCTTCAGTGAAGACGCTGTTGAGTTTCTTGAGACAAGAAACTGGAAAGGGAATATACGGGAATTTGAGAATGCAATCCAGAGGGCTGTTCTGTTATCCAGAACCGATCTTATAGGTAAGGATGATTTTATGATTGACAGTAGAGTTTCCGAAAGTAGCACGATAAGTGGAAGTTTAAAGGACATGGAAATGGATTTAATAAAGAAGACTCTTGAAGATACAAATGGCAATAAGACAAAAGCAGCAAAACTGCTGGGTGTCAGTGTGAGAACCATAAGGAATAAACTCAATGATTATGGGAAAAATGTACCGGTTGCATGAAAATATTTCCGATGCCTGATGAGCAGAAAATAACCTATGAAACCAAACGTATTGAATAAAAATAATTTTATGACAATTAATTTGGCAGATGTTATAACACATAGTGGCATGACAATTGAAATATTATTGAGGACAATAAGTGCGGAGGTGAGGTATGGATAAAGAAATGACAGTACTGCAAAGGATTATCCAGTCTGCAAATATCAGGCAGAAGGTCATTTCTTCTAATATTGCGAATGCTGACACCCCGGGGTATAAGTCCAAAGATGTGCATTTCGGGGATCTTCTGAAAAACAATATCAAACTGCTTACCACGAACCCCGGTCATGTAAAGAAACCGGATGATAATGGAATCAACTCAACAATTACTGTGAATAATGATCCCGGGTGGGGTGACCGCAACAATGTACTGCTGAATTCAGAGATGGCTAAAATGACTGAAAATTCTCTTACCCATGACGCAGCGGTTAAGCTGCTTAACGCTAAAATTAAAATGTTCAGAAGTGCTATAAGAACAAAATAATGATTAATAAACGAATCTTAAGTATTGAGGAGACAATAAATGGACCTATTTGATGTAAGCGCATCAGCTCTGGAAGCACAAAGGATGAGAATGAACACAGTAGCATCCAATATGGCCAATGCACAATCAACAAAAACAGAGGCAGGAGGGCCGTATGTAAAAAAAGATGTTTCATTTGCATCCATGTTGATAAATCCGGGCGAATCGGACGGACTTGTTGGAGTAAAGGTCAATGGTATAGTTGAGGATTCAAAACCTCCAATCGTTGTGTATGATCCGGGCCATCCCGATGCTGATGAGAACGGCAATGTGTCGATGCCTAACATAAATGTTATTGAAGAGATGGTGAACATGATGATGGCATTACGTGCATATGAGGCAAATGTAAAAGCATTTAATATGTCCAAGGGTATGTATCAGAAGGCCCTTGAGATAGGGAGGTAATGATGTCAGATCTTCCAATAAAAAGTATTGGCAGTATAGGCTCAATTAATGGAGTGCAGCTGGAAGAGGCTAAACCAGGGACAGGCAAGGGCTTTGATTCGGTTATTAACGAAGCCATGAGTAAAGTTACGCAGGTGCAGAATGATGTTGAGAAGGCAGTGAATGAACTGGCGACAGGGGGAGACATAAGTGAAGCTGTCCTCGCTATTGAAAAGGCGGACATGTCATTTCAGCTGATGGTCGAAATCCGTAACAAACTGTTAGGTACATATGAAGAAATAATGCGGATGAGTATATAAACTCTATATGCAGAATAAAAATTAATAACCAGAGGAGAACATGGCAGATTCAAACAACATTGTAGAACAGTTCAAGGCATGGCCGACAATGAACAAGATCGGTCTGTTGGCAGTATTGATAATGACCATCGCAGCTATGGTGCTTCTATTTACATGGATACAGAAGGCAGATTATCAGGTGTTGTATTCAAATCTTTCTGAAGAAGATGCGGGCAGGATTGTTGAAGAGCTGCAGAGCAGGAAGGTACCTTATGAGCTGGTGTCAACAGGGACTGTTCTTGTTGCTGCCAATAGAGTATATGATCTCAGACTTGAACTTGCCGGACAGGGGCTTCCCCAAGGGGCAGGCGTCGGCTTTGAGATATTTGATAACACGAGTTTCACGACCAGTGAGTTTGTACAGAAGCTGAATTACAAGAGGGCATTGGAAGGTGAACTGTCAAGGACAATACGGTCTCTGGCAGGTGTTCAGCAGAGCAGAGTGCACCTTGTTATGCCTGACAAGTCGATATTTGCTTTTGAGGAGAGCCGACCTGAATCTACAGCAGCAGTATTTGTGACTCTTCAAAAGGGCAGAAAACTTAACAGAACCGAAATCCAGGGGATTGTTCACATGGTTTCAAGCAGTGTTGAAGACCTTGATCCTAAAAACATAACCGTCGTAGATAACAAGGGTGAACTTCTCACCAAATCCTCCGATGATTCAATGATGAATATGAGCGGGTCCCAGATGGAATTCCAGCATGCGTATGAACAAAATATGATGGCAAAGATATTAAGTATCCTTGAACCGGTAGTCGGCAAAGGGAAAGTTCAGGCAGAGATATCAGCATCGTTTGATTTTACAAGGAGCGAAAAAACAGAAGAGATATACGACCCTGACGGAGTTGTAGTGAGAAGCGAACAGAAGAGCACTGAAAAAACAACATCAGGCTTTTCCGGCGCCGGAGTTCCCGGCGTAACTTCAAATCTGCCCGGGGGGGCTACTCCTTCCGGCGGGAATATGGGAGAGTCACAGAAGCAGGATGAGATGATAAATTACGAAACTAGCAAAACAATTACAAGGATTATTAATTCTCCGGTGGAACTTGAGAGACTAACGGTTGCCTTGCTGATTGACGGCATACTTGCATCTCAGAAGGGTGCAGTAGAAAATGCAGACCAGTATGTTGTCCGGTCGGATGAAGACCTGAAATATTATGAAGACATCGTAAAAAAGACCATAGGATTTACTGAAGACAGGGGGGATGAGATCAGCCTGTCTGTTATGCCGTTCAAGGCTCCGGAAGTTGTTGAAGTTGGCGAGGTTGAGAAGGAATACCTGCCTCTGATTTTAACAGTTCTGAAATATCTTGTGCCTGTCGTGATTGCACTTCTGTTCTTCTTGATGATTGTACGTCCTCTTATGCAATCATTATCCAGGCTACCGTCAAATGCCGTACCCAGGGCAATTGCTGGTGAAGAGGGCGTTCAGAAAATTGAAGCGGCAGCACCAGCAAATGAAATTTCTCTGGAGGATCAGGTGGTTGACTGGGCCAGCGGCAATACAGACCAGGCTGCAGGAATGATAAAAGGATGGCTGGAGGAAAAATAAATGGTGATGAACGGATATGAAAAAGCGGCAATTTTTCTTAGCTCGGTTGGTGAAGATGTTGCCGCCCAGATATTACGGCTGCTTGATCCGGAAGACATAGGCAAAATTTCATCATACATGGCCAGGGAGAAGAAACTGGACAGAAAAAAAGTAGATCTCGTACTGCAGGAAACACTGGACCGGGTTTCAAGCGGCGATATTCCGGTAGCCGGACAGGATTATGTAAAAAAGATCCTTTCATTGGGGCTCGGAGACGTTGATGCTGAGAAAATACTGGAAATGGTCTCAAAAGAAAGCCCATTGGAATCGCTGAAATGGGTAAGCCCGAAAATTCTTTCAAGCTTTCTGGCAACTGAGCATCCTCAGACGATTGCATTGGTCCTTTGCCTGTTGGAATCAGAACAGGCTTCCGAGGTCATGGAAGCTTTACCAGAGCATATAAGAGGTGATATCGCCATGCGTGTTGCTGCTACTGAGAGAATACCTGACAGTGCTCTGGTGGAGATAGAAGAAGTACTCAGGACACAGCTGGACATGGGACAGGGCAAATCAGGCAAGACATTTGAGGGAACCAAGGTCATCGCTGAAATACTGAACCAGTGTGACAGGAGCACGGAACAGAGTATTTTCGAGAAAATCGAAAGCCAGAATGAAGTTCTGGCTGAATCCATCAGAGAGCTTATGCTTACATTTGATGATCTTGAGAATATAGATGACAGGGGAATTCAACTTATCCTGAAAGAATTAAGCACTGAAGATTTGTCACTTGCACTCAAGACTGCATCGGATGTTTTGAAAGACAAGATCTTTAATAATATGTCCAAGAGAGCTGTTCAGATTCTTAAGGAGGAGATGGAAACCAGGGGACCGGTTAAGGTATCTGATGTGGAAGCGGCACAGCAGATTATTGTGAGAGCTGCGCGCAAACTTGATGAGGAAGGAAAGATAGTAATTGCGGGAAGAGGAGGAGAAGAGCTTGTTGAATAAGAAGATAATAAAAGGGGAGCATGCAACTCTTTTTTGTATGCCCTCACTCGAGGACGAAAGGGCATACCTTGATGAACAGACGATCAGGGAGAAGGCAGAGGAAATACAGCGTCAGGCATACGAAGAGGGATTTATATCCGGAGAAAAGGCCGGGTATGAAAAAGGGGAGCAGAAAGCCGAAATCCTGATTTCAAGCCTTTATCAGATCATTGAGGAAATTTCAGGTTTTAAAAATGATCTGATTGATAATCTTGAGTCCCAGACGGTTGATCTGTCATTAACCATAGCCAGGAAAATCATAAAGGAAGAAGTAAAGACAAGACCTGAAGTTATCGTGACCATGGTAAAGGCGGCACTACGGAGATTACAGAGGTCTGGAACTATTTCAGTAAAGATCAATCCCGTACTTCATGACCTGTTTATTGAGAAGAAACCAGAGCTCATGGAAGTGCATAGTGATATAACGTTTGATGTTAATTCCCATATATCAGTTTCAGGTCCCCTCGTTGTAAGCGAAATTGAAGAAGTAGTTACTGATATTGATTCATTGCTCGATAAAATAATCAATGAACTAAATTCCAGTAAGGCTGACACCTCACGGGCAATTAAAGTGATGAAGAAATTAAATGAACATATTCCTGAAGAAAGTGAACAGGCAGATTCAGCAGAAACCGATAGGACAGCTGTTCACATGAAAGACGAACAATCAGGTGAGTAAAATCGATCTTGCATCATATATACAGACAGTAGAAGAATTTGATCCATTAAAGGTATATGGGCGGATTGTTGAGATAACCGGACTCACAATCAAGGCAACCGGACTTGACGTCAGCATAGGTGAGTCTTGCCAGATATATTCTGACAGGGCTGATCCGGTTGACGCAGAGGTCGTAGGTTTTAAAGAAGGCAAGGTCATACTGATGGCAACCGGAGAAGTCTCAGGTATCAGACATGGAAGCAGAGTCATGCCTTTAGGGAAGAATATTTCAGTCAAGGTCTGTGATGGTCTGATAGGAAGGATCATAGATGCTACAGGAAATCCAATCGATGGCAAAGGCCCTGTGCATGGCATTGACTGTCCCCTGTATTCTCTTTCTCCAAACCCACTCACAAGAAAAATAATAGATAAGCCCCTTGATATCGGCATACGGTCAATTAACGGATTACTCACTTGTGGAAAAGGACAGAGAATAGGGATAATGTCGGGATCAGGAGTCGGAAAAAGTGTATTGCTTAGCATGATTGCCAGGTATTCAGAAGCAGCAGTTAATGTCATAGCGCTCATTGGGGAAAGGAGCCGTGAAGTAGGGGAGTTTATTGAAAGAAACCTTGGTGAGGAGGGTTTAAGAAAATCAATCGTGGTTGTATCCACCTCAGAGCAGGCCCCCCTGGCAAAAGTAAGAGGGGCATTTACTGCCACAGCCATAGCAGAATATTTCAGAAATGCCGGCAAGGATGTTTTACTTCTTATGGATTCTCTGACACGTGTGGCCATGGCACAGAGAGAAATAGGCCTTGCGGTTGGAGAGCCGCCAACGACCAGGGGATATACACCCTCAGTTTTTGCACTGCTTCCCAAGCTGCTTGAGAGGGTAGGGACCTCTGACAATTCCGGCAGTATAACAGGGCTGTATACGGTGCTGGTTGAAGGTGATGATATGCTTGAACCAGTTGCTGATATGTCCCGTTCCATACTTGATGGACATATCGTCCTTTCCAGGGAGCTTGCAATGGAAAATCATTATCCGTCCATAGATGTTCTGCAGTCCATTAGCAGGGTAATGCCGAATATAATTGATGAAAAGCATCGGGATAATGCTGTCAAATTCATTGATACCCTTTCCACGTATAAAAAATTTGAGGATATGATCAATCTCGGTGCATATAAGCATGGCTCGAATTTCAAGGTAGATTACACAATCAAGATGATAGAGAGATTGAAACATTACCTTAAGCAGGACATGAACACGCATATTGACTATGCTGACAGCCTGCAGGCACTGTATTGCATTTTTGATGAGGTTGAGAATGAAGGCGCGTAACAAAAAGACCATATCAAAGATTCTGAAGCTGAAAGACAGCAGAAAAAAAGAACTGGAGCTTGAGGTTAAAATGGCAGCGGATAAAGTTGATGAAGAAGAGTCAAAACTTAATACGCTGCAAGATAATTATGAAGAAACCCTCAGGTATTTTAATGAGAAGAATGACAGCGGTTCACTGGATATACATAACATCAACTCGTATTATGATTTTTTTTCCCGCATTAACGGAAAGATTGACGCACAGAAAAAAGTACATGACCGGTGCCAGACAGAACTTTCATCACTTAAGAACAGCCTTGTGAATGCCCATAAAGAAAAGAAGATGTATGAAATATTGACGGACAAGGCAATAAAGGCTGATAAAAGGGAAAACGCTTTGTCTGAACAAAAAGACGCAGATTTTACTGCTATTTCAAGGAGAATAAAATGAATAGAATTATGCCTGGCATTTTCATTACATTGATGCTGACAAGCTCTGTTTATGCGCAGAGTGACCTGGACATGGTGAGTATCATTGAGAAGCAGCGCCAGGAATTGGTCCAGAAAGAGGAAATCATAAAAAAAGAAACGGAAAGACTTAAGACATTAAAAAATGAGATAGCAGATAGTATAGTCAAATATAACGAACTTCTTAAGCAGATAGACAATTCTCTTTTGATGGCAGAAGAATTGGGCAATAAGAGACTGAAACATGTTGCAAAGGCCTATGAGGCCATGCAGCCTGAGGATGCTGCGTCAAGACTCTCCGGCCTTGAAGCATCAATAGCAGTCCAGATTCTCCTTAAAATGAACAGCAAAAAGGCTGGTCTGGTCATAGGGATGATGGACACGACAAAGGCAACCAGGATTACAAAGGACCTGGCTAAACTAAAAAAGTAAATCCTCTCACGAGTAACATTATTAAAGCAGGGCTAATATTCAGGGGCAAGAGAGATATTTGAGATGTTTATTATATTGTATCACTCTACACTCGGTTGCGCAGGTCTGAGACTGCCTCAGTAATCCAGTTAGTATATGCTTCCCCGTTCACCAGAAATCCATCAACATTTGGCGTGAAAAACTTAAGCTAGGTATATACTTGCGGTCATCCCGGTTTTCGTCCATCCTGCCATGATATTGGAAAAAGTTTCCCCTTCGTGAAATATTTTCTGATAAAATCTTGCATGATTCATCATTAATTGCAGATTAATCTCACTCAATTGATTGATACCTGCCCATAAGTGCTTTTAGATGAGAGGTAGTAATGTCCTGATTAAACATGAGTTTTCTCGCGTAAGGGTGCATTGAAAATGAATGTTTGATTGTTGAACAAGCGGTTAAACTGTCAACAGGACTTGCTGGCATACCACTTGCTCTATCAGGGTCATGAATATTTTTACCTCATCAATGCAGGATGTTCATTCCGATCAGTTCATGGGTAACAGGCCTGCATATTCAAGTCAGTATAACGATAATGTTGAAAACTCCACATTTGCAGGGTTAGTCAATAATGAAGAAGAATCATTCGCAACTGAAAATAAAAAAGAAATATTCAGTCAAAAGGATGATATGACTCCTTCAAAGTCTGAGACCATAACAGACGATGATGAGATGAAAACAGGACAGACTCAAAGCAGTTATGTTGAAGGACAGAATACCGGAAATGATAATTCAGACCAGAAAGTCTCTCAGGATGAGCAGAACAGGGACGACAGTGCTACAAATGGAAAAGTGTCAGAAGGAAACACTGTGAATGTCCAGGACGCAGAGGCAAGGCAATCTGATCTTACAGACTATGATATAAAAAGTGATGAGGCGGAAAGTGATAAAAACGATCATGAAACAGAGAAAGACAAGGCACAGAATGCGGAACCGATGATCGCTTCACTTGAGCAGATCCTTTCAACTGAAGTATCAATGCCAGATCAGACCGGTGAACAGGTTGCGGCAGCAGGAAATAATACTGGCCAGGCAAGTTTATTTAAATCAGATAGCAACATTATTGATAATATTACCCATATACATAATGAAAGTGAAGGAACTGTAAATAATCTTGTGATGGATGAAGTTATTTCCGAAGAATTGAATGCCGAGGATAAAGAGCATATTACTTCAGAAAAGGGGAATAAAGCCCACAGAAAAAATGCGGATGTTGGAAAGAGAGACCTCGAAGAATTATCTGAAGATATTAATCCTGACGAGGAACTGAAGGAAAAGATAAAACTCGGTGCAGCAAGAGATCTCCCTGAGAAGTATGTAATGAAAACTGTAAAAGATCAGTCCGACGAAAAAACAGTTTTATCACAAATAAAAGCAGTTGATCCGGGCGTTTTGAAAGAGTTAAACGACTTTAAAACATTACAGGACAAAATGTTATTCGGAAATACGCAAAATACAGCCGGTAACAGCATACTCAAAAGTGCGGTCAGGGGTGTGTCTGACACAGCTCTTAACTCCCTTGAGTCTTTTAATTCAAGTACGACCGCAAGCAATACTGACGTGGGACAGCACCAAGCCATGGCAATGGCAAACAGCAAAGCAGGATTAGGACTTTCTCAAAGCAATGTAGCAAGAACTGCCGGATTCAGCGAGCTATTAAATCAGGTCGTGTATGTGGCAAAAGGCAGGAACAAACTGGGAGTTACGGTTAATCATGAGGAATTTGGCAAGCTTAAGATTAATGTAACGATCGAAAAGGGAATGATGAATATTCATGTTAATGCATCAGAAAAGGTAGTGAGAGAGTTTCTTGAAAGCAATGTTCAGCACATTATTGAACATCTTGTTAAAGACGGAGTCAATGTAGGCGGATTCTCTGTTGCGCTTAAAGAACACAAAGATGATCCAGAAAATAAATTTATGATGGATAGCGGGCTTGAAAGGCAATATGACAAGAACCCGTCACCTGTTTATTCGAATCAGGGTCTGGTTAATGTTTTTGCATAGGCATATTTATAAATAATTGAGTCAACTCAAATGACGGTATGAAAGGAGGAATCATGGATATAACAGCTTTAGGAGGCGTAAGCGCAATTACAGAGGCCACCGGTGGCAAGGTCCTTGGAAAGGATGATTTCATGACGCTGCTGATAAAGCAGTTAAGTCACCAGGACCCGCTGAATCCAATGGACAGTGCTGATTTTACGTCCCAGTTAACGGAATTTTCATCGCTGGAAGAGCTTACCAATATTAAGGACTCTTTGGGAAGTGTGCTGGCATATCAGCAGTCAATGCAGAATGCAACAGTGGCAAACCTGATAGACAGGACTGTCGAAACAGAAGGAGATTCCTTTTATATGCAGGACAATGCTGATGTAGGATTTGAGCTGGAAAGCGATGCAGCATCCGTAGTACTGTCAATACATGATGCTAGCGGAGCAATGGTCTGGACAAGAGAACTGGGACAGTATTTAACAGGGATCAATTCTTTCAGATGGGATGGCAAGGACATAAATGGAAACCAGCTGCCTGCCGGACAGTATACATTTGGAATTGAGGCAAGAGACATATCTGGAAATGAAGTGCATGCCTCAACAATAGAAAAGGGGCTGGTAACAGGCATATCGTTTGAAAATGGCCTCACATACTTAACACTTGACGGGAACAGGAAAATTAACCTAAGTGATATCAGGTCAATAAGTTTATAACAGAAAGGAGGTAATGGATCAGCATCTGAGATGCTGCTGATAACATTGCAGAAAAATGGAAATAGCCTTAAAGACACTAAATATAATTAAGGAGGAATTGGAATGGCTTTAACATCATTATTTACAGCAGTCAGCGGAATGAATGCAAACGGTACCGCACTTTCGGTCATCGGTGATAATGTGGCTAACATGAACACAACCGGATTTAAAACAAGCAGGGCCGCCTTTGCTGATATCCTTGCCCAGCAGGTTGGAGAAGGACAGATCGGGCGTGGTGTAAGGATGAATTCTGTATCACCGACATTTACGCAGGGCACATTTGAGAATACTGCAAATGTACTTGACCTAGCGGTTGATGGCGAGGGGATGTTTATAATGGAAGACAGCTCCGGCACCTATTATTCACGGGCAGGGCAGTTTAG
Source organism: Nitrospiraceae bacterium (assembly GCA_020356065.1). Classification (GTDB taxonomy): domain Bacteria; phylum Nitrospirota; class Thermodesulfovibrionia; order UBA6902; family UBA6902; genus CALZJD01. The sequence goes on from CP070632.1 coordinate 556,331, forward strand.
TATTGATAAAGACGGGTTTGTTGTTAATCCAAGCAGCCAGCGTTTGCAGGGATATCTGTTTAATCAGTCCGGAACAGCCACAAGCGGTCTGGGTGATATTAACCTGTCATCACTAAACAGCGCACCCACAGCAACCACAGATATAACAATTGCCGCGAACCTTGACTCACGAGAATCAATACCGGTTGCAGCTTTTGATGTGAATGATCCAAATAATACATCTAATTTTTCAAGTTCAATTACGATATATGACTCACTGGGTAACAGTCATGTCGTTGACATATATTTCAGAAAGTCTGTTGAGTTACCTACAGGAAATACCTGGCAATGGTATACTGTCGTAGGATCAACAGACACATTCAGTGGAAATACAGAAGTCCAGGCCAACGGCACCATCACTTTTAACAACAACGGATACCTGGATTCAGAAAGTCCCGTAACATTTCCAGGCGGTGGTTTTAACTTCACCGGAGGGGCCGCTGCTAATCAGACAATTGCATTTGATTTCGGCACCTCAATAACAACCGATGGAGGTGCAGGACAGGACGGTACTGTTCAGTATGGCAGTCAGTCAGCGACGATGTTCCAGAATCAGGATGGATATTCCTCAGGGGCATTAAAGAACATCGTCATAGACCAGGACGGTACCATGACAGGCATCTTCACAAACGGCCAGACCAGGGGTGTAGCACAGGTTGCACTGGCCAAGTTCCTGGCTCCCCATGCACTTACAAAAATGGGAAGAAACCTTTTTGCTGAATCAACCAATTCAGGACAGCCGCTTATCAGCATACCGGGTACCTCTGGTACAGGAACGGTGCTTTCCAATACATTGGAGCAGAGTAATGTTGACCTTGCCGAAGAGTTTGTTAAACTCATTCTTCACCAGAGGGGATTTCAGGCCAATTCGAGGATGATCTCAACTTCTGATGAGCTTATGATGGAGCTGGTTAACCTGAAACGGTAAGACAAAAAGATAGTGATCAGTAGTCAGTAGTGAGGGAACATAAAAGCAGGACAAGATCTGAATCCTGTCCTGCTTTTATTATTTTTTAAAATATTGCGTGCTATTTGGAAGACCTTTGATAAACCTGTCCGGGTTTTAATAATACAAAACTATCAATGCCCTCTTCTGATTTAATGTTTTTAAACACTTCGCAGGACATACATGAAACGGATTTCTGAGCAAAATCTCCCTGGACTTTGCCTCCGCAGAAAGTGCCAGCAATTGCCCAGCATATACGACCGCCGTTCTTGCCGTCGTTTACTCCATCTACCGTTGCATCTGTTGCAGCTGGGCAGATACCAAGGTCACCGGTTTTATCTCCCCCGGGCTCCCTGCTGCATTTTTTTATTTCCCAGCAATTTAACTTAGACATTGTCATGCTCCTTTCTCAATCAGTACATATTAAGGTTATGCGATATTACCGATAAGAAATATCTTTTTATGTACTTTTCTATCGGAGCGTTTTTCAGAAACCTTTAGATTGAGATTTTTCAAATATATCAAATACTCAAATGACGTTAAGAATTCGACTTATACGGCATTGACAATTTCACCAGCTATTTCGTCCAGTTTCACAATTTTATCAGCGACGCCTGCTTCAACAACGGATTTTGGCATCCCATAGACAACACAGCTTTCTTCGCTTTCAGCAATTGTCCTTCCGCCCTTGTTTTTAATTTCTTTCATCCCCTGAGTGCCGTCATTGCCCAGGCCGGTGAGTATGACGCCGAGCACCTTTCCCGAAAAGGATTCGGTGACTGAAAGCATCAGGTGATCTGCCGAGGGCTTGTATATATATTTACTGGTATTCTGTGACAGAGCAATGGCAGACTTCGTTAATTTAATTCGCCTTACTCCCATATGGCCTCCACCCGGCGCAATATATACGGTTCCTTTTTCAATTGGTTCACCGTCTTCAGCTTCTTTTACATATACCGCACTTATCTGGTTCAATCGTTCTGCGAACGGGCCTGTAAAAGAAGGCGGCATATGCTGAGCGATCAGTATCGGAACAGGAAACTCTCTCGGAATATTCGAAATAATCGTTTGTAGTGCTTTCGGACCTCCTGTTGAAGAACCGATTGCCACAATCCCTGTCTTTCTGTGAGACGTATATTCAGATGGTTTCGGCATTTTAAGAGGCTGGATTAATACATTATTTTTATATTTAACAAGACCTTTGCTGCCAATATTTTTCAGTTTATCCAATAATACTTTCTTTATCTTGACAATATTAATTGACAGGTCTGAAAGATTTTTCGGTATGAAATCAACAGCGCCGAGATCCAGAGCATCAAGTGTTGCCTCTGCACCCTCTGTCGTTAATGAACTTACCATCAAAACGGGAACGGGGTTTTTAGACATTATATGTTTAAGGGCTTCGATCCCGTCCATTCTCGGCATTTCTACATCCATAGTAACGATATCGGGCTGCAAAGAGGCGACCTTGTCAATTGCCTCGATACCGTCTCTTGCAATGCCTATTACCTCAAGATCAGGATCTGAAGCAATCATGCTGGAGAGAGTGTTTCGCATAAATGCTGAATCATCGACAATTAATACTTTAACCATCTATATTCCGTATTATGTATAAAGATGTATCATGACTGAACACTGATTTAATGCCTCAAGATTAATTATGATGCATCTTCATTCCCAAGCAGCCTGTCAATATCTAGCAGAATAATAAGTCTCCCCTCCAGTTTGGCTATCCCTCTGATAAATTGACTGTTCTGCTCTGCAGACATCGGAGGAGCAGGCTCAATGAAGGATGCAGGAATTCGTAAAACCTCAGATACCGAATCAACTATCAGACCGTTCGTGATATTCTGTATTTCCATGATTATAATTCTTGAACTGTCATCTGCTGTCTTTTCTTCAAAACTGAATTTCTTTCTCAGATTAATAATTGGTATGACTTTACCCCTGAGATTGACAACACCTTCAACATAATCTTCTGAATTAGGCACTTTTGTTATTTCTGTTATCCGGTTTATTTCCTGAACACTCAGTATGTCTACAGCATATTCCTCATTATTGAGATTGAATGTGACAAATTGTAAAATATCTTCTCCAACTGTTGCTGTTTCCATGCTACACCTCCGTCATTACTGATTAAATTTATATCTAATAAAACGTATCATTAGAATCCAAAATCATTAAGGAGAGCCTCCACATCAGACTGAGAGACTTTTTCAAGAGGTTCTTCACTTGGCCACTCATTTTCAACTTCCTTAACTTCCTTATTATTCTCCAAGTCAGCATTCTCTACGCGTAAAGGCATACCATGATTGCTTATGAGACCGACCAATTCCACTTCCACTGTATTAACAAGGGAAATGACCTTCTTGATAGTCTGTCCGGTTATGTCCTGAAACTGCTGAGCCGTAAGAATATCGGTCATGTCATTATCCATAGCCTCTTTGAATGTTTTCAGGTAATGTAAAGACTCCTCAGGACCGGACAGCTTTCCAATATGCTTTGAAAAATCATCAGATTCATCAAAGTATCTTTCAACAATGGCCATGGTTTTGTTGGCAGCATCTTCTGTCCTGTTCATGACGAACTGTAACTTGTCTACTGCATTTGGTACGCTTTCGTTCGTGATTTTGCACAATCCTGAATCAATCGACATCTTGAAATCATTTATGGAGTCATGTAACTTTCTTGTGATCATGCCAACTTCCCTAAACAGATCACTGTCAGTGTCTATGACGAGTTCATTAATTACAGCTTCGACCTTACCGTAGTCCTGGTTTGCCATTGCATCCAGGAGTTTAACCATTTTATTGAACACGATATGCTTTGGATCATCACTTTCAAATTTATTGTCAAGGTAATCTTTCGCATCATGCAGCTCTTTCACAGTAATGGTGCCTCCTATTGTTTCAATTTCTCTGATAACCTCTACATTTTTACCATCTCCCATATCCGTTACCTTGACGGCGACCTCTTCCAGCAGGCTGATGTCATGAAGGGGAAGCAGCTTACGAGTATCAAGCAGCACGATAAGTTTGTCCTCCAGTTTTGCAACGCCTTCGATATGATCAATCTTGCCGCTAAAAAAACCGTCAGGAGGATCAATTCTGGAAGGATCTACATTAACGACGCCGGTTATACCGTCTACAACTATACCAAAGGTTATTTTTCCTGTTGCTATAACTATAACAGTACTTCCCGAGCAGTCGGCAGTGCAGTTATCAAGAAGACATTTAAGGTTGAGAATGGGAATGATAGAACCTCTCAAATTGGTAACACCATCAATATATTTGGGCAAATGAGGTAGCCCGGTCACGGAAGGCGCTTTAATTATTTCCCGGACTTTTAGAATAGGGATCATATATTCACTTGAGCCATTCCTGAATCCGATATACTGTTCCATATGATACTCCTTAACTGTTTTTTGTTATTTCAACAAGGTTTCTTGAAATACCGGAAACGTCAAGAATAAAAACCACTTTGCCGTCTCCTGTAATTGTAGCGCCGAGGACAAATGAGGATGAAGTGTCAATACCGTCAAGAGTTTTGATAACAACCTCTTCCTGCCCAAGGAGTTTGTCTACCGCAATACAGTATTTTCTGTCTCCCATAGAAATGACAATAATATACTTATGGTCTGCCTTGTTCGCACCATTGCCTCCTGTATGAAGGAGATCATTTAGTTCAAAAAGCGGACACACCTTATCTCGTATGACGATCACATTCTGCCCTGAAACATTTTCAATTTCCTCAGCTGATACCTTCAATGTTTCTTCAATTGGGGACAGTGGAATGGCGTATTTTGCATTGGAAGCCTCTACCATTAATGCGTGGATTATTGCTAATGTCAAAGGAATACAGATCCTGAACGTTGATCCAACATCTTTTTCTGTCGAAATTTCAACATAACCATTTAACATGGAAATATTATTTTTAACCACGTCCATGCCCACGCCACGTCCACTGAGTTCCGTAGCCACTTCTTTTGTTGAAAATCCTGCCATGAAAATCAGCTCAGTAGCAGCTTTATCAGTCATCTTCGCTGCTTCATCCCTCGTGATAAGACCCTTATCAATCGCCTTTTTCTTCAGCTTGCTTATATCCATTCCCTTGCCATCATCAGTTATTTCTATTACTACCTGAGTTCCTTTTTGAAATATGTCTATCTTGACCCTGCCTTTTGACGGTTTGCCTTTTGCCACTCTTTCTTCAGTGGATTCAAGGCCGTGGTCAATAGAATTTCTGAGGATGTGTGTTAATGGATCACCTATATGTTCAATAACCGTTTTATCAACTTCTGTTCCTTCGCCGGTAATTATTAATTCCACATCCTTATTAAGGCTGGCTGACATGTCTCGAACAAATCTGGGAAATTTGCCAAGGACTTTTTTAATTGGCTGCATTCTGATTCTCATGACCGCGAGTTGCATGTCTGAAGTTACACGATCAAGGAACGACACTGTTTCAGTTAATGATTCCGACTGGGGATCATTATTATACTTCTGGTCAAAATAATGAGAAAGATTTAACAGGCGGTTCCTTACAAGTACAACTTCTCCGGCGAGATCCATTACCTTGTCGATTCTCTCCACATCTACGCGGAGGTTTTGAGCAGATTTATCTTTTAGTTTCAGACCATGGTCCTTCGGCGGGATCGCAGGGTTTTTGATCTCATCTGTATCGTTCAGTGCCAGAGCCTCTTCTTTGAGAGATTCCGCATCCGGCAGATGTTTTATCACTTCCGGAGCATCAGGTAAACGTTCCGCCTGAACTGACGCAGGTGCATCTGGTGCACGATCTGAAACTGCATCCATCTCAGGTGCAGGTGACAGCTTAGAGAAAACAGTTTCTTCCTGTTGTTGAGCAGATGTCTGATTATGACTGTCAACTTTGACAGTAATTTCACCCTGACCGCCAGTGGCACGTGACAGGGCTGATCCAAGTTCTTTGACCAGGGGAGCAACATCTTCTTCAATACCGTCCTTTTCCTTGATATGATCAAGGAGCAGCCTCAGCATATCTATGGACTTGAGGATTACATCCATTAGCTCCCGGGAAAGAGATATTTCGCCGTCACGGAGTTTCTTCATGATGTTCTCTGATGAATGAGCAACATCAACAACTAACTGATAACCAAGAAATCCTGCGGCACCCTTGATCGTGTGCATAGATCTGAAGATATCATTGATGAGGTCCCTGTCTTCGCCTTTTTGTTCGAGTTCAACAAATAACGGCTCTATTCTGTCAAGTGACTCTTCTGCCTCGGTAATAAACTCGGATATAATTTCTTCCATTTCATCGGTCATTGCATATCTCCATTATTAGACTAAGAATTCACTTTCTGATCTAAAGCTATCTTATCAAAGATCTTGTCAAGCTTTTCTTTTAATATCTCTCCGGTAAAAGGCTTGACAACATAATTGTTCACGCCGGCCTGTATGGCGTTTATGACTTTTTCCTTCTCTGCCTCGGCCGTTACCATCAGGACAGGCATGTCCTTTAACTCAGCGTCCTGGCGGATGGCTTTAAGCATGTCTAGTCCATCCATATTGGGCATGTTCCAGTCACTTACGACCAGACCAAATCCTCCATTTTGCAGCTTGCTAAGGGCCTGGGCCCCATCCTCTGCTTCCTCAATATTGGAATAGCCGATCTGTTTTAAGAGATTCTTTACTATTCTTCTCATCGTTGAGAAGTCATCAACTACCAGTACTTTTATTGATACATCTAACATCTGTTACCCTCCTTTGTTAAATATCTGCTTAACTATGGATTTTATTTCACTGGCAATAGCATCACCGGTTACAGGTTTGGTCAAATAACCATTAGCACCACTCCTCAGAGCCTTTTCTTTCTCTATTTCGTCATTTTCTGTTGTTACCATTAATATCGGTAATTCAGAGTGCACCGGATCGGATCGTAACGTTTTGACAAGTTCCAATCCATCCATATAGGGCATATTGAGATCTGTCATGACGAGGTTCACAGTATGCGTCCCGAGTTTTTCAACAGCATCAAGCCCGTTTTCGGCATAAACAACGGAATACCCTCGGGACCTCAGATAGTGGCCGAGAAGCTTCCTTGTTATGGAGCAGTCATCAACTATCAGTATCTTCATGACGATACCTCATATCGAATGTCTGAATGTATTAACTTTAATCGCATATTAAACCTTCTGATACATGATCACTTTGTTTATAATGCTGGGTCTGAAAGCCCGGGTGATACTGTGGAGGCTTTCTGACGATCCTATAATTAAATACCCTCCCGGATTTAAACTGTTATATAAATTGGAAACGACCTTTTGCTTGGCTTTTGTATCAAAATATATGAGAACATTTCGACAGAAGATTACATCAAAGCCCCTTATCGATCTCATGCTCTTCTCATCGATCAGATTTATCTTTCTGAAATGAACAGAGTTTTTTATGGTGGATTTGAGATTGAAGCTATCCCCTGCTGATACAAAGTATTTATTCAGATAAGAATCAGGAATATTTCTGACAGAGTAGGAATTGTAAACAGCCTTTTTTGCCGATGCGAGGACTGCCTCACTTATATCTGACGCATGAATTTCAAAGTGCTGTGTTGTCAATCGTTGTTCCATGAGCATCATGGCGATGGTGTATGGCTCTTCGCCGGTCGAGCACGCAGCTGACCAGATTTTTAATTTGCTGGATCTATTATTGTTCTTCAGAAGCGGGGGGAGTACATGATCTATAAGAGTCGTGAGCTGCTGTTCCTCTCTGAAGAAAAATGTTTCATTGGTCGTGATAGCATCAAATAACCTGGTGAGTTCATGCGCGTTTGAATTGAATTTCAAAACTTTCAGATAATCTTCAAAGCTATTCAAATTGTTATCAAGAAGTATCCTTGACAGTCTGTTTTCGATCAGATATTTTTTAGTGTCTGAAATATATATGCCGCTTTTGTCATATATGTAATCCCTGATATTCTTGAATGTCGTATCAGAGAGCAGTATATTCAGCATGAAACCCCTGAGTTGAAATTTTCGGCATATCGTGAAACCATTTCCTGAATAGGTCTGTCAAATTCGTTAATTCGCTGTAGAAATAATCTGTTATTAATACTCATAAGAGCTCTGATGACTTCGTCAATGACGTCTTTGTACTGTTCATTTTTCAACATTGACATGAGAGGTTCAAAAGCTGACATGTCCCCTATTTTTCCAATGGTTGATACGGCAGATTTTCGTACGTGACTGTCATGGTCACTAATGGCTGCAATCAGATATTCCCTGGATTCATCACTTCTGATTTTGCCCAGTGATTCAACGCTTGTTCTTCGCACATCCCTGTGATCACTGTTCAGTAATTCAATAAGAATGGGGACAGCCTCTGAACACCTGAGATCTCCTGCGAGTTCTATTGCTATAACCTTGCCTCTGTACTTAACTGAAGGATCTTTAAGAATATCCAGTATTTGACTGTTACATTCAAAATTCTGAAGCAGTTTTTTGATAACGTATACTGTTTCGTCACTCTCCGGGTCTGAAATCTCCAGAGAGCCTGCAAAGTCGACTATTTGACGTATTGCTTTCTCATACCTGATTGATACAAGTCCTTTGATGGCAGTTAATTTATCATTGATGTCATCCTCCTGGAGGAGCTCCATTAACGCGTCAGCAATGTCTGGAGAAGAGGGGAGCGTCCCGATATTGACAAGACTCTTTACCGTAGCACGTTTTTCATTATCCCGGGACCTGGACAGGTGTTTAATCAGATGTTCTTCAGTGATCGATAATTGCATTTTTCCAAGCGCTTCAATTGCTGCAAATCTGATTGCATCTGACGGGTGTTGTAAAAGTTCCATCAAGGCATGTGATGCTTTTTCATCGCGAAAAGTCGTGAGTGACTCAAGTGCGGCGAAACTGACCCATTCGTCATCTTTTAAGGCAGTAATCAGCTGAGGTAGTGCCTTTTTGTATTGCAGTTTGCCGAGTGTTTTTGCAGCTGCAGCACGTACATTAGCGTTTGGATCACCGGTGAGCAGTTCAACTAATTTCTCAGGATAGTTGCAGTATTCGATATCGTGAATGAGATCAACAGCAAATTTTCTTATATCATCGTCCTTGTCATCAAGCAGTACATACAGAAGAGGTACTGATATCTTTCCGAGTTCCTTGAGTATTATTAACGCGGTATTACGCAGTAATGCATTTTCTCTGAGCAGGGGGAGTACCATGTATGCCGTAGTTTCACTCTGTAACTCAGTAAGAGACCTCATGGCCGCGTCCTGTACACCGGGGTGTTCATCTCTCAGGGCTTTGATTAAAGGATATATTACCCTCTCGTCTCCAATGGCGAGTTCTTCAGCAGCGGAACGTCTGATTTCAGGATTGCCATCATTCAGCTGCCTTAATAATTTCTGTAATTTTGCTGTGTGCATTCACTCCTCATGTTCATGGTTATTGACGTCTACAGACAATGTCACTGCGTTTCTTCAGTAAACAGAAAAACATATGCCTGTAACCAGGTACCTCTTAAGATAATTATCGGTATACAGGAAGTATTACTTGAATGGGAGAATGAGATAGGATGATTTATAAATCAAAGTGTTACAAGGCAGGAACAGGTTGTTTACGTCCTCTCGACAGTTTACTTACGTATTACATATTTATGCTGCATGCATGACAGAAGGTTTCCCGGGATATTTGCAATTAAATAAATTCAGTAATCTGATCAGCATCATCCAGTACGAGTTCGCTATTATTTACATCATCTTCCGTCATGACTGTATTTCTGCCGGATTTTTTTGCCAGGTATAGGGCATGGTCAGCTCTATCGAAGAGAGAATTCTGGTCATCACCCTTTCTGAACTCGCTTACTCCTATACTGATTGTCAATGGGATCTGCGTCCCCTTATATGAAAATTCGGCATTATCGATAAATTCACGCAATCCTTTTCCTGCTATGGTGGCTCCTTCGAGATCTGTATGGGGTAATATAATTGCAAATTCTTCACCACCGTACCGGGCGATAAAATCATTAATCCTAAGACGCTCCTTGAGAAGCGTAGTCATCTTTTTTAAGGCAAGATCACCGACATTATGACCATAGTTGTCGTTTATCTTTTTGAAATAATCAATATCACATAGAATGAAAGATGCTTTTATGTTATATCGATTTACATGAGCTATAGTTTCTGAAATTTTATCATCATACCCTCTGCGATTATACAACCCTGTCAATGCATCGGTAACTGCCTCGACTTCGATTGCCTGGGACCTTCTCCGTAACACTTCAGCCTCCTGTTTCATTTCAAACATTCGGTTGCCCATTTCCTCGAGACTATTCTCAGTTTCCTTCAGGCGCTTCATATCCTGCGCTCTCTTTTCAGTGATGCGGGAGTTAATACTTACTATTTTATTCATCAGGACTGATTTGATAGAGCTGATATTACGCGATACATTGATAACAACTGACATGGTATTCATGTTTCTGGTAATCTGGTCTGTAAAACATCTGTCTTCCCTGAACTTGTCTTTCTGGGATGATAGTTCACTTGAGAGCTGAACCTCAGTTTCTGACAGGTTCTGCATCGCAACTACCATGAATTCCTCCAGTTCCTTATTCCTGGATGTAAGGGAATGTATATGTCTCTTAATAATGTTGATCGGTGACTCAAGCCACTCCCTCGAATTATGTACATCAGGACTGCTATGAACAGAATCCTTAATCTCGTTAAGTTTATCTGTCATGGAACTAGGTAACAGGTCCTTTAATTTATCGAGTATTGCGTCTGAAATTTCCTTAAGGTATGCTGAGTCAATGCTGTCCTCAGGTTTATTTCTGTCATGATCTGAGAACAGTTTCTTTAAAGATGCTCTCCAGACCATCTTTTCCGCTATGAGTTTGCTGCTAATCTGCTGTCTGTTTTCCTGGTGCAGCTCTTTTATAATATAAAGGACTTCGTCAGCTATAATTGAAACCTTTTCTTCGAAGTCCAGTTTTTCATCCACTAATTTATAATTAATGTCCATTAATTCTTCCCTCCGTGGTTAAATCGTTCCATACCCGAGTTATCAAACTGTCTAATTGACTGAGATGTAATATGTATCGGGGAAACCCTTATAAAACTTTAGAGGTAAAGTCTTACCAATAATAAAGCGTTCACAGACGCCAAATTTGATGGGAGTCAGTTTCTTGACATGGTACGGCCACTTAATATCATTATTTATCAGGGATTTATCTCAGGCATGGTATTTGTATATTCTCAGCCATAAATAGAAACCTGAATTAATACATAAAAACACTCAGGAGGAGTTAAAAATGGCAGAAGAAAAAGATGATATTGGAATTGAAGGCTCTGAAGATGCACCAAAGAAAAAAGGCAACAAAACTCTCATCATTATAATTGCCGCTGCATGCATAGTTCTTGGGGCAGGTGGCTTTGTAGGTTTTAAACTGCTGGCAAGCAAAGGAGTGGAGGAAGAACCTAAAAAAGTGGAAGTGGCTGAAAAAACCAGCATCATATCGCTTGACCCGTTTGTATTGAATCTTGCTGACAGAGGGAGGTATCTGAAAGTAACTATCCAGTTTGAGATAGCGGACAATAGCTTTCAGGAAGCATTGAACCGGAAGACGCCTCAGATTAGAGATACAATCATAACTCTGGTGAGCAGTAAATCCCTGAACTCAATATCCAGTCCAGAGGGTAAATTTCAGCTGAAAGATGAGCTCCTGTTCAGGGCAAATCAGATAATGGGTCTGGATAAGGATGTTATCAAGAACCTTTATTTTTCAGAATTCGTAATGCAATGAGAGACAAGATACTATCACAGGATGAAGTCGATGCCCTTCTTAAGGGTGTAGCCTCCGGTGAGATTGACACGGATGATGCCAAAGAACAATTAATGGATGGGGTGAGAAGTTATGACTTCACCAGCCAGGAGCGCATCATCCGCGGAAGGATGCCCGGACTTGAAATGGCAAATGAAAGTTTTTCCCGACTGTTCAGGACCTCAATTTCCAATCTCATTATGAAATTTGTCGATATCAGCATTCAGAATATTGAGATAATAAAGTTTGGTGATTTTATAAAAACCATTCCCGTGCCTTCCAGTATAAATATTTTTAAGATGGAGCCTCTCAAGGGGTATTCCTTATTAGTTATGGAGGCGCCACTTGTTTTTGCATTTGTTGAGTTTTTCTTTGGCGGCACAAGCGCGCAGCATATCAAATCAGAAGGAAGGGCATTTACTTCAATCGAGCAGAGAGTGATTCAAAGGGTTGTGAATATGGCGCTTCATGATATGGAAACATCCTGGAACGGTATATCCCCGATTAAGCCTGAATTTGTAAGTTCAGAGATCAATCCTCAGTTTGTCACGATAGTGACACCTGCTGAAATTGTCATAAATGTTGAAGTTCTTATTGAGATTGAAGATTTTGCCGGAAGACTCTTTTTCTGCATCCCTTATTCAATGATAGAACCGGTAAAAGAAAAACTGGCTTCAGGGATACACGGTGATAAGCTTGAGACAGATCAGAGATGGTCAAAAATCATGAAACAGGCACTTCGGGAAACGTATGTTAATCTGACTGCCGAGATAGGCAGGGTGGAGCTGACATTTGAAGACATCATGAATTTTGAAGTCGGCAATATCTTAAACCTCGGAAAATCTTCTCATGATGACCTTGTCCTGAAAGTTGAAGACCTCCCGAAATTCTTGGGTCGTCCCGGAAACAGCAGGGGGAACCAGGCCATTAAATTAACAGGAGAAATAGAATGAGCACATCCATCGCCGGATATGCCGTAGACGAAATGAAATACAGGAACAGTATTAAAGGAGGGTTGCAATGACAGAACAGGACGTTCAACAGCCGGATTTCGAGGATTTAAAGGAAGAAACGCATGACAATATATCGCGGGACATCGAATTTCTACTTGATATTCCTGTAGAGATTACTGTCCAGCTGGGAACCACAAGAATGCTCATCAAGGAGCTGTTACAGCTTGGACAGGGGTCTGTCGTAGAACTGGACAAGCTTGCAGGTGAGCCAATGGAAATCCTCGCAAATAACAGACTCATTGCCAGAGGTGAAGTAGTCGTAGTAAATGAAAAATTCGGAGTAAGACTGACGGACATAATAAGTCCCTCGGAAAGGTTAACAAAGCTCAAATGACAGGCACCTATATACAGATGGTAGGAGCGCTCACATTTGTGCTCTTCCTGATATTCGGGACGGCATATCTTGTAAGAAAGAAACAGAACAGACTGGATCTGATGAGCGTAGTGAGTTATCAAAACATAGGTCCTAAAAAAGGTGTTGCCGCATTAAAGATAGGAAAAGAGGTCCTGATACTGGGAGTCACAACGAATGAGGTAAGGCTTTTAAAAACGTTCAGGGATGATGAGCTTGACCTGGAACAGGTTGAAGGTTTCCAGAGTAAACTGGAAAAGTTCAAAAGACAGGAGAGACAGGGAATTGACTGACATACGACGCAGGAGATCACACATGTTAAAGTCATTTATAACAGGTATAGCAGTTGTGGCGTGCGAGTTATTGCTTACATCACCGGCTGAAGCGATCGACTTCAAAGAAATAAACAGTCCCGTCATAGAGGTATTTCTTCTTATAAGTTTTCTGTCGTTCCTGCCTGCTGTACTAATAATGTTCACTTCATTTACACGAATAGTTGTTGTTCTTTCATTTCTGAGACATGCATTTGGAGGACAGCAGGTACCGCCGAACATGGTCATCATAGGACTTTCACTCTTTCTCACGTTTTTTATTATGTCACCGACGATCAACGTTATAACTGAAAGTGCGATAACTCCCTATATAGAAGAGGATATTAAATTTGGCGAAGCGGTTGATGAGGCTGTTCCTCCACTGAAGAAATTCATGCTCAAACAGACGCGACAGAAAGACATCGCATTATTTGTGGGCCTGACTAAACAGGAGAAGCCTGTTTCACCTGAGGAAGTGAACATGAGTATCCTGATACCGGCATTTGCAATAAGTGAACTCAAGACGGCATTTGAGATCGGTTTTTTACTGTTCCTGCCTTTTTTAATTATTGATATGGTTGTGGCAAGCATATTGCTCAGTATGGGCATGATGATGCTTCCCCCAATCATGATATCTCTTCCGTTTAAACTTCTGCTGTTTGTGCTTGTTGACGGATGGAACCTTATAGTCGGATCAATGATGAGGAGCTTTTCATGACTACGGAATTCGTGAAATTAATATCAGCAGAAGTATTTAAAGTGGTCATGTATGTCGCAGGCCCTGCCCTTGTTGTAGGGCTGGTTGTTGGACTGCTCGTCGGGTTTTTTCAGACAATAACACAGATCCAGGAATTTACGCTGACCTTCGTACCGAAGATGCTGGCAGTGTTTACGTGTCTGTTCCTGCTCATGCCGTGGATGTCGGAAAAACTCATTACGTTTACCACCAACCTGATACAGCAGATACCTTCATATATACGATGACTATGTACAGGATTGATATGAAATATACACGTGATTTGCAGGGAGTATAAAATGGATCAGGCATTGATACAGGAAATAAAAGAATTTTCGCAGTACATACCCAACTTTATGTTCATTCTTTTGCGATCGAGCATTCTGATCAGTTTACTCCCGGTAATAGGAGGTAAGCAGATGCCGAAACAGTTCAGGCTGGGGCTTGCTGTAATGATCTCCATTCTCCTCACACCGGTTGTTCAGTTTGAAATAGCTGAACACAGTATTCCGTTGCTTGTCATGAAGGAAGTGCTGATAGGGCTTGCTCTTGGACTTACCGTGAGATTCATTTTCATGGCAGTCAACATGGCGGGACAGTTCATCAGCTATACCATGGGAATGTCCATGGCACAGGTCTTTAACCCTGATATGGGGCAGTCAACAAGCATTGCAGAAGTGTACGGCATTATGGCAATGCTGTTTTTTCTGATTCTGGATGCCCATCATGATCTTATATATGTATTTGTTAAAAGCTTTGAGATGCTTCCCGGAGGCGATGTTAATGTACAGGCTCTTGTTCCTGTTGTTTTGTCCATGATGAGCGGTCTGTTTGTGCTTGCACTGAAAATCTGTGCACCGGTAACAGTAGGAGTACTGATATCTCATCTGATGACCGGTTTTTTATACAAGGCAGCCCCTCAAATGAATATCTTTTTTGTAACCATGCCCTTAAATATCTTTCTCGGTTTTCTGTTAATTATTTTAAGCATTCCGGTATTTGAGTATTTAATGGGAGTCAAGTTTAGTGACATGCGCAGTGAAATGGTAAAAATTGTCTCTTTGGCCAGAGGATGAAAGGTAATAGATAGATAATATGGAAGAACAGGGATTTCAGGATAAAACAGAACAGGCGACCCCGCGAAAAAGAGAAAAGGCAAGAGAAAAAGGGCAGGTTGCGAGGAGCAAAGACCTTACCTCCATGTCTGTCATGGGGGGGATACTGCTTACGTTTTATCTTGGAGGATCTCACGTGATTAATAGTCTGAGCGATATGACAGGACAAATACTAAGCATGCAGTTTGGAAATGATCCTCTCCATGTCTCAAAAGTCGCGATAATAAAAGGCGTTCAGGTAGTAGCTCCTTTCTTCCTTGCTTCTGTAGTTCTGGCTACTGTTTCAACAGTGGCACAGGGTGGAATCGTATTCAAGCCTCTTAAGATTGAATTGAAAGCATTGAATCCTGTCAATGGCATACAGAGAATATTTTCCATGAAAGGCGTTACCGAATTTCTTAAAAGTTTCCTGAAATTTGCGGTTGGAGGCTGGGTGGTATATTTCATTATCAGGAAAAATCTTGATGTATTGCCGATGCTTTCCGCAATGGAAATACATGAACTTGTCAGAGTTTCAGGGAAACTTATGCTGGAGGCATTTACCATAGCATTCTTACTGTATCTTTCTGTTGCCTTTGTAAGTTACGCACTTGAAAAGTGGCAGTTCGAACGTTCCATGAGAATGACAAAACAGGAAGTCAGGGATGAAAACAAGGAATCTGAGGGTGATCCCATTGTGAAGTCCAGGATTAAGAGCCTGCAGAGAGAAATGGCCCGAAAGAGGATGATGCAGGAAGTTCCGACCGCGACAGTGGTTATCACCAACCCTACACACCTGGCCATAGCCATTAAATATGAGGACAAGGTGATGTTTGCACCTAAGATCGTTGCAAAAGGTGCCGGTGCAGTGGCTGAAAAAATACGGGAGATTGCGAGGAAGCATGATGTTCCGATAGTTGAAGACAAACCGCTTGCCAGGTCGCTCTTTAAACTGGAATTGAATTCCTATGTGCCTGAGACACTGTATGTGGCTGTTGCAAAGATCCTCGCATACATCTACAAATTGAAAGGTAAAATATGAAATATCTGTTAATGTTAAGACAGAGAGAAGACGTAGCTGTTGCAATACTGATGGTATCGGTCATAGGCGTGATGCTGCTGCCCATGCCCCCGTTTTTCCTTGACATATTACTTTCATTATCTATATCTCTCTCATTAACAATTCTCATCACGTCCATATATATTAGAAAGCCTCTTGATTTCTCTGTCATGCCTTCAATTCTTTTGATGGCAACGCTGTATCGCTTGGCATTGAATGTAGCCACAACCAGACTCATTCTCCTGAATGGAAGTGAAGGGGTAGAATCAGCGGGCCAGGTGATCAAGTCATTCGGCAATTTTGTTGTCGGCGGCAATTATGCGGTCGGGATCATAATATTTCTGATACTTGTAATCGTAAATTTTGTGGTTATTACAAAAGGTTCAGGAAGAATAGCCGAAGTTGCCGCCAGATTTACACTTGATGCTATGCCCGGAAAACAGATGGCCATTGATGCAGACCTGAACACAGGACTGATTGATGACACAGAAGCGCGCAGGCGAAGATCAGAAATTGCAGAAGAAGCTGACTTTTATGGTTCCATGGATGGTGCGAGCAAGTTTGTCAGGGGTGATGCAATTGCCGGTCTGATTATTACGGCGATCAACATTCTCGGAGGTCTCGTTATCGGTACACTGCAAAAGGGCATGCCCGTCGGCGAAGCCGCCACGACCTACACGATATTGACTATTGGTGACGGTCTGGTTTCGCAGATTCCTGCGCTTTTGATTTCTACGGCTGCAGGTATTGTTGTCAGCAGGGCAGGTACGGACAGCGACATTGGTAAGGATATTTCAAGGCAGATCCTTATAAATCCGAAGGCACTGGTGACGGTAGCTGGTGTGCTCATGGCGCTCGGACTTGTTCCCGGACTTCCTCATGTGCCCTTTTTCCTTATAGCTGGCCTGGCCGGGTTATTGGCGTATGTGCTTACAAAAATGCCGGCCGGTGATGAATCAGCTGTCGAGGCAGCCGCTGAAGATATGGCTGAAGAATCGACAATAGAATCATACCTTGAGCTTGATCCGCTCAGCCTGGAAATAGGTTATGGCCTTATCCCGCTTGTTGATGAATCAAATGGTGAACTTCTTGGAAAAATCAAGGCAATGAGAAGACAACTGGCAACAGAACTTGGTTTTGTAGTAGCACCAATACATATTAAGGATAACCTTCAATTAAGACCGCATGAGTACAGTTTCCTCATTAGGGGAGTGGAAGTTGCCAGAGGTGAGGTAATGATGGGTAGCTGGCTGGCTGTTGCATCAGGCAATGTTGAAAAGATAGAGGGCATTCCAACAAAGGAACCTGCTTTTGGGCTTCCTGCTTACTGGATCGAGGAGGATGCAGTTGAGAACGCCCAGCTTGCAGGATATATGGTTGTTGATACGGCAACGGTAATCGGAACACATATTACTGAACTTGTAAGGGCCCATGCATGGGAGCTTCTGACGAGGACTGAAACCCAGAAGATGCTGGATAACGTATCGAAAACATATCCCAAGATTATAGAGGAGCTTGTGCCTGCCAACCTGACGCTTGGAGCAGTTCAGCGGGTACTGCAAAACCTGTTAAAGGAAAAAATCCCGATCAAGGACATTATGAGTATATTTGAAACGCTGCTTGACTATGCGCCGAATGTGAAGGACCCGGAAATTCTGACAGAGTATGTACGACAGGGGCTTTCACGGACAATAACAAAACTGTATGTTGATGAAGATGGAAGGCTCCCGGTTTTCACTTTGGATCCTGCATATGAAAAAATCCTGTCCCAGGTTGATGACGGCGGAGTAACACCGGACATTATTAACGGGATCGCAAAGAGTGTAGAAAAAGTATTGACCTCTGGCAAGTTGAAAGGGGCACATCCGATCATACTCTGCTCGGCAAATATACGGAAATACCTTAAAAAGATTGTTGAGAGGATCAGTTCATCATTTGTTGTCCTGTCCAGTTCAGAAATATTATCTACGACTAATCTTGATATCAGAGGAATGGTGAAGTATGAAAATTAAAAAGATAAGGGCAAAAAACTTCAGCGATGCCCTTGCCCAAGTAAAGAAAGAGCTTGGCAGTGATGCAGTAATTCTTTCATCTGAAGACAGAAAAGGAACCAGACCGTATGTGGAAGTGACGGCAGGGGTGGATTATGACATTGAAACAGGGATTGCTTCTGCCCCCAGCCGGCAGTTGTTACCTTCTGTATCCGGTCCGGATGAGTATGTGGAAATCCGGAACGAACTCAGGAATCTGAAAGATTACATTGAGGCCATGAAGGACAGTGGATTTGAGTTAAAACTTCACGGGGAACGTAAAAACCTGTTTAATTTCCTGAAGGAACGATCAATTAAGGATGAGTATGCGCTCAATCTTGTAAAAAGGGCCCGTGATATATCAGATATAGAGACAATAATGTCTGATGATCTGAACATCGAAAGGCAGTCCCGTTCCCAACAATGTGCGCATGGCAGTATCAGCAGCGACCACAATAGAGAAATCAAAATGTTAATCGGCCCGACAGGATCAGGCAAGACAACGACCCTGGCAAAGCTCGCTTCAAGGGCAATCAGGGAAGGTAAGAAAGTAGCTTTCATCAGCATTGATACATACAAAATCGGAGCGGCAGAGCAGATCAGGATATATTCGAGAATGATCGGCATTCCGCTGGATATAGTTTCGGATAGGGATGGATTAAGAAAAAGCATAAGCAGGTTATCCGACAGGGATGTGCTGCTTGTTGATACAACAGGGCAGAATCCAAGGGACACAAAATATATTGATAAACTCAAGGCATTGTATGAGATGCATCTCCCCCTGGAGACACAACTCCTGTTGAGCACATCAAGTGATTGTGAATTTCTTATGGATACCTATAAGTATTACAATTCACTCCCCATAGATTATGTGGCTTTTACAAAGACTGATGAAGCGGTGAAGCTGGGATCAATATATAACCTTTGCAGTCTCTATCAGAAACCGGTTGCATATATTACTACAGGGCAGAGGGTGCCGGGGAATATCGAGTTTGTAGACAGCAGAAAACTAACAAATCTTATACTTAGAACAGGGAGTGCATAATGGAAATCACTGAAGGCAAGACAGTAAGAACTATTGCAGTGGCAAGCGGGAAAGGAGGCGTTGGAAAGACAAATATTACAGCAAATCTTGCAATCGGGCTCAGCAGGATGAACAAAAAGGTCATGATATTTGATGCCGATCTGGGACTTAGTAACATTGATGTGATTCTGAATCTGGCAAGCAAGTACAACATTAAACATTTATTTTCAGGTGAGAAGAACCTGAAAGACCTGATCGTTGAGGGTCCTGAAGGGATACAGGTACTGCCGGCAAGTTCAGGAATTCAGGAATTGACGGAACTCGATGAGTTTCAGAGGCTGCGATTGATTGAAGAATTTGAGTCATATAACGGTGATATAGATTATTTACTCATAGACACTTCGTCCGGCATTTCTTCAAATGTGGCTTTTTTCTGTATGGCGGCCCAGGAAATTATTGTGGTTACATCAGCTGAACCGACAGCAATGACAGACGCTTACGCACTGATTAAAGTGCTCTTTACTAAATATCAGGAAAAGGATTTTAAGGTACTTGTAAATTCAGTCAAAAATGAAAAGGAGGGGACTGAGGTTTTCAGGCGGCTTTCAACAGCAGCTGAACAGTTTCTCAGTATTTCACTGGATTATATTGGGTTTATTCCTCTTGACAGTTCGGTTCCAAAGGCGGTCCGGCAGCAGAGGGCTTTGCTGGATGTGTATCCGGAATGTGAAGCTTCCAGCAGCATACTGAGGATTTCTGACAGGATCAATAGTATTGAAAACAACAATATTAAGGGAACACTTCAATTTTTTCTCGGAGGTCTATTGAAAGCAAAATGTTAAAGTACAAAACGGAAATAAGGGAAGAAGAAAGGGAAGAAATAATCAAGGAGTTTCTTCCTTATATCAAGTATACTGCATTCAGACTCTCATGGAAGCTTCCACCTCATGTGACAATTGATGATCTGATCAGTGTCGGCCTTATGGGATTAATGGATGCTCTCAGCCGCTTTGAACCGGGTAAAGTCAAACTCAAGACATATGCGGAACTGAGGATCAAGGGTTCAATGATCGATGAACTAAGGGCAACAGCATGGATACCCAGGTCCATGCGAAAGAAGATTGATGACATCAACAAGGCAAAAGCAAAACTTGAGCGGAAGCATGGCAGGGTCCCGGATGATGTTGAAGTTGCAAAATCCATGAAGATGCCGCTCACCGATTATTTCAGGATACTGCAGTATGCTACATCATCCAATCATATCAGGCTGGAGGACTTCAGAAATAAAAAATATGCAGACAGTGAGCTGAACATAACAGAGTGCATACCTGATCCTAAAGCCAAGAGCCCTCTGAGCATACTGGAGGAGAAAGATACTCAGAAAAATCTTTCAGACTTAATTGAATCGTTACCTCAAAAGGAAAAATTTGTGCTTTCACTGTACTACTATGAAGAATTGACGATGCAGGAGATAGGCAAGGTACTCAGGATCACTGAATCACGTGTCTGTCAGATTCATAGTCAGGCACTCTCAAAACTCAGAACCAAACTGCAGCCGGCTACATGATGACTGATTATAATCTGAACAGGGAAATACATATGAATTAAGGTTGTTATGACTATTGAAGGCTTAAAAAGCACATACAGCATCCCGGGCTTAAAGAAAGAGAGAGAGACAGACGCAAACCAGAGAAGAAAGAAGAACCGGATTTTAAAAAAGAGAAAAAGAGATGAAGAGAATAAAAAAAGTAATGGAAAAATTGATATCAGGATATAGGGTTGAGTTTTTCCTGGGCGGAAAAATTTTCCCAATTGAGAAATTGAATATAACATGACAGATAATAACACAATGGCAACTTGTTACAAACACGCATTTTATGGTCGTATCGATATGAATTATTACAGCAAAAATACTGGAACAAAATTTGCAAACAAATAATAAGAGGATAAAAGAACATGTATAAAGGAATGTATATTGCATTGTCGGGAGCGGTATTAAAGCAGAAGCACATGGACATATTTGCTCAGAATATATCGAATAGCAATACAACGGGCTTTAAAAAGGAGAGGATATCGTTCAGGGATTATTTAATTCCTTCTGATAATGCTTCAGGAGTCATTGAAGATGGCAGGTCCATGACAAGATTATCAGAGAAGGTGACTGACTTTTCTCATGGACCAACGCTGAGGACCGAAAACCCCCTTGATCTCGCCATTGAAGGGGAAGGATTTTTTGCACTTGAAAATGACAGATTCACCAGAAACGGAAATTTTAAAATCAGCAGTGAAGGGTATCTCACTACACAGGATAATATACGGGTCTTGGGGGATGGCGGACCTATCGCAATAGATGGAAGCAGAATCGATATCAGCACATCCGGAGAGATATTTGTTGATGAAATATCAACAGGGAATATCAAAATAGTTGACTTCGAGGATAAAAAGAGGCTTGACAAGGCAGAGGGAGGGTATTTTATATCCAACGATCCAGGACAGGAAATTATTCCGGCCATAAACCAGGGTTATCTGGAGACATCTAATGTGGACGTAATGAGAGAAATGGTTCAGATGGTGACAGCACTGAGGGACTTTGAGTCATATCAGAAAATGATACATGCATTTGATGAAGCGAGTTCAAAAACTATTAACGAGATGGGTAGATAATAAAAAATGATCGGCATTGTCAATAGAACGACAGATTGGCCGGTACGGGAGGTGTAAATGCAAAGATCAATGTTTATTGCGGCAACAGGAATGGAAGCCCAACGTCTGAATATCGATGTGATATCAAACAATCTTGCAAATGTAAATACGACTGGCTTTAAAAGGAGCAGGGCTGATTTTCAGGAATTGATGTATCAGGGTCTTAAATCAGCCGGGGCCACGTCTGCAGAAGGAACAATACTTCCTGCCGGTATTCAGGTTGGGCTCGGAGTCAAGCCTGCGGCTGTTCAGAAGATGTTTAAACAGGGCGACTTTGTTTCAACTGAGAACCCCCTTGATCTGGTAGTGGAAGGTAAAGGTTTTTTCCAGATTTTAACACCCGAAAATGAAGTTGCATATACGAGAGCCGGGGCATTCAAGCTTGACAGTGAAGGTAATATTGTGAATTCTGATGGGTATCCCATTGAGCCTGCCATTACCATTCCGGAAAATACCCTGAACATTACAATAACAACCGACGGTACGGTTTCGGTGTTGCAAGATGGAAATACATCACCTGTTGAGGTCGGACAGATCGAGCTGGCCCGTTTTACCAATCCGGGCGGCCTGACATCTATCGGTAAAAACCTTTTTGTTACGAATGAAGCATCAGGCGAAGCAACAACGGGTACTCCCAGTGCAGAAGGATTTGGAACGGTGAACCAGGGTTTTCTGGAACTCAGCAATGTAAATGTTGTTGAAGAGATGGTAAACATGATTGTAAGTCAGAGAGCGTATGAGCTTAGCTCAAAAGTAGTACAGACTTCAGATGAAATGCTGGCACTGGCTAATAATATCAAGAGATAATAATGATTAATAGGTTATTGGAACAACAGGGAACAAACAGCACTGCTGATATCGTAAAGGTCATTGCGATGAAGTGGATGTGTAAAATCTGGAAAGTACTTACAGTATGTATCGTCAGTTTATTTCTCATTGCCGTCAGCAGCGTTTCATCATCTTCATCAATAATCCGGGATGCTCATGCGATATTAAAAAGTCATATACGGGATAACTATCCCTGGAAGAATATTGAAATAAGGGACATCAGAGTTACGGGTGAGTTGAATGAGGAGATCCCTGAAAAAATTGTTGTTGAAAAAGGCCCTCTAGGCAAGGCAGTTTTCCTTTTGTATTCAAAAAAAGGCGATCGGGTAATTGTACGGGCTAACATTACAGCATATGGCCGAATTGTAATGAGCAAACGATCTTTCAGAAAAGGCCATATTATTGGTGAAGATGATGTATATGTTGTGAAAAAGGATATCTCCAAAATGCCTAAAGGTTCTCTTACAGGAATAGACATGATCATAGGAAAGTCATTAAAAAGATCAATTGCAGCCAATATTCCGGTTGTAGAAAACATGATACATACGCATCAACCAGTCAGGAGAGGAAAGATAGTGAAACTGCTGATAGGGAATGAAGACTTTAGTATTTCAGCAACAGGTAAGACAAAAGAAAAAGGTTATGTCGGTAAATCTGTAAGAGCGGTAAATCTGTCATCAAAAAAAGTAGTAACCGGAGTGCTTGTTGATGAAAGAACTGTTCGGGTGGGACTGTAATATGAATAAATTACATAGGCACATGCATGTTTTAAGAACTCTGCTGTTGAGTGGCGTGTCGGTATATTTAATTACCGTTACAGGGTGTGCTTCAACACCATCTGCAAAACTTCCTCCGCCTCCGCCCAAGTATGTTTATCAGATGGAAGAACAGGTAGCCGTACCTGTAGCAAATTCACTCTGGCATGATTCTACCAACCTCTTTGAAGACAGAAAGGCCAGACGATTGAACGATCTTGTAACAATAAATATCATTGAGAGTCTGTCAGGATCAGGAACTGCAGATACTTCAACAAGCCGGGATTCATCAGGTGATTACCAGGTATCTAATTTGTTTGGAATGCAAAGTGATTTTGGCATTCAGAATTTACCAGTAATAAGGAATGCTTTCGGAAGTTCTGATTCATTTGATCCGTCTGTCCAGGGCAGTGCCAGATCGGATTTTAAAGGTAAGGGTGATACAACAAGAGAGGGTGAACTCATAGCTACGATCACTGCTAAGGTAATGGAGGTCTTGCCTAATGGCAACCTCATGCTGGAAGCGAGAAAGGAACTGACAATTAATGAGGAACGGCAGATTCTGGTCCTGAAGGGAATGGTCAGGCCGGATGATATCTCAATGAACAACGTGGTGATGAGCAATAAAATTGCAGATGCAGAGGTCTTTTATGTAGGCGACGGTGTCATTCAGGACAAGCAGAAACCCGGATGGCTCGTCAGGGGACTTGATAAGGTATGGCCATTTTAAAAAGCAGGAGACAGGAGTTAGTAGTCAGTAGTCAGGAAACATGAAACAGGAGTCAGGAGTTATAAACATGAAGAAAAGAATAAAACGAATCAGCACAATTTTTCTACTCACTGCTATCTGCTGTCTACTATCTACGGTTGTTTACGCTGAGCGTATCAAAGACATAGCCAGATTTGAAGGTGTAAGAGAAAACAAGCTTATCGGGTATGGTCTTATTGTAGGACTTGACGGCACGGGTGATAAAGGCCGGGCTGCCGTGCAGGGGATAATAAACATGCTGACCAGGATGGGTGTAACTCTTTCGACTTCTGATTTGAGTACGAAAAGTATCGCATCTGTTATTGTAACTGCCACATTGCCTCCCTTTGCAAAACCGGGCATGAAACTCGATGCCCTGGTTTCAACTATAGGCGATGCTAAAAGCATCCAGGGAGGAACACTGCTTCTTACCCCGCTGAAGGGTCCTGACGGAAATATATATGGCCTTGCCCAGGGACCCGTATCAATAGGTGGATTTGCCGCAGAAGGAGAAGGCGCATCTACACAGAAGAACCACCCGACAGCCGGGAAAATACCAGACGGTATAATGATAGAGAAAGAACCACTGTTTACTCTTGGTAATGGTAAGGATATCAGGCTTTTTTTAAGGAAACCTGATTTTACGACTGCTGATAACATATCAAGAAAGATCAACACTGAATTAAATGGACTCTACGCATCAGCAGTTGATCCGTCATCAGTGGTTATGAAGATCCCTGAACAGTATGCCGGAAATATCGTAAGATTTATTACGATGATAGAAAAGTTAAAAGTAGAAATGGATACGGTCGCAAAAGTAATTATCAATGAGCGGACCGGTACCGTGATAATTGGCAATCAGGTCAAAATATCTCCCGTTGCCATAGCACATGGGTCTCTTGCCATTGAAATCAGGGAACGTCCGGAAGTATCTCAGCCCTTACCTTTTTCACCTAAAGGATCTCAGACAACCGTTGTGCCCCGGACAGGTATTTCAGTGACGGAACAGAAGGCATCATTAGTAGAGATAGCTGGTGTTACCCTGGGAGAGGTTGTCAGGGCATTAAATACACTTGGTGTGAGCCCGCGGGATCTGATTTCAATCCTGCAGGCACTGAAGGCATCCGGGGCATTAAAAGCGGAACTGGAGATTATATAGTGAACATAAATTTTCTGGTACATTCCATGCTATCGTCAAATAACGTCAGTGAGAAACAACAGTCACAGGCGAAACAGGGAATGAAAGAACATACTGAGCAAAGTCAGGCGTACAAAAAAGTGGCCGAGGAAATGGAATCGCTTTTTGCCTATCAACTCATAAAGACAATGAGGCAAACAGCAAATAGTTTTAGTGATGAAAAAAAGAGTAGCGGACATGACACCTATATGAGTATGTTTGATATGGAGATATCAAAGCTGTTTGCAAAGAGGGGGATGGGTTTGCAGGAATCCATTCTGAACTGGCTGGAGAGAATGCCCGGCCCAGTGCATAGTATTACGGATATGAAGAAATGATTAAAGATAAATTACGTTATGCCGATACTAAAAGATGAGTGTAAAAATAAATTACATGGGTTCGATATATAAAAGTAATATATATGGAAAGTAATTTGTAGCAGACGTAGAGAAAGGGATAATGATATGAAAATATATGGAAATAACCCTATCGAGGGAAAAGATCTTTATAGCAAGGTCAATGATCTCAATAAAAAAGAAACAACCGGAAGAATTAATGATATTGAAAAAGGCCGCAGTGAGAACGATAAAATCAGTCTGTCCGGAAAAGCCTACGAATTTAATGAACTGAAGAAAATCATTAATGATCTTCCGGATATGAGAACTGACAGGGTAGAGGAGTTGAAAAAAGTTATTGAGGCCGGTTCGTATACTGTTGACTCTCTAAAGGTGGCAGAAAAAATACTGGAAGAAATATGACATCTGATCAGGCCATTATAAGTATTCTCACGGAACAGGTAAATTCATACAGGATACTTCTTGATCTTCTGAAAGAGGAAAGGAAGGGTCTTGTTAATTTGGATGCTGAAAAGATAGAGCATATTTCCAAGGAAAAGGATACTGTTGTAATGAGATTGAGGTTGCTGGAAGAAGAGAGGGTGAGATTAATTGGAGAATTTGCTGAACATAATGGTATTGAAAAAGATATTACTCTCGTTACTCTTGGTGAGTTAACCCATAATGAACTGATACCTGAACTGCGTTCCCGGTTGTTGTCCCTTTTACAAAGCATAGAAGAAATGAACAGGTTTAACACTGTACTCATTGACCGGTCATTACAGCACGTCAGGACATCATCCAGTTTTTTTAATTCATTCTCAACGGAACATACTCCACCCAATACCGGCGTATTATTATCAAAGGAGACCTAGGTGTCGCTTTTTGGAATTCTTGATTCAGCAAAATCGGCAATTTTTGCAAGTCAGACGGCACTTAACGTTGTCAGTAATAATATAGCGAACATCAATACTCCTGGTTACAGCCGTCATGAAGTTATTCTTGAAGTGGCCAATCCTGTTCAGGTGAGGGGTGATTTCATCGGAAGGGGTGTCCAGTCTGGAGGTATCAGGAGACATTATGATAAGTTTCTCCATCTCCAGATTATCGGTCAAAACCAGAGTTTCGGCAGATCTTTTGCATTAGATCAGGGGCTTCAGACGATAGAACAGGTTTTTAATGAGGCACGCGATCTTGGACTGGCAAATTATATGAAAGATTATTTTAATGCATGGCATGATGTATCCAATAATCCTGAAGGACAGCCTGAAAGGACAGCATTAATCCACAAGGCCCGGACCCTGATACAGACGGCCAAACAGATGGAGAATGATATTCTGGATACAATGAAATACATAAACAGTGATATTGATAATGTCATACAGGATATTAACTCCATTACTTCAAAAATCAACGTATTAAATGAAAAGATAAGCTTATTGGAGGCCGGTCTCACAGAAAAAAATGCCAGTTATTTCAGGGACCAACGGGACACGCTTTTAAACGAGCTTGCAGAATTGACGGATTATTCCTGGTTTGAACTTTCCGATGGGCAGATTTCTGTTCTTATAGATGGTAGAGGACTTGTGAATCCTGGCGAAACATATAACTTGTCAACTCAGTTCGATCAGGAAGGGAAAAAAAGAATATACCTCAGAGGTGTTGACATAACCGCTTCATTTACTAACGGTAAATTAGGAGGATATTTATCTGTTCGGGATGATATTGAGGCTACTCCTCTGGTCAACCTGCGCAAATTAATGGCATCGGTGGTAAAAGAAACCAACCTCCTTCATAACTCGGGTTATGGTCTGGACGGTTCAACCGGCAATGACTTTTTCAGTCCATTGTCACTCAATAATCTGGAAAAATCACTGGGAGGGTATATCAGTGCATCCAGCATTACTGATATTTCAGCTCTTACACTTGATGAATATGATATCAATTTTACGTCAGCATCGAGTTATGAAGTATACAATCGCCGAACAAGCACACTTGTAACATCTGGAACAGGTTTTTCAGCAGGAGATACGATAAGTTTCGAGGGAATAGATGTTACTGTTGATGGAACACTTGCTGCAGAGGACAGCTTTCTGATCAGCCCCCTGAGAGGACTGATACATAACCTTGATACAGCATTAACGGATCCGCAGCAGGTCGCTGCAGCAGAATCAGATCCTACCACAATTTCCGGACCGGGTGATAATTTAAATGCCGTTACTATAGCGGGGCTGGCAACCACCGGGAATTCCGACCTGAGCGGTGCTACCTTTGAAGATTACTATGAAGGGATTGTTACAACTGTTGGCACAATGAGCAAGGCGGCTGCTGACGGTCTTTCATATGATGATAACGTCAGATTCGAACTTGAAAAAAAGAGGGACGCTGTGTCCGGTGTTTCACTTGATGAAGAGGCTGCCAATCTTATCAGGTTTCAGAGAGCGTATGAGGCAGGGGCGAGAATGATACGCGTAACAGATGAACTGCTGGAGACAATATTAAACTTATGAGAATTACATCTATTTCAATTTTTAACCAGCTTACCAGATCGCTTCATAACAACCTGAGAGTACTGTCCAAATTATCAAACAGGTTAGCTACAGGAAAAAACATCAGCAGTCCATCGGAAGATATTACGGTCATGGGACGCAGTATGGACTACAAAGTTACATTGAATGAATTAAATCAGTTAAGGAAAAATATTGATGAAGCTGATGCGCTGTTAAGTTATACAGATTCGGTCATGTCTGTTATGGCCACTACCTTGACCAGATCAAAGGAACTGGCTATTCAGGGATCTACTGACACGTTGACTGATGTGGACAGGGCGGCTCTTGCCAGAGAAATACTGGTGATGAGAGATGAGGTAGTCAGTCTGTCTAACAGTAAATACAGGAACAGGTATTTATTTTCCGGTTTCAAGACAAATATCAATGCATTTGATGCATCGTTTAACTATCAGGGTGATTCTGGAGAGATACATGTCCTGATTGACCGCGGTTCAACAATGTCTGTTAATATACCTGGAGATTCTGTTTTTGGAGATGGTGCCACAAGTATTATGGGCATGCTTGATCAGTTTTATAACGATCTGATCAGCGGAAATAAGGCAGGCATACAGGGGGCTGTTGATTCCATAGATAATGCGCTTGATACAATTGCCGATGTCAGGGCCGAAATGGGAGCGAAATTAAGAAATCTTGATGAGCAGAGACTGAACCTTGACAACAGGGGCTTTAATATACAGACGCTGCTTTCCAATGTTGAAGATGCTGATATAGCAGATACGGTAAGTGAGATTTCAAAAACAGAAGTGGCTCTTCAATCATTGAGGGCTGCCGGTGCAGAAGTGTTTTCCAAGTCACTTCTTGATTTTCTTCGGTAGAAGTGTTAAATAAAATTGATTTATAGAACCTGTTTAATGAAATAATAAATTATCAAAAATAAGGAGCGGCAGGATGCTGGTATTGACAAGGAAGTCAGACGAATCAATTAACCTTGGTGATGATATTACCATTACGGTAGTTGAGATCAAGGGTAACTCAGTAAGGCTTGGTATTAAGGCACCGGAAAAATTAAAAATATACAGGAAAGAATTATATGACAGGATCAAGAAAGAAAATCTGCTGTCGTCAAATCTGTTAATGGAGCAATTCACTAAAATCAGAAGTGTATTGAGGTCAAAATGATAAAATTGAAAACATCGAGATTTGGTGAACTTGATGTTGAAAAGGATAAAGTTGTTGATTTTCCAGATGGTCTTATCGGACTGCCTGATACAAAAAAATTTATACTTATCGATCATAAGGACACTCCGTTAAAATGGCTCCAGGCTGTTGATGATCCTGACATTGCATTCATTGTTGTCCCTCCTGATGAAATATCGGAAGGCTATAACATAGACCTTGATAAAAAAGTGCAAAATTATCTTCAACTGGACAATAAAGAAGATCTGGCTGTGCTTGTAACCATGAGAGTTGATGGTGAGGATGTAATTGCCAATTTCCAGGGACCCCTGCTGATTAATGCCGGTACGAGAAAAGGAGTCCAGGTCGTCCTGGAAAATACCGAAAAGACATTCGAGAAGATAGGATAAGTGTTGCTCTCCAGAAGCAACTTTATTATTATCCCTCTTTATATTCATTATTCCATGTATTAATCGACAATATTAATATTCACAGTATTATACGGAGACCCTCAGTTTCAGGACGTTTCAGTCTTGATTTATCATCAGTCATGCTCCAAATGCGTATGATGAAATAGAATAAAATGGTCCTTTGCACCATGAATCTTGAATATAAATTCGATTTCCCGAATTTCCCACTTTTTATTCTAAAGATTTGCAGTAAAAAGCCGATAAGTAAGCTAAAGATTAAATAGGTGATGGTCAGGAAAGGAGGGAGTGATAACCGACAAAATGACCTAATCCTGAGTTGTTAAAACGGGCTTGAGCCTGTTAAAACCGGCACGGAAGCCAAAAAGAGTCAATCTCATATAAATTGAGTTTGACTAAAATCAAGGAGGAATAACATGGGTTTAGTCGTCAATACTAATCTACTTTCTCTGAATGCTCAGAGAAGCCTTAATCGTACACAGAGTAAACTTGGAACATCTGTAGAGAGACTGTCTTCAGGTCTGAGGATCAACTCCGCAAAAGATGATGCTGCAGGAATGGCCATTTCAATGAAGCTGACTGCTCATGTCAGGGGGCTCAACCAGGCGGTCAGAAATGCGCAGGATGGTATATCTGTTGTTCAGATTGCAGAAGGTGGCATGAATGAGATTCACAACATCCTTACCAGGATGAGAGAGCTTTCAATGCAGTCTGCTACCGGAACACTGTCAGCTTCTGACAGGACAGCTCTGCAGACTGAGTTTTCAGACCTTAAGAGCGAAATAGACAGAATATCCGACACAGTTGATTTCAACGGTTTTAAACTGATGGATGGAAGTTTGAGTGCTACCGGCGTGTCACTCCAGGTCGGTATCAATAACACGGCAAATGACAGAATCAAGATCTCCACAACAACATTTGGAAATATTGATGCATCAGCTCTCGGTCTCACGACAGCTGCACTGTCAAGCATTGATGCAGTCGGTGCTGCCCAGTCAATGCTGACTGTCATTGACAGCGCTATTTCAACTGTCTCTACGAGGAGAGGTAATCTCGGTGCTGTTCAGAACAGGCTCGGCAGTACAATTGCCAACCTTGAGATCGCAGCCGAAAACCTTTCAGCTGCAAACTCAAGAATTGCGGATGCTGACTTTGCAATAGAGACAGCAAACCTTACAAGAAGTCAGATCATTCTGCAGGCTGGAGTTGCCGTTCTTTCACAGGCAAACACAATCCCGCAGTATGCTCTTCAGCTGTTGTCGTAACGTCAATTAAGACGCTTTATGCAGGGGCAGAGTTTTAAGCTCTGCCCCTGATAATAAAAGGATGGAGGTAGTGAGATAACATGATAAACGGCATTTTCGATAAAAAGGCAGGGATAGAGTTAATGCCAGCAGCAGAAGCTCATAATCGAAGTGATGTAAAAGCAGAAAAAGCAGCAAAGGAAGAAGCAAAAGTAGTAAATAATGAAGACCTGAAAAAGCAGGATAATGTTGACATCAGCGAGGCTATGGCAAGAGTAGCCGGCACTGCCCAGTTATTCAACAGGAAAATACATCTTGAAATAGAAGATGATATTGATATGGTGATAGTCAAGATAATTGACAGTGAAACAGAAGAGGTCATCAGGCAGGTTCCACCGGAAGAGCTGGTAGAGCTTTCTAAAAATGCAAAAGAATTAAAAGGTCTCCTGATAAGCAAGGAGGGATAAATGTCAAGCTTCAGCATTGGCGGACTCAACACCGGGATAGATTATAATGAGTTGATATCTCAACTCATAGAGATCAGACGACGTCCCATTGACATACTTGAAACCAAAAGGACTGATTATAACAGCAAGATAAGCACATATGCTGAGCTGTCAACAAAGCTTTCAGACCTCAGAAACGCACTCAATAAATTAAAAACAACTTCAGGTTTTTATGTGAAGACGAGCTCTGCGAGTGATTCGACCGTGATTGATTCAACAGCAACAGGGACAGCATCTGTGGGGAATTACTCGGTGTCCGTTACTACCCTCGCTTCAGCAGAAAAGGAAGTGCATAATGGGACGGGTCTGACCGCATCAACAGACATTGTAAACAGCAGTGGAAGTGATAAGGTCTTCCAATATACATATGGAACATCGCAAAGATCTCTGACAGTTGCCGATGGTACTACTTTAGATGGTCTGAAGAATCTTATTAATGATGATACGAGTAATCCCGGAGTTACAGCAACTGTGGTTAACGATGGAACAAATTATCGTCTGGTAATATCCGGGAATGAAACAGGCGCTGCAAACACGGTCACTATAGATACAGGTACAACACTTGATGGTACAGGCAGTACAGTTGATTTTACTGCTTCTGCATTTGCAGAAAATAAAACTGCGGCTGATGCTGAGTTTACGGTAGACGGCCTGCAGATAACCAGAAGCACGAATTCCATCAGTGATGTGATTAATGGAGTAACTCTGACATTAAAGAAAGAAAATTCATCATCTACCGTTACGGTTTCAGCTGATAATGAGTCAATTAAGGAACAGATACAGGAATATGTGACTTCTTATAACGATGTGGTTTCATTTATTTCGACCAATTCTATTTATGACACAAATACCAAAGAAAGCGGAATTTTCGTCGGGGAGGGAACCACAAGACATATCCAGGACAATTTAAGAACTCTGGCTTCAAACAGTGTGTCAGGGCTTTCAGGCAGTCTGAGCATACTTGCTCAGATCGGCATAACTACGGATTATGAAACCGGCAATCTTGAGATTAACTCAGCCACATTGGAAACCAAACTTGGAACGAATCTGGATGACGTGGCAGATCTGTTTAAAGACAGTACTGAAGGGATAGCGGTAAAGATGTCAGATTATATTTCTAATATCTTAAGTAAGGTTGATGGATCCATCGAGTTAAGGAAAGATGGCCTGCAGGATGTTATTAACAGCATTTCAAATACAATAAGAAACATGGAGTACCGGCTTGAAAAGGCAGAGGATGATATGGTGAGAAAGTTTTCAGCTCTGGAACTGCTTGTGGGAAATTACAACACCATCGGTAATTACCTGACTGGATTTTCAACTCAGGCTTAGGTGAAGTTTCAATGGATATAGCAGCTTATAAAAAAACAGTTATTCAAACCACGGACAGAGTTCAGATAGTGCTCATGTTATATGACGGTGCAATAAATCACTTAAAAAGAGCCAAGGTCAAAATCAATAGTGGTGATAACATTTCCAAAGGACATCATTTTTCAAAAGCAACCTCCATTGTCAGCGAGCTTTCCAATGTTCTTGATATGGAAAAGGGCGGTGACATATCAGTGAATCTGAGACGTCTGTACGACTTCGTGTTGCAGCGCCTTCTTTATGCAAACTTACATAATGATGTCAAAGCATTGGAGGAGGCAGAGGAAGTCTTAAGTACAATCAGGAGTGGCTGGAAAGAGATGATGGATGGCATGAAACATTATCAGCAGACAGGAGCAAGTGCGAGCCTGTAGTAAATCGTGTACTATCAATACCTTTTTTAAAACCTTCCTTCAATTCAAATTCAACGACGATTCTGCAATATTTCGACTGCTGTATTGTCATTCGTACATGTATCAATAATATCTGCTTTGCCGCATGTTCAATTCAGTTTAATCACCTGCATGTTAACCTTAACTTTATTAAATCTGATTTGTTGTGGTACAGTTACAAAAGTGGAGACCATCAGACGGGTGTCATGAGCAGGAGATCAAGTGCCTGATACGTATAAGAGCTATCATTAGTCAAACTAAACACTTAATTATGAAAGAGTCCGCAGTAACAGACGAAGGCATTCCCGTTGGTCAATTCATTTTATTTCCATCAAATTTATCGAACTCTCCGTGTGAAATGTGTGGAAAATGCTGCAAAAACAACTGGTCGATAGAGTTAAGTGAAGAAGAGTTTCTCCGATATAAAACGATCCTGAAAAATTCTAATTTACCTGAAGAATATGAATCATTTTCCGAAGAGATTCAGCAAAATGGAGAGCCTATGTATAAACTCTTGCTTCGAAATAGTGGATGTATATTCATGCTTGATGATGACAGGTGTTACATTCATAGTCGGTATGGACCTGAATCAAAGAGCCGCGCCTGCAGATACTTCCCTCTTGAGGTAAGCGGTTATTCACCTCGTGGAATGCACCTTAAAACAAGCTTTGCCTGTCCTTCAATACTCAGGTCGCTTCTTTCATCTGAAGGGGTAACGATAACCCGGGTTGACTGGAAAAATAATTTGCGTTGCGCAAGCCATCTTATTTTTTATCGTGGTTACACTATTACGTGGGAAAGACTGTTCTCTCTTAGTGACGCAATGTCATGCCTTTTTGTACAAAATTCATTTGATGTAGAACAGAAGCTGCTCATTGCCGGGAAATGGATAAACGATATGTATGAGGCATATAATCTGGGCAATT
Organism: Nitrospiraceae bacterium; assembly: GCA_020356065.1. Lineage (GTDB taxonomy): Bacteria > Nitrospirota > Thermodesulfovibrionia > UBA6902 > UBA6902 > CALZJD01. The sequence goes on from CP070632.1 coordinate 590,834, forward strand.
CAGCCATGATAGATGTGATGTCGGGCAGGGAATACCTGTTGGATCATAAACAATCCTTTCTTGATGAGTGTGAGCAACTGTCCCCACTGTATGCAGAAAAGATGAACCTCATGTCCCATATTGCACATGTCATGTCTATGAGTGCATTTATCAACGAAACAGAGGTAGCAGGTTCCTGCGAGAACACGGGCATTTTAAAATCAAAAGAGATGATTGCTAATGTAAGAAACCGCTTGCAGGAAGTATATCATGATATCTATCTAAAAGAGCTTCAGAAATTTTCCAATATCATTGCAAAATACATATTGCATAAGTTACAGAGCGTGGGAATCTTTACACAAAAGGGATTTATTTACGGTGTTAACCATCTTATTCTCTGTTACGCTTTTTTTCGCATGTTTTTACTCACCCAGCTCATATCTGAAAAGAAGACGATTATTTCCGCCGATGTCATAGAAGCGATCACTTTTGTGGAGGAAAATTTTTTTCACAGGAAGTCAGCAAAATATCTGACATCTCCTCAAATGGCGAAAATTCTTTCTAATCCCAAACTGTTTCATTTTCTACTAAAGCTTTGACTCCAGTAAGGTTATTGTCATTTCATTGACATTGACTAACTGGAAGAAAATAATGAAAAGAATGAATTAAGGTTGACATTACCAGCCGTTAATACTTTATTTAACAGGCAGTTAACACGTTTATAGCGATTCTATTTGTGCTGCAAAGAGTTGTACGATCCTTTTATTTTATCTGGCAGTGTTCTTGCAAAGATTCTTAAATATAAAATTGTATCAGGGATTGCCATGCTTGCATTCTCTAATTGATTCAAGTGCATTATGGGTAACAAAGGATTGAATGAGACTCGAAAACTTTATTTGTGATTCATCCGGAATATATAAAGCAAGGGAAGAGGGAACACCTGCGGGTTATATGGATGGAGCTGAAAGTTACCTTTTAGATGTACTGGATAAGAGCAGAGATCTAAGCATATTCTCATCTGAACTTAAGTCAGCTATAAGGGACTGGCCCAGCCTTTATCATCTCAGCCCATACCGAAACACAATATTGGATTGCCTGGAGCTGAGTGACCGGGACTCACGTGTCCTGGAGCTGGGAGCCGGTTGCGGAGCCATTACGCGCTGGCTTGGTGAAAATTTTAAGGAAGTCTGCTCAATCGAAGGTGGACTTCACAGGGCCAAGGTTGCTCATATGCGTTGCCATGATCTGGATAATGTTGATATACATGTAGCCAATTTCCTGGATCTGAAATTATCAGATATGTTTGACATTGCCACGTTAATAGGAGTGCTTGAGTACAGTCATATGTACCATCCCGTACTTTCAGACTCACCATTTCGATCTGCCTTATACGCTTTGGAGCTTGTTTATAATGCGTTGAGGGACAGCGGTATATGTATACTGGCTATTGAGAACAAGTTCGGGCTGAAGTATTTCAGCGGCTCCAGGGAGGACCACTCAGGAAGGGTCTTTGACAGCATTCAGGGATATCCACGGCTGGACTCTGCTGTTACCTTCAGTTCGGCAGAGATTGAAGATCTGCTGCGGATGGCTGGCTTCTCTTCTTTTAACTTTTATCTCCCTTTCCCTGATTATAAGCTTGCTTCCACCATCATAAACGGGGAAGAAATAACAGCTGAGAATTATTTGCATAACTGGATTGAAACTCCTTTTAAGGACAGGTGCTCGGGTCAAAGGACCATGCCTTTTAATGAAAGTCTTGTTACCCGTGAACTGATAAAGGGCAGAATGCTCAAGGACCTATCAAATTCTTTTTTAGTAGTTGCTTATAAAGGTGATCAGGAAAAAGCCCTAAAGCACCATGGAATAGCACATCAATCATGGATTGCAAAACATTATTCACTTGACAGAAATCCATCATATTGTAAAAAAGTTACTTTAACAAAGGCTGTAGATGGGACATTAGTAATAGAGAATACACATGCAGTGCCGGTAAAAGATGAGAGATTGAAAACGTCAGACGTATTTAAGCAGAAATTATCTGAAGAGATATTTCATCGCGGTGATCAACTCCTTTTTACCGTTTTTAAAATAATGACGCAGAATGATGCTGACCCAAAATTCCTGAGACTTCTTGAATCTCTGAATCAATTTCTGCTGGATAATTATTCATCAGATAAAGAAGACACGGTGGGCATCCCTCTCTTAAAGGGAGAGGCATATGATATTACGTTCTGGAATATTATAGTTGAAGAAAGTACCGGAAAGTGGAGAGTGATTGACAGGGAATGGATTTTCAATGGCTTGATTCCGGTAGACTTTATTATATGGCGGAACCTTTTTCATTTAATACTCAGATATAATGCATATTTTCCTGAACCATTTGATCATAAGACGGCCAAGATATTTACCATACAATGTATACGCAATTATTATCCGACATTTGATGAGAAACGTTATGACCAGTCCCATGACATGGATGACTATTTCCAGCATTATGTTGAACATGGAACTCTTCCCTGTTCATTAGATCAATTGCCGGTTTGTATGCCCTTTGAGCAGCATCATGCAGATCATTCAGAACTATTGCCTGATTCTGCTGAACATACAAATAAAAATCACGAAGAGGTAGTAACATATGAACTTGTTTCAATCATTATCCCAGTCCACAACAAAATTGAATTTACAATAAAATGTATCGAAAACCTTGCAAGAAATACAGCATATGAACCATATGAAGTTATTATTATTGACAATGCTTCAAGCGATGGAACTCGAGAATTTCTCGGGAGTCTGGAAGGTGATGTGAAAATCATATCAAATGCTACAAATCTCGGTTTTGCCATTTCCAATAATCAGGGTGCAAAAAAAGCAAAAGGTGAATACCTCTTGTTTCTGAACAACGATACGATTCCTCAGCCGGGCTGGCTCGAAAGCATGGTAAAAGTAATGAAAATACAGCAGGATGTAGCTGTAGTAGGAAGTAAACTTATATATCCGGATAATACTATTCAGCATGCCGGTGTAGTGTTTGATATTTCCGACTCAGCATTGCACATAGCACATTTGTACAAGGGTTTTGACAGGGGTCGAAAGGAAGTGAATCATATACGGGAAATGAATGCAGTGACTGCTGCATGCATGTTGGTAAAAAAGAATTTCTTTATCACTGTTGGAATGTTCGATGAAGGATTTCTGAATGGGTATGAAGATATTGATTTTTGTCTGAGAGTAAGAGAGATGGGATACAAAATTATCTATACTCCTGAAAGTGAACTGTATCATTATGAAGAGACAACAGAAGGAAGGCTTTTATATGGTGCAAGGAACAGCAGACACTTTCTGAATAAATGGAAGGAGAAAATAAAACCGGATATTCAGGATAAGGCAAAAGAAGACGGGTTCAGAATCGAATATACGCCAGATAACAGGTCGGTATATATCAAAGTTGATGCAGGAGAGGATCATAAAGAAAGATCATGCGAGACAGATGATGACTATAAAAGTTATTCAAATAAAGATGGGCAATATAAAATGGAGGTTCATAAGGATGCAGAAGAAGCCAGGAAAATAGCCATCGTAAGAGGAGCCAATCTTAATAAGTGGGAGATGCAGAATTATGAACCCATGCTTGAAAGCTTTGATCTCAAGGCTTTTACATCTGATCAAACTAACTTTGATATAAGTAACATTGAAATTCCTGTTGTCCAGCTCCCCTCTAAACATCAGGGCCTTTTAATGGAGATGGAAGGACTGGAAGATGCCCTGGCTGACACGGACCTCGTGTTCTCTGCTGATATAACGTATAAATTTTCGGCACAGGCTGTGTATGCCAAACAGCAGTACGGATGTAAAGTGATATGTCTTGAATGGGAAAACATTCCTTATAACTATGAAGAGTATGAAGAGGTACATCATATTAAGGAAACAGTACGAAAGGGGGCAGATCATTTCATAGCGGCAACTGATCGTGCGAAAGAGGCCCTTATGATTGAGGGCGTTGCTGAAGACAGAATAGATGTCATCCCAATGGGCGTTGACCTGAATGTATTCAGGCCTGTTCGGGATGATTTTGAAACGGAACGAGAAAAAACAGGAATTAACAGTAACGACATTGTTGTCCTGTTTATCGGCAGAATGGTATGGGAAAAGGGTATATATGATTTTCTCAATGCTGCTGCAAAAATATGTCGCGACACTCATCTGAATGATAAACAGATTAAATTTATATTAGTAGGTAAGGGCCCTGAGCTTCAAGGAGCACGCGAAAGAGCAGGGGCATTAGGCATTTCCGGTTCAACCATATTCATAGAGGAATATCCATATGATGATATGTACAAGCTTTATAATATGGCCGACCTATTTGTTCTTCCCAGTATTTCGACCAGGTCATGGCAGGAGCAGTTTGGAATGGTACTTATAGAAAGCATGGCATGTGGAACACCTGTGATATCAACGTACTCCGGCTCCATCCCTGAAGTTGTAGGAGATGCTGGCAAACTTGTCCAGCCGAATGACCACCTTTCTCTTTATATGGCCCTGAATGAAATGATAGTTAATGACGATCTTCGACATGATCTGGGGAAGAGGGCTCTTAAGAGAGCAAAAAACAAGTTTGATGCAAAAATGATAGCTGATAAAGTTAAAGCTGTTTTTGATAAGGTGATGTCACGGAAAAATGAATCAGACCTTCTCAGGGAATCACATGAAATCTCTGTTAAGGATTGGGAGCAGGGGGATAAGGATAAAGCCTTCAGCCTGGTCTGTGAGATCTTCGGAAAAGATCAGGACAATAAAAATGTTCTTGATTCAGTCATCTCCATGGGTATGGAACTTGAACAGTATGATAAGGTAGAGGAGTCTATTAAGGAGTTTCTGCTGTGTCATCCCGCAAACCTTGGCGCACTCACTTCACTGTCTGAAGTATTCATCAGAACCGGAAGGGAAGAGCAGGCTGAAAAAGAGCTGAGAAAAGTGTTGATATTTGATACTCAAAACAGGAGAGCTCATGTACTGCTTGATCAAATTAAAGAAAACAGGAGTTCTGTAGATCAATTGAGATGATGAAGGCAATTCATTAAAGTTGTCGATCGCATGTTATGTGTTGAGAAGATGTTACCGGGCAAAGTTTTCCATTGCAGGAATTATGTTCCTCATTCCTGTATATCGGAATCTATATTGGCAGTTCGTTATTATCTTTCAAATATCGGGATATAATGAATTTTGCCTTATTATGCTGAGAATACATGATATGAGAACTAAGTAGCTGAATAAAGGATGAAGGAACATTTATATATGTACATCGGGTACAGATATTGCTTAACAATATTTTGAACAGGGATTGAATTTGATCATAAAGGAGGATATGACATGAAGGGAGCTACTATGATTGAAAAGCAGGAGTCAATCGTATCAGACAGGATTCAGATAGTAACCATGCTTTATGACGGAGCCATCAATTTCATCGGCAAGGCAAGAGAGAAAATGGATGCGGGAGATTCAATCGGTAAATCCCGCTTCATTAAAAAGACAACAGCCATAGTTCAGGAGCTTTCCGGATCCATTAATATGGAAGGCGGTGAGATCGCAAATAACCTGAAGAATCTTTACGGCTTTGTGCTTGAAAGTCTCTCAAAGGCTGACATAAGCAATAATCGTGATGCCCTGAATGATGCCGAAAAAGTTGTGGAAATACTGCGGGAAGCATGGCAGGAGATCCAGCAGGCAGAGAATGTATAAAAACAGTAAGTCAATTCAAATTATTAATGACTAAACAGACAATATAAGATGATATTTGTCGGATTCTGTTTCATCCTTGTTTTATCAACATAAAATGAACGATACAAGATAGCGTATTCAACGAATAATTGCAAAAAACTGAAACAATTCCTCAGTAATCAAATGAAAAAATCGAAACAACCCGCTCGCTCATATGGTAACATCATCAAAATAAGAAATTATACTTCGCTGTAACCGCCATCAGATTCAGGACGTTCTGTAATTATTAGCAGCATCTACTCTACTTCAAATTATTGACGTCTAATGTATATTTGACATTGAAAACGAGATTTATCCTGTTCACTATTGAAGTATTTTTATTCTTCTCTTGTCTTTCGTACTGATTAATAATGAGAAGATATTAATATGACATGATCACGCAAATAAATTTAAATATCTCCAATGTATTGATAATAAACAGAAATATTGTCACTCTCTTGATAATCCAGTGAATGGATTTATACATTATCTTTTCTTGAATCAAAATCTTATTTATAAAGTTAATTAGTTTTAAATCATTCACATGCATGGCACACATATTGCATTCTCATACATACGATTTGATTTATTTTCTCAGTGGCTGAGTGATAAGTAAGAAGGCCATTATGAGAAATCACAACAATATCAACTCAATGATGAAGGCAGAGGGGTGATAATCATTTGAAAAGTATGGAAGTGGTGCAGTCAGTATGAGGTGCATAATCGTTGGATGTCAAAGGTCTGGAACAACATTGCTCAGGCATGTTCTCAGTGAAGGCAGTGTATTTATATTTGACGAAAACTGGATTGCCTCTTATCTTTACCGCGAAAGGTTCCATGCAAACCAGTGGAGAGGACTGGGTTGGGAATTTGATGATGAAGATACAGACATTTGGGACAAGAAAGCCCAACAATTCCTGTGGGACACATATCATGCATACTTCAGAAAGGTGAAAGCTCCCCACCATGTTGCATGGGGGATGAAATCTCCAGGGTTCAATATGGCATGTGCGATACCATATATGGCGAAATTATTTGCAAGTCTGAAGTTTATCTATCTTGTGCGGGATCCGAGAGATACATTTGCATCGATGGAACGTTCCAAAAAAATGATGAACTACCTGCCGCGTCATTTTAACAGGGACAGCATAAACAGCCCTGACCTGGTAGATCTTTCCCAGCGCCCCTATGAATACTGGGCTGATGTTAACAGAGAGATACTTGAACATAGCAGTAGCATGCCTGACCGGTTTTATACTCTAAGGTTTGAAGAGTGGATGGAGGACCCTCTGGCCAAAACAGAGGCAGTGTGTAATTTTCTTAATATTTCCTTCAGCACCAGTATGCTTGAACCCTTTACAAAAAGGATATCCCGGTCTTCGGTGGTATCCATTAGTAAAGATGACTTTGCGTCGGGAAATATTACAGTGCAAAAAACAGCGGTTGGCCGGTGGAAAAGAGACCTTACGTCTGCTCAGGCAGAAAAAGTTATGAGGTACTCAGAGGACGTTGCCCGTGAAGTCGGGTACGTCTAGATGGAGCATTTTAGAAAGCATGTATAATGAAGTGCAGAAAATAAATCACGATATGACCGGAATGTGTAAGAGACTGGAACATAACGCAAATTTGCTTATACAACAATCTTTAAGTGTCCCTGATATGGAAGCACTGCGAAAAAAAATTGATGAAATAAAACCGCTTAATATTCTTGCGGTCGGCACTTCAGCAGGTGCAGTATTACTGCTTGCTTCCTGTTCCCCTGAGGCATCAGAGATTCATGTCATAGGTCCTGGTCCTATGGAAGATCGTGATAGTCCCAGTTTAATCCATGCATTTGCACAAAGAGTAATTGAAGATGAGGGTATTGCACATAAAATCACCTGGCATGTTGGCGCCTTTACATCAGAGTCAAATTTATCTTCAGGCAATTCCGACAGTTCCCTTGACATGAATGTGACTGGTCCTGGAATCTGGAGGGATAAAGGTCCATTTGATTTCATATTCATGCACAGTCAGGACAGCGAGGATGCTATGCTTACCGACCTGGAACTCGCGTCAAGATATTTGAAGCAGGGAGGTATATTAGCCATTGACGACACGCTTTGCACTTTGCGACCGCAAGTACTCAGGGCCATATTCAGATTTATGCATCCGAGAACCGACTATGTTTTTTTACAGACCAGAAACTGGGACCCTCTTTGCACGATAGGTTTTCTCGAACACTGCCCTGAAGATGCAAAGAGATACTCCATTGATGATACCTATGACAGCGGTTTTTATGATAGATGCATTGAGATGCACGCGCGGACAGTCCCCCATATTGCCCGGCTTATTTTTGAAAGATACAGACCGGGGAGTGTAATAGATTTTGGCTGCGGGGCCGGAATGTGGCTGAAAGAGTTCATAAAACTCGGGGTGAAAGAGGTAAGAGGCGTTGATGCCAGCCGTACCGCAATAGAACAGAGGAACAGTGATATTTCAGAAATGGTTGCAATCCATAATCTTGGAGAAGAATACATGCCCGGCAAGAAGTTTGACATATGTCTGTGCCTGGACGTAATAGAACACCTGCAGCCTGAATATGAAGATAATCTGATACGATCATGTGTTAATGCAAGTGACACTATTATTTTTGCATCTCCACCGCCAGGGCAGGGGGGTGACGGTCATGTCAATGAACGACCGATCTCTCACTGGGTAGAAAAGTTCTTTGAATATGGGTATGTTTTCAATGATGAAATTCGGCCACTGCTTGAAGGTATAAAGCATTTACCAGAAACAACATACCAGTTAAATACATTCGTTGTTAGAAAAATATTCACTGCTGAGGATATTCCCAAGTTTAATAAAGATTATCCCAGGCTATTGCATATTTTCCAAGACAAGGAAGCTCGTATTGAAGACCTTTTTTTACAAAATCTGTTCACAGGGAAGAAGATGGCTGCTGAAATATCAAGACTTGAAAATATTATCAAACATCTTAACGAGGAGATCGCTGTCCCAAATAAGGCTTTTGAAAATGTCCAAACAGTCAATTACGTAATACCGACCGGAGAAATAGTAAGAGATGATGGGTTCTGTTACACCTTTAATTTTAAGACGGCGGCTGGAAGAATATATTCACATATGCCTTTTTACACCGCTTCTGTTCTTTATGAAGATGGAAAGCCACTGCTTAATCGTGTCGACCGGCACAGCGAAATAAGAAAATCCGGAGGAGGGCTTTACTCCATGTGGCCAGGCACTATATATTTTTCCTCGTCTGATAATTCTGACCCAAGGACGAACAGCTGTGTTTACAGTTTAATAGTTCCACCTTACCTTTATTTTATAGAAAAACTGCCCCCCGATAGGATAGCCGAATTGGGTTTATAGAAAAGGAAAAAATGGGCATAAGAAAAAGCATAACATTATCAATGTCAGAGATTACACGAGCATTTTCAGCATACAAAAAATCACACGGTGAGCTGGCGCTGGAGTCGGAACTTACTTTTCCGATGGAACTTCAGTTTAAGGATGACCTGGCTGGTATTATCAGTGAGTTTGAGTTTACGAGGTATGACGCTCAACAATACAACAGTGCATTCATTAAAATGATGGAACGAGGCAGAGACAATACGGGCTTTATATACGACGCATCTGTCTATAATCGCTACAGCAGACCGCTAAGACATATGGATAACATACCGAACAGTACACTTCAGATAGGTCCCGGGGGTTCTCTCGGGTGCGAAGTTTTATTCGCACTTTCGGGGGTTCAGAAAGCATATACTCTGGATCCTTTCCTTATCTTGACGTTTGATCTTGAGGGATTTATTGAGTCGCTGAAAGTGCTTTTTGAAACAATGTCACTATTTCAAGGTATTGGCAATTTCGATTCATCATTTCTGAATTTCCCAGAATTAAAAATATTGGGGACAGGACACTACAGAATCGGTAAAAGCACGGTCAGACATTTTGACAGTAGATCATTCAATTGTACAGGATTTGAGAACGCATCAGTTGATTATCTTTTTTCACACGCTACAATGGAGCATGTGATTGATCCATTGCATTGTATCCGTGAGACAAAGAGAGTATTAAAACCCGGGGGACTTACAGCACACTGTATTGACTTGAGAGATCACAGAAATTTTGACGTCCCTCTTGGTTTTTTACGCGAATCCCGCGAGGCATGGGAGGAGATCATGCAGGAATATTGCAGCATTGTACCGCATGGCTATATGAACCGATGGAGGGCAAGTGAATATAAGGAAGCATTTGAACATGAGGGATTTGAAGTCCTGGAGGATGTGGCAGAAATGAAGGTAAGTGATGCGATGATAGATGCAGAGCTGCCTCTCGTAGATGACAAATACAAATCATTTGAGAGGGAAGACCTGAGGACCACTACACTTTTCATAGTGGCAAGAAAGGTATAGGTATGTGCGGGATCGCAGGAATAGTATCATTTTCAGGAGAGCAGGTAAGACCGGCCCTTCTTGAACAGATGCGTGACCGGATGAGTCATCGGGGCCCTGATGATTCCGGAATATTTGTTTCTGAAAACAGAATGGTTGGTCTTGCACACAGGAGGCTCACGGTCATAGATCTCTCGGAAGCAGGACGTCAGCCGATGTCAAACGAAGACGGCACGGTCTGGATCTCATTTAACGGCGAGATATTCAACTTTCCGGAATTGAAACAGACACTTATCAGGCAGGGCCATGTCTTTCGCTCCAACTGTGACACAGAAGTGATAATCCATTTGTACGAAGAGCACGGAACAGACTGCCTTGAAATGCTGAACGGCCAGTTTGCATTTGTAATATGGGACTCTGTTAGAAATAAAGTGTTCGGGGCAAGGGACCGCCTCGGGATCAGGCCTTTGTATTTTTCATGGATCGGACAGAGGTTTTATTTTGCCTCGGAACTGAAGGCGCTTCTGCCAGCAGTAGGCAAGGGGGACGTAGACTATAGTTCGGTTACCGACTTTCTGGTCCTGCAATATGTCCCTGCTCCGAAGACCATTTTTAAGCATATTCGCAAGCTTGAGGCCGGAACCTGTCTTCTAATAGAAAATGGCGACTTCAGAATTGAGAGATACTGGGAGCCAAGGCCCATGCCGTGGGAGGGTCACTCTGAAGATCAGATAGTGAGTATACTTGATGACCTGATACATAGTTCTGTGCAAAGACAACTTATATCTGATGTTCCGCTCGGCGTCTTTCTGTCAGGCGGAGTGGATTCGAGCGCCATTACTGCATACATGTCATCAATTACAGATCATACGGTGAAAGCGTACTCTGTTGGCTTTGAAGAGAAAGAGTTTGATGAACTCAGTTATGCTGCACTTGCTGCAGATTATATACCAAACGTGGAGCATCACAAGCTTATCCTGAAGGAAGACAGGGCGTTTGGCCTTATACAGGAGCTGATCAAGGCTATAGATGAGCCATTTGCGGACCAGGCTATTATTCCGACATATCTTATGTCTCGCTATGCCAGGGAATCAGTCACTGTATGTCTTTCAGGTGAGGGCAGTGATGAGATATTCGGGGGATATGACCGGTATCAAAACACGATTGAAAAAGTGAAGCTGATGGAGGACATTTCACGCTTATCGCCCGAGCTGCGCCCGTATATTAAAGACAGTTTTATTCTCCCTTATGAGGACTACCTTGCTAACCTTTGCTCATGTCACCTGAAAGAGCTCAATACGCTTATTCTTCCTGATGCCAGGACATCTGAGGATTATGCGAGAACCAGGTTCATGGATATGTATTACGGGATGGACGTGTCTGACGACCTGCAGAGAATCCAGAGATTTGATGTTGCTACATATCTTGCGGACAACCTCCTGTTCAAGGTGGACAGGGCAAGCATGCTTACGTCACTTGAAGTTCGCGTACCACTGCTTGATCATGAGCTGGTCGATTTTTGCCTAGGACTACCCTTTAATATGAGATACAGAAGCTGCATACAGAAGTATATCCTTAAGAAGAACATGATCGGACGCATACCCAACGAAATCATCTTCCGACAAAAGATGGGTTTTTCTGTTCCCATCTTTACATGGTTCAAAGATACGTACAGTGTTTATCTTCGCGATACCCTGCTTGGACAGAAAGCGAGGGAGCGTGGGATTTTCAGGCCGGGATATGTGGAGGCACTGCTTGACCCAAAGAGGATGGAAATAGATAAACATAATTCCCTCAAGCTCTGGTGTTTGCTCATACTAGAGGAATGGTTCAGGAGTTACTATGACTAAATGCCGTTATTGTGGAAGCAGAACAGTATTGATTAAGAAAGTCTCTATTAAGGGAGAGGGGTATTTTAACGTCAATGCATGCACCGGATGCAGCCTTACGGATTTTCACCCTTTCCCTAAACTGGCCCTGCTAAAAGAATTGTTATTGATGCACCAGGAGAAGTATCCAGCATACGACGATTCATTTGACTGGAGACTTTTCTTTGCAAGGCGTTATCTGATCGATGGCTCAAGGGTATTGAACATAGGCGCTGAAAGCAGATCTCTTGCAGCAGCGTTTAAAAAGGAGAATATCGATCTTATCCAAATCAACACTATGGACCCTGATACAATGGAAAGTTTTTCAGACGGAGAATTTGACGCTGTCTTCGTCTGGGATATACTGAGCTTTATTAAGCACATTAAGCATTTTTTCAGACAGGTACGGCGTGTGCTCAAAAAAGAAGGATATATTAGTATTCGGGACCGTGATTCCATGTCCAGTCTGAACATCAACAGGGAAAATGATAATTTTGCCTCAGGCCTGCCATCATTCATAAACAGGAAGTTTCTGTTGAGGGTGTACAAAGACGTGTTTCATGAGGTTCCCCATTGTTTTACACAGGATGTATATTCAGACAGCACTATAGTTGCTTTGGGCAAGTCCTCCCATGAGAGGGTAAGGGACTATTCCATGCAGGTCCTTGTTATGGTGCATCATTTTCTGTTTTCCAAACTTGAAGATGCTACCGGTCCGAGGGGCAGAGTTCTCAACACGATTGAAATGCTTGATCGCTATGGTGTCAAAGCCGATGTATCACTTTCACTGAAACCTCGTGCTAAAGGATATGACATAGTCCATATATTCCACAATGCCTGGGAGACACAGGACGGACTGTCACAAATGGTGTCGGCAAAGGCAGACAATGTCAAAGTCATTATTTCTACCATTTATATGGACCCTTCAGAGACGAATTTTGTTATTAACACCATAAAGGATATCTTTAAGATACCGGGCAGGGATGAAAGACATGCTGTACTGAGCGTGCTGGCACACGGCGGTCTTCGCGCCGGGAATCTGAAGCAGGAAATGCGTTTTTATGCAAAATGGAACATTGAGGAGGACCAGAAGGCGCTCCTTGAGATGAGCGACAGGATTATCTGCTTTTCCCATACAGAGATGCGACAGATCAGTCTGAACCTTGACAGGACACCTCCTTTTTCTATTGTATACAATTCAGCTAATGATGAGATGTTTGGAATAAAGGGTCCTGAAGAGTTTGTGGCGAAATACGGCATAAGAGACTTTGTTGTGGCTGCAGGACACGTTGAATGGAGAAAGAACCAGCTCATGCTTCTGTATGCGCTGCGCGAGTATCCCGATATTCCTGTGATAATCGTCGGAGCAAGTTCCGATGATGAATATGCCGAACTGTGCAGGCTCTGGTCCCATAAAAATACCATTTTTATTTCACAGCTCAAACACAGGCATCTGGCAAGCGCATTTTCAGCGGCAAGGGTCCATGCCCAGCCCAGCTGGATAGAGGGGATATCGCTGTCTTCCATTGAAGCTGCCATGTGCGGATGCACTCCTGTAGTAGCAGACAGGGCCGGAGAAATAGAGTATTACAGCCATCTTGGATATTATGCGAATCCTGGTTCAATAGATTCAATAAAACGTGCAGTGCTGACGGCCTTTCATAACCATACACCTGAAGTAAGATCTAGGACGAGCGCGTACATAAAGGACCGCTATACATTTAAAAATGCGGTAGAGATGACCATTGATGCATATAACAGCACGATAGGGAGAACAGTAAAAAAATGATAAACGTGCAGATCATATACCAGTGGCGGACTTCCCTGTTAGGAAAGCGTCTTCTCAAGCCCCTGGAGGGTCTTCACAGGGACAGGAAGCTGAATCTTTCGGTATATGACGTATCACATTACAGACTTGGAAACGTATCAAAAGCTGACGTCCTCATACTATCAAATATTATTGAGAAAAGTGCGGATTCAATTGTTTCAGAGGCACGGCTACGGGGTACAAAGCTATTATATGACAGCTGTGTTAACGACGGAAAGGACAAAAAGTCTTTACCAGGTTTCTTTGAAGAGCTTTATTATGACATCAGGGCGTTCAACATAAGGGACAGACTTATCAAGATGTCAGATATGGTCACTTCCCGTGATGGCAAGGTGGTCCTTGATCACAGGCATGCTGAAACACGCCATCGTCTGGTACAGGATTGCAGCTCGAATGAATGGTCCGATGCAATTGCTGCTGTGCTGTCTAAACACACTCTTCCAAAGGCTGAAACTAAAGGTAAGAGAATACTGTTCCTGTCTCCTACGCTTATGTGGCCTCATAACTATATAAGCGATGTACTGGTCAGAAATCTCATGGAGATGGGACATGAGGTTAATCTGTTTACACCGAAACCCTCACGATTTCATACTGAGGCAATATGTCTTCCGGAAAATTTTAACGACCGGTTTATGAAACGGTTGACCGGATATGCCGAAGATGTATGGAAGATACCTCCGCTCATATCCAGAAGTGAGATCGACCTGGTTATAACGGTCCAGGGTTACATAATTCCGCGTCAGGTGCTCAGGGAGATCAGAAGGGCCGGCGTGGCTTCAGCAGTATGGCTTCTGGATGAGCCATATGATGCTTCAAGGAGTTGTTCCATTGGATCATATTTCACCCATGTCTTTCTTCAGGACAGGGCATCAATACACTATCACAGGCGTTTCGGCAACCCAAACAGTTTTTATCTTCCACATGGTTGTGATCCATATGGCATTCACGGGCCCTATCCGGACGATCAAGGGTACAAACGGGACGTGGCCCTGGTAGGTAGCCCTTTCCCGGAAAGGATTGAGCTTGTCCGATCGCTCATGAAATCCGGTATTCATGTGGAGGTAGTGGGCAACGGCTGGGAAGAGATTGAATTCGCACGCAGTGTGCATAATCTGTCTCTTGAAGATGCTTCACAGTATTACAGAAATACGAAGATAAACATCAACCTTCATCGCAATGAGGATGACTTTTCAACGAATCCCGGCATGTTTAAGGCAATGTCTCCTAACTGCTCCACGTTTTATATTGCAGGCTCAGGTGCATTTCAACTGGTAGATGAACATAGAGGGGATCTGAAAGAATACTTCAATACCGGCAATGAAATTGTCACATTCAGGGACATACAAGACTGTGCAGAGAAGATACGCCATTACCTTGAGAACGAAGATGAAAGACAGAAGGTGACAAATGCATCATATGAGAGGGCCTGCAGAGACCATACGTACGCAGAGAGGCTGAAAACCTTGTTGAAAATTGTGGATGAGGAGGAGGCGATCAGCTTTGATGACGGGCATCGCAGGACAGGGTATGTTCAGATGTGTGGACAACCAATACAGGAACACCAGGATATGAACAGCAGATACAACATCGTGCAAGTATGTGACATGAAAACAGATATCAACAGGAACAGCCGGACTACTGTATTAAAGATGACATCAGAAGATGGATTTTCAAATGCCCTGAACAGGGCACTGTTTGAAATCTCGTCTGATTATATAATCGTCGGAGACTCCAAACTGATAAAGACACGTCTAGAGATCGAAGAATATATACATCTTTTCAACAGAGATGTGCGTCTTGGATTAATACTGTTTCAGGGACATGAAAAGGAAATCGCCGGTTTTCTCATTCCTGCCAGGGTGCTGATGGAAACCGGAATATTTCGCTTCGGTAATGCCACACTTTCAGTCAAAGATATGTGCTGCAGGATAGAGGACCTTGGCATGGGGGTACATAGAATTTATGTAGATGCACCTGCACTGGAGAGTTCAGACTTTTCACGGATACCCATGAAAAAAGATAGCAGAGAATTTGAAATAGAGTGGACTAAAGATCCTGAAGCCAGAATCAGGGCTTCGCGACTGGTGAAGCTAACAGATGAACACAAATGGAGGATCAGCAAGCCTGAAGGACTTTCCATTCTGAAGAAGTCATTGGATATCTGTCCTGATTTTCTGAAAGGTCACAGGCTTCTGGGAAAGGCACTTCTTGATGACGGAAAAGTGAACGAGTCAATCAGACATTTCGAAGCAATATGGGGGAAAGACCCGGACGATGCTAATTCAGCCCTTTTATATTCTATCGCACTTTGTTTGTCAGGAGAAGCGGAAAAAGCGGATATGGTTCTTGATCATATTTTAACGTCAAAAAGTGAGTACTGGGAAAGAGCGAGCGCATTCTACCAGAAGGGACTCATTCAAAAAAGCAAAAACGACTATGACCGTGCAAAAGAGAATTTTTATCTGGCCATAGATGCTGACCCAACTCATGTGAGTTCTATCAAGGAACTGGGCATGATCGCCTTTGAGACCGGAAGGTACGATAAGGCCCTGAAATTCTTTAAGTCAATACTGTCAATTGCTGAAAATGATGAAACCATGAATGACATAGGGGCTATATATTGGACCACAGGAAATAAACAGGAAGCTTATAAATGGTTTGTGAAAGCACTTGAGAATAATCCTGCCAACAAAAGCTCAGTACTGAACCTGGCCACAGTAGGCGCCGAAATTGGTTTTGAAGAAGAAGCAAGGGTATATGTAAGGGAATCCCTGAATTACCACCCGAAAGACAGGGAGTTGACAGGGCTTCTTCACATAGCTCACATGTAATGAATGCCATGTTAAGTGCCACAAAAGACATCTCCATAGTACAGGCAAAAAGCGGAAAGCCATCAATACGGGTGACTTGTGAGGACAATTCAATCAAGACTCTTCATAGCCTCTATGACCCGGAAGCTGAGGCAAAATCCACAGTCGGCGCCTTTACTTTTAATGGAAAAGGGATCCTTGTTGTATTGGGCCTTGGTTTAGGTTATCATGTGGCTGAACTTTCCCGCCGCTATCCTGAAGCAAAAATCATTATTGTTGAATCCAATGCTGCTATATATGAAAATGCAATGGCTTACGGACCTGAACTTGATAAAGTACATGAGATATTGACGGGGCTTAGTTATGATCAGGCAATACACAAGCTTACGGAAATTCAGCTGAAGACAGGATTTATCCCGATTACGGTTTTTCCTTTATCCTCATCCGTGGCTGCGTTCCCTTCATATTATGCGCCCCTGCTAACATCGCTTAAGAATACCGAGTCAATAAAGCTCTGGGACAAATTAAGATACAGGAAATTTAATACAGATAGCCTGTCCATACTCATGATTGATTCCGGATACTTTCTTTTAACAGAAGCTGAAAAAGCCTTGAGATCGTATGGACACAGGGTTATCAGGGTTCATGTAAATAAAAAAGACAGGGGCGACCGGATAATTTCAGGAATCATGGAGACCATTCTTGGTTGTAAGCCTGATTTTTTGCTCACAGTAAACCATCTTGGGCTTGATGAAGAGGGCATATTAACAGACTTTCTTACATCCATCGAAATGCCTGTTGCATCGTGGTATGTGGACAGTCCCAATCTTATCGTTAAGGCATTTAACAAAAATGTTTCTCCATTCATTGCTCTATTTATGTGGGACAGGTCTTATATAAATGATATGAAGTCAATGGGGTTTGAGATTGTTGAATATCTGCCTCTTGCAACTGATGAGAAACTGTTCAGACCATTGATTGCCGGAAAACATAGAAAGAAGCTATCAAAATTTATCTGCGATATCAGCTTTGTCGGAAATTCCATGGTTGAACCCGTATATAAATGGATGGATAGAGTAAATGATGATATGAAGCCGATAGCCTTGAGACTTTCAGAAAATTTCAACAGATCTGTAAATATTAATGAGATGCTTATGGATGATGAAATGGAGCAATACAGCAGATTAACAGAAAAAGGGAAAATGGACTTTGAAGCGGCCGTTATCTGGAAGGCGACTTTTATATACAGGCTTGAATGCATTAATAAAATTGAGAGTCAGGGTCTGAAAATATTTGGTGATAAGCACTGGAAGAACCTTCTTGATAGCAATGCTGCTATTTATCCCCCTGTCAATTATTACAAGGAGCTTCCATATCTTTTTAATGCTTGCAAAATCAACTTTAATGCTACCAGCATGCAGATGAAAGAGGGTGTCAACCAGAGAGTGTTTGATGTTCCGGCATGCGGGTCTTTTTTGCTAACTGATGACCAGAGTAGTCTGTATGAGCTGTTTGAACGTGGCAGGGAAGTTATTACATATAAAAATAAGGAAGAAATATCCGGGCTTGTTACATATTATCTTAAGAATCAATCGGCAATGGAAAGAATTGCCGAAAACGCAAGGAACAGGGTTCTCAGTCAACATACGTACAGGCACAGACTCGAAAAAATGATTGAATGTATGAAGGGGAACTACTCCTGAAAATACATCTCTCAAAATGACAATGAACAAAGGGCCTAATATTTAGTGACAGTATGAATGGAATGAATCTTCTTATGTTGAAAAAGTCTGTCCAATATAGTTATATGATTTTGTTTTCTTATGTATGCACAGAGTCAAGATATTGACATAACTATGAAATATCTCTGATACCGGGTTGATCAAAAAATCTTTCAAAAGTATTAATTCTTCAAATAATTAATTATCTCAAATAGTTACAGATGTATCCCGTATCGATATTCATACCGCTTTAATTTGGCAAGAGAATTGCTTTATAAGACTCAGGAAAAATAGCAGGAAGGGAGTGAAGTGTTAACTGATTATGGTATTTGAAAAGAATATTCATGTACTCAGACAACGCGATTCAATTCTGGCTGATGAAATAATACAGGCCGGACAATCTGCTGATATAAATATTTCTAAGTCAAAATCAGGATTACCGACACTAAGGATCAAAAATATCTATGTTCACAGTTTATATAATCCGCAAAAGGAAGCAGAAGAATGGGTGAAGAGCAATGAACAGATCATTGCAAGCGCTGACAATATTGTTGTTTTCGGTTTTGGTCTTGGATATCACCTGTCAGAACTCTGCAAGCACACTGATAAGGATATTACTGTTTTTGAACCTGATCCAAATACGCTTAAGGCTTCCTTGTGTGCGCGTGACCTGAGATCAGTTCTATCACGGATAAAAATCGTAACGGATAACGCAATACCATACTTCGATGGAGAAATCGTAGTATTGACTCTGCCGTCATCAGTTAAATTGTTCATGAATTACTATGATCATGTCCTGTCAAGGATGAAGTCGAGGGATATCATAAACCAGGGCTTAAGAATTATGGTAGTGGGTCCGGTATATGGAGGCTCACTTGAGGTTGCGAGGTACTGTTCCTCATCGCTGATAAGAATGGGACATACCGTCGAACTGGTTGACAACAGCAGATTTGATGAAACGCTTTTTTATATAAAAGAGATAACAAATGGTAAGAGCCACTATAATGCTCTTGTTGAACAGTTTACGCATTTGCTGTCAAAGTTTTTTTTAGCGCGATGCGAACTGTTTCAGCCGGATATTATCATTGCTCTTGCACAGGCCCCTGTTACAACTGACTGTGTTGAGAGAATCAGGCAATATGGAGTGAAAACCGCTTACTGGTTTGTAGAAGACTACAGACTCATGGAGTACTGGAAGCATATTGCCGGCAGTTTTGACCATTTTTTTACTATTCAGAAAGATGATTTTTTTAAGAAAATGAAACAGTCAGGGTTGAATAATTATCATTATCTTCCAATGGCTGCGTTCCCGGATGTGCACAAACCTGTTGACATGTTTGAAGATGAAAAAAAGTATTATGGAAGTGATATTTCATTTGTCGGTGCGGGATATTATAACCGTAAACATTTTTTTAGCGGACTCATAGACCATGATCTTAAAATCTGGGGGAATGACTGGGACATGCGTTCAAAGCTCGCTGGTTTTATCCAGAGATCCGGAAGCAGAATAGATACCAGAGAAATAGTCAGGATTTTTAATGCCAGTAACATTAATATTAACCTTCACTCATCAACGTATCATAAGGGAGTAAATCCTTTTGGTGACTTCATTAACCCGAGGACATTTGAAATTGCCTCCTGTGGCGGATTTCAGCTGGTAGATAGACGGAGCAATCTTGCTGAACTCTTTAATGTAGACGATGAAATAGTGGTATTCGATGACCTTGATGATATACGTAATAAGATTAAACATTATCTTGAAAACCCGGATGAGGCTGAGAGAATTGCGGAGAACGGGAGGAAAAGAGTTTTAAGAGACCACACATATGAGAAGAGAATGGAAGAGATGCTCGATGTTATTGTTTCAGCAGGATATGAGTCTGCATACTGGAAAAATGACAGGGAACCGGTAAAGAAACTGATCAGTGAAGCAGGCAGAGAAACAGATCTTGGCACGTACCTCTCGGGTTTTTCAGATCAGGAGAACATCAATCTCACTGATATTAAAGACAGAATATCAAACGAAGATGGCGTACTATCAAGAACAGAGACAATATTTTTGATGATGAAAGAATTGACAGGCTGAATTTATGCGGGAGATATTAATCATAAACCTTACGAGAATGGGAGACCTGTTACAAACGACGCCGCTTATGGCCGGATTAAAGACAACATATCCTGGCTGCAGAATCACGATTCTCGTGAATTCAGCCTTTACCGAAGTGTGCAGAGGCATTCCATATTTTGATAATTTGATAGAATTCGATATGAAGGGATATCTTCATGGACTCCTGGAAAAAAGAAACAGTCTTGTTGAAAACTACAAGCTCCTGGACAATCTTGTTAACACGATTAACGAGAAGGAATATGATATTGCCATCAATGTTACGCATTCTGCTGTCAGTGCTATTCTTGTATCACTCATTCGAACAAATGAAATCAGGGGTTTTACAATCAGCTCAGAAGGCCACAGAATCATAAAGCATCCATGGGCGAGGTATTTCTTTAATGTCATACCAAACCGAAATTACAATCCCTTTCATATCGTGGATATGTATCTCAAAATAGGAAATGTCAGGCCAGTGACCCGGAGTCTGGTTTACCACATATCTCCACAGGACGAAGAAAAGTCAGAACAGATACTTGCAGAAGAAGGCCTGAGTAATGAGGTGCTCGTGGGCTTTCATCTGGGTGCAAGTAAAGATGATAAAACATGGCCGGTATCCTCGTATGCTAAGCTTGCCAACCTTATATACAGACAGACGGGAACAAGAATTCTTCTCTTTGGCACACAGGCAGAGGCCTCACTTGCCTCTGAATTTGAGACATATGCAGAGACTCGAGCGGTAAACCTGGTGGGCAGGACAGGCCTTGGAGAACTTGCAGCGTTGCTTAAGAGATGCAGTCTTTTTATCAGCAATGATACCGGTCCACTCCATATCGCAACGTCAGCTGGCACGACTGTCATAGATATATCAATGGCAAATGTACATTTTATGGAGACCGGACCTTTTGGTGCAGGACACTTTGTTATACAGGCTGATCTGCCGTGTTCTCCCTGCGGTTTCGACGTAATGTGCAATAACCGGGTATGCACATCACTGGTCACACCGGAGAAAGTATTCGAAATTGTAAAAATGGCTCTGAACAAAACAGACACTGAACCTGGATTACATGGTGAGATAATGGATCAAGTTCAGGTCTACAGATCTCATTTTAAAGAAGACGGGCATCTTGGCTTCATACCTCTCATAAAACGTTCACTCGAAGTTAACGTGATTTACCGCATGGTATACAGACAGGTTCTAAATAGTGAGTCGAATAAAATTGACAGCAGATTGAAGAACATATGCGAATGTATTTTTAACGACATTGCCGCATCCTATCAAGTCGAAAGTATCAGAAAATGTCTGGATGTTATCAGGAATGATCTGGAAATACTTAACAACTTCATCAGCCTTACGGGAAATGCTTTACGTCAACTTGGGGTACTACATGGAGTGTCCAGGCAGGACATAACGAATATTAAGCTCATAAAAGAAATATGGAGGGAAATTGAGCAGTTCGAACATGAAATCGGGCTCATAGGAGATACACATCAATGTTTTAAACCTCTGACACTGCTGGTTGACTATTCGAAGGAGGCGCTGGAAGGAGACGATCTCGAAATACTTGTTCAAAAGTATATTGATGTCTATGCGGATTTATTGATTAAGGCAGAAAATATGCAGACAATAATCTCCAGAATAAGTACGATACTTAGTGTTCAAACAGAAAAGAATAAGCTTGCCATGATGTCTTAGAAATGATGAAAGGGTAAAAAATGCCTGATACTGACCAGTTCAGGATAAAGCCAGGAGGGAAAAATGAATGAAATAAAAGTTGAAACTGATCAGCCTGAGGTACTTGCAGCCATTAAAAACAGTGTGGGTGATGCAAGGCATGTCGTCAGGGAACTGGCCGCGGTTTTTACTGAACGTATTCAGCCGCTGAGACTGGAAGAAAGTGAGAGTGTCTTCAATGATCTGACCCGGAATATTTATGATTTGCAGGGTTTGTTGGAGTTTGTAATGGAACTTAAGAACGGGATGCATTACTTTGAAGGATTTGGCATGCCGGCTGACCCCATATCAGCTGATAGCAATGGTCTGAAACTGTTTAATGAGATGCTCACATCAATGGAGTCCAGGGACTGGGTAATGCTGGCAGATCTCATCGAGTATGAACTGTCACCGCTTTTATTAAAAGAGGAAGAATGGCTAGGTGATCTGGATGAAAAACTTAAGAATTATTAGATCAGGGCACATTCAAGGTTTCATGGCGGTCAACCGATTAAGAATGAGAGATCATTACCATCTATATCCTTACTGTGTGGTATACATTTATCGTTCATATCGATAACGAACTGGGCAAGGAAGCCAGGACAACGTGAAAAAAAACGAATTTAAAATACTTGTTGCCGAAGATGATGATATAGTCAGGGATTTAGTTGTTAAATTTTTGTCAGACGAAGGCTACTCCGTGGCAGTCGTCAACGATGGTCTTGAAGCAGTCAAAATGCTCAGACTTGAAGACTTTAAACTTGTTCTGTCCGATCTCAGGATGCCTGGAGCAGATGGCATGGAGGTACTGAGAGCAGCCATGAGAATAGATCCTGGTATTGCGGTGGTGATTATTACTGCATATGGAACGCTGGATACGGCACTTGAAGCCATGAATGAAGGCGCGTATGACTATATTGTAAAGCCTTTTGTAATGCAGCAACTGCTGCTTGCTGTGCGTAATGCTTTTAACATGGCGGTATTAACTGAAGAAAATGACAACCTGGCATTTCAGTTAAAAGAGACGTATAGAACACTGGAGGCCTGTAAGATGGCAGGGACAAGGGAATCTCCTGATGCAGAGGAGACTGGCAGTACAGATGCACATGATCGTGAAGTCGATGAAGACAACAGTGAAAATATCAAGAAATATAACTCGCTCATTAATGAGCTGAAAATTAAATAATGACGAAATGGCATATGATACAAATAAGAAATTCCGGAGGTACAGATGACCGATGAACGGGAAGAAATAAGGAAAGGTGAAGAGAGAAGGAGATATTTCAGAGTCGATGATGTGATATCTGTTGTTGCCAATCCCATTGATGTTGATAAGGACAGGAGTGAGGAATTTGCAAGGACGATCGCTACTTCCCGCGCCTTTTCGCTTACCGAAGGTGAAAGTCTTGACTTGACAGATGAAAACTCGGTACCGCATGACCCTGACAATAAGAAACTCTATGAAATGATGACTGAACTCAAAGCAAAACTCGATTTTATCATCAATCAGTTTATGCTGGAAAAAGAAGGATTGAGTAAGCCGGAAAAGAAGTTTGTAAACATCAGCGCGTCCGGAATCAGATTTACGGTTGATACTGCCGTGAAGAAAGGGGATATAATGGATATTAAGCTGCTGTTGCCTACATACCCCCCTGTCGCGGTCTTTGCTTACGGTGAAGTCATACGAGCAGTACCTCTGGAAGACGGAAAGTATGAAATAGCTCTTGATTATATCAACATGTCTGAATCAGTAAAAAATGAAATTATTCAGTATGCCTTTGCTCAGCAGCGTGAGACAATCCGGAAAATAAAGAACACAGAGGATTATGAATAAAGCGAGCTTACTGGGCGTATTTGTCGGTATCATGGCCATTCTTGTCGGCAATGCCCTGGAAGGGGGAAGTGCAGGGTCTATTTTACAGGGATCTGCAGCCCTCATAGTATTTGGAGGCACTCTTGGTGCAACTGTTTTAAGTTTTTCGGGAAAAGATATTTTGCTGGCAGCACGAATGTTTAAAAGCGTGTTTTATGAAAATAAAATGCTGCCAAATGAAGAGACAATTATATCTGATGTGGTCCGCTTTGCCTCAAAAGCCAGAAAGAACGGGATACTTTCCCTGGATAAAGACATATCCAGGCTGGAGTATGGCTTTTTCAGGAGGGCTGTCAGGCTTGCAATTGACGGCATTGATCCACATACAATTCAGAGTACACTTGATCAGGAAAACAAGACCTTTGAGGAAGAAAGAGGAAGAGCAGCGAAAGTGTTTGAAGCAGCAGGTGGTTATGCGCCCACCATTGGGATAATCGGTGCAGTTCTCGGTCTCATCCATGTCATGGAAAATCTTAGTGACCCGTCCAAACTAGGCACGGGAATAGCAGTGGCGTTTGTTGCTACAGTATACGGGGTGGCTTCTGCTAATCTGATCCTGCTGCCCATGGCAAAAAAAATGATAAACAATATTAAAGATGAAATATTTCTCAGAGAGATTATCGTGGAAGGGGTGTCAGGCATTCAGGCAGGCAAGAGCCCTTTTTATCTGAAAGAGCATTTAAACGCTTTTGCCTCCAAGCATAAAAACTGACAGGAAATTCAGATCACGAATAGGTAGATTATGCAGTGTTCATTATGAGAAAAAACAGGAAGAGAGTTGAGAGTCATGATAATGTTGAGCGGTGGATGGTATCGTACGCTGATTTTGTGACACTGCTATTCTGCTTTTTTACCGCCATGTATGCTATCAGTACTGTTGACACGAACAAGCTTGAGGAATTTGCCTCATCCATGAAAGCAGCATTTAATGAGGGTGAAAAAATAACGGAGTTTTCGGTTATTGATGATGTCCAGGTCATACTGCCTACATCAGCGGAGACTGAATCCAGTATAAGGCAGATGCTGAGTGCCATCATAAAGGAATCAGATGGGTCCCTGGACGTGAAAAGGGACAGTAGAGGTATTGTGATTGCAGTTGCAGATAAGATGCTTTATACTTCAGGTTCTGCCGATCTTAAAGAAGGCGCTGTCAGCTTTCTTGATCTGATAGTACAGGCGCTCATCGAGTTTCCCAATCCGGTGCGGATAGAGGGACATACGGACAATATCCCTATTCACACGAAAGAATTTCCTTCAAACTGGGAGTTGTCTGCATCCAGGGCAATTAACGTTGCAAAGTATTTTGTTGAAAAACATAATATTGACCCGGTAAGAATTACCTCAATAGGGTATGCCGAGCATAAACCTGTTGCATCGAATGACAGCCCCGAGGGACGTGCCAAAAACAGGCGGGTAGACATAGTTTTATTAAGTGAGCAGGAAAGCAGAAAAGAGCCGTATTAGCCCGGATGCATCGAGCCCGGCCACATTTGTTATGATTTTATCACATCTATTTCAGTAATTGTTTATAATTTCTGCAGGTCAGACAGCATATGATCATGAATACTCCGGAAAAAGACAATGAAGAGATACTTAAACAGCAGTCTCTTTTATTCAGGCAGATATATAAGAGTCAGAAGTGGTGGCAGAATATTATTGATGCAATTACGGATTATCTTTTCGTAATCGATCAGGAATATAAAATACTGAGAACGAACAAGGCATTCGCAAACCTTTTCGACAAGGAACCACCTGATATTATCATGAAGCCATATTATGAGCTGTTTGATCTGACCGGTCCTCACGAGTGGGCAACGTTTCCAAAAGACAAGGAAGATATAGAGCCGAAGTCGCTTGAAAGGGAGATGAACGGTTCCATCTACTTTATAAGTTCATTTCCGATTTACTTTGATGAACATGATGCTACCGTTTATATAATGAAAGATATTACAGAAACGAGGAGATTAAAAGACCAGGTGTACCACCTTGATAAGCTGTCATCGCTGGGTACCCTGACATCAGGTGTCGCCCATGAGATCAATAATCCTCTGACCGGCATTATCGGGTATACTGAAATGCTCTTAATGAAGAACAATGATGACGCGAATAAAAAATACCTTCAACATATCTACGACTCGGCAATAAGATGTAAAAAAATAGTTGAAAACATGCTTACCTTTTCGAGACAGAACAATGCGGAGAAAAGCATAGAAAAGGTCAATGATCTGATTGACAAAACCGTCGAACTTCATGAATACTGGCTTAAATCCACGAACATCAGGATCATTCGGGATTACGGAGATGTCCCGAGTATTTCCATAGACCGTCAGCAGTTTCAGCAGGTCATTCTTAATCTTCTTATCAATGCTGAACATGCCATTTCAGAAAGGAATATAAAAGGTGAAATTATTTTCAGGACATCGTACCGTGAAGACACCGGGAGAGTTAACATTATAGTCACTGATAACGGCCCAGGGATACCACCTGATGTCCTTGCAAAAATATTTGATCCTTTTTTTACCACCAAACCTGTAAACAAGGGAACAGGTCTTGGCCTTTCCATAACTCACGGGATAATTGCTGAACAGGGCGGAACAATAGAAGTCGAAAGTATTATGGGAAAAGGCACCTCATTTATTATTAACCTGCCACGATCCTGATACACCGTTCTGCAGCAGAAATATCAGAAAACAGGATTCCATCCTTCTTTATTAATTACCGGTGAAAAATCCTTTTCCTTTGTACCGGTTCCATCCTTATGAGCATCATTGTGGTTTAGGGATATATCGGGATGCAAGTCATTTTTATCGATTACAGGCGTGAAGATGCTGTATGGTCCGCCATCAGCCTGACTTTCCCCGACAGATGCGGAGGGAGTGGTTTCAGGACGCTTTTTTTCACTCTCAGGTAATTTGATTACAGCATTGACTGAATCTGTATCATTATGTCCTCTCGCTGTACGTGATGATTTGTCCAGTATTTTTAAAAGCTCTTCTGACACTTTCTTTGCAGGACTTTTATTGCCTATTAAGGGATTCTGAACTTCCTTTTTTTTCTGTGGGAATTTTAAAATTATACTGATCCGTCTGTTGCGTGCATCATTAGGGTCGTCCTTTATGAGTGGATCGGTGTCTGCAAACCCTGCTACACTTACAAGTCTTTTAGGATCAAGACCGTTAGCTTCTAGTTCTCTCCTCGCAGATGATGCCCTCTCCGTTGAGAGTTCCCAGTTACTGTAATGGTCACCGGCAAAAGGGAGTGCATCGGTATGCCCCTCAATGCTGACCTTATTTTTGAGGGACTTAATATTCCCGGCAATAATGCCGAGGATTTCTTTGGCTTTTGCAGTCATTTTATTGCTGCCACTCTGAAACATGGTACTGCCTTCATTGTCGGTAAGGTGTATCCTTATTCCATCACGGACTTTCTCTATCAACACCTGCTCCTCAAGATCCCCCAGTTTATCTGCAATTGCCTTGCTTAAGCTTTCCTGGATATCTTCAGCTTCAGAATCATCTCCCTCCAGTTCTGTCAATACCTTTTCATTTCCCTGACCTGATGTACTGAATAACGCATCATCTGCACCGCTGAGGAAGGAACTTCCGCTTTCAGAGTAGAGACTGAAATTTTTGTAATATTCAGATATACGGGCCCTCTTCTCTTCCGAGACCATTGAGAGAAGCCATAAGAGCAGGAAAAATGCCATCATGGCCGTAACAAAGTCAGCGTAAGCGACCTTCCAGGATCCACCGTGATGTCCAGCGGCCGTTATTTTTTTAACTCTTTTTATGATTACCGGTTTTCGACTGCTCATGTTCTGAGAGATTCTTCAAGTTCTGTAAAGTCCGGCTTAGCAGAAGAAGGGATAACCCGTCTCGCATATTCCACTGCTATTTGCGGAGCAGCGCCTCCTACAAATGACACAAGGGCAATCTTAATGACCTTAAAAGTGATCATATCTTCTTCGGCGATATGTTCAAGATTCGTACCGACAGGTCCGACAAATCCATAACTCAGAAGGACCCCAAGGAAGGTACCCACGAGTGCTGCTCCAATGCTTGCACCTAGAATCTCAGGCGGTTCGTTAACTTTCCCCATGGTAATTACCACACCAAGTACAGCCGCAACAATTCCCAGGGCAGGCAGACCGTCGGCAATCTTTGCAACGCTGTGTGCCGGAATCATTGCTTCATGGTGATAAGCTTCCATCTCGATTTCCATTACATCATCAAGCTCATGAGGAGTGACATTGGTCGATATGATTACTTTCAGATTATCGCACAGGTAATTCAGGGCATGGTGATTCTTAAGGAGGCTGGGGTATTTGCTGAATATGGGACTTTCTGCAGGGTTTTCAATATCGCCCTCAATCGCAATAAGACCCTCTTTTCTCATTTTTGAAAAAACCGCATTCAGCACGCCAAGAACTTCAAGAAATTCATTTTTGCTTGTATTTTTTGCTGATAATACCTTTAATACGTTCTTGAGCACCATACCAAGAATTTTTCCGGGTGATGAAATAATGAAAGCGCCGACAGCGGCACCGCCGATGATTAGAAGTTCAGTAGGTTGAAATAGCACATGAAGATTTCCGTGATGCATGGTATATCCGCCGACAACAGATCCTATTACAACGAGTACACCTATGATGACAAACATTTTAATCCTTCCTGATATAACATGATCGTTCTTCCAGAATCGGGTTCCTTAAGATCGTCCTATGTTTATATTCGGTTCTTGAAAATCAAAACTTTAACTTGTCGTGAATCATTGATCCCATGTAACATATTTAATTAAAAGGAAAAAGTATATTTTTGTCATGCGAGAAAACACGGAATTTTCAGTATTCACCAAATGAGGAAGTGAATATCTTGAATAAAGGCCATACATGAATTAATGTTAATGGATTAAATTTACCGGAGGTGACTTTCATGGAATGTACGAAAGACAAAAATAAGAAACACTGTAACTGTACATATGAACCGTGCAGCAGAAAACATAAATGCTGTGAATGTCTTCATTATCACAGAATGAATGATGAACTACCTGCCTGTTTTTTTAACAGTGAACAGGAAGTAACATATGACAGATCGATCCGTTATTTTCTCAGTACACGATAAATAGACGCAGTATCAAATGGTATCCCTAACGCCTTCAGGATGATGCAACGGGATGGAGAATGGCAATTCAATTTTTTAAAACCGGCAAACGGGCATCAGTAATGTGCAGGTGAGGCATGTGCCTGTAAAAAAATGTATTGATAATTTTTTCAAAAAAGTGCAGATTAGTATAGTTCAATAATGAACGTATAAAAACCTATGAGGAGGAGAGAATGGCAAAAAAGAAAGCAGCAAAGAAGAAGACTGTAAAGAAAAAGGTAGCGAAGAAGAAAGTAGCCAAGAAAAAAATGGTAAAGAAAGCTGCCAAAAAGAAAGTAGCGAAGAAGAAAGCAGCAAAAAAGAAAACTGCCAAAAAGAAAACTGCCAAAAAGAAAACTGC
>CP070632.1:620489-698142 GCA_020356065.1 Nitrospiraceae bacterium
TAAGATAGTTTCTGGCAATACCGACTTTTTCCTCGGCAGTATAACCGGACAGACTGAGCACCTCCATCCGGTCTCTCAAAGGAGACGGGATGGGATCCATCAGGTTTGCTGTTGTTATGAACATGACATTGCTCAGGTCATACGGCACCCCCAGATAATGGTCGGCAAATGAAAAGTTCTGCTCCGGATCGAGCACTTCGAGAAGTGCTGACGCAGGATCACCTCTGAAATCCATGCCTATTTTGTCTACTTCATCGAGCATGAAAACCGGATTGTTTGTTCCTGCTGTTTTAATGCCCTGAACGATTCTGCCGGGCATGGCTCCCACGTATGTCCTTCTGTGACCCCTTATCTCTGCTTCATCACGCATGCCGCCAAGCGACATTCTGTAAAACTCTCTTCCCAGGGCACGGGCAATTGATTTGCCAAGAGACGTTTTGCCGACTCCGGGAGGTCCGGTAAAACACAGAATGGGTCCTTTCATTTTTGCTTTCAGTTTTCTGACCCCAAGATACTCCAGGATACGCTCTTTTATTTTCTCCAGATCATAGTGGTCATCATCAAGTACTTTTTTTGCTTTTTTGAGGTCAAGGTTGTCTTTTGTGCTTTTTGACCAGGGGATTTCCACCAGCCAGTCAATATATGTTCTGATCGTGCCTGCCTCAGCGCTGTCCTGGTGCATTTTTTCAAGGCGGTTAATCTGCTTCATCGCCTCTTTCTCAACTTTTTCCGGCATTTTTGCCTTTTTTATCTTGTCTCTCAGATCAAGTATCTCTTCTGTTTTCTCATCTATTTCACCCAGCTCCTTCTGAATGGCCTTTAACTGCTCTCTCAGAAAGTATTCCCTCTGGGTCTTGTCTATTTCCCCCTTCACATCAGACTGGATTTTCTGCTGAACCAGTAACAGCTCCACTTCCCTGTTAAGGATATCGCTTATTTTCTTCAGTCGAATAAGGGGGTCTGTTTCCTCGAGCAGTTCCTGTGCCAGATCAGATTTTAATCCGAGATTGGAGGCAACCAGGTCAGCCAGTCTGCCCGGTTCTTCAATATTTTCAATGAGTACAATAATATCGGGCAGGAATGATTTTCCCAGAGCCAGGGACTTATCCACCAGTTCCTTTACATTGCGCATAAGCGCTTCCACTTCAACTGTTATCTCAGGCTGCTGCTGGTCAGTGATTTTTTCTATCTCACCTATGTAATAAGGATCTGTTTGCGAAAATTCAGTGATTTTGGCTTTTGTAAGGCCCTGGATAAGAATTTTCAATCTTCCGTCAGGGAGTTTCAGCATGCGCAGTATTGTCCCCACGGTACCCACAGTATAAAGATCGTCTATGACAGGGGTTTCTACATTCACGTCCTTCTGGGAGACAAGCAATATGAGCTTGTTACTTTCCATAGCCTGCTCAATGGCGTTTATCGAAATGTCTCTCCCCACAAAAAGAGGGAGAATCATATACGGAAAAATAACAACGTCTCTTACCGGCAGTATCGGCAGCGATTCAGGTATTTCTATTTCATGATCCTCTTTTATATCAAATTCAGTCATTATTTCTCCTTGTTATGTTATTGAGGAGACCCGGGATAACAGGTATTCCTTGAATTCATCTTTTACCCCCTTATTTTTCAGGGCCAGTTCAACGGTTGCCTTCAGGTAGCCTACCTTGTCACCGCCGTCATACCTTTTTCCCTCAAAAAGATAGCCATACACAGGTTTTCTTTTTAACAGGATCTTTAACGCGTCAGTCAGCTGGATCTCTCCGCCCTTTCCAGGGGGAGTTTTCTGGATAATGTTAAAAATATCCGGCGTTAATATGTATCTTCCTATGATGGCAAGGTCTGACGGGGCGGCTGATGCCTTTGGTTTTTCTACCATATCACTTATTTTATACACATTCCTTCTGACTTCTTTACCGGCTATGACACCGTAGCGGTGTATTTCCGATTTTGGGACACGCTGAAGTGCCAGAACAGTTGCATTGTGCCTGTTATAAATTTTGATCATATCTCCAAGGAGATTGTCATCAGGATCAATTATATCATCACTCAGGATAACTGCAAACGGTTCATCCTTGACAAAAGGCTGTGAACAGAGGATTGCATGTCCGAGCCCAAGGGGTTCTCCCTGTCTGATGTAAGCAAACTGGTGCTGTGCAAGCTGCTGGATCTCTTTGAGAATGGCATTCTTGCCTTTGCTCTTCAGGTTTTCTTCGAGTTCCCATGCAACGTCAAAGTGGTCCTCGATGGCCCGTTTTGATTTCCCGGTAATCACAATATATTCCTTAATCTTGCATGCCTCGGCTTCCTCAACAGCATACTGTATCATCGGTTTATCTACAATAGGGAGCATTTCCTTCGGCGATGCTTTCGTGGCCGGTAAAAACCTCGTTCCGAGGCCGGCTGCCGGAAAGACCGCTTTCCTTACTTTCTTGACCATCGTCACTCCTTTATAATCAGAAGAAATAAAGACAAAGGTAAAAAATCAAAACATATTCTACCATGTTGCCTTAGTTATTGAAAGTGGTAACCCGACTTGATTTTTGTGTAAATGGAATTATTGCTGAGAAGCGGTAATGTACAAAAAATATGCTATCGAACAAGGCGCATCATTACACGATATCAGACCGTATTTGTTCGGATAAAGAGAATTATTGACAAAATATATATAATGGCTTACAGTCTTACGATCATACGATAATTTCACGGAGGTAGGATATGTTCAACAGTAAAGTGAAGCTAGTTGATAATATGCAATTTATCGCAACCGCTGATTCCGGTCATGCGGTTGTAATGGACGGACCGCCGAACGTAGGAGGGAATAATACAGGGTCAAAACCTTCAGAACTGCTGCTCATGGCGTTTGGGGGCTGTTCAGGAATGGATGTAATCTCCATACTTCGAAAGAAGAAGCAGGACGTAACCGGATTAGAAATGAATGTCAGCGGAGATACGTCCGGAGGCCACCCCAGATCTTTTGAGAAAATGCATATTGAATACATTGTGACCGGCAGAAATATCTCTGATGATGCGGTAAAGAGCTCGATCGAGCTCTCTCTGGGTAAATACTGTCTTGTCGGAGCGACTATTGGAAAGAGTGCTGAGATTACTCATTCATATAAGATCGTGCAGGAATCGGGGCAGTAAAGGGAACAAAAACTGTCCAATGTCAAAGTTCAAATGCCAAACGAATGTCCACTGACTTAATATCAGAAAAGAACCGTAAATTAAATGCCCTATCAGATTAACCTTCTGTGTCTTGTTAACTGTAAGTCACTCAGAACGTTATCTGGCTATTTGAACTTTGACATTGGACATTCATTTAACGAATTTTGCTTAACCATGTTTATCATATAATCGCGACCCTCGGATTTACCGGATATATCCCATATGCGCCTGGAACGTTTGCGACTGCTATCGGTTTTTTTATTATCTTATTGATCAGACCGTCAGATGCAGTTCTCCTGTTACTTACTGTTCCTGTTATTATTGCTGGAACAGTCTCAGCCCATCAGAGCGAAAAGGTCCTTGGCAAAGACAGCGGACATATAGTTATCGATGAGTTTTGCGGATATCTGGTGTCTGTCATACTGATCCCAAAAAGCCCGGGCTATCTTATTGCTGCTTTTATTTTATTCCGGCTGTTTGATATATATAAACCCTCTCCGATACACCGTATAGAGAGTACAATATCAGGAGGGGCGGGGATCATGCTTGATGATCTGCTGGCAGGAGTTTTTACAAATATCTGTCTTCAGGTATGGAGGGCGGTGTCCGGGTAATGCTTGAGATCCCAGAACTGTGGATGTTTTCTTGTAACGTCACTGAAAATATAAGATTAAAGATCATAGATTGAACATTAAATGACAAATGAAAAAGAAAAAATGATGAAAAGTGTCAAATTCTCACTCATATTCTTTGAACAAATGAAAGATTCCTTTTTTTGTTTTTACGCTGTGGTTTTTATTTCTTATCTTTATTATTTAAATTAAGAAATATATGTATTTATTAAAACCTTGTTAACCGTGAATTGCCAGGAGATGACTGTCAGGTTTATTCATTTTATGGTATCCTATAACACGTGTGATCAGGGCGGAGTACTGACTGACCTGTTATCGGAAATTTGAGATGTTTTATTGCCATAGAATTACCTGAAGAAGTTAAGACGCATCTTGCCGGGCTTCAGCAGAGTCTGAAGAAAAGCAGGGCTGACGTAAGATGGGTTAACATTAATAATATACATCTTACCCTTAAATTTCTCGGGGATATCGAAGAGAAGAGCGTAAACAGCATTATCAGGGCGGTCAGGGGGACATGCAAGAACCATAAATCAATCAATATTGATATCAGGGGGATTGGTACATTTCCTGCCGGAAGATCACCAAGGGTGCTCTGGGCGGGTGTCAGTAACAACGGGGAATTGTTACATCTTCAGAAAGAGATAGATAAGGAAATGGCTTCACTGGGATTTGCTCCTGAAAAAAGGGGGTTTTCTCCTCACCTGACTCTCGGAAGATTCAGAAGTTCACGCGGCAGAGACGAGCTTATGGCCACTATTGATATGATTACGCATGACAGTTTTGGACAATTTGATGTAAGATCAGTATATTTAATAAAGAGTGATCTGAAACCATCAGGGGCAGTATATTCCAGGATCGCGGAATTTCACCTGGACGCATAGTATTGTATAAATAACATGATTCAACGAATTATTAACTGAATAAAAGATTGGAGGAATGATAGATGCGCAGCAAGGAGGACGTTAAGGTGGCGGACAAGGATCGTACAAAGGCGCTTGAAGTTGCCATATCACAAATAGAAAAGCAGTTTGGCAAGGGGGCCATCATGAGACTCGGCTCGGATGGCATCGTTGAAATTCCTGCCATATCGACCGGATCGATAGGCCTTGATACTGCCCTCGGAATAGGCGGATTTCCAAGGGGCAGGGTGATCGAGATCTACGGCCCGGAATCTTCCGGTAAAACAACGCTTGCTCTCAGTGCAGTTGCGCAGGCGCAAAAAGCAGGCGGATCAGCCGCCTTCATAGATGCGGAGCATGCACTGGATGTTGGCTATGCTGAAAAACTGGGTGTAAATATAAATGATCTTCTTATTAGTCAGCCCGATACGGGAGAGCAGGCGCTTGAAGTAACAGAAACTCTTGTCAGGAGCGGTGCCCTTGATATTGTTGTCATCGATTCTGTTGCAGCCCTTGTTCCGCGGGCAGAGATAGAAGGTGACATGGGAGACAGTCTGCCGGGTCTGCAGGCAAGGCTTATGAGCCAGGCATTGAGAAAGCTGACCTCGGCCATTGCGAAGAGTAATACAGCAGTGATTTTTATTAACCAGATACGAATGAAAATTGGTGTCATGTTCGGTAATCCGGAAACAACTACCGGAGGGAACGCCCTGAAATTTTACTCCTCAGTCAGGCTGGACATACGAAGGATTGAACAGCTCAAGACAGCCCAGGAATCGATTGGAAACAGGGTCAGGGTAAAGGTGGTCAAGAACAAAGTCGCCCCTCCATTCAAGCAGGCTGAATTTGACATATTCTTTAATGAGGGTATTTCACGGACCGGCGAGCTGATCGACATGGGACTTGCAAAAAATATTATCGAAAGGGCTGGTTCATGGTATTCTTATGATGGCAACAGGATCGGTCAGGGACGGGAGAATGCTAAGCAGTATTTAATGTCAAACCCTGAAGCGGCTCTGGAAGTTGAATCAAAAATCCTTGAGGCCTATAACTTTAAGAGGTAAATCATGACGGTAGACATAAATTCACTCCTTGAAAAAGCTGTTAGTATGAAAGCATCAGACCTTCATATCAGGGCAGGTACCTTCCCTGTTGTGCGAATAAACGGGGTGCTTTCACCATTGCCCGGAGAGGACAGAATCACATCAGATAATACAGCGCGTATAGCTGATGTGGTCATGGGCGATATCCATAAAGATCAGTTTAATAAGGACCTTGACATTGACGTTTCTTACAGTGTTCCGGGGCTCGGCAGGTTCAGATGTAACTGTTTTATACAGCGGGGGACAGTCGGCATTGTCTTCAGGGTCATTCCTTTAACAATTCTGAAGCTGGAACAACTGTATTTGCCGGAGGTTCTTAAAAAAGTAGCACTTGAACCAAGAGGTCTTGTACTGGTCACCGGGACTACGGGAAGCGGTAAGACGACGACCCTGTCCTCCATGATTGATTATATAAATGCTAACAAATCAAACAACATCATCACTATTGAAGACCCCGTGGAGTTCCTTCACAAGGACAACAAAAGTATTGTGAGCCAACGTGAAATCGGAAATGATGCTGTCTCATTTGCAAAGGCCCTGAGAGCAGCCCTGAGGCAGGACCCTGACGTGATACTGGTAGGAGAAATGAGGGACTTTGAGACGATAAAGACCGCACTGGATGCCGCAGAAACAGGGCACCTTGTGTTAAGTACGCTTCATACGATTGATGCCGTTGAGACCATTAACAGGATTATATCTGTTTTTCCTCCCTACCAGCAGAGTCAGGTCAGAGCACAGCTTGCATCAGTACTTAAATCCATTATCTCAATGAGACTTGTTCAGCGGGCAGACATGAAAGGGGTAGTGCCGGCAGTTGAGGTGTTAATAGCAACAGCAACTATCAGGGGATGTATAGAAGATCCTGATAAGACAAAGAATATCGGTGACCATATTGCAGAAGGGGGAAGTCAGTACGGCATGCAGACATTTGATCAATCTTTGCTCGCATTGTACAGAAGCGAGTTGATTACGTATGAGAGTGCGGTAAGCATTGCCACGAACCCTGATGATTTTGCACTTAAGGTTAAGGGTATCCAGTCAACAAGTGATGTATGGAGTTCAGGGAGCAGATCGGAAGATTCTGAATTTGGCGGCGGTCAGGATATTGAAAGGTTCACTCGCTGAAGTCAGGCGCTACGCATTAAGGCTTCTCAATTACCGGTCCCGAAGCAGGAAAGAGATGCTTGAAAGACTGGGGAAAAAAGGTTTTGATCAGGACCATATCACGCATGTCATGGATTTCCTTGAAAAGGCGGATCTCCTTAACGATGAAATCCTTGCTTCAGACCTTTTCAGACAATCTACAGAGAGAAGATATCTTGGCAGCAGAGGTGTCAGGATGTTTCTTGCAAAACGGGGGATTCCCAAAGACCTGATTGATAAAACCATGTCAGACCACACAACTGAAATGGAAGAAGTGTCTGCCCTCAAATGTATAGAGAAAAAAATAGGCTCGCTCATCAGGAAACCCGATCATGTGAAAAAAAGAAGGTTGTGGGGAATGCTTGAGCGAAGAGGCTATTCCGGTTCAGTTATTAACAGGGCCCTCCGGAAGGTAAATCTCTGAATTTTTTTGTCTGATCTGTCGTGAGATCAGGTCCGTTCAGAACAACACAGATTTTCGCTGTCTTACATGTGCTGACACAGGTGCTGATTCAGACTCATGAACAAAGTACTCCTCCTTTGCATTTCGAGCTGTTTCTTCTTCTGGTTACAGTCTTATGTCTGTTTTCATATCTGCGTTATCAGAGTTGTCGCTGCTTTCCTTTTCCGGAGTCGGATAAATATCAACATCAGTCGTGATGTCACCGTCAATATCAGGAATTTCAGATTCCCTGACAGGGAGTGTTAATATCCCCTGATCAATCACTTGTATACCTTCAGTTTTGTCGACGGATTCTGTATCAGGTTTTTGATTTATTTCAGCTTCAGCTTCAGTGTTGTCTGAGGTGCTGTCGTTTTCCTGAACCGGTACTGTTTCGGTATTGCTGTCAATCATTATCTTATTATCAATACCCGGGACGTCAGTTTCATTATGGGGAATGGTCAATTCCTCATGATCAGTCACTTGTATGCCCTCTGTATCATCAACGGTATCCGTGTCGGATTTCAGTGTTAATTCAGTTCCAGCTTCCGTGTTGTCGTTCTTGCTATTGCTTTCCTGATCAGGTGCTGTATGGATATCTCGCTCAATCATGATCTCACTGTCGTTATCGGAGGTCTCATTTTCCTTTAAAGGGAGCATTGATTCCTCCTGATCAATAATCTGAGGCGGTTCCACGGTTTGAGTTGTTGATTTTTCTATCGGGAGCTCCTCATCTGCATGGAATTCATCGGTTTCATACTGTTTGTCAATGCTGTCCACAGCCTGCTCTTCATCATTGATGGAATGATCCTGAGTCATGACAGGTTCTGTAGTTTCAACGTCAACAGTGTGCGAATTTTTAATAAAATTAAAGGTGATGAAAAAAGATATAGCCGTTACAGAAACAAAAAACAATATGAACAGGACATGAATCCAATTGGTTTTGACCCGATGTTTTAATCGCCTCACATCCTTTACAGATGTGTATCGGGAAGGTTCCTCAGGTACTGTGTTACATTCATCTGCGTTGCGATCATATTCAGCTTCGACCGGTTTCTTTTGACTGAAGGTTTTTAATGTATCATCGTGTATCGAATCATCTGTTTTGAGATGTGACTGTTCTTCGAGCAGACGTTCATCGTGAATTTCATGCTGTTCAACCACCTGAATTTCATGATTATCAGCTGATTCCGTCTCGTTTATTTCCGCATAGCCGGATCCTGTCGATTCAATATGCATTGAGGGTGTTGAAGTTGATTCCGGCTTAACGGCCCGCGTTATTTCTGCTGTGTTGTCATCTGACACGTTCAGGTTTTCGCGAGATATATGTATGTTTTTATTTTCATTCATTGCTTCAGGAATGCTTATTGTCTCCTGATTATTTTTTAGATCATCAGATATTTCTCTGCTGATTTTGGCTGAAAGACTGTCATATTCAAACCTGACATCTCTATTGTCCGGGGCAAGTGCCGCGGCTTTTGATATATACGTAAAGGCGAGCTCAAGGTCCTGATCATCTTCAGCCAGTCTGCTCAGGTGTATTAATGACTGTAAGTTATCAGGATCCAGGGCAATAACTCTTTTATACATTTTTTCCGCATTAACTGATTCTGCGTTCTTTTCGTATTGAGTTGCTATTGCCAGATACATCTTCAGAGCAGTATTAATATGATTTGTCTCGACCTGAAGGTCGGCCATCCTGATCTTCAGGTCCATATTTGATGGGACAAGTTTAATTGCTTTTTTATAAATATTGATGGCCTTAACAGGAAGCCCTTTTATTCTATAGGCTTCTGCAGTTTTAATCAGATCATCAACAGACTGTTTGATAAAGCCTTTCTGCGCATTTAATTCAGCCAATTCAATAACAACACTGTGCTGCTCGGGATCAAGAGTAAGTATTTTATGACAAAGAGCGATAGCCTTGGAATGTGCACCTTCTCTTTTGAACATATCAGCAGCATTTCTGTAATGCTTTATTGCTGTCTCAGTATCCTCATTTTTCAGATATAAGTCTCCGATAGTGTTATGGATGTTCCCATCGTTGCTGTAGGGAAGGATCTTAAGATATTCTTTAATTGCATCATCAATCTGCCCCTTTGAAATATACTTATAAGCTTCATTTATTATTTCATCTCTGTCTATCATTTTGCAGATCTATCCTGTGTATATGCATATGAAGTCATATATGCAAGCTTACATAATTCTCATTCCCATCTTTATAATCGGGAGAACAGATCATTTTCTTAACCGCAGACTCTGGATTACCTGAATGCCGGAACCGGTTTTTTTACAGATCGACATCGCTCAGACACTTATAAATATATCTCCTAATTCTGAT
This sequence comes from Nitrospiraceae bacterium, assembly GCA_020356065.1. Lineage (GTDB taxonomy): Bacteria > Nitrospirota > Thermodesulfovibrionia > UBA6902 > UBA6902 > CALZJD01. The sequence goes on from CP070632.1 coordinate 630,215, forward strand.
ATAATACGGATTGTATAGTCCAAGCCCTTTAATTTAAGACATTTTTGCTCATACATGGAAAGTAAAAAAATAAGACAGTTATTTATCGATTTTTTCAGAGAAAAAGATCATGAGCCGGTCTCAAGTTCCGGTTTATTGCCAGAAGATGATCAAACCCTCCTTTTTACGAATGCAGGCATGGTGCAGTTTAAATCGGTTTTTCTCGGTGATCAGTCAAGACCGTACAGGCGGGCAGTCACTGTCCAGAAATGTCTCAGGGCAGGAGGAAAACACAATGACCTTGAAAATGTGGGCAGAACAGCCAGACACCACACCTTTTTTGAGATGCTTGGAAATTTTTCCTTTGGAGACTATTTTAAAAAAGAGGCAACCGAGTGGGCATGGGAGTTTCTTACCGATCGGGTGAAGCTCCCCGGTGAAAGACTGCTGATAACAGTCTTTGAAGAGGACGATGAGGCCGAAAAATTATGGCATGAGCATGTCGGGATCCCGAAGGAACAGATATTCAGGCTCGGTGCAAAAGACAATTTCTGGCAGATGGGTGACACAGGACCCTGCGGACCATGCTCTGAAATATTGATTGATCAGGGACCGGAATTGAGCTGCGGCAGTCCGGACTGCAAGGTGGGGTGTGACTGTGACAGGTATCTTGAAATATGGAACCTTGTGTTCATGCAGTTTAACAGGGATGCTGCCGGAAAGCTCACGCCCCTGCCGAAACCGAGTATAGATACCGGTATGGGACTGGAGCGGCTGGCTGCAGTGTTGCAGGGAAAGCACAATAACTTTAACACTGACCTCTTCATGCCGATAATAAAGTATGTTGAAGGATTGTGCGGCAAAACTTACGGTTCAGATCCTGCAACAGATGTTTCATTACGTGTCATTGCTGACCATATACGGGCTTCAGCCTTTGTTCTGTCTGAAGGTCTGACACCATCGAATGAAGGAAGAGGGTATGTGCTGAGGAGAATCATCAGGAGAGCCGCCAGACATGGGTTTATGCTTGGACTTGAAGACCCTTTTTTATTCAATGTGCTTGATGTGGTTTATAAACGTATGTCAGAGCCGTATCCCGATATCACAGAAAATATGGATATATGCAGGAACGTTCTCAAACTGGAAGAGGAGAGGTTTGCCCACACACTATCAGCAGGAATGGGCATACTGGATAAAGTAATGGATGAAGTACGGCAATCGGGGAAGGATATTATTCCGGGCAGCGAACTATTTAAACTTTATGACACGTATGGTTTTCCCCTTGACCTCGCACAGGATATTGCTGAAGACAGTAAGCTCAGAATAGACGAGCAGGGATTCCAAAATGCCATGGAGGAGCAGAAGAACAGGGCACGGGCCTCATGGGTCGGGGAAGAGGAGATATCCGGTGTATACAGGGAGGTATTTAAGAAATCAGGGGCCACGGAGTTTGTTGGATATGAGAATATGAATTCGGACGCTCATGTTATTGCCCTGATAAAGGATGGGAAACTTGTAGACGAGGCATCTGAAGGTGAACATGTTGAGATTGTCCTTGACAGGACTTCTTTTTATGGTGAATCAGGGGGGCAGGTAGGAGATACGGGGATGATTAAGGCGGACGGTCTTACAGTTTCAGTGCATGATACAAAGAAATATCAGAACCTGATTCTTCATATGTCAGAAGTTAAACAAGGGACCATAAAAATCGGAGTGACAGTTTCAGCACATGTTTCAGCGGGCAACAGGGAGTCCATCAAGCGTAACCATACGGCTACCCATTTGCTTCATGCAGCGCTGAAAACAGTGCTTGGAGACCATATTAAACAGGCTGGATCGTTAGTTGCTCCTGACAGACTCAGGTTTGACTTTAACCACTTTTATGCTGTTAATGAAAAAGAAATTGGCGAAATTGAAGATATAGTTAACGAGAAAGTAATAGCAAATTCTCCCGTCGCTGTGACTGAATCAGATCTTGATGATGCAATCGCACAGGGCGCTGTCGCGCTCTTCGGTGAAAAATACGGAGAAAAGGTGCGGGTTGTAAAAGCCGGAAATTTTTCAGCTGAACTCTGCGGAGGTACGCATTGTAATGCAACAGGCGATATAGGACCTTTTAAGATAATTTCAGAGGGAAGCGTTGCAGCGGGCATCAGAAGGATCGAGGCTGTCACAGGATTTGAAGCGTTTAACTACTTTAAGTCCAGAGAGACGGAACTGAAAAAAGCTGCAGGTCTGCTCAAAGTGAATGAGTTAGGTATCTCCAGTAAACTTGAAAAGGTCATGAATGATTTAAAGGCGAGTGAAAAAGAGCTTGATAAAGCTAGACAAAAAGCGGTCACGGGAAGTGTTGATACAATTCTTGATAATATCACGGAAATAAATGGCGTAAAAGTCCTTGCCTGCAAAACTAATGGTATGGACATGAAGGGGCTTCGAAGCCTTACTGATTCACTGAGAGATAAAATAGGTTCAGGAGTTATTGTTCTGGGGTCTGCACGTGAAGGACAGGCATATTACGTGTCTGCGGTAACAAGGGACCTGGTATCCAGGCTGAATGCAGGAGATATTCTGAAGGCGGTGACAGGGGGAAAAGGCGGCGGAAGGCCTGATATGGCTCAGGGTGGTACAAAGGATCCGGAAGGTCTGGACATAGCGATTTCATCCGTAGGTGATATAATTAAGGAAAGATTGAATTAGGTAACCTGTACTCACCGGGAGGTGATCATGACTATTAACGAAATGATTCATAAGACTTTAATGGCAGGACTTGGGGTCCCTGAAAAAATCAGTGAAGTTGTTGATGACCTTGTGACAAAAGGGGAACTGAGTGAGTCACAGGGCGCAAAACTCCTCAGGGAGTTCACAGAAAAGGTCAGCAGGGCAGGAGATGATATCAACAAAACCATCTCTGACCTGATCAACAAGACCCTGGAAAAAATGAATATACCCACAAGAGAAGAGGTGGACAGGCTTAACAAGAAAATCATGTCTCTATCTTCAAAAGTCAAAAAGCTTGAAGAATCAGGTAAATCCGGATGATAATTTCCAATGTCAAAGAAAGCTTAATGACTCAAATGGATATATGAAAGACGGATTCAGGGTCGATCTGGATTTCCTTTTTTAATTTAAAATTATATAATCTGGAATTTATTTAACATTTGCCTGTCTGCCGGTAGGCAGGGACTTTGGAATTTGACATTTTACTTGTAATTATCGAATGGGCATAAAAGGTTTCCTGAGATTCTGGCAGACATATAAGAGTATTACCCGCATCCGACAGATCGTCAATGTTTTCCTCAAACACGGCTTTGGACAGTTTATCCAGCAGGTCAATCTCCAGCGTTTCATTCCCTTAAGAAAACGGATAAAGGTCTTTGCCAAGTGGCATGATATTGAACGGCATACCATCCCTGAAAGGCTGCGCATGACCTTCAGTGAGCTTGGCCCTTCTTTTATCAAGCTGGCCCAGATTCTTTCATCAAGACCTGATCTCATAACCATCGAATACGCTGAAGAATTTAAAAAACTGCAGGACAAAGTGCCGCCTTTTCCCTCATTCGAAGCAAAGCGGATATTTAAAGAAGACTTTAATGCCGATGCGGAAGACGTCTTTTCTGAATTTGAAGACAGGCCTGTTGCTGCGGCCTCAATTGCACAGGTGCATTATGCCATACTCAGGAGCGGTGAAAAGGTAATCGTCAAAATTCAGAGGCCGGACATTGCCGAAATTATAGATACGGACATCGTGATTTTGGGTGTCATTGCCAGGCTCATGCTCAAGTACATTCCGGAAAGCCGGCTCTTTGAACCTGAAGGAATCGTGAATGAATTTGCGCGGTCTGTGAAGAAGGAGCTGGATTTCATAGCTGAGGCAAAAAATGCCCAACGGTTTAAACGGAACTTCAAGGGGAATGACGACATCTGTATCCCTGAAGTCTATTCAGAATATCTCTCGTCCCGGGTAATTGTGATGGAAAGGATTGAAGGCATACGCATTGATGATATTAAGGGCATTGATGAACTGGGGATTGACAGGGTCGAGCTTGCAAAAAAGGGAGTGGACGGATATTTCAAGATGATTTTTGATGACGGTTTTTTTCATGCAGACCCCCATCCCGGAAATATTTTTGTTTTGTCTGACGGCAGAATAGGACTTATGGACTATGGTATCGTGGGCTGGCTGACTCCTGACCTGATGGAGAATATTGCGAGCGCGTTTCTCGCTGTGCTGTCAAAGAATTATGACCGTCTTGTAGACCTGTATATAGACCTTGGGCTTGTGTCGGACCATATAGACATGGATACGTTCAGGAGAGAGTTCAGGTCTGACATTATTTATCTTCTGGAACCCTTGTATGACCTGTCAATTTCCGAAGTAAACTTTCCCGAGTACCTTGAAGCATTGACTCACCTTGTTATTAAACACGGACTGAAAGTGCCGTCAGAACTGCTTCTGATGAATAAGACAATGCTTATACTTGATAATATTGGCAGACAACTTGATCCTGATTTTAATCTGATGTCAGCGGCAGAACCCTATGCAAGGAGACTTGTGCAGAAACGTATGAGTCCGCAGAGAGTGCTGGAAAAGTCAAAGGAAAACATCACAGAGATAGGAGACCTGATTGTTGATACGCCGAGGCAGATGAACCGCCTCCTGAGAAAGACACTCAGGGACGAGCTCAGTTTTAAAATAGATCCTGCGGGAATGGACAAGCTGATCAAGGATATTGACCGATCGAGCAATAGAATCGCTTTCAGTCTGATTGTGGCCTCAATTATTGTAGGTTCATCAATGTTGATACAGTCAGACATCGGAGGCAGAGTCTTTGGATTTCCAACCATAGGCGCTATCGGCTTTCTGGTTGCTATTCTTCTGGGCATACGACTTCTTATATCAATCCTGCGTTCAGGGCGTCTTTAGATGAAAAATAAGAAGCGAGTGAATGAAGAATTATTAACATGCATACATTAATATTAAGACTTCAATTCAGGAGGTATATCTCATGACCATTGATGAGCTGAAAAAATACTGTGATGGAGAGTTCATTCATATTAAACGGATTGTGGATGAGCTGTACACGGTTTATATACCGGACAAGGCAGAGTATCCGATTACCGACAAGGCGGCAATGGCAGCCCTTCTGGTTAATATGTACAGCGGAATAGAGGGAATTTTGAAACAGATGCTCAAGTTTGATAAACTTGATGTCGATGATTCTCCGGGCTGGCATGAGATGGTATTGAGAAAATCGGCTGAGATCGCCATATTGCCGCCTGATCTTATTCAGCTTTTATCTAAGTACCTTGCCTTTAGAAATTTTTTTCTATACACCTACGTTTTCAATATTAATTGGGACGATATGAAATCCATGATAGATGCGGCGCGGGATGTTGTCTCAGGTGTACATTCCGAGGTTGAGGATTATATCAAGTCGATTTAAGAAGGTTGGTGGTCGAATCCTATTCCGTTTTATCAACATGGATAAATATTCATATTAGTTCTATAATACAAGCCTTGCAATTTGATATTTAAAACTGAGGAGGAAACATGAAGATCTTAACTGTAGTAATCGGTTTGCTGATAATGACGTATCCTGTATATGCTGAACAGGACACACTCCTGAAAAACAAAAAAGACAAAGTAAGTTACGCAATTGGTATGGATATTGGCAAAAACCTGAAGAAACAGCCGATCGAAATTAATCCGGAAGCTCTTTCTCAGGGACTCTGGGACTCATTGACGGATGAAAAGACATTGATGACCGATCAGGAGTATAGCGACACCATGAACGCCTTCAGAACTGAAATGAATCAGAAACAGACAGAGCAGATGAAAGAGATCAGCGACAGGAATAAAAAGGATGGAGAAAAATTTCTTGCAGAAAACAGGAAAAAAGAGGGTGTAGTCACAACAGAGAGCGGCCTTCAGTATAAGATCGTCACCGAGGGGACCGGGGCGTCTCCAAAATCGACCGATACCGTTACTGTTCATTATAAGGGCACATTGATAGACGGAAAAGAATTTGATAGTTCACACAAACGCGGACAGCCAGCCACGTTCCCGGTGAATGGAGTAATTAAAGGCTGGACTGAAGCCCTTCAGCTTATGAAAACCGGTGCAAAATGGCAGCTTTTTATCCCTTCAGAGCTGGCTTACGGCGAGCGCGGGGCAGGACGAAATATAGGACCGAATTCAACGCTCATATTTGATGTAGAACTGATCTCGATCAAAGAGTAATTGCTGGAAAGGAGGATAGTAATGTCAGAAAAAGAACACATCCCTTTACCTAAGAATACAAAAGCTTATTTCTGTGCTGACTGCGGAGCTGTTGCTCTTGATGCCAATAATATCTGCAAGGTCATGGGCCAGGGAACAAAAGCTGAGTGGTGTGGCATCAAGGGATCAAAACCGCCGTCATTCTGTCATAACAAGACACATACTGACCGATGGCAATGTGATAATTGTGGACAGATATCGGTGAATCCGGAACTTCTGTGTAAACCAGAGAAAATGCCGGAATCCGAATAGTCCTATCCAGAGAGATTCAGTCGTTCTGAAAAGCGAGAATTAAACATATTATTTTACAGTCGTATGATTTTATTACTGACGGGAAACTCTCACTTTCCCATCTTATAAAAAATCTCTATCGAAGTTGAACTTCGATAATTACTCGATTATCACTTCCCTGACCTCATTCAGCAGATGTTCACTGTCGATCTGCTTTAACCGTTCGAGCATATATTTCCTGTATTTTTCATGTCCACCAAAGATATCAAGAATAAACCCCTTATTGTCACAGATGGAAAATTTCTCTTTCCCACATAATCGGGAAAACTGCTCCATCTATACCTCTCAAGAAAATCTATCGAAGTTGAACTTCGATAATTCAGATACAGAGGATTTGTGTGGATGTAAAAGGGCAGGTGTATGAAGTGTGATTCCCTGTTTACCAGAACAGCTTTGAACCTGCCCTGAAAAAGCCCGCCCACGCGATCATATTTCTTGTTGAAATAATTGGTATAACCAGTGCCGAGTTTCTGCATAAATTTAACAATACCGTTGTCCCTCGTCTGCCTGACAATCAGGTGGTAATGGTTGGGCATCAGGCTAAAGACCAGAACTTCCACGAGCAGCTTTCTCGGTCCTGTGTCTCTATTGACACACAGTCTCTCAACGCTCTGGCTTTTTGAATTGAAATAATAATTAAGGTTGGCGACCTGTTCTTCGTTATTAAACTCGTAAAGACAGTGAACAAAGCGGAAGTAGTCCTTCTTATCCATAAAAATATGCCGCTTCTCTACCCCCCGATTGAAGATATGATAAATATGATCATTTATAAACACAGGTTTCTTCATGATCATAGTCCTATCGAAGTTGAACTTCGATAGTTCCGGTGAGTCTGATTATGTCTGTCCGAATTATTGGCAATAAACCATGTCCCCATAAGCGTTGAAAAAGTATAGCATATTTATTCTGTTATCTGCATAACATAAGCATTGCTTGTGATACCCTTGTAATTTATTGAGATAAGGCAGGGATTCTCAACTTTTTAAACTGCAACTGGATGCTAATAAATTAATAAAATACTCACTTCATCATTGATAAATGAGATAAGTGTTAATCTGAAAACCTCATCCGATCTGAAGGGTTGTCGGTAAATCCTTAACCTGAACACAACTACAGATAAAAAACTTTCAACGTTCTGGCTGATCAGTAATCATTGTGTGCAAAGGGCATGATACTTAAAGCGTTATATGTTGTTAATCAACTTCTCGATCCTTATATGGCCGTAAGACACATCATCCCTCCGAGTAATATCAGAAGCATATGTATGACCCTGAGGTATCTGTCTCTGCTTATTCTGCGGTAAAGTTTTATTCCTGTAGTAACCCCGATCAGTACAAACAGGGAAGAGACGAGAAAGTATTTTCCTACCAGTGCTGTTGTCAACCCCGTGGCTGCATGAACTACGGCCGTAATCACGGCGCTTGTCAGAAAGAAACCGGTAAGGGTCGCTTTTATGTGGTCTTTTGACCAGCCGGTTAAGCTCGTGTAGATAATGGCCGGGGGGCCGCCAGCACTGAATGCGGACCCTATAAAGCCGGTCCCGAAACCGGCGATATATGCCCATATGTTATGCAATCTCTTTGGCTGCGGGTTAAAGGACAGTGAGTAAACACTGTAAACGATTATAAGTATGCCCAGCAGCAGTTTTATGAGATCAGATTCAACATGTTTAAGAAATGTAACTCCGAAATATATTCCGGGGAGGCTCCCGAGGAGAAGAGGCAGGATTTTTTTCTTTTCCATATGATCTTTCAAGGTAAAGGAGATGTATGATGTCATGAGTACACTGTGAAGAATGCATAACGGCACCGCAGTCTTAACATCGATAAACAGCGTGAGAAGAGGCATTGCGATGAGGGCTGAACCAAAACCGGAAATACCCTGAATTATGCCGGATACAAGAAAGATAAATGATATGAGTATTAATGTAATCATTTATTGCGGTTGCTAAAAAAAGCAAACATATATATAGTCAAAATATTATTTACTTTCTCTACATAGGGGCCATGGATTCCAGGATCCAAGGTCTCAAGTGAAAGTATGAAAGACAACCTCCCCAGCTCCTCCTTACTAGGGAGGGGATTATTATTCTCCCCTTTATACGTCGGTACGGCTCGATTCCGAGGGGAGAAACAGAGGAAAATTGATAAATATTTTATCTGTTCACTTGAATCCTTAAGATTAGATTATAGCAACTTTTGGGGAGTTGACCCTGAATTTCTTACAATATGGAGCAGGAATAAGAAGAAATTGTGGAAATAAAAAAAGCCCCCTGCTCAGCAGGGGGCTTTTCAGAGTTGGTTAATTTTTAACTACATTAATAGCCTTGGGACCTTTTGGACCATCTTCGATCTCAAAGCTGACAGAGTCGCCTTCAATAAGGCTCTTGAATCCATCGCCAGATATGGAAGAATAGTGAACGAACACATCGCTACCTTCAGCTCTTGAAATAAATCCAAATCCTTTGGATTCGTTGAACCACTTGACTGTTCCGTTGATCATTTCCAGATTAACCTCCTAACTTTAAACTAAAGTATCAGAACGACGACCCTGTAAAGATAAAAAAAGACCACAAAGCTGAAAGTCTTTGAGGTCTGGTCTGCTACAAAAACTTCTGAAACTTCATTTAAATCCTAACATTAAGAAGATTAATTGTCAAGATATTTTATACGGATTCATAGTGTAATAAAACATTTTTATTCAAACATTTTGGAGCTATAATAAAACAGAGTCATAACAGCAGGAGGAGAATTAAATGATTAATAAATATGATCAGCAATGTATGGGTGGTGATGACTGTAAAGAAGAGGAGCATCTCTGCAAATTAGCCAGAAGATGCGAGCCTGACCAGATCCGGGAGATCATTAGAGATGCGAGATATTTTTGCAGAAAATGCGGCAGGTCAGCACATGAAGCAGATAACCTGTGCAAGCCGGTTGATTTGTAGAAAAAATATTATTTTCGTAACGCTGTACTGATAATGAGTAATACAACGCCATCAGCCAGCAGAAGAAGATTAAGACCTGCGCTTATGCCATGGAGTTTTGCAAACCGTTTTCTCAACGATGAATCCTCTGCTTCACTTTCAAAGGAATGGATCTGATTTTTTACCTCTTTCACATCAGGGTGAAGTTTAAATGTCACGAATATATTTATAATCAGGGCGAGCACAATCAGGAGCAGAGAAAATCTATGTCCCGATTTTGCGAAAGATAATCCCGCCAGGAGCACAAGTAAAAGGGCAATTACAGACAGGATCAGATTAAACCAGAAATAGCCGGGGAATAATACACCGACAATATTGCCTGCCATGTCCCTGCTGAATGACTTGAAAATAACAGGGGTTATAATGAATGTATAAATGGTTATCCCGCCTATCCAGAACGACAGGACCAGGTTATATATGATGTGCATGGTAGTATTCATGGTTTGTAATCAGGATTCATGGATTAAGGGTTCAAGTTAATAATATCTTATCATGCTGGATTTTTCATAGGAACTGCAACATCTTACGATAAGACAAAGCTCATTGCTCCTGACTTTTGACTCATAACTCATAGCTTTAAAATCGATGGTTTTATACAAATGACCGATATCGTTCCTAACAGACAAAAACCTGCAGCAGCAGCCAGGGCATTCTGGGTGCCGGTATAATGAGCCAGAGTGCCGACTGTAAAATTTCCAAGAGGCGCCATTCCAAGAAACATGGCAGTGAAGGAACTCATTACCCGACCCCTTAACGCATCCGGAACAGAGAGCTGTATGATACTGTTCGCTGTAGCTATCATGTTAACGCCGCTGACTCCTACGAGATAGAGCATTCCATATGAAAGCCAGAGAGATGTGGATTGAGCGAAAATCAGGAGTGACGATGCATACGTGACTCCCGCTGCTGCCATTATCATCCCTTTCCTGGATGCATCACCCCTTGCGGCAAGCATTATGGCGCCCGTAAACGCTCCTGCCCCGGCACATCCCATAAGCATTCCCAGACCCGTTGCACCTACCTTGAGTATGACCTCAGCATATACCGGCAGAAATGAGATGTAGGGAAACCCAAAAAAGCTTATGATGCCTACAGCAATAAGAATGGTATATACGTCAGGATTATGAAAAATATATTTTAGACCTTCCCTGAATGATTTTTTTATGTCGTGGCTGCTGGAATGTTTTTCATCCTCTGGTTTGAAACGCATTTTTAGCAACGCAGTGATAATGGCAAGGAAACTTAAACTGTTCAGAAAGAAACAGTACCCGAGCCCGATTGATCCTATTATAAAACCTGCGATAGCAGGTCCGATCATTCTTGCGGCATGAAAGGCAGATGAATTAAGAGCGATGGCATTCAGAAGACTTTCCTTCCCTACCATCTCTATGATAATTGACTGTCTTGCCGGAATTTCAAAGGCATGAACAGTCCCGATCATAAAGGCAAGAGCCAGCACAAACCATACATTTACAGTATCTGTTACTACCAGAACAGTGAGAATCAGGGCAAGAATCATCAGAAGTATATGGGCAGAGAGCAATATGTATCTCTTGGGATGTCTGTCAGCCATGACACCTCCTGCGAGGGTAAATAGCAGAATGGGCGATGAGGCGGCTGTTCCGGCAAGACCGAGAAAGAAAGGCGATTCTGTCAGCTGGAAAACGAGCCAGCCCTGGGCTGCCTGATGCATCCAGGTCCCGGTAAGAGATATAAGCTGGCCAAACCAGAACATCCTGAAGTTTCTGTGCCTGAGGGATTCCAGAGGATTAACAGAGTTCATAACCTGTAATGATAACATAACGATACAGTTTGAACGGTTCAAACCGCCTGATCAGTTCAAACCGTTATTATTATGTTATAATTTTATCCGTGAACATGCTCTTGAGGAAGGGAATTTTTATTTTACTTTGCATGGCGGTTTTCATGCAGGCCTGTGAGACCAAATCCGATATATCTGATGTCAGACTGACCATCCTTACAACCATTCCTCCCCTTTACAGTTTTACAAAGAACATCACCGGGGACATTGCCAATGTTGAAAATCTTCTTCCAAACGGGGCAGATCCACATGATTACTCTTTTGGACCGGCGGACATCAAGAAGGTCTCCAAGGCACAGGTCATCGTAAAAAGCGGTCTTGGTCTTGAAACATGGCTGGATACATTACTCGCCTCTGCCGCAGAGAATGCGGCCGCAAGGGGACAGGAGCTTTTTGTCGTTGATTCAGCTTCCGGAGTTGATGTGATCAACAACGACCCGCATATATGGCTGTCACCTGTGAGAGCGGTTACACAGGTGAAAAATATCAGGGACGCCCTGATCAGGGTAGATCCTGAAAATGCTGAAACGTATTCACTGAACGCATCCTCTTATATAAACCGCCTTATGGAACTACATGGTGAGATTAAAGCTGAAGCAGATAAATTTAAAACAAAAGAATTTGTTGCCTTTCATTCGGCTTTCAGATATTTTGCAGATGATTATGGACTTGATCAGGTAGCTGTTATCCAGGAATCTCCCGGAGTTGAACCTTCTCCATCTGCAATCACCAGGGTAATAGACATGATAAGAGATAGAAACATCAGGGTCATATTTTCGGAAGTTGGTTCTTCCCACAAAATTGTCAATTCAATTGCGGGCGATCTCGGGCTTGAGGTGTACGGTCTTGATACACTTGAGAAGGGCATGCAGTCAAAAGAGTGGTATGAAAATAAAATGAGATTCAACATTGAGATCATGAAGGAAGCGTTCAGTAAATAATGGCCTGTTTTATTGGATTAATACGGATTTATTTCTGGTGAGACATGGATGCATTAAGTGTAGACAATCTGTGCGTTACGGTCAGTGGACGACATCTTCTTGAAAACATTACATTCTCGGTCAAGCAGGGAAGGGTAGTCGCAATCATAGGTCCAAACGGTGCCGGCAAGACCACACTGGTCAGGGCGATTCTTGGCCTGATTCCCTATCAGCAGGGATCGGTATTGATCTATGGACTTCCTGCCGGTGATGGTGAACTCTCTTCCCGGGTGGGCTATGTACCCCAGAAGCTTGAGTTTGACAGATCTTTTCCTCTGACCGTTTCAGAGCTTCTTCATTTTACGGTTCCTCCGGCCTTTTCCTTTCCGTTTCACAAGAGGAAACATGAAGATGAGCATATTGTCCGTCTGCTTGAAATTGTCGGTGCACAGGACTTGAAGGACAGAAACATAGGCGGACTGTCAGGCGGTGAGCTTCAGAGGGTGATGATTGCAAAGGCCATTGTTAATGATCCGGGCATTCTCTTTCTTGACGAACCTTCGTCCGGGGTTGACATCGAGGGGCAGGAGCGGTTTCATGATCTTGTTATGAGACTGAATAAGGAACATGACCTGACGGTTATTCTTATATCCCATGATTTAAACGTTGTGTATCGCTTTGCCGATGATGTGCTTTGCCTTAACCGAAAGCTGGTCTGCAGCGGAAAACCTGCTGAAACGCTCACTGATGAGGTTATCAAGAGTATTTATGGTGAAATGATGGGGGGATATATCCACAGCTGTCATGACCATGATTAGTGAGTACATTTCATATCCTTTTATCCAGAGGGCATTGATAGCATCTGTCATGGTCGGAATCCTTTGTCCGTTTATCGGCAACTTTGTTGTGCTCCGCAGGATGTCTTTTTTCTCTGATGCAATTTCACACTCAGCTTTCGCAGGAATAGCAGTGGGAGCCTTGCTCGGCATTGACCTTTCAATGTCTTCTATCTTAATGGCTGTCATCATATCCTTTGTCATCGCATTTCTTTCTGAAAGGACAAGTCTGTCCCATGATACAGTTATCGGTGTCGCGTTTTCAGGTTCGATCGCTTCCGGTATGCTGATCATGGGAATGATGAAAGGTTACAGGGCCGACCTTTTTTCATATCTTTTTGGAGATATTCTTGCGATTACCCAGAGGGACCTCTACATTATTCTGTCTGTGGCCATACTGGCAATAGTCACAATGCTCGTTTTTTTCAAGTCATTTCTTCAGATTACGTTCAACAGGGAACTGGCCCGCGTAGAGGGCATTAATGTAAGGCTGTTTGAGTATCTACTTTTTTTCATTATAGCCATTGTGGTCACAGTCAGTCTGAAGATCGTCGGAATCATACTTGTCACCTCGCTGATAATCGTCCCAGCGGCTGCGGCAAAAAATGTTGCCTCCAATATGAGGCAATTATTCAGCTTTTCAAGTCTGTTCGGTGTTCTCTCGGGTATCGCAGGGCTTGCCGGATCTGTGTATCTTGACACTGCTTCAGGACCGACCATCGTTATGATAAGCATAGGGATATTTATATTGACCCTGTTCAGGGGACGAGCGGTATAGTATTTCAGGTCGGGACTCTTCATGAAAACCAAGCAAATCGAATGCTGTCTCTTTTATCGATGTTAATAATTTCAAGAAAATAAAACCTCATAATTTCTTAATGAAAAGAATTCCTCGCAGCTCTGCTGCGGGGTTGTTCATCAACGGCTTCCTGAGGCCACATGCAATTTTGTGGATATGTAGGCTTGTAAATGTCTGCCTGAAATGAAATTTTCTGCGATATACCCATTTTTTTGGTATTTTTTGCTTATGCATACATCTCACTTTTTCTGCTAAAGTTACCGACAGCTTTATCCGATGATAATGTATATAAATGAAACTTGTATAGGGAATTATTGCGTCCATGGATCATACAAAATGAAGAACCTATTAACCAGGATTAACATAAGCTCTCCTTTTCAGATAAAGGAGGAAAAGATTTTCCAGAGGATCGGCGTTACGTTCTTAGGAGTTTCGCTGGTCGTCATATTGATAATCATGTCTTTATTCTTCTTGTATGCGAAAGAGAAAATTAAAAAAAATCTTATTGCTGACGGAACAGTTTTAACCAGTGTTGTTGCGCGTTATTCTCTGAGTGACCTGAAAAAGAAGGATGCGAACAGACTTTTTGAGATTATCAATTATTCAGGAATGAGGAGTGGTCTGATTTATAGCTTCGTTATGGACAACAACAAGAACACAATTGTAAAGAACGTCAAGAAATATGTTCATAATGAGCATATTGCCACACGGTCTCTCTCTTCAATAAACCCTCTCATGCAGACATATAAAGACAACAAAACAGACTATACGATATATGAATTTTCCCATCCCCTTTTCATTAACGGGATAAAGGAAGGGACTGTGAGGCTGGGGTTCTCCCCTGATATAAATCCTCTCTTCTCTGACAGTGATATGAGGGGGATGCTGTTAATCGGGACTTTATTCTTTACCCTCGTTCCCACTTTCTATTATATGGTAAGAGGTTTTATACGGCTGCATATATTATCTATTACAGATGAACTCACGGGTCTGTATAACAGGCGGGGATTTTTTAAACTCGCGGAAAACCGCCTGATGCCTGCCAAACGAACTGAGAAAAAGCTCATGCTCCTTTATGCAGACCTGGATAACATGAAGGAGATAAACGACGAGTATGGTCATAATGAAGGGGACAGGATGTTAATAAAAACTGCTAACATTCTTAAAATAACATACCGTGAATCTGATATCATAGCCCGCATCGGGGGCGATGAGTTTGTAGTATTCCCGGTGGGAAGCAGTGAAGACCATGTGGATATCATTGTCAATCGTCTTAAGGAAAACATCGATAAATATAACAAAAAAAATAATAACACATATTCATTGAACATAAGTACCGGGGTAGCCACGTATGACCCGCATTCAGTGAAGTCGCTCGAAGAGCTTATTTCTCAGGCTGACAGGATAATGTATGAAAACAAGAAAAGGAGGAAAAATACATTTAACAGCAGCAATAGTGATATAAAAGGCTACGCCTGTTCCGGATGATATAACGATATGACAAACTTCACATCATTACTGAGGAAGACCCCACCCATTAAGCTAAAAGAGGATACATTTATTCAAAGGATAGGGCTGATTTCCATTGGGGTGTCGTTGATTATTATATTATCCATCATGTCTTTATTTGTCCTGTATGCGAAACAGAAGAACCAGAAAGAGATAACTACGTATGGATATGCCCTGACTGATATGGTGTCAAATTATTTTGTGAAAGGGCCGGATGGAGCAGATGCCAAAAACATTATAGACATAGTAGAAATGCTGGGCGGGAAAAGCGGTCTTGTCTATGCCATGGTCATGGATCGGGACAGAAAAATTACTGCCCATACAAATAGTAATAACGCAGGTCGCATACTCAATGATGCACTTAGTGTACAGATTGCTTCCTCAACTAACCCCCTGAAACAGACATACCGCGATCCGGATACGCAACTTGAAATTCTCGAATTTTCCCGCCCCCTCTATAGTGGAGGGGAAAAAATCGGGGCGGTGCGCCTGGGGTTTTCACAGGATGCATTTCCCCTTTTTTCTGATAATGAAATCCGGGGGCTCTTACTGATTGCTACTCTTATTTTTTCACTTGTTCCCGTTTTTTACTATCTGGTTCGCAGGTCTCCAAAACTCCTGACCTCCTTTGATGAAGAACTTAATCAGCTGCTTTCCAGGAATCATATGGAGACGGTAACAGATGTTGCTGGAAAGTCCAGCGGGTCTGTGTCTGACAGGTTCAACCATATCATGTCACGCTATAAGAACCAATATCATAATTTAAAAACATCCTGTGAAGATATGGAAGTTGCAAACGGTATCCTGTCATATGAAAAGGAGCGAATTGAATCTGTAATCGAGAACATAGAAGACGGGGTTCTGGTGAGAGATTTAGTTGGAAATATTATATTCGCTAACAGGGCCATGACCAACCTGCTGAAATTATCCAGAGAACAGGTTATTGGTAAAACAATACAGGACTGCATTGATAACGAGGATATCATATCCTTTATTGAAAGGAATCAACTGAACAAAAATTCTTTCACTCAGAAGAACCAGGAAATTGTTTTGAAGCAGGCAGGCGAAGATAAAATTGTGCTTATCTCATATCTGCCGTTATTCAGCGCTGATGAAAATGCACTCGGTAATATCATTATTGGCAGAGACATCACAGAATCAAAGATTATGCAGAAGAACCAATCAGACTTTATCGCTCATGTTTCCCACGAACTGAGAACACCGTTGACTACCATAAAGAGTTATATTGAAATGCTGATGGATGATGAAGTGAGCGACAAGGATACCAAGATCGACTTTTACAATACCATAAACGATGAGGTAAACCGCCTTTCAAGGCTTGTCAATAACCTGCTCAATATTTCACAGATCGAAACAGGCAATCTGATTATGGATAAAAGTATGATTAAAACGCATGAGTTTTTTAAAGATATCATCCGGTCCATAGAATCCCAGGCCAACAGCAGGAATATACACTTTAAGACGGTCCTGCCTGATAAGTTATCAGCAATGATGGGGGAGAAGGATATGCTCCGTGTTTCTATCCTGAACATTCTGAACAATGCTCTTAAATATACTCCCTCAGGAGAATCTGTCAAATTTTCGGCAGAAGAAAGTGACAGTGAGATTAAAGTACATATTTCTGATTCAGGATTTGGTATTTCAGAAGATGAACTCCCTCATATATTTGATAAATTCTTCAGATCCTCAGATGAAAACATAAAAAAACACACGGGCAATGGCCTGGGTCTTTCATTAAGCAGGGAAATAATAAAGCTGCACAATGGAAAGATCGAGGTAGAAAGTGAACTTGGGAAGGGGACACACTTTACTCTCATATTCTCCAAAGAGGAAAGCCCCAGAATAGGTAACCATAACGGGAGCATGAGTTCTCTGATGGATAATAAATGACCGGGAAACGAATAGTGCATGGAAGGAATTGACTCTGCATATACAAAAAAAGTACTTATCGTAGATGATGAGCCATATATTGTGCGCGTGCTGAAATTAAAACTTGAACATGCAGGATATGAGGTGCTAACTGCTGTTAATGGTATCGATGGGATGGAGAAGTTTGTCAGGGAAAAACCGGCAGTAGTCATTTCGGACATAAAAATGCCGCTCGTCGATGGTCAGGAACTGTATAACATGATGATGCATCATAAGAGTAAAGAGCCCTATTTTGTCATAGCGATGACATCATCAGTAGATAACAGCTTACAAAAGTGGGCCAGTGAGTTATCGAATGTTCAATTTGTTGAAAAACCGTTCAGTCCGAGCAATATTCTGAAGGTCGTCAATGAATATTTTTCAAAACTGCAGGAGTCAAATGCCGCACGATAATCCCTGAGATATTTGGTGCCTATCAGAAGGGTATTGAACGTTTCTCATATAAGTGGAGTGCATGGTGCATATAGTTCAACAGAGCAGAAAAATGAATATAGATGCAGAGGGGATCGAGAGGCTGCTGTCGCACCTGTCCGGGTTACTTGATATTTCTATTGATATAAAGAATCCATACGGGGATTCCCTGTTTGGCAGTTGTGATACCTCTCGTGGATTACATTGTCATAAGATGGTATCAGCGCCGCGCACCTGCAGTGCAGACATGCATACCCTGTTTAAAAAACTGGCCACAACCAGAAGCAGAATGGCACAGATAGAACGTGACAACATCCATATCACAGGATATCCACTTTACTGTAATAAGGAAGTGGTCGGCATGCTATGTTCCTGCTGGTCTGCAGATATAAGAAGATTGCATCACAGTCCTGAAGCATTGCTGGAGGAGATTGCAAACAGAATTTCCTTCGAGATCCAGGCCCAGTTTGAAACAGATAATCTCACAAAAGAGCTGTCTCACCGATATGAAGAACTATATCTTGTATATGAAATCGGGAAAAAGCTCGGCAACATAGATTCCATTAATGATGCTGTTACATTGATTGCCGAGCATGCACAGGATGCCATTGAGTCAGATGTGCTCATCGTTTCTTTACCTGGAAGAAATATTCATGAAATCTTATACCACTCCCCGTCGAGCGTTCCTTTTGAGATAAACGACACCTGTGTTTTGAAAATAATAAATGAACGTATTACAAAGAAACTGGCATCTGCTCATACATATCCTGTACATATCTTTTCAGAAGAATTATGTAATGATCGGTTCCCCGAACACTTCCGAAATGTTTCTCTGGAAATAATGGCTGCACCGATAAAGGGGAAGACGACCATGGAGGGGATAATATACTTCATCAACATTGGTAAAGATAACGCATTTGAAACGGGAGACATGAGTCTGATCAATTCCCTTGCTGAACAGATGTCTTTGCTCATTACAAATAAAGAACTCTATGATAATTTGAAAGATTTCCTGTTGGATGTGATCAAGGCACTGGTACACACGATAGAAGCTAAAGACTCCTATACAAGTGGTCATTCTGAGAGGGTGAGTACCATAGCAATGATGATTGCTGAAGGCATGGGTTTTTCAGAGGAAGAAAAAGAAACACTTAAATGGGCTTCCATGCTGCATGATATCGGCAAGATCGGGGTTCCCGGAAAGGTACTTAAAAAGGAGGGAAAGCTGACACAGGAGGAGTTCTCATATATTCGTGATCACCCTGGAAAGGGGTACTCAATATTACAGCCGATACATCAGCTCAATGGTTCTTTAGAAGCGATTCTGCATCATCATGAGAAATATGACGGGACCGGGTATCCATCAGGATTGCAGGGGAGCGAGATCCCTGTAATATCCCGGATCATTGCGGTGGCAGATGCATACGATGCAATGACCAGCGCTCGTTCCTATAGGCCTAAGATCTCCCATGAGGAGGCTGTTGCCGAATTGGAGCGTGTCAAAGGAAGACAACTGGATCCTGAAATCGTGAGTATCTTTGTCAACCTGGTCTAACCTTCAGCCTTCAGGGAGACATAAAGATATCAAACCATGATATCCAGCTCCGGATGTACCTCAAAAAAAATTAAGTTTTCTCTAATTATACCGATATATATAATAGGGGACCATATTTATGGTTCCAGGAAGTCTGATGCAGGCTGAGGATAGAGGAGAATATATGCCTGATAACGTGGTGAGACGCAATAAGTCCGGGATGAAGATTTTTTTAATCCCTGAATTTGCACTTATCGGTGAAAACATGGAGTCGTTGAACAGGGAGATTGATGAATGTATAGGCAGCAACGACCTGCGTCTGGTTATTGATTGTGAATTCGTGCCATACATAGACAGTGAAGGTTTGGAGAAGCTGCTGGAATACTACCATCAGGTCCGTAAAAAAGGTGGGAGTCTGGAAATTTTCAACCCCAATCCCCTCTGCAATGAAATTTTAAACTTAACCCGTATCACTGATTATATCGATATATTTTTTAACCTGGAGAAAGTAGGAGGAACATCATATGAGGGTCGCTCACCCAACTGAAAAGAAAAAACTGGGTGAACTCCTGGTTGAGCTGGATTTACTGACTGAAGAACAGTTACAGGCAGCTTTGATGATTCATAGAAAAACTGCCAAGCGGCTGGGTCAGATATTTGTTGAGGAGAACATGATCTCCGAAGATGACCTCATTGAGGTGCTGAGCAAGCAGCTGGGATACACCCATGTCTGGCTCCGCAAAGGACTTGTCGACCCCAAAATAGTCAGGATAATCCAGAAGGACAAGGCAAAACTTTACCGGGTCATCCCAATGTTCAAGGTAAACAATGATCTGTTTATTGCCACTGCTGATCCCCAGGCTGTATTTGTCTTTGATGAACTGTCCAAACTGACCAAATGTAACATTAACCCGATTCTGTCCCGCGCCTCAGATATTCTTCAGGCGATAGACACTTATTATGACGAGGAAATCATGTTCGATGATTTTCTTGAAGAGCTGAATGAAAACGAACTCCAGCTTGTGGCCTACAGTTATGACCAGGCTTTCCAGGAGCTTGGTGACATGGCAGAGGGAAGCCCCATCATAAACCTGGTGAATCTCATCATCCTTAAAGCCATTAAAGACCGAGCCAGTGATATACACATCGAACCGGACAGGGGCATATTCAGGGTGCGTTACCGTATCGACGGCATCCTCTATGAAGTCATGACGCCGAAACCTGAAGTGTATCCGGCTGTTATTTCCCGTTTAAAGATAATGGCAAAGCTGGATATCACCGAGAGAAGGATGCCTCAGGATGGAAGAATACAGGTCTACCTTGAAGGAAGAACCGTGGACCTGCGGTTTTCCTCTCTTCCGGGGATTCTCAGTGAAAAAGTGGTACTCAGGGTGCTGGATAAAAAGAATGCCGTGCTGGATCTGAACATGCTCGGGTTTAATAAAGACACCCTCGTCGGATTCAGAAATCTGCTTCAGAAGCCTTTTGGCCTGATACTTGTAACCGGTCCCACAGGAAGCGGAAAAAGTACCACGCTGTATTCGGCAATCAACTTCCTGAACAGCATTGAAAAAAATATCGTCACCATCGAGGATCCGGTTGAATATCAAATGGAAATAATAAACCAGAATGAGGTGAATGACAGCCTCGGTCTGACCTTTGCCAAAATTCTGAAGCATGTGCTCCGTCAGGACCCCGATATTGTAATGGTCGGAGAAATCAGGGAGAAGGAGACAGCTGAAATAGCAATCCGTGCCTCCCTGACCGGTCACCTCGTCCTGTCCACATTACATACCAATGACAGTGCCAGCGCCATTTCACGACTGCTCGATATGGGCATCCCGCCCTACCTTATCTCCTCGTCACTGGCAGGGGTTATAGCCCAGAGGTTAATACGAACCGTATGTAAAGAGTGCAAGACGAGTTATTATCCTTCCCAGACCCTTCTTGATCAGCTGGGATGGACAGAAGATAAAGGCATTCGTCTCGTAAAAGGGAAGGGATGCCCCTCCTGCTACGATTCGGGATATAAAGGAAGGGCAGGAATATTTGAATTCATGGAAGTAGATACAGAGCTTAAGGCCCTGATTCTGGAGAATCCTTCCGTGGACGAGATACGGAAATTCAATGAGTCAAAATACTCCACACTGAAAATGGAAGGGTATAAAAAAGTGAAAGATGGACTGACCTCAATAACAGAAATATCAAGGGCAGTGTACACAGACTGATGCAGGTATATGGAACCGAATATGCTCTCTTCATTGGAAGGACAATTGAGATATAACCATGGCAATTGCGGCTGTTAATAAAAAGATAAATAAACCAGCGGGTAACAGCTCTGTGCTTGAGAAGATCAAGGGCCTGGACATGAATGTCAGTTTTTCAAGGGGCATTTCCACCCGGGAATTGATCTTCTTCAGCAGCCAGTTATCTCTTATGATCGAGATCGGAACACCGTTGAACGAAAGTCTGACCAGTATCGCGAGACAGATAAAAAATCCGGTGTTTAAAAAAGCGATAACAGGTCTTGTTGAAGATGTAGAGGCAGGGAATCTGTTATCCACTTCAATGGAGAATTATCCCAATCTGTTTTCAGAAGTGTATGTAAGCCTGATCAAGGCCGGAGAAAACTCCGGAGAACTGAAGGAGATGGTGGACAGGGCAGTAATGGTACAGGAGAAGCAGGAAAAGTTTATTGCAACATTGAAGAAGGCCATGACCTACCCCCTGATACTCTGCTGTGTGTCAGTTGCGGTTGTCGTATTTCTGCTCACATTTGTATTTCCCAGATTTGCCGTTCTCTTTGAAGATATCAAGGACATACTGCCGGCATCCACAAAATTCTTATTATACGTCAGTAATTCCATACGGACCTCATGGATCTATCCTGTCCTTTTTGTTGGCATAATCGCGGCCGGGGCGTATGCTTTTGCAAAGAGTACAAAAGGGAGGCTTATTATCGATACACTGAAGATGAGCCTTCCCGGAATAAATCAGATTTTTGTAAGAGTGTATCTTGTACAGATGATGAGAACGCTCGGATTTCTGATGATCTGTAATGTTCCCCTGATGGATGCCCTGCTGATTACCCGGAGAGGGGTAAATAATCTGGTGTTCGTTAAATTTATTGATAAGACGGCGAGAAATCTCGAGGAAGGACAGGGGATGTCGCTTTCTTTTACCGAGTCCGCATTTATCCCGGAAAGCGCCAAGCAGATCGTCAAGACCGGTGAGGATACGCAGAATATTTCTAAAGTAATGCTCAAATTGTCCGATTATTATGAAAACGAGATAGATGATCAGATGAGAAAGTTTACCACCATTATCGAGCCGCTCCTGCTCATTTTCATGGGAGTGGTCGTTGGTGTAATTGTAATGTCATTGATATTACCGATATTTAAGCTGTCAAAGATGGTCCATTAAAGAAAGGAGGAGATGTAACGTGAAAAAAATGATTATCAATCACACAGAAAGGAGGAGTAATGAAATGAGAGAAGTAATGAGAAAGGAAGAGGGGTTTACCCTGGTCGAGCTGCTGATCGTTGTTATCATCCTTGGGATTCTGGCAGCGGTTGCCATCCCTCAGTTTGGGAGTTCCACCGATGACGCTAAACTATCGACCCTGCAGTCAAACCTGAGCAGCCTGCGTAATGCTGTCGAGCTGTACAAGCAGGAGCATGATAACACCTATCCGGGCGCTGTGCTTGAAACTGACGGCTCTACTGCCACGACCGCATTGACATGCCCGAACGCATTTGAAAAACAGCTCACCCTGTATTCTGATGAATACGGTGTTACAGCCGTTGGTTCGAGCGCCGGAGCAAGAGGTCCATATGTGAAGAAAGTCGCCCTGCCTGAAAATCCGTTTAACAAGCTGAGTACTGTTAAATGTGATATCACAACCAATGATATTACCTCTGTGACAACAGACGGTACAACAGGCTGGCTGTTTTACGTGCTTACGGGCAGGTTCGTGGCCAATGACGGCGCCCACGATACACTGTAAACATAACGCATAGATGCAGAGACGCTGTATCTCTGTATCTATGCGGGTTTGTCAGGAAAACCAATGATCAGAGACACCCATGGGTTTACCATGGTGGAGGTGATGATTGTGCTCATTATTCTGGGCACTATATCAGCCGTGGCTATTCCCTCTATCAGGAGCAATCTGGATGAGATAAAGCTCGACGGGGCTGTCAGGGAAGTTGTGTTCGCGATCCAGTACACCCAGAGTCTTGCCATAAAAGAGGGGATTGCTTACACAATAAATTTTGATAAGACTCAAGAAAAATTCAGGTGTTTTGAGCCGATATCTGACGTGACGATCATCCATCCAGTAGATAAAAAACCTTATGAAATAGATTTTACAGCAGCTGGACACTTTCAGGGGGTGGATATACAAAGTGCATTATTTTCACCGGGGAATAAAAGTTTAATAACGTTCAATAGTCTTGGCGAGCCTGATAGATATGGGGATGTTATCATCGATTACCGGGGGTACCAGAAGACGATAAATGTCTCGAGATTAACGGGAGAGATAAGTATCAATTAGAATAGATCATATGTATGTGACTGAATGAATTGTCATGAATAGTGTTAAACCATCAACGGCTTTCTTTATTTCTTTTGTTTCTGCTTTCAGATTCCCAGACAGCAGAAAACAGTCAACAGACAATGGACAAAACGGCTTCTCTCTTTTAGAGCTGCTGATTGCCGTGGTCATTCTAGTTATTGCCATTGTCCCTCTCATGGATTCCATAACTGCCTCCTTCCAATACGCTCAGGCAGGGAAAGAGAATACCATCATTCTCAACTATGCGCGACAGAAGATGGAAGATGTCCTTGCCATGCATTTTGATACTGTTCCTGTAAGCGCTTCTCCCGGTACTCCCACCGCCCTCTCCGATACCATTACCATAGCAGGCCAAACCGTAAACCGACTTGTTCTGGTTGATCTCTACGACGGTGATGGTGATGCGGTTCCGGACAGTGATCTGAAAAAGGTAACCGTCATTATTCAGGGTTTACAGTATGAGAGCCTGATGGCCTATATGTATTAGAGGTACTGGTGATCTGCACACAGACCATATTGAAATCGGAACGTGGCCTGACCCTTGTGGAACTCTTGATCTCTATTACGATTATTTCTCTGATAGCAGGGGTGAGCGCACAGATGGTCGGAGGCGCCTTTGATTCCTGGGAACATCAAAGGGGGAAGGGATACCTCTTGAACGCCGGCCGTCTTGCCATGGATAGGATGGTTTCAGGGATACGGACTACAACATGGGTCCTGCTGCCCCTTATGATTTCTGATCCCACCGATCCCGGTTATCCGGCCAGTTCATATTATCCTCGCAATATTCTCGCATTCTCCTACATGATCGACAACGACGGTGACGGTCTGGCAGATGAAGATCCCTATTACGACATAGTCTGGAATAATAAGTCAGGTCTCAAGGGGATTGATGACAACAATGATGGACTCATTGACAACGGATTTGCCGGTGCGGATGATGACGAGGACGGTGTGAAAAATGAGGATCCTATTGACGGAGTGGACAATGACGGTGACGGCAGGATTGATGAAGACCCGGGTAGTCAATTTTACACATCGGTGGATGACGATGATGGTGACGGACCATGGGATGAAGATGTATTCGATCCAGTTATTTACTACCTTAATGGAACTGATTTGCGTGAGAGGCGTGATGAATATAATTTTACCATTTCTGATTTTGTTCTTGCCTCAAATGTTACTGAATTCATAGTCCTGCGCCGACGCGTTAATGGAAATACCCTGATCGATCTATACCTGAAACTGGACAACGGGACATACTCGGTGGAACTGAGCACTACCACCGTTGCCCGGGCGATGTTCAAACCATAGGAAAAGATAATCATTATGGAAGAGTATGGGTGAAATTATCGTAAGAGGATATGTTCTGTATTATCCCCCTTTAGAAAAAGGGGCGCACGGAGGATTTGAAAATGCCTTATGTGAACCATCAGAGAAATGCTGGGAATATTGTTGCCGGAGAGGAAAAAAATTGGAGACAATTATAATTAAAAAATCTCCCCTCACCCCTCTTTTTCAAAGAGGGGAATCCACCGGTTTCACGGAGACTGGGAAAAGAGAATTATGAGCAGAAAGAGTTCCAGGAAAGGCATATCTAAGAATATAATCAGCCATTCAGATGGTGGTTTTGCGCTGATAACGGTGCTGCTCCTGGTGAGCCTGCTTGCGGTCATCGGCGTCACGCTCAATCGATCCAGTGGTATGCAGGCCATGGTATCGCATAACCTGAATTATGGTGAAGAGGCCTACTATATAGCCAATGCCGGTCTTCAGCACGCCGTCTTTTTGCTCAACGGTACTCTCACTCTGACAGGAACAATATTTACAGATGTCCCGTTCGGTGACGGCTCGTACACTGTGTCCATCACATCTGATTTTACACCCATGGGACAGGTATTGATCTCATCAACAGGGAAAACGGGAACAGCCGAGAGGACAATCGAGAAGAGACTTTTTCCGACTGCCATTGCATATCCACCGCTCATACAGGACACGACCATCACAAAGGAGGATAAGAACTTCAACTTTGGTGTGTCAACCTATATCAAGCTAGGCATTACGTCTACTGACAGACAGAAAAGGGCATTATTAGCTTTTGATCTCACATCCCTGCCTGCCGGCATTGTGATTAGATCTGCATTTCTTGAGTTATACATGTATGACCATGAAAGGACAGTTATCGGTAATAATGTTATAAGATCTGTTATTTATAAAATGAATAATGCATGGGATGAAGGGGTGCAGGATGGGGCAGCATGCATCACGGAAGGAGCAACCTGGCAGACTAAAGATTGCACTAATAACTGGGGAGGAACTGATATTGATACGACAATTCAAACGAATGCAGTCATTGATTATGACGACATAAATACATGGCACAGTTGGAACATTACAAATCTTGTGCAGTACTGGTATGACAACCCATCCAGTAATTATGGAATTGTCATTCAGGATGAAATGGAAATAGGCAATCAGGAAACTTTTATCAGTCATTATGCTTCAGGTGAATACAGTGACGTAAACCTGAGGCCAAGAATGATTGTCTATTACCGGCTGCCATAGGGTGTTTGCGGTATGATACTTTAGATTTCCCCCTTTGAAAAAGATCGGTACGACTCGTTCCGAGACTCACATCGAGAATCCACTTCCTTATTAAAAGACCCTGGATTCCCGCTCAAAAGAATGCGGGAATGACTGACTATAGAGTATATAACTGACCCGAAGCAGATTTTAGAGGACTTCTTTCGACTAAAGCTCACATTCATGAGTATCAATTACAGTTCCCACTCTCATATACCGATATATACATATACAAATATTTGGAGACAGGTGTGTTCTGAAAGGGTATGCTGTAATTCATGAAAAAAACAGGGTTAACAGGATTTGGAAAGAGCAGGTACTCTCCCATTGGCCTTGACATTGGCTCAACATCCGTAAAGATGGCCCAATTAAAAAAGAAGGACACGGGCTGGGAGATCAGTGGCCTGGCGGTAAAAGAGATTGACATCCCAAAGGATGAAAACGGACAGCACAGCAATGAAGACGTAGCAGACGTCATAAAGGAATGCATGAAGGGATCATCCTTTTCAGGCAAGTCAGTGGTGTCTGTCATGCCCGGGTCCCAGCTTGATATCTTTCCTGTCAAGTTTTCGCTGGCAAAGGATGAGAGCGTGGAGGATGCCATTCTTGAAAAGGCAAGGGCCCACTTGTCCTATGATGTGAAAAACGCTGTCATTGATTATATTCCCTTTGAAGACAGTGAACATGAGCCGGGGACAGATCATCCGTTACGGTCTCTCCTGATATCGGCACGCAGGGAAGATGTGGACAATCAGTTGGCCATTCTCAAACGGGCAAAACTGAAACCGGCAGCCCTGGATATTTCCGCCTGTGCCCTTGCCAGACTCATCAGATTGTCCAGAACTGACAGGAACAGGAACGTGCTTGTTGTCAATACGAACAACAGGCACACATCACTCACATTGATCTGGAAAAACAATATACTCCTTGACAGGACCATTTTATGGGGCAGGGAAAATGTCGTGGAAAGCCTGATGAACAGATTAAAACTGGACCGGCAGAATGCGGACGGGCTCCTTGTCAGGAAAGGCCTTGACCCGGAGCAGGGCAATGAAACTGAGCAGGATAATGAGCGCAACATGCAGGGTAAAGCACCTGACGTCGTGTATCCGATTATTGCAAACCAGATTGGAGAACTGACTGCAGAGATAGATAAAATGCTGCGGTATTTCTCATCAGAAATGAGAGGAGCTGTCGTTAATCAGCTGTACTTAATGGGAACAGCCAGCATGATACAGGGCCTGAATACCTATATGGAAAAGAGGATCGGAATAGTAACAGATTACTATCATCCCTCGGATAAGCTCCACATGGGAACAGATGACATGTCAGACGACAGCAATGGAGTGGTGTCTTTTTTTGGTGTTCCTGTCGGACTTGCCATACGGGAAATACCTGAATTGAATGTGTAGACGGAAAGAAATTAGTACATGTTAAGAAAAAGAGAGATAAACCTGATCCCCCCGGATGTGATACTGAGGGAACATGTGCAAAAACGGATATGGATGTGGAGCGGCATCATTGTTCTGGTCATCATGTTCCTGGCAGGTATGTATGTATATGAACAGAGAGAGATCAGCGCAGTCAATGAAGCAATCGCTCATTTATCGATAAAGAAGAATGAAATAGAAGATATGATGAAGCAGGTGAAGATTCTTCAGGAAAAGAGAGACCGTTTGGCCAGAAAAGAGCGGGTGATTAACATGCTTCTTCACAAGCGGTCAATAAGCCTTCTCTTCGCTGAACTGGAGAGGGACATGAATGAAAACGTGTGGCTTACCTCATTTGAATTTAAGGATCCCTCCTCAGCCGCAAACACGACAGGGGAGGGACAGAATGATGACGATTGGGTGGAGACTGGATATTTTATCGTCAGGAAAAATAATAAGGCAAAGAAAAAAGATGCTGAGAATGAACGGCCGGTAGTAACGGCTGAGCTGCGCGGCATGGCCCTGTCGAACAAGGACCTGGCCCGTTTCCTCGAGAAGTTATCAGCATCAAACATGTTTTCTGACGTGAATCTGCAGTATTCACGGGAAGACACATCCGGGGATGGCGGTCTTGTGGAGTTTGCCATTGAAACAAAACTTAAGGACATGAGGCGCGCCTGATGATTCTGGAGACAAAGAAAATTGATTTTATATCAATTGGGATTATTGTCCTGCTCATTGTCTTTGGGTATCTGTTCTTTATAAAAGACGGATGGGCAACGCTCTCTGTGTTAAAGGAGCAGGAAGCAGTGCTTTCAGAAAATGTAAGTGCACAGAATGAAATGGCCATCGAAATGGAGAGGATTGGCGATGAGATAAATGACATCCAGAAAAACCTTGAACTTTTTGACAGACAGTTACCGAAAGAAAAACGCATTCACGATTTCCTGGTCGAGATTGATAATCTTGCTCAAAAAAATAAGGTTCAGCTTGAGGGAATAACTCCTGGCAATATGCAGAAAGGAGCATTGTACCGGAAGCTCCCGATATCGATCAAGGCAGTTTCCGGATTCAGGGACTTCTACACCTTTCTGTTTCAGCTGGAAAATATTCCCCGTATCACCATGACAGAGGGTCTAAGTGTGACGCGGTTTTCAAAAGACAAAAGCTGTACCATTGAATTAAATCTGGCCGTATTCGTGGGAAGCGCATAAGATATGGAACATATCAAGAAGTGGTGTTCTGACAAAGAAAACGTAAAGCTCCTGTTTATGATTTTCATGGCCATCGTCCTTGTGGTTATCCTGAAAATCCGTTTCGCAGGAACGTCTGAACACAGTGAGGTTTCGCCGTCAGCAGCGCAAAAAATAGAGGTTACTGCAATACCACAGAGTCCAAGCAGCGACATCAGCCGGAATAAGATGGTAAGGTCACCGGTACAAACCGGGAGAGGGACATTTCAGGGCACGAAAGCCCCCCCCCTTCTGGAGCGTGATCTTTTTTCCTCCAGTAAATCACCGTCTGTACCGACAAGAAAGGGAGAGCATGCGGAGCAGGTGGAGCTGGAACTGACCGCTACCATTATTGACAGCCAGGGTGCTCTCGCCATAATCGGTGATGATGTGCTTGCCATTGGTGATATGGTGCAGGGATTGCAGGTGACATCGATAAAGAAAAATGAAGTGGTCCTGTCAAAGGGTAACAAGCAGTATATATTTAAGCTCAACGAGGACTGATGCAATTAATAATCAAGTATATACAAAAAAATATATAAGGGATAGAGCATATGCACACGAGTCAGTTTAAATTACCTGCATCAATAATACACTGTCTTTTCCTGCTTCTTGCACTGATCATGCTGCTCTCCGGCCGCTCACATGCATCCGAGCTGGTGTATACCATCCAGTCGGGAAGTTTCGAGGATATGGAACTTGCTAACATGCAGTTTGACACTATCGCGGGCACATTGCAGGAAAGCGAGATTCAGCACCTCAGAATAGAGCGTATAGAACCGTATTATTGTGTGCGGTTGGGAAAATTTGAAACAGCAGCTGATGCCTGGAATGTCCTTGAGCAGCTTCAGCCCCGTCAGCCCCTCCTGTATGAGGCAATAGTACTTGAAGCATATATTACTGATGAACGCATTAAAAGGAGGTATCCTGATACAGGAGAAAACTCAGACCTCACTGAGGAACCTGAGACAGAGAATGAAACTGTACAGGCCGAACATGCGCAGCGGAATGCGGAACCGGCTGAGGAGGTGGCAGAGCCGGAACAACATGAGAAGAAAGCTGAGAATAAACAGGAAAACAGGGCAGAACCGGTCAAGACATCAGTGACTGTGAAAAAAGATGACGGCAGAATAAGCCTGAGCGTTCAGGATGCTGATATACGGAAGGTATTAAAGGGGCTGGCCATCAAAAAGAACTTAAACATTGTTATCAGTCAGGGAGTGCAGGGAAAGGTTTCTGTTAATGTCAATAACCTTAAACTCCATGAGGTGCTGGATGCCATTGTAACCATTAATGGATTCAACTACATGAAGAAAGATAATATCATTTTCGTGACAAAGGGTAAGGATGGGGAAGGAGAGAAGTTATTCGATGCAGAGGTGAGAGTTTTCAGATTAAAGTATGCTGAAGTTGAGGAAGCGGAAAGCGTGGTAAAGGAGCTTGTGTCAGAAGCAGCACACATAACGCTGTATAAACCCGAGAAAACTCTTATCATTGAGGACGAGTCCAGGAATCTCGACTCTATAGCAAAGGTATTAAAGGCCTTGGACGTTCCCCCGCGGCAGGTCCTTATAGAAACCAAGATATTGCAGGTCCGGCTTAATGATGATAACTCCCTTGGCATCGACTGGAGCCGGTCTTTCAGCGATTATTTCGGATCGTCAGGCCAGGTTTACACGCAGGGCTTTACCGGTGCTTCCCAGGGTTTCTTCTTTAATATCATGAATGGTCAATTTAACCTTTTTTTAGAGGCACTCAATAACGTAACAGAGGTAGACACGCTTTCTTCTCCGAGCCTGCTGGCCCTTGACAACAAGGAAGCTACAATAATTATTGGAGAGAAGCTCGGGTATTACGTCACTACTGCGACGGAAGCCACGGTGCTGCAAAGCGTAGAATTTCTTGATACGGGCACGCAATTAATTTTGACCCCGCACATTATCGATGATGACAGGGTCATCATGAAGATTCATCCCGAAGTAAGTGACGGAATCGTCATCGATGGTTTACCGTCAAAGAATACAGCAGAGGTCACGACAAACCTGATAGCACCCAATGGAGGAACCATTTTTATCGGAGGGCTGCTTCGGGACAGGAAGGAAGACATCAAAAATCGCGTTCCCCTTTTGGGTAAGATTCCCATATTAGGTGCATTGTTCAGCAAAACTACAAACATAACCTCAAGAACAGAAATAGTCGTACTGATCACGCCCCATATAATTACCAAAGAAAATAAAGATATTTTGGCACGGAATAACCAGAAGGTGAACACCATTGAGCAGGATCTTAGGCAGGAGAGATCAGTACTTGAGTTGCTTCCGGGCACAAAATTAAAAAAACCTGATTAGATCCTGCCAGCATTGACGAAGTAAAAACTCTTTACTCGTTTATCTCCTATTCTCCGAGGATAATACCACGACGTTCCAGCAAGCTCCCCTCTGCAAGGTATAGATTAACAAGTGCGATGCGGTAACTTACAACAGCTTCAACTTCTGCAATGAGGCTTACGACGAGGTCCCGCTGTGCTTGGGCAACCAGGAGGGCGGTACTCGCCCCGACATTAAACCGTTCTTTTTCAGCCTGCAGTTTTTCCTCCTCAAGCAATCGTGTGACCCTGCTTGCCGAGATCTGTTTGCCCGCACGTTCCACTTCGTTTACGGCAAGACGGACATCAAGCCGAACGAGCTGCTGAAGATTATCTACGGCATCAATTGCCTGTCTCCTTGTAGCACGGGCAGACAGGTTGAGTCCCTCAGCGGTCCGGTTTCCGAGAAAATGGCTTAACCGGACGCCCGCAGTGAAATCATATGTGTCACCATCCAGCTCCCTGAAGGAACCGGAAAATGTATCAGCAAAGCCTGTCTTGCCGAGGGCTATAAAAAGGTCCAGACGCGGCAGCAGACCATTACGGGTTACTATGGTTTCAAGGCGGTTCTGCTGAAGTCGCAGTCGTGCTTCATTTAAATCAGGACGTATTTGTTCTGCAAGACGAATCCTGTCTGACAGATCTGTGATGGCTTCAAGATCGGGATCAGGGCTGCTTGTAGCGTTGATAATGCTGTCAAGACGGCCATCAGGTGAAAGATTAATCAGCTGAAGGAGACGAAGCCTGCTCTCTTCCAGAAGACTGTGGGCTTCGATCAGGGCCTGTTCACGCCGGGCAACTTCTGCACGGGCGGCAGCCGCTTCGATTTCCGGAAGTATCCCCACCTCTATACGCAGTTCCACTTCGTCCCGCTGCTGCTGCGCTACAGAGAGTGATTGTTCAAAAATGTCGATCTCCTGCTTCGCAAGTACGAAATTCCAGTATGCTGTTTCCGTCTCGGCAAGTAACGCCTCGATATACCCCCTCAATTCGTATGTGCTGGCCAGGGTGCCCAGTTCAGCCTGCCGAACGCTTGCAAGATTGACAGCAGGGCCGAATCCCCGTAAAAGTGACTGTGTGATACTGAGCCCCAATCGTGCTTCCTGCTGCTCGGGAGATCTGTTGGATATACTGCGGTCATGGCCGATCACAGCTTCAAGTGTGGTGCCTGTGGGAAGTTTCTGGCGAATTCCTGCGACTGAAGATGTCTCACTTCCTTCCACACTGAATTGTGTTCCCGTGGAACGGGACGTCTCACTTGACTGTTCTTTCTGGTAGTCAAGTTCTGCAAACAGCTCGGGATCGTATACACCGCGCTCAATCTGCTCGAATGTTCCGGCGATGACAGGATTAAGCTCCTGGACATGAAGATCTTTATTATTTTTCAGAACAAGCATGGTGACCTGTTCGATAGAGAGATCAATCGGTCCTTCTGCAGGCAGGGTAAATGCAGGTTCCGGTGTCAACTGGGGGTGTACTGCTTCAGGGAACTTAACCGGGGCAGAATGGTTTTGTGTTTCAGACGTTTCATGAGCATCGAGACTGTTGAACGTCGTCCATCGGTCCGGCGACACGCATCCAGCAGTCAGGAAAAGCATCGCGAGGATAAAGTTGAATATCGATGTCCTGATGCTGCTGCAGTGCTTCAACGTTTCTGTTCCTTTCTTTCAGGGTGAAACAGTGAGTAGACAGCCGGAATGAGCACAAGCGTAATCAGGGTAGATCCGGTAAGACCTCCTACGACTGCGCGTGCAAGAGGTGCCTGGGCATCGGCACCTTCTCCAATGCCGAATGCCAGCGGCAGGAGCGCAAGGATTGTTGTGAGCGTTGTCATCAGGATAGGTCGAAGCCGGCGACGGCCTGCTTCGGCCACAGCCTCATAAACGCTCATGTTGTCCCGACTCAGACGGCCTGCCTGGTCTACCAGAAGAATCGCGTTGTTCACAACAATGCCGCCCAGCATGATGCATCCAATATAGGACTGCAGATTCAGCGTGGTATGTGTCAAAAACAGCATGACCAGCACCCCTACCGCTGCCAGAGGCACTGACGTCATGACAATAACGGGATCGCGGAGAGACTCATACTGGCAGGCCAGTACCATATAAACAAGGATGAGAGCAAGAATAAGGGAGATCATCAGTTCATTAAAGGACTTCTGCTGCTCTTCATAATTTCCGGCAATGATAAGGTCGTAGCCCACAGGACGGGGGATTCCATTAAGGATGTTTTGCACATCCCTGGCAACGGAGCCGAGATCACGCCCTGCAATATTTGCGGTAACCGTTGCAAGCCGCTGCTGGTCTTTCCGGTCGATCAGGATGGGGCCTCTGCTTTTCTCGGTCATAACAAGATTGCGGAGCGCCACCTGCTCACCCGAGGCTGTGGCCAATGTGAGGTTGAGGATCTCATCAAGGGAGCGCTTCTCCGCATCTTTCAGTTGCACGAGAATACGGTAAGAATTGCCCTGCGTCCTGAACTCTCCGGCCTTTGTGCCGGCTATTGCGGTCTCCAGAATTTCGGTGACATTGCGCACGCTCATACCGAGATCAGCCACTTTATCGCGGTCTACCCGGATTTCCTGCTGCGGGATACCTGCTTCGCGGCTTGTATCGACGTCAGTGATACCCGGCACGTCAGTAATTGAGGTTGCGACACGGTTGGCCAGCGAATCAAGAATCTGGAGATCAAAACCGCGGACCTCAATAGTCAGCCCTTCATCGCCGCCAAGAATACGATCAAGGAGAAACTGCCCCTGGGGTGCCCGTGTCTTTACACTCATGCCCGGAATCTGACCGTTTAATCGACGCCGGAGATCATCAGCAATTTCGACATTGGAACGTTTCCTCTCAGTTGCAGGAGTTAGTGACATGCGAATATCTCCCTGTGCTGCAGCGTCAGGCCTCCATCCCGAAGCACCGACACTTGCAACTGATGAAACAGTTTCCGGGACTGCGTCGTATACGATCTGTTCCATTCGCCTGGTCTGCTCATCAACCAGATCCAGTCGTGTCCCTACTTCCATTTCTCCTGTAACACGCACTTCACCTTCATCGCTGGGAGGGAGAAATTCAGTCCCGATCAATGGGAGCAGCAACAGGCTGGCAGCGAGGACCGCTGCTGCCATAAAGACGGTTGACAGTCGATGATGCAGTACCCAACGGATCAGTTCCATGTACCTGTTGTCGAGTTTTCTGAACAACTCACTGGAAGCACTGGTCAGCTGCACGATCCGTTTCGACCCTGTGCCGGGGACTTCTTCATGTTTTCGCAGAATATTTGAGGCAAGCATCGGGACAAGGCTAAGCGAGACCATGAGGGAGCAGGCCAGTGCAAAGATAATTACATATGCCAGTTCCTGGAACAGGATCCCCGACACTCCCCTGACAAAGACGAGGGGAAGAAAAATGACCAGAGTAGTGATCGTGCTTGCAATAATTGCTGTTGCCACTTCCTGAGTTCCTTCAACTGATGCATTCTCCGGAGACTCCCTGTTCTCACTGCGACGCCGGTATATATTTTCCAGTACGACAATGGAATTGTCGACCATCATACCAACACCGAGCGCCAGCCCTCCGAGCGTCATAAGGTTTAATGTGAACCCTCCAAAGTAGATCAGGGCAAACGTAGCAATTACAGAGATGGGGATTGCGAGCGATATGACAATGGTGCTGCGGAGATTGCGCAGAAAAAAGAGCAATACGATAACCGCCAGCACGCCTCCGTACAGGACAGACCGTGCAACATTGGCGATTGACCGTTCAATAAAGTTCCCCTGGTTTATGACCGGGATGATATTAATCTGCGGAATGGCTTTATTTACCGCATCGATCTCTGCAAGCACCCTTTTAGAGACCTCTACCGTATTTGCATCTGCCTGCTTACGGATAGCCACGCGAATACCCCGGCCGCCATTGACGCGGATAATACGCGACAGCTTCTCATAAGTGTCCGTGACCTCTGCAATCTGGCCCAGCGTGACCGCAGCTCCCCCACGCTCCACGATTACGGTGTTCCTGATCTGGTTGAGGTTTGCAAACTCTGAAGGGGCCCGAAGTGTTACCTCGTATCTGCCCTCCTCAATTTTACCAGCAGGCAGATCGATATTGGCATCGCGCACAGCACGAAGTATCTGGTCCATGGGTAATCCGAGGGCATTGATGCGGTCAGGGTCAAGTTCAATCCTGACCTCCCGGTTGTATCCTCCCCAGAGATCGACCTGGGCAACACCGGGTATGCGGCCAAATCGATAGCGGATCTGGTCCTCGATTAAATTTGTAAGTTCCACCGGATCAAGCGTGCTGGAGATACCCAGTATGACAACAGGAAAACTGGCGATATCAAATTTACTGACCCTCGGACGAACAATGTCTTCGGGCAGCTCGTTGATCTCATCTTCCAGTGTTGCCTGGACATCCAGTGCGGCCGCGTCTATATCCGTCCCCCACACAAAGCTGACCCGCACTCTGCTGTTGCCTTCTGATGACTGTGAGGTCATCTCTTCCACCCCCGGGACAGTACCCACGATCTCTTCAATTATCTGCGTGACCAGCCGCTCCATTACCTCAGGACTTGCACCCTCATACTGTGTGCGGATGGAAAGCGTGGGCAATTCAATATTGGGGAGGAGGTCAATCCGCAAACGGCTCAGGGAGACGATTCCGATGATGACAACGATCATGGTCACCATAGAGATAAAGATCGGCCTCTTGACGCTGAATTTTGATAAGCTCATTTTCTGTCTGCTGATGTACCGGATGAACGGGGCGTTTCCATATCATCGGGGATAGTGATAGGGGAACCATCGTCCAAAAGCTGCTGACCAAGAGTAACGACCCGTCCGGAAAGCCCCTGACCTTTCACCTGTACCCGGTTGCCCTCACGTATTCCCACTTTTACGGGAAGCCATGTAACTGTCATGCCTTCCTCATTGATAACAAAGACTCCTGTTTCGTCATTACGGGTAGTCAAAGACTTGTCAGGCACTATGGTGGCGTCAGCCACACGATCGAGCTCTACCTCAGCCCTGATGAACATGCCGGGCTTCAGCCGTTGCTGCGGATTGTCTATCCTCAGCTCAATTCTGGCCTGCCGAGTGGTCTCGCGGAATACAGGTGAGATACGGTTGATCTGACCCGTAAATACGTCTTCCGGAAAGGTATCAGTTGTAAGCGTGACTGACTGGTCGGGATGCACACGGGCATAGTCTTTTTCAGTAACATAAATGACACCGGTGATAGGATTGAGCTCTACTATCAGCAGAAGAGGAGTATTGGCTGAGACGGTTTCGCCCTGGTCAACATAACGTTCAGCAACAACCCGCTGGCCGCTGTCCGGCGGCCAGTCAGTCTTGATCTTTGTGTATCCCAGCCTGATATTTGCTGATTCAAGTACTGCTTCAGCCCGCGTAACCTGGGCTTCGGCCACCTCGAGCTGCACCTGCTTTGCAAGCTGCTCTGCCTTTGCCGTATCTAACTGGGACTCTGACGCAACGCCCCTGCTGCGGAGTGTCTCGATGCGTTCAAGGTCCCGGGTTGAGATTTTCAATGCGCTTTTTGCTTCAGCAAGGTTTGCCCGGCTCACTGCAAGATCAGCTTTTGCCTGTGCAACAGCCTGAACATATTCATCATTGTCCAGTTCGGCTACAACCTGTCCACGTTTTACGATATCGGCAAGATCTACACTCAGACGCTCGATCCTTCCACTCACTTTTGGTGCAATGACAAACTTTGACGTGGCCTCGAGGGTGCCGCTGAATGTCCGTTTCAATACAATCAGTCCCTGCTGGACCTGAACCGCTTCAACCGGTGCTGCACCGGCTTCCTTTCTCTTCCCGCTGGCACTGTCCTTTTCCTGAAGGCGGTTTATCACTGTCCACCCCAGGCCAATTACGACAATGATAATCACGGCTATGAGATATCTATAACGTGCTGTTTTCATAACAAACTATATTATGTCCGTGAAGATAGTTATACCCTTATGTATTGAGGGTAAAGCAGTCAGTTATATTATACCTGTTAATGCTGGCTTTTCCTCTTCACATTAATTCCATAAAAAGTCATAATCTGTATCCTTACGACGCTCCCTTGTGCGATCAGTCTTCTTCCTTCAGTCTTAACTGATCTTTTGCGCAATGACAGGTAATGATACGTATGAAGATCCGATCTAAAACAATGCCATTGACGAACCCGCATTCATCACACAACCATGGAGGTAAGCCTAAAAAAGTTTTGAATATGGCTCAATGCATGGGATAAGATAAATCTAAGCACGTCACCTGTGCTCAAAGTGTATTCTGGAGTACTGCTGCAGAGGCCGCTCCCAAAACTTTTTTAGGCTTACCTCCATGGTTCTATTACTTATGAATAATGAGGGCTAACATACATGAAACATGACCAGTCTCACGCTAAAACAAAAAATGAATATGCGGGTATTATTTGATCCTTTTGGAAATGGCCTTAAACTCCGGTGTTCCCGCTTTTTCAAGCAGCTGAAACAGGGCGGTTTCCGTGCATGTGATAACAGCACCTGCATCACGCATGGTTTCTATAGCGGTCTTGAAGTCCTGTTTTTTTCTCGAGCAGACCGCATCACGTACAAGGTGAACAAAATATCCTTCCCTGAGAAGACTCAGACATGTCTGAAGAACACATATATGTGTTTCCATACCCGTAATAATAATGTGTGTTTTTTTCAGCGATGCGATTTTATCCAGGAATCCTTCACCCCTGCAGCAGTCAAACGTGACTTTCTCCAGAGGTTCATACGATGGAAGAACATCTTTGATTTCCGGAACAGTAGGTCCAAGCCCTTTTGGATACTGCTCAGTCAGTACAACAGGCACATTAATCAGTTTTGCAAGCTCGATCAGGTGGCCGCAGTTGTCATATACCTGGTCTCTTTTCTTCATCGCAGGGACCAGCTTCTCCTGAATGTCTATAACTGCAAGAGCAGCAGATTCCT
Organism: Nitrospiraceae bacterium; assembly: GCA_020356065.1. Lineage (GTDB taxonomy): Bacteria > Nitrospirota > Thermodesulfovibrionia > UBA6902 > UBA6902 > CALZJD01. Next base: position 668,684 of record CP070632.1, read on the forward strand.
TATGCAGAATAAATTTGTCCATAATTGTATCAGAGGCTATCCTTCACCTCATGCCTGGGCATGTGGTGAAGGATAGCCTCTGAGTAAGGGCAGCCATCAAGACTGCCAGTCTTATAATCTTTCTTTTACAAGGTTATCAACAACAGAAGGATCAGCAAGAGTCGAAGTGTCACCAAGTTCATCCACAGCTCCCTGTGCTATCTTCCTCAGGATTCGTCTCATGATCTTGCCGCTTCTGGTCTTTGGCAGACCGGGTGCAAACTGCATCTTGTCAGGAGTTGCAATAGGACCGATCTCTGTTCTGATATGTCCGATCAAAATTTTCTTCAGGTCATCGGACGGTTCCTTCCCTTCTTTCAGCGTGACATATACATAAATGCCCTCACCCTTAATGTCATGAGGGAATCCAACAACAGCTGCTTCCGCAACAGCATCGTGACTGACGAGGGCTGATTCCACCTCGGCTGTGCCGAGCCTGTGTCCCGATATGTTGATGACGTCATCGATTCTTCCCATGAGCCAGTAGTCACCATCCTTATCAATTCTTGCACCGTCTCCGGACATATAATGACCGGGGAACTGGGAGTAATAAACTTCCTTGACGCGCTTGTGCTCAGGATCGCCGTACGTACCCCGGAGCATGCCGGGCCATGGCTTTTCAATGAGCAGGTATCCGCCCTCATTAACACCGGCAGGAGAACCGTCCTGCTTTACAATCTTGGGAACAACACCGAAGAAGGGCCTGTTTGCAGAGCCCGGCTTCAGGGTCATAGCGCCCGGGAGCGGGGTAATGAGAATGCCTCCGGTCTCTGTCTGCCACCAGGTGTCCACAATCGGCAGTTTGCCCCTCCCGACGTGCGTGTGGTACCACATCCACGCTTCAGGATTAATGGGTTCACCCACTGAACCAAGAAGTTTGAGCGAAGAGAGGTCATACTTCTTCGGCCACTCTTCTCCTGACCGCATAAGGGCCCTGATAACGGTAGGCGCGGTATAGATCTGGTTAACCTGGTGCTTGTCGCATATGTCCCAGAAGCGCCCGGGATTCGGATAAGTGGGGACTCCCTCAAACATCAGGCTCGTTGCGCCATAGGAAAGGGGGCCGTACACAATATAGCTGTGTCCCGTGACCCAGCCGATATCTGCCGTGCAGAACCATGTGTCTTCTTCATGGTAATCAAAAATATACTTGAATGTCTGGTTTGTATACACCATATAGCCGCCGGTCGTGTGCAGAACGCCCTTGGGTTTTCCTGTTGACCCTGATGTGTAGAGAATGAAGAGGGGGTCTTCGGCATCCATCTGCTCCGGTTCGCATGTATTGGAGATGTCATCAGCAGCCATTTCTTCATGCCACCAGAGGTCTCGGCCCTGTTTCATTTCTGTGCCGTCAGTCCTGTTGACGACGATCATCTTTTCAATGGTGGGGCACTCCTCAACGGCCAGGTCAGCGTTTGACTTCAGGGGAACGCTCTTGCCTCCCCTGACTCCATGATCAGCTGTAATGACAATTTTTGCCTTGCAGTCCTGTATGCGGTCACGAAGGGCCTGGGCGCTGAATCCCCCGAAGACGATACTGTGTATGGCGCCGATACGGGCGCTGGCAAGCATTGCTATTGCGAGCTCGGGAATCATGGGAAGGTAAATGGATATTCTGTCTCCCTTTCCGACGCCGTTTTTCTTCAATACATTGGCAAAGCGGTTTACTTCAAGGTGGAGCTGCCCATAGGTATATGTTTTGTATGATCCGTCGTCAGCCTCCCAGATAAGAGCTGCTTTATTTCTCCTGCCTTCTTCGAGATGACGGTCCAGACAGTTGACAGACGCGTTGAGCTTGCCGCCGACAAACCATTTGATTTCCGGTTTATGAAAGTCATATTCCAGGACCTTGTCCCATTTTTTATACCATGATATGTTCTTTTCTGCTATATCACTCCAGAAACCTTCCGGGTCATCAACAGATTTTTTGTACATCTCTTCATACTGCTGAATACTGCCGATATGGGCCTTGCTGCTGAATTCCGCGGAAGGGGCAAAGGTTCTCTGTTCTGAGCTTAAGACTTGAATGGATTCTTTTTCAGACATATGGACTTCCTCCTATTCATTAATATTTGTATTGTATTAATAAGATGACAGACCGGTTAAGTTGGAACATTTTTTGCAAAAACAATGCCTGTAAAGGTTATTCATATTAAGTCATGATGGTATAAAAAACAACAGGTTAATAATATCACCAATGAACTGTTATTGCATAACAATAATGTGTATGTTACAAATTGTAAAGCGTCCGGACAAAGCGCTACATAAAGTAACATTAAAATGTAATGATCAATCCATTAATGAATAGTTACCGTATCTTAAACATTTACATTCAGGTACAATGGATTGACGGGTTAAAGCATTCAGGAGTGGTCTGGCATGGCGGATAAAACAGAACATCTCATAGAAGAAAATAACATTCTTCAGGAAAGCAGTGTTTTATTTAAGATCTCCTCGTTTAGTTACAGTGAAAACATTGGGCATCTCATGAACAGGGATTTGTTTCTTTGCAGCCCGGAAGACAACGTACAGTTTGTGGCAAAAGAAATGGCCGGCAGGGGGATCTCGTCTGTGATAGCTACGGACAGTGAAGGTGCACCTGTAGGAATAGTGACCGAAAGGGACATGGTCCGAAAGGTTGTTGCAGACGGTGAAGTATGTGATATAGGGAAAAAAATCTCCGAGATCATGACATCAGATCCTGTATGCCTGTCTCCTGCTGATTCCCTGTTTGATGCACTTTATGCCTTTTCCTCCAATAATATAAAGCACCTTCCAGTGGTCAGGGACAGTAAAGTGTTAGGTATTGTCTCACTGAGGCAGATCATGAAACTGCGGTACTCTGAGCCATTTGTGCTGATTGGAGAACTTGAGCAGGCCCGGTCCCTGGCGGAATATAAAAAAATTCGGGAGGACCTGATTGACCTGGTACATGAAAAACTGTCATCACGGGTTGATCCGGTTGATGTGGTGAATATGCTTTCGCTTATAAATTTCCATATACACAAGAAATTATTAATCAGCGTGATTGATGAACAGAAGAGCCGGCCGCCTGTTGACTACTGCTTTTTTGTCACCGGAAGTCATGGAAGAAGAGAGAACCTTCTCTTTCCCGACCAGGACTTTTGTGTGATTACAGAAGATTATGACGAAAGCAGACGGCAGGAGATCGACACATACTTTGAGAAGGTGTCACAGGAATTTTCAACTGCGCTGAATGATGTGGGATTTGACTTCTGTCCCGGTAATGTCATGGGTCAGAACCCTGAATGGCGAAAGCCGCTGTCTCAGTGGAAGCGGTTTATATGGGAGGTATTTAACAGGGAAGGTCCATACACAATAAGATACATGACCCTGATTTTTGATTCTGCTCTTCTGTATGGCAATGAGATGCTTTTTAGTCAGTATGTAGATCATGCATTCGATGGTCTTTCCAAAAACAATAATGTGCTCAGGCAGATGCATGATGAGGAAGCAGGGCGGCATAAAGTACCCCTTGGAATTTTTCATACATTTGTCACAGAGAAAGATAAAGAACATAAAAAAGAGATCGATATGAAGAAAAGCGGTCTCATCTTTCTGATCGAATCAGCGCGCATACTTGCACTGAAACACGGGATCAGGGAGACCTCAACCCTTGCAAGGCTTAAGGCCCTGGTGAGAAAGGCAGTCATTCACAGCGATGATTCAGAATATTTTGAAAACGCCTACCGGGTCATTCTTCACCATACCCTGATGGCCCAGACCGACAACTACCTTCATAAAGGGACGGCTGATTACTATCTTAATCCGTACGAGCTTTCCGAAAGGAGCCAGGAAATGCTGAAGCAGGCATTCAAGGCCATATCAAGGCTTCAGGAACTGGTTGGAAGTGATTTCGGTGAGCTGATTCTGTGATCAGGTCAAAGATGAAGGGGAGGACACTGAAACGTCAGCCCTTTATCTATCTGCATGTCCCAGTCTTTTCTTCCTGTTCTGCTCATATCGAAGTTGTAATATTTCAACAAAAAGCGCAAACCCCATGGGTAAATAAATATATGCTTTTGGGATATGCTTGTGCATTCCTTCCATGAATATTGTAATGCCAATAGTGATGAGAAATGAAAGTGCGAGTATCTTAAGCGATGGTCTTTGTAAAATGAAATCCCCGACAGGTTTAGCGAATATCAGAATTGCCAGGAATGATACGATAACCGATGTAATGATTATCCAGATTTTATCTGTTAAGCCGATTGCTGTAATAACCGAATCTACTGAAAATACGATGTCCAATAAAACGATTTGAGTAACGACGCTGAAAAAAGATTTGTAACCGGCATTATCTGAGAGGTTCAGTTCGTGCTTCAGTTCTATGGTGTTATGAATTTCTCTTACGGCCTTCCATAAAAGAAACATCCCTCCCGCAAGAAGGATCATATCCCGGACTGAAAATGAAAATACGATGTTATTTGTATAATTAGCGAGCTTTAGCAGGATTATAAGCATCAGAATTCTTGCAATGAGGGCCATTGCCAATCCGAATACTCTTGCCTTGTTTCTTTGTGACTCCGACAGTCTCTCGACAAATATGGAGATGACAAGTATGTTATCAACACCGAGTACCAGTTCTAGGGAAATGAGTAGTGATAATAATGCAATTGAATCAGCCATAATTAATAATAACTGAGGTCAGGGCTTTAAAGTGCTAATTTCTTTTTATTATGAAGAAGCAGATTCCGGACAATCCGGAATGCTATTACATTTAAATGGAATGGCAAAAAATGGATTATGAATAATGTATAAGAAGTAACAATCAACGTTTGTTACTTCTTATACATTCTCTGCTGCTCATCCAGTTCAGGGACCCTTAACAGACGTTCTGCTTCCGGTTTCTTTAATTCAGCTTCGATATACACAGCCCTGTCAGCAATTGTGGGCGGTCGTTCAGACACATTATGCAGGAACCTCCAGAGGTATCCCGGCCCTTCGGTGAGTTCCGGGTTTAACGTAATGGCCTTTTTATAGTCAGTGACAGCTTCTTCATAATTGCCTGTCCTGTCATTCAGTATTCCCCTGTTGGCATAGGCCTGTGCAAAATCGGCATCAAGTTCTATGGCCTTATCAAAAGACGGTCTGGAATCCTCCAGCGCACCCATCTGCATCAGAGTAATTGCCCTGCCGAGATGTGCCTCTTTATAGTCCGGATATTGCGCCAATACATCATCAAACGTACGCAGTGCCTCCTCATAATTACCGTCTTCAAGGTGTTTGTTTGCAAGTCTGTAGGTGTTCTCCCCGGGGGTATTTTCAATACGGTTGTATTGAAAGAAAAAGTAGGCGAATGCAAACAGAATTGTAAGCCCTATAACAGCGGTCGTTGTATTTTTATTCATCTGTAATATTTACCCATGAGTACCCCATTGAACAGGAGGGCAAACGATAAGACAATAACAGCTGTTATTGGTTTGGTCCTCTTTTCAAGGTCCTCTCTTTCTTCTATGGTCAGGTCTCTTTTAAGTTTGCGCTCTGCCTTTCTGACGCGTTGCACAAAAATCAGTTTCTTTGTCGGTTTGAATAAAATAATGGCGAGGAATATGGATGATATCCAGTACCAGGCAGTGGTTGCGTCCAACCCTGATGTCCTCCCTTCAAGCTAATGTTCCGGTTTTTGCAATTGTCAACTTTATTATGGATACACGTGACGATAACGTCGGACTGACACTCAGCGCCAACACTTCATTATAGCGATTGATGAGAATTAAAAAAAGGGGGAGAGAAATCCCTCCCCCCTTTTCAGAGAATTAACCCGTATTAAGGTTTATCCACGTCAAGACGTGCTTTTCGAGCGTCACCAATGTCTTCAACAAGAACTTCGATCTCTTTTTCCGGAATGGTCGACATGTTCATCTTATAGGCGAGGAACCACATCATACCGACACCAAGCGCCCACCAGATGATCTGCCATGCCCAGATCGAGGGCATACCAAACGTCCATGTTGATGAGTCTGTGGGATTGCCGAAAAGTGTATTTCCCAATACAGCTCCGGGACCCTGTGCAAAGAGAAACCACACAAGTACGATGATCCAGGCAAGAGGGACAAGGCTCTTCTTGTCAGCAGGAATGCCTGCATGCTCCTGCAGATAATCATGGAATTTCTGCCTGTGAGCACGGGACTCTGAGTCCTGTGTGACTGCAGAGACAAGAATTGCTATGCCGAAATTGAAAATAATACCCCATCCGGCTGAGTGCAGGGTCCAGGGCCAGCGTCCCCATGCGGTTATGCCGAACCATGTTGTTCCGATCGTTTCCGTACAGGTGACCGCAACGAGACCTGCAATGAGTCCGAGGGTTATCCCCCGCCTTGTGAGAAACGGCCAGTAGCAGATGCCGATCAGGGCGGGCCACATCTGAAACCCATAGGCAACAGCAAGACCACCCAGCAGCACGAGCGCGTCTTTTGACGTTGTGGCAACGATAAGGGCAGAACCAACAATGATACCGACACCGATTCTTCCAAACAGTTTCTGGGTTGCGTGAGATGCTTCCTTGTTCAGGAAGTTCTTGTAAAGGTCCCGTGTTAGCATGCCGCCTGCTGTAGACATGTATGCTGCACCGGTTGACTGCATTGCTGCAAGGGCACAGACTGCTAAAAGGCCTACGAGCCATGGAGCGGTGTCAGACATGAGGTTGATCAGGGCCGGAACTATCATACCCTGCTTACCCTCCATTTCCATAATATCTTTGCCTAACTGCAGTTTGTCCACAGCAAAGCCGGCTTCCAGCATCTGTGTGTCAGCACCGATCAGGTGACCGGAAAATGCCTGCATGGCGGTAAAGAAAATCAGGATTCCGCCGATACCGAATGAAGATGCCCAAACCTGCTGGGGGGCAAAAGGTTTTGGGTTCTTGTTTGAGAAGGACCACATTGAGAATGCGGGTGAGGACTGGATTCCCATTAGGGCAAAGGCATAGGTAAGGATCATCATGCCTGTCCAGGCACCGCCCACGGCCTTTGGCCCGGATGGGACGAACTGGATTACCCCGGGAATGGCGATATAATGGCTGTATCCATCTGCTGTGAGTTTTGTATCCAAGGTTGTGAGGTTGGCAATGCCCTGGTTCAGTGCTGTCCAGCCTCCTGCGGCATTAATGCCGATGATACCTATGATAACGATACCACCGGCAAGAAGTATACACTGAACCGTGTCAACGTAGGCAACAGCACGCAGACCACCGGATGCAACATAGATAAAAACAACTGCAGACAGCATCCACATTCCTGCTTCAACAGAGAACATACCGTTTGTCAGAACATTGAATAGGAAACCGGATGCTCTGAGCTGTACTCCGAGATACGGGATGGAGAAAACCAGGGCAACAACAACGGTCAGGACCCTGATCGCATCTGATTTAAAGTAATCATGGAACATCTCCCCCGGAGTAACATATCCGAAGCGTTTGCCGAGTATCCACTGTCTCTTCAGAAATATAACACCTGTAAACGGGATGGTGATAGCATAAAACGACGCGTATGCATACTGAAAACCATCCCGATACAGCAGCCCCGGATGTCCCATGAATGTCCATCCGGAGAAAGACGTTGCCGTTGCAGCAAGCACGAATACCCAGATAGGGATTGCGCGTCCTGCAATGAAATAGTCTGAAGCGGTCTTGGACATCCTTGCACCCTTGATACCCCAGAAAATACAGTAGGCCCAGTAGGCCAGAACAAAAATGAATAACCACATTACACTTGCTTGCACTAAACTTACCCCCTTTCAGATCAATGTCCAGATTGGACGTTAACAATATGGTTTTTTAAAAGAATGCTGTATCACCTCCTTTTTTGATTGATTGGCATAATTATGCCCTGGCAATATCCAGTAAGTCATTTAAAGTCCTTATTCCTTCAGGCCTTAGAAAGTGTAAAAACTTCTGCAGCAGCTGGGCTGTTATAAACGCATCATTTAATGCATTATGTGCGGTGTACACAGAAATGCCATATTTCTGAGATATTGAAAAAAGGTCTGTCTTGCCTGAAGCACCTCTGTAATGCCTCTTAAACTCCCCTCCATGCTTATACAGCCAGTCATGAAGAAAATGTGTATCTACAGCCGGGTTAGTCAACCTGCCTTTATTCAGTTTTTTCAGTGATGCATTTATAAAATCAATATCGATGTTGATAAAATGCCCCACAAGAACAGAATCAGTTATAAACTCAAGAAAGTCAGGGAGGACTGTCTCCATGCTCTCCTTTTTTTCAAGTTCTCCGGGGGTTATGCCGTGTATTTCAACGCTCTTTCTCGACATATCTCCTTCCGGTTTGAGAAGCCTGTAAAATTCCCTGCTCACATGAATTTTAGAACCGGACATTTTTATCGCGCCGATAGATACAATAAAATCTTTCTTAGGGTCCAGCCCGCTCAGTTCAGTATCAAATACAACAAACGGGATCTCACTTAAAGGTGTCTCTTTTCTGACAGAACCTGACCATTTTTTTGCATCACTGCCGCCCTTTTCACATTTTGTAAGACCGGTAACTTTATGCATACAAGTTGAAATAATTCCCATCACACGCCTGCGTTCTCTTTTCTGAATGAACGTTCCGCAGCATTTTGCAGAGGTTCAATTATCTGAAAAGTTTCTTTCAATGTTCTTTTTTCCAGCAATGAAAGTTTTTCCGGCTCGATACAATTGTCTATTTTCTGGTGCAGTTCTTTTTTCTTGAGCTGGGACTGCATAAGAATATGGAGCAGGAATTCAAGGGCTGCGACAGAATTGTTCATAAGCTCTTGGTTTATAAACTCTCTTTTTGCAAGTATGCCCAGTCTCTCGATCGTGGAAGTCTCCTTGATGTTATGGGCAATGGCCATCGCACGAACCGATGCAACGATATGAGATGATCCCTTTTCCTTTGCATCGAGTTTTTCCATTTTTTCACCCTGATTATCAACAACAAATTTTTTAAAGAAGCCGACAGGAGATTTCTGTTTTGCTTTTTGACCCATGAGATGAGCCCGGTATTTTTCATTTTCTCGTATCTGTTTGTATACCCGGTCCTTCAGTGATTCTACAATGGATGAATCCCCGTATATTGTTCTGGCATCCAGCATCTTTATTACTGTATCGATGTGGGCACTGTTTTCAGAGCGGAATGCCTTGATAATCTTTGATTCCCACTCCGAAATATCACCGTAGATGGGAACTACGCTGCCGAGAGGTTCCGTGTCAAACTCGGGAAGACCGCATTTCCTGATCATCTCCTGAAGATTGTCTGTCAACTGCCGGCAGAACTCCTCGATATCCCTTTTATTACAGAATGTCTTTTCATCATCATAAGCAAAGGCACAATGCAGGACAGTCTTGAACGTTTCTTCCCTTCTCCCTTCACTGCCGTAAACAAAGAACGCAAAGGGGCAGTGGGGACTTCCCATTTTGCCGATGCACAGTTCGATTATCTTGATAATGAGCCTGTCATGAAGCTCGGTTATTATTCGCAGAATGTAACTTGCCCTCACTCCTTCCTGCAGAAGGATAGATATGGTCTGGTCGATCCTGTCACGGATAGGCGCAAGGTCTTCAGCACTGTTCTGCCGGTCAATATTTTTTAAAATAGAGAGCGGGGAAATACCCTGAAGGAGCATGAAGTCGTGGTTTGTAACTACTCCTGTGATATTTTGACCATCAGTAACAAGCAGGTGGTGTATATTGAGCCTGATCATGGTTGAAAGTGCGTCAAAACAGGTACTTCCAGAGTCAATGGTTACCAGTTTGGAACTCATTATCTCTCTGGCGGGAGCTGATGCGTCAATGCCTGATGCAACCACCCTGTCCCTGAGGTCTGTATCCGTGATAATTCCCGCCGGAAGTTCCTGTTCTCCAGTAAGAACGAGAGAGCTGATCTTGTTCTGTGACATGATTGCTGCCGCATCTTTTATGGATGTTGTCTGCGGGGCTTTTATGACATCACACGAGGCGATGTTCATCACAGGGGTGGTATAAAGAAGTTTTTCTCCCTCTTTAAACAGGAGATTCTTATTGCGCATTTCCCGGTACGTCTTGTCCATGTAATTTCTGAAAAAGGATTTCATGAAATATTCACCAAACAGGGGCTCTTTTTTTACGATGTTCAAAACGGTTTCCCGGGGGATCTGGTAGCAGAGCGTGTCTTCAATCGCCTGAATGTTTGTCCTGGTTTTGTCTCCACTTATGAGTGAAAGGTAGCCGAATGAGTCACCTTCACTTTTGTAATCCAGCACAATATCATCATCATTGGAAAGATATACTTTTACGCCGCCTTTTTTGATGACCCTGAGGCAATCGCTTGCCGGGCCGTCCTGGGTAAGAATAAGCGAGTTCTTTGGTGAAAACTCAAGTGACAGGTTTTCCACAATATCCCTGAGGGTTGATTCGTCCAGAAACTGGAACGGCGGTATATCTCTGAAAAAATTTATACTGTCTTCAGTGATCATATTTTAGGATATAAGAATAATAACTAATCATTTGAAAGCAAATAAAGTGCCACTGTATATGTGATATTAACTTAATAAAATCAGAGGGTTATATACAAAAAAAAAGGCCGGAAATGAGACATGTTACGAAAAGTAACTCAGTATTTATTTCAGGTTACTATAAGTAATATAGGGAGTGGCAAACGGGGGAATCAGATCAGGGCTTTTCAACGCCCCATTTCTTTCTTTTTTCCCACAATGATTTTCTCGTAATTCCAAGCATGGTGGCGAGCTGCTGCTCATTATACGCTGTCTGATATTCCATGATAAAGGCCTTTGTGTAATCTTCAATGGAAAGATGAGCATCAAGAGAATTTTTTACAAACGAATCACCGGTTTTCATTGACAGCGGGAGATGGTCAGGTTTTATCGTGTCTGTATCAGCAATGAGAATGGCCCTTTCAATGACATTCTGCAGCTCTCTTACATTACCCGGCCATCTGCTTTTTGTCATCATTGCCATTGCTTGATCAGACATATCAGTCACTTTTTTCTGAAATTCGACAGCATACAGTTTAAGAAAGTGTCTGGCCAGGATGGCTATATCAGTTTTTCTTTCCCTCAAAGAAGGGAGTGTGAGAGATATCGTATTGACCCGGTAGTAAAGGTCTTCACGGAAGGTGTTGTTTCTGACCGCTGACTCCAGGTCCTTGTTGGTAGCAACAATGAGGCGCACGTCTATCTTCAGGGCCTTATTGCTGCCGACCGGTCTGATCATCTGGTCTTCAAGGACCCGCAGCAGTTTGATCTGAAAGTAGGGTGTTATGTCACCGATTTCATCAAGAAAAATCGTACCTCCGTCCGCCTCCTCAAACAGTCCTTTCTTGAATGCTATCGCCCCGGTAAAGGCCCCCTTTACATGACCGAAGAGCTCACTTTCGAGGAGGTTTTCCGGAATGACAGAACAGTTGATCGGTATGAACGGCATGTCTTTTCGTGCACTGTTATTGTGGATGACCCGTGCAAACAGTTCCTTGCCGGTACCTGTTTCTCCAATAAGCAGTACATTGCTTTTAGTATCAGCAATTTTTTTGGCTTCATCTATGATTGACAGCAGCAGGGGACTTTCACCAATGATACTGCTGAAGTCGTATGTCTTTCCGATTTCCCGTTTGAGGAGAATATTTTCAATTTTAAGCCGCTTCTGCGTCAGCGCATTTTTTACGACCTGCTTTATCTCTTCATGCATTATGGGCTTCATTATATAATCATATGCACCTGCCCTGAGTGCCTTTACTGCTGTTTCAAGAGAGGCATAAGCGGTCATGACAATAAATATCTGGTCAGGAAGCTCTTCCTTGACTTCAGTCAGCATCTCTATGCCGTCTTTTCCGGGAAGAATAATGTCTGATATGATCACATCGTAGATATACTTGTCCATGAGTTGAAGTCCATTTTCAACAGAATCAGCTGTGCTGACATTGTATCCCTCACGGGTAAACATCCGCTTCAGTGAATCACGCAGTGTCTCTTCATCTTCAACTATTAATAATTTTGTCGCCATATGTTACGTGTATTTCCGAAGATGTTAACGATAAACAGCTAATGTGTGTTAATAATAAGAGAGTTTATACTGAGAATGCAATATGTACGTAATCTTCTGCCCGTTCCGAATGATTACGGCGTAACCGGAATTTTGATAATAAATCTGGTGCCTCCGTTATGAGAGTCATCAATTTCAATTGTTCCGCCGTGGTCTTTAATAATGCTGTAGCAGATGCTTAATCCCAGACCTGTGCCCTTGACCGGTCCCTTGGTTGTGAAAAAAGGGTCGAATATTTTATCCATGTTTTCATGACCTATACCGGTTCCTGTGTCTGAAAAAACCGTCTCGACGTAACCATTATTCTGCTTGATCGAAATGGAAAGCCGGCCCCCGTCAGGCATTGCGTCTCTCGAATTAAGCAGAAAGTTAAGAAAGACCTGCTGCATCTGATCAGAGTCTATCTTAAGGTCAGGCGCCTCATTGATGTCCGTGACGATTTCGATTTTTTTGAAGTTCTTGTCATACTTGACCAGGTTTAGCGTTTTTTCCAGTATGTCCTTAAGGTTGGACCTGATTTTCTGCCGGGGATAGAGTCTCGCAAAGTCCCCCAGGTTTCTCACAATTCTTGCGATCCGGTCAATATGCGTATTGATCGTGTTCAGAGAGTCTGAAACAAAAGGGGTGAGGTTTTCCGAGTACAGTTCCTGAACCAGAGATGAAATGGATGCCAGCGGATTTCCTATTTCATGGGAAACCCCTGCAGCCAGCCTCCCGATACCGGCATGCTTGGTTGTTCTGAAGAGTTCCTCCTCGATTTTTTTGTTTTCAGTAATGTCCTCCATAACAAGGACATATCCTTTCTGCTTTCCGGTGAGTTTGCTCAAATGCACTTTTAAAACCATCTGGGGCATATTTTCGAGGTTTCGTCTGCATATGGTTTCCCCTTCCTTTATCAGGGGTTCAAAAAGGTCTGACTCAAAACAGGTAAGCAGATAGTTTGCCTGAATACTGAGGGCATCATCCTTTCGTATGTCAGTGATTTTTTCCATCGCATGATTCCAGTACCTGACATGTAGTGTTTCATCAAGGGTAGCGATACCAAGGGGAATACTTTCAATAATGTTCTCACTGAACTCCTTTAACAGCGCGAGCTGCCTGTTTTTGTCAGCGAGTTCCTGTCTTGATAAACGTAAGCTGCTGGAAATCTTCTGTACTGAATCAGATATCTCAGCCTTTTCTTCTTTAGTCAGAACAGTCCTGTTCTGGAATATAAGGCTGCTGATTGAAGGACCCAGCGTGCCTGAGAGCAGAATTTCTGCTTCTCCTCTGAGTTTTTGAAGCCATTCCACAGTCACTGTCCCGGAGGTCAATCCGTTCCTCTTCAGAAACTCATTAACGTACTGGATGGCCTCGCTCTGGCCGATGTAAGCCGACAGAATTTTCGTAATTTCATCAAGACTCCTGGGCGTGCTCGAAATCCCCAGCTGGATCGGCGAATAAGATTCTACAAAGATTATGGTCTGCTTTGTTTCATAATCTGACTGTTTGGTAAAAAGCGACACAGTGATATAGAGAAACAGGTTCAGCAGAAGCCCCCAGAACAATGAATGACTCCATTTGTCCAGCCCCTTAAGTCCGAAAAGAGCGGTGGGATTGAGAAATGTAGAACTGAATACTGTAGCAAGAATACCTTCTCCGGAAATGATGCCTGCCTTTAACAGTGCGGGGATCATCAGCGTATAAGTCCATACCGAAAAACCCGCTATAATGCCGGCAATGGCGCCTTTTTTGTTCCCTCCTTTCCAGTACATTCCGAGCAGAAAAGCAGGGGCAAAAATGGTAACTGCTTCAAATGATTTCAAACCTATATTGACAAGGCTGTAAAACTCACCAATAGAGACGGCAAAAATATAACCAAGAAATACCAGTCCCACGATAACTATTCGTCTCGTGTTAAGAATCATAACGTAAAAACCCTTCATTGCATTAAGGCCCCATACCGCAGGCATGACAAAACTGTTCATAACCATGGTGCTGAGTGCCAGTGATTCTACGATGATCATTGCGGTTGCTGCTGAGAAGCCCCCGATAAAAGCCAGCAAAGCCAACATCGGCGCTCCCTGATTCAACGGGATACTCAGAACAAAATAATCAGCCATTTCTTTTGGCTCCCCAAGGAGAAGACCACCGTACGCGATGGGAAGAACAAAAATATTGATAAGAATCAGATACAGGGGAAACAGCCACATCGCCTTTTTTATATGGTCATAGGAGGAGTTCTCAACAACAGAGACCTGGAACTGCCTGGGAAGGAACAGTATGGCCATCATGGACAGGAACGTAAGCGATGTCCATTCCAGAAAACTGACATGCGAATCATTGCCGAGCGTCATATGAGACGTAAACTGAGAGTTTTTTATCTGATCAAAAATATCCGTGAAACCGTTAAACAGACCATATGTGACACAAATACCTACTGACAGGAAGGCTATCAGTTTAATTGCTGATTCAAAGGCTATGGCAAATACCAGACCGCTGTGTCTTTCAGACACATCAGTCTTTCTTGCTCCGAAAAATATTGCGAATACTCCCAGAATTATTGCAATGACCCACCCCATAAAATGACTGGCTTCAGGTTTCCCGGCCATAATCGAAAAGGTGGTCATGATGGCCTTAAGCTGAAGTCCAAGATAAGGGGTGATCCCTACCACAGCAACAAGGGTAACAAGGGCGGAGAGAAACAGGGAATTACCATAACGCAATGCAATAAAATCAGAAATCGTTGTAATTCTGTTTTCCTTGCAGATATACACTATTTTTCTCAACACGATCCACCAGAGAACAGCCATGAGGGTGGGGCCGATATAAATGGTGAGAAAGCTTAGTCCAGAGTTTGCTGCTTTTCCCACACTGCCGTAAAAAGTCCATGATGTGCAATACACAGCCAAAGATAAAGAGTATATATATGGATTTGATACGAGTTTACTTCCTGCACGTTCTTTTTTTTCTGCATAATGAGCAATCAAAAAAAGGATTGCCAGATAGATAAAAATAATTGAGAATAATACTGGCGCAGAAAACACTTATCCCCCGTTGTCTATTTTTGAGCTATACCGCGTGGCGAGAAATATGAGAATGATAAAAATTGCCCAGGCTATAAAAAGATATATTGAAAGGTTGTATTTGAAGATGCTGAGAATGGGCCAGTTAAATATAATGACACCAAGAGCAAATAGAAATATCCATATCTCTCTCATAGATGCATATTATAATAAATCAGAGGCAAGATATACAGATTTTTTTAAAACAGTGACGGGTGATGGGTAATGATAATATAATACATAGCAGCAACAACCTATGACCAATGACTTATAACCTGTGTTATTCATGAAAAAAAAGGTTAAAGAGGCGGTTATCCCGAAGGGCAGGGAAGAAACGGTGAGACAGAACATTGTCTCGGTTCTGAGAGGACAAATCCTTTCGGCACGAGAGATTTCAGGAGAGGTACATGTATCAGAAAAAGAGGTCCTTAATAATCTGTTCTACATCCAGAAAACCCTGGCAAAAAATAAAAATCATCTCATAATCATTCCAGCGGAGTGCAGAAAATGCGGTTTTGTCTTTAAGAAACGCGAAAGATTTAACAAGCCCGGGAAATGCCCAGTCTGCAGAAGCGAGATGATTAAGGAACCATTCTTCACGATAAAATAGTGAGAACATTCCTTGATATCCAGGGAGTATTCTGTCATCCTTGCAAATTACCGCTCCCCTGGCAGGAGAGGGTTGGGGTGAGGGAGCCCGTTCTCAGTCGCCCCCACCTTGGACCTCCCCAGTCAAGGGGATGGAGAAACAAGATTTATTGCAGTTTGCTGCAGGGAGGTATAATTGAAATAACCATTTGAATTATTTTGAAAATCTGGTATAAAATAATGGTGAGGATGACAGGTTAAACCGTATTATTTGAGGGTGGTCTTAATACAAAAGACAATTCATCTTTCATTATGATAAACATGTTCCTGAACGTCTGTTGAGTCTGAAGTCGTTTGCGTAACCTCTATTGCAGATTTCGAATATTAATTATATGACTTCTGTTATTAACGTACATATTGTGAACGTCATCGCTCCGATGTCTGATAAGAAAAATTCACAGGGGAATCAACAGTACGTCGGTCATCTGAATCAAAAAGATAAGGCACTTTCTGATAACAGAACAATCGAAGTTAATCCGCAGCAACTTGTTAGTTCAGGTCAAAACTGTGCAGTGGATAATGTAAGGAAAGTTCAGGCTCTTGCTGATAATCAGCCCGAGGTGCTAACCTGCTATCCCGTAAGAAGTGAAAGTCATGTTTCAAAGGCCTATTCTTCCACATCTGATCTTCCCAAAGGTACGCACATAGATACCTACGTTTAGTACCTTGAACTTTTTTTAAAGAATTAATGCGGATAAGCGGTAAGGTACGGATAATTCATGAATTGTCCGTTCTGAATCAATCAGTTTGCGGCTTGCTGTCCTGCGGGGGTGCAGCGGGTGTTTCCTGGGTTTCCCCCTGTCCCGGAGCAGTGGGTTGCTCATCCTGAAGAGGGCCTGTCCCTGTTCCAGTCAGGGGTTTTTCAACAGCTGCCGGCAATGGAATGGAAGAAACCACTGAATCACGTCTGATAGAGGTAATTGCCAGTAACAAGGATGTCAGCATAAAAGCTATTGCAGCTCCGGTTGTCAGTTTACTGAGAAATGTGGCGGCGCCTCTGCTTCCAAAAAGGGTCTGGCTTGATCCTCCAAAAGCTGCACCCATTTCAGCCCCTTTACTGCTCTGGATGAGAATGATAAAAATGAGGAACAAACAGACTAACAGATGAATAACTACGATTGCCGTATACATGATGTGTTCACTAACCTCGATATTGATTTATCCGGAGTTATTTACCGGAGGCACCTGCTACTATTTTCGCGAAACTGTCAGGCTTCAGACTTGCACCACCGACAAGGGCTCCATCTATCTCAGGCTGTGACATTAAACCTTTGATGTTCTCCGGTTTCACACTTCCACCGTACTGGATCCTGACGTTCTCAGACCCTTCCCTGTTTTTACCAAGCCACTCGCGGATAAAGACATGGGTTTCATTGGCCTGTTCATCGGTTGCTGTTTTACCGGTCCCTATTGCCCATATCGGTTCATAGGCGATCGTAATACCCTCGAGCGAAAGGTCTTTCAGTGACCCTGACAACTGGCCATCCAGGACATCAAACGTCCTGTCCGATTCCCTTTCCTCCAGAGACTCGCCAATGCACAGAATGACGTCCAGTCCTTTTGCTCTGGCGAGTTTGATCTTCTTGTTGACAATGTCATCAGTCTCAGAGAAATACTCTCTTCTCTCAGAATGTCCGATAATTACATGCGAACAGCCGGCTGCAAGCAACATGTCGGGAGATATTTCTCCTGTGAAAGCGCCGCTTTCTTCATGGTAGACATTCTGGGCTCCAAGCAGGACATTTGATGATTTAAGCAGCCTTGAAGCTGATTCAATGGATATGAATGCGGGAGCAAGCAAAATATCAACGTCACTGATGTCCTTGACCAGAGGAATAAAGGAATGTATGAATTCCTCGGTCTCCTGTGAGGTCTTGTTCATCTTCCAGTTGGCTGCAATAAATGGTTTAAGCATAAGGGATAATGTAGATTAATTTAACGCCTAAAGTCAAGAATCGATCAAATATTCATAAAAAAATAATCAAATATAATGTTCAATTTGATGATATAGCCCTCATCATTCTTATGCATGTGAGCCAGGGAGGTAACTTTAAAAAAGTTTTGGGAGCGGCTTTCACATCAGTACCTTAGCATACATTTTGAGCGTTGATGAAGTGATAAGTGTGATCATATCCCCTGCATTGCGCCGTATTCAAAACTTTTTTAAAGTTACCTCCCTGGCTTCCTGAATAAACATGGACCGGATGGTTTATTTTTTCTCGAGCCCGGGCCTTCCGGTCGAATAATAATGAAATCCTGTTTTAGCCATTCGGGCAGGATTGTAAATATTTCGAAGATCAAAGAATAATTTACCCTTCATGGATTTCTTCATCTTATCAAGGTCCAGGTTTCTTAACTGGTTCCATTCTGTTACTATTGCTACTGCATGTGCTTCCCTTACAGCGGCATACGGATCTTTGCAGTACGTGATCCTGGGAAATTCCGCTTTCGCATCGTTCATGGCAACCGGGTCATAGGCCTTGATTTTTGCGCCTTCTTTCAGGAGCCGTTTAATTATAAAGAGTGAAGGGGCCTCCCGTATGTCATTGGTATTAGGTTTGAAAGAAAGTCCAAGAATGGCAATAGTTTTACCCTTCAGTTTTCCCATAGTCCGGATAATCTTCTGAACGGCAATCTCTTTCTGGTGTTCATTTGCCTTTATGACAGCATCGATTATTCCCAGTCTGGTCTTGTGTTCCTTGCCGATCTGTAATAGTGCGCGTGTGTCTTTGGGAAAGCAGGATCCTCCATAACCTGGACCGGCATGCAGGAATTTCGGGCCGATTCTTCGGTCAAGCCCCATGGCTTTAGCAACCATCTGGACATCTCCTCCCACAGTTTCACAAAGATTGGACATCTCATTAATAAATGATATTTTTGTCGCGAGAAATGCGTTTGATGCATATTTAATCAGTTCAGCTGTCTTTACATCCGTAATGATAATAGGGGCCTCAATTAAATACAGGGGGCTGTAAAGGTCTTTCATGATCGCTGTTGCCTGATCGCTTGACGTTCCTATTACGACCCTGTTTGGGCGCATGAAGTCTTCAATGCCGGCACCTTCTCTGAGAAATTCGGGATTGGAAACAACATCAAAATCAATACTTTCCTTCAGGTGCTTTGAGATTATCTTTCTTACTTTTTCACCTGTTCCAACAGGTACCGTGCTTTTGGTTACAATTACTTTATAGCTGGAAATATGGCTGGCTATCTCTTTTGCCACTTCTTCAACGTATTTCATGTCTGCTGATCCGTCTCCCCGCGGAGGGGTGCCGACAGCTATGAATATGACAAGGGAGGATTCCACAGCCCTGGCAATGTCGGAAGTAAACTGCATTCGGCCGGCTGCAATGTTTCTTTGCATCAGCTCTTCAAGGCCTGGCTCATAAAAAGGAACATGCCCCTTTTTTAAAGACTTTATTTTTTTCTCATCATTGTCAACACACGTGACATTAAGGCCAAATTCCGCAAAACAGGCGCCGGTAATCAGACCTACATACCCGCTGCCAATAACTGATATGTTCATTAAACCTCCCTGGATAATTAAAAGATGAGTTTGCTAACCCCATATTCTAACATAAATAGTGCCTGATTTTTAAAAAAAGCTTATTTACCTCGCCTGTTCCCGTTCCAGAATCCAGTTGACCGCATCATGAAGGTCATTTGCTATGAAATCAGCACAGCTGTCTGCAAAGAGAGGAGCTGATGATATAAGAATGCCCCTCGCCCCCGTGTTTTTTGCAAGCATAACATCTGATTCCTTGTCTCCAATCACGTATGATGATTTTAAATTGATCCGGTGTTCGCTTCTAGCTTTCAGCAGCATCATGGGTTCAGGCTTTCTGCACGGACATGTTTCATCAGGATGATGAGGGCAGTAATAGGAAGCATCCAGTGACAGTTCCTTCTGAAGGAAGGCGTTGGAATCAATCACGAAATCCCTGTCAACAATACCGCGGGCGATGCCTGACTGGTTTGTGACGCAGATCAGTTTGAATCCTGATTTCTTTAATTTTTTCAGACTGGATTTTACTCCGTGAAATATTACAAGGTCATCAAAACTTTTCAGATAGTTCTTGTCTTCAATTAACGTACCGTCCTTGTCAAGAAATACTGCTTTGTTCTTCGGAAGCATTTCCTGCAATGCGGTAAACACTTCATCTACATTAATACCTGTCATACATCGTAAATGTTTTTCAGGACATTCTCTTTTCATGCATGGTGAGCATGGCATATTTCTGGACACAACACTATGTAATATGCCAAATGGGCCTGTCCTGACCGGGCTTGTGGAACCAAATATCGCTATGACCGGCACTTGCAATGCAGAGGCCATATGCATGGGTCCGGTATCATTGGTAAGAAATACGTCACATTCGGCAATCAATGATGCGAGCTCTCTCAGACCTGTCTTCCCTGCCATCATTAAAAGATGAGATCTGTATGTTTCTGTATTTATTTTTTTTGCCGTCCTGTTGATTTCAGCCAAGATTTCATTGGCGACCCCGACATCCGATTGACCGCCAAAGATGACGATCCTTCCATTTAATTCGTTGAGAATTTTTACTGTTAAATCAGCAAACCTCTGCGGAGGCCATCTTTTGGCTGACCCGTATGCAGCTCCCGGATTGATACCTATTAAAGGTCTGCTCTGATCGGGAAAGCGGGAAGAGAGAAGGTTTCGGGCCCATGTGCGCTCAGACCCAGATAATCTGATATAGGGATCTGTCTCAGACGCCTTTATCCCTACGGCACCAAGCAGGTTCAGATAGTAATAGACCTGATGCTGCTCCATAATGTCATGATCTATCGGAACAGCTTCAGTCAGTAAAAGGCTTCTGCCATCTGTCTTGTATCCAATACGTCTGGGAATACCAGCTAACCATGTTATGAAAGCTGCATCAAAGGCATTCTGGAGAAGGATTGCAGTGTCAAACTTCTTTTTCCTTATTTCTCCGGCAAGTTTAAATCTTCCCCTTATTCCTTTATGGCTGTTATTGTATAGTAGTATCTCATCCATGTCTCTGCTTTCGTGAAACAGCCCTGCTACCCATGGCTTTACCAGGAGTGTGATATGGGAATTCGGGAAGGCAGTACGGACTGCCCGTATTGCCGGAATGGTGAGCACGGCATCGCCAATCCAGTTAACACCGCGAATGAGAATTCTTTGTGAGTTGTTTGTCAATGATAAAGGTGATCAGGCTCTTTAAGTAAAGCTTTATTTTTTTTGGCCCTTTCGACTGCTGGTCGCAGACTTCTGATTTGTGTAGGAATTACTGTTTTCCCGGGCTTTTTCACCTTTCAGAACATCAGCCAGCTCCCTGAGCCTCTTGTCAACCAAATAGTTAAATGTCCCTTTTGGATATGTCCCATTGCGCTGCAACTTCCCCGGTGCCATTCCGGTCAGGATCTTAATTCCATCCTCAACGTTGTCGATTGCAAAGATATTGAAAGTACCCTCTGTCACTGCTTCTATTACCTCACTTTTCAGCATGAGGTTGATAATATTTCTTCTCGGGATAATTACCCCATGCCTTCCGTCAAGTTTGCCCAGTTTACACACTTCATAAAAACCCTCAATTTTTTCATTCACTCCGCCAATTGGCTGGACTTCTCCGTGCTGGTTCATGGATCCGGTTATCGCATAGGACTGGTTGATCGGGACTTCTGATATGCTGCTTAAAAGCGCGTACACTTCGGCGCAGGTTGCGCTGTCACCTTCCACACCTCCGTACAGCTGTTCAAAAGTCAGTGAGGCGGTGAGGCTGAGCGAGCATTGTCTGGCATATTTGCCACCAAGGTAAGCGGTAAGCGTTAATATGGCCTTTTCATGGATCTTGCCGCTCATCTTTGTCTCTCTTTCGATGTTAACGATCCCGGCCCTTCCTGCATACGATTTGGCGGTGATTCTTGACGGCATGCCAAACCGGTAGTCACCCAGGTCCAGGACGGAAAGACCGTTGACCTGGCCTGTTACGGCCCCATCTGTATCAATGAGGATCGTTCCCTCCTCTGTTGCCTCGAGGATTTTCTTGTCTACCTTGTTCGAACGGTAGGCTTTTTCCTGAAGGGCTTTTTCGATGTCATCTGCGGTGACTTCCTTATTTTTGTTTATCCTTGACCAGTGGTCTGCTTCTCTTAACAGGTCAGCTATTTCACTGAACTTTGCAGATAGCTTTAGCTGGTGTTCCGCAAGTCGTGATCCATACTCGATTATTTTTGCTACGGCATCCCGGTTAAAGGACTGCAGATTGCGCTCATCGCATTTTGTTCTTACAAAGCTTGCATATTTGAGCATATTCTCGGCATTCCTGTCCATGCGATTGTCATAATCTGCCTTGACCTTAAAAAGCTCCCTGTATTCTTCATCAAGGTTATAAAGGAGATAATAAAGACGGGGATTCCCCACGAGTATGATCTTAACATTAAAAGGAATGGCCTGAGGTCGTAATGTCACGGTAGAAATCAAGCGGTACTGCTCCCAGACATCCTCTATTTTAATCTCCTTCTCCTTGATCGTCCTCTTAAGGGAATCGTATGAGAAAATATTTTTTAAAAGTTCGAGTGCATCAATAACGAGATACCCTCCATTTGCCTCCTGAAGAGATCCTGCCTTGATCATGGTGAAGTCTGTCATTGCTACGCCATACTGAAGTTTATGCTCAACCCTCCCGAAGAGGTTATAGTATGTGGGATTGTTTTCTATCACTATGGGAGCGCCCTTTTTCTCATTATTATTGATGAAAACATTTATTTTATACTTGACAAATGATGGTTCGGATTTCTGGGGTTTCATAAAGGGGAGGGATTGCGGCTGTTCCTCCTGTGATTTGAAGTCCTCCAGGTTCTCCAGTATATCTTCTTTCACCTCATCAAGATACGAGATGATTCCCTCGTTGTCCCTGTGCTTTGACTTGATTTCGTCTACTCTGTGATCTACTGAAGAAATGGTGGCCTGCCTCTCAAGGTCCCTCATCAGATCCTTGATTTTTTTCTCTTCCTCCCGGACAATTCTTATGACATCATCAAGTTTTTCCTGGAGTTCTCTGCCGATGGCTTCTACTTTTTTCTTTACGTCCGGTTCAAGGTTGTCATACTCTTCTTCGCTTAATGTCTCGCCTGTTTTTTTGGCCGGTACGAGGATAAGTCCGCTCACTGTTTTCCTCAGGGTGAAATCCTTCTTTTTTACTTCTTCTTCAAGATCCGAGAAATGTTTTTTCTGCTTTTTCTGAAAATCTTCAAGTATATCTGTACGCTGTTTTTCATATTCCTTGGATTCAAATATTTTGGGGATTTCCTGCCTGAGCGTGGTGATCATCTCGTCCATGTCTTTCTGGAAAGAAACGCCTGTGCCGGGGCTCATATTCAATGAACGTGACACATCCGGGTTCTTGAAATTGTAAACATAACACCAGTCATCCGGTACAGGTTCATTCCTTGCTTTATCCTCAAGAATGGTCCTGATAGTGGTAAGCTTTCCGGTCCCGCTCTCGCCCAATATATAAATGTTAAAACCGTGACTGTCTATTCCCAGTCCGAATTCAAGGGCGCTGAGAGCCCTTTTCTGGCCAATCGTTTCTGTTAACGGAGAAATCTCATCAGTCGTGTTAAATGGCAATTCAGATATCTTGCAGCAGTTGTAAAGTTCAGCCTTCTTCACTTTTTTTAGCATACACTGACCTCCCGGATGAATATAGAGAATTTATGTTAAAGAATACAGGATTCCACAAGGAGAAGCAAGGAAATTTCACTTTTTTTGCTGACCAACATTATCCATAAAATTTATTCAGTAAAGCAGGCATACTGTAAAAACGTAGTAAATGCATTGTGATGCATTCACGGGATCAAGCACATATGTCTTATATACATTCTGTTTTTATTTGTTGCTCAGGTTTTTCCGCTCCAAATTTGTTATTCCTGTATGCCTTCTTTACTTCATGAATTATCATGTCTAATGTATCGATCTTGATTTATTTGTTCACCACTGTCAGAATTCCTTGAATTATTGGCAGGCGAAGTAATTCTCAAGTAATGTAACGATAGTCCCGATAAATTAGCAATAACATGACTGGATCAGATATGAAGTCAAATAATTTTGATTCAATAAATCTCTCATACATAAAGGGAGGAAAGATATGAAACTCAGAAACATTGCATTACCGATTTTAGTGCTGGCGTTTATCATGTATGGCTGTGGAAATAATCTGCTTGAGTTTATGGCTGATAAGGATTCAACAGAAGCGGTCGAGTTTGATACGAGCCAGGATATGGATGACGGTAAATATGAAGCGGTTGTTAATAATGAAAATGCGTCACCGCTTGACAAGTCAGCAGCGTACCTTGGCCTTGCAGGACTTGATTTCAGCGACATCCTTGAAAAGATGATTGATGCTGATCAGGAAGAAGATGATCTGGCTCTGTACTTTGAAAACCTCCTGCCTGCAGCAACACTCGAGAACAAGCAGTATATACAAAATGCCATTAACCAGCTCCTTCCGGAAGGTGCAGGAACAGTTGACGCAGATCTGGAAGTTAACTTTCATTACGGTATAGCGGTCATCATGGATGCGATACTTGATTTCAAAAACCTTGTTGACGGCGGCGGACAGAACCTGCTCATGCAGGGTATTGACAGCGATGGCAACGGTGTTGTGGATGTGGTGGAAGCTGCTGAATGCGCTCTCGAATTTGTTGCAGTTGCTGATGATGATGTAAATAATAATCCTTTAACTTCTGCCTTTCTTGATAACAGTCCGGATACATATAGTTGTGAAAATAATCCTAACCTGACACTTGACATATCGGCTCCGTCAATTTCCGGTGACACGACTCCTCTGGCAGTTGATTTTATCGCTGAATGGGACATTACTCCCGACATCTCAGGGGAAACGATTGCCGGTTTTGCTGTTGGCGCGGTCGTTACCGTAAGTGGAAATTTGCCTCCGTATGATATCGAAACTGACATTCTGGTCAGTTACGGGGAGCTCGGTGACTTTGAGATTCCACTCGTCGCCCAGTTTGGAACAAACCTGAGAGACACTATTCGCTCACTGTCATTATCTCTGCCGAATAATCCGGACAATTCAATGATTGAAGCGATGGAGATGCTCTGGAACGATATCAACAGTGCAGACAGTACCGCGCTTGCTGACTGCGGTTTCACACTCCCTGTTACCGTGCCGGTCAACACCCAGGATTCAGTCGAAACCGGCCGTATAACTGCAATAGAAATGGCAGCCTACCTGCTCTGCAACTTTAAGGATTAAGGAGATGACTATGAATATACGAAATAAATTTATGTTCATGGCAGGGGTGATGCTCGCTGCTATCATTCTCTTAGGCATCTTTTCACCTGCAACAGCCCAACCTGTAACAAAAGAGTACCCTTACTTTTATAAAAGTCCCCGCGCAATGGGAATGGGAGGAGCGTATGTTGCCGTGGGAGGATCAGCCGACACTCTTTTTTACAATCCTGCCGGATTGAGCACTTTGCCGGCGGACAACGGGTGGGAAGTTAACATTATCGGGTTGACCGGAGAATTGGGCAGTAATGTGTGGGACATGATAAGCGACATGCAGGATGCATTTGATGTTGGAGATGTTGATATGGATGGAGATGATGAGGATGATCAGTTAAGAGCAGTCAATGATGTGCTAGCAAAATACACGGGAGATAATATGCATCTGAGAATCTCTAACTTTTCATCTCTGGGAAAGAGGTCGGGAAGGACCGCATATGCTTTTGGCGGCCTTGCAAGTGCCAGGCTGGATGGCATTTCACATCAGGGTCTTGGCACAAATGGTCTGCTTGATGTAAATGCAGATGCTCATTTTGGAGGTCTCGGGGGACTCAGTTATGAGTTTGTCGAACGACTCAATGTTGGAGCATCTCTGAAATTTATTTACAAAGAAGCTTTAATCCATTCATTTACGGCCAGAGAGATTGTTGATAATGAGGATAATCTTGATGAATATATCACGGATGATCTCAGGGAAAGCGGAAATGCGTTTGGAGTGGATATAGGAGCGATTTACGATATTCCGAAACTAACCTCACTTAAACCGGCAGTCGGGTTATCGTTATTGAATATTGGAGATATGGATTTTGGTGATGCTGGGAAAATGCCAATGACAGTGAATCTGGGATTTTCTATCAGACCTGAGATCTCATATTTTACATCTGTAGTGATCGCTCTGGATTACATTGATATGTTCAATAATTTTGATCAGGACAGCGATATCGGTAAACGAATCCGACTTGGTGGTGAGATTGGACTAATAGATAAGAAGGCTATTGGGGTAAAGTTAAGGACAGGGCTATATGAGGGGTATGCCACATTTGGTGCAGACCTGAGACTGACTGTGGTTACGCTTTCCTATGTAACATATGCTGAGGAAGTCGGTGCCTATGCAGGTCAGTATGATGACAGACGGCATCTGGCTGGAATTAATGTGGGATGGTAAGTCCGTTTATCTGACATAAAAAAATCTAAGAATCAGGAGGCCCGGCAAATAAATTTTGCCGGGCCTCTTTTTATATTAAAGCAAAAAAAGACAGCTCTTTTGATCAAAACTAATATCTAAAAAGAAACGATTTTAATCGTCTCCACAATTGAATGATTATTTCCTGTAATTCTCAGCAAACTGACTCAAAATAGGAGAGGCTCAATTATCAATTTAAATTATATCAATGTGAAGATTTTAAATAAACATTCTCATGTAAATAAGGGATAGAACTTAAACTAGAAAACAATGTTTATATATACTGCTAATATTCTTTTAGTACTATGGATAATCAATTATCTAATGGAATTTTCTCAGATTTTGTAGCAGAAATTTAGGAACTAAAATAAATGGCATATCACTGGTCTATTCATTCAGTAATTCGATCAAACCCTCAAAGTTATCAAGGGCAGCATCAATAAGATCAATGGAATATTTCTTGTTATGAACTCCGCCTCCATACTTAACAATACGCAAATTCTCCTCCGCTTCTCTCAGCATAGCAATTGCCTTGTTCAATTTCTCCTTTGATACTTTACCCATTGCTTTGGCAACTGCTTCTTTTGCCTCATTCTCAATCTTAATCGCATACTGCAGTTCCTCATTCGTTGAATCCTTCCAGTCCTTTAGCATCTCCTCATGTTTTTCAGTATGACAGGCAACACATGTCCGGGCAGAGCCATGAAGGACCTTTTCACCCTTTATCAGTCGTTCCTCCAGATGACAGCCTATACAATTTGTTTTTACGTCATACATTAGACCTGGCGCCATCGCTATATTTGCTCGTTTGTCTCCCATCAGAAGAAGTTTTTGATATGCATGATGATCCGGATGGCATACGAAGCATGACTCTCTTACCGGATCCAGAAATTCAACCTGTTTGTGCTTAATGGGTCTGTGACAGTCAAAACATCTTGCATTCTGTTCTGCAACATGCTTCTCATGCATCAGTTTCTTCTCATAGGCTTTTTGGAGTGTTTCAGGAGTATCATGACAATTTAGACACTCTTCTTCCTTGATTTCACCTTCGCCCCGCACAAGTTCGTAATGACAGCTCTGGCAGGGAACTTTTGCTCTTTCCAGACTTTGATGCGTGACAGCCCTTTCTCCGGGTTTCATTTCTCTCTTCTGTTTTTGAAGCGGGGCTGCAGGGATTTCGTGGCACAATGAACACGTTGCCCGTCCCTCGTTGAATCCCTCATTCTTGAAATGACAGAGGAAACATGCATCCTCAGATATTTCGAAATGTTTATCAGCTGATATATGCTGATGACATACCTCACAGTGAAGGATCTGCCCCTCAATTGCTTTATCAAAGTGTGTTTTATGAATATAAGAAATCTTTTCTCCAAACTCATACTTCTTTTCGTTCAGTTTTTGCTTTGGATGGCATTCAGATGCTATACAACTGAGATCATCTATGAGCGCAGGTCTTCGGACCGTTTTATCTGCTGAATAGAAATACGTAAACAGCTGGGCCAAACCTTTGAATTTGACCCTTACAGAGTGCTTTTCTCCAGGGGAATAATGACAGTCCACACACTTAACTTCCTTATGGCTTGTTGTAACCCAGGTATCGTAATACTTCTTCATTATGTGACAGGAACCGCAGAATTCAGGAAGAGAGGTGTAATGTTCTGCGGTGAATACTCCGGTTACAGCGATGATTATGATGATAGTTAAGATTAATAAGAATGTCTTTTTCCTTGTCATATAAAGACATCCTGGTTTTCTCAGGTTTTGCTGTCAGGTGCATCATGAGAGTCAGAAAGCTCTGATGTTGATTTTTTAAAATTCTTTATCGCCTCTCCTATGCCTCTGCCGAGTTCAGGCAGTCTGGAAGCACCGAAAAGTACAATTACAATGACCAGAATGATAATCATTTCTGTTATTCCAAGACCAAACATATTTCTTCTCCTTTCCAAAAGACTACAGCTTCCGCACATGTTATTCAATCATTATATGTGAGAAGCACATTCCCGATTATTCTGCTTCAGCGATGTAGCGGTTAATGTTATCCATATCAACCTGAATAAAACTCTTTGTCAGCCCGGCCATTTCACGATAAAAAGACAATTCCGCTTCAGCGATGATTACATCACAAAATCTAGGGACCCATTTTATGATGTGATCCTCCATGAACATTTTTTCGATTTTCAGATAATGCAGCACGCCTTTGCCATCATTCTTTTCCCATGCCTCTTTTTCCTTTGAAATAATTTTCTGCATTAGTTCCAGTTCCACACTTATATGGTCAGGCATGCTCCTGTCACTCTCCTTATATTCCAAACCCAGTGACTCTACAAATTTCTTTACCTCAACAGTAGATGCGCCCCAGTGTTTTCCCCAGTCGCCGTCATCTCTTTCGTGATGTATAGACTCATGAGGAGAGATATGTCTGCCCGGGCCTAAATAAAGTCTAGTATACTCTATCGCAAGGTCTTCGAGGAGGTCTTCATCAGGTTTTTCATAAAATCCGTCTCCCAGCTGGACCCCGAGATCAGACAGGACCTCTGCAAACCGTGAGTCTTTTATCCGACCAAGTATGTCCAATGTCAGCTCTTTGCGATACACCCTGGCCAGAAAACCATAGATAATACTCCTCTGGAATGCATCTTTAGACATGTCCTTTAATTCTGCATTCTTGTTCATATCACATGTATCCTCTCTTTTTTGTTCATTTTATTAACATAATCTTTATCAATGATTTAGCTGTATCGTATTTCATTTCACATAAAAAAGAGTCCCTCCCTTCCGCTCCCATTTAAAGGAGCAGAGAGGGAGGGGTATTTCAGGTTACGCTTTTCTTACCTGCACCACCGTGTCATTCCAGCGCTGAAATCCTCCAAGACGGTCACCCCGGTTCGGAATTACCTGATTGGGGTGTGACCCGTGCCATTTCCAGTGGATGTTCTTGTCATCCGGATCATCCCTGCCATCAGGGGCACGATTTCCGGATGCGTACCTACCGTACTGAATGTGTCCCATGTGATGTGAAATGTGGATATGACCAGGTTGGGCATTCTCAGTTACATGCGCATACGATTCCATTTCTCCGATAGAGGACTTGACCTTGATCTTATCGCCGTCCTTGATTCCCCTGGACTCTGCATCTTTCGGGTTTATCCAGGCATGGTTGTTCGGGTAGATCTCTGTCAGCCACTTGTTGTTCTGGGTACGGGAATGGGTCT
>CP070632.1:698242-766555 GCA_020356065.1 Nitrospiraceae bacterium
AAGGCGAGAAGATATTTAAACGGTTTCCGTATGTGGATTTTGTGTTTGGCCCGAACAATATCAACAGTCTGAAAGAATGGATATATAACAGACAGGATAATGAACACAGACCACAGACCACAGCGCTGCAGGTCAATCCTGAATACCATACAAAATCTCTTCCTGTGAGGAGGGAAGGGCGGGTGAGAGCATGGGTCTCCATTATGTATGGCTGTGATAATTATTGTACGTATTGCGTTGTCCCCTATACACGTGGACGAGAGCGGAGCAGGCCCAGTCAGGACATTAAGAATGAACTAATTGCGCTGGCGGGAGATGGTTTTAAAGAGGTCACACTGCTGGGCCAAAACGTTAATTCATATGGCAACAGCCTGCATGAAAACATAGACTTTCCGTATTTACTTAAAGTATTACATGAAGTCGATGGTATAGAGCGGATACGTTTTGTAACCTCCCATCCCAAGGACCTTTCAGATAAACTCATACAGGCAATGAAGGAGTTGCCCAGGATATGTAATCATATTCATCTGCCCCTGCAGGCCGGATCGGATAAGGTCCTGTCCATGATGAACCGTCGGTATACATACAGTGAATACAAAGAAAAAGTCAGTAAATTAAGACAGGCCATACCGGATATAGCCATAACCTCTGATATTATTGCTGGATTTCCGGGCGAGGACGACGATGATTTTAAGAAGACATTACATGCCCTGAAAGAGATTCAGTATGACGGGATATTCGCTTTTAAATATTCCGAAAGACCGGGAACAAAAGCGCTGGATTTGCCGAACCACATAAATGAAAATATAAAGTCTGAAAGACTTGAAAAAGTTCTGGCCCTTCAGGAAGACATAACATTTAACATAAACAGGAAGCTTGAGGGTGAAATAGCTGAAGTGCTTATAGAGGGGTTCAGTGAATCAGATAAAAACAAACTGACCGGGAGAACAGGGACAAATAAAATAGTTCATTTTTATGGTGAAGAAAAGGATATCGGTCAGCTTGTTCATATCAAAATATTAAAAGCCAGACAGCACTCACTATACGGAGAAATAGTTCAAGATAGTTCAAAGTAGTTTAAAAATTGTTCAACATTGTTTGAGAAAATAACAATTATTGACCTACTTTGAACTATCTTTGAACTAAATTGAACTGTGTATTATGAAAATAGCTATAAAGACACTTGGCTGCAAAGTTAATCAATCGGAAAGCGCATCAATTGCTGGTGAACTTATTAATAATGACTATGAAATTGTTCAATCCGCTGATAATGCTGATATCTGTATTATCAATACGTGCACAGTTACGGCAAAAAGTGATTACCAGTCAAGGCAGCTCATAAGAAAATCTGCCCGGTCCGGTGCAAAGGTCATTGTTACTGGATGCTATGCACAGTTAAGACCTGATGATCTAGTCAATATGGACGGAGTGTCCAGGGTAATCGGTAATTCAGACAAAAATGAAATCGCTGACATCATTTCTGATCTGCATGGTAACGGGGAAAGAACCACTCTGAATGTAAAAGGGACTGATTTACCTCTATTTAAACAAACATATCATTCTACCCGCTCACGGGCCTTTCTGAAAATCCAGGACGGTTGCAATAAGGCATGCGCGTATTGTTCAGTAAGACTTGCCAGAGGTAAAAGCAGAAGTCTCAGCGTTGAAGATGTCTTATCCAGTGCTGTAGAAATGGAAAAGTCCGGGTACAGGGAGATTGTATTAACAGGGGTGCATATTGGCAGCTATGGACATGATTTAGACCCTGTGAGTTCAATAAGTGATATAGTAGATAAGCTCTCCTTATCAAGTCCTGGAACCCGTTTCAGATTAAGTTCTCTGGAACCTGGGGAAATAAATGCCGGATTACTGTCATTACTCAAACGAGATAATATTTGCTCGCATCTTCATATACCATTGCAGAGTGGCTCAGATAAGATACTAAAATCAATGAACAGGGGATACAGCACCACTAAATATAAACAGGTTATTAACAGGATAATAAAAGAATATCCCGATATAGCAATTGGTACAGATGTAATAGTCGGTTTCCCAGGGGAGTCGGATAAGGATTTTCAGGATACATATCGTTTTGTTGAGGAACTTCCATTCAGTTACCTGCATGTGTTTCCATATTCCCGGAGGTCTTCTACAAAAGCATCTCATATGCCGGATCAGATTAACGGAGCCGTCAAACGAAGCCGGGTTAATTCCATTATAGAATTAAGTCAAAATAAGAAATTGCTATATTTAAATAGGTATAGAGACAGAATACTTAATGTAATAATTGAAAGTAGTGAAATAACTAGCGGAAATTACATTGCAATTTCTGATAATTACATTAAACTAACTGTTAAAGGGAATGGATTATTCCCGGGTGACAGAGTACGTGTCAGGGTCATATCTTTGACTGGTTCTAAGTTGCTGGCACAAGCCTTCAATTAATTTAAATAATACATAACATATTGAATTATAGATGTTTTTAAACTGCCTAAAGATTGTGCAATCCCTGAATATCCAATAATTAAAGCATCTCACGGGAATGTGATCGTATGTTTTCACATATTCCTAACAAAACTTTGACGCATCGAATGTCTGATAAGATATATTATGTTAAATTAGCTTTCAGGAATTTCAGGACGTCATCCTTATTTTGTAAGTTTCCCAGAAACATCTGACGGTACATCTCTTCCTTAATAATGCCAATCTTCCGCCCCGGCGCTAACGACGCGATTTTCTGTATATCATAACCGGTTAATCCGGTCTTCCTGCTTATAATTTCTTTCATCTTATCAACACTCTCAAAATAATAAAGATCTTTTCTCTTCTTTATTACCGAAATAATCAGCGACACCTCTTCCATGCATTCATTTGATAGACGAAATATGCCATATAATTTATTTCTGGTTAACCTCCCCATGGATATTCTTAATGCTGCATGAATTGACTGAACTCTTCTTAAGATTGATGTTCCGATAGTTAACCTGGATAATGAATTACTTTCAATATCTTCTGTGAAAGTTAATAATGCCAGTTTTAAAAGGCCGTAGCGGCTCAAATTCTGTTTAATTTTTGTATCCAGCATATCTATCAGGTCATATGAAGAGTAACTGACCGGAATTATGGTTTTTATATAACGTATCATATCATCTAATTCTTTAATCAAACAAATATTATTATTTAATATATCGCTACTTAGAGGAATTATGTCATGCAATACATGAGTATTAAGCATCAAAAGTATTAATTCTGAGTTATTATGTATGTTCATCAGCTTAATGCACTCATCCGTTATTCTTTCAGAAGCAACAGATTTCAAATGTTTTACATTTTTCTTTATTGAGGTAAGAGTCTTATTTTCTACACTGAAATGTAAATCGGCAGCAATTCTGAATGCCCTGATACACCGTACTGGATCTTTTAAAAGACTTTTGTCATGAATATGCTGTACGATCTTTCTCCTGATATCATCCGTACCACATAATGGGTCAACTATCCCGTCTCCTAATGACCATGCGATCGCATTTATTTTGAAGTCCCTTCCTTTCAGGTCAGATACAACATTCCTACCCATTTCTGTAAAGTCAATAAAATTCTTTTCATTCGTTACCACTCTGTACATATTATATTTCTTAAGATAAATGACCTTTCCGTTAAACTTCTTTGCTGTTTTCAGAGAGAGGGTTTTGATATTACGTCCAATATAATCTCTGTCTTCATATGATCTTCCGATTAAGACATCACGCACATAACCGCCTACAAGGAAACACTTGTGAATGGAATTCTCAAAAATCCACCTGTTAACCGGATCTGAAAGTATTTTTTCACTCAGGTTCATGTTACATAGATTTTAAACTACGTTAATTACTAAAACAATGTAGCGGGTTAATTGAAATGAATTATGAGCGGATAAAATTCAAAGTGCTGGCTATCTGTAACTCAGTTGTCTGAATAAGCCAGTATAAATACACAGTCAGAATGATAATCACAGCTTCTGAATTGCATGGCTTCCTCTACATAATCTGACTCTAAAGGGAAATTATGCATATAAATCTCACCGTTGTCCATATTTTCCTGTATGATTACTTTATATTCCATCACTCCTTTATATCGTCATTTGAACAAAAAACTTTAGCCTGTAATTATTAATGAATAGTTACGGTTAGTTGGTGGTATGGAAATGGCGGAAATTTGAACTGATTGAAAGAGGAGGGATAATGTTATGTTTTAACTTCTCAGCTCTGCCCCAAGATTGTCTTTCAGCTTTTTAATAATTCTGGTATACAGCTCATCGACTTCGATATCTGTCAACGTTTTTTCGGTTGATCGGAACCGGATCGAAAAGGCAAGGCTCTTTTTATCGGACGGGATGGATGTGCCTTTATAAATATCAAACAGCCTGATTTCCTCTATCATATCGGATTTAATATCCAGCATTTCTTTACTGACTGAAGATACTGTCACATCATCATGTACCAGCATGGACACATCTCTTTCAACATAGGGGTATTTGGGCAGAGGAGTATATAGTGTTTTTGAAGGCATATGCATAAGTAATATATGTAAATCATTAATCTCAGCTATAGTGATGTCACCGGCAATATCAAATGCCTCAGCAACGCCGGGGTGTATTACACCGATTGTTCCGATGTTATTGTCATCAATCATAATGGAACACGATTTGCCGGGATGGAGATAAGGCTGTTCAATAGTATCTGTGTGCACAAAACTCATATTCTTAATGTTCAGACTGGACAGTACGCGTTCAACCGCCCCCTTTAAATCATAATATCCGTCATGGCCTCTTTTCCAGAGGGCCTGTGACTTGTCCTTGTGATACACGGCTGCTGCCTGCAGGACCTCATCGGGCAGTTTCTCTTGCGATGTGAAAAAGACTTTTGATATTTCAAAAAATCGAAGTTCCTTTTCCCCGCGATTTAGGTTCAGACTCAGGTTAGCCAGGAGGGCGGGGACAAGGGTGGTTCTCATTGCAGACTCTTCCTGTCTTAACGGATTACTGACATATAGTAGATTTCTTCTCCTGTCATTATCTGAGAGCGCCAGCTTATCAATTGCATCATGGTTAATAAAGCTGTAATTAATGGCTTCTGTATAGCCGGCCCCGCTGAAAGATAATTTTAATGACTTGACGAGATTTTGAGTCCTGTGTTCAGGCGCAGGACTCATTTGCATCAACGGCAGCGTAGAAGGGATATTGTCATATCCATATAGCCTGGCCACCTCCTCGACTATATCTTCCTCTCTCTCCACATCACGTCTGTAACTTGGAGGAGTAACATTTACTATGTCCCCTTCCCTGCTCACTTTAAAACCAAGGCTGCTCAATGTCTCTTCAATGTATGACGGTTCGAGGTTAACGCCGATCAATGAGTTGATCCTCTCGAATGTAACTGGGATTAAGCGGGGCTGGTAGCGCTCAGGATACACATCCGTCAAACCGGATATTTCCCCCCCTGCCAGTTCAGCTATCATTGCAGCTGCCCTGTCCAGAGCAGTCGATACGTTTTCAATGTCCACCCCCCGTTCAAACCTGTATGATGACTCGGTAGACAAACCAAGAGACTTGGAGGTCCGCCTTACTGATGATGGTTTAAAATATGCGCTCTCAAGCAGGATGTTACGGGTCGAGTCAGAAACCTCTGTGTTCAGACCTCCCATGACGCCGGCCATTGCAACAGGTCTTTCACTATCCCATATCATCAGCATCTCTTTGCCCAGGGACCGTTCTTCATTGTCCAGAGTGGTAAATGTCTTAATATTACCTGCCTGTCTTACAACGATTCTTTTACCTGCAAGCTTATCAAGGTCAAATGCGTGCAAAGGCTGTCCAAGCTCAAGAAGCACATAGTTTGTAACATCCACAATATTGGAAGTGGGTCTTATACCGCATGCCTCCAGACGTTTTACGAGCCAGTCTGGAGAAGGTCCGGGTTTCACACCCGTTATAATCCTTGAAGAATAGCGGTAACATACATCAGGGGATGCAACGGTAATATCAGGGCCCGGTTCACGTGTATTATCCACATCCACTTTAACATCTTTAAGAGGCAGTCCCAGGATAGTGGATATCTCGCGGGCAATTCCCCTGATGCAGAGACAGTCCGGCCTGTTGGGCGTAATGCCGATATCAAATACCGTATCCCCTTCAATCGTTTCAATAACTTCAACTTCAGAACCTGCCATGGTAATGGCATGGGCCAGTTCATCGGGTGATGTATCAAAATCAACAAACTCTTTCAGCCAGTTGTAGGATACCTTCAAAAATTAACCTCTCCCTTACTACACTTTTTATTTAATTTTAAATTTATTAATATGCCTTTATATAAACAATTGTTCAACGTTGTTCAAAATAGCTCAAAATAGTTCGAAATAGTATCGTACATATGTACTTCGACATTGAACCACTGTTGAACAATTATTGAACTATAGTTGAACCAGGCACTCAAAACTGCTCCAGGAATCTCCTGTCATTTTCAGGGAATAAGCGAACATCATCAATACTGTACTTGAGCATTGCTATCCTCTCGATCCCCATACCAAAGGCAAACCCTGTATATTTGTCAGGATCGTATCCTGCCTTTTCATACACGCGTGGATTAATCATGCCCGCACCAAGTATTTCAATCCATCCGGTCCCGCTGCAGACGTTGCAGCCCTTGCCCCCGCACATCACACAGGAAATATCAATCTCAGCGCTCGGCTCAGTAAAGGGAAAGAAACTCGGTCTGAGCCTCACCTTTGTATGCGGCCCAAACACCCGGTGTATAAAGAGCTCAAGCACACCCTTAAGGTCGCTCATGCGTATACGATTGTCAACCATGAACCCCTCAAGCTGATGAAACATGGGAATATGGCTGACATCAGCATCACATCGGTAAACCTTTCCCGGCGCGATAACTCTCAATGGAGGATCGTTTTTCTCCATTACGCGTACCTGAACAGAAGACGTGTGGGTTCTCAGAACAATGTCATGACTGATATAAAAAGTGTCCTGCATGTCCCTTGCAGGATGATCCTCGGGCATGTTCAAGGCCTCGAAATTATAAAAATCAAGTTCAACCTCGGGCCCCTCTTCCACTGAGAAACCAAGAGATGTAAATATTCCGCTGACCTCATCAAGGACCTGTGTAACAGGGTGGAGTCGCCCGGATGGTGTATAACATCCGGGCACAGTAACATCTATCTGTTCTGTCTTAAGCCTGTTATTGATATCAGAAGCCTTAAGTCCCTTTTCCTGCCTGGAGATAAGGTCTTCCAGCGATTTTTTGATTTCATTCAGGCTACTTCCAAAGGCAGGTCTGTCTTCTTTGGGAATGGATTTAAGGGACTTCAACTGTTCCGTTAAAATCCCTTTCTTGCCTAAATACTTTACTTTAAGATCATGTATATTTTTAAGGCTGCTTGCTTTACTGATTTCCTCCCGGGCATGTTCCCCTATGGAGTGGATATCATTCTGCATTCCCTTTTTTAACCATATCTACCAGGTTTGTGAATGCCTTGGGATCATTATATGCCAAATCTGCCAGGGCCTTTCTGTTCAGCTGCACGTTCATTCCCTTAAGCTTATTCATGAACTGGCTGTAAGACATTCCAAGAGCCCTCACGGCAGCGTTGATTCTGATTATCCACAGCGATCTGAATTCTCTCTTCTTTACTCTTCTGTCTCTAAATGCGTTCAGTAATGCCCTGTCAACAGCCTGAGCCGCAACCTTGTAAAGGCGGCTTCTTGCTCCGTAAAATCCCTTTGCCATTTTAAGGACTTTTTTTCTTCTTCTGCGGGTCTTATACCCGCCCCGTGTTCTCGGCATGTATATTTACCTCCTGATATTTCTTATCTGTAAAATACAAGAACTGATTATACAGCAACCGCTACATAAAATTCTTTCTTCTGTATCCTGACTTTGTCTGAACTGAAAACCTGCAAAGCTGTATATTAAGAATAATTTGAGATTTAATTCGGAAGCATCTTTCTGACGGCATCAACATTTGTCTTATCAACCAATCCACACTTCCTCAGCAACTTGGTCCGCTTGGAAGATTTATGTGTGAGAAGATGACCCATATAAGCCCTGCTTCTTTTAAACTTACCAGAGGCCGTTTTCTTAAATCGCTTGGCTGCACCTCTATGTGTTTTCAACTTCGGCATTACACTCTCCTTTTCGGTAAATAAAGTAACTATAAATTATATGGAAATAATCAAAAAATAACAAGTATTACAGCTGATTCGGTAAGAAATTCCATATCCGTAACAGGATAAGGTCCGATAAAAATTGATTCCCCTCTCAGGAAAGGCTGGAACAATGATATTTGGAATTAATTCCTTATTTTTGAAAGAGTATATGCCTGTACAAAACGTAACGAGGTTTGCAGAAGCAACCGAAAGTTGTGGCAGAAAAGGTAAGACTGATTACTTTGGGGCCAGAACCATTATCATGCGATAGCCTTCCATTTTAGCCATCTGCTCTACATTTGCAATCTCAGAAAATTCATCGGTAATGCGGTCAAAGACTTTTTTCCCAAGATCTTTGTGAACAATCTCTCTGCCACGGAACTGCATTGTTACTTTTACCTTGTCCCCGTGCTCCAGAAATTTCCTGGTATTTTTCATCTTAAAGAGATAATCATGCTCGCTTATCCTCGGCCTGACTTTGATCTCCTTTACAGTATATGTCTTGTGCTTCGATCCATGCTTCTTGGCTTGCTGGTAGCGGTACTTGCCATAATCGAGGATTTTACAAACAGGCGGTTTGGCATCAGGTGCCACTTCAACCAGATCAAGGTCACTCTCTGCTGCAATTTTTCGGGCACTGTGAATATCCATTACTCCAAGTTGATTGCCTTCGTTGTCAATGACTCGAACATCTTTAGCCCTGATCCACTTATTTACTCTTAATCCTTTACTTATAATTACCTCCTGTTTGAAATTTGTTCTTTAAGAAATGATATAAGACTTTCTATCGTCATTTCTCCGGTGTTTTCACCATTTCTTTTTCTTATATTAACGGTATTGCTGGAAATTTCTTTATCACCTATTATACACATATAGGGAGTTTTTAAAACACTGGCACGCCTAATTTTATAACCGATTTTCTCATTGTCTTCATCCATTTCCACCCTTATGTCTTCCTTAAGAAGAGTACTCATGAGATTCCTGCAGTACTCAGCATGCCTTTCCGCAATAGGCAGGATGGATATCTGTACAGGTGAAAGCCAGACAGGAAATGCTCCGGCATAATGCTCGATCAGAACACCGAAAAACCTTTCAAGAGACCCCATCAAAGCCCGGTGAATCATTATGGGTCTGTGTTCCCTGCTGTCAGTTCCCCTGTAATTAATATCAAGTCTCTCAGGAATATTAAAGTCTACCTGGATAGTGCTGCACTGCCATTGCCTTCCAAGTGAATCTCTGACTTTTATATCAATCTTAGGTCCGTAAAAAACTCCTTCACCCGGGTCTTCCTCATATCTAAGCCCTTTTACATGTAATGCCTTACCCAGGGCATCAGTGGCCTTTTTCCAGCCTTCTTCAGTCCCGACATACTTATCAGGTCTTGTTGAAAGGTAAATGTCGTAATTGTCGAATCCAAACGTCCTTAGTATGAAAAGCGTAAAATCAAGGACACTTAACACCTCATCGTCAATCTGATTTTCACTGCAGAAGATATGGGCATCATCCTGGGTAAACCCTCTCACCCTAAGAAGTCCGTGCAACACCCCTGAACGTTCATACCGGTACACCGTGCCAAGTTCAGCATATCTTAATGGAAGATCCCTGTAGCTTCTCAGGTGACTTTTAAAAATTGAAACATGAAAAGGGCAGTTCATGGGTTTGATCTCATAATCAAGGCCTTCCACTTCCATGGGGGAATACATATTCTCTTTGTAGAAATCAAGGTGCCCTGTCTTTTTCCAGAGATCAAGTTTGGCCATATGCGGTGTATATAAAATCTGATATCCGGCCCTGTGATGCTCATCGAGCCAGAATTTTTCTATTTCTCTTCTGATGGCTGCCCCCCGCGGATGCCAGAGCACAAGACCAGATCCAATCTCATCATTAATGCTGAACAGGTCAAGCTCTTTTCCCAGTCGGCGATGGTCTCTCTTCTTTACCTCTTCCAGAAAATCAAGATGCTGTTTCAGTGCTTCTTTTGTCGGAAAGGCCGTGCCATATATGCGCTGAAGCATCTTGTTTTTTTCATCACCACGCCAGTATGCTCCAGCAACAGATAAAAGTTTGAAGGCTTTTACCTTATTTGTCTTATCAAGATGAGGTCCACGGCAGAGATCAATAAAACCGCCCTCCTCATACACTGTCACGCTATTATCATCCAGTTCATTGATGAGCTCCACTTTATACGTCTCTCCAAGGTCTTTAAACAGATTCAGTGCATCGGCCTTTGCCAATTCCTTCCGCTCAAACGGGTTCTTTGATTTAATGATCTCCTTCATTTTCTTTTCAATTTTCGGCAGATCATCCTGAGTGATCGATATGTCGCAATCAAAATCGTAGTAAAAACCATCATCAATGGCAGGACCGATTGCAAGTTTTACGTCCGGGAACAGCTCTTTAACTGCGTGAGCCATAATATGTGAGGTACTGTGGCGGTAGGTCTCGAGATACTCTTTTTCGTTGTCTGATGCTTCTAAAATGTGAATTCCTCCGTTATGTAGCGGTTAGCTACCAGCCCATCCTTCAGGGATAAAAAAATCAGTTCTTCTTTAACTGACAGCTGTTTAAATGGTAGGCACGGGCGGTTTCGAACCGCCGACCTCTACCGTGTCAAGGTAGCGCTCTCCCCCTGAGCTACGCGCCTTATACATAAAAGATATGAAACAATTGAAAATGTTAAAAGAAATTTCTTTTCTTTGTCAAGTTTCGAGGTATGTATGCGTCCTTTTCTAATCATAAAAAAGTCCCTCTGCATGACAGAGGGACTTAAAGATCCTTTTCTCAGATGTCAAATTAGATTTTGTTTACGTTAATCGCCTTGGGACCTTTGGGGCCTTGTTCAATTTCAAATGAAACAGCATCACCTTCAGCAAGTGTTTTAAAACCGTTTCCCTGGATAGCAGAATAATGAACAAAAATGTCCATGCTGTCTTCACCTGTAATAAAACCAAAACCCTTTGATTCGTTAAACCATTTTACTTTTCCTTCAGCCAAAACTTCTTACCTCCTTAAAAATACTTCAGTCTAAAATTAGCAATACTTTATCTGTAATAGACCAGAAAGCATTACATCTTTTGGTCCCGGTTGCAAGAGGATGGTCCATAAAATTAAGGATATAATGGCATTTAATTGTTCAAATGTCAATAATTATTTTGTCCTGATTATTGCTATTAATTATACAGTTATACCGTTGTGTTCAGTTATTCCCGGACATTTCTGGCATGTATTTTTACCTGATGATGAGCCCTGCATATCCGACAACATATTCAAAGTCACCACTCACTTCTCCTGAAGTCATGTATTTTATAAGCTTTGACTCGCGGGCCCCGAGTAAACGTGCCGCATACAGCATGGAAGTAACAGGAATAACGCCGCACATTGTTATTGCTTCCTCCCGTACCGTTTGATAGAGACCCTCAGGGTCCAGGGCCAGAATTTTATCGACCGCTTTTTTATCCATTGTCCTGGCATGAGAATCACTGACATAGTGACTCATGTCTGAACTGGCTATAATTGTCACAGCATAACCTGCGTTTTTAACCGTATCGGCTATAGCTCTCCCTAGATCTGAGCAAACCTGTAAGGAGTCGGTCATCATGACAATAGGCACTATATGTACGGACGATGAAAAATGCAATATAAACGGAAGCTGAACTTCCAGAGAATGCTCCATTACATGTGCACGGCTGTCTTCTGTCAGAACATGGGTACATTTCATCAGATAAGCGGCAAGAGACTCATCGATAGCAATTTCACCGTTAGGTAACTGCCACTGGCCAGATGTCATTACAGAGACGGGCGCTCCTGCACCCGTATGGTTAGGTCCAAGCAGGATAAACGTATGGGGCATCGTGATCCTTGAGTAAACAGAGCCCGCCACTTCACCCGAGTACATAAGCCCCGCATGCGGCGATACAATGCCTATGGAATGGACCCTGGATGATTCTTTCGTTATATACTGGTTTACCTGATCTTCAAGCCCGGAAGGTGATGCCTGATAGAACTGACCGGCCACAGCGGGTTTGCGTTTCATACTATTTTCCCCTTGATGGGTAATGGTGCTGTACGTTAATTATATCATCCGGATTGATATAAGCAAGTCAATATTCGCTGTAATCATGCTCAGCAAGATTCTTGAATTTGGTATATTTTTCCATAAATGCAAGGTCAATGACTTTGGTGGGACCGTTTCTTTGTTTGGCAATATCCAGCTCTGCTATCCCTTTTTTTTGTGATTCGTGCTTTTTGTAATATTCATCCCTGTACAGAAAAAGGATTATGTCAGCATCCTGTTCAATTGCTCCGGATTCTCTCAGGTCGGCGATGATGGGATTCTTCTTTTCCCCTCTGAGCTCACAGCTCCTGTTTAATTGACTGATAACAATTACAGGAACAGACAGATCCTTTGCAAGAGCTTTTAAAGAACGCGATATTTCAGAAATAACCTGCTCCCTGGCAATAGCAGCCCCTACCCCGCTCATCAACTGGAGGTAATCGATTACTATGAGTTTCAGTCCATGTTCTGCTTTAAGCCTCCTGGATTTTGCCCTGATGTCCAGAACCGTGTTAAATGAATCGTCAATATATATTGGGGCCTCAGAGAGCTTCCCCGCTGCATTTACGAGTTTTCGGTAATCTTCTTTGCTGTGATATCCGGACCGGACAGCCTTGGAATCAACTTCAGCCTCGGAACAGAGCATCCTCAGGACAAGTTGCTCCTTGGTCATCTCAAGGCTGAATATGGCTATCGGATTTTTTTCGACACAAGCAGCATAGGAAACAAGGTTTAGACAAAAAGCTGTTTTTCCCATGCCAGGTCTTGCACCCACAACAATAAGATCACCCGGGTGAAAACCTGTTGTTGCTTCATCAAGGTCATGAAAACCGGTTGGCAGGCCGGTGATCATCTCTTTCTTATCAAAGAGCCTGTCAACGAGTTCTATGGTGTCCTTTACAACTTTTTTTACATGTA
Organism: Nitrospiraceae bacterium; assembly: GCA_020356065.1. Lineage (GTDB taxonomy): Bacteria > Nitrospirota > Thermodesulfovibrionia > UBA6902 > UBA6902 > CALZJD01. Next base: position 711,406 of record CP070632.1, read on the forward strand.
CATATGACTGCTTCACCATTCTTTCTGTTATGTTGAATATTCTGGTCTCAGCTAAATCAAGCAGCTCATGCACATCCCGCTCAGAATCATAACCCTCAGTAACGATATCTGTTGCAGTTGATATGAGATTTCTCAGTATGGCTTTTTCCCTGACAATTTTAGAGTGGTATTTTGCGTTGGCAGCCGTTGGTACCAGACTTGCTATGTTGCTGAGGTAGGACGCACCTCCAACTGCTTCAAGCTGTTCTTTTTTACTAAGCTGCTCGGTAAGAGTGATAAGGTCTATGGGCTCGTTCTTTTCATAGAGTTCGAGCATGGCAAGAAACATCTTTTTGTGGGCTTCCTTATAGAAATCATCGGCAGAGAGCGTTTCTATGACCGTGCTTATTGCATCATTTTCCAGAAGTACGGCTCCAAGTACAGACTGCTCAGCCTCTATGTTCTGGGGCGGCAGACGGTCAACTGTGGACAGCGATGGTTTGGATCCGCCGGCTGATCCACTTTTATTGCGGACAGGCTCTAGCATCTGAAGTTACTCCTCAGTATCTTCCGAACCGGCTTTCCTTACCTCAAGCTTTACATGAGCACTCACATCCTGATGAACCTTGACCGCCACCTCATAAGAGCCCAGTCGTTTGATGGGTTCCTCAAGAATGATCCTGCGTTTGTCTACGTCAATCCCGTGTTTCGCTATCTCTTCAGCTATATCTTTGCTCGTTACTGATCCGAACAGCTTGTCTTCCTCACCGCTCTGAGCCTCAATGAAAATTGACAGTTTAGATAAGTCCTCTGCAGCATCTTCAGCAGATTTCCTGATTTTCTTAGCCTTGGCCAGAATGATGTTCTTTTCATGTTCAAGCTTTTTTATATTTTTTGGATTAGCTTCTACAGCAAGATTCTTTGGAATGAGATAATTCCTTCCATACCCATTGGCCACATCTATTACCGTACCCATGTTCCCGAGGTCTTTAACATCTTCTTTTAATATAACCTTCATGTGAAAATCTCCTGTTCTCTAAATAATTATTTTCAGAATGTTGCTCGAACTAATCAGCTAGTTTAGCTTAACAACGTATAAAATTAAAAGGACTCTTCAAACAGTTTTCTCCTCACTGTTTATGCAAACAGAAAAATGCAGGCTAAAGTTTACATCACCTTATTAGCTCAGGTTATTTCTCGAAAATATATAAAAAGCCTATATATATTCAGTATTAAAACGAAATATTACACGTGCGATATGTATGCGCATCATACTTTTAATCAGGAAAAATTTTTCCCGGATTCATAATGCCTTTGGGATCAAATACTCTTTTGACCTCCTTCATCAGTTTTATGCTGACTTCCGACAGCTCCATGTCAATAAATTCCTTTTTGGTAAGGCCGATGCCATGTTCTCCTGAAATAGTGCCTTCCAGTTTCACGGTTGATTCAAATATGTCCCTCACTGCCATCTTTGCCCTTTCATATTCTTCCTCATCATCCCTGTCAGTCATAATGTTGACATGGATATTTCCATCTCCGGCATGACCGAAATTAGCTATTGTTAAATTATATTCCTCAGATATTTTTTTTAGCTCGACAAACATTTCAGGCACCCTGCCCCTTGGCACAACAATGTCTTCATTAATTTTTGTCGGCTTGATATTGTACAGGGCCTGGGATATGGACCTCCTTGCCTCCCATATGTGATTTCTGGAATATATGTCATCTGCTACACTGACCGTGCCGTTATTGGAGGAACATATATCAGCAATTTTTTCAGCATCAATTGACACAGCTGAATGTGAACCGTCCACCTCGATCAGAAGCAATCCATCGGCATCTTCAGGCAGACCGTATTTTTTATAACTCTCTATTGCCCGGATAGACTCATGGTCCATAATTTCAAGGGTTCTTGGTATTATTGACGATGATGTTATGCTGCTTACTGTGCGGGCAGCATCAGCAAGTTTTGAAAAAGTGCAGAGCAGGGTTGTTATTTCTTCCGGCAGGGGCATCACTTTTAAAAATATCTTTGTAATGACGCCGAGCGTGCCTTCTGACCCAACCATGAGTCTGGTCAGGTCGTATCCCACCACGTCCTTATAATTCTTCCCGCCCGTGTTCAGGACCCTTCCATGAGGCAGCACGGTTTCCAGACCCAACACATAGTCCCTGGTAACGCCGTACTTCACCGCCCTTGGCCCGCCCGCGTTTTCAGCAACATTTCCCCCTAATGTGCAAAACTTCATGCTTGCCGGATCAGGCGGGTAAAAAAGCCTTTTTTCCTCAAGCTGTTCCTGAAGATGCGCATTAATAACGCCCGGCTCGACACACGCGATCATGTTTTTTTCATCGATATCAAGAATTCTGTTCATCCCTTCAAGTGAGACAATAATGGAATTTTTCAGCGGCACAGATCCCCCGGTCATGCCTGTGCCTGCCCCTCTTGGTATGATCGGACGGTTATTGTCAAACGCATATGCATTAACTTTAGATACGTCCTCTGTTACAGCAGGTTTTACTACTGCCAAAGGCATTCCCTCCCGTGAGGACGCATCAAAGCCGTAACATACAAGGTCTTCCCTGTCGGTCAATACCCTGCCGGGGAGCATGTTGTCTAACTTGTTATTAAACAGTCCAAAAGGCATTACGCTTTAATTATACTACCGTGATACATATATTTAAACGGTTGGATGAAAAGGATTATGATCAACCAGGATGACCAGACATTCTTTAAGCTTATTCAATAATAAAGTCACTGATGATAACCATGCCATCGCTTACCATTACATTACCATTAATTGTTGTTGTTCCTGTAATGGCAGTATAATCAGAGTCTTACCTGCCTTGAAGAACTACAGCGATGGACCGGTTAAAAACGATGTCTTCTCAAATACAAAGCAGCACTTGTGTGATCCATCAATTGTGATAATCCATTTAACAGAGAATTGGCTTGACTTAAGAAAGATGCTCGACTAAATTCAGACAGTTAACTTCATATTGATTATATCTATAATCTCATTCAGTTCATTATCGTTTAAATTCAAGCTGATACGTGACCTTTTTTCATCAATTTTCTTGCTTATCATGTGAACAAGCTCTGGTATATCCTCTTCACTTAGACTGGTTTTCCTCAGAGTTTTGCCCTCTCCCCTGTATTGATAAATCTGCTCCAAGAGGTTTTCCATATCATGTATTCCCAGTTTAAGCCTGAAAGATTTTAATGCGGCGGTACCGATACAGATGCAATTTTCCTCTACTGAATAGATAAACGCCCATGAGTCAATTTCCTTGATGAGTATTTCTTTACCATATGGGTTTGATTCGGTACGGGCCAGTTTTTTCAGCACTTTTTCCTTTATACTTTCTTTAGTCATTCCTGCTGAGTCGGCATCTACTGTTTCTGAAAAAGCATCATCGGCATGATACCCGCATACGCAGGTCTTGTTGTCTATATAATCACGGCTTCCACAGGAAGGACATTTTGATATCATTGTTACCTCCTGGTTCATGTCTTTACATTCATGTTATTACTTCAATACGGACTATTACCGTGATTCAGATTACATATTAATTGCAGGATATCGTGCGCTATATCCTGGAAGACAATAAGTACGCATTTATTGCTGGAACTTGCATGACTTGTGTATATTGGCAGCTTATCCTTGTATGTCTGGATAGATAGTCCTATGAAGTGCTGACAGGTGCATCAGCCAAATGCATGGAAACGACTTTGGATGAGCCGGGCTCTTCCATTGTTATGCCGTAAATATAATCAGCCGCCTCCATGGTGCGCCTGTTGTGTGTAATGGTGATAAACTGAATGCTTTTTGCAAGTTCACGCAGTAAATAGATAAACCGGTCTGTGTTCGACTCGTCAAGAGGGGCGTCAACCTCATCAAGCAGGCAGAGCGGTGTGGGTTTTATCATAAAACCTGCAAACAGCAGTGAAAGCGCGGTCAGGGCCTTTTCGCCGCCAGAAAGCAGCATCATGTTCTGTAACCTTTTGCCGGGAGGCTGGGCAACGATTTCTATACCTGCATCAAGGATGCTCCCTTCTGTAAGCTGTAGCTCTGCCCTTCCCTTTCCAAACAGCATGGTAAACACTTCCTTGAATTTTTCGTTTAACAATTCAAACGCTTCTTCCAGTCTGCTTTTTGTTGTCCTGTTGATTTTCTGAATTGTGCTTTCAAGGTCTGCAATTGAATCCGTAAGATCATCACGCTGTTTTGTCAAAAAATCATACCTGGACTTTAACTCCTCATATTCATCAAGAGTCCCCATGCTTACCGGTCCGATTGATATAAGTTTTTCCTTAAGCTGGGGTAATTTTCTCTCTTCCTCAGCATCTACTTCCACAGGTATCTCTGCAGTCTCCAGCTCTATCTGATAGGTTTTATGAATGTCATCCACCAGGTAGTTAAGCTTCATTGACTGTTCCATCTTTTTCATCTCGACCTTGGCCAGTTCACTTCTAGCTGCTTCGAGTTCAGCGGCGAGTTCCTTTGCCTGTTTTTCGATTATTGCCAGCTCTGCAGTCTTTGATTCAAGAACTTCATTTACCTGTGCAGCCTCTGTTCTCAGCTCCCCTGATTTAAATATTTTCGTCTTTAACGTGTTTTCCTTCTCAATAATTTCATTTTCTTTCCGGTGTATCGTATCTTCTATAGTCAACCGTTCATTGTGCATCTCCTTTTTTTTCCGGTCAATCTCGGCGATGGCCTGTTGTAACCGGCCTATTTCTTTTTTCACAGAGGACATCTTCTCACTGGAAGCCGCGAGGTTAAGCTGTATTTCGGTCAGACCTGATCTCATGGTTTCGAGCGATGCTCTTTTTTCTGAAATGCTGTTGCGGGCAGTCATGATATTCTCTTCTATTCGCTGCTTTTCTTCTGCAAGGGACACGCTCAATGATTCTTTCTCCTTGAGACCGGTTTCCAGTATGTCCCTTTCCCTGTGGTCATCTGATATCTCATGAAAGATGAATTCATATTTCTTTTTCAGACGGGAATTTTCTTCCTGAAGGTTTTCTGTTTTGATCTTAAGTTCGTGGCAGTACTTTTCATGGCCTGATATTTTTCCGTCAAATGATACTATTTCATTCTCCATACGGAGTATGTCTTCTTTCAGCGCCGTAACAGATTTTTCATTTTCTCCGATCATTTCCCTTTTTGATGTAATAGCTGTTTCAAGTTCCTTGATCATGCGCTTGATTTTCAATACGCCCCTGTCACTTCCGCCAAAAACCATGCCGCACGGTTCCAAAACCTCCCCCTCAAGGGTCACAAAACAGGGTGGCTTATGATCGGATTGATTCCCGGATCTCTCCAGAAGAGATATTGCCGTACTCAGAGTGTCCACCAGAATGACATCATTCAGTAATGCCGAGGCTATCTTTTCATATGCTTCGCTCACCCTTGTAAACTTCGTTATAGCACCGATTACACCACTGCCGCTGAGTTCATTGGATAAGGGACCCTGCGAAGATAACCTGCATGAGGGACTGATCGTTATAAAACCGCTTCTCCTGGTATTTTGCTCCTTCATGAGACTGAGGGCCTTTATGACTTCCTGGTGGTCTTCAACAACAGCTGCACGCAGTTTGTCACCAAGCACGGCTTCCAGTGCCGTCTCATATTCTTTTGGCGTTTCAAATATGTCAGCCACCCGGCACAGCGTCCTTATACTATCATCAAGGGTTTTCATCTGGTCCTTGTCCATTTCCTGCATCGACTCAAGCCGAGAGTTCATGGCAGCCAGATCTTCCCTTGCCCGGTAAAGTGATTCCTCACTTGATGACAGTTTTATCCGCTTTGCCTGAAGATCACCTGCAACATCATCCCTACCCTTTTTTAAGTCAGCAAGTTCAGTCTCAGCCTTTGCATAGTCATGCTTTGTCTGATCAACATCCGAGTTTAAAGATGACAGATTATTATTTAATGTGCTTATGTCAAGAGAATTTTTTGCAGCCTTGCGTATAATATTTTCTATGCTGATAGAAAGCTGGGTCATCTCGTTTTTAATATTGCTTATCTCCTCGGCCTTCAGGAACAGACTCTTTCTCAGGTCTTCTATGGCACTCTCCGAGGCGGTTATTTCGTTCTCTGACGCAGTGAAAACAGACTTTCTCTCATTAAGAATTTCCTGCAGATTGGATAGTTCACTTCCTATCTCTTTTTCCTCAGCGCTGATCTTTTCCAATGACAGAGTATTGGCATCTTTCTCTGTATCAAGCTCCCTGTCCTGTCTTGCCAATGAATCGTGACGCTCTCTCAGGTTCTCACAGTCGCTCTTCAAAAGAGCAATTTTACCTTCATCTTCCATAACTTCCTTTTCAAGCTCATAAAGCCCGTGTCTCATCCCTGCAAGGAGCTTTTCCTGTTCAATGCAGAGCCTCTTTTTTTCTTCAATCATTGAATCAGTTGCATGAACACTGGCAGAAATTTCCGCTTCCCTGGATTTGAATGTATTCTCGGAACTGGTAAGATGTGCTATCTCATCTTTCATTTCATTGAAGTCCCGTTTGGCAATTCGTATTTCTATATCTTTAATGTTTTCAAACAGTTTTTTATATCTTTCGGCTTTTCTGGCATGCCTGTCAATTGAATTTATCTGTCTCTTTATCTCTGCAACGATGTCCTGCAGTCTCTGCAGATTTGACTTTGATGATTCCAGTTTGTTAATCGCTTCCTGCTTTCTCACCTTATATTTCATTACTCCTGCTACTTCCTCAATGAGAAATCTGCGGTCCAAAGGCTTGGAATTTACAATATCACCAATTCGGCCCTGTTCCAGAATAGAGTATGCTTTCAGTTCAAGTCCCGTATCAAGGAACATGCTTTTTATATCTTTGAGCCTGCACGGGACCTTGTTCATCAGGTAATCACTTTCTCCGGACCGGTACAGCCTTCGCGTAACCGAAATTTCGGTCATCTTCTTTTTATCGACACTGTCGGAACCATTTGAATCCTCATTGATAATATCAGACAGGATCAGTGTCACTTCAGCCATGCCCTTTGTTTTCTGTGTTGCAGATCCCGCAAATATCACATCTTCCATGCTCCCGCCCCGCAGACTCTTGGCACTCTGCTCCCCAAGCACCCATTTAAAAGCATCAACGATATTACTCTTTCCGCAACCGTTCGGGCCGACAATTGCTGTCGTGCCCGGATGAAACTTGAAAACAGTTTTACTGGCAAATGATTTAAAACCGACCATTTCAATTCTTTCAATGCGCATATAAGTGTTCCTTTTATCTGAGATTAAACATCAAACAACATACAAACAGAACAGCTACTTCAACAAATTCAATTGAACGATCAGCACAACTAAATATAGTGATATTGTTAAAATAAACACCCATATAGTGTGTTTTCATTCCAGATAATATATACGATAAGGCCATTTCTATCAAGCAGAATTTTCATTTTGTCAGAACCGGATTATTTTCATTGCATTATTAAGGAGTTAAGGATGAACTCGCGCTGACAACTGCGATAATGATCAATGAAAGCAGATTTTCTCAATCACGTCAGATATGAGATACACAATGTGTTGAAATGTAATTGTCGATTTGCGCTGATATAGTTTTTTCAACAATTTTGATTTAAGAAATCGGAAAGATAATCAGAGACTTTAAGAGGTATGGGATATCAAACTGCAATATATTACTCAATTTCAAATAAAGTCATTATTTTCTTCTCTGGTGTTTGGTTCTCTTAAGAAGTTTTCTGTGTTTATGCTTACTCATTTTCTTCTTGCGCCACTTTACGACATTTCCCATTCAATCACCTCCTGATTATTATTTTATATGTATCTCGAATGAATCGATGAGCTTTTTAGAAAACAGGTATATATTCTGCAATAATGCGAATATTTTTTCCACTTTCGCATTTACATGCATGAACTAAATTTTATTGACAGCAGTATATTCAGTGGCCTGATGCATAAAAGCCTCCAAGTGGATACCGGTACAGGTTGCTTCTGCACCATCAAATGCTGCGCTCAGGAAAGGAATTCCCCAGTCTTCTTTCACTCCTTTTAAAAGTGCACTGACAATAGTTCCTGGCATACAGCCGAAAGGCATTGCGCTGATTATGCCGGAAGCGCCTTTTTTCACATAGTCAACCGCTTTTCCCATACTGAGAATAGTTTCACCTTCAAAAGAGTCATCAAGATAAGGAGCGGCGTTGCGCATAATCTGACTGGTCGAGGGCTCATGAACTGTCTTGAGAAAACCTTCGAATGGAGCTGAGAACTTCCTGTCAATTCCTTTCTGAACGTGAGACGTGATTATCGTCTTCACAAAATCATTTATTACTTTTCTGGATATTATATTGTTTCTCACCCGAATCATGCATTTACGAAGACCCATCCTATTTACATAATAGACCCACTCTTCCATAGGAGCGAGCCATACTTCTCCACCAAGGTCTTCGACCCTTCGAACAATATTTTCATTTGCAAATGCATTGAGCCTTACAAAAATCTCTCCGATTATACCGATGAGTGGTCTGTGCTCCTTGTTTCTGTGAATTCCGGCAAAAGAGGTTTTCATTTCTTTCATCCGATCCATCATGAGCCTGCTGTCCGTAACCAGTGTCTTATAGATTTCGAAAAGGTACTTCTTATAAATATCATCGGTCTCTCCCCTGTTAACTTCATAAGGCCTCGTTTCATGAAGGCACTTTGTTAACAGGTCTGTCGCAATAATCCCCATCCAGGCCTTTCTGGTAAATTCCTTGCCAACAATTCCAAGTTCACTGTAAAATGCTCCATCTTGATTCGGAGAATAGATGGGTACCTTAGGGTATCCTATCTCATCAAGTATAAGTCTATGCAGAACATTATACTGGCCAAAACGACAGGGCCCCGTGCCGGAGGGCATGAAAAACACTGCCCTGTCAGGATCAAAATCAGGAGACATAACTTTTTTGACAATATCACCTGTAGTGATTGCACAGGGATAGCACTCTTTTCCCGAGACGTACCTCCTGCCAAGCTTCACAGAATCTGAATCCGGCGTGTCCATTACCTCCGCATCAAGCCCGCATGTCTTAAAGGCTGCAGCCAGTGCAAAGGCATGGTCTGACATTCTGGGAATGAACACTATCTTGTTGCTCGCGCCCTTGTTAATGGATATGGTCGAAAGCTTCTTAATCTCATTGACCGGTGGTTCACCTCTGTTGCTTATGCTGTCGAGAAAGGCTTCGCATCTGGTAATTACCCCGGCATCAGCACTGTGCTCATCTATCTCTATCTGGAGATATGGTTTGTCCGGCATCGATTCCTGAAAAAACCTTTGTATAAATGAATCAGGTCCACAGGAAAAATTACCGATGTACAGCGCATACAGCCTCGGGTTGTTCCTGATTATTTCAGCAGCCTTCAGAATGCTTTGTCCTGACCTCCAGTACATGTTGTTCCATGTCCCGGAAATATCGACCACCTCAAGAGGAAGATAATCCATTGGTATGGAAAATACACCCAGTGATGCAAGCTTTTTAGGTATCTCAAGATTAATGCCAGGATCAAATGCATTGTAGGACCGGCCTACGATTACAATTGACTTGTCAGGCAGATCATCAAGAACCTGTCTGCCTCGTTTCTTGATCGAACAGTTGAATTCTTTCTGGTTCTGTTCCGCTTTTTTCAGTGCTTTTTTTATGGCACTCTTAGAAATATTGAAAGGTCTGAGAGACCTGTATATTTCATCAATGAGATAGCCCTCGCCTCTTTCGAGATTTACTATGGGAACAAGAAAATGTTCTTTGCCAAAGGCAGTGCCGGCAATATAAGGCATTGTCTGGGCATAGGGACAGGCAAAACTGCGCAGGCTTTCACTGCTGGGATTAAAATTGATAAAGCTCGGCATAAAGACAGCATCAACATTTTTTTCTAGCAAGTCCTTTATATGTCCGTGAGCAACTTTATGGGGAAAACAGCTTTCCGCCAGAATGCTCTCCAGGCCTTTACTGATTACCTGCCTGTTCGTGCTGTCGGACAGAACCACTTCAAAGCCGAGTTCCCACAATAGAGTGCTCCAGTACGGTAGGAAGTCATGGAAAAAGAATATCCTGGGAATTCCGATTCGATGTATTTTTCTACCATTTCCGTTCTTGTCGCTGGCAAACGCCATTGCATAGTCACAGTTACTCTTTGTAAGAAATGCCTCACGCTCCGCAAAGAGGTCCGGCAGTCCCAGCTCATCATTACCGTTTTTTTTGCGTTTCACATCATACTTCTCACACCTGCTGCCATAAAAAAGAGGATGTTCCTCTCCCTCGACCTTTACTCTGTTTATTTCACATAAATTGTCGCAGCCCTTACACTCAAACGATTTGACCGTATATTGTCTGCGGGACAGATCAAATCCCTTGAACAGGGACGGTTTTGACCCATTGTCAACCATGTACTTTTTTGCAATAATAGCCATGCCAATCGCACCGGTAACATCATGATGAGGTGGTACAATAATATGTCTGTCAAGGTAATTTTCAAACGCGGCAACAACAGCCTTGTTAAAAGCTGTCCCACCCTGAAAAAATATTTTATCCCCGATCTTTCTGTCGCTGACGACCTTGTTAATATAGTTCTGAACAATAGAGTATGACAGTCCTGATACAAGGTCTTCCTTGGGGGCACCTCGCTGCTGCCTTGAAAGCAATGAGTTTTCCATAAATACGGTACATCGTTCCCCGAGAGAGCAGGGTTTTTTGGAATTAAAAGCAGTCGTGGCAAAATCATTTTTCACCGACATATTCAGCTTTTCCGCCTGCTCTTCCAGAAATGACCCGGTGCCTGCTGCACATGCCTTATTCATTTCAAAATCAACTATGATGCCGTCCTTGATTGATATATATTTTGAGTCCTGTCCACCTATTTCAAAGATAGTGTCTACGTCGGGATCGATCTCAGCTGCAGCCCTTGCCTGAGCAGTTATTTCATTTTTAACAATATCAGCTCCCACAAAATCGGCTATCATATATCTGCCAGAACCGGTCGTCCCGACTCCCAGTATATGCAACCTGTCCCCGATTTCCCTCCCGATCTCGTCAAGTCCCTGTCTTACCGCTTCAATCGGTCTGCCCGCGGTCATAAGATATCTTTTTGCCAGAAGCCTTCCCTCTTCATCAATAGCTGCCAGGTTTGTGCTAATCGAACCTATATCAATTCCGAGGTAAGCATTCACCTTTTCCCCTTCCGTGAGATTATGGATGTAATATGAGACCTGATGTCTCTTTTCAAACTCATCTTTATCGCTGCAGAGAGGTTTGTGCACCGAACCCTCATCCCTGAGGCCTGTGATATAGCGTTCAAGTTCTGCTATGTCAATCAGGTTTTCTTTTCCCTGCTCAATATCCTTCATCACAGCTCCAATTGCAGACATAACCGCAAAATGCTCGGGTATGATAAGATCATCAGCAGGCAGCACTTCTTTAAACCCTCTTGCTACACCCTTATTGGCAGCTACCCCTCCTACGAAACAGATCGGTGCAGGAAGTTCCATGTTCTTGCAAATACTGCCTTTGAAATTTCTGGCAACAGCAAAGCACAGTCCGGCTACAATATCTTCTACAGGTGTTGCGATCTGCTGAAGGTGTATCATGTCTGACTTGGCAAATACGCTGCAGCGTCCGGCAATGCGGGGAGGTCGTGCAGATTTAAGGGCAAGCTCACTGAATTCCTCAATGCTCAGATTAAGTCTTTCAGCCTGCTGGTCCAGAAAAGAGCCTGTACCGGCGGCACATACGGAGTTCATCGAGAATTCCTTTACAGCTCCTTCATGAAGTAGTATCAGTTTCGAATCCTCACCACCCATTTCGATAACCGTCTTAACGTGAGGATACAATTTCCTTGTAGAATAGCTTAATGCAACAACCTCATTTACAGGTATTATACCCAGTGCTTCTGCGATGAGTTTGCCGGCAGATCCTGTGACACTCAGATAATATCCGGAAGTGATCTTCCTTAATAAATCATACGCGATTGAAAGGGGGTTGCCTTTATGACGAACATACTCAGACTTGATAACAGCCCCATTCTGATCCATTTCTGCAAATTTGACACTCACTGATCCTGCATCAATGCCTATAAATCTTTTCATACTACGCAACCTACTTTCTTAAAGATTTATGCAGCCTTCTTTCGAGAGAAGCTATCTTTCCCTCCATTCTGTTCTGCATGCCTTTTCTGTCATCAATGGTGATCGAGGTTAATACCCTGTCACTGCCTGTGACCGTTTCATAGTGACACGTTCTGATAAGTTCCATGACTTCATCCCACGAGCCTTCGACCACCGTACCCATGGGATTCAGTTTATAGGGCAGACCGCTATTGTCTATTATCTGCAGTACCCTTGCAACTTCACTTCCCACACTTGCCCCCTTATCCAGAGGGACGATACTGAATTGAGCAAGCATTATACTATTCCCTCTGCTTTTTTTCTATTAAATTGTTCAACAGGTGTATAACAATTGAAAAAATTGATTTGAGATTAAGCAACATTGTAACTAAACCCTGACAGGGATCACAGATTTTCTTCCCGTTTCACCATTGTCATTGTTAATGATTTAACGAATATGTTTACTTCCTTAAGCCTTTTGCGAGATAAAACCTGCGGGCAAAAATAATGCCTGCAGATATGTTAATCGTTTGAATAGAAGTCCACCCATTACGATTACAGATATATCATAAATCAACAGGTAATTCAATATAAATCTACGCTTCCTTTTTCTCTTCATTCTTTTCAGCAATCAACTGCTGTGCGACATGGGCCGGTACTTCTTCGTAGTGTGAAGGCTCCATTGTATACACTCCCTGTCCGCTCGTCAGAGAGTTAAGCTGGTTTGCATATGTCAGCATTTCAGCCATGGGAACGAGCGCTGCGACCTTCTGTTCTCCGCTTGAAAGGGAATCAACCCCCTGCACCTTTCCACGTTTTGAGTTGAGATCTCCTATAACGTTTCCGAGAAATTCTTCCGGAGTGCTCACTTCCACCTTGACAATTGGTTCAAGGATCGTCGCCTTTGCCTCAGGGGCAGCTTTCTGTAAGGCCATTGAGCCGGCTATCTTGAATGCCATTTCAGATGAATCTACTGAATGATATGATCCGTCATAAAGAGAGACCTTTATGTCCACTACAGGATATCCTGCAAGCAACCCGTCTTTCATTTTTTCGACTATTCCCTTTTCGACAGCAGGTATGTACTGTCTTGGTATGGCACCGCCTACGATCTGGTTTTCGAATTCAAAACCTCCTCCTCTCGGGAGGGGTTCTATCTTAATCCAGCAGTCCCCGAACTGTCCCCTTCCGCCCGATTGCTTTTTATACCTTCCCTGAGCACTGGCGGCTTTTTTTATTGTTTCCCTGTAAGGAATCTGGGGGGATTTCATATTTACTTCAACGCCGAATTTCCTCTTGAGCTTCTCTAGGGTGATTTCGATATGCATCTGTCCTGTACCGCCAAGTATCATTTCAGCAGACTCTTCGTCCCTGTGGAATTTCAGTGCAGGGTCCTCCTCCAGCAGCCTGTTAAGGCCGGTTCCGACTTTTTCTTCATCGCCCCTTGATTTGGGCTCGATTGCATACGATATCATGGGATCAGCTGTCCTGAACGTTTCAAAGAGCACGGGATGTGCAGGATCAGCCATGGAGTCTCCTGTCTGGGCCTCTTTGAGTTTTGCTACGGCAGCGATTTCACCCGGCCCCACCTCCTTGACCGGAACCTGTTTTTTACCAATAAGATAGAACATGTTGCCCATCTTTTCTTTTCTGTCCTTTGTTGTATTGATTAATGCTGAATCAGACTTCAGTATTCCCGAATACACCCTGAAAATGTTGAGCTTGCCGGCAAACGGATCTGCAATTGTTTTAAAAACCTTCAACGAAACAGGCTGGTCTGCGGCAGGTTTTATTTCCACATCTTGATCAGTTTTTGTGTCTCTGGCCATTACCGGCGACTGGCTGGCCCTATCTACAGGCGATGAAAGACAGGTAAGTATTGTGTCCAGCAAAGGCTGGACACCGATGTTGGCTATGGCAGAACCACACAAAACAGGGATGATAGCTCCGGAAAGAGTGCCTTTCTTTATTCCCTTTTTTATTTCATCTTCTGTAGGGTCTGTTCCTTCCAAGTATTTTTCCAGCATGTCATCATCTGATTCTGCGACCTTTTCAATCAGCTGTTTACGGCTTTCATCAGCGAATGCCTTATACTCATCGGGTATGTCACCTTCGACAGGCATTCCTTCCTTGAACGTGACTGCCTTCATTTTAAGCAGGTCTATAACGCCGGAGAACGCAGGCCCTTCGCCCATTGGGACCGTTATGGGAACAAGCGATACTCCATAGGATTTTTCAACGCCCTCCACCGCTGTCTGAAAACTGGCATTTTCTTTATCCATTTTATTGATGAATACTATTCTCGGCAATGAATACTCGTTTGCATATTGCCAGACCTTGCCTGTTTCAGCTTTTACCCCTACCCGTGCGCCGACTACAACAACCGCTCCGTCAACCGCGCTCAGGCAGCACTTTGTATCCTCCAGAAAATTAATAAACCCCGGGGTGTCAACAAGATTTATCCGATGTCCTTTCCAGTCACAATAAGCGGGGGATGATGAAATTGACATTTTCCTGTTTATTTCTTCAGGTTCAAAGTCAGTGGTAGTGTTTTCAGTTTCCACGCTGCCCATTCGCTCGATTGCCTTCGTGTCAAACAATACAGCCTCAACCAGCGAGGTCTTTCCGGCGCCACCTCCGGCAATTACTGCGATATTTCTGATCTTTCCTACATCGATACCCATCAGTTATCCTCCTCTGGAAATTTAATGTATAACATTAAAACATGAAGTAATATTCTCCAATAAATTGCAAAAACAATTTTACCGTGTTACGTAATAACTGTATTATTCAGGTTACCGGTCAACTGACTATTTCACCAATATAAGGCCTGTATTCTGCTTTGGATTCAAGTCTTCCTGACCAGATCTTTACAGCTATTAGTGATGCGATGAGTGATGCAAAACCAAATATGGCTGCAAACATGTCCGAGTTTGTATCTGCGAAATATGCCTCACCGATATTCTTTCCGACGATTGCTCCTGCTATAAAAAGTACAAGGGGTAATCCATACACAATCATGGACCCCTTAAGATATGTCTCTGCCTGAAGCAGGACTTTTACCGTCTGACCTTCCCTGGCATGCACAGGATTAAGGGCTTCTATTTCCATTCCTTCTGAAGTTGACTCGCAGGCCCCCCTGGCAGTACAGCCTTCACAGGCCCCTCTCTTCTGAACAGCAACCCTTGCTGTATCTCCCTCTGTTTTTACTACAACACCGATTTCTTCAATCATGAATCATTGTTCAAAGTTACAGGTTAATTGTTACTCGATTAACCTAGTATTATTAACGTTTAACTACCTTTATCCTCTCAAAAGCTTATATTCAATACTGTCCACAAGGGCCTGCCATGATGCTTCAATTATATTTTCCGAAACGCCGACAGTACCCCATTTATATTTTCCATCACCTGATTCAATGAGCACCCTTACTTTTGAGGACGTGCCCTCACCCGCAGTCAGTACCCGTACTTTATAGTCGATAAGCGATACCTGTTTTAATTGAGGATAGAATTTTTCAAGGGCTTTCCTTAAGGCATTATCGAGAGCATTGACCGGACCATTGCCGTTGGAGGCTGTATGTTCCAGTTTGTCCTTGACTTTCAGCATGATTGTTGCTTCACTGATTGGAGTCGCACCTTCCTGTCTCTTTGAGTCAATAACCCTGAAGCCGATCAGGTCAAAGAATTTTCTATGCATGCCGAAACTCTTCTTGATCAACAGCTCAAGTGAGGCCTCTGCCCCCTCATACTGGAATCCCTGGTTTTCCAGCTCCTTGAGCTGTTTAACTATATCTATGACATTTGGTGAATCAGGGTCCACCTTAAGATTAAAGTCTTTGATCTTGCGTATAATGTTACTCTTTCCGCTTAAGTCCGATACAAGGACCCTTTGATAATTACCAACAAGTTCAGGTCTTATATGCTCATATGTTTCCGGGTGTTTGAGAATCGCGCTTACATGAACTCCACCCTTATGAGCAAAAGCACTGTCTCCAATGAACGGCTGTCTTTTTAAGGGACGCATGTTTGCAATTTCACTGACAAACCTGGAAACTTCCTTAAGTTTCCTTAATTTACTTGATGTTATACAACTTTTATTAAGCTTTAACATAAGGTTTGGAATTATTGACACGAGGTTGGCATTTCCGCATCTTTCACCGATACCATTTATTGTCCCCTGAACATGTGAAGCTCCTGCCTGGACAGCCATTATTGAATTCGCAACCCCGCATTCTGCATCATTATGGGCATGAATTCCAACAGGTGTTTTAAAAGCTTCAATCACTTTCTTAACAATACGTGAGACCTCATCAGGCATGGTTCCTCCGTTTGTATCGCACAGAACCAGACAGTAAGCCCCGGCAGAAACAGCAGATTCAAGTGTCTTCATCGCATATTCCGGGTTAGCCTTATATCCGTCAAAGAAATGCTCCGCGTCAAAAATGACCCGCGTGACTTTTTTATTCAGATATGCAACAGTGTTATAAATAAGATCAAGGTTCATCTGAAGAGACACTCTCAGCGCCTCTCTTGCATGAAAGTCCCATGTCTTGCCGAAAATTGTGATGACATCTGTCTTAGCTGCAAGAAGCTCTTTAATTCCCGGGTCCTGGTGGACTTTTTTTGATGCTCTGTGTGTTGAACCGAAGGCGGTAAGTATCGCATTCCTTAATTTGAGAGTTGCCGCTTTTCTGAAAAATTCTGCATCTCTCGGATTGGAGCCCGGCCATCCGCCCTCTATATAATTTATGCCGAACTCATCCAGTCTCTGGAGTATACGCAACTTGTCTTCAACAGAAAAGGAAATGTCCTCAGACTGTGCCCCGTCTCTTAACGTTGTGTCGTATATCTCTATTTTTTTCATAGTTTTGCTTTAGTTCGATGCACGTATAAAGAAATCGTGCAGGACTTTAACAGCCTTTTCAGTCTCATGGTCATCCACTACACAAGATATTTTTATCTCAGATGTACTTATCATCATGATATTAATGTTGTTTTTTGCGAGCACATCAAACATCTCAGCCGCAACTCCGAAGTGTGACTGCATTCCTACTCCAACAATTGAAACCTTGGCAACGTGCGTATTCATGTTTACACCCGTGGTGCCCATTTCATCAGAGACCTTCTGAATAATATCAAATGCCTTTTTTCCATCTGCCCGGGAAACGGTAAAGGATATGTCTGTTGCATGGTCAACATTACTGATATTCTGAACTATCATGTCAACATTAATATTTGCATCTGATATGGCTTTAAAAATAGCAGCAGCTATGCCGGGCCTGTCGGGCACTCCCATAATTGTTATTCGTGCCTGGTTCTTATCATGAGTAACTCCTGTAACAACTAACTTTTCCATGTCTTCATCCTCCTTTGTGACAAGCGTCCCCGGCGCCTGGTTAAAGCTTGAGCGAACGACCAGAGGTACATTATACTTTTTCGCAAATTCAACGGACCGGCCATGAAGTACCTTGGCTCCCAGACTTGCCATCTCAAGCATCTCATCATATGATACCCTGTCCATTTTTCTGGCATCCGGTACAATTCTTGGATCTGCAGTATAGACACCCTCTACGTCGGTGTATATCTCACAAGCATCAGCTTTTAAGGCAGCTGCAATGGCAACTGCTGTCGTGTCTGACCCGCCCCTTCCGAGAGTTGTCACATCCTGAAACTCATTTATTCCCTGAAAACCTGCAACGACCGGGATCTTTCCCATATCGAGGGCTGTCCTGAGTCTGCTTGCTTCAATTTCCTCGATCATGGCTTTGGTATGAGAGCTGTCAGTGATTATACCTACCTGTCTGCCGGTAAAACTCATGGAAGTATATCCAAGCTGCTGGATTGCCATTGCCATCAGCGCACTGGTTACTCTCTCCCCTGACGAAAGAAGCAGGTCCATTTCTCTTTCATCAGGTCTGTCTGTGATGTCATGTGCAAAGCCAATAAACTTGTCTGTTTCGCCTGCCATGGCAGATACAACAACGATGACCTGATTGCCCTCTCTGGCAATTGACACTGCCCGCTCTGCCACTGATTTAATTCTTTCCGTACTGGCGACTGAGGTACCGCCGTATTTCTGGACAATTAAAGCCAATTCAGATACACCTCAATACGAGATTGATAACAAGAATATATATTATTTCTTCTGAAGGAAATAATCCATCAGTTTATGGCCTTTTACAAATTTCATTGCGGTCTTCATTTTGCATATATTTTCGGAATAAGACTTTGCGCCTGATTTCTGTTCTGCCTGACGATTACTGGAATATATCGCAAACGGCACAGGATCTGAAGTATGTGTCCGTACGCTGATAGGGGTAAAGTGATCCGGCATGACCAATACCCTGTAATCACCGAATTTCTTCAGACCTTCAAGAACAGGACCGACCACTTTCAGATCAAAATCCTGGATCGCCCTGATCTTGTCGTTGATGCTTCCATTATGACCGGCTTCATCCGGCGCTTCCACATGTACATACACAAAATCACATTTCTTCAGAGACCGTAATGCGGCTTCAGCCTTACCTTTATAATTAGTATCAATATAACCGGTTGCACCCTTGATATTCAGCACGTCAAACCCTGCACACACACCAAGACCCTTGGTGAGGTCTACCGCTGATATGAGCGCCCCTCTTAATCCATACTTGTTTTTAAATTTCGGGATAACAAGCTTCCTTCCCTGACCCCAGAGCCATATACAGTTGGCGGTTGCCAAACCTTTTTCAGCCCTGGCCATATTAACAGAATGACCGGTCAGAATTTCGTGTGACCTGCTCATCAATGCATACAGAACGCTACTGCCTGTTCCGACTGGAAGATACCCTTTTATCTTTCTACCGGTTATGTCATGCGGAGGCGTGCATTTTATTTTCTCCCTGCCGTTTTTCCAGACCATAAGATGCCTGTAGCTGACGCCGGGATAAAACCTTATCTCCTTACTTCCAAGCCTGTCATTTACAAACGTAATCAGTTTCCGTGATTCAGATGTGGTTATATGACCTGCGCTGTAATCGACCATTCTGGAGTTGTCAATGCCTGCATCATTGCCGAATGCCATATTTACTACATTACATCTGTAGGCAACATCTTTTGGCCCGAGCCTGATTCCCTGATATGCTGCCTCTATCGGAGCCCGGCCACTGTAATATTGTGATGGATTGTAACCAAGGATCGCCAGATTAGCCACGTCTGAGCCTGGTTCGTATCCCGGCGGAATGGTCTGTGCCCATCCAACCTGTCCTTCACGGGCAAGTCTGTCCATGTTGGGCGTGTGTGCTTTTTGAAGACATGTTCTGTTGCCGAGCGCCTTTATCGGCCTTCCGGCCATGCCGTCACCTATCAATACTGCATATTTCATATAATCTGCTTTTATATTCTATAGTTAAAGCAAGGCTTATATTAACTCTTATTGTTTATAAAAGTGAAGACAAGGGAATTGACCTTTAGAACTCCTCCGGTATTGTATATGTCATTGTAATTCTTAATTAAGGCTGTTAAAATTGCACAGGCTCGTAAATTCATTTTTATAAATACTTAAAGGTTATATTTCAGGTCGCCTTTACGATAGTGGGGGGAAGAATGAATGAGAGAATGCAGACATCCTGCATAATACTGATAGCGGTTGTGTTCTTATATCCCCACATGTCATTAGCTCAGCTTCAAAAACCCGGAATAATTTCTATGGCTTCCGGGTACCTTGAATCAGCCCGGGTACAGCCAAAAGGCCATTTATACAGCCAGATTACATATGGCTATCATTCATCTGATAGTAAATTTACAACTCTCGGTTTCGATGCCATGGGTGACATTATCAGTTTAGACAGTGGTAATACCAGGGTTAAGGCGCCCGACTTTACCGCACATACAATTACCTATCATGGAGCATATGGCATTACTGACCGTCTCACCATATTTCTCGGAGTACCCTGGATTCATTCGAAATATGAATTTGTTCGGCGCTACACTGATAAGGATGGCCCTGATGGCATTGGAGATATTGATATCGGGATCAAACATTTAATTACTGATAACCTGTCAGGTGACGGCATTTTTTTATCTGCTCAGGTTATATTCAAAATCCCGGAAGCTTATGATTTTTATTATCCTCTGACTTCAGTATCTCTTGGAGACGGCCAGTACGATGCAGAATTTGATTTGCTTTTAGGAAAAGACTGGGGCAGAAGTTATACAGTATTTCAGGCCGGTTTTACGTACCGATTTGAAAATACAGATTTTGATCCTGTGACATTTAAACCTTCAGATGAAATAAGAATACTGATTGGAGGCGGATTTAATATTAACTCCAGATTTGCAATAAGAGGAAGTTTGAACTGGATAAAGTCTCTGGAAAATGCTGAGGTATCTGATGCACTCATTTTATCAAGTTATACATTGGGTGGACTTGCATGGCATGGCGATAAAGTGCTTATCAAAGACACCCTTGGAATTGAGCAGAACATATTAAATGCAGGTGTAGATGCACAGTATGACGTAACGAATAAGCTGGGAGCCACAATTGCATTAAATAAAAACATTAAGGGATTAGATGGTATAGGGACTGAAAATGCAGCTGACATAACCACATTTAGTCTTGTATTGTCTTATGTACACTAGTAATATTTCTATTTTGAGATAGTCTTAATAACACGAGGACCTGTCTAACATAGAAGTGCGAATTATTGTCAATCTGAGCCAACCTGCGGCAGGCACTCTTCGCTTTACGGAATAACAACTTCAAGGTCAATGTTGAAAGGGGGATAAATGATTAAATGCGAAGAGTCATCAGAAATTTATTTTTCAGTGATTTTTGAATTCTGTTACTTGAATAATCACATACCATTAAATTAAAATACGGATCAACTCCAATGTAGTTGCTGTAAGATAATAGCTGGGTTGGTGATCGGTCATGGGTAACGTACTCAAAACACATCACGTAATATTCATCACTAAACTTACTCTAATCCTTCAGCAATGAAACGGGAGAAGAATTTAAAAATACGAATGGAGAATTAGACTCGCGTTAACTGTATGTAAACCAGTCATACCAAAAAGATCAGTTAGCCAAGAGTATATGTGAATGTTTGGTCTTAGGTCTTATTTCAACGGATTCAAGCCTGCCGTTCTGTATCGACAGCTGATCACAGTCCTCGTGTTCAACATACCGCTGATATTCATTGTGCTCCTGCAAAATATGAGATCTGTCGACTTCACTCCTTTGACATGGTTCTACTTCACCGCTACTGTTATTGGCTATTACGTCCTGCCTCTATTGGTTGTTGTCTCCCTGGCATTCCTGATTTTCCTGCCTCTTAAGAAACTGGCCATTTATCCGACAGGAGTCATGATCACAATTTTCGTTTTCTTTATTATCATTGACAGCCTGGCTTACAAAATCACCAAGATTCACATTGACCTGTTTTGGCTCGAATGGATTGTAAATGATTTCCAGGCTTTTGGGTTGTCGCCTTCTACGATTCGAAATATAATCCTCCTTTTGCTCGGACTTATTGCTATGGAGATCGGCTTTTTCAAATTTGCACAGCGAATCAAA
The DNA here is from genome assembly GCA_020356065.1 of Nitrospiraceae bacterium. Lineage (GTDB taxonomy): Bacteria > Nitrospirota > Thermodesulfovibrionia > UBA6902 > UBA6902 > CALZJD01. The sequence goes on from CP070632.1 coordinate 733,067, forward strand.
AAACCCAGATATCTTGTCTGGACTGTTTCTTTGGTTACAGTTCTGGCCTTTAGTGCCAGCCAGGTGACGCACGCTGTGGCGTATGAAAAAAACGATATACGCATAACAAGTCTCACACCCCGCTTTCCCATCTATTATCCGACTACTTCCCATAAAAAAGCCAAAAAGTACGGCCAGCATTTTTCGCTCGGTGAGAACGAATCCAGTAATACAGAAGGCGTACATCAGGGTGCGCTAAACTATCCCCTCGCCAATATGGAGTGTAATCTGCCAACTGGCCATAAACCATCCAATATCATCGTCATCTTTTTGGAGAGCTGGCGCTTCGACATGATGAATGAGTCGGTAACTCCTAACATCCATGAACTATCAGGGAAATCCTCAGTTTTCCTCAACCATTTTTCCGCGGGCAATTCTACTGTCGCCGGGGTTTTTGGTTTTTTCTCAGGTCTTAATGCAACCTACTGGGCCGCCGTAAAAGCCAATAATGCCCGAATCGACAATCCCGTTCTCATTGATACTCTCAAAGAGAACAACTATACTTTTGGAATCTTTGCCAAATCGCACTTTAAACGTCACAAGATCAAAGACACCATTTTCCGTGGCATTGACGTTCAGGAATCTTTTGCCGGCCAGACTATAGTTGAACAGGACAAGGACATGACCCGTCAAGTCGTCTCGTTCATACGCGAACAAAAGAATCAGCAAAATCCATACATGGCTTTTGCTTTTTACAAGTCAAACCACCATCATTATCACTACCCCAGCGAGGATGCGGTTTTTCTTCCGGCCGGAGATATCAACTTGATGTTTGCCGACGACGAGACTGACCCTACAGAATATCGTAACGACTACATGAACTCAACTCACTATGTAGATCGACTTATAGGCGAAATCATTGAAGAGCTTGAATCGCTCGGAGAGATGGATAACACAGTCATTGCCATTTCGACCGATCATTCAGACGAATTAAACGACAACAGAGCCAATTACTGGGGCCATGGCAGCAATTTTACCAAATATCAAACGATGGTTCCGCTGGTTCTCCATCTGCCGGACCGGGCTCCACAGAAGATTGAATATGTGACTTCCCATATTGATGTTGCACCGACAATACTCTCTGAGTACTTCGGATGTACAAATGATATCCAGGATTACAGTAGCGGAAGAAATCTTTTCGACAAACCGACCGGCGTACGACCACTCGTTATCGGCGCTCATGTAAATCATGCTTTTATAATTGAAGATAATGTTTATGAGATCTATCCTCTCTACACCAAGACGTACAAGCTGAGTGATATCAAAACAAAGGCTGGTCCACCAAATCCACAAATGCTGACAATCTTAATTAAAGAGATCAGTCATTTCTATATCGACTCCGGCAATGCCGGTACCAGCCAGACCGGATCGACATTTGCCGGCCCGCCTTCTGCAAAATAAGAGAAAATAAAAAAGATCCACCGCCTGAGCAATGGGCTATTTTTATAGCAAGTAACCGTGATTATCTTATCGTGACAAGAACGGGCTGCTTTTTATCTGGAAATAATAATGCACTGTTAAATGCCATCAACTGCATGCTATTATTTCTCTGGTAATATTTGATGAAAAATAACAAAAGAATTTCTAAATTACTCGAGCGTGATTGTGGACAATGTACTTCTTGTTGCCGTGATATACAGGTTGATATAACGGACACAGATTTAAAGCGTCTCGTCAAGCACACTGGTATTACTGCTGACAGACTTGTCAGGCTTTATGGCCATAATAAAGATGATAACGATGCTGAAAGTGACTGGTTCAACCTTTCGTATGGAAAAAGGGCGATTGTACTAAATAAAAAGAGAAACGGCGATTGTATTTTTCTTGGACAGGATAATGGATGTATTGCATATGAAGCCCGTCCCATGACCTGCAGAATCTTTCCAATCTGTGTTTTGTATGATGACTGTCATAATATTGTGGACGTTGAGAAATCTGATGTAATAACAAATAAAACAATCACATGTAAATGCTCGCCCGGTAAAGGTCAGCTATATGATGTTTTTTTGTCTACTGCCATGCAGGCTCGGAAAGAGCATGTTCGATTCATTAATAAAATCGATACGTGGAACAGGCAAAATAAAAAAGGCAACAAGAACGACTTTCTCAGATTTCTCGGTTTCATTATTTCAGGAGATGCTCCCACATAGTCAGTACGACAAACAATGTGATAGTAGTACATATGTATCCGGCCTGGTGCACAGATTAATTTAGCTAATGCTTGAACGTGCAAAAATCCTTTTATAGACGTTGATGGTCTTCCTGTTTCTGCTCTTTCTGATGGCAGTCATATTTTCTGTACACATAGGTTTTCGATCAGCAATTCAGGGCTCGTTGATTGTCGGATTAATGCTTATTTTTATTTTCCTCTCAATATTCCTTCTATATGAGGTTGTCCTGTTCATCATCAGCATCATAGACAGGAAAAGACACCTGAATGGCTAAATGACAGTCTATTTTATAAATCCAGTTTCGGCTATAGAAAGAAGCAATGTTTAATAATTACAATATTTCAAAGAGTTATATCACTCACAATAACTCAGCCTTGACAATTAATTATATACAGTTTAATAATAGACAATATCTAAAATTAAACTTGGTATGATAATGAATGAAGTTCAATAATATGGATTCCGAATCTCACATTAACAGGCGTGAAAGAAAGAAACTTGAAACCAGGCAGAAAATAACCAAAATAGCCATGTATTTATTCAAAAAGCAGGGATTTGGTTTTACAACAATGGAACAGATTGCAGAGGAAGTTGATATCTCAAAGGCCACCCTATATAACTACTTCCCTGTCAAGGAATCTATTATCAGTGAGTATTGGCAGAACAATGTTAAGGATCTTAAGTATCACCTCCTTAAGATGATTCAATTAATGCCTGATACGTCTTCACGCATTGAAAAAACATTCGCAAGAGCCGCTAACGAACTGTTCAAATCAAAGCAGGATATTTATAAGGTCTACTTAAATCACTGGCTCAGGAATTTCAATAATCCTTCTGTAAGCGTACGAAAGGAGAGTGGATTTGAAGACATATTTAGCATGATTTTAAAGCTCGGTCAGCAGTCAGGGGACATAAGAAAAGATCTTCCTCTTGAGATTATGGTTAAGCACCTGGAATTCATGTTTCTCACAGCATGTATAAACTGGTTGTCCGATCCTAAATTATTTTCTCTTGAAAAGACCCTTAATCATACAGTGCTGCTTTTTTTGGATGGTGCAGGTACTGGCGCAAGATCAAAGAAGACTAAAATAAAGTCTGACGGAAAAGACGCATCTCAGGGTTCTCTTCTCTAACCCTTATCACGCTATAAAAGCAGGGATCATATTGGCACGTATTCATCATGCATACCTGTTTGTTGAAACTGTGACCGTAATCACTGATTCATTCATCTTCATAAATTACTATACATGTAAGATGAATGACGTCAAAGGAGAAATAAATCATGGAAGCATTATTTAATAATTTGGGAATTGCCTTCCGAAAAGTGGGGGGAATCAAACACACAGTACATAAAAATAATAAAGCAGCTGAAAAAAATTCAAAAAATGCTAAACACATTATGCAGGGCAACGCCTTCTACAATCTTGGTATGTTTAAGAAAGCGATAAAGTCATATACTCGCGCTCTGAAATACTATCCAGATGATGTGAACATTCATCTGAATCTCGGCAATGCCTATAAGAAGGTTGGTATGTTGAAGGAAGCTGTGAAGTCATTTAAATATGTTGTGCATTCAAGACCCAATGATGCAAAGGCCCACTATCATCTGGGACTTGCATATGGCAAACTGAAAATGCATGAACAGGCAAAAAACTCTTTTCTGCAGTCCATTACCATTGACCCGTCAAATGCCCATGCACACTTTAATCTGGCTGTAATTTACCTCACGCTGGATAACAGCGCTGAAGCCATACAGGAATATCGAATATTAAATAACCTTGCCCCTCAACTGGCCGGAAGACTCTCAGAAATGATGAGCAGGCAGACTATTTAAACCTGTCCGCTTTTCTTCATTTATGTAATCCAGATCACATTATCAGCGTTTCCTTTCGTTTTATACTTGTATATCAACAGTTAAAGGAGAGGTAATGTGATAAAACTATCTAACGTAGAAAAATCATATGATGATGCAGTTGTATTAAAAAACTGCTCTATGGCAATGGAGAGGGGCGAATTTGCCTTTATAACAGGACCGAGCGGAGCAGGGAAATCAACCCTGCTTAAACTGCTTTACTGTTCGGAGCAGGTCGATAACGGACATATTTCCGTAGACGAATGGATACTGAGCAAACTCAAAAAAAGGACGGTCCCCTATTTCAGACGGAATATCGGGGTTGTGTTTCAGGACTTCAAGCTGCTGTTCAATAAAACGGTCTTTGAAAATGTTGCTCTCTCGCTGAGAATTCACCGAATGGACCCGCGGGAAATAATGGAGCGGGTAAAGTTAATTCTCAAGGAAGTCAAGCTGCTGCATAAATCCGACGTTTTTCCGCAGTATTTATCAGGGGGAGAACAGCAGAGGGTCGTTATAGCCCGGGCAATGGTGTCCCAACCCATGCTGCTGCTGGCGGACGAACCTACCGGCAATCTTGATACGGACAATGCAAGAACTATCATGCGTCTCTTCAGAGAAATTAACACGAAAGGCACTACCGTGCTCATTGCTACCCATAACGAAGACCTGTATTACGGATCAGGAAGAAGAGTGTTTTTTCTCAATAACAATCATATTGAAAAGGAAATAGTAGGATGATCACATTAAAGTACTTTCTGGGAACGGCTTTCAAAAGTATTTGGCTGGAAAAATGGATAAATCTTCTGACCATCCTTTCCATAAGTATAGGATTGTCAATTCTCTGTTTGTTTCTGCTGATTACATTTAACGTTGAATCCTTTATGAAGCAGTGGACAAGCAGTTTCGGACTTGTTGTGTACCTCGATGACCATATTACGTATGAAGAGACGCTGCATCTTGAAGCACAATTTAAACAGGATAAAGACGTACTGAGCGTTTCGTATACATCAAATGTTGAAGCCCTGGATGAAATAAAGGCATCGCTTGGAGCAAACGCCGTTATAATGGATGATTTTAAAGAAAACCCGCTACCTTCAATTTTTGAACTGGAGCTGGCCAGCGAATTATTGGATAAAAATGAAGCACGTCAAAAAGCAGATTCAATAAAACAATTGCCGGGAGTCAACGACGTTCAGTATGGAGAGAAATGGCTCGCGTCGCTGAACACCATATCTGACACAATGAGACTGGTGGCGGTGTTTTTTGCATCTGCGATATTTATTTCCACAATATTCACTACATATAACACGATTAAAATATTCTTTTACAGAAGGAAGGAAGAGCTTAAGACCCTTAAACTTCTGGGAGCAACCAATAGTTTTGCCCGGCTTCCCTTCCTGATTGAGGGATTGTTTGTGGGAGTGGTAGGCGGTTCAGTGAGTTCAGCACTTGTTTTTGCTTTTTCATCACTTGCCACAACAAGGATTGTAGAATTCATGCCTTCACTCAGTGTTGTATTGTCGCCATTACCTGTGCAGGTGTACTTAATAATTCCAGCAGTTGGGGCTTCAATGAGTCTCCTGGGAAGTCTGTTTGCTGTTGGAAAAATACGGTATTAATATATATAACACTATGATAAAAAAATGATATCATCCAAAATAAAACATACATATGTTGTCCTGTTAATCTATAGTCTCCTTACGTTCTTCAATCCTACGACTGCCTTGGCTGGCAGTACTATTGAGAAACTCTCTGAAATTAAAAAATCGATCCAATCCAGATTGATTAAAATAAAAAAAGATAAAAAAAAGGAAGAGTCACTTCAATCAAAAATTAACAATATTCAGCAAAATATCGGTTCAAAGGAACGGGAAATTAAGAAGTTTGAGAAGGGGATTGCAAGCACAAATAAAGAAATAGATAAACTCTCGAGTGAAATCGATATGATGGCCGATCAAATGGAAAACAGAAAACTGGTTGTAAAAGAGTATCTGAGGGCTCTTCACAAACGACAGTTTGAAAGCGATATGATTTTCCTTATATCAGCTGCTGACTATCAGGACTTCGTAAAGAAAAGCAGATATATCAGCCTGATAGCAGACCACAACAGTAAAATCATACATTCTTACAAGGAAGATCTGGCCAGAGTAAAGGAAAAGAAAAACAGTCTTGAGAATTTACAGGCGTCTCTTGAGAGTAAAAAAGCAACCGCCCGTATGAATAAGAAAAAGTTGCAATCTGAGAAAAAGAAAAAGAAAGAGATTATCAGCACGGTACGTAGCAGACGAATAGCCCACGAAAAAAAGATAAGAGAGCTTGAAGAGTCTTCAAAAAAACTGCAGAGTATGGTGACAAGACTACAATCAAAAAAAATGCCAGGTGCTATCGTGGGAGCTGGGTTTAAGTCACACAAAGGAGTATTACCATGGCCTGTTGACGGCAGGGTGCTTACGAAATATGGCAAACACAAAGACCAGTATGATGTGCTAGTAAATAAAAGCGGCATTAATATAAGCGTTGATAAGGATGAGAATCCCAGAGCAATAGCCGGGGGAAGAGTAGTTTTTACGGGTAATTTTGAAGGCTATGGAAATCTGTTGATAATTGATCACGGAAATGGATACCATAGTCTGTACGGAAATTTGTCCAAAACATCAATCAAGGAAGATTCTCTTCTCGTAGAAGGTATGAATATCGGCTCAGTCAGTTCATCAAAGCAAAACAAAACCCCTGTATTGTACTTCGAAATAAGACACAAGGGTCGTCCCGTAGATCCCCTGAAGTGGCTGCAGAGAAGAAGTTAAATACGGTTTCATAGCATTTTAAATATTTCAAATACTTCTTGATGTGAGAGGGAGCCAAGGGACCCGGGATCAAGGGATTCCAGAGAAAAGAATAATGATTAAATTTATTGCAGTACAAAATTAAATTCTTAATTAATTTTTTTTCCTGAAACCTCGCCCCTGGACCTTTTCTTACAATTGCTGAATATTGTTTTTCGATTGTCTGCCCTGTTAATATTTTAGAATCAGCAATGAGAAATGGATACGTTATTTGGCTAAAATCGGCATATTGACCTGTTCAAACGCAACACAGGACCTGGGATGCTCTTCTGTGAGTTGTCTCGCTCATCTGCGAAAAAGGAAGGGGGCCTTTGCGGATTATCCTGATGACGAACCCCTTACATTGATCGGGATTATAAACTGTCCGGGCTGCCCTACCCTTACCGGTGAAAATAAGCTTATTGAGAGGATCAGGGCATTAACAGCATTTGATGTTGATACCATACATTTTACATTTTGCATAAAATCACTCTGTCCTTTTAAGGAAAAATACAGAAAGGCCCTTGTAAGCAATTTCCCTGATATAAGAGTAGTCATAGGAACTCATGAAGAACGTGTTAGTCCGGAGGAATACAGGGAACGTGTCAGGAACCTGTTTTGTCAGCCCAGAAAAACAATGGTTGATATCATACTCAACAAAGACAAAGAAGACTAACAATGAAGAGATGTGAGTGGGCTAATTCAGACCAGCTGATGCGGAACTATCATGATGAAGAATGGGGGGTGCCTGTTCATGATGACCGGCGGTTATTTGAATATTTAATTCTTGAAGGGACACAGGCAGGTCTCAGCTGGTCAACCATTTTAAAGAAACGCGAAGAATATAGAATAGCGTTTTATAATTTTGATGCAGCAAAAATTCTTCGATATGTTCCGGGGAATATCTATAATCTCATGTCAAATCCGGGTATCATTCGAAACAGAATGAAAATTAAAGCTGCGGTTACCAATGCCGAAGCCTTTCTTGAAGTCCAGAGACAGTTTGGCAGTTTTGATGCGTATATCTGGCATTTCGTCGGTGGTAACCCTATCATAAACGCGTGGAAGAAACTTGCTGATATTCCGGTATTCACACAAGAATCAGAAGCGATGAGCAGGGACATGAAAAAAAGGGGATTTTCATTTGTCGGGTCAACTATATGTTATGCTTTTATGCAGGCAGTGGGAATGGTAAATGACCACATAGTGGAATGCTTCAGATATAAAACATGCAAGTAAGGAGATACATATGAAATCGGCAATGCAATCATTACTTACGGTTATGTTCATTAGTTTGATGTTATTGATGAGCATTTCCCTGTTTTATCCACAGGAGGCAATGTCAGCATCGGCAAAGGAGATCGACATCCGGGTGGATGCAGCACTGAAGCGGTTTAAAAAAGAAATTGGGGGCGGCAAGGAATTCCTTGAAAAGGCCGAGGCAGTGCTTGTATTTCCCAGGGTCATAAAAGCAGGTGCGGTTGTTGGAGGTGAATACGGAGAAGGAGCATTAAGAATCGGGGGAAAGACTCAACAGTATTACAGCACTGCGTCCGCATCGCTAGGTTTTCAGTTGGGAGCACAGTCCAAAACACTTGTTCTGGTGTTCCTTTCAAAAAAGGCGCTTTCAGAATTCAGAAAGAGTGATGGATGGAAGGCAGGCGTTGACGGGTCGATAGCAGTAATTAAATGGGGTGTTGGCGAAGATATTAACACAGTTGATATCAAGGACCCGATAGTAGGATTTGTATTTGGAAACAAAGGATTAATGTATAACCTTACTATTGAAGGGTCCAAGTTTTCAAAAATCAGTCGCTGAGATCATCTGTCAATTGATACTCAGGTGAATTAATTGACCTGAGTGCATAAGACTGTTTTGAAGGCATGACATCTGTTCATACCGGAAGAGTCTAAATCAGGAACACATACTCATGTCCAAACTATTTGAGACTACAAACATAAACAGTATGACCCTGAAGAACCGTTTTGTTCGCTCTGCCACATGGGAAGGCATGGCTGATGAAGATGGGAAATGCAATTCCAAAATGACTGCACTCATGCGAAACCTAACAAAGGGCGGTATCGGCCTGATCATAACAGGCCACGCCCATGTGCTGCCGGATGGACAGGCAAGCCCTTTTCAAACGGGCATACATAGGAATGATTTTGTTCATGGTTTAAAACAGGTAACAGAAGTGGTCCATAATGAGGGAGGTAAGATAGTACTGCAGATAGCTCATGCAGGATGCCAGGCTCTTCAGAGGTTTACATGTAAAGAACCTGCGGGACCATCCATTTTTGAATATAAGGGCAAAGTTATATGCAGGGAAATCACATACGAAGAGATACATGAGATAGTAAAAGCTTTCGGCAAAGCAGCAGAAAGAGCCAGGGACGCTGGATTTGACGGAGTGCAGATCCATGGCGCTCATGGATACCTGTTCAGTCAGTTTCTCTCACCTTTCTATAATAAAAGAACAGATGAGTACGGTGGACATCTTGAAAACAGGATAAGGCCGTTTATTGATGCGCTCAGGGAGATCAGAAAGATCGTTGGTGATGACTACCCTGTTTTAGTTAAAGTTAATTCTCAGGATTATGTTGATAATGGTCTAAATATAAAAGATATGGTTAAGATATCTAAAATTCTGCAACAAGAAGGCGCAGATGCCATTGAACTCAGTGGAGGAACAATCCATGCTGACAGGACCCGTGTTCCTGTGAGGGCCGGAAACATTGATACTGAGGAAAAAGAGGTATTTTACCGTGAAGCTGCCATGGCATATAAGGAGGACGTCGATGTTCCTCTGATGCTGGTTGGAGGAGTCAGGTCGTATAATGTTGCAGAAAAACTGGTTCATAATGGAATCACTGATTATGTATCTTTAAGCCGTCCGCTGATTCGTGAACCTGATATAATAAACCGCTGGAAGTCAGGCGACCACAGTAAATCCACTTGTATATCCTGTAATGCCTGCTTTAAGCCGGGAGTAAAGGGGAATGGTATATACTGCGTAGCTCTGAAAAAAGAGCAGGCAAAATAACACTTAATATCTTATCGTTACACAGAGAGCAAGGTTGATTATGATGATATCAGCTAAATATCTGCAAAATTGATAAAGGTTACAGATTAGTGATACCCCTATTTACTATACTTCTTTGCTTCTGCCAGAGGTCCAGACACTGATGGTTATCAAGACATCGGTGTTAACATTCCACTTTCAATTACGAAACCTTATTCAATCTAAACTTTCCCCGAAAAGAACCGATATGATAAAGAGCCTTATGAATAATGTATCGAGTCTGTTCACATGTTTTTCATAGACCCTTGTGCAAAAAAGAGATAATAATGTTATCTGTAAACAGGAGATCTTCAAGATTTAAACCGGTAAAAGAGAAAAATACCGCACTTATAATTTCTATATGTATTCCCGTTTTATTATTTGCTCTCATTATTCTCGCAGTTGCTCTGCCCTCAATACTTAAAAAAAACAACGATAAATTTGAAAATGCAGCATTGAGTCGTCTGGAAACTATGAGTAACAATATGGATGAAGAAATAACTGCTCGTGCACCAGAGACGAAAAGCATAAAAAAAGAGTTACCTGAAACCGATTCGAACAGTATTCATACTAAAGAATCACAAGACAGTGCAGTGATGGAAAACATGCATGGGACGGATAACACTCTTTCTTTAGTCTATACCATACAGGCCGGCAGCTTTAATGATCTGAATAGAGCAGAAAAACTGTATGATTTCATAGTGAATGAACTTGACTCAGAAGACCTGGCTTATCTGCGGATAGAGAAGGTTGGGCGGTACTATGCTGTACGGCTTGGAAAGTTCGGAGAACAGAGGAATGCAAAAATATTCCTGAATAAAATAATGTCTCATCTTTCAACTTTAAGCATGATGAAAGCCTATATAAATACAGAACGAATTGTAAAACTACATTCCTCCTGACCGTCATCCAGCCGGGGTCAGGACTACATTTTTTATTTACTCTCAGACTCCCTTTCTTTTTCTGTCATCCTTCGTCCGCTGCGGAGCAGTTTAAAGTTGACGTCCTAATGAAACATACCATACCTGAAAATGACATATAACGCCCGCACACCGTCTTTCCAGTTTATTTTTTTACCTTCACTGTAAGTTCGTCCAGCATATGAAACACTCACCTCGTATATTCTGCACCCCAACCTGCTTACTTTAATAGTAAATTCCGGCTCAAATCCGAAACGATCTTCTTCTAACTCAATCCTGTCCAGAATTTCTTTTTTAAATGCTTTATAACAGACCTCAATATCCGAAAGATTCAGATTGGAAAAAATATTTGAAAGCAAGGTTATGAGTTTATTGCCCACATAATGCCAGAAAAATAACACCCGATGGGCCTCCCCGCCTTTAAAACGGGAACCAAAAACTACATCTGCCTTTCCCTCAGAAATCGGCATTAATAATTTTGGATACTCTTGAGGATTGTATTCCAGGTCAGCATCCTGAATAATAATTACATCACCGGTGGCAGCCTTAAATCCGCTTCTTAGAGCGGCACCCTTCCCAAGGTTGTGATCATGATAGATGACTTGAATTGAAGGATTATTTATTTCTAAAGATTTGAGATATTCCCGACTTCCATCTGTAGAATAATCATCTACAACGATAACTTCTTTTTCACACTCCATTTGAACAGAAACTACTTTCTCCAAAATTTCTGCAATGGTTTTGCTCTCGTTAAAACAAGGTATCACGATTGATAATTTCATAAACGCTTTTTTAACTTATGTATAAAATAAAATTATATTACATCAGTTTACAATACATGAATGCAAACTATCTTTCACACGGATGATCTCATAGAAGATCTCATGCGATCAAATGCGAAGATCCATATTTATTTATATTGATAGAGCTGTTGTGATGTTTGGTGTTATGCATAAAGTAAGTTTTGGATCGGGGAAATGCCTTTTTCGAATATTTCAATCGGTCCGTAATAGGCACATGGCAAATTATCAAGAATATAACAGGCGAACTTGATAACAGCTGGTAGAAGATTTATGTTATGCATTCACTGATTCTCCTCCTTACAGCTGTTTCGCTCCTTCAGGATACGTTTGACTTCATATAAGATAAACGATGCTTATTCTGTCTTACTTTTTTTATGTGATGCTTCGGACTTCAGGGTAATCAGATGTTCCCTCCAAATGAAAAGTTTTGAATATGATGAATTATCAGGTAAATTCTTATTAATAATATCAAGACCCTTTTCAATATCCCCCATCTTTTCTGCATACAATTTTGAAAGGGCTAAAACTGGATCACCATTACCCGGATAATCCTGTATTGCTTTCCTGTAAATCTTCTCTGCTTTTCCATATCTTCCGGAATATGAGTAAAGACCTCCTAAATTCAGCATAAGAGATAAGGATTTTGGAAACCGTGCATAAGATTGCTCGCACTGATTTGTCGTATTCTCAACTGTATTTTTGTCTGAGTCAATATTATTGGAGATTGCATAACATAAAAGCTCATTGACAGCTGAATGAAGCGGATGCTTTTTTATTAATCTCCGTAGATGAGTTTCTGCTCTTGAATAATGACCTTCCCTCAGATATATTTTTGATAACTCAAGAGGAAGCCACTCATCTTCGGGACTGGCAGCTATAGCCTTTTCATATTCAATAAAGGCAAGTTCTTTCTTATCAATGTTAAGATATTTATTCCCCTGATTATAATAATCTGAAAAATAAGTTTCCTTATAACCTGGAAGTACATTTCCATAGACAAACCACCCTAAAATAACACATGCCGCCAGTAAACCAGTCAATAGCAGTATTTTTCTGTTTTTGATTGAGCTGTATGATATGGCAAGAGTCCTGGCAGATAAAATACATAGCGGCAACAGCATTATGATTCGATAGCGACCATATACAAAAAATAGCGTCAATGTTAGTGCTGAGCAGATAAGAAACCAATGGATCAAATAAAATTTTTTTTCTTTTATTGTTAGTACGATGCCAATTAATCCAAGAAGTGCAGGCAGTCCAAATCCCCATAGTGGCGCTCCAAAAAAGGGGAGCCTGTCTTTATAAAATTCAAATGTTCTCGTATCTTTCACTTCTTCATTATTAAATGCCCATCGAAATTTTCTCAGAAATCTCTTGACTGAGAGTACAGGATTATTCCTAATTTCATAAATGCCCTGTCTAAACCAGAATCGTGATGACTCAGAAGGTTTCAGTTTCCTGTTTGTTCTCTTTTCAGCTTCCCTGTGAAAATCTCGTTCTTCTTTTGCCAGGCTTGCTACTGCAAACGATGGCGCCCAGTATTTCCCGGTTATATTTTCCTGATGATTACCCGTGTAAAAACTTTGACCGCTGTTAGAGGCAATAAGGACAAAATCCCGATCAGCAACATAATTATGGAGAGTCGCCGGCGATAAGGACACTATGCAACCTATGCTGAAGGCCGTTATCAGAGACAATGATTGTTTCCATTTTTGCCGATCAACAATAACTAAGTGGAATACTGCCAGAGGGGGTAATATGAGCAATGTTGCATGTGCCAATGATGCTAATCCAACAGCTAATCCTGAGATCATCCAGGACAGAAAGTCTTTTCGCCCCAGGGCTCTTACAATAAGGAACAGGCTTACTGCTGTCATAAAACAGACTAAACTTGTTTTTTCAGCAAAGAATTCATAGAAGATAGGCGGGAGGCAAAACCCATAAATAACGGTCGCAAGGATGGCATCTTTCTCTTTCAGAATCAATTGAGCTGTTAAATAGGTAAGAACAACTGAGCATAAACCAAGGATCAAATTGACAGATCTGATCAATAAAAGTGATTGCCCAAAAGTATGGTAGAGCAAACCCAAGAAATAAGCATAGAGTGGGGATGTGAAAAAGGCATGTTCTCTTATTAAATTGCCTTTTGAAATCGATATCGCCCATTGGTGGTATTTAAGTTCATCCCCGACCCTGAATTGCATATACACATCGTCTGAAGCAAACTTGAAAAAAACGAGACGAATTATGAAGATTACAAAAAAAATTAAAAAGAGGGCTATCCAGTTTCTGTTTTTATTTAATACATAATGTTCCATCCTATAAAAAACTTTGAGAAGTTTTCTGAATACACAGAGTTCTTACCATGCTATCTTCACATGCTAATAAAGTAAGCGACTGCAAACTGATCCTTTCCAATAATACTAGTTGAGTCAGTTTAAAATATCAATACTGTACGCAGTATCTCATGAAGCAGATGCCAAAAACAGAATGTCACCCTTTTCTTCTCAAAAGTAAGCTGCACTCTATACCTTGCCCGAGACTCCTTACGAAGACAGCAGGAAAGACTGACGGGAACGCATGTCCGACGATCCATACAGATATGCAGAACTAATACAATTACTTTTTAACTGTCAGGCCTTCCAGACCGTTACCCGATCGGTCCAGATTTGCCCGCTGATGGCGATACAGGGGCGACAGACAGGGAAAGAATGAAAAACCATGAAACAAAATAGAGCTATGCAATGTGATTCAACGTCTGTGTGAACACCGGCCTGATGCAAAAGCCCGATACGAGGAAATTAGACGGATTTTCTTTTAAATAATTTCTTTATGTCCTCACCGATCAGATACAATGATGGAACGAGCAGAAGAGTAAGGGGAGTGGCAAATAATAATCCATAACCCAGGGCAAGGGCCATAGGTCCCATATATATATCCGTTCCACCGATTCCGTATGCAAGCGGCAGAAGTCCTGCGACCGTTGTCAATGTGGTCATTAATATGGCTCGAAGGCGGTTCGTTGCCCCCTGTACTACAATCTGGAGCATAGATTGAGATGGGTCCTGCTGTTTAAGCTCGTTAAGGTGGTTAACCAGAACGAGAGAGTCATTCACTACTACCCCGGCCATACCAACGACGCCAAGCATTGCAGTAAAGCCAAAAGGTTCAGCATGCAGAACAAACGCCAGTATAATACCTATAAGACCAAAGGGGATTGCAAGTAATACAATTACAGGCTGAGTTAGTGAGTTAAAGAGCAGGACAAGAAGGAAATAAATAACTATGACCGCCATCCCAAATGCTATATAGAGACCCTGCATCGAACTCTCGGTCTCCTGAGCTTCTCCCCCAATCATAAAACGCATCCCGGGGTAATTCCTGTCCAGATTGAAATGCTTTAAAAGGTCATTGGTCACTTTCAGGGAAGTCGTAACCTCCTGTTCAACATCCGCTGTTACCGTGACCGTCCTCTCCCGGTCAAAATGGTTGATATCATTGGGGCCGGATGCAATCTTTAGTTGTGCCACTTCTTTCAGTGAAATAAGCCTTCCCTGACGGTTCGGTATTTTCATTTTGTTGAGATATGCAAGTTTTTTTCTTGCTTCCTTCTTCAGGATGACCCGAAAATCCACATCTTCATCTCCATAGCGCACACTGGTAACAACTTCTCCGTCATATGCTATTCTTACATTCTGGGCAATGTCTGCCATGGTGAGCCCCAATCGTGCCAGTTTATCATAATCAACTTTTATTTCAACCTGTTCCTTTCCGGGGGCATCATCCTGTTCTATGTCTTTTACGCCTTTTATTCCAGCAAGATACGCTTCCACATCATTTGCAAGCTGCTTTCTCATGCGATCATCGGAACCGATAATCCTGACTTTGACCGCCTTGCCGGTAGGCGGCCCGCCGGTTGCCACAGAAAAGGTGACATTATTAAAACCACCAATTTCATCGGTTTTCCGCCGTATCTCTTCAACGATATCATCAGCAGTTCTCGTCCGTGAAGACCATGGGGTAAGGTTCACAATTATGGAACCATAATTCTCGCCTTCCCTCGGAGGATTATCCATAATGATCAGTGTTCCTATTCTTGTTACAAAAGAATCCAGTTCAGTGTCAGAAAGGTCTGAAATAATATCCTCTACTTTCTTTACCCTGTCTGATGTTGCATGCAGCGAGCTGCCGATAGGAAGTTCCATGCTGAGCAAAAACGTTTCTGCGCCTTTTGTGGGGAATAATATAAAGTCCATATTATTTGCAGCGTGATATAATGAAGCGAACAGCACGCCAATAAACAACAGCACATTCAGATATCTTAGCTTTAAGGGGTATACAATGAGTTTTTTGAATAGTCTCCTGAATTTCTCAAATAGCCCGTCATGCGTGTCTATTTGCATGGCAGCAGATTCTCTTGATATACAGCATGTTAAATGGGCCGGCAGTGCGATGGATACTTCCATCATTGATATAAACAGAGCAAGTGTAACCGTAAGGGGAATCACAAATATAAACTTCCCCATCATACCGGGCATGAAGAACATGGTTGCAAAAGCGGCAAACGTAGTAAGTATGGTTGTCAGGACAGGCCGATATACCTCGTTAATACCGTTTACAGCAGCATCAAGTGGAGATTTACTGGTTCGCCGGTGCTCATAAATGGTTTCGGATACAATGATTGCATCGTCTACGATGATACCGATAACAATAATCATTGCCGTGAGTACAATAGTATCAAGATACACACCGAACATTGGCAGGAGGAAAATCACACCAAAAAAGGTAACAGGGATACCAAGGGCAACCCAAAAGGCCATTCTGATGTTAAGGAAAAGAGCAAGAAGCACAGTAACGAGAACAAGACCGATGGCACCATTTGCAACTACTATCCTGAACTGATTGCTCACATACTGAGATGTGTCATTAGAGTAAATTATCTCTACGCCATCAGGCATGAACTGCTGCTCCCCCTGTATAAGCTCCTTGATCCTCTCAGATGTTCGGATAATGTCTGCAGACGGTTTATTAAACACGGAAAAAGAGATCGCATTTCTGCCATTCATGCGTGAGATTATCTTTTCTTTCTCAAAGTCATCATTAATGAAAGCAAGATCTTTTACCCTTACCAGTGGACCATCAAATGTAGAGCGAACAATGACATCTCCCACCTCCTCCGGCTTTCTGAACTGGGCAAGGGTAACCACATTCTTTTCACTGGTATACGATTCCAGAGAGCCGCCGCTGCCTCTGATATTTCTCCCCTGAATGGCTGCTATGATTTCGTGCATCGGTACCTGGTAGGTATCCAGGGCTTCAGGTGAAACCTCAACCTGCACTTCTCTCATCCGGTAGCCATATCGCGCAGTTCTGGACACGCCCTCGACATTTTCAATCTTCTTTTCAAAGATACGGGCCAGTTCCCTGAGATTGTGATATGGGATATTACCTGTAATACCCACTTCTATAAAAGGATCAAACGGTGTTTTTACTTCCCAGATGTCAGGGGATTCTGTAACTTCAGGAGGAAAATCTGTTACCTGCCCTACCTCCCTTCTGACCTCATCTTTAACTTTTTCCATATCGTCCACATCAGACTCTATATCCACACGAATCGATGAGACATTTTCCATTGAGATGGATGTGATCTCTTTCAAACCGGTTATTTCTTTCAGCTCATCTTCGATCTTGTTGGTTACATTGAGTTCGACATCTTCAGGTGAGGCTCCCGGGTAGTATGTTGTTATGATCATCCTTCCGATATCGACGTTTGGATATATATCACGTTTAATGACTGACAGAGTGGAAATGCCAAGAAGAAGTATCGTTATGGTAAACAGATTGGCGAACAGATGGCGTTCTGCAAAAAATCTGAAAAAACCTTTCATCCGTATAATTCCTTTTTCGTGAATGCTTATGGAGTATTGAAGAATATCAGATTCCGGAATCCATCAATGTGTCCATCAATTCATGGTATCGCAGAAGCAGTTTATGGTATAAGGCCCCGTTCTGAGCATAGATCAACTGTACATTCTGTTCATTGTCCCTGCTTTGAATAACGAACGTCAGCTCTATTCTGCCCTGATTGTAACGCTTCTGTTCCGCCTTTGTTTTATCTTTTGCAACTAACATCTGCTTCCTGTTTAATATCAATACTTTTTCCAGTTCTTTTAATTGAGTCATGAGATTTCTCAGCGAGGCTTCCAGTCCCAGCTTAATATTATTCATATCTTCCTGTACGCGGTTTTTTTCCAATGAGGTCTTTAATATTTCAGCATGGGTGGTCCTGTTTCCCAAGGGGTAACTGAATCGCAGCGCAGCTGCAAACTGGGGCTTGTCATAGCTGTAAGAGTCAGTGAAATTATCATCACCACTTTTCAGCCCGCCCGAAATATCGAGGTCCAGTCTGGGTTTTTCCTGTTCGATGACCCCTTTTTTCTCATGTTCAAGTTGATTCATGCGTATCTTTAGGACATTCAGGACCCTGGAGTTTTGTTTTAACATGTCAATGGCATCATCAACAGAAGGAAGCGTTGCCAATTCATATAGATCATATTCGGGCAACAGGCCCTTTGAAAGATCAAATTGCGCAATTGTAGACAATTCTGCCTGCTTTGCTTTCCATCTGGCTTCAATCCCGAGAACATTCTGTTCCACATTCAGTACTGAGTCCCTTGCCCTTAAGACATCCACTTCATCTACAAGATTCTGTTTGCGTTTACGCGTGGTCCTCTCAAGCTCTTCTTTTGCAAGCTCTAACCTCTTGTACAGGATCCGTCTCTGCTCAATCAATAAAACACCGTCGATAAAGCTGTCTCCTACTTCCAGTAAAAATAATTCCTGATTTTCCTGTATGTTCACCTGTACTGCCCTGACACTGTAACCCTGCAGTTCATAGCCAAGCCGGCTGAGAGCACCTCCCATATTCTGAAGAAGGGGATGCGAGTAGGTAACTGATAATCCGTTTTCATGAAATACTCCTGATTCAACAGGTATGGTGGCAATCCCGGGAATGACTAGATCATCGATATCCTGATCAGATCGAGTGTAATCATACGCAATGGAAAGAAGGCCGCCTGTTTTCCAGAATGTTCTTTCAACAGCAGCGCCGATACCAACTGAATCAATTTTGTCAGGGATCAAACTGCTTATGGCAGTATTTTCAACATGGGCATAAAAAGGTTGTACCCGTACAATCCAGTCCTGATCACCCAGGAATTTATTCTGCTCCTGACGTTCGATTTCCAATGAGAGAGCTTCTTTCCTGAAGAAAGGATGCGTCTCCTGCACGAGATGTAAATAGTCATGTAACGTTATTGTATGAGCAGAGGAGAGGGTAAGTAAAAAAATGATGAGTATTATTAATAAAAAAGTAAAAAGTTTCATGTGATGCTCCTGGATATGATTATTAGATTAGTAATATAAAATAAAGTCTTCGTAATGTAAATATCTATCTTAGGTATACTTTTAATGATACTGGACCTGGTTGTTCCTTGCATCAGTCAGCAGTATTGTGTAATTTACACTATGTGTGATATGTTTCTGGTAATACGATGAGACTGGCAATATTCACGGCATTTCCGCAAGAACTGAAACCACTTCTGAGAAAATACAAGATTGATAAACAACTGAAATATGATGCCCTGCGTGTTTTTTTCAGTCATATTGCATCACATACAATCATTTTCGTACAAACCGGAATGGGACAAGCTCATCAGGAGAGAGCATGTAAATATATTGTCGAAGAACACAGACCGGAATGTATATTGTCCATAGGTTTTGGCGGCGCACTCTTTTCATACGCTGAAGTTGGTGAACTTGTATGGGGAACAAAACTCATTCTTTTTCCAGAGGATACTGAAAGATACCGCTTGTCAAACGGTAATATCGAAGGGAAGCATATGCTTGAAATTCCTGATGAAGAGGAGATATTCCGGCGACTGTCCGGAGAAATTAACATTACACGGGGTTCAGTCATTACTCTTAAAAAACCGTCAAAGAAATCTCTTGTAAAAGAAGCATTGCCCCGTGAGCTTTCCAGCCCGGTATGTGATATGGAAACATTTATCCTTGCAAAATATTCTTTACAAAGTGGACTGCCATTTTATTCAATACGGGCGGTTACTGACCGTCTGGATGAAGACATACCGCTGGAGCTTTTTTCGGTAGTGGACAGAGAAGGTAATTACAATATGGCCCGGGCTCTTAAGCTTCTCGTTTTCAAACCCCGTCTAATTCCAGAAGCGATCAAACTCGGTAGACACGCCGGCATTGCAGCAGAAAATCTATCGCAGGCTGTGACAGTATTGATTAACATTATGACAACTGCGTGAACTTTCAAGGTTTGGGGATAACCGCTGAAGGAAAATCTTTTCTATGAGCTTTAACGGCCCTGTCAATATCCCCATGCATAAGCTTTGCCTTGATTAAGGAATACATGAACAATGCCGGCAGTAAGAAGATAAAAATTCCCACCCACCCCAGATCATAGTCACGTATATAAAAAGTTACTGATAACATGAAAATTATCACGCTTACGTAGAGGAGCGGACCAATCAGTACACCCCCGGGATATCTCTGAGCAAAATAATCTTTTGTTCCCTTGTTACTCATATAGCGGTCTATTTTCTGTAATACATATATCAAGACATAACCCACGACAAACCACCCTGCAAAATTTGAAATCGGGACCCCGAAATAGACCCCTTTTTCCGGATATTCGTAAATCTGACCAAGGAACCATTTATCTCCCTGCAATGAAACAGGGTCAATAATTATATCGAGATAGACAAAGAGGACAGTAGCAAGAACTCTTGTATGAAATGAACCTCTTATCCCTTTTGTCTGGAGGATATACAACAACCTTCCTGAACGCATAACAGGGGAATTGATCATAAGTGCTACCGAATAACTAGCATATGCAAGAAATACATAGCTTAATGAATCCATAAAAGGGACACCAAGAACCCACAATTCCTGATCTTTTGTGTGTTCGATGTAATTATAATATCCATAGGGAAAGCCATTATGAATTGATGAGTATTCCGAAAGCCAAGCTATGAAATATCCCGCTGTGCAGAACAGAAAAGCCCTTTTTATTCCCAAATGCATTGAGCAGCCCAGCAAATATATAAACAGAAAGATAAATACGTAGGGTCTCAAAAGGATTGTATGAAAAAAAAGAGAGGGTATGGATTCCATTAGCCTAAATTAATCATACAGATATCTATCAAGACAGGGGTGCTAAAAAAACTTATTAAATGCTACGAGATTGATTATATGCATCGTAACCACTAATGAATATGTGTATAAAGAATTTATTTGATAGTTGTCTCTAAGGTATCGATGAATACGTTTTATTATCACTCTGTCTCATATTATGAATTTTGTTGGTTAGTGCGACGAAAGATTCCAGGAAATAAGCCTCAAAAGATCTCTAGGACGTGAAATGGCATGCCTCATTGCAGTAGCTTCATATCCACAGTGAACCATACAATCCCTGCATCTCGGGTCTCTTCCTTCTACATAACGGTCCCAGTCTGTTTTTTCCATCATTTCCTTATAGGTTCCGTAATATGTATCGGTTATAAGATAACACGGTGATTTCCACCCGAGAGGATTGCGTGTAGGATTTCCCCAGGGGGTACAGCGCATCTGTCGTTTGCCTTTAAGAAAGTCCACGTATATGGGTGAATTGATAAAGGGGAACCTGCTGAAGAAATCCTTCATCTGTTTAAATTTCTCCTTGATTTCTTCTCTGCTGAGGAATATGTCATTTTCTACCCTTTCATAGCTGAATGCAGGTGCAGCGAGGATTCCGTCAACGTTTAGCGTCTTTAGCATCTGGAACAAACTCTCCAGCTCCTTAATATCCGAGTTTTTGTAAACTGATGTATTTGTGCTTACCCGGAATCCTCTCTTCTTTGCTTTTTGTATGGATTGCACTGCCCGTCTGAATGTCCCCGGTTTGTCTGTAATGCTGTCATGTGTCTCTTCCATTCCGTCAAGGTGAAAATTAAGCGTGAGGCGTTTGTCTGGTTCAAATTCATCAATAAAAGATTCGGTTAAAATACCGTTCGTGCAAAGGTACATATGGCGATTTAACCTGAGCAGTTCACTGACCAGGGTCGTGAGGTCCCCGTATAAAAGAGGTTCTCCCCCAGTAATCGTCACAACAGGTGCCTGTGATGAAACGGTAGCCTCAATACACTGATCAAGAGAGAGATCATCTGTCTTTTTTTCATCATGCAGCCTTATCCTGTCACAGCCGGCGCACGATAGATTACAGCGGTGCGTCGGTTCAAGCATCAGGACCAGAGGAAACCTGCTCCTTCTCTCGATGATACGCTGCCTGACAATAGAAAATGTTAAGGATGAATAGAGACTCAGAGGAAATCTCATATCGAAATCAATCGGTCTCCCTTAGTAATGACTTCTGACTTTTCTGTCTGCTATATATTTTAATGCGGCCTCAACCTCATCAATGGCTACTCTTGTATTCTTGCAGGGACCTTCGGGCCGTCTGTTCGGGATGGCAATAACCGGAATCTTTTCTGCTATATCTTTAAGCCCGCTCATCAGATCCCTTTCACAGGCAAGGGCCAGTATAAAAGTTGGATTGAACTGATTGATGGCTTTTCTGGCCGCCTCTCCGCCGTGTACCGTAAGAATTTTCAGGGAATTGCCATTTCCATTAATCATGCTGTCAATCTCACGTCTCGCTTCCTTTGTCAGGCATCTTGGCAGTAATATGAGGGGCCTGTCATGGTTTATCTGATCTGCGTGACTCTGCGTCATGAAATTATTGAGTTTGATAAAAGAATTGCCTACCCTGTCTCTGCTTATTCCAAATTTATTTCCAAGCCACACTGTTTTCGGGAGA
Organism: Nitrospiraceae bacterium; assembly: GCA_020356065.1. GTDB lineage: Bacteria > Nitrospirota > Thermodesulfovibrionia > UBA6902 > UBA6902 > CALZJD01. The sequence continues at coordinate 755,621 of CP070632.1, forward strand.
AGAAAAAGGAGAAATTTTTCCACCCACCTGTATGGCAAAAATGATTTTCTGAGTTTCAGAGTGTAAATGCCTTCTGCGATGATCATTAATAGAAAGAAAACAGAAACAGCAAAAAGAGTCCATTCCAGCAGGTCTGCTGCGGGCAGGCTGTATTGTTCGACTCTGGGCTTTATCATATACCAGGCAATGGGTAGCGAAGCGACAAATATGAACATAATTCCTGCAGCCAGCGAGAGAAAGGTCTTCATATGTTCATTAATGTCACTGTCAAGCTTGCCGGTGTCGCCATCCCAGTCATTCCACTCATCACCCAGTTTTCTATCTTTAGGTTTTGTCATCTGTTCTGAATATAACATATTCTCCTCCATAAATCTCAATTCTCCACGTACCCTTTTTCAGTAAACCAGCTCACAGCTTTTTCCACAGCACCTTCAATGGGGCTCTGAGGCATGTGCAGTTCATTCACGGCCTTTGAACAATCAAAGTACATGTGATTTCTTGCCATTCGTACACCTGTTAAGGGAATTCTCGGCTGCCTGTGAGACACGAGTTTTGACATTGCCTCATCCACACACGCAGCAATCAATACCGGGAAATAGGGAAGTCTTATTTTCGGTGGCTTTTTCCCTGTCAATCTCGCAAGGGTGTGAAGAAATTCCTTGAGACTGACATTTCTATTACCCAGGATATACCTCTGTCCGATTCTTCCATGCTCAGCCGCCAGCAAATGGCCTGTGGAAACATCCTCAACATCAACAATGTTCAGTCCTGTATCAAGGTATGCAGGCATTTTTCCGCTGAGAAAATCTACAATGATTTTCCCTGTAGGCGTAGGTTTTCTGTCCATGGCTCCAACCGGCGTAGAAGGGTTAACAATGATAACAGGGAGTCCCTTCCCTATATACTGGTATACTTCCTTTTCAGCAAGGAATTTAGATTTTTTATAATGACCTGCCATGGTTTTTTCATCAGATGGAGATTCTTCATTTACAGGATATCCATTTGAACCTGGAGTCATAACGCCGACTGTGCTTGTATAAACAACCTTACCAACTCCGTACTTGAGAGCTGCTTTCATAATATTTTTCGTGCCTTGAACATTAATGTCATACATGGTATCGGGATCAGGTACCCAGAGTCTGTAATCTGCTGCAAGGTGATACACCTGATCACATCCCTCAATTGCTCTGCATATGGATTCGTAATTTCTTATATCACCGGTGACCATCTGTACCCCGAGTTCATCAAGGTCGGCCAGAGCATGTCCATCCCTGACTAATGCCCTGACTTCAATACCTTTTTTTATTAATGTCCTGGAAACATGAAACCCGATAAAACCTGTTGCCCCGGTTACCAAAACTCTCATTATACTGCACCCTCTTTTAAAATATGGGAATAAAACCTGCCAAGTGCCATTAACGGAAAACAGTTCCGGTAATTGTGGTACCTGATCATAAAATACTTGGGAAATCCTGTACCAGTGAATTCTTCCTCGTCCCAGGTGCCGTCTTCTCTCTGTGTGCCAAGCAGATATTTGATCCCTTTCGATACCTCTCTGGAAGCCGCTTCTCCTGAGGAAATTAATGCAAGAATTGCCCATGCGGTCTGGGAAGGAGTACTTGCCCCGTGACATTTAAGGGATGAGTTTTCATAGGTTTCGCAACACTCTCCCCACCCGCCGTCTGTATTTTGATTTGACTGTAGCCAGGATACGGCCTTTCTCACGTATGTTTCCGACATGTCCTCTCTAACTGAACTAAGCCCTGCCAGTACCGCACAAGTCCCATAAATATAATTAACACCCCATCTTCCCCACCACGTGCCGTCATCTTCCTGGTTTGCCTTTATAAATTTTAAAGCTCTTCTCACCGGCTCATCAGATAATTTATACCCGGACATGCCAAGCAGCTCAAGAACTCTTCCTGTTATGTCTGCAGTACTCGGATCAATCATGGCTTCAAGGTCTCCATGGGGCAGTCTGTTTAATAATTCAAGGTTGTTATCCGCATCAAAGGAACCCCAGCCGCCGTCCTTGCCCTGCATACCAAGAATCCACTCAAGACCTCGGTCAAAGTTACCGGATGTAATGAACTCAGTGTTGTCAAATCCGTGTAGAAGCATTAAAACCACGGATGAATCATCCACATCTGGATACCAGCTATTATCGAATTCAAAGGCCCATCCGCCCGGCCTGACGTCAGGTCTTTTAATACTCCAGTCTCCCTTCTGAAAAATCTGTTTAGAGGCCAGCCATTTGCAGGATTTCAATATGGACGGGTGGCTTTTTTCGATTCCGGACGCAGTCAATGCAAGAGCAGTCAGGGCAGTATCCCATACGGGAGAAATACATGCCTGCAAACGCAGCTCCTCATCACTTTCTATCGCAAATCTATGTAACGCTTCGAGTCCTTTTATGACCGGCTCCTGAGAGACATCATATCCTCTGGCCGACAGGGCGAGAAGTGAGTTCACCATGGCCGGTTGTATCCCACCCCAGTCTCCGGTAGGTTCCTGATGTTCCAAAATCCATCTTTCAGTATGATTCAAAGCCCTGCTTCGCAGGGGTCTTAACGGAAGAGGCTCAAGGATTTTTATGAGTTTGTCCAGTACAACAAAAATATTTTGCCATGACAGCAGTGAATGTTTTTTTTGCAGCAGGGGTGGAGATGTATCAGGATTGTCATACAACTCATGAATGCCTGTTTTTCCCAGCAAATGCCTCTCAGGCTTTAGATCGGCAATAATCGATAGCGGTACAAATGTGGCCCTTGCCCAGCTTGACATACTATAAATATTGACCGGAAACCAGGGAGGAAGTAGATTTAATTCTACAGGAATTGCAGGGATTGCCTTCCAGCTGAATTCTCCAAACAATGCAAGAAATATTTTTGTGAAAACTCTTGAAGCCTCAACCCCGCCCTGTGAGAGGATGAATGCTCTTGCCCTTAACATTCGGTCATCGTCCGAGGGAAAACCAGCAAGTTTAAGAGCGAAATACGCCTCAACAGTCGTGCTGAGATCCCCTTTTCCTCCCCAATGAATTGGCCAGGTGCCGTCAGTTCTTTGATTTCTTAAAATATACCGGGTAATCTTTCTATCACGCTCGTCATCCTTTAAACCGAGGAAATGCAGGAGCATCAGATATTCGGCAGTTATTGTAATATTTGATTCCAGCTCATACCACCAGTATCCCTCTGTATGCTGGTGTCTCAGATAATAAGACCTCACTTTCAATATCGCATCCGATACTCTTCTGGCCAGACTTCGGGTAATAAATAAGGGCCGCGATTTCCTTTTGGAAGTGACAGAGAGATGGGACTGCTTATGTTTTAATGGGGCCTCTGTTACATCAGCCTTTGTTAGAGAGCGTGCTGCTTTCATGTCAGTTCCTCTCTGCGTCTGTTGCAGGATTTACATTCAGACATAAACTGAACCGGCCCCATTTCAAGGGGATAAAAAACTCTTGCCCGTTTTACGGTGTAATTTCTCATTATATGTTTTGCCCTACATGTAAAGCACATATGACTTTGCCTGAACATAATCTACTTATTCCGTAAGATCCTTATAGTTCATTTTACTTACGTGCTCTACTGCCAACTTTAACCACGGAGTGTATATGTTGCCATTCGTATCACAATCCACCTTCAGCTCCTGCAAGCTGATTACCCTCATGTCAGAAATCTCATCTCTGTTCAGATTGATTCTGGCTACATCAACACTCTTTACCTTTGTTATGGCGCAGATCTCATGCTCAGTTCCAATATTCCTGTATCCGACCTTGTAATGAAATTTAGAAAGGTATTCTACATCATCAGTATGCAGATCTATTTCCTGCTGCAGTCGCCTTTGAGATGCCTGTTCATAATCTTCTCCCAAAAATACATGGCTGGCAACCGATCCATCCCAGAATCCGGGCCAGAGTCTTTTTGTGTTGCTTCTCTTTGTAAGTATTAACTTACCCTTATCAGTAAAAACCATGGCTAAAAATGCACGATGAAGAATTCCGTTCCCGTCATGACATTTTTCTTTTTCCTCTTCCCCTATCATATTATCATTTTCATCAACTATTACAATTTGCTCCATTTCCCTTCCTCATTCATACCAGGCGTCGTCATTATTTATTCAAGGCACATACCGTTTTTATGTCAATACATCCATATTGGCAAAGCAGGGAACCTGAACGATATTTCCGGCACATTCGTATATGCACAACAAATATAGACCATAAAACCCACATTTTTTTCAACATCTGCATAGATCTCTGGTATGATTTACATGTACCGGTTCAGATTGTCCGGTTGACGTCTTTAATGTAACCTTAAGGATTTAATTATAGCGAAGAGATACATATATATCTCTTCGATCCATATTTGTCTTTTATCATGTAATGCTTCAGATGTAAAGATAATTTTATAAATATCACTTAGCCTTTTGCAAGTAATTTATTTATAATCTACATATAAATTTTTCAACGTATGTTATTTTCATTTATGGAAGTCAAGACAATATGTTATGAGCGAGACATCATTGAAAGAAACTGAAAAGAATAGAGACGTATCTGCACTACTCATCAGGTCATGGGTCAATCTCGTTATATCACACCCGTTTTTAACTATCACCCTTGTATTTCTGTTAACAACCGTTGTCCTGGGTTATACAGTAAGCCATTTTAATATAAACAGTGATTTCGACGCGCTTGTTTCTCATGATACCCCGTTCAGGAAAATCAAAAGAGAGTTTAATAATGCCTTTCCCATGCTTTCAGGTACGCTGGTAGTAGTCATTGATGCTGAAACACCGGAACAGGCCATGCTCGCGCATGATCGGATGACCGAGCGTCTGAAAAATGAGACAGGTCCTTTCAAATATATATATCAACCGGGAGGGGGAGAGTTTTTTAAGAAGAACGGACTGTTGTATAAAGACATGGATGAGCTTGAAGACCTGGCTGATAACCTTGCTGATGTTCAGCCCTTCCTCGGCCTCATATCAGAAGACCTCAGTTTAAGGGGTTTTTTTTCAACCCTTGAAAAAGCCATACATGAAGATGATGAATCTGAAGTCAGTGAAGAAAAGCTTGCTATGGTATTTAACCGTATGATCCGGGTATTCAACAGTGCGGCAGATGGGAAATCATATCAGCTTTCATGGCAGGAAATCATGATGGATAAAACGCCGACAGGATCTGACCTGCGCAAATTTATTGTTTTGAAGCCTGTTGATGGCCCCGGACTTTTATCAATCAAGGATGCAATATCTCTGATACGCGGAATTGCAAAAGAATTACTCCTTGATGAAGAGCACGGAGTAAAGGTTCGTATAACCGGATCCAAGGCCCTTGATTATGAGAACCTTTTAACTGTGCGGAGGGGTATGGGGATAGCGCTGCTCGTGTCCATATGTCTGGTGGGAATAATTTTATATGCCGGTTTAGGTTCCGGGCGTCTTGTTTTTGCAAGCCTGCTGACTCTCATGACGGGATTAATCTTGACCACGGGATTTGCTATTGCCGGCATAGGTCATCTTAACCTGATCTCTGTAACCTTTGCAGTGCTTTTTATAGGACTTGGGATAGATTATTCCATTCAGCTTTGCCTGAGATACAGAGAACTGATAGATACCGGATTGAACCGGGTTGATTCCATTTTAGGCTCTGCGTTTGGTGTTGGCAAAAGTCTGTTGATCTGCACCGTTACAACTGCAATCGGTTTTTATGCTTTTATTCCGACCGCTTATGCCGGAGTCTCAGAGCTGGGGATGATATCGGGAACAGGCATGTTTATCAGTTTCTTTGCGAACGTTACTCTTCTTCCCGCGCTGCTGGATCTGATACCACATAAAAAAGGGACAGTGCTTCCCTTTTCAGTCGGAGAGAAAATTTCCCAATTTCCATATACGCATGCCAGAGCAATAGCATTTGCGGCTCTAATTACCGGACTGGTGACTGTCTTTCTTTTTCCCAGTGTTTATTTTAACTATAATCCATTAAGCCTTTACGATCCGGATGCAGAGTCGGTTATTACTGCAAATGAGCTTTTTGAAGATCCGGATACCTCGCCTTGGACGGCATCGGTACTCACCGATAATATGAAAGAAGCAAATGAGATTGCTTCATCTCTCTCCGAACTTGAGGAGGTCGATAAAACCATCACCCTCCATGACTTTGTACCGGATGAACAACCGGACAAACTTGTTCTCATTTCAGACATGGCCCTTTTCCTTCCATACTCAGGCAATCTCTACATTGAATCGCTTGAATTAGACGAATATATTGAAGCGCTGATATCTTTTGAAAAGGAATTAAGGCAACTGCAGACATCAGAAGAGCAGGCTTCATTACACTCTGTAGCAACCAGTCTACTTGAAAGCATTGTCCGCTTTAAAGAAGATGTGATGCAAAACACGGAAAAGGGAATAACTTCATTCAATATCGTTGAAAATGCCATGCTCGGTCACCTGCCGTTGCTGCTCGATAATCTTAAGACCTCACTCACTGCAGATGAGTTTGATGAAGCTGATTTGCCCTTAGAACTGACTGAACGCTATAAATCCATCGATGGACGTTATCGGGTTCAGGTCATCCCTTCTGAAAATATAACCGACAGACATGCTCATGAACGCTTTGTCAATGCTGTTTACAGCAGGGCACCGAACGCAACTGATGCCCCTGTTGTCATACTTGAAACAGGAAGGACAATCATCTCATCATTCAGGCAGGCGACGTTATCTGCTCTGCTGGTAATTACTTTATTCCTTTTTATTATCTTGAGAAGCATGAGAGGAACATTGCTTATTCTTGTACCTCTTCTGTTATCGGTTATGCTTACAGCAGCAACGTCGGTGATTTTAAACCTCCCGCTTAATTATGCCAATGTCATTGTTGTTCCGTTACTCCTCGGTATCGGAGTTGACAATGGTATTCATTTTATCCATCGTTTCCGCAGCGAACCTCCTGAACATGGTAATATGCTGAAAACCAGTACGTCACGGTCTGTTTTTTTCAGTTCCCTGACAACAATAGTGAGCTTCAGCAGTCTGTCTTTTTCAGCTCACAGAGGGACTGCGAGTATGGGGCAGCTTCTTACCATATGTATGGTGTTTCTGATTATTAATACAATGGTATTGCTGCCTTCTCTATTAAAGCTGTTTTTACAGAAACAGACAATGATGAGACGTATGCGGAAAGATTAAATGGAAACAGGTAATTTTGCGGCCGTATCTATCACTGACGACACTGGCAAAAAAAATGGAACGTGCAGGAAAAAATTCTGAAGCTGTATCGTTAAAACCTGATTATCGAATTGCTGTGTGGATAGTTCCGGTCATTTACTGGCTTGCCCTTTATACATTTACCGGCAGCATTGAAAAAGACCATCTGGTCTATGGCGGAACTATTCTCCTGCTTTACCACCTCGGCTCATACGGACCGCGTATTCTGGGTTTTCTTCTTCCCTTTGTGCTCACCGGGATGATTTACGACAGCCAGAGATTTTGGGCTCATATGGTCCGACCAATACCTCATATAGCTGATCTTTATTACTTAGAAAAACAGCTGTTCGGTATTAGAACTGAACAGGGTGTGCTCACTCCCAACGAATGGTTCGGCCATCACCTTCATCCCTTTTTTGACTTTATCACGGGGCTGGCCTATCTCACTTTTGTTGGTGTCTTCATGCTCACTGCCCTTTATCTGAGTTATCGGCTTTATAAGGAAGCAGGCGAAAAGTGGCCGGCAGACCGCAGGAAGGCGCTCATGAGCGCTCTCCCATGGTCATTCCTTATAGTGAACCTTATGGGATACACTACCTGGTTGCTCTTTCCTGCGGCTCCTCCCTGGTATGTTGAACTGTATGGCCTTGATACAGTACTGGAGCAGGTTCCGGTAGATCCGGCCCGAACTGTCCGCTTCGATGCACTTCTCGGCACAGGTTTTTTTACGGATCTTTACGGTTATGAGTCCAATGCCTATGGTGCGCTACCGTCACTTCATATCTCCTATCCGACGATTTCATTTTTCTATGCCTTCCGAATTGGTTCTGCCCGGATATTCAGTGCCGTTTTCCTGGTGCTCATGTGTTTTTCGGCTGTGTATCTTAACCACCACTACGTTATTGATGTTATTCTCGGGGCACTATATGGTGTCATTGCGGCAATCCTGACACCATATCTGATTAAAAAATGGGCGAAGTAAAACTGGGCATCACTGCATTGCATGCATAACATGGGATAGAATATTCATGAGAAATTGCCGGGCATGTAAATAATTCAACCAGCAGGACGCATGTACCTGATTTGCCAGGACGTAACAAAAGGCTTCATTTACGCACGGATAAGATATAATAAAATAAAACGGAGTATATACTTTAACTGAGTACTCTCATCATCCTAACAATTAAGTGCCGTGGAGGATCATTACCATGTACCTGATACGTGACAAAACAGTATTCATTATCCTTACTTTAATCTTATGTCTTCCGGCCCATGGAAAAATTGGAGATACAGGAGCGACTGATGTAATCGAGACATTTAACTCTGCCCTTATTGAGTCCATGAAAGGGGCTGATGAGCTTGGTTATTCCGGTAGATATAAACTCCTTGAACCTGTGATGAAAGACAGTTTTGCTCTCTCATTCATGCTAAAAACAGCTGTAGGGAGGCAATGGAAAAAACTCGAAGACGAACAGAAAAAGAGACTATTCAATATTTATTCAGACTGGTCGATCGGCAATTACGCAGACCGTTTTGACCACTATTCAGGAGAAAGGTTTGAGGTTTCTTCAGAAGAAGCTGCAAGTCAAGGTGCAGTCACTGTAACCAGTCACCTGATTAAGACATCAGGTGAAAAGATTGATTTTAATTACAAATTGCGCAGTGTAAAAGACAGATGGCTTATTGTCGATATACATATTTCCGGTGTCAGCCAGCTGGCGTTAACACGCTCGCAGTTCCAGAGCGTGATTAAAACAGACGGTGTTGACGGTCTGATTAATAAACTGAAAGACAAGCTCGAAGGTTTTTCTTCAGACAAAAAAGAATAAGCACTTTCAGATGACATCTACTTTCAATTTTCTGTTTCTCCCTGCGGGCTAAATAAAGGGATTCATGCAGATCTTGATAGTCGTAACTGAAATGAAGAAACTCTCTGTGATGTTCGGATTATGCTGCGGAGTCAGATTATGAGACATGCGATTTTGAATACAATGTATAAGTGTTTGTCTATAATGATGATATCTGTTTCATTATTCCTCCTGCCTTTTTCCGCCGGGGCTGAAGAAGTTCAGACCGAAAAGACCGTATCCGGTGACATACCGGAAAATGTTTTGGAAAACAACAGCGGTGATGAGGAATACTTTGGGGAGGATCTGTATTTAGAAGACGACATTGATTTTAAAGACCTTGAAGCATATGAGTCAATTCCTGACCCGCTTGAACCATTAAACCGCATATTTTATACATTCAATGATACATTCTATTTTATTCTTTTTAAACCTGTTGCCAGGGGATATAATGCAGTTGTTCACAAAGAAATCCGAAAATCAGTGAAAAATGCATTTGATAATGCTGCGATGCCAGTTCGCTTTGTTAACTCTGTTATTCAGGGTAAAGTGAAATCAGCTGGTGTCGAGTTGGTCCGTTTCCTGGTAAATTCCACGCTTGGCCTGGCCGGACTTTTTGATGTTTCAGAAAAAGAGTTATCTCTTCAGACTGATGAGGCAGACCTGGGTCAGACCCTTGGCATATACGGTCTGGGCAATGGTTTTTATATTATCTGGCCGTTTCTTGGGCCGTCTTCTCTGCGTGATACCATAGGACTTGTGGGCGACGGATTCCTATACCCCATAAATTATATTCCTGACAGGGAGGTGGTTTTTGGCTTGACTGCCTGCGAGTATCTCAATGAAAATTCACTGAGAATAGGTCAGTACGAAGACTTGAAATCCGGAGCTATTGATCCCTATAGTGCCCTTAAGGAAGCCTATCATCAGAAGAGACGGGACATGATCGAAAAATAGTTATTCCTCTTCAAATTCCTTGGGAAAAGATGTCCTCGTCACCCTGAGGAAGATATTCCATACTGCTCTGGTGAATGCCTTCTTCCTTTCCGAATCGCATATCCGTCTCGGGTTTTGCTCCAAGTGCATCAAGGACCCTGTTAACAAAATTGAAGTAACTTATGAGATGTACGGCATCGAGAATGCTCTCATCAGAAAATCCCTCTAACCGCAGTGACTGAATATCTTCCTCATCCATGTGTTTTACATTCAAAGTTAATTTAACTGCAAAATCGAGCAGCTTTCGTGTTGCGGTATCAATATCAATCTGTGTATAGTCTTCCTGAATTTGCTGTACTATTTCATGGTAGTGAACCTCATCAAGGAGATCCGGCTCGTGGCTCTCCATTCAGTAGTAGCAGCCGTTGACCTTTGAAACGACCGTTGCGATGAGTACGCGTTGCAGCCTGCTTAATCCTCCGGGTTTGGACATAAGATGCGCATAAAGCTGTTTTCCTAATGACATGGTCTCAGGACTGAGGCTCTGTATTTTAACCAGGTTTATTACCTGTCCGAATTTCGCCGAGCTCTGGTCATATATTTCGGCGAGCAATCCGTCTGCCTGATCCTCTGGCACTGTTTTAATCCAACTCATACATCCCGTCCCTTCAGTTTGTTCACTTATATATATATATCGGAATTGAAGCAGGATATTCTTTAATTTAAATGAATACTCATCAATGACTTTAATGCTGGTGATTTCATCACATCAATAATGCGACATCGTGGATATAGTGTTGAGAAATGCTTGTAGAAAATCAGCATGAGAGAGTCAGAATGTATATTTATGCATCACCGGCATCAAGCCCGGGGATTACATCCTCCAGAAGATAATGGCCTAATTGTGTGATCACTTCAGTAAACTCTCCATGTTGAATCGGTT
>CP070632.1:766655-834118 GCA_020356065.1 Nitrospiraceae bacterium
CCGCGGTCTGTTGAGCGGGAATCCAGAGTCTTTTCATACGGGGCTGGATTCTCGATGCGAGTCTCGGAACGAGTCGTACCGACTTCGCGAGAGTCGCTTTGACCGGCTAAAGGACTGCCGGGATAACATATTTGTATTTTGATACCTCGCAGCTCTGCTGCAGGGTTGTTCATTACAAACAGAAAGCTGGAATAATTGCTATGTTTGCTAAAAATAAGAATATTTATTAATATTTGGTTGTAACTGTACTGACTCATGTATTTCAGACATTACTTTTTCATTGCTGAATAACAGGAGACCTGCTTTGACATTAAGCTCAGTTTTATCGGAAACAGCAAAAAAACATCCAAAGAAAATCGGCATAAAATTCAGAGAGCGAAATGTAACATACGCTGAGATGGACAATCGTGCCGGTCTTTGTGCCGGAGGCATCTATGCATTAGGTGTGGGGCCAGGTGACAGGGTGGCAATCCTGATGAAGAACTGCCCTGAATATATTATTGCGTATTTTTCGATTATCAGGGCAGGCGCTATCGCAGTTCCGATTAATACTTTTCTGACGCCCGATGAAGTCATATATATTCTTAATGACTGCGCGTGCCGTTTGCTCATATATGACGAATCCTTTGCCGGGCACGAGGTGAGAGCAAAAGAGAGTATAAGGACACTAAACTCGGTCATGTTTGATGATATTCCGGAAAATAAAGCAGAATTCCATACAGGCTCGGACGATGACATCGCAGTTTTTTTATACACTTCAGGCACAACAGGCTTTCCAAAGGGCGCAATGCTTACAAACAGGAACCTCATATCGAATGCCCAGGCAAGCCGGGAAGTAATGGATATTGTGCATAAAGACAGATTTCTGCTTTTTCTCCCTCTTTTTCACTCATTCAGCTTCACCGTATGCGTAATTCTGCCTGTGCTTACAGGTGCCCGCATAATATTGCTTGAGTCGGTAAAACCCTTTTCAAATGTAATCAACAGCATTGTTAAAGACAGGGTGACAGTGTTTATTGCTGTTCCGACGGTCTACAATATTCTGTCAAGAAAAAAGATACCTTTAATGGCAAAACTGCTGATGAAGATGCTGGTAAAAATAAGGCTATGTGTCTCAGGCGCTGCAGCACTGCCTGAATCCACGATCCATGCCTTTGAAGGCAAGTTCAATATTCCGCTGCTTGAAGGCTATGGCCTCACCGAAACATCACCCGTTGTATCTGTTAATCCCCTGAAAGGGAACAGAAAACCGTCCTCCGTGGGCCCGCCCATCCCTGGTGTTGAAGCTGCAGCTGTTGATGATAATAACAACCGGGTGGGTACGGATGAGGTGGGAGAGCTTATCGTCAGGGGTCCGAACATTATGAAGGGGTACTTTAACAAACAGTCTGAAACTGATGAAGTTCTAAAGGACGGCTGGCTGTACACGGGCGATATGGCAAAAATAGACAGGGATGGATACATATATATTGTTGACCGCAAGAAGGACCTGATAATAGTTGACGGGATGAACATATATCCAAGGGAAGTTGAAGATATTGTCATGGAACTGCCTTCCATTGAAGAATGTGCTATGGTAGGTGTCGCCGACGGCAGAGGTTCCGAAATATCAGTTCTCTACCTGAAAAAGATTGATGAGACCACGGTAGACAGGAACGAGGTAGAAAAATATCTCAAAGACCGGGTTGCCCGTTTCAAAATGCCGCGAAGAATTAAATTTATCGATGAATTCCCCAAAACCGCCACAGGCAAGATTAAGAAAAACGAACTCAGGGAATGGGAAATCTGAATATTTGTGACCCGGAATTATCTAATCATTTGATTTTAAAAGGGAATATGAGATATCATATTGACGTATGAAAGCCATAATTCTCAGTGGAGGAAAAGGTACCAGACTCAGACCATTAACATACTCTGGTGCCAAGCAGTTAGTACCGGTGGCAAATAAACCCATCCTGTTTTATTGTATCGATAATATAGTTCAGGCAGGAATTAATGAAGTCGGCATCATCATATCTCCTGAAACAGGACAGGAAATCAAGGACTCAGTCGGTGATGGCAGCCATTGGGGCATCAAAATTGAGTATATCATCCAGGATGTTCCCGGTGGATTGGCTCACGCCATTAAAACAGCACGTGGATTTCTCGCTGATTCTTCCTTTGTCATGTATCTTGGTGACAACCTTATCGGATCAGGGATCGATACATTTGTTGGCAAATTCAATTTAGACAAACCGGAAGCTTTTATTTTACTGAAGGAAGTAGAAAACCCGAAACAGTTTGGTGTTGCTGATGTGTCTGAGAGCGGTAAAGTTCTCAGGCTGATTGAAAAACCTGAAAATCCACCATCCAATCTTGCCCTGGTCGGGATCTACATATTTTCACCAAAGATTCATGAAGCGATTGAGAGAATTAAACCATCTGCAAGGGGGGAACTGGAAATAACAGATGCCATTCAGGAACTGATAACAATGAATTGTAATGTTGAAAGTTTTGTACTTGATATGTGGTGGCTGGATACAGGGAAGAAAGACGACATGCTGACTGCCAACGCTACGGTGCTTGATGACTGGCTTCAGGAGAAAATCGAGGCAGAGGTGGATCAAGATAGTAAGATTCTCGGCCGCGTATCCATAGGGAAGGGTTCATTCATACGCGACAGCAAAATAAGAGGGCCGGTGGCTATCGGTGAACATACCGTGATTGAAAAATCTTTTATCGGTCCGTACACGAGTATCGGGGATAATGTTAAGGTAATCAGATCTTCCGTCGAACATTCTGTTATCATGAACGGAAGTGAGATAAGCGATATAGAGAGAATGGATGAGAGTCTGATCGGAAGGGATGTAAGGGTATTTAAAAACATGACATCGCATAAGGCCCTGAGGCTTATGATTGGCGATGATTCGATTGTGGAGATATGATGGAAGGGTTTGATATCAGAGAGCTGTCTGTATTTGAAGATGAGCGGGGCTGGCTGACGGAAATATTCAGGAATGACATCACCGATTTCAGGCCAGTTATGTCATATTTATCAATGACAAAGTCCGGTCAGATCAGAGGACCTCATGAGCATACTGAACAGACAGATTATTTCTGTTTTTTGGGGAAATTCAGACTTTATCTCTGGGACAACAGGGAAAAATCGCTCACGTATCAGCAGCACAAGGTTATCGATACCTCAGGATTGCCCACCGTCGCTGTGGTACCTGCCGGCATTGTACATGCCTACAAGAATGTCTCAGATGAAGGAGGCATGGTCATAAATATGCCCGACAGGCTTTATAAGGGAGAGGGGAAAAAAGAGCCTGTTGATGAGGTGCGATATGAAGATGACCCGGCATCTCCTTTCAGGATAATAGAATGAGACTGCTCGTTACCGGTGGTGCAGGCTTTATTGCATCCAATTATATCAGACATGTACTTCGTACATATCCGGACTACCATGTTATCAATCTGGACAGCCTTACCTATGCCGGTAATCTTGAAAATCTTAAAGATGTGGAAGATTCGGAACGATATACGTTTCTGAAAGGTGATATTTGTGACAATAATATCGCCGGAGGGCTTGAGTTTGATGCGATCCTGAATTTTGCTGCTGAAAGTCACGTAGACAGAAGTATTCTGGATGCGCAGCCGTTCCTGCAAACCAATATTATGGGAACGTACAACCTTCTGGAAATTGCACGGCAGAGGAGCTGTACTTTTTTACATGTCTCTACTGATGAAGTGTATGGTTCAATCGAACAGGGATTCTTTAATGAAGAATCGCCCTTGATGCCTAACAGTCCTTATGCTGCCAGCAAGGCCTCTTCTGATATGCTCGTACGGTCATATGTTGAAACGCATAACATTCATGCAATGATTACAAGGTGCTCCAATAATTATGGCCCTTACCAGTTTCCTGAAAAACTTATTCCCCTTGTGATACTTAATGCCATAAATGACAAACCCATTCCTGTCTACGGTGACGGGATGAATGTAAGAGACTGGATATATGTGGTAGACCATTGCAGGGCGGTAGACGCTGTTCTTCATAAAGGAATATCCGGTCATGTATACAATATAGGGTCAAGGAATGAACAGCCCAATATTGATCTCATTAAAAAAATATTGACGATAACCGCTAACAGGCTGGATCTTGATGAAGGCAACCTCATGGATCTGATCAATTTTGTTGAAGACAGAAAGGGTCATGACAGAAGATATGCTATTGATCCTTCAAAGATAGAGCGTGAATTAGGATGGCAGCCGAACATGACTTTTGACGAGGGAATAGAAAAGACCATCATGTGGTATACATCCAATAAACGGTGGTGGGAGAGGATTATTTCAGGACAGTACATAGATTATTACAATTTGCAGTATGGGGAAAGGCTCGAAACGTGAGAATCGCGCTGACAGGTTCCTCAGGTATGCTTGGTCATGACATACAGAAGATATTTGATGATGTTGAACTTACCGCTCTCAAGAGAAAAGACCTTGATATAACCAGTCTTGATCAATCAGTTGCATGTATCAAAGAGATATCTCCTGATTTCCTTATTCATAGCGCCGCATATGCCGATGTTGACGGATGTGAGCGAAACCCTGAAAAGGCCTATCTCGTAAACGGAACAGGTACGAGAAATATTGCAATAGCCTGTGAGGAGATACACTGTCCCATACTGTATATAAGTTCAGATTATGTCTTTGACGGTGCCAGTACAGAGCCTTATAACGAGTGGGACATGACCGGGCCTGGAACGAAATACGGGCGTTCAAAACTATTGGGTGAGCAGTATGTCCAGACTCTGACCAACAGGTTTTATATCGTGAGGACATCATGGCTTTATGGTAAAAATGGAAACAATTTTGTTGATACCATATGCAGGCTGTTATCAGAGAAAGATGAAATAGAGGTAGTTGACGACCAGGTCGGATCTCCTACTTATACCTATGACCTTGCACTCAAGTTAAGGGAGCTTATTGGAAAAGGTTATGGTGTGTATCACATAACCAACTCATCACACTGCTCATGGTTTGAGTTTGCCAGGGAGATAGCCAGACTGAAATCGGCCCGGACAAACATATTGCCCACGACTACGGAAAGATATAACAGACCTGCCAGACGACCTGCCTATTCGGTACTCAACAACACGTTATTAAGGATTGAGGGGATTGAGGAGTTAAGGCACTGGAAAGATGCTCTCGCTGATTACCTTTCAGAATAAATTTTCTTGTCATCAGCATGATATAAATTCCACGAGAGACCTGATGACGTGATGCTGAATACAGATTATGTTTTATATCTCATCATGTTGTGATTTCTCTCAGATATGCATGGCCATTAATAACAAACCTGTGATTGATCCTATAAAAAGTCCCGGCATAAACAGAAACATGCACACACCCCTTCTTACCTTTCTTTTTATCATGTATTGATGGAAGTGTACAGTAAAAAAAATAACTACATTTATTAACGATGGTAAAGAAAAAAAAATGCGTACATGATTTTTCATAAATAAATTTTTTTTAAATCTTGACTTTCAACATTTATTCGTAATATAATCTCGTTGTATAGGGGAAAAGGCTGAAGACTATCATGTGACTTCAGGTTTCTATATTAAGCGGAATCACTTTTTTGATGCATTATAGTTTAGATGGCCGGATCTGCAATGTATCAGCATTCTCAGCTCAATCCCTTTGACATGTTTGTGCTATACAGTCGTATCATGCCTCAATGCATGACAATAATTCATTGTGAAAGGGGGGTAGATTTCAGAGGATTTACTTATTTATTTTTTCTAGGGGAGGACCAATGGCCAAGTTTTTACGTAACAGAATCGCAATTACTTTGTTAATGCTGTTTGCGGCAAGTATTATCATGAGCAATCTTTCTTTTGCAGAAAAGAGTAACGGGGCAGGGCGTGTGAACATTAATGAGGCTTCGGTCTCAGAATTGGCGGCATTGAAAGGTATAGGAAAGGTAAAAGCTGAGGCGATAGTTGCATACAGAAGAGAGAATGGGAAATTTGAGACTGTTGATGATATTCATAATGTTAAAGGAATAGGTGAAAAGATTATCGATAAAATCCGGGACAGAATTACTGTCAAATAAGCCTGTGAAAGGCCTGCTTTAGGGGGCATGGCATGACAAGAGACGGGGAAACCGATATAATCTGTTTCCCCGCTCTTTTTTTCCCGGGATGAATGCCCCATAACTTCCACGCTCGACAAACCCTCCCCCTGATTACGTATTTAAGTCCGGCTGCGGCAGGTATCCTTACATGATAAATGCAGTGTTATTTTAGATTCTCGATGTACGTCTCGGATCGTGTCTTACCAACTTCGCGCTTAGTCGCTCCGACCCGACTAACAGACCTGCCCAAGGGCAGGCAGACTTCGGGTATGACTTCAGTTGAGTCTGCATTGCTTGCTGAGTGAAGCTCATTAATACTTCATCGATTTACACAATAGTATTACAAGAAAAACATTGCCGATGACCTTGATATTTAAGAGTATTTGATCGGTATGAAAATATAATAGTCTGCTTAAGGAAATCTTCTTTCAGAAATAAATAATTTATGCCGATAAGAATGACATCAGATCAGTTTGTAGATATTGATAATGGATTAGTTTAAATGTAAAATGTATGGAATGTTTTTTTATCAAGGCATACAAAATGCAACAACAGAAGTAAGAAGGCAAGGAAGAAACAGCGGTACATTATATCAGTGATGAAGAAATACAGACGAATATTAATACTTTTATGTGTGACCATGTTTTTGGGATGTGGTACGTTACACAATTTTACGAAGAAGAGTGAAAAAGAACATATCACCCCATCAGAAACGCGTGTCATGGCAGAGCATGAACATGGCGGATACATAACTCCCCCCTTATCATATAATTATGATTTTACCGGGATGGAATCAGCATCATCGAATGGGGACTCTGCAATTGATAACTTATCCGCAACAATACTCAGCGATAGGGATCAGGGGATTGCAGATTCCATAAGCAACTGCAAGTTAATAGAAGTCTGCCGGGATAACAATACAGCGCTTGATACTGAGGAAGGTTCTCAACATACCGGGCATGCAGGCAGAAATGGGCCGGTTCCAGGAGATAATGATGAGCAGGACAATATTGCGCAGGAACAGGATCTGCTTGATTCGGCACTTGAATTCTGTAATGCATCACAGGGGTTCTGGTCGGAGGGAAATCTGGAGAAAGCAAATGAGGCCCTTGACGAGGCCTATTCGTTAGTTCTCGAAGTTGACACTGACGCATTTCCTGAACTTGTTCAGCAGAGGGAAGATCTGCGCTTCCTGATCTCCAAGAGGATCTTGGAAATTTATGCTTCCCGGTACACTGCAGTTAATGGAAATCACAAGGAAATTCCATTGACAATGAACGAGCATGTAGAAAAAGAGATCAAGCGGTTTCAGGGAAGTGAACGGAAGTTTTTTATCGAGGCATATAAGCGCTCCGGAAAATACATGGATAGAATACGTGCTGACCTGAAAGAGGCCGGCTTGCCTGAAGAGCTTGCATGGCTGCCTTTAATCGAAAGCGGTTTTAAAACAAAAGCGCTTTCCCGCGCCAGGGCTCTCGGACTGTGGCAGTTTATTTCTTCAACCGGCTATAAATTTGGTCTTAAAAGAGATAACTGGGTTGATGAAAGGCTGGATCCGGAAAAATCAACCGCTGCGGCCATATCCTATATGAAAGAGCTGCACAATATATTTGGGGACTGGACGACAGTTCTTGCAGCGTATAACTGCGGAGAAGGACGAGTCCTGAGAAAAATAAGAAACCAGCGTATTAATTATCTCGATAATTTCTGGGATCTGTATCAGCAGCTTCCGATAGAAACAGCACGATATGTCCCGAGATTTCTGGCAACATTACATATTCTTAAGGATCCCGAAAAATACGGGTTTGAACTCGGGGGGACCGATGAAACAGTCGTTTATGACACGGTAACAATTAACAAGCCCGTGCAACTTAAAACGGTTGCAAAGAAACTGGGGATAGAAGGAAAGCTTCTGATTGAACTGAATCCGGAACTAAGGCATCAGGTTACTCCTGATACGGAATATTCACTCAGAATACCGGTTGGGATGGGTGAAACTCTTCTTGCCTCATTGGATGACATACCCAAATGGTACCCGCCCGAGAACGCATATGTATATCATCGAGTGAAAAGAGGTGAAACCCTCTCTGTGATAGCCCTCAGGTATCGTACAAGTGTCACAAAGATCGTGAGAGCAAATAACATCAGACGTAAGCACCTGATACGGGCAGGACAAAAACTCAAAATCCCTTTAAGGGAAAGTTCATCACATACAGTGTATGCGTCAACGGACCAACTGCTGCCAGACGGAAAATACCGGATAAAGAAAGGCGATTCCTTGTGGTTGATCGCCAGAAAGTTTAATACGAATACCAAAAAGCTGAAGAGAATAAATAATCTTACATCAACCCGCCTCTATGTCGGCCAGTATCTGAAAATAACTGATTGAACAGCTGATATTATTACGTGACCGCCTGCCTGATTATTCCAGCGATATGCTCTGCCTGCTCCGGTTCGAGCTCGGGGTACACAGGGATGGAGAGTACTTCCCTTGATGCTATTTCACTTACGGGAAAGTCTCCTTCAGTATAATGAAGATATTGAAATGCCTGCTGCAGGTGAAGCGGCAATGGATAGTAAACGACAGACGAAACAGAATTATTACTCAATGCTTCTTTGATTATATCTCGTGACGGTGATTGTATGGTGTACTGATGATATACGTGACTTCTGTCCGGGAGTTCTACCGGACAGAAAACAGAATCACTCAAGATTGATGTATATATATGTGCAATATTTCTCCGTTTCTGATTGTACTCATCTATTTGTTTCAGCTTTATTCTCAGGATTGCGGCCTGTATCTCATCCAGTCTGCTGTTATAGCCAAGAAAACTGTGTTCATAAGGGCCGACTGTACCATGATTCCTGAGCAGCATTACCTTTTTATATAAGTCCGTATTATTGGAAATCATCATGCCACCGTCGCCATATGCTCCCAGATTCTTGCTCGGGTAAAAACTGAAGCACCCTGCATCACCCATGCTTCCTACTGGTATATCTTTGTATTTTGCCCCAAAAGCCTGTGCACAATCCTCTATGACATAAAGGTTATATTTGTTTGCGATCTCCATAATTTCAGTCATATCGGCCGGCTGTCCAAAAAGGTGCACGATTACTATTGCCGTTGTTTTCTTCGTAATACGCTCCTCGATTTTTGATACGTTAATATTCAGCGTATCTCTATTGATATCAACAAAAACAGGAGTTGCTCCGACATATGCTATTGACTCAGCAGAAGCTATAAAGGTAAAAGGCGTTGTGATGACTTCATCACCCCGTTTAATCCCGAGAGCCTTTAAACATAAATGCAGAGAGTCTGTTCCGGATGCCAGACCTACACCGTGTTTCACAGTGTGATATGCTGCTATTTCTTCTTCGAGCGAGCAGACATTCTGGCCGAGAACGAATTGACCGCTTTCAATTATCTCCTTCAGCGCAGACTTGATTTTCTCCTTAATCGGCATGTATTGAGCCTTGAGGTCCAGCATGGGGATAACGTCTTTGTTCAGATATGTTTCTGACATGGCAGTTCAGGCAGTCAACCCGTGGTTCACGAGTCCGGATATTTTCAGAGCAACTTTCAGCGCTTCTTTCCCTTCATGACCAGAAACAAGGGGCTGGTCTGATCTTTTAACGCAATCGATAAAAGATATCAGTTGTTCTTTTAATGGTTCTTTTTCTTCAGGTCTTTCGGTCGTTTGCTGCACTGTACCATTATTTGTTTTCATGTATGTTGTAATTTCCTGTCTCTGATAGTCCAGGCTTAAATACGCATTGTGCTGAAAGACCTTGAGTTGTCTGACCTTATCAGTGGCCATTCTGCTCGTCACGGCTTCTGCAATACATCCGTTTTCAAATTCAATCCATGCGTGCGCCACATCGATGTTTTCGGTAAGAACCTTGGCACCTGTCGCACGGATATCTGATATTTCAGAATTCACCAAACTTAATATTATATCTATGTCATGTATCATTAAGTCAAGAGTCACATCCACATCAATGCCTCTCCCCAGAAATGGGGACAATCGCTGAGATTCAATAAACTGCGGTCTGTCTACCATATTGCTTATAAGAGATACACCGGAATTAAACCGCTCGAGGTGACCGACCTGAAATATAAGATTTCTTTTTTCTGCTTCGTTTATGAGGCTGTCAGCTTCCGCAATTGTTGATGTTATGGGTTTTTCGAGAAGTATGCATTTATTGTGTTTCAGAAAGTCCATCCCGGTCTCGAAGTGGAGGGTGGTGGGGACTGCGATACTGACCGCATCAACAGTATCGATTACTTCCATATAATCCCGATATGCATGGCAGTTATATTGCGACGCAACTTCATGCGCCCTGTCATAATTGATATCAACGACTCCAACAAGTTTCACATCGTCCATGTCTGCATAGATTCTTGCATGATGCATCCCAATTGACCCGACTCCTATGACCGCAACATTAATCACTTTTTTTAACTCCAACCACTGTTATTCCTGTAGTATCAGCTTCCCTTATGAATTCTTCTTTGTCCAGTATAATGCATTTTCCTGCTTCAAGAGCGAGCACTCTGGCAGATACGTTATTCATTGAGCGAAGTGTTTGAATCCCGACAACCGGCACATCAAAACGCATGTCCTGCTGCGGTTTGCTTACTTTTATGATGACCGCGCCCTTTTCGGCAAGTTTTCCACCCCTGCTGATGGCCTGATCTGTGCCTTCGATTGCCTCGATAGCCATGACCGCAAGATTCTTGACCACAATGGTCTGACCAATGTCCAGACCACCGATTTTTTTTGCAATATTCCAACCAAAGTTAATGTCCCCGAGATCCTTTTCAGTAGGTTTCCTGCGCGTCATGATCCCCTCAGTGACCAGAAGATCTTTGGTAAAATCGGTTGTATTATGGACAGTTATTCCTTTCTTTTCAAGTTCTCTGACAACAGCGCTCATTATGGTATCATCTGAGTGGTTTTTCAGGGAGAAAAGCAGCTTGACGGCCTTAAGATCAGGAATAATAGTCGTTTTATTTTCATATAACAGTGTCTTTGGTACCTTGCCTGCCATAACAACATTGGTTATCGAGAGCTTTTTTAATAACGACAGGAGTCCTCCAAAACGGCCCAGGTTTATTTTATGGAATTCATCAGAAACAGGCTTCAGGGACTCATCAGCAGGGGGCTGCAGTGCAATTGCAACAACATAATGACCCATTTTTTTTGCCTCTGCAGCAAGGGTCAGCGGAAGTCCTCCCATACCGGCTATCAGTCCCAGCTTATCCGGATTATCAGATGAGCCGGATGTCTTTACCGGCATATGCCTCTTTTATTCTTTTCGATAAATTCGATAAAACGCTTTATCTCTTCGGAATGCTTATTTTCACGTTTTAATTTCTTTATGGCTTCTTTTAAGGTAAGTTTACTGCGGAAGAGGACCTTGTATGCGTGCTTCAGTTCTTTAATGGTGGCTTCCTCGAAATCGTGTCTTTTAAGGCCTATGGTGTTGAGACCATACAGTTTGGCCCTGTCCCCGGCTGCAGTGGTAAAGGGGGGAATGTCCTGGGGAATGGCGCTGAACCCGCCGATCATTGAATATGCTCCTATTCTCGTAAACTGGTGAACAGCCACATGACCTCCTATAAAGGCATAATCTTCAACTTCTACATGGCCTGCCAGTGTAGTGGTATTTGCCATGATCGTATGATCACCGACTCTGCAGTCATGGGCAATGTGAACATAGGCCATAAGAAAATTATTATTTCCAATTTTTGTTATATTGTCTCCGCTGATCGATGCCCGGTGTATGGTGATATATTCCCTGATAATATTTTTATTGCCGATTTTCACTTTTGTCCGTTCGTTGTTGTAGCGCGTGTCCTGCGGGGGAAGCCCGATGGATGTGAAAGGATATACCATGCAGTCACTGCCTATATCTGTTTCTTCAATTATTACATGGGAGATGAGTTTTGTGTTTTTCCCAATCTTCACTCTTTTGCCAATAATACAGTAAGGACCGATCTCCACCCCATCGGAGAATTTTGCTCCTGAATCAACCACAGCAGTACGATGAATTTTAGGTTTAGCCATTTTCCAACTCCTGATCAGACACCATGGCAGTAAATTCAGCCTCTGATACGAGTTTGTCATCAACAAAGGCCTGTCCGGAAAATTTCCACACATTCTTCCTGTTCTTGATTATATGTACCTCAATTCGTAACTGGTCACCCGGAATTACGGGTTTTCTGAATTTTGCCTTTTCAATGCTCATAAAATACGTAGATTTTCCATTCGCTCCTGAATGATAGGCTAATATACCTGAAACCTGTGCCATGGCCTCTACGATGAGGACACCGGGCATTATGGGATAATCAGGGAAGTGTCCCTGAAAAAAAGGTTCGTTAGCTGTTACATTCTTTATTCCGACCGCTTTTACATCGGGTTCTATCGTGGTTATTCTGTCAACCAGAAGAAAGGGGTATCGATGGGGAAGTATATTTCGAATTTCACGGTTATTCATCATCTGATGGTACCTCCTTGCTTGATACTTCAGATTTTGGGACGATAATGGATTGTATCTTATTTTCGATTTCCTGTAAACGCTTTATATACTCAGGCAATCTCTTCACTATACTTTGAGATCTTAACCATGCAGTGTGAGGAATGGCAGGTCTGCCTGCGTACACCCGGCCTTCCGGGATATCCCCAGCGATGCCTGACCCTGCTGCTATTACTGCACCGGAACCTATGGTCACATGATCTTTAACTCCGACTTTACCTGCAAGAATAACCCTGTCACCTACCTCGACACTGCCGCTTATCCCCACCTGAGAAACAATGATACAGTTTTTTCCGATCGACACATTATGAGCAATCTGGACCTGATTGTCTATTTTTGTACCCCGACCGATAACAGTGTTTCCAGTCGCTCCCCTGTCGATCGAAACATTTGAACCTATTTCAACATTATCTTCAATAATGACTCCCCCGATCTGGGGGATTTTATAATGTTCTCCTTTTTCCAGAATATATCCGAATCCATCAGAACCGATAACAGTGCCGGAATGTATAATCACGTTTCTTCCTATGAAAACTTGTTCCAGAATCGAAACATTGGCATGAATAACGGAATCGTTGTTGATGGATACTCCTTTGGCAATATATGCTCCCGGAAAAATGGTGACCCGGTCTCCCAATCTTACATTATCACCAATATAAGCAAGGGGGTAAACCGATATATCATTACCGAAATTGACATTATACCCTATCTCAGCCCTTTCACTTATGCCTGATGGAGGACGGGGATTCGCATACAATGTTTCAAGCACCCTGGCAAATGCGTATTGGGGATTTCCTGCGACGACTATATTGATCCGGTCATTGCTGTCTTTAAGGAACTCTGCAGACTTTTTATCAGTAATGACCGCAGAGGCCTTTGTGCCGGGTACATCAGAAAGGGTTTTTTTATCGGACAGAAATGTTATTTCACCCTGCCCGGCATCCCTGATACCTCTAGCTCCGGTAATTTCCACATCCCGGTCACCGATGACCGTGCCGTCAATGAGAGCAGCCAGTTCTGAAAGTTTCATTTTATGAACCTGTTTAAGTGCTGTTTATTACCTGTTTAATTACTTCGAGGCCGGGGCCTCTTTTTTCGTTACGGTATTAAACTGCTTTATCACAAGATCTGTCAGGTCTTCCTTTTCTGAAAAGTACACGAGTCCGGCAGAGAATTTTTCAAATATCGCTGTATATCCCCTTTCCCGAGCTATGTCGCTTACCGTAACCCTGATATCATTAATAATATCATTCATGAATTCGTCCTGTTTTTTCTTGACCTCATCCTGTGAATCCTGAACCATTCTCTGGTATTCCTTAGTCAGTTTTTCACGCTCGTTCTTTTTGTCTTTGAGAGCCTGGGGATTTAATACGGATGACTGTTTTGCTATTTCCATATCCAGCTCTTTGATTTTGTTCTCTTTTTCAGCGATGACCGACTGTTTTGCCTGAACTATTCCCTCAAGCACACCAACAGCTTTTATTCCTCTGTCAGACTCATTCAGCGCCCTGTTCATATCCACATACCCGATCTTTACGTCTGCTGCGTGAGCACTGACAGCAAAAAACATCGTGATAGCTGTAATTAATAATTTCTTCATAAAGCCTCCTGTCAGATTTATTATTTATCAAAAAACATAATACAATATTTGTACATAATGATACATCTAAACTGCCATGAACATCTAAAAAAGTCCGCCCATTGAGAACTCAACCCTGTTTGACTTCTCGTCCTCTTTCGGATCAAGATTAAAACCCCACTCCAACCGTATCGGTCCGAGAGGAGACATCCATCGTGCACCGAAACCCGCTGTGCTTCTTAGATCATAATCCGAAATGTCGTTGTCTGTGTCAAACGCGCCTCCATAATCATAAAAAATCACCCCTTTTAACCCCGCTTCCAGTGAGATGGGAAAAATAAATTCAATATTCAGAATCGCCTCCATGTCACCACCTATTATTTCATCATTCTCATTTCGTGGACCGCCCTCTCCAAATCCCAGCCCTCTGAGTGTGTTAATCCCGCCCACATAAAACCTTTCATACAGCGGGAGTTCTTCGCCATTGTAACCGGTAGCATAACCCAGTCTTCCACGAATACTGAACGTTGTCTTCCAGAATCCCGGGAAATATGATGTTGAATCTATGACAGACCGTACGAAGTAATTATCTCCTCCCAAACCGGCCACTGTGGTGTACAAGGCCGTACGACTTCCTGAGGTGGGATCAATGTAATTGTCACGTGTATCTTTCCATATGGATGGACTTATACTGCTTGTCAGCCTTTTCCCTTCCTGTTCTCTGATTATTATGGAGGCATTGTCGGATATATCTGTAATGTTCGCTTCTTCAATGCTGTATGAGATCTTTCCTCCCACATATTCAGAAAAATCTTTTCCAAAACCGACATATCCACCGGTTGATCTTTTGTCATAATCCGGATATTCGGTATTGTCGTTATATACCCCAACCGACGCAGATATCGGTCTGTCCAAGAACCAGGGATCTCTTAAAGACAGGTTATAGTTTGTTCTGCGGGCACTGAGGTCCGCCTTAAGCCTGATCTGGTATCCTTTACCAAATAAATTTGACTGTGAAATTTCACCCATAATCATAAATTTATCTATTGAACTGTACCCACCACCTAAGCTCAACATGCCTGTTAATTTTTCTTTTACTCTGATGTCCATGTCAATGAGATGATCTTCCGGATGAGGTATTGGATTGATATCTACGGATTCAAAATAGTTAAGATTCGTGATTCTCTGATAGCTTCTTTTTAAAAGACTTTTATTAAACGTGTCACCTTCATCAAGCCTTATTTCCCTCCGTATTACCTTGTCACGAGTTTTGGTATTGCCGGAAATGCTGATTCTCCCTATGCTGAATATCTCACCTTCAGTCACAGATAGCGTGATAAAAACCGTTTTTTGCTCAGGATTAATGTCTATCACCGGATTTACATCTGCCCGGGCATAACCTTTGTCCATATATTTATCAATAATCCTGTCGATGTCAGACCTGAGTTCACTTCTGTTAAATATCTGTCCGGCCGAGATCGTAATCAGTTCAGAGAGTTCATCTGTTGTGTATACGGTATTACCCTGGATTTTGATGTCTTCAATATTGTATCTGTCTCCTTCGGACAGGGATACTTTCAAAAAGAGTTTTTTTCTGTCAGGGCTCAGTCTGATCTCTGGTTCGGATACAGCAACATAAATATAACCTTCGCTGTGGTACAGCCGCCTTATGCGTTCCATATCTTCAGCAATCTGGTCTTTCCTGTATATGCCTGAGCCTGTCAAAAAAGAAAAGAGCCACCGTTTTTTTGTCTTCATTGCCTTCATTACCCTGTCATCAGGAATGGAATTGTTGCCTACAATATCTATGCCCTTGATTACCACTTTCGGGCCTTCCTCGATCTGGTATGTCAGGGCAACGGCATCTTCAGATATCTCCCTGACTATGGGTACGACCTTTATCAGCCAGTATCCTTCCGACTGATAATACGTTACAATATTTTGTACATTATCAAGTATGAGAGACATATTTGACACGGCCCCGGCAGTGATTGTGATATGTTCCCTGAGTTTCTCCATGTCGATTTCATCATAGCCCTGAAAATCAATACTTGTTATGGTGGGCTTTTCAATGAAGATGTAGTAGAGTTTCACTCCTCCTTCATGAGACTCGATTTCGATCCTGATATCTTCGAAGTATCCTATTTTATAAAGATTTTTAATGTCTTCCTTTACACTGTCCTTGGAAAAGACAGATCCCTCAATACTCTTTATTTTCGATAGGATGGTGGCGGAACTGATTTTATCGTTGCCTTTTATCTCCAGCGCTTTGATAACCGGTGCTGATTCAACCTGTGTCGCGATGCCGTTGTTTATAAATAAAAAGACAGATAAAAATAAGGCTGTGAATAAGCACAGAGTTTTTTTGCGATCTACTGGCTGGTTCCTGAGTTTATAAGGTTTAGTCAAACAAAGCTCCCGAGGAAAAAATTAAGTCGTAGTATAGCACTAAGATAGTTTTAAAATCCAATGACAGTATCAGGACTTACCGTGTCTGGCGTGAATAATTATCAGCATGATAATTATGGTAAAATACTTAACTTAAATCAAAAAAATATTACGATAGAACGGCGGAGGAAGCACGTGGAAGAGAAATACAATGCACGGAACATAGAAGAAAGATGGCAGGACTTCTGGGATAGAAAGGGTCTGTTTTCGGTTGATGAAAATGCCGATTTGCCGAAGTTTTACTGCCTTGAAATGTTTCCTTATCCTTCAGGCAGGATCCATATGGGGCATGTGAGAAACTATGTGATTGGTGATGTTATAACGAGGTATAAAAAAATGTGCGGCTTCAATGTGCTTCAT
This sequence comes from Nitrospiraceae bacterium, assembly GCA_020356065.1. Classification (GTDB taxonomy): domain Bacteria; phylum Nitrospirota; class Thermodesulfovibrionia; order UBA6902; family UBA6902; genus CALZJD01. Next base: position 783,704 of record CP070632.1, read on the forward strand.
CCAATGGGCTGGGATGCCTTTGGCATGCCTGCGGAAAACGCTGCCATCAAACATGGGTTACATCCGTCTGAATGGACAAATGACAATATCGATTACATGAGGCAGCAGCTAAAAAAGCTGGGCCTGGGATATGACTGGAAAAGAGAAGTTACAACCTGCAACCCCGGGTATTACAGGTGGAACCAGTGGTTCTTTATTAAGATGCTTGAAAAGGGGCTGGCTTATAAAAAATCAGCTTCTGTAAACTGGTGTCCCTCGTGCGAGACTGTGCTTGCTAATGAACAGGTCATTGATGATGGTTGCTGGAGATGCGACACAACGGTGACTAAGAAAGAATTAGAACAGTGGTTTTTCAGGATTACCGGTTACGCGGAGGAACTGCTGAAAGATGCCGACACACTGACAGGCTGGCCAGAAAAGGTCGTTACCATGCAGCGCAACTGGATCGGACGAAGCGAAGGTGTTGACGTGGATTTTAAAATTTCAGGCACTGATAAATCGATGCGGATTTTTACCACAAGGCATGACACGCTTTACGGTACTACATTTATGAGTATTGCAAGGACACATCCGCTTGTTACAGATCTCATAAAAGATGTAAAGGTACGTAAGGCCATTGAATTACTTTCCGATGATCCGGAAGAGAAAGAGGGTGTCTTTACAGGATATCACGCTGTAAATCCGCTTACTGAAAAAGAAATACCGATTTATGTGGCCAACTTTGTATTAATGGAATATGGAACAGGCGCGGTCATGGCTGTTCCTGCCCATGACCAGAGGGACTTTGAATTTGCAAAAAAATATGATCTGCCGATTAAGATTGTGATAGAGAAGGCAGAAGATATAAGTCAGAACACAGAATGCAGAACTCAGACATCAGGGCATTTGACGGATGCGTTTGAAGACGATGGCGTTCTCGTGGAATCAGCCCAATTCTCAGGTCTTCCGAGCAAAGAGGCACGGGTACAGATCGCTGACTATCTGGAAAAAGAAGGCCTTGGTAAAAAGGTTGTTAATTATAAGCTCAGGGACTGGGGGATCTCACGCCAGAGGTACTGGGGTACCCCGATCCCCGTTGTCTATTGTGATACCTGTGGAACGCTCCCTGTACCAGAGGAAGACCTGCCTGTCATACTGCCTGAAAATGCAGTACTTACCGGTGCAGGTTCATCACCTCTGGCAGAGCTTAATGAATTTGTTGAAACCGTATGTCCAGCATGCGGCAAACCGGCCAGAAGAGACACAGATACAATGGATACATTCGTTGATTCTTCATGGTATTTTCTGAGATACTGCTCACCCTGGTCTGAACAGGGTCCGGTAGATGTAACAGCTGTTGATTACTGGATGGCAGTAGATCAGTATATCGGCGGCATAGAACATGCTGTTCTTCATCTCCTTTACTCCAGATTTTTTACAAAAATGATCAGAGACATAGGTCTGGCCCGTATTGATGAACCTTTCAAAAGTCTTCTTACACAGGGGATGGTCATAAAGGACGGTGCCAAGATGTCCAAGTCAAAAGGCAATGTTGTTGATCCTGATTTTCTGGTCAATAAATACGGAACGGATACGGTAAGGTTGTTCTGCATGTTTGCAGCCCCGCCTGAACGGGACCTTGAGTGGTCTGATCAGGGAGTGGAAGGTGCGTACAGGTTCTTAAACCGTATCTGGACATATGTGTATAAACATCATGATGTTCTTAATGTTGTAATCTCTGATGAACTGAATGACGTATCAGAGCTCTCATCCCCTGCTTCAGGGTTGTTACGGAAGACACATCAAACGATAAAAAAGGTGACCAGGAGCATTGAACGTGATTATCATTTCAATACATCCATAGCCGCACTGATGGAGCTGGTAAATGAAATTCTCTGTTTTAATGCATCTGATAATGAGGATGTACTCAGGTTCAGCGTCCGGCAGATGATACTACTGATTTCCCCGTTTGCCCCTCACATTGCTGAAGAGCTATGGAAAGAGGCGGGAGGAAAAGGCGGTATTTTTGATCAGGACTGGCCGGAATGGAATGAAGATATTGCAAAAGAGGACGAGATTGAGCTGGTAGTACAGGTAAACGGTAAGATCAGGGCAAAGATGAAAATTCCGGCAGGTCTGGACGATGACGCTATCAGGAAAAAAGCTTTTGCTGACATAAAAGTGCAGGAGTATGTTAAAGACACACCGCTAAAAAAAGTGATCGTTGTCAGGAGCAGACTGGTCAATATCGTAATCTGAGTTAGAACGGAGAAGTCGGAACATTAAGTAGAAATGATTATAAGGAAATCGAAAAAGGGGTCCGAAAATTGTATGTACGGGAAGTTATGTATTGTTTTTTACTTTGTACTTCTTACTTCTTATTTCTCACTTCTGATGTCTTCCTGCGGCTATCATATGGTCGGTTCCAGACTGCTCTCTTTTAATTCCATCCACATCAAACATGTTAGCAACATGACATACGAACCAAGGCTGGAAGAGAAACTTCACACTGCGCTTTCTGAAGAGTTTGTCACACAGGGGATTAAAGCCGGGGGGGTATCTTCTGATGTAGCTCTGGAAGCAGTGATAACCAGGTTTGAACTGGGTGCAATCGGAACTATCGATGCATCTGTAAGAGAGCAGGAGATAATAATGTTTGTGGATGTAAGGATCATTGATAATGAAGACGTGATAGAGTTTAGATCAATCGGATCTCCCATCAAGATAACATTTGAAACAACAGGTACGGTGCTGCAGGCGGTTGACCAGAGAGACAGGGCATCAAATAAGGCAAGCAGAGAGATAGCAAGGGACATAGTAAGCAGGATTATCATACACTATGCTAAATAAAACTCTCCTCGGAGAAATTGACAGGGGGCTTCCCGGATCTCTTTATTATATATGGAGCGAAGAAAGCTGTTTTCTCGAAGATGCCCTTTCAAGGTTTATCGATGTGGTCATTTCATCTCATCCGGCAGATTTTAATTATGATACCTTTGATTCTTCTGCACCTGTTCAGGAAATTATCAATTCAGCCTGGACCCTTCCGTTTATGGCACCAAGGCGTCTTGTTGTCATTAAGGATTTTCAGGAATTCAAGGCACCTGCAATAAATACTTTGAAGAAATATCTTGACTCGCCATCAGATACTACCTGTTTGCTCATTCTATCCAGAAAGGGGGCAAGGGCAACGTTGAAGGTGAAATGGAAATCCATTTCTTTAAACATCAAGGAATGGGAAATCCCTGCATGGCTGAAACAGGCAGCTGCTTCAAGAGGACTCAAGCTCAGCAATGACGCTGTGGATACCCTTATTGAATTTGTAGGAAATGAAGTCGGGATGCTGTCGATGGAACTTGAAAAGCTTGCTCTTTCAGGTAAGAAGACATTAACGGGTGAAGATATCACTGCCTCTACCGGTATGATGAGAAAATATACCACATTTGACCTTATTGACTCTATAATAGCCGGAAGCAAGGCCAGGGCTTTCAGGATATTAAAAACCATGTCCGGAGTAAGTACCATGGAAGCACCGGTCATACTTGGCACGCTTAACTGGCATTATAAGCAGTTTTATGCCCTCTGGCTTAATAAAGGAAAACGTCCTGCAAGAATGAGAGAAAAGACATTCAGGGGGCTGAACAAGTACCTGGCTTCCTATAATGAAGACATTTTTTTCAATATATTCAAGGACCTTCACGAGGCAGATGTAGGAGTAAAGACCTCGGGAAGGCCTGAACTGGTAATAGAGGTATTACTTATTAAGCTGCTTCAGAAGAGGAGATCGAATTGACCAGGCGGGAAAGACCGGAAATCCTTCTTGATGCAGTGTTCCTGTGGATGATCCCATTTCCTGCTGCTTTGTCAATGGCTGATATTGCCTCTTTAAGTGCTGCCGATGCTCCATCAATGTTCTTGCCGGCGACTTCAGCTGAAACCTTTTTGTGCAGGGTCTTCAGTTTTTTCCGGATAGACCTGTTTTTGAGTTCCTGTGCTTCTGTCTGTCTGGCCCTTTTTATGGCCGACTTGTTTTTTTTTAGAACCGGTTGTGCTGACAATGTATTACCTCCGTATGATTATTTGCTGTTGAATGCCGCTGCATCAGGGAAATAGTCCTGATTGCTGAAAACAAATTATTTTTTAACATTAAAAAAGCAGGAAAGTCAAGTTGTTATGGTACGCAGTGATAACAGAAAAAGTGTTACAAAAGCGGCAGGACAGATTTCAGTCGCAACAACAGGCAGCCGCATTCTCGGATTTATCAGGGACATTCTGCTTGCCAAGATATTTGGGGCTACCGGACTTACCGATGCTTTTTTCATTGCGTACAGGATTCCCAACCTCTTAAGGGAACTCTTTGCCGAAGGGTCCATGTCAGCAGCATTTGTGCCGGTATTTACTGAAACACTGACCAGAGAGGGCGGGGAAAATGCAAGAAAACTTGCTTCAGCTGTGCTGGCTTTTCTTCTTCTTGTACTTTCGGTTCTGTGCTCTCTGGGCATTCTTTTTGCTCCGCTTTTCGTATCGCTCATTGCTCCGGGATTCATTGACAGCCCCGATAAATTCAATCTAACGGTCAAACTTACCCGGATCATGTTTCCCTTCCTGTTTTTCATAAGTATTGCGGCCTTTGCAAAGGGGATACTTAATTCCTTAAAACAATTTTTTGTTCCCGCTCTGGCGCCGATGTTTCTTAACCTTTCCATAATCAGCGCGGCCCTGCTGTTTGCTCCCCGTTTTACCCAGCCTCTCCTGGCAATAGGAATAGCTGTATCACTAGGCGGGGCCCTCCAGGTTGCGATACAAATTCCGTCTCTTGTGAAGGAACGATTTATCATCAGACCTGCCTTGATAATGAGCCACCCGGGTCTGAAGAAAATACGCACATTGCTGCTGCCCGCGATCATTGGAATGGGTGTTGCGCAGATCAATATATTTGTAAGCACCATTTTTGTATCATATTTATCAGGCGGTGCTGCAACATATCTTTACTATGCGATGAGATTTGTACACCTTCCCATCGGCATTTTCGGTGTAGCAATGGCAACCGCTGTTTTGCCTGCCCTGTCAGAACATGCCTCCAGAAGAGATAATGATGCTCTGCGCGATACGTTTTCATTTTCGTTGCGACTGCTGTTTTTCATCACCCTTCCTGCAATGGCCGGACTCATTACCCTGGCAGGACCTGTCATTAATGTACTGCTTCAGAGAGGCGAGTTCTCAGACCTGGCTGCGTCAGAAACAGCATATGCGCTGATCTTTTACTCCTCGGGCCTGTGGGCATTTGTAGGCGCACGAATCGTGGCCTCAACCTTTTATTCTCTGCAGGACACAAAGACCCCGGTCAAAATAGCAGTGTTTTCAGTGGTAACCAATATTATATGCAGTTTTATTTTCATTGGTCCCTTAAGGCATGGAGGTCTTGCTTTGGCAAATGCGATAGCCTCGGCAGTCAATTTCTTTTTGCTCTTTTATTTCCTGAGAAAGAGGCTTGTGAAAGTCGACGGTAGAAATATCGGACGGTCCTTCATAAAAACCGCTGTCGCGTCATGTTTAATGGGAGTTGCGGGATTAATCGCTGTCAGCTCCTCTATCTGGAACCCTGAAGCAGCTCTGTTTGAGAGGACAGGGGCACTTATTATGATTATGGTTATTTGTATCGGGATTTATGTACTGATTTCCTATCTCATGAAAAGTGATGAGCTGCATTACCTGATCAGGATGAGACAGAAGAACAAATGAGCGGGAGTAGACATATGAAGTCAGGGGCTGTAATAATACTGTTCTCTGTCATGATTATCGGATTATTTATTAATCAATGTATAAATAATGATAACAGGAGGAAGCACATGATAGTTAAACGTCTGGTCGTAGGACCTCTGCAGGAAAACACCTATATTGTTGGTGATGAAGCAACAAAACAGGCAATGATAATTGATCCCGGTGATGAGCCGGACAGGATACTGGATGAAATTAAAGCAAACGGCCTTGAAATCAGCGCTATCATATTTACACACGCGCATTTTGACCATATAGGTGCTGCCGGCGACCTGAAGAAAGAGACGGGTGCCAAAATTTTTATGCATAAAAATGATAAAGAGACGTATTCTCTGGCAAAGGACCAGGCCGCTTTCTGGGGATTTGAGATTGATGATATTCCCATGCCTGATGAATTTATTAACGAGGGAGATGAAGTACAAGTGGGAAACCTCAATTTTAAAGTTATGCATACTCCGGGGCACAGTAAAGGAAGTATCTGTCTTGTGGGAGAAGGGATTGTTCTGACAGGTGATACTATCTTTCAGGGGTCAGTGGGAAGGACAGACTTCCCCGGCGGAAGTATCGACGAACTGAGGAAGTCTTTTACGAGGCTCATAGAACTTCCCGAGGAAATGCAAATCCTGTCCGGCCATGGACCTGAGACAACTGTTGGACGAGAAAAGCGGGAGAATTTTTTTGTCGGGGAGTTGAGATAGGGACGTGCTGTATCCGTATTAACATCTTGTCATAAAATGAAACTTAAGTACATATTGATACTTGTTGCATTGACTGTTCATGGGTCATGCACCAAGGGCCCCCCTGCATATGAGAAGGCCTATCTGGGCATGCCGCTACAGGAATTTCGTGCATCTTATTCTGAAGCAGAAAAGCATCAGGCAGTGCCTGATGACGAGGGTAAAGAGTTGATTGAGTACTCCCTGCCTCCTGAAGGAAATATCAAAAGGACAAGTTATTTTTTCCAGGATGATCTGCTGATAGGAATGGTCATTATCTATGATAAGGAGTCAGATTTTGATTATCTGGCAAACCAGCTTGCATTGAAAAACGGAAAGCCTACTCAGAATAAGACTGTTGATGATACCAGAGGGGCGCACTGGAGGAGATCTGACTCATACATAATGCTGCTCAACGGTATCAGGGGGACTCAGGTCAAATTACCTATCGGGAAGACTGATGAAATCCATCCTGATGAGGTTATATTGATCATCGGGAAAAGACCTAAAGGATAATAAACAGTAACCGATTAAAAATCAGAAGAGGCACAGCTCTTCTGCCTGTTTACTTAGTGCACCGGCCGCAACTCATTTTTCTTACCATATATCCCGTAACAGGCTTTTGAAAAGCGGTGAGTTGTCCAAACTTACTTTGATTTAAGTCAGTTCGCCATTTCAGACATCGTTATTAATAATATTTATATATCGTTGCATATATTTATTTTTTTTATGTTTTGTATAATTATAATATAGTGGAGCAGGGCAACACGTATCAGTTTTCAGACACTCCAGTTATTAACAACATGATTGTCATCTTACAAGTAATGCCGTTATTTCCATCAATTATGATGGGCTTATGTTTTTAATCAGTGATAATCTGCATAGACATCAGCTTACATACGTAATGATTGCGTCTTGTTAATTGAAATAATTAAACATGGAAAGGGGTATATATGATTAAAATAATAATATCAGCTGCAATACTCTTCATCTGTACGGGTTCATCCATTGCTGCTGAACTTAAAATAGGATTGATACCTGAGCAAAACGTATTTAAACAGTTCAAGAGATATGAACCGCTTGGTACCTATATAGAAAAAAAGACCGGTCATAAAATAAAGTATACAACCCTTTCCAGATACGGAAATATCATAGAAAGTTTTCACAAAAAAAAGATGGACGGAGCATTCTGGGGTAGTTTTACAGGAGCCATGGCGATTGAAAAGCTTGGAATTCATCCAATTGCAAGACCCGTTAACTTTGACGGCACGTCTACCTATCATGGATACATTCTGGTGCATAAAGACAGTGGCATAAAGGACCTCAAAGACATGAAGGGCAGGACCGTGGCTTTTGTCGAGCAGGCGACAACAGCGGGATATATTTTCCCGATAGCATATTTCAGGGAACAGGGAATAAAAAATATAGACACGTATTTCAAAGAATATTATTTTACCGGAAGCCACGACTCAGCTATCCATGCTGTATTAAACAAAAAGGTGGATATTGCATGCGCAAAAAACACGATGTATGAAGTGCTGTCCCGGGAGGATCCCCGTATAAAGGACGAACTGGTGATCATTGCACGGTCGCCTGACGTTCCATCCAATGGGCTTGGATTGAGAAAAGAACTGGCTTATGGGGTTAAGGCTGAGATAAGACAGGCCTTGGTTGATATGCATTTAAATCCGGAAGGCAGGGAAGTGCTGAAAAATTTTGGTGTGAAGCGTTTTATCGAGACTAACGTTGAAGATTATGCCCCGGTATTTGATATAGCGGAAAGGGCCGGCATAGATTTGAAGAAATATGAATATGTGAACAAATAAACAATAAGCATACGTATGAAACAGAAGATTATCCTCTCATTATTTGCCCTCTTTATTTTCCTGGCTGCCGGTACGGTGACAGCTGTGCTTTACATGTCGAATAACACATCTGTTCTGAAGAACATAGTGATGCTTCATGAGGTTGAGCAGTTAAGGCGTTCTCTGATAATCAAAATACAGAACGTCCAGGCAGACCTTTATACTGTTGATAAGGAGTTTGCCACTGATTTTGATTATATAATAAATCAAGCGGCTGATCTTGACCAGACTGCCATGCGATGTTCTGGCTGTCATCACTCCCCTGAATTGACAAAGAAGATTCAAAATGTCCAGTCACTCATTAATGATTATGAAGTTGCTCTCAGTTACTACCTTACCGCATCAGCAAATACCAACAGGATTATTAAACTGAAATCAGATGCAGCTGCGATCGGCAAGAAACTGATAAATCTTTCGGGCGCCATGTCACACAGCGCCAGTAAAAATCTCGCTGAACTGTCTAATGAAACCATGAGCAGGATGCACCACGTCATGACAATACTGCTCATTACAATTGCCATAACTTTCATACTTGGAATACTCGTTGCCATTCATTTGACCAGATCTGTGACAAATCCTGTTAATGAGCTGGTACATGCAACCAGGAGAATAGCTTCAGGTGAATATGGGGCAAAGATTTCCTTTAAGGACAAAACCGAATTCGGGGAACTTGCCGAGCATTTTAATTCCATGAGCCGAGCAATTAAAGAGGGGTATGAAAAAATCCATAAAGAAATGGCTGACAGGAAACAGGCGGAAGATGCTTTGAGACTGAGTGAAGAAAGACTGCAAACGGTTTTCAATCAGATGCAGGATGTATTTTACAGAACAGACAAGGAAGACAGGATCATATGGGTTTCTCCATCATCTAAAAAGATGTTCGGATATAATTCTGTAGATAATATAATTGGTCAGAAATTTTCAAATTTGTGTACTAATCCCGAGAAAAAGCAGATTATATTTAACGAATTAATTAATAAAGGAAATATTAAGAATTATGAGTTGGAGATGCTCAAGAGTGATAACAGTACAATCATAGTTAGCATAAATTCCCATTTTTATCTTGATGAGAAAGGAGAAGTTGCCGGAATTGAAGGGGCGATAAGAGACGTAACCGAACAAAAAAAATTGGAAGAGGAACACCGAACGATAGAGAAACTGGAGTCTGTGGGTATCCTGGCAGGAGGAATTGCCCATGATTTTAATAATATTCTGACTTCCATTACGGGAAATATCTCATTAGCCAGATTATCTCACAGTTCCCGGAAGGATGTATCAGATATTCTTGCTGAAGTAGAAGAGGCATGCGGGAGGGCAAGAGACCTGACCAATCAGCTGCTGGCCTTTGCCAAGGGAGGGTTTCCAATTAAAAAAATTGTGTATTTAAGAAATCAGATAAAAGATGCCACAAAGTTTGCTTTGCGGGGTTCTAAGGTGAAGTGTGAGTTTCAGATGCCGTTAGACCTTTGGGCGGCAGAAATTGATCCGGGTCAGATTAACCAGGTCATTTATAATCTGGTCATTAATGCGAACCAGGCCATGCCGGATGGCGGAACAATAAATATATGTGCAGAAAATATGGAAGCTGATGAGGTGAGTAACATGCCTCTGGAGAGAAGGGATTATGTGAAAATATCTGTTCGGGACCATGGTATCGGCATACCGGGAGACCAGGTTCAAAAGGTATTTGATCCATATTTCACGACAAAAAAGCAGGGCAGCGGACTTGGACTTTCCAGTACGTATACGATTATAAAAAACCATAACGGTCATATTGATGTAGAATCTGAAGAGGGGAAGGGGACTATTTTCAGAATTTACCTGCCTGCTTCCAGAAAGAAATTGCCTGATAGAGAAATCAGAGACGATGATGTCATTATGGGTTCCGGGAAGATTCTGGTCATGGATGATGACCAGTCGGTCAGGGATACAGTGAAAAAAATGCTGTCCCATATGGGATATGAAGTTGAAACGGTAAGGGACGGTACCGAAGCAATTGAACTTTATAACAAATGCAGAGATACCGGTTCTCCATTTGATGCGGTCATAATGGATTTGACTATTCGGGGAGGAATGGGAGGCGGCGAAACCATAACAAAACTGACTGAGATAGATCCCGAGGTAAAAGCGATCGTGTCCAGCGGATATTCTACAGATACGGTAATGTCCAATTATGAAGAGTACGGATTCCGAGGAGTAATATCAAAGCCATATGATATGCATGATTTAAGTACACTGTTGCACCAGTTAGTAAATGGGAAAAAGGGATGACATTATGAGAAGTATGATTGTGCTATTTCTTGTTGTAATAATCGGGTGTGCATCCATTGGGGACAGCAGACGGATGGATAAGCTGGAGATGATAACTGACAGATACGAGAGTGCTCTCCAATGGGGACAATATGAAACTGCCTTCATGATGATGAGGGCTGAACAGAATGAGAGGAGCATGACCGGGCCGGATGATCTCAGGAAATTTAAAATTACTTCTTATCGTTTAATACATAAAAGTGTTGCAGAAAGCGGGAAAGAAGCGAAGCAGATGATAGAGATCAAATATTATGACAGAGACGACATGATCGAGAAAACATTGATTGACAACCAGACATGGACGTACGATAGAGATACGGGGGGATGGTTTTTATCGAGCGGACTCCCTGATTTCCGATGACCAGATTATTAAGAGTCCCGTATTATCTTTCTTGCTGCAAGGTACGCTTTGTTCTTTACAGATTCAAGATATATCCTGACAAGCTCCAGGATGTTTTTATACATAAGATAGTTTGAGGACAGTTCACGGAATAACTCCGTATCTGTAAATTCAGAAGCTATTTTGTAGGATCTCTGCCCCTGAAGCACGTAATGCTCCGAAAGACGTGCACCCGGAACAACAACCCTGCCAAGAACAAACTCCCTCCCCCGTTTTCTGTTTATCCAGCAGGGAAACATGCTAAGCATAAAAAGAGTAAAATCACCTATATGTTTATGGACCTGGAACTCCCTGTCAAAGCTGTCGGCATTCATGAGAATACTGCTTTCACAAAGCATTTCTGCTATGTCCTCAAGTCTGTTTTCTTCAGCATCCCTTATTCTGTAAAGGTTGTCAGAATTAATAAAACCGCAGAGGATCTGATCTTCAATATATTTAACTGTTCCGGTACTGTCAGTAGGATTCATTTCCAGTCCAAAATCAAGGGCCCTTTGAAACAGTTCTCTTAAAGGATGGTCTCTTTCAATGGATTCATTATTAAACATATTCATGTCCTTATCGGTCTTGAATCATGTACACTTTTTTATCGATATAATCAGGAAAAAACTTTAGATATGCATATGTATGGAAATCACGCGAACTGAGGAAGTAGATGATTTTTCCCGATCGGGTCAGATGAATAATCAGGACAGGCTTAACAATCAGACTGCTCATTACCAGAGTCTGTGATTTCTACTAAAAACCCTGACTGCGTTGAGAAGGAATATGTTCTCAGTACGATTTATGCCTCATCATATCTTCTTTGCGCCCTGATGCCAGCATTGCCATCAATATCATGCCAAATACTGAACCTATGAAAAGACCTGCTGCAAATAATAACATTGTTCCCCTCCTTTGTTTAGAACAGCTGTTATATGTACACAGACTTAAACAGGAAAAATGCAAGATATGTGCCCGATTAATATTACTTATTTTTATAGAATTATACTTCAGGCAACATAAGGGAAAAAAGGAGGCAAATCTTTAATTATACAAATAGTTACACGCAGGTCTTAAGACTGAATATTGTTCAAAGTGGCAATACCATGCCATTTTGACATCTATCGATTATGTGGTATTCATGCCACTTTTCAGTAGTTTTAAGAGTTCGTCAAAGACTTGACTCGCATTTTCCCTGAAGCATACATCAGCAAGGTTATCTGTTGGGGTTTGGGTCCGGTTAATATAAATAAGCTTTGCTCCATTGCTGAAGGCCTCTCTCGGGATAGACGCAGCAGGCTCGACCTGCAGTGATGAACCTATCATTAAAAGGAGATCGCACGATGCAGCACATTTGAAGGCTCTTATCATTTCCGATTCAGGCATTGACTGACCAAATGATATTGTCGCAGGTTTCACATATCCTTGACATACATCACATGATGGATCAATTTCTCCCTGCTCAAGCCATGTCTGCACTTCCTCGATAGGCCACTTTTTTCCGCAATCAAGACAGACTGCTTTTCTGTTTGTACCATGCAGTTCGATAACATTTGAGCTTCCGCTGGCCTGGTGAAGACCGTCTATATTTTGAGTAATAAGGCATTTTAAATTGCTTATTTTTTCCAGTTCCGCAAGAGCCAGGTGAGCCCTGTTTGGTTTTGCGTCTTTAATTTCTCCGTACAGCTCTTTCTTCATGTTCCAGTACTCAACACGTGCCTTATGACTGGAAATAAACTCCTGATATGTGACGATTCTGTACCTGTCCCAGACTCCGCCCTTGCTCCTGAAATCAGAGATCCCTGAATCGGTGGATATGCCTGCACCTGTAAAAGCAGCAACGTTTTTGGATAAATTTAAAAGAGTAACCGCTTTTGATAGTCTTTCTTTAAATGAAATCATTTAGAAACAAAGGTGATAGGTTATTGGTAAAAATAATAACACAGGATATCTTGAATCACCAATGACCTATTACCCATCAGCAATGACCTTATTTATCAATTTTTCTTTTCAAAACGATCAGAATAACGATTCCAATGATAAAGAGAATCCCGCCTGTCAATGCCCAGAAGGCGCCGGGTTCCCTGTTCATCTGAAGCAGGGCAGCTTTGTCCGGGTCCGGTCTGATGTTCTTTACGTTAATATTAAAACCCTGGAATACAGACGGTTTGTTAGGCATTATTGAATTTGTCTGGAGGACCTGATTGTCCTTAGTATATGTGACATCGACTGTCCACGCGGTGATATACCCGTAATAGTCAACATTAATATCTATATCATCCACAATTAAAAAAGTTCCTTCTGAAATCTTCAGTACTGTACCTGCCCTGACTTCTGCTGTTTTCTGATATGCCCCGAATGCACTTAATAAATGAGCTAGGAGCATGAAGATAAAACCTGTATGTATTATCTGGGGTGCAATCAACAGAAGCCAGTGAGTGACCTTTCTCTTTCTGATTATGGAATCTACACTGCAAAAGATAGTATTCACGGCAATGACTGCGAGAACTCCGATGATCCCCAAGAGCCACCAGATGTCCTTTACCGGCTGTTTCCTGATCCAGTCAAACAGGGGAATGGAATGAAGCTGCTGAAATGCCCTATTGCCGGGCATGATAAAGGCTCCGGCAAAGAACAGAATGAGCAGCAATCCCAGGAACCAGAGGGTTGTGTTCAATGAGAGAAAGAAATTTAATATGTATCTCAGTATTTTCATGCTGTTAATTCCCTCTCCCCTGGCGGAAGAGGGTGAGGGGGGTAAATATAAGCGATCACCCTCACCTGTATCCTCTCCCGTCAAGGGGGGGGAGAATAAAAATCCCAGTTGTTTGAAACGGGTAACTTCTCTAAAAACTATGCGAACTCTTCATTAACAGACTCACTCCAAGATATGTAAACAGCACAATGGCAAATCCAACGATGCTCAGATATGCCATGGGTTTTCCTGACCACCACGGCCTGAGCCGTGCATGCAGCTGGAAACTGTAGTAGACCCACAATATGCTGGTCCAAAGCTCTTTCGGTGTCCAAACCCAGTATGTGCCCCAGGCCAGGTATGCCCATATACCTCCGAATATCATGGACAGTGTAAAAAGACAGTAACCGATCAATACAGCCCTGTACTGCAGACCTTCATGCACCGGATCTCTTTCCTTTAGATACATGCTTCCGAGAACCGCTGCAACCCCAAAAAGGGCATAAGACATAAAGGCAAGAACCACATGACATTCAAACCAGAATGTCTTCAGGATGGGAGGTAGCGGTGAATTGTGCGCCTTTGAGAGCATGGAAAAAGCCGTGAAAGCGGCTGTTACGACGGCAACAGAACTTAAAAAAGAATTGCGATTTTTTACAGCAAAGCCAAAGGGAATCGAGAAGGCAGCAATGGATGCTGCAAGGAACGCTATGGTGTCGTGAGGTCCAACCAGGGGGAGTCTTCCCAGTTCTGCGCCTCTTGACACTATGTAAGCTGCCTGAAGAATGAGACCAAGAACGAGCAGAGGTCTCTTCCACAGCGCAAAGAGGTAGGAACCAAAAGACAGAGCGAGTAATGTCATAGGATGGTATTTTACATGTTTTGCAAGTATTTAAAAACGTTGATAATTGAATAATGAAATCTGTATTTAATAAAGACATATTTCCCTGCAGATATGATATTAAAGAATTATTATAAATTGTCGATTTGTTTATTATGGGAATTCTCAGGAAATTGCAGCTGGGTATGTTGCTTTTTGGTATTTCAATGGGATGTATCTTTCCTTTTTATGCCAGGTTATTTGTTCATTTTAAGCATGGAATGCAATTTTGGTTTGATATCGGTTGTATTATTGCAGGAATTATGGTCGGGGGTTTTTCATACTTTCTTACAAGATGGATACTTGTAAAACAGCTTGCAAAAATAGCGTTGGCCTGCCGGGATATTACCTCGGGAAAGATTAATACATCAGTCTCACTTGAAAGCCCTGACTCAATAGGGGATATTGCCAATGGTTTTAATATCATGGTCCACACACTTCAGGAATTAATACAACGGTTATCTGGTGGAGTTAAGAACATGACAGGCGTTACCGTTGCAATTTCATCCATGAGTGACATACTTGCAAAGACTATTGAACAGGAGGCCATGGATGTATCCAATGTTACTGCTGCAACTCACAAATCAGCTGAAACCGTATCTCATATAAGTGATAATTTGACTAAAGCCTGACAATTTTCCAGTGATATTAATGAACAGGCTGATCAGGCCCGACGAATTCTTGCTGAATCAATGGAAACAATGAAACGGACGAACCAGAGCATGAACAATGCTATCAGACATATGGAAGAATTAAGCACTCAATCGCATGATATCTCAGAAATAATTTCAATGATCGATGACGTCGCTGAACAAACAAACCTTCTAGCTCTAAATGCAGCAATAGAAGCAGCACGGGCCGGGGAACATGGAAGGGGGTTTGTTGTTGTTGCTGATGAGGTGAAAAAACTGGCAGAGAAGACATCAGCTTCCACAAAAAAGACAGGTGAGATCATTAAGTCCCTTCAAAATGGGGTTGAGAATACGATCACTACGGTAAAAAATCATTGTGACCTCATCATTACATTGCAGGATTCAGTTGATAAGTCATCAAAGGCGATGAGTTCCATATATGGGAATGTGGACAATATATCAAAAATCATTAATCAGATATCTGATTCTGTATCGCAGCAAAGTGAAGCATATAAAGGTATAAATGAGACAATGGAAAAAATAAATATAACGTTTAATGAAATACAGCAGTCTACAAGGCATGTTGCTTCCGAGGGTGACAGTATCAATGAATTTACGCATTACATGATGTCACTACTTAACAGATTTGAAGACAACAGACATCGGGAAGCAGGTTGCATTGAATCATGACACGTGCAGATATAAAAGCCTGTATCACTTAGATGTCGGATAATAATTATATTCCTGCATTACAATCACAACGTATGATCCCTTTTTCTCAAACCATACAAATAGCCAAATCACTCCGGCAATAAATTTTGAGTTTTTACTCTTTACTTCCTAAAGCTCGATCCTTTTATTGCCGAATAAAGAATGTATAAATCAGATAGGAGGAAAGATAATTATGCCATCTATATCAGTACAGTGTCCTTCATGTGGTCGACAGGACCTTGGAGCGGAAGAGCAATGTGAATGCGGTTTTTTTAACAGCCATGCAATAATGGCCGAATTTGAGAAAAAAAGCATCGATACAGTAAAAAGAAAATCGATAAAAAATATTGATGAGCCGGTAAATAATAAACCTGATAAAGAGCTGATTTTGAAAGAGATTGATTCTTGGGTATTGACGTTTTCTCCAGAGGATAATTGCATTAATCTCAGTACTCCTGCTCTGAACGCATTCAAACTAAAGATTACACTTGAGGATTTAGAAGAATTACTCGAAGTTATTTATAAGGTTACCGACAGACAGAAAACACTCAGGAAACTGCAGCTATCTGTTGAGGCAATACCTGAGCTGGTTTTGGAAGTTAACAGATTAATTGAAGAAAAAAGATCAAAGGTATCCATTGCGTTTGATGAAGGCGAACTAAAGGAGATAGAGGAATTCATCAATCAGAAACTGATGGAGTAGGTTTCTTCGTGGAGACAGGGAGCATAAAGATAAACCGCAAGGATGTACCTGTCTTTAATTATTGTTAATCCTCCATTTATAATCTTTGCTGCCTACCGATAAACGGAATCATGATACACCTGTCAGACGTTTCCGTTTACAATCCCTTCTTCTCCAGCCATACAAAAAGCCCCAATCCGCCTGCAATAAAAATGGCGATCACGATCCAGTCGTTCAAACCGAAAATCTCAGGCAGCCTTATTGAGCCCTCTCTTCCCCACGTTAATATCGAGTCCTGAACTGCGGGGTAGACCTCGGCAAAGAGTGCTGCCCCGAGTAACATGCCAAGTATGCCCCAGAGAGCATCAATCCGGCCTTCTCCGAGAGCACCGAGTGATGTGCCCGGGCAATATCCAATAATACTCCAGCCAAGTCCGAACGTCAGGCCGCCGATTATATTGGCCCCGATATTTGTCGGTAATATGAGGGGCCTTGCTATTCCCAACTGATGAAGAATTGCTACGCCGACCATCCCTGTCAGAATTGCAGAGAAGAAAAACTTGAGGATTGTCATATCCATCAGGCGTAATGCACCCATCTGTTTATCAAAACGAACGACCCTGCCTTTTTGTAAAAGAAACCCGAATGCAATACCTGTTAACAAACCATTCATTAACGTGCTCATCTCTGTTCACCTCCACGATAAATCAATTGTGCGAAAAGTATGCCGCCGGCAAAAAAACAGACCACAACGATAAGACCGCTGACTGCCAGCTGGACCATGGCACCCAGACCATAACCGCTCGGGCAGCCTCCAGCCAGCCGGGCTCCGAACATTAGGATAATGCCACCCAGAAAAGCAAAGGCCCCCCTTTTTACCGGACTTGATCCAAACCGGGCAGACCACATGTCAGGAACAGATTTTATTTGAAAACTCCCGTCCTGTTTTGAAGAAATAAATGATCCGATCAGTATGCCCAGGACCATCATAACCTGCCAGTCTACCTTTGGAGCAAACCATTTAAAATAAGTAATACCCTCTACTCGAGCCGGGGAAAAAAGCTGCTCTATATAACCGCTGACCCGGACAAAGCATGTGGAAGCTCCAAAATAATTGCCGGCGATCAATGCAGAGAGAATAATAACACCTCCGGTTAATGCTCCGGCAAGATAGGGACTCCATCCGCCATTATTTTTATCATTCATAACCTTGACCTCCATATTTCTTGATATTATCGATAACGTTATATATATAAATATACAGCATTTAACAGGAAGTGCAAAAGCAATTAGTATGCCAGTTTCGGATGCTGTATCCTGTCTCTGTCGTGAATTGTGGTAGAATAAAACAATTCAGCTTAACGAGGTTTGTTTTGAAAAGGCATAAAAATCAAAAAGGTTCTACCCGAATTTCAAAGAGTCTAAAGGGCAGAAATTTTCATCCTGCAATTCTTGAAAGCATTGCAGAGGGGATTGTTGTTATCGGACTGGACCGAAAGATCATTTTTGTGAATAAAATGGCAAGAGACCTGATAGGAATCCGGAATGAAGCCCCTGAAGGCAAGCCCTGCAGCGAAGTGATAAGGACAGATCTCTGTGATACATGTCCTGTTGAATCATATGAAGGGAATGAAAGCTGCGCTTCTTATTTGATGAATATTCATCTTTACAGGAATGACACTGAGTCAATTCCTCTTTGTCTGAATGTTGCACCACTGCATGATGAAAAAGGCGAGGTTGCCGGTTTTATCGAGAACTTCCGACCGATGAGTGAAGCTGTGAAGGCCATTGAATCGCTAAAGCAGACCAATGTGGTTCTGGCCCAGGAAAAAGATAAAGTTGATTCGATCATCGAGAGTCTTGCCGATGGAGTATTTACGGTGGATAAGCAGCTCAGGATAAAAAGCTTTAACAAAGGCATGGAAATTCTTACCGGTCTCAAAGAATCGGACGTAACCGGATTAACTTGCAAAGAGGTGCTGAGCGCTGATAACTGTGAAGGTAATTGTCCTTTTGCTCATACACTGAGAATGGGGTATGGTATCGCAAATGTGAAAGAACGCATATCCAGTCAGGGTGGTGATACAGTGCCTGTATTTATGAGTACTGCGTTTCTTAAGAATGAATCCGGAGAAAATGATCTGATTGCAACAGTTAAGGATTTATCCGAGATTGAAAGACTGAGAAGAGACATGAATGAGAGATATCAGCTTTCAAATATTATAGGAAAAAGCAGCCAGATGCAGCAGATCTTTGAACTGATTGAGGTGCTTGGTGATGCCGATTGCGCCATTCTTGTAGAGGGTGAAAGCGGCACAGGGAAGGAACTGGCTTCAAGGGCAATCCATCATGAAAGCCATAGACGAAGCAAGCCCTTTATCAAAGTCAATTGCAGTGCAATTGTTGAAGGTCTTTTTGAAAGTGAACTTTTTGGCCATGTTAAAGGGGCTTTCAGTGGGGCCATTAAGAACAAGGCCGGCAAATTTGAGATTGCACATCAGGGAACAATCTTTCTTGATGAAATTGCAGATATGCCCATATCTTTACAGCCAAAACTGTTACGTGTATTACAGGACAAGGAGTTTGAGAGGGTAGGGGACAATAAAACGAGAAAGGTTGACGTGAGGATAATTGCGGCAACCAATAAGCGACTCATTGAAGAGGTTGAAGCAGGCAGATTCAGAAAGGACCTTTACTACAGGCTATGCGTTGTGCCACTGGTCATGCCTGCATTGAGAGACAGAAAAGAAGACATTCCTCTGCTGGTCAATCACTTTCTGGAGAAGTGCCATATAAATAATCCGAACAGGCCAAAGGTCACTGATGTTACCCCTTCTGCTCTTACCGCCATTCTGGATTATGACTGGCCAGGAAACATAAGGGAACTTGAAAATGCGATAGAGCATGCCTATATTCGAACAAGAAGTGATATGATTGACAGAGACTCACTTCCGGAATCAATTACGGGCAGTACAGGAATAAAAAGCCACTCAATTGAGTTCGATGATACAACGGTAACAATAAACATGATTCAGCGGCACTACATAGATGAGCTCATGAAGAAATACAACGGCAATAAATCACTGGTTGCGAAAGATCTTGGGATAAGCCGGACCACCCTCTGGAGACGACTTAAGGAAGCAGCTTCAAAACATTAAAATGTATCAACATGAAACATGTCTGTTTCAATATCTGTTTCAATAGTGATTCAAATTGGAACACTTTTTTGAATACATATTTTAATTTTCCCGCCTTAACGTCCTTATCTAGTTAATAATTTGAATATTTCAATATCTTGCATGGTGGATTCTGTATGGCATAGTAATTGCGATTGATTTTAATTATTATACAGCCAATTATCTAATATACTTCCCCAGCCGCAAGCGGACAGGGGATTAATCCAATCTTTGCATGTAAGCAGGGCCAGACACGGGGAATTGAATTTCAGTAATTGAGTAAATTTTTTTTCCTATTAAACAGTATTAACAAGATAAATTCTGTTTGATATTATCTTTATGAATTCGGGAATAACATTATAAGGAGACTGTATGAAGTCATTGATGCTAACCATCATAGTATTATTGATTATCGTTTCACCAGTATCTGCTGATGAAAAATACGGGGTGTATATCAAAGTCGTTGAAAAGGTCCAGGGCAGTTTTGATGAAGTCAGCAGCGTGGTTGAAGAAGGACTTAAAAAGAGTGGATGGAAAATTCTCGGGTCTCATGATACAGGGGTGCCTGAGAAATGTGGTTTCCGTTCCAGGGCCATCTATTTCAGCTCTGAAGAATATGCAGTATCGATTTTAAAAAATGGTGTAAACGCGGTATTTGCCTTACCTTTAAGGGCTGGCATTTACGAGGATGAAAAGGGGATTAATATAACGATAGTTAATCCGCCATCAATAAAAAGGACCATCATCGATGAAACAGGAATGGATGAGTATTCACTTGCCATTGCAAAGGCTATAGTTGAAACTATAGCAGGCTCAGTGAACGGAGATGTTGTGAATGAGCAGGCAGGACAGATAAGAAAGAGAGGGAAGATCGGCGGCATGGGCGGTGGAGACTTCCTGAACAAAATTGATGAGATTCGGTCTTTTCCAAACAGCAGTGAGTCAACATTAAGGCAGATAGCAGAGAAAGTCAAAGGTGCTATTCTCCGGAATGATATGGAGTGGAAGCTGATGTACAGTTACGACCTTACCGACAGGGGAGCCGTAATTTATGGGGTAACCAAGACAGGGACTGAAGGAAAGGCATTCAGCATAGCCGGTGAAAAGAGGGTGTCTGACTCCAATAACTGTCCCGGAATAGACCATGTGGCTGCCTTTCCCATTGAAGTGGTTGTATATAAAGAGGGGGAACGGGTCAGGGTAGTTCTTATGGATGAGATGTACAGGATGAAATTATATTTTGAGGATGCAGGTATGTGGGCATTCATGAAAAACATGAAAATGCCGGGGCGTATAGAAAAGGAAATAATTGACGTAGTTTCTTCAGGGCTTGACAAGCAGGATCAATCAATATAAATTCATGTACATATACATAACCGGTATGTGCAAACACGATAAGGAGGAGAGGTTTATGAAAGTTTTTAGAAGTTTCGTTATATGTCTTGCTGCGTTGGCACTGCTACTTGGTATTGTTTCCGTATCATATGCCACAAACGGGTATTATGCAAATGGATATAGTGTACAGAATAAGGGGCTCGCTGGAGCAGGAACAGCACTTCCTCTTGATACCATTGCTACTGCGGCTAATCCAGCCGGAATGGTATGGATCGGCAGTCGTGCTGATTTTGCACTTACCTTATTTAATCCGAACAGAGAGTATACTATAACTGGCAATCCATCAATGATGCCTGGCACATTTGGTCTGGCGCCCGGCACAGTCAAAAGTGACTCCAAGTGGTTCGTTATACCTTCATTAGGTTACAACCGAATGATGAATGAGGACTATTCCTTAGGAATTTCTCTTTATGGAAATGGGGGAATGAACACTGATTATGATACGAACACTTTTTTTGGAACGACTCCAACTGGAGTTGATCTTGCACAGTTGTTCGTAGTTCCTACCTATGCAAGAAAGCTGAATGCTAAACACTCAATCGGATTAAGCCCTATCATCGCTTACCAGAGATTTGAAGCAAAGGGGCTTCAGGCTTTTGCAGGATTTTCAAGTGATGGGACAAATCTTACCAATAAAGACCACGATAATTCATTTGGTTATGGGGGTAGGATAGGCTATCTGGGAGAAGTTTATCAGGGTGTATTTATAGGAGCTACTTATCAGACAAAGATATATATGAGTGAGTTTGATGATTATGCAGGTCTTTTCGCTGAACAGGGGGATTTTGACATACCGGCAAACTGGAGTGTCGGTCTTTCTGTTGAAGCAACACCTGAAATAACCATTGCCCTTGATGTACAGCAAATTCTTTACAGTGATATAAAATCAATCAATAATCCTTTTTTACCTAATTTGCAGACAGCATTACTCGGAAACGACGGTGGTGCCGGATTTGGCTGGGAAGATACATTGATCGTTAAAGTAGGCGTTCAATGGCAGGCAGCTCAGGAATGGATAGTGAGAGCAGGTTACTCTTATGGCGAACAGCCTATTCCTGATTCTGAAGTAATGTTTAATATTATTGCTCCCGGAGTAATAAAGCACCATATTACTGCGGGATGTACAAAGAAGATAGGCAAAAACCAGGAAGTGCATCTGGCAGTGATGCATGCCTTTGAAAATGACGTTTCCAGTGCCAATCCTCTTGAAGTGCCAGGACAGCAGACTATAAAACTGACCATGAACCAGTGGGAGTATACAGCAGGGTATTCCTGGAAATTCTAGTCCTGCTTATTCATAAATGATTTGAAAAAAAATTCAAACCGACTGAATAAAAAAGGCCTCCCTTCTGAAGGAGGCCTTTTTAAATAATGTTATTTTGGAAGAATAAAATAAAAGTTATTTCCGTATTGTGTCGCCTCATAGCCTACTGTTCCCCCATGGATCTCAATAGCATTTTTTATGAATGACAGTCCATGCCCTGTACCCGGCTGGGTGGTAACATTACTTCCCCTGAACTCCTCGTTAAATAACCTGTGTCTTTCCTCAGGTGATATATGGGCACCTGTACTGAAGACATTGAATTTGACCCCGTCCTTTTGAGGTCCGAAAAAGTCCTTAATGATTTCATGTCCGTATGAAATATATTTCTTGGTCTCTCCAGATTCGAGGATCACATCCTGTGTGTATTTCACTGCATTTGAGAACAGATTTGCGTATACCTGTGCGATCAGACCTACGTCAACAACAGTAATTATTTCCGATTCAGGAATGCCGCTGCTTTTGTTGTCGACAGATATTCCCATTCTCTTCATCTGTTCCATATAGCGATCCAGCTGAGGCTGGATAACATCTTTTTTCATATTGCAGGGTTTTGTCCTTGGAGTAAGTCTTCCCTGGTCAAAATGACTTTTCCGAAAAAGGGTCTCGATAAACAGACTCATGTTAATATAGTGTTTCTCGATATTTTCCAGTTCCCGTTTCAGGCCATGGTTAATGTCTTTGAGCTCTTCCGAAAAGTCCTGCATACATTTGCTGTCACACATCCCTGCTGCGGATTTTTCATTAAAAGTCTTTCCCATCTCGATATTCTTCTCGATTTTCCTCCTCAGGCCTCTGAGAAACAGCTTATAAACCATATTTGGCACTATTATGTTGTGCTCAATGTCAGCAACAAGTGATTTGATGAACCTGAGGTGTTCGATATTCTTCTGGATAAGAAACTTGTTATGAAGTTTAAAACCGATACGGTTTGCATATTTTTCAAAGAACAGCTCTTTATGTGTGTCTGTATTCATTAAAGGATGAATGACCAGCAGGCCGAGGACATCGTCTGTGACCTCAAAGGGAAGTTGTTCAATAAGCGGCTCTTTCCCCCGAATCGTCAATACCAGGCTGTTATTGCCTGCCATGTAGGGATGATCACGCGGCATAATGTCATCAGGTGGAGGTGAGTTCAGATCTCTGGTTTCGCCTTCGGTCTTTGCTGCAAGGGACATTTTATGATGTTTGGGATCGACCAGATACAGGCTTGCATCCAAATTAAAAAACCCTTTTGGAATGGCAACGCACAGATTATAAAAATCCTCAAGACCGCCAAATTCCTGAGACAGATCAAAAAAAGTTTTCAGGGCGTTATTTTCCTGATCAGTGAAATTGTACTGCTGATAATCCCTTTTCTTTGTCTCGATGCGTTCAACTATACGATTCATATGATTAAATCTAATTTTATTACAGAATTATGAATCCCCTGTTTTAACAAGCGATGCCATAATTGCGAACTCTCATTTTCTGGTTAAACCGCTACAACCATTCTATCATAATTGATTTTTTAAATAAGTCTCTGTCCGGTATTATTTTTTATCAGGTGCATCTCCCGTTTAGTTGCAATGAAGGGTTCAGGGAATCGAGGGTTCGAGTCTGCCTATAGGCAGACAGGGATTCAAGTGATATTATTTTTTTATTCCTTAATCCCAGGACCCTGAAATCCTTGTCGAAACGATTCGTACCTAGTATTTTTAAGATTATAAAAACCTGCTGACTTACTGCAATAATACGTAAAGGGCCCCGAGACCGCCGTCACATTGTCTTGCTGATACAAAGGCCACGATATACTTTCTGTATCGTTTTGAGAGCAGTTTGACCACAGCGTCTTTAAGAACCGGACCTTTTGATGACCGGAGCCCCCGTCCATGAATGATTTTAATGCACTTATTGCCTTTCTTTAATGATTCTCTGAAAAAGAGGTCTACTTCAAATGCTGCATCCTCAAGAATGACACCATGCAGATCAAGGCAATCCTGTATGGCGTAATGGCCTTTATGCAGTCTGGTAACAATACTGTCTTTATAATCTTTGTTGATCCATTCTATGTATTCCGGGGTATCAGAGAGACGCACCGGACGCTTGCAGTTAACAATTTCTTCAAGAGCTGCAACCGCTTCAGTGTCCTGCTGTTTCCCTGTACAGTATTTCATCGCCCTTTTTTTCGGGTTGAGAGGGAGTTTTCTGAACTCCTTGATTTCCAGGACTTCTTTCATTGCATTATCGAACATCATTTCATCGCTCAGAGGAGCGGATGTGCCTCTAACAGGCGGCGACGCTTTTTTCTTTTTTTTGTCAATTAACTTTTTAAGGTCCTTGAATGGATGATAAAAAGAAGGGTCAAAGCTATGATTCTTTTTTGAATTCATTTTGCCACCAACATGCCATGAACATTACGTTAGCATTAAATTTATGCCTATGATTCAGGCCTCAAGCGCCTCCCTAGTTAACTGCTCTGCCTTGCCGAATACTGCTTCTTTTCCTTCTTCTGTGCGAGCTTCAATATAGAATCTGACCTTGGGTTCTGTCCCGGAGGGCCTTATCATGAGCCACGAGCCATCGTCAAATACCAGTTTTGTTCCGTCTACAGTTATCACCTTTACAACTGTCCGGTCGTTACCGTTGATGGTACAAATTGCCCCTTCAGGGTATTTATCCCTGATTACTGCAAGTTTCTCTGACAATATTTCCCCGGCAAGTGACCTGTCAACGTCAATTCCTGAACGGTCAGGAAAATAGTGACCAAATTCCTCCATGATGTCATTTAGATAATCACCAATATTCTTACCGGTAACGGCCATCATCTCTATCGACAGGAGCAGTCCGAACAGTGCATCTTTCTCCAGCGTATGATTGTATCCTGATATCCCGTCTGATTCTTCAAAGCAGACAATAGCTCTTTCAGCAGCGTTTTTCGTCATGAAAGGTCTGAAATTCTTAAAGCCCACCTTAGTCTCTTTTATTGGAATTCCCAGTTGTTCTGATATGGCGTTGACCAGATTGCTTGTTCCAACAGACTTCACAGCTATACCAGAGATCCCTTTATGCACATGAAGAAAATGGAGGGCCATGGCACCAAAATAGTTCATAGGTATCTGCATATTCTGATCCGCATATCGAATCCGGTCACCATCAGGGTCCATGATGATCCCGAGTCGTAAAGCAGCACTGCTTTTATGTAATGCTTCTTCAACTCCTTTCATATTAACTTCTGAGGGCTCTGGCGCAATACCGCCAAACAGCACATCATCTTCGGTCCTGAGGTATCTGATTTTAATGCTTTCGCCTATAATTCTCTGTATTCTGTTTCTTGTTGCACCGTGTACATTGTCAATGCAGATAAAGCAGTCCTGTCTGTCGAGAAAATCTTTAATTTTTTGAAGATCAATCGTTTTCCTGTCATCTATAAATTTTATATACAGGTCTGTCGGGTCAATCTGTTCAACCCCTGAAGGTCCAGTCTTTTCCATGACCGGTGATGTGGCCATCATTCCATTTGCAATCATTTCAATCCTTGTGGTGATCTCAGGCCCTGCAGGACCGCCGTCCGAAGGATTAAATTTAAAACCGCCATAGTTTGCCGGGTTATGAGAGGGGGTAAGATTAATGGAACATGCCGCCTGCAGCATTTCGATAGCCGCAGAAAATTCAGGTGTCACTGCCTCGCCTGTGTACCATGTCCTGATGCCATGTTTCTGGAGTAATCCAATAACTTCCATTGCAAAATCAGGCCCAAGAAAACGGTTGTCATGACCCACAATTACTCCTCGGCTTTTTATTTCATCAAACCCTGACACGCCCATCGCCTTCATAACCGGGGGATCACTTTCCTTAAACATTTCAATGATGGCAGACGTAACAATGCGAATATTATTAAATGTATAGTCAGTGCCGATTTCACCTCTCCATCCTGATGTGCCAAATACGACCTTGATCGGATCCTTGTTTTCGTAGGCAAATTTCTCTATGACAGACAGCAGATGTCTGTTCGCATCGACATCATTGAGAATTGTCTTCCAGCATGCAGCAGCATTCTCAAATTCCTGGGTCATTGTTCCTCCCGGAGGTTGTGATTGGTTTTGATATATATATTATCATATGAAATAGCTGATTTCTCCATGGATAAGAGTGCAGTGTGAAATTTAGTTTAAAGATTTGAAAGTTTGACAAATAGCTTCTGTGTCATTCTGAATTTATTCCAGAATCTCATATTTTTAAATGCGTATCCCTGATTCAGATCCTTAAACAAGTTCAGGATGACAGCAGTGGTAGAACCATATTAATTGTCTTAATCATAACCATAGGGTAAAATTACGTACGTTATGATTATCTCTGTAATTGGCGCAGGATCCTGTGACGAACAGACATATAAAACAGCCGAAGATGTGGGGCGGATCGTTGCTCAGCGTGGAGCCATACTCATTACAGGCGGTCTTGGCGGTGTTATGGAGGCAGCTTCCAAAGGTGCTAACAGAGCAGGTGGCACAGTAATAGGGATACTCCCGGGGTTCAGCAATAAAGAAGCAAACAAATATGTAACTATTCCGGTAACTACAGGTCTCAGTCATGCCAGGAATGTTATTGTTGTAAGGTCAGCGGACGCGGTTATCGCTGTAGCCGGGGAATACGGGACTCTTTCTGAAATAGCCATTGCGTTAAAGCTGGGCAAACCTGTTGTTGGTATTAATTCTTGGGAGAATATCAGGGGAGCTGTGAAGGCGGACAATGCTGAAGATGCAGTGGCTAAGGCATTTGAACTGGCCGGAAAATCAGGGTAGGGGCATGGTGCGCCATGCCCCTGCCATTACATCTATTTCCCAGACAGCTTTTGCAGGTACTGATAGAAATCACCGTCAGTAGAGAGTATCAGCCAGTCTTTTTCAGACATTGTTGTCTGATATGTCTCCATGGTTTTAATGAAATTGTAAAACTCACGTGATTCAGGGCTCTGGTTATAGGCCTTTGCATATATTGCTGTTGCCTCTGCATCAGCCTTACCAATGATCTCCTGGGCTGTTTTATAAGCTTCAGACTGGATCTTCTTCAACTCCCTCTCCTTATCACCGAGAATCTTGGATGCTCCTCCCTGTCCTTCGGATCGGAATTTGTCCGCTATCCTCTTACGTTCAGTAATCATCCGTTCGTAAATTTTCTTCTGGACTTCCTCAACATAGTTGATTCTTTTCAGTCTCAGATCAAGCAGTTCGATACCCAGCTCAAGGGTGCGGGGGGCTGCGTTGGCAATGATCGATCTTGTGAGCCGTTCTCTCCCGAATTTAATATCCTGTAAGATAGTTGCGATCTCTCCCTCTACGAGCACATCGGGTAAATTGGGAGTTCTGTTTGTAGAACGTACAATCTCAACAAGCAGGTGTTTGGCAATGGCGTTTCTTGTTTCACCGTCCAGAATATCATCAAGTCTGGACTGGGCGCCCCTTTCGTCCCTGACTCTCTGGAAAAAGAGAAGGGGGTCTTTTATATGCCATCTGGCATAGGTATCTACCCAGATAAACCTCTTATCTTTTGTGGGTACCTGGTTAGGAGCGCCGTCCCACTCCAGAAAACGCTTTTCAAAGAAATTTGCCTCCTGAATAATGGGAATTTTAAAATGAATCCCCGGGGAGGTTACGGGGTCCCCTACAGGTTTCCCAAACTGCGTTATGATGACCTGTTCGATTTCTCTGACAATATATGCGGATGAAACAGCAATGATAAGTATGAGCACAACAACTCCGGCCAGGATAAATGATTTGGCTTTATTCATTTGTCACCTCCCTTATCCAGCTGGAACAATGGCAGTATACCGGTCGCGTCCTCATCAGTAATAAGTTTTCTGCCGACTTTTTGAAGTACATCGTTCATTGTCTCAAGGTAGATACGCTGCCGGGTGACTGATTTGGCCTTTATGTATTCATTGTATACAGAACTGAACTTCGATGCTTCACCCTGCGCACTGTTCACCCTTTCCAGTGCATATCCCTTTGCTTCTTCGATAGTTCTCTGTGCTTCACCACGGGCCTTGGGGATGATTTTGTTATATTCTGATTTTGCCTGGTTAATCAGTTTTTCCTTTTCCTGCTCTGCTTCGTTCACCTCGTTAAATGCCGGCTGCACCGGTTTTGGAGCGTTAGCGTCCTGAAGAACGACCTGGTCAACCTTGATGCCAAGTTCATACTGGTCACACAACTCCTGGGTCTTCACACTGACAGCATCTGCCACCTCCTGCCGTCCGAATGTGATAACCTCATCCACAGTGCGGTCACCTACAATATTTCTCATGACAGCTTCATTGATGTCGCGGAATGTTTTTTCAGCGTTTCTCACTTTGAACAGGAACTTGTAGGGATCGTTAATACGGTACTGCACAATCCATTCAACCTCAGCCGCGTTCAGGTCTCCTGTCAACATCAGTGATTCCTCCTGATATCCTGTGCCTGAATATCTGGACCTCACTCCGGGCTGAGTTGTCCGGAAACCGAATTCAAGTTTTAACTGTCTCTCTATAGGCACTTTATACACCTGCTCAATGCCAAAGGGAAGCTTGAAGTTCAGACCGGGATTTACCGTCCGGGTATACTTGCCGAACTGCAGGACTACACCGACCTCTTCCGGTTCAATCGTAAACCATGTAGACATGAACAGTCCCAGCACGAGAATTACAACTGCTGCAGCTGCAATGGCCTTGAAATTAATTTTCGGCGGTTTAAAATCCTTGAAATCCTTAAAGTCCTTAAAATCAAATGGTGGTTTCTGTTCCATGATTACATCCTCCTCTGATAGATAACAGACATAGTAATAGATAATCATGTAAATTACAACAGCTGCATCAATTAACGTATTGACTTCATGTGTTTTAACAGTAAAGCAGGAACGTTATAAATGCTTTACTTCCTTGACTAAATTCTGTTATTTGCTTTAACGTGGATGGACTTGCTTTGAGAGAGTATTGGAGGTGTATATGCCAAAGAAAAAAATGTACCTTTATGGGAAGAATTCTGTACTGGAGCGGTTAAAGTTCGACCCCGGAAGTATAAGACAGATTTTTATACAGGACAATTTCAAGAGCACTGAAATTGTTAAGTTGATTACATCAGAAAAAATTCCGATAAAACGTGTCTCTGAGCGGGAACTTGTGCGCATTAAACGTGCTGACCGATTACAGGGAATTGTAGCTGAAATTGGAACATTTACATACACACATTTTGATGATATTTTAAACAAAGGGATCGAACAGGGGCTTACTTTTATATTTCTTGACGGGCTTAACGATCCACACAATTTGGGTTCCATTATGCGGACTGCAGCGTGCTTTGGTGGTTTCGCATTGATTATTCCGGAGCATGGATCCTGTGATGTTAATGATACAGTTGTGCATGTGGCATCAGGAGGAGAAAATTTTGTCCCTGTATCCATGGTAACCAACTTGTCCGCCGCTTTATTGAAAGCGAAAAAGGCCGGTTACTGGGCAGTGGGTACGGTGGTAAGTGAAGGAGAAGATATTAACAGCACATCACTGCTATTTCCTATGTGTCTGGTAATGGGAACTGAAGGCAAGGGGATACGGTATGGTATTCAGAAGCATCTTGACCTGAAGATTACGTTACCCATGAAAGGCGCCCAGCTATCTCTTAATGTTGCTATTGCCTTTGCCATTTGTGCCCAGGAGATTACGCGGCAACACAGTACATCATGATTCTGCTCTCATGTATTTCGGCACCTTAATATCATATCGTATAGACCACATTGTTTATATGTGTTATTAAGAAAAGCAGACATATTGTAAAAAACGCATTGAATGCGTTGTACTGTATTTCATAATCCTTGCATTCAAACCACTGGGCAGACTTCATTATAAATAACCAGGAACAGAAGCTTTGCTGCTTACATATTTACCCTGAAACCGAATTCCCCATAAAATCTGCAGATCAAATAATTGATTGTTGTAGGAATATTCATACAAGTACCTGGTAAAAAGTGAAATTCCTGAATCCTGTTCATTGAAATTAAATGCATTATAACAATAAGTTACGGCGATATTTAATGTAAGGCATGCAAATTGCTATCTTACAGAGTCAAAGATTGGAACTCGTGCGTGACCTTTTAAAAGGTCATAATCATAAAAAATTTTATGATATTGGAAGATACAGGTATAAAGCAGCTTTTTAACGTCAAAGTAGTATTTAGTAATAATCATTCTATATTGATTTTTATACTTACTCACCATTATCACGAGGAGAGGTATGTTTAAGCATTTATTCACTACAGGCGCACGATTCAAATACGTTATCAAATCAGTGATGATCATCTATTTATTGGTTCTTTCAGGATGTGGAGAAATGACTATGCCCGTAAATGTTGAGATCATAACCGGAAGCAACGACGAAGGTTATGAAGAACCTGGAGATAACAGCAATAATGCAGAATCACTGGTAAACTCTATTACTCTTCGTTGGATTGCTCCGGAGGTTGACGCACAAGGGGTACCGCTTGACGATCTCGGTGGATACATAATTTACTATGTAAAAGACGATGATTTGAACACCCAGATAATTTCCATGGATGTAGGTAATGTAACGTCTGCGAAGATCGAATTACCATCTCCGGGAATTTGGTGTTTTGAAGTTACGGCTTACAAGGACTCAGGTTTAGAGAGTGATTTTTCAAACCAGGCATGCACAGAAATTTAACTGACTGATTTTTCCGCATCCTTAACCATGAGCCTGGTCACTGCGCTGGCAAAAGCTGCCGGATCTTTAGGCTTGGATCCTTCAAGCAACAGTGCCTGATCATAAAGTAATGTGATGTATTCATCAAGGACTGCGCTTTTCTGTTCTTTTTCGAACATTCTGTTCATGGCTGTAAAAATCGGATGCGTGGGATTTATCTCCAGTATACGTTTTGTCTCCGGAATATTCTGACCCATTGCCTTGAACAGTTTCTCCATTTGAGGATCAAGGTCTCCTTCATCACCTACCAGGCAGCAGGCTGTTTCCTTCAGTCTTCCCGAAAGTCTCACATCTTTCACCTCATTTTTCAGCCGGTCTTTTATCATCTCTATAAGGGCCTTATATTTTTTCTCTGCCTTCTTTTTTTCTGCATCTTTTTCCTTGTCGAGGGATATGTCTCCTTTTATGACCGACTTGAATTTCTTGCCCCTGTATTCCAGTCCTCCAACTACAAAGTCATCAACTTCGTCAAGCATAATGAGGACTTCGTAGCCCTTTTCCTTAAACGCTTCGATGTATGGTGATTTCCTCACTTCCTCAAACGAGGTACCGGTAATATAGTAAATATCCTCCTGGTCTTTCTTCATTGCATCAACATATTCCTGAAGTGATGTAAAGGAATCTTCAGGTTTACCGGTGGATTGAAAGAGCAGCAGGTCAGCGATAGCTTCCTTTCTTGAAAAATCGAAATGGACACCTTCCTTCAACACTCGTCCGAACTCTTTATAGAATGTCAGGTATTTTTCGAATTCATTCTTCTTCATATCTGACAGCATATCAAGTACTTTCTTGGTGATATTTTTATTTATTATCTCGACCTGTCTGTTTGACTGCAGGATTTCCCTTGAGACATTTAAAGGGAGGTCCGAAGAATCAACAACACCCTTGATAAATCTGAGATACCTCGGAATTAACTGTTCACAGTGGTCCATTATCTGGACTCTTTTTACATACAGGGTGGGTCCCATCTTGTAGTCTTTATAATATATATCGACGGGCATTCGGGACGGGATGTACAGGAGTGCAGTAAACTCTGAAGTTCCCTCAGCCCTGAAATGAATCACCTTTGCAGGGTCAGTGAAATCATGGGAAATATGCTTGTAAAACTCATTGTACTCTTCATCCTTTATCCCGGATTTGTCTTTCAGCCAGATTGCTTTCTGTGAATTCAGAATCTCTTCTTCCCTGATTTTTACCTTTTCCCCTTTTTGAAGCTTGCTGTCCTTTTCTCTCTCCACATCCATTGCTACAGGGTGCTCAATATAATCAGAATATCTCTTTACAACACTGCGAATTTCCCACTCCTCCAGGTACTTCTTTTCATCTTTCTTTAAATGGAGAATGACGTCAGTTCCCTTTTTCTCCTTTTCGACATCTTCAACAGTATAAAAGCCGTCAGCGGATGATTCCCATTTGACGCCGGCTTGACCTTTCATTCCGGCTTTTCGAGAAAGTACCGTTACACGGTCAGCTACCATAAATGATGAATAGAATCCTACGCCAAACTGGCCTATTAATTCAGGATTGTCTTTGACTTCTTTGCTTTGCAGGGCTTCCATGAATTCTTTGGTTCCTGATCTGGCAATCGTACCCAACGCCTCAATGATCTCATCTTTTGTCATGCCAAGCCCATTATCACTCACAGATAATGTGCCGGCATTTTTATCAGGTGTAATTTTAATTTTCCAGTCCCCGTCACCTTCCATAATATTATTGTTGGTGAGTGATTCATAACGTGCCCTGTCAATAGCATCTGAGGCATTAGATATTAATTCCCGAAGAAATATCTCTTTATGTGAATAAAGAGAGTGGATCATTAAATCAAGGAGTTGTTTAACTTCTGTTTTAAATTCCAGATTTGTAGTTGTCATACTGAGTTACCTCGCTTTGTAAAATTCAATAGATAGAATAACTTGTATACAAAAAATATGTAGCAAATGTCAATTGACGGGTACTAAAATAAAGTATCAGCAGTGAGGGATCGGCAAGTCGGGGCAATTAGCATCATTAGCACATACCTGTATCACCCTGTCTACACTTCTGAATTAAGTGTGCAACAGGGGAAGAGCTTTGTTCCTGTTACTTTTCTGCTAAGTGATAATGTATAAACTTGCGATAAGTAATTATCAATAAATTCAATATCATGAAGTTGGATCTCATTTAATGCACTGGTATCAGGAATGGTATGAAAATTGCTGTTTGTATATTAGAAACAATGGTTACTCTAAGCAGTTGTGAAATACTTGACGAACTCAAGAAACTAGGAATAAAGACACCTACTGAGCTGATTGAGTTTTTGGAAGAATATGCAGATTACTACACGCATACCAATATTCAGTTTGACAAAAGCTGAGATACCACCCTTTATTGTCATTTTGACATTTCTCTGTTTAGATCTAACAGAGTCTGTCCATAAACTACTATTTCAGATGTATATCATGCCTGAGGTCTTTAATCGGGCATCTTGGAGCGAGTCTCCGCGCAAGTCGCTCTCACCCTCTCAACTGAGTACGGGAATGACGGCCCGATGTTTAAGTTTCTATATAGATACTAATTAATTTGCCCCAACATTCTTTTGGCTTCTATTCCTACCGGGGTGTCAGGACCAAGCTCTATTGCTTTGCTTAACGCCGTTTTTGCTTCTGTGTTTTTCCCTGCTGATGAAAGCACAAATCCAAGGCTGATCCATATCCTCTGATATGATGGCATTATTTCTGACCCTTTTCGAAGGGTTTTAATTGCCTTGTCCGGCTGTTTCAGATATTGATAGGCAAGTCCCAGGTCATTGTAGGTATCGACATCATTGGGATCGAGTGAAAGTACTTTATTATAAATGTCTACAGCTTCAACGTATCTGCCGCCCTCAAAATACCTGTCTCCCAGCTGAGCAAGGGCTTTGGGATTATCTGCATCTGCTCCCAATTCATCTTCGGGTGAAATTTTGCCATAATTCTGATCCATTAATGGTCCGGATGTAAGCGGCTTTTTGGTCTGTTCTGCAGATCGAGGGCTTTCCGACCTGCTGCATGATAGCGGTACGGAAGAGAATGATACCACACATAGAATGACCAGTACAAAAGCAGTCATATTTTTGAAATGACTATGAGATACAGAATTCATTTTTTAAAGATACTATGTTATGACGAGAAAGTCAAAGCCAAGTGAAAAATTCAGTTCTGGTGACATCTAGTCTTTGGACCGTTCTTTAACCACCTGCTTTAATTCTTCATAAGAAATGTCTTTAATACTGAGAGACCTTGCTTTATTCAATTTTGAACCGGGTGATTCGCCGGTTACGACATAGTCAGTTTTTTTGGATACAGACCCTGATACATGGCCTCCGAGACTTTCAATAAAATTCTCTATCTCTTTTCTTGGTTTCGCCAGGGTACCGGTAAGTACAAACGTGAGCCCCTCAAGCGGTCTTTTTTGTACAGGACCACTTTCAAAATCAGGATTAGACAGTTCAAGTCCCATGGTCCTCAATTCTTTCAGTGTATCAAGGTTTGTTTGATCATTAAAGAACTGTGAAACAGAGTGAGCAATTTTTTTACCTAGATGCTTTATTTCAAGAATGGTTTCAGGTTTCGTATAATACAGATCCTCAATTTCTCTGAAGTTTTTCGCAAGCAGTTTTGATGCATATTCGCCAACATGCGATATCCCCAGCGAATATAAAAACCTTGACAGTGAACTTTGTTTGCTTTTCTCAATAGCATGAACAAGGTTGCGGGCCGATTTATCGGCAAATCCGGGAAGTTGAAGCAGATCTTGTGTGGTTAATCTGTAAATATCGATAAAATGGCGTATCAGGCCTTTTGAAAACAGGAGTTCGACATTTTTATCACCCATTCCTTCTATGTCCATTGCAGATCGTGAAGCATAATGTTTGATGTGCTCCTGAACCTGTGCAGAGCAATTAAGGCCGATACAGCGAAATGCGACACCGCCTTCTTCTTTTTCAACTGAGGATCCACAGACAGGACATATCGACGGAGGAAGGATCCGGTTTTCTTTACCGGTCCTTTTTTCCTTTACCACGCTAAGCACATGAGGGATAACATCACCGGCCCTTTCCACCACTACTGTATCACCTGTACGGATGTCCTTTCGTTCTATCTCGTCCCAGTTGTGAAGTGTAGACCGCGATACAGTAACGCCACCGATAGATACCGGTTCAAGTAATGCCACAGGAGTGATTGTTCCTGTTCTTCCGACGCTGACCATGATCTCATGTATCCTGGTTACCCCCTGGTGGGCAGGAAACTTATAGGCAGTTGCCCAGCGGGGCTCTCTTGTTTTCATTCCCAGAGACTTCTGCAGTTTAAAGTCGTTGACCTTTATTACCACGCCATCTGCCTCAAAGGAAAAGCTGCTCCTCATACGTTCTATATTTCTGACCAGATTGATAATTTCTTCAATACCTGTTGCACGACTTATATTTTTTGGAACAGGGAATCGATTCGCCTTAAGCCATTTAATAAATTCCCACTGGCTGCTAAAACCGGTGTTTTCTGAAGCCCCGATCCCATAACAGGCAAGGTGCAGTTTGCGTTTTGCCGTAATCGAGGAATCCAGTTGCCTGACGGAACCTGCTGCTGCATTTCTGGGATTGGCAAATTGAGGTTCTCCGTTCAATGCCCTTTCCTTGTTAAGGGCTTCAAATTCATCAATATCCATATAGATTTCACCTCGAATATCTATCAGATCAGGTACATGTGCACTGTCTATCTTCAGAGGAATCTCTTTTATGGTCTTGATATTTAATGTAACGTTCTCCCCTTCATAGCCATCACCCCTGGTTGATGCCTGTAAGAGCAAACCGCCCTTATATGTCAGTTCAATTGCCAGCCCGTCATATTTTGGTTCAACGGTATACTCTAATTCATTGTCAGACTTGAGAAATCTCTTCAGCCTTTTATTAAACTCTTCAAGTTCCTCGTAGGAAAAGGCATTATCAAGAGACAGCATGGGCTCTGTATGTTTGACTTTTTCAAACTTCTCAAGGGGTGGAGCACCAACGCGCTTTGTAGGCGAATCAGGGAGGACATAGCCGGAGCTTTCCTCAAGGTCTTTCAGTTTTCTATAAAGGGCGTCATATTCTGAATCAGATATCTCAGGTGAGTCCAGGACATAATATTGATAACAGTGGTAGTTAAGCTTTTTTACCAGATGTTCTATTTCCAGTATTGTATCTTTTGATGGTTTACTCATTTGTATCCACAAAATCCATGAGAAGAGTTAAAGCTGACAACGCTGCCTCTTCCTTGTTTTCCTCTCTGTTGCCACTTAAATTCAACTGTTTTGTGACTGTATTTCCCTTTTTGCTGACTGCCAGAAAAATAAGGCCCTTATTTTTTTCTTCAAGCACATCAGGGCCGAGATTGCCTGTAGTTGCGACTGAATAGTCTGATTTAGCGATTGTTCTTACATGCTCGGCCATCTCTCTTGCAGTTTCTACGCTGATCACGCCAAAGTTACTGAGCGTCTCTTTGGAGACGTGCAGGATGTCCTTCTTTGCCCTCTCTGAATAGGACACGATACCTGCCCTGAAGAAAGTACTTGCGCCCGGTAGCGAGGTTATGTAATGACTGATTAACCCACCTGTGCAGGACTCGGCAACCGACAATGAAAACCGGTTTTTTTTAAACAGGGTATGCAGTTCTTCAAGAATGGCTTGTATTTTACGTTCCATGAGAAGATCTGAAAATCACAGCAACAGCCATACTGTTAACTGGTACTTTAAGGTCTCATCCACATTATTCATGAATTTTATAAAGCAAAGCAGGTATACCGTAAAAAAAGAATTTGATGCATAATGATGTAATCATGGGACCTAATCTCAAATTTTGTTTATATATGTTCCGTCTATATTCCGTTTTATTCGGTTGCACAGGTATGGCCGCTCCCAATTCGTTTCTCCGGCATACCTGTTTAATTCATGAATTATCCGGTTGTACTGCATGATTGTAACATTTAGTAAAAAAAACATGAATGTTATTATCTTAAGGGTACAAATAATGAATGTAATTGTATTACTGTTTACTTTTTATGAACATTGGTTTGCTTTTTAGGGACCACTTTCTTAAAATAATAAGAAATACTTATCACAAAAAATATTATTTTTGATAAATTTCAAGGAGGTTTTATTTAATGGTAACAGTTTCAGATGCAGCAGCCGAAAAAAGCAAGGAAATATTAACTGCTGAAGGCAAGGCTGAATGGGGATTGAGGTTTTTCACAGCAGGCAGCAGTTGTTGTGGTCCATCATACGGGATTGATATTGTTGAAAATCCTGATGATGGAGACCAGGTCATTGATAAAAACGGAGCAAAGTTTTTTATCGATAAATCCACATCGGAGTCCATGAAGGGCATGGAAATTCACTTTGTTGACGATGGAGATAGACAGGGATTTGTGCTTACCGGTGGTGAAGCCCCGTCATGCGGCCCTAATTCCGGCTGTGGTTCTTCCTGCGGATAATCCGCAGAAACAGGTGTGAAATGAAAAAAGGGTGATCATGCAGATATATCGAAGTTGAACTTCGATAGTCAGCTGGCAGGTTGCCATGTGCCCTACTTTAGCTCGTACAGTCTATCATCAATACGCGGCTTTTGCTTTTTTACAGTAGTTTTTGACTTACTTCCCACGATGAACGGTTCTTCATTTTCCAGTATTGCGGACATTTCCTGTTCCACTTTCTCAGGGTCTTCACCCTTTTCAATGCGACTTAATGCCTCCTCCATATTTGAAGACATTTTCAGTCCCGCAGCGTCTGACAGCTTTCTCATTAAGGCTGTAGCCTGACGGGGATCATTTTCATTCATCCCCTCTGCTTCCCGGGCTATCATATTCATTGCTTTTTCCATTTTATGTTCATCTATACCAGGCATCATGCCGTCTTCATTATCAGACAAGTCTGTTCCTGCACCGGTATTGAAAAGAGAAACCTGGCGGGAAAGTTTAATGTTCCTGCAGGCAGGACAGTCAGGAACGATATCGGTATTAACCCGTTTTGAAAGAAACTTATAAACAGTATTGCATCTGTTGCAGTAAAATTCATATATAGGCATTGCAAACTCCTTTATGAAATATTTTATTTTTTAGAGCAACATATGTAAAGGGTGTAACTGGCTTGATTGAATATCCTTAGGTGTCTTCTCAATATATGAGGATCATCTGCGACCTAAACCCCTTGGACCCTTAAGGTATTGCAACTCTTTGGGGGTTGATACATATTAAAAAACGGCATACCCGTCTCGGATTATGCAAAGTGAAACAGGCAGCCACTTTAAATGAAGCTGCCTGTTCAGGATACTGTCAAATCGAAGTACTTGATACACAGGTCAATAAAAGCTGTTTCACTTGTGCAGGGGTACGTTTACCTGTCCCTACTTATGGAAAAAACGCCTTATCCCCATGGTTGCTCCGCCAGTGAGAAAAAGTATTGAGCTTATCGGTTCCGGTGCAACCGGGGGAGCAACGTCACCGTCACGTACTGCCCAGGCATAGCGTGTCAGAGTTTTATCGCTTACGCCATCTGTACCAGATTTAAAATTATACCGGTAAGCCATGCTGGTGTCCTCACTGTTTTCCGTGCCTGACCAGTACATAGATGGTCGAACATCAGTATATACCCCGGGAGTTAATGATGATATCCCTTCCATTTCATAAAGATGTCCCATTTCTCCGCCCGTGCAGGTAGTTCCGGTACAGTCAAAGACAGGAAGCCTCCAGTCTTCGTATCCCTGAAACATAAGATCTGCAGCCCATGTATTTGCATCTGCCCAGGTCATGGTGATTCCTGCATAGTTTGCATTCTGAAGCCATGTGATATTAAGGTCATCATCGTAAATCAAACCATTTCCCCTGTCAAGCAATGCTGCGTTTGCTGTAACGGAAATGGCAATGCATAAAGCTGTCATAACTAATACTCTCAAGGTTCCCTTCATTTGAGATATCACCTTTCTCTGTTAATAATGTGTTAAAGTTTTATCCTGCTGCACTGAAATAAACGTTGTGGAATTTTTGTCAGCTGTCTGGTGTTTTCATTAGCCATGTCCCCCTTTGACATAAATTATTAATAACGTACACGTTGTAAAAAACTGATGGATTTGAAGCGAAAGGTATTAGAAGATCTGTTTGTTCATTGATCCATGTCCCCCTTTGACATAATTTAAAATCTGACTGACTTTTATAACCGGTCTGACTTATTTTGTCAAGACCAGATTATCAGCATTAAAAAATCATTGAATAAATAGCAAGTGCCGTGCCATATTATTCATGAAGTGAAAATTTATCAAGATAGACCGGCCGTGAAAATGATGAATCAGAACATGCTGATTAATAGATATAAAATATCTGAAGGACGGTATTGTCATAATAGCCTTCAGTTTTTATCTTTATTATCCGAAGAAAACATATACCGTACGACACAGTGACAAGGTGTGCACTACTGTGCTGTCACATTTTTGTTACGCTGATCATAATAAACATTTGGATAATCAGGGTTCACTTTCTCATACGTTAACAATATCGTGCTTGACAACAAAACCTGTATTTGAGACAATTGCTCATGGCAATCACTATTAATTCTGTAAAAGACGAAAAAGAACTGATCGAAATCTATAGCCTGCGCTACAAGGTATATTGTCATGAGTGGGGCTATGAAAAACCGGAAAATCATAAGGACGGGCTTGTTTCTGATGAAAACGATATTAATGCTCTTCATTTCGCCGCAAAAGATGATTCCAACAGGACAGTAGGTGCTGTATCATTGATAATCGATGCTTCTGAAGCACTTCCCATTGAGCAGCATTGCGAGCTGGAGATCAATCATGATGATATACCCAGGGAGGGTCTGTCAGAGATTTCAAGGTTAGTGATTCATAGAAACTACAGGAGAAGGGCGGAAGATAAATACATATACGGCCCTGATGAAGAAAGAAGAAGTATAGGCAGTTTTGACTTTCAATACAGCTATCCGGCAAGCAGGAACTACTACCGCAGGGCTGATGATAAATATACACTCAAGAACACAAGCAGGAGAACTCAGGATTCTCCTCAGGACAGAAGAAAGAGGCATGAAGTGATTCTCGGGTTGTATAAGTCCATATACCAGGAAAGCAAAAAAAGGGGATTAACCCACTGGTATGCAGTTATGACCAAAGGGATCGCAACATTACTGGGCAAGTTTGGTATTGACTTCAGACCCATAGGGGATCCGGTTGACTATCACGGAATCAGAACTCCCTTTATAGGTGAAATAGCACATATTGAAAAGTGCATGTCCGAAACAAATACCGACTTATACAGGGAGTTTAATCAGGGGATATAGCTGTACGGAATCTGCGATACCATCTGCTTAATTTCATGCCTGTTGTCTATTTTTTGAATTTTTATGATAACGTCTTGCAGACTTCTTCAGACACGTCGCTTTCATTTCCGGCATAATCGTATGCTGTTACAGAAAAACACCAGGTCCCACTCGTCAGGTTGCTTATAAAGGCAGAGGTGTAGTTTCCAATATCAACGGTATCCGTATAGCTCCCGGATTCCTGACCATAGTAAACTATATACCCGGCAAGGTCATCTGTTATAGCGGTACCATCAGCATTTGTTTTCGGAGCAGTCCATGATAAGGTGACGCTGTCACTGCGTACCTCGCTGTTATCAAATGAAGAGTAGCCATTATCGTAAGCCTGGTGATCAGGGAAATTGCTTTCCTGTGCATTATTTTCAGATGCCCTATCTCCGAGACCCATTAATGATCCTCCCAGTTTTCCGCATCCGGAAGAGAATATGGTGATAAATGTTATAAGAATGATTAGTGAGGCGGCCTGATTATGTATGTTCCTCTGTTTCACTAATTGTATGTTAAAAGTATCAGCGGCCTGGCAGCGGTGATTTGGCTCACAATAATTGCAAATAACAATTCCAACACACGTTCCTGAACGTTGTTTATTAACAAGTGGTAATATTCATAAATAAAGATGTAAGAAGTTATGCAGACTGGCTGGATATCATGGGGGCCTGTCATTCCGGATTAAACAGAAAAGGAGTAAAGTATCCCGGGCATTGCATGAGGGCTTATGTAAGTAGTTTAAATTTAATCTGTTATTTTGAGGTTTGTTTTACTGCAGGAAATGATGATGGAGTAGTGAGCCGTTAAGGGCTGACATACACGTTACACGTTATCAGGTAGTGAAGGCCTGTCTTGTGCCAGTGTTTCGTTTGACAAATAACGAATAACTATTTCTATTGAAACAGAGGTTGCCTTGTATGATGCGGGGAGTGTCAGACTCAGGTCTTCTTGAAATCCTCTTTCTTCAGGTCATACTTCTTGAGGAGATTATAAAAGTCGGCCCGGTATTTGCCGGCCAAATCTGATGCTTTGCTGACATTACCGTTTGTCAGTTCAAGAAGACTGGCAAGGTAACTTTTTTCAAAGTCAGCTTTGGCATCTTTAAATGATTTAATCATTTGTTCAGAGTGGCTGCTTGTCTGCAAAATTAAATCATCGGTCAGCATATTACTCTGGGTCATGGCCATTGCAAATTCAACAGTGTTTTCCAGTTCCCGCACATTTCCCGGCCAGTTGTGGAGCATGAGTTTTTGCATAGCCTGGGGGGTAACGCCTTTTACCTTCTTTTTCATCCTTCTGTTGAAGCTTGCAATAAAATAATCAACAAGCGGTGGGATGTCTTCCTTTTTCTCTCGTAAAGAGGGGAGCTTGACAGGGATGACATGGATTCGGTAATAAAGGTCCTCACGGAATCGTCCTTCCTGAACTTCATTTTTCAGGTCCACATTAGTGGCAACAATCACTCGTACATCTATATCAACCGGATGTGTACCTCCTAACGGGTGAATCTGACGCTCCTGAAGTACCCTGAGTAATTTACTCTGTAAAGAGAGAGGCAGATCTCCGATTTCATCGAGTATGATTGTACCTTTATGGGCAAGTTCAAATTTGCCCTTAAGGGCTTCTTTATTGTGCAGACCCGGATAATGAGCTATAACTCCAAACAGTTCACTTTCCAGAAGATTTTCCGGTATTGCCGCACAATTAATAGCGACAAACGGATTATCTTTTCTGCTGCTGCCGAGATGAATCGCCTTTGCAATTAACTCCTTCCCGGTACCGCTTTCTCCATATAGATAAACTGTTGAATCTGTTCTGGCAATTCTTGATACCTGGTCCAGCAAACTTTGCATTTTTTTGCTTTTTGCGACTATATTGGTAAAGTCATACTTTTCGGAAATCATTTCCTTGAGATGCTTCATTTCCGCTGCTAGCCGACGGCTTTCCATTGCTTTCTCGATCTGTAATAACAGCTCTCGTGGATCAAAGGGTTTTGTTAAGTAGCTGTATGCACCGTTCTGAATTGCTTCCACGGCACTTTCAATACTTCCGAACGCCGTAAGAATAAGTACCGGCATTTCCGGATTTATCATTTTTATTTCTTTCATTAACGTAATCCCATCAATTTCTGCCAGCTGCAGATCAACTATTGCCATATCAAATACCTGGTTTTTAACAGCCTCTATAGCCTCGTCTTCCTTCTCAGACGTCACGACTTTGTATTTGGCAGACTCAAGTCTGATCTTGATAACTTCAAGCAGATTGCTATCATCGTCAACTACCAGAATTTTGCCCAAACTCATATCTTCTCCTATCTTGCCAATTCCTTTTTCTTTTCTTCTATCTCTATATCTACCTGTTTTGATTTTTCAATTACATCCAGCAGGCTCTGCCATACCTTTGCCTGATCAGCTAATGGACTGTCTGGGTGATCATTTATCAATCTCTCAAAATATTCCATGGATTTTTTGTAATTCTTATCAGGATTATCATGGTGGGCATAAATCAGTCCGATATTAAAGAGGATTTCATCCATGCGGTGTTTATCATCCGGTAATGCCAGAGCTTTTTCATTTGCATCGAGGGCTGCTTTAAAATCATCTGTTTTAAACATCTGGTCATGTTGCACAAGGTAGCCATTAATGCTTGACAGGGTTTCTACCCGTGCATTTAACCTGACAATTTCCGCATTCAATCTGATATCTTCATTTAATAAATGGTACCAGATTTTTGCATGGTTGTATAACGGGCTGTCGGGGTACTCTTCCAGTATTCTTTTGAATGATTCGACTGACTTCTGATACTGCCTGTCAGGATTGTCCTGGTGTGCATAAATAAGTCCTAAATTAAATATTGCTTTGTCCGCAGGATCATTTTTTCCGGACAGGGAAAGTACATACTGATTTTCCTTCGCGGCCTCTTTAAAGTCTCCCTGTTCAAACAAAAGCTGTCCCTGATTCAAATGATCATGGGCAGCCCTTCTGGTCCTCATGTCTGATAAGGATACACAACCATACATTACAGTGAGTATCAGACAGGCAACGCAAAAGTAAAGACACTGCCTTGACCTAAAATACTTTTCACCCAAACTTTACCTCCATGAGCAATTATAATATGTTTGACTATCGATAATCCCAGCCCCGTTCCTGTTATTTTATTTGAGTCTAATATATTTACCTGCTGGAATTTATCAAATATTATATCCAGATGTTCTTCTGATATTCCCGGCCCGTTATCTTTTACTGATACCTGTAACTGATCTTCTATCGTTTTTGTAAACACTCGTATATTTCCACCTTTTGGTGTAAATTTCACGGCATTTACCAAAAGGTTTCTGAGAACCTGAAGTATCATGTTAACATCAATCTTAACTTTTGGTAATTTATTGGTAATATCTGATTCTATGCGGATTTCCCTTTTCTCGGCTATTGGTTCAATTTCACGTGTAACCTGATGAATCAGGGGCTTTATGTCATGCAACACAAAATTGAATTCCATCATACCGGCTTCCATTTTTGAGAGGTCAAGCAGGGAATTGACCAGGCTTATCATTCGATTGCTTTCTTCCTTGATTATTCTTAATAGCCTTTGCTCTTTCTTATTCTCCCCCTTGTCATTAAGTCCTTCTATTAAAAGATTCGTTCCCTCATTAATGGTGGTAAGAGGTGTGCGCAGCTCATGCGACATGAATGAATAAAAATCTGTTTTTATTTTGTCTATTTCCTTTAATTTATTACACATGGTATTAAAGGCTCGGGCAAGCTCACCAATCTCAGGGGGCGATGTTAACTCCAGGTCTTTGCCGAACTCCCCTTTTGCAATATCTCTTGTTCTCTTTTTAATTACTAATAATGGCTTTGTGATATTGAGTGTTATGAATATGGATATGATCGTACCCAGGAATAATGACGCCAGGCCGATGACTATTGCCACCTTGCTCGCCTTGACTTCGGCTTTACCCAGCTCCTTGACTTTATTATATGTATTGCGCTCATTAAACAGCCTGAACGCATTCAGTCCTTCTGTTATGCCGTTAACAGCTATTTCTTTTTCAGATTTATAATCGTCAGCATTATATGTCTGGCCCGAAGTAAGGTATTGTACTTCAATATTAAACAGGTCCTTATAATGCTCC
Organism: Nitrospiraceae bacterium; assembly: GCA_020356065.1. Classification (GTDB taxonomy): domain Bacteria; phylum Nitrospirota; class Thermodesulfovibrionia; order UBA6902; family UBA6902; genus CALZJD01. Next base: position 828,451 of record CP070632.1, read on the forward strand.
TGGAAGAGTTGAATTTTCTCCAGAATGGATATTGATACAGGGGAATCTGTCATGGCCTTGATTTCGGCAAGCTGGCTGTAAAATTCCTTCTCAGCTGAAAGAAACTGGGTGTAGAGTTCATCGTCAGGGGAAATAATAAATTTTTTCTCGTACCTCATCTGGGAAAGAAGGAGATCGCCAAGCTTTTTTTCATATTCCGAAAGCCGTCCGTCAATGAGGATAATTGACTGAGTATCTCTTTCCAGTTTACGCAGCTGAATAATCGCATAGACGCTTACTGCCATGGCCAGTATAAAAATGGCGAGAAAACCGATGACGAGACGTGCAAAAATTGTTATTTTCATTTTAATTCGATCTATATATTAACATGCACTATTTTAAGAATACTACATGTTTAGATATTGGAAGATAATATTGAATGCCGGTACGTACTGACAGGGGAATTACTGTATAATTATTAAAATTCAGATACTTATTTGCTGATACAGACTGATATTATCCTTCAAGAAACAAGTCATTATAACCTATCTGAATGGAAAATGAGAAATGCCTTCATGCTGCACATCCGATTCTTGAATCCCTCTATCAAAGTTAGTGAAACAGAGTACACCATGAATAATCAAACGTATGCATACCGATTGTCCCATCTGTAGTAAACATAATATGGTTTGACAATGTTGTACAATAAAGCGGAGCAGTGCGTTTCTTATCTGTAAACTTGGCCGATGATCCAGAATGAACAACCCCGTGGCAAAACTGCGAGGTATCAACAACGCAGATGTAATTCCGGCAGTCCTTTAGCCGGTTGGAGCGACTCTCGCACAGACGCGCATCGAGAATCCAGCACCGCATGATTAGGCTCTGGATTCCCGCTCAAAAGACCGCGGGAATGACAAACAATGAAATGTATGATTAACCCCGAAGCAGAGCTTCGAGGAATTCTTTTGATCATAATTACAGGGTATGTATGATGGAAGCAATTTCTCTTTATGAATTGAATAAATTGATCAGGTCAGTGGTCGAAACCTCTTTTGACCGCACCTTTCTTGTGACAGCTGAGATAGCTTCGTGCGATGTTAAAAACCATTGCTATCTTGCTCTGGTAGACAAGGAACATGACTCTATGAGGGCTGAGATCAGGGCGGTAATTTGGGCGAACAGGTTCAGTTCAATATCCAGGACATTTGAACAGTCAACCGGCATTGCCATAGCCAGGGGAATCAAGATCCTTTTTGAGGCAGAAGTAAGTTTTCATGAAAGATACGGATTAAAACTGAACATACTGAATATTGATCCTGCTTATACAATTGGAGAAATGGCTGTTAAAAGAAAGGAAATCCTTGAAAGGCTGACAAAGGAGATGCTGATACACAAAAACAGGGAACAGGCATTTCCGCTTGTACCTCAGAGAATCGGCATAGTATCATCATCTACGTCTGCAGGGTATGATGATCTGATGAACCATCTGAACAAGAATGCGTATGGGTATGCTTTCACCTGTGCACTGTATGAGGCTGTTATGCAGGGCGACAGGGCTGAGACTTCCATAGTCAGCGCCATAAAACAATGCGAAGAAGATGCTCACATGCTTGACCTGGTTGTGATAGTCAGGGGAGGAGGGGCACAGACAGACCTGCACTGCTTTGACAGTTATGAAATTGGAAAAGCCGTAGCGCTTTTATCTCTTCCTGTCATATCAGGGATAGGTCACCACAGGGATGTTACAGTGGTTGATGAGGTATCACACTCAAGGGCCAAAACACCGACAGCGGCCGCAGACATGATAATATCTGCTGTCAGGGATTTTGAAGACGGGATAGACAATCTTGCGCACAATCTGGTCCATGGAACCAGGAGCCTGTCCTATGATTTAAACAGGGCCATTACAGATTTGGTTAGGCAGCTTGAGATCTCGTCCAGGAATCAACAGATTCGCAGCATGCATCGGATCCTTGCCTGTGTAAAAGGTCTGACATTTGCCCTAAAATTTCTTCAGAACGAAAAAATGGCATTAAAATCAAAAGAAGAAAATCTAAAAATGCTTAATCCTGTAAATGTACTCAGGCGCGGATACAGCATTTCATATAAAAATGGTAAGGCAGTAAAGTCAGTGTCTGATATCAATAAGGGTGAAAGCATAAGAACAGTCATTTATGACGGAGAATTTACGAGTTCCGTCAAAAGTATAAGGAATAGCAGGAGGAACAAATGAGTAATGCCCCGGGGTATAAAGATGCTATTGAGGAGATAGAACATATCGTTGATGAAATTGAAAGTGAGACGATTGATGTGGACGTGCTGTCAGAAAAAATTAAAAGGGCAGCCTTTCTTATAAAATATTGCAGACAGAAACTGAGAAAAACTGATGATCAAATAAAGAAGGTCCTGCAGGACCTTGAAAGCGAAGACATAGCAGGGGATCACTCTTGAATAAATAGTCCTGAAAAGTTATAGTATCAAGATTTTATATTTAATAGAAACTGGAGGTTATGAATGTTTACCGATATAGTACATGCAATGGCTGCGCCACCCGGTCAGGGCGGAGGGTCACAGGGACCTGGAGCGATGATCTCGTCTTTTATGCCGCTTATCTTAATATTTGTTATCTTTTATTTTCTTCTTATCAGGCCCCAGTCCAAGAAAGCGAAAGAGCACAAACAGATGCTTGAAAACCTGAAAAAAGGGGACAAGATCATGACCAACGGTGGTATCCACGGAATAATAGAAGATATTGACACACATACCGTTACCCTGAAGGTAGGCATCAAAGACGATGTACGGATAAAAGTCAACCGCAGTTATATCGCTGGATTGAGGACAGGGGAGTAAGCATTAAGTGAACAAGAAATTCTTCTGGCGTATAACGCTGATCGCTTCTGCAACAATTCTGTCTGTCTTATTTTATCTTCCCTCTACATCCTTAAGGAGTACACTTCCGGAATGGCTGCAGGAGTATGGGATTGTACTTGGACTGGACCTTCAGGGAGGGGTACATCTTGTATATGAAGTGGACGGGGACAAGGCAGTGGATGTTACCACAGAGAGAATTGCATCTAGTATTACTAATATTTTCAATGAAAAAGAGTTGGAGGCCAGTGCCGAGAAAAAAGGTCCTGATATTATCGTTGCTCCGGGTAAAGGTGAAATGGAAAGGGCAGTCACCGAGGAGTTCCCAAACCTTAAGCTCTTTGACCGGTCGGATGAAAGGCTTGTTTACAGGCTGGAGGAGACCGAGGTCAGGAGGATAAAAGAGTTTGCAGTTGATCAGGCCCTGGAAACGATCAGAAACAGGGTCGACCAGTTTGGTGTTGCCGAGCCGACCATACACAGACAGGCAGAGAAGGAGCTTGTAATCCAGCTTCCGGGAGTCAAGGATACCAAGAGAGCAATCGATCTGGTGGGAAAAACCGCAATTCTTGAATTCAAGCTTCTGGATGACGAATCTCCTGTTGCTGCCCAGCTTCCGGGATCAATAGCTCCTGCTGATGAAAAAGGACTCCTTGAAGAGTTTAAAGACAAGATCCCTGAAGAAGATGAACTGCTTTTTGGAAGACAGCTTGATAAAGAGACAGGCATAGAGACAAAACTGGTATATCTGATGAAAAAGCAGAGCCTGATGACAGGTGAGTTCCTGACTGAAGCCAGGGTCAACATTGACCAGAGATACAATGAACCGTATGTATCGATATCCTTTAATTCTACCGGTGCCAGGCTTTTCGAGCAGATAACGGCAAATAACGTAAAAAAGCGGCTTGCCATTATACTTGATGAAAATGTGTATTCCGCTCCAATGATCCGGGAGAGAATAGCAGGTGGGAATGCACAGATTACAGGATCGTTTTCCATGCAGGAGGCAAAGGATCTTGCCATTGTTCTCAGGTCCGGTTCATTGCCCGCACCTTTAATAATGCTTCAGAACCTGACTGTTGGTCCGTCTCTTGGAACGGACTCGATTAACGCAGGAGTGAATGCCGGTATATTGGGTGCGCTTATCGTGATTATTTTTATGGTGGTCTACTATAAACAGGCAGGACTCATTGCGAACTTTGCCCTCGTTCTGAATATTATTTTTCTTATTGGGGTGCTTTCAGCCTTTAACGCCACTCTGACCCTTCCAGGAATTGCTGGCATTATTCTGGCAATCGGAATGGCAGTTGACAGTAATGTTCTCATGTTTGAAAGAATCCGGGAAGAACTGAGACTCGGAAAGACCCCGAGGGCGGCCATTGATTCGGGGTATGACAAGGCGTTCTGGACTATCTTTGATTCACATGTTACCACGCTGATCACCGCAGTCGTCCTTTTTCAGTTTGGTACCGGTCCGATTAAGGGATTTGCTGTGACCCTTGGCTGGGGTGTGTTTATTAATCTCTTTACGGCCCTGATAGGGACAAAGACTGTTTTTGACCTTATTACGACAAAACGCGAAGTGAAAGAGCTGAGCATATGATCGAGATTATCAAAAATACTAAAATAGATTTTATGGGTAAGAGGGTGATTGCCCTGGGAGTTTCTGCACTGTTAATCATTATCGGGTTTATCGCCATAATCCAGGTGGCAGGGGGGACTGCAAATCTTGGTATTGATTTTGCGGGCGGTACGGCAGTGCAGATCAAATTCAATGAAATGATACCGCTCCAGGACGTTCGTCAGGCCCTGAGTGACGGCGGTATAACGGACTTTGATCTGCAGGACCTTCCCACCGAGAACAAGATCCTGATACGCATTAAAAAGAGTGAAGAAACGCTCGGAAATTTATCAAAGGAGATTATCTCGGTTTTATCGAATGCATTTTCCGAAAGCAATCTTGTGGTTGATTCAACTACAGAGATCGGCCCGAAAGTTGGAGCGCGGCTCAGAAAAGATGCTTTGTGGGCTATCATAGCCGCGATCATCGGGATACTTATTTATATCACCTTCAGGTTTCAGTTCAGGTTTGGAGTGGGTGCCACGGTTGCGACGTTTCATGATGTGCTCGCAGTGCTGAGTATTTTTTATCTGATGGACAAGGAAATTAATCTGATACTGGTGAGTGCGCTTCTAATGATTGCCGGTTATTCACTGACTGACTCTGTTGTTGTATTCGACAGGATCAGAGAAAATCTCAGAGCGGTAAGAAAAAAATCTACCATTGAGATCGTTAACCAGAGTCTGAATGAAGTCCTGTCCAGAACGCTCATTACGTCTCTGACCACCTTTTTTGCCGCCTTCGCCCTTTATCTTTTCGGAGGTGAAGTAATACATGACTTTGCCTTTGCCATTATGCTCGGAATAGCGATAGGTACCTATTCATCAATGTTTGTGGCAAGTCCCATTGTTTTGATGATGGGTGAAAAAAAGGCCTTTACAAGAAAATAAAGGATTAAAAATTAAAAAAAATGATGAAATAGTATTCTTTAATTTTTTTACTTTTTAATGTTTTATTTTATCTAAATATCAATGCATCACAACTGGCTGGTAAGCAGAACCAATCCTGAATTTCTCATATATCTTTCCCGGGAGGCCTCAATCTCTCCTGTACTTGCTCAGATATTAATTAATCGCGATATTAAGGACGCAGCATCAATAAAGGAGTTTCTTTCGCCTTCGCTGGAGAAGATGCATGATCCGTTTCTGATGCCGGACATGGACCGGGCCGTTCTGAGAATAAAAAAATCTGTTGAAACAT
>CP070632.1:834218-900976 GCA_020356065.1 Nitrospiraceae bacterium
GGAGCGGAATTCCGCTCCCCATGCTGAGGTTCTTGTTTCTTGTGATTGAAGAACTACGGAGTGCAGAGACCGGTCTTGTTGTTGTAAATGCAGCCGGCATTCCTGCATCCCTTTCTGTCATTATTAAAATCTGAGCAAACTACAGCTGGCTGGCAGTCTGTATCGTTGGCATCCGTCAGACCGTCGCAGTCGTTGTCAAGTCCGTCTGTGCAGGTTGGATCCCCGTCAGGACCTTCAGTGCCAGGGGTTCCCGGAGTGCATGTGTCAACCTCGGCACCATTCGAACAGGTCAGGTTGCCGGTTGCTTCACATACGCCAACGCCGCAGGTCGTAGGAGCGCCGATAGCGCCGTCACAGTTGGCATCGGCACAGTCGGTCAGAGCGTTGCAGTCATTATCCAGTGTGTCAAAACAGGAAACTTCGTTGTTCTCCTGAGGCTGAAGAGGACTGCAGGTGTCTGTCTCTGCACCGTTCCGGCACTCCAGGAAACCTGTTGTAGCACATACTCCAACTCCGCATGTAGTTGTGCCATCCTGTTCACCATCACAATCGGTCCTGTCTTCACAGTCCGTCAAGCCGTCAAAGTCATTGTCAATGGTGTCAAAGCAGTTAGGCCATTCGATTAGACTCGGGCACGCAGGATCTGCATCACAGTCAGGATCACCACAGTCAATCAGGCCGTCGCAGTCCTCATCGCCACCACCAGTGCAGACTTCAGGTGATGGTACGCATCCCGCCGTGTCATTCCATGAGGCAGTTGCCATGATATATGGCGGCACCATGGTGCCTGGCACCCCACCCGGCAGGTTGTGATCAGCATTCACCCAGGCATCGAGGTAGTTCTTGCCTTCAGCCTCCAGGAATGGGGTTACGGGATTTGGAGCTCCAGCGCCAGTGGCTGTGGTGCTGACCGCATTATTCAGGAACTGGACGTACTCCCAGCTCGTCCCCTGGTAGTACAGGGTGAGGTCAGCTCTTACTGCATGACTGGGAGCAGCGGCTTTCACATCATATTCATCCCAATGTTGGTAGACTCCTCGTGGTGAGCCGCCATACTGATTGGCAGGCACCGGCAGGGCGTTGCGCTTCTGGGCTTCGTCATAGCTCATCTGGTAAGGAGGAATACGGTTGTCAAAGGCTACGTGGTTGTTGAGCACGAAATGGAACGTTTCATGATACGTTCCAGGGGCCTGACCAGCCAACTGGCCAAGGGTGTAATTAACATCACCTGTCAAGCGGTCAAAGCTGAGAGGCATAGTGGATGGGTAGCCTATACCAATAAGCGCAGCAGCCCACTTCTGGGTCATGGCCGGATGAACCTCGTAGACCTTCAGTTTTGGGTTGTCAATATCGACAATTGACCAGGGAACAAATGTGGTGCTGTCCACAGGGTTCGTTATAGGATTTGGCACTGGCAATGGACCCCATTCACCGATTTCTTCGATCATGTTATCCTGGCTGTCATAAAACTTTATGTTCAGCCACATGCGGCGTCCTTCAGGATAACCGGAAATGAGCTTATGGCCAGTCATGTTGGTGATCCTGGCAATATTGCCATCGACATCTAGGGTGGCTGCCTGGGTCAGATGCTGTCCCGCCCGGAGCATACCGTCATTCATTGCCTCGATCTGTTCGGCGCTCAAGCCGCCGCCCAACCGTAGGGTGCCCTGCTGATCCTGCCAGTACACAAGGGGATAAACCCAGTAGTTGCCTCCGGTCTGATCGTGCATGGGCTGATCCGGCCTGTTCGGGGCATTTGCCTTATCACAGCCCCTGCCGGTAATGGGCCGCATATGGCAGGTCTGGCAGGAGAAATACCGCAGATCGCCGTCAACATAATCTCCATCCGGTGGGTTATTGATTGTTGCATCCTCGTACGCAGCGTACAACGAACCACGCGTATCCTGCAGGTCTGCAGGAAGCGTGACGAAATCTTTCACCCGCAAGCTGGAAAGAGGACTGGACTTGTATTCACTGTAGGTCCGCTCCACTATTCCGTAGGCATAGGGCGGATTGTTGAAGGCCGCCATGCCATCCAGAACAGCTGGATCATTTGGTGTCAAGTTAGGATTCAGTGGATACCCCACTTCCGCACTTCTGGTTACAGCCGGAGCTCCGGGCTGGGCTCCTGCATTTGGAGCCAGCTGGCCCACTGCCGAGTTGGACACATCGTGACAGGTGCCGCAGAAGTCAACATCGCGGTGAAAATCTGATCCGGTAAACTGATGCCGTGCAACCGCATCACCCACATTATAGGGGCCAAGTTTGCCGTAGGCATTGGACAGGGCATACATGCCGCTGCCATAGTAGCCTTCCAGTCCAGGTACATAAACCAGACTGTCAGCCGAATTATTAATGAAAGGATCGGTCATCGTGCCGATAATTGGAGTAACGGTTACTGGATCAACCACTGTCATCTCAGGATCGGTCATCTGGTGACAGGTGTCGCAGTCAATACCGTTTTCATCACTGGCCCTCAGACCGGAACCATCTGTAGGGGTTGAACGGCCGCCTATCCAGCCGCCTGAGCTGTGGCAGCGGATACACAAGTCGCCAGCCCCGTCAAAGTCCTGCTCGGCAATGGCAAGTGTTGCCCAGAAAATGGGATCGCGGCCTGCGTTGCCCATGGCAGCCCCCATCCAGCCAAATCCTGGTTCTACCCTGGGGTTCAATTCATAATTCTTATGGCAGTTCAGGCACCTTCCCGGGTCTTCCAGGGTTACTTCTCCCGGTTGCGATCCCGGCATCATAATCACATCGGGTACAATGTCGGCTGCAAAAGCTGCTCCTGTCCCAATGATAAATATTAAACATACTGCTGAATAAATAAACTTCTTCATTATTAATCCTCCTCTCTAACAAAAAATTAAATAAAGAAAGAACTTAACTACCTCCTTCCCTATAATGATTATCCTGCCTGAAATAGAAGCAATGTAATAACATAAACATACTCATTTATATATCATGTTCTCCTGTGATGGTCTATACTGATTGTTGCTATAAATGCGATAATTATTGCTCTCTGAAATTTTTTATAGAGTGATTGTCATTCGTGATTATCACGAAAGACATTTACTTAGACATATATATAATCATAGCGCATATTTAACAAAATCAAAATTAAATTATTTTATTTAGTTATTAATTGGTAACTATTATATTTCAAATACTGCTACGCACTTCATATTAATCAAGAGCGGTTCATCTCTGTTTCTTGCAACTATTTATTGAAACATGGTAAAACCTCTTATGCGAAGAAAGATTGTAATCGATATCGAGACTGTGGGTAAGGATTTCGACTCATTTGATGAAATAACCAGAGATTATCTACTCAAGTTTGCTGAATCCGAAGAAGAAATTCAGGAAGTGAAAGAAGGCATGGGTTTTTCTCCCCTGACAGGTGAGATCGTGGCCATTGGTATGCTCAATCCTGACAGTGACAAAGGAGTTGTATATTACCAGTCGCCTGACATTGATCAACAGCCGCTTGAAGAAAACGGCATAGAATATGTTTCTGATTCAGAGGAGGGGGTTCTGAACAGGTTCTGGGATACAGTGAAACACTATGATCAGGTCATTACTTTCAACGGCAGAAGTTTTGATGCTCCATTTATCCTGATCAGGTCAGCCTTTCACAAGATCACACCGACAAAAGATCTTATGCCGAACCGGTATAACCTGTCTCATGCAGACCTGCTGGATCTGCTCACTTTCTACGGGGCGGTCAGGAGAAAGTTCAGCCTTCACATGTGGTGCAAGGCTTTTGGGATTAAAAGTCCGAAGGAAGAGGGTGTCACAGGGTATGAAGTCGGTGACCTGTTTAAACAGGGGCAGTATCTGGATATCGCAAAATATTGTGTAGGGGATTTATACGCGACCAAGGAATTGTTCAATTACTGGAATGATTATGTGAAATTTAGTCTGAATTCGTAAGGGATGATTTGAGTTGGTTAATAATTTGTCAGTGATTTATGAAGAAAGTAAGACTTTAATAGCTGTCATTCTGAACCTGCCTGCCAGTATGCAGGCAGGTTTAAGAATCTCAAGTTCGAAGCGGGTTGTGAGACCCTGAAATGAATTCAGGGTGACAGACAACAGAATCAACTCGAGATTCTGCAAAGCCTATATTTATAAAACAGCAATAACAAAATATGAACCCGTCTTATCAAAATAAAAATGAACAAAAAGGCAACCTGCTGCGGCTGCTGATTATCCTTGCTGTTGCATCTGCTTTTCTCTGGTACCTGTCATCACCCAGGAGCCTGTATGATCCTGAAGCAGAGCCGAGGCCGGTGACTGCACGGGGTGACCTGGCAGCGGACGAACAAAATACGATCGACCTGTTTGAGTCCACATCTTCATCAGTCGTATACATTACAAGTATTGAATTGAGGAGAAGCCTGTTCAGTCTGAATATATATGAAATCCCGCACGGCACAGGGTCAGGATTTATATGGGACAGGGACGGAAGAATAGTGACCAACTATCATGTTATTGAAGATGCAAACCGTCTAGAAGTGACCCTTGCTGACAAATCTTCATGGAAGGGCACAGTTGTTGGAGTTTCACCGGACAAAGACCTGGCTGTTTTACAGATCTCAGCTCCTCCTGACAGGCTCCATCCAATCCTGATAGGAGAATCTGAAAATCTCAGGGTCGGCCAGAAGGTCTTTGCTATTGGAAACCCGTTCGGGCTTGATCAGACCATGACGACCGGCATTGTGAGTGCGATAGGAAGAGAAATAAATTCAGTATCAGGCAGGACGATTCAGGGAGTAATTCAGACTGATGCAGCCATTAATCCCGGCAATTCAGGGGGACCATTGCTGGACAGTGCCGGCAGACTCATAGGGATCAATACTGCAATCTACAGTCCGTCAGGAGCAAGTGCCGGTATAGGATTTGCTGTACCGGTAAATATCGTTAACCGCATTGTGCCCGAGATAATTAGATACGGGCACGTTATGAAACCCGGTCTTGGCGTGACAATAGCCAACATGCAAATAACTAGACGACTAGGAATAAAAGGTGTCTTATTAATTGATGTCCAGTCAGGTAGTGCTGCTGAAAAGGCAGGTCTTAGAGGGACAAGAAGATTCGGGAATGAAACTGTACTGGGAGATGTAATTGAATCAGTGAATGACAATCCCATAGCGTCATACGATGACCTGCGAAATGAATTTGACAGATATCGTGTCGGTGACGAAGTGGTCCTTGGTATAGTACGAAATGACGTACGAATGGACATCCCCGTCGTCCTCGAACGCGTGGAGTAGCGAACAATCTGAAATTTAATGAACTAATGAAGCTTATCTCAATGTGGTTTCTTTGAAAAAGCTTCTTCAAGTTCCAAAAATTGATTGATCTCTTCCTTTATTTCTGCGGCAAGGTCTGCCGAAGAAATGAGACCGACTAATTTCCCGTCCTCACACACAGGCAGCCTTCTGACATTGGCTGTACTCATTACTCTCAGTGCAGCGTCAGCGCTTGCGTCGGCTTCAATGATAACCGGATCACTCATCATAACATCATAAGCACAGGCAGTCAGGGGATCTTTATTATCTGCGGCTACTGCCATTGCTATATCCCGGTCTGTCAGAATACCTTCGAGTTTGCCGCTATCTTCTACGATCAGAATTGAACCGACATTCTGTTTTTTCATTTGCAGTGCCGCATCATGAATAGTTGCATTGACAGGCACGGTCACCAGATTCTTGTTCATTAATTGTTTGATTTTCATGACTCGCCTCCCTAAACGGTAAAAATGGTTCTGAAATTATTTAATGCAAAGATCCAATAATATTAATCAACCACATAGCGTCTTATGTTTCAAAAAGTGAATTTTATATGATCACCACCCCCTTTATCCCAGCCCATTTATTCCTGAGATGGATACATCTCAAACATATAAGAACCGGACCTGTATAACTGATTTTTAACAGGATCCGGCCATATGAAGAGGAATATAACATGTGCTCTCCTGTAATACCCTGGTTTACCGAGGCGGTTCACCTTCTATTCATAAGAACAATGTAACATGCAACTGTTGCCGTGTCTATTTTATTAACTTAATTACTCTATAAACTTACTTAATTGTGCAAAGCTTTACGTTAAAGTCGGATAATAATTAATCCGTATTAATAAATAATGATTGTTAAAGACGAAGAGAAAAGCAAAGAACAACTCGTCTCTGAGCTGGTTGAATTGCGTAAATGGGCCAAGAAACTTGAGTATCTGTATAGTGAATATGAGCAGGCGTTGAAAACCCTGCGTTCATTTGAAAAGGCCCTTGAAACGATGCAGATAGGTGTGACGATTACAGATCTTCAGGGAAATATTTTTTACATAAATCCTGCTGATCTTGAAATTCATGGATATGATGGAGAAGATCTTAAAGGCGAAAGTGTCCGATTGTTCGCTGCTGACGGGAACTGGAATCCCCTGTCCATGGAAAGAATCAAGTCCATGAAACGATGGAAACGTGACGGCATTAACCGGAAAAAGGATGGAAGCACCTTTCCTGTTCATCTTATGTCCGATGTCGTGACGAATGAAAATGGGGAACCTATCGGCATTATAACCACCTGTGAGGATATTACTGACCGCAAGCATATGGAACAGGAAATCAAGCAGAGGGTGGCTGATCTTGAAAAATTCTATGAAATGTCCATCGGCAGGGAAGTGAAGATGAAAGAACTAAAAAAAGAGATAGAAAGGCTAAAGCAAATAAATAAGAAGTAAAAGGCAAGAAATAAGAGGTAAGAGGTTATGGGGACAGCTGGCAAAGTATCAATTACCAATTACCATTAACCAATATTCAATTACAAATTTCCCAGATCTATATAAACTTACAATTCTGCTTCTTTACCGCTCCTGCAAGTTTTTCTGCAAAACTGGACAGGGTTTCATCTCTTGCACCGAAAATTATAAAGCATCTGAAATCATGTACCTTCTCTAACACATTATCCCTTTCCTGTATGACCTCAGCTGATTTTCCCTGTGCAACAATTTCATTTGCGAGATCATCGCTGCTGATGTCCCTGCCGGCTGTGCCTCCTGCATAAAATATAGGAAGCAGTATGAGGTGGTCTGTATTGCGCAGATTATTTACAAAGGTCTCAATATATTCCTGCTTCATCATTTTTGTTGGTCCAAAACCATGGGGCTGGAATATATAACATATGTTATCGCTCAGCTTTCTGGCGGTGTTCATCATGGATTCTATCTTATGGGGATTGTGCGCATAGTCATCAATTACGAAAGCACCGCTTTCGTTTAAATGTACATCAAACCTCCTGTCAATTCCCCTGAACTCCGGCATTATTGAAGCTATGGTATCAAGAGGAATTCCTGTTTCCGACAGAAAGGCGATACAGGAAAGGGCGTTATATATATTGTGCTCACCGGGGAGAAGTAAATTGAATCCGGTTCCCTTCACTGTGAAATCAGAATGAAACGGATGCAGTACGATGTCTTCGGCAATGTACTGTGAAGAATTATGGATTGAGAAATAAACAGTATTTCGGGCAGTAATACTATCAAGATTTCTGTCATCTCCGTTCATTAAAATTCTGTTCCGAGTATTCTTTACGAGCGTATTAAACATGTCTGCTGTCGTATCAATAGTGTGATGATCAAGAGAAAGATTAAGAATGATGGTGTGCTCAGGCAGGTAATGAATAATGGAACCGTCTGATTCACATGCCTCGATAATAAGTATATCTGATTTGCCCGCATGTGAGTTGCCTGCTTGAGTATGCGACCTGAACTGCTTTACCCTGCCTCCGCCCATGAAATTTGGTTCCAACCCGAGTCTGTACATTAAAAAAGCCAGCAGTCCTGAAGCAGTTGATTTTCCGCTGGTACCGGAAACAGCTATTGTTTTAAATGATGAAGTTATCTCTGCCAGATAACCGGGTCTTGTCTTTGCTGGAATGCCGAGACTCCTTGCCTTTATTACTTCCGGCCTGTCATCTTCCACAGCAGTACTGAACACGGCAAAATCAAACGTATTATCGATGCCGCTTCCGTCCTGGGGAACAATGGAAATACCCCTGGACTGAAAAACTTTTATTAACGGGTTGTCGGGGTCCATATCAAATGCCCTGTCAGAACCGACAACAGTATTGCCTCTATCAGCCATGAAACCTGCAATTGCTGACATTCCACTTCCGGCGATACCTGAGAAAAATATTTTCCTGTTTTTATGATCACCCATTTTGCAATTGTATATTAACTCACAATGTTCATTGAATTCATATTTAAATTGCCATCCTGCACATTTATAATACGTTAGTATTATGAAATTGCAGATTCAGTTAGAGCGGATATCAAGGTCTTTCCTGTTTTGATAGAATCATGTATTCTTATATATCTTTCATACAACGGCCGTATTATTTACCGGGAAGGTTAACGAAATAACGGAAATGATGAACGAGCTTCACAATTTAAAAGGTCTGGCAGTTCTCGTGATTGATGATGAGATTGCAGCCCTGGATTCCATGGAGCAGGCATTGCAAGGGGTGGGAGCACAGGTCAGCAGGGCAGAGAACATCAAAGATGCGCTGGGTATTACTCAAAATAATGCAATAGATATCATTATTGCAGCGCTTGATCTGGTAAATGAGCAATGTATTGAAATGGTCAAGGACTATAAGCTGCGTTATCCTTCATGCCTGTTCTATGTGCTCACAGACCAGGAGTACGAATCAGTTGAGTCATCCCAGGAATCAGTAAAGTACATTGTTGATGATTACATAAGAAAACCTCTTGATATTGAGCGTTTTGTCGTGATGGTTGAAACAAGCATGGGGAGAACAATCTCCAGCAGCACCTCACTGACCGTAGTAGATCCACTGGTGGCCAAGGTCAAACCATATTTTCTGTTCCGTTCCCCTGTTATGCGTCGGGCCCTTACTCATCTTCCGCAGATATCGGCTTCTGAACAGACAGTCCTGATCACAGGAGAAACAGGATCTGGAAAGGAGATAGTTGCCAGAGGAATTCATGTGTTAAGCCCCCGGTCATCCGGGCCATTTGTGCCTATCAACTGCGGTGCCGTGCCAGAGAGTCTTATCGAAGGTGAGCTGTTCGGACATGAAAAGGGAGCTTTTACAGGTGCGATAAAATCAAGGAGGGGAAAGTTTGAGACTGCAGACAGGGGAACCCTGTTTCTGGATGAAATAAGTGAAATGCCCCTTAACCTGCAGGTCAGGCTTCTCCGTGTTATGGAAGATGGAGTAATTTACCGCGTGGGCGGCGAAGAACCTATCACTGTCAATGTACGGGTAATAGCCGCATCAAATGTTGACCTGCAGAAAGCTGTACGAGACGGACTGTTTCGTGAAGACCTTTACTACAGGATCAATGTGCTGCGAATTAACCTGCCTCCCCTGCGCGAACGGGTTGAGGATATTCCTCTTCTGGCTGTGCACTTCCTTGAAAGGGCCTTTATTGAGATGGGGTGGCAGCCTCCATTTCCAAGCCTGTCAGCAGAGACCATCTATGTATTGGAGCAGTATAAATGGAGGGGTAATGTACGAGAATTGAGAAATATCATGACTCGCATAGCAACTCTGCTTCCTCAAAACACGAGACGGATATTCCCTCATCACATCCTTCCTCACATCGAGGAATCGGGAGTCTTTAAAACAGCAGAAACCCATGAGACAACACCGGAGGGTGTATTTATTCCTATTGGAACTCCCATGAAGAAAGTGGAAGATATCATGATTAAAGAGTCCCTGAAATACACAAACGGCAATAAAACAAAAGCAGCAAACCTGCTCGGGATCAGTCTAAGAAACCTCCGCAGAAAAATAAATAAATAAGTAAGTAAGTAAGTAAGTAAGTAAGTAATTGAAACTAATCCACTTATTCTCACAGTCATGGGGAAAGCCTTAAACAAGGTTTTAATTATGGCGCAATGCATGGGGAGATGATCAGTCTTAGCACTGCATCAGCACGTAAAGTGCATTTTAATGTCTGCCGTAATAGCCGCTCCCAAAACTTTGTTTAAAGCTTACCCAACGGCGCAATTATTTATGGATAAATTGGGATTAAGGTTCCGGGAAAGGAACCCGGTTCCAGTGTTGCAGATGTACAGAGCTCAGATCATCAGGAAACTGGGCCAAATATGCCTATGGGACGGATTTACTTTATCCTTGTGGGTCAATGTGTCCTTGCTATCTCGCTCAATTTCATATTTTTTATGTAACTGCTAGAAATATAAATATTTTTATTCAGGCATCTCATTTGCATAGATAAATTCATGATGAGAAAAGATGAAATAAATAATATAAAAAAGGAGGGTGATAAAAATGTTATGGACAGAATTTAACAATAATACCTTTGTGGATCCGTGGCGTGAATTTGAGAGACTGAACAGGATGTTTTCCAGGGTTTCGTCTCACAGGTCCTGCGAATTTCCGGCTGTCAACCTTTGGGTTGATTCAGACCATGCGGTAGTGACATCGGAAATACCCGGAATTTCACCAGAGGACATTGAAATATCAGTAGTCGGAAAGTCACTTACGTTACGCGGTACGCGCAGGGTTGAAGACATCCGGGATAATGAGGCCTATCACAGGAGAGAGAGGTGGAATGGGCAGTTTTCAAAGACCATTGAGCTTCCTTTCAATGTTGAAGCCGGGAAGGTCAATGCTTCATTTAAGAAAGGTGTCCTCTACATAACACTGCCGCGGGCAGAAGAAGAAAAACCCAGAAAAATTGATATTAAATCAGAATAGGGAGGTGAATATCATGACGGTAGCTACCAGGGAAGTAGAAAAAAAAGAAGCAAATCTCCATCATGGAGTTGAAAGAACGCGGGCCAAAAGGGTATATACTCCTGCAGTTGATATTATCGAAAAAAATGAGGAGATATACCTTTTAGCTGATATGCCTGGCGTTGATAATGAAAGCGTTGAAGTAACGCTGGAGAAAGACACCCTCACCATTTATGGCAAGGTTGAGCCTGAAATTCCTGACGGACTCAGACTGACAGAATCTGAATATGGTGTAGGTGATTATCAGAGGACCTTTACCCTGTCTGAAGAGATTGACAGGGAAAAGATACAGGCGTCAGTAAAAAACGGGGTTTTAAGACTAACCCTGCCAAAAGCCGAGGCTGTAAAGACCAGAAAAATTCCGGTAAAGGCTGAGGCGTGAGGAAAGGAGGTATGAGATATGTCATTCAGAGACTTAAGCCTGTTCAGGAAAAAAAGTGTACCGGTAAAGCGTCAGGTTCATGATCCCGTTTCACTGATGCGTAGCAACATGGAGAGCCTCTTTGATGATTTTTTCAAAGGATTTGAACTTGAGCCGTTCTTCGGACCGGATATCAGTTCTTACTCTCCCAAGGTTGATGTAAAAGAGGGTGACAAAGAGATCAAGGTACTGGCAGAACTGCCCGGAATGGATGAAAATGATATAAATGTGACTCTTAATAGGGATTCACTTACATTGAGAGGTGAAAAAAAGGAAGAAAAAGAGGACAGTGACAAAGGATATCACCGACTGGAGCGTTCCTACGGATCATTCTGCAGAACAATCCCTCTTCCCGTTGAGATTGAAAGCGACAATGTTTCGGCCAGTTACAAAAAGGGTATACTGACAATTACCATACCAAAAAGCAAAAAGGCGATTGAAGGAAAAAAGAAAATAAAGATTGACGTTAAGTAAAACATCGAATGTCGGAGACTTTTCCGGCCCTTTCTCCCTGCGGAGAAGGGGCCGGTTTTTTTATACGTTATTAATTCAGTTCAATCTTGGTTAATCCGGTTATTCTGATGATTTTATACCTGGAATTCTGTCCCGAGATTATCTCGATATCTTTTTTTCTGATTTTAAATTCTTTTGATAAAAGGTCTATCAATTCCTTATTCGCCTTTCCGTCAACAGGAGGGGATGTGAGTTTGACCTTTATCCCATCGCCATATGGACCGACAATCTCTGATCTTGAAGACCGAGGCTCAACCTTGATGTTGAGAATTAACTCTTTCTGTAGATGTTTTTTCACTTCACCCCTTGAATCCTCCGACCCTTGAATCCTGTTCTTATGTAAACACTATATCCATTTTAATGATTTTTTTTTCAGGCACATACCTTCCGATAGACAGAAGTGTATTGTCCCGTGATTTGATTTTGATTGCTTCAGCAGTTTTTAATGTATCGGATAGTTCATGTAATTCCAGTGGATTGCCATGACTTATGGCTCTTGATACAGATTCATCGACGGTCAGTTCCGGCAGCCAGGAAAGTGCATCACCCATGGAATGTATGCCTATGTTAGTTGTATGTCCCTTGCATATGTCAATAAGCTTGTCCGGAGATATACTCTCTGATATATGAAAATCTCCAATGGCGGTGCGCTCGAGTTCGTACAGGTGAGCACATGTTCCCAGTTTCTTACCCATGTCATGACATAACGTTCTGATATATGTCCCTTTGGAGCATCTGGCCCTGAACGTAACAAAGGGCATATCAATATCAAGCAGCTCGATCAGGCTGATATTGATTTCCCTGGGCTTCCGCTCTATTTCAATCCCTTTCCTTGCCAGCTTGTATAGGGGTTTGCCCTTGTGTTTAAGGGCTGAGAACATGGGCGGCTCCTGAAAAGTCTTGCCTGAAAAAGATTTAAGAACTGCTTCAATCTGCTCCCTGTTTACAGAAATGTCATCGCATGTCTCGATGATGTTGCCGTAAGCATCCTGAGTGTCCGTTGAAATCCCGAGTTTCATGACCGCCTTGTATTCTTTTTCAAGAGAGGAAAAAAAAGATGTGAGTCTTGTTGCCCGGTTTAAACAAACGAGGAGCACGCCGGTGGCCATCGGGTCAAGCGTACCTGCATGACCGGCCTTTTTTGCCCGAAATATTTTTTTAACTTTTGTTACCCCGTCCTGGGATGTAATGTCTTTTGGTTTATTAAGATTGATTATTAAATCCATGAAGAATAATTAAGAATAAAAAATTGAAAATGAAAAATAAGGAAGGGAACAATTAATGAAAAAAATGGTTTCATTAAATATCGAGTCTTACATTTTTATTTTTTATTTTCTTTTAATGCTTTCCTTACAGCCCTGAAAACCTTTGTCTGCACTTCTTTAAGATTGCCTTTTACCATGCATCCTGCTGCAGCAACATGACCCCCGCCGCCAAATATCCTGGCTATCTTCTGAACATTTGCTTTGCCTTTAGACCGGAAACTCACTTTATACGACCTGTTGCCATCCTGCCTGAAGAAAATCGCTACTTCAATATCCTTTATTTTTCTCGGAAGGTCTACAAATTCTTCACAGTCCTCTGCACCTGTGCCTGTCTTCCTGAACATTGCACGTGTCACTGTTATCCAGGCAATCCCATCTTTTTTCTCAAGGGTTGAAAGCGACAGTCCCTGAAGTTTCATGGCGCCATACGGATTGTTTTCATACAACTCTTTTGATATGTCCCATGGGGCAGCGCCTGATTCCACCATTTCGGATGCTACTTTCAGTGCTTCCGGTGTTGCATTGGAATATCTGAACCCTCCTGTATCAACTAACAGTGCTGTATAAAGATTTGTTGCCATGTTTCTGTCAAACGTGATTTTCAGGGCTGACAGCACCTTATATACCAGCAATCCGGCTGCGGCTGCATCAGGATCGATGAAAGAGGCTGATAATGATGTGTAAAAATCACTGCTCCCTGCATTTTCCGGAAGGACATGATGGTCAATGACAGCTGTCCTGCCCGCATTGAGTTCTTTAAATCCAGTTCTCTCAATATGATTACAGTCAATAAGGATTGCGACATCGTATTTTTTTTTAGGGATTTTATGCTGAATCATCCTTGAAGACGGAAGGAAATTAAGATTTTCGGGAACCGGATCCTTGCTCACGACATGTACATATTTTTTCCCGAATTTTTTTAGTCCAAGAGCAAACGCAAGTGATGAGCCGATTGAGTCTCCCTCGGGATTTACATGACCGACTATCAAAAAGGAATCGTTTTTCCTGATGAGGTTCAGCAGGTCAGAAGAGATCTTCGTCTTCATCAATGCCGCCCCCCTCTGACTCTATTTCGTCAAGTATGCTGTCAATTCTTCTTCCATACGCTATCGATTCATCTATTCTGAAGGATAGGGAAGGAACATATTTCATTTTTAATCTTCTGCCAAGTTCCCCCCTGATGAATGACGAAGACGAGCTTATTTTGTGTACTGTCTTCTGCCCGTCATCGTTGCCGAGAACACTCAGGTATATGGTAGCATGTCTCAGGTCATCGCTCACCTTTGCCCCGGTGACCGTAACAAACCCGAGATCTTTATGCTTGATCTTATTCAACAGAATATCAGCGACTTCTTCCCTAATTAAATCGCTGACTCTTGCTGATCGTTTGTATGGATGCATTTATAAATTAAGAATTAAAGATTAAAAATTAAGGTTACAGAGTTTTTTCTCCAAAATGTATGTGACTATATTTTGTTAAAAATCATAATCATTCCGTATTTTGATCTTATATTTTTCAGTTTTAATTTTCTAAAGCATTTCTATTGATGCTTCTATCATTTCTACCGAATGTGTGTTTAACACCAGGTTTTTAATTTTCTCAAACACCTTGTTAATTACCTGTGTCTCATTAGCAACAAGGGATATGCCTATTACACTGCGCTGCCAAAGATTGTTAGCGTCAACTTCGGCGACAGAGACATTAAATTTATTTCTGATCCTGTCGATCAGGCTCTTTATGACAAGACGTTTTGCTTTAAGTGAGTTTGACTCAGGTATGTGTAAATCCAATGTAAGAAGACCTACTATCATATCTATAATTCAGGTTGCAGCGACTCTATATGTAGAATTGTGTCGATAATAATGGGGCAGAGGGTTCGCGTAATGTAAATGCAAACGTTTTCGTATAACTAATAACGTAGAACCAATAACCAGCAACTAAAAAAACTATTGCTCCAGTTTAGTTGCAACTTCTTCCTTGATATAATTTTCAATGACATCTCCGGTTTTGAGATCGTTAAAATTCTCGACCATGATCCCGCATTCAAAACCTGTGAGCACTTCCTTGGTATCTTCCTTAAACCTCTTTAGAGAGGCGATTTTGCTTTCATAGATAACTACATTATCCCTGATTACCCTGACGCCTTCACTCGCCCTTGAAATCTTGCCGTCAGTAACATAACAGCCAGCGATCGTTCCGAATCTTGATATATGGAATAGTTCCCTTACCTCGGCACGTCCTAGAACCTTTTCTGTAATAGTTGGTTCAAGCAGTCCCTCAAGGGCTTTTTTAACATCTTCAATGGCTTCATAGATTACATTATACAACCGGACGTCTACACCTTCTTTTTCAATAAGAGCGTTTGCATTAGCATCAGCGCGAACACTGAATCCTATGATAATCGCATTTGAAGCAGCAGCAAGCATGACATCAGATTCATTTATCCCACCTGCGCCTGTATGAATGACATTGACTTTGACCTCGGGGTGTTTGATTTTGGAGAGGGCGTCCTTAACCGCCTCTACAGACCCCTGAACATCTGCCTTGATGATAATATTGAGATCCCGGATTTCACCTTCCTTAACTCTTTCGAAAAGGTCATCAAGTGTAAGTTTTTTCTTTTGTGCTATAGCTGCCTGTTTTTGTTTATGCAGTCTGTTCACTGCTATCTGGCGGGCCTTTCTCTCATCATCCATCACAACAAATATATCTCCTGCCTGGGGAACCTCGGGAAATCCTATGACTTCAACGGGTGTTGACGGTCCTGCTTTTTTTAACTTTTTCCCTGTGTCATCAATGAGGGCCCTTACCTTGCCTGCGACGGTACCGACGAGAAATGCATCTCCTGCCCGCAAGGTTCCCGAGTTGACGAGCACTGTGCCGACAGGTCCTCTCCCCTTGTCAAGCTTTGCTTCAACAATAGTTCCTTTGGCCTTTCTGTTGTAATCAGCTTTCAGCTCCATGATTTCTGCCTGAAGCAGTATCATCTCCAGGAGATGTTCTATGCCTGTTTTTTCTTTGGCAGAAACCTCCACGAATACGTTTTTGCCTCCCCACTCCTCGGGAACAACATCATGCTGGGCAAGTTCGGTCTTGACTCTCTGGATATTTGCTTCGGGTTTGTCTATTTTATTGACCGCAACAACGATAGGAACATTTGCTGCCTTCGCATGGTCAATGGCCTCTATTGTCTGGGGCATAACGCTGTCGTCAGCGGCAACTACAAGAACAACGATATCCGTTACTTTGGCTCCCCTGGCTCTCATCATGGTAAAGGCTTCATGACCCGGAGTGTCTAGAAATGCTATTTCCTTATTATTGAGGGTGACTTTATAGGCACCAATATGCTGCGTTATCCCTCCTGCTTCGGTTTCGGTGACCTTGGTCTCTCTGATGGCATCAAGAAGTGTTGTTTTACCATGATCAACATGTCCCATAATAGTTACAATAGGAGGACGGGGTGACAGGGCAGCCTCATCAATTGCTTCTTCTATAAAGTCCTCATCACTTTCAATGGGTGCAAGTTCGATTCTTAAACCAAATGCTTCAGCAACAATCTGTGCGGCATCGGCATCAAGAGGCTGGTTTATGGTTGTCATATATCCCAGTTCCATAAATTTCTTGATCACATCATTCAGCTTTTGCCCGATAAGTTCAGAAAATTCCTTAACAGTAGTCCCCTCCTGGAATTTAAGGATCTTTTTTCTCGGTGCTGTGGGAGTCGGGGCTTCGACAGGTACTGAGCTCTTTTCAGGAGACTTTTTGTCCTGTTTTTTGTGACGGGGTTTGAAATCAAAACCTTTCCTGTTAACATCTATTCTTCTGATGGAGTCAAAGGCCCGTTGCATACCGGGTTTACTTTTAAATTTTGTAATCTTATCGGTGTCTACTTCTTTTTTGAAGCGGTCAGGAACAATTACCTCATCTTCATCTATTGAATCCGGCGTTTCCGGAAGGACAGGTTCAGCAGGTTTAACGTCAGCGGGCGCTACCGGTTTTTTTGAAGGGATGGGCTTTTTTCCCTTAACAGGTGCCCTGGGTTTCGTGACCTTCACGGCCTTCGTCTCTTTTTTGGGGGCCGCAGGTTTTTCTTCTTTGGCCGGGGGCTTTTTCCCCCTGGAATATAAATAAACCAGCTTTTTGACAGTGTCGTTGTCCAGACCGGACATATGGGACTTTGCCGGTATGCCCAGTTCTTTCAGCTTTGCCAGAATCTCTTTGCTTGGCACATTAATCTGTTTTGATAACTCATGGATTCTCATATATTACACTAACCTCTAATATCTATAACACATGCCTATAATCTGTTATAATACCTCAATAATTATTAAAATCCCTTTAGTTAACGGGTTGTAAGTAAAACAGGTTTAATGTTATCATAACTGCTCTTTTTAAAGCAATTGTGGATATTCTGATAAGTACAGGATATCGGTTACTGATTACTCAGGAGGTATTTAATTAAATGGCAGAATGTTCAGTATGTGGCAAGAAAAGAGTTTCAGGCAATAACATAAGCCATGCCAATAACAAGACAAAGAGGTTATTCAGGCCAAACCTGCAGAGGGTAAAGGCACAGACTTCTTATGGTGTACGGAGAGTTCATGTGTGCACCAGATGTCTTCGTTCAGGAAAAGTAAATAAAGCGGTTTAAACCGGGACGACAGGTTGAAGTGAGACTTTACGTACACGTGCTTTGAGAATTTTAGATATACCGTGAGTAAGATGTGCTCCTTCCCATATGATGCATACACCGTATGCAGGGATTTCGTGACACATTGCCGTATGTTACGGATTACTCATATCTAAAAGCCTGTCGCCTAGAATTCTTTATAGTTCTTATGCAGCCTCTCAATAAAATCCTTGGCAAACTCATAAAAGATGCCGGTTTAGAAAGTGGAGTGGCTATTTCTGCTGTGAGAAGGCAGTGGAACAGCCTGGTTGGAGAAGGGATTGCAGTACACACGTATCCGGACACTGTGAAGGGGGCAGTACTTACTGTCATGGTTGACACTCCACAATGGATGCATCATCTTAGCTTTTTCAAGGCAGAAATTACAGACAAACTGGATCACCTGGGGATCAGGGACGTACGTTTCAGGATAGGCAGGCTTCCCAAACCCGAAGGATCTGATCATAAGGCAGTGGAAGATGAACTGTCGGAAAGAGATTTGAAATATCTTGATAATACAGTGAAAAATATCAGGGATTCCGAACTCAGGGACTGCTTCAGAAAGCTGATTTCCCATGGATTAAAAAAAGGGAAGAAGCCTTTTATCAGGAAAGAAAGATAATGCCAAATGTCAAAAACCCAATGTCAAATCAAACACCAATGACTTAATGACAAAAAAAAATTTTAGATCAGCATATCAATAACACAATGTCAGTTTAGTATTTATAAATAACTTAAGATTCATATTTTTAAATTCGGTTTAGAATTTGGATTTTTTAATATTCATTTGGCATTTGAGCTTTGACTTTTGGCATTGTCAGGAGAGAGTCAGGAAACTGTTTAAGTTTAACGTGTAAATAACTGCAGCGGCTTTCAGTATCTTATGCGGATTCTGCCTTGTCTTCGTACGTGAGAATTGGTTTCCCCTTCTTCGTTATTACATCATCAGTAATAACACATTCGGTAAGATTTGTCTGAGACGGTACTTCATACATGATCTCGAGCATGACATCTTCAAGGATTGCCCGTAATCCTCTTGCGCCTGTCTTACGTTTTATTGCTTCCTTTGCGATTGCCTTGTGTGCTTTTTCAGTAAAACCCAGCTTGACATTGTCAAATGAAAGAAGCCGCTGAAACTGCTTGATAAGTGCGTTCTTTGGTTCGGTCAGGATTCTCACAAGTGCTGACTCGTTCAGTTCCTCAAGAGTGGCCACTACAGGAATTCTGCCGGCAAACTCAGGTATGAGACCATACTTGATAAGGTCCTGGGGCTGGACCTGTTTCAGTATTTTTCCGATTTTCTCTGTGCCTGTTTTTTCCGGCTTAACGCCGAACCCGACAACCTTCCTGCCTGTTCTCTGCTCGATTATTTTCTCAAGCCCGACAAACGCCCCGCCGCACATGAACAGTATATTTGACGTATTCACCTGAACAAACTCCTGCTGGGGATGTTTTCTTCCTCCCTGGGGAGGTATGTTTGCGACCGTGCCTTCGATAATTTTTAACAGTGCCTGCTGTACTCCCTCGCCTGATACGTCTCTTGTAATTGATACGTTCTCTGTTTTTCTGCTGATTTTGTCGATCTCATCAATATAAATGATACCGCGCTGGGCACGTTCCACATCATAATCCGCTACCTGCAGAAGCTTAAGGATAATGTTTTCAACATCTTCACCTACATAGCCTGCTTCGGTAAGTGTTGTGGCATCAGCAATGGTAAAGGGGACATCAAGAAATTTTGCCAGTGTCTGAGCCAGTATTGTTTTCCCCGTGCCCGTTGGCCCGATCAGGATTATATTGCTTTTCTGAAGTTCAATATCAGATTTTTGCGGATTATTGATCCTCTTGTAATGATTGTGGACTGCAACTGACAGGACCTTTTTTGCATGGTCCTGCTCGATTACATAGTCGTCAAGAAATTTCTTTATCTCTTTCGGGGTGGGTAATTTTTTCGAAACATTGATGTCGAAAGAAGTATCAAATTCCTCCGCCATTATTTCATTGCATAGATTTACACACTCATCACAGATATACACGGTAGGGCCGGCGATAAGTTTTCTGACCTCTTTCTGACCCTTACCGCAGAAAGAGCATTTCAGGGTATCATTATGCATGTTAGAATTTTTCTCATTGCTCATATTCGTATATTAATCCTTTTTCAGAGTTGCTATCACATCATCAACCAATCCGTATTCCTTGGCCTCTTTTCCCGACATGAAATAATCTCTTTCCGTGTCTACCTGTATTTTATCAAAAGGCTGGCCTGTATGTTTAGCCATTATGTTATTGAGAGCTTCTTTCATCTTAAGAATTTCCCTTGCATGGATCTCGACATCAGTGGCCTGGCCATAAAATCCTCCTATGGGCTGGTGTATCATGATGCGCGAATGGGGAAGGGCGAACCGCTTTGTTTTCGTACCGGCTGTGAGCAGCAGTGCACCCATGCTCGCAGCCTGTCCAAGGCAGTACGTCGCTATGTCCGGTTTTATGTATTGCATGGTATCGTATATTGCCAGTCCCGCTGAAACAACACCTCCGGGCGAGTTGATATAAATGTGAATATCTTTGTCCGGATCTTCGGTCTGAAGAAACAGCAACTGGGCAATAACAGTGTTTGCCAGTATGTCGTCGATAGGTGTGCCGATAAAGACGATCCGGTCTTTCAACAGCCTCGAATAAATGTCATACGCTCTCTCGGTTCTTCCTGTCTGCTCGATTACCATCGGAATTAAACTCATATTATCTCCTTATAAATAAGTATAAAGTAATAAGGTAGAAGTAGAAAGTATCAGACAGGAAGTCATAAACTCGTTACTCTTTGTCCGTCTCTGTCACTCCTGACCTCACCCCTCGCTTCCAACCTCTAACCTCTGACTTCTATCTTTTTACTTCTAAGCTCTAACTTCTGACTTCTAACTTATCCTACTCCTCTATCTTCGCCTTCTCAAGTATATGATCCAGGACCTTGTCAGCAAAGAGCCTGCTCTTGAGTGCATCCATTGATCCTTCCCGTACAGCATACAGTTTTGTGACTTCCTCAACATTAAGGTTATTGCGGGCCGCAATCTCTTCAATCGCACTCTTTGTATCTGCGTCGCTAACCTCAATTTTATTATTTTTTCCGATCGCTTCAAGCAGGATCACACTTTTTACATTACTCCTGGCTTTTTCAGCGAACTCAGCCCTTAATTCTTCATCAGGTTTGACTGCCGAACCTGTTCTGCCGGCATTTTCCTTTTCCTGCTGTATAAGGGAATCGATTTCTCCGTTTACCATTGAGTCAGGGACATCAAAATTATGTCTCTTCAGGAGTTCGTCCAGTATTTCCTTTTTATATTCAAGGTTTATCTGGCTTTCCTTTCTCTTGTCGAGGTTCTCCCTGATTTTTTCTTTGAGCTCAGCAAGGGTTTCACACTGTGCCTCCTTAGCCAGTTCATCATCTATAGGAGGGAGGTTTTTCTTTTTTGTTTCCTTGATTTCTATTTTGAAAATAACCTCCTTACCTGCTATTGATTTATTTGGATGATCACTCTCAAAGGATATTTTAACTTCAACGGTATCTCCTTTTTTCTTTCCCATTAAGGCATCACTGAAATCCTTCGGCATTTCCTCTGACCCGATCAATAAAGGGTATTCCTTGTATGTGAGGGTATCTTCAAGTTTGTCATCAATAAAAGCGTTACTGTCCAGGATCGACATATCGCCCTCCTGAAGCGGATCCTCAGATACCGAATATAAAGCCTTATTCTCCTGGAGCATTGTAAGAGACCTGTCGATTTCATCATCTTCTACAGAATAGTTTTTTTTCTTCAGAGAGATACCTTCATAATCTATCTCACCCATGTCAGGTTTTACCTCTACAGTGACAGAGAACGAGAGCGGTTCTCCTGGCTTCAGTTCTATCTGCTCTTCAATACTGGGGTATGTTACCGGTTCGAGTTTTGCCTCTTTTATTGCAGACATATAATACTGGGGTACAATTTTCTCTATTACTTCCGCTTCCACATTTTTCCCGAACCGTTTTTCAAGTATTGACTGGGGGGCCTTGCCCGGCCTGAACCCGGGAATTTTTGTCGTAACCCTGATTTTATCGTATATGGTTTTGGTTTCAGCCTTTATTATATCTTCAGGTATGGTTATATTAAGCCTTCTTTTTGTTGCAGTTAGTTCCTCTACGTTCGGATGCATTGATACCTCGGATTATTTTGATTTTGATTATAATCTTAGAATGATACAAAATAATTTGTCAATCTGAGCTGTGAGTGGATTTTATTTAAAATATTATAATATTAAGCCGGTTAGTGACTGAAATAAAACATAACAGAACTGATCATAATAGCGGTCCGATCCATATGGAAAAACATATATCAGTTGTCATCCCCAACTTTAATAGTGAAGGAACAATAGGCAAATGTCTTGAGGCGGCTTTTTCTTCAAATTACACAAACTACGAAATTGTAGTCGTAGACGATTGTTCTGATGACAGATCTGTCGAAATAATAAAACAATACCCCTGTACATTGCTGAAGCTTGACAGGCGTTCGGGTACCTCAAAGGCCAGAAACACAGGGGCACAAAACAGCGGGGGAGAAATAATATTTTTTATTGATTCAGACTGTCTTCTTCAGCAAGATACATTATCCATTATCAATAAAACAATGTCAGAGTTGGGAACCGAGTATATTGTGGGCGGCACATACGCTGCAATAGCGTATGATGATTCTTTTTTCAATAACTTTCAGTCGGTCTGGATAAACTATTGCGAAACAAGAAAAATTCAAGATCCGGACTACATTGCTGCGCATGCCATGGTTCTGTTCAGGAAAACATTTGATGAGAACAGGGGATTTCCTGAACATTTCATGCCTATCATAGAGGATGTTGAGTATACCCACCGTTTAAAAAAATCAGGATATAAGCTTCTAATGAATCCGGATATACAGGTACGTCACATCTTTGGTTTTAATTTATCACGATCACTGCGTAATGCGTACAGAAAAACTGCGTACTGGTGTCTGTACTCTCTTCACAACAGGGACCTGTTTTCTGATTCCGGTACCGCATCCATAGAGTTCAAAACCAATGTAGCTTTTAATGTATTGATGTTATTGTTGTTGATGATTTCAGTATTTTTTCAAAATTCATCATTGATATTCATGGCTTTCATGATAATTGTTATCAACATCATTATAAGCAGGAAACTGATAAGGGCATTTCTGAGGGCAAAAGGCAAGGTGTTTGCTTTTCTTGCGTTTCTTTACTATGCGCTGCTTTATCCTTTACCTGTCAGTCTTGGAACTGCATCAGGTATAATAAAGTATATTTCAGGAAGATGATAGTGTAATGTCTCATTCTCCCTTTCGGCATATCGGTTCTGTTTTTTACAAACAACACATTATTCAACTTACGTACTTTCTCACAGGGCGATGTAATGCTTCCTGTCCGTTTTGCTTTTACCGCTCAGACAATGACAGGAGAAACAGAGGACATGAACTTTCTTTGAATGAAATCAAGAAAATCTCCGGGTCCATGGGTGAGCTGCTCTGGCTTGCATTTTCAGGAGGGGAGATATTTCTGAGAACGGACATTGTTGACATCGCAAAAATCTTTTATGAAAATAATAAACCTTCCATCATCCTGCTACCAACAAATGGATTGCTTACTGATGTTATCAGGATCAATATTGAAAAAATACTGAAGCATTGCAGCAGGAGCACCATAACAGTGAAACTGTCTCTGGAAGGCATGGAGGATACACATGACCGCATAAGAGGTAAAGGCAGTTTCAGAAAAACAATGGAAACATATGAATCATTAAAGGTGCTTCTCGATGTATACCCCAACTTTGAGCTCGGTGTTAATACGGTGTTCTGTTCAGTGAACCAGGACCGCATGGATGCGCTGATCAGCTTTGTCAGCGGTCTTAACGGGATAAAAACGCACACGGTTTCACTCATCAGGGGGGACGTGCAGGATAATGGTTTAAAAAGAGTTGATATGGGAAAATACAGAAGTACTGTTGAGCTGCTCGCCTCCAATCTGAAAAATAAAAAGTCCAGTATGTACCGGTTCAGGGGGGCACGGCTTAAGGCAGCCCAGGATATTGTACAGAGGAATATAATTTATGACACGGTCTCCCGCAACACACAGCAGATACCCTGTTATGCGGGTAAACTCAATATCGTTCTTACAGAGTCAGGAGATGTATATCCCTGTGAATCATTTGATATGAAGTTGGGCAATGTTCGGGACTGCGGATATGATATGGATACGGTAATCAGAAGCGAAGAAGCTGAAAAAGTCATTAATGCTATCAGGAAGGACCGATGTTATTGCACGCATGAATGCTATTTAATGACTAATATTTTGTTTAATCCTTCCATGTATCCCCGACTGATAAGGGAATATCTGCAATTATAAGCGGTTTCTCTAACAGGGATGATCAAATAGGATGGTTATTTAATACAAGATATGTCAATTATATAATTAGCAGGTAGCAGTAATGTGGACGGTTCTGATATAATTAGATATCTTTACGATTTTATTAATGTCCAGCTTTTTTTTATCTCGAATTACATAACTACGAGGGGAGAGTATGACTAAAAAAGCACTGTTAAGTGATCTGAATCCTCAACAAAAAGAAGCAGTATCTCATGTGAATGGTCCTCTGCTGGTTCTTGCAGGAGCCGGCAGCGGTAAAACAAAAGTAATAACTCACCGGTTTGCATATCTGTCAGCAACCCAGAAGATTGCCCCTTCATCCATACTGGCAATGACGTTTACGAACAAGGCCGCCAATGAAATGAAGGAAAGAATTCAAGGCCTGACCGGTAAGACGACAGACGGTCTGTGGATCGGAACGTTCCATTCTCTGTGTGCGAGAATATTAAGACGTGAAATAGGCAAGCTGGGTTTCCGTAATGATTTTTGCATTTATGATGATAATGATGCCGGTCAGCTGATTCGATCCATTCTGAAGGAATTCAAGATCCACGAGGCCCTGTATAAGGGAATACTCTCAAAGATATCTTCACTGAAGGCCTCAATGATCGGTCCTGATCATATACTGGCCAATGAAGACAGTTATGGTTTTGACGAGAAATTTGCTAGAGTCTACGTGCGTTACCAGGATGAACTCAGGAAAAACAATGCCCTTGATTTTGATGACCTGATAATGCACACCGTAAAACTCTATGAAGATCATCCCGGCGTACTGAAGAGATACCAGAAGGAGTTTTCTCATCTGATGATTGATGAGTTCCAGGACACTAACACATCACAATACAGACTGGCCAAACTTCTGGCTTCCAAACATAAAAATATCTGTGCCGTCGGGGATGATGATCAGAGCATTTATAAGTTCAGAGGAGCTGAAATCAAAAATCTTCAGACGTTCAGAAAAGAATTTAAGAAGATGAAGGTAATAAGGCTCGAGCAGAACTATCGCTCTACCCAGAGAATACTTGATATTGCAGACTGCATTATCAACCAGAGTGCGGACAGGATGCAGAAAAAACTCTGGACTGACAGAAAGAAAGGTGACAATATCTGCTTCTGCACCACGGTCAATGAAAAAGAAGAAGGCCGATACATAGCACAGGCAATTAAAGAACTTTTTCTCAAGGGCAAATATACGTACAGGGATATAGCGGTTCTTTACCGTGTAAACCAGCAGTCCAGGGCGCTTGAAGAAGCAATGAGAGAGAATGGACAGCCATACCGGATATTTGGCGGAATGAGTTTTTATCAACGCAAGGAGATAAAAGATATTGTCGCTTATCTGAAGGTTCTTGTTAATCCTGATGATTCTGTAAGTCTGAGAAGGATTATCAATTGTCCGCCGAGACAGATCGGGGTTACGACAATTTCCAGGGTTGAGAATGAGGCCCGTAAAAGGGATGAAAGCCTTTATAAGACAATGAAGCATATAATAAAAAGCAGCGGATATACCAATTCATTAAAGGACAAGATCAGCGGTTTTGTGAACATCATTGAAGACTTAATTGAACATATGGATGCTGATCTGCCTGAGCTTATCGAGCTGATTTATGAAAAAACAGGGTATGTTGACTGGATAGGGGAAGACAAGG
This sequence comes from Nitrospiraceae bacterium, assembly GCA_020356065.1. GTDB lineage: Bacteria > Nitrospirota > Thermodesulfovibrionia > UBA6902 > UBA6902 > CALZJD01. The sequence continues at coordinate 859,965 of CP070632.1, forward strand.
CCGGCAACCTTATGGAGCTTATCAGTTCCGCAGAGGGATTTGATCTTAACAGTTTCCTCGACTCTGCATCTCTGTATAGCGGACTTGATGAAAACCATTCTGAGGACTGTGTTTCCCTTATGACTCTTCACAGCGCGAAAGGTCTTGAGTTCCCGGTTGTCTTTCTCGCAGGAATTGAGGATGGACTTATTCCACACTTTCATGCGGTAAAGGATGAGGATGAACTCGAGGAGGAGAGACGGCTTTTTTATGTAGGTGTCACCCGTGCCCAGGATATGCTCATGTTGTCAGGAGCCAAGAAACGGAGGCTGTATACTTCTGTACAGGAACAGAAGCCATCAAGGTTTCTTGATGCGATCCCAACCAGGTTTTACAAGAGCGTTGAAAAAAGACCAAGGGCCGATGCAATAAAGACATCGGTTTCACGGATACCTCTTGATCTTGCCAACAGCTCTCCTTTCTCTTCAGGGGCCAGGGTAAAGCATCCCAAATGGGGCATTGGCGTGGTAAGGGACAGTTATGGTGAAACTGATGATGTAAAAGTAACGGTTAATTTCCCTACCGTAGGGATGAAGAGACTTTCCCTGAAGTTTGCCAATCTGGAGAAATTATAGTGGAAATTGAGCATGTGGCCCTTCTCGCGAGACTCAAGCTGTCTGACAGGGAAAAAGAATTATTCTCCACTCAGGTCGGCGGGATAATCGATTATATACACAAACTGAATGAACTGGATACATCTGATGTTGAACCTACTGCGCATGTTCTTCCAGTCAGGAATGTGTTCAGGGAAGATACATTAAGGCCTTCTCTCCCCCGCAACAAAGTCCTGCAAAATTCACCGGGTAAGGACGAGAGTTTTTACACAGTCCCCAAAATCATAGAGTAAGCCGGCCTTCCGCCGTATGTATAAATTATGTAACCGAAAGCAGTGAATGTGCTGACTATGGTACCCCATATTATTATGAAGGTATACGGCAAAGCAGGTGTAACGTAAAAAAGAATTATATGCGTTATGATGCATATATGGGGCTAAAGCACATATGGTTTGATCATATATATTCTTTTTTTCCTATTGATCAGATATTGCCCCTGATGTATGTAACAGAATGTAATTTAAAGATAAAATAGATTAATAAGTATGCACTTGGTATGTAGCTGCAGGGAATATGGTTTTTTATATATGATTAAGGTTATACTGGTACTCTGAATTTTAGTTTTTTTATAGTAAGTTGGGGATGATCAGGCAGGGATAAGATACTATTACCGGATTGAGTCCCATATCAAAAAATTCAAGCAGTTACGTCTCACTTATCATAATTGAGTTGTCTGCTATAATGATTACTACTATGAGAGTGTTATACAAATATATATTGTCTTAGCGAGGGAGGTGAACATGAATGCCTTTTGTAAGAGTAAAGGAAAACGAGTCTTTTGAAAACGCAATCCGTAAATTCAAAAAGCAGTGTGAAAGAGAAGGGATTCTTTCTGAGGTAAGAAAACGGGAGCATTATGACAAGCCGAGTGTAAAAAGGAAAAAGAAATCTATTGCCGCAAGAAAAAAAGCTGTCAAGCGGTTCAGGTCACCGAGGTGATACGTGTCTGTCATTGAAACAATATCTGATGATTTGAAAAGGGCGCTTAAAGCAGGAAACAAAACCAAGGTTTCGATTTTAAGAATGATTATGTCGACTGTCAGGAACAGGGAGATCGAAAAAAAGGCCCCACTTGACGATGATGAGGTCACGGCGATTGTAAAGACCTTTGTAAAACGCGGCAAAGAATCAATAGAACAGTTTGAAAAGGCCGGAAGGTCAGAGCTCGTTGAGAAAGAGAAGCAGGAGCTGGCAGTAATACAGAACTACCTTCCGAAGCAGCTTTCTGAAGAAGAAACCAGATCAATGATATCAGATATAGTGAATGCAGTGGGCGCGCAGGGTCCTAAAGACATGGGGAAAGTTATGAAGGAACTCATGCGTCAGTCCGCAGGGCAGATCGACGGCAGGCTTGCAAATAAACTGTTAAAGGAAATTCTGGAGGTATAGTTGAAACTGAGGAAACTCTACGAAACTGTTGTTGAAAAGGGTATGGAAGCAGACCCGCGTGGCAAAAAGGCAGTCCTGAAAACTCTCGATAAAAAGAAGGAATCCTATAAAGGAATGAAAAAAGAAGAGCAGGAGTTCTTTGATATTGAGAGTCTTACTAATCCATATGCAGACACCCGGATTTTATATGGAACAGGCGATGAAGAGATAAAGACTGTCATCGTAGGGGTTGATATGGAGATTGGAGAGTTGGTACTTGCTGACCGTCTTACGGAAAAAGGACAGAAGATCGACCTCGTAATCGCCCACCATCCTGAAGGCAAGGCTTTTGCCAATTTCTATGAAGTAATGCATATGCAGGCTGATATCCTCAGCAAGTTTGGCGTCCCGATAAATATTGCGGAAGACCTTCTTGAAGGTAGGATCAAGGAAGTGGAAAGAAGGCTTATGCCTGCAAACCATACAAGGGCAGTAGACGCCGCAAAACTGCTGGACATTCCCTTTATGTGCATGCACACTCCTACTGACAACATGGTAGCAAGCTATCTGCAGAAACTGATACACCGGAAAAAACCCGATACCCTTGATGACATCACGAAAATCTTGCTGGATGTTCCAGAGTACCGTGAAGCAGCCCGTAACAATGCAGGCCCTAAGATTCTTATAGGATCAAAGGAGAGAACCGCCGGAAAGGTCTTTGTAGACATGACCGGAGGGACAGAGGGTGCAAAAGACATCTTTGAAAGCATTGCAAACTCCGGAATCAGCACTATTGTTGCCATGCACTTGAGTGATGAACACAGGAAGAAAGCAGAAAAACATCATATGAATGTGGTCATCGCAGGACATATCTCAAGTGATAATCTGGGTATTAACCTGATGCTGGATGAACTTCAGAAAAAAGGCAGTCTGAATGTCCTGCCCTGCTCTGGATTCAGAAGATTCAGCAGGTTAAAATAAATTACGAATTTCACATTACGAATTACAATGACATGGAAGCTCGAACTTGTAATTTGGAATTTTCTTTTCTTTATCTGTATTATGTAAATTATGCCTTCCTACGACAATACCCTTCAAGACATAAAAAACAGGCTTGATATCGTTGATTTCATATCAGATTATATAAACCTGAAGAAAACCGGTCAAAACTGGAAAGGTCTCTGCCCCTTTCATACCGAAAAAACACCTTCCTTTACCGTAAGTCCTGCAAAGCAGATTTTTCACTGCTTTGGATGTAACACGGGTGGGGATATTTTCTCTTTTCTTACACGTTATGAAAACCTTACGTTTCCAGAGGCACTTAATGTGCTCGCCAAGCGGGCAGGAGTTGAACTCAGGACGCGACCCGGGAATATTCAAAAAACAGGTGAAAAAGAGCATATGGTAACCATCCATAAAGATGCATGTGCTTTCTTTGAACAAAACTTAATAAAGAGCGAACAATCGCAAAAATATCTTAAGGGCCGTGGTATAGACGCACATACCCAGAAGCTGTTTTCTCTTGGATATGCTTCACAATCATGGAATGCATTACTGAATTATCTGACACGAAAAGGCCATAAACCTGAGGGTATAAAAAAGGCAGGACTCGTATCTCAGGGCTCAAAGGGGTATTACGATACATTCAGAAACAGGATAATATTCCCCATTTATGATTTGAAAGGTGATGTTATTGCATTTGGCGGTAGGTCTATTGACGGGACTGATCCGAAATACCTGAACTCTCCCGAGACATTGATATTTAACAAACGAAGTGTCCTGTACGGCCTGTACAATGCCAAAAATGCCATTAAGGAATCAGGCACTGCATTGTTTATGGAAGGTTATATGGACGTTATTACAGCACATGTCCATGGAATTTCAAATGCGGTTGCACCTTTGGGTACAGCATTCACACAGGAGCATGGAAAGCTGATAAAGAGATTTGTGGAAGATGTTGTTCTTGTCTTTGACAGTGACCAGGCTGGGATAAAGGCTGCAAAAAAGGCGGCAGATATTCTGCTTGGAAGCGGATTGAATGTGCATATGCTGCTCTTTCCGGCAGAGGAAGACCCGGACAGTTTTTTAAGAAAGCATGGAAAAGAGGCATTTCAGAAGCTGCTTGAAAATCCTCTGAGCATTATCGATTTTCTTCTGAAACTCAAGGCAGACAGGCGTGTGCTGGCCCGTGAGGCGATCGAGACGATTTCACGTGTTCCTGATAAGGTGCTCCAGGGAGACTATGTAAAGATGCTTTCAGAAGGGCTTAAGATAAATGAAGTATTCATAATGGAAGAATTAAAAAAAGCAGAAAAGAGATTAAGCAGTGGATATCATTCAGTGAACAGAAACATGGAATCACGGCCCAAAGCGGGACCACGGCATCTGGATGAGGTCATTACACTTCAGCTTCTGCTGCAACTGCCTGACAAGGCATCTGAGTCCGCTGCAAGGCTTGTACCTGAGGATTTTAGAGATCTGTTGTCAAGAGAGATATTTCAGAAAATCAAACAGGGCATTGCCAGTGTCAATGAACTTCTTCAGCACTTTGATGAGCCCGGCAAGGCGTATATCACTGAACTGTCCATGCGGGACGATATTGAAGATGCAGAAAGGGCACTGGAGGACTGTGTTAAAAAGCTGAAAGAAAACAGGCGCAAACGAATGCTTTCCGAGATTAATTCAAAGATTGTAGAAGCTGAAAGGAAGAAAGATCAAAAACTTGTAACTCAACTGCAGAAAGAACTCCAGAAAATCAGAAAATCCTGAACATGATAATCAAACGATTTTAAAAAGCCTTGATTTTTTAAGAATAAGGATCAACTCAACATGAGTTGATCCTGCATGGAATCCTGTTTAGCAACTGAACGGGAGAAGAACCAGAAATAAAAAAAGCTAAAGATTACGGCGATTATACTCGAGGGTAAAGAAGAGCGGGTCCATAAGGATATTTTTTTAATATGCAAAAAAGATGTCATGAGATAAAATAAAGATATGAAAGATCCTTTTGTCAAAAAATGTTTTGCCGTTGAATCGGGGAAGCTTCACATGCCATGCCCGTATAAAAAGCGAACGGGCGTTGATACGCATGTGGTAATAAAAGACGGTTACTGTTACCGCTCTGATGAATGCACAGTTGTATGGTGTAAATTCAACAGTCTTCAAAAGGACCTCGACTCTTTCCTTTCATTAATCTGGTAATTCTTTAACAATTATCAAATAACCTTCTGCATTGGAGCAGCGTTTACCATGAATAAAATACAGCAAAGCAGGTATAGCTTAAAAAATGAATTAAATGCGTTAATAATGCATTCATGGGACAAAACACATATACATTCTGTTTTATTTCGGTTGCTCAGATAGTGCCGCTCCGAATTAGTTTTTCGGCTTACCGGCTTTACGTCATGAATGTCCGGAGTAATTGATTTTTGTACAGAGAGGAGTAAATTAAAAAGGCACAGAGAAATAACCTCTATGCCTTTTTTTCTAAATATTAACCATATTATTTAACCGCTGCCATACGCATGCAGCCCTGAAAGCACAAGGTTGACTCCCAGGTATGTGAAGATCACAGCTACAAAACCGACAACCGAGAGGATAGCTACCCTTTTTCCTCTCCATCCGCCTACAAACCGGGCATGCAGGTAGAGAGCATAGACAAACCATGTAATAAGGGACCATGTCTCTTTCGGGTCCCAGGTCCAGTATTTACCCCATGCGCTGTTTGCCCATATAGCCCCCATAATGAGTCCGCCGATTGTGAACAGAGGGAATCCAATGGCGATACTTTTGTAGGCAATGTCATCCAGCATATTTGCTGTCAGGTTCAGACTTGAAAATACTTTTTTTAGTCCCAGTCCCAGATACCATATTGAAAAAATTATAGCCAGCGAAGCGATCCAGCTTACAAGTACCACAGCGCTTGAAGAACTTCTTAACGTGGACTTGAGAAAATGGTTCCTTATTATTTCCCCCCGCTCCAGGGCTGTCAGACTGATAAAATCTATACCCATTCCAAGAAGGACAATCAGGAAAACTCCGGAAATAATGCTCCAGAAAATATATGGCTTTTCAGTTCTTGATTCAGTGACCACGACAAGATACGCAGTTGCAGCTCCGAATGACACTGCAAAGGCAGCATACCCGATGAAGCTGAGGAAAACGTGGAAAAGAAGCCAGTTGGATTGTAATGCCGGAATGAGAGGTTCAATCTCCTTTGAAACACCTGAAACATCTATAAACAGCAGGGCAAGTGCAGCTATCGGAGTTACAAAAGCCCCGAGAGATCGATTTTTATATTTAAACTCTATAATCAGATGGATGAGTATTGTGCACCATACGAAAAATATTAAAGACTCATAAAGGTTTCTTAACGGCGCTCCTCTTAAAATACCCTCCACCACTCCTGAAGATGTGTGGGCCTCCATCCAGAAATAATATGAATTGACCCACCGAATAATAAGGGCAATGCTCTGGCTTACAAAACCGAAGCATATGACGGCTGTGGCAACAATTCCTACCGTCCTGTTTCTCGTTACCAGGAAAATAACATACATAACAACAGCAGCGATATAAGCTCCTGCTGATATATCAAAAAAGCTAGAGCTCGTCATTTCTTACTCCTTCCTTCGATTGCATCTGATGCGTGTGATAACAGCTTTTCTATTTCTTTTTCAAAGTTAAGTTTATTTCTGTTGGTTCTTCCTCCAACAGTTATTTTAACAGGCCCTTTTTTTCCGGGGGCTTCATGAGCAATATTAATCCATATTTTCTTATTGCTGATGAAAAAGCATAGGTAGAGACTGACTCCCATAAGTATGCATGCGATATAAATTATCCATACTCCCGGATCTCTTGCAACCTGAAGTCCTGTGTACTCAACGCCGCGAAAATCTATAAATTCCAGCTCATGACCGCCCTCAGGCATTATCCAGGTGGGATCGCCTTTAAGATACCATCCTACAAACGGCTTTCTTCCCGGTGCTTCAACTTCGATCGCAACAGCCGGATTGAGCATCTGGTCCCTGTAATATTCACTTGTACCAAGTGCGCCGGTCATCCTGTCTCTGTCCAGAGTGGGAGAGAAGCCTACAATTGTTCCCTTTATATCCGTGCCGGGTATATCAAATGAATCACCCCGTCTGAGCGCGATCGTGTTTTCCTGACCATTTAACGGCAGCAACTTTATAACAAAACTGCCTATCTGATTCGGGAATTTCGTTAATTTAGGCTGCAGGGTGGTTTGACGTTTTGACTCTGTATCTTCAATAACAAAGTCATCCATGACCCCGTTCAGAACTCCGTAACTCGACTGGAAAAAAGTGATGCCCTTGTACTTGAGGGGATTATTGACTTCTATCACCTTTTTCATTACTTCCCGACCATTTTCAAGCACGACAAGTTCGCTCATGAACTCCATCGGCGTAGATGAGTCTCCATAATACTGCGTTTCGTACCAGTTGCATTTTACGGTAAATCCCAACGGATATGACTCGCTCGGAGACAGATATGCAACATTTGTGGTCCTGCCTTCGATGATATTGACGTATCCCTTGAAACCGTATCTTGCACCGATAACTGCTCCGATGAAAATCAGAATAATACTGAGATGGACGACATACACAGTTAATCTGGCGTACTTGTTCTTCTGAGTGTAGAGCTGAACGGAATTGTCTTCGGACGCCTCAGACACGTTATATCTTGAAGATTTAAGAACGTTCATAAACTCATCTTTGGCTACGTTGAGCGTGGTCTTTGCTTTCAGCTCTTTTCTGATGGGCATTGACTTAATGGAGTTTTCCGGTAATGGCCTCTGCGGTTTTTTAATGGATCGCCATGTTTTGGGAAACCTGTCGATCGAGCATACGATAAGATTGATACTGAATATGACCAGGAACATTGTAAACCACCATGAACCGTACATGTCCATAAAACCCATTGCTGCAAAAATATTGTACACAGTAGGAGCTGCATTATCGCCGAAGAACTTGGCAAGGAGAGCGATGTTTTTGGCAGGTTCCGCGCCCTGTTCAACAATTGTTCCAACAATTGACGACAACGCAATTATTATGAATGTAAATATGGCCAGTTTAACAGACGCGAGGAACCTCCATGCAGACTCAAATATGTCTATCTTTTCTTTTTCTTCCAAAAAAACCTCCAACGATAAATATAGCTTGTTACTGTTTGCGAAGTCAATGCTCTTAATTTATTTTAAACTTTAATATGAAGAACTTATGAACTCTTTGGGTGTGACAGTTCTCTGACAGGTAGGAGGTTAAAAGTATCATGCCGTTCCGCAAATACGTCCGGCATTCAGTAGTGCTGATTCAATTGTTACACTCTGATTTTCATCAACCTCATGGCATTTGCAATGACTGCGAGACTAAGACCCATATCACCGATTCCAACGGCTATCCATAGATTGATCCATCCCAGCAGAGCCATAACAGTCAGACTCCCTTTTATGACCAGTGAGACCGTAATGTTCTGCTTTACAATGCTCATGGTTCTTCTGCTCAACATTATAATATAGCCTATTCTGGAAAGGTCATCATGCATAAGCGCGATATCAGCAGTCTCGATCGCCACATCTGACCCAATTGTTCCCATTGCAATACCAACGTTTGCCGTAGCAAGGGAGGGCGCGTCATTTACGCCATCACCGACCATTGCCACATGGCCATATCTTCCGGACAGCTCTTTGACAACGTTGACCTTGTCCTCGGGTAACAATCCGGCATGATACTTATCTATTTTCAATATATCTGCCAGAGAGCCGGCAACGTCCCTGTTATCCCCGGTGAGCATTTCTGTTCTTATATTCATTTTTTTAAGCCTGCTGATCATCTCAGGTGCTTTCGTACGCATGATGTCACCAAGAGCGACTATTCCCACGGGGGCGCTTTCCTCGGATATGAAAATCGCGGTTTTCCCCTGTTTTTCGAGTTCTGCCATTTTCCCAGGCAGAGATCTGCCTGAACTCTCAAAAAATGTTCTGTTACCCAGGAAATATTTCCGGCCGTTTATTAATGCCTTCAATCCCATCCCCTGTATTGACCTGAAGCGTTCTGTTTTCCTGAGCTCAATGTTTCTCTGACGGGCTTCCTTTGTGATTGCCAGGGCTATCGGGTGTTTTGAATTGGCTTCAAGTGAAGCTGCTATTGACAGGACTTCAGATTCCGGGTGATTGTTAAGGCCGATGATATCAGTAATCTCAAGCTTGCCTCTGGTCAGCGTTCCGGTCTTGTCAAAAGTAAATGTCCTGACTTTACTTAACTCTTCAATAAACGTTGCGCCTTTAATTAATACACCCTGTCGGGCGGCTCCTGTTATGGCTGAGACCATTGCTACCGGGGTTGATATGGAGAGTGCACACGGACAGGATACGACAAGAAGAACCAGTGCACGGTAAAACCATGTTTCCCAGTCATGCCCCATAACAAAACTCGGCACCAGAAATATGGCAAGGGCCAGGCCGATTACCGCCGGTGTATAAAAACGGGCGAACCTGTCAATGAACCTTTCCGTATCAGATTTTTTTCTTTCTGCTTCCTCAACCAGCTTAATGATACGGGACAGTACTGTTTCATCCGATTTTTTTTTGACCGAAAATTCAAGATATCCGTCTTCATTAAGCGTTCCCGCATATACATTATCTCCCACCGACTTGTCCACGGGAACTGACTCCCCTGTTATGGGGGCCTCATTAATACTGGAGTGACCTGAGATAACCATGCCGTCCAGCGGGATTTTTTCTCCGGGGCGTATTATGACAATATCATCTTTCGTAATATCATGAACATGAAGAACAGTTTCTATCCCTTTCCGTTTAACATGCGCTGATTCCGGGGCAAGATGTATTAACTCCCCTATGGAATGTTTCGCGCTGTCTGCAGCGTATTCCTCAAGAAATTCTGCTACAAAGAATAGAAAAATGACAGCCGCCCCTTCCTCGCCATGACCTATGAAGAATGCACCAATGGCGGCAATACTCATAAGGCAGTTCATGTCCAGACGCCTGTTGATGATTGATCTGCCGGCCTTTCTTATTATGTTTCTACCGGCCACAGCAATGACCAGTACAAATAATCCCTGGGAGAGAAGATGGAGACCCGTCGTAAACTCAATGACAAGTCCGCTCATCAGTAATGCGCCGGCTATTGATGCAGTTATAATCTGTTTCTTTTTCCAGAGAGGGGGTTTTTCTTCAAAGAAGTCAACAGCGCAGCAGGAGCAGCTCTGTTCATCCTGACAGGTATTGTTCAAAATCTGAAGTTTTGTATTTTGCATGTATCCTTTGCTGAAGGGGCGCACTCGGCAGTTCGCACCATCAATATTATTCCCTGATGTGTTTCAGACCCTCATTAAATAATCTGCTTATGTGCTTATCATCAAGTGAGTAATAAACCATTTTAGCCTCTTTCCTGTACTTTACCAGCCTCATATTCCTTAACAGTCTTAACTGATGCGACACTGCGGATACACTGATGTTCAGTATGCCCGCGATATCGCAAACGCATAATTCAGCCTTTGAAAGTGCATATATTATTTTTGAACGCGTTGGGTCGGCAAGCACACTGAATGTATCCGCAATATTGCGGGCCTCATCGTCAGTCAGCATTTCTTTTAAAACAGACTTGACTTTTGTCCTGTCTACAGATCTGACTTCACACATATCCTGCAGGTTTCTGGATGACATTACATGGTCTCCCTTGAACATATGAACACTTGATCAAGTGTAATGAATAAATTATACTAAAGTCAAACCGGTTAATACAGCCCTGTATTTATCAGGCATGATTTTTGTAAACTCTTTACTGTTAAAATAAGGTTGTAAATATTAATCATGAAGCATTTCCTGCTGTCAACAGTATTATGTATAACACTGATCTCTGCCGTTTCAATTTACGCAGAGGAACGCAGGGTAAATATCATTTACACGGGGGCTCTTCAGGGAGAGCTCGAACCATGCGGCTGCTCTCCCCAGTCAGATTTCGGAGGTCTGGCGAGATTTTCCGGATTTCTCAATGACCATCGGGACAGTCTTTCACCGTATATACTTATTGATGCCGGGAACTTTCTGGCAGAGGAGTCTCCCCAGGGAAGATTAAAAGCGGATGCCATGATCAGGTCGTTCGGCGTTCTGAAGTATGATGCTGTGGCCTTACTGCCTAACGAAGATGCGGTTAAAGACGATTTTGTAATATCCCTGTTACGGAAGCATTCAGTTCCAACCGTAACTTTTGGAGTACATAATGAAACATCTGCTTCTATCAGCAAGGATTCATTAGACATTCATGTGAGTGTTGATCCTGAAGACTGTCCGGACGGAAGGTTGAACATACTCCTTACTGACCATCCGGTATCAGCAGCTTCAGGCATACCGGGCTGGGACGTGATCATCAGTTCCTCCGGTGAGAAGGTGGAAAGGCCCTTAAAGATCGGTCATACACTTATTACATCAGGGTATCCCAAGGGTGAGAAATTTGGCGTTCTTACCTTGACGGTAAGTCAAGAGGGGGATGTTTTGCGTTCACGTCATGAATGGATTCCCCTGGGAAATGAAATTGAAGAAGATAGCACTGTACGAAAGATACTGGATGACTATGATATGAAGGTTGCGAGATTTTACAAAGAATCTCTAAAGCCCCTGCCCGGGACAACATACCTTGGAGTATCCGGTTGTGTTGAGTGTCATCAACCCTTTGCCGAGAGCTGGGAAAAGACCCGTCATGCCGGTGCTTATTCAAGCCTGCTCGATGTCGGTAAGGCATCAGATCCTGAATGCATAATCTGTCATGTGGTAGGGTTTGGAGAAAAAGGTGGTTTTTTCAGCATGGAAACTACACCTGAACTTGCCAATGTACAGTGTGAGGAGTGTCATGGGGTGAACAGGGAGCATATCACAGACTTTTCAAAGATGAGGCCGGTTACAGAGACTGTCTGCCTGAAGTGCCATACCAGGGAAAATAGCCCTGAGTTTGAATATCATGAATATTTAAATAAAATAAAACACAATTAAGGAGGATTATGTAATGCTGAAAAAAACCATGTTTCTTTCTCTGCTTATGTTGCTGCTTGCTTCTCTGTCCCTTGCCGGTGATGACAAATCGATCATAGGGGTATATGACAAAGTACAGGGAAAGGAATTTACATATAATGGAAAACAGGTTGAGATTATCGAATTTCTCAGCTTCTACTGCGGGCATTGCTATCATTTTGAAAGGTCCATTCCAGTAATAAAGGGGAACTTTCCAAAAAAAATCAGATGGAAGACCGTCCCTGTGTACTGGGGAACGGGTTCGCCGAAGCCGGGAGAGGCGTATCTGCTGGCTGTTGATCAGGGCAAGGGGGAAGAGATGAAAAAGGCCCTGTTTGATGCTGTGTTTGTTGAAAAACAGGATATCGGGAAGCTTGAAGTTCTTGAAGGAATCGGTGTGAACATAGGACTGGGTTTTGATTTCAGCACGAAACTCAGAGGTGGTGAAAAAGCTGCTGCTGCTGCTGAAGCAGTAAAAATGGCTGGGTCATATGGTGTGAATGAAACCCCGTCTTTAATAATTGCCGGTAACCTGCGGACAAGTCCTGGCAAAGTCAATGGTAATGTAGACCTGTTACGTGATAACACCATCATGATATTAAAAAGTATTTTAAAAAAATAATATCATGAAAATACTCGCGATCGAGACAGCAACCATTGCCGGAAGTATTGCTCTTTACGATGATACATCAGGTATTGTAGGAGAGGTCAGGATAAATGTAAAGATAGCCCATGCGGAAAGACTGATGCCATCAATTCAATGGCTTCTTGATTCTTCCCGTGTATCCATAGATGAAGTTGATGTATTTGCCGTTTCAATAGGACCCGGGTCATTTACCGGATTGAGGATAGGACTCAGTACTGTGAAGGGTTTTGCATTTGCCACAGAGAAACCGGTTATAGCCGTTCCCACTCTCGATGCGTTTGCCCGGACAATTCCGTACTGTATATATCAGATCTGTCCGGTACTTGATGCGAGAAAGGATGAAGTGTTTACAGGGCTGTACAGGTGGGAGGATAATGCCTGTAAAAAGATCATGCCTGAAAAGGCGCTGAGTCCGGAGAGACTCATACATGAAATTAAAGAGCAGACATTGTTTACAGGTGATGGGATCACTCGTTATGGAGATGTCATTAAGGAAAAATGCGGAGATCTGGCATTGTTCCCGCCCCCTTCCAAAATGTCGCCGTCAGCATCCACTGTTGCCGAGATCGCTTATGATAAATTTAATCGGGGAGAGCTTTCGGATCCTGTTTCCCTGACTCCTTTTTATATCAGAAAGTCTGAAGCGGAGCTGAATTGGAAAAAGTAATCATCAGGGACATGTGTGAGCATGATCTGGACAGTGTATGTTTGCTGGAAGCAATTTGTGATCCTGTCCCATGGTCAGTCAATGCCCTGAGGTATGAACTTGAAAATAAGGAGTCAGTATTAAAAGTTGCTCTGTTTAATAATAAAATCATAGGATATGCATGCATTCGGACTTTGCTTGATGTTACCCATGTTATGAAAGTTGCCGTTCTGCCCGAACACAGGGGAAATGGTGTGGGAGGTATCTTATTAAGTGACTCTTTGAATACATTGCATACGCAGCAACCTGATGTGAAGGATGTTACACTTGAGGTGAGGGAGTCAAACAGTGCAGCGCTCAGGCTTTATGATAATTTTGGATTCATAAAGACAGGAATAAGAAAAAACTATTATAAAAACCCTGAAGAAAACGGGATCATCATGCAGCTTGAATTAGCATAGATTATTCATATAGATGTTTATCAGGACAGACATGCTGATATAATGTATTACATGAGATGAGGTTGATTATATGCATCGTTACCGTTTAAGAATATATTTTTGCAGAGTGTTACAGATTGTTTTCTCCAGGGTATCGATAAATAAGTTTTTTAGCACACCTGTCTCATGTAGTGAATTAAGGTCCCTAAGCACAGAAAGCTAAAAAAACAGTGTATATATATAAATGAAAAAAGAGTTGTACTATGTCTGAAGAAAAGAATCTGTCGGTATTTGAAAAGTACCTGACCTTATGGGTATTGCTCTGCATTGGTGCGGGCATTTTCCTGGGCAGAATGGCACCCGGCCTGGCGTTAACACTTGATTCATGGTCGCTGTACCAGGTTTCCATTCCCATCGCAGTATGCCTCTTCTTCATGATGTATCCGATCATGGTGAAGATTGACTTTTCAGAAGTGGTCAGTGCAGCGAGAACGCCTAAACCTGTAGCGTTGACTTTATTTATTAATTGGGCAGTCAAGCCATTTACCATGTATGCAATTGCATATTTATTCCTCGGACATCTGTTTAAAGATTTCATGCCCGGAACGGAGATCGTTAAAGGTGGTCAGGAAGTAGAATTATGGAGAAGTTATATATCGGGAGCGATTTTGCTGGGAATTGCTCCATGCACTGCAATGGTGCTCATGTGGGGACATCTTGCAAAGGGCAATGCCGGGCATACTCTTGTCATGGTAGCGATCAATTCCTTAACGATGCTGTTCTTTTATGCTCCGTTGGGGAGTTTGCTTTTGGGGATAAATGCCATGCCTATTCCATGGGAGACCATGCTTATCTCAGTTGCTATTTATGTTGCACTGCCGCTTGTTGCCGGGTATTTTTCCCGAACCCTGATTATCAGACATAAAGGACGGGACTGGTTTAACAGGAATTTTCTTCATTACCTTACTCCTGTCAGTATTATTGCACTGCTTGCCACATTGGTTGTGCTGTTTTCGCTTAAGGGAGATGTAATAACAGAGAATCCACTCACAATACTCTGGATCTCCATCCCTCTATTTGTTCAGACCATAGTTATATTTGTTCTGGGTTTTTTTGTACTGGCGAGGATTTTTAAATTATCGTATGAGGATGCAGCTCCGACAGCAATGATAGGGGCGTCCAACCATTTTGAAGTTGCTATAGCTACATCAGCCGTGCTTTTTGGACTGTCTTCGGGTGCGGCACTTGCTACCGTGGTCGGCGTTTTAATTGAGGTACCGGTTATGCTGATGCTCGTTTCGATCTGCAAAAAGAAATGCTACCTCTTTAATGAATGCAATCTTGATCTCCCTCGATGCAGGCCGGGTTATATGCCGGTGGAGGGAATAAAGAGGTGATGATCAGCAGTAAAAGTTACGTATTTATTTGATGTGACATTCTAAACAGAGCCTGCTTTTATCGTTGTTCATGACGAGTAAATATCTGACCTGGGAATAGATGTTATGACATGTTCCGCATCCTATCTTTCCGTCATACAGGATTAATTTGGGATGCAATGCCGACTCCGAGCGATATTCCCCTGTTGTTCTGGAAGCCTTATATGTGTATGATATTCCGACAGGATGATTGACCTTGCTCACACATATCCGTAAACTGCCGATCGGTGCTCCACGACTTATTTTTCTGTTATGACATTCAAGGCATAGCTTTGACAATATGTCCATACTCGTATTCATCCGGATGTCATTTTTTACATGAGCCTTTCCCACGGCAGTATGTTCCCTTTTATCATTGGTATGACAAATTGCACAATAAATAATTTCTTCAGATGATCGTCTGATAAAAATATCATTTGTTATATTTTTCCGGGGATGTACATAATGACACGTAAGACATGTCAGTTTCCCGTCCATTAACGGCATATCTTCCGGGATGTCCGTCGATTTGTAGGGATATCTATCAGTCGGATGGCTATAGGTCGCATTGAAATCCATGTGACATCTCAAACAGGAATCGGTAACAGCAGGCTTTATCTTTTCAGGATCATTTTTCTCATCCATATGACATGAAACGCATTCATCCTGATTGAACTCGTGCCTCTGTCCCGGGGCTCCATCCGATAGATCGGCATATACACATAACAAACCAAACAGGACAATGAGGATTCTTTTCATGATCTACATACGAAACATACTTGAGATTTTTACTAAAAAAAAACAATAACACAATAATTTTATGAAAACAATACCTATTCTCCCTGTTCAATCATTCAAAGATATGGACCCAACACATTGATTGACGATTCACATTGATAATGGTAGAATTTTTGTACCGAACGAGTAATCTTTATCTTTTATTTTCAGCCAGAAAGACGGGGTCTTATATATGTCGTCCCTTGTTCCATTTGCCATATTCGGGGGTTTTTTTCTTTTTGTTGCAGTAGCATGGTACATAAGCACGTATAACCGGTTCATCAAGTACAAAAACCGCATCGATGAGGCATGGAGCGGGATCGATGTCGCCTTGAAACGCCGCTTCAACCTCATTCCTAATCTGATCCGTGCCGTAGAGGGGTACGCAAAACATGAGGTGGACGTGCTGGATAAGGAAAGCAGCCGGTTTACCGGAGGTGCTGATGTCCCCGGCCGGATGGCTGAGGAGAGCCGTCTTTCCAACTCACTTCACGGACTCCTTGCCGTTGCAGAAGATTATCCCGACCTGAAAGCGAGCAAAAACTTTTTCAGTCTTCAGCAGACTCTGAACGACATTGAGCACGACATTCAGAACGCGAGGAACCGTTTCAACGGGGCAGTTCGGAGATATAATACATTGATTGAGTCTTTTCCCAGCAGCTACATCGCAGCCAAGTATAACTTCTCCAGGAGGGAATACTTTACATTGGAACTCGCCACCCAGAGGGAATTGACGAGCGTTGATTTTTCATCTCCTGGCAAAAACAGCTGAACAAGTATGGTGTCCTGTCTTAGTATGTTATCGAATATTACTCTATAGTTAATGTCTGGAATCGTCCACAAAAATATAGTGCTTATTACGTCAGAAAATAAACACTTACGCCCTTGAATCAATTAGCCCTTTTGCATTAAAACGGGAGATGCCCCTTTTTTGTAAAAAAAGACTTGACAAATGAATTTTATTATATTATTCTAAAATCATGGAACTATCGAACTATTCAAAAATCTTTAAGGCTCTGTCCAATGAGCAGCGATTGAAAATCTTTCTGATGATTTATAAGAATTGCTGTTCTCCTGAAGGGGCTGTGGTCGGGTCTGAATTTAAACTGAAAGATGAGTCCTGCTGCAGTGTCAAGGGTGGGCTGGAAAAGGCATTTACACGAATTTGTGACTGTATGAATCTGTCCCGATCAACAATATCGCATCATTTTAAGGAGCTTCAGAATGCCGGGCTTATTACATGTGAGAGGGAAGGTCAGACATACCGCTGCAAAATCAATCAGGAAGTAGTTGAATCCATCATGGATTTTCTCAAGTAATTTTTTTATATGTAATGTTCGATAGTTTTAAAATTATATTATTATGAAAGGAGGTGAGATACATTGAAAAAAGACTGCTTTAACATAAAAATCAGTGAAACTGATAAAGGATACAATGTTGAGGTTGAAGGCGAGCAGGTTAAATCAAAAGTGAAAGATGTCATGGAAAACTGCTGTTCAAAGGAATACATGAAGAACTGGTTTCAGTCCTGCTGTTCATCAGGCATGTAATGCTCATGTGAGTTATTCTTTATGTATCTGTTTCATTTTCGAATGTAGTGGGCCAAAATCATTCCGGCCTGTGATTTTTTTTGCAGGCCGGAATGAAAAAACGAGAGTTTGATCTCGCATAATTGAAGTATTATTAATTGAGGTGACACATGGAAAAAAATAATATCAAGAAAAGAGTAAGACAGGGCTATGCAAAAGTGGCCGGTAACGTAAGTTCATGTTGTGCTCCTTCGAGTACATGTTGCAGTACGTCGGATAAGGCATTGGACATCAGCAAAAAAATTGGATACACTGACGATGAACTCAGATCAATACCCGACGGAGCAAATCTGGGACTTGGCTGTGGAAATCCTGTAGCATTGGCATCACTGAAAAATGGAGAAATCGTGCTTGACCTTGGTTCAGGTCCGGGTCTGGACTGTTTTCTTGCTGCTGATAAGGTCGGAAAAGAAGGAAGGGTTATCGGTGTTGATATGACACCGGAGATGGTCGAGAAGGCACGGGACAATGCCGGAAAAGGCAGCTACGGGAATGTAGAGTTCAGGCTTGGTGAGATCGAAAACCTGCCGGTAGCTGATAATTCAGTTGATGTTGTTATATCAAATTGCGTAATCAATCTTTCGCCTGAAAAAAAGAGGGTGTTTGAGGAAACGTTCCGGGTGCTGAAGCCGGGCGGCAGGATAATGGTTTCCGATATTGTGCTGTCAAAGCCTCTTCCGGACAAAATAAAGGAATCAGATGATGCATATATTGGCTGTATCTCAGGTGCAGCAATCAGGGAAGAGTATATTGACACTGTTAAAGCTGCGGGATTTGTTGAGGTCAGCATAATTGAGGAGATGACCATTCCAATTGAAGAATGGGTCAATGATCCGATTGCAGCCTCAATTACTGAGAAGTTAAATATATCGGCAGAAGAAGCAAAAGATATCCTTGGTACTGTGGCGAGTGTAAAGGTAAAGGGGATAAAAGGCAATTAATCCTGAACCATGTGCACATTCATTTATTTCATGGAAGGGGACAATATCATGTTGAAAATTATAACATTAATAAGCCTGATCATCTTAACAGGATGTGCTGCTCATTCAACAAATCCGGAGGGTATGCCCATGAGTAAATTATCATCACATAAGTCACTTGATATGAGAGGTAAAACAATCACTCCTTTTATCCTGTATCATGCGAATCAACAGCTTGGATACATGAATGAAGGGGAATTACTGGAAATAAGTACTGACAGGTTTGAAGCTATTGAAAACGATCTCAGGGCATGGGGCCGCATGACGGGCTACGAGATTGTTGATATAGAGACAGGCAGTGATTATCAAAGGTACCATGTAAAGAAATCCGTGTCACAAAATATCGAAAAAAAACTGGCAATGGTAATCTCGGAAGCTGCATTAGAAAAGCTTATTGCTCCGCTCGGAGTTGCCGTGAGCGCCGCTCTGAGCGGTGCAGATGTCCATTTATTTTCAGGGACCGGCAGTAAGGGTTTTGAAAAAAAATTTCAAGGCAAAACTCAGCGGCCTTGGTAAGCCATTCAGTTCATTTGCCAGAAATGGCATGGCGAAAGTCGGACATGTGCCACCGCAGGAAAAACTGAACCAGTTGAGAGAGTTGGGTGCGCATTTATATATCTGCGGAGGATCGATGCAGCCGTTTGGCGTCAGCAGGAGTGATCTGATATTTGATGATATCATTCTGGCTGAATATTTTACATTTCTGGAAATCATGGAGGGTGCTTATATTAATATCTATCTGAATTAGCATCTGCTTATTATTACTGTGATATGTCATAAGAATGCACAAGTACGGTAACTGCATTTGCATTATATAAGTGTATTTTTCGATTCAGTGAGAGGTGTGCATGAAAGGGTTACATCAACCAGTGTACATTATGAACGGTAAAATTCGGGTTTAACATTGGACAACGAACCGCGGACGATGAGCAGGTTTTCTATTCTATTATTTCCTATTATGAGCGGTATCCTGTTTTTACCGGTGATAATTCTCTCATTAATCCCCTCAACAGCTTTTACTCAAACGCCGGAAGAAAAGGGAGTTGCCATTGCAATGGAGATGGACAGGCGGGCCACAGGATTCAGAGATGTAACTGCACATATGCTTATGACCCTCAGGGACAGACATGGCAGGGAAAGCATTCGCAAGATGAGAATGAAGGTGCTTGAAGTAGTCGGAGACGGAGACAAGAGCCTGATGGTATTTGATAATCCCAAAGATGTAAAGGGCACGGCATTTCTAAACTTCACTCACAAAACGGGAAATGACGATCAATGGCTGTATCTGCCTGCGTTAAAGAGGGTAAAGCGGATCAGTACCCGCAACAAGTCAGGGTCCTTTATGGGCAGCGAGTTTGCCTATGAAGACATCTCAAGCCTGGAAGTGGAAAAGTACACATATAAGTGGGTGCGTGATGAAGAGTATAACGGCATGGACTGTTTCATCGTTGAGTACTATCCTGTAGACAGGAAGTATTCAGGATACACGAGGCAGGTTTCCTGGATAGACAAGACTGAATACCGCAGCCACAAAGTCGAATACTATGACAGAAAAAACTCCCATCTTAAAACACTGACAATAAAAGGCTATAAAAAATATATTGACCGGTTCTGGAGGGCAGATGAATTGAACATGGTGAACCACCAGACCGGTAAAAGCACACGGCTTGAATTTAATGATTACAAATTTCAGACCGGACTTAATGACAGGGATTTTAATAAAAACAGCCTTAAAAGGGTGAAGTAGGAAGTAGTAAGTAAGAAGAAAGGTAAATTAAATGACTTGCCGCTGGTATGTTCGCATAACAAATAACATATGACTTGCTCTATTGGAACAGAATGAACCATGAAATAGCTTGACATGATAAAAAAAAGATACACATTCCTGATAATTGTATGTCTGAGCTTTTCTACAGGGCATGTGTTTATGCCACGGTCTCATGCTCTTGAACTTTCCGGTTATGCGGCGGTTGAAGGCAGGTTGTTTACTGATGATCCCCTGTATCCTGAACAGGAGAGACATGTCATCTCACTTGCGATTGAACCTGAACTCTATCATAAATGGGAAGGAGGGCCAAGCTTTATCTTTACCCCGTTTATAAGAGCTGACAGCGCTGACCCTGAAAGGAGCCATGTTGATATTCGGGAACTGAACTATGTATGGATAAGTGATACATGGGAATTAAAAGTGGGAATCAGTAAAGTGTTCTGGGGTGTAACTGAGTTTGTCCATCTTGTAGACATTATTAATCAGACAGATTTTGTTGAAAACATTGATGGCGAAGATAAACTGGGACAGCCCATGGTTCATGTATCCATTCCACGTAATTGGGGAGTGCTGGATTTCTTTATGCTCCCTTATTTTCGTGAGCGCACGTTTCCGGGAGAAAAAGGACGGAATCGTACCCAGTTAATAGTGGATACTGACAGGTCTGTATTTGAGAGTTCAGATGAAGAAAACCATATTGATTTTGCTTTGCGGTATAATCATACGCTTGGAGACTGGGATTTCGGCATTTATCACTTCAACGGGACCGGCCGGGAGCCTTCCTTTACCCTGGGATTTGACCCGGGCGGTCTTGTCCTGGTGCCCAAATACTGGCTGATAGAGCAGACTGGTCTGGATGTGCAGGCAGTTAAGGGAAATCTGTTGTTGAAACTGGAGTCATTATACAGGTCAGGGCAGGGGGACAGTTTTTATGCGTTAGTGGGCGGGCTTGAGTACTCCTTTTATAATGTTGTTTCCCGTGGTGTTGATATTGGCCTCATAGTGGAGTGGGCCTATGATGACCGGGACGAAGACGTTTCAGTGGTTTTTAATAATGACCTGATGACAGGGGTAAGGCTTGCCTTGAATGATGTATCAGGGACCGAGGTGCTGGCGGGCTTCATAATAGACCTTGATAACAGTGACAGGGTTCTCACTATCGAGTCAAGCCGCAGGCTGCGAGATAATATAAAGATTGTGGTTGATGCATATGTTGTGCTGCAATCATCTGAGGACAGTCTGATTCATGCAATACGTAACGACAATAATATTCGGATTGAACTGGTAAGGTATTTTTAAACAGGGGATATATGAAATGAAAGAGGTTAACTATAGCACGGGACATCCGCAGTAGAATCGAATCGGGTTTTTCTGATTTTGGACATCTTGTATGTCGGAGACCCTGGTTATTTATTTTTGTCAGTGTGCTGGCCGTTGTATTGATGGCCTCTCAGATACCTTCACTCATAATGGACACTTCAGCTGAAGGTCTGCTGCATAAAGACGACCCTGCACTTATGGAGTATGAATCATTCCGGCGTCAGTTTGGACGGGAACAGATGATCATCATAGGACTGAAACCGGCAGACGTTTTTGACGCAGCATTCCTCAGGTTGTTGAAAGATTTTCATGAAGCTCTGGAAGAAGAAGTGCCGCATGTAGGGGATATAAGCAGTCTTGTAAACGCAGAGTATATCCATGGTGATGAAGATGACGTTACCGTTGAGGAACTGCTGGACAGACTGCCTGAGACTGATGCAGAGATGAATGAACTCCGTACAAGAATTTTAAACAGTCCTCTGTACCGTGACACCGTGATTTCTGAAGATGGCACATTTACGGTCATTGTTCTTGAACCGGCTCACTTTTCAGCAGCATCAGAAAATAAAAATATTCTGCTTACTGAAAAAGAAAGATCAGAATTTTTTGAGAGCGTCAGAGTGATTTCTGACAGGTTCCGTACCACTGATTTCCCTGTGTATCTCAGTGGTGATATCACGGTTGAGGAAGTATTAAAGAAAATGACCATGAATACAATGCTTCGCTTTACAGTTTTGACATCGCTGGTAATCGTGATTGTTTTCACGATCTTATTCCGGCGGGTTTCTGCCGTGCTGTTACCGGTTATTGTAGTTAATGCTGCACTGTTATCAACGGTGGGACTGATGGCTGTATTCGGTGCACCTGTTACCTTAAACTCAACGGTATTGCCTTCTTTTTTGCTTGCAGTCGGAATAGGGGATTCTGTTCATATTCTCGCAATCTACTATAAGCATCTTAAAAGACATGGTGACAAAAATGCAGCAATCGCATTTTCCCTGGGTCATTCAGGGCTTGCTGTTGTTATGACGAGCATAACCACTGCCGGAGGTCTTATGTCTTTTGTAAATTCCGGGATAGCTCCAGTTGCCAGTCTTGGAATATTTGCGGCCGTTGGTGTCCTGCTTGCACTCATCTTTTCTGTTGTCATGTTGCCTGCCATGCTGGCTGTTACGCCTGTCCGGAACAGGGGAGTGAGTACTGACCATACTGCACAATCCGGATTGGACAGATTCCTTGCCGGTGTAGGAGATGTTGCAACTGCTCATCCCTGGAAGATTGTATTTATCAGCTGCATTATTTTTATTGCTTCTCTGGTCCTTGCACTTCAGTTGAAGTTTTCGCACAATTCCCTGAACTATATACGTGAAGATGTGCCTATTCGTATTGATACCGAATTAATTGATAAGGAGATGAAAGGTACATTCAATATTGAAGTCGTGCTTCATACACACAGGGAGCACGGTCTTTATGAACCGGATGTGATGAAAAAAATTGAGCACATTCAAAGGATGTTTCAGGAGATGGTCGTTTCTGATAGGTCGGTAGGAAGGGCCATGGCGGTAACGGACATCGTCAAAGAGATCAACAGTGCGCTGAACAATGAGAAACCTTCTGAATACAGAGTCCCGGATAGCAGGGAGCTTATTGCACAGGAACTTCTCCTCTATGAAATTGGTGGGGGAGAAAATCTTGATGAACTTATAGACCGGGACTATATGAAATCCCGGATCACGGTTCGGGGTCCATGGGTTGATGCAGTGGCTTATGATAAAGCACTGGTTTCTCTTGATGCTGAACTGAAATCGCTTAACGAAGGAGAGACGACAGTGTCTGTAACAGGCCTCGTATCCATCATTGTTCGCACTTTGTCGGCCATCATCCGCAGTATGGGAGAAAGTTACCTCATCGCAGGGATTGTCATTACGTGTATGATGATTTTCCTGATTGGTAATATTCGTATGGGGTTGTGCAGTATGGCCCCCAATTTCCTCCCGATCGTGCTCGGGCTTGGACTTATGAAAATTATTTATATACCTCTGGACTACTCAACAATCATGATAGGCGGGATAGCAATCGGTCTTGCAGTTGATGATACAGTGCACTTCATGCATAACTTCAGACGTTATTACCATCGGTGTGGTGATGCCAGGGAAGCAGTACGTCAGACCCTTTTGACTACCGGAAGAGCCATGCTTTTTACGACCATCATTCTTGCCTGTGGTTTTTTTATCCTTCTTCTGGCTGAACTGAAGAGTACAAATAACTTCGGGATCATCACAGGATTTACCATCATTATGGCGTTACTTGCGGATTTTCTGCTGGCTCCGGCCATCATGGTGCTTCTCACCGGGAAAAAAAGGACATGAATATTCATACCGTATGCCCCGCCAGGCTACGAAAAGGCACAGCATTTTTCTGCGGCTTTGTGCTTAATTCCTTGCTGTTTTGATGAGGAGACTATTCCAGTATCTCAAGAACGAAACGCTTGCCAAGCTTTGTACCGGCAGCGCCAAGTATTGACCGTATTGCACGGGCTGTATTACCCTGCTTACCGATGATCTTTCCTATATCATTTTTGGCAACACGTAATTCAAAGACCGTTGTCCTTTCCCCCTCAATTTCGGAAACTGATACGTCCTCCGGGCTGTCAACGAGAGACTTTGCAATTTGTTCAACCAGTGATTTCATTTCCACCTCCATTTGAAACTTATTTGGTTACATTTACCTGTTCGACTCTCTAATTCTATCAGACATGACATATGTACTATACATGATTTGGCATTAATGTATTTATTTTTAATCTTATCATAATTGCCTGAAGAACGCATTATTTTTTAGAAGAACTGACCTCTCCTGTCCCGGTTAGGGTCCCGGCACAGTATTGCCCGGACCAAATGTGTTCAAAGCAGTCGCTCCATCCGCTCTGACGGTTATGTTCACTGCTGAATCATGTCTGTTAAAATGGAACATGCATAATGGGACGGATTCACTTCTGGCTGTGGACCTTGGACTGAAGACAGGACTGGCGCTTTACCGTCAGGACGGCAGACTCAGCTGGTATCGATCCAAGAATTATGGATCGATCGGAAGACTGAAACGCGATGTTCATAATATTCTTGGGAGTATTTCATCCCTCAGATATATAATTCTTGAAGGAGATAAATCACTTTCTGCTGTCTGGGAGCAGGAAGCGGCACGACGCAATATGTATACTCGAAACATAACCGCTGAACAATGGAGGCGTCGACTGTTATACGAAAGGGAGCAGAAAAGCGGTCCGGACGCTAAAATCAATGCAGACCATCTTGCCCGAAAGGTCATTAAATGGTCAAACCTTTCCGGCTCTACCTCGCTGAGACATGACGCTGCTGAGGCCATTATGATCGGACTGTGGGCTGTGATTGAGAGAGGATGGCTTCAGGAGGTTCCTCCTGAAATAAGACGTTAGTTTTTTGAGATTACTGTCATGGGCCATGATCCTTGAGTCAGTTCCTTATATACATCCCACAGGAGGGGTGTCTTCATAAATGGAAGTCAAACTTGTCCATTGGCAGGTCAAAGATTTTAATGCCGATTCTATGTCTGGTATTTTGTGGAGGAATTTTGCTTGACCATATTACGACGCATTTTAAAAGAACGGTCTTTCCGGTGTGGGCTTGAAATTCAAGTTCAACAGGCTCTCCATCCAGAAATTCAATGTCATGGTCAATAGAATCGGTCAGAACGTTTGCTCCTGAGGACGAAAGATTTTCTATAATTCCGGTATAGCGCTTGCCATTATACATAATCACAGTTGTATAACCGGCCCTGATTCTTTCGGAGATCCTTCGTTCCATTTTATCCCCCTGATCTACGCAGCAGGTTAAGCAGATTAATGCTCTATCATAACTCTAACTCATCTGATTATCAAGATAATGAAATGACAATACTGACTGATATCAATACAAGGCAAGTGCCAATGTGCAAGAACATGCAGGCCTGAAAGAGGAGTTCATAACTCTCCTCAGGCCCTTTACTTATATTTACTGAACCCGAACTTGCATATATTGTACAATGAAATTATGAAGAAACAGTATTCGAATTTTAGAAAATTTAGAAATCTCTTGTTCCTGTTCTTCATAATATTAACCGGATGCGTGAAAGTCGATGAGGAAGCGTTTTCAAATGTAAGGCATGAAAACGGGAAGACCTTCATTATTGACAGGACAGGGGATAAATGGGACATTACCCAGGCAGAGACTCTTGGTTTCAAACCGGAAAACTTTCAGTACGGCATCGGGAAAAACACGTTTACTCCTCTGGACGATTCACGTCTAACTGACAGCAGTCCTGATCTTCCCGGAAACATGCGCGTAATAGGGATAGAGGAAGGTGAAGATGCAAAAGCCTATTCAGTGGGCAAGTTGAGCCGCCATGAAATAGCTAACAGTTTTCTTGGAGATAAACCCGTTGCAGTTGGGTACTGACCGCTGGCTGACCTGGCGGCTGTGTACAGCCGCACAATTGACGGCAGGGCGCTTACCATAGTACCTTCGGGATGGACATATAAAGATACGTTTGTGTTATAAGACAGGGAGACGGAAACCCTCTGGTATCCATACAGGAAAGGCCTGAAAGGTATACAGGGAACGTACTTTGACCGCTGGCTTCCAATAATACACTCCAGAGACACGACTTGGAAAAAATGGTTTGACGAGAACCCCGGATCAAAAATTCTTAAGTAGATTATGCAATCGTCATCATTTCTTTCATCTCAACTGATAACAACCACCCATCCCGGCTCATACTTTATCATGAATAATTAAACCGGTTATCAGTCCTCCCAGCACAGCTTCGATAAACGTACCTGAAAACCAGGTACATGCCATGTTATATGGTATCGGCATTACAGCATAGCTTCCGTATTCCATGGATTGCAACGTCCAATACCGCCCAAAGAATAAATACGGCAATGATGGCCATGACTGTTTTCTTCACCATAATATTGATCCCTTTGATACAGATTTAATTATTGTTTATAATGCTGAAACCACCCAATTTCGATGCTATTATTTCGGCTATTTCCTCTTGACTTCGTTTATTACTATCTATGGTTAACTCGGCATATTTTTTGTAAAGTAATTGTCTTTCATCAAATAAATCCTGGAACGTTTGAGATCTTGCTTTTGCAATACCCCTTGTCTCGTAATTATGAATCCTCTTGAGAATTTCATTGACTTTTACTTCGAGGAATACAATGGTCGATATGTCTTGTAAATGATTCATAGCTCTTTCGCTGTACACTGCACTGCCTCCAGTTGCAATAATATGATTTCGAATGTTAATTTTCAGGATCTCTTTTTCTTCAATTTCTCTTAAATTAATATAATCATTCTCATTAATGATTTCCTGCAATGATTTTTGCTGCTTAATTTGTATTAATACATCTGTATCAATAAAATCTAAAGACAAGTATTTAGCAAGAATTATGCCAACAGTGCTTTTGCCAGACCCTGGCATTCCTATAAGTGTTATGTTGCATTTCATAATTAATGCTCACTATTTTATTATGCTGCCGATAATACTGACATCACGATTATGGACCATGTAGCATATTAACAGGCAATAAAAATAATTTGAGTCATATACATAATGAACACCGAAACGAGGTCTGCTGGTGAGCATTCCTGTGCATGTGATTATCAAGCCTTCATTTTATCCCTTATGCGCTCTTGGTATCACTTGCCTTTTTTGCATGCCCGAGTACAGACATGACGGTAGCAACCATAGATGAGATATCTCCCATATTTACAGGGATTATCATTGAATTGTTTTCTTTGGCCAGCTTTCCGAATTCTCCTATATATTTTTCAGCCACTCTTAAATTTGCGGCAGTTTCTCCTCCCGTCAAACTTAATGATTCAGCGATTTTCTTAATACCGTCAGCAGTTGCCTGTGATACAAGCTCGATTTCTTTAGCCTGTCCTTCAGCCTCATTGATACGTTTTTGTTTCTCACCCTCTGATACCTCAATAGCTTCTTTCTTTAATCCTTCTGCCCGGTTTATTCGAGACTGTCTGTCACCTTCAGATGTTGCAATGGTAGCACGTTTCTCTCTCTCGGCCCTCATCTGCTTTTCCATAGCGTCCATGACAGTTTTGGGAGGTGTGATATCCTTAATTTCATAGCGTAATACCTTAATGCCCCAATTCTGTGCAGCTTCATCAATAGCTGCTACGACCCGTTGATTTAAGCTCTCACGTTCTTCAAATGTTCTGTCAAGTTCAATTTTTCCTATAACTGAACGGAGAGAAGTCTGGGCGAGCTGACTGGCTGCTACCCTGTAATCATCAATACCGTATGCTGACAGCTTGCTGTCGATTACCTGTAAATACAGGACTCCATCAACCGATACAGATACGTTATCAGTTGTTATGCAATCCTGAGATGCAATATCCATTACTTCTTCTTTTAGAGAACGTTTATAGGCTACTTTATCAAGGAACGGGATAAGAATATGGAATCCGGCGCCCAGCGATTGGCTATATTTGCCAAGTCGTTCAATAATGTATTCTGATCTTTGCGGCACAATAACAGCTGTTTTAATCAATAAGACGATAACAATGACGGCCAGAACGACTACGACAACTAATGAAGAGTTCATTTTTCCCCCTTTTTAGGTTTAACTTTAAATGTTAGTCCGTCCTCAGACTCCTGGCTTTCTATTAATACAGGTTCACCTTCTTCTATCTCTTCATCTGCAATAGCTCTCCAGAAACTTCCCATCACTTTTATTTCTCCGGGCACAGTAGCTAGTATTTTCTTTGTCACGATGGCTGTTTTTCCAATCTTTGATTCAGCATATTTGTCATCAATAATATCACGAGTTTGACCTTTGAATACTTTCATGCCGTATTTCCGAAGAGTAAAAAGCAGGATTAATGATGAAACAGTAAAAATGACAATTTGACTGGTTAATTCAATATCAAATACCCATACAATTATTGCGACAATCCAACATCCAGCTGTGAAGAATATTAATATAAATCCCGGCAACGCTAATTCGGCAATCAAAAAAGCAACTCCAACAAGAAACCATATTAATGGTGTTGAAATGGTCATTGCATCCTCCAATAGCTTTTAATATTAATTTCAGTAATGTTTCATAACGCGGACGTCACGCAGTCCAATTAACTGATTTTTCAGGTGCCGTTAATCCATAAACGGCCTGCCATGCCTATGAAAATCCAAATATCGCTCCAAGCGGAGGAGCCCAATGACGTTTCAGTTTTGACTGTGGAGCGATATCTTGAAAAATAAGATACAGAATTCCTCCTGAAGCAAAAAGCATAATCGCCCCCAGGCAATAAACATGCTCCGAAAGAAACATCCACCCTACCGATCCAAAAACCGGGCCAAGAGGGATAAACAGGCACATCATAAAAAGTATCCGTTCCGGTTTTGCACTTCTGGTCTTTATTAACTCGCGATATACATTAAAGCTTTCGGGTAAATTTTGCAGTCCGATAAACAGTGCCAGTAACGGTGCGGTGCCTGAACCGGCTGCAAAAACACCTCCCAGTGCCAGAGATTCAGGAACATAATCCAGCGACATCGCAATCATTTGAGGCGACTCACGTCTGTGGAGACCAGATATAAGTTCAAACAGAAAAAAGAATATGCCACCTGCCAAAAAATAGATAATTGAATCAACAGGCCCGGATACATATGCCATGCCCTCAGGAATAATATAAAAGTAACAACAGCCAATAATACTCCTCCCCCAAGAGCAATAATAAAATGGCGAAATTCATTTTCCATCCACGCGGGTCGTATATGCTCCAACTTCGCCAAGACACCGCCGAGCAGTATACATGCTCCAGCCAGCGAAGTATAAATAATAACAGTTTCAATATCACCCATATGTTAACTGTATCCGAACACGCAGGGACTTAAGATACCGCCTCTTTAATCCATTTCTTTGCTGTCTCCATGTCTGCATAATCAAAATGCTTAACTTCGGCAGAAACAAAGTGTTTAGCTATAGCGGGAGCAATTGACATGAATTTTGAATCAGTTACTGCCGCTACTTTTTTGACTTTTTTATGACGATCTTTTATGAATTTCATGTGATGTGTGAATGCCCCAAAACTTTCCCATCCGGGAAACTCTTTGGTGTATATTATTATTCCGTTCACATGACCTTGATCACTGATGTATGCATCAATTTCTTTGGTCAGTTGCTCAAAATCAGTTATTTCAAGCGAACCAGACGGTTCAATAATAACTATCCCCTCGCCTCTATTCATTTTCAATGAAATCATATTTATCTCCTTGATTCGACTACCTTAGGCTAAGCTCGGTGAATCGAACCTCTAATTTACTTTGAAAAGCAGTGAACCTGTTAGCTGACGTTCTATCTTGCAAGATCATTTTTAGATTCTATACAGACTCCCAAGTCTGTTAATAATCCATCAGCAATATCATAAATCCAGCCATGAATTGCAACCTTTTGTGCTCGTGCCCACGCATCCTGAATAATAGTCGTATTGGCTACATTGAGAACCTGCTCTCTCACGTTTAATTCACAAAGCTTGTTAAGCTTATCACTCTCTGTGCTGAATGATACGAACTCTGCTGCATTCCGGTGATATATATTACGGATGCTGCGAAGCCAATTGTCTATCAGGCCATGTGATGTATCTTCAATCGCGGCTTTAACGCCACCGCAACCATAATGTCCACATACAATCACATCTTTCACCTTCAAAATATCTATTGCATACTGTAAAACCGATAAACAGTTCATGTCTGTATGACTAACTATATTTGCAACGTTACGGTGCACAAATAACTCACCCGGAAGAAGACCAACAATTTCATTTGCAGGCACTCGGCTATCTGCACAGCCGATCCAGAGATAATCCGGTGATTGCTGAAGAGATAGCTTCCGGAAAAAATCAGGCTGTTTCTTTATAAGTTGTTCAGCCCATTTTCGATTATTATCTATCAATATTGATAACGATTTCATATTGTTGTTCAGCTAACGCAAAAACAGCCAATGCATGACATGTAGCGAATGATCATGCAGTTAAGGTCGTTTGAAACTTCAAATATTCAAAGTCAAAATTATCACCGCTGTCATGCATACAAGTGCAGCGTCCTGTTATAACCCCATTTATTAGACCTTTAGAATGTCTTCAGCCGATGAGAAAGAAACCTTGCCCCTTTTTTCTTTTGACTCGAATTTCTTTATCTCATTTAAATTCATAACATTTTCATACAGTTCAACAAGAGACTTCTTTATCAAGGTGGATTTATCTTCATGAAAATGATCGGATAATTTTTTTAATATTTTTTCTTCATCCTTGTTCAATCTGACAGATATCACTCCCACTGTTTATACACCTCCTCTCTTTTTGCTATCGAGAAAACATAATAATTATCTTCTTCTCTATAAAATATTGCCCGGTAATTTCCTTTCCGTAACCTGTAATATGTTCTCTTCTCAGAAGACTTCAATTTTCTGATGTTAAAGAGCCCGAGGTCATTCGTGATATCTAATGATATAAACACATTGTTAAATCTTTGGAATATTTCTTTCAGTAGTGATCCTTTTTTTACCGCCTTTTTAATAGTGTCTTCATAAAATACCATGCTATATGTTTACTTTGTAATACACATTTGTCAAGCACAATATTGTTGGTGTTTTTATTGAGTTATCCCAGATATTATATTACGGTCATTATATCCAATATTGAAAATTATTGAGTTGTAACTTTATTAATTTTAAAGGCTTTTAAGGAATACGACATTGCCTTCTCCTCTTTTCGTATTGCTTAAACGCTGATGAGCTTAAAAGAGATGTACGTATTATCAATACGCTCAGTTGTGAAATTAATTAAAATATTCTCTGTAAAAAAATGGTCAAAAAACTTCAGACAAGCTCCACAATGTCTCTTACCAGCCGCTCGGAAGCTTCCCACCCAAGACACGGATCGGTAATGGACTTGCCATAAACGTCATCGCCTATTTTCTGGGACCCCTCTTCAATATAGCTTTCGATCATCAGACCTTTGACGATGTTGCTGAGAGTCTTTGAATGGCTGCGGCTTCGCATGATCTCTTTGCATATCCTGGGCTGGCGCTGAGGCTTTTTGTTTGAATTGGCATGGTTCGCATCAACAATAATTGCCGGATTCTGAAGGTTTCTGCTTATGTAGGATACTGAAACTCCTATCAGGTCCTCGTAGTGATAATTCGGTATATTGGTTCCGTACGGATTGACTGCTCCACGGAGAATGCAATGGGTAAGAGGATTGCCGGTGGTCGTTACTTCCCATGCATTATAAACAAATGTATGAGAAATCTGAGATGCCTGAACAGAGTTGAGCATGACCTCTATATCTCCGCTCGTCGGATTTTTCATACCCGCAGGCACATCAAGTCCGCTGATGGTCAGGCGAT
This sequence comes from Nitrospiraceae bacterium, assembly GCA_020356065.1. GTDB lineage: Bacteria > Nitrospirota > Thermodesulfovibrionia > UBA6902 > UBA6902 > CALZJD01. Next base: position 892,058 of record CP070632.1, read on the forward strand.
GAAGCTGGTTTTCCACGGACCTGGCGCCAACTGCAACATAACTGAGAATATCTTCAAGATATGGATAATTCTGAGGATAGAGCATCTCATCGGCAGCAGTCAGTCCTGACTCCTTCATAGCCCTTATGTGCATTTTCCGGATTGCCTTGAGCCCTTCCACCATGTCCGGGGCTTCTGACGGTTTTGGCTGGTGGGCCATCCCCTTGTATCCCTCACCGGTCGTACGGGGTTTATTTGTATATATTCGGGGAATGAGGATTAACCTTTCTTTCACCTCATCCTGAAGACGTGACAGCCTTGAGACGTATTCACATAACGCATCTTCGTTATCTGCTGAACAGGGACCGATAATCAGGATGAATTTATCACTTTCTCCCTGAAAGACAGACATGATCTCCCTGTCCCTGTCTCTTTTGAGATCCTTTAATTCCGGGGTAAGAGGTATAGATTCAAGAATCTCGCTTACGAGCGGCATTTTTCTGATATATCTGAAACTCATTTTTATCTCCGACGATATTTTACAATAAATTTTTAAAGAATATCATGATACTGGTCAATGCATATGTTTCTTCTGCTTGTGGTCCATCCTATGCCCTTCTGCCTCCTTTTCCAGAGGAAAATCCATTTTAGCCGGAGCATTAATAAGCATGTTTATATGACCGGTTGCAGGATAGTCCTTCTGCCAACCGGACATACCCATAAGCAAAGCATATGCGTCATACCCCAGCAGTCTTAATGGCAGAAATAAGAATCATAAATTTTTTTATCGTATCAGGCTCCTGTTACTGTTTTTATGACAAGGACTTAATTGACAATCAGCGGATCAATAAGTATAAGCGTTAATAATGTAAATTTCGTAAAGTAATGAACTTTTCAGGCGCCCCTCTGCCAAAGGGGGATGGTACGAATAATTTCTCTGAAAAATCTCCCTAACCCCTCCCGAAGCGGGTCTCCGCACAGGGTCGCTCCGACTTAGCCAAAGAGGGGAATACAGACAGAAATATCATTACGAATGAGTATGTATTCTTTGATAAAGATTTGCTCTTATATCAATAAATTTCTGTTTCTTACCTGCCTAAAAGCACCGGGCACGTGGCATGGTTCATGACATATCTGGAGACACTTCCCATTTTTTTAAGAAACCCTCTTCTTCCGCTGCTCCCCAATGCTATTATGTCAGCGTCCATCTCATCTGCAAGGTTGAGAATCTCTACTGCCGGATCACCGAATTTTGTTATTCGTTCGGACATGGCAAACCTGTCTTTTAAAAGCTCACCGGTCTTGCGTGTAATATCATCAGAGATTTTTGAACTTTCCTCATGTGTGTGAGCAACTATATTTTTTATCATGCTGTCAACTTCCATTGCGTACTGATCCGGGATGTCATAGAGTGTTGTAAATGAAACATTGAGAACTGTCAGCTCTGTATCATCGGGAAACGGGATAGAGGATAATAACCCTGCAGTAGCATCTGAATGTTCTGAGCCATCAGTCGCAAACAGGATTTTAAATGGAGCTGTGAGCTCCTTTTTTGTCGATCGTACGATCAGGACGGGTCTGTGCACTTTTGCTGCAACGGTTTTAGTTACGCTCCCTACGATATGCGTCGCAATACCCCTGAGACCTTTTGCTCCCATTACAATGAGGTCAGGGGAGGTCTCCTCTGCTGTATCAATAATTGACTTGTCCGGGAAATCTTCAATATAGGACGTAGTGATTCTGGCTCCTGTGGGTTTTAAAATATCAGATGCTGACTCAAGAATCCTTGGTACCACATCTTCTCTTATTTTTCTGAAATCATCTGCCAGTGACTCCCATTCACGTATGACCGGAAGCCAGCTTATTGCGTGTAATATGACTATCTCATCTTTGTCGGAAAGGTGAAATCTGTTAATAAAGCGGGCGGCCTGCTGAGAGTGTTCTGAACCGTCTGTAGGAAACAATATTTTCATTGCATCACCTCTTACCTCTGTATGTAAGACAAATATCAAATTATCTGCTCTAAGTCAATTTTATCACGAATATTTTGATAATGAAGAAATAATACGGTATGTTTTATATAATATACGATATTAATAATGTGTCAGACCGAATCAGACACGCTATAATTTGTTTCTGACATGATTGAATTATTGACTTTAATGAATATTTTTACTGACCATGTAAGGTTTGTTTTTTAATGACTTGTCCATTATAATCTGCTGAGGAGGTTTATGATGAAATTTTTTCTTTTGGTGGCTCTTACCGTGGCTGTAGTGATCGGAGCAGTTGCTTTTCAGAATCCGGATATAGATATTTCATTAAAATTTATCAAATGGACGATATCAGAACCTATAGCCATAATCATCGCGGTACCATTCGGGGTTGGTCTGATCATAGGCATGGCCCTTATTATTCCGGGCTGGATGAAAAAGGCCAAACAGGCCAGAACGAACAAGAAGAAAGTTGGAGAGCTTGAAGAAGAACTAGCCAAGGCGCAGGACCAGGTTGAGCAGCTGAATCTCACTGAAGAAGAACTTCCTGAGGAAACTGATGAAGAGGAAGATGAAAGAAAAGGTCCGGGCGATATTTTTTAGTTAACCGCATTCATCTGCATAAAAAATCTCATTTCCCCTGTCCCACTTAAAACATTTCAGATCATGGATCTTTCGATTCATGACAGAAATTACGACATGCAGAGCATCGGGAAACTCAGGCTCTCCGAAAACGGTCTGCGCAGCAACATCCTCTTCTGAAAAATATGCTTCATGTTCTGCATGAGAATGATACAGGGCCAATACGTTTTCCCCTTTAACAAGAGAAGATGATATAACTCTGTCAAACTCAGTCCTGTCGATAAAATAAGCGGTCCTCGCATCCCGCGGAAATCTCATTGGGTCTTCAGCATGCAACCGGTTCTGAATGTTCTCACATTGATGGACGGTCTGCGTATCATCATTGCCCGTAATGATACCGCAGCACTCGTCAGGGTATTCGATCAGGGCATGATCATACATCCTGTCAATGACGTCTTTGTTAAGTTTCATAATATTAAAAAATGGTTGAACATTATTTAATTTAGTTCAACGTGGTTCAACAGTTGTTCAATTATGGTTCAATGCAGTCTTTTTAGCAATTGTTAAACTATGTTGAACCATATTGAACTATGTAATAATATTTAATCTATTCCCCGTCAAGGGGAGAACTATCTGATACAAGATGGTGTGTTGCAGTTATATCCACTTTATTGCTTTACTCTTAGTATAAGGTAACCCGAAAGCAGGATCATTGCGCCCCCGAGAAGCGCAGTAAGGCCCGGGACTTCACGAAAAAAAAGAAATGCAAGGACTGTTGCTCCCACAGGTTCACAGTATCCGAGAATTGCTGCTTCATTGGCTTTAACACTCCTGAAACCCTGAACATAAAGCAGCGGAGCCAGTGTAGAGTGGACAACTCCCATAATGATCAGGTAGGGCAGCACCTGCATGGTAATTTTCAGATGAAGAATGAAAGGCAGCAGCAGAAGCGCCACGATACCGTTCTGGATAAAGGTAATAAAAAGAGACGAGTAACAGGATGCTATTCTTCTTATTAATACGATAAGAAAAGCATAAGCCAGGCCGGACAGGGCGCCGGCAATGATTCCCATTTTCTCACTGCTGCTTAATGGGATAGCTGTTTCCGAATCAGCTCCCTGCAAAATGAACCAGAGGCCTGCGGAGGAGATGACGATAGCTGCCCAGGTTGTCTTACGAATATTTTCCTTCAAAAAAAAAGGAGCCATGAAAGCAACAAATACAGGTGCCGTATAGTGGGTAAGGACGGCATTGGCTATGGTTGTATTTCTAAACGCATAGTAAAAGAAAAGAGAGTTGGCAATAAATGATATCGGAACGAGCACGAGAAAGAGTGCATCCCGTTTATTGTTCTTACCCTGTATCTCGTTTTTTAAAAGGCCTGTGGTTGAGATGATAATGAACTGGAGAATGCCTGCAATAAGGCAGCTGTGAAACAGAATGCCGACATTGGGAAGATCAACTTTTCTTATAAAGATACCGAGAGAGCTCCAGATAAGTATTGCTGTAATAATTTTAAAGTGGCCCATAGTAAAACAGGGTAAAGGGTCAAAGGGTTAAAGGGAATAGGGTAAAAAACACGGATTACAATATGTTTTCACTCGAACCATTGTATCCTTCACCCCTTGCACCCTGAATTATTTTTTATATTTTTCTTTCAGTGCCTTTTCAACCGCTTTCGGTACGAATCCTTTTACAGAGCCGCCGAAGGAAGCAACTTCTTTTACAATCGAAGAAGAGATAAAGGTATGTTCTTCGCTCGGCATCATAAATACGGTTTCTACAGTTGAATCAAGCCGCCTGTTGGTCAGAGCCATCTGAAGTTCATATTCATAATCTGAAATAGCGCGAAGACCACGAATTATTGCAGCGCTCCCTTTATCTTTAGCGTAATGTACAAGCAGCGTGTCAAACGACTCCACGCTGGCCCCCTTAAAGTCTTTTATGGAATCCTGTATCAGCCTGATTCTCTCTTCAGTGGTAAACAGAGGTCTTTTTTTACTGCTTGCTGCAACGCCGATGATCACTTTGTCAAAAATGGTCAATGTCCTCTGTATCAGGTCCAGGTGCCCGTTTGTGAGCGGGTCAAAGGTGCCGGGATAAATCGCTATCTTGCTCATCTATTGCTCCTGACTGTCTGAATTAATAAAACATGTAAATACAGTGTCGCCATAATTATACTCTTTAATCTTTTTTAGATTATTAACGATATCAGGCAACTGTTTCTTTTTAAAATGCTCTGCTATGACGGTACCCCCCTTTTCAAGGATTGCTGCATTGCTGATTGCTGACAGGGCATGCATTATTTCATCTGTGTGATATGGCGGATCAAGAAATATAATATCAAATTTCTGTTTTTCCGTTTCTGCAGACCCGATAAATGACAGGACTTTCTTTGCAAGTACTCTGCTTTTATTTTCATAACCATGCGTCACTATGAGTTCATCTATCTTCTTAACATTTCCCCTGCTTGCCTCAACAAAGACCACGTCAGATGCTCCTTCCTTTAAGGCATCTATGCCCACTGCTCCGCTCCCTGCATAAAGATCAAGGAAACAGGCGCCTGCGATGTTACCCCTTAAAATATCAAAAAGCGCCTCTCTTGCCTTCGATGTTGTCGGTCTTACTCTCGTTCGTTTCTTCAATGTTTTCATATGGGAAATGACCCTCATACTATAAATGGATATCATGCGTATGGTCAATTCCGGAATTCCTGAACTACAGTAAATGGTTTCATTGCTGCCTGAATCAAGACGCATGTTAAGCAGGAAATAATAATTATAAATCAATTGGTTAGGTATATTGACTCCTTTGATTGCGTGTGATATATAAGAATTAAGAGGAATAAAAGACCGCATTGGCGGTCGTTAATACATTGACTGTGCAGATCAGCAGTCGAAAGTATAAGGAGGTGTGAACATGACAGCTCAAAAGATCATAAAGCACGAGAAACAAGGTATCGAGCCTTATCGACCCTCTGGTTGGTTTGCGCCTTTTGAGAGAATGGAAGAGATGTTCGATGAGTTTCTTCGCAGACCTCTTGGACATTCAATCTGGCCTTCATTGCCCCGTATGCTTGAAGAGATGGGGCCTGTTCCCATGGTAGATATCTATGAAGAGGGAGATCACGTTATTGTTAAATCGGATTTGCCGGGATTGTCAAAGGAGGACCTGGATATTAATCTCACAGAAGACACCATCACACTTTCGGGAGAGAAAAAGAAAGAGGAAAAGGTAGAAAAGAAGGACTATTACCGACTGGAACGTTCCTTTGGATCATTTAAACGCTCATTCAGGCTTCCTACAGAGGTCAATACGAGTAAGGCAAAAGCTACGTTCAGGGACGGTGTACTTGAAGTAAAGATCCCGAAGACAGAAACAGCGAAGAGAAAAGAACACAAGGTGAAAATTGAATAGGGTCGAGTAGTGCACAACATGTGGACCATCACAGGGAGGAAGAGTATATAACCCTTCCTCTTTTGTTGTACCTTATAGGCAGGGAGAATGTGTTTTGCCATCAATAATTTTCAAATGTTTGATTTCCCTCCAGTTTCTCTTGAGCAGGTCACAACCGAATTTGTCGGCCTCTAATGGATCAGTTGAGCCATACACAAGGTGTATCGGGGGGTCGCAGGGTGTGCCCGACAGGTGAGAGCCTTTCATTCCGACAGTCGCGTCTACAACGGCCAGGTCCGGTTTTATGACACTGATGATGTCGGCAATGCACTCGTCGGTATTATGTCTGTGAATTTCTGACTTTTTATATGTCCAGTATCCCGCGTATCTTTGAGCGGAAAGGATGCCAACCATATTTTTCAGGCTTATGGTTACTCCGCACATGGAGTGTTCTTTCAGCACCGGAACTGAAATGATGCATGTGTCCAGAACTATCTTCGGTATCGTGATTTCATTCCACACAAGATGGTTTTTTACAGGAAGGGTAACCGTTGCTTCCTTATCAAGGTCAATGAGCCTGACTCCAAGGCCTGAAAATCCGAGACGGTTGAAATTGTCCAGCGTGTCACCTGTGCCTGATCCTTCAGCGACAACAATGTCATGAATGTCATGCTCCCTTAACGCCCTGATTATGCCTTCCACAACTCTGGCATCTGTTGTGACAGGGGATAAGGAAGGATTAACAATATTCGGCTTGATAATGACCGGTCTGGAAGGTAGATTCTCTTTTAATAACTGTTCTGTCACATGGGCGGATGCATTAACAATATTGTCTGCATTTTTTTTATAAATCATTATGGTTTTTAGAAACCTTCCTTTTGCTGTCATTCCGGCAGTTTTTTTTGCCGGAATCAGGACTGTAGAAAACTACTGGATGCCCGATTAAAGACTTTGGGCATAACAATTAAATATAATTCTTTAAAATGATACGTTTAAGTATAATGAATCCGGAACGTAAGTGCTATACTTTTTATGAGACAGTAAGGTATGAAAAAGAGAGTTATAATTGCCCTTTCAGCAGGGGCTGTCATTATTATTCTGGTACTGAGCAGTTACAGATATTATGATTCATACAGTTCTGAGAATTCTTTACGGGTAAAGAACAGGTCAATGCCGAAAGACATAATCGAATTAAATCTTGAAAACACAGTCCGGAAGCTTGCCGGTGATATTGGGTCAAGGGGATATCTTCAGAAGCATGCCCTTGATGAGTCAATTGATTATATTACGACGGAATTTAAAAGTTATGGATATGATACTTATTTTCAGAACTATGCTGTCAATGGCAGAGATTATAAAAACATATGGGTTGAGAAGAAGGGTAAAGGCATACCTGAAAAGATCCTTGTCATAGGGGCCCATTATGACACGGTAACAGGCACACCGGGTGCGGATGATAATGCAAGCGGTGTGGCGGGACTGCTGGAGCTGGCAAGAATTCTCATTCATGAGCCTGTTGATAAGACTGTCCACTTTGTGGCTTTTACTCTTGAAGAACCGCCCTTTTTCAGGAGCAGGTCAATGGGAAGTTATGTCTACGCAAAGGGTCTTAAGGCCAAAGGGGCTGATGTAGAGGGTATGATATGCCTTGAGTCAATTGGATATTTCCATGACGAGCCGGGAAGCCAGCAGTTCCCATTGCCTTTTTTCAGTTTTTTTTATCCTGATACGGGGAATTTCATCACGTTTGTCAGCGATATTCGTTCGCGGGAATTTCTTGAAAGCGCAAAAAAATATTTTACAATAGGTACGGAACTCCCGCTTGAATCACTTTCGACATTATGGATTGTTCCGGGAGTTGATCTGTCTGACCACAGATCATTCTGGAAGTTCGGTTATAAGGCGATTATGGTAACTGACACCGCATTATACAGAAACCCGCATTACCACGGCCCGGATGATTCCCCTGATACCCTTGATTACGCCAGGATGGCAGAGGTAGTGATGGGATTGAGGACAACAATATCAGGGTTGGCCGATCAGTTTTAATATATCTGGTTCATTGCGCCAAAATATGCCACTCCCACGTGTCGGGAGTCTGAATTTTTTTATTTCGGACTTGCCTGGCGGCAGGCAGGAATGACGGGATCTAGGAGGAGGTAACGTTATCTCTCGTTATCAATTCACAGTCACAATGCCCATTCTCCACAATGGTTTCATCACACCATTTATGATCATAGGGAAGTCCCCATTTTTTAAGGGAGCTGATGGTATTCAGACCGGCCTGATCGAGTTTGTGCTGCATTTGAAGGAAGAGTCGGGCGCTGCTTTCTGCATCATTTACTGCCCTGTGGTGATGTTCATTAATGATGTCATACTCTCTCAGCATATAATCCAGACGATGGGTCGGAAAGCGGGGATGGATTTTACGCGCCAGTTTCAACGTGCACAGGGCTAAATTTGAAAGGTCTGTGTCAAGCCTCTGAAATTCATATCGGATAAACCTCATGTCAAAGGGCGCATTATGGGCAATCAACACAGTGTCACGTATATAATCTGCAACCTGGTCAGCTATGTCCCTGAAACAGGGCGCATCCTTTACCATCCAGTCTTCTATACCATGGAACACTGTATTGGTGATGCTGGTCTCAGGGTTAATCAGAGTGTCAAATTTGTCAACAATATCAGAGCCTTCAATCCTTATCATCCCGATTTCACAGACACGGTCGAATTTCGAGATGCCTGTTGTTTCAAGGTCAATGACTACAAATGTGTGGTCATGTAATGATCTCTTCATAATCTTTGCATCGCAGCCGGAAATAAATTTTCTTATGATAACACAGAAGAGCTACTGGAAATTGGCATAACATTACTAGTGTACTGTCCCACAAATAACTGGCAATAATATTGCATAAATCGTGTATCCATTAAAATAAGGAGGGTACACGATGAAAGTTGGAAGGCCGAC
>CP070632.1:901076-964021 GCA_020356065.1 Nitrospiraceae bacterium
CAATAAATGACAATTATTTTGCCATTTTGGCAAAAAACAGAGAATTATCAATCGCAAAGATCGATAGAGTAATCTTGAATGTGAATTTGTACCACATTTCAGCAAGCATGATTATTATCTGTTTGGCATGACAGACATCCAGGAAACATTAACTTTCAAAGACTTTTATTAAGTTCACGCCAGGAACATCCGATATATATTTATAGAGTTGGCGGGATCATAAGAAAACCGGAGGAATAGATGGAAGCAGTTCATACTGATGCATCCAGTAACGCAACAATAATGCTAAAGGTAATAATCGGCGCCCTTGTAGCTGCCGCCCTGTTCTGGATTATTGAGAGCTTTGTGGACGTTCTTTTTGTTTATCAACATGATGAGATGCATAACTGGTTAATACCTCATGATACGAATATGTTACTACACCGCATTCTGGTTATTATCCTTTTTTTAGCTTTTGGGACCGTAAACGGTCTGGCAACTATCAAAAGAAGGCGACTGGAAATGCAACTGAGAGAACGGGATGAGCTTGATTCCTTAACCAGGATCTATAACAGACGAATGGCGCTGACGTTTCTGGAAAAAGAAATGCACCGATCAAAAAGATATAAAGAGAAGATAGGCAGAAAAGACCCTGCAGTGATAATGTTTGCCATTGATCATTTCAAGAAAGTTAATGGTAAATACGGCCACAACATTGGAGACCTTGTTTTGACCAGCGTATCGGAAGTAGTTAAAAACAATATCAGAAATGCAGATATTCTTGCAAGGTTTGGAGAAGAAGATTTTATGATCATCGCTACTGAGACCAACATGGAGGGGGCAAAAATACTGGCTGAAAAAGTTCGTCATACCATAGAACAGCATAATTTTGAAGTGGTAGAAAGAGTTACCGTCAGCATTGGTTTATCAGTATATAAAAACGACGATACTCTGGATTATCTTATGAAAAGAGCCAATAAAGCGCTTTATAACGCAAAAAAGGCCGGAAGAAACAGGGTCGAGGTGTCTGACTGATTTCGGGTTTCTTTTTATTGGTGTAATCAGTCATTTCAATATATTCCCCGGCTAATTACAGTAATATGCCCATCATACCCCCTTGACATTTATTCAAACAATTGTTTAAATCAAATGTATGAATAAGATATCAGTACATCAGGCAGACACCAAGGAGCGCATTCTTGATGCTGCTGAATATCTGTTTGCCATGGACGGTTATCGGGGCACTTCGCTGAGGGAGATAACGGGTAGAGCAACGGTCAACCTTGCAGCGGTTAATTATCATTTTGGATCAAAAAAGATACTTGTCGAAGAGGTGATTAAACGCAGGCTGCTGCCTTTAAACAATATAAGACAACAAAGGCTGGAACAGGTAAAGGCGGTTGCTCAAAGGAAAGGAAAGAAACCGGACATCAAGTCAGTACTGTCGGCATTTATAGAACCTACCCTGAAATTCAAGGAGGCAAACCCGGGAGCGGAACATTTTTTTACATTTATAGGCAGGTCTTTTACTGATCCTGATACTACGGTGAGAGACGTTTTTATGCGATATATTAAACCGTTATTTATGCTACTCCATGAAACTGCCTGCTCATCGTTGCCCGATCATTCAGAAGATATTATTTTTTGGCGGCTCCATTTTACGCTTGGTGCACTTTTTCATACCATTCATTTATGCGGACATATGAAAACCGAGTTTATCAACCGGGAAGTCGACATGGATGCTGATTCGTTAATTAATCTTATCGTGCCTTATGTGACTTCAGGGATGAAGGCGAAATGAAAAATATTTTATCAATAATCGCTGTTACTATTATTATCACAGGGTGTGCTGTTCACAAAGCAAACATGAAGGAGCCTGTTATTGATATGCCATCGCATTTTTCCGGACTGGCTGGCGAGAGTTCAAGGTCAGGCAGGTGGTGGGAGAAATTTGAAGATGACAGGCTCAATCAGTTAATGGAAGAGACATTTAAAAACAACCTGGACATAGTACAGGCGTATGAACGCCTGCAGCAGTCGGTTGCAATACGGGAAAAAACCGGGGCAGCCAGCTGGCCGGGTATAAATATTGAAGGTTCAGGCGGCAGGACAAGACAGGCAGGTGCCTTTGGTGCATCAACTTCTGATGTATACTCAATTTCTGCCAGGGCAGGTTATGAGATAGACCTCTGGAAAAAGCTCGGTTCATCTACCAAAGCAGCACACTATGATATGCTGGCTGCAGAGCAGAACCTTAAGGCACTGTACATAAGTATATCGGCACAGGTAGCAGAACTCTATTACCAGGCAGTGGAACAGCGCGCACAGCTTGAATTATCTGACAGGACCATAGCGTCATTTCAGGACACTCTGGACAGAGTGGAACGCCGTTATAAAGAGGGACTCGTACCGTCAATTGACCTTTACCAGTCCAGGCAGAACCTGGCTTCAGCAAAGGCCAGTCGTCCGGTGTTCGAATCAAATCTTGACGTTACACTCAATGCCCTGTCTGTTCTGGCCGGACGCTTTCCTGACAGGGACATGGGCGGCAATACCATGAGTCTCATAAACTCACCTGATATCATGGCAGGTCTGCCTTCTGAACTGTTAATGAACAGGCCTGACATAAAGTCATCTCTTATGAGACTAAAAGCGAGTGATGAAAGAATCAGTACTGCCATTGCAGAGAGATTTCCTTCCTTAAATCTGGTCGGCAGTTATGGAGGAGCCAGCGATGAAATCGGAACAATCCTTGATTCTCCCAATGTTCTTTGGAGTGTATTATTGCAGATCGCACAGCCGATTTTTGACGGCAATCGAAGAAAGGCAGAGGTCAGGCGTGCAGAGGCAGAATTCAGGGAACAATTGGCGGAATATCATGAGTCAGTTCTCAACGCGTTCAGGGAGGTTGAAGACGCACTTGCCAGAATTAATGCGTCAAAAAAACGGATTGCCATGTTATATGACCAGGTGAATGCAACAAGGAATTCTCATCGGCTTTCACTTGAGAGGTATCTGCAGGGGGTGAGCGATTATCTTCCCGTGCTGACCGAACAGCTTGGACTATTTAACGCAGAGAGTAATCTCCTTCAGGCAAAACGACAGCTGATATCTGACAATATACAACTTGCCCGTGCCCTCGGAGGAGAATGGGTGGATGAGATAAGTAAGAAGCAAGGGGGAAGGGGTAAGAAGTAAGAAGTGAATATTCATACGAGGAAAAAGATACTTATTTAACTTTTAAATTTTCACTTCATACTTTTAACTAAATAAATGGACAGAGGAAAACATTAATGAGTAAGAAAAAAACATTTATTAAAATAGCAATCCCTATTATTATCATTGTGCTTGGCGTATTCATAATGAGGACGATGATCTCAAGTCGTCAGGCGCCTGCAAGAGAGGTCAGAGATGATCCGGGTATTCTCGTTGAGGTATTAAGGGCTGAAAGACAGGACATCAGAGTTACTGTCAGGGGAACCGGAACGGTCGAAGCTTCACAGGAGGTATCCATCATACCGCAGGTCAGTGGCAAAGTTGCATCCATATCTCCGTCGCTCGTGGTTGGCGGTTTTTTCAAAAAAGATGAAACGCTTTTTGAGATAGAGGACATTGATTACAGGCTTGCCCGTGAGCAGGCGGAATCAGCACGTGCCAGGGCAGAATATGATCTTGCAACGATAGAGAGTCAGGCGCGTATAGCCCGCACAGAATGGGAACAGTTAAACAGAAACGACAGTACTCCCCCTAATCCCCTGGTACTTTATGAGCCACAGCTTAGAAGTGCGAGAGCAGCACTTTCCTCTGCGTCTGCACAGCTTGAACAGGCAGGGATTAATCTGGAAAGGACAAAAATAAAGGCTCCTTTCAACGGCCGCATAAAATCAGAAAATATTGATCCGGGGCAGTTTATACAGCCGGGAAGCATTGTTGCTGTTCTTTCGGGAAGTGATACAGCTGAAATAGCTGTTCCCCTGCCAATTGATGAACTTCGCTGGATCAGCGTACCCGGTTATGGTGAGAGACAAAACGGAGCAGAAGCTTCAGTTCATATGGATATTGGTGATGAGTCATATGAATGGAAGGGACATGTTGTCCGGTCATCAGGTGAGATAGATACGAGTACGAGAATGATGAAAATCATTTTAGAGGTGAATGACCCGTATGGCCTGAAGCAGAATAAAAAGTCCGGATATGCTGCACTGGCATCAGGTGCTTTTGTTGATGTGCATATTAAGGGAAAAGAAATAAATGATGTTTTTGTAATTCCAAGGTCCGCATTCCGTGATAATGCAACTGTCTGGATAATGGATAATGAACATATGCTGAAAATTAACAAGGTCGATGTCATTAAGATAGAGAGAGAAACGGTCATTATCGGTAAAGGTCTCGAAGACGGAGACACGGTTATTATGACTAATATCTCAGGTGCGGCTGAGGGAATGAAGCTGAGAATGAAAAAATAATAATGTTCCAAAAGCTTTAACTGTTTCAGCCGTTTTAATCGATCAAGCGGTTCAAGCTGTTGGAACTTTACTATCAGTCCTTTGAATACTACGAAGAAAGCTAATTCTATAAATTAGGAGAAAATGATCAAATGAATGGTCCTATTAAATGGATGGCACATAATCATGTCGCTTCAAATCTTCTGATGATGATTTTGATCGTCGGAGGGCTGATTATGGCGTATTCCATTAAGCAGGAAGTATTTCCGGAAATCGATCTGGACATTATACAGGTAACTGTTGTGTATCCGGGGGCGGGACCGGAAGAAGTTGAAGACGGAATCATTCTCAAGATAGAGGAAAATCTAAGCAGTATTTCAGGCCTCAAGGAGATCAAGGCTATTGCATCGGAAGGTGTAGGAATAGTTAATGCAGAGGTGCTTCCAGGTGAAGATATCGATATCATTCTGCAGGACGTCAAGGCCGAGGTTGACCGTATTACCACGTTCCCTGAAGATGCTGAAAAGGCAATTATCACTAAAATAGAAAACCGCAGTGAAGTAGTGTCAGTTGTGATCTACGGCAATACACCTGAACGCAGCCTCAAGGAGCAGGCAGAGGTTATCAGAGATGAACTGCTTGCCAGATCTGAAATTACCCAGGTAGACCTCAGGGCGGTCAGGCCCTATGAAATATCAGTAGAAGTAACTGAAGCTACACTGCAGCGCTATGATCTGACTCTTGGACAACTGGCAGATAGAATCAGAAAGGCCTCTGTTGATCTGCCCGGAGGGGCGGTCAAGTCCAGGGGGGGGGAAGTCCTGATCCGCACGAAAGAGAAACGGTATACAGGCTTGGAATATGCAGACATTACCATTCTACAGGACCGTGAAGGGACAGAGGTTAAGCTGGGAGATATCGCACATATTCGTGATGATTTCCAGGAGACCGATGAATTCGCCCGATTGGACGGTATGCCTGCGGCCATGGTAGCGGTGTATCGGGTCGGAGATCAGAAGCCCCTTGAAATTTCAAACATAGTAAAGGAGTATGTTGAGGCAAAGCGAAGGTCACTCCCTGAATCTCTGGGGCTGGCAGTGTGGAATGATTTCTCGGATATTTACCGGAGCAGGCTGAACCTGCTATTAAAAAATGCTGGTATCGGCCTGATTCTGATTTTTTTTATCCTTGGACTGTTTCTGCAGATACGATTGGCATTGTGGGTAATGCTCGGTATTCCGATATCTTTTCTGGGAGCCCTTCTGATGATGCCGTCCCTTGATGTCTCGATCAATATGCTCTCGCTATTTGCCTTTATCCTCGCGCTCGGGATTGTTGTGGATGACGCAATTGTTGTTGGGGAAAATGTATACACACACCGCGGGATGAAGAAACCATATATGAGTGCAGCGATAGACGGGGCAATAGAGGTAGGACGACCGGTAATATTTTCTGTTCTCACCACGGTTGCTGCATTTATGCCTCTCGTATTTGTGAGTGGTACCATGGGAAAGTTTATCAGGGTAATACCCCTTGTGGTAATACCCATATTAATCGTTTCCCTGGTAGAATCCTTATTGATTCTGCCGGCACATCTCAGCTTTGGCAGGCCGGTCAATAATCCAAACGGAACTGCAGGATATGTGAGCCGGATCAAAGAGCGTTTCAGCGGAAGGCTTGAAGGTTTTGTCACCGGCCCGTACAGGAGGGTATTGTCTTTCTGCATAGATTATAAATACACCACGCTTGCCTCTGCCATTGCCATTCTGCTCATTGTTGCGGGAATTGTCGGAGGTGGTATCATAAAGTTTCGCTTTATGCCTGAAGTTGACAGTGATCTTATTACCTCAACATTGAAATTGCCGATCGGCACGCCTGTTGAAGAGACAGCCAGAGCACAGGACATTTTGGTCAGAAAAGCACAGGAGGTAATTGCTGACTTCGATAAAGATCGCGAGGAGGGGGCCAGTGTTATCCGCCATATTTATTCAACGGTGGGCAGTACATTATTTGCCAGCCCCATGGGGTCAAGTGGTTCGTCAGGCGCCCATCTTACCAATGTTGCCCTCCTTCTGACTGGGGCTGAGAAAAGGGGAATTGCTTCCACAGAAATTGCAAAGAAGTGGCGTGAATCAGTTGGTGTTGTACCGGGTGCAGACTCTGTTACCTTTGTCTCATCACTTGTTGGATTCGGAAAGAATATAGATATCCGTCTTGCCCATGATGATTTTGAGATACTTGCACAGGCGGTAACAAGAATCAAGCAGTCTCTCAGGTCATATCCGGGTGTAAGCGATATCGATGACAGTTACACGCAGGGAAAACGGGAGTTAAAGATCACATTAAGACCCGAGGCCCGTACGCTTGGTATAACGGAAGAAGACCTTGGAAGACAGATTCGTGATGCTTTTTATGGAGCTGAAGCATTGAGGCTTCAGAGGGGTCGCAATGAAGTAAAGGTAATGGTGCGTTATCCTGAGCAGGATAGAAAGAGTCTGAGGAACCTTGAGTCGATGCGCATTCGGACAAATGACGGTAGTGAAGTTCCCTTTAGCCGGGCCGCTTATGTTGAAGAGGGCAGGGGGTTCAGTGAGATTAACAGGACTGACCGAAAAAGGGTCATCAATGTGACGGCAAGCGTTGTCAGTTCTGTTGCAAATGCGGAAGAAATAAATCTGGACCTGAAGAACACGGTTCTTGATGATCTACTACATGATTATCCCGGACTCACCTATGATCTGGAGGGTGAAGAAAAGGAACGAATGGAATCCATGGCGAGTATGGGAAAGGGGTTTGCCATGGCCCTCCTGATCATATATGCCCTGCTGGCAATTCCTTTCAGGAGCTATATGCAGCCTTTTATAATTATGTCAGCAATTCCCTTTGGGATTGCAGGAGCAGTCTTCGGCCACCTTATTATGGGATTCAATCTGAGTATTCTCAGCATGTTTGGGGTCGTGGCCCTGACAGGTGTTGTTGTGAATGATTCCCTGCTGCTGGTTAACTTCGTAAATGAACTGAGAAGGGAAGGAGTTGACATGATTCAGGCCGTTGTACAGGGTGCCCAGCGAAGGTTCCGTCCGATCGTCCTTACGTCGCTTACCACATCGCTTGGCCTTACACCGATTATTCTTGAAAAAAGCATGCAGGCACAGTTCCTCATACCAATGGCAATCAGTCTGGGCTTTGGTATTTTGTTTGCAACATTCATAACACTTTTGCTTGTACCGTCGCTTTATCTGATTCTTGAGGATCTATTAAGGCCTTTTCAGAAAAAAACAGCAAATGAGTCAGCGACAGCAGTTCAACAATAGTTTAACAATGGTACAACAGTTGCTCAACGGTGGTTCAATATGATGTAGTAATTGATGAAATAGTTTGCGAACAAACTAATATGCATTCTGCAGAACATGTTCGGGTTTTGAGGTCGTCCGTGGTGACTCATGAACCTGTTCAATGAGTGAGGGAACGATGATATCTCTGAAGTCTCCCTGGATATTGAATATGAAACGTTCCCTCCTTTTCTTGTAGAAGGTATTCTTGTGTTTCATGTAGAACCTGAAGCTTATGAATAAGTACAGCTCATAACAGCAGCCTGCCAGCGCTGCGATTACCATGATTTCCCTGAAACGGCTCATTTCCGGTTGTGCTTCAGGATTAATGCTGATAATGAAAAATACGGCAAAAAACAGGACGCTCAGGATGACCTTGAAAATCCGGAAGAACTTTCTCTCCATTTCCTTCATCTCAACAGATTCGATGTAGTCAAACAGACAGCCGGCTTTGGATTTAAACGTTTGCCAGTCGCACTGCTTTGCATAGAAAAGAAGAGAATTTTTATATCTGTTTACCTCGGTATTAAAGGTTTTATGAAGAGTACTGTTCATCGTATTCCCTCTTTTTTTTATTATCGGACATCATCGAGAATTCTTAAGCCCTGACGTCTTACTCTCCTGTCTCGACATCTATGCGTTATGGGTCTGTGGTATTATTGAGATGAATTACAAGAAGAAACATGAATAACTGGAAAAAAAATATATATTTTATACTGGTGGAGCCGAAGGAATCCGGCAATATCGGTTCTGCTGCCCGGGCCATGAATAATATGGACTTTCATAATCTGCGCCTGGTCAATCCTCCCTCTCTTGATACGGATGAGGCAAGGATGTTTGCCCATGGCTCCAGGGAAATATTGAAGGCGGCTGAGTCTTTTGCATCTCTTGAGGAAGCGCTAAAGGATATGCAGTATGTGGTCGGCACGACACGAAGGAGAGGCAGAAGAAGGGGCGCCTTTATACCGGTTGATCAGGGAACAGGACGATTGTATGAAATCGCGTCTGCCAATAAGGTCGCCATTTTATTCGGGCGGGAAGACCGGGGTCTGTTTAACAGTGAAGTTGACAGGTGCGGATTTATGATGAACATTCCTGCCAATAAAAAGCAGCCGTCAATCAATCTGGCCCATTCAGTTATGATCATTGCTTACGAACTGTCGATGTCCGGTATCGGACACAGCGGTCTGGATAAAGACGGCAACCTGCTTTATGCTGATGTCCCGGCTTTTGCTGACCAGAAGGCGATGTCCCATCTTTATGAGAGAATAGAAAATGCACTGCGAATACTTGAATATATTCCCCATGACGGTGACCTCACGGGAAAGAAGGCCATACAGAACATAATGCACTGCCTGGGTCGGGCAGGACTTTCAGACTGGGAGCTCAACATGTTCCATGGTATCTGCAGGAGCATTGAAAACAAACTTGGAAACACTGACAATTGATATACAAAAATCGTTTTAATTCGAACTTACTATCATCTTGCCTCTTACCTATAGTAGGAAGGATCAGGCCTATACGTTTGACTAATTTTGTAAAATGCGTAGGCCTGACCCCAGAGATCATTGGATCATAAATAGCATGATTGATTAATGATGCTTGGTACATGTTACAAGAGACACAGATTGGCGTGATGACATACGATGACTTTCTCATTACGTGCCTTCCCGCTTTATACATCCCCATTGACCTGGTTCTCCGTATTTTTGTCTTCTTCTGCAAGAAGTTCGGTAATTTTTTCCGCGGGTGCTTCAACAGGACCTGTGGTCAGAACCGGCGCTGCCTCGATAGATTCTATGTCAAGAATGGAAGTGATTCTTTGCAGGGAGGAAAGTATCATGGTCTTTTCCCAGTCCGCGAGCTTGGATAGTTCATACATAAATTTATCCTGCAGCATGGACGGAGATGATTTAATCATGGAAACACCGCTATCAGTTAATTTAATCAGGAAACTCCTACCGTCTTCGGTGCTCCGTGTCCTCTGAACCAGCTCCTTTTTCTCAAGGCGGTTTATGATCCCGGTGACCGTTGCATGGCTCAAGTGGACATCCTTTGCAAGTCTGCCGGGAGTCATTTCTTTTCCCTCGGAAAGTCTTTTCATGCATATGAGCTGAGGTGAGGTAAGGCCGTATTGACGGGCAAGATACGATGAATGCATATCAATTGCACGCATTATCTTTCGAACACTTAATAAGATGCTCTCCTCGTAGCTGACGTGTTCTTCCATGGTAAGGCCTCCTAAATCCCATGATAGGGGACGAACCAATTAATCATTTAGTATATTAACTATAGTTATAAGTATTGAAAGCAATCTTATCTAAACTTATATAAATATTTATATGTTTTTTACTTCATGATATATCATATTTAGAATTCTAACCATTTATCTAAACGTTTAAATTAAATAAATTCATATTGCATTGTTATGCCAGCAAAGAAAATATCATTATTATTATACATCTTATCAATCAAATCATCTAAAAAATGCAGAGAGAAGAACTTATATTAAAAGCAAAAATATAGAAGGGGGCAGGCCTGCCCCAGAGACAAAGACCCATTTCCCCTGCTATTTATTAAGCAGGAGAGAAATGAAAAAAATTATTACTTTCTTATAACCAGAACAGGGTATTTCGTGTTCTTATGAATTACTCCGTAGGCCACACTGCCGAGAACCGCTGATTCAAGTGTGCCCTTCCCATGTGATCCCATTACTATCATATCCACCTGAGACTTTTTCGCTTCCTTTATAATTTCATCAACCGGGTTGCCGTTTCGAATGATGCTCCGGCATGTGATGCCATTTTTTTTGCATATACTGCTGTCCCTTTTGAGGTGCTTCTCGGCAGACCTTCTCATAAAGTCCCCAATTGGCTGTCCAATCTGAGACTGAAACATTTCCAGGGGAATACTCTGCACAATAAAGGCCCTGTCATCGATAACAGTCAGCAGGGAAATGGAAGCCTTTAACTGAGCTGCAAGCTTCAGCGCATACCTGAAGGCTTTTTTTGCAATATGTGAATCATCAGTTGCGACGAGAATTTTTGAAATCATATGTCCTCCAATTCATCAGGTTATATGAACAGTTTTATTATTTTTTCAAATCATTTCGGCAATAACAGGGATGCTTGATCGGAACTGTTCAGAAGAAACGGATGTATGCATACCTGGAAATCTCATGATACACTCTTACTCCTTAAGTACGGGGCAAACAATGCGTGCCAGTTATCCATATATGACAGAATTTAAATCTGGTTGTCAGGAGGGACATTATCTACTGTGATAAGATTTTGTATGCTCTTTACCCCTTTGACATATCGTACTATGTTGTACGCACTTATTTTCTGCCCCGGACTGGGAAGTGATCCTGACAAAGTGACGTGGCCTTTATCAACTTTCACGGTCACCGTTTCAGCCGATGTGTAAATATTGTGCTCCAGATTATCAATTATTCTTTTTGCAATCAGTTCATCTGCATAATCTGTTGTCGGCACCACTGCCAGTTCGTTGATGATCTCCCGTACTCCGGTCACACTAGAAATAAATTCCTCAGCTTTTATTTTGTCCCAGTAAGAGGGTACTGTTCCTTTTATAGAAACGATTCCTTCTTTAGCCATCACATCAAACCTGGTCGCATCAATAGATGAATGACGGGAAAGAACTTTCTTGATATATGTCTGTATTTCCTTGTCAGCGGCTGCCGGTTCAGGAGAACGGACATCCAGTTCATTTATAACAGAGAGAACACCCGGCACACTGTTTGCAATTTCTTCTGCAATCAAACGGGTAGTCAGATAGGGTACGAACCCTGATAATCTGATTTTTCCACCTATTGCCTCCACAATAATCCCTGATGCCTCTACTCTGCTGTCCCATAATAATGCATCCATAATATCTCTTTTGATGTCTTCATCTGCTCCGGTCAACTGTCAGTCCTTCCCAGGGTATGCATACGAAGATGCATGTTTACCCGAGTTATGAGATAAAACAATGTAGATATGTTTTATAGGTATAACTTTAGCATATTACTAATGACAGGTCTACTTTTTTGGTAAGGCATACAGGTACGACAGTCAATGCTCAAGTTGCTTCCGCCGAAAAAAAGGCATATTGCATATCACAGTAAAAAAAGGGCTGAACTGCGAACAGGCATTCTGGAAGAAAAATACATCCATAGACTGTATTTTACTAATCTGTTAAGATGTCGGCTATGGAATTGACCGACCAGATTGAAACCGTCGAAAGACTGCTTGAAGACAGGGACTATCACGCCCTAAAGGAAAACCTCACAGGACACCCGTCTGAGATAGCCGCTTTGATTAATCAGCTTCGTCCTGAAAACCGTACGCTGATTTTTCGTTTGCTGGAGAAAGACATTGCTGTGGAAGTGTTTGAACATATGGACAGCTCGGTTCAGACTGAGATCCTGAGCGGATTTCATGACGCAAGAGTCATCGGGGTAGTTGATGCCATGAGTCCCGATGACAGGGCTCGCCTTATTGACGAACTGCCCGCTCTGGTAGTTAAGAAACTGCGGGCACAGATGACGCCTGAAGAATGGGAGGCAACATCTATCCTGCTCGGATATGAGGATGATACGGCCGGCAGGATCATGACACCGGAGTTTGTAGATTTAAAGGATTACATGACTGTTGAGGAAGCCCTTAAACGTATCAGACGTATCGGGCAGGAAAGGGAGACTATCTATGTCCTTTATGTCATTGATGAAACAAGACACCTTCTCGGCGTTCTTTCTCTCAAAAAAATTGTTCTTGCCGAGTCAGATGTACTCATTAGAGAAATTATGGATACAAATGTCATTAAGGTGTCGATTGATGATGATCAGGAAGAGGTTGCAAAGATAATCCAGGATTACGATTTTCTTGCAGTTCCGGTTGTCGACAGGGAGGACCGGCTGGTGGGAATCGTGACGGTCGATGATATCATAGACATTATCGAAGAAGAGGCAACCGAAGATATACTGCGTGGGGGAGGTGTGGAGATGTACGAAAAAGGCTATTTTGAATCAACGCTTTTAAATAACTTCAGGAGCAGAATTGTCTGGATGGTGCTCCTTCTTATCCTTAATACATTGACGGGCAGTATTATTCTGGGACAGCAGAAACTGATTCAGGGAATAGTGGTACTGTCTGCTTTTATCCCAATTCTGATCGGAAGCGGAGGCAATGCCGGGGCCCAGTCATCAACCGTTGTGATCCGAGGTCTCGCAATTGGTGAGATCGAGGTAAAACATGCATTGCGAATTCTGCTCCGTGAATTGGGGCTCGGGATACTGATCGGCATTTGCCTTGGTATTGTTGCCACGTTATGGGCATTCTGGCTCCAGGGGAACTGGACCGTGGCTCTGGTTGTGGGGCTGAGTTTTGTTTTTGTAATTACTGTAGCTACATCCATGGGGACCTTTCTTCCCATGCTGGTTAAAAAGATGGGATTTGACCCGGCACTGATCGCGACCCCGCTAATAACGTCAACAATCGATGTTACGGCATTGCTGATTTATTTTATGATAGCCAGAAAACTGCTCGGGTTTGGATAATGCAGGGTAACACTATCTATACATCACCGACATTCTTTTTCTATGGCCTGTTCGGGAGGTGTTCGTTTCATATTAGCAGAATGTCAGATTATGTTATCTGCCCAAAGTCGCCTGGTTTTACTTTGCTCAGCCATCTTTTCAGTTCTTTTTTGTAGGCAGTTCCCGGGAAATCATTGTCAATAAATATGGGGGCATCAACAATGAGAGCTGATGCGACTGCATCACCTGCACGTGAATTTACCCGAACTTCCCTTTCTCCGTCTGTTAAAAAAACTTCAGCGTTCTTTATATGGCACTGACAGTTCTTGATTATTACCTTTGAGATACTAAGATCAAAGGATTCCAGTATGTTTCCCAGAAAATCGAACGTGTCAGGTAAGCTGGCAAAAGCCGGGTCCATGGACATGTTGATAGACTCAGCCTGAAGTTGATCAATCTGGATGGAAACAATTGTTTCGCCGTCGGTTTCCTTTAATAATAAAAAATATGATTTCTCATCATCCTCAAGTATCATTCCGGCAACGCTCATCTCCTTTAACATTGCTCACCTCTCATCTTCATATACATTATTTCATTCCTGCCCTGCAAAGGTATTCATATTCTGAAACAGATCTCTCAAAACTTTCTTGAAGATCATTCCAGTTTTTTTCAACAAGACTGTTAAACTTTTCTCTGCTGTCTATATTTAACTTCTCAACATCACAAAATATATTTTTCAGCTGCTCTAAATGTTCACTGAATTCTTGCAGTTGCACTTCAAATTTTATCCTCACGTCATCCCCGGCTTCCCGGCACAATGCATCCAGCCGTGCAAGCTGGCTGATCCACCTGTTAATCTGGGTCTGTTTATCTTCAAAGAAATAGTCCCTGTATATCATGATGTCTCCTTTCAAAGATAAATTTGTTTTAATCCTTGAATGCATTCATTTAATTTAGTATACTAAACATCAAATTTATTTTTAAATTTATTAAATAGAACATTAACCATTTTAATATATATTATTTTAATTGTAAATTGGATTTTGTAGTATTTAATATACTAAGCATAAATTATTTAATATACTAAATCAATTGAAACCAGAAAAGGAGATCGATACATGTGTACAATATGCGGCCATTTCGTACGGGATGGTAAAATTAAATCAAACGATATCTATGACATGCTTAAGAAAATGGAGCACCGGGGGCCTGATACGCATGGCATCTATCTGGATGGAAACATAGAAAACACGGAGGACATAGAAAATTTAAAGGATTCCCTGCTTGCTGAATCCCGGGTGGCAATGGGGCATTCACGGTTAAAGATAGTAGGTGCGGAAAATATCACTCAGCCGTTTACTTCCTGTGACGGGAAACTTTCACTGATCCATAATGGTGAAATTTACAACTATCAGAAGCTTAAGACATTCTTAATGCGCCATCATGAATTCAGTACAGGAAGTGACAGTGAAGTAATCGTTCATCTCCTTGAAGAGACATACTGCGGAGACCTGCTTGATGCGGTCCGAAAGGTAACAAGTCTACTGGACGGCATGTATGCTCTCGCAGTTACTGACGGGAAATCACTGGTAGCGGCACGGGACCCGATCGGTAAAAAACCTCTCTATTTCATCAGGAATGAAAACATAACGTATTTTGCTTCAGAAAAAAAAGCATTATGGAACGGGAAAGACAATCCGTACCGGGTCAACCCGGGAGACATCCTATATATTGATAACGAGTTCATTAATGTATTCGAAGGTAACCATCTTCAGCTTCCGCAAATTGATATTGTTGATTTCAGAGAGTCTGTTGAACACTACAAGAAAGCACTGATAATAGCGGTACAGAAACGACTGACAGGGCTCAGGGAGGCCCATCTCGGGGTCATTTTTTCTGGAGGCATAGATTCCGTTCTCATAGCCCAGCTTCTGCAACGGGAAGGAAAGAACGTTATCTGTTACTGCACAGGCACCGAGGAATCAGGAGATATTATTGCTGCACGGTCAGTTGCTGAAATGCTGGGGTTTAGCCTTAAAACAACGATCATCGATGAATCCACAGTGGAAGAAATCCTTCCCGAGATTATACAGAATGTTGAAGAGAGTGGTCTTCTCCAGGTAGAGGTTGCGGTTCCCATGTATCTGGCGGCCAAACTTGCTGCCGAAGATAACATACGTGTTATGTATACCGGACAGGCCGCTGACGAACTCTTTGCCGGGTATCCCTGGTATAACGATGTGCTCAGAGAGTCCGGGTATCTGCAGCTTCATGAGAGGCTGTGGGAAGACCTGAACTTTCTTTATACAGACACACTGGAAAGGGAAGACAAACTTACCATGGCACACTCAATCGAACTCAGGGCGCCCTATCTTGACAGGGATGTAATTCAGACAGCAATGAGAATATCACCCAAGCTTAAGATTGAAAACGAATCAGACGCCCTCAGAAAAAGGGTCCACCGGCAGGCTGCTGTTGAACTCGGGGTCCCTGCCAATCTGGCATTCAGGATAAAAGATCCAGCCCAGTCCGGCTCAGGAATAAACAGAATCATAGAGAAAATTGCAAGGAAGAATATTGATAATGCTGATTCCGTACTCGTCAACAGAAATATAGAGAGAGATAAAGGAAGTCTTTATCGTTACGGGGATGAGACTTATGGAGAGGAGCTGACACGGTCATTTCTGCAGGAAATTGAAGAGGGAATAAAGAAAAAATACATCCCGCCGTTTTTATCAACTGTAAGCCCGGGTTGAGATTCATCTCTTAACAGGGGTAACAGTTAATGTATCAGGAAAGGCAATGAATTGAAAATCAGGATCTGTATCGCGCAGATAAATTACAGGGGGAATGTTGAGCGACATATTGAGGGACTAAAAAAAATTATCGGGCAAAACCGTGAAGCAGATTTAATCGTTTTTCCTGAACTGATTTTACATGGACATCCTTCGCTTGAACGACCGGAAGGGCTTTTGTACAGGAAAGTCAGGCAGTATTACCTGAAGATTAAAGACCAGTCAGATGATCTGTTTCAGTATATCAGGGCTGTTAATACACGCGTTATTATTGGTGAACTAAAGGGGAAGCCGGGGCAATTTTACAATGCCGCAACGTACGTAGATAATAAAACGATAGAAAGCTATTTTAAAACACATGTTCACTGGACGGAGAAGTTTATACCCGGGAATAAAATAAATGTGTTTAAATCACCCCTGGGGAATATAGGTATAAACATCTGCTTTGATGCAGCCTTTCCTGAGGTCTGGCGGGTTGCGGCGTTGCAGGGAGCACAACTGATAGTAAATATATCCGCTGCTCCCCAGACATTTCCGGTGGAGTATATGTGGATGAGAATGAAGAGCGCTGCACTGAACAATCAGGTTTTTGTGATATATGCAAACCGGCCGGGTGATTATTTCTCGGGTCACAGTGCGGTTTTTAATCCAAGGGGTGAAACCGTCATAAGCGCAAAGACAAAAGACCGGATCCTCAAAACCGAGATTGACCTTGATGAGGTAAGTAACTGGAGAAAAGAGGAGCGCATTTTCAGGAACAGACGCACGAGGCTTTACCGGGAAATTACAAGACAGAGAAAGGGGAAATAGTGTCTCCACAAAAAAGGAGGATATATAAATGAAACTATTAATTGTTGATGATGATGTTAATGTTCAACGCTTATATAAAGAAGAGTTAGAGGAAGAAGGATATGAAGTTGTTGTTGCCACTTCAGGAAAGTCCGGACTGGAGAAGTTTGAGAAAGAAAAACCGGACCTTGTAACACTTGATATACTTATGCCCGATATAGACGGAATCAGTCTATTGAGAAAAATGAAAGAGCAGCGGCCTGATGTGCCGATTCTTATGTCAACTGCGTATGATTACCGCGATGATTTTGCTGTGTGGGCCTCAGAAGCATATATTGTTAAATCGTCAGACTTAAGCGAATTGAAGGAAAACATAAAAAGATTCATTAGTTGACTTCACCCTAGCGACCAGTGGTTTACATATTCACAACTTAATCTTACCGCTGAACGCAAGTCAAACACCATATTCATCTGCATCTGATGACATTTATGAAAAATCCAGTATAATAGTATGCATCTGATATAACATCCGGGTCCCCGGGGAAAATTAATCAGGAGTTACATACATCTGAACATGAAGGAACAGTACAACAGTCTCAAAACAGATCTGCTTGGTATTAATGATTCGCTGTCTCTTCTGCTCTCCAAGGTTCAGGGGCAGCCGGATATTGCCGACCCCCGCTTTGATGAATGGAAAAACGCCTGCAGAGACATTAACCGGCAGATAAGAGAGGAAGTTGTTCGTATTGCGGTGATCGGCTCGGTAAAATCAGGAAAGAGCACACTAGTTAACTCTATTTTTAAAGGTGATTACCTGAAAAGGGGTGCGGGCGTTGTCACATCAATAGTTACCCGTATCAGAAATGGGAAAAAGCTCAAGGCCGAGCTGTTTTTCAAGTCCTGGGAGGAAATTAATTCCGAGATTCAGCAGGCCCTTGTCATGTTCCCTGCCTGGGAGAAACAAAATGAGGGAAAGAGTTTTGATATCAGACAGATCAGTAACCGTCAGATACTGCACAATGCTCTGGAGAGTTTAAGTGATGATCTCCAGATTATAGATGGTACACGCAATACAAACAGTGTACTGTTATCCCTGTATATAAAGGGGTACAGCAGGGTTGCAGAGATGATAACATCGGGCAGAGGGATTACAAAATTCAAAGGAAAACAGTTTGCCGAGCACCGGATATATGCCGGAGATGATGAGCTGGCCGTGTATCTGAAAGATATAGAACTTGAAATCAGTGGTAAGGACCTTGACAGTTCGGTAGAAATAGCGGACTGCCAGGGAAGCGACTCTCCCAATCCCATGCACCTGGCGATGATACAGGACTATCTTCTGCAAACGCATTTTATCGTGTATGTAATCAGCAGTCGCACAGGAGTGCGACAGGCTGACATCCGCTTTCTTTCGATCATAAAAAAAATGGGAATGCTGGGGAACATAATTTTTGTTGTGAACACCGATTTCAGTGAGCATGAATCACTGTCTGATATGCAGGCAATCATAGCCAGGGTAAGACAGGAGCTGGCGCTTATTAAACCTGATCCTGAAATATATGCATTATCTGCCTTACTGAACCTGTTCAGGGCAATGTCTGACAGTTTGAAGAAAAAGGACAGCCTGCGTCTTGCCCAATGGATGGCTGAAGATGAAATGGTTGGTTTTTCCGACAGGGAAACTGAACGCTTTAACGATGCGCTGCAGGGAAAACTCACGCGTGACAGATCAAACCTGCTGTTACACAATCATCTTGAACGCATGGATATAATTCTTAACGGAGTCGAGAGCTGGGCAGGGACGTACAAGGACCTTCTGGTACAGGACATGAACAGCGCATCAGAAGTCTTACAGAGGATGGAACGTCATCAGGAACGCATGGACCAGCTCAAATCCCTGATAAAAAATACTCTCGACGGTGCCAGAGATGACATCATGAAGGAATTAAAGAAAGATATTGACAGCTTCTTTAATGTCCCTTCAGAAGGAGTGCTCGGTCAGACAAGGGATTTTGTAGGAAAATATGACATTACGGTTGAGAAATATCTGGACCAGATAAATTCGGTGGGATTCTCTAATACCCTTTATCAGGTATTCCAGGAATTTAAACAGGCAATTGATACGTTTATGACCAGGTCAATTACTCCTGAACTTGCCAGTTTTGCAGGTAAATCAGAAGCAAAAGTGAGAAAGAAATTTGAAACCGTTGCCAGATCATTTCAGTCAATGGTCTCTGATGACATGTATAACTTGAAAGCATCAATTAAAAACACTGATATTCAGGAAGAGAAGTTGTCCCTTTTCAACGAGAATCTGCTGGACCTCGATTCAATTAAGAGGATCTCGGGACTGAAACTCCCCTCATCGTCCACCACGTTGCAGTATTCGGCAAAGGTAAGGACAGAAGCCATAATGCGCCTCGGCCTTTATTCCCTGACAAAGTTTTTTAAGAAGGCATTCAAGAAACCGGTGAAACATGAAATGGAAGAACAGATGCGGGCCCTTGCTGACGGGTTTAAGCTGATTAAGCAGGAAACCGAGAAGTCCATTGTTTTTCATTTCGAGAATTATCGGGAAAATTTAAAATTTCAGTATATTTCCAAACTGGTTGATGCGGCAACAGAGTATTTACGGCAGAGATTAATGGAGAGGTTCCGGTCCTATCATTCTGATATAAGCACTCTAGAGAAAGTCATGCAGAAAAAAGGGCAGGACAAGGAGTATATGATAGAGTTCCTTGAGGGTATGGATGCTGATATTAAACGGTTAAAGGTAGTAATCGATATCAACAGGGGAAAACTTAAGTCAATCGGAAGTACGGTAAAAGCATCGTAGATGCGTGCTGATCATGTAAAGTTTATGTTTTACGTTCTATTGGATGGTGTGCTCACGTCAGGGGTGTTTCAGCAATTTTTGCATCTGTTAACAAAGTTGATGTACCCTCTGGAAGGTTCCAGTACCTTAACTCCCAGCCCGTCATAGAAATCTGATGATTTTGTCATCCTCATGACTTTGACATTGACATTTAATATGTCCTCTTGCAACGGGATAATCAACTCGATTTCGGAATCAAAGGGAAATCTCATTTCATCAGTACTGATGTACATGCCATCCTCGGACAGGTTCATTATGGTTCCGTTGTAGTGACTTTCACAGCATGAGAATCTGACATTGATATTTGCGGGTACTCTTTCGAAGGATCTTTTTTTCATGGAACCTGTCCTTCAGCTTTCACTAATGCTGCTACTGTTTATTAAAAACAAATGACTTCCGAAAAAATCATGACACAGGAAGCACTGCTACCTGTCAATTTTCTTATATGCTTTTACCCTTGAGGGAGTAAAAAAATTTCCGATAACAGGAAATAATGACCTGCACGTCTGTGCAAATCTCCTTGCCAATGTGTACTGGTCTGTTTCTTCGATTTCCGAAGAAATCCGGAATGTGCGTGCAGAATGTGAGGGTCGGTTATTATTTGAGTATTCTCTGTATTCCTTAGAATAGTAATGCAGTTCAGAGCTGGAATTGATTCCGAGTTTCTTTAACTGGGCCTGAATTTCCTTTTTAGTCAGTTCTGCCATTACTAAATTAAGTGAATAGAATGAATACGACAGCCCTCTTCATGATTAAAGAGTTCTCTATATTTACACAAGATATATAATATGTCAAGGATTATCTTACACTTTTTAACCGGCATAAATTGTTTTAAATTATTTGGACTGATTGTTACTGAATACAGTAATTATCATTTCTAAACAATATGTTAGTTGAATATCCCCTTTACGAATTATTGTCTGAAAGAGAAATATGATAAATACATCTTAAATGATAGAATAAAGATGTTATTCATGATCATTATAAGAGAGGTCAATTCAGGATGGATATAACACTGAATGAAATAGAAATTCGTATACTTGCCTGTCTCATCGAGAAAGCATATACCACACCTGATTATTATCCTTTGACATTAAATGCGCTCACAAACGCGTGCAATCAAAAATCCAACCGCAGCCCTGTTCTCTCACTGGAAGAAACTTCAGTAGTCAGGGGACTTGATGAGCTGAGAAAGAAGGGACTGTCTGAAAAAATCCTCAAGGCAGACAGCAGGGTCCCCAAATATAAACATCTTTTCACGAGCAAATTTGATCTGTCCCGAAGCCAGACCGCCGTGTTGTGTGAGCTTATGCTGCGTGGGCCGCAGACACTGGGAGAAATCAGAAGCCGCGCTGACAGAATGAACAGTTTTAAGGATCTGGGTGAAGTAGAAGAAATCCTGTCAGGTCTCATGACATCAGATAATCCAATGGTTGTAAAGCTTCCTCGCCGGGCAGGGCAGAAAGAGAACCGGTATATGCATCTTTTATCCGGTGAACCAGTAATACTCGAACAGGACCGGCAGGCAGCGGATGAGCCTTCCACTATTCAGGTTCAGGCTGAAAATGAGAGGATTAAAAAGCTGGAAGATCAAGTCACGTTATTGAGAAATGAGTTTGAAGCACTAAAGAAAGAGTTCACTGACCTGAAATCAGAGTTTGAATAATGTCGATGTTTGCGTTTGAAATAATATTAAAAAATGCACCAGATATTAAATAAGCTGCTGTCCCCTCATTTTTTTTAACCAGAGGTCATAAGCATACTGGAGAATCTCGTTTTTGTCTTCCCTGTCCATAGCCATAAGTCTAACACCCATGATAAATTTATCATCCACCCGTTTCTGCCATGCTACATCACAGACAGCCGTAGTAAATAAATCTTTCTCCGGCAGTTTTATCTTCAGTTCCGTTACTTCCTTAATGTTTGGAGCAATGGCATTTGATTCAAGACAGAGTCCGGTGCGGGAAAAGTTAATGGTTTTACCCATTAAATATTTTTCTGCTGAGTTTGAGATTCTAAATTCTACGTCCAGAGGAATATCAAACCTCTTGAAACTCCTTCTTTCATCAAGCATGAATCCCCTCCATTCATAATAATGCTCAATTTAATTTACACTTGCTCCGGCACAATACTTCGATTATTATATATGAAGAAGTCAGGAAATAAAATAAAAATTTTTCGAACGCTAATAATCAAAGTATATCAGATTTTTTATAAAATTCAATTGCAACATGAAAGTGAGGACAGATGCTGAAAAAAGGCGATAAGGCACCCGACTTTACTCTTCCTTCAGATGATGGAGGGAATTTTAAGCTGAGTGAGAACAGGAGAAAAAACATTGTCTTATATTTCTATCCCAAAGACAATACCTCCGGTTGAATCAAGGAAGCGCAGGGCTTTGGATCAAAGCTCACCAGTTTTAAGAAGAAAAACGCTGCTGTAGTAGGAGTAAGCAGGGACAGCATCAAATCCCATCTCAGGTTCAGGGAGAAACTGGGAATTAAGTTTACCCTCCTGTCAGATGAAGATGAGACGGTTTGTAAACTCTATGACGTATTAAAAGAAAAAAACATGTATGGTAAAAAGGTTATGGGAATCGAGCGAAGCACTTTTGTTATCGATGAAAAGGGCAGGATCAATACCATATTCCGGAAAGTTCAAATTGACGGTCATGCGGAAGACGTGCTGGCTGTTTTATGAGACATAGTATGCTGGGGGCTTGGCCTGTCATGATCATTCAAAAGCCATAAGAAATACTCCTATAAGGGCGATGCATTCCATAACAGCTCATCTCTGTTGATAACCAGTAACATTATGTATCTATTGGCGACTAACGATTCGTCCCATTTGAACAACACGAATATCTGGATTTATTGACGTTCATTACGTTATTTATCATAATGGTGCATAGGATATAAAAGATGAAATATTTACCCTCACAACTGATTTACTTTTACCAGAACAAGACAATGAAAAAAAACCTGCGCAACCTGCGCACCTTCCTTTTTGTTATTGCCGTTACCATTTTAATGTACAGCATGCTCTTTCATTTTATTATGGAGTATGAAGGAAGAAAGTTTTCATGGATAACCGGCTTTTACTGGACATTGACTGTAATGTCTACACTCGGTTTTGGTGATATTACCTTTACAAGCGATCTGGGCCTCGTTTTTTCGATGATCGTACTTTTGTCAGGTATCATTTTCCTTCTGATCATGCTTCCCTTTACCTTTATCCGCTTTTTTTATGCGCCCTGGCTCGAGTCTCAGGCCCAGTCACGTACTCCGCGTGATCTGCCCGAAGGCACGAAAAACCACATTATCATGACAAACTACGAGCCTATTGCCATGAGCCTCATAAAGAAGCTGACTCAGTACGGCTTGCAATATGTTGTTGCGGTACAGGATACGAAAACCGCATCAGAGCTGCTGGATATGAATATCAAGGTTGTTATCGGAGAACTTGATAAGCCCGAAACATACCTGAAATTGAGGGCAGAGCATGCCTCTCTCATTTTTGTGAATAATGATGACATGCTTAATACAAATATTATTGCCACCATACGGGAAGTCTCGGATGCTGTCCCTGTTATTACCATTGCAAACGCATTTGATTCTATTGATATCCTTGAACTTGCGGGAGCTACGCATGTCTATCAATTTACCCGGATGCTGGGCATTACTATGGCTCAGCATGCTCTCGGGGTGTCTGCACAGGCCAATATCGTGGGATCTCTCGGAGGTGTCCTTATTGCTGAAGCCTATGCTGCCAGTACGCCATATGAAGGTAAGGAACTCTTAAAGAGCGGGCTTCGTGAGAAGACAGGTGTTATCGTAGTAGGAATCTGGCGGAGGGGAGTATTGGAAATCCCGAGGCCGCAGACAGTTATACAGCCGAACTCCATACTTCTGCTTGCAGGTTCGGAAGAACATTTCAGAAAATACGATGACTTTGTAGGTAGTTCCCGGATCTTCACTGTTCCTGTTGTGATACTGGGAGGGGGCCGGGTGGGGCAGGCTGCGGCGGACACGCTGGAAGGGCTGGGAGTTGATTACCGTGTTGTGGAAAAGAACAGGGATATTATCAGAGATAACAGTAAATATATTCTGGGAGATGCAGCTGATATTCATGCACTGGAACGGGCCGGTATTTCCTCGGAATCTCCTTCTGTGCTCATCACATCACACGATGATGACATAAATATTTACCTGACGATCTACTGCAGACAGTTACGGCCCAATATACAGATAATCAGCAGGGCTACCCGGGACCGGAGTATCAGTAAACTTTACTCAGTAGGGGCTGACATTGTCATGTCATACGCGTCGATGGGGGCAAATAACATAATCAATATCCTCAAACCGGACGAGATACTAATGCTGGCTGAGGGATTAAATGTATTCAAGACGCGTATTCCCGGTGGATTAACAGGAAAATCACTTGCTGATTGTCAGATAAGAAGAAAAACAGGGTGTAATGTCATTGCAATTCGCTCCGGTGAATCTTTTAATATTAATCCTGATCCTACTGTTATGCTGAGGGAAGACGAAGAACTGATACTTATTGGCTCGGCCGAGGCGGAAAAAGAGTTTCAGAAAGTCTTTTAAAGGTCCTGACAGGTAAAACATGATTTCCATGTTCATTCATTCGATTAAAAAAATTTCATTTCTTGTGATGCTTGTGATGCTTTGATATACTGTTATAAATAATATGAATTTCCATAATTCATTTTCATACATACCGGTCTTTCTGATTCTGGTGCTGCTACTACTGGTGACTTCGCAGGGACATGCTGAGACAACTGCATATCCTGAGTGCCGGATTGACGTATCATTTGACATCAATGAATCAAAAATAAACGGAGTCTCCCGGATAAGTCTTACCGCAGGGAAAAATGTGCTGTTTCGAAAAGGGCCGTTGAAGATTCTTTATATAAGGATCAATGATCTTGAGGCAGCATATGATCAAAGGCAGGAAATGTTCGAATTTACTCCTGATCGGGACGGGATGATTGAAATCGGATTTGAAGGGACTTTTGCGGATTCAGCTCCAGAGGACAGAAGAGATGGTATTGCCTCCAATGTCATAGATGGAAGGGGGATTTCTCTTACCGGGCTGTGGTACCCTGCATTGGAAGGACTGTGCAACTACGCGCTGAAAGCCCAGTTGCCCCCAGGTTACAATGCTGTGTCAGAGGCTGAGGAGATATATCAATTACAGTCTGACACAGGTGCTGAATTTAATTTTATTTTTCCCCATCCAGTTGACGGTATTAATCTCATAGCAACTGACAGATACAGGGTGGTTGAAGACAACTTTGCTGGAATCAATATTGCAGCATACTTTTTTAAGGAGGACCTGGGACTTGCAAGGGCTTATCTGGAATATTCGATACAGTATCTTGAGCTTTATGAAAAGCTGCTGGGCAAATACCCGTATAAACGGTTTTCAATTGTTGAGAATTTCCTGCCTACAGGATACTCAATGCCGACCTATACGCTGCTCGGCAGTTCTGTTGTGCGTCTCCCTTTTATTGTTGAGACCTCTCTGGGTCATGAGATACTGCATCAATGGTTCGGAAACCACGTGTATATAGATTATGAGAGGGGAAACTGGGCTGAGGGTCTGACAGCATATCTGTCCGACCATTTATATAAGGAAAGAAAGGGTGAGGGCTGGGATTACAGAAAACAGATAATGATCGATTACGCCAGCTACGTTGGTCCGGACAATGACTTTCCTCTGAGATCGTTTACAGGGCGATATGACCGCGGATCACGGTCTATAGGATACGGCAAGGCGGCCATGATGTTTCATATGCTCAGGAGGGATTTCGGTGATCAGGATTTTTTCAGCGCATTACAGGATTTCATAAGAGACAACCGGTACCGACGGGCCTCATGGCAGGAGCTGAGGAGTTCCTTTCAAGAATATTTTGAGGGCAATCTTCACGGTTTTTTTACCGAATGGCTGGACAGGACAGGAATGCCCGATCTTGACTTTGAAGATGTGGAAGTAACCCAGAGAGGAATAAAATATGAGCTGTCATTTAATGTCAGCCAGAAAGACATAGTCTATGCTCTTGATATTCCTGTATCGATCTATATCGGCGATGCTGTCATAAAAAAGGCCGTCAGGATCGAAAGTGAAAATAAATCATATCAATTTGTTCTGCCTGATATGCCGGACAAAATTGTTTTTGATGAGGATTATGATGTGGGCAGGAAGATCAAGAATGAGGAATTTCCTCCTGTGATAGGAAGACTTCTGGGTGAAAAAAATCTCCTAATGGTTCTGCCCCAGTATGAAACCGAGATCTACAAAGCTGCCACAGACAAGTTCAGTGGAGATGATGTAATTGTCAAGAATCCTGGCGATGTAAAAAACTCGGATATCAGGACCGCTTCAGTTGCCATCCTTGGGGAGAACAACCCTGTGATCAAAAGGATATTTGGAAGGGTTCCTCCGGTAGAAGCCGGATTTCATATAGCGGTCAGAAAAAATCCCTGGAACCAGGAGAAGGTAGTGGCAATAATCAATGGCATATCAGCTGAAGAAACAAACAGTGCATTCAGTAAAATTGTCCATTACGGAAAGTACAGCAGACTGACATTTAATAATGGTAAAAACATCAGTAAGGAAATTGAACCGACTGACAGGGGGATTGTGTATGAACTCTACTCTGAACCCGAGGCACTGGACCTTTCTGCGATTAGCAGGCTTGGCAACGTTATTGAGAGTGTATCTGACAAAAAAATAATTTATGTAGGTGAGATGCACGATGTGTTTGCCCATCATGCTGTTCAGCTGGACATCATTGCGGGGATTCACAAACAGAATGATAACATTGCGATAGGTATGGAAATGTTTCAGAGACAATACCAGTCGGTACTTGATGCGTATATTGCAGGCGAGATGGAGGAGAAGGAGTTTTTGAAGAGTGCTGAATACTTTAAACAATGGGGTTTTGATTATAACCTGTATAAACCGATCCTGGATTTTGCGAGGACGGAAGGTATTCCCGTGATTGCCCTGAATGCAAACAGGGAAATTGTAAAGAAAGTTTCTGCCGGTGGTATTGATTCTCTGAGTGATGAAGAGATGAAAGAGATTCCGGTAAGCATGGACTTTTCGGATGAAGAATACAGGGAGAGGCTGAAAGAAGTTTTTGAGCAGCATGAAGGTGATGAAGAAAGGGAATTTGACTACTTTTATGAGTCACAGATACTATGGGATGAAACAATGTCCATGTCGATCAGCGAGTATCTTGAAAGGGAACCCGACAGACAGATTATCGTTATTGCAGGCAGGGGGCATCTGTCGTTCGGCTCCGGAATACCGAACAGGACGTATGCCCGAACAGGGGAAAGATACGCTATCGTTCTGATTGACGCTGAAGTGGTAGAAGGGATAGCAGACTATATCGTATTCCCCAGTCCGGTCAAGGGGGCTGTTGCGCCAAGACTTATGGTATTTGTAAACATGGAGGAGATGGGATTTGAAATAACCGGGTTCCCTGATCATAGTGTATCTGAAAAATCAGGAATAAAAAAAGGCGACATTCTTATGACTCTTGATGATAATGAGATAAAGAGTATCAATGATTTAAAGGTCTATCTTCAATATAAAAACAAAGGGGATATTATCAGGCTTAAAGTGTTCAGGCCGGTAAAGCAGGAAGAGACAGACGGAGAAGAAGACAGGGACACTGAAGAAACAAAAGCCGGCGATATTGGAGAACTCGAGGGTGAAGAAATGGTGATTGATGTAACATTATAAGTGTGATTATTTTAACACTGTCTGTTCTTTAACAATGTCAAAATTTAAAATCCCAATGTCATTTTAATTCAAAATTCAACTGATTAAGTTCACATAAAAAAGTTTTTAACTAAAGTGTATTTAAAATTGGTCATTCAGGGATTGTTTGGCATTTGGGCTTTGAAATTTATCATTATTACGTATTAAATGTCGGTCAATAAAAAATACAAAAACAGATACCGCAGGATGCTGGATAGTTGTCAGCTACGATAATGCGGGGAGAATAAGCAGTGTACGTCCTGATGAAAGTTCTCGGTGCTGCCGATAAAAAATATTAAATTCGTACGTCACAGGGCACCGCATCCAGATGAACAGTAAAGTCTGCAATAATCCCCAGAACCTTAAGCCCCGGATATATCTTTAGCAGTTCTTCGGAAGCCTCTGTAAGGGCTGTTTCACACTCATCAACAGGGATATATCTCAAAGCTGACAACTTCGACGGACCGGCTGCATCAAGCAGCATACAGATCTTTCAGTTTGCACCTGATCCGAGTTCAACAATATCACCGGTGTCAAATGATTTCATGATTAAGGGCGCAGACTTCAAGACGGATTCCGGTTCCCAGCATCATGGCATTCCCGGATTATTTAAAGAGAGGCCGGAAGTTGTGGTGACAATTAATATCACTGATGCAGCAGGATATGATCAATCTCAGCACTTCATCAATGCTCAGAGTGTATGTTAACATATTGCTGTG
Source organism: Nitrospiraceae bacterium (assembly GCA_020356065.1). Classification (GTDB taxonomy): domain Bacteria; phylum Nitrospirota; class Thermodesulfovibrionia; order UBA6902; family UBA6902; genus CALZJD01. The sequence continues at coordinate 929,344 of CP070632.1, forward strand.
AAAGCCGCTCCCAAAACTTTTTTAAGGCTTACCTCCATAGCTGTGTAACAAATGTATAGGTTAATAAAAGAGGCCATCCCATGAGCCATACCGATGTTTATCTTGCCACATCCACTGATCCCTATACGGGGGCCTGTGAAGCGCTCGATGCATTACATTTTTCAGTAACCGGCAAGAATGTCTACATCAAGCCCAACCTGACAGGCGGGAGACCTTCCTGCGAAGGGCTGACATCGGACATCGGGCTTGTGCGGGCAGTGCTTGAGCGTCTGAATGGTTGTGCCAGGATCACCATCGGTGAGTCATGCAGCGACACTGCAAATGCCTTTAAAGACCTTGGATATGTCCGGCTGGCTGAAGAATTTCCAAATGTTCAGCTTGAGGACATTCGCACTGCCCCTGTGGTATGGAAACCTGTTCCCAGGTCTTTTCATACAGCAGAGATACCTTTTAATGCGAGTGTGTTTGAACATGACTATATTATTAATATTGCGAAAATGAAGACCCATTCACTGGCCGGTGTTACTCTCTGTCTCAAAAATATATTCGGATTTGTTCCGACCCGCAAGCAGAAGCTGATGTATCATCCGTTTATACGCAGGGCACTGCTTGATATGAATCAGGTGGTGCACAGCCATTTCTGTATGGTGGACGGCATATGGGGTAATGAGTTTGATGAGGTGCAGAGTACGCCCAAGAAGACGGGAGCTGTGATTGCCGGTGATGACCTTCTGGCAGTAGATATCGTGGCAGCAGAGGTGATGGGGATAAATCTGAGCAATATAGATACCTACAGAATGGCATTTGAGATGTGGCATGATCCGGAGATCAATCTGCTGGGAGGGGAACTGGATGATGTCAAGACCAGGTACAGGCAGGGCGCCCTGTTTTCCACCAGACTCCGTTATTTAAAAGAGACTGCCGCAAGCCTTGCCTACAGGGCAGTTAACCGGCACTGAGTTTTCGTTTCCAGATTTCTCCCCCGATCCATGTGATAAATAAAGCAGTCAGTATTGCCACCCTCGCGCTGTTCAGGTCAACTAATGTGATTAACCTTCCTGTATTGCTTGTATATTCTTCTTCCCATTGTGATGCGGCTTTCTTCACTTTTTCCATATCCGGCTCATTCCATTCCAGACCGCTATGAAGAAACGTCTTGCTGAAATACTTCCTGACGATTAAATTCTCAATTAATAGTTTCTTTGCAATTTCTGATTTATGTTGTAATCCTGAAGAATCATGAAATTCTTCAGCCTTCTTTACTCTTCTCTGATGGTGGATAAGAAGTTCGAATAAAAAGGGTTTTGAACCTGTTTTGTATTTACTTACCATATTATCAAGTGATAGGCCTGATGCAGTATCATCAGCTATTAATTTCCCCAGTGAATCTCCATGTGCAGTATCAATATTCCCAAGATCTTCAAGCCTGAACCTGGAATTGAAATGTCCAGTCTCAGGATCAAAATGATTATATCCGAAATCTGTCATGGCTTCCTCATGCTGCAGCCATGATAAAAAATAAAAGGCAGTCGTATAACGCCTGACCTTATCCGGAGTGTTTGACAGGCAGATAGCCAGGAAAATAAGGTTAACAGTAATGATACTTACGAGAATCTGTACAGAATAACTCCTCACAGGGCTGGATATTTCAGCAGGTCTTATTCCTTTCCACACTGCAAAGAGGAATATGGCTCCTGCCATAAAATTTATACCCACATCCCGGTAGTCCCAAACTCTTGAGGGGGTTATCCATTGCAGAAATTCATCTACTGTGCCAAAAAACATCACAAAAAAAGAAGCTGAAATGTATATACTCCAGTCCGTTATCCGATAGCGCAATGCCCTGAATACAAAGAACGACAGCAGAGCATACTCCAGGAAATGAATTGCCTCTTCAGGGTGATCCCCAAGCTGAACGGTAAAGTAAATGTACAGGCCGGCACAGAAAATAAGAACTACGTACTGCGAGACACGTTTAATTCTGAGTCTGAAAATAAAAAAGTAGAGAAGCGTTATCAGTCCTGAAGCTATGATAATGAAAACAGAGTAAGTAAAATATTCCTTGCCAAATGTTTCATATACCATCTGCTGAAAACCTCTGGCAAGAGGAATTGTGGCGTAAATCCCTCCCGCACACAGCATGACCCATACCCATGATATCCAGCTCCATGTTTCCGCATGTATTTTCTTAATTATTCCCTCCTGTCTTTTTTTCAGAATGCAGAAAATTTCTTCTGGTACGAACAGCATAGGTTGTTCCGTCTGTTTCAACGATAATATGTCCATGCACATCTGTACGAAAAACGTCAGCACCGGAAGCATGAATCCTGGATAGGGCATCTCCGTGGGGCTTTACATATTTATTGTCAGCGCCTGCGGAAATGACAGCGACTTCAGGAGCAACTGTATTCAGAAAGTTTTCTGAACTGGCACCTGTGTCACCATGATGACCAATTTTCAGTATATTGCTTTTAACCGTATGATCCGACTCCAGTATACGTTTTTCTCCCATGCTTCTCACGTCGCCGGTCAACAGTATCCCGATATCTCCATAGGACACTCTCAGAACTATCGAATCTTCATTGATATTCCCTGTGGGTGGAATAATTGGATTTAACACCCTGATCTCTATATCGCCAACTACCAGGGAATCACCTGCGCGGAGAAACTGATATCTGGCAGGGTCATTGCGAACAACGCGGACATAATCCCAGAAAAGATTGCTCTTGAAATTATCAAAACTGTTGTCATACATATTGACGACTTCCATTTCATGGAGCACATTAAATATACCGCCTATGTGATCATCATGAGGATGGGTCAGAATGAGATGGTCAATCCTGTTTATGCCGAGATACATTAAATTATCGACGAGCATGGGAGCTGCTGCAGGACTTCCGGTGTCAATCAGCATATTTGTGCCGTCAGGAAGTATGAGAAGCGTGCTCTCGCCCTGACCGACGTCAAGGAAATAAATTCTGAGCAAATCATTATTATTTTTATTTGCAGTAAACTGCCTGCTGGCGGAACAGCCATACGTGAATAACAGGCACAAAAGACAGGCATATAAAAGGAGGGACTTAATATTTGATAATGCGCTATTCATTTTTTGTTGTTTTTGATTAATTCAAAAGCTTCATTTATCCTTAGCGTGAGTTCTTTTGCCTTTTCCTGCAGCTCATGGCTTAAATGGCTGACTTTGTCAGGGTGCGACTTTTTCATCTTTTCCCTGTATGCTTTGCTGATATCATCAAGGGAGGCCCCGCTCTTTATGTCAAGTATTTTGTATGCCTCATCCAGTGACATGGGGGCAGACGGGTGAGATGTTCTGCTTCTGCCGTTATCGGCTGAGCCGGTGTGAGTGTAATACTGCTCATATTGCTGTCTGCGCTTTGAATTTTTATAGATCATGTAAAACATTATGCCTGCTGCAATCAGGTCATCAAGAAAAAGGGGATGTGCATCAAAGGGGCTTATTATGTAGACGGCCAGCAGAACCGGCCACAGCTTGCTTAATAAATTACTCATTTTTTATTAACTTATTCATTATAACAGGAATGGTTTCTGCTACGAAACATGGATGGACATTCATAACATCATTTCTGTTGATATCAGATAATTCAGATTTGAAATGTTATGCCCTTACCAGTGTCCAGATGCCGATTGCGATGAAACCCGCTCCCGCTGCATAGTGCAGGTATTTTTGACCCACATGTTGAGACATGATCGTGCCTGCCAGAACTCCAATGCCTGATGCGACTATCAGTGCTAGTGAGGCTCCTGCAAAAACAGTCAGTTTGCTTGCATCTTTGTCTGCTGCAAACAGTAATGTTGCGAGTTGTGTTTTGTCACCCAGCTCTGCAATAAAAACAGATGCAAATACAGTAATAAATAATTTTACATTCATACTCTTACCTGTACATATATTAGTGTTAAAAAGCGGATGTTTTCAGGAATTATACCTTATTGATTCACGGACGGACAAGAAATACGGCGGGTTATCAATACTTACGTATTAATGGCATACTATAAGGGGCCCAGAGGAACCGACAGATCTATACGTTTTTCACACTCACTCAGCCACTCTGAAAATTCCGGGATAATAAGAGGTTTTTGAAAAAAAGATGCGCCCATATCTTTAATCGTTTCTCTAATTCTCTTTTCTGTGACCCCTGAAATAACAGCTTTATGCTTGGTATCGAGTTTGCACCCTCTTTGACACTGGCGCTGAAGGAGTTCAAGCCCTGTCATCTCGGGCATATTAAAATCAGTAATGACAACGTCTGCACATTTATGCTCCTGTGTACATCTGTCGGACTTCTTTTCATGAAGCGGACACACTTTTGGTTCAGTAAATGACAGGACTTCATATCCCCTCTGAGTTAACCATTCCTTGAATAAATTTAACAGAATGATCTCATCGTCATAAATTATGGCCCGCGGCTTTCTCATTAAAGAATGTATATCATGAAAAAGAGCTGGTTGCAAGTAGCCGTAATATTTTTTTAATTAGTGAATTTTGTGTGTAAATATGGCATTGATATTGTCAATATGGCATTGTTTGCCATATGTTTTCATCTATGAAAAGATTTATTAACAGCCAGTTAGACCTGGCACTTTAATTGCGTGATTTATGATAAGCGTCGTTGTAATTCTTTTATGAAAATTCACTCAGTCGATTTCTTATGTTATATGGTTACAAGGATGGACCAGTAGTAGCAAAATACATTTGCTGTTTATGAATTCATAAAAAATAGACAATAACAAAATCACTGGCAGTTGATGTTAATAACATTTATATCAAAGTGTTACTATGTCAAAAGAACGTTGTTTTCATACAAATATTTCATCCGAGCCCGGTGCTAAGTTAAGTGAATATACCGGCGATGGAACTCCTGTTTGTATCAGCAATTTTCTGAAGAGTATTGGCCCTTATTTAAAAGCAATCAATGATGACGAATTAAAACCGATTCAATCCTTTATTGACAAGATACCTGTTCCGGTTTTTTATAAAAACATTGAAGGTTACTATTCGGGGTGTAACAAGGCCTTCACGGAATTTATCGGAGTAACAGACCCGATTACAACATCTCAAACAGATGGATTTAAAAACTTAAAAGAAGTTTCACAGAAAACCTGTGTCAACGAGCAGGAACTATTGCGGGCAACCGGGTCAAGAATATGTGAATCCATAATCAGGAAGAAAAACGGTGAAATAAAATACGCTTTAATTAACAAGGCGACGATCACAAATTTCAGGGGTAAAACGTGCGGATTAATTGGAATGATTCTAGACATTACCACAAATAGGCAGTTGAAAGATGCCTTAAATACTTCAGTACGCAGCGCAGGAGTAAGCAGGGAGGAACACTTCAAGGATCTTATTAAAATTAAACAGAGTTTATTCGATGAAAATAAAATACGCAGAAGACTTGAAAAACAGCTTGCTCAGGCTTCAAGGAAGCTGGAGGATTATATAAGAAAGAATGAGGAAAACCATGCTGCCATGAAAACAATTTTAAAATATCAGGAAGATTACAAAAAGGAATTAGAAGACAACCTTATTGCTAATTTGAAGCATCTGGTCATGCCCTACATATTAAAACTAAAACGAAACAGAAGATCATCAGAGGATCTTGACTGTCTAAATATGATTGAATCCAAACTGGATGAAATAATATCACCTTTTTCAAGTCATCTCTCATCAAAACATATTGCATTTACACCTAAAGAGATCAAGATAGCTGACCTGGTAAAAGACGGTAAACAGGACAAGGAGATAGTGGAGATCATGAATATTTCTATTGATACGGTAAAAACTCACCGCAAAAACATCCGCAGAAAACTTGGAATATATGGTGACAGATCCAACCTTCGATCAAGGCTTTTAAGTCTGAGCAAGCATTAATCAATTAAATATCCCGTCAGCTGCATGAAATACGATTGCCTGATAGGTAATTGCCCTCACTAATTTATCACCTTTTTTTCCTACTATACTTCCATTCTAATTCATGCTGTAATATAACAAACTCAATACATCTAGAATTCCAGCAAATTCGGATGCACTTTTTTTTGTCTGTATTTAAACAGGTGATACCGAAGGCAGAGTAGGAGCATTGTCACCGGACCATATAGAAAAGCAACTGCATTCAAGTACCCGGATATGATAGTAGAAATTGTAACATTTTAAATAAGTGTAACATGCGCATTTGTAAAATATTACAATCAAAAAAAAACATATCATGTCGATATCTTAGTATTTTAATTGAAAAATCAAGTGGTTATGCATGTATTTTTTATAATAAAATTCTTGACAGCTGGAACACTTTTTATTGTATGATATTTTAAGGCCATCAGGTAAAAAGAAATGCTACCTGACCAGACTGCATAACATTACTCAAAACTAATCCTTGACATAGCTAAACTTATTGTAGAGGGGGGCGTAACGACATTAGTATTAAATAAATGTCAACCAGCTGAAGATAGTTATGTTTGTTGCCCTTTTTTTCTACATACATCAAAATCGGATATACTGACCGATCAGTTCAATAGGAAGGAGGTACATGGAATTTCCGGCCATATTTTTCAAACTGATCATTATAATTTATAAATTTTGGCCTGGAGGGAGAATTCTGACAGCGGTCAGGTTCTCATAATATACAAATTATAAGGAGGAGCCTTATGTACACAGTAAACAAATTACTAATGGTCTCAATCTTTACTGTATTGGGGCTATCACTGATTGTCAGCTCAGGCGCTATGGCCCAGCCTGTACCGGGCGGGACGCTTGATCCCCTGACAATCCCGAAGTATGTAACACCGCTGGTAATCCCGCCTGTTATGAAGAATGATGGAGCGGCGAATAGCTATGATATAGCGGTGAGGCAGTTCAACCAGCAGATCCTGCCGGCCGGTTTTCCATCTACAACAGTGTGGAGCTACGGACCAGCTGCAGACCCCGTGCCTGCAATCGCAGCCCCGGACCCCGCGTCCCAGTTCAACTACCCGGCCTACACCATCGAGACCACAGCAGACACAGCGGTCAACGTCAGATGGAGAAACGATCTGGTTGCCATTGACCCGATTACAGGATTTCCGTGTGATGGAGTCACGGGGAGCGCCTGCGCCCCTACATTCCTGCCCCACCTGCTGCCCATAGACCAAACCCTGCACTGGGCAAATCCGCCGGGGCCGATCGACTCCCATTGCATGGGTACTGTGGCAGAATGCCAAGCTCCATACACCGGTCCAGTGCCTATCATAACCCATGTCCATGGCGCGCACGTCATGCCGCACAGCGACGGCTACCCTGAAGCATGGTGGCTGCCGGCCGCAAGCAATATTCCTCCAGGATATTTTACCGAGGGAACCCTCTTTACTGACGCTAACGGACAGCTCCCGGCCAATTCCGGCTTCGCGGACTTTTCCTATCTCAACACCCAGCCCGCGACGACGCTCTGGTATCATGACCACACCTTGGGCATGACCCGCTCAAACGTATATGCGGGACCCGCTGGCTTCTGGCTTGTTCGGGGGGATTATACCGCTCCTGATACCACGGTTGTTCCGGATGCTGTGGACAACGGGATAACTCCTGCACCGAACGACGGCATACTCCCGGGGCCTGCTCCGGTAGCAGGACAGGGCGTTGTTCCCCTTAATACGCCGGGCAATCCTGTGAGGAATTCGATCCGTGAGATCCCGATCGTGATCCAGGACAGGTCTTTCAACGCTGATGGCTCCCTGTTCTACCCGGATAACCGTGCCTTCTTCGAGGGCCTGAATGTTCCAGGTCAGCCTCAGCAGTTTCCTGGAGCAGGAGAGCTCCAGATTCCCTTTGAAACGGATCCTGCTTCAGATATTGCCCCTATCTGGAATCCTGAGGCATTCTTTAACGTGATAGTCGTAAACGGGGTGAGCTGGCCGACAATGCAGGTGGCTCCGGCTATTTACCGCCTGCGCCTCTTGAACGGCTGTAACTCCCGTTTCCTGAACCTGAAACTGTTTGAAGTGAATAAGACCGGAAGAATTGCCAAGGAACAGTATATCTATCAGATCGGCGGCGACCAGGGATTTCTACCCCAGGTAGTTGAGATTAAGACGGGTAAAGCAACCCCGCTTCCGGGTGACGGCTTGGTTCCTTTGAATCGCATCAACGCTAAGTATAAAGATCAGGCCCTTCTTCTCGGGCTGGCAGAACGCGCGGATGTACTGGTTGATTTCCGGGGCAAGAAGAATGGGACTATCATCCGCATGGTCAACACAGCACCGGATGCCCCATTTGGAGGCTTCCCTGACATACCGGCTGATCCGGCAACTACCGGCCAGGTGATGCAGTTCGTTGTCAATACCACCCTGAATGGAGCGAGCGCCACTGATCCGCTTGGTCTTACACCTGCTACTGGCCCTTACAGTCTGAAACTGAATACCGAACCTGCACTTGCAGCACCTATTAACTCTCGGTTTCTTTCTCTCAATGAGGAAGAGTCAGCACTGCTTTGCGTCAATGTGGATGCGCTGGGTAATATTGTTGTAGTACCCGGTACGCCCCCGCTTTGTTTGGATCCAGTAACGGGTTTGCCGACCGGCTTACCCATGGCACCTAAAGCAGCACTGCTGGGTGGATTACAGTGTGTTGATGCAGTGACAGGACTTCCAACAGCAACTGTGCCACCAGCATGCAACCCTGCAACGGAAGTGCTTGCAGGTGTTCCGAAGCTGTGGTCCGACGACATCACCGAGCGGCCCATCCAGGGTAACACCGAACAGTGGGACATTTACAACCTCACTGTTGACGGGCATCCGATTCACCTGCACCTCGTTCGTTATGAGGTGGTGGATCGTCAGCTTCTGGACCCGATTACCATGCTCCCAGTTGGTTTACCGATGCCTCCGGAGGCCAATGAGACTGGCTACAAGGACACGGTCATTGCCTACCCGGGTGAGGTTACCCGTCTGAAGGCGAAGTTCGACATCGCAGGCCTCTACGTCTGGCATTGCCACATAGTCGAGCATGAAGACAATGAGATGATGCGTCCCTTCTGTGTTGATGCCGTAGAAGGGGGTAACTCTTGCCCTAAAGTGCCGTAAGACTTTGTACTGAATTATGAGGCTGTAACGGGGCCGTCCGACAGGGCGGCCCTTTTTTTAAGACCTCTGCTCTTGATGTCAGGAAGAGATGCAAAATAAGGCATAGCATTTCAGAGGGTGAAGAAAGAACTTCCACTCAGGACTGATGATTGATATAATACTGAGCAGGCTGACACCGGTGCCATGAATGGAAAATAACAATTAATGAAAAGTTCAACGAGAAATTTGATAGTTCAAATCAGCAGGGAGGCATCAAAGTGAAGAAGATTATTACGACAATTATCAGCTTTGTGTTGTTACACGGGTTCTGTTTTGCTCAAGAAAATCCGGATCTGAACCAGGAGAAGGACAGGGTAAGTTACAGTATCGGCTTTCAGATAGGCGGCGACTTTAAGAAACAGGGTATGGACATCGACCCGGACGCCCTCTTGAAGGGCATCGAGGACGCCCTCTCTTCAGCAGAGCCCCAGCTCAGCCCGGAGGAGATGAAGTCCACACTTCTGGAGATGAAGAATAAAATTGAGGCCGGGCAGCGGCAGCAAAAACAGGCAGCTGTTGAGCAGTACCGTGGCGAGGGAAGGGAGTTCCTCGCTGAGAATGCAAAAAAAGAAGGGGTAGTTGTCCTGCCTAGCGGACTGCAGTACAAGGTCATTGCCGAAGGCACGGGAAAGACACCACAGGCCAATGACACCGTCTCAGTCCATTACCGTGGGACGCTCATTGACGGTCGGGAGTTCTACAACTCCCGACGGGGAAAAGAGACACCCGAGTCCTTCCATGTGGGCGCCGTTGTCAGAGGAATGAGCGAGGCCCTGCAGCTTATGAAGGAGGGCGCTAAATGGAAACTATTTGTTCCGGCTGATCTGGCATACGGTGAGCATGGACCTGTTGGCGAAAGGGCAGTCATCTTTGATATTGAGCTTATCTCGATAAAACCTTCTGAATAGCGATGGTAAGGCGGACACAGCGCAGGATTACATTATAAAAGGGAGGAACATGTTGGTATGAAATATTTATTTATACTTATTCTAAGCGTTGCATTGCTTTCCAGTGTCTGTCTGGCAGTGGAACAGCTGGACCTGAAAGACGATAAGGTCAGACTCAGTTACAGTGTCGGCTTTCAGGTGGGCGGCGACTTCAGGCACCAGGGCATTGAGATTAAGCCAAAGGTGATCCTCCAGGGAGTTCAGGACGCACTTGCGGGCAATGAGCCGCGTATGACTGCAGATGAAATGCGCTCCACCCTTGTGGATCTGCAAAAGACAGTCGCTGCTGCTCAGAAACAGAAGCTGAAGGCACAGGCAGAGAGAAACAGGGCAACAGGCATGGCCTTTCTTGCAGAGAATGGGAAGAAAGAAGGAGTCAATACCCTAGCGAGCGGTCTTCAGTACAAAGTAATCAAGGAAGGCACCGGCAGGACGCCGGGAAAGACAGACACGGTTACAGTTCACTATCGAGGCACCCTGATCAACGGAACGGAATTCGACAGCTCCTATAGCCGGGGCAATCCTGCAACTTTCGGGGTCAGTCGGGTCATCTCCGGCTGGACCGAGGCATTGCAGTTGATGAAGGAAGGTGCCACATGGCAGCTCTTCATTCCTCCGGACCTTGCCTATGGTGAACAAGGGGCAGGTAAAATCGAACCCAACAGCACACTGATATTTGATGTAGAGCTTATATCGATTCAGAGCAGTAACGCATAAGAAACAAAATGATTACAGGATCTCAGAACTGATCTGAGCATAGGAACTACTTATATGTTTTGTACCAGATATTGCAGGACCCTTCACCGGAGACCATGCAGGGACCTTGAGGGGATTTGGGGCTGCAGGATTTTTTGAAGAGTCTGCAGTCTGCAGGATAGGCCTTTCCAAGGACTACATTGCCGCAGATACAGCCCGGTATTTTTTCTTCCCTTATTTCTTCCAGCTTAAAGAGCTTTCTTGCGTCCCGGTCTGAAAACGCTTCTCTCAACTCAAGGCCTGATGCAGGTATATGCCCTATGCCTCTCCAGTTGACATCGGATACTTTAAAGTACTTATCCAACAGCTTCCGGGCCTGCTCATTTCCTTCGGGACGTACAACTCCGCTGTATACATTGGTCGTCCTGAATTCACCCTCTTTGACCTGTAAAAGTATTTCCATAATACCCAGCAGCAGGTTATCAGCTTCAAATCCGGCAACAACAGTTGGTATATTATATTTTTCAGAAAAAACATTCCATGCATTTGATCCAACAATGGCAGAGACATGACCGGGACATACAAAACCGTCTATGCCTATCTCCCGGTCTTTAACGAGCACCTCCATTATTGTCGGTGTAAGCCTGTGAGAGCTGAGAATGAACAGATTATCAGGAATACCTGTCTCAAGAATCGCAGCAGTCGGGGCAGTTGTGGTTTCAAACCCTATCGAAAAAAACACGATAGTTCTGTCAGGTTCTGATTCAGCAATCCTGATTGCTTCAGACGGAGATGTAATAATTCTGAAATTGATGCCGTCAGTTCTTATCGAGCCTTTTTTCGAAGGTACCCGCACCATGTCTCCGTAGGTTACGAGTACCACTTCCTCTTTTTTTGAAAGTTGTATTGCATGAATGATATCGCTCTCCGGGCAAACACAGACCGGACACCCCGGTCCCGGAATAAGCTCAAGATTTTCAGGCATCAGGCTTCTCATACCGGAAAACGATATGGTATGTTCATGCGAACCGCAGACGTTCATGATTTTCAGATTCCTGTCAGGAGGGACAAGTGAATGGATGGCTTTAATTATGTCCTGAGTTTTGTTCATGTTCTTTAGCTGATAGCTAACAGCTATTAGCTATTAGCTTAATTAACATATCCTCGGCAGCTGGTCTTCTTCAAGCATGTCCAGAGGCCGTTCACCGCCGATTTTTGTTTTTAATCTTAATCCCTGAAAATCTGATGAAATTTCACCGATAATTACTGCATATTCACCAAGGGGATGCGTGTGCAGTTTTTCAAGTACCGAACCAGCAGCTTCTTCTGAAGCTATGATGATGGCCTTACCCTCATTTGCCAGATACAGAGGATCATATCCAAGCATGTCAGCGATGAACTGCACATCTTCTCTGACAGGAATGTTCTCTTCAACGATTCGTATACCGAGATTCGTTTCTTCAGATAGCTCCACAAGAACAGTAGCAGCTCCTCCTCTCGTTGGGTCTCTCATCCACTTAACACCATTAATATCAAATACGGGTGTCAGCAAACTGTCCAGAGATGCGCAGTCACTTTCCACTTTCGTCTCAATATCAAATTCATTCCGTGCCAGGGCAACCGCAGTTCCATGATCACCAATGGTACCGGTTACAATTACTACATCTCCGGATGAAACATCATTCACGGTAAACGTCCTGACAATTGTTCCAATTCCTGCGGTATTGATATAAATGCCGTCACACTTGCCTCTCTCGACAACCTTGGTGTCACCGGTCACGATCTTTAAGGCTGATCTGTCAGCTTCTTCGGCGATGCTTTTAACTATTTCTTCCATATGATTAAGGGAGAAACCCTCTTCAATAATAAAGCTCAGGGAAAGGTATTCAGGAATTGCTCCGCTGACTGCAAGGTCATTGACCGTACCGCAAACGGACAACTTGCCTATATCACCTCCGGGGAAGAAAAGCGGACGGATCACATAAGAATCTGTTGTGAATGCGGTTTTCCCGCTATGTATATTAATCGTGGCAGCATCCTCCATTGAGTGTAATTCGCTGCTGCTCAAATACTTAAGGAACAGGCTGCTGATTAAATCCCTGGTGAGTTTGCCGCCGCTGCCGTGTCCTATTTCGATGTTGTTCATTGCCTGACCAAATTGTCACCCTGAATTCATTTCAGGGTCTCCTGACATATCAACTACAGGGATTCAGAAACAAGTTCAGAATGACAGATAAGAGATTATATTAAAACAAATCATGTGAATCTGCGAAATCTGAGGATTATTTTAACCCGTTCTTTAATATCTCACACCATTCATCAATTCCCTCGCCGGTCATTGCTGATGTGATGATAATTCTTAGATGTGGGTTTAAAGATAATGCGTCTTTTTTAAACTGTTCTATATTAAAGTCAAAATATGGCAAAAGATCAGATTTGGAAATGACCAGGACATGGGATGTTCTGATTGCCCTGGGGTATTTTACCGGCTTGTCCGGTCCTTCAGGTACTGAAATGAGCACGGCTCGTATATGCTCTCCAAGATCAAAAAAAGCAGGACAGACAAGATTACCGACATTTTCGATAAACAGGACATCCAGTCTGTTTCCGTCAATACGTTTTTCAAGTTCATGAAACCCTTTATGAATGAGAGCTGATTCAAGATGACAGGAGCCTCCGGTTGTCAACTGGACTGCCGGCACCCCTTTGGCCCTGATCCTTTCGGCATCAAGCTCTGTTTCGATGTCGCCTTCAAGAACCCCTATTGAGATCGATTCTTTTAATTTCTCTATCGTTTTTTCAAGAAGCGTGGTCTTCCCTGACCCGGGGGAGCTTATCAGGTTTATTACCAGTAATCCTTTTTCATCAAAATGCTTCCTGTTGCGTATGGCAGCATCTTCATTTTTTTTAAGCAGACTCTGGTTGATGTCGACTGTCTTAGTATTTTTGCTGTTACCACAGCCGCAGGTGTCGCACATGTATAACTCCTTACTATTATATGTTCCAGCCGTTTCATCCGCTTGAACCGTTTGATCAGTTGGAACGGCTCAAGCGGCTCAAGCGGTTGAAACCAGTTCTTTATATTTCCAGTTCCACATTTTCTATCTGCTGTTCTTCTCCGGACAGTATTCTGACATGCAGTGAATTGCAGTTGGAACATGACGGAAAGTACATTTCATCAGTTTGAAAACTGGTGTTGCAATCCTCGCATTTGCAAACTGTCGGGACTTCCTCTATCACAATTTCAGCATCAGAGAGAAGTGAGTGTTCAAGCTTGATGGCATCAAATGCGAATATGAGGGAGTCCGTTACAATACCGGACATTCTTCCGATTTTTAATTTTACTGAATTTATTTTTATTGCATTATTGTTACGGGCGATGTTCATAAGCTCATCAACCATGCCAAGGGCGATGGATACTTCATGCACCTTTTTCTTCCTCATCCATCATCTGGAGGACTTCATCGAGGGTATCCCAGATCTCGTCCGCCAGTTCCCTGTCGATTTTTTCGATGGCAAACCCGACATGCACAATCACATGATCGCCGATCTGAAGCGTGTCTTCCGGCATAAGCTGAAGGCCTATTTCCCTTTTCACACCCTTTGCCTCGGCAACACCGGAAGGGTAATTAATTTCTGTGATCTGCATTGGCACACCAACGCACATAATAAAGCCTCCCAAAGTTAGATATGACAGTTATATGTTACAGGGATTTAATAATAAACTCTATCCTTTGCATTGGGATGCAGTTCGTTAATCATGATGTAAGACTTTGAATTTTTTAAGTCTGAAATAAGTTTCCCGCTCTCTTTCGTTAATATATTGTGAAATGTTTTTGATTTGATATTTAAGTTCAGGCAACATCCTCTCCTCCAGTACTTTCATTTTCCTTGTAATATTCAGGATTTCATCGCTCAGCCGCTTTAATTTATTTTCATAGGCCGCAAGTTCGATCATTAATTCCAGTATTCTCTCAAAAAGGTACGTGCTTTCTTCAAGGTGCGGAGTTGTTGCCAGGAAATCGTACCCTCTTTTATCCGGGTCTCTCACCGGGTCATTGTGAACAATAATATCCTTGTATCTAAGACCCCAGATGCTCTTTTCAACAATATCTACATTGACATCTCTCTCTGTTGCAGCGGATATCGACTTTATGGTTGTTACTCCTTCATGTCCCAGACTTAAAGAAAGTTCATCGAGGGCCTTCCCGTATGTGTTCCTTATATCTTCCCTTGACCTCAAAAAAGGTACTGTTGTTTTGAGGAACTCTCTGATAAGTGCCTGTCTCCTTGCCTTGAGGATCACAACGCTGTTGATGACGGACTTCGATTTTTCTTTCAGCGTTAGTAAATTTGTTCTTGTAGGGTGAATTATCATTGTTTAAAAAAGGACTCCAGGATCCAGGGGTACCAGGGTTCGAGTGAAAAAATTGAATTTCAACACTTGAATCCCAGACTTCTTGAATCCTGTTCTTGTTATTTTTCAAGCTTAAATTGTTTTAAAAGTTCAAATCCTGTATCAAGCGTTTCAATAATGCTTCTTCTGCCTGCCCTCTGCTGAATAAATTCCCGTTCAAATAAATCTGCAAAGTTAAGCATTTCTTTGTCATTTTCTGTCATCCCGTCCCTCCCGACTATCGCCTCGAGTCTTCTCAGGTCTCTCCCTTTTGCATAATATTTATAGAGAAGGTTTGATATATGCCTGTGGTCCTCCCTTGTATGCCCCTTGCCTATCCCTCTCTGCATCAGTCTTGACAGGCTCGGAAGCACATCCACTGGCGGAAATATGCCTTTCTGATGTAGTTCCCGACTCAAAACAATTTGTCCTTCAGTAATGTACCCGGTGAGGTCAGGTATGGGGTGTGTGATATCGTCTTCAGGCATGGTCACAACAGGGAGCATGGTAACAGACCCCTGTTGTCCCCGGATTCGGCCCGCCCGTTCATAAAGCGATGCAAGGTCTGAATACATGTATCCGGGATAGCCCCTTCTGCCGGGCAGTTCTTCTCTTGCAGTGGAAACCTCACGTAATGCATCACAGTAGTTTGTCATGTCGGTTATTATCACGAGTACATCCATGCCTTTATCAAAGGCGAGATACTCTGCGACACTGAGTGCAAACCTCGGTGCAAGAAGCCTTTCCATGACAGGTTCATCCGCCATGTTTACAAAAGCGACAAACCCCGACTGCATGTCATCGATTACCCTCTTGTAAAAGGAGTATTCGTAAAAGGTCAGTCCAAGTGCTGCAAACACAACTATAAAATCACTGGCATGCCCGGTTGTATATTCCTCCCTGGCACCCTCCTTCCCACCGATAAGTCTGGCATTTTTCAATACTGCCGCAACAACTTCCTTTGATGGCAGACCTGCACATGAAAACACCGGCAGCTTCTGGCCTTTTACCAGGGTGTTGAGGCCATCAATCACAGAAACGCCTGTTTCGATAAAATCCACGGGTCTTGCCCTTGCAGATGGATTCATGGGAAAGCCTGCGATGGGCGACCACTTCTCTGGCAAAAACATGGGAAAACCATCCTTTGGCTGAAAGGAACCGTTAAATACCCTTCCGATCATATCGCGCGAAAGAGGGGCCCTCTTTACAGAGTCAGTAAATACAACTGATGTACGTTTAATATCAAGTCCGTGAGTTTCAGCGAATACCTCGATCAGCACTGTATCGCCATGTATTTCAAGGACCTCTGCGTCCAGCTGCCTGTTGTCAGGCGTTTGTACCTTTACAACCTCTCCTATTCTCGCACTCATTACATCATGCACAAAGAGGAGGGGCCCTGCTATGGAAGTGATAGTGCCGTATTTGTGATCAAAAAGTCGCATTGTTTTAAAAAACCAAAAAAGGTAGTCAGTAGTTAGTATTCAGTAGAAAGGAAACTTCCAAGTAAAGTTTTTTCCCTTAACTACTAACTGCTGACTACCGACTACTTATTTTTCTTCTCGTTTAATATTTCATCTAATTGAACACCCTGCTTTAATTTCTCATCAGCGGTTTTGTAAAAGTCCAGTATCTCCTTGATTATTGACAAAGTACGTGCAGGTGGTGAAAAGGCATCATCAGTATAGGCATTCTGGCAGAGAAATTTCATCCTGATCATCTCCGCTGTATGCATCAACAGTCTGTCTGCGTCCTGAAGACCTTCGACTCCCACTATCTCTGCAACTTCTCTGAGCTCCTCTTCTTTTTGCAGTATCTCCTTACATGTTGACAGGGCGTGCTCCCATTCAGGCATAAACTTTTCTGCATGGTGTTCCAGCAGTTCGGCCCCATACAGTGAATAACTCTGAAACCAGTTGATAGCAGGAAAGTGTCTCCTGTGAGCAAGTGATGTATCAAGCATGAGAAATGCCCCGGAAGTTCTCAGACATGACTGTGTGACAGGCTCTGTGAAGTCGCCGCCCGGAGGGGAAACAGAAAGTATCATACTAAGCGAGCCGGTCTTCCCACTGTTTGTTTCAACAACACCAGCCCTTTCGAGAAAGCCTGACAATCGGGATGCAAGGTAGGTGGGGTATCCTTCCTCGCCCGGAAGTTCCTCAAGAGAAGATGATATCTCTCTCAGCGCTTCAGCCCATCTTGATATGCTGTCAGCGAGAAAAAGCACATGAAGCCCCATATCCCGGTAGTATTCCGCCATAGTCACTGCGGTGTAAATAGATGCCTCTCTTGCAGCAACCGGCATATTTGAAGTATTTACGCAGAGTATTGTTCTTTCCATTAGTGTCCGTTTTGTCCACGGATCTGCAAGCATTTCAAACTCTTCAATGAGTTCCGCCATCTCATTACCCCGCTCACCGCAGCCAGCATATACGACAATATCAATATCCGCAAACTTTGCAATGGATTGATCAAGAATAGTCTTACCTGTTCCGAATCCTCCCGGCATGATTGCAGTGCCTCCCTTTGCAATAGTGAAAAGGAAGTCAATAGACCTCTGACCCGTCACCAAGGGTTCTGTCGGCGAATACTTCCTTTTATAAGGGAGCGGAACCCTTACAGGCCAGTCATAAAATCCGGGAATCTCCGATCCGTCTTCCATTACCCCTATCGGCCGGTCAAGATGTATCTCGCTTTCTGCAATCCATGCAATCTTTCCTTTTACATCAGCTGGGCAGGAGATGTAATGTTCAAATGGGCCTTCTTTAACATATCCGATGATTTCTCCTGTGGAGACCTGTTCTCCTTTTTTCCTGACAGCATGAAATATCCACTTTCCGGATATATCCAGTGCACTCAGTTCTTTTACCCCTCTTATAAAAGGTCCGGATTCTTCCTTCAGCCTTTGAAGCGGCCGCTGAAGACCATCGAATATTCCGGAAAGGAGTCCGGGCCCGAGTCTCACGGTGAGAGGCATACCTGTTGATTGCACAGGTTCATCAATAGCAAGCCCCTGGGTATCTTCATATACCTGAACGACTGACCTGTCTTTCTCAATCCTTACAACCTCACCCGTAAGCATGGCATTCCCGACAAAGACCCTCTCATATAGTTTTAATCCCTTTATATCAGTGATTACCGTCGGCCCTGATATACCTGTAATTTTTCCTGTCATATTCTGAGCCTCACATGATATCCTATTGCCCGCCTGATCAGCCTCACCGCGTAGTCTTCTATGCCGGCCTCAGGTCTCTCCGGTGATGGCAGGACAACTAAAATCCCGCGCCATGATTTTTCAATCTCTTTCAGTTTATCTTCCGGAACTGCTTTTATGAGCTGCTCATCTATGACCAGGAGTCCTGTATCCGGTTCGTTTGCAATTTTCCGGATCATGATCTCTGCATCTTCCTGTTTCGCTACATAGTGACTTACTCCTGTGAGTTTAAAACCGAATTCTGCATCAGCCGGAGTCATAATGACAATCCTTTTCATAATATCACCAGTTCCTTACGGAGATGTACTTTTTCAATATCCCTGCTATAAAGGAGAATACTGAAATTCCGTGCCTCCGTATAAATCTTCCAGAGATAATCCAGAATCAATGCGGCTCCAGAGCCTTCTCTCGCTTTCAACTTCAGGTATTTTGTCAGGCCGGCAAACAGGGTGTTTTCGATTTCAGATGCACCAGGCTCATGAATGCTGATTCCGGTACGTTGATGGATAAGCCGGATAATAGGGGTTATTCCTCCTTCCTGAATCGTTTTCCTCAGCATTGACTCGCTGATACTGCCGCCTTGAATAAACACGGGATCTGTTTTTATAGCCCATCTTTCATGCTTGTATAGAGTCATGATGTTCTTTATGTCTATAAGAAAAACAAAAAAACCATGTGACACGGGGTGAAGCTTCAAAGAGATGATATGATGCATAAAGACGTTGACCACTTTCTCTTCAACTCCTTTTAACCCTTCTTCTGCAAATATCTCTTTGAGCCCTGTGGTTCCGTCCATGGAAGATATGAACTTTTTTTCAAACTCTTCAAGTAGTAAAGCGAGCTCTGCTTCTTTCCCGAGTACTTCCTTCACTTCTCGTGACAGGAGGCTGTATAAGAGGATGTCCTCTGCTTTTGTTGATGTTTCTTTCTCAATCTTATGTCTCAAACACAGGACAATTGTTTTTGTTTCAGAATATATAAAGAACGGATTGAAGATATTTCTCAATCCCCTGTTCATCTGTAAATAGACCCATCTGAACTCTTTTAACATGTATTTCCACACGCCTTCTTTTGTATATTCGGCTACCAGACTTTTGTAGTATGCCGGCAGCAGAGTCTCTGCAGGAGCCGGCCCGGAGAGGATATCATCCCATTTTTTTACGAGCCGGGCACGTCTTCCCTGTATCCTTGCTATTAAATATTCTGCTGGATATCCGCTTCCTTCAGGGTTTAGAAGAAGGTTCATATACAGATACCTCGTTGTAAATACTGCTGATTAATAACGGAAGAAGGTCTTCCCAGGCTTTTTCCAGTCTTTTTTCAAAAGTATTGGCAATGGATACTCTCCCATCCTCACGGATGACTTCAAGACCTCCGGATATATTTTCATCGGGTATACAATGTGAACCCGGAAAGTGTTCCTGAGCAATGTTCAGATCCTGAGGGTTAACACGTATATCCTTCCAGTGAGAATCAGGGAGTTCTTTTACGAGCAGGGAAAACACATCTCTGGACCTTGCATCTCTCAGTTTGCAAAGACAGGACAGGGCCAGGGGATACAGCCTTTCTGAAAGGGCCCTTTCTGCAGAGAGTTTTATTATACGTGCCCTGTTTCTTATCCCTGAGATAATGGAGGCTTCCTCTTGCTTGACAGCCGCTTCCTGCTCCTTTTGATACTTCTCTCTTAATGCTGCAATCTTTCGGTGTGTCTCCGCATTGATCTCTTCGGCTTCAGCCTTGACCTTGCTCCATAGAAGGTTAATTGTCTCTTCTCTTTCTTTATGGAGACTTTCGATTAGCTCTCTGTGACCCAATGTTCAGCCTCCAAAGAGAATCATCGACGCGACAACAAAACCCAGTATTACCATAGTCTCCGGAATCGCGACAAGGATAATTATCGTGGCAGTCAATTCGGGCTTCTCAGCAAGTGCACCTGCACCTGCAGAACCGATCTTTGACTGAACCCATGCAGTGGCAAGGGCAGTAAGTCCGATTGCAAGTGCTGCGGCAAATGCCATAAGTACCTTTTCCATACATTACCCTCCTTCGTTAAGACCGTTATTAATTACCCGTTATACGTCTCAGATAATCAGTGATGAGTATCAAGTTTTTATCCGGATAACGTGTAACATGTAACTTATATTGTTTTATCAATGCGAAATTTCCTCTTCCTTTCTAAAGGGTTCAAACTTTCTCCCCCCCGGTTCGATAAACTTGGTGAAAAATTCAACATAGTGAAGCCTCAATGAATGAATAGTGGGAGCAAAAACACCTATGATGAGATTGAGAAGATGTATCAATGTGGCAACTACAATACCGGTGATGATATCTCCTGTCATTCCTGCAAGACGGTTCGCAACATATGCCAACAGTACAGATGTGAGACCTATTGCCATTATCCTTGCATAGGAGATAATATTTCCTATGCTCTTCATCAGTTCAAGAGGCGCAAGCAGGCCGCCAGCAAACAGCAGAAAGGGACTCAGGAATAAAATCGCCAGAACAATAGGTCTTGTAAGCAAGACGGGAAACAGGCCAAATAAGGATGCAATGAGAAAGAGAATACAGATGATAACAAGCAGATTTAAAAGCTTGCAGAGTGCCTCCCTTTTCATCTTTCTCCTGAAGGCAGATACAAATCCCAGAAAACTCCCCAGGAGTATATGAACCACACCTACAGTGACTGAAAAATATAACATTGGCATAATCGATGTTCGCCTCTCAACTAGAAGGGGTTTCAGGCCAAAAAGCCTGTGACCGAGATCACCAAACAACTCACCATAGATTATCCCGAAAAGAAAGGTATAGAGAGAGGATATGAAAAGAATTTTAGCGGCATCACTCACATATATCTTCTTCTTGAATCTCTTTATCATAAAAAGGGAGAGCGATATCAGTATAAGCCCGTATCCTGCATCACCAAGAATCATCCCGAAAAAAAGCGGGAAGAATATGCCGATGAATGGAGTCGGATCATACGATGAATACCTGGGTAACGGGAGTATTTTTGTAAAGAGTTCGAAGGGCTTGAAATAAAGAGGGTTTTTCAGGATAACGGGCATTCTGTCCAGGTCTTCTTCACTGATCTCCATCTCTTCAAGGACCACCTTGCCCGAAAAATCACTGCTTAACTTTGTCCTGAGTGCATCTACACCTTCATAAGCCATCCATCCATAGATGAGAAAACACATCCTTGTTTCAAACACAGACCCGGCTGCGTTTAAAACAGAAAGGCTTTCACCTATCCATTCCCTGACTCTTTCATAAATACTCCCCCACTTTGTTGCAAAACTGTCCAGCTGCATCTCAAGGGCTTCGATGTCACTGCATATCCCGGTAATCCTCTTTCTCAGTAATTCAATTTTCTGAAAGAATGAGAGCCCTTCAAAGGAAAAAGGAAATTTAAACTCAGGTATATCCTTATCGCTGAGAGTGCTTTTTATTTTGTCTGACATTTCCCTGTCAATAGCAATAAGGCCTACGATTGTTCCATCTGAAGCGGTTGACGTCCTAAGGTCAAACTTTCCTTCCACCTGCTTCGTCAGGAATTTATTAAGAAGTTCTACAGATTCAGGGTCACGGAGAGTGAGCCCGATCAGGTCCGTGTCAGGGGTCCTCCTCAAACCATTGAGAAGGGACTCGATAGAATCGAGGAAGATGTTATAGCGGTCAAGTTCAGCAAGCTCTTTCCGGAGGGTATCTTTTTTTTGCGACATTTCACGGCAGCTCAGGAGGTGCTGCTGGAGGGTTTCACTGATCGTATCAATGATTGGGCGGGGGTCGATATAGCTCTTTTTTATTGGGATTTTCGGGAGATATGAAAAAAGCTCATCTATTTTGCCTTTCAGGTCCTCAAGGAAAAAACGTTCTGACATGGTACCTTTATCGGGCAGGAAGGAATCTATATACACTGCATCCTTCTTCTCAATAAAACCTTTCGTGCTGGGCTCAATCTGAAGATGACCTGATTCCTGCAGGAGATAGAGGACTTTTTCAAGCAGTTCTCTCGGGCCTGCTATCTCTACCTTGGACATTTTGACTATCATGTTATTAACCCGGCAGAATATTGATGATGTGTTTTAAAATTATTTTCTTCAGTATGTCATCGTCAAGTGTTTCGAGTCTCTTTGCTTCATTGTGCACATTTTTTATGATGTCTTCGGCTTTTTTTCCGGCATTCAACCTGGCCTTGCTTATTGCATCATTAAGATTTCTTCTTAATTCTTTTTCCTCAGTGCGTACTTTTTCTTCAGCCTCGCGTTTTGTGTTTTCGAGCCACTCCTCTGACATTTTTTTTTCAATCTCAATGCTTTTTTGAACCTCCCTTTCAACTTCGACTACCTTACTGAGGATATCGTCGTCCATAATTAGATTTTAGCAGGAAATACTTAAAAAACAAGGTGTTTTTATAGGCTTATTAGACTTTTTAACGCTGGTCAATCGCCGTCAGAAACTGACACTGGAAATTTGAGCCATGATCACGAGGATATCTGACTTTACCGGATATCCGGTCATGGTGAAAGGCGATTTTTTGCAGGGTGGTAAGGAATATGCACTATGTACACGGAATCGATGATCGAACATCATTATCAATATTATGTGGAGCTCATGAAAGAGGAGAGACTGGAATATGGGGGGATAACAAAACAGGTAAGCGCTATTGGGAAACCGCTTCTACCCCCCATTCCGATAACTTCTCAAGGATCCGGTCAAGAAAGTCGTCCATTCTGTCTGATACAGTTTCAGACAAATCTGTGGCCGTATCCATGGAGAGGGGTTGCATACCGATCAGGCATATTTCATCTGGCATTAGATTCTTTATTTTTGCTGCGAAAAGAAGATCAGGCAGACCGATCTGATGGACAGAGAGCTTGGTACTCAGAAAGGCGGGGATGTTATCACCCTCAACTGTATCGATTGTGCCGGGGTCTTTTTTGAAATTGGCGGCATCAATAATCAGTATCTTGTCGCGGTTCTCAAAAAGAGGCAGGAGATCGAGTCCTTTTGTTCCGCCGTCAATCAGTTCGATGGAAGGAGAGAAATGATACTCATGCATCAGTTTGTGTACTACATGCACACCAATACCGTCATCACTCAACAGTATATTGCCTATGCCAAAGACAGCTATATTCAATGAATTCCTTTCTGTTAATCCAAAAAACGCACTCGAATTATGCAGGCTCAGGATAACAATTTAGTTTTTGATACCGTAGATGCAATATTCACAATCGGGCGTGCATTTTTTTGTTCAAAGCCATACAGTTTTTAATAAGAGATTCATCGAGTTAACTAAATTATCTTTCAATGTCTGCATTATTTTGGCTAATCGAGCATGGTTTCCTTATTAAAACTGACTGTAACGATAATACGCCCCGGAAGTTTCACCTCTTCCGGGGCGCAGTGTGTGGACATGTGTTAAGATGTTCTAATCCCAGTCTCTGTGAGTTACATATTTGTAACCGGTAAATATGGACCCCATCATACCGCTCTTTTCTTTCACATCAGAAAATGTTGAAATGTAGACGTGGACCATGGCAAAGGAGAATATTACGTACATGAGGAGATGGTGCCACAATCTCAGAGTCTGAAGGCTCATCACATTCAACAGCCATCCTCCGAGGATCGTCCAGATGGCGCCTGATTTACTCACCGAATACATGGCAAACCCGGAAAAGATCATGAAGAGAAAGATGATCATCATGATCAAATAGGTCAGCCCACCTAACTGTGTGTGGCCCGGGTGACATTTGGACTTGTCACCGATGAGGAGATAGCACTTGATATCATTTCTCATCGCCTGAAGTCTCTTTGGTGAAAAAGGAAACCAGTTTCTGAAGCTTGCATAGGTGTTTCCGGCAACGGACCAGTAAAGCCGTATGATTATGCTCATCAGGAACGCATAGGCTGCTACAAAGTGGATGAACCTCATCCATCCCATAATATACTGCCTGCCTGACGTAGCATGAATAAAGGGATCCCCGATGTAATAGCCTGTTACAGAGAGCGTGAGAATGCTGAGAAAGTTTATCCAGTGTGTAAGACGAACAGGAACTTCCCATGCATATACCCTGATTCTCTCATTTGCCATTTTAACCTCCCCCTTTCCTATTTAACCTTCATCCTGATAAGTTCGTTCCCGTCAGGATCAACCACATGTACCGCACAGGCCATACAGGGATCAAATGAATGCACTGTCCGGAGAATCTCAACAGGCTGTTCAGGGTTGGCTACGGGTGTTCCGATCAGGGCCTCTTCATAAGGACCTCTCTGGTCTTTTGCATCCCTGGGTGACCCGTTCCATGTACCGGGAACAACGCACTGGTAGTTCTCGATCTTCTGGTTCTTGATCTTTACCCAGTGGCAAAGAGCGCCTCGCGGCGCTTCATGGAAACCATAGCCCTGCGCTTCAGCCGGCCATTCGGAAGGGTCCCATTTTTCTCCGCTATGAATCCGCAGGTCACCTTTCTTCATGTTGGCTGCAAGCTGGTCGATCCAGACCGGGATCTGTTCAGCAGTTACCAGTGTCTCAACAGCACGGGCGGCAATTCTGCCAAGTGTCGAGAACAGTGCAGCCGGGCCGATCCCCAGTGTCTTAAGCACGCTGTTCACTACCTCCTGAACTCTTTCGTGTCCGGAAGCGTATGCAACAAGCATTCTGGAAAGCGGACCGACCTCCATGGCCATGTCATCATAACGGGGTGCTTTCAGCCATGTATACTTCGCATCAGTATCAAGATACTCATAGGGAGGCTGCGGGCCGGTATACTTGTAGTTTGTCTCACCGTCAAAGGGATGTTTTGCCTTGTCATCTCCACCTGAGTATTCATACCAGGAATGTGTGATATATTCAGTGACCTTTTTGTGATCTACGGGAAGGACTTTGGACAGGTCCTTGTTGAGTATGATCCCTCGCGGCAGCCAGTTGTTGTCTGTATTGCTCGCTGTGTCATTCGGGAAATCACCATAGCTCAGGAAATTGCCGACTCCTTCACCGTATCCCGCCCAGTCAAGATAAAAGGGGGCAACCGCGAGAACATCAGGAATATATACCTTTTCCACAAAGTCATGGGCCTTTTTTGCCAGTCCCTGCATGAATGCGATACTTCCTGCATTCAGAGCATTCTGACTGTTTGGATCCACAGGAATTGACATCCCTCCCACAATGTATGTTTGAGCATGAGGGTTCTTTGCTCCAAGCAATGCCTGAATTTTTATGACCTCTCTCTGCCAGTCAAGCGCTTCAAGATAGTGGGCCACTGCCATGAGGTTTGCCTCAGGAGGAAGCTTGTATGCAGGGTGTCCCCAGTATCCGTTGGCAAACGGGCCGAGCTGACCCCTGTCAACAAAGGCCTTCAGTCTTTCCTTCACTCCTTTGAAGTAGCCAGCACCTGAATTCGGCCAGTCAGATATGGACTGGGCAAGTCCGGCTGTTTTTACATGATCAGCACTTAACGCACTCACGATATCCACCCAGTCAAGGGCATGAAGATGATAAAAGTGAATTACATGGTCCTGCACATACTGAATTCCTGAAATAAGATTTCTGATAATCCTTGCGTTATCAGGAATGGTAATGCCTAAAGCGTCTTCGACCGCTCTCACCGAGGCGGTTGCGTGCACCGTAGTTCAGACGCCTCATATGCGCTGCGTAAAGGCCCAAGCATCTCTCGGGTCACGGCCTTTCATAATCAGCTCGATCCCTCTGAACATGGTGCTGGAACTCCAGGCATCAACAACCTTGCCGTTTTCAACTTTAGCCTCAATCCTGAGATGTCCTTCGATCCTTGTTATCGGGTCAATTACCAGTTTCTTAGCCAATTCTCTTCACCTCCTGTATGAAATTAAATTTCACTGATTACTCTGATTTTTAAAATGATGACACAGATAAAACGTAAAATCTGTGTCATCCTGTTTTTTATCTGTGTCATCAAGAATATCCTATTCTTCTTTTTTCTTTGGTGAAATCGCCCTTCCGATACCATGGAGTACCAGACCGGCTGCAGTTGCTGCTGCAAGACCAACACCTACCTTGTCAGCGGTGCTTTCAACTCCGAATCCCGGAACTTTGGGAAGTCTCTTATAGATCGGGGTCATGGTGTCCCAGTTATTGTCTGCTGCACATGCGATACAGCCATGACCTCCCTGGATGGGCCAGCTTGTTCCCTCATTGTATTTAACACTTGGACAGTTGAAGAATGCCTCCGGACCTTTACAGCCCATTTCATACAGGCACCATCCCTGTCTGTGTCCTTCATCGCCCCACTGCTGGACGAACTGTCCGGCGTCGAAATGACCCCTTCTTTCACAGTTGTCATGGATTCTCTTGCCATGTGCAAAGAGGGGACGCTTGCGATTATCAAGGACCGGAAGTGATCCAAAGGTAAGATAGTGCACAATCGTCGCTGTTAAGTTCTCAACATTCATGGGACATCCGGGCAGGTTAACCAGGGGGATACCCGGAACTGCTTTTTCCACTCCCACCGCTCCTGTGGGATTCGGCTTTGCGCTTGCTATGCCTCCCCAGGATGAACAGGATCCAACGGCTATTGTGGCAGCTGCATTGCCGCAGACTTCCCGAGCGATATCAAGGGCAGATCTTCCCCCCACACAACAGTAGATACCATTATCGGCCATTGGGATGGCACCCTCAACAATTGCAAAGTATTTCCCTTTGTGGTTTGTTACAACATCCTGCAGGGATTTTTCAGCGTTTTTTCCTGAAGGAGCCATGATTGTTTCATGATATTCAAGGGAGAACACATCGAGCACAATGTCCCCGATCGTCGGGTTTGTTGCTCTCAAAGTTGACTCTGTATCTCCGGCACAGTCTGAAAACTCAAGCCATACAAGATACGGTTTCTGGGCGACTACTGCTTCGGCGATCTTAGGGATAAACGAGGCAGGCAGGGCCAGTGTTGCTGCCATGGCAGAACAGAATTTTATAAAGTCCCGTCGGGAAACGCCTTTGTTCTCAAGGGCATCAAAGACTTTATTTTTGTCCGGGCTGCCGCTGGAATTTGACTTCATAGATCTACCCCCTTTCTAAAAAATATAACATTTATAATTACTTCCAATATTATTCATATAACAATAATTACACAAGTATCAATACATGTCAACAGAAATATTTACATAACTCAGTCAATATAAAAGAAAAAATAAAGCAATTTAAGTGCCAGTACGCATTTTTAGCAGAATCAAGCCTTCACAGGCTTTGAGCAGGGTTTCGAGGAAGAATAATTAATTAAACAAAGTTACAATTTGTTACGACGAGCCTGTAAAGTCACTATATGACATAGATGTGATGGGCCCAGAATCAATGGGCAGCTCTCTTCAGGAGCTCCTTTGCATGGCTGAGTGAAAGGTCTGAAATCTCACCACTTAACATCCTGGCAATTTCTGCAGTCCTGTCGTTTCTTTCAAGCTGTTTGATAGAGACCACCGTCCTTTTATTGGTGACCTCTTTTTCTATTTTCATGTGTCTGTCAGCATATGATGCTATCTGGGGCAGATGTGTGATGCAGATGACCTGATGGTTTTTTGAGAGAGCCTTGAGTTTCTTTCCAACTGTTTCAGCTGTCTTTCCGCCAATACCCGCATCAATCTCATCGAAAACAAGAACTGGGATGTTGTCCCCTTTTGCCATTATGCCCTTGAGTGCGAGCATTATCCTTGAGAGCTCACCACCTGACACAATTTTTGCCATTGGTTTGAGGTCTTCACCGACATTGGGAGAAATCAGGAACTCAATATTGTCTATACCAGTCTGATTTGCTTCCCATCCATCAAGGGTATCGTTTCCACTCTGCTGCGTTAACAGAATTGAAAATTGTGTATCAGGCATGGACAGCTCTGCAAGCTGATTAACAACTGCAGATTCAACCTTCTTTGCAGCTGCGTTTCTTTTCCTGGACAGTGTTCTGGCTTTATCCGTAAAAGTCTTTCTGACATCATCAAGTTCAGACTTTAAAGAGTCCAGTATTTCCTCTGAATGCTTCAGTTCTTCAAGCTCAATCAATGAAGTGTCTCTGTAATCCAGGATTTCCCTGATCGAGGATCCGTACTTCCTCTTTAAGGCCTTGATCAACTCTAGCCGCTGCTGGACCTGTTCGAGTCTGTCAGGATTAAAATCGATACTGTCTTTATAATCTCTGAGAAAATAAGATGTTTCCTCCAGTAACGGCAGGGCATCCGCTGCAGACTTCAGAGCGTCTTTTGCTCTGCTGTCAATTTCAGAAATTTTTCGGAGATGTTCAATAATAGTTGAAATGGATGGAAGAGTTGCATTGTCTGAAGCATAAAGCAATTCGTGGGACTGGTTAGCCAGTTCCGCAAGATGACCGGCACTGCCAAGTACTTTTTCCTCTTCCATCAGCTCTTCCTCTTCATCCTGCCTCAGGCCTGCTGACTCAATTTCGTTTATCTGATGCTTGAGGATATCCATTCGCTGGACCCGTTCCCTGTCTTTCTCTTCTATTGACCTGACACGGGATTTCAGGGATGACAGCGATTCATAGAGTCTACCAACCTCGTCCCGGTCTTTTATGAGTCCGCTGAACATATCAAGCAGGTCAAGCTGGTTGTCATTGGAAAGCAGGGACTGATGCTCGTACTGCCCGTGAATATCAATGATATTTCTGCTGATATCCGAGAGGGTCTGAACATTTGCCATTGAGCTGTTGATATATGCCCTGTTCTTTCCCTGTGACAGGATTACTCTTTTAAAGATCAGCCCGTCATCAATCGTCACCCCTGCATCCCTGATAGCATCTCGAACATGTGTGCTCATTTTTTTTGTATTGATTTCAAAATAAGACTCTATCCGGGCCTCTTTCTCGCCGCTTCTCACATGCTCAGAAGCTGCTCTTTCTCCGAGGGACAGGCTCAGGGCGTTTATTATTATCGATTTTCCTGCCCCGGTTTCTCCTGTAATGACATTAAATCCCTTCCCAAACTCAACAGTTGCGTCGTCAATGATCGAAAAATTGGTAATGTGTAGTTCATGAAGCATGATGTTGAGAAATATCTTATCAAAAACATGAGGTTTTTTTAAGAGTTTTCTCCAAGAGGACGTATCTGCATGTTAATCGGACATTTCTGAATTGACCTGACATAGGTACTCCATGCAGTTGCAAAATATCATGAATCTCTGCTATATTTTATAGTTGGAGGTTAACGTGAAAGAAAAACTACATCCCGAAATGAAGGAAGTCAATGCCGTATGCGCCTGTGGCGAGTCCTTTACTACAAGGTCTACCCAGGACTCCATACACGTGGATATATGTTCCAATTGTCATCCCTTTTTCACCGGCAAGCAGAAACTTGTTGATGCAGAGGGAAGGGTTGACAAGTTCAGGAAGAAATACGCAAAACACAACAAGTAGCAAACTTTAAAAGGAAAACACGCGCTTTTTTTGTAAATTATTCAGAGTGTGTGTTTTCCTTTTTTTAATGATAAGAAAAAGCATGGGGTCATAAGGCACCAGTTATTTGACTCTGTTCCTCTACCCCCATGATATGTACATGAGGAGTTTAAGATGAGTGATATTGGCGGTCAGGCAGTCATAGAAGGAGTTATGATGAGGTCAGGAAACGTTTATGCTATTGCAGTGCGGTCACCTGACAAAGAGATTGTATGTAAGAAAGAAACAATCAGGGAACTGCCCAAGCCTCTTAAATGGCCGATCATCAGGGGGGTGGTAGCCCTTGGACAGGCTTTATCCATAGGTATCAGGGCCCTTCTTTATTCTGCCGAGGCATCAGGACATGAAGAGGAAAAACCTTCTGACTTTTCACTTTTCATGACAGTTCTTGTTTCGTTTGTTATCGGTATAGGACTTTTTTTCCTGCTGCCTCTTTACGGTACGAAGCTTCTGGGAACCATCTATAGTTCGATTAGCGACAGTTCCTTAATGTTTAATCTGGTCGATGGAGTTATTCGGGTTGCATTCTTTCTGATGTATATCCTTTCAATACGTATGCTCAAGGACATCAGGCGGGTGTTTCAATATCATGGAGCTGAACACAAAGTGGTCCATGCCTTTGAAGCAGGAGTCGAGTTAACACCTCAGAATGCTGATAATTTCAGCACGCTCCATCCACGATGCGGTACAAGTTTTCTCATTATGGTAATGCTGCTGAGTATCCTTGTTTTTTCACTCATTCCCAAAGACTGGCCCTTTATTGAAAAATTCGTGTCCCGGATAGTGTTGATTCCCTTAATAGCAGGATTGTCCTATGAATTTATTAAAATGTCTTCAAAAAAAATGAATAATCCCGTTGTTCGTTATTTGTCAATGCCCGGGTTGTGGCTTCAGAAACTTACCACCGGTATCCCTTCTCCTGATCAGATAGAGGTTGCAATAAAGGCCCTTACAGAAACGTTAAGCAAGGACTCAACCAGGGAAGATTCAGCGGAGATCAAGACTCATGTTGTTGGATAAACTGGAAGAGATCGAAAATAAATATGATGAGCTGACAAACATATTGTCAGATCCTGATATCTTTTCTGATTATACCAAGAGCCAGAAGTATTCAAAGGAACAGTCAGAGCTTGAAGAGGTTGTCCGGATGATCAGGGAGTATAAGAAGACTATTGCGGAAATAAAAGAGGCCGAGGAGATATTGAAATCTGACGGTGATCAGGAGATGCAGGAGCTTGCCGAGGCAGAACTGATCGAACTCAGGGAGAGAAAGCCGGACATAGAGAAAAAATTAAAATTCATGCTAATTCCCAAAGACCCCCGCGATTCAAAAAACATACTTCTTGAGATCAGGGCGGGAACAGGAGGGGATGAAGCCGGTCTGTTTGCCGCTGACCTGTTCAGGATGTATTCCAAATATGCAGAGAGCAGGCGCTGGAAAGTGGAAGTGATGGACATGAACACAACAGGCGTGGGCGGAATAAAGGAAGTGATAGCATCAATACAGGGCAAGGGTGCCTATAGCCGTCTGAAATACGAAAGCGGTACTCACAGGGTACAGCGGGTACCTGCCACAGAAACTTCAGGGAGGATACATACTTCAGCTGCAACCGTGGCTGTTTTACCTGAGGCTGAAGAGGTTGATCTTAAAATAGATGAAAAAGATCTTCGGGTGGATACCTACTGCTCTTCAGGTCCGGGCGGTCAGGGGGTAAACACAACATACTCTGCTGTGAGAATTGTCCATGCACCGACCGGTCTCATTGTTCAGTGCCAGGACAGCAGGTCACAGATAAAAAACAGGGAAAAGGCCATGAAGGTTTTGCGTTCAAGGCTTTATGATCTGGAACTTGAAAGCCAGGAAAAGGAGAGGGCAAAGGAGAGAAAATCCCAGGTTGGTTCCGGTGACAGAAGTGAAAGGATACGGACGTACAACTTCCCGCAGAACAGGGTGACAGATCATAGAATAGGGCTCACACTTCATAAGCTTACACTCATACTTGAAGGCGACCTCGATGAGCTGATTGAAGGGCTGAGTACCCACTTTCAGGCTGAGAAGCTGAAAGAAGTTTAACAGACAGGAGTCGAGGGGACAGGGATTCAAGTGACTGAAAGAACTGTATCATATTTTTTCACTGGAACCCTTGAAGCCTGATATCCTTGACCCAATTTTATTTATGAATGCTATCCAGAAAATCAAGGAAGTTACAGGGATACTCTTACCCTGCGGGATCGAATCTGCCGAGAGAGAGGCAGAGCTGATGATACGATACGGTCTTCATATCGATCCTGTAACGCTGTACAATGAAAATCGTGATCTTGAGAAACACGAGGAACTTATGATACAGAAGATGGTTGACAGGAGAACAGCGCGGGAGCCATTACAGTACATACTTGGAAGTGTTGATTTTATGGATCTGCACCTTAATGTAAGCGAAGGGGTGCTTATCCCGAGGCCTGAGACTGAATTGATGGCAGAATATGCCATAAAGAAAGTAAAGAGTTATGAGTTAAGGGGTATGAGTGAAAGACAAAACATCGAACCACAACGTCAGGATTTCGGGATATTAAACAAAAAACTCTGCACTCCAGACTTGGGACTTTGCATTCTTGACCTCTGCACAGGCAGCGGCTGTCTGGCCCTTTCTATTGCAAAGGTATTTCCTGACGCTCACATAACTGGCTGCGACGATTCAGAAGATGCACTGCATATTGCAGAAAAAAATGCTGAGATGAATAACATCAAGAATGTAAGATTTATCAGGGGAGACCTTTTTGATGCGGTTCCTCATGAAGATAATTTCGATATGATCATCTCCAATCCTCCCTACATAAAAACAGATGAAATAAAAGGTCTGCAGCCTGAAATAAGGGACTGGGAGCCTTTAAAAGCTCTTGATGGAGGAGACGACGGCCTTGACTATTACAGGCTTATAGTTCCGGAGTCAGTGCATTTTTTAAGGAACAACGGGATACTGATATTTGAGCATGGAGACGGTCAGTCTGATGATATTGCCGGAATATTACGTATTGCAGGTTTTAAAGCAATTGAAGCAATAAAGGATTACAGCGGCAAAGAGAGGTTTATACAGGCCAGATGGACAAAATAGAGATTGAGGGTGGTACCAGACTAAAGGGTAATGTAAAAATAAGTGGGGCAAAAAACGCTGCTCTCCCGGTCATGGCAGCATCCATCCTTGGTTCAGGTGAAAGTACTATTTTAAACGTTCCACTTCTCAGGGATATAACAACCATGGGCAAACTCCTTGGTCACCTTGGAATGGGGTATCACCTAGAAGATGATGAGGCCATTCTACAGTCGGAAAACATTACATCCATTGAGGCGCCCTATGATTTTGTAAAAACAATGAGGGCATCAGTGCTCGTGCTTGGCCCCCTGCTTGCCAGGACCGGAGAGGCAAAGGTGTCGCTACCCGGTGGATGTGCAATAGGTGCACGACCAATAAACCTTCATATCATGGGCTTGCAGAAAATGGGTGCAAAAATTCTTCTGTCCGACGGATATATTCATGCAAAGGCAAAAAAACTCCATGGGGCGACAATTTATTTTGACATGCCTACCGTAACCGGGACTGAAAACCTTATGATGACTGCTACGCTTGCTGAGGGTGAGACGTTACTGGAGAATGCAGCATGCGAACCCGAGATTGTTGATCTGGCCAATGCTCTCGTATCAATGGGGGCGAATATCGAGGGCGCGGGTACCAGTATAATTAAAATTAAAGGGGTTTCCGGTCTCCGGCCCTTAAGGTACAGAATAATTCCCGACAGAATTGAGACAGGGACTTTCCTGACCGCTGCGGCTATTACTGAAGGCGACGTTACGATTGATAACTGTAATCCCGGCCATGCTGAATCGTTTATCAGTAAACTTAAAGAAACAGGCGTGCAGATACGCCACAACTCATCCACAATTAACGTGAGAGGACCGTTGCAACTTAAATCAGAAGATATAAAAACAATGCCTCACCCTGGATTTCCAACAGACATGCAGGCTCAGTTCATGGCCCTGATGACTATTGCAGACGGCACGAGCCTTATAACAGAAAATATATTTGAAAACAGATTTATGCACGTTGCCGAGTTAAAGAGAATGGGTGCTGACATAAAAATCGAGGGAGCAACCGCAACCGTTAAGGGAGTGGACTTTCTCAAGGGAGCTCCTGTCATGGCAACTGACCTCCGCGCAAGTGCATCACTTATACTTGCCGGTCTAGCGGCGAAGGGCACGACTGTTATTGACAGGGTCTACCATCTTGACAGAGGATATGAGAAGATAGAGGCAAAGTTCGAGCAGCTCGGCGCAAAGATAAAACGAATCAAGGTGTAAACTCTGCGTGAATACCTCATTCCCTGTTTATTTCGTTCATTTTTAATACATTAGAAAAATATTTCAGGATCATGGATAACGTATAATAATCAACAAGTCCGAGTCAGACCTAATATTCTCTTTAGTCCACACTTATCTTGTTATTGCATCCTCTTTTATTTCATTGACTTATCTGTATTATCAATGAACTGGATTAAGTCCTGATTCTGAAGACTTATAGAAGTTATCAATAATTACAATTTCTCATAACGTTGAATTGGAATTGTTTCCAAATTTATGAGATTTGTTTATATGACATATAAATATTTTTGTATGGACAGGTTATGACTTTAAGTGTTATATATAAGAGTACTATTTGCCCAACATAGCAAAGCCTCTGTAAAAAAGGTGATCATGGTGGCATTTAGCATAAGTGATAAAGCTCTTGGAGTCCTGTCAATAGGTGTGTAAAAAGCATTCAGGCGGCCTCCTTTGCAAGTGCCTTCGTTTCATGCTTCATTACGCCGTCGACAAACTTTTTTCCCG
>CP070632.1:964121-1026322 GCA_020356065.1 Nitrospiraceae bacterium
TTCCTGAGTGTCTTGTATATCATCAAAAGATGTTGTATAAGAATATATAGAAGTAATATAGTTACGTTATGATTCATATCATGGCTTTTATAACAGAACGGGTATATTTTTTAATATGGTTAAATTAATTATTTAGTGAAAGTTGGATAGATATTTTTAATGTAGAGGAGGAATTATGGGGTATTCAAATGTTGCTTTAAAAGACAAAATAATCGAATTACACCCTGAGATTGTTGAGAATGGTGTCGCAGTCAATCTCGTATTTAATGAGGAATTAAAAACCTACGACGTTAACATGAAAAAAGATGAGCATGAACTGAAAACCCACCTTGAAACTAAAGATGCTGATGAATGCATGGATGGAAAAAAATGTATACATCTTGGGGTCCAGCTTAAGGAGTTTATTGATAATTTCAAGCAATCATAAAACGTCAGTATGGGGAAGTGGATCTTGTCTATAAAGAGCATAAGGGCCTGGAGAAATTGTTATGAAAGTACTTATTATCAGCGCTGACAATTTTGAGGATTCTGAACTCCTGTATCCCTATTACAGATTGCAGGAGGAAAAGATTGATGTTGATATTGCCTCTATTGCAACGGATAAGATTAAAGGCAAAAAGGGGTATGAGGTTAATGTTGACAAAAGAATTGATGATGTTGATCCTGAATCCTATGATCTTCTCATTCTGCCCGGAGGAAAAGCACCTGCGGTGCTGAGAAAAGTGAACAAAGTAATTGAAATTGCATCACATTTTATCAAAAACAATAAGCCAATCGCAGCGATATGTCATGGACCGCAGATATTAATATCAACCGGTTTGCTGTCAGGCAGACATGCTACCTGCTATATGTCAGTGGCCCCTGAATTGAAAGATGTAGGGACAAACTATGATGATAGAGAAGTGGTTGTTGATGGCAATATTGTCACATCCAGGAAACCGGGAGATCTTCCTGCCTTTATGAGGGAAACATTAAAGCTTTTAAATAGTTAAGCCAATTTGTTAAAATAAAACTATATATTTATCACAACTTTTCGAATCCCTCGGTCATATTATCACTACTCAATAAAGTTAAGTCTGAATTCTTAAGATATAATCTGATAATACCGATATTATGTAACATATGATGACTGATATGCTTTATTATCACGTTAAACAGGAACCGGTTGAGATGCAGAATGGCAAGGTACATACGTCTGGGTTCATACATAGTTCATAATTATTATATATATTTATAGACATAGGTTTCATTGTGTTTTTTTATATTATTTGATAACTTATTCAAAACATAAGAATGTTGATATTAAGTTGTGAATAATTCTGAAACAAGAATATTCAAGCTGAATCTCAATATAAGGAAGAAATGTCAGTAATAATAAGAATTTCGTCAATCGTCATATGTTTGATTCTTACAACAGGGTACGGTTATGCTGAAAATCACAGTAATGGTGCTGTTGATCAGGGAGCATTACCAGCAGAAGCTGCCCCGATAGAGAAATCAGTTACAAATCCGGCACCCAGGAGATCTGCTCCTTCACCGGCCCAGGGAACAGACGGCAGGAGACCTCAGAGAAAGAGTCCTCCCAGAATAACACGTACGAATCCGGCTGTGCCTGTAGCCCCTGCGCCTGTAACCCCTAAAGATGTAAAAGATTTTTTCTCAAAACCAAAAGAGGAAAACTTTATCATATTGAATTTTGATAATGCTGAATTAAAAGATGTTATCAATACGGTCAGTTCAATTACAAACGAAAATTTCATACTCACACCCGGGGTTGATGCACGTATCACAATTCACTCTGCAAAAAAGATCCCCATAAGTGAGGTTATGAATGTTTTTGAGTCTGTTCTTGATGTCAATGGTATAGCCCTTGTAAAATCAGGAAAATTCTTCAAGGTAGTGCAGGGAGCAACCGCAAAACAGAAGCCTACCGAAGTAAAACGGGTCGATAATGTTGATGATATCCCTGATATAGACAGACCGGTGACACAGATCATTCCGGTTAAATATGTCCCGGTTGCCGAGGTGGTGACAGTGCTAACACCATTACTCTCACCTGTAGGCAGCATGACGCCGAATGCCAGGAACAATCTTCTTATTGTGAATGATCTTTCATCAAGTATAATCAGGGTCATGCATATTTTAAAGGAAATTGACGTAGACGCCTTCAGCAACACCAGACTTCATCTGTTCAAGCCCAAATACTCTGATGTTCTCACACTGACTACTGAATTGACCGAAGTGCTCAATGCGCTAAATCTTACCAAAGAAGGAATCGCCCTTGTTCCGATTGAAAGGATCAACAGTCTCGTGGTCTTTTCAGGCAGTCCCACTCTCCTGCAAACGGTCATAGGCTGGATAAAGAAACTTGATGAAGAGGTCATGTCAGGACAGAATATATTTGTTCACCCCATACAGAATGTGAAAGCTGCAGAGATCGCAGACATTCTGGGGTCGTTGTATGAAACGGATGTCACTTCTACAAGAAGCGCGACAACCCAGAAATCACAGGTAGCAACGACAACTCAGAAAGCAAAAGCCAAACGTCCGACTCCGAGCCGCAGGTCAACACAGAGTACAGAAAGCAGCAGAGTTGAAATCATAACGTTTGAACCTACGAACTCTTTGATAATTCTCGCGCCTCCGGGAGTATACAGAGATATGACCGAACTCATTAAAAAAATAGATGTCTACCCAAGAGAAGTGCTCATTGAGGCTATTATTGCAGAGGTTGATATTTCAACCAGTGATGAATATGGAATTCAGTGGTCAGTCCTGCATGATGTAAACAGTGATTATACGGGTCTGGTGCAGAACAATGCTCTGGCCGGTACCCCTCCGGTCAGTTTGCCCTCGGCAGAACCTACACTGGATACAGCCCGAAGCGGGCTATCATATTTTCTTTTTAAACCTGACAAGCTTACGGCATTGGTCAGGGCGATTTCAACGAATTCCAAGGTAAACATCCTGCAGAGTCCCAGACTGCTTGTCAGGGACCAGGAAGAAGCATCTATCGAAGTCGGCTCTGATATTCCAACGGCCACGAGCACGACCACATCAGCTTCTATCAATGACGCACTGACCCAGAATATCGAGTATAAAACCGTTGGTAAAAAGCTGAAAATCAAACCCTCAATAAACGATGAAAAAACAGTTGTACTTGATATAGAGCAGGAAGTCTCCGATGTACTTGCTGATGCGCGTGCGGTTGGTGGATTTTCATACCCTGAATTCTCTACAAGAAAAACCAAGACATCAGTGGTTGTTCCTCATAAACAGGGCATTGTCATAGGGGGTATCATCGAAGAAAAATCAACAAAAACCTATGAGGGCATCCCCATATTGAGCCGGATACCTCTATTAGGAAATCTGTTCCGTCACACAAGACTGAATGTGACAAAAACAGAGCTTATTGTTATCATTGTGCCCCATGTAATAACAAACAGGTCCGAAGGAGACGTGGTTACTGCTGAATACCTTGGGAAGCTGAAAGATATAAAAAGTTTCCTGAGCCAGAAGGAAGACCAGGCAAACGTACCTTTTCCTGAGGTTTTAAACCAGAATAATTCCGATGAGTGATGAAGTAACAGGAGTAGAAAACGCAGGACTGTTAGGCAGGACGTTACTCAACCTGAACCTTATTACGCATGAAAAACTTGAGATTGCCCTAAAAGAACAGACTGTGCGCAAGGGGCGTCTGGGCGACACCCTTGTAAAACTGGGCTTCATATCAGAAGATGATATGCTTCTGGCGCTGAGCACCCAGCTTAACTTAAAATACCTCAGGTTCAGTGAGTTCCCCAAAACCATCCCGAGTGAATCATATCCTACAGTCAAATTTATGAAGCAGTATAAATTTGTTCCGATCGGAATGGACAATGGTGTCATGAAGATAGCGACTGCTGATCCAATGAATGAATATGTAATTGATACACTGCAGATATTTTCCGGTAAGGCGCCTGAAATATATCTCAGCAGCGAAAAGGACATAATGGAGGCCATTGAACAGTACTTTGGCGGCAGTGTACAGATGACCAATATAATGGAGGGGATGCGGGAAGAAGAATCGGAATCCGAGGGCATTGAACTTCAGGAAGACGTTCATCACCTGAGGGACATGGCCTTTGAGGCACCGATTGTGAAACTTGTTAACATGCTCATCACACGTGCTGTAGAAGGAAGAACAAGCGATATTCACATTGAACCTTTTGAGAATAATGTTAAGGTCAGGTACAGGATTGACGGTGCTCTGACAGAAGTTGAGTCGTTGCCGAAACGTATCCAGCCCGCGGTCATATCAAGAGTGAAGATAATGTCCAGGCTGAATATAGCTGAACGAAGGCTTCCACAGGACGGAAGGATCAAACTGAGAGTTTCAGGCAGAGATATTGATCTCCGTGTATCAACTGTTCCCACGATATATGGTGAGAGTATTGTCATGAGGATCCTTGATCGCGGAAGTGTACTGATTGTGCTTGA
Organism: Nitrospiraceae bacterium; assembly: GCA_020356065.1. Taxonomy (GTDB): domain Bacteria; phylum Nitrospirota; class Thermodesulfovibrionia; order UBA6902; family UBA6902; genus CALZJD01. Next base: position 968,601 of record CP070632.1, read on the forward strand.
CCATCTGGGGTTTCCGGACAGTACGAGAGAAAAGTATGAGAAGCTGATAACGACTCCCTATGGTATGTTACTGGTTACAGGACCTACAGGAAGCGGCAAAACCACAACGCTTTATGCCTCGTTAAATAAAATAAATTCAGATGATAAAAAAATTATAACTGTTGAAGATCCTATTGAGTATCAGATAGACGGAATAAACCAGATACAGGTCAAACCTCAGATAGGGCTGAGCTTTGCCAGTGGACTGAGACATATCGTAAGACAGGATCCTGATGTAATCATGGTCGGTGAGATACGTGATGTTGAAACTGCGGAGATTGCTATCCATTCCGCTCTTACGGGACATCTGGTTTTCAGCACACTGCATACTAATGACGCACCGGGTGCAGTTACGAGGCTGCTTGATATGGGGATTGAAGGTTTTCTGGTTTCCTCATCCCTTATAGGTGTTCTGGCCCAGAGACTGGTAAGAGTAATATGTCAGTCATGCAAGGAACCATATACCCCTCAGCAGGAAGTTATTGATAAGACGGAATTCAATGTTTCCAATATGTCTACCTATCACGGAGCAGGGTGCGACGAATGCAGGAATACCGGATATCGCGGCAGAACCGGAATTTTTGAATTCATGATTGTGGATGGCGAGATGAGAAGGCTCATTCTTGACAAGTCGAGTTCTGATATTATCAGGCAGAGAGCTGTAGAAAAGGGTATGCAGGTATTACGGGACAATGGCTGGGAAAAAGTTAAAGCGGGCATAACAACCATCGAGGAAGTTCTCAGAGTATCTCAAGAGGGTATCTGATGGATACATTCAACTATGAAGCAACAACACGAGACGGTAATATTGTGACCGGTACCATCAATGTGATGGATGAGCGTTCTGCCATAGATCGCATCCAGGAAATGGGATATTACCCCCTTAAAATAAATAAGGCTGTTGAAAGGGAGGGGTTGCTATCCCGTATTATGTCATCAGTGAAGGGCAGGGTCAGTGAAAAGGACATTATGTCATTTACTTACCAGCTCGGCGTGCTTCTGGATGCAGGATTTACCCTTGACCGTTCTCTTTCGATACTGTCTGATCTTACCGAGAAAAAAAAGCTTAAGGAATTGTTAAAAGAGCTCCTGTCTCAGGTAAGAGGCGGAAAATCATTTTCCGAAGCTCTATTGAAATTCCCTTCTGTATTCCCTCTTTTTTATGTAAATATGATCAAGGCGGGTGAGGCAGGTGGATTTATTGAGGATACCATATCGAGGATGGCTGTGTACCTTGAAAATTCTCAGGCACTTAAGGATGATGTCAGGTCAGCGCTGATTTATCCTGTGCTGCTGAGTTGTGTGGGAGGAGCGGCAGTAATCATATTACTCACCTTTGTAGTACCTCAGTTCTCAAAGATATTTACGGACATGGGAGAAACCCTCCCACTTCCTACATTGATCCTGCTGGGAGTAAGTAATGCCCTGATCAAGACATGGTGGATCCTGTTGTTATTGATAGCCGGAGGTTACTTCATGATAAGACGTTACATACGTACAGACAGGGGAAGGACCTTCTGGGATAAATTGAAATTCAGGCTTCCGGTCTTCGGAAAACTTTTCAAAGAAGCTGCTGTCTCAAGATTTGCAAGGACTTTCGGCACACTGCTAGGAAGCGGCGTCCCGATCTTGAATGCTCTGCAGATAGTCAAGGGGACACTGGGAAGCGAAAAGATCGCAGAAATAATCTCTTCGGTCAGAGAGGCAACGAGAAAAGGGAGAGGCATTGCTGAACCTCTTAGAAATAGTGAAATCTTTCCGCCCATTGCAGTTCACATGGTAACTGTAGGTGAAGAGACCGGAAGACTGGACGAGATGCTCGTGAAGATAGCGGACCGCTTTGACACAGAGGTTCGGATAACGGTCAAACGTCTGCTTTCACTTCTTGAGCCCGTGTTGATTTTGATTATGGGGATAATGGTAGGGTTTATCGTAATAGCAATGCTTACGGCAATATTCAGCATAAATGAGTTGCCGTTTTAAAAATGATATGGGTAGTGAGTAGTTAGAAGCTAGTAGTTGAGGGATCAAATACTCAAGTCGAAAAACCCATAACTACTATTTACTATCTACTATCTACAAAGCTACGGAGGTTTTTATGCGCAATAGTAAAAGAAACGTATCAGCAGCATGTCAGCGTGGTTTTACGCTGATAGAGTTGATGGTGGTAATGATTATCCTGGGCCTGCTGGCCGCACTGGTTGTGCCTAAGATGTTCGGCAAACTGGAGACCGCTAAAACAAATGCTGCGTATGCGCAGATAGAGCTATTTGGGACTGCCTTGGATTCATATCGTCTGGATGTCGGTAAGTATCCGTCAAGCAGCGAGGGTCTGGAAAGTTTGATATCCCCTGTTTCCGGTGCTGAGGAATGGAACGGCCCCTATCTGAGAAAAAACGAGATACCTCTTGATCCATGGGGAAACCCGTATATCTATGAGTCGCCAGGCACTCATGGAGATTATGACCTGTACTCTTTAGGTGCTGATAATTCCGAAGGGGGTGAAGGCGAAGACAGGGATGTTGTGAGCTGGAAAGGGCTCAAATAAGCGACTATGCAAAGATGCAACATGTGGCACAGAAACGTATTAAGACATACCGCGTGAAATACGCCGGTCAGGCCGGGAGAGGCGGATTTACTTTAATAGAATTAATAATCGTACTGGTGATCATAGGCATTGCTTCCGGTCTTGTCGGGATCATGATTGGAAGGGGATCGTCTGGACTTGAGATCAAGACATTTACAAAAGAGGTTTCGTCAATCCTCAGGTATGCCAGGAATCACGCTGTTTCTGAAAAAAGGAATTACTGCTTTGTTATACATAAAGAGGACGGTGAAATAAGGTTATATGCAGATCCTGCTGAAAAAAATGACAGTGAAGAAAATGATGAAGACAAGGAAGAGGGGGCTCACCCTCTGATGAGCAGACCGCTGCCTGATGACATTCTGGTATCGATCAATGAGAGCAATGAGGATGTCCAGGACATGGAATTTTTCCCGTATGGGAATTCTTCCGGAGGATCAATAAAGATAGAGAATGAGAAGGGCACTGCATTTTATATACATGTAAACAGGATTACCGGTAAGATTGAAGTGGAGAAGGACGAATGATGAGAAAGAGAGCGGGATTTACGCTTATTGAGGTTATTGTTGCTATAACGATTATAGGTATCAGTCTTGTAATGATCATGCAGCTGTTTTCCGGCGGGTTAAGGGCAAGCAGGGCGTCATGTGACTACACGAGGGCCGTGGTACATGCGAAAAACAAAATGGAGGAATTGTCCCTGAATCCTGTGCCAGCAAGCGGAACATTTGAAGATGGTTTCAGCTGGGAAACCGATGTGGAACCGTATGAAGAATCTGAAGAAAACAGATTCGCCCTGCTGAAACTGAAAGTGGTTGTTTCCTGGGGAGATGCATTACTAAAACCACGCTCACTTAATGTGGTCAGTCTGAAAGCCGTATCGGTCGAGGATGGCTAAATGTATATGATGCAGTCTCAAGCTAAACCTGTACCATCTGGGGAAGAACCCGGTTCTTTTACGTATGTTGCGGGGAACAGGCATGTATGTACACAGAGAAAGGTATGGACGGTAAGGGCATCAGAAGCCGGTTTCACTATTCTTGAACTTATTGTGTCTCTCGTTCTTATGACGTTCGTGGCCCTGATAATTGGACAGGGATTTAGAATCGGAGTGAATTCGTGGGACAAAGGTGAAGAGGAGACCTTGGAAACCCAGAAACTAAGGATTCTCTCGGGGATGCTGAGTCAGCAGCTTAAGTCATTTTATTTATATAAGACAATGCTGGATGATGATCGAAGCAACGTGGTTTTATTTAAGGGAGAAGATGACTCAATACTATTTGTAACTTCATTAACAGATGTTTCAGCGGGAGGTCTCAAATGGGTAAGGTATTCATATAAGGATGGCGTCCTCTATTATAAAGAGGGTCTGCTGCCGGACAAGGGAGTTATGGATAATTTGGAAGGAGATGAAGAAATCCTTGATGCAGACATAGGAGAAGTATTATTTGAGTATTACGGACGTCATGAAGACGAATGGAATGACTCGTGGGATACTGAAGATTCAATCCCGGATGCGGTGAGAGTAAAGTTGTCATATTTTCAACCGTTTCAGGTAAATTTTCTCCAGGGCAATTCAGTGAAAAAACAGGAAGAGGGAGAAATTTAGGTGCATCATTCAAACAATGCAGGAAGAATATCGTTTGCCGGGTCATTCAACAATGAATCCGGAGGAGTGGCGCTGGTTCTTGTTGTGTGGGTCATCGTGGTCCTTACTGCCATTGTCGGAGAATTTGCATATACGATGCGGACAGAAATAAATATTGCCCGGAACTTTAAGGAAGAAGAGGAGGCCTATCAGCTGGCCCTTGCCGGTGTGGAGAAGGCCAAAATGGAGCTACTCTCTGCCAAAATGACTGAAGTTATGTACCTTGATGAAAACGGCGCGCTGAGTTTTGGTGAAGAGGAAATAAAACCTGAAAGAAAAGGTGAACTGGGTAACGGTACGTATGAGTATAAAATCCTTGATGAAGATGGCAAGCTGAATATTAATACTGCGACAGAGCAACAGTTAAGCAAACTGTTTAACGATTCCGGGGTAGATGTTACGGATGTGGATGTCATCGTAGCTTCCATATTTGACTGGCGGGATGACAATGATCTTCACAGAACGAACGGCGCGGAAGAAGACTATTACAGATCGCTGGATAATCCGTATAGTTGTAAGGACGGACAGTTTGACACTGTTGAAGAGCTGATAATGGTTAAAGGTATGAGTGAGGAAATTCTGTATGGCTCTAAAGAGAAAAAGGATGATGATGATGAGGCTTATACCGGTGTTGCAAATCATCTCACGGTGTATGGTTCAAACCTGTTAAATATCAACACCGCCTCTGAAAATGTGCTTAATGCTTCTTTAGATCAGGTAAACGCACAACAGATTATAATAATGCGTGAAACCGGGCCGATTTATAATAACAGGAATTTTAAAATGACCAAAATATCGTCTGAATATTTTACCATTCTTTCAACAGGAAAGAATAAAGAAGGATCAGTGAAACGGACGGTAAAGTCAGTAGTCAGACTGAAAGAATCAGACTTGGAGACATTATACTGGAATGACAATTTTATCGGATAAGCTTTTTGGGACATTTATATGCATGGAGTTCAGAGAAGACTCTATTGCCGTGGCATATCTTAAAAACAACCTTGCCGGGATATCTCTTCTTACGTCGTCAATTATACCTTTGAGAGACGACAGGGAAGTGCCTGATGAACTCGGGGATTTTATAAACCGGAACGGTATTGATGTTAACAAGGTATTTGTAAGCATTCCAGACAGATGGTCTATAACAAAATTCATTAATATCCCTTCCATGAAAGGTAAGGGGAGCAGTACAATTGCCAATCTGATGAGATTTGAGGTTGAGCGTCATATCCCTTTTGAAATTGAGGAAGTGGCGTATGATTTTCTTGTTATGGATGAAAAGGATTCAATGTATTCCATGGTTTTTGTGGCTGTTCAGAAGGGGAAAATTGAATTTATAAAAGGGTTTCTGGAAAAACTTTCACTTAAGCCTGATTCCATAACAACATCTTCCCTTGCCGTACTGAATACCATAGAGCTTGATGGAGTGACTGCCGGCGGATGGCAGGACATAATGGGAATTGTACGGAAATCCGATATGCTGGGTAAAAAGGGAGAAACAAATATAGCTCTGTTTTTTGAAAGGGGCAGTGTCAGTGTGGCGATTACAAGAGATGGCATGTGTACAAACCTTAAACCATTTATTATGGACTCAATCGGAACCAGGGAAGATGCTCTTGAAGAAATTAAATCCTATGTAAGGGAAATGCAGGCAACGGTTGCTTCAGGTCATTTCAACAGGATGATTGTTGCGGGTGATCTTTCTGCTGTGGCCGCCGAATCATTCGAGGAACTCAGGACCAGCCTCGGGCTTGATGTTGATCATGTAAATGGTTTAAAGGCGAAGCTGGATGAGGCTGACATATCCGATATTCTGCCCACAGTGGGAGTATGCTTTTCCGGACTGGGACTGGGAACATATACAACAAACCTTCTGCCTCATAAAGCTCAGTACAATATAAGCAGAATTGCGCCGTTAACATCAAAAATAGCGCTTATCCTGATATGTGTCCTGGTCATAGGAATTGTTGTCACTGATGCGGTAAAACAGAAAAAATATGTTGACAAGATTGAGGCCGCATTTCAGGCAAATGAACCAGTGGTAAAGGAACTGGAAAACAGGCTTATGGAAATCGAAAAACAGAAAGAACGTATAACGTTTCTTGAGGATATCAGAGATACTGACTTTGCTCTTGAGGTTCTTTCAGAACTTGCGATTGTGATTCCGGTTGATTCATGGATTACTAATCTCGACTATAAAAGCATTGAACTTAAGGACAGTAAAAAACAGGGTGGTGAACTGATTTTAAATGGCTTTGCCGATTCTTCGTCAGCATTAATTTCACTGCTCGAGGATTCTCCTTATTTTGAAAAAGTTGAATTTGTCGGCCCAATTAAAAAAACCAAGGAGAAAGAACAGTTTAAACTGAGTGCACGAATTGTAAGGCCTGACAGTAACCCTGATGCTACAGGGGACAAATAAATGAAACTGAACATTCCCATTAAAGTAAATGAGAGAGAAAAAAAGTTTCTTGTCATTGGCGGAATAGCCGTCATCCTTATAGTCATTTTTCAGCTTTTTAACTGGTACAGCGTAACAAAAGAAAGATTGAAAGATTACTCAGGTGATAAATATTATATACTGCAAAAACAACTGGATAAAATTTCTGAAAAAGACAGTATAGAAAATCAGGAAAAAATGATCATAGCTGAAATTGAAAGACTTGAGACATCACTGCTGACAGGAAATACGCCCCCGGTTGCTGCAGCAGCACTTCAGAAATTTCTTAAAGATACGGCCTCTTCAGCCAATATCGATGTAAAACTAGAAAGGACCTTAAATCCGGTGGTGCTCGATAATTATCTGGGTATTCCGGTGGAAATCGGTTTTTCAACAAAAACAAGGAATTTGGAGAATGTCCTTGTCCGGTTAAGAAAATCACCGTTCTTACTAAGCGTATCCGAGATTAAAATCAGGGTAACCAACATATCTAAGCCTGAGGAAATATATACGACGCTCGTTGTGACTGGGTTCATAAAAAAAGTTACCTCAGAGGACAAGAACAACAAAGAGGTAAGGAATGCTGCGTAACTTCTTTCTGATAAACCTGATTTTATTTATTATTATGGGATTTCTGGGTTTTAAACTTTATGAATCTCTTATATATCGTGGAGGAATGCCTTCTTCTTCAAAAGTTGAAAAGGTAAAGGAAAAGAATATATCCCGCAGAATAAGGCCGGTCATAAATGAGGCCTCATATTCAGTCATTACGCAGAAAGACCTCTTCAGACCTTCCCGGTCTGCTTCGGACATTGAAGTTGAAACAAAAGAAGAAGACTCACCTCCGAAAAATCCACCCAAGCTGTTTGGTACAATCATTCTTGACAATGAAAAAACTGCCATACTTCAGGACAGTGAATCAAAAACAACAAAGACCTATAAACTCAATGATCAGATAGCCGGTTACACCATTACTGCCATTCAGGAAGATAAGGTTGAACTTTTAAGGGGTGAGGAAAGATTCGAGGTGAAGTTGAGAGAGGACAAAGGTATTACGCCCACACGACCTGCTGCGGTGCAGCCTAAGAGGTCTGTGAAGGAGCGTCAGGAACGTCAAGTTCAACCAAGACAGAGAAGACCGCGCCGCGTCAGAAGGAATGTTCCACCACCACCAGCGGCAGCTCCGCAATAATAAAATATTATCGACTTGCAATACAAAGGAGCAATTTGAGACCGAGACCGCAGTTCACTGCAATATGCAATTATGAAGGTACGGGTTACAATAATTATTTGATCGTATCATTCACAAGGTCTTTTCATCAGGTATCCAGTCTCACGGTAGATGGATACAGGATTAACAGATCTCGGGCGTGACGATCTGAACATACTATACTTGTAGTTCAGAACACCAGACCCTTATGGTGTTTCTATCCCAAGAGACTTGATTTTTCTGTGGAGGTTGCTTCTCTCGATTTCGAGTTCTTCGGCGGTCTTTGATATATTCCAGTTATTGTCCTGAAGTTTGTTCATGATGAAATCCTTTTCAAAATGCTCACGAGCATCTCTCAGGGTCTTGATTGTGGAATAATCAGGCTTCATTCCCTTTGCAGTATGGACTTCCTTTATATCAATTGTTTCAGCGGGATTCATTATTACATAGCGCTCTATCGCGTTTTTCAGCTCCCTCACATTACCCGGCCATTCATATTCCATCAAAGCCTTTAACGCGTTCTTGCTCAGGTTTTTTTTCTTTTGACCGTACTGGATCGCAAAATTAGTTAAAAAATGATCAGCAAGGAGAGGGATGTCACTTCTTCTCTCCCGTAAAGGGGGGACATAAATTGGAATGACATTCAGTCTGAAGTACAGGTCTTCTCTGAAATTCCCGTTTCTTATCTCTTCTTCAAGATCTTTATTCGTAGCTGCAATTATTCGTACATCTACCTTGATTTTTCTGCTTCCACCGACTTTCTGGAACTCCTGTGTCTCTATAACCCGCAAAACCTTGGCCTGAGTGACAAGAGACATGTCGCCAATCTCGTCAAGAAATAATGTTCCGTCATCCGCGAGCTCGAACTTCCCCTTCTTGGACTCAAATGCCCCGGTAAATGAACCTTTCTCATGGCCGAACAGCTCGCTCTCGATGAGTTCATGAGGAATGGCAGCACAGTTTACCTCTATAAAACTGTTCCTGCTTCTGTCGCTTCCTTCGTGAAGGGCCCTTGCAACAAGCTCTTTACCGGATCCGCTCTCTCCCAAAATAAGGACCCGTCCCTGTGATACAGCTGCCCTTGATATGGTATCCCTGAGTTCAACAACTCTGCTGTTATCTCCAATCAATTGCCACTGAGATGAAATACTGTTTTTTAACTCAATGTTCTCCTTTTCCAGAGACTGCTTCTCAAGTGCCCTTTTGACCAGAATCAGTACCTTGTTGAGGGAGAGGGGCTTTTCAAGAAAATCATACGCACCCAGTTTTATCGCATGAACTGCGGTATCAATGTTACTGTGGCCGGATATCATTATTGCACAGATATTATTATCGATTTTTTTCAGGGCCTTTAACGTTTCAATTCCGTCAATACCAGGCATCCATACATCCATCAGGACAATGTCGGGCGATACATCCGGAAAACGTGCAATTGCTTCTTCTCCGGATGAAGCTGTCACCACATTGTAATGTTCATCTTCGAGTATACCGCTCAGGGTATCCAGTATGCTTTCTTCGTCATCTACAACAAGAATGTTCGCTTTTGATGATTTTGCCATGTAAGGTTCATGCTCCGTGCTTATCGATGTAACAGGTGAAATAAGGATACATTATACAGTATATATCTGCAACCTGTTAAAAATAATAAATATTTATTGATGACCCACAGGAAGTTCGATAATGAACTGGGTTCCTTTTGGTTCATTGTCCTGGACCCTGATGTACCCCCGGTGCTTGGAGATAATACTGTTTACTATTGCCAGTCCAAGGCCCGTACCTTCTTTTTTTGTCGAAAAGTATGGGAAAAAGAGTTTGTCCCTGTCATCTTCCATGATACCTGTTCCGTCATCTCCTACCTCAATTTTTATGAGATCCAGTGACGAATCATAATGCAGAGTTAATCGTATTTTTTCTGCTTCAGCCTGGATAGCATTATCAACAAGGTTTATTAATGCCATTTTGATCTGCTGCCTGTCTATTTCTACTTCCGGCAAATTTGCATTCAATGAAGAAATTATTTCTATTCCTTTTACATTACTGTACAGATCAATGACTTCTTCAATGACAGACCTCATGTTTGTTGGCTCCAGATTAATTTTAGGCATTTTCCCAAATCGTGAAAACTCATCGACCAGGGACCTGAGACTGTTTACTTCCTGGACAATTGTTCTCGTGGCCCTTCCAAGAACTTCATCAAAATCCGGAGATTTGTCAGACCATTTTTTCATAAGCCTCTCAGCTGACAGCTTGATGGGTGTAAGGGGGTTTTTTATCTCATGAGCGATCCGCTTTGCTACTTCCTGCCATGCAAGGGCTCTCTGTGCCATAATGACTTCGGTTAAATTGTCAAATACAACAAGAGTTCCAATAAATTTGTCCTCAGCGTCTTTTAAAATGGTCATGTACACACTAAGGTCCACGGGTCTGCCGTTAATATAAATATGAATTTCTCTCTTGATTGCCCCGAATCCTTTTTCGCTCAGATGTTTCACCATATCGCTCAATTCATTGGACTTGAGCATCGCGAGGAGATTCTTGTGAATTTTACCTTCAATATGCGATCGTTTTATATTCAGCATTGAGCAGGCAGCATCATTTATGGTCATAATCCTGCCAGCTCTATCAAAAAAAATAACACCAGTATTAATATTCTGCAGTATTGATTCCATGCTTAAACGTCTGCGGTCTGATTCTTTATATGAGAGTTCCAGTGACTGTTTCCCCTTCTTTAAGTCATCAAGCATTTTGTTGAAGGAATTGATTAGGAGGCCTATTTCATCATCTCTCTTCAGGCCTATTCTGAAATCAAGATCACCGTGAGCAACAGTCCTGGTTGCTTCTGCCAGTGACTGAATGGGGACTGTTATCCCCTTGGCAATACGTAATGATGCCCAGAGTGCAAGAAAAATAATGAGCAGGGTGGCTATGGTCAGCATAAAAAAATATACAAATCGAACCGGTTGCTGCTGTGCCTGTATCTGGGCGAAATCATTAAATGAATTCTGTATGGACTCCATCTTGTTTACCACTTCTCTGGCAATAACTGTTTCAACAACGACAACGCCCCTTATTTTATTATTTCTCCGGACAGGTGATGCTGCCTTAATCAGGTCTCCATCGGGACCCGTGATAACGGTACTTAATGTGTTTCCGTCAAAAGCGCTGTCAATGAATGAAGTGCCGTCTCTTTTTTCAACGAGGTATCCCCTGAAATTCCTTTTGCCAGTATCGAGTGTAAGGCTGTTATTCAGGAAATCATCATTTGACGCAAGGAGTGCAGCATAGTTTTTTACATGCTCTTTTTCCTTGAGGTAAAGGGCCCTTGCAACGTCCATGGAATCATAAATCGGTTTCTGGATTTCGAGAGAGAACCAGGTATCAATGGAGTTATCTATCAGCTGGTTTGAAAGAATAAACAGCAATACTGACGGGACAAAAACAAGTCCGAGAAAGGAAAGCACCAGAGTCGTCCTGAATTTTGATCCAATAGCTTTCTTCTTTTTTTCTATATATACATTAAAAAGGTTCTGAAATACGGATGATATAAGGATAAGCAGGTACAGAATGATATTAACAACAATAAATATCAGACCTACTTTTATCAAAAGGGAGCCGTGTTCAATACCGAAGTAATTGAGGACGATCCCTGTAACCACCACAGCAACTATGCTGAAGAGAAGAAAACCGAGAATTACTTTCAGGTTCTTCACTGGTCATCTCCGATATGAAAATCAGTAGATTCCTTGACTATTGTCATATCTATTTCTGGCACCAAGTGCATTAACATGCCTATTACAGGGAGTTGTTTGAGACTTTTGGATTCTACAATGACCCTTACGTAATAGTCATCCTGCTCAAGTTCTCTCACGTTTGCCAGTCGTATTCCTTCCTCAGTAAAAATCCAGTTTCTCAACGCATAGTAGTTATTGAACTGCTTCTCTGTTCTGTTCAGTCCGTCGTAGGCAGATGCCTCGTACTGATCGCGGAGATAGTCATATTTGATGATTTTCCTGATTTTTTTTGCAGCTACAAATTCATCAGGCCAGAATTCCCATACCCGTATCAGTTCAACTGTGAATATTATTTCTTTTCCAACCCCGGAGTTAATTACTGCCTCCAGGTCTGAGATATTCTGAAGAGACAGGTTAACAATGATATTTTTATCTATTATTCTTATATGAGGGCCAAAAATATGAGGTCTAATCGCTGTTGCTGTTGCAGACAGTATAAGGAATATGCAGGGAAGAAGAAGGGTGATCAGCTTTTTATTCATAAATATTTGACAGTTATTAAATCCATATTTAATTTTTGATTATAACATAGTGCTCATGAGTTTAGAGACAGGAAACGAAAACATATTATCTGTAAATCATGTGATTAAAATAGTTATTTGGGCCATGTTTATTATAAAATATGACGACTCATTAAGGAGGGTGATACATGATACCAGAGCTTAAGTATAATGAGCAGGGTCTGATCCCGGCAATTATACAGGATGAAAAAAGCGGTGAAGTGCTGATGATGGCATATATGAATAAATCATCTCTGGAAAAAACAATCGAAGGGGGTAAGACCTGTTTCTGGAGCAGATCCAGGCAACAGTTCTGGACAAAGGGCGACACGTCCGGAAATGTTCAGCTTGTGAAAGAAATACTGTATGACTGTGATGAAGACACACTGCTGATAAAGGTTGACCAGACCGGTACAGGAGCATGCCACACCGGAAACCGGACCTGTTTTTTTAGAAAAATAGAATCCTGACAAGTTGGCTGTCCAACTGCTCATACGGTAAACTATACCATACGAGCAGTCCGTATGACTTCTAAATTCATATTTTATTAACTTCAGACTTGTAAAAGGGGGACATGGTGAAACTTGGTCACAGGGGAGAAGATCTTGCGGTTAAATTTCTTGAGCAAACAGGGTATGTAATAATTCAGCGAAACTTTAAAACTGCCATCGGCGAGATAGACATTATAGCCCGTGATAATGAGTCCCTTGTATTTATCGAAGTCAAGACCAGGGAAAGCCTTGACTTTGGATATCCGTATGAGTCGGTGACACGGGCTAAAAGAAAGAAAATCGCGAATGTTGCGTCCCTTTTCTTAAAAAAACTCAGAGAGCTTCCTCAATGCCGGTTTGACATTGTCAGTATATGTCACAAAAAGGGAAAACCTGAGTTCGAACTGATCAAGGATGCATTTGAAATTTGAGATTTATATGCATCGGCTTAAGAATAAGGATCAAGAAATGTGGTATTATGTATAGCTTGATATATTGACGGGGCGTAGCGCAGTCTGGTAGCGCACTGCGTTCGGGACGCAGGAGTCGGAGGTTCAAATCCTCTCGCCCCGACCAATATTTTGCTATGAAAAATGGAGAATTAAAGATTTAGTGTCTAGAGTAAAATAATTATACATGATACTTTTGTCAGCTTCACCTCATAACTCATAACTCAGGGTTGCCCCCGTAGCTCAGCAGGATAGAGCGGCAGATTCCTAATCTGTAGGCCACGTGTTCGAATCGCGTCGGGGGCGCCATTTTTTTTATCTCCATTCAGTACGATATGAACAAAACAAATTCAGGTATTGAATATACTATTATTGAAGGTTTGCACGAAGGGGCCCGGGATCTAAGTGGTCAAGGATTCAAGTGAAAGGAATATTGATAAAGAGTAATAATTAAAGCTGCGGCATTAAAAAAAATCCCACATTTTTTATCTGTTACCTCAATCCGTTGACCCCTGGAATCCTCTCCCTTTCTAAGATCAAGTCAACCGATACCATGAATATACTCGGTAATCGAAAATATAAACTTGTCTTTTTAATTTTAAATAAAAAAACCACTGGACACCATGAGGCATCAGCGGCTTTTAAAATCTTAAAGTAAATCAGGCTGCTCCGGGAAGTTTCTTGAATACGCGCCATGTCTTTAAAAGATCAATAGCGCGATCCAACTGTGCATCATTGTCTTCGCTGATTTTGCTGGGTACCTGTTCAACCACTTCCTGAGTATTCTCTTCTGTATCTTCGCTGTCCTTGTTTATATCATTATCCAGATGTTTATCCAGGTCTTTTTCCCTGAATACAGGGTGTGTCTGTGCACCTGCTTTGGCCTCTAGCTTAACAACTATATCAGGTGTTATTCCGGTTGTCTGAATGGACCGTCCCTTGGGAGTGTAATATCTTGCAGTCGTAAGTCTTACGGCTGATCCGTCGCTTAAAGGCATAACAGTCTGCACAGAGCCTTTTCCAAAAGTCTGCGTTCCCAGGATTACAGCCTTTTCCCAGTCCTGCATGGCACCTGCAACGATCTCTGATGCACTTGCGCTTCCTCCATTGACCAGCACGATCATGGGAAAATCAAAAAAATTATTACCGTTATTGGTTTTAAACTCGGTCCGATCACCGCTTCTGCCCTCGATGTATACAACAAGCTTACCGGCAGGGAGAAATTGACTCGTAACATCAACAGCACCCTTCAAGAGGCCGCCAGGGTTGTTCCTGAGATCCAGGATCATTGAGGTAATATCTTTTCCGGAAAGATCCTTTAAAGCTTTCTTTAAATCGGAAGCTGTCTGTTCCTGAAATTGAGTGAGTTTTATATAACCGATCTGTTCATCGATTACCCGGGACTTCACACTCTTGAGTTTAATAATGTCCCTGACTATGGTAATGTCTTTGGGTTCGTCAAGACCTTCCCGTAAGATGGTTATCGTAACCGATGTGCCTTTTGGTCCCCTTAATTTTGCTACTGCGTCATGCAGACTTATATCCTTGGTTGATTCCTCATCGATTTTTATTATTTTATCTCCTGCTTCAATACCTGCCTGGTGAGCAGGTGTGTCTTCGATGGGAGCAATAATGGTAAGTACCCTGTCTTTAATCCCTATCTGTATTCCCAGACCTCCAAACTCTCCTTTGGTATCGATCTGCATTTCTGTAAATAATTCCGGAGGCATGAAGGAAGAATGAGGATCAAGTGAATTGAGCATTCCTTTTATGGCCCCGTAAACAAGGTCTTTCTCGTCTACCTCTTCAACATAATTCTTCTTAACCAGAGAGAGGGTCTCTGCAAACGATTTAATTCTTTTATAATTCTGACCTTCCTCTGCATTCACACTATTGAGAAAATCTGATTTGATCAGCAGGGATACCGAGAATAATACCGTGCTGAACAATATCAATATAAAAGTAGTTTTGTTCCTGAACATTATTCCTCCATCATTTGATACTAGTATCGTTTATTTTCTTATCAGTTTTTCTTTGCTCTGCTTCTTCGTTTTAACCATTTCATTGGATTGACCGGCTGTCCTTTATGCCTGATCTCAAAATACAGGGTGGGAACATTAAGAAGTCCCGATCTGCCGGTTACCCCTAGAACTGTCCCTTTATTTATTATATCACCCGTCTTATGAAATGTCTCTGACAGATTTCCATATAAACTATGATAGCCGTTGCCATGGTTTATAATCAATAACAGACCGTACCCCTTAAACCAGTCAGAATATACAACACGCCCTCCGGCCACAGCTTTCGGCTTTTCACGGTTTTCTGCCTTAATCTCAATCCCGTTCTTAAAAACAGTGATATTGAACTTCGGATCTTTATATTTACCGTAGGGTATCAAAACCTTTCCATCTACAGGCCAGGGCAGATGTCCTCTTGAAGCAATAAAACCCTTGCCCGTGACAGACTCGGGGATTTGCTGCTCCTCCAGCCTTTTCATCATTTCCCTGAGCTTCTTGGATGATTCTTCCAGCTCCTTAATGGTTCTTTCATACAGGTTCCGTTTACTTCGAACAGTTGCCAGCAATTTGTCCTTTTTTATCCTGTCTGTCTCCAGCTCACTTTTCTTATCCCGTGCAATCTTCTTGTTCAACTCGAGCTTATTCTGAAGGACTTCCATGCTCTGTTTTTTAAAATTAATTTCATTAATGTCTTTACGATATTTTTTTATTATTTTGCTGTCATGATAGGCAAGAAGACTGAGATATTTACTTTTTGTTATCAAATCCTGATAGTCATCTGCTGTAATCAGGATGAGAGCATTATCAACATACCGCTGGGTATAAATGTCCCTGGCACGATCAGCCAGATATTTTTTGCTGAGATCCATCTTGTCCGTAAGCAATGTAATATCCTTTGACAGATTCATGATTCTTGACTGTGTATCCGAGATCTGTCTGTCATATTTTTTTAGTTCCTTTTCGGCTGTTTTAATGTTTTTATTGATCCTCTCCAACCGTGAGAGGATGGATTTTTCTTTCTTTATTGCTTCCTTTACCCGTCTCTTTTTTTTCTTTAGTTTCTTTTCAATTACAGACAACTTCTTTTTTGGGCTGGCAGAGTGAACAGGTGAGAAATAAGAACTGAAAAGTGAGAAGTAAAAAACTGTGATCAGGATGGTGACAACTGAAAGAATTTGGTGTAATGTCTTTGATTTCTTTATATCCACAAAAACCTTTATACGTCACATCTCTTACTTCTGAATTATTAGATTTTTTTAATACCCTTTTCCTAATTTTTACTTATTACTTCTACTAATACCTGATTTTGCCCACGGCAATAAAACTGCCGATAAAACTCATTAAAGCGCCCGCAACAGGAACGGAAAGAAAAATTTCATCAGGGATGGAGACAATTATTGCCCTGACGGAAGGTATGAAATCAAGGCCTTTGGCAACTAATACCGAATGGATTCCAAAAAGGGCAAGCGATCCTATCGTGCCGCCAACTATACCGATAATCAGGCCCTCGAGCAGGAAAGGGAGCCTGATAAATGATTTTGTGGCGCCAAGGAGCTTCAGGGTCTCTATTTCTTCTTTTCTTCTGTAAAAAAAGATCTTGATTGTATTATACGTAATAAATATGATCGCTATTAATATCGCACCTCCGAGAAAGATCGAACTGGCCTTCATTATTCTGGTGACTGTATTTAACGATGCAAGCCATTTTTCACCGTACTGGACCTGTGAAATACCTGACATCTCTTCTATCTCTTCTGCCTTCTTTTTTACATATGAAGGTATGAGAAGGTCTCTTTTCAGTTTCAGTTCAAAAGAAGAGGGAAGGGGATTTCGCTCCAGGTCATCAAGTATGGAGGCTTCAGATCCAAGGATTAAACGGAGTTCTCTTAAGGCCTCGTCCTCGCTTATATAATTAACTTCCAGTACATCAGCATCCTGTTTGAACAGTTCCCTGACCGTGTCTGTTGCTTCAGCTGAAATATCGTCATCGAGATACACAACAATACCAAAACTCCTTGCCCATCTCTTGAGCACTGAATCCATGTTAAACGTCACCGTGATAAAAGTACTGAGTATGAGCAGCCCGATCCCGACTGAAAAGGCAGTGAGGAGGTTTATCCACTTTTCCGCCCAGAGGTTTTTTAGAGCAGACTGAATAGAATAAAACAGAACTCTCATCCAGATACCTCCCTTTCAATTGCGGTGTCTTTCAGGTATATGACACGTCTGCCCGTATGATGAAACAGCGATTCATTATGGGTCGCTATCAGGACGGTTGTGCCCCTTGCGTTAATTTCTTTAAAGAGGTTCATGACTATCTCGGAATTGGCCGAATCAAGATTGCCGGTAGGTTCATCAGCCAGTAAAACAGTCGGTCTGCTCACCATGGCCCTGGCAATTACGACTCTCTGCTGCTCACCGCCTGAGAGGTGCTGGGGAAAGGCATTCGTCTTATGTTTGAGCTTTACATCTTTCAAGACTTCATTGACATCCTCTTTGATTTCCTTTGGATGCATATTGTGTATTCTGAGAGCAAGGGCTACATTATCAAATACGGTTTTGTTGTGAAGGAGCCGAAAATCCTGAAAGACCACTCCTACATGACGTCTTAAATAGGGGATAGTGCGCTGCTTAAGATCTCTGATTTCCCAGCCCGCAACCGTTATGTTCCCTTCATCAGGGATTGTCTCAGCATAAATCAGCTTAAGCAGGGTCGTTTTGCCTACACCGCTTGGCCCGGTAATAAAGGCAAGTTCCCCTTTGTTAATGCTGAAAGATATATCTTTCAGTACTACATCTTCATAAAATTTTGAGACATCTATAAACTGAATCATACTCTTCTTAATAAATACGTTTCATCTGATTACCAGCCGTAAATACAGTTGTAAATTATAAAATTTGAAGACATATATAAGCAAGGATTTGAGATTGATGAACAGAAACGTAGTAACGAGAGGTCAAACACCGAACCAGCAGTTGCCTTTTTAAAAGGGTAAACAGTCTTTTCCCAATCACTCAACAGGTATTTAGTCTGCCTCCCCTGAAATGGGAATAATAAAGAAATGACAGGAATTACGTGAATTAACTGCATTCCATATATTTCTTAAAGAAATCCGAACATCCTGAGTTTGTAAGGCAGGTCGATTATGGTCATGTCATTTATTTCTTTCTCTAACAGTTTAAATCCGGCCTCAATAATACCTCTCTGGGTTTCTTTATCACCGGGATTGCCGAGAGGTTTACCTGCGGAAGATTTCACGGACAGCACCCTTGGCGGTCTTGTGAGACCAGTGATGTCCTTACGAAACGTTGTGCATACGGTACTGACACCTGCTTTTTCAACCTGCCTTGCTATCAGTCCGACCGACTGGTTACAGATTACTCATGTAGGTGTCAGAAATGCAATGTCTACGCCACGTTCTTTAAGACATTCCCCTACTTTTGCTGAATTATCCAGAAGAGGCCCGGTAACATAGATGTGGCCCATGAAACTGTAATGTTCTTCAGAGAGAGACTTGATCTTTCCTTCCTTTACATATTCCCTCATTCTGTCAACCGGGAATACACAGTTAATGTCCTCGTTAATGAACGTGTGGTCATATGAGTCGTGTGTTACCATTATATCGGTATGTTTCATGTTACCGGGAAGTATTCTGTATGAACAGTCTCCCTCCTTATGTTTTGTATCAAAGGGGATGTCTGTTTTTAAATGAAGACCGCCTGTAGTGAGCAACGCAACTTTGCAATCATGCAACGGCTTTGATAACGGAGTGACAGGGGTATCATTGAAAACTGTATATGCAAACGAAGGATATTTTTTCTGTATAATTTTTTTTGTAACTAAAAGTGATTTAAGCATGGCAGTCCTTAATACTCATCAGTGATTAATCATAACAGTTCCTTTAAATAAGCAAATGATAGATATATTACATGTTTAAACAGAAAGGGGAAAAAACAAATGCTTCACTTTAAAAAATACGAGACGTACAATAACATAGCAAACAGCAAATGTTGCAACATATCCAACGGTAAATTCCGTGTCCGATAATGACAGAAGCATATTGAACCGAACATCTGCAAACCTGTATTGCATCCAGCCCAGCGCAAGGAGTAAGGGCCACAGGGACGCTGCAGCAAGTGTAATCTGCATAAAAAAAGATTTTCCATAATTGTCATTGGCGAGGTAATTACAGGCTTTATATGCCTTTTTACTTCCTGCTTTTAATGCGTAGAATGATAAGTCCTGAAAACGTTGTATATCGAGATTGATCTGGTTAATTTTTAACGTATTAAACTGAAACGCAATAAATAATGATAATTCTCCAGCAACGATACACAGCAATGAAAGAACTGCAGACCCGAAAAAATAGCCTGCTACGGGATTGTCGGGGAATCTGAAAAATGAAATTAAGAAAGCATCTATAACATTATTTAAATAAAAAATATTAATCATTTATATCAATGTCCGTGTTCACTTATTTCCATCACAATAATATTAGTTAAAAGGGAGGTACAACGCTATATCCGAGAAAGCCTTTTGTTGTATATCTGATACCAACATATATGGCCAGGATAACAAAAATCCTTTTCAGCCAGATGTCAGGAATATATTTTGATGTTCGTGGCCCTATCATTGACCCGATAAAGATTCCGAGCAATTCAACACCGATAAGTGACCAGTACACTACAACTCCCTTTAAAAACATATATGAGAAAATGCTTACCATCATTCCAACTAATACCGTAAGAGCTGATGTTCCGGCAACCAGAAACATGGGCAAACCTGCAATGCTTGTGAGGAATGGAACGAATAAAAAGCCACCGCCTATTCCGAGAAATGATGCAAGCGCAGCTATGAAAAACCCGCCGGTAACAGGAATCACCGGGTTAAAACTGAACTCGACTCCGTAAAACGTAAATACCACTTCTGACAGGCTCCATTTCACTATCCTTACGCCATGTTGCGATCCATCAACGGCATCGTTACCTTTTAACCTCATGTGGGCCTCTTCAAAAGCCTTTGATGCGGCCTGTGCTTTTTTCTTTTTTACCTGTCCCCGCCCTGTTGTTTCATAAAACAGGAATCCTCCGATTACGAATACACACAAACCGAAATAACCGATATATGAGCTCAGATTGATTTTACCGGCAGTAATAACAGGAACGAGAATACTTCCAGTTACAGAGCCAAGGGCGAGGGCGATACCCAGGGGCAGAACAAGTCTGCCCAATTTGTAATAGTTAATTGACGAAATAAATGCACTCAAACTTACCATCCACTGGTTCGAGACTCTTATGCTGTCTGTCATAAGCGTATTCAGTACAGGGCTGGTGTTTTTAAAACTCTTGGCATAATCACCAAGTCCGAAAATTGTAATATGACCCACACCTGCCATGATACCGCCAAAGGCGCCGACTGTGGAAAATATCCATCCTACCCATACAGCCCAGAGAAACGCCCACAGGAGATTTACATCAGGAGCCCCGGGAATTCCAAGAAATCCTGTCTGCGCATCTGGATTGATCATACCTTCTTCAATACCGCGGGGAGTTTTTGCTATAGCCTCTTCAAGGGTTTCAGCTGTTAATGATGACGGCAGTATTAAAGACAATAAATAAACTGCAGAGACTGAGATTAAAATTAAATGAAGAATCCCCCTTTTTTGGATGGCCATATAAATCAGGACTTACCTCTTAAAATTCTGTTCCAGTATAACCACGGCATTGCATACTTAATCAGAAGCCACATGCTGTAACGTTCTTTTGTAGGATCAAGCGGAAACGTAGGCATAAGTGTATTATTATGGTCAAACTCAGCCAGTAACAGGCTGCCATATCCGGTTGTTATGGGACAGGCCGTATACCCGTCATATTTTGTTACAGCTGACGAGGTTTTATTCTTTAATACGGCGAGCAGATTACTGACGAGGACAGGGGCCTGCTTATGAACAGCAGCTCCGGTTTTTGTATCGCCTGTGCTTGCAACGTCGCCAAGGCTGAAAATATTGCTGAATTGATTATGCTGGAGTGTCTCCCCGTCTATGTCAACCCAGCCCTGGGGATCATCTTTTAAGGCAAGAGGGCTGTCTTTAATAAAGTCCGGAGCTGACATGGGAGGAGCAACATGAATCATATCGTATGGTACTGTTTTCTGTTCCGTGCTTTCATCTTTTGTAATTGCGAAAACTGCCTCTTTTGATTCGCCTCTGATCTCGACAAGTTCAGACCGGAAGCTGAGGTGAATTCCGTAACGTCCGGCTATATCCAGGAGTGCCCTGTTTATCTCAGGAACACGCAGCAGTCCGGGTTTGCCTGTATAAAATGTGATTTCAGAGTCCCTGAGCAACCCTCTTTTCCGTAAATTGTCTGCTGCAAGATACATTATCTTTTGTGGAGCGGCACCGCATTTAATAAGTGACGAGGGCTGAGTAAACAGTGCCTTTCCTCCCTTGAAATTTCTTAAACATTCATAGGTATATGAAGCAGTGTCGAATGAATAATTGGAACAGACTCCGTTCCTGCCAAGTGTCTCAGGCAGGCCTTTTATTAAAGACCAGTCAAGCTGAATTCCGGCACACACAACCATGAAATCATATAAGATTTCCTTTCCTGAACCAGTAATAACCATGTTGTTGTCAGGCTTAAATCCTGCAGCGCTGTCCTGAATCCATTCTGCCTGATCAGGAATGAAATCAGCCTCAGCCCTGACTGTATTGTTTATATCAAACGTCCCCCCTCCTACAAGTGTCCAACCCGGTTGATAATAGTGCCTGTCTGAAGGTTCCAGGATTGCGATGTCAAGAGAAGGGTTTCTATTCAGAAGCTGGCCTGCTACTGAAAGACCGGCATTACCTCCGCCGACAATGAGGATTTGATAATGTGATTTCATTTAAGCCTCCATGCGAAGACATTAACATCTGTTAATGCCATTAAAAAAATCCAACCACTTTGTCTGTTTTAGTCATGAGATCTACAAGCTGACTGTAATCAATGGCTTTTGCCCTAATATTATCTTTGTCTATTCCCCGGAGATCAAGATCATCACGAAGAGCATAATGTCCCGGATTATCTGAACTGGTAGCAGCATACACAGCATTTTGAAGCAGACAGATTTCAGCGTTCATATCCTCGGCCATTTTATAAGCAGTTTGAAACTCTTTTGTATCTGGTGCGCTCGAAATAAGAAACAACATAATTGACCTCTGTTTAATTTGCGATCATTATATTAATAAATCATTACAGTCTGTGCTTCTCTTAAGGAATTGTTTAACACCTGACCGTCATCGATCTTTACTCCTTCAACAAGATCTTCTGACGTGAGTCCATATTCTTCAAGTGAGGATCTGCTTGCATATATATCCATTTCATCTGAAAGAAGCTCAAGGGTGTCTCCAACGCCTGTATAACCTGTATCTCCGGCGTCCTGGTTTTTCTTTGCACTTAGTACGCCGCTATCAATTAAATACAGAGTAGAGGTATAATCAAATGCTGAAGCGCCTCCTGCATGCCTCACGGCTTCTGCGGCATTTACAAGTCCGTATGGCGGTTTCCTAAGGATTACAAGTAAATTGTCCAAAATTACCTCTTACCTGTTTATTGACAGTGACACATCTCTTATGGGATGTGTCACCTACTTACATTCCTAAATTAATAAAAATATCTGACCGCTTCATAAGCGAAAAAAGACCCTTTAACGCACTTTTTTCAGTTCCCTCCATATAACTTTCTCCCGCGCTACAGCGGAAGTTCACGCATCCTCCTCAGAGGTCTACTTTCAGGCCTTTATCCATCAGCTCTTTGAATCTGTCAGCAGCGTGAGGAAGTCCGCTGCCTTTCTGTCCTTTTAAGAAATTATAGACTCCGTCAGCAGAAGCAACAAGGTGCGTTTCAATATCTCTGTCAAGTGCCGCTTCAGCGATCTTCATGGCTGTATAAGAGTTTTCATAGTTATAGGGGGATGTGTTGAGAAAAAGAGTTAACGTTTTATTCATCAGTGTCTCCTGGACCCGGGGTAGGTACCTTTTTTCGTAACAGGGCAGCATTCCGGTCCAGGAAGGTCCCCCTTATACTCTTTTTGCAGGACTTCCAGCAGATCGGGTACGAACGGACTTTTCAGAAAATAACACCTCAGCCTTCCATCTACAAAGAAATCGATAAGTCCTGCATGTCTCAGTGCAGAAAGATGCTGCGATATGTTTGGCTGGCTTATTTCAAGAAATTGCTGGAAATCACTGACACACTTTACCCCTTTCGTCAGTTCTTCAAGTATCGCTATTCTTGCGGGGTGAGCAATGGTTTTCATTGTTTCTACCTTTGATGAGAGATCATTCATATGCAAATATTAGAATGCCTGCATATATTTGTCAAGAAACAGATTATGATCATACGACATACACATTTCTTAAGCAAAAAAATATGGTAAATGTTTACAATAGTGAAATTTTAATATAGACATTGTGGGGATGTAATTCCTATGGATGAATGGGTTGAGGTTCTGTTTACGTATGATGAAGTTGAGGCCGGGATTGTAAAAGACCTACTTGAGACAGAAGGCATTGAGGTTGTTGTCAAATCATTGAAGGTGACCCCTTATCCTGTGAGCATCGGCAGGATGGGAGAAATAAGGCTTTTAGTAAGAAAAAGTGATATTAAGTCTGCTGAGAACATGATAAAGGCAATGAAAAAAAATGGGGAAACGAGCGATGATAGCTGAAACTCTTAAGAAAAGTGAGATTTTTTCAGTTCTGAAAGATGATGAAATAAAGAGCATTGCCGGGCTGTTTGAAGAACTCATGTTTAAGAACAATGATACTGTTTTTAACGAAGGCGATGCATCAGAAAAATTTTACATACTTGCTAAAGGCAATGTGAAGATACTTAAACATTCTGTTGTGGGAAAGGATATTATTCTTGAGATCATGTCACCGGGTGATGTATTTGGTGGCGTTGCTGTCCTGGATAACAAACCGTATCCTGCATCAGCTCAGGCGATGGAGCCTTCTGTAGTTATCAGGATCAGTCGTCATAACCTGTTTCAGATTATGGAAGAATATCCTATATTAAAACTGGAGATCGTTAAATATTTCAGCGACAAACTGAGAGACGCTCATGAGATGTTAAAGAACATAGCTACTGAGAGGGTTGAAAGAAGGATCGCTTCACTGCTGCTCAAGCTTTCTGAAAAAGCGGGAACTGACGAACAGGGTTTCAGAAAAATAAATTTTCCTCTGACAAGGCAGGAGATTTCCGAGATGGTTGGAACCACGGTGGAGACCTGCATCAGGACAATCAGTAAATTCCAGAAACAGGGTTTCGTGAAGTCATCGGGCGGAAGGATAATGGTTAAAAATAAAGCACTGAAGGAGTATCTGGGTGATTAGAGGCCCCCTATATGAGGATTTCACGAAACAAGAACACTTCAATAAAATTAATTATATATTAAACAGTTAAGTGCTAACTACTATAATCTGCTTTAAGTTAATCTTCATCAGGCAAACAACACAAAAGAGGTACGTTATATATTGATCAGGTCGCTCTCCTGAATCGGGTACTCCAGTTCCACACCAATCCCGTTAACATCTCTGCCATTGATATGTATTCGTTTAATCCGGGCTGTGGCAAGCAGGACTCTGTCTTTTAATGGTATGCGCACCTCGAATCGTTTTCTCTCGGTAGTGAACGTACAGGGAGTTTCCATCTTTATAAAGAGATCTTTTTTTGAGAAATCTAATATCGTGCCGGTATAGACAGCATTTTTATATTGAAAGTTTATGGGCAGATGTGAAGTGATTTTCGTACGGGCTCGTTTTCTCATATATATATTTTATTTAAGGATCACAGAATTACCAATATCAAATTATATGCATGCTGTCAATTAAGTTAATTTTATCAATTTTTAAATCAGTTGTAATATATGTCCCAGAGCAGTATAAATATTATATAACAAATTGCCTGTCAATCATATGAAAATATTTACTACTATTGATTTATAAAATCATTTAAATATCTTGTGCCGGGCCTGTCAAATGTAAAACATAACGTGAGTAAGTTTCCGGCTCATAAAGAGGAAGGCAGCCATTGGGGGGACTGACTGCCCGAGGGGAGACGAAAGGCTTACTGCCTGCCTTTCATCTTAGTTAGAGTTGATTGTGATATTGAATTTGTCTAAAAATTTTTGACAGCGCTTTAAATCTTCAACAAAGTCAAGATATGTATGGGATGGATGTATGAGCTCAACAGCTATGAGATCATAGTATTTTTTCCCCTTCACCAGTCTGTTTACCTTTACGTTAACTTTCACTTCATCTTTCTGCAGCGGAAATTCGATATTGTCAGAGGATATTAACATCCCGTTGCCGGAAATATTTAAAATGGTGCCGGAGAACGCCAAATCATGACAATAGAATTCGAGTGATACACTTATTCTTTCAGAGAACCTTTTACTCATACTAAAACCCTCACACATAGATATTTTAATATGGGAGAATGTCCATGTATGTAACAAAGTCACATAACGTTATCCCCTGTCGTTCATGCATAGTCAGTAACAGGAATGGGGTCAGACCTGCACATTTATAAAATTAGTAAAATGAGTGGGCCTGACCCCAAAGTGCTTATGGAAAGATGATAAATGAAAATAAGTGACTATCTATTAGAATTTTTCTTGTGTGAGCTTGCTCTTCAGCTTGTCAATGTCCCGAAGTATGATCGTGCCTCTTTTCAGCTCAACTATATTCTCATATGCAAACTGTTCAAGAATTCTGCTGACAACCTCCCGTGAAGAGCCCAGTTCCAGAGCAATTTCCTGATGTTTGATCTTCAGATCTTTTCTTTTTTCCGAGGATAACTTCAGAAGAAGGTTTGCCACTCTTATATCCATTCGCCTGAATGCCACCTCTTCCAGTACAGCCATAATTGCTGAAAACTGCTCAGAGATTAAATTAAATATGTAATTTCTCCAGACCTCATAATTGTTGACCCATTCCTGAAATATAAGTGATGGAATAACTGCAACTTCTACATCGTCTTCAGCAACTGCAATAGCAGGGAAATGAGACTGTGAAAAAATACAGGATGC
Source organism: Nitrospiraceae bacterium (assembly GCA_020356065.1). Lineage (GTDB taxonomy): Bacteria > Nitrospirota > Thermodesulfovibrionia > UBA6902 > UBA6902 > CALZJD01. The sequence continues at coordinate 994,848 of CP070632.1, forward strand.
CGTTAAAATACAGCTGTCTCCGGCCTGAAGTCTGTAAAGCGTGATCTCTCTCCCGCTTTCTGCTGTTTTGTATACCCTGACTATACCTGATAATATGAAAACCATCTGCCTGCACTCATCACCCTCATTGAAGATTATATCCCCCTTTGGAATGGCATCAACGGTTATATGATCCAGCATCTGATCCCTTCTTTCCATTGGATTAATAATTTGATGCTATAATTATGAAGTAATATTGAACTGAATTGAATTGTACCTGAAATTTGCTGGGACCTGATCCCGGAGACATTGAAGAAAGGAGTGTTATGAAAAACAAACTGGTATTTTTCCTTTTAACAGGCGCACTATTTTATGCATCTCATGTCTCTGCTGATAAAACCATATTGGCTGGTGGATGTTTCTGGTGTATGGAGGCAGATTATGAAAAACTTGAGGGTGTAACCAATGTGGTCTCCGGGTTTACCGGCGGAACTTTAAAAGATCCGACCTACTATGGCAGTCACGAAGGTCACTATGAAGCCGTTGAAATAACGTATGATCCAGAGAAGATCAGTTACAAAGAGCTGCTGGATTATTTCTGGGTCAACATCGATCCATTTGATGACACGGGACAGTTTTGTGATAAAGGCCCGAGTTATTTAACTGCTATTTTCGTAGCCAACGAAAGGGAAAGAAAAATTGCTGAACAGTCTAAACGCAAAGTTGTTGAGCAATTTCCTGACCAGAAAGTTGTTACGCCAATCTTAAATGCATCAACCTTCTATCCCATTAAAGGTGACGAAATCCATCATCAGGATTATTATAAAAAAAGCCCGGTTCGCTATAAGATATATCGCTGGAATTGTGGTCGTGATAAACGATTGAAAGAGATTTGGGGGGATCAGGCAATGAAACTTCCTGTTACATCCCGTAACCCATAACTTGTCTTGTTCAACCTGTTCATATCATTGGGAACGTTCCCAATAATCACCATGGATATTTCGGAATAGATGATGAGGGGGTAAATGAGATAACCCGGCGTTATTCTTGTTTGTTTCATGTTATAGTAATAAAAAAGATAATTTACCGTTGTTCCTTATCTTATTCCCTCAGGAGATTTTTAAAGATCTGGGGGTTTAAAAAAGCATTTTCACATCTCCAGAATGAAGCCCCGGCTATTAAACACTAAAATGTAAGGAGTATAAATGAATTCGTTCCGATTGAACTCGCGGCGTGGAAAATCACGACAGCAGCAGCGTTCGCATGTGACAGCGCGCAGAGTTGTTTCATCTGATGAGAAAAAGTTTCTTGCCGGTACTGCCGTAAATCCGCATCCGCGTATTATTCTTGAGAAGGGCAGTGATGATGTATCCGCCCGTGCGCTTGATCTTATTTGTCCGATAGGGATGGGGCAGCGTGCTCTTGTTGTATCATCGCCCGGGTCGGGTAAAACGACATTTTTAAAGAATATCTGCAACGCGGTAACGAACGGATATCCCGACATGAGGGTATATTGCCTTCTTGTTGATGAACGACCCGAAGAGGTGACTGATTTTACGCGAAGTGTGAATGCAACGGTATATTCCTCGTCTATGGATCATGGTCATGAAAGTCATATCAGGATTGTCGATACGGTTGTCGCAGAGGCTTTTAAGGAAGCTGCAGCAGGGCATAATGTGATGATACTGCTTGATTCACTGACGCGTCTGGCACGGGTACATAACTCACAGCACCGGGGTCGAGGACGTACGATGTCCGGAGGAGTAGGTGCCGGTGCACTTGAAGTGCCACGCCGAATTTTTGGTACTGCCCGAAATGTAGAGGGTATGGGCTCCATAACTATCATTGCGACAATCCTGGTCGATACGGGCAGTGCCATGGATAATGTGATATTTGAGGAATTTAAGGGCACAGGCAATATGGAACTGGTGCTCTCAAAAAAACTGGCGGAGACCAGGGTGTTCCCGGCAATCGATGTGTTGAAGAGTGGTACACGGCGTGCTGAGCTTTTGATTGAACCGGAAGAGTACAGACACCTTGAATTATTGTACCGTGGCCTGACAACAATGGATAATGTTACTGCTATGGAAAGGCTGATAGAGATGATTCAGAAATATCCCAGCAATAGCGATCTATTAGAATCATTTAAGGATGTTAAGGTTACTTAGGGATAGTGTAATGGGGTCAGACCTGCACATTACAAAATTAGTAAAATGAGCAGGTCTGACCCGAGAGACATAACAGGTGATGCAGGCCTGAAGCCAGAGATCAGAGGACATTAAGATTATGGAAAACCACAAATTAGTTCTTCCGGGCAATTTAAATCATTATGGTTACCTGTTTGGTGGGGATTTGCTTAAATGGGTTGATGAATATGCGTGGATAGCTGCAACGTTGGAGTATCCGGATTGCAATTTTGTTACCCTTGCCATGGATAAGGTTGAATTCAGAAAGAGCGTAAGAGAAGGAACAATACTCAAGTTTATTATTGATAAAACAAAGGAGGGGAATACCTCTGTTCAGTATTTTGTTCGTGTATACAGAGGGAATAGCCTGACAAAAAATGATATCATCTTTTCCACCCATGTTATATTTGTGAGAGTTGACAGGAACGGAAAGAAAGTATTCTTACCTAAAAAATAAACTTCTTCAATCATCTGAGCTGTCTTTTTCAAAAAAGCGATGGACTTACTCCGGATACTCCTGACCAGAGACGGATAATGTCAATCATTTCAGGTTAGAATATACATACAATGAAATCTCAAGACAACATAAATTTGGAGAATGCATTAAATTTTGACAACAAATATACCCGGGAGCTTCCGGCAGACCCTGAAAGTACAAACGAAATACGTCAGGTAAGCAACGCATGTTATTCCAGAGTCCAGCCAGTAAGGGCGGGAGGACCTGAATTAGTAGCCTACTCCAGGGAGATGGCCGAAGAGGTCGGACTTTCCTCCGAGCTCTGTGAGTCTGAGGATTTTGTACAGGTTTTCTCAGGCAATAAGGTCTTATCCGGTATGGATACATATGCCACCTGCTATGGCGGGCACCAGTTTGGCAGCTGGGCCGGCCAGCTCGGAGATGGGCGTGTCATTAACCTGGGAGAGATAGTAAATAAAGAGGGAAGAAGATGGGTGCTTCAGCTTAAGGGTGCCGGCCCGACTCCATACTCAAGAATGGGAGACGGTTTTGCGGTATTACGATCATCGATCCGTGAGTTTCTCTGCAGCGAGGCCATGTATCACCTCGGGATCCCTACTACGAGGGCATTAAGTCTTGTAACCACCGGAGATCAAGTGATCAGGGATATGTTTTATGATGGGAACACTCAACCGGAGCCTGGAGCGATTGTCTGCCGGACAGCACCTTCATTCACACGATTCGGTAATTTCGAGATTCTTACCTGGAGAGGAGAGCTGGATCTCCTGCGCCGCTTCGCAGATTACACGATACGTACCGACTTTCCTCATCTGGGTGAGCCGTCAAAAGAAGTATACTGTGCATGGTTTGATGAAATCTGTAAATCAACAGCAGAGATGATCGTGCACTGGCAGCGTACAGGTTTTGTTCATGGAGTCATGAATACTGATAATATGTCTATTCTGGGGCTCACAATCGATTACGGTCCCTATGGATGGCTCGATGATTATGATCCGGACTGGACTCCCAACATTACGGATGCACAGGGACGGAGATACCGGTTTGGCAATCAGGCAGAGATTGCGAGGTGGAATCTCATCCAGCTCGCAAACGCAATTCATCCCTTAATCGAGGAAGTTAAGCTTCTGGAGGATGCAATCCATACCTATTCAAATCATCTGCGCGATACATGGCAAACAATGATGGCAGACAAATTAGGCCTTTCCGGTTTCATTAACGATAGTGACAATGAACTTATCGGTGACATACTCGGTCTGCTGCAGCATGTCGAAACAGACATGACTATATTTTTTCGCAGACTGGCAGCATTTGATATACAGAGCCATGCTGCGTACGGATCATCGGTTCATGATCTTATAAAGCATTTCTCTGATGCATATTATGTATCAGATCAGATAGACGATGCATATAAGGTCAGGCTTGATAAATGGATAGATCAATATAGAGTGCGTCTGAATCAGGACAAGATTCCCGATCATATGCGCAGGGAAAAAATGAATAGAGTTAACCCGAAATATATACTGAGAAACTATATTGCGCAGCTTGCTATTGAAAAAGCAGAACATGGAGACAGCTCTATGATCAATGAACTGCTAGAGGTACTGAGGAAACCCTACGATGAACAGCCTTCCAATGATGAGCTTTCACAAAAACGTCCTGAATGGGCACGACATCTGGCAGGAAGTGCGATGCTGTCCTGAAGCTCATAATTCTCTTATGGAATAAGAGAAAATGGGAAATGGGGACGTTGTTACCTGCTTTCGGGTGGATATCAGATCATCATATGTTATATGTTGTGATAATAGAGGCCTTATCCCCGAGATTAATATTATGGAACTGATGCTTCTTACTGATGTAAGTGTGAATACTAAATCGAAAGTTGGATACGGGGCTTACCTTTCTGTGTCTGAGTCCGGACTATCTTTGGAAATTTTAAAGGAGTGCGTGAAGGTGAAACGCTTTGAGCATACGTCTTCAACTAAACTGGAATTGCAGACGTTATTATGGGCGCTCAGGGACATACAGACGGTAAGGTGTAGGGTGACTGTATATACAGACTCTCAAAACATCATGGGCTTACAGGCAAGACATGATCGGTTTGAGCAGAATGAATATCAATCAAGGAAGATCAGACACCTTAACAATTACAAACTGTATCAGGAATTTTACAACATGACTGATCAAATGAATTTACAATTCATTAAAGTGCGTGGACATAAGATATCGAATCAGAAAGATTACATAGACATGCTTTTTACACTTGTGGACAGAGCGTCAAGGAATGCATTGAGAAGAGATTCAAATGACCAGCCTGCCGCGGGGAGATTATTCAGCAGACATATATCATAATATTCACTCTAAGTATTCATAAATACTGATATATAAGGTTCATTAATGATACTGATAAGAATTATTAATTTGAATGATTATGTCAATAATATGTAGAGTCAAAGTAAGCCTATCCTGTACGTGATGGATAGCGAACTTGAACCATCATTGAACGATATCGGGAGTCAGCGCAAGAGAACAAGTATTTATTCATATCAAAATACCTGATTATCTTCAAGACGCCCACGTAATACTAAGGATTCAAGACAACTATCATTACGGCACGATGGGTTTTTATTTCGCAGATAAAAGGAGGTAAATAACCTCTTGTTAAAAGTCAGGGATGTCCTCGAAACAAAAAATAAGGATATATGGACAATAACTCCGCTGGAAACAGCATATAGTGCTCTGGAAATAATGGCGGACAAGGATATAGGTGCTCTAATGGTCCTTGAACATGATCACGTAGTCGGTATTTTTTCCGAAAGAGACTATGCCCGCAAAGTAATTCTGAAAGGAAAATCCTCAAAGGAAACAATTGTTGCCGAGTTAATGACCACCCCGGTTTATACTGTAGACCCGGAAACGAGTGTTGATAAATGTATGGCACTCATGACGGTAACACGAAACCGGCATTTGCCTGTGATCGCAGAGCATAAGCTGGTCGGTGTTGTCAGCTTAGGTGATGTTGTTAATACAATCATAACAATACAGAAGATTGAGATCGAAGAACTGAAGGGACTTGTTTCCAGTGGCGGATACAGCAGTGAATGGACAGCCTCGTAAAGAAAATTTCGAATTACATATTACAGATTTAAAATTACCACTGCTTCAACGCATCGAGTATAGAGGTTGACAAGATCCCCATTACGCATTGCCGTTCTACAGTTTATTAAGTGCCTGTACCTTTTTCCTGTCTTTTTTAGAAAGCTTTCCTGAGCAGCCTTTACGGGAACAGGGCAGGGCGTGATCGTCTTCAAAATCAAGAATACCTTCTGCCCCGAGGGCAGAAAGCATCCTGTTTTCAAATTGCTGTGAGGTAACAGCGGGCATATTATTTCTCAATGCATGGCCTGATACTTCATGGTCAGAACTTACAACAATCCATGGAGTCGTTGATTCCGAGATAATTCTTTTGATTACAGTGTCAGCGTTTTCTGCAAGTCGGGAGTAGATGACGGTTACGTCTCGGGACCTGGTCTTTGTCTCGTCTTTGCCGCCTTCCTTCCATCCGTCAAAGACAATAGTAACATCATGGCCTCTCACTTTACAGTATTCCTGAAGCTGTTTAATGATTTCGTTTCGCGCCTTTTCAAGATTGCCGTGAGCGATTCCGATCAAATTGTAGCCGTCGATTAGTATTTTGGGCATAAGAAAAGATAATGGAAAATAAGGGAAATGTCAAAACTGGATTAATATGACAGGGCAGGGGCATGCCCGGCCCCTACAAAAAACAGACACAAAATAAAATAGAATGAGTTAATTTATGGATAAAGGACTTTATGTAACTTTTTTGCACTTTCTGCATTAAGCTCTTGAAGAGTATTATATTGAGCATCTGCTTTTTTCATATCACCTGAATTTTTATAGGTAAGAGCAAGATTGTAATGTGCGACTGCATAATCCGGTTTGATCCTGATAGCCTGTTTGTAGGCATTAATTGAATCCTCATGCTTTCCTAATTTTCCATATATATATCCAAGGTTATAATATGCTTTTGCATGGTCAGGTTGAAGATAAATAACCGTTTTATAGGAAGTGATTGCTTTTTGAAAATTACCGGTCGATCTTTGTAAATGGGCAAGACTGTAATAGGCCTTTGTAAACTCAGGATTGATCCGTACAGCTTTTATATAGGAATCAATTGCTTCCTGATTCTTGAATAAAGATCTATAAGTAAGCCCGAGCTCATAATGAGCCTCTGCATAGTCAGACTTAATCTTTATTGCCTGTTCCAGGGCTTCAACCGATTCCTGCATTTTACCTGCTGATCTGTAGGCAATCCCAAGATTGTTATATGCGACCGCATCATCAGGATTTACCTTGATTGCCTGTTTATAGGTGTCAACTGCTTCCTCATATTTCCCTGAATCTAGATACTCCTGTGCAAGGTTAATAAAATAATCAGCATCTTTAATTGCATTGTTATCGTTATCTGCCAGTGCATGGGAAGGAATACTAATTAACATACAAGCAATAAACAGGAGAATAAAGTTATGTTTGAATGAATAGAATATCATAAGAACTCCCTGCTATTTGTTTAAAAAAGGAGGATTTAACGTACCGTTAAATCCTCCTTGGTAAATATCATTGTATTGGTTAAAGCATTATGCAGGCTGTGCTTCTTTTAACCACAGAAGTCTTGAGTGGTTGATCACAGATGCATTTAACGTGTCCACAAGCTCTGCCGCGTTTGCATCAAGACCCTGTTTTTTCTCAAAGGCCGTAAACTTTGCCTTCTGGCTTACCTGAAATGCCTTTTTCATCTCAGCAGCCGACTCCTTGACAGGTTTGTTCATGGCTTTCGAAAGCTCCATGAAGATCGTCTTGTGCTGTTTTGAATCACCGGCAGGTGCCATGGCGCTTTTTAGGTCTTTTGCTTTGCCCAGATAGCTGATTATTGAGCCTGCTGATTCAACCGGAGCAGCTGCAGGAAGAATAACATCAGCCACTTTTGCAAGATCAGTCATGTATGAAGTCTGGGCAATGATAAAACCTGACTTAGGCTTTTTGCTGATGGGAAGTTCTCCGATTGCATAAAGAACATCAACACCACCTGAAGCCATTTCACTGAACGTCTTGCCCTTTGCAGTCAGACCCAGGGACATGACACCTTTTGCATTAGCCTCCAGGGGTACTGCGGTAACCTTGATGTCAGCGGCAAGAGAAAGGTTTCTCGCGGCGCTGAAAAGGGAAGGGGAACACAGTATTGCTGTGTTTTCCGCTTTTATTATCAACTCAGCAGCCTTTGCCATATCTTCAGACACTGTCTCCCCTGATACGGCATCAATAAGTTTTTTATCAGCTTTAGCACCAGCGTCTATGAGGGCTTTTGCGAGCTGGGAAAGAGATGTTGCCTCATTACCCTTTATATTAACTGTTGCTGCTGAACCTAACCTGGTGTCATCAGCATTAATGGTAATCAGCTTTGCCCCTCTAGCAACACTCTTTCTAACGCCTGCGTCAAGGGCCGGAAGTACTCTGTCCCACTGCGAGGGGTTGAGTCCCGCAACAACTATTGTATTAAGGGCATCGAGATGTATTTGGTCAGAGAGCTTCATGGAATCAACATCTGCGTAAAGACTTGCTGTTGTATCTATATTTTTGGTCTTGATTACATCAGAGGCCAGCTTTGCAAGTACAAACGCGTCCTGGTTAAGGATTCCAGCGGTGCTGATGATGCCTGAATTTTTTGAATCTTTTAACTTTGCTGCTGCAAGAGAAAGCGCATCATCCCATGAAGCTTCCTCGAGTTTTCCATTTTTCCTGATCAAAGGGCTCGTGACCCGAGCATCTGAACCGACCGCATCAAATCCAAAACGTCCGATGGCACAGATATAATTCTCTACAGAACCATCTTCACCGCCAGCTTTGACCTTGACAACAGCGCCTTCACTTGTGCTAACCGATATGTCACATCCGTTTCCGCAGGAAAGACATACAGATTTTGAAGTTTCATATTCCCACTCCCTGCCTTTTCTCCACCTGTCTGCCTCCAGCAGGGCATTTACCGGGCAGGCATCTACACAGCTTCCGCAGAAGGTACATTCGGATTCCTGAAGAGGTTTGTCCATGGCAGTGGCCACTTTTGCACCAACGCCCCTACCCATGAAATCAAGTACGTTCGTTCCCTGCTCTTTGCAGACCCTTACGCATCTTGCACAGAGAACGCAGTAATCAGGATCTCTTTTGATGAAAGGATTGGCTTCATCAACGGGGTATCCGAATTTCTTTCTCGTCAGGCTTGATTCCTTTACCTCAAAATCATATGCATACTGCTGAAGATTACATACTCCTGCCTTTGTGCATGTCATGCAGTCAAGGGGATGCATCGAGAGAATAAGATCAATAATGAATTTTCTCATCTCCTGGATTTCTTCCGTGGATGTGTTCACAACCATGCCTTCTTTGGCTTTCGTAATACACCCTACTACCGGACCTTTACCTCCTTCAACATCTATGAGGCAGAGTCTGCAGGCGCCTATACCCCTCATACCCTTAAGGTAACAGAGATTCGGGATATGAATTCCAACGGAAGCTGCTGCTTCGATGAGGTTTGTCCCCTCCGGGACTTTGGCCTCTTTTCCGTCTATTGACAGAGTTATGTTTTTGGACATGTAAACCCCCTCCATAATAATTTCAAATTATAAATTACAAAAACGTAATGCTTAACACGTCACGAAATTATGCTTCTACTTTTTCAGATTCTGCCATTTCTTTTGCAGTAACAGTTTTGACCGCGTCAAACCGGCATACTTTCAAGCATTCACCGCACTTTGTGCATCTCTTCTGGACTATTTCATAAGGAAGGTAGCCGGAATAATAGGGTTTTTTCTTTTCGCCAAGAATTGCATTGTCCTTACATGCTTCAAGACAATCCCCACACATGGTGCAGTTTTCGGGAATGATCATATATCTGGTGAATTCCATACATTCATTTTTCTGACAGACACCGGTCACATGGTTAGCAAGATCATTGAGATCAACGTCCTCCTGCAAATATTTCGCTGTGTCTTTGCCCTTTTTGCACATGGAAGCTTCACTCATAACATCTGCGATCTTTCTGACAGCAGCTATGTCCTCTTCAGTTGCGGAGCCATCAGTGAGTCTCTTAAGTCTGATCTGTGCTTCATACGACCCCATGGAACAGGGGAAGCATCTCCCGCACATGGGTTCAGCAAGGAATTCCTCAACAAATGTGAGCGCTTTCTGCACCGCACACTGTTTCTCATCGGCCTTTGCCTTGACATCTTCCATTTTAACTGCTTTCTTTTTGTTTTCTTCGCTCATTGCCTTTTCCCTTATAGCTTATAAATTACTGCATAATTAGTAGTTGGTAGCTAGTAGTTCGTAGTCATGTAAAAAAAGACTATGTCTTTGCCTCCTAACTTCTAACTCCTTTCTTTTGTCTTCTGTGTTTTTCCACTTTCACCGCTTCAGTAGGACATACAGAATAGCAGGCTTTGCATTTTGTACAGTAGTCCTGATCAATAAAGAATCTATTCCTTGTTTCTCTGACTGCTCCAAAGGCACATGCCTGCTTGCAGAGTCCGCAGAGAATGCAGTTTTCACTGTCTATTCTGAATAATCCGAGACCGCTGCATGCCTTTGCGCGGCAATACTTATCATAAATATGCTCTTCATACTCTTCCCTGAAATACTTGATAGTGGTAAGTACAGGATTAGGTGCACTGTTTCCAAGACCGCACAGAGAACCCTTGACGATTTTCTTTCCAAGTTCTTCGAGGCTTTCAAGATCACCATGTTCTCCATTGCCTGAAGTAATCTTCTCCAGTATCTGCAGCATCTGGTATGTACCTATCCTGCAGGGAGGGCATTTTCCGCAGGACTCGGACTGCGTAAAGGAAAGAAAGAATTTTGCAACATCTACCATGCAGGTATCCTCATCCATCACAACCATACCGCCTGATCCCATCATTGATCCTACTTTCCAGAGAGAGTCAAAATCAACAGGAAGGTCAAGATGTTCAGCAGGGATACAGCCTCCTGATGGACCTCCTGTCTGTACCGCCTTGAATTCTTTGTCATTGAGAATACCACCGCCTATTTCATAGATGATTTCTCTTAATGTAATACCCATCGGTACCTCAACAAGTCCGGTGTTCTTGACTTTACCGGTCAGTGCAAACACCTTTGTCCCCGGGGAATTCTTTGTGCCGATCGAGAGGAAGTGATCGGATCCTTTATCAATAATAACAGGCACACAGGCGTATGTTTCAATATTATTAAGATTGCTCGGATACCCCCATGGTCCACCGCCGGGTTCAGAAAGTCTTGGAGGCCTTGGTCTCGGGAATCCCCGTTCACCCTCAATGGATGCTACAAGTGCTGTTGACTCACCGCAGACAAATGCCCCTGCACCTTCCCTGATATTCATGGTGAAACTGAAATCAGTACCAAGGATATTCTTGCCGAGAAGCCCTTTCTCCACTGCCTGGTCTATAGCTATCTGCAGGTTTTTGACCGCAAGAGGGTACTCATGTCTGACATAAATGATTCCGTACTGACCGCCCATTGCGTAAGCACAGAGCGCCATTCCCTCGAGAAGAGAATGGGGATCACCCTCCATGATAGACCTGTCCATAAATGCTCCGGGGTCACCTTCATCACCGTTTGCCACGACAAATTTTATATCTCCGGGAGCGCCTTTGACATGTTTCCATTTTCTGCCAGCCGGAAATCCTGCACCACCCCTGCCTCTGAGGTTGGCTTTATCAACTTCTTCCATAACGTCATCAGGGGTCATGGACGAAAGTGCTTTTTCAAGACCTGCATATCCTCCCACAGCAATAAAATGATCGATATTATTTGGATCAACAACACCGTTATTTCTTAAAGCTATCCTGACCTGCTTTTTGTAAAACGGTATATCAACCATCTCAGGAATGGGTTCAGTAAGAATATTGTCCCTGTACAGTCCCTGCCTGAATGGCATATTGCCCAGCATGGAATAACTCATGATGGAAGAAACATTCTCGGGTTTTGTTCTCTGGTAAAAGATATTTATGGGTTCGACTTTTAGTACAGGACCTTTCTGACAGATACCCTGACAACCTGTTTTCACTATCTCAACCTCAACGCCTGAGTTTGCTGCTTCTTTTTCAAATGAGTCAATGACTTTATATGCCCCTGTTGCCGTACATGCGGTGCCACAACAGACCCTTGCCCTTAAGGCATCAGGTTGAAACGTCTCCTTTTTGAGTTTTTCCCTTAACTCTTTAAGCTCATTAACACTGTTTAGTTTTGCCATATCTCCACCTTGTTAAATATTGTTCAAAGTTGTTTAAGATTGTTTAACATTGTTCAAAATTGTTTTTCTAAAACGTATAACTATTTTGAACTCTATTGAACAATGTTTAACTTACTTATAAATTAAACTATTCATCATCCGCTGCCGTTTTAACTGTATCGTCTTCCCTGATATTCTCGATCATAACAGACAGGGATGTATCGTCGATTTCGCCTACAATATTTTCATTAACAGTAGCAACAGGTGCCAGACCGCAGCATCCGATACAGCCGACTGTCTCGAGCGTCATGGCAAGATCTTCTGTTGTTTCACCCTCTTTAATTTTAAATTCGTCTTTCAACCTGCTCATCACCTCACCTGCGCCACGAACATGACATGCTGTTCCGGTGCAGACCCTGACGATTTTTCTGCCGCGGGGTGTAAAGTAAAACTGTTTGTAAAATGTTGCGGTACTGTAAACATCAGACATGGCGATGCCGAGGTTTTTTGAGAGCTTCATCAGTTCTTCTTGTGGAAGATAGTTATGCTCTTCCTGAATCTGCTGGAAGGCATGAATCAGGATACCTCTCTTCTTCTCTGTCTCCGTTAAAACCTCAGCTACGTGGCCAAGTACTTCATTAGCGTTCAGCGTCATTTATACCTCCTACACCTGCATGCGGTGTAATTACTCTTCTGGCAGCCATATCCATGAGCACCCTCTCTGCACCGAATTTTCCGGGTTCGTATTTCCTGAGCTTGAGAGCTTCTCTTGCCTTGTCTATATAGTCGAGCGCCATGGCAAGCATTTTCTCCGGATCAGGCTCAAAATGCATGGCTCCCATGTATCTTTCCATCCAGACCTCGGTCATGATTCTTGTAACTTCTTTACTGGCGCCCACCGGGGATTCTCCGCCGAAGATGACCGGAACTCCGGAAGCCGCGAAATAGACTCCAATTGCTATTGCCTTTTCAGACATCCATTCAGGAGCAATACCTACCGCAGGCATACCGCCGATCTCATCGGAGAGTCCGCCTTCCTTGGCCATATTAGTTGCAATGGTAAGAATTCTTGAATTATCAACACATGCTCCAAGGTGAAGAATAGGCGGAATTCCTATAGCTTCACAGACCTCTCTGAGACCGGGACCGGCATTCTCCAATGCCATTTCCGGAGTGAGATATCCGGCGGATCCGCAGGCAGCTGACCCGCAGCCTGTTGAAACAATAAGCACGTCGTTTTTGATTAACTCTCTTGCGATGTATTTATGAATACCTGTTGACGCAACCCGCGGATTGTCACAACCGGCCAGTCCAACGACTCCGCGCACTCTGCCGGCTGCAATTGCATCATTTAACGGTCTGTAGGATCCACGCCATTTTCCGCCCTGCATATACTCGATATATTCGTCTGAGAAGCCGCCGATAAGAGGAAACTTTTCAGATATATGACTTCCCTCTTTTGTCCTGTTTGGAAAATTGTCACAGGCGAGCTTTAAGATCTCCCTTGCTGTCTTGTTAGGATGATGTTCGTCATGCTCTATGTGGATGGCGTCCTGGATCATTGCCTTCGGACTCGTCGTGATGATCTTCGTATGAAACTTTTTGGACAGCTGAGTAATCGCCGGCATAATGCACTGTACATCTACTGAAAGAGCATCAATCAGACCGGTCATGATGCCAAGTTCCTGGTTTGTGAATCCACCGGCAGTGGGGATCCCGTGTCTCATCAGCACCTCATTTGCAGTACAGCACATTCCGCCGATATTAATTCCTTTCGCCCCTTTCGATTTTGCGTAATCGATCATTTCCTGTGATGAGCCGACCTCAACTATGGCTTCTGCAAGGGTAGGTTCATGGCCATGGACCACCATGTTGACTTCATCTTCCTTGAATATGCCGAAACTTGCTTCAGCCTTAATAGGCATGGGTGTTCCAAAGAGTATGTCTGTTATGTCAGTGGAGATCATGCATCCGCCCCACCCATCGGCAAGAGCTGTTCTCAAGCCCTGTGTCAGAAGGTGGTCAGGATCATGGTCAACACCGACAGCGGTACGGTGCATTGTTTCTACAACCTCTCTGTCTATACCGCGGGGGGTTATGCCGTATTTCTTCCATCTCTCCTGTGTTTTTTCCGGAGCCCTCTTGCAATAGTTGAGCTCACCATTCTGACGGCCGAAGTCCTGGAGAAATGTTTCCGCTACATCTTTTGCAACCTCGTTGACTTCCCTTCCTTCAAATTCAATATCGAGGATGCCTGCAACCTTATAGAGCTTTCTTACATCCTTGATTTTGAAGTCAGTTGTTTCACCGGTTGCAACTGCCAGGAGCGTATTGGCCATGTCCCGGGAATGGTCTGAATGGGCGGAGGTGCCGGCAGCGATCATACGCAAAAAATTTCTGGCTGCAACGGTTGCAAGTGTAGCTCCGCACACGCCCCTTGCTTCTTCTTCTGCGTTCTTACCAACGAGTCTGCATGGTCCCATGTGACATACCCTGCAGCAGGCGCCTGTCTCACCGATAGGGCAGGGCTTGAGCCTGTCTGCACGGTCAAAGCATGTTTCCATTTCATGGGACTCACCCCATTCAATTATTTCTTCAGCTGAAGATCCTGCACTCTTAACTGGTTTGTTATGGTTGCTCATATTACCTCCATAATATCATGATGAGTAATGTGTGATGAGTAACGGGAATATTTTTTTCTCTACTCGTTACTATCTTTAGAACATCGGATCCATTTCAAGGGCCGGATGTCCGACATTCGCCAAATGTTCCATTAATTTTTCCGAGTCTTCAGCAATGGTTTCATCTGCTATCTTGTCCATCAGATCAGGTACGCCTTCCTCTTCACATCTCTGTTTGAAGTCCTCGGCAATTCTCTCTTTAAGATTCTTTGTCATCCAGACGATTCTCTTGATGCCCCCATCGGCATAGAGAAATTTCCTGCTCGTTATAAAGTTCACCCCAATTCCCATAAATCCGGGATTCTGCGTTCCTCCGCCAACCGTACCGGCAAGGGTAGAGAACTTCATGCCGACAGGTGTCTCACCGGTATGACCTCTCTGTACGAGCATGATACCGTTGGCCTCCGGGATAATGGCGACAATGCACTCAAAGCAGCCGCATGATGTCATGGGATTGTCCATGATTGTGTATAGGTTGAGAGACTCAACTGCGCCTGCTGAATTGCTCTGGAGATATTTGTCTACCCCTTCCCAACGGCCCTGTTTTTCATCCAGCACCGTGCTCTTTTCTATCGGCTGGTTACCACCGGTAGGATCAATTTCATATGCAGCCTTGCAGTCAAGCCAGTTATAAGCGCCGCAAAGACCAAGACGCTCCGGACTGATGACGCAGACATGTGAAGGGGCAAAAGACTGACAGAGAAGACATGAATAGTACGTTTCAACTGACTCATCTGTAAGACCTGCAAGCCTGTGGTCTCTCTCCTTGTAATTTGCCCGCGCCTGCTCCTGAAGTTCGAGCACGTCTTTCTCATCGAAATAAAGTGTGACTTGTACTTTATCAACAATAGACTTGAACCTGTTATGCGTCATCGTATTATGGATAGTGCCGATATGCTCCAGTGTGATCCCATCCTTGTATGCCTGATTGCTGATTCTCATCCAGACGATGTCACGCTGTCCCATGTGCCACAGACCCTGTGCTTCATTAATATTATGGTGGAGCTTCCTTTCTATGATCGCTTCAAAGTCACTCTGCATTTTTCTGCCGGCAACGTCAATTACAATGCCCAGAGGCATTCTGCCGCCAGCTTTATATCTCTCTTCTATATCAGTGCCTACCAGGACGACTTTTCCATCTTCAATTTCTTCAAGCTCTTTTGTTCTTACCCATTCAAATGCCGGAGTACGCTGACCGCCGAACTCAATAAACATGTCCTCTTTCCTGATCCGCTCACCTTCGAAAGCAGGACCGTAAGAAACAGGAATCGGTGGCTTCTCAACCGTAACTTTAAGACCTCTGACTTCAAATGCACGTTGAACAATTTTGTCATGGTCAAGTTCAACTTCAACATGCTCGTATGTACATACACCCGTAGGATGGATAACAGGCACCTCGGTATCACATATTGCAGGATATCCAAAATTGATCGCACCTGCTCCCGTCGACCATTTAACATCATCAAGCTCGCCGAGTACGAGGGCGAACGCAAACACCCTGTCCTTTGTGTATTTGAGGTTTGCCTTATAATCACCCGGCTTGTTGCCGCCGAATATCATGGAGGCCCGTATGGACCAGTCAAGGGCATAAAGCGTATGCTCAGTATCAGGACCAAGAGGGACGATATATGTGTCCCACCCGAGTTCAACTCCCTTTCTCAAAAGCTGCTGGGTCACGTTTGTAACATTCCCGTTTTTGTCTTTAGCCGTACCAGACAAAAAGGTAAGAATGTTCTTTTCCTGAAGCTCTCTCACTATTTTTGCCGCCGTATCATCATCAGGAGCAGCACCGATTATCGCGGCAAATCCCGGCATTCTGCCGTCAACAAGCTGTATGCCGAGATTTCTCTGGATCGTGTCTGTAATGAACCCGTTATATACGTAGCCTGTTTCAGGATCAGTGGCCGGTTCCTGGCCGTTAAGATATCTCATTGCAAGGATGATTTCCTCACAGAAGAGGGTGGCCATTCCTGAGTCAAGGGCTTCGCCAAGGTAAGGTTTCCATAGGGTATCTTCAGGTGCGTCGTGAAGCATCTCCCTGGCCATTTCAAGGGCAACTTTCATATCAGCAAGGGTCTTGACAGGAAATGCGGTCATCGCATATATCTGCGGAAGATAAAATGCGGTATCAGGAAATTCAAAAACAAAGTCCTTGCCTTTTTCAGCGATCGCCTTATCAAGCATCTCCTCTGCTGTTTTAAAAAGACCGTGTGCAGCGTTAATAGCAGCAGTGGCTATCAGTTTTGACATCGTTACCTCCTGGTGAATGTTAAGTTCGGTTTACTGAGTACAAGCGTTATGAAAATTGAGGATTACAGGTAATTAATTGCAGTTATCTGCATGTGCTGCATTTACCGAAAAACTCAATATGACTGCCCGTTACATCAAATCCATCCGTCAGATCCTCTGAAAGATCAAGATTAAAGTTTTTGTATATGTCAACAATACTTCTGCAGCCTGTGCATATTAAATGATGATGAGGTGTTGTGTCCGGATCATATCTTTTCTTGGATGGATCTATTTTCAGCTCAAGAATCTGTTCCTTGTTTTTTAGTGCTTCGAGGGTGTTATAGACGGTGGCAAAAGACATAGTCGGAAATTCCCTGGATACTGATTTATAGATATCCTCTGCTGATGGATGGCTCTTATTACCATCAAGATAACCCAGTATTGCAATGCGTTGCGGTGTTAACTTAATGTTTAGATGCCTGTATCTTTCCATTGTTGTCATAATCACCCCTCCCAATTATAAAAATTATCACATTAGAATAATTCTTGTCAAATCCTACGCTACACCTCTTAAATATAAAAAATCAAGCTTCCCTGCTCTTAAGATAAGTCGGGAGTGCATTAGCTTCCCTGGGACCTACAGTGATTTTCCATCCTTCAAGCTTGTCCTCCAGTGCACCGCTGAGAATTGCCACCTGACCCGGAAGAATAAGCTCTTTGTTGCTCACCTGATCACCTACACCGCTTTCAATAATAAACTGCGCTATCTTAGCTGCTGTAAACTTACCGGCCGCCCACGCAGTCAGAACGGACAGACCCTCACAATCCATAACCGCAAGTCTGCTTGGCACCTTACTGTTTTCAACTTCACCCGACACGATAAAGTACGTAAGGGAGAAATTGGTGGTGATCATCAGCGGTGAATCAGCAGTCGGCTCACTGATCTCATATATTTTCTGCTCAACCTGCATCGGTACCTGCGGGTCAGTGTAAATGTTCTGTCTGACGGTGAACAGTGCAAGGTTTTTCCACTTTTCAACACTGCTGAGAACAACGATGGAAGCATACTTTGCTATCGCAACAGATGCAATTGCTGTTTCAAGGGTGGAATCGTCTCTGATTACATAATTAATAATCGGGTAGCCCAGAGGTTTGAAGTTCTTCTTCAGCGCAGACCTTCTGATCTGTGTATTATGTTCGATTATTTCCTTCGCCGTTTTTGCACCTGAATCGAGGACCATGTCCTCGACACCAAGTCCCTTGATCTTTTCAGTGAGAAGACTCAGTGCTTCAGGGCCTTCTGCGCAGGCGGCTAGGGGGACACTGTTCGTCTTTGCAATATTTGCCATTGCCTCGGCGGTTTCATCAGTCGCACAGTATAAAAGCGGTTTTCTGTTGGCAACAGCCTTGACAGCAGCCTCTGCGGCTCCCGCATCTTTACAGTTTAGGATAAGTGCGACATCTGGAGCCTTGTCAGCAACAAGCTTGACAGCTGCCTCATATTTTGCGGCATCACCGGAAGCGTATTCAATGGAAATAGCATCGATCCTGAGTTTCTGACCTACACGTTCAAGTTCTGATGCGGCAACTTCTTCAGCTTTTCCAGCCAGTTCATCATCACTCAGCGTATCAGCTATATTAACTGCCAGAACACAGGGGTTTATAAATTTCTTGTCATGTCTGAACAGGACGTTCTCACCGCCCATCTTGACTGACTTTTCTCCGCTTCCCAGGCTGAACGATCTGATGGGTGGCGCTGAAGCCTCTCCCAGTGTTTTTTTAGCTTCTTCAGAGACATCCGGACATGCTGAAAGATCTACGCCTCCCTGTGCAAGCTTCATAGCAAAGGCAAGGCATGTGGGAAAACCGCACTTCTTGCAGTTGGTCTTTGGAAGAAGTTTAAATATCTGGACTCCGGTTAATGCCATGTGTATCCTCCGTTATATGTCAAAATGTATACAGTAATTATCAATAATTACGTAAGTTCTTCTATTGTTTTCTCAACAGTTTCTATTGCTTTTGGATGTCTCATGATGAGCAGGTTCGTGCCTGACGTAATCATTGAGGTTGCAGTCACCGCTTCCCATGCAATACCTCTCTCTTCCAAAGCTCCCCACTCGGGCAGATCTGCTTCAGGAGCAACAACCTCTTTTACTTTCCATACATAGATCCCCACGTCTCCGAGAATAGGGGGCTGCATGGTCTGGTCGTTCTGTGCAAGTCCGGCAAGTCGTATCCTCTCCATAACAGAATAGGTGTACTCAAGTCCGTATCCAAGGGCTGAACACATGGGATCTGTCAGGAGCTTTGACTTGTCGAAGCCCATCTGGGTAATCAGGATGTTCAGCTGTTTTGCAAGGTTGATATCAAGCTCTGACATTGCGATTAATTTATGATTATGTGCCAGGGCGGCAGCAACGATCGTTTTATAGTTGCCTTCCTGTGCCTTTCCAATGATGCAGTTGTTTCCGCTGGCCGCCTCTGCAGCCGCCACCAGCACAGCTGAGTCTTTTTCGATATGGTTAGAGCCGAGAATTATGAGGGGAACATTTATAGCAGCCAGTACATCCTTTATTGTCTTAGCAGCATCCTCAGCAGAACGGTTATCCCTGTCAGGGTGGGTGCTTACCAGTCTTAACGCGATTGCCTTTGCATTTAGATTGTCCTGGCAATGCTTTGCCCAGGTCACCGGATCACCGCTTACATCTTTATAAACGTCTTTGACAGTGTCCGGCCAGTCATCCGGCGGACAGTCCTGGATTTCGTACGCTATCACAGGCCTGTTTGGAAGATCGCCTTCAAATGATAAAAACGGAAGACAGTTTTCTCCACCAACCGAAATTGCCTTATCGTCTTTGCCAAAATCGACACTGAGCACCTTACCGTTAAAAGACTCTTTTGGAACTACATAAGACATTTTATTCCTCCTTAAATAAGGTAGATGGTAGATAGTAGGTAAGGGAAAAATATTTAGGTTTAATCCTGACGGCTAACTCCCTGCTACTAACTACTATTTTATTTACATTTCCAGATATGAATGTGCATACAGTGTTTTATTCATAAATACATCTGTAGTCTTGACCACATCCATGAGATCTTTATCCAGTGGATTCGCGATAGCTGCTGTTAATCCTTCGTACATTAATAATGTAAGATATACCCTGTCTATCAGGCTTCTCATTTCCTTGGGAACACCGTTTGATATGTTGCTCAACCCTACTACCGTTTTCATGGGAGGATCATTAAGTTCCTGAAACATCTGGATCGCTTTTATTGAATGCATTGCCTGGTCCTGAGTTGTGCAGACCTGCAGAATCAAAGGATCAAGATAAATATCTTCAAGAGGGACTCCAAATTCCGCGGCCCGTGCCATGATTTCGGCTGCTATTCCGCATCGCTCCTCTGCATCTGCAGGCAGACCTCCCTTACCTACGGTCAGAGCTATAATCTCGGCATTGTATTTGGCAGCAAGCTCCAGCATGCCAAATCTTTCCGGGTCATTTGAAGTGGAATTGATAAGGGGTTTGCCCCATTCATTGTTATGGACAGTTAAACCGGCCTCCAGAGCTGAAGCATTCGTGGTATCAAGGCAGAGCGGGGCCTTAACAGTCTGTTGTATGCTTTCAACCATCCATTTCATCAGGTCTTCGCCCTTGTCCTCGGCAGGGCCGATGTTTACATCGATAAAATGTGCTCCTGCTTTCCACTGTTTATCGGCCAGTTCCTGAATGGGCTTTGGATCGCGACTATCCATAGCCTCTCTGACTTGTTTCGCAATGACACTGATCTTTTCACCGATAATTATCATTAAATCTATCTCCTTTTAGGTTTTTTATCTGGATGAGTTGCATAAACCTCGAGAAAAGTCTTGGATTATAACATAAAAAATTAAAAAATATACAGCGTTATTTAATAATAAGAATTTTAAATATTTTAGAAGGGGACAGACATGCATTCTGATGTTTATCAGCACAAATCAAAGTATAACTGCTTGAAATTTAATTATAAATATTAAATATTACATCCCCCTGAAAATTGTAAACCCCTTTCCCCATGAGAAGTACATTTGTTCTGTATGAACAAATGTCCCATCAACAAGCTGGGCTACACCACTTATTTCAAATTTCAGTCCGGCCGCCAGTTCAAATAAGAAGTTGGAACCTATCTGGATATATTCTTCGGCAGAATAAAGCGGGTCACCGGCCCGTGCAACAAGATTATCACCATAAAAATATGAGCCGAAGATGTGAAGATTTAAATTTTTTGCCGGTCTTGTTCTGAACATTAGCGATCCTTCAATACCATTACCGTC
Organism: Nitrospiraceae bacterium; assembly: GCA_020356065.1. Taxonomy (GTDB): domain Bacteria; phylum Nitrospirota; class Thermodesulfovibrionia; order UBA6902; family UBA6902; genus CALZJD01. Next base: position 1,016,011 of record CP070632.1, read on the forward strand.
TGAAGCAGGCAGACCGGATTGATCGTCGGGATCCTCACTGCTTCCAATGAAATACGCACCAATCCGCATTTCCTCCACAACATTCAGAACAGGGACCGTAACCCCTTCGAAAAAGCCGTAAGATCCCCCAACGAGATATGCTGTATTGAACTCAAGCATGTCTTCAGTATTTTGCTGCCCCCCTGTATGGCGAAGCAGCAGCTGGCCATCAAACCGGAAATCTCCAATTCTAATCTGAGTTGTCGAGGCGGAATCAAACCGTTCAGATACGTTATCTTCCTCCCTGACCCTCCAGTTTATCCATAAGTCCTGTTTGATATGCTTCAGATCGGCCCTTAACTGAAAACCCTGTTCGTTATTTTCCATAAATGCAGCTGTGTCATTATAAATGGCATCGTGGATAGAATGGGTCCTTATAATTGTTCCTGCGACTACAAAGATATGTTCCCTCGGCTGGTATACAAGTCTTAATATGGGTTCGACTTCGTCAAAGTCACTGCCGTCCCCGAAATCATACGCAAGCAGGACTCCGCCTTCAAGAGTAAACTGGCTGTGAGGTCTGTATCTCAATCTCAAAGGGGTAATAGAGCCGATAAATGTTTCTCCATCTATATCCTCACCATTTATATCCACGGAGACGAGTTCCAGGTTCTTGGCATATACAGTTGTCTCCATAATGAGGTCCAGGTTGCCCGTTTCTGTCAAACCATTTGTGGTTGTTCCCTGGGGGTATCCAGTGTTTCTCCCTATGACACTGCTGTGATCAGATATCGAAAACTCTCCTGCATATGAAAGGAAAGGAATGCTCACAACGAGCAGGCAAAGGCTCAGGACATTAAGACCGTATTTGATATGCATTAAGCCTCCCGATAATTAATGCTGAGTATGAAAAACCGAAGTCTGTTCATACACATGAAATAAAACGCATATATTATAGCGGAAAAGGGAAGACAATAGTTCAACAGTAGCTCAGATATGGTTCAACGGTAGTTCAATAATGGTTCAAAGCTAGATTAAAGTTGTTCAGGAAGGTTGAATATACATTTTAGACTTATTTGAACAAGGTTGAACAGGTTAAACAATTTTAAACTGACTTATTGAGGCATGTCAGAAACGATGTAATGAAAGAAATGCGTTTGAATAATGGGGGAAAAATTAAGGTATATTGCAGCTGTCAAGAATTTCATAAAATGTTGTTACGGCAACAGAGTCTTGCGGCAGATCAAAAACCGGTTTGCCTTCCATATCAAGATGAAAAATATTTTCATCATTGGGAATATGGTACAGCTTGTCTTCAGGCAGGACAGCACTGCTTTTTTTCAGCTTACTGAAATTTTCATCCGATACCCTGTTAATAATGAACCTGCGTTCTTTCACATCGAGTTCGAGTTCATCTACGAGGCCGTTTATTCTATAAGCGGTCTGAACACCTTTCTGAGTAGGGTCACTGATTATCAGTAACAGGTCTACACTGTGAGTTGTCCGTCTGCTGAGGTGTTCCATGCCTGCTTCATTGTCAATTACTACATAAGGGTACTTATCAGACAGAATATCGGTATATTTGCGAATAATGTTATTGGCTGCACAATAACAGCCAGGTCCTTCAGGCCTGCCCATGACCATAAGATCAAAACCTTTAGACTCGATCACTGATTGCTGTACCTGATAATCAAAAAGCTGCTCCATGCTCATACCACCCGGACGTTCGGCACCGCTCCGGACAGTAGCCAGAGATTCTTCCCGCAGCCTGCCTATCGTGGCGTATATCTCGACGCCAAGTGCTTCATTGAGACATGAGTTGCTGTCTGCATCAACAGCAAGTACGGCTTTTTTCTTCTTTTCCATCAGGTATCGAACGGTAAGTGCTGAGATCGTTGTTTTACCTGTGCCGCCTTTTCCTGCAAAACCGATTACAAACGCCATTAATACCTGTTCTCCTTTTTACATGGATTTCCGACCCGGATTAATCATCATGAACTCTGTTCCAATGGTATAAGTTATTTACTGTTACGGAAAGCAAAAATTCTAATATCTGTTATTCTGATCTTGTTTCAGAATCTTGAGTTGCAACGAGTTGCAAGACCCTTAAATAAATTCAGGGTGACAAATGACAGCTTCTGCAACAGTCACTAACTAGAACCTGTCTCATAATTGAAACAGCATTGAACGTTATGCCCGAAGTCAGTAATCGGGAATCCAGAAGCTCTTGAAAAAACTGGATTCTCAATCAAGAGAACTCGGGAATGACAAGATACATTCAACATTGAGCTGACATATTTCTATTTTAAGACAGGTTCTGATTATATCGTACGATCAAATTTTTAATGATATACATATAGCTTAACGTCTGTCAAATGTTAAATCAATGCTGCAGATTATCACGTGAGAGTAAAGGCGGTTCTGTTCTGATGAATCATTTTGTACGTGTTGACCAGATCACGGTATTCCTGTGAAGTGTGGAGTAATCTTACCCCAAGTCCATCATAATGATCACTGGATTTAGACATCCTTCTCACCTCCACAGTGACTTTGAAAATCTTGTTCTTCAGATGAAGAATGATCTCAAGAGTGGAATCAAAGGGAAAACTCATTTTCCCTGTTTTGATAAACATGCCGTCTTCGGATATATTGGTGACTGTCCCTTTATAGTCCGTATGCAAGCAGGTAAACCTTACCTTGAAATTAGAAGGCACACGTTTGTATTTTCTCTTTTCCCTGTTTTCCGTCAGCATAGTTTTGCTTTCCTTACGTGCTTTCATAGTACGGCCATGTCTACAGTTTTTCTGTTACGCACGATATTCAGCCACATGTCATATGCATAATCCAGAACTTCACTTTTTGCTTCACTATCCATACTGACTATTTTTACACCGGTCAGGCATCTGTTATCTACCTGCTGTTTCCACATAACATCTGCCAAAAGCGGATATGATTCACTGTCAGGAATTTCAATCGCTAACTCGATTCTGTCATTTGGCATGAGATCATTACTGTCGGTCTCAAAACAAAGTCCATTTCGGGAAAGATTCTTTGTAGTACCTGTAAGGCTTTGTCCCCCATTCTGCAAGTTATCCAGTGTTACTCTTAATGGTACGTCAAATCTAAAATAACTTCTTCTGTTGGGCAGCATCTCTACCTCCAATTTGATCACCTGCTTATTATCAGGCAGTTTAATATGAAATCTCTCTCCTTCCTGTATCAAAAGCAAAATCAGTGCCCGAACAAAACACTTTGATTTTAAACGATAATAAAATTGATACGCTATTAAAACCGTTTGGTTTCTGACGGCTAAGTTTAATTTATGACGACCTGAAACTGAATGCTGCCTTTGAAAATGCCGGGACTGGTTTGCAGCTTAGAGGGTTTTCTGATGATACTTTTGTCATGACCGAAGTCAATTATCGGACATCCAAAATCTCATGGAATGACGGGATTCTCGATGCGAGTCTGCCCGAGTGTCTCTGCGACCGGGGAGAGTACTGCCGGAATGACGGCAAAACATGGATTAAATTACGTTAACTTTGAGGGGTCGCAGATTGCACCCCCTTTTGATCTTACGGAGTTGCTTCATACATACATCTCAATGGTTACAGTACAGGAAGTTTTGAAAGCGCTTCCCTGATTTTTTCTTCAGGATATTCATAATCACTTAGTTTGCCTTCCATATAATCTGAATAGGCCTGAAGGTCCAGATATCCGTGACCGCTCAGATTAAACAGAATTGTCTTTTCTTTGCCTTCTTCTTTACATTTCAGCGCTTCATCAATAGCACCTCTGATTGCATGGGCGGTTTCCGGGGCAGGAATAATTGCCTCGGTGCGTGCAAACTGCATGGCAGCTTCAAATACCGACATCTGGTGATATGCCTGAGCTTCTATCAGGCCGTCTTTATACAGCTGACATACAAGCGGTGCATCTGCATGATACCGCAAGCCTCCTGCATGTATGCCAGGAGGAATGAAGTCATGTCCAAGCGTGTACATCATGAGGAAAGGGGTAAGTCCGGCAACATCTCCAAAATCATATCTGAACTCGCCTTTTGTAAGGGTAGGGCAGGACGCGGGCTCTGCAGCTATTACTCTCAAATCCTTTCCATTTATTTTGTCCTGCAGAAATGGGAAACTCACACCGGCCAGATTACTGCCTCCGCCGCAACAGCCTATAATAATGTCCGGGTAATCACCGGCAATTTCAAACTGTTTCTTTGCTTCAAGACCGATAACGGTCTGATGGTGACATACATGATTTAAAACCGAACCAAGTGAGTAATTTGTATCGTCATGAGTAGCGGCGTCTTCAACTGCCTCTGATATTGCAAGGCCTAGACTCCCGGGATTGTCAGGGTCTGCTTCGAGGGCTTTAGTCCCGGTCTGGGTCACTTTTGACGGACTTGGGTGAACTGTGGCACCCCATGTCTCCATGGTAATTCTTCTGTACGGTTTCTGATCATAACTCACCCTGACCATATAAACGGTGACATCCATACCGAAGAGGTTACCCGCGAGGGCCATGGACGAACCCCACTGTCCGGCACCTGTTTCGGTCGCGATTCTTTTGATGCCAGCCTTTTTATTATAGAAGGCCTGTGGAATGGATGTGTTGGGTTTGTGGCTTCCTGCCGGGCTTACGCCTTCATATTTATAATAAATCCTTGCTGGTGTCCCAAGGGCCTTTTCCAGCCTGTGAGCCCTGTACAGGGGAGACGGTCTCCACAGTGAATATATTTCCAGAACATCCTCAGGGATATCGATCCAGCGTTGCTGGCTAACTTCCTGCTCAATAAGCGCCATGGGAAAAATGGCTGAAAGGTCATCAGGTCCGACTGGCTGCCTGGTCCCGGGATGTAAAGGCGGTTTAGGCATGTTGGGCATATCAGCCGTAATGTTATACCACTGTTTTGGCATCTCCTTTTCAGAAAGAATGATTTTTGTTTCTTTCATGGTTCCTCCGTTTATGATGTTAAATATTTAATAACCATACGGGATAATTCGTGAATATTCTGACAAGGTATCAGATAATAATATCATATTCGCTTCCATATGTGATTATGTTCGAGTAAAGTTCATGAATATTTGATATGAATACATGTCTGAAATTTGACAAAATCCAGTAATCAGTTAAATATTTCCAGGCACTGATAGATCAGAACCATTATTTATCAAGAACTTTTAATTTGGCATTTTATTTGCTTTCGTTACAGTAATGTTCTGTAATGCGGATCGTCATAACACGGGAAATGACCTGAAAGGTGATAAAACGATATGTTAGATACGCACATGGACCGCAGAAACATTATCAGATTGGGTCTGATAGGGATTGCTTCTGTAATATGTTCTGGAAATGCACATGCAATGCAAAAGTTTATGCGTCTGGGAGCTTATTCAGCCGAAACAAGAATAATCTGTATTCATAATCTTCATACAAAAGAAACAATGCAAACAGTTTACTGGAAAAACGGACAATATATAGATAGTGCGTTAAAGGAGCTCGATTATATTTTCAGGGACCATTACAACGGCGCTGTAAAAAGAATAGATAAACGTCTTCTGGACTTTTTATTTGCAATTCAGCAAAAGGTGGGGACCGGGGAACCCTTTCACCTTATTTCAGGGTACAGATCCAGGAAAACTAACGAACGCCTCAGAAAAAACAATAAAGCTGTTGCAAAAAGAAGCATGCATATTTTTGGCAAAGCAGCTGATATTCGTTTGCCGGCAGTGGATTTAAGAAAGTTAAGACGTGCCGCATATGAGTTACAGGCCGGAGGTGTAGGATATTATCCCAAATCCGAATTTGTGCACATTGATGCAGGAAACGTCAGGTTCTGGAGAGGATAATTTTTCAACTGTTTTTTGAAAATGATTTGCCGGCTGACAATACAATAGTGCCGCAGCCGATACATGCCAGTATCACACCTGTTGAAAAAAGATACCTGTAGGGAATTGCCATGATCCCAGTTACATCACTTACCGGGCTGCTGACATGGTCCTGTCCCAGGACAACTACCATATTTCCCATGTTCTGAAAGAAGTTAGATGTAAGACATAACTCAGGTACTGGCTTAAACTCGGATATGAACGGTAATGTCGCTGTCGGCAGACATATTCCGATGAGCAACAGAATTATTCCAATCTTCTTCGATAATGACATAACGATATAAAGTAAAGTCCTACATGTACCCCAAGTCCCTGAGTTTACTCATGATCTCTTCTTTCCCCTGTCCTCGGCCGGCCCGTTCATAGGTGTTTTCTAGGTCCTGCTCCCAGGCGGGAATGTCTGACATCTTGGTCGTTGATCCTTTGGCACCCAGAGAACGGTAGCCCTGTTTATATAACTCGCAAAAGGGCACTTTATACTTAAACATGAAATCCCAGATATCTCTTTCCTTAAAGTGAAGGATCGGCTGAATACGCATATGCGGAGGGACCCGTCTCTCACTGAAATAATCTTCCTCAATTCTTGCTTCCTGCTCGTCCCATCGTATGGCTGTTGCAAGGGCCTTTACATTATTATCTTCAAGAAATACATTCATGGCTACGGTTTTCATCAGGTGATTTCCTACAAATGATTCCGGTTCAAAGGGGAATTCTTCTTCGGTAAATTCAAGCACTTCAATTTCCTGCCTGTTGCGCTCATTGAGTGTGCTGACCTTGATCATATCACCGACCTTTTCTGCTTTATCACTCACATCTGTGTTTTTGGCGATCCTTGCATCAAGATTCCAGTCATCTTTAAGTTTGTTGAACATGTCCCATATTTCCTCAAACACGTAACCTTCATCAATGAACATGCATTTCGGCATGGGTTTCCCCAGCTCTTTACAGGCCTCCCTGAAATGCCAGACCATTGTTGTACTGTCCTTTCCGCCTGTCCAGGCAATGGCCATATTGTCAGAACCATATTCTTCTATTGCTTTTTTAATAATTTTTTTTGAATATTCAATTTTTTCCTCAAGTCCCATCGACATTAATTTTTCCATTTCATTCTGATCCAATATGAGCCTCCTTACTATTAAGGTTTTTTTTATGAATATATTATAAATAATGGATCTCTACTTTTACCAACATAAATATTGATGGATAAGTAATCAATAGTTTCAATGTTCTGAAACTGGGCAGAGAGACTTATAAAATAACTAATCTATGTAATCCGGTGGGTGATTCTGAGAAGTCTGTTAAGAATCGCATTTGGATCTGCGGCTAACGGAAATGCTAACAGGGGAGATACACATCATGGAATATTAATTATTACTTCAAATGCCCGTGCGGCCGTAAAAATAAACGAATGTGACGGAGTGGAACGCATGTCAATATGCCGTCCCGTAATGTCATCAATAAGTGTCATGGAGTAATTCTGCGGTACTTTTGAAATGTTCCAGGAAATCCTGAACTCAGAATTTAACAGCGAAGAGTCCGGATCAATATCAACGGTAAAAGGCCAGGTCTTTGTCGTGCCGGAATCATTTGATTTGATATCTCTCCAGAATTCATTATGGGCCCTGTTCCAGTCATCATGAGGGAAATAAGCCCTGATACTGCCACCAAACAATGCCGGAGTCTCCCACAGGTTATCGAATCCATCAGTTGCGGTATGGTCTACTCCAAGGGTCAGAATATTATGTGCATCACCTGACTCAATTTTGACTTGAACATGCCAGTCAGGCTGGGCAAGCAGCGTTGAAGGAATAAAGAGAGCGATTATCAATGTGAAGAAAATCGCATATCTTAATAGAGAATTGTTTTTAAATGAAATATTCATTTTCATTATATTCTGTTTCATGTCATTTTCCCCATTCTATTGTGCATATATCCTTAATGTCGTAGCGACGGTATCGGTTATATAAATATAATACCCCATCCATGGATCAAGTGTTGCCTCAGGTATACCGTTAAATGCCTTAAATGCATAACCTGGTCCATTACCTTCATATTCATAAATTGCATTGCTTACCCATCCGTTTGCAACTGCCTGACTGTATGTATACTCTGTGCCGCCCCTGACAATAATTACATCCTTAAGCTTAATAAACTCACTATAGGGATTACTGATTATTGACCATCCTCCATTTACAGGTATATCGACACTCGCTCTCACGTCATTCCCCATACCTGCCGGTTCGTCAAGTTTTCGTGGTCCACCATCTGAATAAATGAAATATCCCCTCCCGCCTGATAAGTTTCTATATGTTGAGTCAGACCATTCACCCTGTATTCCATTAACCGGGTGATCAGGGCCAAGTGAGTTCCAAGATATACAATACTGATAACCTGAGTCATCCCCCAGAAGCGACAGATATGTCATATTGGACAGGCTCAGATCCTTGGGCACTCCCACGATATTGTATCCTGGCAAGAGATATACGTCAGGGCCGGACTTATAGCCCGGTGATACAGTGGGCAGGTTTACAGTAGATGTATCTCCGGTAGCTGCCTGTGCCTCAAAGAAATATCTTATATCCTCCGCAGGTCCAAACCCGGTCGTATAGGTGTATACTTTACCATCAGAGTAGACCGTGTCAAGCGGATCGTCTTCAATCATCGGGTATCCGTAATAACTGTCATTATCTCCAATAAATATCATCGGATAATTGACAGCCGGTGGATCGTCCTGATTGTCGATATATATAACTTTAAAGGTGAACTCTGTGGTTGTATTACCGGTATCAGGGTCTAAACCATTGTCATATGGAAAGCTCATAAATGACAGGGAGGGAAGATCCACCGATGATGTTTCAAATGAGAAACCCATAGGTGATATCATCGGGTTTCCGGCTAAATCCCTAACTCCTGCAGTTACCGTTACAAGGTATGTTGTTTCGAATGTCTGTCCGCTTGAATTGAATATTGCCTGATTCGCACTGCAGCTTGATAATGCCAGTGAGCCCGAATCTATGTAAATATTTGTTGTATTAACAGTGGAACAATCAACATCCTCGCTCCATATAATTGTGATCGGACTGTTCGGATTGACATTCGTTGACAGGTCATTAGGAACAGTGTTGAGGATAGTTAAAGCCGATCTTTCAATGGTAACCGTATTCCCGGCCACTGGCACCTCAGTATTATTCAGACTGTCAGTAGCCCTGCTCATAACAACATATGTTCCATCTATGGGCAGCGGCCAACTGAATGTCCAGTTTACATTTGATCCCGGGCAATTTGAACAGAGAGCAGGTCCCCAGTTATTTCCACCGTCTGTTGAGACCTCAACTGCAGTGACCGTGATATTATCAGTTGCGGTTCCTGATATCGTGTATGGATCAGGAGTCGAGTTGTTAAAAGACGCTCCATCAGAAGGATCGCTTACTGATGAGGATGGCCCTGCGTTATCGATATTTATAAATCGATCAGCGCTTATTGCATTATTGCCGGCTAAATCTATAACACGTAGATTTAGATTGTGTTGTCCGTCGAGAAAACCCGAACCGGTATTAATAGTCAATACTCCTGAGCAGATTTGAGTTCCGGTAGAATATGATATAAGTCCGGTAAAACCTGATCCTGAACCGTCAATCGTTGCGTTACAATTTGCTCCATCTGCTATGCCAACTCCGGTTTCAGTGATGAAAGCACTTACATTAATTGAAGCACCGTCCGCATAGAAGGAATTGGCAGGAGGTGCCGTCCACAAATGGACTGGAGCGGTTCTGTCAATTATCACCTGGTTTCCAGGCACGGGCGTTTCAATGTTACTCGAAGCATCTGTTGCCCTGCTCATGATTGTATACGTTCCATCTGCCGGCAGCGCCCATGAATATGTCCACGTAACGTTTGTGCCCGGACATCCCGCACATGCAGCCGGAAACCAGTTAGCCCCACCGTTTGTTGACACCTCAATACCCGAAACAGCAAGATTGTCACTTGCTGTACCACTTATGATATATGGATCCGATGTAGTACTGTTAAATACAGATCCATCAGATGGAGTATTTACTGCCGACACAGGCTGTATAAGGTCTGAATTTGCAGTCGTGTACGAGAATGAGAACACTGCACTCATGGGATTACCGGCAGTATCAGTAATTGTTGTGTCTGCATTTACCGTATACCCGGTCGCTCCAGTTTGTCCGTCCGGAGTAAATACAGCCTGACTTCCACTACATAATGTCAATGCCAGTGCAGCTGGTGGACTGATGGTGACCGATGTTGTATTAACTGTCGAACAGTTTATATTTTCACTCCAGTTGATCGTTATAGCGCTGTTTAAAATAACATCTGTGGTTCCGTCTGTCGGTACAGTTGACAAGACTGTAGGCGCTGATGCATCAACCGCAACAGTCGGGGGGGTACCGAATGCAGATGATACGTTTCCT
>CP070632.1:1026422-1086872 GCA_020356065.1 Nitrospiraceae bacterium
TGACCTGCCCCAAGTTATTGTACCACTCCATGAGTAGCACTTGATGTTAAGTAACTGGGCAATATAGCTTCTGGAACAGGTGGTCTATATCCAAGAGCACTATGCGGCCGTATATGATTATACTCTCTCCTCCAATTTTCCGTAAGCACCTGAGCTTCATACATCGTCATAAAGATTTCACCATTTATAAGCTCATCTCGCAGCTTTCCATTAAAAGACTCTATATAACCATTTTCCCAAGGGCTGCCAGGCTCGATGTATAACGTCTTTACTTGTAAATCAGTCAGCCACTTCCTTATTGCCTTTGCTGTAAATTCAGGAGCATTGTCAGACCGTATATGCTCAGGAATACCTTTCAGTATGAACAATTGAGCAAGTTCCTGAATTACATCCTCTGCTGTTATGCTGCAGGCTACTTTAATGCAGAGAGATTCACGGCTGTGTTCGTCAATTATATTCAGTATCCTGAAAGCCTTTCCATTATGCGTTCTTGATACCATCATGTCATAACTCCACACATGATTCTTTCTCATAGGCTTCAACCGTATGCATGAGCCATCATTCAGCCACAACCGTTTTCTTTTAGGCTGCTTACGGGGAACCTTAAGACCCTCCTGCCTCCATATCCTCTCTACCTTCTTGTGATTCACCTTCCATCCTTCTTGCCACAGTAGTGCCGTGATCCTCCTGTAACCATACCGACCATATTTTGTTGCAAAGTCTATTATTCTTTTCCTCAATAGCACATCTTTCTCACGGGCAATCGGCTTATATCTTTGCGTTGTTCTCCATTGCCCAAGTACTTTACATGCCCGACGTTCTGAAACATTCATTTCTTCCTTTACTTTCTCTACTGCCTTGCTTCTTCTTGCCGGGCTTAGTAGTTTCCCTTGAGGGCTTCCTCCAATATTGCCTTGTCCAGATTTAAATCAGCTACCAGCTTTTTCAATCTGCTATTCTCTTTCTCTAGGTCCTTCAGACGCTTTGCCTGCTCTATCTGCATTCCGCCGTACTCTTTTCTCCAACGATAATACGTAACATCACTGACTCCCAGTTTGCGACAGATATCATCTACTTTGTGTCCCTGGCTCGAGAGCACATCAGCTTGTCGCAATTTGCTTATGATTTGCTCAGGTTTGTACCCTTTTTTTCTCATTCCTACCTCCTTCTTTTATTCATCCAGATTCTACACATACTCTGGACCTGTTTTCAGGGGGCAGGTCAGGTGTCCATTTTTTCGGGGAAAGACCAGAGAATAATCATGTATTTCAAAAGGATGTAGAAATCGTTTGTAATTAGATACAACATTCAAATTTAAAGTAAATCTTTTATTCAAGACAATAGAGAATTATAGAGAATCTTTTATAGCACAATAATTTATTGAATATTATTCGTAATCCCTTTGATCAAATGAATGTTGGGTCTGGCTTGAATATTGAACTTCTCAACAAATGTTTGTGAAATCGGGCAAGGTTTCTGTTAACTGTTAAATTTGAGAGCGGGAAAAACCAAAAGGTTCATAGAGAAAATTCTAATAACCAATTACAGATCGCATGATTTCATTTTTCGTTGGATTGCGGATATGATTTTTAGGAGTTCATCGAAATCATTCAGTAACGAAACACTATGATATTCTTGTATGTATCCACTATCTGTTACTAGCCTTATCCAGTAATATGCTTCACGGGCTTCTTTATAGAAATTGAAATGTTGGCTAAAAAGTCTTTTCCTGACTGACCGCCGATCGCTTCTTTAAATTTGCACCGATAGAATTCCCGGATCTCAATAGCTGTTTTGACAAAACATGCTCTTTCTTATTCACACAAAGATACTCATATGTCTTAATGATCCTCAATGCGAACACATAGCTCTTATCCTGCGACACATTGCGTTTCATAATATGGCCTTCAATTAGTGATTCTTAATTGATTTCATCCTTGTCCCCTTCGGCAATTGATTATAACATAACGGAAAGTAGGTATGAAGGATGAAATGGTGAAACGCTGTCAGTTTAAATGTGACCGTTAAGTCATAGATAATGATCTGATCCCTTAAATCATAGATATGAGTCCAATGTACCTGTATTTAGACATGTTGATCGACAAGGATTGGATTTCCATCAGGATCGACTGCGACAAAACTCGCTGGCCCGGTGGTTGTCTTATCAGCTTCAGTTATAAGCTGTACCCATTGAGCTTTTAACTGGCGCTGCAGCTCGCGGACATCAGTGAATGTGTCGAGCCTGTTTGCGTTGCTGTCCCATCCCGGATTGAATGTTAACGTGTCCTTTTCGAACATACCCTGAAAAAGACCGATTACATGACTGCCGTTTTTGAGAATGAGCCAGTTTTGTGAGGCTTCTCTGCCGAACACGTTGAAGCCAAACTTTTCATAGAAAGCCCTCGATGTTTCAATGTCTTTGACTGCCAGGCTGACTGAAAAAGCTCCGAGTTCCATGATTCACTCCTTTAGAAGGTAACCTTCTGGATTAAAGGTATAAACAAAATATTCAACAGGTTCTGTATATCACCAAAATATAAGCGGCACCATCCACTGTCCAATGCTGCCCCCTGTCCTTTTCTAAATCCCGAAGACTGCTATCTGATTGTTATGAACAGACTCTGAGATATACCATATGTACTGAAAATTACATATAACAACTACGGGTGTATTATCAGAATCATTTACGATGTTACCATCCTGGTCAATTGACATAAGCAGGTCCTGTGGTTTTAATAATGATCCTTCATAACCTGCTTTTTTGAGCTTGTTTTTTTTTCTCTCCACCAACGCCTGACATTGCCCGGCATCAATGAGTCCTTTGGTCAGAGCGTCTGCCAAATCGACGCGTTCATACAGCTGACCGGTCTGACGGGCAACCCAGTAGTCCGGGCCATTATAATATCCTCTGATTGTTATATAGTTACGGTTTTTCATCAGTACAGGGCTCCCATCAGGGTTGAGAATATTTTTATGAGATTCATAGCGTCTGACATCCCTGGATTTTTCGATTTTGCAGCTTCCTGTCATATATATTGCTCTTACATAAGCGCAGAGGATGTTCCTGCTTGTTAAATCATGAGCAATAGCAAATTCTTCAAAAGGGCTGTTTATGCCATATTTCTTTATGAGAGGATCATAATCAGCATCAGCTTTACGTGGCATCTCCCCAACACAGGATGTTTCCCATGCGAGACGAACATTGTCTTTTGTTATTGTATAATAAATCTCTCTGCTGCCGGGTAATCTTAACGTATGAGTTTTTCTCCATCGTTCAGGAAGGAAATAGTCAAACAGATGCGCATTGTTTCCGACAACCCACAGGTTCCCTCCCGTGCTTTCTGCATGGCCAAATATGTATGGCACACCAAGTATTTTTACGCTGCTTAGATGCGAAGGTACCGGGGTTGGGGTATAACGGTTTATCTGGTTATCAAGGTATGAATGTCTGCGGGAATCCTTGACTTCCTGTTCATGATCCGGGGTGCGGAGTAATAATTCATAGTCTATAATTGAATATTTGTCCATTTCAATAAGATGATACAGGTACGTAATTTGTTCTTTTGAGGTCCCTGAACCAGCGCATGATCCTAATTTCATAATATGCTCTGCTTCATCAGTGGATATAATGATATGGTCAGGTTTTGTGTCTGCAACCAGGTACCCTTTTTTTGACATATCAGATACAACCATCTGATCAAGAGTAACAAGATGATGTTTCCGTTCATCAGTATCGACGGCTATAAATTCAAATATTTCAGGAAGGTTATATCCCTCTATCCACCGGTAAACGAGCTTGTATTGTTTTAGAATATCGAGGTCTATTCCAGGGTGACGCATACGGATTTTATTGATTTTTGATCGGGACCGCCCACTTTGCCAGAGCTGCATCTTTTCCGGCGGTACGTATATCGCCATGGGGAGCTGTGTTTTAATTTTCTTATGTTTCGGACCGTATTTACCCTCCCGCATTTCTTCAACCAGCGAGAACTCTTCCCACGGGCTGTTGAACTCTGCATTGCAGAACTCCTCCAGAGTGTGTGTATCGAGAGGGACATCTTCTCCAACACGGCAGTTTTTGACAACAAAATCAAGGCTTATTCCATCTACCTCTTTTGTAGGGACCTTATAGACCGAGCCTGTACCCTTTAAAGGGATTTTATAATTATTGAACCACCGCTTTTCGAACCAGTTTTCAATCGAGAGGTGTTTCCTGAATTTCTGGGCATATCTTGTCAGATATAGATCGCCGTCGTCATCTGTCTTCAGGTGTTCAAACACAACACCCAGTACATTAATTAATGTATTGCCATGTATCCCATACCCGGTGATGTTCATATTAATCTATGATAGCGTATCTTTTTACTGCTTATCCATAATTACTGGAACGGTAATTACCAATTACGAATTACTCATTGCCAATCATTAAAAAAAACCGAATGAATCATGGAGCTTGCCTATTATTACAGCGATAATAGATGCAGGCTACTTTTTTTTTCGTCCACAATTAGTAATTAGTAATTAATTTAACCCTTTTCCCCTGCAGAAATTGATTATAAAACATAAGAATCAGCGCATGGAAATAAATAAATTGAGGAGAGAAGACCTCCATGTATTAATCATTCCACATAGACAGTATGATTTTTACGTGATATATAGACAGGATAAAGAGGAATACAAAAGCTATTTCTCATAAGTTAAATTCAGCAAACCGTAGTCCATTAAGCTCAAGGAGGCGATGATGAAGGACGTAGAAAAGCTGTTTGGCACTGCCGTTAATGAAATCGAACGCATGTTAAACACCAAGACGGTTGTCGGTGATCCCATCACGATAGAAGGCAATACGCTTATTCCCCTGATAAGTGTCGGCTTTGGCTTTGGGGTTGGCGGCGGTGAAGGCTCAGACCCGGGCAAGGGTGCCGGTACCGGCGGCGGCACCGGTGGTGGTGGCGGCGTTAAACCTGTTGCACTGGTTGTCATCAACAAGGACGGCGTGCGCATTGAACCCATTAAAGGGGGTACGACCTCGGTACTGGAAAAAGTAGTAGAAACAGTCGGCAAGGCAACAGCTGGCAAATCAGGAAGCAAAAAAGCGGATTAACCGGTGAGTTTCGTATTGCTCACTATTGCGATCCTGCTGGCGCTATTGCTCATATTACTGGCCGTGCCAGTCACGGTGGCATTCAGGGTCGACCGGATCACAGAGATCACGGGGCACCTGAATTTTCACTGGCTCTATGGGCTGGTGCGATTTCGGATCGGCATTCCGGGCACTGCCAAAGCTGGACCACATCGCAAACATAAGCCCTCGAAAAAAAACGGGAAACTCAGGTCTGGCCCTCATGCGCATGGTGTTTTTGCACTGCTAAGACAGTCGGCATTCCGCCGGCGCAGCATTCGATTTATCAAAGATGTGTTACGCGCAACCCATGCGCACGATCTTTATTTTCGTTTACGTATCGGGCTGGGTGATCCTGCTGACACAGGTCGACTGTGGGCGCTCCTTGGCCCTGTTGCAGGCTTCGCTGCAGATCTTCACAGCGCAGAGGTTAGCATTGAACCGGAATTTATGGACCCTGTGCTGGAGGTCGAGAGTCATGGTGAGTTCCGCCTCATACCACTTCATTTCATCGCCCTGGCCACAGCATTTGTAGTATCACCGGAGGCCCTGTGTGCGTGGCGCACCCTGCGCCGGAGAGCTGCATAATGGATAAACTGCGTGCTGCCCATCCCATGGATGCAGGCGAAGTCACCCTTGTGCCCATCGAGCGCTGTTTTATTCAGTCCGATACCGGACACATGGGATGCTGGATAGCCGGTCTTAAAGAGCCCTTTGCGGTAATTGTTTGTGATACAACCGGAATCCGTGCTTTTGATACGGAAGCAACAGAAATCTCAATTGAATCCCTGATGCAGAAAATCCCGGATCTCGGTGCGGTAATGACTTCCCTGTCAATAGAACGGATTAGGTAATTTAGGACTTAACTGCTGTTTAATATAATCGCTGGCTCACCCTATTCAGGAGCTGACTTCTGCGCTGTTCTGCTTCCCAGGGTAGAGAATCGGCGTAACACTGTTTAATTCAAGTGAAATATTCATCGGAAAATGAAATTTCGGGACAACGTCAAAAATACCTTCGGATTCCATGCCATGGAATACCCTGCAATCGGTTGATGCAAGCATATCAGTCACATTTATATATGCGGGTTCACATCCCATAACAACGACAGCTTCGTATTGAGATGCATGTCTTTGAAATTTCTGCCTTTGTCCTGACGTCCACATACATATGATAAAATTCAGCGGCATGGGGAGAAGATTGCCTTTAAACACACCCGTCTTGAGACCCTGCGATTCCAGACGGGATTGAATATTGCTGATATGCTGTTCATAAGATTCTGTATTAATAAACCTGTGAAAGAATTCAATATAAGGTTGCTGCTTTCTCACCGCCAGACTGGCAGCCGGACAGAACCGGCAGAGAACGATCAGGGCTGAACGGAATCTCTCAACCTCATGTACGACCTCCTTTTCTTTTAAATAAAATGGCATGAGTCACCTCCTGTTATTATGATTTAGTGGTTGATTTCTGGTTCATAGCATCGGGCAGCGCTCCCAGAAATTGATAGGAAATTTTATCAGTCTTAATGTAATGTTAGCAGAATAATTGTGGGAGTCAATGGGGACAGGGTCATGTTTTGTTATTATGCTCAACAGTTATCACCACGTTTCCCTTTTTGTGCCCTTTTTCAACATACCTGTGGGCCTCGACAATTTGTTCTATAGGGTAGACTCTATCAATTACCGGTTTTAACGTTCCCGTCTCAATTAGCCCTCTGAGGAAAATCAGATCTTCGTTATGTTCAGTTGCTACCCCGCCTATAACTTTCTTGCTGCTTGTCATTGTTATCCATAGTCCCCGGACAATCGGTGATAACGACATGTGGACAGTCCTGAGATAGATTCCTTTTTTCTTCAGTGATGTTACACATCCTGAAAATGGACTCTTGCCCACCGTGTCAAAAATAACATCATAGGTCTGACCGCTTTTAGTAAAATCCTCTTTCGTGTAATCAACGACAGAAGCTGCTCCCAGAGATTTCACCAGTTCCAGGTTTGCGGTACTGCACACCCCGCTTACTTCAGCTCCAAAGTACCTGGCAAGTTGAACTGCATATGTTCCTATCGCACCGGATGCGCCATAGATAAGTACTTTCTGTCCGCTCTTAATATTTCCCTTTTTAAGAAAATGTAATGCAGTATGAGCAGCAAAAAAGACGGCAGCTGCCTGCTCATATGTTATATTGGCCGGTTTTTTTGCCAACACTGCTTTTTCAGGCAGACATGTGTACTGGGCATATGCCCCCATTCCAAAATCAAATGTTGATCCAAAAATCTGATCACCTTTCTTGAAGCGTTTAACATTTTTTCCTGTTCTTTCAATTTCTCCGGCAATATCCACCCCAAGAATTGTTTTTCTTGGTCTCAACAGGCCGGTGACAAACCTTGCAATAAATGGATTCGCCTTTCTGAGTCTCACGTCTCCGGATGTCACTGTTGTTGCATGTACTCTGATCAATACCTCATTGTCCCCGATAACAGGTTTTTCCACCTCTTTGATCTTAAGAACTTCCGGTGGTCCGTATTTTTCATATACAATTGCTTTCATGATACTTCTCAAATATTCCTTTTGTTCGTCTGATGACAGTTTACAATATCTCCAGGGCCAGGGCTACATTAAACCAGTGTGTTAATGAGCAGCCGGGATACTCATTCTCCCCTTTTGTGTTCTTTCCTGTTTTCCTGTTACGATAAATTTTGATGAACGATATGATTAAATTCAGATCATTCATATGATATATCCTTGCCTGTTTAATTTTTGTGGATGATTAACATTGGAAACTATGGTAAGCACAGCTCTCTCTACAGAACTTCAGAAATGTGTGCGATGCGGGACCTGCAAGACCCTGTGTCCGACATATCACCTGACGTGTAACGAATCATTCGGGGCACGGGGCAGGGTTGTATTACTCGGTGAACTCTGCTCAGACAAACTCGCTCCGAACAAAAAACTTGCAGAAAGGATTTACAGCTGCATGCTGTGTGAAGCATGCAAAGGTGTCTGTCCCACAGGCATTAACATCCCTGAAGTTATCTACAAGGGGCGGGCATTACTGAAAAAATCATTCAAAAAAGGTTATATATCCAAAAAGGCTTTGCGCACCGCAATTACCTATATGAACAGTACCATGCCTTTTGCCAGAGTATTTCAGAAACTCTTTTACCGGCCTTTTTCCCGTACCTTTGGGCTTCGCTACTTTCCTGAGATATCATCAAAACCGTTCAATAAAAATATCCAGGTATATAAGAATGTTAAAAAAACCGGCCGGATAGCCATATTTGCCGGCTGCAATGTTAATTACTTCTATCCACACCTTGGCTATTCACTTTCACATGGACTGCTTTCCAGGGGGTATGAAGTGGTGGTCTTTAAAGGGGAGGAGTGCTGTGGAGCACCCCTGAGATCAATGGGCCTTGAAGATGAAGCATCAGACATGGCCAGAAGAAACCTTGATCATTTTAACAGGGTGCGGGCAGACGCGATAATCAGTCTCTGCCCGACATGCACACTGGTAATAAGGGAACAGTATCCACTGATTGTAGGCGATACGATCTCTAACATTATGGACCTGAATGAATTTCTGATCAAATTTGATTTCATTCATGATCTCGAGGCAGCAACCGGGATAGTCACCTATCACGACCCCTGCCATCTCAGTCATGGACTGGGCATAAGAGAGCAGCCCAGAAAGATATTAAATTCAATCAAGGGCCTTGAGTACAGGGAGATGAAGCATGCTGATGAATGCTGCGGCTTTGCCGGATTATTCAGTATGCAGTTTAAAGAGATGGCAAACACGATCGGCATGAAAAAGATTGAGAACATTTCCAATACATCTGCGGATACGGTCGTTACATCCTGCCCCGGCTGTATAATGCAGCTTGAGTCTTTATGCAGAAAGGCCCATCTCAGAATCAATATTAAGCATATGGTCGAAGTGGTTGATGAGGCCATGCATGGACATTAAAAACAGCAGAGAATAGCCAGTAAATTACGACAGCATATTCAGCCTGATAAATTTCGATTTTTATAATATACTGATGTTATATCTTAAGCAATCAAAATTAACTATAAATTAAATAGAGTCGTTGCACAAGGTCAAATTTTACACCGTCATTCCCGAAGTCTTCAGGCGGGTTGGAGCGACTCTCGCATAGACTTGTATCGAGAATCCAGGCTTTTTATTAATACTGGATACCCGATTGAAGCTCTCGGGTATGACAAAAACAAAAAAAGAACTATATCTACTAACACTAAAAAAAAGGAGTCGTTATGAAATTTTTTATTGATACAGCCAATATCGAGGAAATAAAGGCAGCATGGGAGCTGGGAGTGCTCGACGGCGTTACCACAAATCCTTCGCTCATTGCCAAGGAAAATAAAAAGGCCGGACCTCTATTTAAAGAGATCTGCAGCATAGTTGACGGACCGGTTAATGCTGAGGTAGTAAGTCTTGACGCTGAAGGCATGGTGAAGGAGGGTAAGCAGCGCGCAAAAATTCATAAGAACATCGTTGTCAAAATCCCGATGACCGTGGAAGGATTAAAGGCAGTAAAGAAACTGACTGCTCTGAAGATAAAGACAAATGTCACCCTCATTTTTTCTGCAAATCAGGCGTTGCTGGCCGCAAAAGCCGGAGCCACATATGTCAGTCCCTTTGTGGGAAGGCTTGATGACATCAGCCATTTCGGTATGGACATCGTCAGTCAGATCCTTGATATTTATGATAACTATGGATATGAGACTGAGGTTATCGTTGCGAGCATCCGTAATCCTCTGCATGTGCTTGAAGCTGCCACCATGGGTGCTCATATCGCAACAATTCCTTATAAGGTAATTGAACAGCTTTCCAAACACCCTCTGACTGATATCGGGCTTGAGAAATTTCTGGCTGACTGGCAGAAGGTGCCGAAATAAATGAACTATTAAAAATAAAAGGTAAAAAATAATGAAAATTAAACAATATTCAAAATATTATAAATTTGTATTCAACAATTTTGATGTTTTCTCTTTAATTTTTTATAGTATAAAGTGCCTATATTCGAATACAAATGTGATGATTGTGGAGAGGAGTTTGAGAAACTGGTGTTCGGCTCTCATCCTGAAATGACATGTCCGAAGTGCAGTAAGAATAATGTAACAAAGAAGATGTCTGCCTTTGGCATGAGTGGGGTCGAGAAGCAGACATCCTCAGGCTGTACTTCCTGCACAAAGTCCACCTGCAGTTCATGTCAATGATGTAATTATTTTTTTTCCCCTGCCTGCATACTCTCTGTCTGTTATCAACTGCTTTCATAACTATACATTTGCCTATATTTCCGTCAGTCTTCAGTACCCTGCTTTTTTTCGAGCAGAGTACGCTGAGTACACCTCATTCGTCTATACATACAGAACGTCAGTCCCATACCGAAAACAGCGTTCAGATACTGAATATCGGCAGTGCCTGAATACCCCGGATTGCTGAATAATATAAATAAATCAAATAGTTAAATATTGGCAAGGGTATTGCTTTGTTAAAGGTATGATGCTGAAAACAATAAAAAATTCAAATAACTCTTTGATTCACAATGAGGGGGAAATTACCATGGAAACAACATTAACAAATGATTATTATCTTCAGTTCAATGAGACATATTTCGTAGCGCGTGGAAATTCAAAGAGAGAAGACACAAAAAAGAAAGCCATAGCTGTCAGTAATACGAAAGCGGGACTGCTCGGACGCCTAATCTGTAAGGGATTGTGCAGGACAGCTGGAGAGATTCTGGTGGTAATTTCGCTGCTTGTGGCCTGTAAATATACCGGGCTCTATGATGTATGGGTTCAGCTCATAGACAGGCTTGTGTAATACAAACTGAACAGTTCAGGAACGGTCATTATATTTTGAAATGCTATTGATTTTGCCCGCGAGCATATCGGCTATGAAACAAATAACCTGATAATTTATTCCTGGTTTATATTCTTTCCCAATTCCATATACTTGAGGATTTCAACTCCGGCTCTGTCATAGTAAACGCTTGTTGATGGTATGTTATCAAGAGTCGATATTGCTTCGATAAATTTACCTTTATCAGCTTTATCGTATGCCTCCTGCATTATCATCTGATATCCCAGCTCTGTCTCTGCCTTGTTTTTCAGCAGCTCTGCTTCATAATTATCCGGATCAACGGACAATACGTTGTTTAACTCAGAAATTGCCTCATTCCACGATTCCCTGTTCATAAAATTCTTGCTGTTACTCAGGTATAAATTAATAGAATTTACATTTGCAGTCTTTTTCGCGTTCACAGCAGCAGGCTGTTGCGGCTCTGAATCTTTTTCATTCCCTGACATAACGAACAGCAACATAAGTGCAAGGAAAAAGAAGGACAGGGAAACAAGAATGGGTCGGGGAACTGTTTTAATAAATTTTACTATCGCATGTTCTTCGCTTTCTTTTCTCTTTAAGGAAACAACCTCTCCCGGTTCAATAAATCTTAAAAAAGTATCTCCAATCTGAATTTCCATGCCGCTGGCAAGTATGGCTTCCTTTATTTTTGCTTTTCCTATCAGAACGCCATTTACGCTGTTCAGATCTGTAATGGTGATCCAGTCATCTTTATGACGGACAACCTTTGCATGATGTCCACGTGAAACAAGCGGATCCTTAAGTACGATATCATTGTCTTCAGAGCGTCCTATTAACAGTTCTTTATTTATGTAAAACTCTTTTCCGGTATCTTCTCCTGAAATTATCACCAGTTTCGGCATTTGAAGGAGGCTTTTCCCTTTGTCCATGTTGAGAGTGCCGCTTTCGCTCATATCAGCCGGTATGTTAGATTTGATGCTCTTCTGTTCTCTCGTAACTTTATCATGCTGAATGTCAGCCTGCGGCCTGATTTCCTTCTCTGTCAAAGAGGGTTTCGGTTTTGTGATAACCGTTTTATCAATACCTTCTTCTTCACTGTATTCTTCAAGATAAAATACATTGAGCCCTATTTTTATTTCATCTCCCGGAGAAATGTTTACTGCCTTAGCGGCCGGAATTTTATTGCCATTCACGAAAACTCCGTTCGTACTGTCCAGATCTTTTATATACACTTTATTCTGACGCAAAGAAATCTTTGCATGGTTGAGCGATACGCTTGTATCATTGAGCAAAAGAGTGCTCCCTTCACCTCTGCCGATTATGATTGGCTTGCTCGTAACAGACGTTTCTCCTGATGTTTCCCTGTCTCCTTTTAAAACAAGTTTGAGCTTCGCATCAGTGTGCGATTTATTGATTATCACTGTTCTTTCCGTGTCTGCGTCATCAGTACTTTCTTCAAGATGCAGTATGTTGAGCCCTATTTTTATTTCATCTCCGAGGACAATATGCTTAGATTTCTCACTTGAAATCCTCTGACCATTTACGAGGACGCCATTTGTGCTGTCCAGATCCCTGATAAAGACTTTGCCCTGACGCATCGTAATTTTGGCATGGTTGAGAGATATACTCGAGTCATGAATCAGGAACGTGCTGCCTTCGCCTCTGCCGATTATGATTGGCCTCGTGGTGACAGACGTTTCCATTGATGTACCTTCATCCCCTTTTAGTACAAGTTTTAACATGATACTATGTCCTGCCTCTCATGATTGATAATGTGTACAGCGTAATAGGATCATTTATCCCGTTTTAAAAAATCATGAATTTTTTTTACCTGAACTTTTTTGCCGGAAGAAAGCATGGTTTGATCCAGTAATGATTCTGAGCCTGCTTCAGGGCATATAAATTGTACAGGTATATTTCCAATATGTAACATGTCCTGATCATGGAGTAAAGCCCTGCTGATCTTTTTTCCGTTGAGTTCGGTACCATTGCTGCTTTCAAGATCAACAATCTCAACCTGATCCTGATGCAAAAGAATTTTCACATGGTACCGGGAGACGCTCTTGTCATTAATCATAATGTCATTGTCCATTACTCTGCCCAGTGTAATCTCATCCTGGTCAAATTCGAAAGCCATGGGTTCACCTTTACTCTCAACGACAAGTTTACATTTCATGATAATTCCCTTCTTTTATAAATCAATATTCTATCACTTTCGGTACATTCTGTGCTTTTTAACCATGAACATGAAATTTCAGGTATGAAACACCTGTCACGATTTTTTCTAACATACATAATACTGCAGATTAGTATCAAGGCATCATACCGTCATGTGTCATTGCATCAAGTCCTTTTATACACCGCAAGAACAACTGCATACCGAAATTCAGTACCCTGGACAGAACCCCGCCTTAATATCTTTCATAAAAACAGGCACTTGCCTAATGGCAAGGTAATTGCAATAAATTATCTCGTATAAGACAGACAATACCTTATTGCAAAGGATGTTATTTTTTATGGATAAAGAGCGCATTTTATTCTGTTAATGAGTTGCATGATATTCTCATCTTTCCTGAAATCCTGCCAGTACACCTCGCCAAAAAAAGGGCGGCCCACAGGCCGTCCTCTCTGCTCTCCTGTTGCTCTTACTTTTACTCATACACTGGAAACCTGCAAGACAGTATAATGATTTGTATCACTGAATATCTGTCGAAGCTGCTTGGTGCGTAGACTCCTCAGGTACCTGATTAAAGACTTCGGGCAGAACAAAAATCTATAATATCGAGGTATCAAAAAACTCTCATTGGCACGGGAAAAAAGTAAGAAGGACGATCAAGTCACACGAAGATTATGAGTTAATATACACTTGAGCCCCCGAATCCTTTTTAATAACTACGTGGAAGAAAAACTAGTTTTACTTATAGCTATCGTATCTATTGAGGTATCTCGACAGGCTGAAAGATTGTAACAACGGGATCGTATCGAAAAATACCGGTTGTAGTATTGAACATTATTTTCTGCTCATATCCATTGAGTTCTTCATTTACATTATCAGGCAATTCATCTTTTCCATTGGAAATAACCGCGACGGCTCTATAAACGTTATCAATAGGTATTGAAGTCTGGTAATAACCGGGATTTGTATATTCCCAGGTAAATCGTAATGGTGACTCTTGAATCTTTTCCAGAGGAGGTACATTGTGAGCATCGTATTGGTAACCGATTTTTTTATGCGTATATAAATCCAGCACAGGCACGGATACAGCCGGATTTGCCACTGATGTTTCAGAGGGTATGGTGATTACCCTGATAAAGGGGGCATCAATAGTATTCAAGTATGTACCGGCTAAGTGAAGGTTTTCTTCACTCATTGTCCTGAGAAAGGGCAGGTATGCAAAGAACGCAACAATCAGGGAAAAGGCAGCAATGGACGTAACAATGTACCTCTTCAGATCGGAACTTTTCAGACAACACAGCCCGTAAGAAGCCATTAATGTGAACATGGGAAATATTACCATTACATACCTTGACCGCCTGATCTGTAGAATAATCACAAGGATGGTGAGCCAGCTGATGATAATAAATTTTACATCCCGTCTCTTTATCGCAAAATACAAGGAAATGATTGCAGAGAAGGTGATAAAGGGATGTGTCTGAAACAGAAATGTTGAAATAAAACTCTCTCCCCACCTCTTTAGACCGGGCGCCTGGTATTCGCTGAGGAAAGCGATCTGGCTCAGCATATTATCTGATTTAAGAAGGAACACGATCCCGGAAAGGATGAAGGTCATGCCGGCAACAGAGACTCCCCTTGACATATACGATCGTCGTGCGATGTGTGTTATGCGTTGATTATTGTCCGTTGAATGCGGTTCGACGTTCTGAATCACATAAACGAAAAATATCACGATCAGTACTGAAAGCATCACCCACGCTGAGTATTTGGAGAAGACAGTGAAGAAGATTGCAAGGGAGGTTGATACAATCCAGACCCCGCCTTTTTCCATTGCAGTAATAAAGGTATAAACAGAGAGAGTGAGCAGAAACATGGTAGGCACATCTACCAGCATAAGCGGGACCTGCGAAAATATATATGGAATTCCCAAAATCATTGCACCGGCAAAATAACCAACATCATCACTCCATAATGTCTTTCCGATAAGGTAGGTGGTTATGACGGTTAGTGAAAAAAGCGAGGAATTCAAAAGCTGAATATATATTCTGGATTCACCAAAAAATTTAAATATGAGACCGTACAGAAAGGGGATAAGGGGAAGGTCTGTCCATGGACTGATTGCATTACCCCACTGAGACAGAAAATTCCCGGCACCGTACAGTTTAAGATGCTTGGCATATGTGAAATATCTTGAGACATCAATAATGACTTCAGGCTGTTTCCAGAAAAGGGCTGATGCGGCAAAAGAGGTGATGAAAAGTGTCAAGGCAGGCCTGTATCGTTCGTATGTAACGAGTGATATGGCATAGGCCAGTGCGAGCCCGAGAGCCAGAACAGGAACAAACCAGACCAAGTCCATATATGCGAACGTCCATTGCCAGCTGGTAAGCCTGTTATCATCAACGTGTCTGAAAAGATACAAAAGGGTAAACGATAAGACAGATAAAAGAGGGACCAGTATCATAAGGAGGTTCTTCCTGACAGAGGACGCATTTTCATTCATGCCCTAGTATACTATACTGTTCGGGGTATCAATTAAGGACGATACATGGGAAATAAATACACCGTAAGCTTTGATGAGATGAATGAAAGGCTGGACAGCTTTCTTTCCTTAAAAAGTAATATTAAGCGGTCGGGCATTCAGCGGCTGATTAAAAGCGGACTTGCCATGGTAAACGGGGGAGTTGAAAAACCGGGTTATAAGGTAAGGGCAGGTGACGTTATCGAGCTTATTGTGCCTGATGAGCCTGATACCATTCTGATTGCTGAAGACATCCCTTTGGACATATTATGGGAAGATGACCATATGGTGGTGGTCAACAAGCCTCCCGGCATGGTCGTATATCCTGCAGTCGGCAACAGAAGCGGCACGCTCATGAATGCCCTGGCTTTCAGATGCAGGAAGCTTTCTCCGGTAGGGGCTCCCTTACGACCCGGAATAGTGCACAGACTGGACAAGGACACCTCAGGAATCATAGTAATAGCAAAAGACAACGTAACTCATTACAACCTCGTGGACCAGTTCCGCGAGCGTGAGATTGAAAAGCAGTATCTTGCACTTGTGTTTGGTGACCTGAAAGATGACAATGGAGAGATCAAAAAGGCAATAGGCAGGTCCTGGTCAAACAGAAAGAAGATGTCGACAAAGGCAAGGCGGGCAAAAGAGGCGATAACACAATATGAAGTTGTTCAGAGGTTTGGATATGCAACGCTGGCAAGGGTCAGGATCCTGACCGGCAGGACACACCAGATTAGGGTGCATTTTGCTTTCATTGGCCATCCGGTGCTTGGAGACAGCCTGTATGGAAAAAAGCTGAAGCTTGAGACTGAAAAGGGATTCATAAAGTTTAGCCGACAGATGCTGCATGCGTGCAGCCTGAAACTGAAGCACCCGGCAACAGGGGATTACAGGGAATTCAAAGCACCAATGCCGGGGGACATGCAGGAGGCGATTGATAAGCTGAAAGAGTTTTCGACATAATCTGGGCTACCAAGGTTTTTATCACATCCTGGATGTGACGACTTGTAAAAATTGGCAATACAGTTGATTAAGACCTCATAAGTCAACGTAAAAAATTCATTTCATAAGGGATTCCCCTATCAAGTTTAATATGATCGCTACCGAGAGTATAACCAATCTTAATTAAAATTTATATCAAAGGAGCAACTTATATGAAATTGAGTGATATGAAGGTGGGAACACAACTATTTGGAAGCTACGGAATAATTATTCTGCTTATTATGACAGCGATTGTCACAAATTTAATATCCATTAACAAGATTGTTGATAATTCACATCATGTCGGGGAAGAGAGCTTCCCGTTTGCTCTGATTGCTGATGACATCGTATTAAGTACGTTGCAGGTTCAGCAGTGGTTTACCGATGTATCAGCAACACATAATCCGGACGGTTTTAAGGATGCCGAAGATTCTGCATTGACTTTTAAGGAAGATGTCGCAAAGTTCAAAGCGATGTTTAAAGAAGAAAATGATACAAAGGCCCTGACGGAAATAGAAGGAATAGAAGCTGCCTTTAATGATTTTTATCATAAAGGCAGGCAGATGGCTGATGCATATATGACAAACGGAATTGATGCAGGTAATAAATTGAAGGAAGAGTTTGATGAGGCATCAGATCAATTAGCAAATAAAGTTAAAGAATTAAGAATAAGCCAGACTCATGAAGCAGAAGAAAAGATACAGGAAATCGCAATGGCCAGCAGCAGGGCAAAGAACATCCTCTATGTTTTGATAGGAATCATTCCCATTCTTTGCTTAGCCATTGGATATCTCATGACGAGGAACATTCAGCAGCAGCTTGGCGGTGAGCCGTCTAAGATTGCAGGGATTGCCAGGAGACTTGCTGATGGAGATTTAACGCTGGTTTTTTCAGATGATCAGAATAGTGTGGGTGTATACGATGCTATGAAAGGTATGGTGAATAATTTAAAAAAGGTTGTTCAGGAGATCACTGGTGGATCAGTGACGATCGCGAGCAGTGCAGAGGAGTTGTCAGCTGCATCAAACCAGATAACGGCGGCAATTGAAGAAGAGTCAAAACAGATTGATCAGTCAGCAACCGCAACGACAGAGGTGTCTCAGACCATTGTAGAAGTAGCCAAAAATGCAGGCGATGCATCAAGTCTGGCTCAGGAATGTCTGGAAATTGCCAAAGAGGGGAAATCTACAGTCGAGGAAACAGTTTCCGGCATGCAGAATATCACTGCATCCTTAGCAGAATCATCACATACCATAGGAGAACTTGGAGAGAGCAGCAAGCAGATAGGAGATATTATCGGCGTCATCAATGATATTGCAAGTCAGACCAATTTACTTGCTCTCAATGCTGCTATTGAAGCTGCTCGTGCGGGTGAGCAGGGAAGAGGATTTGCGGTAGTCGCTGATGAAGTCAGAAAACTGGCTGAAAGCACAGCGGGTGCCACCGAAGAAATAACGAATAAGATCAAGAAAATACAGAATGATACTGAGTCCTCAGTGCAAAGCATGGATAAAAATAAAATTGATGTGGAAAGAGGAGTGAAACTGGCTGAACAATCCAATGAATCCCTTGGCAGAATAGTGCATGCCACTGAAAGATGTCTTGATATGGTACGGTCTATTGCTACTGCAGCAGAAGAGCAATCCACAGCAGTCGAAGAAGTTTCAGCCGGTATGGAAAATATTGCGAGTATGTTTGGCGAAACAAATAATTCTGTAGTTCAAATTAATAAATCAACGAATGATCTTGCTAAAACAGCCAGCGATCTTAAGCACGCCATATCATGGTTCACCATAACAGGTTCCGTCCATAAAGGGAAGAATATAAGTATGCGTCACAGCGAATCTCCTGCTGGTGCATCACTCAATGGCGAGATTGAAGCAGTATCTTAGTTTATTCAGGAAATTCACTACAGATTTGACATTTTTATGCCGTTAGATTAAATTATTTAGTCGCAATAAATCTGCATCGCTGTCCTGGTTTTACCCAATCTAGACAGAGGATACATCGAAAGTATTGTGTGCGCTTAATACGGGCAAAAAAATTGTGCGTAAAAATAAAAAACGATTTTGAAAGGAGGCCGCCATGTCTGGAAAAGCTAAATCAAAGACTGATGTTTCTGCAAGGGCCGGAATGAGAAATGCCGGAAAACATTGCAGCTTATGTGGCAATAAGGTTGAGGTTGTCATGTCAGTTACTCCATCAGGAAAGAAAAGCATGAGACGTCTTTGCTGTGGTGAATAAGCGTATTGTAGCTCCTGCGGTCAACACTGCGGTTTAACCGCAGGAGTGAATTCTTCCTCCCTCACCATTCATAATTATCGATACCTAGTTCTCAGAGATAATTTTCACGGGGAATCCAAGCCTGCGGACTGCCATGTACACATGTTTTCGGTCGATAACGTCAGGATTGTACCTTACCTGGATAATGTCATCAATGAAATTTACGGAGGCATCTTCAATGCCTTCCTTGTCCAGAAGCAGATCTTCCATGTCCTTTGCACAACCTGTGCATACTATGCCGTCTGCTTTCAGGTTCATCTCTTTTAAATTGGCGCTCATGACTTTAATCCTGACTATATATTTCAGATATCTTATTATAAAACAGTTCTGACATTCTGGGTACAGCCAGTTTTCTGAGTTAAAGGAGATCTTCTCATGGCAGATTTTATCGGCTGGATAGGTTCGATCGCTTTTGCTGTGTGCGGCATTCCCCAGGCATGGGAATGTTATCAAAACAGAAGCGCCAGGGGGATTAACCCCTTTTTTATAATACTCTGGCTAATCGGAGAGATTTGTTATGTGGCAAGTGTGCTTATGAAGTTTGGCTGGGTCAACTGGATGATGTTCAATTATACCGCCAATATATTCTCTATCACTGTCATTATCTACTATCTTCTCATGGACAGGCGTGACGCGGCTTCTTAAATTAAATGAGCAATTCCATGCTTAACATGCTTATTTCATGCAGCTTTCAGGACTCCTGCATACTGGAGTAATTTCAGATTGAAAAAAAACCTTGACAAGCCTTGCCAATTCCAATAAAGTCTAATAATACATGGCAACCTGAAATCACCTTTTTTTGAAAGGAGACAGCAATGCTGAAAAGCAAAAGGGAATTTACAAGGTTTGATTTGCCGCTTATTGTAAAGTTCCGACCGTCAGACGGGACTGCCCGCTATTCACTTGGATTATCAAAAAACTTTTCATTTAACGGTCTTGGCCTTGAAGCAAGGGATTTTAACTTTATCAAGAATGAGAATCTGGAGATGGAAGTAAAATTTCCACAAAGCGGATCGTCCGTGTCTCTGGCAGGTGATGTTGTCTGGAATAAACAGGCCGGTTCAAGCAACATGGCCGGAGTCAAACTCATTATGAAAGACAAAGAGTCTCATGAGGAGTTAATGGGTAAAATCTCATCAAACTGGAACATCCCGATAGAGAGTATCATAAGAAAGGGGGACACCGGCAACGAGAAAGCAGTTCCCAGGGGAAAAAAGATCGCAAAACCTGCCAGTAAGAATGACAGGGCTGAATTGCAGACCAGGCAAACAGGTTTTATTAAGAAATACCTTGCAAACGGAAATTGTAAAGTCACTTTCAGATTACCAAAAGAAGCTGCACCTGATGCCGGGGAAATAGCAATTGTGGGTGATTTCAATGAATGGGACCAGCGCCAGGCATTCATGATTCGAATGAAGAACGGGGATTTCAAGGCCACACTGGAGATACCTGCGGGGAGAGAGTATCGCTTCAGATACTTTATCGACGGAACCAGATGGGAAAATGACTGGCAGGCAGATAAATATGTGCCGAATGATTACGGGTGTGATGATTCGGTCCTGTTACTCTGATAATCACCTGAATTTTTAAACGTGATGTAGAAAAGAAGGGAAGATGCTGTGACCACTGCAGCAAGCATGATAAAAATATTGCTGTAGATCCATCCTTTCAAACATGCATTAAACGGATTAAGACAGAAACCGGATGATCCGAAATCAAGAAGCCTCCCTATTCCTGCTGTGCTGAACGCCCCCGATATAAAAAAGAGAAGGTTATATATTCCCATACCGATCCCTGTCTGCTCTTCTGATAATGAAATTGAGATTGTATGCGGCAGAGAAGATTGAAGCATGGCAAATCCGGAATAACTGATAATCAGGGTAAGGGCCACTACCCATGGCTTTTGTCCTGCGACCGTGGATAATGTAAGAAAACCTGCCGCTAACAGGATGCTGCCAAGGGAAACAACAAATCTGCTGCCTTTCCTGTCTGACAGTCGACCGCCCAGAACCCCTGCAAGTACGGCGCAGATAGCGCCCGGAAACAGCGTCAGTCCTATACGATCGGAGCCTATACCGTTCAGTTCCCTGAGCATTATGGGGACCATAAAAAGCATGCCGAATACAGAACCTATTGAAAGGAATGTAGTTATGACGGTGTTTCGGTAGTGTTTAACCGCAAACAGGGCAGGACTGACAAAGGGGGTGCGGATTTTTTTAATATGAAAAATAAAATATGTTGCTGATATTACGGTACCGGCAAGAAATAACCGGTTACCCTGCGTCACATACATGAGCAGAAATAATGACGCACCTGAAATAAGCAATGCTCCGGGGTAATCAAACATATGAGAACTTTTTTTCTCGTCCGGAAGTATACGCCTTAAAAAAGGGATGGCGAAAACAGTGGCCGTTGAGAGAAGAAAGAGATATCTCCAGTGAAACAGGTCAGCAATAAATCCGCCCATAATAGGGCCCAACCCTGCAGCAAGGGCAACGGTGGAAGCGATAATTCCCAGCAGATTACCTCTGACATTGGGCGGGAAATATCTGGTAACAACAATCATTGCCAGGGCAGGAATTGCAGCACCTCCGCCGGCCTGAATCAGTCTTGCAACAATTACCATTGGATACCATTTTGACATCATACCAATGACGGAACCGGCATTCATCAGGATCAGTCCCACTGTAATCAGCCTTTTTACAGGATATATGTCGGCAAGTTTACCGTACATCAGCGCCCCAACGGCAAAAACCAGTATATACCCGGTCATGACCCAGCTGACCTCAGAGGGAAGAAGACCATACTCAGCTGATATGTCAGGAATGGCCACCTGAAACATCATGCCATTAAGAACCGAAAAGAAGATGATAAAACTGAGAGGAAAGGTAATTTTATTCAGTGAGGGAGCTGATGATGTATGAGATTTTATGCGCATGAATTACTTTATGACCGGCAAAACCATTATACATAAAATTCAAGTAAAAGAGGCGGGATTTCGATTATGAATAATGTGATATACTTTTAATACTTTAATTATTAATCATCGTCTTATCGACGAGCGGGACATACATATCAGTAAAACAGTATTTAACGAGGGTGTCGGATCATCTCAGACAATTAATAACAGGTGAGTACATGCGTTATTTAATTATATGTGTTTTCACTTTGTCATTCTTCTTATATCCTGTATTGATTGTTTATTCTGTTGATTACGGATCTTTGGATGATCAGTACTGGCCTTCATCAACATGCCGTGATTGCCATGTTAAGATAATTGAGCAGCACCTGAAGTCAATGCATTCACGATCGTTCACGAATGACGTGTTCCAGGCCCAGTATTTTAAGGAGGTAGTTCCTTCTATTGAAAAAGAAAATGGCATTGCACAGGATGCAGAGGGTTGCATAGCCTGCCATTCTCCTGTTGCATATAATACCGGCAAGAAATTGGTCATGTCAGAAGACCAGATCCAACATAACTCATCAGGAGTTACCTGTGATTTTTGTCATACCATAAAGGACTACAAAGGAGAGACTCCGGGAGGCGGCAATTATATTTCAACACCGTCAAAACAGAAACTTGGGCCATTTAAATCAGAATCCAACTGGCATCACACATATTCAGAGCTGCATACAAAAAGCGAATTTTGCGCGATTTGTCACAATATGATAAACCGTCATGGCGTGGAAATTAAGTCAACCTACTCTGAGTGGAAAAACAGTCCGTATGCTGAGCAGAAAATCCAGTGCCAGGACTGTCATATGAACGCGAGAGGATATCTCATAGAAGATGAACCTGTATATGAATCGGGAAAGGCTTCCTATTCGCTTCTCGGTCATTCCCCTCATCGCGAAAGACTGTATACTCACCGGTTCCCGGGTGCCCATATTAAGGAGCAGATTGCCGGATCTATTACTCTCGATATGGAATTCAGCAGTTCTGAAGCATCAGCGGGAGATGAGATCGTCATTAAAGTAACTATTGATAATTCGAGGACAGGCCATAAGATGCCTACAGGCAGTGCGGACCTCCGTTTCATGTATCTGGAGCTCAAATCGTCAGCTGGGAATAGATCGTATGTTATTCCCGCGATTCCTGAGAAAGGATTATCTGGATATGATGTAACAGGGTCAGGCCCCTCTGATGCAGAAATTCTTGGAAATAAAATTGCTGATGGAATGCGTATATACCGGTCCATATATGTTGATAAAGAATCCAGACATACATTAGCTTCCTATGAAGCGGTAAGGATTATATTTGATAATCGTATACGTGCATGTGAAATGCGGGAAGAAACATATGATTTTGAAATTACCGATAATGCCGGAGATTCCATAACTATTGAAGCCGGTTTATATTATATGCCTTATCCGGCCGCATTTGCAGAGAAACTGGACTTGCCGGAGCCGGAAGCATTTGAGATATCGTCAATTAAGAAGAAGCTCATCATACGATAATTTCGGAGAAACTCATCAAGCCTTCATTTCACCTGTTGACCTTTTTTTTTCAAGTCAATATACTAATTCACAATCAGGGACATGGCTTTGCAGTATTCCTTTATTCAAAGCCTGTACAGATAAAATTTTTTCTTGTCTTTTTCCGGCACTGCAGGGGTGTGCCGCAAAAGGGGAAAGGAGCTTGTCATGGGAAAGGCAGGTGTTTATTTTGTTGAAGTAATTTCACTCATACTGTTTTTTACAGCTTCTGCCGTAGCGAATGAGAAAGAGCCCTACAGACAATGGATCAATGTCAGCAATGCTGTCATGGATGCGAATATTAAGGATGTAGCTGTCAGTAAGGAGGATCCTGATGTGGTCTACATAATTTCAGATCAGGCTGTTTATATGACAGTGAACAGCGCAAAAAGCTGGTCTGAGCTGCTCTCCTTCAGGGCAACGGACAACCGTTTGAATACGATTACGCTGTCAAAAGACGCAAACACTGTTTTTGTCGGCACAAAAGATGGTCTTTATATGGGGATGGATCGAGGAGCGAAATGGGAAAGAATATTCAGGGGGATAGGTGAGCTTGAGAATGTGGTATATGCCGTTTCAGTAAATGCCCTGAACAATGAAATCATTATTATCGGGACAATGGACGGAATATGTCACACGAAAGACAGAGGCACAAACTGGTCTAAAGGGAAGAATATTCACGCTCACACTATTGTCACATCAATAGCAGCGGACAGTTCTCATCAGGAAATCCTGTATGATTGCTCAAGTAACGGGGTGTATAAAAGTCTTGACAGCGGTTTACGCTGGAGCCGGGTTTATGAATTAATAACTCCTGAAGAGGATTATCAGTATCTTTTCGAGGATGAAGATGAAGATATTTCTCAAATCATAGAGGTAATTAAAACAAGAGATATTCTTGTCGGACCTGCAGAGTACAGCAATATATATCTGGCAACGTCTAATGGTTTGATAATAAGCTCTGATAATGGCATGTCATGGATTAATACCGGCAGTGCCGGACTGTTAACCCGGAATATTAAATCAATAACAATTGCTAACAATGATATGCTGTACGCGGCCACGGACAGAGGAGTATTTAGATACGTAAAGGATGCTGACAGGTGGCAGGCACTGACCAGGGGGCTTTCTACCTTTGATATCCGTTCTCTGGATTCGGGAACATATCGTGGAAGTGACAAGCAGGTTCTCTGGTCAGCATCGGGAAACGGGGTCTATAGAACTCCGGGACAAGCAGTTAGTTTCATATCTGGAGAAAACGATATGACAGTGGAAGAAGCCCTTTCCATGTTTTCTCATGAGCCGGCTTTGGCGGAGATACGGCAGGTTGCAATAGCATATTCCGAGGTCGAGCCTGAAAAAATCAGGAAGTGGAGAAAGGCGGCCGCAGCAAAGGCACTACTCCCTGACCTGAGAGTGGCTTACGATGATGCCAAAGACTGGCAAAGCAGTACCTATTTCTATAAAGATACGTATGAGGAGCAGTATTTAAAAGATGATGATATTACGAGGGGGCATGACAAAGGCTGGTCGGTTTCACTTACATGGGAGCTGGGAGACCTGATCTGGAACAGTGCGCAGACAACAATAGATGCCAGGTCCAGACTCATGGTCCAGTTAAGAGATGATATCCTTAATGAGGTTACACGGCTTTATTTTGAACGAAAAAGGATGCAGGTAGAAATGATCTCCTCTCCGCCGGCAGATTTTATGAGCAGGATGGATAAAGAGCTGAAACTGCAGGAACTTACGGCCGGTATCGATGCCCTCACAGGCTTATATCTATCCAAAAGACTGGGCCGGAAATAAGTAAGGAGTCAGGTGTACCGAGTAAGGTGTCATGTACTCCCTTAATCTTACTCCTCAAGACTGCCCTTATCCCAGTTTCTCTGCTTCATCGATGAGCATAACCGGTATATCATCTTTTATATGATACAGGAGCTTACAGCTGTCGCAGATAAGACCGTCTTTAGAATCATTAAGCCTGATGTCGCCCTTGCATTTGGGGCATGCAAGGATGTCAAGAAGTTCCTTGTTTAAGGGCATGATCACCTCGAATTAATTTTTTATAATAATACCAGTGCGATGAGTGTTATCGCAAGTCGTGTCTAATTTTTCCTCATCGGGCTTGTTGCCATGCGCTCCTGCAAAGATTACCTGACCTCTCACCCATTACCCATAACCCGGTACCAAAAAATACTCGCGGGTCATTTTCAATTTGACTTACTTCAGGGCTATCCTTAAACTTATTGTTCATGAAACAGCATGTTGTAAAATCTTTGCAGACGGCGTTTGAAAGCCTGAAAGAACAATGGGGTATTGACAGCATTCCTGATATCGAAGTAGAGATCCCGAGGGATGAGAAGATGGGGGATTTTGCTACACCGGCAGCAATGAAACTTGCCAGGATTCTTAAAAAACCTCCGGGAGAAATTGCTGATGAGATAGTTGTTACATTGCATGAACAGTCTTCAGACATATTTGAAAGTATAGACATCGCAGGCCCGGGATTTATTAACTTCAGATTTAACAACAATTTTTTCCGTAATCAGCTTAAAGCTCTCCTTGAAGGTGAAAAGTCAATGCTCCAGTCTGATACAGGCAAAGGCCGAAAGATCCAGGTTGAGTTTGTAAGTGCTAATCCTACCGGTCCTCTGCATATTGGGCATGGCAGAGGTGCGGCAGTAGGAAACGCTCTCTGTAATATACTTGATGCCGCCGGGTATGAGGTCGAGAGGGAGTTTTATATAAATGATGCAGGCCTGCAAATCAAACTCCTTGGACAGTCCGTGTATGCGAGGTATCAGCAGCTGTTTGGTAATGACATTGAGTTTCCTGAAGACGGGTACAGGGGAGATTACATTGACTCTGTTGCCGAATCAGTTAAAGAGAAATACGGCGACACATATGCGCATCAGACATTTGATGAGTGTGGTGATCCCGTAACAGAGTTCGCCTGTAACATGATGCTGGAAAATATCAAAAAAGATCTGAAGGATTTTGGAGTGATCTTTGATTCGTGGCAGAGTGAAAAAGAACTTCATGAAAAAGGCATGGTCAGGCATGCATTAGATACACTGAGAGACAAGGGCCTGCTCTATGAAGAAGAGGGTGCACACTGGTTCAGATCAACAGAGTTCGGTGATGACAAGGACAGGGTAATTAAAAAAAAGGATGGTGCGTTTACATATTTTGCCTCAGATATTTCTTATCACAAAAACAAGCTCGACAGGGGATTTGATGAGATAATTGACATATGGGGCGCTGACCATCATGGATATATACAGAGGATACGGTCTGTACTTGAAGCGTTTGATCTGCCCAGGGACAAATTCAGGGTAATATTGATACAGATGGTAAGCCTATTGAGACATGGTGAGCCTGTGCCGATGTCAAAAAGGGCAGGGGCCTTCATAACACTAAGGGAAGTCATAGACGAGGTAGGTCCAGATATCACAAAATTCATATTTCTTACGAGAAAGGCTGATAGTCATCTTGACTTTGATATTGATGTTGCCAAGGAACAGTCCTCCGAGAACCCGGTTTTCTATGTACAGTATGCATTTGCACGCATTTCAAGTATATTCCGGCTTGCAGAAGAAAAAGGGATGAAAGGGGCAGAAAATTTAAATTATCATGATGTTGATTTTTCAGCATTACAGGAAGATGAGGACATGTCTTTAATTAAAAAACTGCTGCAATATCCCGTGGTTTTTGAAGGTGCGGCAACCGCGTGCGAGCCCCACAGAATAACATATTATCTCCAGGAACTGGCTGGCGTATTTCATGCTTATTACTATAAACACAGAGTACTATCAGACGATGGCAGGCTTACTCTTGCAAGGCTCAGCCTTTGCAGGGGAATAAAAATTATTCTGGAACACGGACTGAAACTTCTTGGGGTGAGCGCACCGGAGAGCATGTAATTAATTTTATATATGAAATATATCGTTGGCAGTTAATAGTCAGGAAAACAGTATTGCTCGGGAAGTTCCTGTCTCCTTACTTCTAACTACCAAGTACTGACTACTTTTTTCTTGTAAAAAAAGGAGCTTATCATGTCATATATAATTGCCCTGACGATTCACATTATATCGATTGTCATATGGATAGGTGGAGTGGCTTTTGTGACTATGGTGACCTTTCCAATGATACTTCGCATGGACAAATCACTGGAAATGGTTCTGATGTTCCAGGGGACGGAACACAGGTTCGGAAAGATTGCCAAGCTCATGGTAATTCTTGCAGGCCTGTCAGGCCTGTACCTCATTTATGAAAAAGGGATCAGTTCCGGTGTATGGCTCATGATTGTTATATGGTCTTTTTATGCAGCCCTCCTGTTCGGTCTTGAAAAGATGATTTTTAAAAGACTCTTTGCCCGGCCATCAAACGATATGGATACCAAAAAGGTTTTTAATATTCTTCAGACATTTCACTGGGTCGTGCTTGGGTTGAGCCTTCTGGCGATCATTGCAGGCATATATGCAGGACACTATTAATTTTAAATTTACAAATCCAAAATTCCTAATTATACATTAATGAACTTTGAAATAATGATAACTGACGGAAGCACCCGTCTGGGCAAGATTACAACTGACAGAGGTATCATAAACACACCTGCTTTTATGCCCGTCGGGACAAATGCCACGGTTAAGGCCATGACCCCCGGCGAGATGAAGGAACTTGGAGCAGAGGTCCTGCTGTCGAACACATATCACCTGTATCTGCGACCGGGCCATGATGTTGTCAGTAACGTAGGCGGACTCCATGAATTTATGCAATGGGACGGCCCCATTCTTACTGACAGCGGCGGCTTCCAGGTCTTCAGCCTAGCGCAGTTGAGGAAGATCAAAGATGATGGAGTTGAATTCAGGTCGCATATTGACGGTTCTCTTCACTTCCTGACTCCTGAACTGGTCATGCACATACAGGGGGCCCTTGGTTCAGATATTGCAATGGTTTTTGATGAGTGCACACCGTATCCGGCTGATAAGGAGTATACAATGAATTCCCTGAAGCTGACGAGCAGGTGGGCTCAAAGATGCCTTGATGCCAGAAATTCGGAACAGTCTTTATTCGGGATAGTGCAGGGCGGGATGTATAAGGACTTAAGAAGACAGAGCGCGGAAGAGTTGATAGAAATGGATTTTAATGGATATGCGATTGGAGGACTGAGCGTGGGAGAGCCCAAAGAGCTCATGTATGAAATGATTCATCATACGGGTCCTCTGCTTCCGAAGAATAAGCCCAGATACCTTATGGGAATAGGTGATCTTCTGGATGTACTTGAAGCAGTATCGGCAGGGATTGACATGTTTGACTGTGTAATGCCGACACGTAATGCCCGCAACGGGGCATTATTTACAAGCCAGGGAAGAATAAGCATCAAGCGTGAGGAATTCAAAAACGACGACGCCCCGCTTGATCCGAAATGTTCATGTTATACATGCAGTAACTTTTCCAGGGCTTATTTGCGGCATGTGTACATGATTAAAGAAATCATTTCAATGAGATTAAATACAATACACAATATCCATTTCTTTCTCGATTTCTTCAGAAACATGAGGGATGCTATAGGCAATGGTGAATTTGGAAAATTCAGAGATGAGCAGACGCCGGTGCTGCAGGAAAATTTTCACCCGTAGGGACAGGGCGCTCATGCCCGTGCATTTTGATATAATCACGCCATGAATGTTCTGATAACAGGCGGCAGTGGATTTGTTGGATCTGCCCTGAGAAGGGAACTCCGGGCAGCAGGGCATGATGTGGCAATTACGACCAGGAGGGATTCAGATTCCCCGGATGAATTAACATGGAATCCGCCTTCACTTATTCCTCCAAAGAAAATTTCAACGTTTGATTCAATCATAAACCTTGCCGGTGATGCCGTATATTCTGGCAGATGGACAAGAGCCAAAAAAGAGCGAATACGTTCGAGCCGTGTCAATACAACATATTCTCTAATAGAGTCCATTAAAAATGCAGATGTTAAACCAACCGTCCTGATAAGCGCTTCAGCAATAGGCTTTTACGGACCTCATGGAGATGAAGAGATTACAGAACATGTTATGCCGGGCACTGATTTCCTTGCCTCTGTATGTAAAGACTGGGAATCTGAAGCATTGAAGGCTGAGGAGTTCGGTGTGAGAACAGTCATTATACGACTTGGAATTGTGCTTGGAACGAATGGCGGGGCATTGCAGCAAATGATAACACCCTTTAAGGCTTTTGTTGGAGGACCCCTTGGATCGGGAAGGCAATGGATGTCCTGGGTGCACTTGGAAGATACTACGGGCTTTATCATGTATGCTCTTGAGAAGGAGAAGGTTTCCGGTATTTATAATATGACGGCACCAAATCCTGTGACGAATAAAGAATTCAGTACTGCACTGGGAAAGGCACTTAACAGACCGTCATTGTTCCCGGTCCCTGCATGTATATTAAAGGCAGCTCTGGGCGAGTTTGGTCATGTATTACTTACAGGCCAGCGATGTTTACCGGAGAGGGTATTGACAGCAGGGTATTCATTTAAATATCCATTGCTTGATGAGGCCCTGACATCAGTCTTACAATAGAGTCTTGAGTTTAGAGGTATGAGTTCAGTTAGCGGATGAAAATAAATCTTAGCTCTACACTCTTAACTTTAGATTATTCTTTCCAGTTCAGTTTCTGAAGCATATTTTTATTGTCAAAAAACCACCGGACCGTCTTTTCTATTCCTTTTTCAAGGGGCATCGTCGGTTTCCAGCCAAGCAGTTTTTTTGCCTTGTCAATATGGGCCCACGTAGCAGTTACATCAGCAGGATGAAGCTTGAATCTTTTAACCTTGACTTT
Source organism: Nitrospiraceae bacterium (assembly GCA_020356065.1). Lineage (GTDB taxonomy): Bacteria > Nitrospirota > Thermodesulfovibrionia > UBA6902 > UBA6902 > CALZJD01. The sequence goes on from CP070632.1 coordinate 1,056,658, forward strand.
TTTCCCGAGATGCTTACCGAGCATATGTATTACATCATTGAGAACATAAGGGTGGTCTCCTCCAAGATTTATTATCTCATAGCCAAGAGGTCTTAAAGCCTTGATAGTTCCTACCGCTATATCATCTATATATGTGAAATCCCTTGTCTGTGATCCGTCACCATACAGGGGGATGGGTCGTCCTTCATCAATGTTCTTCATGAATTTAAAAATACTCATATCCGGTCGTCCCGCTGGCCCGTATACTGTAAAGTATCTCAATATGGAAATGTCCAGGCCGTACAGGTAATGGTATGCATGACAGATAGCCTCAGCCCCTTTTTTAGTGGAAGAATAAGGTGCCAGAGGAGTGTCTGTCCTTGATGATTCCTTAAACGGCATATCAAGAGACGCGTAGAGACTGGATGTGGAGGCAAGTACGAACTTTTTCACTTTATAATCCTTGCAGCATTCAAGCAGATTCAGCGTGCCCTGTGTATTGGTCTGAAGGTAAACCCAGGGATCTTCCACTGAGGCCCTGACGCCGGCCCTTGCCGCAAGGTTGATGACTGCATCGATCCTGTTGTCTTTAAAAACTTTTTTGACTTTTTTATAATCGCCTATGTCCGCCTTGAAAAACTTGAAGTTCTGGCTTGCTTTTAATGACTTCAGTCTCCACCGTTTCAACGCAGGATCATAGTAGTCATTCATATTATCAATCCCGATGACGGTCTTATTGGCTTCCAGCAGCAGCTGAGATACTTTCCAGCCTATAAATCCCGCACAACCGGTTACAGCAATATTTTTACCTTTAAATGATGTCAATGGCAGTCTCTTTTTCATTCATTCCTCCCTGAAAGGCAATATTGATCGATCTGTTATAATACAGCAGAAAATTTATAAAAACAATTTGTATTCATTCATTTTTTAAAACACAGTAACAGGACAATCAGTTTGGATGATAGAGCAGAAACAGCTCAATTAAAGAAGGACGAACTGGCATACAAGCTTCTCTTTGGAAGTCTGTGCTGCATGTTTTTCTTTGTACCCGTTGCAAAATCACCGGCCATCATCTCGGGTCTCATTTCATTGTGCATCTGGATTTTTTCAGGTATCAGCATACGACGCTTCCAGTATCTGAAAAAGCAGCGTTATCTGTATCCCGTAATTTTATTGATTATCTTAATGTGGATGGGATTGCTCATCGCAGAAAATACGAGCTATGAATCAGGACATGTCAAACGCTCCTATTACTGGTTTTACACGCTGACCGTAGCGTCTTTGCCCTTTGCCAGATTCAATGCGGAAAAACTTATTAAAGCTTTTTTAGCCGGGTTGACGTTCACCGCGGTACTGTCCATCTTGCAGTATTCCGGCCTCGCTCCCTTAAAATCACATGGCATTCCCATGGGATTATTAAGCAGTTTTCATCATATAATTCTGTCTCTTCTACTTGTCTTTGGCATACTTGTTCTGTCGTTTTATTTTAAGACATCAAATAATAGAAGAATATCGATACTCATCCTGAGTCTGATGGTTATTTATTTCATTGACTTGGCTGTTGTCGTGTATGGCAGATCAGGGTATATTGCATTTATGCTGACTGCTCCATTCATAATTCATAATATGTTTGGAAAGAAACAGTTCATTTTCATAACAGTAATTTATGCTTTACTGTTATTTGGCTTATTAGCGTCCCCAACGGTGCAAAAACGTATTGGGCATGCAAACTCAGATATCATGAAATATTCTGATGGTGATACAAATACATCACTTGGCATGAGACTTGAAATGTGGAAGACATCATTTGACCTGTTTAGAGAACACCCGTTCATAGGAACAGGCTCCAGTGGTTTTAAGTCCGAGTGGGAAAGAACTAAACCATATGAAACAGCTTCTGATTTTGCCACTCCTCACAACACTTTTTTTTATGTTGCCTCCGGTTATGGAGTGCCGGGTATTGTCACGATAACCTGGTTATTCGTTGCGCTTTTTATATCAGGATGGCGCAGCAGAAACACTATTATCGGATTCACAGTTTTATCATTTGCACTGGTATTCTTTATTGGAAGTCTTGCGAATACAATGATTTTTGGTTCGGTGAAAACTGCCTGGGCAAGCGTCTTTATTGGTCTTCAGGCTGCTCTGTATAAAAACAGTTAACTGATCATATTCAGCATTGAATTCATTGTAGAATCAAAATAACGGGTCATTATGATATGAGTTATTTAACATTACCTATTCAATCCAGGGGTATAGTCAGCTTATGAGAGTCAGTGGATTTACGTTCCTGAGAAATGCACATTCCCTTGGGTACCCGTTTATTCAGTCCATCTCATCAATATTACCGATAGTAGATGAATTCGTGATAGCCCTTGGCCCCTGCACTGATGAAACTGAAAAAATGGTCAGGGACATAGGCAGTCCCAAGGTAAGGATTATTCATACGCAATGGAATGAAAACATGAGGACAGATGTAAAGTTGAGAGGGTTTGCATACGGTCAGCAAAAGAGCATAGCACTGTTTAATTGTACCGGAGACTGGGCATTTTATCTTGAAGCTGACGAATTAATTCATGAAGATGCCCTGCCAGTCATAAGAACTGCCATGAAGAATAATCTGGAAAATAAGAGGATTGAGGCGCTGGTATTTGATTATATCCACTTTTATGGAAATAGGAACACGTATGCATGGTCCCCTGCATGGTATAGAACGGCTCCCCGCATATTACGCAATAATATTCCGGCGTGGGCACCAAAAGGTCTTTTTTTTACCATAATGAAAAACCACAAGCAGGGCAGATATCCCAGGGCAGCGCATACAGGAGCACAGATATATCATTATGGATGGGTACGAAGCGAGAATCATATGAGATTAAAAACCCATCAGGTCCATAAGTATTGGAGTAATAATATACGGGATGTTCATTACGCCGATATTGACGGTAAGATATTAAGAGAATTTAAAGGGAAGCATCCGAAACTGATTCAGGACTGGCTGCCGGAAGCACATGGCATCTTCAAGGCCGATCTGCATCATACATTAACGAATAAGGAACGTAAGCACAGAATAGCTCTGGTCATAGAAAAAATATTGCGGGTTGATCTCAGTAAGAAGCACTATAAGCTTGTTAAATAATATGTTATTAACATCAGGCCCATGATCAATATATCAGTTACGATACTTACAAAAAACTCATCAAAACACATACGAGAAGTTCTAAGCACTTTAAATGAATTTGATGAAATTGTCATACTTGATAACGGATCTACAGACAATACCATTGATATTGCCAAAAGTTTCAGCAATGTAAAGGTGCATCATGAGAAATTTATCGGCTTTGGCCCTTTAAAAAACATTGCAACAGATATTTCCGGCAATGACTGGATTTTCTCCCTTGACAGTGATGAGGTGCCAACCAGGGAACTGATAGAGGAATTAAGAACTCTTGATCTGGATGACCCGCACCGTGCCTTCATGATAAACAGGAAGAATTTTTTCTGTGATAGGGAAATCAGGCATTGTGGATGGAGCCCTGACCTGCTGCTGAGGATTTTTAACAGGAAGACGGCAAGGTTTAACAGTAACCATGTTCATGAAAATGTTGTTTGTGATAGTCAGGTCATCATTAATAAACTTAACGGTTCAATTCTTCACTACACTGCGGATAACATCGAAGATATAATCAGCAAGATGAATCATTATTCCAGTCTCTATGCCGGTACCGGGAAATTGAAAAAAAGATCGTCGTTTACTGCTTTGATGAAAGGATTGGCTGCCTTTATAAAGGCGTATGTGTTGCGGCTTGGATTTCTTGAAGGCTGGAGAGGACTTGTCATTGCGGTGATGGCTGCAAACGGGGCTTTTTTTAAACATGCAAAAACATGGGAATCATTAACCTGAATGATTCATGAGAGAAAAAACATTACGTGCTAATGATCGTTACGGGAACAGAGCGTGAAGATACTAATTATACGAAATGACAGGTTAGGGGACTTTGTTCTGTCACTTCCTGTATTTCAGGCGATTAAAACGTATAGCCCGGATATTCATACGATAGCACTTATTGCTCCTGGAAACGCAGAATTCGCACAACGAATTAATTCTATCGATGAAATTTTAATTGATGATAAAAGGCATCTTATTAAAATGATACATTCGATTATAAAGTTGCGGCCTGACATGTCCGTTACGCTGTTTTCCACATTCAGAATCGGTCTGATACTGTTTCTGAGCAGAATAAAAAGAAGGATTGCCCCGGCAACAAAACTGGCCCAGATATTTCATAATGTAAGACTCATCCAAAGGAGATCAACCTGTAAAAAAAGAGAGTTTGAGTATAACCTTGATCTGCTTACAGGCATTGATCATAACATTAATCCTGGCTTTCGCAAACCTGTGTTAGCCATTAATAAAACAGAAAGGCAGTGTGCGCTGGCTGAATTTAAGAAACAACATGATATACGGGGACACTTTCAGTACATAGCTTTTCACCCCGGTTCCGGAGGCTCATCTATCGGGAATCTCACGGCTGATGAATATGTTGATGTAGCCAGGTCGGTTTCCGGATATAATGAATTTAAAGCGGTTTTTACGTTCGGTCCGGAAGAGAGTGATTTAATGGAAGAAGTTAAGGGGAAAGTCGATTTTGATGCCGTCTTCCATATATCAGACCGGGGGGTGTATCCATTCTGTCAGTTGATATCCAATTTTGCAATGTTTGTGAGTACATCGACAGGAACAATGCATCTGGCAGGTGCTGTCAATATACATACAATGTCTTTTTTTGGTGATGAACGTGCAGCAAGTCCGAAAAGATGGGGTACATTAAGCGAACAAGTAAAGCAAATGAATGTTACCATCCCTTTTGACAGGAGCAGTAGGAACAAGGTCATCAAAGACATAAAAAATAAATTGATTAACTTTCTCGAATCATATAAAGGAAGCCGGCATATTGAGGTATGATATGTGTCAGATGATTAAGTAATGTTCTTCAAATCATGACCCTTGATATAGAAAAAATATTAAAGAACAGCACATCCAGCGACTGGAAGGCGGACGTGAGTGTCTTCCTGCAGTTCACCAGACCGTTTATGATGAGACTGGTTGCAGCTGTTTTTTTCAGTCTTTTGCTTGCGAGTATTAATGGTGCGATCGCATGGTCTGTAAAACCGGCATTGGACTGGATATTTGTTATAAAATCCGAATCATATTTAATAGCCCTGCCATTTGCTATTATTGGACTGTTTCTGTTGAGAGGGATATCTACCTATTTGGCTAAATACTTAATGAACTCGATTGGCGCCAAGGTAGTGCAGTTGTTGAGGCAGGCCATTTTTGACAAACTGCTCGTCATGCCTCAATCTTATTTCGGCAGAACATCCAGCGGTTCAGTTGTGTCCAAAGTCCTTAATGACGTTGAAATTCTGCAGAACATATTTGCCGCGACCGTAAAGGATTTCTTTGTGGCCGGTGGTACTGTAATTGTATTAAGTATCGTAGCGTTTACGAGAAAGTGGGACCTTGCTTTAATTTCATTTATTGTGATGCCGCTTATCGCTTACAGCATCGGAAGACTGGGCGTGCGAATGAAAAAAACCAGCGCTCATACAAGAAAGCTCATTTCAAGGGTAACAAGGTTACTTCATGAAAGTCTTTTGGGAATAAAAATCATAAAGGCCTTTACCATGGAAAAAGGGATGAGTGACAGGTACAGGACAGCATTGACTGACCATTACAGGAATGTCATGAGGGAGATAAGGATAAGAGGGTTCTCAGCCCTGATGGTCGAGATACTGGGAGGCGTGGGTGTTGCCGTCATTGTTTATTACGGCGGGCATCTGGTGATATCAGGAGACATTTCACCAGGCACTTTTTTTTCCTTTGTCACTGCATTATTAATGATCTATACCCCCTTAAAAAGGTTGAGCAGTGTGCATAACAACTTTCAGCAGGCGCGGACCATTCTGGATCGGGTGAGAGAGATTGCATTTGTAGAACCTGAAAAATCAGGAGGCATTGAAAAACGTATTAAGGGAAACATTGAGTTTCAGGGGGTGTCTTTTCGTTATCCAAAAAACAGGGATGTAGCACTTAAAAATATAGATATGAAAATCAGGGAGGGCGAGCTGATTGCATTGGTAGGACACAGCGGTGCAGGTAAAAGCACCTTGATCGAGCTTATCGCCGGTTTCTGGTACCCGACAGAAGGGAACATAATTATTGATGGTATAAATATAAAAGATTTGTCTCTGAAATCATTACGACAACATATCGGGCTTGTAACCCAGGATATTATTTTATTCAATGAGACGATACGAACAAATCTTCTCCTCGGCAAACCGAATGCGTCCGATGAAGAAATCGTCGAAGCGGCACAGGCAGCATATGCGCATGAATTTATTGAAGAACTTTCTGAGGGTTACGAGACAAAAATAGGGGAGAGGGGAGTAAGGCTTTCAGGTGGACAGAAACAGCGGATAACGATTGCGCGGGCGATACTCAAGAATCCTGAGATACTGATATTTGATGAGGCCACCTCTTCTCTTGATTCTGAGTCTGAATCAAAGATACAGAAGGCCATAGATAATATTATCCCTGGAAGAACAACGATCATTATTGCCCATAGACTTTCAACAATCAGAAAAGCTGACCGGATTCTTGTTATGGACAGGGGAAACATCATACAGGATGGACAGCACGATGATCTTCTTGTTCAGGATGGCATATATCGTGAGCTTTATCAGATCCAGTTTGAGCCTGAATGATCAAGCGTACTTCATATCATACTGTAGTTAATTTTGGTCAAACATCAGTTCTTTTAATATTTTTTCAAATTGAGTGTTCTTATCAAATTGTTCCTGTGCTTTTTTCTTTCCTGCAGCAGCGATCTTTTCTCTGAATGGTTTATTAACGTAAAGAGTCCGGATAGCTTCGATAAGAGATTTAGTGTTCCCGCTTTCAAACAATAAGCCGGTTTCGTTATGATCTATAATTTCCGGTATTCCTCCTGCATTTGATCCTATCACAGGAATGTCTGCCATCATCCCTTCTACCAGCACGATCGAGCCAGTTTCCTTTTTTGTAGTAAGTGCTAGTATGTCAATACACTGTAAAATTTTTGTGGGGTCATTTTGAAAAGGAATCAAGGTTATGCGTTTATTCAGTGACAGGCTTGCTATTAAGTCCTTCACATCCTTCAGATAACTGGGCCTCATTGCATTTCCTACAAGAATGCCATGGATATCAAATCCCTCTTGACACAACTCGTTAATCGCGTGAATTAATAAGTGTTGCCCTTTATAAGGTTCAATCCTACCTACAACACCAACGATAAATTTATTTTCAATATTAAATTCCTTTTTTAAATCGTTAATTTCATCATTTGATAATTGTGTAGGAGGATTAATTCCGTTGTTAATACGACGGATTTTATTTTTATCCAGAGGTAAGTTCCTTATGGCCTGTTCCATCAGGAGATCAGTTATAACAATATACTTGTCGATTTCCTTATAAATGAATCTATGATACATATCGTGTTTTTTTTCCAGGCAGATTCATTTTTCGCGTGTGTACGATAAAAAAATGCTTTTTGCAGATCTTTTTAGCCACGGATACCAATGGCAAATTATCTTTCCAATGCAGATGTACAACATCTATTTTATTGGTCTCAATGAATCTGGATAGAGTAATTGCAGCAAACAAAGGAAATGGAAGGAACCTGCAGTCTATTGAATGATTCTTAATATTATTGCTTTCTAATGATTGTTGAATATGTGAATTATTCCTGGTTGCCACATAGAGGTCAATATTGCTTTTATGGGCAAGCCAGACACACAAATCTTTAAAGTTGATTTCAAGTCCCCCAAAACTCGGAGAAAGACACAGTTCAAGTAATCTCATATATTATCACTCCTGCATTTGAAATTAGAAAAAGTATATTAATTGCATGTTCTCGTCATTAAACGTACTGTACGTGCTGGCTACCCTGCAAGAATTTTAAAGATCTCTTATCGTAAAGTATGTGCTCCACCAGTTCAATAATACCTGTACTGCCAAAGAATTCCATTATTATTAACAGGAGCTCCTAAGAGGATATTATAGATTTGTTTACTGATAATACAACTTATTCCCGGCTGCAAATAATAATAACGGTAAGGTTAAGCAAACTTCAAACTCAGCAGTTTATATATTAATTTTGCAGCAAGGAAATCAGGAGCAATGTTTTTTGACGGACAGAGCTCAACAATGTCAAATCCAATAATGTTACTTTTCTTGGAAACAGCTTCCAATAAATCAAGCACGTCATACCAATCCAGTCCTCCCGGTTCAGGTGTACCGGTAGACGGCATAATGGAAGGATCAAAAACATCAAGGTCAATAGTAACATATACATTATTATTCAGTTTTTCGACAACATTTTTTATCCATGTCCTGGACTTTCTGACATCTGATGCATAAAACATTTTCCTTTTATTTATATGTTTCAGTTCTGATGCGTCCATGCTTCTTATCCCGACAGAAATTATCCTGTCAGTAATTTCTCTTGCCCTTGCCATGACACAGGCATGACTGTATCCGGTCCCGTCATAGGAATCACGCATATCAGCATGCGCATCCAGGTGCAGGATGCTCAGGTTATCAAAATGTTCGGCATGTGCCTTAATCGATCCGAGAGAAACTGTATGTTCACCTCCCAGCACAACGGTATATTTCTTATCGGTCAGAAATTTCACGGTTTTCTTATAAACATTGTTTATCATGGCTTCCGGCTTTACGGCAGTGATGTAGCCTGCAGTATGTATTCCTTTAGTATAGATTTCCGAGCCTGTCTCAATATCATAGAGTTCCATATTCAGGGAAGCATTAATAATGGCCTGGGGACCTTTTGATGCCCCTTTGATCCAGGTGGTTGTTTTATCAAATGGAACAGGAAGGATAACTATTTTCGAATTCCTGTAACTTGAATAGTGTTTCGGCAGGCCGCCGAAATTATTTGAAGGAATAGTTTTTCCCACAGGAATAGGTTAAGGATTGCGGGTTTCTATAACATCATTAATTGTTAAGGTTCTTCACCGACAGATGATACCTGAAACCTTTCATCTGTCCTTACAACAGCATTACTGCAGCTGCAACGGCCGTTGTCCATTGGCCGTTTTTGTTGCCTTCCGTAGACTGACAGATATTTGTGGATTTAAAGATATACTGACTTGCTTTGTATACCTGTTTTCTCGAGTCCCATGCCTCGTCAGGGTCAAAGGAAATACCCAGTGTAGTGGCCAACATAGTTGCAGCCAGGTCCTCAGCATAGTCTCCCGCTTTTCTTGCGGTTTCACCAAAGGAATGGTGCTCGGAAATATAACCGTAATGCTTCCTATCCTTAGGCACTGCCAGGCCCACCGCAGCTGAAATCAACCGGTTAGGTTCATTCGTGTCGTTCCGTGCCATAACACAAAAGGTTATCTGTCCGGGTTTTATTTTCTTTAGTCCTTTGGTTTTTGGAATGATTACACAGTTAGGCGGAAAAATACTTGATACATACACAAGATTACATTTTTCTATTCCTGCCTTTCGTAAGGCAAGCTCAAAAGAGGCGAGTTTGTCCTTATGCACGCCCTTTCCTTTTGTGAAGAAGATCTGTTTTGGTATTAAATCCATAATCAGTAACCGTTTGAAATCCAGGTTAAAAATATACCGCAAACTCAACTATTATTTCAAGCTGACATGCAAGATATGCATATATTGATTTTTTTAAGTCATCCGGATCATTTGAATTTATCTCTCAATAATTCATAATATATCATATGATTGCAATTATTGATTATGGAATGGGAAACCTCAGGAGCGTTGAAAAGGGTTTTCTTAAGGTAGGGGCTGAGGTAAGAGTTACAAACAAGCCTGATGATGTTCTGAATGCAGATGGAGTTGTTTTGCCCGGCGTCGGCGCGTTCAGAGACTGTATGGGTGAACTCAATAATCTTAATCTGGTACGTTCAGTTCATGATACTATTAATGCAGGAAAGCCGTATCTTGGTATTTGTCTTGGACTGCAGGTCCTTTTCAGTGAGTCAGATGAATTCGGTAACTGCCGGGGTATGGATATATTAAAAGGCAGAGTCATCAGGTTTGATCTGGAAAACAAAGAGTTAAAGATTCCGCAGATGGGATGGAACCAGCTCAATATTAAGAGAAACAATCCGCTTTTTAAAAATATTCCTGATAAAAGTTATTTCTATTTTGTACATTCCTATTATGTTTCTCCTGATGACAGCTCTGTTATTGCGACAACAACTGATTATGGAATAGAATTTACTTCATCAGTCTGGAAGGATAATATATATGCCGTACAGTTTCACCCGGAAAAAAGCCAGACCCATGGATTGCAGCTCCTCAGAAACTTTACAGATATTGTGAACGAAAAATAAAGACAGTATCCAGTAGATAGTAGTAGTTAAGGACATAGAAAGGTCATTTTTTCCACTACGTGACTCCTCACTACTATCTTCCGGCTACTAACTCCTAGCTCCTGTCTCTTTTTTCATTGTTTCTCGAATAGTCCTGCCTGCTCAGATAGTTTGCGCGCAGTTCTTTCATGCTTTTTTTAAGTACAGGATGGACCAGGTCAGGGGCAATTTCTTCAAGGGGCTTCAGAACAAAATCTCTTTCTTCTATCTGAGGATGGGGGATAGATAAGTCAGGACTCGCAAAAACCAGATCGTCATAAAAAAGGATGTCCAGGTCAATAATCCTGGGACCCCAGCGAACGGTAGCGGTCCGTCCCATATTCACTTCGATTTCTTTAATCAGAGTCAATATTTTATCAGGTGTCAGGTCTGTTTCAGCTGATACAGCCATGTTAACAAAGGCTGGCTGGTCCTCAAAGCCCCATGGTTCGGTATTAATAAGAGACGACTTCTTAATTATGGTGATGCCATTGTTGATGAGAAAGCTGATAGCCCTTTCACAATTTTCCTCTCTTTTGCCAAGGTTGGAGCCTATACCGATATATACAATAGACATGACAGGATTTCAGACTGAGTATTCAGTTACATTTATGGCTTACTTCAGCTTAAAATTATCATATGTTCATTTCTCAACGTTTGCCTGTGCCTTATTGTATCACACCGAAAGACAGACCCAACAGGGGTGTGATACAATGATTCGATGAAAATACTTGTTATTAAACCCAGTTCTCTTGGTGATGTCATACATGCCCTTCCGTTTCTGAAGGCTGTTAAAGACACATTTCCTGATGCCGATGTAGACTGGTTAATCAGCACTCATCTTAAAGGACTGATCGAAGATAACCCATTCATAAACAGGATATTTACCATTAATAAGGATTCATGGAAACGGTTCAAAAACTTGTATCAGACCGTGTCGGAAATCTTATCTTTGAGACAGAGGCTGAAGGATGAACATTATGACCTTGTTGTTGACCTGCAGGGTCTGTTCAGGAGCGGGGTAATTGCCCAATTTGCTGCTGCATCAAAAACTTTAGGTTTTGCCGATGCACGTGAAGGAAGCCGCTTTTTTTATGATGAGAAGATATCGGTAGAAGGGATTTCCCACGCGGTCGACAGGTGTCTAGAGGTAGCCAGGGCTCTCGGAGCAAAAGTGAAGAAGGCAGAATTCCCGGTTACGGTTAATGATTCAGCCATGGAAAAAGTAAAACAGATGATAGGTAATTCTGATGAATATATTGTAATAGCTCCTTCGGCACGGTGGCTTTCCAAGCGCTGGCCAGCACATTATTTTGCTTCTCTCATATCAAAGCTGCATATACAGTGCATTACTATTGGCAGCAAGGATGATACAGGACTGGTAAGACAAATAGTTGCTTTATCACAAGGCAATGCTGTTAATGTCTGCGGAAAAACTGACCTGAAGGAACTTGTGTCACTCATATCAGGTTCTCGGGCGATAGTCTGCAATGATTCCGGGCCCATGCATATAGCGGCTGCTCTCAACATACCGACTATCGCTCTATTTGGCCCCACAGTACCGGAACAAACAGGGCCATATGGATGGCAGTCCAATACACATTTCAAAGTGATAAAGGCAGAGGTACCATGCAGCCCATGCAGGAAGAAGGACTGTAATGACCTCATCTGCATGGATAGCATTAGTGTCAAATCAGTGCTGGCAGAACTGGATAGATATCTGCCCTGAGGGTGTGATTATCACTTAATATGAACCCGTACCGGCTTAGAACGTCGTTAAGAAAATGCGAGAACGATTTGCTCTTTTGTTTCTGAATTTTATAACATATTGACCGTATTCACCTTAACGTAACTGAATTCATCTCTTGGACATCGATTAATATATTATTAGCGTAAAAGGAGGATGTAATGAGTAATGCAAGAAAATTATTTGTGATATTTATAGCGTGCAGTGTAATTGGTTCCGCATTTTTAACAGTCTCTGTACATGCAGCGATGAATGACGAACTGATAGAAGCGGCAATGAACGGTAAAGCCGGGGTCGTGAAGAAATTACTGGAAGGCGGTGCTGATGCAAATGCCCGGGACGCAGCCAAAAGAACTGCGCTGATGCTTGCTTCTTTTAAGGGACATTCAGATGTCGTGAAGCTTCTGCTTGCCAATGGAGCTGATGTTAATGCCAAGACGGTTAAGAACCAGACAGCTCTCATGGCTGCATCGTTTGGTGGTCATGGTGATATTGTGGAGTCTCTGCTTTCAGCAGGTGCTGATGTAAACAGTATAGATGCACTTGGCGGAACAGCCCTCATGGACGCAGCATTCAAAGGGAATTTGTTAATTGTGGAGCTGTTACTTGCCCAGGGAGCGCATATTAACGCTCAGGACTCGATGGGGGGCACAGTTCTGATGGATGCTTCTTATGAAGGTCATACAAAAACGGTTGAGCTGCTGCTTTCAAAGGGGGCTGACGTTAACCTGAAAAATGATAAAAATCAGACGGCCCTCATGGATGCAGCTGCCAGGGGACACCTTGACATTGCAAAAATGCTTATTGATAAAGGAGCGGATGTAAATGTCAAGGATGTCGAGGGAGCTACTGCATTAATGGATGCTGCAATGCACGGACACTATGATATTGCGAAATTACTTATAGATAACGGTGCCAATGTGAATATCAGAACTGTTAATAATGAAACAGCGCTGACCTTTGCTGAGGCAAACGGTCATCCGGCAATTGTTAATCTGCTCAGACAGGCAGGAGCCAGGTAGAGGTTATCGTACCGGTATCACAGAATTTTCTTAATCCGGTCTATTGCTTCCCTCATCCTTTTGACCGGGACGGTCAGAGCAAATCTTATGTATCCTTCACCCGGTGAACCAAATCCGTTCCCCGGAGTTGTCAGTATTCCTGCCTTGTTTAAAAGGAGTGCGGTAAAGTCCATTGAAGAAATACCTTTTGGACATGTTACCCAGAGATAAAATGTAGCATCAGGTTTTGATACATCAAGGCCAAGTTTCTTCAGCCCGTTATACAGAACATCTCTTCGTTCCTGGTACATAGTTCTCAGTTTTCTCAACTCAGCATCCTTTGTCTGAAGGGCAACAATCCCTGCTTCCTGAATTGCCTGGAAAATGCCGGAATCTACATTTGTCTTTATCTTTCCGAGTCCTGCAACAGCACTTTTATTACCTGTTGCAAAGCCTATTCTCCAGCCAGTCATGTTATATGTCTTCGACAGAGAGTGAAACTCAATACCAACATCTTTTGCGCCGGGCAGCTGCAGAAAGCTCAGGGGTTTCGCATGTCCATAATACATCTCTGAATATGCCGCATCATGACAGATTAAGATATTATGTTTCCTCGCAAATGAAATAATGTCTTTAAAAAATGCCCTGTCAGCACATGCAGTCGTAGGATTATTCGGATAATTAATGAACATCAGCTTTGCTTTTTTCAGGACGTATTTTGGAATTCTGGTCAGATCGGGGAAATAACTGTTTTTTTCAAGCAAAGGCATTTCATAACTTATCCCTCCGGCAAAAAGTGTGGCAACCGGATAAACAGGGTAACCGGGAGAAGGTACAAGCACATAATCACCGGGATTGATAAAGGCAAGCGGCATATGTCCAATACCTTCCTTGGAGCCTATGAGAGACACCACCTCGGTTTTCGGGTCCAGCCTGACATTGAACCTCTTTCTGTACCAGTCAGCCACAGCCTGTCTGAATGACAGCATACCCGCATATGACGGGTACTGGTGATGTAAAGGGTTTGTAACTGCCTTTTGCATTGCCTTGATTATATGTGCGGGAGTCGGTGTGTCCGGATCGCCGATGCTCAGATCAATAAGGTCGACCCCTTTTGCAAGGGCCTTTTCCTTCATTTTGTCTATTGTTGCAAATAAATATGGCGGAAGGTCCCTGACCCTGTTAGCTGGTTCTATCTTAATTTTTTGGCTCAATGTATTCCTCCTGAAAGAAATAAGATGAAAATAACAGTTATGAAAGAATTACTAATTTATTATAATTAAAGGAAAGATGCAAATTATTTATTCAACAGAATGTAAAGAATGAAAATTTTCAGTCAGCGCTTGATTAATCCTGCATGAACTCAAGCATTAAATAGAAGGTATATCGGAACAGGAGGGTATTGTAAAGTCAGAGTCCCCTGATCAGTATCTTAGCGTTGCTTTCAGACGTTTTGGATGCAGCAACAGGTCAAGGCCGTTATTAATGCCTGTAATATGTACATCACCTGCCATAAGGATGTCAACTGCACAGCCTTCTCCTTCGGTTACTGCAATACCGATTCTGGCCACTCTGAGCATTTTCCTGTCGTTATTTCCATTGCCAAAAGCTACAACAGACATTGCTCCAAGTTTCTCTATATATTCTTCCTTTTGAAGATCATGATATTCTCCTTCCAACACATGGACATCACATTTTACTTCGCTTAATTCAGCTTTTGCAGTACCAAATGTATCTGAAGTCAAAACATGGATGTACAGCATGTTCGCAAGATCATTCAGTTTTTCTTTCACCCCGGGGATCATTTTTCCGTTAAACGAAAGAGTCCCCGTAAAATCAGATACCAGATGCTGGAGCTTAACTGCGCCAAAGCCCGGTATGTCCAGATCAATCATTATTCCCCCTTTTAATGTTGTTATATGGTATTAAATCCCGTGATAAAATTCAATGAACTGTTATTCCTCATAAAAATCAGATAAATAAGATCGGTCTTTTTTCTTTTCAGATGTTCGATGCTTGTCTTCAAGCATTTTTTCTTTGGAACGTCGTGAACGTTTTCTTTTCTGTCGCCGTAACCTGGATATTCGTCTGGCTTCTTCGCTTTCTTCCCCATGGAGTGCCCGTTCAATTTTCTTGTATAAGAGAATTCTGGCATGATAGCGGTTAAGTCCTTGGGTCCGGGCCTTCTGACATTTAACCTCTGTTCCGCTAGGAATATGTTTCAGATGCACACAGGTCGCTACTTTATTTACATTCTGTCCACCTTTTCCACCTGAACGGATAAACGACTCTTCAATATCCTTTTCATATAAGGCGAGGCTGTCAAGCTTTTCTCGCAGTTTTTTTTCTTTTTCAGGGCTGACAGGGAACATAACTCTCAACAGCCGGAGCACATGTCATACGGTGCGGTCCGGAATAACCTGGATATTGTAAATATTTGTATCAAGACAGTCATGCTAAAAAACTTATTCACCGACCTGCCTTCCGGCCGGAAGGTATCGTAGAGATAAACTATAAAAAATACTCTGTTAAGATGAATACTTTAACTGTTATGATGCATACAATTAATCTCATCACAATTAATAAGTTTTTTTAAATGTATGTCTTACGTTATAAATGATTCTGACTAAACGTTAACTTTACATGATTCAACAACAGAGAATGCTTTTTTCTTTAATTCAAAAGTGAAGGCATCCCCGTCTGCTAAACCGCCTTCAATAATATCCAGTATGTCATAAAACATGTCCCAGCCTTTTTTTCCCCGTTTATACAGATCAATAAGGGGATTGGGATCTTGAGTTAAATATGAAATAGTGTCGCCAATTCTCTTACACCCGCTTTTCATGAACTCTTTGCCTTTCCGTGCGCTGACACCAGATGAATCAGCAATTAATGATGCGGTCTTCAGTGCAAAACGCAGATACACAACAGTAAGCGGGATCTTCGATATAAAGCAGCCGGTAAACGGGTCAACCTCTTTTTTAATTTCATCAGCCGACCATGGCAAGGCCCTACAGTAATATGAAAAGAGTAATATTCTGATATAGTCCCCGATCATTTTCCCTATGGCCGCCTTTTTTATTGCCTCAACAGCAAATGTTTCCTTGTCGTGACGCATAATGAGGCCGTCTTTATGTACATACCGCAGTTTGTCGTCGTGTTCCTTGAAAATTACGGACAGGATGTAAGCCTGATCTTCGGCCCTTCCTATGATTGAAGGGGTAAACGGCCTGTGTTTTCTGAGGGAATCCAGCAGGATACCGTTCGTACCCCCTGTAACGTGGAAGCGCTGAATACACTGGTGAATGCCGTCCGGCTGACGGTCTGTATATCTCGTCATCATTTCTGCTTCTGTTGAAAGGGCCTGGGGCAGTTTACTGAAAAAGACCAGTTCATCAGCCTTCATTTCGTTTGGAGGGAAACAGACATCGGGAAAGAACAGGGAGTGTTTCATATCTGTCTGGTTGACAAGGGCGCCGGCAATCATTCCAAGTTCGACTTGATTGCCTTCCCAGTCAGTACCTCTTGCGCCCCACAAAGGTGTCTTGAAATGCTCAAACGCTGAATGACCGGTTTGCTCCACGAGGTTTTCCTGAGGGAATATCTGGTCAAGATCTATTTTAAATGTGCCTTTGATTTCAGGATATATCAAGACCTGCCAGAAAGCAGCAACAGCTTTTAAAAAACTGTAATGCCTTCCATACTCTCCATCAACACCAAAGACTTCATGGAGAAGCGAAGCATCTGTTTCCATATTATATTGAACTGCAGCCGGAAGCAAAATCTCATCAATGAGCCTTCGTGAGTCTGATTCAGTGAAGATATATATATCAAGATGGCTGATATTCTTATTTTTCACCAGCTCCTCTTCGAGATATCGCTTTGCGATCTGCTGCAGTCCCTTATGAGTCACCGAAACTGATAATAGGCATGTAAGTTTTGATTCCCTGTCAATTGTGCCTTTTTCTTTTTCAAATGCGACAGCTCTGTCAAGTCCATCCAGACCATAAAGGATCTCATTGCAATCAGGAGAAATTCCTACAGGAATCGGATGGTCATACCAGAACAATTGATCTTCATCAACAATACTTTTCAATTTGTGTCTCAGCGTATCGCTCACAAATGAACTGTCAATATCGACTGGTGTGGTAATGAGAACATTGGATGTGAATACAAGCTGTTTAACAGGATCAGTAATCGGGGTCCGGTTTAAGCTGCTGATATCTACACTACGTTTGTTGCGGAGTGAGGTAATCTCATCGAGCATGTTCATGCCCGGCCCCTTTCCTTCGGGAAAGAAAAAATTTCTGATCATTTCTGATGATATCTGCCGGTTTGCTGCATTGGCCGGATCCTGTATCCATGTAGACAGATCAATCAGATGTTCAGCAAAAGACGGATCGTTGTCGCATGCAGATGATATTTCAGAAATTATATTTTCCCGTCCCTTCACATAAAATCCGGCCTTGTCTTTCCATTCAGGGAGCATTTCAATTTTTCTGATATATTCGGCTGCTTCTCTGTACAGAGGGTGGGTTTCTCCTGCTAATATTATAAGAAAGGCTGCATTGAGGTTTTCTTCAACGCCAACTCCGTCGGGATTTTCAGGGTGAAACTGATCAGGTATATTTACACCGCATAATGAATTATCAAACAGTTCAGTCCCAATAATATATGTGATTATTTTTTCAAATTCAGCCAACACGATTATTGATCCGTTCGGTTCAGATTATTCGTATATTATAGTAATAAAGACAGGCATGCTAAAAAAACTTATTAAATACGATGATATTGATTATGTGCATCGTTACCGTTATAGATCTTATTTTACAGAATGTGTTTGATCGTTGTCTCGAAGGTACCTGCCTGGCGGCAGACAGGTCGATGAAACAATTTGTTCAGCCTGCCTGACTTATTTTATGAGTATGGGTCAGATTTATGAGAAAGTATAACTTTCCTCGAATTAACCATACGAAAAGCTTTGGGCAGCTGTCAAACCGTATTCGAAAAAAAACATTTGAAGAAAGGATTGAACTGCCCTTACCATATACTTTAGTCATAAAAGTCGGGGAGTTAGCTCAGTATAAGCTTAAATTATAAATCGATAACTTTTTCTTTTTTGACAAACAGCGTATTTATGAGATAATGTATATCCCACTTTTTGTCCTCAAATTAAATTCCGTGTAACTAAGAGGGAGAAAAAATGAAAAGTCATGCATGGAGACCTTTGTTCGTGTTTATCGGCGTAATAATTCTCGCACTGATAGCACGATATTTTGTTGTCCCCAGAGATTTTGGTGTTGGGGAAAGGGGATTCATGTACAGCTTCCACAGATTAAGTAATGAAGATGAGTGGCTGGAGTTTAAGGTAAAGTATCAGGGAAAAGAATACTGCAGCGAATGCCATGATGAGAAATATGAAACCAACATGGCATCTAAACATAAAATCATTGAGTGTGAAAACTGTCATGGCCCGGCCATTGAACATCCCGAAGATCCGGAAAAACTTACCATAGACACAAGCAGGGCACAATGTCTCAGATGCCATGCTTACCTGCCGTATCCGTCAAGTCAAAGAAATAAAATCAAGGGCATAGACCCGACAGACCATAATCCGGAAGACCTTTGTGCTGATTGTCATGATCCGCATGAGCCGGACTTATAGGAGCAGGATATGAAATTTTCCAGGAGAGATTTTTTATCAACGGCGATTAAAGGGGCCTGCATCGCATCATTACCCATAAGCGCCTTCAGAATATTGAACCCCAAGGAAGCAGAAGCTGCGGTCAAGGGGGCTAACATGAGGTGGGGTTTTGTCGTTAATACCGAAAAATGTGTTGGATGCGGGTTCTGTGTCAAGGCATGTAAATTGGAAAATGAAGTGCCGTATGATGTTGCAGTAACCAGGACCTGGGTTGAGCGTTATGTAGTTTTAAAAGACGGGAGAAGGCTGATCGATACTCCCCATGGTGCGAGAGACGGATTTACCAGTTCTGAAGTAGATGGCAGAGACGTAAATCCCAAAGATATTGCCAAGGCATTTTTTGTCCCCAAGCTCTGCAACCAGTGTGAAAATCCACCCTGTGTTCAGGTCTGTCCGGTAGGGGCAACGTATCAGACGTCGGACGGCATAGCGCTGGTTGACAGGTCATGGTGCATCGGCTGCGGATACTGTATTATGTCCTGCCCCTATGGCGCCAGGTTTTTCCATCCTGTGTACAAGGTAGCAGAGAAATGTACGTTCTGTATCCATCGTTTAAGGCAGGGGATGAAGACAGCCTGTGTCGATGCCTGTCCTTTTGGTGCGAGGATGGTCGGTAATCTTAAAGATCCAAATGATCCTGTCACCAAGATCGTATTGTCTGAACGGGTTGCGGTATTAAAGGATTCCTATGGAACCAAACCCCAGGTCTATTATCTTGGCCTGGATGAAAATGTGAGGTGATGTAATGAGCGCGGAATTAGCAGGAATAGCAGCACATGGCGCTGAATTAGCAGTTCATGGAGCTGAATGGACAACAAAGGAGTTGTTTACGTATCCGAATGAATTTGTGTACTGGACAATACAGATTGTTATGTATCCATATATAACGGGGCTTGTTGCCGGTGCATTTGTTCTGTCCTCACTATATCATGTGTTTGGTCAGGAGGACCTTAAGGACATCGCCAAGTTTGCGCTTGTTTTTTCTTTTGCCCTTCTTATTGTCGCTCCGATGCCGCTGTTATTTCATCTTCAGCAGCCACAAAGAAATTTTGAGGTTATGCTCACACCCCATTTCACTTCTGCCATAGCTGCATTTGGAATGGTTTATTCATTTTATATGGCGATCGTTGCGGCAGAAATATGGTTTGTTTACAGGAAATATTTTGTCGAGCAGTCCGTTGCCCTCAAAGAAGCAAAAGGCTTTTATAACAAACTCCTGGGAAAAACGTACAAAATCCTTACACTGGGTGCCAATGATATCAGTGAAGGCGCCCTGCATACTGACCATAAAATTGTTAAATATTTGGCGGCACTCGGCATTCCGGTTGCCTGCTTTCTTCACGGGTATGCTGGATTCATATTTGGATCGGTAAAAGCAAACGCCCTATGGACTACACCGCTTATGCCGGTCATTTTTATCATGTCGGCGATTGTTTCCGGAATAGCTCTTTGCATGCTGACAGACATCATAATGATGGAGTGGAGAAAATTCAGGATAAAACATTCCAAGAAAGAGTTCCACATGACTGCTGATGAGGTAAAGGGTGAAGAGGTAGAGGTTACCAAGAAGACTTCAAAGTTTCTTCTTGGAGCCATGGTAGCGGCAATTGTGCTCGAACTGCTTGATCTTATTTTCAGAGGATATACAGCCACAAAATCCTGGGATATTTTAAGAACAGTTATCTATGAGATGGACTTTACCAAAATATTTATAATGCAGTACGGAATCGGTAATGCCCTGCCTTTTATTATGCTGCTGCTTCCTGGACTGACCGTGAGAAGGGCTGCAGTAGCCTCTGCCCTGGTCCTCTTTGGAGTGTTTATGATGCGGTGGAATGTTGTCATCGGCGGACAGGCATTTTCCAATTCATTTGCCGGATTCATGCATTACCATATGCCCATTATTCCTCATAATGCAGAGACATTTAAAGAAGGTCTGTTGGGAGCCATGTTTATGGGCGGGTTACCGTTCGTCCTTTTCTGGCTGTTTAATAAAATTGTCCCTTCAGTCAAATATACACTGAGGGAAAAATAAGGAACAGGGCATTATAAGAATCGTTTATATTGACATATCTATTTGATTTTGTTACAGTTTTAGAACTCAACGTAGTAAAGGAGGGTTAATGCAGAGACGCAGTTTTTTAAGTATGATTTTTGCGATAATTGGTTCTATCTCATTAGGTTCCCTCGCTTATCCATTTCTGAAATATCTTGCTCCACCCAAAGCTGAAATCAAGGCCGGAAAACAGACGATCCGCAAATCTGACGTTGGTGATGCAAAAGAGATACTTTATCAAAACACCCCGGCTATCATCATAGACCGTCCTGGCAAGGGTCTTATCGCACTCTCAAGGGTATGCACTCATCTTGGCTGCCTTCTCGACTATGATAAACAGAAAAAGAGGCTGATATGTCCCTGTCATGCCGGTATATTCAATCTTGAAGGGCGTGTAGTTTCCGGACCACCGCCAAAATCTCTAACTGTTATTCCTCTCAAAGTTGAGGGCGAAGATATCGTGATAGGATAAAAATACTATGTGGCAAAAGATCAGAGAAGGGTTAAATTTAAGGATAGGTCTTACGGATCTTGTCGACTCCTCCCTTAAAGAGCACAGGGTCCCAAGCGACACCAACATCTTTTATACAATCGGTATTGTTACATTAGTGGCATATTTTATTATGGCTGTAACAGGCTATTTTCTTCTCATGTACTATGTGCCCCATACAGATCACGCATTCAGCAGCGTTCAGAATATTATGACAAACATATCCTTTGGCTGGCTCATACGAATGATTCATATCGTTGCCAGTAATCTTATGGTTGCTCTTGTATTTATTCATTTAATATCAATTTTCTTTATGGGAAACTATAAAAAGCCCCGCGAGATTACATGGCTTGCCGGAGGACTGCTCCTGCTTGTGACCCTGCTGTTCTGTCTGAGCGGATATCTGCTGCCATGGAGTCAGAGGAGTTACTGGGCGACGACCATTGTTACCAATATTCCTACGGCTTTTCCTGTTGTGGGTGAATATCTGGCAAATGTTTTAAAAGGTGGCGAAGCCATATCAGGAGTAACATTAACGAGGTTTTTCTCGCTTCATGTAGGGTTTCTTCCGCCTGTCTTTATGGCCATTGTAGGTCTGCATATATTTCTTGTATGGCGGATAGGGCTTTCCGTTCCTCCTTTCAGCAAATCGGCTGAGGAAGAGAAACCATGGACTGAATACAGTCATACAACATACGCGGAAAGTTACCCATTTTATCCTCATTTCTTTATGAAAGAAGTGTCCATGGTCATGCTGCTTTTTGCAATTATATTCTTCATAATTTCATTTTTTCCGACCATGTTCATTCCGGAAGCTGCCAATACGCCGGCTGATCCGTTTAAGACTCCGGCTGACATAAAACCTGAGTGGTATTTTCTTGCACCCTATCAGATGATGAAACTCATTCCTAACAAGTTCTTTGGAATAAGTATTCAGGTTATAGCTATTTTTACTTTCCTGTTTTGGCCTTTCTTTGATACAGGGGATGAGAAAAACATAATAAAGAGACCTGCTCTCATGGGGGCATTTATCATTCTCCTGTCAGTATGGTTTGCCTTAACTTTCTGGGGGAGGTACTCATGAGATATTTCTGCTTCATGATAATCGTTGTCATTTTGTCCATCACCGTACCGGTATCCGCCGGATACAGGGAGCTTTTTGAAAAAGAATTTCTGAGCAAACCCTGGTCATCAGAGATCCTTGAGGAGAGTGCCTGCGTTGAATGTCATACGTCCGAGGCCATGCCCGTGGAATTAAGAAGTATCCCTCAGGAATGGCAGCTCAGCTGGCACTATCAGAATGATGTTTCATGCCATGACTGCCATGGCGGCGACAGTACCGACGCAACCATGTCCATGTCCCACAAAAGAGGATTTACCGGTACCCCCAAATATACTGAAGTCCCTGAACAATGCGGTAAATGCCATATCGGTATTCTTGAGCATTATATTGAGAGCGGCCATGGAAAGGCGTTGAAAGAGACAGGTGACGGACCTAACTGCGTGACCTGTCACGGGGCACACAATATCCAGCAGGTAAGCATAGACATAATTAATGCCCAGCGCTGTTCAAAATGTCACTCATACGACAGGGCAAAGATGATGAAGCAGGCACTGTTTCTGACTGATGAAAAGATTGAAAAAATTGACGAAGACCTCAAGCAGTTAAGATCAAAAGGGGTATATCCTGAAAAGGAAGAAAAAAGACTTTTTGATACCCAGGCAAAATTTCGGACGTTATTCCATTCTATAGACGTTGCCAGAGTGAAAAGCGAGACCGATTTTTACACTGAACAGCTTGATTCCATAGAGGCAGACGTTCAGAAGACATATGATCAGCTGGCTTTCAGGAGAAAATTCTCAACTTTTCTTATGCTGATTTTTGCAGGATCATGGATTGTGGCATCTTATATTTCGAAGTCATACAAAGATTAACTTCAGGCCTGTTTATCTTCCGGGTTTGAAGGAGCGATGATATCCCGTTTATCAACTGGTATAATGAAATATACAAATGATCAACCACTGGTACTTTCCTTTCTGTTCGATATAGGTAGCTAAATATCCACTCCACGTATTGCATTATATAAGATATTATTATATAATTATTAAATTTTAAAATAACTGCGTGTTTTCTTACTTCACAACTAAGCCAAGGAAGGAGAATTAACAAAGTGGGCATACCTCTTCAATCCTCTTACATTAGGGCCATGGGTCTTGTCATGATGTTCTTTGCATCATTCTTTCTGATTCAATATTTGCATGTTTCTGATGCTTTCAGTTCTGATGATATCCCTGACTATTTTGTTCCTCCACCACCGTTTTCAGAAGGCATATACCCCTGTTCTGACTGTCATGCCGATCTGGAGGTCAATGAGACACGGAGAGAGCTTGATTTTCATGAGGACATTGTACTGAAGCACGCAGAGGAGCAGAGATGGTGTCTTGACTGCCATAATCCTGCAGACAGGGACAAGCTGAGATTAGCAAATGGTCAGCTTATATCGTTTGAAACATCTTATCACCTCTGCGGCCAGTGTCATGGAACCATCTTTCGTGACTGGAAAGCAGGAGTACATGGAAAAAGGACAGGATACTGGAACGGCAAGAAACAGTACCGTCTCTGTGTTCATTGTCATAACCCGCACAGTCCCCGTTATAAGCCTATTGAGCCGCTGCCTCCTCCGATTCGGCCGGACGAGCTGAAATACACAAAATCTGAGGATGATAAGATTCCCAGGAACCCCTTAACCAGCAATTATAAAGCGGAGCGTAAAGATGTCAAAGAAAAACATTAATCATATATGTGACAAACCCTTACGAAGAAGGACATTGCTTAAGGGCGCTGCATTTGGGCTTACTTCGTTGGCACTACCTTTTGGTAATGCTGATGCCAGTGTATGGGAATCTTTTTTTCAGAAGCATTTCCACCAGATGAACAAGGACGAGCTCCAGAAAGTCATAGCCAGACTGGAAAATGAATATAAGGAAGATTACGGAAAGGATTTTAATATAAAATCGACCAAACCCATTGATGGCGTGAAGTTCGGCTATGGTCTGGACCTTTCCAGATGTATCGGATGCCGACGGTGTGTATATGCCTGTGTAGAGGAGAACAATCAGTCCAGAGACCCCCAGATACACTGGATATCAGTGCTGGAATTTGAAAAGGGGCACAGATGGGTCAATGTATTTGAAGAAGCGACCAAATATTATAATCCCCATACGGTTCCTGAAGAAGGATATTTTTACATGCCTGTCCAGTGCCAGCAGTGTGAGAACCCGCCCTGTGTAAAAGTCTGTCCTACGAAGGCAACGTGGAAGGAGAGGGACGGTATCACGGTAGTTGATTACAACTGGTGTATCGGCTGCAGGTATTGCATGGCGGCCTGTCCATACGGGGCGAGACGTTTCAACTGGGCCAAACCCCAGATTGCTAGGGAGGAAATAAACACAGAGACCCACTACCTTGGCAACAGGCCCAGATATAAGGGAGTGGTTGAGAAATGCACGTTCTGTATTCAAAGGACCAGGGAAGAACCCGGCACATATCCCGCCTGTGTTGAGATCTGTCCTGTTGGAGCCAGAAAATTCGGAAACCTGCTTGACCCTGAGAGTGAAATACGCTACAGCATTGAACACAAGAGGGTTTTCCGTCTTAAAGAGGACCTGAACACTTCGCCGAAATTTTATTATTTCTTTGCAACATAAATTGCCAAAGGAGAACAATATATGTCTGACTTGTTACAACCCATAAGAAATTTCTTCACAGCTTTGAAGTTTATCACAAAAGGAGGAACAGGATACTATGCCTGGCTTGCCTTTCTTGCCATGCTGATCGTTTACGGACTGTATTCCTATATTACTCAGCTTGATCAGGGACTCATAGTGACAAATATGAGAGACCAGGTGTCATGGGGATTCTATATTTCAAATTTTACCTTTCTGGTTGGGGTTGCGGCTGCTGCGGTCCTGCTGGTCATCCCGGCGTATCTTTATAACTTTAAGCCCATCAAGGAGATCGTCCTGCTGGGAGAAATGCTGGCAATAGCAGCAATTATCATGTGCCTCTTATTTGTCATATCTGACATGGGAAGGCCGGAACGGGGATGGCATATACTGCCTTTTCTGGGGACCATGAATTTCCCTGCTTCCCTTCTTGCCTGGGATGTGCTGGTGCTGAACGGTTATCTTGCGATTAACTGTATTGCGGTTTTTTATGTGCTGTACAAACTTTCCTATGGCAAGGAATATAAAATGTCATTTTTGTGGCCCATAATCATTTTGTCCATACCATGGGCTGTCAGTATCCATACGGTTACCGCCTTTCTGTATAACGGTCTCTCGTCACGGCCTTTCTGGAATGCATCGATTCTTGCTCCCCGGTTTATTGCGTCTGCGTTATGCTCGGGCCCTGCCTTGATGATCATTCTTTTTCAGATAGTCAGAAAGGTATCGGAAATGGAAATATCAAATACAGCGATATTCAAGATCGCCGAGCTTATTGCCTATGCCATGGGGATAAACCTGTTCCTGTTCATGGCTGAATTTTTCAAGGAGTTTTATTCAGGGAGTATCCACCTGGCGCCAATGGAATACCTGTACTTTGGATTGCATGGTCATTCCAATCTCGTTGCCTGGATGTGGCTGGCGTTCATTTTTAACCTTAGCGCCTTTTTTCTCCTGTTGCGGCCAAAGACAAGAGAAAACTTCTTTACGCTTAACATGGCCTGTGTGATGATCATTACTGGGGTGTATATTGAAAAAGGCATGGGCCTTATCATTCCTGGTTTTATTCCCGGAACTCTGGGAGAAATCTATGAGTATGGACCGTCAGCAGTTGAAAAGAGTGTGTCCATGGGTGTATGGGCATTTGGGGCGCTGTTTTTTACACTGCTGCTGAAATTTGCTCTTCCCGTGTATACAGGAAAACTGAGGTTTAAAGCTTCCGAATCAGGAGATTAGAAAAACAATAACTTATCAACATTTAAGCAGTCAGTTTTAATGAACTGGCTGCTTTTTTTATGAATTATGGGGGATGGAGGTGAATTTCCGGCTCTTCACGTCTTTGCCCTGCTCTCGATGGGTAGACAGCATTCATCTGCATATTTTTCACGAATTTTTTGAAAGTCCCCGGCAATCTGCACGGGGTCATGGGGCGGGGGAAATGTTGCCCGCAATCTGCCAAGAGGATCAATCAGTAAAAAAGATGCTGTGTGATCTACCAGATAATCCTCCTCTGACTCCTTTCCTGTCTCACGCATATATGCAACGCCAAGAGGATGGGCCAGCTTCTCAATCATGTCAGGATCAGCGGTGAGGCCGATGAAGTTTTTATTGAAAAAGGGGACATAGTCGTTCAGCTTTTCTACTGTATCCCTCTCAGGATCCACGGTAACAAATATAAACTGGGTATCAACATTATACTTTTTATAGACAAGGGCCTTCTGTTCAAGGAGATGGTGATATACAGCATTTAGATCAACCAGGGCCATCGGGCACACATCAGGACAGTGAGTATAACCGAAAAACATAAAGGACCACTTTCTGGCAAGCCTGCGAACTTTAAAATTCTGACCTGTATGATCAGTCAGTGAAATCTGAAAAATAGGGATCGGCACCTCAAGGACGGTTGCGCTCGGGTAGTTATCTGAGAGAAATCTGGCCGTATAGTCCCGCCCCAGCCAGATTCCCATGATGAACAGGACTATGGCAATTAATATAAAACGAAATATTTTCATTTTGCAATCTGGATTAGCTTTTACAGGGTTTTTAACATAATCTGCATTACATATCAAATTTATATTTTTAATCACCTGCAATGTGCCAGAGAAGAAGGTAGAATAGTATCACCTATGATATTTTCAATAGATTTATGATACATTGAAATTGCATTTTCTGAATCACCTCTTGATTCATAGGCCCTTCCAAGTTCATAGAATGTCCGCCCTGGATAGGGATTCATCAAAAGAGCTTCATTGAGGACTTTTATTGCCCTGTCAGCTCTGCCTTTTTCGATGAGCGCGCTTCCAAGTCCTGTTCTGGCATCGTTTGAAGATGGTTCGATTTGAAGAGCTGTATCAAACTGCTCAATTGCATTGTCTGTTTCTTTTGCATCAAGATATAAATAGCCAAGCAGGATATGAGATTTTATCAGGTCCGGGTTGGCTTTGATAGACTGTTTAACAAACTCAATCGCTTGATCAAATAGTCTGGCTTCTGTAAATCTCAGGGCCAGGTTGTATTGTCGCTCTGCATACAGGACTGTCTGGTCCATTACCCGTTTTTCCGGTGAAATGATTCTTTCCAACTGTGATTCATCTATCTGCCCCAGTACAAACCGAATTGTACCTTCCAGTCTTATCTTGTAACTTAAGGCATGTCCCGGTATCGCAGCTGCGACTTTGCCTTCCCTGTCAATGATAAGAGTTGAAGGATAGACCCTTATTCCATAACTCCCGTAAACATCCCGTTTCATATCGATAAGTACCGGGAAATCAATCTCAATTTCTTTCAGTTCAGTGAGCAGGAGTTCCTTTATTTGTGTCTCCGCAGTTATTCCGATAAATTTTAATCCCTTTTCTGCATATCTGGAACGAATATCGTTAAGATCCTTAAGGGCCATTCTTGAACGTATCTGTTCCGGTCTGAAATAGAGAAGGACCACTGTTGAACCTTTAAAGTCATGTAATGATAGTGAGGGACCCTCTGACGAAGATAAAGTAAAATCAGGCGCTGTTTCACCGGTTGTTACAGAAACAGCAAACGCTGTACTGCATGACAATACGAATGTCAGGAATAAACAGCAAATGGTGTTGAATAGAAAAGATTTCTTCATATATTGCACAGACACGGATTTTCTTAATAGTAACATAATGACTTGTAACCGGGCTGAACAGACTGAGGATTTTATTCTGTCAAAACTGTTACTTTTGCGAGTATGATATCCGGTAAAGAATCTCTGTTACCAAGGGTAACTTCTGATATGTCGATGTCAGCTCTGTCTTTTATTGATTGTATGAATTCATCACCTCCCAATGTGATAGTACCTATAACAATATTATGAGAATCAAGAGCTTTTAGCGCAGCCTCCTTAAATAAATCTGAAAAACACTCCATCTTGCCAATTTCATCCAAAATTATTATGGCATTGGCGACCGGTAATATTGAGGGCACAGCAACTGTGTCTATATTATGGATGCTTACTCCGTAACGTCTGATACAGAAATCAGACGTTATATCCTGATGTGCCAGATATGCTTTCCTCCCGTCAAGCGTATTCATCATAAACCCAACGCGTCTGTCTCCTGATATTTCCTCCTCAGTAAAAAAGCCCTTGGCAGGCAGCGCCAGTCCTGATATAACTTTCCTGATAACGGTGGTCTTTCCGCAGGAAGGCGCGCCTGTAAGGAATATGTTTTTCTTTATGGACATATACAAGTTTACTCTTTTCTAAAATTAATCCTGCAAGGACATGGCGTGCCATGCTCTTACAATAATATAACTTTTGTATTACCAAATGTTTTTAAAGACCCATTAACTAGAAATAGAAAAGGAATGACTATAAATGAAAGCTATATGAAATAATGAAACATTGGCTGAATGCCATGACACCATAGTCATAGAAAGTAACCAATACTTTCCATCCAGCTCGATCAGGAAAGAATATTTTCAGAACAGTGAAACTCATATACCTCTCCGTGGAAAGGGAAAGCCAGTTACTATAACTTAGTGATTAATAGAGAAATCATCAACGATAGCGCATCGTACTAACCTGAACCAAAGAAAGCAGCAAAAGACATTAAGGATTATGTGGCGTTCTGGAAAGGAGTGGAGGTTGTAGATTGATATGAATTCTCACAATAATATATAAATTCATTTACTCTGAGGATAATAAATGATTATTTTTTAAGTTTTGAAGTAAGTTGAATATGAAGACTGTACCGACATAGTGTGGAATTTGAAGCGGTCGTATGGTCACTGACTTTTTATAATTATCTTCAAAGTCGATATGGTTCTATGGCTGAAGTTTTCATCATGTTATGTTCGGCATTTGGACATCACGTAGATTACTGATAACACCTATCTATTAATACAATGGATGAGTCATAAAAACACTTATTACTGATTGATAGTAAGTAGAAAAATGGCCTTTATATATAATGAATGATAAACTTAATGTACTGTAAATGTTCCGTCTTCAATTATTAGGGTTCCATCACTGATTGTCATGTTACCGTTAAGTGTAGTTTCTCCAGAAGGAGGATCATTATAATCACAATCATATCCACCATTCAGAGTCACTGATATATTCATATCAATTAAAAGGTTTTCGATAAAAACTATAGCCTGACTCTGAATTGTATCACCGCTTACCATTGCATCATAGGCATCCTGAAGTACAGTGTAATATACAGGAGGGACATCTACAATCCCTACAGGAAGATTTGGACAATATTCGGGATTCAACTGCCAACCTATGTCCTGGAAGAGTTCTACAGTAAGCCCTGGATGGTGGTTGGGGCCTGTATAAAAGGGCTCCATAAGTTCATCAGGGGCGACTGCTGTATTGAAGTGCGAGACCGAAGAGCCCGACTCCGCCGGATTAGGTCCATACATCTGTACATGCGTTCCGTAGACTCCTGCTGTCTTGTCACCACTGGCCCCCTGCACATTTATGCCTGTCCAGTGCAGATCAGGCCCTGATCTGCTGGCTGTCATACGCTGGGCATTAGTCATGGAGGGGAAGTCAGAAGGTGTTGAGTTGTGGTGCTCAAGGTTGAGCATATATGTATCAT
>CP070632.1:1086972-1144929 GCA_020356065.1 Nitrospiraceae bacterium
TCCAACAGCCTTGAAGACAGTCCGGGCGGACAGTACACGGAAAACACGACAAGCTGGGTGGGGTATATGACTCCGATCGCTTCGGTCAAGGATCACAGGTATACCCTTTCGTTCGAGTGGAAAGGTGAGATTGAACAGGGCTTTGACTACATGGATATCAACTATTCCATAGACGGCATTAACTGGGACTGGATCGATTACAGGACCGGATATGAAGAGGATTTCATTTCAGACCAGTCTCTGGAACTCACCGGCGTGGCTGAAATGTTCGACAGTTTTTATTTTGGGTTCGGCATAACATCAGACAGTTCGATTAATGGTGAAGGCGTATATCTGGAAAATATATCCATTACGAGACGTCCCATCGAGATAAGTGAGTTCAATTATTCAAGTGCAAGCGGTACCTCAGTTGCAGCACCATTTGTATCCGGCGTTGCAGGGTTAATACTTGCAGTGAATCCTGAATTAACGAGTATTCAGGTAAAGAATAAAATTCTGAACAGTGTAGATAAAATACCGGCACTTTCACAAAAAGTAATGTCAGGAGGCAGGTTAAATGCCTACAGTGCGCTTCATGCCAGCTCCGACAGTTCCCTCTGTGATGAAAGCAATGACGGTGAAAGCGCTTCAGGCTGTGTAACAATACGCAGTTCCTCGGCCGGAACCGATGGAAGCGGAAAAGGGTGTTTTATTGCAACGGCTGCGTACGGAAGCGTGATGCATCCGTATGTAAAAGAACTGCAGCGTTTTAGAGATATATTCCTTTTGACAAACGCACCCGGTAAAGCTCTCGTTCAATTTTATTACACATATTCTCCTCCCCTGGCAGACTACATTCGCGACAGGGAAGATTTGAGATTGCTTACCAGAATTATCCTGGCACCTCTGATAATTCTCATCGTATATCCATACAAAATACTGGGCATTTCTGTTCTTATGATAGTTGGATTACTAATTCCTGGGAGACGTAAAAATTCTTGACTCCTGCCCAACAGAGTGCTAATATTTATAATAATTTAATCTGCAAAAGCTCTAGTGAAGTGCGTCTCAAATTCCTTTGCATTGAAGCTATTGAATAAATTAATAATTGTCATTCCCGAGGTAGTAGTCGGGAATCCAGTGTCTTACAGAAATGAAAAAACTCTGGATTCTCGATGCGAGTCTACGAGAGAGTCGCTCCGACCCGCTTAAGGACTGCGGGAATGACGGTTCACGGCACTTGAATCATAGATAAAGAAGTGTGGGATGCACTATGCTCGTTTTCAATACTTAAAAATTTTAATCCTGTTACCGGAAACAGGTATCATGACAGACATAAGCCAATTAACTATCTTTAATATACGAGTAGTTAAACAGTGGCATGGCAATTGCTTTTTCATTTCAGCATGATGATAGTCTCACCCGGCTTCTGATGATGACTAAACGGTATATATGTGATGAGGGATTGCATGAGTAAAGTAAAAGCAGCAGTTTGTTTTATATCCTGCATACTATTTCTTGTGTCATGCAATTCTTCCAGGCAGGTATTAAAAAAACCTCCTTCCGGCGTCAGGGGTATTGTTCTCTCAAAGGGCATCGATACCAGGGACACAGAAGGTGTGCCTGTTAATCCTACTACATCATTTTCAACGAATGACAGGGAAGTGATCGCCCTGTTTAAAATTGAGAATCTTTCGGGTAAGCATAAAGTGCGATGGGACTGGCATGATCCCCAAGGGAACGTATACTTTTCAACAGGTGAACATCCTGTCAAGACCGGAGAGGGCAAGTATATCCCTCAGGCTACGTTATGGCACAGACTTTCCATTAAAGATAACAAAGCAGCATATTTGCCCGGACAGTGGGAAGTAAAGGTGTATATGGACAATATCCTGATAGAGTCAAAAAATTTTACTCTCGAAAATGCTGTTGTAAATGTTGACAGGATTAACAGCGCCGCTCTCAAGCCCTACCCCAAAGACTGGGGACTCATCATCGGCATAGAGAATTATGACAATTTACCCGTTGTGAATTATGCCAGAAAAGATGCACAGATAATGAAAGAATACCTTATGAAGCTTTTGGGGGTGCCCGAAGACAATATTATCATGCTTATTGACAGAGGTGCTACAAAGGCACGAATAGAGGGATACCTCAAGCAATACCTTCCGCGCAATGTAGAGAAAGGGACAACACTGTACGTATATTATGCCGGTCACGGCATGCCTGACATTGAGAAGAATGAGCCCTACCTTGTTCCCTATGATGGAGATACCCGTTTTATCAACCATACGGGATACAGGCTGAAGGACTTTTATCAGGATCTTGAATCACTTGATATCGGGAAATCTTATGTGTTTCTTGATTCCTGCTTTAGCGGGGCTGCATCAAGGACGGAAAAAATGCTTGTAGCAGGAGCCAGACCCGCGCTTATTCATGTCAAGGACAGTAATACAAATTCCCGCAAAGTTGTTGCTCTTACCGCATCTCAAATGAACCAGATAAGCAATGCGTATCCTGATGCAAAGCACGGCCTGTTTACATATTATCTCCTCAGAGCGCTGCGGGGTGAAGCTGACGAAAATGATGATCAGTGGGTCAGCATCAAGGAAGCCTATACATACATAAAAAAACATGTGGTCAGGGTGTCGCGGAGAATGGGAACAGAACAGACTCCGGTGATAATGCCTTCGCTGGATACGCTGAAGGACACCGGAATCAGCAGGTCAGCAATTTATAATTATCGAAATAACTGAAGAACAATGTCACTTAAACGAATACTGACATGTATCACACCCTTTGTACTTATCCCCTTCATATCAGCGTATCAGGCAACAGGAGAGACTGTTACCTGGGTAACGGTAGAAGGTACAGGCAGTATGGTTAATGCAAAAAAAGATGAGGCAAGAGTCCGTGCACTGGAAGATGCCAGATTCAATGCATTTCATGAAGCAGTCCTGTCCGGTATTTCAGCAGAGTCACTGGTTGTGAATTTTAAACTTTCCGGAAATTTAACCGGTGCCATCCCATACTGCAGGATTACGGATAAAAAAATTCTGAACGAAGGCATTGAGCGCATAAACATTAAGGGGGAAGATGAGCCCGTTCCTGTTTATAAAGTGAAGATAAAAGCAGGAGTGATTCAGGAAACGGAAAGCACGTCTCCTGAATTCAGTATCAATTCCTCACTGAATAAACTCAGATTTACAGACGGTGATACAATACATCTCAACGTTCAGACAACCAGGGACTGTTACATTGCTGTTTTCAACATCATGGAAAACAATAAAGTGATAAAATTATTACCCAATACATTTAAAAAGAATATTTTAATCAGCAAAAAAAATCCTCTTTCCTTTCCTGATGAGCATGACCTGAAAAATGGAATCAGCCTTGTAGCGCATATTCCGGATGGGAAAAAGTCTGTCACTGAAATGTTTTATGTGCTGGCATTGAACACGCCTCTGGCTTTGCGTGAATCAGATATTCAGGAAGGCATATATCACAGGTATGATGGCCAGACCGCATTTTTCAGTGACCTGGTTAAGGAAGTAGCAGGTATCCCTCATAACGAAAGGGCTGAAAGTATAATCAGCTATCAAATCATAAAATGATACGGAGTCCGGTCATGAGATTCATAAAAAAAATATGTGCCGTTGCCATAATACTGTCATTCATCTCTGTAAACATACCCGGGACGGTATTCGCCGGGGATGAGGACCTTTACTCAGAATCATCACATATCACAGAGAACGTACCCGAGATGATCGTTCAACCCGAAGTAGACATCCCGATGGAACAGGTCTCGACAGAGAGCAAGGGCAGTAAAAAATGGATATACTACGTGCTTGGCGGTGCCTTGATTGCAGGCGGCGCTGCCATCGGACTTGGTGGAAGCAGTGCTGGTTCTGAACCCGAACCTCCGAAAACGGGTACTATCGTCATCAGCGGGCCTGCCCCGTGATGCATGACCGGTCTGATTATAGTTTATTGACCAGTTCTAAACTGAATGGGAGAAGAAATGATGATCAGTAAGACAACCAGAGCGTTACCTGTTTTTCTCTGTTTCATCTTCGTGATTATATTCCTGTCATGCGGGACAGATACATCATCAAAAAATGATGCTCACGGGACGTTTCGTGCTGACGGGAACGGACTGGCAATGTCGTTTTCATCACCGGGTGATCTTGCAAGTGCCGTAATTGGATTTTATGATCTTCAGGCCGAAGCAACAGTCAACGGAGGCAGCCCGTATCCTCTGAATGTTAATCAGGAGACAAATGAAATAAGCGGTACTATTCCTGACATATCTCCCGGGACGTATACACTCCAAGTTACGTACTTTGTTTTCACATCAGAAAAGGTTATTCTCTGTACATTTACGAAAGACGTCACAGTAACGGCCAGCCAGCAGTCAAATGTGATTATCGGGGATGCTGATCTTAACAGAAATTATGATAATGATAATGACAGCTTTACAAACCTTGAAGAGATCAGAGAGAAAACGGATCCTCTCGATTCTGACAGCCATCCCGTGATCCTGCCCGATCCACCTTCAAACGTTACCGCCATTCCGGGCATTGAAAAGGTAACGCTCAGCTGGGACAGTGTAACAGATGAATCAACATATAATATTTATTTGGGGATATTCAGCGGAGTTTCAAAAAACTCATATGACGCCTCCTATATCTGCGATGTGACATCCTGTTATATTGACGGATTAACGAGCGGGGTGGTCTATTAC
The DNA here is from genome assembly GCA_020356065.1 of Nitrospiraceae bacterium. Lineage (GTDB taxonomy): Bacteria > Nitrospirota > Thermodesulfovibrionia > UBA6902 > UBA6902 > CALZJD01. Next base: position 1,091,696 of record CP070632.1, read on the forward strand.
TTTGTTGTTACTTCAGTTACCGGGATTGGTGAAAGTAACGAATCGGCAGAGGTCAATGCAACACCTTATGCGTTTGAACCGGATTGTGTAGATGCGGATGGTGACACTTTTGGTACAGGTGCGGACTGTTTAGGTCCTCAAGACTGTGATGATTCGAATAAATTGATCAATCCTGACTCAACCGAAATCTGTGACAATATTGACAATAACTGCGATGGGCAGAAAGATGAAAATCTTCTCAAGTTAATTACATGCGGGGTTGGTGAGTGTAAAAACAATACAGGTACAGAGACCTGCAGTAATGGGATATGGGTCAATAATACATGTGATCCATTTGCTGGTGCAGTAAATGAAATCTGTGACGGACTGGACAATGACTGTGACGGGACCATAGACAATGGAGTATGCGCTCAGCCGGGTGACAGCTGTGGAGCAACATTGATATATGATTGCAACCAGAATTGTGCACCTGCTACCTGGTTGGGTGATGGGATCTGCGATTCCGATCCAACTGAAGCTGATTTTACCTGTATAAATAATGACAACGGAGATTGCATAAACCCAGGAGTCAGCTGCGACACTGACAAGATTTATGACTGTCTTTTAAATTGTGAACCAGTTGACTGGTTAGGCGATGGTATTTGTGATAACGATACCCTCGATATTGATCCCGATGCTGCTGATTTTGTCTGTATAAATAATGACGAAGGGGATTGTTTATAGTCTAATCCACATTATTCATACATATTTGAGCCATGGAGGTAAGCCTTTAAAAAAAGTTTTGAATACGGTGCAATGCCAGGGGATATGATCAATGTTAGAATTTCATCAACGCTTAAAGTGTACGCTAATGTTTTGCTGTGACAGCCGCTCCCAAAACTTTTTTTAAAGGCTTATCTCCATGGGTATATGAATAATGTGGATTAGATTCATTCATGGTCTCATTATCAGGCGGAACCCTATCACATCAGATGCAAAATCAGGTTTAAAACTGGTACGCCTCGCCGAACGGCTTGCATAAGCTGATGCACGCCAGTGCCCACCCCTGATTACACGCTCAGTTCCTGAAGAAGGCCCTTTGGGGTTTTGTGATGGTTTTGACGGGTACGAACCATACCAGTCGCTGCACCATTCTGAAACATTTCCGTGCATGTTATATATACCCCATTTATTTGGTGATAGTGTTCCGGCTAAAACAGGCATCCCGCGGTATACTTTGAATTCATCCCTGCAATGTGAAAACTCAGGACCCGGACTGCCGAAATTCGCGTGGTCTGAAGACAGACATTTTCCGAATGCAAAAGGGGATGTCGAGCCGGCCCGGGCCGCATATTCCCACTCTGCTTCAGATGGAAGTCTGTATGTTCCTTCGTCCCTTCTGTTAAGCCAGTTAATGAATGCTATCACATCATTCCATGAAATACAGGTAACCGGGTGCTGGTCCATCTGCCTGTTTGTATGCGAATTCCATGAACCGGGATTATCCCAGGAGCTGTTTCTATCGATTTTCCACCCACTGTCCTGTTTACTTATCCAGCATCCGTTCCCGTTCTCGGCTTCAGTCCTGAATCCTGTATTCTTTACAAACTTTCTGAACTGACCGACTGTTACTTCTGTCGTTTGCAGATAAAATGGTTCTGTCAATGTGACTTTATGCAGGACTTCATCATGAAATGTATCATGCTCTTCGTCCGGACTGCCCATGGTGAAACTGCCCGGTTTGATTAACATGAACTTCATTCCAAGACCGTTTTGTATCTCACGTCCCTGTTTATCAAGCGCAATTGAGAGAACCCTGTCTTCGCCGGCTGAAAGGTCAAGCCGCACTGTTTTTTTGTCATACCCTGAGCGGGAAAACTCCAGTGTATATGTTCCGGGTTTCAGTTCAATTCCCTGGGAGAATGAGTCAGGGACATTCAGAATTCGTATGTGAGTATCATCCGGTTTTGTTTCCAGAAACAAACGGCCTGTCAGGAGGGCCTTCCTTGACATATCAAAAACAAAATCGCCCTGTGCCAGAGATATATGGTTATGCTTGCCGTATTGCGGGTGCTGTGTATCAGAAGTAATATTTGAAATCATACTGAGAAGGTATACTCCGAGTTCAGAGCCGGTAATAAAACCGTCTGCAATCATATCTGCATCCTCCCGTAATCCTTTTAAAAGAAGTCGATGAAACAGATGTCTGTTAGCTGAAGAATCCTTATCACTTCCGGCTATTATATATTGTCTTACCGGCAAGGCATTACGAAGAGTAAATTCCTCTAAAAAAGGTGTCTCCACCTTAAAAACAACACCGCTCAGAAACGCATCAAACAACATCAACACATGTTTTGACAGAATCCTTTTTGAATATCTCTCAATTTCTGACATACTTATTGCCTTGCGGGAAAAAGCTTCTGAATCTTCATCAATAGGTGGACAATCGCTGGGAATAATCCACCCCAGTTTTGAGCCATCAGGCAGGTTCCGGGTTTCCCCATGACCGGCAAAATAAAACAACATGCCGATATCAACATTGTCCCCCCCCTCTCTCACCAATTCCTCAAATGCCTTTTTTAACTCAAGGGAAGTTGGATCGGTCATCAGTCTTACTCTGAAACCTGTCTTTCTGAGAAAGGATGAGACCTCCGCTGCATTCTGCGTCGCATCAGGGAGGTCCGGCCATTTGTCATACGTGCTTACACCTACAACAAGAGCATAGTAATCTGAATAGAGGTATATTGATTCACCTTTTTGAGACGTTACCGTAACATCCTGGGAATACACATGAGACACCAAAGAGAAAAAAAGAGAAAGAAACAGCAACGGGCATAATACCGGGATATGAGTCAGTCTGTATGCCATAACACCTTTATTCTGAGCATTGTATTCTTGATCCATATCAACAAGATGCATATGCGTCTATCTTAATCTTTATATTTTAAAAAATACTATACACTTAAAAAATAATCATTGATTTCATTTCAACAGAAACCTCCACACTGGTTTGATACCTGCGTTCAAGGGAAATATATAGTGGATAATGCAATACATGGATACGAGAACCTATCTCAAAATTGAAGTCGTCTTGGTCGTCATGCCCGAAGTCAGTAATCGGGCATCCAGAACCTTTAAAAACACTGGATTCCTGATCAACAAACCTCGGGAATGACAGGATCGGTGTAATAGTAACTTAAAAAATTTGTATTTTTAGATAGGTTCTAATTAAACGACTTTAAAGAATTATTGTTTCTGAGGATTACACGTTGAAGTGAGAATGGAAAAAAGCAGTTACAGTAATCAGCACACCTCATCATAAAGTGCTTTGTATATTGATCCAGAAGGAATATATAGATAATATATTTTGTTATAGTTGGTATTCAATATCATTTCACCACTCATTTTATAACTGATTATTGATTTTACCCCGACAATATTATCTGCACAATTTATCACCATTGTTGATATCGAATGATCTTCCAATTCAATACTTTCATCTTTAGCCGCATATTTTTGAAAAAACTGTTTTACCGAATCTTTATCTTTATAAGTTTGTTTTAGTATTACCTGAATAGTCATTTCAGAAAGATGCTGGATGTCATCTAAATCGTAGTAGTATACATAAACACCCCTTGAAGCAAGGTGCTCCCATTGTACGGCATTTGATTTTGCATAAAACAGTAATATTGAGATAATAAAAATAACAACAAGAATCACTTTCCTCATATTTAATCCCCCCTTCATGGATTAACAACTGAACCTGTATAGAAAGTGGTAAATACGGATATTTGTATTTAAGTCTTCTGCGTACGTAAGCTCATGATAAAAATTGTATGAGAGATAATTAAACACCGGCATAGCTAAAGCTAAAATTAATGACATTGTAACAGCTGCTTATAACAAACCTTCCCATGTTCTTTCTGTTGAAAGAAATTGCATCTTCATCACCCCTATTTTACGCAATAAAAAACCTTGCTTACCTTTGTTAACACCTTCCGTAGCTCGGCCATCTTAATCCTCAGACCCGCCGCTTTCCGTCCCCCTCTCACGAAAGGTTTGGCTTTGTCGGGGATATATATGTTTCTATTTACTCCTTTTATGAGTACTTGTCAATTTAAAATATTTATAGATTCCATAAAGATACGTTATAAATAATATAATCAGATATTTAAAATAATTCGTTGAACATATAGCATGCTGGGGTGAACTGTGAAAGTATTGTCTAAGAATTTGTCAAATCGGGTAGCTGGAAACAGTGATATAATTTAAATAAGGACTTCAGTATCCTTAAAAATAGAAAAGAGAAAAGTCATGAAGATATGTGTATTATTCTTTTCAATTCTTATCTCAGGAATATTAGTTCTTGGAATTTCTGGTTGTACCAAAGAGGAGGAAGAGGATCTAACAGACTGGTCAATACCAAGATTTGAAAAGGAGGTTGTTGTCACTGAAGAAGCCGAAATGCCTGAAGAAAAATATTTGGTTAAAAAAGGTGATAGTATCTCTGCAATCGCTAAACTACATGGTGTATCAGCTCAACGATTAGCTGAGGCGAATAATCTGGAACTGGAAGGATCAAAATCAATTATTTATCCTGGACAAAAACTGATTATTCCTGATGTTAATAAAAAAGTTTATTACTATAAGAAATAATGAAAAAGGGGAAAGGCAGTCAGGGGGGGCTGACTGCCCTGGGGGTAAATTGAAAGGTTCGCTTAGGCGAACTTTCATATGTTGACATGCAAAATAAATACCATGAAAATACACGACGCTCTTTTTCTTTTTTAATAAGCACTTATATCAGAATATAAAAAAAACAATGGCTGTGCGTTGTCTTAAAAAGTACCGTCAAATGTATGTTTTTTGAAACAGTGCCTATGGTTATTTATGATTGTAACCTTCAATGTTCTCTGATAATATGGCTTATTTATTATATAGATTTATATTGAAAAAACAGATTCAGTCAGGATCACTGACAAAAATTATTTCTTCATAATAATAGGCGTTATAGATTTTATGTTTTAGTTAAACAGTAATGATAGTTCTGAAAGGGTAATAACTTACTTTGTTCCCTCATGTACATACCCCGAAAGCGTGGCAAGACGGTCAGGCTCGAGTATTTCCACGTACCTTTTGCCTTTAATGATCCAGGTGGGATATGACTTGATTTTTTCCCTTATGCAGACCGGTGCCTTTGGTCCGCTGCGACCCTGTGGAGAGCACTCGATATAGGGAAGTCTGTCAGCTGATGCCCCGAACAGATCCTTCTGTTCCATGCATGCCGGTCACCAGAACGCACCGTAAATAAAGGCCTGATCCTGCGTAAGATGTTCAGCCAGTCCCCTGAGAAAGGGGTCTTCAGGTCCGGCCATGGGATCAAATACGCCGCTGTAATGCAGGTGCATTCCACCAACGATAATGGCTGTTATGATTACTGTCTGACGGGCGAAGGAGGTATAATTAAATTTTGGCAGTTCCTTTGGCCGCTGATATGTTATCACGCCGAAGATAACAGTCATGATAGTAAATGATGCGATGCACCAGGCACAGGCTGCCTGAATCACGACCACCGAGATTGTTATGAGATAGATACTGTAGCCCAGGCCAACCATGGAGACTGTCCATCCTGATTTCCAGTGTGTCCCTGGATTGCGAACTTTGATTCCTACGTAGCACAGTGCAGCGTATGTCAGGAAACCCCAGAAAGCAGTGGGCAGGCCGAGAAAGGTCCCCCATCTGCTCTGCTGAACAATGTCGCAGGAACTTCCTTCATCGCACAGTAACGGCGCTCTGTCCAGCCAGCCGGTGAGAGCCAGATAAGCGGTCAGTATCATACCAGCTGTCGCCAGTCCCGTGAGGGGCCAGTTTGGTTTTTCCATCAACTTAAGCGCCGGCTGTTTCTTCTTTTTTTTCTTTTTTGGCTCTTTCGGCTGTTCCTGAATCAGGGGTTCTTTTAAAGATGACTGTGTCTGCTGTGCAGCTCCCCTGCGTTTCTTTTTCTTGCCCATAAAATTATCTTACCAGCTTTATATTAAGTGACTTCTTACACCCAGCGAAATCATGGTTAACCCATGAATCATTCTAACACAATTTCTAATATTGTCCACGTTGCGTTAGTTCGTCATACTCAAAGATCTTTAAAAAATCGGAGATCTTTTGAAGCAGAAAGAAAAAACGGGAAAATACATAGTCATCTTCTCTTTTACCTGCAATACGTGACAGGTACATTAATATGAGTAACGCAGCTTAAGCGTAATCATATTTATTCCGTATATCTATATGTATTCTTTCACGGATAACAGGTTTAGCCTGATGCCTCAATCATGGGGCGCATTGAATAAGTCATGAAAAACAATAAGCTCATACAACACATATTTATTATTTCACTGGTAATATCCGTTATTTTTCCGCTTGTAAATATTTATTTTATTTTTCCGTCATTTAAAGATCTTTTAATTAACAATGCTGAAGATGAAGCGCTAAGAATAGGCAATCACATGTCAGGCATGCTGCTTAAAAAAAACAGAGAACTCACGCATGCAAATGTTACCAGCACGTTGTCCCTCGACAAATATCAGTTGCTGCTCCATGATTTTCAGTTAATGAAGCTCAAAATATTCAGTCCTTCAGGTGAAATTCTCTATTCCACTAACCCCGATGAAATAGGGGATATAAACGTTTACAGCTATTTCCATGAGCACGTGGCACGTGGCAAAACGTATACAAAAGTAGTGAAAAAGGACTCCGAATCTCTCGAGGGCCAAAAGGTTGTGGTGGATGTTGTGGAAACGTATGTGCCGATCATCAAGGGCAATAAATTTTATGGCGCCTTTGAAATATATTATGATTTATCCTCTAGAAACAGGGAACTTAATGACTTTATTGTTATTTCTTCGATTGTAACTCTTATCCTGATATTCGGGTATCTTGTAACGCTCATATACGTAATTTTACGTTCGGATAAAAGAAATAGCGAAATACTTTTGGAACATCTGCCCCGGCGTCTCAGTTCTCCATTTTATTCCATATTACTGATTATCATATCATTATTTGTCACGGAAACCATCGTGATGCTGGTTATTTCTGCTCTTCCGTCTCTTTCCGTAATTACCAGGGCAGTATTTGATTCAACGTTACTTGTAGTTCTTGTTTCACCCTTGCTGTATTATTTCATGCTCAGGCCGCTGCTTGTGCATATTACTGAACTTGTCCGTGCAAAGCAACGCATATCTCATATGTCACTCTATGATGATTTAACAAATCTTCCGAATCGCACCCTCTTCGGTGACCGTCTGCAACAGGCAGTCTTGCATGCGGAACGTTATAAGCGAAAGCTTGCAGTATTGTTTCTTGATCTTGACAATTTCAAACGCTTAAATGACATCTTTGAACATCGCGGAGGAGACCTCATTTTACGGGAAATAGCTGACCGGCTGAGCTCCAATTTGCGATCGTCCGACGCTATGGCCCGAATGAATAAGGAGGAAGTCTCGAGCATGGTAGCACGGTTGGGCGGAGATGAATTCAGTATTCTGCTGACTGAGGTACAGACCAAACAGGATGTAATCCAGGCAGCAGGACGAGTTAAGAATATATTGTCGGAACCCGTGATGATTAATGATCAAGAGGTCTTTATCACTAGCAGTATCGGAATCGCTACCTATCCCGGTGATGGGCAGGATGCGGACAGTCTTCTCACGAATGCCCATTCAGCAACGTATTACTTAAAAAATCATGGAAGAAATAATTTCCAGTTTTATGAAGACTCAATGAATGAAACAGCCTTTCACCTCCTCATTCTGGAAAATGACCTGCATAAGGCTCTCAATAATGAGGAATTTATTCTCTATTACCAGCCCCGGATGGACATTCTTACAGGAAACATTGCATCACTGGAAGCACTTATACGCATGATTAAGCCGGACAGGGGTATCATTCCTCCCATGGAGTTTATCCCCCTGGCCGAGGAGTCCGGCCTGATTGTTCCGATCGGAGAATGGATCATGAGGAATGCCTGTCAGATGAGGAAATCATGGCAATACTCCGGACTTATTGATACCAGTATTTCTGTAAACATTTCCGGATATCAGTTTCAGCGGCAGGATTTTATCAGTACCATTGCCCGTATTCTGGAGGAAACGGGTCTTGATCCGTCACTACTGGAGCTGGAGATTACTGAAACCGTTATGATGCAAGACGGGAGAGAATCGCTCACCATATTACACCAGCTGAAAGACATGGGCGTGTGTCTTGCCATGGATGATTTCGGGACCGGCTACTCGTCATTCAGTTACCTGAAAAGCTTTCCACTGGACACGATTAAAATCGACAGATCCTTTATCAGAGACGTTACCACAAACAAGGACACAGCGGCCATTGTAGAGGCAATTGTAGCCATGGCTCTCAGGCTGGATTTACGAATTGTTGCCGAAGGGGTTGAAACCGGGGAGCAGCTAACGTTTCTGAAAGATCAGGGATGCCATGAAATTCAGGGGTTTTTCATCACCCCTCCTTTACCAGCTGATGCAATATATCCCTTTATTATGGAGACATCAAACAGAGCTCACGTCATCTCCTAGCTCGAGAGTGCATGGTGTCAGACGATCATGCGAACAATCATATACTCAGACATTAATACATATGATTTATCTCAAATGCTGATAAAATACATATAAACATATATCGAAATTATCAGGCATAATACGGTTATTGACATATTCCATGGCCTGAGTATTATAGTATAAACTGTAAACTGCATATGACAAGGCAATTCAGCATATCATAATCTATTTTAACGCGTGAAAATTGGATGTGCATTTTATGAAGACACATGTATGTGAACGGTGATAGGATAAACTGAATATTCCTTTTTGATATACAGGGATTACAAATATTGATATGAACAGTAAACATGATATAAATATCAGAAATGCCATAATCTGCTGGTTTATCACCTTCGGGTATATGGGAATAATCTTTTTCCTGTCATCACAGCATAGCTTCCATTTGCATGGATTACCTGAGAATGCTGACAAGGTGGTCCACACATTCATATATATACCGCTGGCTTTCATGATTTATCTTTCACTGAACAGAAGCGGCCTTAAAAAGTCGCTGTTTGCTGTAGCGTTTATATTTGCAGGAATATACGGCATTACTGACGAGTTTCACCAGTATTTTGTATCGGGCCGGTACGCATCTGCGGGGGATGTTGTTGCGGATTTCCTGGGAGCTCTCGTGGGAAGTACAGGGGCAAAATATTTTATTAAATCATAGATATTAACTGAGTATAATTACCGTGCATGATCGGGAACTATTATATTTTTGGTCTTCTCAACTCTCTCTTCAACATCATGATAATATTTAAACCTGAACAGTGCATCAAGACCATGACAGTCGATGCATAAAAGGCTGTAGGTCTGCATCCTCAGGAAACTGTTTGTTGCATTGCCTTCAACATTTTTCCCGGGGCCTGTTGTCTTGAATTTCGGATCCCATTGATGCACGTTATGACATGAAGGACATGAGATATTTCCCACAGTCAGATACTCCCCTGAACTGTCATTATAGATCGGAAAATAGTTGGGTGTATGCTTGATATCCCGACCAATATTATTAATCAGTTGATCATCAGGATGGGAGGCGATGACCGGTACCTTGTCTTTTGCGGAACCATCTCCGGCATGACAATAATTGCACATTTTATCCATCAAGGATGGACCGTCACCAAAGCCCAGCGCCCACAGCCTGGTTTTATTCTTGCTGTTATGGACATTATGGCACACACCACAGGTGCCTGCTTCCGCAGCCGTCAGTCCGAATGATTCAGATATCGTCATATCATGGTCAGTCATTTCCACATAGGATTCATCTTTGTGGCAGTTTCCGCACAGCCGTGGACTGGGAAAGTTGCTCATCCTGAGAAAACTGTTTCTAACATTGCCCTCTATCTTGATGTGTTCGCCGTTCATAATATTATCAGCTGACCATGTATGCGGATCATGACAGGTCTCACAAGTCATTAATCCATTATCATCAAGATGACCCTTGTTATCGAACAGGGGCAGGGTAGTGGTCAATCCTGATTCAGTGAGGGATATGTTGACAGGATGTGAATAGTCCTTCACAATTTTTTCTTTTGCCATTCCCTGTTCATTGTGGCAGGCTATACACAGGTCCTGTACCACATTGCCGCTTTCAGATACTGTTTTTCTGGCCCAGAGATATCCCTGTTGTCCGCCGTGTACAAGATGGCACACGCCGCAGATCCCTGACTCGGCAGGGGTTTGATCGAGAGCATTTTTTTCTTCAGGAGCGACTTTTGCAATATCATGCTTTGAATTCTCTATGAAAAACTTATTGCTATGGCATTCTTTACAGATGTCAGGCGCCGGCCTTCTAAGAAAAGAGGTGAGGCTGTTCCCTTTCACGTTCTCACTTATCTCGCCCTTTTCTGAATCAGATCTCCAGCGGTGCGGATCATGGCATGTTGTGCATGTCACATTACCGTCACGGTCCTGTATCCCGTACTTATTGAAAAGCGGCAGTGTGAATGTGCTTTCATCCATGCTTGAAGTTGCGAGGTTGAGTTTGTGATCACCGTTATTAAAGGGATTAATGCCAAGAGGATGCCTGTAATCAACAGGGACTGCTTTTTCAGCAATATTCCCTTTTGTATGACAGCTCAGACACAGACGTGTGATAAAATCTTCCCCTTTACCTGACGTTCTGGCTTCTTTATGCGGAAGGTGGCAGGGGGAGCATATGCCGGTTTCAGCAACGGTCTTTCCTTCAAGGTTTTTTTCCTCAGGTGCTGAGTGAGTCAGGTTGTGCTTGGTATCGGCAAGGTAGTTCTTGTTCTTATGGCATGTAAGGCAGAGCGTTGACTTCTCATCCTTCATGATCAAAAGGAGCCTTTTCTCTATATTGTTATTGTGCACCTTGTGGCATGTCTGGCATATAATCTCACCCTGCCATCCGAGCTTTGCCCCTCTGTCAATAACCTCTTCAGGGATGGTGACGTTAACAGGCTTGACATTTACCACATGCTGGTGGTTTCTCTTCCCTTCAGCATCAAAGATCTTCTTGTTGGCATGGCATTCAAGGCACAGACCCGAGTTTCTAGCGCTTTCTATGAGGAAACTCTCATTGGGTGATCCGTGCACTGTATGGCATGTCTCACATATAATTTCATTCTTGCCGTCTCCCTTGCGGCCGCCATGGGTCATTATCGTTTCAGAAATCTCTTTTTCAGACGTGCCGACAGGATGGTTTCCTTTATCTACCCCACCGGTTTGATCAGTGTGGCACATTTTGCACATTGAGGAATTATTATTTGATGCCCTTATAAAGATCGTTTTTTCAATTCCCATCTCACTCGGAACGCCGTGGGCTGTATGACAGGTTGCACACTGCATATTCCCTTTTTCATCCAGTGGAAAGATCTTTGGTATGTTCATATGCTCGGGAGGCGGCTTGTCCGTATTGTGGTGCTTGTCATTGTAGACCTTTGCCCGTGAGTCAACAACACTGCCGTCATGGCAGGTAAAGCACATGTCTACTGATGCCACTACTTTCTCCTGCTGATAGGGAACGAGGTCTGAACCACGACCGTCCAGGTAAAAGGTATCTATCCATCGGTAATGACAGATGGCACATTCCTTGGCAGAATCAGGATTTCTCGGTGCTTCAACAACAGCGTATGTCACAGCGTTCGGAAGTACTGAACACATTATTGATAAAAACAGGAATACGTTTCTTCTCATGGCTTAATGTAAAATGTCATAGACCCCTACCCGGTTGGCAAACATCTCAACTACGTAGAGTCTGTTACTGTTATCAATGAAGATACCCACAGGTTTATTAAATTTCTTGACAGCGGATTTTCCGGCATCACTTATAACAGAATCAAATTCCCCATTTGCTTTAAATACCTGAATGACACCCATGTAACCGTCACTGACAAATACTCTGCCACTGCTGTCCACTGCAACTCCCTTGGGCCTGAAGAATTCACCCTTTTCAACCCCCCATCCTCCTATAAACTGCACAAATTTTCCGTCAGGGTTAAGGACCTGCACACGGGTATTTATCACATCAACGATATACAGATAGTTGTTTTTATCAGATGATATCAGGAACGGATAGCGGAACTCCCTTTTTCCCATCCCCGGCGCACCATATGTATCAAGCAGCTCAAATGTCTGGAGATCATACACCAGGATATGGTGGTTATTATTATCAACAATAAATATCCTGTTTCTTGACTCATCAACCGTAACATCGGTAGGGTCTGCGGGCGTGCCTTCAAATGGAGGGATATTGATGTGCGATTCATATTCACCAAACGGGTTGAAGATCTGTATTCTGTGGTTTCCTGAATCAGCGAGATACACCTGCCCGTAACTGTCAACAAAAATACCCAGGGGAAAGAGCATCTGTCCCATGTCTGAACCTTTTTCTCCGAAGGTAAAGAGCACCTTGCCTTTTTTGCTGCTCACCACCACCCTGTTGTTGACACCGTCAACAATGTAGATTTGACCGCTCCGGGAAACAGCCAGGTCGCTCGGTTCACTCATATCATATGTAACGTTATGCAGATGCTGTATGCTGGTGAAGCTGATTCCAAAGGCCGGCCCACTGCAAAAAAGGAGTGCAAAGATAACTGTAGAACTGACAATTGATATTATCTCCGGCCTATGTAAAAGTTGTTTCATTTTCATTGCATGACAACGGGAATGCCGTAAGAGCAGCAAGACACTCCCTGACATTTAATAGAACCGGTTTGTTCGGTTGCTCAGTCTATTTTTGTTATAGTTAATGGTTTTTTATTTTTTTTTATGTCAGGTGTAAGGTTTTGCTCACTTTCTTTTTCACTCTTGTCTCCTGGATGGAGCATTCTCGGCATATAGAATTTTGTATAGTTTTTAATAAGCCCAACAACTTCGGTGCTCAGGATGGAATCTATACGTTCTTTAGGATATCCCAGCTTTTCAAGGGGCAGAACCGGTGCTTTGGTGTTATGGCAGTCTTCACATACATAGGGCTGTTTACTCACTATCTTATGGATAAGCTTCTTTGCCTTTGTGCTCTGGGCCTCAGTAAGGGCATCCTTAGTTTCCCGAAATTCACGGGCAAAACTGATCCGTTCATCTGAATCGATTCTCGTAGGCTGTCCGTTTACACTCTCAAAGGGGATTATCTTTGACTTGTAGGTCCCCGGTTCCTCAAAGGCCACCGGGCTGGGAATTATTACACCTGTACGTCTGTCATACCACCTGAATTCTCCTGTCTGTTCCTCTCCTTCAAGTTTTACATGACAGGTTTGACAGCCTATAAAGAACGCATGCATATTCAGAAATGCCCGCAGGTCCTTGATCTGATCATGGGGCATGTCTCCATGGCATTCAACACAATATGAGCGTTGATCCGGACCGATGTCCATGCCGATATGATGAAAATGGCCCTTTATCCTTTTTTCTTCCAATACCTTATACCCGAGATAGTGTTTCACTGTCTCCTCACTGTCAAGGATGATTTTCTGAAATGTGGTCTTGGCAGGGGCCTCCTCATTCTCCTTCTCTACGTCCAGGGCCTCAAGAACTTCCTGTCGTTCGTGATATTCTTCTATGACATGTGCAAATGTGACCTTCCATATGATGATCATGAAGAATATCGAAAGCGCTGCGAATCCAAGTATATATAATTTCATTAACATGCTTTTCATGCCTGACCTCCTTCCTCTGAAGCAACGGCATGCATGCCGTGAGGCGGAAGTATTTCATGTTCCAGTCCTGCCTTTTTCATAACCTCGACATACTCTTCATAATGTTCCTCTACCATGAGTTCCTCCGGAAGGTATCCGGTAATGAACGCAGTCCCCATGGGAAAAACGGCCTGGGAGAAGTGTACGTTGTACCAGTGCCAGATAAAGAGAAACAGGGCTGCAAGCAGGGCCTCGTCACTATGCGCAATTAACGAGAAGTTTATTAATTCTCCCGGGAAAATCGTGGTTGCCAGTTCTTTATTCCACATGACCAGTCCTGAAAGACCAATAATGACCATACCCCAGAATGGGGCCCAGTAGTCAAACTTTTCTTTCCACGTATATTTTGCGCCGTCCGGTCTTTTTCTCGTGAAATACAAAAGATACTTCAAGAGTCCCCAGATATCTTTTGCGTCTTTTAAATTTGGGACGAGTGGCTGGTTTGCCAGCACCTTGAGCACTTTTCCTGTTGACACGCCGTCCTTCTTCTTCATGGGAAGCACCTCATATTTATATATGATGTATATGAGATACACAATATGATATACGAACAGGGCCAGCAGTATGGCGCCAAACACTTTATGTATAACAGGCGCTGCATGTATGCCTCCGAACAGTGAATACAGATAGGGGGCCCACGATGCATCAGGGAACTTCAGGGGCATGCCTGTCAGGACAAGTGTGACAACTGACCAGGCCAGAATAAAATGTTGAATTCTCTGGTTTACCGTAAATCTGTAAAAATACTTAATACCGTTTTTTACCTTGATGCTGGGAGTCTTTTCCATTGCTATTTCCTCCTCTTTATCACGGCATGTGGAAAGAGCCGTCTTATACAGTCAAGAAAGATGATCCCCATTAATGGAAGTAACGTGCCCCCGGTCAGTACGATGAAGAAGAAGGTGAAGTAATACTGCACAGGACTCTGGGTCTTGTTAAATTCAGCATGTACAGAGTAGGTTGCGAATTTGGGCGTTGCTGACGGGTGGCAGTCCATGTTCGTGCAGATCTTGCTTCTGTTATCTTTATGGGTAGATGACAATGGATTGTCATTTGCCAGCATCTGGTGCACTGATTCTCCTTTTCTGACGTGACAGTCAAGACAGTCAGGGATCCGCTCATCAAGAAACCTCGCTGCCTTTCCATGAAATGTTTCGCCGTATGAATACACAGCCTTGGTTGACAGGTTGTGTCTTGCCACGATCTCAGGGTTATTGTGGCACCGGGCGCAGACTTCAGCTATGTTTAAGGGATTCCTGCTCTTATGAAGTCTTGTTGTTACATGATTGTAAAACCGGTAGATGAACTCGTCTTTCTTATGGCATACCCTGCATCTTCCCAGGGAGGCCTCGGAAACGCCGTACCGCACCTTCTTGAAAAAAGAAAGAGGCCTGTACAGAGGATTGTCATGACAGTTCTTGCATGTGGGCATGTCTTCAGCGAACTGCTTGGGATTGCCGTCTTTATCTTTTGTGCTGTGCACGCTGTTTGCGAGAAAGAACTCAGCATCCTTGTGGGAAAACTTTGTTTCTGTTGAGGGTTCCGTGATATGGCACTCTATGAGGCAGTCGACTTTCTTGGCCGGATCATGCGGCACCTTCTTTATATCAGTATGGCAGCCTTCACAGTTTACTTTGGCGTGGACACTGTTGTTAAAGATGTCTTCATTGACATAAAAGAGTCTCAGGTCGCCGTTTTCATCTACTCTGCTTATACCCGGATACTTATGACACAGCAGACAGTTTCCGATGTCAGCGGCAAAGACAGCTGGGGTAAAGTTGAATAGCAGGATAGATATAAAGACGATAATAATATTTACATGTTTTCTGAGAACCTGACGTGCATATTTCATTTTTCAATCCCCCTTATGTTGGATTAACATCCATTGATAAAGGCAGTTCGGTTGTATTTTTTAATCTTTAATTGTTTCCCGGAATGAATAAATCATGTCCATACCTTTTACATACAACAGTTTCAGGGAGCTGTAAAATAATTAATTGTAATACAGGTATTAATGTGGCAAAAAAGGCTTAGTTATTAATCGTTATAACAGGCGAGAGGGGCTCTACTCTTTCCTCGGGATCGTGGAAATATTTATACCTGAACAGGGCATCTAGACCATGACAGTCGATGCATATATTATTGTAGCTTACGTTTCTGAGAAAACTGTTTGTTGTGTCGCCTTCAATGTTTCTGTTCTCTCCTTTTTCTTCAGTGAGAGGACTCCATCTGTGGGCATCGTGACAGGTAGGGCAAGATATGTTTCCCACATTGGTTTCAAGCCCTGTGTGTTTGTCAAAAATCGGTGCAAAATCAATCTTTGTCCGGTCACAGCGCATGGTATTATTGACCAGTTTATCCTCAGGATGCATTGCGGTCATGGGTATTTTGTTTTTTGCGATATTACCTCTGGAGTGGCAGCTGTTACATAAGGAATCAATGATGTCTTCTTTATTGTAGACACTTCCATAAGGCCGGGCCCAGAGTTTCAGTTTATTCGGACTGTTGTGCACAAGGTGACAGGCACCGCATTGTCCTGATTCCTGCACGGTCTGATTCAGCAGGTTTCTGGAATCAGGTGACGTAACGTTCATGTCATGGTCCGTGCCGTCAACATAGGCCTGTTCCTTGTGGCAGCTCTTGCAGAGGTCGGATGAAGGGAAATTTGACATCCGGAGGAAACTGTTCCTTGTGTCACCTTCCATATTTGTATGATTGTAATCTATATCAGCATTATTGGGATCCCAGATATGCGGATCATGACAGGTGGTGCAGAAGACCTTGCCATCGATGGTTCTTATTCCTTCACTGTTATATAAGGGAAGTGACGTGATAATGCTCATCTTACCCAGAGAGACATCAATTGGATGGTAGTTTTTCCCGATAAGTTTTTTACCTGCAGACGCATTTTTCTCATGACAGGAACTGCATAACCGGGAAACGTAATCTCCATATCCGGGCAGCTCCTTGGCCCATAAAGGTTTTGCCGTGGCATTGTGAGGCACGTGGCAGACACCGCAGGGCCCGGAAACTTCCGGTATGAAACCATGGGCGTTTCGTTCCCCTGGAGCGGTCACAGCAAGGTTGTGATCTGATGTTGTTACCTGCTTCTTGTCCTGATGGCACTCAAGACAGAGGACTGAAGACGTATTTGTTATTCTCAGAAAACTGTTCGATGCATCTCCTTCAACGTCTTTGCCCCCTGTATTTTCATGAACTGAAGGGTCCCAGGTGTGTATATCATGACAGGAAAAGCACTGCACCTTGCCTTCAGCATGTTTTGAACCGTCTTCAGCAAACAGCGGAAGATGTATGGTCTGGTCAGGTTGAAGAGTAATACGTACATCAATGGGATGGGAGTACGTACCGATACGTTTCGTCTTATAATCCGTGTGATCACCGTGACAGCCGAGACATAACTGAGATGCGGGATTACCTTCCATCACGGGACGGGCCCACAGCTTCTTATCGAGCGCATTGTGAGGCGTGTGGCAGGCACTGCATGGCCCTGCCTCATCTAATGCCTGATTCCTGATGTTTTTTTCTTCCGGCAGGGTTACCCGGAGATCATGTTTTGTATTAATAATGTTTTTCTGATGTTCATGGCATAATTCACAGAGTTCTGAATTTTTATTGCTCGTAATTAATATCTTTTCTGCTTCTGCTCCATGTACTTTATGGCATGACTGACAGATGACTTCATTGCTGCTTGTAGCCTCTTTCGCGCCGAGTTCAAAAAGTTTATCCGGCAGGTCAATGGCGTTTGAATGAACAGGATGGCTGTTCGAGGTTTTATATGTTGCTTCTCTGCTGTGACATTTCTCGCAGAGACTTGAGTTTACATTCAATTCCCGGTACACTTTGGTCCTTCCCATCGGGTTGCCATGAGCGGAAGCTCCCTTCCCATGCGCAGAGTGGCAGGTACCACAGTATATTTCACCTTTCACGCTCAGCGGGAGATCAGGGGGCACGGTGATGCTTTCAGAGGGCTTTACAAATGTGGGATGCCTGTTTTTATTCCACGCAATATGCCTCGAGTCCATTACATATCCGTCGTGGCAGCTGTAGCATATATCTTCAGAACTTACCACTCCCTGCGTATCCTTCATCAATACATTGCCGGGCTGAAACGGTACAAGTGATTCCTTGTCCGTCCGGAAAGAGTCAAGCCACATTATATGGCAGACAACACAGTCGCGTTTGGATGACATTCCCACTGCGCCTGCTCGTGAAGATACAAAAGAAACTGACAGTATTGAAATAAAACAAATAAGAATCTTTGTCCTGGTCATATACTACCTTATTATTACGGTCATCAATATAATTTACATAAAAACTGAGCTTTCACATTCTAAATAGACAGTTTTAGAACCGTAAGCTTATTGCCCCTCATCTCAACAATGAACAGCTTTTTGTCTGAGACAGCAAGCCCAACAGGGGCTTCAAACTTCTTTAATGAATTGTCTTCGCAGATGACTCCGAGATACCGGCCGAGATCAGTGAATACCTGCACGACGCCCATATAGCTGTCACTAATATACACTCTGTTCTGATTATCCACTGCAACCCCTTTAGGTCTGAAGAGCTCTCCCTGTAAAACACCCCATGACCCTATATCAGTAATATATTTCCCAAATGGATCAAATTTCTGTACTCGGGTATTCAGGACATCCACAATAAATATTTCGTGATATTCATTTATGCTCATCATTCCGGGATATCTGAATGATCCATACTCCTCTCCAAATGCTCCCCACTCAAATGCGTATGTACCGTTCTGGTCATACACCTTGATTTTATGATTGTCGTTATCTGATATATACAGGTAATTTTGTATGCTCGAGGCCTGTACATCAACCGGATCAGACGGCCTTTCGCCCGGACCGCTCTTTACGGTAAACATATACTTGAATTCACCTTTGAGATCAAATACCTGGATCCTGTGATTACCCGTATCAGCGATGAAGACCGTTCCGCTGTCAGTTATATCAATACCAAGCGGCCGAATAAAATCTCCCTTGCCGCTCCCTTCCTGGCCAAAGGAAAACTTGAATCTGCCGTCACGGCCTACCACAATGATTCTGTTATTTACGCCATCTACAAAATAGATGTTTCCGTCAGCTGCGACGGCAATATCACTTGGCTGGTTTATTTTACCTTTGATATCAAAGAGAAATTCTGAATTTATACATTCCAGTGCTGATACACTGAGGGGAATCCCCAGGAGGACAAAGAGAATGATTAATTGTCTGTAGATAATTCGCAATTCACTGTGATAATAATCGAATTTATATCTTGAAATCAAATCCCTGCAGGGATCCAGAGATTAACTGAAACCCTGCAGGATGGATTGGATCTAGTCTGAAAAGAGTTTAGGAATATAAAACTTTTCGTACTTGGTAACCATACCCTTGATATTTAACTGTTCCAGGTCGACGATTCTGTTTATGGCAAAACCCAGCTTCTTGAAGTTCAGAATTCCTTCTTTTGCATGACATGCCTTGCATTCATGTCCTTTTGCCTTGATATTGACATGAAATTTCTTTTTTACATTGTCTCTTTGTTCAGGGGTAAGCTTATCTCTCACGTTCATATAATCCATTGCCAGGGGAGCATCCTGTGCCTTTATCGCCAGATCCAGATTATCTCCGTACCTGAAATAAGGGGCAATCTTGGAGAACTGGTCTTCCACTTCCGCAAGGTTTCCAGTTTCCTGGTTATAGCTCGTACCGAAAAAAGGACCCGCAGGATTTTCATTAAAAGGGTTATACCACTTATAAACGATATCGGTATCTTCTCTTTCCTCAATATGACAGGTCTCACACACAAAAAACTGGGTGTGCATATTTAACAGGGCCCTTACTTTCTTGTTCTTGCTGTGAGGATAGTCGGAATGGCATATATAGCAGACGGGTCTGGAAGATTCAGGCAATGCAGGATAATCAACGATGTTATGGAAGTGTCTGTGTTTTTCATATTCTTCCTGACGTCTTACCTCCTCGAGAATGGCTGATTTCTGCTGTGCTTCAATTTTCTTCTGCACCGGGATGAGCAGACCCGGACCATGATGTGAAAATGTAATCTGGTACGTGACCCCGATTAATACCGCTATTGTGATAATCTTAAAAATAAAACCAATAACATAAACTGATTTAGGATGATCCAATCTTTTTGGTTCGCCTGGCACTTGATTTCACCTCCCTTAGTTCGTTTCAAAACCGTTTTCTTTTAATACTTTTTTCATATATTCTTTTTCTTCAGGGATCTCTTTAAGATTTCTAATATACTCGAGGAAATGCTCTTCTATCTGGTGCTCCCTGGTAATTTTTCCGGTGATAAAAGACCACTGTAAAGGAAACCGCCCCGGAACAAGATGCACATTGGACCAGTGCCAGAAGACAATAACCGTTAATGCCATGATCGCCTCGTCGGCATGCATCAGTCTTGCAAGATCCTGAAAAAAAGCTGCGTTTGGCCAGATCGTAGCCATTGTTTCAGGGAAGAGAAGACTTGTACCAGCAGTAATCAAAACAAAACTTCCCCATAGTATTGCAAGATAATGGAGCTTCTGCTTATACATGAATTTTTCCATTTTGGGGCGGTAATTTTCCTTGCCCATGAAGTACTTCATATCATGTACGATGTCCTTCAGGTCTTTAAGTCCGGGTATCTGAGTTCTTTTGATATCAAATTGCTTTTTACTGACCTTCTGTAATGTACCTCCTATAATGGTAATCAGGTGGTATACACTGGCTGCAACCATCAGAAATGCTGCCACCCTGTGAATTAACCTTGCTGTATCTGCCCCTCCAAACAGAGATATCACATACGGCGCCCACCAGAGGTCGCTGAAGTGTAAGGTCAGTCCTGTTGAGGCAAGCACAAGAAATGTTATGAATGTAAGAAAGTGCTGGATAACTATGTGATAGGAATATCTCGGCAGGTCACCCAGAGGATCGGACTTGACCAGCTTGTAAATGTCCCTTGGAATATTACCCACTCCTTCAACATAGGTTACGTCCTGTTCGCCTTCCAGCGTGTCGGTCATTGTGTCAACCGAAACGTCATCAGAAGTTGTTGCAATGTTTTCAGATGGTGTTGACATAAATCTTCTCCCTTGTATGAGGTATTTATCTGTTTAATATTTTTTTAATATCAGTTTTTAATTTTGAGAATCCGCGCCATGTTGTGCCTCCGCGTATCTGCCACTTGATGCCGTCTCTTCTTCTGCCTATTGTTTCTATAAGCATGAGACCAACCAGTCCAAAAACTGACCCATAGAAAACAAACGCTAGCCCTGTATTCATATAGTAAAGGACAGGTTTCTTGTGTGGATCCAGTTTTGAATGTACATCAATCCGGGCAAACTGATCACCGACATTTGTATGACATTGTCTGCATGTTGAGGTGCGGTTTTCAGCGTGTACAGATGATTTTTTATCATCTTTCTTATAAATATCATGAATAGCGTTTGTAGAATGGCAACTGATACAGTCGGCGGCCTCCTCTGATCCCAGGGTCACTGATTTGCCGTGGACTGATCGCGTATACGTTTCAACGGCCTCGAGGCTTTCCTCGGATACATTGAACGACTTCATCATTTCAGCCTCCTGGTGACAGTTTTTTGCGCATAAATTGACAATTTCCTGAGGAGAACGGGATGTTTTATGCCTCAATCTGTGAGTTATATGTTTATAGGCCTGAGTAACGCCTTTCTTTTCATGGCAATTCAGGCAGCGGCTGAGGGTCTTGTCAAAGGCTATTCTCTCCTCCTCTACTCTGGTGAAGATAGGATTCAGATGGCAGTACTTGCAATGAGGTTTTGCACTCTTCAATTCCGGGGGATCATCAGCCTTGATACCATGAACACTGTCATTATAAACCTCAATGATCTTCTTATGGGAAAAGTTCTCCTTTGAAAACGGCGGCTTGATATGACATTCATTTGCACAGTTGACCTCTTCGGTTATCGGATCATGCGGAAGTTTTGTTATGTACGTATGGCAGTCTCTGCAGGGAACATTCCTGTGAGTCGTATTTGCATAGATATTTTCATCCACATAGTAGCTTCTTTTTTTGCCCTCTTCATCAATCCGGCCAATCTGCCGGTATTTATGACACATGAGACAGTTCTCATTGTCAGCAGCATCAGCGCTCATTGAAGAAAATACGAGTAAACAGAAAACAGCCAGTAAGAGTGGTGTTTTTGCGGCAAATGGAATAATGCCACATGCTTCTTTTTTTATACGATTAAGTAAGACCTCTTGCATCTCCAAGATACGCCCCTCCTTTTATAAATTGACATTTCATTTACGTTATAGAGAACTACATGGATTAAACATTCAGATTTCTTACGATTCAGGTGATTCGCCCGGTAAAATACCAATTTTGAATATTGCCAGCATGTAAATAAAGTATGACGTCTATTTCTTATTTTTTTAACTTTTTTGAAGAGTTAAAAAATTATGGGAATATCAATAAAAAAGAGCTATACCAAATTATTTATATATCATAAATTTTATAAGAGTCAACTCAAAAATAATTATCATTGTATAACTCGTTTTTATGACATATGCTCATTGATCGGAATTTACGGGAGAAACAACGTGTCAGGATAAAAAAACTATGAATAAATAGCTTGTTAAGCGTTATTGGAAATACTTATCGTTGCATTATATGCCTTAATATTATCTCGTATACGGCCGATAAAATTAATCAAAGAACATGATATATTCTCTGAAATTTAAATTCATCGTCGCATCGTTACTTATTGTCTCTGTTATCATGTCAATTACTACCTGGAAAGATATCAAGGACACAAGGCATAGGCTTCTTGAAGGTCAAAGGGAAAAAGCCAAACTGCTCTCACAGGGTGTCATGTATAGCATTCATAACCTTATGCTGAGAAACAGGTGGAATGATTTACAGTCCATGGTAGAAGATATTGTTACAGACTCCACGGAAATAAAAGAGCTGAGGATCTTTCTTCCGGACAGCGGTGAAATAGTGACCTCATCTGAGCCTCAGGAGATAGGGGACAGGATATATGCTTCAGACATGCAGGTCTATACGAGCCGGAAATACAAAGATGCCGTACTTATGGAGAAGAACGGATCAACATATGCTTCGAAACTTTCACCTATTCACAACAAAACCGAATGCCAGCGGTGTCATGACCATAAAAGAGATGTGCTCGGCGTACTTGACCTTGAAGTATCTCTTGCCGGCATTGATGAATCCATACGTGCATCCAAAAAAAAACATCTTGAAGATACCCTTATCATTTTTTTGATACTAAGCGGAGGTATTCTCCTGGTTGTAGGCATCCTCATAGACCGGCCGATTACAAATATCATTCATACTATTGAAACGATAGAAAAAGGTGATTTGACTGTCAGAATGGAGGATGGCAATGATGAGTTCGGAATAATGGCCAGGAGCTTTAACAGTATGCTTGATTCAGTTGCGAAATCAAACAGGGAAGTGGAAAAATGCCACTCGTTACAGATGGAGAGGGCAGCCAAGCTGGCATCTCTCGGAGAGATCATATCCGGCATTGCCCATGAAATAAAAAACCCGCTGGCCGGCATTAGCTGCGCGGTGCAGGTTTTTCAGTCTGAGCTTGAGGAAGGGGACGACAGGAAAGTCATTACATCAGAAATTCTCAACCATATCAAGAGACTCGATAATATCGTAAAAGGCCTTCTGAACTATGCCAGACCCATCCCCCCACAGATGAGGAATCAAAAAATAAGTGAGGTCCTTGATAAGGCTGTCTTTTTCGTATATCCAGAGGCAAAAAAACATAATGTGACCATTGAAACTCATCTGGAAGAAGAAATACCGGATATCCTGATGGATTCAGACCAGATGCAGCAGGTATTTTTGAATTTAATGATAAATGCTGTCCAGGCCATGCCTGATGGTGGCAATCTCAAGATAGTAGCATCAGAATCCGACAAGTTCAGTATGGACATCTGTAATGGGTCCGGATCACAGTTATCGGGTCACAAGGCCATAAAAGTCATATTTGAAGATAACGGGCACGGGATTGAACCGGAGATGCAGAAAAGTATATTCGATCCTTTTATAACAAAAAAATCCAGGGGGACGGGTCTGGGGCTATCCATAAGCCAGAGGATAGTCCGGGAACATGGCGGGAATATCGTGGTAAGCAGTGAGGTAAACAAGGGCACCACTTTTACAGTGTATTTACCGGAAACCAGTGACATGTAATGACGGAGGTCAGTTGATTACAGGCAGAATCCTTGTTATTGATGACGAGGAATTTATAACCAGGACGCTGAAGCAGCATTTAGAAAAAGTAGGGCATGAGGTCTTAACGGCTTCCTCTGGTGAGCAGGCTGTGGAAATTTATAAGTCTGAGATGATGGATGTTGTTCTTCTTGATCTTAATATGCCGGGTATAGGAGGGATTGAAGCATTACAGGCAATACGCTCCATTAGCAGTGATGCGGTTGTGATTATTATTACTGCGCACGGTGATATCGTTACCGCGGTTTCCGCTATTAAATCAGGCGCATATGATTTTATCGAAAAACCATTTGAACTTGATCGCATGTCTGTGGTTATTAAGAAAGCAATGGAAACGGTAAACCTTAAACGTGAGGTTAACTACTTCAGGGAGGAAAAGTACGACACGTACAGTTTTAAAAATATTATCGGTAAGTCAAGGGCCATGCAGGAGGTTAAGGATCTTGCCATGAAAGTTGCAGCCAGTGACGCGAACACGATTCTTATTCAGGGTGAAAGCGGTACCGGAAAGAGCCTGCTGGCAAGGGCCATTCATTATGACAGTCCGAGAGCAGCAGAGCCCTTTGTAGAAGTGACCTGTACCGCCATTCCTGAAGCGCTTATTGAAAGTGAGTTGTTTGGTCATGAAAAGGGGGCATTTACTGATGCCAAGTCAGCCAAGAAAGGGCTTTTTGAAGTTGCCAGCGGAGGCACCATATATCTGGATGAAATTGGTGATATAAAAATGTCCACTCAGGCAAAACTCTTACGGGCACTGGAAGAACGGACCTTCAAGCGGGTGGGAGGTCTGAAAGATATCAAGGTCAATGTCAGAATAATAGCAACAACAAATAAAAAAGACCTGGAAAGTGCGGTCAGGGACGGAAGCTTCAGGGCTGATCTGTATTACAGACTCAAGGTGATTCCGATAGCAATTCTCCCGCTGCGGGAAAGACAAAAGGATATCATTCCTCTGGCATTGCACCATATCAGCAGGTTCAACAGGGAATTCAGGAAAAATGTCAAGGGAATTTCCGGTGGTGCTGAAAAACTGTTAATCAATTATCCATGGTATGGAAATGCCCGGGAGCTGAGAAATGTCATAGAACGCGTTTGCATCCTTGAAGACACTGATTTAATATATCCGGAACATCTGCCGACTGAAATTATCAAACATGTTGATACATATTCAGACAATGGCAAGTCTGTTGAACTGCCGGGAGGCGGCTTATCACTAAAAGATGTTGAGAGGGAACTGATTGTACAGGCAGTTCAAAAAGCAGATGGGAATCAGACAAAGGCGGCTAAACTTCTCGACATTTCGCGTGATGCCCTCAGATATAAAATGCAGAAGTTTGGGCTGCTTTAAGACCCTATGAAAAGGCTGCATATATATAAATACAGCTTATGATCATATTGCTTTTATCAATTATCTTGAGTCAAGGCATTGTGTTATAATGAAAATATTGTGTTCATATTTATCAGTGGGGCTTTTTTCATATTTGTGTAAAAAAACACATAAAAAACGCCTTTTTTTTGACAAATATGTCTGTGTCAATTGCATGTCGTTATATACGGTAATTTTTTTTCTTTAATATTTGGATGGTTAAAGAACATACCTGTATAAAATAGCCTGGTATGTATTTTGCAGATATGATCACAGAATTTAAAATTGAAATTTTAAATAATAAGGATGATGATTAAAAAATTCAAAATTGAAAAAGGAGGAATAGTATGAAAATAGTATTTCTTGCAGTTAGTCTTGTTTTCTTTGCATTATTCTTTAATGCTGCTCATGTTGGTGCAGTTACTGGAGAGTGTTCAAACTGCCACACCATGCATGACAGGCAGGGTGCTGATACTGACATCGGTGAAACAGGCGCCCAGGGAAAGTTATTAAAAGCAGGCTGCGCAGGCTGTCATACAGGTCCCCGTGTTGCTGCTGGATTGAACAGTTTGGGTGCCCCTGTTGTAATTGATAATGCCCCTCCTGCCGGACAGGGAGGAACCAATACATATGCAGGTGGAGATTTTTACTGGGTTGAGAACACCGATGATGCAAAAGGACATAATGTTATTGATATAAATCCTTCTGTTCCAAACCCTGACGGAGTACTCGGCAACACCCCTCCGGGCTGGGATCCTGATGCTACCGATGGCTCCAACGGATATGCCTTTGGACCGGTTGCAGGTGGAGCAGCAACCTGGGGCGCCAATCAGCTGACCTGTGCAGGCACGTATGGATGTCATGGGACACGTACCGTTGCCGATTCTTTAGACGCAGTCACAACCTCTCATCATAATAATGCAGACACAGGAGGCGGTGTATCAGCGACTTCAGCGTCTACTGCTGATACAATAGCAAACAGTTACAGGTTCCTTGGCGGTATCAAGGGGCTTGAGAATGCAACATGGAACTGGGGTGAGAATGCTGCAACACATAATGAATATTATGGATTGAATGATACTGATCCGGAAAGGGATGACGATGATCCAAATGATTCATATGCAAATGAGGACACAATGAGCTATTTCTGTGCCCAGTGTCACGGTTTTTTCCATAGCAGGATTGTTGCATCAGGTGCAGGTATTACCAGTCCATGGGTAAGGCATCCCACAGACATTGTATTACCCGGAACTGTAGCTAAAGAATATGATGATTATAACTCTGACAATGGGGATGACACAGAGGGTGATTACAATGTGGACGTTCCTGTTGCCAGACCTGTGGTACCAACAAATGCCCAGGGCAGCACCAACACTGTTGTTGCCGGAGACG
The DNA here is from genome assembly GCA_020356065.1 of Nitrospiraceae bacterium. Classification (GTDB taxonomy): domain Bacteria; phylum Nitrospirota; class Thermodesulfovibrionia; order UBA6902; family UBA6902; genus CALZJD01. The sequence continues at coordinate 1,118,476 of CP070632.1, forward strand.
ACACGACAATAAACGGTGCTATAGTCATGTGTTTGTCATGCCACAGGGCCCATGGTTCTCCCGAAGATGATATGCTCAGGTGGACATATTCAAACATGGTGGTAGGCAGCAACGATCAGACAGGTTGCTTTGTCTGTCATACAGATAAGAACTAAGCGTTTATAAATTGTATCTAATTTTAAGGAGGGATGGGCATCATGCAGGATTTGCTTGATGCCCATTTTTCTCATTCACACGTCAAATAAAACAATATTATATATATTGCTGTTTTGAATTTAAAAGAACATATTGCTATTATTTGTGACACATATATCAGGTTTGTTTGAAATTGAGAATGAGATGAAAAAATCTGTTCATAACTTAACACGGTTTCTTGCTGTTTTTCTTATCTTCTATGGTATCCTTGCTGTTCCCAGCCAGGTAACGGCAGAGCCCGATGCAATTATCTATGAAGACAGCATATCCCATGATGAGGAAGAATCCAGGCTGTCACTGCCGTCTTTTGTCATGGTGGATAAGAAGATGAATGAAATATATGTCATTGACGGCAGAAGCAGGATCATGATATACACCTCTGACTTATTTCCCCTTTACACAATGAACAGCGAATCAGGTATTGAAACTCCCCGTGGTCTGGCCCTAGATGAAGGGGGGAATTTATATGTGGCACAGTCATCTTCCAATGGCAATGCAAGGCACAGAATTTCGGTTTATAAGCCGTGTTTAAGAAAGGATCGTGACATTTATATTAAGGATTTTGAGGGGGCTGAAACGTTCATCCCATATCGAATGGCCGTGGACAATAAAGGGAATATATTGGTTGCTTCAGGCCATTACCCGGGCTTGATTGTATTGAATAATGAAGGATCGCTTATTGATATTCTGTCACCCGTTGAACAGGGAAAGAAGGTGAAAATCACCAACGTCAGTATTGACGAAGCAGGGCGTATATATATTGTCAGTGAAGATGCAGGCCGTATCTATATCTATGATAAAAACAGAAATATCATAGCAAGTTTCGGAGAAAAAGGCGGCAGTTCCGGCAAGCTGAGCAGGCCTCGGGCAATTGCGATTGACAGCTTCAATGGCAATATGTTTGTTGTTGATTATATGCGTCACACAGTGACTATTTTCAGTTCAAGCGGATCTTATATTCATGAATTCGGAGGATTGGGATGGGATGAGGGGTGGTTTCAGCACCCGAACGACATTTCAGTTGACAGCAGGGGCAGATTATTTGTTGCGGATTTCTTTAACCATCGTGTGCAGATATTTAAGACAAGGTAGATCGTCTGAATAGATTTCGGAGTCACAAATCTGTCTCCTGTGCATGATTCTATTATCTCATTTTAAAGGACAGTGATGAAAAAAAACATACAAACCTTTTTTATCTGCATTGTGATACTGCACGGATTTATCCCGGGCTGTTCAACAGTTGGAGAGCAGAACGACTCTTTATTTGGTGCCAAAGGGCAACTGTCACTTTTTCTGGCCGGTCCTGCAGAGGTGTTCCATGATATATCATTTCGTGTAACAGCTGTCAATATTATATCTGAAAACGGGGTTTCTATACCGATTACAACCGGGCCCAGGGATATAAGCTCTCTTTCAATATCAAACGGTCATAGTAATCTGGCCGAATCTCCACTGCCGGTTGGCACGTATACAAAACTTGTTTTCATGATTAACAATGCCAGTATCAGGAGCGATGGCAAGGTTGTCCAATTAACGGTTACTGATGAGAGCATGACTATTCCAGTCAATGTAATGGTGAAGAGGCAGCAGAACACGTCTTTATTCGTATACTGGAATCCTGATGAATCTGTAACCGATGACAGCATATTCAGGCCTGTCATGACTGAACAAAAGAAGAAACAAGAGCTAAGCTCAGCGCTCATATACGTTACGAATGAACTTTCCGATAATGTCTCGGTGATAAACCGGTATTCAGGAGAAATTGTGGATACGATTATGGTCGGCAGGCAGCCAAAGGGGATTGCTGCTTCTCTTTCGATCAACCGGCCAAGATTATTTGTTGCAAATTCTGGTTCAGACAGCATAACTGTTATAGATCCGGCCAATAACAGCGTAGAGAATGAGATTCCTGTACGATATGGGACTGAACCTGTTGACGTTACCGTAGCAGACATATCATCAGAAAAGAAACTCCTTTTTGTAGCAAATTACCGGTCCAATTCCATTTCAGTTATTGATCTTGCCACTTACAATGAAATGGAAAAAATAGACGTGGGATCAGGACCTGTGGCACTGGCAGCAGATCCACCGGCTGATTCGCTCACGGTGAGCAGATATTTAAGTGTTAATGACATAAATGAATTAAGAAGTTACAGAGAGAAGTTTATAAATGTATATGTAGTGAATCAGAATTCCAATAATGTATCAATTTTAAGGATAGACATCATATCAGGAAGAAGCACAGGTGTTATAACTCTGGATGTGGATTGGGATCCGAGAGATCTATACGTCGATTATATCCGTGGCAAGGTGTTTGTTGCGAATTATGGATCTGACAAATTATCTGTTATCAATATTCTGAAGACTCTGACGAGTAGTTCAACAGAAGCCGTAACATCTATCAACAATGTGGGAAACCATATTACTGCAATTACGTCAGATCCGGATTTTGACAGAATCTATCTTCTCAGGGATTCCCCCCCCGAGATAGTGACCATAAGGCCTTCTTCAAATGAAAATATCCAGCTTCAGTCAATGATATCACCTGTATTGGGGCGAATAAGTGTTGGTACAACCCCCCGGTCTTTAACACTGGATAACGAAAAAAGAAAAATATTTGCAGTAAACCGGGGTTCGGACGATATATATGTTATTGACAAGACAACAAGGAGAACCGAGCTGAAAATACCGGTTGGTAAAAGACCATATGACATAGCTGTTTTACCTGAATAATCATTATGTAAAAGCAGGGGCACCATAAAAACAGAAGATCTGATATATATAATGAAAAAAATAATCTGCAGATACACCGTAACTTTTTTATTTTTTATATTGTCCGGTTCAGGAGCATATGCAGATGGTCTGGGAGGACTGGCAAGCTTTAACTATAACAGTACAAACGTTGACAGGGACGGTAATAGACAGACAGAGACCACGTCTTTAAATGAGAATTATTATTTGACGTATGATAAATCAGTTACACGAGCAGTTTCTTACCAGTTGTATGTAAGGATTAACGAGTTTCAGTCCAGAATAACTGATGACACGAATAATATAGATTTAAATCATAACAGAATGATTGAACCGGGCTTAGATGTGTATATACGGAACTCCTTTTATAATTTTTCTGTGGGTTACAGGAGACAGGAGGACTGGTCAGATAATTTCAGCTCAGGAGACATCAAGTTTTTATACCCTTATCAGTTGCTGCGTTCGGATGACCGTCTGGGAGACGATGACAGGGAAACTACTGAATTGTATTATGCAAGGTTAAACTTCATACCGAAGAATTTGCCTACATTGACTCTGGACTATGACAGATTTGAGAACTTTGATTATCTTTCACCAAAGAGTAAAGACCAGACAATTGATGAGTACTCTATCAGATCCTCATATTCCGTGTCCCCGTGGGATATAAGCACAAGGTATTACCTAAATTTTTCTCATAGTGTAAACAAAAAACCGGATGCAAGAACCAATAAGATTGTCAGCAATGATTTGAATCTGAATTATGTTACCGGCTATGCCGGCTCCTTCTGGGGACGCAGGGTCAACTACTCATTTTCATACAGGGGGAATTATTCCAGGTCGGATAATAAAATATCTGTAACCGAGACAGGCAGTTTCCTCATACAGCGGGATGCACTCGGAGGATTCAACGCACGGGGGAATGCAGCCCAGCCTGATGTTGATTTTCTTCCCTCTCAGGTATCTCTGATTGATGACGATTTCATTAATTCAACCGGTATAGATATAAGCACGTTTATTACAGGACAGTTTGAGAATCTGGGGATCAGGGTATCAGGAACAAAGTCTGTCGATACCATATATGTCTATGTGAACCAGGATGTAACGGCTGATGTTCTTAATAATGTATCTAACTGGAGGGCCTTCAGCAGTGACGTTAATATTAATGTGCCGGGCACCTGGACCGAGCAGACCATTCAGAGTGTTTCTGTCTCTGCCCATGATATACCGAATTCCATTTACCGCTTTGAAATAAAGCTCTCTGTACCGGTAATGGCATTTTTTTTAAAGGTAGTTAATTTACAGATTGCGTCTACTGCGAATGTTTCTGTTACGGAAATTGAGGCGTACGGTACCGATAATATATTAGACAAAGAAACTACGGATGAGACAGATTCTTTTACGCAGGGGCTTGAATTCAGGTCCAGTTCACAGCTGCGTGAGAACATAACTCTTACCCTTCATTATTCAGTAGACAGGTCTGACCGGAATGCTGACTCTGTATTCAGCTCGATAGGGGGTGTTTTTAAAAACATATTCAGCGATGATGTAAGTGGTGATGATGCTGACTTCAGAAGTATCATTACCAGGGGGTATGGAGCAACTGCAAGCTGGGATGCGCACAGACTGATCTCAACATCCCTGAGATTGCAGAGGAGTGAGAATTTTGATGATCTCAAGATAAATGATTTTGCATCCAACTCATATAATCTTTCATTCAACTCATCTCCCCTGCCAACGCTCGATGCTACCCTATCCCTTTTAAGAAGTGATACATTTCAGTCTGATAATAAAGAAAATGAAACACATTCTGTACTCTTGAGTGTTGGGTCCCGGCTTCACAGGGATGTACATATGATTACTGATACGGGTTACACCAGGTCTAACTCTCTGACCAATAATACGACGTCAGATTCTTATCTGTTTGACGGATCTATTAACGCAAAACTGAACCGCAAACTGTCTGGGAGCATGAGCTACGGGTTTCTCCACACTTCTTCGGGCACGACGTCGAGCGATTCAGTAAATTCATTGTTAACAGTCAGTTACAGGCCTGCACGTCTTATTAATTTTTCCGGTAATTTCAGGATCCAGGATACGGATGGCATCACTACTACTTCAGAACGTCTGCTTGTGGACTGGATACCATTGCCAGTGGTAAGAATGAATTTTAATTATGTTCATTCAAACTCAGATGCTTCTCCTTCCAGAAGTGATACTTTTTCAAGTTACATGATCTGGCATATCACAAAATTCGCTGATGTGAGGTTTACATATACATATACTCGAACAGTCGATATAGACACGACCAAGACATATGGCTATAACACCTATGTAAATTGCAGATTTTAGGAATGTCACTTATAATAACAGGGGTACTGTAAGTCAAGATAGTATAAGGATAATATGATATTTAGCAAACTGAATCGGTAAATTGATCGATGAACAAGAGACATAATTTAGTTGAGAAAGAAAAGAGAATCGGCTCCCCTGGAAGCCATTTTTCCCTCATAGTATTGATAATTATCGTCATATGTTATGGTTGCAGTGGAACGTTAAAGCAATATAAACATGCTGAAATTCAGACAAAGAACCTGAAAAGGATAGCTGTGTTACCCATGGAAAATCTGACAGGGAATGAATATGCAGATGAAAAGATCAGAAGCCTTGTTATTATGGACCTTTTATCGAGAGATGTGAACGTGATCGAACCCGGAGAAGTGATGCGGGTATACAAGGAATTGAGGATATCGCCATATCAGCCTGTGTCCAGAAGGAATTTGCAGAATCTGGGGGAGATGTTGGAAGTCGAAGTTGTGTTGAAGGGTTCTGTAGGAACATACGACATTAAAAAAGGAGTTTCTGTTTCATACCCGGAGGTATCCACTCATTTAACATTAGTAGACATAGAATCAGGTGATATCCTCTGGTCAGCATGGCATACGTCCGGAGGTGCGAGTATCTGGACCAGGCATTTTGGCGCTGAAGGTACGACTCTGGATGAAACAGCAAGACAAGTCATAAAAGAGTCCTTCGATAGTTTATTTTGAAGACATGACAGGTTTATTAAATTATGGTCATATTCCGAAGTATGTATTAAAGGAGATAAAATGAATATGTTAAGAAAAGGATTCCCGGTTGTTACTGTATTGTTATTCCTTGTAATTTCAGGATGTCGCAGCAATACGCATGCTCCTTATCATATCAGTCAGGATGTTGATTTCAGTTTTATTAAGAATGTAGCTGTGTTACCTCTTGAAAACCTGAGCAGTGAAAAAGAGGCTGGTGAAATTATAAGACGTCTGGTAATGAGTGAACTCCTGGCATCGGGACTGGTTAATGTGGTTATTCCGGGAGAAGTAAATTCAGCTGTCAAGGACCTCAGCATTAAAAACACCACCTCCCTTGATAAAAAACAGATTACGGAGTTAGGCAGGGTCCTTAAGGTAGAGGGAATAGTAATGGGTTCAATTGAACAGTACGGCTACAGTAAGACCGGAAACAATGCTGCGCCTGAAGTTACGATTACGCTCATGATGGCCGAGACCGGTACAGGTGACGTTATCTGGTCAGTTACTAAAAGAAGAGGCGGAAGCAGTTTTTTGACCAGGCATTTTGGAGCTTCTTCCCAGACACTGAGTGAGACTTCTCTCGGTGCGGTGAGGGATGCGATTCATACCCTGACGGAATATTGAGGGAAAAGTCAGAAAACAGATTTTTATAAAGCCAGTGATGTGCAATTAGCTATTCAGATATCGGAATACATGGATAAGATTCCATTTGATTAACATGAGAAAGTTCCACTACATAATCCCCCTTTTCATAATAATGTATCTATTTGCTGTGGCAGGATATGCTGAAGAAAATAACTCTCCTGACGTTCATAAGGAAACTGAACCTGCCCAGATCCGGGACGTGATCCAGTTTTTCGATGATGTACAGGATGATGCTGAGTTACAGACAACAGACGCAAACCTGCCGACGGAATATGAAAAGCGCAAAATAGCGCTGCTTCCTTTTGATAACGTGAGCAATAATATTGCTGCCCTTGATATCATCATGCCTTTGTTAGCAGGTCAACTTGAAAAGAGGGGACTGGAAATTCTTCACTATGAGAAAGTCGAGTCATTTCTGTGTGAAAGACGGATCAGACAGGCATCGTACATTTCAAGGGAGGTCGCACAGGAACTGGGAACAACCAGATCGGTTAATACGATCATGGCAGGTGCTGTGCTCACGTTTGTTTCTGACGGGAATCCAAAAATCGGGATCATGGCCCGCCTCATAGATATACCTACCGGTCTCATTGTCTGGTCGGATTATGTGTCCTTAACCGGAGAAGATTTCACAAAAGTGCTTGGACTGGGAACAATCAAATCTGTAGACAAGCTGATCCCAGAGGCAATTAACAGTCTGTTTTCCTCACTGGATAATGTTTCATCTGACACAACCGGTGAGAAAACCTATAAGATTGCAGTATTGCCATTTAAAAATGAGAGTGGTTACAGACATGCCGGTATGATTATTAACTATCTGTTTCAGCACGAACTGTCAAATAACCTGATGTTTAAACCTGTGGATTTTGGTGATGTCAGGAAGATCATGATTGATCTGAGAGTGGGGCATAAAGGGGAAGTTGATTATGTAAATTTAAAGTCTCTTTCCAGAGCTCTCGGAGTTGATGTTGTATTAACCGGAACTGTCGAGGAATATGTTATTGGACGTGACGACTCATCTCCTCCCAGAGTAACGATCTCAGCAAGATTACTTGACAGCCAGAGGAGCAGAATTATCTGGTTCGATCATCACCAACTGGCCGGAGACCAGCACATTATAGCTCTGGACTGGGGTCGGCTGAGATCTGCCGATAAAGTTGCCGATACATTGATAGCGGGTTTGGTGGAAAATATGGAAACAGAGGGAATGCCTCTATACAGGGCCAGACTAAGCCCTGCTGATAACATTGCCGACGCAACGGTATCAGGTCTGATACAAGATGTGGATGCTGAGATTCTGCCTCAATAGTGCTTTTTTACTATATATGCTTTTGCAGAGGGGTGTTGATCAGTACCTGTAGACAGATAAACAATGATTAACAACTTATTGAAATTGAGATGGGCGCGATATTCTGTCTACTTTATATGTATTGTTTCTTTAGCCGGTTGTGCCACTGTATCTCAAAAAAAAGATATTGCCGCACTGGTTGATAATGATCCTGTCACAATCGGAGATATTGAGTATTCATTGCAGATTGCTCATCGGAGAGAAGGCCTTTCCCAAACAAAAAGCATTAATATTCCCGAATTTGTTCAGAAAGTAATCGATGAAAGGCTCCTTGTACACGAGGCAAAACGAATGAACCTGGACCGTGATCCGGGTCTGATAAAAAAAGTAGATGCATATATTCTCAGGGAGTCGGTAACAAGGCTCTATAGTGATGAAGTGTTGACAAAAGTGAAGGTTTCAGAAGATGAAATTAAGGAATATTACGGCAAAGAATACAAAACATATACGTTGAGTTACATTGAAACAGATTCACCGGAAGATGCCGAGGCCCTGTTACATACCTTAAACGCGGAAACTGATTTCAGTGAGCTGGCCCGTAAATTTGCCTCCCGTGAATTTCGCAAAGTCACGGTTGAGGCAATCCATACACGAAAAGACCTGAACAAAGAACTGAAAGAAGTAATCGATAACCTTTCACCGGGAGAAACAAGTAATGTAGTTGAGGCAGGCGGAAGGCATTATATCGTCAGGCTTATAAGCAGACATAGTGCTCCTGACAATGAGTTTGATCTGAAGAAGGAAAGCATTCATGAAACGTTACGGAAGACGAAGGTAGATCAGCGCAGTGATGAATACCTTGATCACCTGGAAAAAAAAATGTCCCCGGAGGTAAATCAGGAGCTTTTATCATCAATACCGGTTGACCCGGACCAGTCGGAGCGGGCTGCGTGGTTGCAGGATAACAGGATTCTGGTCTCGCTCAGGGAGTCAACTCTGACGGTCGGTGAGTTTGTAACAATGCTCAGACCCGGTAAAGAGGTATCAAAAGACAGGATTATCAGACGGTGGATTGAACCTAAGGCAGTTGATTATGAGGCACTTGACCGGAGATATGATATGAACTCTGACCTGAAAGACATGGTATTGAGATACAAAAATAAAATGCTCATGAACCTGTTTATAAAAAAAGAGCTTACATCAGGGGTGCGCATTTCTGATCAGGAGATGCTGGATTATTACAACGATAACCGGGACGAATATCACACACCGGTTAGGTATAAATTGCAGCAGATTACAACAAATACGATGACGGAGGCTGAAGACATAAAGAGAGAGCTGGAAAATAACGCTGACTTTACATGGCTGGCCAGAAACAGGTCTGTCGATAACTATTCATTTTCCGGAGGCACGGTTGGATGGCTGGTTAAGAGTAATATGCCATCAGATCTGAAGAGTATAATTGAAGATCTGCAACCGGGACACATAAGTGATATCATGAAGTCCGGAGATTTTTACAGAATTTACAGGGTACAGGACAAAACAGAAAGTAAAGTGGAAGATTATGACCGGGTCAGACCTGATGTGCACAGAAAAGTATTTGCTATTAAATATGGAGAGTTACATAAAACGTATGTGGATAAGCTGAGGAGTGAGGCAGACATAGTCATTAATGAGAAAGTCTTACAGGATTTAGACCGGATGATTAATAGTGGAAAGTCATAGTCTCATGGGTTACATACGAACGAGTAATATATGACAGTACGAACAGGCTATAGTGGTTATGAATTCAATATATATTGCCGATAAAAAAAGTGATGCATATTTTGTCGAAACATAACAGTTCTTTTTTTTCATGTCTCGTTATTGCGATACTTTTTTCAATGCTGGTCTCCTGTGTACCTGAGAAAAAAGTGCGCAAGCGTTTTGCTCCCAAGCCCTGCATTGAATGTCATGGAGAAAAATTGACAGACCTTCAGAAAAAATTTGTCCATGCGCCTGCCGGGGAAAAGGATTGTGAGGCCTGTCATCTTCGTCATGGAAGGCTTGCAATTAAATCTTTTGTTGAAGAAAACGAGAGAAAGCTGTGCTTTAGATGTCATGATGGTATGAAAAAGGAGATGTCAGAAACAGCTAACAAACATACCGTAATTAAACAGGGGCTATGCATCCCCTGTCACGAGCCGCATGGTTCTGATCATCAGTATCTGCAGAAAAATACCGGCAGTACGCTCTGTTTTACCTGTCATGAACGTGCTCCTTTTGAACGCGCAAAACAGCACGAGCCTCTGGAAAACGGGTGTGATCAGTGCCACGCCCCTCACGGGTCAGACTATCCTGACAATCTCATTAAAAGTGAAAAGGACCTTTGCGGGACGTGCCATGATTACAAGGTCCAGGACTTTAAAGGTGCGCATATGAACTATCCTGTTGATAACAGTAAATGCACAGGATGTCACAGTCCTCACAGCTCATCAAATGAGCAGTTGATGCGGGAGTCAGTTCATGAGCCTCTTCAAACGGCTGCATGCAGTGCCTGTCATAATCCTGCAGATGGGAATGATCCTGTTGGCGTGTCACAGTCCATTGACATGTTGTGCTATTCCTGTCATGAAAAGGAGAAAGACAGGTACATGAAAGGTCATACGCATCCTCTGACACAAGAGGGCGAATGCACCTCCTGTCACAGCCCCCATGCTTCAGATTATCCATCTGTAACCCTGCTGGATAAAGTTGAACTGTGCACTCAGTGTCATAAGGACAAGCCGGATTTAGACGTGAGTCAGCTGCATGTTCCCGTAAAAGAAAATGGATGTACAGGGTGTCATGATCCCCATGCATCAGATCTGGAATTCACATTAAAGAAGCCCGACGGGGAACTGTGCTATTTCTGTCATAATGAAACAGAAAATGACCTGAATAGAGACGTCCTTCATAAACCTTTTTCCGATGATGACTGCACTGCATGTCATGATGCTCATGGCTCAAATAATTCTGTTCTATTAAAGACCCCAATTACGGAATTATGCAATGAATGCCATAAAAAAGAACTCGAAAGTTTTTTTAAAACCTATATTCACACACCTGCTGACAATAAACAGTGCTTTTTATGCCATGGCTCGCACTCCTCATCTCACAAAGGGCTTCTGAGCAGTTCCCCTGAGGAGATCTGCATGGATTGCCATAAGAGCATGCTTGTTGATGTTGATGAAAACGGTACGCATCCCCTGTTTCGAGACCGGGACTGTATGGCATGTCATGATTCACATGCAGAAGACAACAGAGGATTTACAAAGAAGCCTGTGAAGGAGATGTGTCTTGATTGCCATGCATCCATGGGAAGCGGCCTGATAAAAAGCAGAATTAAACATTCTCCTGTTGAAGAGGGTGAATGTATTGAATGTCACAGTCCCCACGGCACGAGGTTGAAGTATCAGCTGTTAAATCAGCCCAATGAGCTATGTCTTACATGTCATGAACGAATCGTCACCTCGAAGGAACGTAAAGGACATGTATTCATGGAAAATGGCAGCTGTCTGAACTGTCACGATTCTCATTATGCTGATCGAAACGGACTTTTGGTGGATGAAGATCCCCGACTCTGTAAACAGTGCCATGCAGATGATACAGAGCGGTTAACTGCCGTGCACAGGCAGCCGCTTAAGGACTTCAGTGAATGTATGAGCTGTCATGAACATCATGTGACTGAAGAGCCGGGGATGCTGAAGAATGTCGGCCATGAACCTTTTTTACAGGGACATTGTGAGGCCTGTCATGAGTAAAAAACAGGTAAGAAGTAAAAGTAGAAAGTAGAAAGTGAAAAGTAGAAAAAATATACAAATTATTATATGGAGTATGTTGACGGTCGCCATTATCGCATTTCATAGTAGCGCAGAGGCCAGGGTCAAACTGAAAAAGCCCATACCCGAGCTTTGTTATGACTGTCATGAAGAGCTGAAGAAGGCCCTGTCAGATACATTTGTTCACGAACTTTTCAAAAAGGGAGACTGCATTACTTGTCATAACTCTCACGTCAGCTCTGTACCCGGTTTGCTGGATGACAGAGTCGGTTCCATATGCCTTAACTGTCATGAATATATAAAAAAGCTGATGACTACAGGAAGGGTTCATAATATTCTGAGGAATGGAAATTGCTCAGAGTGTCATACACCGCACAGCAGCAACATTGCCAAGCTGCTTGCTGATGAGGAAAAGGAGCTGTGTGTGAGATGTCATGCTGAATCAAAAGAACAGGCCGGGAAGGCGCATGGCTGTCTTCCTTTTAAGAAAGGGGAATGTTCAGCGTGTCATGACTCTCACGCATCTGCAGACAAGAGCCTCATGAGGTCAGAACCAACTGCCCTGTGCAGTGAGTGTCACGTGCCGAGGTGTAAGGCAGACGGTGTTTCCATTGCTTCCATTGTAAAAGATATGGACTGTACGTCATGCCATTCCGGGCATGGATCTGAAAACAGCAGTGCTCTGGGACCATATGGTCATACCGCTTTTATGAATAAGGATTGCGGTACGTGTCATAATCCTATAACTCCGGGCGGGGCAGTATCGGTGCGATTCAAGGGTGAAGCGCTCTGTTTTAACTGTCATAAAAAGGAAGAGTACATATATGTTAAAGATGTTCAGCATGCAAAAGGACAGTCTAGTCAGTGCAATCTCTGCCACAGCCACCATTCATCTGACAAGCAGGACCTGACTGTAACGGAGGGTGAAGTCTGCATTGAGTGTCACGAAAAAACCGAGAAGAGAACAGTGGAGATGGAGAGAGGATTAAAGACAAAAGAATGCTCACCCATCAAAGACAGAAAATGTTTTGAGTGCCATATACCCGGCCACTCAGACCAGACGCTGAGTTTCAGAAGCGATGGGATTGAGATGTGTGCCCGTTGCCATACATCCGAGCATTCCTCAACGCATCCGGTTGGACATGATATAATAGACCCTCGAAATGGGGAAACGGTGACCTGTATTTCCTGCCACAGCATGCATGCAGCGAGAAATGATTTTATGCTGACGCACGACAGGAACAGGTCGTTATGTATTCAGTGTCATAATAAATAATTATGGATAATGGAATGAGGAAATATGCAGTTTACTGTTTAGCAGGGATCATTGTCCTGATGATGACTACAGCAGCGCATTCTGTGTTAACCGGCCAGTGCAGCAGCTGTCATACCATGCATAACAGACAGAACAATTCTGAGATGGTTAATCTCACATATGGCACTGAAACAACTGAGGCAAAGGACTATCTGCTCAGGGGGACATGCCTTGGATGCCATGCTCAGAACACCGCAAACAGGATTGAAGCTCTGGGAGGTAATGATGTTCCCCAGGTCTATCACAAGGACCCGGGGGGAGATCTGGCAGGCGGAAACTTTGCATACATTGATGGAAGCTGGGGTAGCGGGGCTTCTGACAAAAAAGGACATAATATCAAAGACTTTGGGAGTTTTGATAATCCCTCCCAGCCGCCCGGGAGACGGCATGATATTGCAGGCATTAATACAACAGTTAACAATACGGGTTTTACATGTGCCGGTACCCATGGATGCCATGGAGTCCGGGGCAACCAGGGGAATGGACTTTCAGCAATCGAAGGGGCACACCATAACAATGTTGATGGACAGCTCAGCACTGCTGATACGGTTGCCAACAGTTACCGGTTTTTATATTATGTGATCGGTCTGGAAAATACGACCGGTGGTTCAAAATGGCAGAATGTAAATGCCTCCAATCATAACGAATATTTCGGAGCAGATGAACCGATGGATTTTGTTTCCACAGGCTGTGTGACGTGTCACGATGCGGGTAACAACAATAACAGACCAAATAACAAGACCATGAGCGGTTTTTGCGCAACATGCCATGGTTATTTTCACTTGCTTGACAGCGGCGGGTATGCACTGGACCCTGATGGAGATGGAGTAGGAGATGATAAGTTTTCCCCCTTTAAAAGACACCCGACTGATGTTGTCCTGCCAAACAGGGGGGAATATACATCTGTTGTCAGCTATGATGTGGACACACCAGTAGCAAGGACAAGCCCTCCCGCTTCTATAGACGCCGGCGTGTCACTTGATTCGGATGCTGTTATGTGTCTGTCCTGTCACGGAGCTCATGCAACAGATTTCTATAAAATGCTGAGATGGGATATAAAGGGATCGCTTGCAACTGCCATATCCGGCTGCGGCAACTGTCATACGAGTAAGAACTAAAAGATGAAGAACTCGAAACTGATAATGAAAAGAAAAGTGATACTTCCGGGTCTGCTGGTAATATTGACTGGGCTGATTTTTATTGAAACAGTCCGCGCAGGAGCTTATCTTGACTCTGCTCATGGAAATTCCGCATATGGGGTAAAACGCAGTGCAGCGGGATTTCCCGCTGACTATATAAGGGGACTCTGCACACACTGCCATGATACGCATGCGAGCATTGATGGAGTTGAGCCTGATCCTGACGGCAGTGCTCCCTCCCTGTATTCAATATTTTATGATAGTCATGTCGATCAGACCGACAACTTCTGTTTCCAGTGTCACACAGATGTAGGCTCCTTTCAGGACGGAGGCGGAATCATTAATCGCAGCTACAGCTATCGGGCCGGAGCATGGACAACTGATACGCTGAATGATGTGCTGGAGTCATTCTCGTATCCGCCTGCTGATTCAGATCATAACCTCGACGATATACTCGCATTCATCGATGGCCAATGGGAATATACAGCTGATTCAAATCCCTGTAATGCATGCCATAACCCCCATTCTGCCCAGGGAGACCCTGCCAATGCACCGAATAGTGCCAAGAGTTCCGGTACCAGGGGCTGGCCTGTATCCCGTCCCAGTCTGCATGATGCAGATGACAATAATGCATGGGGGCTCTGGGGTGATGAAGCAGGTGAGAAGATGAGTGATTATACAGCCAATTACCAGGCTCCATTGCGGTTTACGTCAAACTATGAACCTGATGGTTCTGCAACGCAGAATGGATCGAACCTGACCGACTTTGTTACCTTTTGCACAGACTGCCATAACAATGTGAATACGATTTTCAGTACGGCTCTTGGACGAAATCTTAATACTTTTGACTGGAATATTGAAAAACACGGAACAGGCCTTGCAGACGACAACATTCCAAACGGCAATGAACCGGCATCATGTAACAGAATACTTGCACCCTATCAGGTAGGGGCTTGCGGCACATATGTTCTTTCCTGCACTGACTGTCATGAACCCCATGGGTCCCCGAATATTTTTCTTGCCCGGAAAGAGGTTAATGGTGCTGTTGTCACGGTTGATACAGGAACGGGAGCCGGTCCATCAGGAGATCCCAATTCTGAATGGATCAACCTCTGCAATCGGTGTCATAATATCGCTATCGGGGATGCCAGGCATGATCATCCTGCGACTATTCCACCGTCACCACCGGGACCGGGCTGCAATGGTACAATATGTCATGGTCCGCTGGGCACCCAGTATGAATTGTGTACGAATTGTCATAACCACGGAAACGGAGACATCTTTGATTTTTTAGGGCCTAATCTCGGACCCTACGGGGACCAGTTATTTTAAATACAGGATGAGGAGCTTATCATGATAAGGAACATGTTAATCATCACCGGCCTTCTGGCTGGTATCTTTTGGATATCCAACACTGACAAGGCATCGGGTCAGGATGCAAAGGAACAGGAAGCACTCCAGAGACATATAAATGCCGTAAAGGTAACAAACCCTCAGATGTATCAATCCATGGTAGATGCTGCAGGAGGCAATATTGTCAATTGCATGAGCTGCCATAGCAGCATATTTCAGGATACAGGATCATCCAGCAAAAGACGCCCGCAGTAAATTCATAAGCAGTTAATTCCATTCAGACTGCTTTGACCCTCTCACAGTCCATTTCCTTAAAACGTCTTAAGACCTTAAGTAAATTCCATTACTGACGATATGTATATATATATATCGTTATTAGAGGAAATTACCAATGAACAGGGCATACATATATGGCTTTGCACTTATCATTCTGTCAGCATGCGCATCCACACAGGAGAATACTCATCATATACCTCAACAGGAAACTGCTTCCACGGAAAGAATGAAAGATGATCATATCCGTACTGATAAAGAGCAAAAGACATTTGATATTTTCCAAGAGATTTTTTCGATAACACGGACTACCCGGGACAGACAGTCTGTCCTTCCCAGGATTGAGTCACTGTATATGCAGATCATCAGGGATTATCCTGAAACACCGCTCGCCCAGGAGAGCCACTGGAGACTAATAATTATGTATGTCAAAGATTATTCTCCTCCTGATTTTGAGAAAGCGGACATGCTTTACCATGATTTTGTAAAGAAATATCATGATTCCCCTTTAAGGGGTGTCATCGAAGATACTCTGGCTAAAAGCTACGTAAAGCATGAGGAATGGGGCAGGCTGTTAACGTTATGCTCACCTTCATACAGGGGCTATGTTGAGAAAAAGATTACACCTAAAGCATCACTGATGTTTATGTATGCCGAGGCACATTATCATCTTGGCAACATGGAGCAGGCAGAACAGGGATACTCAATCGTGTCAGAACTCTTCCCCAAACTAATGGTCGGGAAAAAGTCAAAGTTCATGATCCAGGCAATAGAAAATAATGGAGATTAGCATGCATGTTGGGCCGGTTAATGCACGATGCAATGCCAATGGTTTTCAATAATGAGTGATGAGGGATGTAAGGATAGAACTGATAATCGAAATATTTATGACAAATATTGTCAGCTGTGGCAATCATTATTATTTATATTATATGCATTTATCACATCTGTTTCCCCAGGACTGCGTCATATCACGCAGTATCCTAATAATCGTTCTCCAAAGCAGGTGTCTTCAATGATTTTACCTTTTATTTCCAAAAAGTTAATCAAGGAACTATACGGGCATACCCTTTGCATGTAAAATTAATGAATATGAGTGTAAATATAATTAACATAATTATTAAGGCTAACAGGGCCATTTCAATGAATAACTTTACTCATGCTTCTCTTCCCGGAAAACTTATCATCGCAATTATGATCGGATTATTCTGTCTTCCACAAACAGTGTTTGCATCTGTCATACCGGAATATCAGAGACTGGAGCCAATTAAAAAATACGTGAGTTATCCGACATCACTGGCGCTTGATGTTTATGAAAATATTTATGTGACAGAATCTATTGAAAACAGACTTCTCATATTCAGCCAGAGCGGCTCTCACCTGAAAACCCTTGCCGGATTGAGTGAACCTCTTGGTATTGCTGTTGATCAGTATGGAAGAATTTTTGTAGGCAACAAACTCGACAGGAATGTCGAGGTATATGACCCCGGTCTGAACTTCTTATTCAAACTTGGCTCAGGGAATGGCGAATTCTCGCAGCCGACATCGATCGCAATTAACGAAGACAGGATTTATGTTGCGGACAGCCTTGAGGATAACATAAAGGTCTACAATCCGGATGGATCGTTCAGTTTCTCTTTCGGACAGACAGGAAACGGTGCCGGTCAGTTCAATTTTCCTGTTGCCCTGGCAGTAAATGATATATCAGGCGAGCTCATCGTCCTTGACCGTCAGAATATTGAATCGATGTCAGGTGCCGGTCAGGGCGCACGCGTACAGATCTTTGATATGGAAGGAGTATTTAAACGGAGCTTTGGCGAGCGCGGAATCGGAGATGGAAAACTGAGTAAGCCCGTGGGTGTTGCGGTAGATGGCAAATCAAGGATTTACGTGACTGATACATATCAGCAGCTTGTGCAGGTATTTGATGAAAACGGCACGTTCCTTACGTCTCTCTATAATGCGGACCACCAGCTCAGAACGCCCATGGGGATTGTTAGGGGCGACAGCAACAGACTGTATATCGCCTCACTGCATACCGGAAGTGTTGAAGTTTATGGTATTGATGCATATACGCAGCTTTCTGTAGCACCGTTGTTGCTTTACTTTGAAGGAGATGGGAAGGGCACTGATACTGCATCACAGTTTGTAGAGATAGGCAATGAAGGCAACAGTCCTCTAACCTGGTCAGCATATTCTGAACACAGCTGGATTACCCTGACAGAATATTCCGGCTCGCTGGATCCCCTGGAAACGCACATTATTGAAATTGGTGTAAACATGAACGGGCTTTCAGAAGGTATCCATACAGGCACTGTTCAATTAGTTGCCGAGTCAGGTGCCACGGAAATAGTGGAGGTGGTATTTAGTGTGGTACATCCTCCCACCCCTGAACTTTCGGTTCATCCTTTATCACTGGAATTTGTATCAGTAAACGGCTCATCCCCTGCATCGCAGAGTCTTTCAATTTCAAATGATGGAACAGGTGTTCTCACATGGTCCGCAACATCTGATAGCGATTGGATATCAATGGACAAAATAGCAGGGACAGCACCGGATGATATACCTGTCTCTGTGAATGTGTCTGGTCTGAATGAGGGAACGTTCACCGGCTCTGTATCAATTATGGGGCAAGGTGCACTGTCAAGCCCTCTGAGTATCCTTGTACAGCTTGAGGTAAGGGAGGAAAGAGGGACGATCAGTGTGACCACGAATATTGACAGCGCCACCTTTGTTATCAGCGGTCCGGAATCCTATTCCGGAAGTGGACCGGCATGGGACGTAAAGAATGCCCCGGCAGGTACCTATTACATTCAATTCAATGGAGTCAATGGTCATATTTCTCCTTCACATAAGAATCAGACACTGATTGCTGACGGTAAGATTATCTTTCACGGGGAATATATCAAAACAGAGGAAGAACTGAATGAAGAGGAAAGGTCCCTCCAAATCATTACCGGAGCAGGTCCCGGTGAAGCAAACAACGGATCTGTAAAGGTATTTGACCCTTATGGGAAGGAATCAGGAATAGCGTTTCAGGCTTATGGGTACCCCTATGGAGTAAACGTTGCTGCAGGAGACATGAACAATGACGGTATTGATGAGATCATCACAGCTCCTGGTCCTGGCCCTGATAATCCCGCGGAAGTTCGTATATTTGATAATACCGGCAGCCAACTCCATCATTTAACCACAACGGTATTGCCACATTTTTATGGAGCCAACATAGCTACAGGTGATCTCAATTGTGACGGGTATGATGAGATTATCGTTGGCGCGGGAAGTTTTACCGGTAATCCAATGGAGGTTCGGGTATATGTCCATGATCCTGAACAGGGGATGCTGGTAGACAGCGGCATCAATCTGAATGCATTTGAGAGCACCGGAGGCGTATTGGTAGCAGCGGGTGATATGGACGGAGATCAGTATGAGGAAATTATAACTGCACCGGCAAACGTCTTTGGAGAGAATATAAAAATCAGGACATGGAAGGTCGACAGGTCAGCAGGAGCAGGGAAGTGGAGTGTCAGTTTAGCTGAAGAGTTTTCCATTAAGAGAAGGAAACACAGCAAGTTCTCTTTGAGAACACGAAATATACAGAGTATCAGTATGACGGTTTCGGACATTAATGGAGACGGCATTGACGAAATCATAACAGGGTCTCGTTCGAATTCCGGAGGCGCAGGTATCATACATATTTTTGACGCAGTAGGCGGAGAAATATCGGAGTTTCAGGCCGGTGACAGGCAGCACTATATCTCTTCAGTGGCCAGCGCTGACATGGATGGAGACGGAGCAGCGGAAATTATAGCTGGAACTGTCCACCGTACATTGCTGACAACAGAAATAACGATCTTTGATGCCTTTGGATCAGAGAAAACAACCTTTACTGAACCAGAAACACAGCATGGGGTAACGCTGGCGATTGGCAGCTTATTTTAGGAATGATTAAGAAATATATTATTATACTGGCCCTGGTTTCTACATCGGTTTTGGTAACCGTTCAGTCCCATGCCCTGGATTATCCGCATAACAATGCAAAGAGTGTTTCCTGTGAAGACTGTCATTATATCTGGGGATCCGAACCTTCTTTAATGATAGAAGGTCTGACCTATGGGAATGACATAGATGATACACACTATAATGCTCTCTGCTGGAGCTGCCATGAAAATGCTACAGCTCCGTTAGTAGAGACACACTCCAGCCTTCAGACAGACAACGGGTATGGCGACTGGACAGTCGAGTGCATTGAGTGTCATGATGCTCACGGAAATTACCAGTTCCGGACATATGGCAGTGCCAGCTATATTTTTCAGGGAAGCGTGTCACTGGTCAATGCAACGACTCTTACCTTGATAGGTGCGGGCTGGACTGTTGATGAATTTAAGGATCTGGTGCTCGTTCCGAATGTTGCGTGGGACTACAATAATTACAGGATAACCGGCAATACGAGCGACACCCTTACCGTAGCAGGCACCATCGATCTGAGCAACGTAAACCCGGGAGATACCTTTGCCATTATCTACGGGAAGCTGGTAAAGGACACAATAAACACTCCAAGCAGCGGAGCAAAAACAGTACGATTATTCGATTCCTCGGGAAACAACTCATTTGCAGACGGAGACGGCACATATGACGGGGTCTGCGAAGCGTGTCATACCCAGACCACGTATCACAGAAACGATGTGAGCGGCGATCATACCCATAATGCAGGACTTGATTGTATGACCTGTCACAAGCACACACTGGGATTCAAGACAGCTTGTGACATCTGTCACGGTAATCCTCCTGTTGTGAACACGCCAACCGGCGGGCCGGATGGGCTGGCAAATGACCCGGGTGCTACAGGTTCTTTAACTGCCGGAGCCCATGACGTACATGTAAATACAAAAAGCATCGGCTGTACGGTCTGTCATTATAACAGTGTGGGTACGGGCTCCACGCATAACAATGGCCTTGCTGTTACCATGGGATTTTATTTATTTAGCGGTGCGAAACAGGGAGGGTCATATGACGGACAGTCAGGAGTAAGCTACAATGCCACGACAACCACACCTGCCACAGCCGTCTCCAGCAATAACAATAAAACGTGTTCAAATATCTACTGCCACAGTACGGGACAGTCAACAGTAAGCGGCAGCGACTCAACACCAACATATGCATCACCGATATGGGATGATCCTGTGAGTGCGGTATGCGGAACGTGTCATAAAGTAAGTGAAGGAACAGGACTGACCAGCGGCAGCCATGAGGCCCACCTCGGAACAACCGGGGTAGCAGGCTGTGCTGAGTGCCATACCGGAGTTGAGAATGATGCGTCAGCATATAATTCCGGTAATCATGTTAATGCGTCAATTGATGTTGCCAATTCATATGCCGCAGGCGGATCACCCGGCAACGGGTACGGGAAATGCTCAACAGGACGCTGTCATGATGACGGGGTGGGGAATCCAAAATTAACGCCGGACTGGGGAACGCCCGGCGCGGGTTGTTCTGAGTGTCATGTAGAACTTCCGGCCACAGGGAGTCACGTCAAGCATGTGACAACGACAACGTACAACACAGCGGATTGCGACGACTGTCATGGCGGAGCAGTGAGAAATACGACCGCACCTGCGCAGCACCTTGACGGAGATATTGATGTCTATGATTCTTCAGCCGGTGACCTGGGGTATTCCCCGGATGTGGCAAAGGGCGGTGCTCCCTATGAAAACTGCTCCACAGCATACTGTCATAGCACTGGGCAGTCAACGACTGACGGCAACTCATCGACTCCGACGTATGCAACGGTAACCTGGGGTGACACAGCAGCATGCGGGACCTGTCATGAGGTAAACGTTGGATCAGTTGCCAGCGGCAGTCATAATGAGCATCTCAACGCTACAGGGGTAAACGGCTGCGGTGACTGTCATGCAGGCGCGGCTGATGATGCCTCATCATATAACTCATCAAGTCATGTGGACGGATCAATAGATGTTGCAAATACCTACTCGCTCGATGGAACGCCCGGCAATGGATATGGCACATGCTCGGCAGCGAGCTGTCATGATGATGGAACAGGGACACTGGTTGCCACATCGGTATGGGGAACGGATGATGCAAACTGTACCTCCTGTCATGATGCAGCTCCGAATACCGGAAGCCATGCCTCACATCTTGCAGTAAGCGGAGTGGCATGTAACGCCTGTCACGATAATGCTATAGAAGGCACTACTTCGCCGACTCAGCATTTGGACAATAATATCGATGTTTATAATTCAGCATCAGGAGATCTTGGATATCCTGAAAACAAGGCCAAAGGTTCTGCCTATGCAACCTGTTCAAATATTTACTGTCACAGTAATGTCCAGTCAGCTGACGGAAACGCAGTAGCTGATACGTTTGCGATACCACTGTGGGGGTCGTTACTTGCATGCGATGCCTGCCATGGACAGGACGCTGAAGAGAATGACGGACAACCGGCTTCGGGCTCGCATGACAAACATGCAGGTTCCCAGGCAGGAGAATATAACTACGCTTGCTCAACCTGCCATGACAATGGAGGTGACGGAAACACGAACCATGTAAATAATACCCTTAACATGGACATAAACAGTTCATACGGTACAGGTGCCAGTTATTCGCAGGGTGACCATCCACCTGGTTCAGGAGGATATGGAAGTTGCAGCACGGTCTATTGTCATGGATCAGAGTCTGAGACATGGGGTACGGACCTGTCAGCCTATGATACGTGTACTAAGTGCCATGGCGAGAAGACAGCAAGTCCGACTGATCCGCAGAAGGCCCCGGGTGGTTCGGGAGTTGATACGAATGGGGATTCAGCGGCTTCCGATGCTCAGGTAGGGGCTCACCAGGCCCATATGACATTGCCGAGTGGCTATAGCAACCAGCTGAACAGCACGGGAAACTGTAACGAATGTCATAAAGTACCGTCAGCGGCAGGCGATGTGGACCATATTGATTCAGCACTTCCGGCTGAGGTGTATCCGGTCACTATTAATCCCGAAAAGGCGGACTTGAACAGCGTGTCACCCAATTATGCGTCAGGCTACTGTACTGTGTACTGTCACGGCGCAAGTATGCCGGGAGGTTCGAACAACGGGAGTGATACGGCACCCGAGTGGAACCAGACAGGATATCTTTCCGGGACGCCCGGTGACAACAATGACGGAAGCGGTGACTGCGAAAAATGTCACGGCGCACCTCCAAATACAGCTTCACACTCAGGCACCGAGACGCTGGCTGACTGTGATACATGCCACCAGCACTTTAATAATGACGGTACTCTGAATAATATGGCACTTCATATTGACGGTACTGTTCAGGCTGCAGCAGACTGTGACTCCTGTCATGCCTATCCGCCGACAGTAGGTGACGGAAGGGCGTATCAGGATGCACCGATCAGCGAGGGCAAGGGTGCTCATACGACTCATATATCGAACATAGCCGCTGAGAAGGGGGTAACACTCAATCCAGCTACAGATACCTATGGAGCAGGGTCAGCCGCGGCCGTATGCGGCGTTTGCCACACAAATAACAGCGCGAACCATATGACCGGCACCAGAATGATCAACTTTGGTGACGGCAGCACAGCATACAAATTTGGTTCGTCAGATCCGTCTTATAACGGCGTCCCGGGCACATCGTCAGGCACGACGCCAAAGACCTGTTCAAACATAAGCTGTCATTTTACTACATCACCCGCATGGCAGGATCCTGCCACGGCTGGCGACTAAAGAGGCTGGATATGATGACCGAAAGTAAATACAAAGAAATAAGTATTAAAACAAGTCGTATATCTTTAAATTTTAACCTTACAAGGAGAATGCAATAATGAATCAGAAAAGGGGTAAAAAATGGGGAAGCCGGGCGGTTTTGCCGGTGTTGATTTTATTAACATTTATCGTTGTATTCGCCGGAGGATTCGGTCTTGTGGGTATCGCAGAAGCCCAGTTTACCATAGGCTCCTGTGCAGACTGTCACGGGAATCCACCAGCAGACGGATCGGCACGTAACACTCCAGCAGGGGCTGTGGTCGGATCTCACGTAAAACACGTCACTGACCAGGGCATAGCGTGTACATTCTGTCACGGTGACACTACCAGCGGCGGGACTGATTATGCTCACAGAAACGGAAACATCGAGATGCTTGCGACCATACACAGCGGATCAGGTGCTTACAGTAAGGGAACAAGCTTTGCTCAAACGAACGATCTTGACGGGTCGGGACTGGGGACCTGTTCAAATATATACTGCCACAGTAATGTACAGGCGACCAACGGTACAGCAGCAGCTGACACCTATGCCTCTCCCCAGTGGGGGTCAGGCACGCTTGCATGTGATGCCTGTCACGGCCAGGATCCGGACGAAACCGACGGTCAGCCAAACTCGGGCTCACACAACCAGCACGCCGGATCACAGGCAGGAGAACTGAACTATACCTGTACCGTCTGTCACAACAACGGGGGCGATGGCAATTCGAACCACGCGAATGATACCCTGAACATGGATATTGACAATACATACGGAGCAACCGCTGCCTATTCACAGGGAGATCATACGCCGGGATCAGGAGGCTACGGAAACTGTACCACATCATACTGTCACGGGTCAGGATCGCCTGCCTGGGGCACTGATCTTTCCACATATGACACATGTACTAAGTGCCATGGAGAAAATGCGGCTTTACCGACAGAGGCCCAGAAGGCTCCCGGTGATGCCGGAACTGACACCAACGGCGACTCAGCTGCAACGGATGCCCAGGTCGGCGCGCATCAGGCCCACATGACGCTGGCCAGCGGTTATACGGATGTACTGAACGCCTCAGGGAATTGCAATGAGTGTCACATTGTACCATCCGCAGTAGGCGATGCCGGTCATATAGATTCGGATCTGCCGGCTGAAGTTTTCCCCGGAACGATCAACCCGGATAAAGCTGACCTGAACAGCGTAGTGCCAAGCTATTCAGCAGGCGCCTGTACTGTTTACTGCCATGGTGCTGATATGCCGAATTCAACGGATAACGCGACACCACCAGTCTGGACCGACACATCTTTGATGACCGGTACACCTGATCTTGCTGGTGACTGCTCTAAATGTCATGAGGCCCCTCCGGCAAGTCTCAGTCCGCACACGGGTAGTGAGACACTAAGTGATTGCGACACATGTCATGTTCATTTTAATAATGATGGGACGCTCACTGCTGGGGCTAACAGGGCATTGCATATTAATGGTGTAGTTGATTATTCAGCAGATTGTGACAGCTGTCATGCATACCCGCCGTTTGTCGGTGATGGCAAAACAGCCATCAATCCGGAGGGTAAGAGCGACGGCGCTCATGCTAAGCACGTTAATCACATAATCGCCGTTGATGGATTGGCAGCGCTTAATGCAACGAGCGATACCTATCAGAATCATCCTGTTTGCGGCTACTGTCATGATACTACTATTGCAGGTAATCACAGGGATAATGACGTCGACATGAAGGGCCCGCAGTACACAACTCTGTTTGATGCAGCCCTGAAGTTCGGTGCGTCTGACGCGATCTATAACGGTACGGTCGGGAGTGATCATACGGCTACGCTCAAAACCTGTTCGAACATAGCCTGTCACTTTACTACAACGCCGGAATGGCAGTCTTACTAAAAGGCTAACAGTGAGAATGTATGGTAAAAGGACTAACAGCGAGAGCTAAAGAGATGAAAGAGAGACTGAAAACAGTACAGAGCAGCAATGAGATGATAAGTCTCAGAGACAGGCTTTTTATATACATTCTGCTTATCTTAACAATGATCGGAGGAACAGGGATTGTCCTGTTCCCCGATGAAGCTCATGCAAACTGGACAAAGAATGATACCTGTATCCAGTGTCACACTGCTCTGCACAGTACAGCTACACTTGATACTGCTGTAGATGGAGTTCAAACAACATCAGCAAGTATAGACAATGATGGTACAGACTCATTTGAACTGGACTGGATGTTTGAAGGTGGAACCTGGACCACTAACAAGGAATCAGTCGGAGTTATGATGGCGGTTCCTAATGGTTGGACAGTAGAAAGTGGTACCGCGAACTCTCCGTCTCTCACAAACTGGAGCAGTACATGGGATAATGTGGATGGAGGAAAGTCATGGGTTCTTATGCCTGATACAAAAGGCGACTGCCCTGTAAATCACGATTGTTACTCCGTTCAATTTACTTCGCCATGGGATCATGATACGGCCAGTGAAAACATGGCCTGTAACATTGGGGGCACTACATGTGAAGCCGGTTCAGCTGGGACAGACCAGGATGGGGTGGCCAACAGGATGGGTACTGACGCGGTGATCAAAACAAGTGCTGGAGAGACGCCGGGTGCCTTTACAATTCTGCTTTATGCTGTTGGTTTTGATGATAATACCAAGGCGTATAAAGATCAGACGATAAATGTTACGGTTAATGCTGCGCCACCCAATACCGACCCCGACGACCCGACGAATCTTGCTCAATATAAAAGCAATGGAAGTACGGTGATATCGACTGGAGGATATACAGAAGAAAGTACGGTAAAAATTGAAGCCGACATCAGTGATCCTGACGGCGGAGATACCGTAAAATTGCAGGTAGATATAGACGGAAACGGAAGCTC
>CP070632.1:1145029-1201660 GCA_020356065.1 Nitrospiraceae bacterium
TTTCATGGCCATGGCCCGGTCAGGACTGCCATGATGGGTGACACGGTGTTGCGCGTCGTAAAACAGTCGAGAATTCCTGTTCTCGTTGTACGCGTACCGGAAAATGATGATTGATTTGTAGGGAGCGGGTTTGAAACCCGCCCCTGCCATTTTACATATGAAACTGTTTCGCTTTGGAGAGCCTGATAAAGAGAAGCCGGGCATTATGTTACCTGACGGCAGGAAATTCGATGTATCTTCGTTTGGAGAGGATTATGATGAAAACTTTTTTGCGACCGACGGGTTATCACGGCTTGAGAGATGGCTGGAAGAAAGCTCAGAAGAGCTTCCTGTTATTGATCGTGCAATAAGGCTTGGACCGCCGGTCTTCAGACCCGGCAAAATCGTCTGTGTCGCCTTTAACTATCTTGATCATGCCCGTGAGACGGGAAAATCCATCCCGGAAGAGCCGGTCTTTTTTTTAAAAGCCCCTTCAGCCTTGGCAGGTCCTAATGATAATATTTGCATCCCGCGGACAAGCGCAAAGACTGATTGGGAGGTAGAACTGGCCGCTATCATGAACAGGAAGGCCTCATATGTGAAAAAGGAAGATGCCATGAATTGCGTGGCAGGCTTCGCACTTGTGAATGACTACTCGGAGAGGGAATTCCAGTTTAACAGGGGAGGACAATATGTAAAGGGAAAGAGCGCAGATACGTTCGCCCCATTGGGCCCGTTTCTCGTCACAAAAGATGAGATCAAGGATTATAAGAATCTGAAGATATGGTTGAAGGTAAACGGCGAGATTATGCAGAACAGCCGTACATCCAATATGATTTTTGATCTTCCTGCCATTATCTCATCTGTAAGCCGGTATATGTCACTTATACCGGGTGATATAATCTGCACAGGCACGCCTGCCGGTGTTGGTTATGGAATGAACCCGCCCCGATATCTCAGGACTGGTGATGTGGTGGAGTTTGGCATTGAAGGGCTTGGTGAAGCTGTCCAGAACGTTGTAGCATGGGGTGGTTAAAGCAGACTTGGAATTAATATAGTAATATAGTCTATAAATTATTATCAGATGCTGATTCGAGGCTGATAGTATGCAATCATTCATAAACAGCTCTGTCGGTAGAAAAATGCTGGTGGCAGTTACCGGTCAGTTCATGATCCTGTTTATATTCGTGCATGTGCTAGGTAACTCAACGGTTTTTTTTGGTGGACTTAATGCATACGCTGCTAAGTTACATTCTTTGCCACTGCTCGTCTGGATAACCCGCATTATAATGAGTACGGTAATAACAGTTCATGTATTTTTCAGTATTCAGCTCACTCTGGAAAACTGGAAATCCAATCCTGGTTCCTATGCAGTGTCAAAATATCAGCGCAGCACGTTTGCATCAAGAAACATGATCTGGACAGGAGCTTTAATTGGGACCTTTCTTCTGTTTCACCTTCTTCATTTCACATTTCAGGTCATTAATCCTTCATTTGCAGCCAGTGCTAACATGGATGCACTGGGAAGACCTGATGTTACGTTCATGGTGATTTCGAGTTTTCAGCATTTTATTTCTTCAATTATTTATATAGCAGCAATGATTGCGCTTGCACTTCACCTGTTTCATGGAATTCAGAGTTCATTTCAGACCCTTGGAATAAACAATGAAAGGTCTATGCCGTTTATAACAAAATCAGGTTCTGTAGCATCAGTAATTCTATTTCTTGGATACATAGCGATCCCGGTCATTATTTTGCTGGGATTGTTGAAAGGTCAATAATGATACTTGACGGAAAATCGCCATCAGGCCCTCTTGCAGAGAAGTGGGACAGAAGACGGCAGGAACTGAAGCTCGTTAACCCGGCCAATAAGCGAAAATATAAAATCATCGTGGTCGGAACAGGTCTTGCAGGAGCTTCTGCTGCTGCCACTCTTGGTGAACTTGGCTACAATATTGAGGCATTTTGCTATCAGGACAGTCCGCGAAGGGGGCACAGCATTGCTGCTCAGGGAGGGATTAATGCAGCAAAGAACTATCCCAATGACGGCGACAGTATATACAGACTTTTTTATGACACGATCAAGAGTGGTGATTTCCGGTCACGTGAAGCTAATGTATATCGCCTCGCCCAGGTAAGTAATAACATTATTGACCAGTGTGTTGCGCAGGGCGTGCCCTTTGCCCGCGATTATGCGGGCTATCTTGATAACCGCTCATTCGGGGGTGCACAGGTCTCGCGCACCTTTTATGCGAGGGGACAGACCGGCCAGCAGCTTCTTTTAGGGGCTTACTCAGCCCTGTCACGTCAGATCAGGGCAGGAACCGTGAAGCTTTATCCCCGTTCAGAGATGCTTGACATAGTAATCGTGAACAATGAAGCAAAAGGCATTATTGTGCGTGATCTTGTAACTGGCAGGATCGAGTCGTTTGCCGGAGATGCTGTCTGTTTATGTACAGGAGGGTTTGCAAATGTCTTCTACCTCTCCACAAATGCCATGGGTTCCAATGTAACAGCGGCTTACCGTGCATATAAAAAAGGTGCCTATTTTGCAAATCCATGTTATACACAGATTCATCCCACATGTATTCCTGTATCAGGCGATCATCAGTCCAAGCTTACACTTATGTCAGAATCGCTCAGAAACGACGGCAGAGTGTGGGTGCCACTCAAAAAGGGAGATACGCGGGCTGTAAAAGACATCCCGGAGAATGAAAGGGACTATTACCTGGAGCGTAAATATCCGAGTTTTGGCAATCTGGCGCCAAGAGATATTTCATCACGTTCAGCAAAAGAGGTCTGTGATGAAGGCCGGGGGATAGGTGCAAGCGGTCGCGGCGTGTACCTTGATTTTGCCGATTCCATTCAACGGTTGGGGGAGGATACGATCAGGGAGAGATACGGAAACCTGTTTGAAATGTATGAGCGGATAACGGGAGAGAATGCCTATAGACAGCCTATGAGGATCTATCCTGCTCCTCATTATACAATGGGAGGTTTGTGGGTAGATTATAATCTCCAGAGCAACATCCCGGGACTGTTTGTTCTGGGTGAGGCCAACTTTTCAGATCACGGTGCAAATCGCCTGGGTGCAAGTGCCCTGATGCAGGGCCTGGCTGATGGATATTTTATCATCCCGTATACTATTGCTGATTATCTTGCCCGTACAGAACCGGGTAACATAACCACTGAACATGAAGAATTCGGGCATTCACGAGAAAAAATTGCCTCGCTTACAGATAAACTGCTTTCGATAAAAGGGGATAAAACCGTGACCAGGTTCCATTATGAGCTTGGCAGGATCATGTGGGATTATGTAGGCATGTCAAGGAGTGAAAAGGGCCTGAATACGGCCCTTGAAAAAATCCCTGCTCTGAGGGCCGAGTTCTGGAAGAATGTCAGAGTTACCGGACAGGGACATGAGCTTAACCAGGAACTTGAAAAAGCTGGTCGCGTGGCTGATTTTCTGGAATTTGGTGAACTCATGGCCCGTGATGCATTGGAGCGGAATGAATCCTGCGGCGGACACTTTCGTGAGGAATACCAGTCACTGGACGGTGAGGCAACGCGTGACGATCAGAACTTCAGTCATGTTGCTGCCTGGGAATATAAGGGCGCTGACAATGCCCCTGAGATGCACAAGGAACCATTGGAGTTTGAGAATGTTGAACTTGCTGTGAGGAGTTATAAGTGATGTATAAATTCATTCACCCTTCTGTATCTCCTCTTGGTAAAGGGAGAATAAACATCCCCTCCTTAATAAGGAGGGGCAAGGGGAGGTTTATCAAATAATGTGGATAGTTCCATGAACCTTACTCTCTATGTCTGGAAACAGAAATCCAAAGACCAGCCGGGCGAGCTTGTTCAGTATGATGCAAGAAATGTGAGCCCTGATATGTCATTTCTTGAAATGCTGGACGTTGTAAACGAAGGGCTTATCAGAGAAAATAATGAGCCGATCGCATTTGACCATGACTGCCGTGAGGGGATTTGCGGCACCTGCTCGCAGGTGATAAACGGCATTCCACATGGACCACAGGAGAGAACAACTGTCTGCCAGCTGCATATGAGAAACTTCAAAGACGGGGATACGATTTATATCGAACCATGGCGTGCAAAGGCATTTCCGGTTATTAAAGATCTGATAGTAGACAGGAGCGCCTTTGAAAGTATTATCCAGTCAGGAGGCTATGTGTCTGTGCATACAGGGGGTGTGCCTGATGCCAATGCTATTCCGATTCCCAAGGAAGATGCTGACATATCAATGGATGCGGCAGAGTGCATAGGGTGTGGCGCATGTGTTGCAGCCTGTCCTAATGGATCAGCCATGCTGTTTACTGCCGCAAAAATTACAAATCTTGCCATGCTGCCGCAGGGAAAAGTGGAAGCCAAGAAACGGGTGTGCATGATGACTGAAGAGATGCTGAATCAGGGATTTGGCAACTGCTCGAATCATTATGAATGCCAGGCTGCATGCCCCAAGGGTATTAAGGTCTCTTTTATAGCAAAGCTGAACCGGGAGTTTACAAAGGCCGTCAATATCTTTTCTGAACCCGGGGAATAACAGGTTTATTGTCAGCAAACCAAATTCAAATCAATGAACCTTAATACATCCATAGTCGGAGCTCTTATCCCGGTCTTTTTTGTAATCCTGACAGGGTATCTTCTCAGATGGTTTCAATTTCCGGGAGATGAATTCTGGTCACGTGCTGAGCGGCTAACCTATTTTGTCCTGTTCCCTTCACTGCTTTTTCAGAAAACAGCCACTGCCTCGCTGGGACCGCAATCTGTATCGCTCATGATAATTGTGCTGACCACTGCCGTATGTATCATGGCGGGACTTTTATTTTTTATAAAAAGGTGGTGGTCATCGGGTGGGCCTGCTTACACATCTTTTTTTCAGGGGAGTATCCGCTTTAACACCTATGTGGGCCTGGCCGCAACATTTGCGCTCATGGGTAACAACGGGCTGTCCATCGCAGCCATTACTCTGGCTGTTTTAATACCTTTAATGAATTTTCTTTGTGTAACAGTTCTTATACTATTCAATGATCAGAAGAAGGGGAGTTTACAGACAATTTTCAAGGAACTGATCAGGAACCCTCTTATTATTGCCTGCACTGCTGGGATACTTCTCAATTATTCAGATATAGGACTGCATCCTGTTGTTGACGAGATATTCATGATTTTCGGCCGGGCAGCTCTGCCCATCGGGCTGCTCAGCGTAGGAGCCGCACTTGACATTGCAGCTGCACGCAATTCAGGAAAAACTGTTGCCTTCAGCTCTGTTCTCAAACTCATTGTATTTCCGCTGCTTATGTGGACGATGTGTAAGCTGCTGAGTCTCGATCCTCAATTATCTGCGGTTGCTATTCTCTTTGCAGCACTGCCTGGGTCTCCGGCTGCATACATTTTGTCCCGTCAGCTTGGAGGCGACAGTCCTCTTATGGCAGGGATTATAACGGTCCAGATAGTTGCTGCAATGATTACTTTTCCTGTGATTATGACCATTATCATAAATTAACACGATTAATCAGCATGAATATCCAATTCACTTAGTAATTACGGACACATATATTGACACAATTTGTGGTATAAATTATAATGATCGCTAAATTGCGCACTTGTGCAAATATATTGCAAAGGAGAGACTTAACGATGCTGTGGTTATTACTTGGCGCAGGTTTTCTGACAGCAGCAGCATTCTGGATGTTGATAAGCATTTCCTCACGGCAGGAGCTGCCAAGGTGTGGTTCAACCTGATTTCAATTAATCAGGATCATGTTTCAGTGTGCCATATGCGGTAGTTTTTCTAATTACGGTTTTACCGGACCTCGTTGTCCGCATTATGTTTAAAAATCTTAGTTTCCTTATCCCAGCCAAAAATTCGAGGACGTCTATCGAAGTTGAACTTCGATATGTATGAAAATTACATAAAAAATAGAGTCATCATCCAGCCTGCTTCTTTGGACAACTGAAACGTCGGCACGTTCTGCTAATGCCACTCCGTTTGACAGCGAACCAATTGCTTTCTGATGGCTCTATTATTTATAAGCGATGCCCCGGTTCCGGAGAAACCGAAGAGCTTTTTCTATGATAGAGCTTCGGCAGATGCTTTTAGCTTCCTTTCATGCTCCAAAGGCCTGCACAATGTATCTGTCTCCCGCTCTCTTGCAAAGTTGCTTGGTCCTCTGGGTTTAACCTTTCCAGGGTATCGCAAACTGTAGTTCTAGCTTTATTTTAACCTACCTATTCTGTATGTCAACCCTCTCCGGAAAGCCTTTAAACAGGGCTTTCAGACTACTACAAGCTATAGAAACTCTATAGATAAGCCTTTGTACAGGTCCTTTTTTTTCATTCTGCACTTTGCCCTTAATATGTGTTTTTTATTCACAGGAAAGCCCTCAGTATATTCATCAGAAGCTGGGTTATAATCTCTGTATGGACAAAAAGCAGAAACTTTCACAGGTTCCAACATCTCCCGGAATCTATATCATGAGAGGGCAGAGAGAACGGGTCATTTATGTAGGCAAGGCAAAAAATCTCAGAAACAGACTGCGTTCGTATTTTCAGAAGTCGGCCGCCCTGGACGACAGAAAAACCAGAATGGTACAGGACATCGTTGATTTTGATTATATAGTGACCAAAAACGAACTTGAAGCCCTGATCCTTGAAGCCAATTTTATAAAAAAGACCAAGCCGCGGTATAACATCATTTTGCGTGATGACAAGCATTATCCTTACCTTAAATTAACGGTTAATGAGGAGTGGCCAAGACTGGAGGTTGTACGCAGGATAGAGAGAGACGGTGCACTGTACTTTGGTCCTTATGTGCCGGCAGGAGCAATGAGAGATATGCTCGATTTTATCCATTGGAATTTTCCCATACGCACCTGCAGATATAAGATGGACAGGCCTTTCAGGCCCTGTGTTCAGTATCAGATGGGACGATGTCCTGCTCCCTGTGCAAAGGACAGGCGATCTCCTGAAGATAAAAAAAAATATATGGAAGTGGTAGAAGAAGTTAAGAGTTTTATCAAGGGAGAAAAGAAAGAGCTTGTTGCAAACCTTCAGGACCGTATGCAGAAACTGTCTGATAATCTCTTATATGAAGATGCGGCAAAAATAAGGGACAGGATGACTGCTATTAAAAAGTCCCTGGAGTCGCAGAGAGCAATAGCGGCTGAACTTAATGATGTGGATGTTATCAGCTTATACAGGGAAAAACAGGAAGCAGTTGTTTATATGTTTTTCATAAGAAATGGAACGGTTATCGGTCAGAAGGATTTTTTTCTGAAACACCTCGGAGAAATGGATAACAGAGAACTTATCGCGGGATTTTTGGAACAGTTTTATTTCAAAGAAATTCTGATCCCTCCCAGAATAATACTGCCTCTGAAGGCAAGACTGACCACTGAAAAAAGATGGCTTACGGAAAAACGGGGAAGCACTGTGAATATAAGCCATGCAAAGACTGACACCGAAAGAAAAGTACTTAAGATGACAGATGATAATGCCCTGTATTCTTATAACAAACACAAGGAACAAAAAGTTGATGAAACAATTCTCAAGGTCAAAGACCTTCTCCATCTGAATACCGTTCCTGCACGCATAGGATCTATTGATGTTTCAAATATATCCGGATCTGAATCAGTTGGGGCCCTGATCATATATGAAAATGGAAGGTTTCTTAAAGACGGGTACAGACAGTTTAAGATACGGACAGTGAAACGTATTGATGATTTCGCAATGATCGGAGAGGTGGCCGGACGGTATTTAAAAGGCCTTTCAGAAGACGGCGGGGATATACCTGATTTATTGCTTATTGACGGAGGAA
The DNA here is from genome assembly GCA_020356065.1 of Nitrospiraceae bacterium. GTDB lineage: Bacteria > Nitrospirota > Thermodesulfovibrionia > UBA6902 > UBA6902 > CALZJD01. The sequence continues at coordinate 1,152,846 of CP070632.1, forward strand.
AGGGACAGTTGTCCCATGTTGTTGAAGCATTGAAACCTTTTGATATCCAGTTTGAAATCGCTGCTATTGCAAAGGCTAAACATGACACATCCGGCAAAGTGCAATTACGCGTACAGAAGGACCTTGACAGAATATATCTGCCGGGTAAAAGGGCACCCATATATCTTGAACCCGCACTTGATACGACTCATCTGCTTCAGAGAATAAGAAATGAAGCTCATCGCTTTGCCATCACATGCCACAGGAAATTAAGGGCAAAAAAAACGTTTCAGTCACCCCTTGAACAAATGAAAGGTATTGGGAAAGCCAGACGGTTTGAGCTTCTGAAACATTTCAGCAGTATTGAAGCTATGAGAAATGCACCTGTTGATGAGATAGTGGCAGTAAAGGGCATGAACAGAAAACTGGCGGAAGAATTAAAAATTCATCTAAAGAATCTGAAAAAGAGCGGAGCGGTTCGGAATGATTAATAAAAAAAGTATAGAAACATATATGCTTAAGCTTCTCGGCAAAAAAGCCCTGAGCGTTCACATTGAAAAACTCGGTGCCGGCGTGCAGGGTGCAGGCTTTCTCATAGACGTTAAAAAAAAGGACGGTCATGAGTCGTATGTTATTAAGGGGTTATATCCTGAAGGTCTTGAACATGATTATCCCGCAGACAGGGCAGGAGTGTTTCTTCTTGATCTGGAAGAATTTCAAAACCTGCCAAGGCATGTCAGGGCAATTGATGTTCTTGCTGAGAAAAAAAATGGTGTCATTCAATCCATCGGAGGAGGAAAAGAATATTATCTTTTAATGGAAAAGGCAGAGGGGGATCATTATTTTCATGATCTGCAGGCATTTGCCGGAAGAGACAGGCTTGAAATTTCAGATATGGAAAAAATCCAGGCCCTGTCATCGTATCTTGCCAAGATCCACTCTGTTAAGAAGGAGTCCAAAGCTTTACACTGGAGAAAAGTCAGAGACACGATCGGACACGGAGAGTGTTTAATGGGAGTGTTTGACACTTATCCTGATGGCATACTGTCATATGAGGAGATGGCTGAGATCGAGAAGAAATGTGTTGACTGGAGGGCCCGGCTAAAACCAAAATACAGGCGGTTATGCCAGGTACACGGTGATTTTCATCCCGGGAATATCTGGTTTCAAAACAACAGGGACTTTATCCTGCTTGACAGGAGCAGAGGGCCATGGGGTGATGCAGCAGATGATGTCACAGCATTAACCATTAATTATATTTTTTTTTCCATACGCTGTTTTGGCAGGTTGGAGGGTGCGTACCGGGAAGCTCTCGATCTTTTTTACAGCAAATATGTAAACCAGTCAGGAGATTACGAACTTCTTGAGGTTGTTGCCCCCTTTTATGCCTTCAGGGGCGCTGTAGTTGCCAATCCGGTTTTCTATCCCGATGTATCAAAAGAAAACAGGCAAATGATAATGAATTTTGTAAATGCAGTCCTTGATGACAATTCCTTCAGAATTGATAAAGTCAATGAATATATTGGATGATAAGGAAGAGGTGAGAAGTTAAAAGGAAGATGCTGAAAAAGAGAAATGTGGATATGCCTGTGACGCTTATTTACGCCAACCCCTGAACATAACTCTCTTCAAATTCCAGAAATGTAACAGACGCTGGGTAAAGGAGTTTTGATTCACCTGTGTTGCAAGATCTTTTATGAGCTGGCGATTTTTAGTTATTTCTTTATCACGTGATGTATCCAGTCCGCCGTCTGCGATGAAATGCTGTATCTTTTCCAGTTCGCCTGCTTCGAGCCATACACCGTGCTTACTGCATCTGTCTATGATCACGCCGGAAATTTTACCAAAGTTTCCACGGTTCATTAATTTCGCACACCTGACGCAGGGTACATACTCTATCGGTCCTCTTATAGGTACCCTTCGGTATTCACTTTTTGTGGTTACGCTCTTATACACATCCCGCTCCCTAGTTGCTCTGTAAAACTCGTCCTTGTCCAGCCACATCCCGCCGCATTCAGGGCATATATCATACTCCTCATCATTGCTGATAAAAAGTTGAAGCTCTATTCCGCAGCGGGGACATTCCGGATGTATGCTGCTTTGGGATTCAGATTGATGACCACCGCAAATAGGACATACATCATATTTAATGTTAATATCTTTTTCACAGTGTTCGCATAATTTTGTCTGTTTCTCCACTCCTGTTGACATATGATATTTATCGGTCAATTATGGAAAAACTTAATTATGAATGGCATTATTATGTTAACTATTTTTACTTAAATTATCTGACAATTATCATAATAAAAAAGTTTAAATAATCTAATCTTATTAAATTCCTTTTTATTACAAGATCTTAAAGATAAGTAAGCAATCATTCTTAAGTTTTTGAGTGTTTTTACCGAAAAGAAATATGTAAAATTAATTTACATTAATAACGACTCTGGAGTCGAAATTATGATTAATGAGATTTCAAACAAAATACCCGCCTTCAACAACTCCAGAAAATCTGATGTAAAAAATACCGCAAAGGCAACTTCATCAGGACCAGAACTTTATAACCGCTCTCATCTGAATCAACCTGATACTATTGAGATTTCACCCTATCAGACTGTTGATGTCCCTGCTGAAAAAATAATAGCACCTGTGCAGGGACATGATAACGATGTACATCTTCCGCCAGACATTAATCAGAAGGAATCAAATGCCGAGGGTTCTGCAAATCCGGATATTCAGGAAGCAGGGAAAAACAGTAATGCTATAAACGGTCAGACCGAACTCACAGAAGAAGAGCAAAAAGAGATCGCAGATCTTCAAAAGCTCGATGCAGAGGTCCGTCAGCATGAAAATGCTCACATTGCAGCTGCAGGTGCATATGCACATGGAGTTTCATTTGTATATCAGGCCGGTCCTGACGGACGAAGGTATGCTGTAGGAGGTGAGGTCTCAATCGATACATCCCCGGTCCATGATAATCTTGACGCCACTATCGCCAAAGCGCAAACTATCAGAGCAGCTGCCAATGCTCCGGCAGAACCGTCTCCCCGGGACAGACAGGTAGCAGCTGCAGCAACGCGCATGGAGACAGCTGCAAGAGCAGAAAAAATGCGTGACTTAGCCGAGGGAAGGGAAAGCGCAGAGGTCAATGTTCAGAACACTGATAACAAAACTCCGACTGGAGATATAGCCGAGAAACAGTACGTTATTCAGTCCGCAGAGGAAAGTTCACTGGTTGATGCTTTGACTGAAGCCTATGGAAAGAAGGAAACCGGGATCGGCAAAATTATTCGTCTGACCGTTTAAGCTCAATATCACGGCATCTGAACATTCATTTCATAACTGCCAACAGAAGCCTTGTCTGCCATACCATTTTTCCATAAAATATCCAGCACCCTGGGCTTCCATGCCTTGGGAACCATCAAAATTAACTTGGCCCCCAAACCGGCCATGGTCTTCCACTGGTCAGCTTTTTCAGAAATTATCGTCTGTTCTGTTTCCACTTCCATCACGGCAAGTACCAGACCATGGTTTTCCAGAATCAGATCAGGGTAATGGCCATTATACTCATTACTCCTGTCCTGTTCCAGATTAATCCTGATATCGTCATAATCTCTTGAGAGTCTGTTTTTAAGGTAGGATATCATCCAGTCATGAATAAGATCGTCATTCTGCATATCTCTAATTACCCTTTCTTAACCTTTCTTTATTCTCTATCAGACCTTCTACCGGTTTGAGCCCGTATGGACTTCCCTGCTCAATTGCCTTCAGTACAGTACCACCACCCGTGAAAAAGTAATACTGCTCATCATCAAGCACAGATAAATACGTCCCGGGGCAGAGATTCTTAAACTCCTGAAGAGTATCTCCGCCACCGAACATTTTCTTGCCGGCAGTATTTTTACTCAGCTCGCTATATAGTGCCCTTGAGCCGTCAGGGAACTGTGGAGTAAGCCCCATCACTGCGTTGACAAAAATTGTTTTGGCGCTCAGTATAGCATTTGATACGTTTTCGTCTTCAAATGATTTCGGATCAATATCGAGCACATAATTGTAGCTGTCTCCACTCTTGACATCACTGAGCGATACAGCCCTGTGTTTTCCCTCTGCCTTTTCCTCAAGCACATCAGACTCCATGATATAAGGCATTTCAAGGATTTTTTTCTGCTCCCTGTCCTTTTTGACCAGATTACGGGCCGCCTTAATATCGTCTTCTGCGATCCCTTTGATAGATATATTATATTTGGCGCAGAGATATGCATTGTACAAAACACCGCCCAGAATTACATGGTCGGCCTTCTCATAAATCTTTGTCAGCGGACCTATTTTTGTATCATATTTTGATCCGGCAACAACAGCCAGAAATGGAGGCTCCAGATTGGTTACCCTGTTGAGATTGATGATATCCTGCTGCATGAGAAAACCGGCATAGGAAGGAATGAACTTGGTAATATCGTATGTAGATACGTGGGGCTGCCAGGACCCGAATGCATCATTGACATAAATGTCTGCAAGATCAGACAGATAGACAGCCAGATTATCTCTGAAGAATCCTTCATCTTCTTCCCCTCTGAACCATCTCGTATTGGGCAGATAGATTCCGCCTATTTTACGGTCCTTCATGTCTCCAATCGCACGAAAGACTGAATTACTGAGATTTGATATACCCAGTTCCGGGTCGATAGTACATTCCGGAATGAAAAAATCCGTTTGCAGTTTACGTTTCAGGTATTCAACAATAGGTTTTACAGAATCGTTTTCGCTGCACGTGATTTTTCCTGTTTTTTTGTCCTTTGGCCTGCCCACATGTGTCATAAGTATGGGCCTGCCGCCGCGGTCTATGATGTGGTAAAGTGTGCCAATAGTCCGCTCAATTCTAAAGGGATCCTTGATGACGCCTTTCTTAACAACATTATGGTCAAACCTTATGAGCACGACCTTTCCGTTAAGGTCAGCATCCTGAATCAGGGGTAAACCTTTGGATAACATATCTGATGACATAGCACATTTTAACAGAAGTAAAAATATTTGAAAAGAATTAGGGTCTAATTGTATTTGCAAAAAAATGTTGGAATCCGATTTATAATAATTCTAGTCAATTTTTTTGCAAAGAAGGATTTCAACGATCAATTTCTGTTTTTTAGTGGAATCTCTTCCTGGAAGAAACCTTAGTATCACCTGCAAGTGAAGACTATTGATGAACGCTAATATTGAGGATTAACGTAAAATATCTTCAAAATTATCAGCGGGGACGTCAAGACTTACGTCTTCCTACCAGAATGTGTAATTGCTTTGAGGCTCAAGAAATAACTATTGAAGACAGAACTCTGTACTAATAAAAATCAGTTTGCAGATATTTATACTTCTTTATTGTCTTGATTTTGGTACTTGGGGTAATTTTGAAAATAAATATCTATTATGTTCAGAATTGGAGAACAATGAAAAACTACTATATATCAGTCTTATCATTGAATATTCGTTTCGTATAATATTGAAAGTTTTAAACGTTAATCAGTAAGTATTCTAAAAATTTTTATTAGCAACTCTCTTATAAAAAACAACCTTAGTTTAGAATTAATCTTACTTTGCCGATAATAGCAGTATATATTGCAGTTAACTAAAAGAAAGCAAGAGATAATTGGACAATTAAGTATTAAATCTCAAGTTAAATAGAAGCAGAATAATGAAAAGAAAAATAGAGAAGAATATTTATCAATCTAATGTAGTAGAGCGACCCAAAAGGATAGGGATACGCATACCAGTTCTATTAACTATTGAAGATAAGAAGCATGATGGTTTCATAATAAACATATCGGAACGTGGTGTAAAGGCGTATATCTATACTAAAGATGAGGGCATGATTGATTGAAAAAAAAAACACCCCGGTTGAGTTAGAAGTGAAACCTGCTTTTGGAGTCATTTTTACTTTACTGTGTAAGATAAAAAACATTCATATTCAAGAAAACGCTGAGGATGGTCTTATAATGAGTTTTGGTATGGAAGTTATTGATCCTCCACAGAACTTTAAAATAGTACTCCAAAAAATATTGCAATAGTCGAATTATTCTTCAGATAACACATCATGAGAATGAGTCAGTAATGGCTTTGCCTTATTCCTTGACTTAAAGCTATTACCCGTAATTTCATTAACTCAGTGAATCATTGATAATATTTATTTATCCTCCCCAATGACTGCACATCAAAATCATCGATCACGTCTCTGTTCTCTCTGTCCTAAAACAACCCGGAATTCCTGGCCATGGATTCCCATGGTCCGGTAAAAATGCTTTCAAATGAGAAAATCTTTGAGCCTCTTCTTGTCAATTGCCCCCTATATGGACAATGTCTGAAAAACAATCAGCCAACATACATTATTTAAATTTTTAAATAGTAAAAAAGGCAAACAGCCATATGTTGTTGACCAGCATATGGCTCAATGCCGCCCGACTTTCAAACACTATCAGAACGAAAGGCATAACGTTACCACCATCTGACGTCTTTCTTGCCCAACTTTCTCTCGAACATGATTTATCAATATTCACTATAGACGATCATTTCAAATCTATTCCCGGTATTAAGCTGATCAGCGCCTGACGATTACATATCTTCTCCGTCAAGTTTTATTCACGTTTAATAACATTTGATTATACGTTCTCCTAAGCCTGATAATACTATTAATCATGCACGAAATCAGAATTCCTTATCCTGTGCTTGCCGGCACACCATTAATAGGCGAGGGCAATATCATTGATAACCGCTCTATTCTCTCTGTCCTTGAACGGGCCGGAATCCCTGGTCATGGATTCCATCCACATGGTCTATTTGTGAATATGGGGAGACGCTTTCATATGAGAATGTCGATGAGTACAAAAGAAACCATGGACTATGCATTGAATAGTGAACGAAAAAGATCAGCAATGATGGTGCAGCCTTTACGGTGGGAATTAAGAAAGGCACTTAAAAAGGCCGTCGCAGATTACCCTGATTCATTTTGCTTTATTACTTCGCAAAGCATGATGGCAGAAGAATCCTCAGGCTGTCTTGATCATATTCCTACCGTTATGGCCTCATCTGACGTAAACGGAAAATATACTCACAGCAGCAGGTTATCAGATATCCAAAAGAAAATAACATATCTGGTCTGGAATAAAGAAGCCCTTCATTTATACAAAAACGTCCTCAATCTTGAAAACGTCCATTTGATTAAACCTGTTGATCCCATACAAGCTTTCGTTTCAGACGAAAATGATAATTTGCCGTTTCAATATGTACGTAATGATCCTGATGTATGTTTTATTAAGCTGTCGGGAAGCGGAGGAGACCCTCAACTCATCAATGCTGTCATAACGTCGTTATGGAACAAAAGCGGGGTAAAAAGCATTGTATTTCCGGGAACAATGGAGACGCTGCGGCACATCATAAAAACTGTCGGCGGAAATGTAACGGTAGATACAAGCCTGGATGTATCGGTTTTTTATCATCTCGCAAGACTGATATTATCCAGTGAACAGATGCTGCTTGCATTTCCGTCCGAACAGGTAAAGCACCTGGCGCTTCTTGCATATTATAAGATCTTTCCCAAAGTTGTCTGGCTTCCTCCACGGGGTGTGCACGAACTTGAAAATATGGCCTGGGCAATGAAAAAGGGTTTTTCGACTACGGTATGCATCCCTTCGGAATATCATGTCACTTTAAAAAAGAGCCTGGACAGAATGGGAATTGCCCCTTCGTTACCTGAATGTGTTGAACCTGATAAAATTTCAGCAGGACATTTCAGAACATCTCCCGGATACCAGATTGATGATGATGCCTGCTCCCTGGAGAGCATTGTAACAAAGCTTGCAACAAAGACATAATATTCTTCATCTTTCTGGGCATTGATGCATTATTCCTGATTCCCTTGCAGTTGATTGTCTTTATTGTTAGAATTTATCTGTAAATTCACTTGACTAATGATTGTACATATCATCATTTCATAAATAATACACAGGAAAGGATAGAACGATGGGTGACCAGACTCTAAAAAATCTAAAGGAAGCTTTTGCAGGTGAATCCCAGGCCAACCGCCGGTATCTGGCCTTTGCGGTAAAGGCGGAAGAGGAGGGATTTACAAACCTTGCCCGTATGTTCCGTGCAATTGCCCGTTCAGAAACCATTCACGCTCATAATCACTTGAAAAATCTTGGGGCTGTCAAATCATCACTTGAGAATGTGGAAGAAGCATATCAGGGTGAAACAGATGAGTTTAGCAGCATGTATCCGATGTTCATGGACCAGGCGAAACGGGATACAAATAACGATGCGCTTAAATCTTTTTTCTGGGCCAATGAGGCTGAAAAGATACATGCAGATTTTTTTGATAAGGCTTTAAAAACCTTAAAAGAGGGAAATGATGTACAGGTAGCTGATTTACATATCTGCTCAGTGTGCGGCTATACAGTTGAGGGAGAACCGCCTGCAAAGTGCCCGTTATGTGGAGCAGGCAAAGAAGCGTTTGAAACGATCGAATAGCATTTATGACAGGATAAGCACATGAATCAGGAAACATCAAACAGCTGCAGGAGCTGGATCAGATTAAAAGAGCGTGACAGGATCGGGGTATGGGGGTTTGGCAGTGTCTCTACCGATGTTGTCCAGTCGCTTGTGGAGCAGGGGCTGGGTAAGGAGATTGTTTTTTATGGACGACCAAAGGGTGATTATCCCAACCGGGCAGGGGCCTGGGTTGATGATCTGAAGGCAAACACCTTGAGGAGCCCCCGAATAATCGGCACAAACTGTATTGATGATATGGCAGAGCTCGATGTCATTTTTATCGGTGTTGGAGTACCCAGAAAAGAAGGGCAAAGCCGAAGTGACCTGCTTACCACGAATGTGGATGTTATAGCCAGCACCTCTCTTGAAATCCGCAGACTCTATGAAAACAGTTCTGAAAAAGATTATCCGGTCCTTGTCTATATGGGCAATCCCGTAACAACCATGACATGGGTCGGCTACAAGGTGACGGGCTTTCCCCGTTCTCATGTCATGGGACAGGCCGGTAACCTTGATTCCCGCAGAATATGTCATGCCTTATCAGAGGTCTTTGGTCTGTCAGGCAATGTTATGATGGGCATTGTATTTGGAGACCATGGGGATTCCATGGTAGCAGACCCGGCGTTTTTCTCAGTGGGAGGCATTCCGCTTGACGAGTTTGCAAGAATAGAGCACATTGATATGAATAAAATATCGGAAGTTATACATAACGCAAAAAAAGGCGGGACTCATTTTGTAAATGAAACCGGCCGTAGTGCCTCAGCAGGTCCTGCGCGGGCTGCATGTGACATGCTCCGCAGCATTATTCTGGGGCAGCCCGAGGTTCAGCCTGTCGTTGCCATTATAGAGAATGAATACGGCCTGCTGAAGCCTGAAGACGGGCTTGACTCATTGAGCTTCGGAGTACCGGCAAAGATCGGACGGAATGGGATTGAAAAAATTTATGAATTGTCAGTTGATAATTTACGTGAACAGATATATGAATCAGCGAACATCATCAAGGAAGACATTAAGATTGCATCTGCTGTGCTTAAAGAAAGATATGCAATCGGGTAATTAGATTATCATGAGCAAGAATCATGAGCGGATCCATATTGACGAAAAAAATTTATGCAACCTCTGCGTGAGTGAACTTGAGAGTATTTACGCTGAACTTAAATTAACTGAATCAGAGCTTGAGATCCTGAGCATGCCCCGACGTATCGTTACTGTTCAATTTCCTGTAAGACTTTCGAACGGATCAACGCATATGTTTATTGGCCACAGAGTGCAGTTCAATGATGCCAGGGGTCCATCAAAAGGCGGGATCAGGTTTCATCCTGATCTTAAAGTGGATCATGTGAGCGATCTTGCTTTTTTGATGTCCCTTAAATGCGCTGTTGTGGATATCCCATTTGGGGGAGCAAAAGGCGGAGTTGTGGTGAATCCGAAGGAAGTAAGCAGGGGCGAGCTTGAACTCATTACCAGAGCATACACCCGTGAGATCGCAGACTTCATCGGACCATTTAAGGACATTCCTGCTCCAGATGTGTACACCGATGAGAAGGTCATGGTATGGATACTGGATGAATATGAGCACCTCATGCGTGAGCATGCCCCTGCAGCAGTAACAGGCAAGCCTGTCGGGCTTGGCGGGCTTAAGGTGCGCACCTATTCAACATCGCTGGGCGGAATATACGTACTCGAAGAAGCCTTAAAAAAAGAGGGCATGAAAAAATCCGAGGTCCGGGTCGCAATCCAGGGATTTGGGAATGTCGGAGAAAACGCAGCCCGCATTCTTCATGAAAGGGGGTACACAATAACAGCTGTCAGCAATTCCAAAGGGGGGATAATCAAACAGAACGGTCTGAACATACCTGAGGTAATCAAATACAAGAGAACAGAGGGCAGGCTCGAGGACTTTGATACAGCTGAAAATATTTCTAATGAAGAACTGCTTGTCTCTGACTGCGATGTACTTGTTCCTGCGGCACTGTCAGACCAGATTGATCAGTTCAATGCAGATAACATCAAGGCAAAAATAGTGCTTGAACTTGCCAATGCCCCGACAACAACAGTTGCAGACATTATGCTTTTTGACAGGTCGGTCAGGGTGATCCCTGATGTACTTGCCAATGCAGGCGGAGTTGCAGGGAGTTATCTTGAGTGGATCCAGAACCTGAGTAATGATTACTGGGAGGATAACAGAGTCGCGGATAGACTCAGAAGCATTATGATCTCTGCATTTAATGATGTATACGCAACATGTGAGCAGGATGCAAGCACAATGAGAAAAGCCGCATTTAAGATTGCAATCAAAAGAATACTGGATGCTGAAAGACTGCGGGGCAATCTGTAAAATTCAAAACATCCCTTATTTATTCCTGAACCTGTGCAAATGCAATTATCATATGTAGGCTAATAAAAAAACAGAGTCAGGAATGACTCTGTTTTTTTATTATAAATTAATAGGTTCAGGCAATTTTCTTTTTCGATTTTTTGCGCACCTTATGTTCGGTTAAGTCTGACCTGTGCTTGATCTGGCTTAAAACATTGGTCACGCCCTGACAGAACTGCTCAATTTCCGTATCTATGAGGTTTTTACTCTTCGAACGCCTCGGTTTGGTCATGATGTCCCTCCCATTTGGTATTATTATTAATAGTTTAATCTATTTTCGTGAAAAAAAAATGAAGATTGGATAAGAAAGCTCTGAATACGTCAAAAATATCAGATAATGAGCAAACGATATGCGCTACTTCTGACTATTGCTCCACCTTTTGTTTGCGGTTCTGGAAGTATGCATCACGTACCGATATATAGGGATCAAAGGCAGCTTTTTTCAGAATTTCATAGTCGTCCGGATTAAATGATAACCTGTTCATCTCTTCATATGTGTAAATGCCAAGAGACAGAAACCTAGGCCTTATATACCCGATGGGATAGAGAAACAGGTCTCCGACTAAACCCACGGTATCGCGGATCGATGACGGTCCAAGCAATGGCAGGATAAAATATGCACCATGACCGAGTTGATATTTCCCCAATGTCTGACCAAGATCCTCGTCGCTGCTCTTTAATCCATATTCTGTTTTTGCTACATCACGTAACCCCGCAACACCAATAGTTGAATTGATGCCAAACCTGAGCAGCTCGGTGCCGGCTGATTTCATTTTAAACTGGAGCAGGCTGTTTACAAATCGGATCGGCACCGAAATATTAAGAAAAAAGTTATTTATTACCGTCCTGAGGTCCTCATGCACAAATCCTGCATATCCTTTTGTTATCGGTCTGGCCAGGAGAAAATAAAACCTGTCATTGAATGCAAACATTGCCTTGTTCCATTTATAGAGAGGGTCCTTGACCGCGGGAGCGATTTCTTCCTCATCTTCCAGCAAAAACAGGTCATCATCAGTAGTATCATCTTCACTTAATCCGGCGTTCTGCTGCCCCATATTTATGCTTACAGCCAATTTAGAGTTCTGGACAACCTGATCTTCCATTACCGCAGGTGAGGATGTTTTCCCGGTATGGGCACATCCCGAAATGATGAATAATAAGATAAGCAATAATGATGTAGCGTGTTTTAAAGAACAAAAAGAGATGGTACGCAATATTAGTCCTGTATGTTTATATTTCACCGACCTTCTGTCTCATTACATCCAGCAATTCCGAAGGTGTCTGTTTGGCAAGTATCTGCCTGAACTGTGTCCGGTAATTTTTTACAAGACTCACTCCCTCAATGATCACATCATACACCTTCCACGTGTCCTCTGTTTTGAGTACTCTGTAGTGCATCGGGATATCCGCGTTTCTTGCCATAAGAGTACTTTGAACTTCAACCCGCGTAGGAGAGAGCGATCGCTCACCGATAAAAACCGCCTTTTCGTCAGTATAGCCAAGAATTTTGCTCACGTATGCATTTTCAAGCATTGCTTTTAAAAGCTTGATAAATTCAGTGCGCTGGTCTTTATCAAGTTTATTCCAGTTGTTTCCGAGAGTGGCCTTTGACATGGCGGTAAAATCGAACATTCTGCCAGCGATTACTCTTATCTCAGCCTTTTTTGCTTCATCTGACCGCTTTGATCCGTCAGGGGAAGCTCTCAGAACATTCAGAACTTCATCAACATGTGCCTTTATTGTGTCGGTAGGTGTCCCTGCATATATGTTCATCGGTACGATCAGTGTTAATAACATTAAGAGTACAACGTGCAATGTTTTCATTCATTCTCCTCTATGGACTTATACTATTTTTCCTTAACATCCCCGAATGCATACTTACCTATTATCTCCTGAAGATCAATCGGGGCCTCTGTTTCGATTATACTGTCTCCGTGGTTAAGTTTTTCATCTGCCCCCCCCGGATCAATCTGGATATACCTGTCACCAATTAAACCGGACGTCTTGACCGAGGCAATTGCGTCGGCAAATATCTCTACATCTTTATGTATCTTCAGCTCTACGACAGCTACCTGATCATTCTGGTCCATTGACAGCTTTCCCACCCTGCCTACCTCTATGCCGAACATTTCCACAGAATTCCCTGTCCTCAGTCCTGACACAGATGTAAACCGGGTATTTAGCGAATAGGTGTCACTGTTGATTAAGGACAGGTTCCCTAGTTTGATCGTTATATATCCCAGACATAATAATCCGATTATGACAAAGATACCGACAGTGGTCTCCATGTTATACTTTTTCACGCTCTAATTCCCTCCTGCTTTCGCACCGGTATTGTGCGATGATATTTTCAACTGCCCTGGCCTTGATTATGATCTTTTCGATTTCTTCATTGGATTTGCTTTCGGTCACACCCGCATATACATTGATTTCAAAACCGCAGACTTCATGCTCTCCATCATCTGTACTACCTGCCTGGTTGTTGCACACCAGAAGTCTGTTTAATCCTTGGGCAAAATCATTCAGCATGTTTTGTGCTTCTTCCATCCCGGTATATGGAAGTATGGTCAAAATCTGCTCTGTACTCTGCCGTGCCGAAAACCCGCCCTTACTGTCCATCTGTTTGCTGATATATTCACCCAGTGACCTCAGACTCTGAAATGCAAGTTCACTTCCCATAATTTCGCACATATGATCAAGCTCCAGTTTGAAAAGGATCGCTGCAAACGTCTTTTCTTTTTGTTTGCGTCTTAATATTGAATCATAGCGCGTCCTGAAGGCCTGTTTCGAGAGCAGTCCGGTCAGTTCATCCTGAAATCCTTCGAGGCTCGCGAGAAATTCGTCAATCATTGGATGGTCCAGGGAGGTAGACTCTTCATAAGTGCCCTGAAAAGCGATCTTTCCATCCCATAAAAGAATGATCCTGTCAGATATGAAAAACATGTCCGGGATATCATGGCTTATCAGGATTGCGGTAAAACCGAATTTCTTCTTGTACTGGGCTATCATCGTGAGGATGGAATTGCGCCGGATAGGGTCCTGCCCTGTGGTTGGTTCGTCAAAAAGCACAATTTCCGGATCTGTGACCAGGGCACGGGCAAGGGCCACCCTTTTCTGCATACCTCCTGACAGTTCAGACGGGTATTTATGCACAACCTCATGGAGCTCCATCTGGTTTATCCTGCTCATGACCTTGGTCTTTATCTCTTTTTTTCTCATCCTTGTGGTCTGCTCAAGGGGTAAGGCAATATTTTCAAAGACGGTCATTGAATCAAAAAGGGCATTGCTCTGAAACATATAGCTGATTCTGCTTCTATAATCATTAAGCTCTTTCTTCGTCATATTCTCAATAGGTTTGCCGTCAAACAATATGCTCCCGCTGTCAGGTGTCAGCAGACCGATTATATGCTTGAGCAGGACACTCTTGCCTGTACCGCTTTTACCTATCAGTGTGGTTATCTGGCCCCTGTATATCTTCAGGTCAACTCCCTGCAGAATAGTCCGGTCGCCAAAACCTTTTACTACATTTCGAAATTCTATTAACGGAGTTTCCACATATCCTCTTATATATAAAATGATGTCACTACATAATCTGATATCAGTATAAGTACACAGGAAAGTACCACTGCTGTTGTTGTTGATATGCTCACACTGCGGGCGCCGGAACTCTCCTCACGCATATGAGTAAAATACCCCTGGAAACAGCAGATCGTTGAAACAAGGGCTCCGAATATCAATGACTTAACTATCCCGCCGGTTATGTCGGACAATTCCAGACTGGACTGGATTCTATGAAAATAGGCACCGGAGTTAACACCGAGAAGCAGCACGCCTGTCAAATATCCACCGATGATGCCGATAAGATTAAAAAACGCGGTCAACAGCGGGAAACTGATTATGGAAGCTGCTATTCTGGGGCTAACAAGATACCGGAGAGGATTTATTCTCATGGTGTGCAATGCATCGATCTGGTCTGTGATGCGCAGAATACCTATCTCTGCTGTCATTGACGAACCGGCTCTCGCTGTCACCATGATAGCCGTAAGCACCGGTCCCAGCTCTCTGAACAGAGACAACGCAAGCACTGATCCCAGTATCCCTTCAGATCCGAGTTTTACCAGGGCATAATAAAGCTGCAGTCCAAGCACCATGCCTGTGAACAGACCCACAAGCATTACTATATTGGCTGATTTCGCGCCTATGTGGTAAACCTGTTTAAGAATTTCCGTAATCTGTTTTGACCGGAATATCATTTCAAATGATTTATAGAAAAATATTGCAGAGGCGCCAAGACTGTTTACTGCTATAAGCGCCTGTCTGCCTATGTAATTAAAAGGTGACATCAATGTAGAGTTTTGTCCGGTTGTTTTCATATCTCAGTATGTAAAGTAAGATGTGCAGCCTTTTTGGTAACTTTTAGTATAATCATCTTATTCAGGTTATCACACATATAAAAAATTATGTACTTTTCGGCTTGTATTCACATCCCATCATTCCGCAGTAGTTGCCCACATACTCGGCTGCAGGCCGGTATAAAGCTGGTTTTTCCTGGGCAAGACCGAACCTCTCCTCAATAATATGCGCGCACCATCCCGCAATTCTTGATACAGCAAAAAGCGGAGTAAACAGGTCATGGGAAAAGCCCATCATTTTATACACGGTCCCGCTGTAGAAATCTATGTTGGGCTTGATCTTGTCTTTGCCTTTTTCTGAAAGAACTTTGACTGCAATATCTTCTACGAAAGCGCAGAGATCATATAACTCGGACTGGCCTGTTTTTGCACTCAGGTTTTCAAGCAGTTTCTTGAGTATTGTTGCCCGTGGATCATAGGTCTTGTACACTGCATGACCCATTCCGTATATTTTCTCTTTATTCGATAACTTGTTCCTAATCCAGCTTTCGATGTCTGATTCATTCTTAAGTTCATCCATCATGTTCATGGCCTTTTCATTTGCCCCGCCATGCAGAGGACCGGACAATGCTGCCAGCCCGGCCAGCGCACCGGCGTATATGTCTGCCTGTGTTGATGCAACTTCCCTGCATGCAAACGTCGATGCATTGAAGGTATGATCAGCATGAAGGATCAGACATATGTCCAGGACTCTTGCGACCTCAGGGTCCGGCTTTTTCCCGGATATCATGTGAAGAATATTTTCAGCATGGGTCATCTCCTCTGAATATGGAACAGGTTCCCTGTTGTTTCGAATGCGCTCCCAGACAACCATTGCAGCTGCCATGGCAGAAATGAGAGCTGCAGCTTTGTCCTCATAAGCATCCAGGCTGACATCATCAATCCTGTCATCATATGCAGCAATTGATAGAGCAGCTGACAGCACTCTCATTGGGGTTGCATCTTTCGGCCAGAGCTTCATCGAGTGTATCAGGTATTCAGGGGGAGAAGCGGCGCGAGCTATTTTATTTTTAAATTCATTCAGTTCAGAGGCTGTCGGCAGCTCACCTTTAATCAACAGGTACGCCGTTTCCTCAAACGTAGAATTCGCCACAATATCTTCTATACGATATCCCCTGTAAATGAGAACTCCCTTTTCACCATCAATATAACTGATTTTTGTATCAGCTACGGTAACTCCTCTCAGACCTGTATTTTTTATGACTGCTTCCTCTGCCATGATATCCTCCCATTCAATAATTCAATCGTCATCCGACGAGAATCGTTTGACATCATTTTTTAATGCACCATGTTAATCAGGCTTCCCTTCAGTACCATTTCGATCTGTCTGGCACTCATGTCATGTAAGGCGGTAAAATGTTCATTTCTGGTTTTATTGAAAACAGTCAATGCGTGACTACTGCTGAGAGCATTTCTTACATGTTCAATCGTAAGGATATCTCCCTGATCATTTTTTTCCCAGTCACCGGAATGGGCAAAAGTAAGGGGTAATATACCGAAATTGCAAAGGTTTTGCCAGTGAATGCGTGCAAAGCTTTTTGCTATGACTGCCCGTAATCCGAGATATCTTGGTCCGAGCGCTGCATGCTCCCTGCTGGAGCCCTGTCCATAATTGAGTCCCCCGACTATAAAAGAACCGCTTTTCCGGTACATTTTAGACCGTTCGGAATATGTTTCATCTATACGTTGAAACGCAAACTTGCTTATTTCAGGGATATTGCTTCTGAAAGGAAGGACCTCTGTGCCCGCCGGCATGATATCATCGGTTGATATATCATCCCCGACCTTAAGCAGCACTGGACCTTCAAGTCTTTCTGGCAATGCAGTTAATGCAGGCAGAGGCTGTATGTTAGGGCCTTTCTCAATCTCAACTTCTTCTCCTTCCTGAGCCGGCGGAATCAGCATCTCACTATGAACCGTCAGGTTTGTCGGTTCTTTGATGATCGGATACTGTATATCCAGCGTGCGGGGGTCGGTAATTACACCGCTTAAGGCAGATGCTGCTGCTGTCTCAGGGCTGCAGAGATAGACCTTGTCATTTTTTGTCCCTGACCTTCCGGAAAAGTTTCTTGGAACCGTCCTGAGACTGATCTTGCCGGAAGCAGGTGCTTGGCCCATTCCGATGCACCCATTGCATCCTGCCTGATGAATGCGTGCGCCCGCATGGATCAGCTTCTGAAGATACCCTTCTGACGTGAGGTGTTCAAGAATCTGCCGTGATGCCGGATTTATATCAAGGGACACGCGATCATGCACCTTTTTTTCATCCAGGATATATGCTGCAATAGCAAGGTCGCGAAAACCAGGATTAGAAGATGATCCGATATAGGACTGATAAATATCCCTGCCTGCAACCTCAGTGACAGGCACAACATTACCGGGACTTCCGGGCAGCGCTATTAAAGGTTCCAATGATGACAGATCAATTTCTTCATCGATATCATAACCTGTATTCTCATCAGCAGTGATCTCAGTAAACATATCCCCTCTTCCGTGCAATTGCAGAAAGTTCCTGATCTCGCTGTCTGAAGGAAAGACAGACGAGGTGGCCCCCAGTTCAGCTCCCATATTTGCTATTACGTGCCTGTCCATGGCGCTGAGGCATTCCAGGCCCGGACCGTAATATTCAATTATTTTACCTCTACCGCCTGATACCCCGTGACGTCTGAGCATTTCGAGGATTACATCTTTTGCACTGACCCATTCAGGCAGTGTTCCGGTCAGTCTTACACCCATGATTTCAGGCATGCGGACAAAAAAAGGCTGACCTGCCATGGCCATGGCCACTTCCAGCCCTCCAGCTCCAAAGGCAAGCATGCCCAGCGAGCCTGCAGAGCAGGTATGACTGTCCGAGCCAAGGAGTGTTTTGCCCGGTACTCCAAGGTTCTCCATATGCACGGGATGGCTGACGCCGTTGCCCGGCCTGCTGAACCAGACGCCGAATTTCCTGCAGGCGCTCGCGAGAAACAGATGATCGTCCGGATTTTTATGGTCCGTCTGGAGAATGTTATGATCCACGTATTGAGCTGACACTTCTGTCCGGACGCGGGATATATTCATCGCCTCGAACTCAAGCATGACAAGAGTACCTGTGGCATCCTGGGTCAGCGTCTGGTCAATCCTGACGCCGATCTCTTCACCTTTTTTCATCTGCCCGCTTACAAGATGAGATGCGATCAGTTTGTGAGTGACATTACTGCCCATGGAGTTTCCCCGGAATTATTTTTCATAAAATTACATACGATGCCAAATTATATCTTAAATTATTCAAAATCATTATGATTTATATCATTTTTTATAAAACTGGACAAGCTTCTTAATAAACTATATATTTATATTAATAAGTTAACCGGACGAAACAACAGGTAATCGTATATCCGGCTAAAATCAGCCATGATGAAAACATCTGATCTACTGGTCAAAGCCCTTGAAAATGAAGGGGTAAAATATATCTTTGGCATTCCGGGTGAGGAAAACCTTGATCTTCTGAACTCCCTGAAGAATTCAGACATACAGTTTATCTTAACCCGTCATGAACAGGGAGCGGGTTTCATGGCAGCCACATACGGACGCCTTACAGGAGAACCTGGCGTCTGTCTTTCCACACTGGGGCCCGGAGCGACCAATTTAGTAACCGCTGCAGCATTTGCCCAGCTTGGTGCCATGCCGATGATTATGATTACCGGGCAAAAGCCTATTACAAAAAGCAAGCAGGGACGGTTCCAGATAGTGGACGTAGTAGAAATGATGGATCCACTTACAAAGCTTTCCAAGCAGGTGGTGCATGAGCATACAGTGACGGCGGTTATTCGTGAAGCCTTCCGGCTGGCCGTGGAAGAACGCCCCGGTGCCATTCATATTGAACTTCCCGAAGATATTGCCCGTGAATTTTCAGACGCTGAGATATTTGAAAAAACAACCCACCTCAGACCGGTTGCCGACAGTGAAGCCATCATTGACGCAGTGGGAAAAATCCACAAGGCACGATCTCCCTTGATTCTTCTTGGTGCGGGCGCAAACAGGCGGAAGACCCATGATGTTATAACTTTTCTTATTGAAAAAACGGGCATCCCCTTTTTCACGACTCAGCTGGGAAAAGGCGTTGTTGATGAGCGGTCTCCACTCTGTCTCGGGACCGCAGCCCTTTCAAGTGACGACTGTGTTCATATGGCAATTCAAAAGTCAGACCTCATCATCAATATCGGCCATGATATCGTAGAAAAACCCCC
This sequence comes from Nitrospiraceae bacterium, assembly GCA_020356065.1. Lineage (GTDB taxonomy): Bacteria > Nitrospirota > Thermodesulfovibrionia > UBA6902 > UBA6902 > CALZJD01. The sequence continues at coordinate 1,172,372 of CP070632.1, forward strand.
CTTCCTCATGACCAAAGAAGGATTCGATGTTATCTCGATCAATTTTCTCCCGGCAAATGTGGATGAAGTATACTTCCCCCAGCTGGAAATTGTGGGAGATATCTCCCACAATATAATGGAAATTACTAGCCGCATTGAAAAACAGTCCCACTGGAATTTTGATCACATACTGAATATCAAGCATATACTTGACAGGAGCATTGAAGAGGGAACGCACAACAAAAGCTTTCCCATACTGCCTCCAAGGCTGGTCAGCATTGTCAGGGACGTCATGCCTGCTGATGGAATCATTTCTCTGGACAACGGGATGTACAAAATATGGTTTGCCCGTAACTATAAGGCATATGAGCCAAATACCATTCTCCTGGACAACTCGTTGGCTGCAATGGGAGCCGGACTGCCTGCTGCCATTGCAGCCAAAATCATCTATCCGGGGAAAAAAGTTATGGCAATATGCGGTGACGGCGGATTCATGATGAATTCACAGGAGCTTGAGACCGCTGTCAGGCTCAGGCTGAATCTCGTGGTAATGATAATCAATGACAGCGCCTACGGTATGATCAAATGGAAGCAGAAGGATATGGGATTTGTTGACTATGGCCTTGATTTCAATAACCCTGACTTTGTTCAATATGCCGCCAGTTACGGAGCGAGCGGTCATCGCGCAGAAACAGCAGAAGGCCTGGGGCCTCTGATCACTACATGTCTTGAATCAGAGGGAGTTCATGTCATCGATGTCCCCATGGACTATTCAAGAAACCAGGAACTTTTAAACCAGTGTGTCTCCGGAATTTAACGATATAAGTCAGATAGGCGCAAAGGTGCAGAGGCCCATATTTAAATACTATTTTTATTGACATTACGTTGTCTCTTTGATGCTATGGCCCCATGTACCTTATAAATTTATGAAGGAGATTAGTCATGTCAGGATCAATCTTAAAAGTCACTGCTCCCTACGATGAACATCTCATAAAGGAAGTGCCAATGACCTCAATGGAAGAGGCGGAAGCGCTTCTTCAGCAGGCGTATACGCTGCATCAGGACCGCTCAAAACGCCTTCCGAAGTTCGAACGTTTAAAAATCCTGAAGCGCTTTGGTGTACTGCTATCGGAACATGTCGAAACACTTGCCAGACAGGCTGCAGAAGAGGGAGGCAAACCCCTTGTTGATTCGATCATTGAGGTACACAGGGCGGTCAACGGAATTGAAGTGGCCATCCAGGAGCTGGGACAGCTCAGAGGAATGGAAATCCCGATGGAGCTCAATGAGGCTTCAAAAAACCATATGGCATATACAATGCTTGAACCTGTTGGAGTAGTAGCTGCCGTCAGTGCCTTTAACCATCCGGTAAACCTTATCATCCATCAGGTGGTGCCTGCAGTAGCAGCGGGATGTCCTGTGATTGTAAAGCCGGCAGCTGCAACACCACTCTCATGTTTTGCTGTTGTTGAGATGCTCTATGAAGCGGGATTGCCTGAAGAATGGTGTAAGGCGATTGTATGCGACAGAGAGGTCACAAATAAAATAGTCTCAGACAGCAGGATAACATTCGTCACATTTATCGGTTCTGCAAAGGTTGGATGGAAGTTTCGCAGCAGTCTTGCACCCGGTACCGACTGTTCACTTGAGCATGGCGGTGCGGCGCCTGTTATTGTTGAACCTGATGCGAATGTTGATGCCATATTGCCCGGTCTGGTCAAGGGAGGGTATTACCACGCCGGCCAGGTCTGTGTCTCGGTGCAGCGCCTGTTTGTTCACAAACAGATCATGTCAGACGTCAAGGAAAAGATGATCGGCATGGTTAAGAAGCTGAAAGTGGGTGATCCGGTGGACAAAGCTACTGAAGTCGGACCGCTTATCAAGCCCGCTGAAGTTGACAGGGTAGATGAATGGGTACAGGATGCGGTCAATGGTGCTGCTGAACTGTTATGCGGCGGTAATAAAATTTCCCGTACATGCTATGAACCCACACTGCTTCTGAATCCGCCGATGGAATCAAAATGTTCAACCGAAGAAATTTTCGGCCCTGTTGTCTGTCTGTATGAATATGAAGACTATCGTGATGCTGTTGAGCTTGCAAACCGGGTGCCCTTTAATTTTCAGGCAGCGGTGTATACTTCCTCGCTTGATACTGCACTGGATTGTGTGAAACGCCTAAAGGCCAAGGCCGTTATGGTCAATGAACATACCGCGTTTCGGGTGGACTGGATGCCCTTTGGCGGTGCAGAAATGTCAGGCCTTGGAGTTGGGGGTATAGGCTACACCATGCGGGACATGTGCCATGAGAAACTGATGGTGATAAAATCAGGGATGGTATAAATGGGAATAAAATCAAGGAAGTAATGTGATTAGAGAATGGAACGGGCACAGGCCCCGTATTGATCCTACCGCTTATGTCCATGAAACTGCTGAGGTGATCGGGAAGGTTGTCCTTGGAAAAAATGCCTCTGTCTGGCCAAATGCCGTTCTGCGCGGTGATATAGAGGAAATAGTGATTGGTGAAGAGACCAACATCCAGGACAATACGGTTATTCATACTGATTACGGATCACCGACTATTCTCGGTAAAGGAATTTCTGTCGGTCACTCTGTCATTTTGCACGGATGTACCATTAAAGATAACTGCCTTATCGGAATGGGCTCGATCATACTGGACGGCGTCACGGTTGAAACTGAATGCCTCATCGGAGCAGGGGCACTGGTCTCTCCCGGCAAGACTATCCCCAGAGGATCACTCGCAGTCGGCGTACCTGCCCAGGTAAAAAGGGCTCTTGAGCCTGATGAAATTGAACATTTTAAAAACAATGCAAAAGATTACCTCAGACTGGCCGAGACTCATAGGAAGACGTCCAGGAAACTGACATAAATTACAAAATTCATATTCCCGATATCAAATTAAAAAAATCTATTTCTGATAAATCTGTAATCTATAATTAATTATAGGATGATTCGATGGAAACATGTTCTGGCTTTTCTCATTACCCCACTCGGGACCCCGATTGCATTTGCCGTATGGAGTAATATTGCTTTTACACCCGGGAGCTTTAGTGGAATTATATCTGTTTTCCCGACATTCGTATTTTATACAGCTCCAGCGGCTTATGCAGTTACTCTGTTGTTCGGCATACCTGCCATTCTGATTTTATCTCGTAAGAAGCGGCTTTCTTTCCCGGTCATTGTTTTTACAGGGACTCTTACAGGAACCATCACCGGCTTATATGCAGGATTTTATATTAGTGGATATGACATTAGCGGGATGAAAGACTACTTCACTTTTGATCTCATCTCTATTTACGCTCCTTCCACAATATCGGGAATGGTCTGCTCACTTATGTACTGGCTAATTCGCAGGATTAGATAGGGTGCCCGTTTTAACCGCCTGAAGCGATAGATCTGTTTGAACAGTTTAACGGCTCAAACGGTCAAAGCGGTTGGAACAGTTCGATCGGCTGGAACATATCCAGCTATTGAGCTTGAGATGAATACGTACTACATGGGCTGTTTGGACAAACAATACGCTGTTTTCAGTTCACATAGTCTCTTAAGCATTCCTTCATATTCCTTATTAATGACAGCTTTCTCTGTCATTCCAACACTCTTGATCATGTATCCATGAGGACCCTGATTGATGATAAAGAGATGCGGACTTAACATTTCCCCTCCTATATCTTCATTGGAAACGTCCGGGGCATAGAACATGTAATGGGGATAGTTGACGGTCATGACCGCGTCGCTGTTGTCAGGATTCTGGTACGCCCTTAATATTGGAGAAAGGATGTTATAAAAAGACTGCTCATGAGACAGAGAACAGTGAAATAAAGTTGCCCAGGCATACGGACTGTACCCAATTAAACCCTGACCAGTCATCGCGGTGAAATCAAACCATCGGTTGATGAATTGGGCCCTTATTCTTATTACTGTTCAAATCGGGGGTAATGCTTTCTTACTTTATTTCCAGATGAGTTCATGACCCATATGCCTGCTTTTAATAAAAGACCCGGCTTCTTCTGCATCTAAAGGCTTTGAGAATAAATAGCCTTGTGCATATTCACATCCCAGTTTTTTTATTTCCAGTAACTGGGCCTCTGTCTCGACTCCTTCAGCTATTACACCCATTTCAAGGTTAGACGCGAGATTCATGATTGATCGGACGATCTCCAGATGCGTTTTATCACTCATCATATTATTAATGAAGGATTTATCAATCTTCAATGCATCTGACGGGAATTTCCCCAGATAGCTCAGTGATGAGTAGCCTGTACCAAAATCATCAATATATAATTGAATATGCAGGTCTCTCAGCTGCATCATTTTTAATGCTGACTTTTCAGGATGCTCCATGATTACGCTTTCAGTAATTTCAAGACAGATGCTGGATGGTTCAATGTCAGTTTTTAAAATCGCCTCCTTGATCTTCTCAATGAAATCCGGTTGTAAAAATTGTTTGCCGGAAATATTGACACTGATTTTAAAGGGTGGATAGTTGGGAAACTGCTTATGCCATGAGTTCATCTGACGAAATGCCTCACAGAGCACCCATTCACCAATAGGTAATATCAGGCCTGTTTCTTCAGCCACCGGAATAAAATCCATGGGAGGCACTAATCCGCTATCCGGATGCTTCCAGCGAACCAGGGCTTCGAAACCGTATAATTTATCCTCCGTCATATTTATTACCGGCTGGAAGTGAAGCAGAAATTCTTCACGCTCAAGTGCTCTGCGAAGATTTGTATCTAACGTCAGGAACTTTGCTACCTTCTGGTGCATGGTAACGTCGAATACTACATGGCGTGCCCTGCCAAGAGACTTTGCCATGTTCATGGCCGTGTCAGCATCACGCATCATATTGTCAGGGTGACTGTACTCGGAATTACTAAATGCAATGCCTATGCTGACAGAAGAGTATACTTCACGCTCATCCGGATAAAAGGGTGTCTGGAATTTTTCAAATATACGATCAACAACGGGGATAACCGTCTTTACACTTACGATATCATCGAGGAGGATCGCAAATTCATCTCCTCCGAGTCGTGCAAACGTATCATTAGCCCGTATACACCCTCGCAGGGTTTGTGCAATTTCGATCAACAGCTGATCGCCTGTCATATGCCCGAGACTGTCATTTATGTTTTTAAAATGATCGATATCCAAAAATAAGATAGCAAACAAATAATCCGGGTTTCTCATTGATCGGGCATGGGAAACTTTCAGGATCTCCTTAAATGTGGTACGATTTGGAAGACTCGTCAGTGAATCGTGATATGTCAAATGCTTGATTTGTTCTCCTGCATGCGAGCATTCTATCAATTTTTGTTCAAGCAATATGTTATTTTTATTAAGCTGTTCAAGTAAATTCCTTTTTTCCTGCTGCTCATTAAACAGGTGAACTGCCTGCTTTACAATTATTTTTAGTTCCCTGTCATTCCATGGTTTACTGATATAGCGATACACATTTCCCTCGTTTGTGGCTGAGAGAATGGAATCACTGTCAGACATCACTGACAAAACAAGACGAATAATATGCGGATCATACTGTTCAATTTCCTTTAGCAATGATAATCCGTCCATTTTCGGCATCTTGAGATCTACAACAACAACATGTACATCTTTACTTTTCAGTATATTGAGTGCATCCTCCCCGCTTTCGGACAACAGAACATCATAAGGTTCGTCAATCATTAACCTTTTAATGGCGCTTAATATGTCCGGCTCATCGTCAACAAACAGTACTGATCGCTTTTTCACTCAGTCCTCCTGATGAATGATACATGTACGCTATTCTCATATCGGACAGGGCACATAAGTTCCACATAGGATTTGCCCTGTTTTTATCATAGTGAAGATCCCCATGCCTTTGGAGAGGTTATGTCATGAGTGATAGCGCTTTATTAATAAGTTCAATTCACGGGTGCAGGCCTGGCCCTGAGACAATAAAAGAATCGTACATACAGATTCCTGACTGTGAGAAGGGAATATGCCAGATCGCTGTTTCAATCACATCCGGAATTATGAGAATGAGATAGAACGAATTAACCTTCAAATGCCCTGTATATGTTCCAGACACCTTCTGCAATAAAGTTAACTGCTATCGCTCCCAGAATGAGCCCCATGATTCTTGTTATTACATGTGATACAGTAACCCCAAGCACTTTATTGATTTTGACAGCTGATCTAAAAATAATGTATGAAAGAATAAAAATTAGCAATATGGTGAGAATAGTTATTATTTTGAGTTCTATGGTTTTCCCCGTTCGTATGACGACAATTACCGTGGTTATGGCACCGGGACCTGTTAAGAGCGGGGTAGCCAGAGGAAAAACGGAAACATCCTCTTTTTTTGATGCTTCCTTGATTTCTTCCTGGGTCACGCTTTCCCTCGACGTACGGGCGTGAAGCATATCAATGGCAATAAGAAATAACAGTACCCCTCCTGCAACTCTCAAGCTGTCAACAGTTATGTTAAAAAGACGAAGGATAACTTCACCGGCCAATGCAAATAATATGGCAAGTATACATGCGACAGTTACTGCACGCCTGGCCGTCTGCCTTCTTTCTTCAATGCTCATGCCGTCAGTGAGGGATATAAACGTTAAAATCCCCCCGACAGGATTTACAATGACAAATATCGATGTGAAGGCATATATGGTGAAAGCTGCAATGTCAGCAAAGGATCCGGGCATTTATTTAATTAGACCTTATCTCAAAATTAATGGTGTTGTTTCTGTCATACCCGCAGGTCGAAAACGGGTATCCAGAACGCTTTAAAAAAACTTGATTCCCCGATCCAGAGGCTGTGTCGTAATCCAGTAACTCATATTTTGTCATTCCGGGCTTGACCCGGAATCCAGTCTTTTTAGCATATACGGATCACAAGATCCTATAAGTCGTTCAGGATGACCCTTACATAAGAGGAACATCCCAGATTAAAAAATCAGGGATATTAGCCCTGCACTGTTATTACCCTCGCAACAAAGCCCTGTACCCCGCCAAGCAGCGTTATTATACGAGCTATATTAAAGCAGGTTGCTTTAAGGGATATTTCTGCTTTAACTCCCTCTCGCCCTCGAAGTAGAAAATTCCTTATCCCAAGATTATGCTTTATATGCCCGAATGGATGTTCCACTTTTGTCTTTCGTCGTGAATATATCCTCTGAGATTCTTCCTCATTAAACTGCTTCTCGAGTTTTGCGCCAATGTCTTCAGAAATCATTTTTCCCCCGGTCAGCACTGCAATATCATCAAGCATGGCCTTTCTCCGTTCTTCTTGCCTTGACCTGCGGCAATCACTTTTCCTTTCCATGTTTTTCCTTCGCTGTGTCCGGAAGATACATAGTCTTTCTTACCCACCTATTAGCACTAAATTCAATCGAAGTCAACAATAAAAAAGCAACATATTAAACCATACAATGTAACTCGTTACCTCTTTCTATCCGTTTCAGCAATGTTCTGCTGAACCTATTGATGCATCTGAAACATGTCTTGAGGTTTTCTGAACAGCTTTATATTTTCCGCTGAAAAATAACTGATATATTCGGGACTCATGGTTCCAAAAAAAAGAAATGAACAGCTCCCGGAACATGACAGGGATATTTCTGAATAAATCAATATCGTTCATAAAAGGCATTTTAATATTAAAACAAAAAACTTATCAGAATTTAAAAGATGAAAATTGCTCATTAAATTGAGCTGTTATATATTAAATGCATGGGAGAAGCTAATAATTTCCTTAAAGCTGTTGGCAAGTATGTCAAATTGGCATATCGGTTTTGTTAAAAGAATTGATTTAACCAATATCGTATAAATGATGAAACAGATGTAGAAAGGTACGGGTAAATAATAATTAATGACCAATACCAGCATTTCCTGAGTAGCTACATATGAAACCTCCCAGACGCAGCAAGCGGTTTTTATTTACATTAAGTCAAAACAACATATATCATAAAACGATCGATCTTATAGCAATGCTACTGATTTATATACTCAGATGTGCTCAGATACATGCGGAAAGGCCATGGAGTTTTTAAAATTGGATGAATAAAAAAGTTCATTATGTCTCTTTTAATCTCGAACCCGGTCGGATTCTGGCCAGGAAATACCAGGTCATATCCAGGCTCGGAAGTGGCTGGGAGGGGGAGGTTTACAATATACGTGAACTGGACACGAATATTGAAAGGGCCGCAAAGCTGTTCTATCCTGACCGCAACCTGAAAAACAGGGCATCCCTTGCCTATGCAAAGAAACTTCATGCCCTGCGCGAATGCCCTTCCGTCATACAGTATCATACCCGGGAAACAATAGTGCATAAAAAAATACCAGTCACAATATTAGTTTCTGAATACGTGGAAGGCGAACTCCTGTCGGACTATTTGTCCCAACTTCCCGGCAAAAGGTTACCTGTATTCCAGGGGATACATCTCCTGCATGCATTAAGTACAAGTCTTGAGTGTATACATCGTCTTGGAGAGTACCATGGTGACCTGCATACCGATAATATTATTGTACGAAGGCATGGGTTATCATATGATCTTAAGCTGCTCGACTTTTTTCACTGGGGGAGGGTAAAAAGGGATAATATGAACGACGATATCTGCGACCTTATCAGGATTTTTTTTGATGCCATTGGCGGCCGCATAAGATATAGCAGGCAGCCTCCGGAAGTTAAAGAAATCTGCTGCGGTCTGAAACGTTCACTTATTCGCAGGAAATTTCGTACTGCCACGGCACTGCGCATGCACCTTGAAACACTGGTATGGTCCTGAAACGCTCATACTATGTGTAATGAAAAAATGAATTCATACAGATCATTGATAACTATAATTTATCCTGCCGTGGAGCTGCTCTGTTAAGATCATGACAAGAGGGGACTGCCTCAGAACGAGACTTGCATAATCACAACAGATAAAAGGTTTTAAATCAGCCTGCATCGATATGTATACCTCATATCGGGAATCTTCACTCAGAATTGAGCATTGTTTTTTCCCATTTCAAAATCCGCTCTCTGGATGCTACGTCACTTTGGCATGTTTCTTCAGAATAATATATTTCGATGCGTCAATTTGACGTCTTACGAAGAAACAATCTTCTTTAGTAATGAAAAAGAAAACAAAAGACAAAGTAACCATTTGTTATTATTGCTTTTTTAATGTCAAATATACGTGGCATGGATTTTGTATACAGTGTTGATATTTTCAGGTCCCTTTTTTCAGGGACTCTATGCACAGAGAGGATCTGTCCATGAAATCGCTATTGATTTCATTCGTGATGCTACTCTTAACCGGGGGTTTGCTCTTCGCAGCACCTGGTCATCTTGGTTCGGCAGAGGAAACTGAACCGGATACTGAAATGGTTGAAAACAGTGACTCGGAATCAGAGGGCATAGAGGGCGAAGATCGGGTCGATGTGGTTGATTACCTGCGGATTCTTGAAGAAGAAAAAGGTGAGGCCGAAGAAGATACGAATGATCCCAAAGAAGAACATATTAATAATTGAAGACAATCTGATTCTGGCCGATTACTTTTCATACATAACAGAGACGTATGGAAATGTTGATACTGCCCACACCATCGCGGTTGCCCTTAAGAAGCTGACTGATAATACGTACGATGTGATTATCTTTGATGTCAGACTGCCCGCCATGAACGGCATAGCGTTTTTTAAGAAAGCGAGGGGTCTGGATCCAGCGATAAAAAAGAAGTTTTTATTTTTTATACATACGGCCTTTAAAAAACAGATCAAATTTATGCACAGCAATCACATTCGGTTCATAAGAAAGACCTTACAGTCTGAGGATATTAAGTGTGCACTCGAAGAAATGCTATATCAAAGCAGGTCTTGCTGTAAGTCATTAAGCCACATAGCGTAAATAACAGGTTGATTTCGTACATCATTCAGGAGCCCGTTTAATGTTAAGAGGCATTGTTAATTTATTTGAAACACAAACATTTTTATTTCATTGAGAACGATGACAGGCAGGACATCCATGTGCATTCCTTATCAATAAACAGCGATAACATGAGACAATGAAAGAAGAATTCACCATGTATGGTCACCCCTCAGTTTTGAAAACGATTGGATTGCATTTAATTGCAATGTTCGTGTTAATATGGCCGGTAAAATCAAGTGCCATTCAGGATAGCACATACTCTATTACTCCTCCCCCCGGACACGGCACCGCACGTGATGATAATACAGACAAAGCTGAAACCGCACCTTTTAACGTTTCCGTTATACAGAGAGGTGACTGGGAGCCACCCGATTTCCTGCTGATAGTTGAGAACGAAGAGTGGCAGGACTCCGTTGATACGATTATCCATGCCGCACATAAAGACATGACACCTGTCTTTATTTTAATAGACAGTGATGATGAAGGGTACGCTGACGACATACTGCATGAAGATCAGGGCAATGAGAATTACCTGAATCTTTCCCTCGATTCTCCATGGATCCGCGACTATGGCCCCCTGCAGGTAAAGTCAAATAACCGATATGTGAAATGGATAGATTTCTTTTACTCGGGCGACCGTATTCATGACGATACGGTTCCGGATCAGCTTGCAAAACAGATGGGTATCTCCATAGAGCACGGGGACTACTATCTTGACGGGGGCGCTGTCATAAGTAACGGCAATGGACTGTGTGCGATAACTGAAATGAGCCTGCAAGAAGCATCAGTGGATCCGCATTATCCTGAAGAATTTGAACGTTTTCGAAATATCCTCGGGTGTAAGGGGCTGGCTGTACTCCCGGCCCTTACAGGCGAACCCACGGGACACGCTGACATTATCGCCCAGTTTCTGTCTCATGACGTAGTTGCAGTGGCAATGACTGATCAGGATGAACAGCAAGTGATATCAGCAGAACTGGAAGAATCTGTCAGATTACTGAAAAAAGCGGCCGCTGACATTGTTCAGCCATTAAAAGTCATTCGACTACCATTGATTGTGGAAAACGAATTTTTTTATTCATATATAAATGGAACACGACTGAAGTATATCTATTTAATGCCATCATTCAGTTCCGTGCCACTGGAAATTGAATATCTCGCTGTTAATGCGTTACAATCCGCACTGCCGGATATAGAAGTGTCATTAGTTCCGGCAGATAGAATCGTTAAGAAGGGAGGAGCTGTCCACTGCATAACCCTGGGACTCAACCTTCCGGGGAGTGCTGAAGATATCCAGTACTGGGTTAAGAACACCCTGAAATCTTTTTTTATCAGGCATGATTCTCTTAAATTGAGAGGATCTTGACCCTGGTCCCCTTGCAGGACAGCATAATTAAAATGAAAAAAACTGCATCATCTATGGACACATCCATAACTGACAAAAACATTGATCAGTTTTGCTCGAGCATCGAAAAGCTGCTTACGAACATAAAATCTAAACGCAGCAAGCCGCGCACATATGACAACAGGCATGATCAGAATATGCTCGATAATGAGATGGATGATCGATTGTTTGACTTTTGAGTTACTGCAACATTGCTGACTGCATCAGCTGATGTGACCTGAAATATTTTACGAGATACCATTCTTAAAAAAAGAAAGTGTTCTTTTCGATTACAGGTTAAAAGATCTGCCGATGTTGATAACAGCCATAACAAATAACATGTACACATTCATTGCCTTAAACATTGTGTAATATGTACCTGTTTCATTCGACTTTTGCATATTATGTAATCCACACCATATGAGCCTCACCGATGCAATGCCCAGCAGACATACTTCAATGTCAGAGAGCATAATCCCGAATAACGGGATTAAAAATAATGATACCGCAGCTGCAGCCGTCCATATGACCACAATCCTGCCGCATTGATCTCTGTTAAATATCTTGACGAAAGCAGGGGGGTCAGATTTTTTATAGTCCTCTTCATGGGAGCATAATAAAAACCAGAAGTGAGGGATCTGCCACATAAAGAAAAAGAAACATACTGGCAGTAATGCAAAGTCAATCAGACTGCCTCCTCCTGCAACCCAGCCCATGGCAGGAGGTATGGCCCCCACAATTGCTCCCGGCACAGCAGCAAAGGCGGTTCTCTGTTTAAGATATGTGTAAATAAGGTTGTACCAGACTAGGGCAAACATTCCAAGCCCTGAGATGGTCCAGCTTCCAGACAGAGCAATGATTGTTATCCCTGCAACAATAAGAAAGAATGCGATATATACCGCATGGGATGACTCAACCGCACCAATGGGAACAGGCCGGAATGCAGTTCTTCTCATAAGGGCGTCACTATCTCTCTCCTGATACTGGTTAAGGGCTCCTGCACCACAGGCGAGAATAAACACCCCTGCCATCACAACGAATATCTCAGCTGATAATGCTGAGGTTGCAAGTACGCTGCCGGTAAAAGCAGACAATGCAGCAAACATGGATATCCGAGTCTTGCACAATTGGCTATATGCCATAATCACACCAGCTTTTGTTTGGACTGTCTTATGTGTGCTGTATGATCTGTACCAGTGCCTCTTATCTATTGAATCCATGTTCACTTCAAAGCTTTCATAAGGTGTCTGATCAGTTCCAACGCGTATTAAGATGTGTCATCTTTACTTGACGGTATGCCTTCAGGGTCACCCTATGATTATAACAGAAGACTTCTATCAGGAGATTAAGTGTTATATTTCTCAGATCCCTGCATATGCCGGACAGGCGTAAAACCCTTTCGTATCGTGATTTCGCTAATGCTTCTGGTATTCAAGAACTGAAGGAGATAATCCGGGCCGCCTTCCTTGGAACCGACACCGGACATGCCGAATCCTCCATCAGGCTGTCTTTCCACCATGGTGTCTGTGATCTTTCTGTTGATGTATATTTTCCCGTCCCTCAGTTCTTTTTTTTACCTTCCGGATATAAGAGGGGCTCCTTGAATAAAGTGCGCCTGCACCAGCGCTGCCTCGTTACTCAGTGACCGTGGATTCCGCATTCATGAAATCAATCTTTCGGAGTTCATAAAAGCAGGGGGAAGCGCAAAATGTCTGACGCTTCAGATATAAATGGTTACTTCAGCAATGAATTGACAAAGTCCCAGTTAATCAGGTGCTGAATAAAGGTGCTTAAATAATCGGGCCGCCTGTTTTGATAATCAAGATAGTATGCATGTTCCCATACATCAATAGTCAACAATGGTTTCAGTCCGTGTGCAACCGGGGTATCGGCATTGCCGGTCTTCATGATCTCCAGACGTTCCTCTTTCAGTACCAGCCATACCCAGCCGCTACCGAATTGTGCTATCCCGGTATCCTTCAGTTGTTCCGTGAATTTTTCATAACCTCCAAGATCTGCATTGATTTTATCCGCTATGGCACCAGAGGGAGTCCCCCCGCCGCCGGGTTTCATGCATTGCCAATAAAAAGAATGGTTCCAGACCTGTGCCGCATTATTAAAAATCCCCGTCAATGAACTGTCATTTACCGCCTTCCTTATGATCGTCTCCAGGTCTTTCCCTTCAAGGTCCGTTCCCTCAATCAGTGTATTTGTCTTTTCTACATAGGTCTTATGATGTTTTCCATAATGAAACTCAAGCGTCTGCTCAGTGATGTGGGGTGCAAGTGCGTCCTTTTTAAATGGTAATTCAGGTAATGTGATAGTCATGGTTCCTCCTTAATTTTTGAAAGATAACCTTCCTCTGAAACGCGGCCGGGAAGGGCACATATATACCGGATTTCGAAATACCAATACTCCTGTCATAACCGCTCATTCAAAATTATATCAGGAAAACAGGATAGAGCAAACTTTTTTTATATGTTCGCCTTTCCTGGAATTTATCGGGTCTGTAAAAGGAAAAAAAATTAATATGTGAGAAATACTTCAGACCCAAGGGAAAAGCGAGTAATGATGCACTGTATTAATTGTAAAGTTAATTCGTAACACCAGACTACTCGTCGATCCATTTTACCATTGCCATTTTATATTCTCCCTGCGAGTACATCTGGTCTTCTAAAACCTGATTAGTTATGAAGTAAAGCAGGTATGAAGAATGTGATTTAAGTATCTTTACGGCCAAATTATTTTTTTTGGGCCTAACAAGAAATAATACTAAACATGATATAATGACGTATTTCCGGAGAGCTATGAATATGTCAAAGTATCAAGTAATTATTCCATATCGTGAACCAACGTATGAAACCCACAGTAGTAAATCTGACGGGAAACAGTATCGCGCTCCATACACGGTTACAGCCTTATCCAAAGAAGATGCCATTAAAGAAGCCCTTGACTTGTTTGCAAAAGAAGCACTTTATTCAAATGTCGGCTGGAGGCACGACCCGGAATACGATCAGATTGAAGTGAAGATATTAGAGAAATAAGTCCTTGATTAAGGTATATCACGAACTTTATCCGTTCCAATTGATAATTTCCTGAAGAAAAAGTCTCTCATCTTACTCAGGAACACCCGATTACCATTATTTATCACACCCCCACATTTCAATACACTGTTATATAACTTAAATTTATAACGCCTATAAATATTATTAAGTTGACAGTTCATGCGGTTAGTGATAAGTAAGAATCAAAGAATATACTCTCCTACAAAGCCAAACCTTCCATAAAATGGAGACGGAATGTATCAGGTCTTAAAAAGTGAGATGGCTGAGCTGCCGAGAGTGTAATGAACGGTATGCCCGGTTTTTATTGGGCAAAAAAGGGGGAGTACGGAAAATGCGATTATTATCTACAGAAAAAACATGGGAAGGTTTGCTGCTCGCAGCTGTTATCATGTCATGTATATTGGTATTGGCTATGCTGGTGGGTAATTATCTCTGATACATAATTCGATAATTTCGGCAGATGAGGTTCTGATAATGTCAGGGGCGGAATCCCGTACACGATTCGCTTTTAATTCCGCTATACGATTCCCCGAATCGTCTATCTTCCTTCCAGCGTTTTATTAATGCTCTCAACAATTGATTTTAATTCCTGGTTCTCCTTTTCCAGCTTTGTCATCCTCTGTTGGATGTCTTCGCCTGTCATTAACGTTTCTTTTTCTTTCATTAATTGAGCCCTGAGCGCAGAAACATCAGATTGCAGCTGATTTATCAAATCTGCTGAATTGGTGATTTCATCCTGAGCCGACTGTAAATCCATCTTGAGGTTCTGATTTTCTTTTTCAAGGGAAGATATGGTGATTTCATGTTTCTCGCTTAATGACTTTAAAGCTGCTTTATCAGCATTGTCTTTTGGCTTTTGCGATTTTAACTGGCTGACGATACCCTTCAGGTCCCTGTTTTCAAGCTGTGCTTTATTTAATTGCACTTTAAGAGAGCTGAGTTCTTCTGTACGTTTTTTATCCGCTTCAGATTTTTCCTTGGCCGTTGCTGCCAGGGCCTTTAACTCTTTATTTTCTCTTTCAAGGTTTTCAAATTCCTGAACTGTTTCCTGCAGGACCTGCTTTATAGCCGGTTTTTTTACTTTTTTGTCTCCCTTCAAGCCTGTGCCGATCATGATGCCAATGATTAAACTTGCAATCACAGCTATTATTAATTTCTTCTTATCCTCCATAACTGACCTCCCTACATACGATAGAATAAATTTTTTATAAAAAATATTTTATTAGGACAAAGATTGTGGTAATACTGCCTGTCACAAGATGTACCTGATAGTAATGATATCGTATTACTTTCCTCTTTACAAGCACTTCTCTTCCTTTTACGATAATTATTCTTATTGAAAGCAGGAACCAGATTATGCGGACAGTTGATGCAGGATGAGTCTTGTATTAAAAACGATACGTGCAGTTAATAACCACTTGACATTCTGTCATATTCATACACAGCTATATATACCTGAATATTTTTTCCCCATGGGTATTTTGATAAAATTATCGGGATTTTTTCTCGAAATCTCTTAGCCAGCATTTCTGCTTTCTGCTTCTTCTGAGTTTTTAGATCGTAATAAATTCCTACAGATACAGAGTCATCAAGTGCGATAACGGACGTACCGAATTCTTTAAACCCATGAACATAACTGGTTACCATTAAACTTATTGCATCAGATTTATTAAACTTAACAGTCTCAGCAGTACACCATCCCGGGATGGCGCAAATCAGGATTATTATTAATATCTTTTTCATGATCATCCTTTAATTCTTTATCGTAATAAAAAAAGAAATACTTTAATAAATCAGGTTTAGAGGTGCCAGAGTCCCCGCATCTTTCAGAGTACCGGCAATTATATGAAGATGTATGACAAATGCGTTTTTATTGACATCCCATATTGCATATGATACGTTATTTGTATAAGCTCTTGAACAAAAAATCTGGATACGTCATGTATTTGTTCATCCGCAGACCAGAAGTAACCTTCCCCCTTCGTTTCTGGGGTTTTGATTTGTCTCCTCCAAGTTCATTCCTTCCATAATGACATATATTCAGAGAGGAGAAAACAATGGGGTTTTTGAATAAATTATTCAGTAAAGAAAAGGATTTTCCCGAACTGGAGACATCCAGTCCGATTGCTCAGCGGCTGGATAACTTCAGAGATGACCTTGAGCATCTTGCCAGGGACGTCAGTGATCCTATTGAGGTTGTTCCTGCTGAAGATACAGCCTATGTATTCATCGGCAAGCCTCCTAAAAAATTCGGTATGGCCTGGATCAGGGATGGAAAGATACATAATTTCAAGACCATGGCCGAGGAAAAGGGTATTCCCGAAATGAAACTCCAGTTGATGTCGGAGAAATTACGTAAGGCATATGAAACGAATGATACCGCAAACCGCTATTCTACTACCATTGCAGACCATAAGGTTTTGGTTACTCGATCAGAATCTCTTGAAAAAGACCTGCGAAAGATTATTCAGTAGCAAACCGGGGAAACTGACACATCGATCAGACTTTTGACTGATTATTGAGGGGGTAGGCTACAGGGCTTGCCCTGATGTAAATCTGTAAATGAGATCGCATCTTAAGCTGTGACAAATAATGGCTTATGACAAGCACCAGTGAATTCTGTAATATTCAGTAAAATACAAGTATGTGCTTATTACTGATGGCCTTTAAATATCACCCTGAATATGATCTTATCATTGCCGCAAACCGGGACGAATACCATACCCGGCCTTCAGCAGAAGCACAATTCTGGAATGATAAACCATTCTGGCAGGAAAAGACCTGCTTGCAGGCGGCACATGGATCGGCATATCAAAACATGGACGATTTGCAGCTGTTACAAACTGTCTCGAGCAGAATCCTGATCAATTGCCTCCAAGATCCCGTGGCGCCCTTGTAATTGACTATCTTGAATCGGACAACACCTCACGTGACCATGCGCATCATGTTTTAAAAAATGGCAATGAGTATCAGGGTTTTACCCTTGTATTTGGCACAGTGAACGATCTGTACTACTGCTCTAACAGATCGAAGAGATCTGAACAGATTAAACCGGGCATTCATGGATTAAGTAATCATCTCTTCAATGAAGGTTCTCGCAAGGTCAGGAAAGGAACGGAATCTCTTCATAAATTATTGTCCGGACCGGACAGCATATATGCTGAAGAGCTGTTTTTGTTACTTCAGGACAGGACCCTCGAAAGGCAGAGCAAGATTACAGTCGTTAAGGAAAGTCAGTCCCCGATCTTTATTAAAGGACAAGAGTTTGGAACGCGCTGTTCGACAGTCATTTTGATTGATAAAGATGGGAAGGTCCTTTTTTCAGAAAGAACCTTTTTACCGGAAGGAACTCCAGAGAAAACGGTGGAGTATGAATTCGTCTATCGAAGGTGAACTTCGATAGTGATCAATGAACATTATCCCAAAACCTGCATATCAAACTAATCATGATACAATTGGACATACTCAGAAACTATGGTATAACTTGATATGAAATCATCATGCATAGGAGATAAAAAATGGAGCAAAATCGGGCTATGCACATTATGACACAGGGTTACGCCTGATCGGAGTCAGTACTGCTGGCCGTGTGTCAGAAATTTGGGCTTGAGAACGAGATCATTCCAAGGATAGCCACCTGCTTTGCCGGCGGAATCGGTAACACAGGGGCCGTCTGCGGTGCCGTCGCAGGAGCCGTAATGGCTATCGGCCTCACGAAAGAGCGGAGTAACACCATGGAGGAAATGCTCGGCACTCTGGCAGTGGCGAAGGAGTTTCGTTGCCGCTTCGAGGCAGAGATGGGGACCATTGACTGCAGCGAATTGACAGGAGCGGATCTGACCACGCCGGAGGGGATCGAGCAGTTTATGAACTCAGACATACCCCATACAGTCTGCTTTCCGGCCGTCGGCACAGCTTACCGGCTGGTGAAGGATCTGCTAAAGGATTCCTCGTAGGCAGGGATCTACAACTGAAGAATAAGAATGGGGTTAAGTCTCTGAATTTAGTATTTTTCTGATAGACTTCTAAAATTAAAGACCTCCCCCAAAGCTGTGTATAGGTCTGCAAATACTATCTGTTAGCTGTAAGAAAATAAGCGAATATGAGAAAGTCAATATGAATCTTCTTGCAATCATGGGAAGTCCTCGAAAAGGTAAAGCTACCGACAGTCTCGTTGATAAGGCAATAGACGGTGTGAAATCTCACTTACCAGACTGCAGCGTTAATAAGATTAATTTAATTGAGCATGAAATCAAATTCTGCAGGAACTGCCTTGCCTGCAGGGACAGTAAAACAAACGAACCAGTAGCCAAATGCTCCATTCGGGATGATATGGACGATATAAAAGAGGATGTCCTCAACTCGGACATTCTTATATTTGGCACCCCCGTACATATGGGATATGCAACAGCAGTCATGATGACATTCCTTGAAAGAATTTGCTGGACCTTTGCGAAGCCTGAAAGAACAGTGCTGACAATTAAAGGTTGTCCACTTCCCAGATCGGATAAGACGCGGAAAGCCATTATCATTGTTACCTCAGGGATTGTACCTCCCATGTACAGAAAATTTTGTGACTGGGCAACTGACCAGATTAAGGGTGTTGTTAAAGATTCATTAAACGGAAATATAGTGGGTGATATGTATGCCGGTGATATTGAACACAGAGGAGTTGAACACTATTTTAATAAGGCATTTAATCTCGGCAAAAAACTTGTATAAATGACATTATTATTTGCTATCAATAAAAGCAGATAACTATTTGATGCTATAGGTGGTGTCATAGACATTTAAAGTTAATACCACTTTGAACGAAGCAATTTTGCATTGAGTTCCAGGATACCATTAAAACGTTCTTATGGACATCTATCTCAACATTTGCACTGAATGCCTGGTTATTTTGTCGAATATTTCCTGTAATTCAGAGGCACTGCTTCAATATTCATGGTTGTAGGGACCATTGCACGAAGTGAAGACGCGCTGATGAGTGAGAAGACCTCATTGTTCAGTTCCCCGAGAATCCTTAATTTCACAATGCTGTCGCTATGAAGGTGATCGAGCTTTTTGCAGATGACCGTCTTCAACCGGGCAGCACCCATCCCTTCTGCATTGATTTCAATCTGAAACATCGGGCGGTTTTTGAGGGGATGAAATGTCCATTGAAGGCTTTTCTGTTTAGCATTAATCTCTATAACAACATACCCCTTTTGTTCGCCACTCTCCTGAAATGAGGTCCTCTCTGTTGATCCGGCATAGATGACCGGGACAGAGACCCTGTTGCCCGCATGGTCTTTCTGCAATACCTGATACCGGTGAATATGACCTGAAAGCACCGCAGTAAATGCCACAGGGATATCATTGATCTTTATTACATCATTCGTGTATCGAAAGGTGTAATGGTAATTCTGTGTCCCCACAGACGCACCTTCAACACAGTGATGAATGCACAGCAGATATATATCAGCCTTGAGATTCTTCCATCCTGTCTGAAGCATCACGTCCGGAAATCTTCTTCTGATATTATCGCGTTCATAGGGAAAACCGGTAAAGAGGATGGAACCCATTGCGGTCCTGAGAATGTATGAGCGGGGAGTGTCGAATATATGAATGTTCGAATGGGATGCGATGAGCCTGTATGGTATGGACGAGCGCTCATGATTTCCTGGCACTACATATACCGGGACACCCTGTGAAGCAATCTCGGTTAACGGCGCAAATGCCTTCTGCACCAGATCAACAGGCACCCTGCTTCTGAAAAAGATATCTCCCCCGTGTACAACACCATCAACATCACCTGAAAAAGCCGGTTCCAGCGCCTTATGGTAATGGATAAAAAATTCCTCTCCTCTCCGTCTGCGCTGAATACGGGGTTTCTGGGGCATATCAAATCCCAGATGCGTGTCAGACAGAAAGAGGAGCCTGATTACACCCATCGGAGAAACCGTGACAGACTGTCTTTCTTTATTCTTCCCTGTGGACCGAGACAAAGCTCAAGCAGTCGGTCTTCTTTAATCAACCGCCGTATTTCTGTGGTCAGCACCCTCATCCTGTCATAGACGGCAAGATTAAAATTCCTTCGACGCACGGGAAAGCCTTTGCAATACCCCGGGGGTACGGGAGTGGCCTGATGTACTGGCACTGATGCGTGTTTTTTTATTGTTCCGTTATGAATGATCATGAGCATCTTTTCAGATGAAGACCCGTTCCCCGGCTTCCATGAAATGGATGATTCACTGAGCATACAGAACCAGCGTGCCCTGCGCAAAAGAAATGATGAGCGCGACAACACTGATTCAAGAGCTTTTGCTGTCCTCTCCGGTGTCCAGACAAACTGCTCTTCCCTATTATCCTCTTCTTTATCACTTTCTTCATCAGACAGGTCAGCTGCCTCTTCCTCTTCCCTGTTTTTCAGTTTTTCTCTCCAGACAAGCGCCCCTATATGAAGAAGTGTGGAAATTTCCACATCACCACTGAGATATGTTTTGTACGTATCCCTGAAGATTGCAAGACCCTCTGCAAATGTATCATGGTCAGGCTGATATTCAGCCGGTAATCCCGGGACGAGAAATGATTCGGCTGATGATATGTCCGTTTTTTCCGTTTTCAACAATGATTTCAAATAATGCAGACAGTCAAAAAGGTCATTTGAAGGGACAGGGCCTGTACAGTATTTCCGGGTCGGGCCGGAATTGCATGCATCAAGCCCCTGTGTATAAAAACAGACGTCCCTGCTTCCCTGTTTCAGTGACATATTATATGGGGGAGAAAGAGCCTTTATCATATCGGACTCGAGCATTGCCGCTTCAAGGGTGGACAGTGTCAGGGTATAATCAAGGTCCTGTGCCTGGCTTAGCATTTCAAGAATATGCTCTGCATGGCCGGTTTTTTTCTGGAAGTAGGATCGGACTCGCTGCTTTAGTGATGCAGCCTTGCCAACGTACAGAACGTCCCCGTTCAGGCGCCGCATTCTATAGATGCCGGGCCGGGCCGGGATATTCTTTCTCTGGGCATCCTTCATGGGGTATGCGCGGCTTTTTGATATGCTTCTGCCAGTATCCGCCATCCAGGCAATAAGATCTTCCATCGATCTAATGTCATATGTTTTTTTCAGAACCGGTATGATCGTCTGCCAGATAAACGCAGTAGCAGCGGTGTGATGGGATGCGCGTCTCATTTGATCAGTAGAGTATCCGAGATACCCAGCTATGGCACGCAGTCCTTTTCTCGGGAGTTCAGGGAACAGCCTTTTGGAAATTTCATGGGTACAGACTATTCGGAATGGAAACAATCCCCCGCCATTATACTGTTCATGAAGAAGTCTCAGGTATGGCTCCTCGAACCGGGAGTAATGAATTACAAGCGGGCATGTATCAGTTCCATTTGTCTTGTTAATGTTTTTCGCCGACCGCATCACACGTTTCCAGACTGCAGGAAGCCGCAGGCCGTTCTCAAAATCATCGTCTGATAATCCGGTAATCTTAAGGACGCGTCTTGATACTTCAGCATCATCAGGCAGCTTCACGCAGGACGACCGGATGCGAGGTGCACTCCCGTTGCACCCTGTACCGATCGTTGACCAGCCGATTTCGAGTATATGGTTTACCCCGGGATCTGCTCCAGTTGCCTGGATGTCCAGGATGAGGACGTGAGTGTCTTTTATAGATTGGGTAACCTTATACATCATTGTATTTCAAAAAGGCCTGAACCTTTTTTAACGGTTTCAGCCGCTTGCACCATTAACGGCTGGAACGGTTCAAACGGTTGAAACTGTTGGAATAAAATTTTTCCACCAGAACTGATTCAATCTGTCTGTCAACTGTGCCGGTGACTGAATATAATGTGCCTTCCAGTGATCCGGCATAAGGTTGCGATATCCATACGAGGCAAAACGCCGGTCAATCAGCAGGACCACGCCCATATCATGTTCGGTCCGTATTACCCTGCCCGCAGCCTGGAGCACTTTATGTACCCCCGGGAACTGATAGGCAAAAGCATATCCCATGTTTTCTGTTTCATCGAAATACTGCCTGATGCAGTTTCTCTCAGGCGATATCCCGGGCAGTCCGACCCCGACTATGGCAGCGCCTGTTAACCGGTCTCCGGTCAGGTCTATGCCTTCTGCGAACACCCCTCCGAGCACGGCAAAACCGGCCAGTGTTCTCTCATTTCCGGCCTTGAAGTGGTTCAGAAAATGATGGCGTTCCCGTTCGCTGAAATCAGGTTTCTGAATAATTGCGGGGATGGCAGGAGCGATTTCCGTAAAGACATTGAATACAAGATTCAGATACACGTATGAAGGAAAATAAAAGATATAATTGCCTGGTTTCGATTGTGCCAGGCTGGCCAGCATTTCCGCTACTTTTGTTTTTGTGAATTCCCTGTCCCGGTATAATGTCGAGATGCGGGAAGCAATAATGACCTCAAGGTTTTCTTTCGGAAAGGGGGAAGACAGTATTAATCTCTGCGCTTGTCTGTCCAATCCGAGGATCTTGATAAAATAGTCCATTGGTTCGAGCGTGGCTGAAAGAAATACTGCGCTCGATCCGCGGCTTAATGCAGCATGCATATCTGATGAGGGATCAATGCAGTACAGCTTTATCTTCAGGTCCTTTGCTTCGGTTTTGTAACTGGTGATGTACCGGGAGTCATACAGATCCAATATCGTTAAGAAATGATTTATGGTAGAGTAAAGTTCAACCATTTTCTGCCGGAATGCTGTCTTTCTGTTTTCAGCAAGCCAGCGCCGGGCTGAGAAGGTAAATTTCAAAAGAAGGGCGTCAAGATCAGGCGGCAGGTCCCTGTCATAGAAAGCACCTTGTCTCAGCTCACACTCTTTTCGCATTGCCAGAAGTTTTGTATTGATCCTGCCCAGAATTTTATACATGTCAGGCAGCCTGTTCTTTATCATCCTCCTCAGGTCAAGAATGGCCTGCTTGTCGATTTCAGCGGAGAACATGTCACGTGCACGGTCAACGAGGTTGTGGGCCTCATCAATGATAAAGGCATATCTTCTCTTTACATCATCAAAGTACCTCCGTAGGTGCACGCGCGGATCAAAAATATAGTTGTAATCACATATGATACAGTCAACCAGAAGGGAAAGATCGAGGGAAAACTCAAAAGGACAGACCTCATGTGTATGGGATAATTCTGTAATGATATCCTCTGTGAGCGCATCCTGCTGAAAGGCAACTTCAAGCGCACTTGGTATCCTGTCATAGTGCCCCCTGGCGTATGCACATTCTGCCGGGGAGCACATGCTTTCCGGAAAGGCGCATATCTTGTCCTTTGCAGTCAGGGACAGTGCCTTCAGACGCAGTCCCCTGTCTCTCATTGCAGCCAGCGCCTTTTCCGCTGCAAGCCGTCCGGTTGAACGTGCCGTCAGAAAGAACACTTTTTCCGTTCTCTCTTTTCCAAGGGCCTTTACTGCCGGGAACAGGGCCGCCATTGTCTTTCCGATACCTGTCGGCGCCTGGACCAGCAGCTGCCCGTTGTTCTTGATTGCAGCGAACACCTCATCTGTCATTGTCTGCTGTCCGGGACGATAATCGGGAAAAGGGAAAGACATCTTCTGCGATGAGACATTTCTGGCAACCTTCCAGTTTATCAGGACCCTTGCCCGGGCAATATATTGCGATACAATATTGTTGAAAAAGCTTTCCAGATACAAAAATGTACAGACCTCCTGCGTCTCTTTCCTGGTGCGGGTTTCAATATTGCAGTATGTTAATTGAACAGTGATCTCATCCAGATTATGTTCATCGGCGTACATATATGCATAACACTTTGCCTGCGCCCAGTGAAGCGGTATTCTGCTGCTCGCGGCCTTCTCAGGGTCATCGACTGTTGTTTTGATCTCATCAATTATGGTCCGGTCCGGGCAGGTATATACGCCATCCATTCTCCCACTTATCTCAAGACTCAGGTCATCTTCAGAAACGCACTTGGATACAGGGACTTCGCTTTCATATTCAGCCGCCCTGGTTCTCTGGATCCACTGGTGAATGAGAAGAGGATCCAGGGTATATTCCTTTGAAAACGTGGTGAGATCCAGGTCACCCGAGCGATAGGAAAACTCCACCAGCTCTCTTACCGATACTGATATATGGTGTATGCTTTCTTTGCGGATAGACATTGTCCTGTTATTTTATAAGAAGTGATGAGAGAAGTACCACACTGCATGAGCCCTGAGTAAGATTGTTGGCATTCCAAGGGGATTTGAATCCCTGTTATTAGTGTGAAATTTCGTTAATGACGAATTGAAAAAAGGTTTTCTGGCAGTAACTTGGGCGCTTATTATTGATTTAAAAAAATTTTCTGTATAGTGCGGTATTTTCAACGACGATTTTACGAAAGCAGCAAGTTGTAGTCAGCGACCAGTTTTAATCAATCGGTATGTCTCTTCATATATTCTTTCTCGTGGTCCTATGGCAACAAGTTCCACCATACGGCCCTTACCAATACGGTAAATAATTCTCAACTTACTCACCCGAAAGCTTTTCAGCCCAGTTAGCTCATATTTTAATGATTTGCCTGAATGGGGATCAGAAAGAATAATTCGAAGTGATGATGTGATCTTCTTTTTAATGTGCGGGTGAAGGGTCCTGATAAGTTCTGCTACTTCGTTAGGTACTAATAACTTATAATGTTTCTCAGGCATGGTTTTGACGATTACTTGAAAAGCTCTTCAAGAGTGTAAAGCTTTGCCTTTTTACTTCTCAGCCCTTTAAGCCCTTTTTTGATGTCATTCATAAGTGAAGCATCATTCTGCACAGCCAAAGTTTCCTTCAGGCTTTCAAACTCATCAGGACTGATTAAAACGGCTGCGGGGGATCCGTTTTTGGTTATAACAACTTCTTCATCAGTGGAGTTCACTGAATCGACCAGTCCGCTCAGCTTCATCTTTGCTTCTGAAATGGAAAGTGTTTTCATGTATCTAACCTCCTTTCTGGTTGACCAGAATTGAGACTATAATATCACTTTTAATGAAGATAGTCAATGCTCAGAGGGCTTTCCTTTCTCCTACGCCTGGTTCGCTTTTTTGTGCAGTGGACAGGAATGTTGTAGACAAAAAGGGATGAACCACGTTGGGTTCATCCCTGAGTATGATTGCTGGCATTCCAAGGGGATTTGAACCCCTGCTATCGGCGTGAAAGTTCTTAGCTCATAAATTGAAAAAATGGTCCCATGGCAGTAACTTGGGCGATTTTCTTAACTATTAAAACAATTTTTTCTGTTCTGTACATTCCATATATCCCATATCATCTGTATAGTGCCCTATTTTCTACGACAATTTTACGACAGTGGATACCCTGATCTCAAGATACCCTATCAATATTAATAGAAGTGAAAGATTTTTGAGATGTGTGTGAATCGAAAAAAGACTGCAAATTGAGTATTGATATTGGAATAGAATTAATTCTTCTTAACCTCTTTCAAAATCTTTTTTACTTCAGCTTCCAACTTGGGAATTTTATTTGTGATAACATCCCAGATGATATCTTTATTAATTCCAAAATATTCATGCACCACTATATCTCTCAGTCCAGCTGCCTTCTTCCAATCCACATTCTTGTATTTCTTACGAACATCGGCAGGCAAATGCTTTATCGCTTCACCAATAATCTGAATGTTTCTCATCACCGCGTCATAGGTTTTGTCATCTTTAAAGAATTCCTGCATGGACAGGTCTACTGTATAAGCACGGATTTTTTTTGAATGTGCCAGGATATCCTTTAGAAAAAGTGTCCAGTCTCTCTCAGGCATGGACTGCTTCCTTGAAGATAATCGGCTTCAGCTCTCTCCTGATAGAATTTTTTATGACAAGGTCTATTTTTTTTGAAGTAATCTTTTGAAGATAGAATTTCAGATCCATGAAATTGTCAAAAGTTCTGAATTTTGGCTTAAGCTCTACGAATATATCAATATCGCTTTTGCTGTTCTGTTCATTCCGAACATAAGACCCGAAAATAGCGATATCTGTTACTCCATATTTTTCAGACAAGGTCTTTTTATTAATCTTTAAAATATGGAGAAGATTATTTATGGCTATCATTTTTCGCATTGTAAATCATCTATAGTATTCTTTATACTCTTTAAATTATAACAAAATTCAATTGATTCATCAGAAATACATACTTATAAATGATACTTCCCAATTATGAATGAAACGAACAGAGATAAGATGCCCTGGCGAGGAAGGATTCTATCTGTTCAACCCCGAATTCGTCTTATGAGGTCTTTTGATGAGAGAAGTCATACCTATCTGGGATACACCCTTCAAGTGGAAGGTATTATCGGCGATGAAAAAAAGGTGTTTATAATTGCATTAGGCAAGGGAGTACATTCAAAACATCAGTTTCGTACTGGCAACACAGTAAGCGGAATGTCGCTCCCTGTATCTGATCCCCGAACTGAAACAGCAGAATATTACAAGACAAGCAAACTGAAAATAATCGATCGAGGCTACTATTCTCAAAATGATGCTCCTCCCTATCACATGGTTCCACCATCATTGGAAGTATACCGTGAGAGAGGGCATCGCAGACTTGATTCACGGACATATGGATCAAAATGTAAAACCTGTATATGGGGTTGCCTCATGCCAGTAGAAATAATAGTTGATCACTGGAATCCTTCAAATAAAAATTACAGCATGGATTTAAGGTTGAGAAAATTGAAACGATCTATGTGAATCACACACTTAAATATCAATATACTTCTCTACCTCCCACTTTGTTACTTGCATTTTAAATTCATTCCATTCTCTTGTTTTAATATTAATATATTTTTTATAGAGGTGATCACCCAGTACTTCCTGCATTAATTTATTTTTTTTCAACTCATAAATTGCCTCAAAGAGAGAAGATGGTAGCGTTTCTATTTTTCTGGATAATAATTTGGCTTCGTCAAACTTATATAAATCTTCCTCTACGGGAGCAGGTAATTCTATTTTATGTTCAATGCCGTCAAGCCCTGCTGCCAGCATCACTGCGAAGGCAAGATAAGGGTTGCATGCAGGGTCAGGACATCTCAACTCCATCCTTGCTGTATTAGGCTTGTCTTCAAACCAATGCGGGACCCGTATAAGCGCTGACCTGTTTATTCTCGCCCACGCAATATACACCGGGGCTTCAAATCCTGTAACCAGCCTTTTATATGAATTGACCGTGGGGCACAGAATTGCCATCATTCCTTTTATGTGCTTAAGCTGGCCTGCAATAAAATTATATGCAGTCTTTGAAAGATTATATTCATCATTGGGGCTGAAAAATACGTTTTTTTTCAGTTTAGTGCTGAAGAGACTCTGATGCACATGCATCCCCGAACCGGCCAAGTTCATAACCGGTTTTGGCATAAATGAAGCCCTTAATCCGTGCCTTTGCGCAATAGACTTGACCGTGACTCTTAATGTGAGCAGCCTGTCGGCTGTCGTAAGGGCATCATCATATCTGAAGTCTATCTCATGCTGACCGGGAGAGACTTCATGATGAGACGCTTCCACCTCAATTCCAAGTGTTTCAAGCGCGGCGGTAATATCTTTCCTTATGGTATGCGCTTCGTCGGTAGCCAGGTCAAAATATCCACCGTTATCGACCGGGGTGAGAGTAACGGAATCATTTCTGAAAAGGAAAAATTCGGGCTCTGGGCCTGTATTATATACATAACCCATTTTACGTGCCTTCTTTAAAATAGTCTTTAAAATGAATCTTGGATCACCCTGAAATGGATTGCCGTCGGGTTTGTAAATGTCGCAAATAAGTCTTGCCGTATTGCCTTCCGGTGAGTTGAGCCAAGGAATTACCGCATACGAATCCGGAGCGGGTTTCAGATAAAGGTCACTTTCATGAATCCGCGCAAACCCCTCAATAGAAGAACCGTCAAACCATGCGCCTGATTTCAGGATATCCGGCAGGTTCTTGATAGGAGCTGTGACCTGTTTTAAAGAACCCATCATATCTGTGAACTGAAGATTAAGGAACATTACCTTATCTTTTTTTGCCTTTTCTAATACTTCTTTTATCATTTTATAGCCTCCTCATTTTTCTCGCCTGTTCTAATCCTCACTATATTCTGCATATTGTACACAAATATCTTTCCATCTCCAATCTCTCCTGTTTTGGCTGATTTAATTATTATATTCACCACTTCTTCCACTTTTTCATCAGGGACTGCAACCTCTATTTTTATCTTTGGGAGAAAGATTACTTCTTCCTTATCTGCTTCCCCATTAATCCTGAAGTGCCCTTTTTGTCGACCAAAACCTTTCACTTCAACAATGGTCATCCCCTGTATACCCGCATCTGTCAAGGCCTTCTTTACATCATCAAGTTTGAAGTGCTTTATTATTGCAGCAACATTTTTCATAAATGCATCTTTAGGGAATCCTTGAAACTCATCAACTTTGAGTATTCATAAAGAGTTGACATGGCTTTGCTTTCTGAATTAATTCCAGATTCTTCAAGCGCTGCAATGGGATTTAAACCACCCACGATTACAATGCCTGCTTTATCAATACCAACCGGCATCTCAAGTAATGGCTGATTTGGTTTGCCTATAAGTAAAATGCCACCAATGCCTATTTTGGCAATTTTTTTAGCAAGCATATGTGCCTCATCCACGCATACTACAGGCACTTCCCTGAAACTTGCAAGGATTCTTCCGGTGCCGTTTCTGACTGCACTGATTACATCAGTCATATTACTTCTGATGAAAATTTCGAGGGGGTCTAATGAGGAACCCTCATAGCTTATTAACGCAGCGAATCTTGACGGTTCGGTATCTTCTGTCTGAAGCACACCGCCGAATTTCGACACAAGAGGGATTCCAGACTTTAAAAATATACCGTTAATAGTAACACTGCAAACCGTGCCCAGCCCGACCTTTCCCTCAGGCACAATAACATCGCCTATTTGTTCTCCTTCTCCCGCAATAACCAGTCTGTCGCTCATTACATA
>CP070632.1:1201760-1252895 GCA_020356065.1 Nitrospiraceae bacterium
CCCTAACATGTCAAATATAAAATATTTATACACTTTATTAAAAAAATTTATATAAAACAATATTACATTATTGTATATTTTTTATCAATAGATAATAGCCAATGATGTATCTATTTGTAAATTAGCATATTTGTAAACGAACATCATTCATATTAAACTCTGTTCCAGTGTTTACAAAGCAAGGACTCAAATGGCATTAAATAATAATAATGAGGAAATATGCAGGTTAATTATTGCAGGAATCGTGGAAATCTAACATTCAGCATATGATGATTATGCATTCAGTTAACAGGGAGGGTTATTACAAATTTCGAACCTTTACCAAGTTCACTATCCACCGTAAGGAGCCCGTTGAGCTTCTCTATGATATTCTGGCTCACTGCAAGCCCGAGACCCGTTCCCTTGTCCTTTGTCGTATATAAGGGATCAAATATCCGCGTAAGATTTTCCTTTGAAATGCCCGTTCCTGTATCTTCAAAAGTAAGAACAATATCTTCACCTTTCATTCTGCTCCGGATCATGAGAGTTCCTGTATCTGACATTGCATCAGCAGCATTTAAAACAATATTTACTATTACCTGTGCAAGCAGGTTTCCATCCGTCTTGGTCATGGGAATGCCCGGGCTCAGGTCCCTCATGATCGTTATATCATTGACCCTCTTATCGTATTGAAGCAGTGACAGTGCGTCCTCTATCAAACCGTTCACCTTACATGGCTTCAATTCCGCGCCGTTTATTTTTGAGAAACCGGACAGCTGTTTTAAAATATCGGCAATTTTATTCGTATATAAATCAATGGTCTCCAGACTTTCTTTCTTAAATTCATCATGTTCTTTCTCCTTTAACATCTGAACAAAAGAAAAAACTGAAGTTAGGGGATTCCCTATTTCGTTCACAATACCTGTTGTCAGTCTTCCAAGCAATGCCAGTTTTTCGGAATACATCATCTGGTCTTCCATTTTCTTGATTTCTGTTACATCATCTACAAGCCTGATAAATCCCTGGATATCCTCTTCCGCCCCTTTCACAGGAGCGGTTGTGACCTGAAAATACTTGTCACTCTGTCCAAAGAGATTGGAAAGTACATCAGTCTGCATGTTATCAGATTTATAGGAGCCAATAATTTTACAGTCAGTAAAAAAATCATCACATTGCATCCCCGTAATATCTTTCCCAACAATGTTCTTCATCATCTGGTTTATCCACAGAATCTTTCTCTGATTGTCAATCAGCATTATGCCGCTTCCTATGGCAGTCACAACGGTATTAAGCTTTTCCTTTTCTGTTGTCAGCTCCTGTGTCCTGTCTACAACCTTTTGTTCCAGTTCCATAGTGTGCTTTTCCAGTTCTTCAGCCCTTACTCTTTTTCTGTTCAGCACTATCAGCACTGCAGACACAACAGTCACGGCCAGGAAGATCAGAACCGTTAGAAACAGGTGGTATTTCCTGGATGACTGAATTGCCATGGTGATCTCTGAATATGGTGCCGATACGGTCACTATCCACTGGGCATCCCCTACTGTTATGGTGGAAAAGGCAAGGACCTTGTCCTCACCGGTAGGTGCAACATACTGCCCGTAATTGTCGCCTTTACTCTCTACGATCTTCTTTTCCACATCAAAAGACTTGTGACAGTTAAAGCAGGATGTATCGGTATTGTACAGATTTCTCCCGACCATATCAGGTTGGGAAGGATGATACAGGAGATTTCCCTCTCCATCCATCATCCACGCATATCCCTGTGAACCGGATCTGATAGGGCCAAGAAATTCACGTGCAAGGTCCTGAATATCTATAGAGGTGATAATGGCTCCGACGAGTGCATCAAAACGACACACCGGTATAATAATATTGATTCGTTGGGAATTCTGCCTAACCTGGAGATCACTTGGACATGACCGTTCAGCAATCTCGATAATTTCCTCGTTGCTCGGAATATATCTGTTAGCACGTTGTTTAAAGGCCACTATCCCCTCGGTAAAGATCGTCTCCCCTTTACTGTCCAGATATTTTATACCCAGTTTTACTTTCCCAAGGTTTCTTAAAAAAAATTTCGAGAGAAATTGATAGAGCGCTTCATCATTTACCCTGAATAAGGACGCGAGCTGGGCAATACTGAACATCTCTTCCTTAACTCTGTTTATATAAGCCAGGATATTTGATGCTTCCGACCTGGCAAGGAGTAGCTGCTGTTTGTTGAACTGTTGCGCCATCTCCATCTGGAGCGTATGCTGAAAAGAAACGCTCAGCAGTAAGATGCCAGAAATAATGATTACAAGAATGGCTATGATAATAAGTTGTGCCTTCATTTTACTGCTCTATTTCCATCATTTTAATTTTTTTCCACAAAGTGACCCTGCTGATTCCCAACTGCTTTGCCGCAAGTGTCTTGTTCCCTTTACACTGGGAAAGAACAGAACATATTCTTTCACGGGTAAGGTTATTTTCTTCAGCAGCAATCGTACGCACACTCCCGGACATTTTATCACTGACAATATAGTCCGGGAGGTCAGAGACCTCGATCGTATCTCCTTTACATGTCACCGCACTGTGCTCAAGTGCATTAATAAGACGTCTTACATTACCCGGCCATGGAAAATTAATGAGCATTTCCATTGCAGGAGGACTGATACTTCGGATCTCTTTGTTGTTCACTGCAGAGATCTTTTTCAGATAGTGAAATGCGATAAGGGGAATGTCTTCGCGTCTCTCTCTCAAAGGTGGTGCCTTAATGACAATAGAGTTAATCCTGTAAAGCAGGTCCTCCCTGAATTTGCCGGTGTGCATCAGATAGTTAAGGTCTTTATTCGTGGCGGAAATCAGTCTTATATCCACTGAAATCGGCTCATGGTCACCGACCCGCTCAACCACCTTCTCTTCCAGTACCCGAAGAAGTTTTACCTGCATGGTCATGGGCATGTCACCGATTTCATCGAGGAAAATGGTCCCGTTATTTGAAGCCTCAAACCTGCCGACACGGTCACTTACCGCGCCAGTGAAAGCTCCCTTTTTATGACCGAAAAGCTCACTCTCAAGAAGCTGCTCATTGAGCGAGGCACAGTTCATCTGGATAAACGGGCCTTCTTTCCGCCTGCTTAGTTTATGCAGTGCATGGGCAATCAGGTTTTTTCCGGCCCCGCTTTCTCCGAATATCAATGCCGGGGCTTCGCTCTGGGAAGCATTCCGTATATGTTCATAAAGTCTCTGCATTGGAGTGCTTTTACCCAGTAATCCCATAAACCAGTATTCCTGTCTTAATTCCTGCTTTATGTCCTGAAGCTCCATCTCCTTTTTATAAAAGGAGGTAATATCTGTCATTGACTCCACAGTGCCAATAACTTCTCCGTTATTGTCCCGAACTACTACGGCATTCTTCAGGAGGCGGACAGAACGTCCGTCTCCTGAACGAATTGTACATTCCTTATTGTAAACAGCACCGAATTTAACCAGTTGGGAGTCTCGCTGGCTGCCTGACCCATTTAATACCACACATGCATCACAATCAAAAAGTGTACACTTTCTCCCTATCACTTCTTCTTTCTTATAGCCTGTAATGTCTTCAGCAGCACGGTTGAATAGTTGGATATAACCTTCATTATCCACAACCATAAGTCCATCCCTCATGGTCTCAAACACTTCAGGTAGAAATTGGGGATTTTTTAAAAACTTTTCGATAGTCATAATGTATTAAGATTTCATTAAACCGTTAATCAGCGTAAACATTGTTAAGCAATGTTAACTTTGACCTTAACAGATTAACGTTAAACAGTCAATAAAAAAATGACATCATGACTTTAACATATTAAATTTATTCAATTTTATATTTATCTTTAATTCTGGCATCAGACTTGCGAATTGAAAATTAATTCTATTTTATTTTTTTCCGGATTAACAGTAAAAATAAGGACTATAGTAAAAAATGAACAGAGTGTTAATAGCAGTAGACAACACAAAGATTTCAAAAACAGTCATTACCACACTTATAAATTCAACCTATAATGTTAAAGAAGTTATTCTGCTTCATGTTGAGAGGCTGGGAGG
This sequence comes from Nitrospiraceae bacterium, assembly GCA_020356065.1. GTDB lineage: Bacteria > Nitrospirota > Thermodesulfovibrionia > UBA6902 > UBA6902 > CALZJD01. The sequence goes on from CP070632.1 coordinate 1,205,802, forward strand.
CATGTCATTAATGTTCGATATGCTGGGACAGGCCGAGCTGGCAACATTTAAGGAATCATTAAAGGACACTGATCATAAACGGTCTCTTGATAAAAAAGCTGAGGTGATAATCGACCATTATAAGAAAGAGCTGAACAAGCTGGGGTATTCCCGGATTACGACAATAATAAAATCAGGACACCCTGCAGAGGAAATCCTTAAATTTGCAGATGATGCCGGTGCTGATCTGATACTGCTTGGCTATGTGAGCTTGAGCGGTCTCGGGAGACTGTTGAGTGGGTCCATAGCTTCAGATGTGCAAAAGCAGGCAAAAGTCCCTGTAATCATTGCAAAAAAACCGGCTACATGTGAAGAGCAGTATAGCTGGAAAGACGCTTACGCGGCTGTAACATTAACAACGCTGCTAGTAATTGCCATGTTTCTCATAGGAACTGTACTTTAGCTAGGAGCATTTTAAGATAACATCAACATAAATAAACCATAAAGGAGGAAAAACAATGGAAAAAGTATTGATAGCAGTAGACGACACAAAGGGATCAAAGAGTGTATTGGGAGTATTCAACAACCTGGTGAAACCGCCAAAAGAAGTACTGCTTCTTCATGTACAGAGACTGGAAGGCAGGTCCTTGATGATAGACATGCTCAGCGACCATGAGCTTGCTACATTAAAGGAATCAATGGAAGGCTCTGAATATAAGGAGAAACTGGACAGACACTCTGAAAAGATCCTTACCTATTACAGAAAGGAATTCGAAAGTACAGGTCTTGTAAGTGTCAGAACTATCAAACGGGAAGGAATTCCGTCAGACGAGATACTGAAGGTAGCTGAAGAAGAAAGCGTTGACCTCATCGTGGTAGGTGGTAGCGGCAAAAAAGGCCTGAACAGGATTATCACCGGCTGCGTAAGCAAGCATGTAGAAAGAAACGCATCAGTTCCTGTCATAGTGAACAAGCCGGAAGCAAAAGACAAAGCTGTTCATGGAATCAAAGACGTTGCTCCACAGTTCAGCTAAAAGAATATAAGTTCCATTTTGGCAGTCACAACCTGCTAACAATTAAAAATTTATGGAAGGAGGCATATGCTTCATAGTGCTTACATATCGGCCTTTTCAGCAGTACTTGTCGGGCTCTTGCTCGGGTTCATTCTGCAGAGAGGCCGTTTTTGCCTGAATTCCGCATTCAGAGACATCATATTCCTTGAGGATTTGGATCTCTTCAGGGCTTATCTCCTGTGTGTCGTCGTGGCAATTCTCGGGACAAACCTGTTAGAAGATGCCGGCCTTATTATGACATTCAATCAATCCGGGGCACTTGTATCAAGCGGACTGATGCGGCAGAACTTTCTTCCCATCGCAAATATCTTCGGTGGATTTCTCTTTGGCCTGGGAATCGTCATGGCAGGAGGCTGTGCAAGCGGAATCGTCTATAGACTGGGTGAAGGACAGATGTCAGCGCTCATGGCGATCTTCGGGTTCTTCTTCGGCGTGGTAACAACAACCAGCGGAATGCTCAGACCACTTCACCAGGCCCTCGGAAATTACAAGATCACGGTCTTTGGAAAAATGAACCCTGCTATCTGGGATCTGTTTGGCGGCGGCCTGACCGCAAAATGGATAACAATAGCTGTCTTTTCTATCGGGGCTCTTGCTTTTGTTTTTAAAGGCAAGCCAACCTTTGGAAAATCAAGGAATGGATACTCCTGGGGACTGACCGGTATCCTTGTAGGCCTGGTAACTGTTCTTGCCTGGGTTGTGTCCTCCCTGTTTGGAGGCGGTCCACGAGGACTGGCCATTACAACGCCCATGAGAGAGTTTTTTAGTACCGTACTTTACAACAGCTCCTATTCCCCTTTTCAGGAATACAGTTTCCTGGGAATTTTTAAAGGTACCTGGGGGGTCTTCTTTATTCTTGCCATTCCCCTGGGAGCTGCAATCAGCGCCCTGCACCTGAAGGAGTTCAAATGGAAAATTGCATCAGCGCAGGAAATTATCACCGTGCTTTTTGGAAGCTTTCTTATGGGCATAGGCGCTGTGATAGCCGGCGGCTGTAATCTCGGCCACGGCGTGACTGGCATGTCTACAATGGCCATATCAAGCCTGGTGGCAATTACCGCTATAGTGATGGGCAACTGGACAATGGCTTATTTCAAATTTATGCGATAACCAAATTATGGTTTATTAGAACCATGGGGAATATACTATAAAGAAAGCAGGAGAATATCTCCTGCTTTTTTATGATCCTTCCACAGAACAGGCCTCAACCTCCATAAACAGTTTTTTTCACAAGAAATCTCCTGACAGGAGATGTTCTTAAGACTCAGGCGACAGGGACCTCAAGGACGCTGCTGCTGGAAAGACATGGTATTACGCTTTCTGCATTAATCAGTAGAGTGGAGGTAGCAAAATATCGAAGTTGAACTTCGATATTTTGCTACTCTTTCAGGGCATAGACTTTCAATCCGGACACCGTTCCCTGTGTTATATCCCTGTGTTTATGGAGAAACACGGGGATATCGCTCCTGTCTTCCCAGTAAAAAAAATAATCTATATCAAACTTTTCAAGTTCATTTTCAAGATCTTTGTCATCAATATTTTCTCTGGGTTGACCAAAATATCTGCTTCCCAACCAGTAAGATAAACGCAATGTCTTATGCCATGAGTCATGTGTGCCTGTTTGTAACTTCAATCTGTTGGAGGCTATATTCCCTTTAATGTCATATTTTACCTTAAGTTCTTCACTCAGCAAGAACATTTCTTTATTCATATTTTCATTTCCTATTCCCACAGATGATTTAATCGGAGTAATCATAAACGATAGCATGAATACCAGCATAAATACATTTCTGACAATTTTTTTCCTGAAAAATTCTGTTTTAAATAAAGTATAAAGCACCTTACCCCCCATTAATAAAAGCAGGATATTTGCTATCCATAAATATCGTGCTTCAATATGAAATAAGGTATAGCCTCCTGTGAAAAGCAGCAACGTTACAAAGGGATATACAAGATCTCTGTGGGACAGGAGACGGCCACATGGGTTATTTAATAATAACAGCAGATATGCTATCACAATACTTATTGACAACCTTGAGTATGATTCATAAACTCTTATGACGGCAACAATGTTTTTGAGAAAATTACTGCTAAAGTGTCTGAATGTCTCTTCAGATTCAAAAGGACTCCATGTTTTTTTTCTGGCATAACTGGGATCTTCATATATTACATGTGCAGTTTCATTGGGCGGCGCAAAGAACCCATCAAAAAATATCGGATCACCTTTTTCAAGTGTCTCATGCTCTGAACCCGGACCCAGCGAAGCAAAAACGCCCCTCCCCATGTTGGAAAAAGTAAAGCGGCCATACTTGTTGCTGATGAGAGATATCCATGCTCCGCTTATGAGTGCAAAAAGCATAAATCCGACTAAGAAATTCCTTAACACACTAATCTTCTGCTCTCTTGTGAATGCTGATGCATAATGTAAGATATTGAATATTGTGAAATGCGAAATAAAAAAAGGAAATCCATAGGGTTTTGAAAAATAAATCAGTGATCCTGATATGCCGGCAGAAAATGCATGTTTAATACGTGATGAGTACCTGCTGTCAAACACAACGGCAAAGTAGTAGGTCAATATGCATAAAAGGAGGAAATCCATAGGCTCTACAAGAGATATGAAAATCAGAACAGGTACCAGGGGAATTAAAATAATGGTCCTGATACTATCACTCATCTCAAAACGGGAGGATAGGTTCCATACTCCCAATATCGTTAAGATACCGAATATCACATTTAGTGCGTTTATTGCAAAGAGGTGCGTGGATCCCAGTGCTAGAAACGGAATGAGCAGCCATGATAACAGAGGACCCCAGTATCCGTTTACGGCATTGCTTAAATCCCCTCTGATGTATTTTTCAGCAATGCTGAGATACAGTGTGGCATCACCCGTCAGTCTCTCATAATGGAAAAAAGTTGCACAGAAGACGGCGTATACGGTTAAGGGTATCATTAGTACTGAATTATTTCTATATTTCATGGTAATGTTGTTATTAAGGAATAACCCTTTCGCAGCCTATCAGGTATAAACATATCTTAAATATCCTTCTGAATCAAGACCTGTTAATACACGTACTAAATTTTATTATATGTTTCTTTGTTTAAGAGCAAATCAGGGTGTGATGACAAATACTGCAGTGATAAAACGAAAAAGATGCGGTAACCACGTATAAAATTATTAACTCTTCCACTTTGGTCTTTTGCTGGCCTCAAGCACCCGCTTTCTGAGCCTGACCGATTGAGGGGTTACTTCTATAAGCTCATCTTCCTTGATAAATTCGATTGACTGTTCAAGGGTAAGCAGTTTGGGAGGAACAAGCTGAAGTGCCTCATCAGCGCCTGATGCGCGCATATTGGTAAGTTTCTTCTCTTTTGTCACATTAACGTCAAGATCATTGTCACGGGAATTCTCCCCTATTATCATCCCTTCATAAACCGGGACATTCTCCTTGATAAACAAAACACCTCTCGGCTGCAGATGATGAAGCGCATATGTCGTGGATGTTCCTTTTCTGTCAGCAACAAGAGCCCCTGTCTGTCTTGCTGACATCGGACCGAACCACGGTTCATACCCGTCGAAGAGATGGTTCAAAAGACCGGTGCCGCGTGTGTCTGTCAAGAACTGGGACCTGAAACCAATGAGTCCCCGGGACGGGATTCTGAATTCAAGTCTGACCCGTCCGTTGCCGTTGTTCTGCATTTTCTGCATCTTGCCCTTCCTCATACCCACCTGCTGTGTGACAACTCCAACAAATACCTCAGGAACATCTATGACAAGGAGTTCCATGGGTTCATGTGTGGAGCCATTTATTTCCTTTGTAATTGTTTCAGGCATGGACACAGAGAGTTCATACCCTTCACGCCTCATCATTTCAATAAGAATGGCAAGCTGCAGTTCACCTCTACCCATTATTTTAAATGCATCTGCGCTGCTGAAGTCCACCCTGATAGACACATTATAAAGTAGCTCCTTCTCCAGTCTCTCCCTGATATTTCTGGATGTAACATATTTTCCCTCCTTTCCTGCAAAAGGAGATGAGTTAACAGAAAACACCATTGAAATGGTTGGTTCATCCACCTTGATACGCGGCAAAGGCATGGGATGTTCGATATCGGTAATTGTGTCTCCGATATTAATACCGTCAATACCGGCAAGTGCGATGATATCCCCAACAGAAGCCTCTTTCGCCTCTTTTCTGTCAAGACCGTCAAATGTATAGATCGATGATATTTTCGTCCTGACTTCCTCTGCAATGCTGTTTACCACAACAACCTGATCTCCCACACTGACTGACCCCGAAAATATTCTGCCAATGGCAAGCCTTCCCACATAATCGTTGTAATCGATGTTGGTCACTAACAGCTGCAGAGGTCCGTTACTGTCTCCTTTGGGGGCTGGGACCGTATCAATAACAAGCCTGAAGAGAGGCCTCAGGTCTGCTGTATTATCTTCCAGATCCAGTTTCGCTATTCCGTTCTTTGCATTTGTATAGACAATCGGAAAATCAAGCTGATCTTCTGTCGCATCAAGGTCGATAAAGAGGTCATAGACTTCATTAAGGACCTCCTGGATTCTGGCGTCCGCCCGGTCAATTTTATTTATAACAAGAATGGGCGGAAGACCAAGCTCAAGAGCCTTTTTTAAAACAAACCTTGTCTGGGGAAGAGGGCCTTCTGAAGAATCAACAAGCAGAAGCACTCCATCTGCCATCTTCATTGTTCTCTCTACTTCACCCCCAAAATCAGCATGTCCGGGTGTGTCAACTATATTGATTTTTATCCCGTCATAATCGACCGCCGTATTCTTTGCCATTATGGTAATCCCTTTTTCCCTTTCGAGATCGATATTATCCATGACCCGTTCTCTTACAGATTCGTTTGACCGGAAAATACCTGCCTGCTGGAGCATGCCGTCCAGCAGAGTGGTCTTGCCATGGTCAACATGGGCAATAATGGCTATGTTTCTTATATTTTGACGTTCCATTTTTTCAGTAAAAAGCAATACAGGTTAACGAAAACATATTGCTCCAATCATACTGTCATCCGAATTCAACTGAACCGCTGCTGTATCTGATAATAGTCCGGGAATACTAACAGGAGGCCTGTGACTGATATGATGCGATTTAAGTATATACTATTTCAGCATAGATATGCCATATGATAAAAAGATCTTCAAAACCTGAATATGTTTATTCAGCAATACCTGTAGTTACTGCATTCCATTTAATATCTCCTAAAGATTAAATAATTTTAGTCCGAAATTATATATGCAGAAAGCATATGTCTGATAATTTGAATAGAGAGAGCAATGGCGAAATAATATATATACTTTTTTACACCTGATAAACATAACGTCAATACTATCAAGGAATGAAATAAATGAGAAAAAAGAGACTGGGCGAAATTCTGATAGCTGAAAAGTTAATCACAGAAGAGCAGCTTGAGAATGCCCTTATAGCCCAGAAAGGCAAAAACAAAAAGCTCGGAAAAGTACTCATTGAGCTTGGTTACATAACTGATATCCAGGTAGCTGAAACACTGACCAAGCAGCTCTCTCTTCAGATGATCGACTGTAATGACTATACGCCTACACAAGAAGTTCTCGACTTAATACCTCGAGAGACCGCAGAGAGAAAACTGGTATACCCTCTTGAACTGCAAGGCAAGAATCTCAAAATAGCCATGGCCAATCCGCTTGACTGGGAAACGATTGAAGATCTCTCATTCACAACCGGGCTTAGATTATCTGTTGCCATATCATCAGAAAATAATATTCTCACGGCCATAGAAGAGAAGTATGGCTCAGCAGATGAGACGTGGGAGATCATTAATGAGCTGCCTGCTTACGATAATGTAGAGTTTGTTAAGGAGGATGCAGACGAAGACAGTTCATCAATGAATTTTCAGGCCATGTACCAGAACAGCGAGGCCCCTCCCATCGTCAGACTGGTGACCATGATCATTGCTGATGCTGTAAAGTCGGGTGCCAGTGATATTCACATAGAACCAAGAGAGCATAATGTCATGGTAAGGTACAGGATAGACGGTGCCCTGAAAAATATTCAGGCATATCCAAAACAGATCCAGGACGCGGTCATCTCGAGAGTAAAAATCATATCCAACCTGGATATAACAAATAGACGATTCCCGCAGGACGGCAGAAGCGCCCTTCGTCTTGAGAAGAAAACTGTTGACCTCAGAATATCAACACTCCCGTCTATATATGGTGAAAAGATAGTTATCAGACTGCTTGATCCTACAACGGGCCTGATAGCCCTGAGCAAACTGGGTATATCAGACAAGATACTGAAACCGCTTATAGAAATCTACAGCCAGCCCCAGGGCATGTTGCTCGTAACCGGACCTACAGGGAGCGGTAAAACAACGACACTCTACTCAATCCTTCAACAGGTCAGAACAGAAACAAAAAACATCATAACCCTTGAAGACCCTGTAGAGTACAAGCTGGCTGAAATTACACAGGTTGGAATTAACGAGAGCATCGGTTTTACATTCGCCAATGCACTGCGATCAGTGCTCAGGCAGGACCCCGATATTGTGATGCTTGGAGAGATCAGGGACCTGGATACAGCAGAAATTGCATCACGGGCCGCACTTACCGGTCACTTTGTATTAAGTACGCTTCATACAAATGACACGGTGGCAACCATATCTCGTCTTATAGACATCGGACTTGAGCCGTTTCTGGTTACCTCAGCTGTCTCCGGTGTAATAGCCCAGAGGCTGATCAGACGGATATGCTCCGAATGCAAGACTGAAACCAAACCTCCTGAGAATATTGACCAGTACAAGCTCCCTGATGTACCTGTATTTTATAAAGGGGCAGGATGCAACAGATGTAACCATACAGGATATAAGGGACGGGTTGGTGTGTATGAATTATTGAAGATGGACACAAAACTTAAGCGTCTCATATCTAAATCCTACACAGAAGATGACATTTGGAGATGTGCAGCGGAATCCGGCACCAAAACCATGTTTGAAGATGCATGGGATAAAATAATTGAGGGTGAAACCACGTTTGAAGAAGTATTGTCCAAAATACCATTTCAGTATATTGAACGCGATGATAATTATAGCAGCACAAAGGAGAACGAGAATCATAAAGTCCTTATTTTTGATAATGATGAGAATGAAATCAGGACGATCCGGTCTGTCCTTGAAGAAAACGGTTATCAAGTAGTGCACTCTACCAATGGTGAGATGCTTGAGATGACCAAGAAAGAAAAACCCATGCTTATCATTACCAATAACTCAGAGGACAAGCTTACGAATCTAAAGGACATCCGTAATATGTCACAGTTTGCATTTACCCCTATAATCTGCCTGGCAGACGAGACATATAAAGAGCATGAACATGAAGGATTTCAACTTGGCATAAATGATTTTGTATACAGACCGCTTGATGCAAAAAAACTGCTCTTTTCGATCAATCGAATAATCCAGACATTTTAAGCATACATCCTTTAGCTGCATCGTGCACAATGACGACATGTCATTCTGTAAAAAATCAGATAAACTATATTTCTCTTCTCATAATCTACTTCACATCAAATTTAAAAGCATGTAAAATAGTGGTCAAAGGTTCAACGTGAAAAACAGACAATCAACCAGTAAAAAGTTTTTTGAGAGTTTAGCAGACTGGCAAAAGACCTTTGATGCCATTCCTGACATTATTCTTGTCATAGACAATAATCATAAAATAATAATGGCAAACAGAGCTCTGTCTTTAAAACTTGATATCGACCGGGGTGCATTACTGGGGCGACACTGTTATGAGGTCATTCATAATCTAAAGAGTGCACCTCTTTACTGTCCCTGTATTCAGTCCGAACTGGCCGAAACAGAGCAGATATCAGAAGCGTATGAAAAACATCTTGATTGCCATTATTCATTCACCGCCTCTCCACTTTTTAACTCAGCCGGTAACAGGATCGGAACTGTTGATGTTATTCGTGACATAAGTGCACATACATTGACAAAGGAGGCGCTGACCTATAGTGAAAACATTTTCCATGCTATAACTGAATCCGCAACTGATGCCATAGTTTCAATTGACAGGGAAGATAATATCGTTCTCTGGAACCGGACCGCTGAAAAGATGTTCGGTTATACTGCTGAAGAAGCCATTGGAAACAAACTGACCTTAATAATGCCCCCGCAACACAAGCTGGCCCACAGGAAAGGGGTATCACGATATATATCAACCAGGAAATCGAACATGATCGGTAAAAATTATGAGGTAACCGCTTTACGAAAAGACGGCACGGAATTTCCGGTAGAGCTTTCATTATCCAGCTGGGAAAGAAAAGATGATATCTTTTTCACTGCCATAATACGTGATGCAACAAAACGCAAAAAGCTTGAACAGCAGCTTCGGGACACTTCATTAACGGATGAACTCACAGGACTTCTCAACAGACGCGGATTTATGACGCTTTCAGAGAAGCAGATGCAGATCTCAAAACGGTATAAGCGCATCTTTGCAATTCTCTTCCTGGATCTGAATGAAATGAAGCAGATAAATGACACGTTTGGACATAAGGCCGGCGATCAGGCCCTGATCGATCTTGCCGGTCTTCTTAAGAAAACCTTCAGGTCTTCAGACATTATAGCCCGTATTGGAGGAGATGAATTCACTGTTCTTATAAATGAGCCCAGATCCGATTTTGAAAAAACAATTACCGAGAATATCGCAAATAGTCTGCAGACGATCAATGACAGCCCTGACCGACCCTATACATTGTCTACGAGTCTGGGCATTTCTTTTTTTAATCCTTTACATCCACAATCAATCGATGACCTTCTTGCGGAAGCAGATAAACGAATGTACGAACATAAAAGCCTGAAATTCGATGAAAGCCCTCCGGAACCCGCTCTCAAACAGAAACGGAAAAATGAGCGCATCATCACAGGAAATACATGTATTGCAGAGTTGATAGTCTCTGACAATTCAATGATCAGAAATATAAGCTACAGCGGAATCTGCCTGGCCACGCCACACGTGCTGAAAAAAGACAATATGTACAATATTAAAATTCATTCAGACGGTTCCGAACTTATCGCCCTTTCAGCTAGAGTAGTCTGGTCTTCATCTGTGAAAAAAGGCCCTGTACACTCTTCTGACTATTTTGAAACCGGAATGATGTTTACAGGCCTTGATACGGTCAGAAAGAATACATTGGAAACATTCATTAAAAGCCTTCCCGTATAGTTAATTTACATTTGCATCCCGTGTGATTTAAACTTACTGCACTTAATTTAAAGGAGTTATCATGAATGTTGAACTTTTTGCGCTCTGTGATGCTGCAGCTGACTATAATGGCAAGCTGAGCATACTGGGAGCGTTTGATGCCATATGGGCAAGGACCGCTCCTGCCGTACATCCCCAGTGCGCAGTAGCGCTGAGAATGAGATTTTCCAAAATAGAAGAAGGCAACCATAAGGTGAGAATCCTTATTGTTGATGCTGATGGACAAGAAGTAGTTAAACCATTTGAGACGTCCGCTAACATCAAGTACAGGGAAAATATCAATTCCATTGCAGCAAACATGATATTAAATTTACATGGTATAAAGTTTCCTGGCTTCGGTGAATATTCCATAGACCTGACTGTCGATGGAAAGCATGAGGCATCGCTTCCCCTTTATGTAAATCAGCTCCCGGCACAGGCCTGAACACAACAGTATGAAAACAAGATTGACCGAAAAAAAGCTTGAAAGGTTCTACCGTCTCCTGTCAGTCAAGATGACCGAATTTGATTGCGGCTCATTCTGCGCGCCGAAAAATGACGGCATACCATTCTGCTGCGAAAATGAGTTTGTTACTCCATTACTTTTCCATGAGGAATACAGGTGGCATAGACAAAAAAGCACATTCTGGAAGCGGGCATCTCTGAAAAATAAGGACATAAAAAAAATGGTTGACGAATCAGCATCGTATTATGTCTACTCATTCTGCCCCGGTTCGGGAGCATGCCAGAGGACAAAGCGATCGATTGTTTGCAGAACATTTCCGTTTGAACCTCAGGTTGATACGCAGGGTAAGGTCCTCGGACTCGTTTATATAAACAGCGGTTCAGAAAACTGCTCATTGATTGGAAAGCCTCAGAAAATATATAATCCCAAATATATAGCCAACTCGATAACGTTCTGGCAGGAACTCCTCGATCTCTACCCGCCTGAAAAAGAGCTTTATATCGATGAATCAAGAAAACGTGAGCAAAGACACAAGCGCAAGGGGAAAAAGCTCAAAATCTTTCGCTGACAATCGGTTTACGGAGGGGCCAGGGCACGATGACCGTGCTTCTACATTACTCCTTTTTCCCAACAAAGTACACTATCATTTTAAGAACAGGATTGTTTATGATATTTCCTTTACAATCCTGAAACAATGTGTTTATAATCTGCTTATTAATCATAAATTTCTATAACCATCATTGTACGTATCGTGCACGCAAAAGGGAGGATGAATACTATGGCAACTGTTAAGCAACTCCTTGAATCAAAAGATAATAATGTCTGGTCCATATCTCCGGATGCTACCGTATTTGAAGGATTGCAGGTTATGGCAGAAAAGAATATTGGCGCCCTGCTCGTGACCAGAGGGGACAAACTGGTAGGTATTTTTTCAGAAAGAGATTATGCCCGGAAAGTTATCCTCAAGGGTAAAGCATCCAAAGACACAGCCATAAGTGAACTCATGACAAAGGAAGTTGTATATACAACCCCGGATAATTCTTTGGATGAATGCATGGCTTTGATGTCAGCCAAACATATACGCCACTTGCCCATCCTTAAGAACAATAAGTTAATAGGCCTCTTAACACTCGGTGACGTGGTAAAACAGATTATGTCAAACCAGGAGTTCAAAATTCAGGAATTGGAGAAGTATATATCCGGCGAGTTATGATATAGAAAGTAACCGCCTTGTCAGAAAAAAGCTTACTGACTGACCTGTTCCGCGGGCGCAGGTCCAAACCTGTTATCACCGGGCGTACCCGGTGAAAAGCCGTTCTCAATAAATGCCCATATCGGGCCTGCAATAGGGATGGCATTAAGCAGCAGCCACCAGGCAGATTTGTTTATATCGTGCCAGCGTTTTGCCTGCACAGCAAGGCTTGGCCAGAATATCCAGATCATAAACATGAGCTGGGGTCTGGTAAATTCTCCGAACTCTTCAGGTGTACCAGTAAGCGCCCCCAGCAACAGTCCGGCAGTAAAAATTATCAGATTAAATATCCAGAACTGTCTTCTGGTAACTCTTCCCTTAAAAGAAAAAAGGAACCATGTCCAGTTTGGTTCTTTTTTCTCTTCTTCTTCCTGAATGTCAGAATTCAAATTGTAATACTCCTTACTTCAAATTATTACACCCTTTACCGCAATGTATTGGAATAGATGGCTATATAGAAAGGTGATATTTATTTAAACTGTACAATTAATATTATAAATTAATATGGTATTAAATTACACAGGTATTAATTCTATCTGTTCAATCCTTTTTGGGACCTCTTAGCAACTTCAGGTTATGAATGAATAGGGGAGTCTCCCCCTCTAGAAAAGGTCGGTACGACTCTATTCCGAGGGGATGCAGGGGGATTTTAAATTAATATTCCCCTTTTAATATCCCCTCAACTGCCTCAATAACCTCACCCACATCATTCTCGGAAAATTCTGAAAACCAGATCTTCTGAGGATACAGAATCACATTCGGCCCGTCTGAGCATAACCCCACACACCCGCACGATGAAACTCGAACCTTGGACTTCCACCCCCTGTTTGCAACCTCTTCTTTTAAACTTTTCTTATCTGAGTGCTGTTGTCATCAGCACATGATTTCGTTTGCCCTGCCTGTCTTGAGTGCAGACAAATACATGACATTTAAATGGAGATTCGTTGTGCTTTGCCATTGTTGATCTCCTTTCTGTTTCGTTTAAAGAATTATATATTAAGTAAGGATAGGGAGCACATGAAGGACAGTGAGAATGTGCAGATGTTCAAATGCAGGAGCGAACAGCCGTCCGCCCCAGCGATTGATCTTGATCCTCCATCATGTACCGGGGATAACAAAAAAAGGGCTGTACCGCATCGGGCACAGCCCTTAATATTAGCCGCTCTCTCCTCACCCGATCAGGGGAGGGAAAAGCGAAACTTTACTATATAAGAGGAACGATCAGCAGTGCAACGATATTGATGACCTTGATCATCGGGTTAATCGCCGGGCCTGCTGTGTCCTTGTAAGGATCACCAACTGTGTCACCGGTAACTGCTGCCTTGTGAGCGTCAGACCCCTTACCTCCATAGATACCGTCTTCGATATACTTTTTGGCGTTGTCCCATGCACCACCACCGCTTGTCATGGCAATGGCCTGGAAAAGACCCGTGATGATACTTCCGATAAGAACACCGCCAAGGGCCTCCCTTCCCAGAAGCATGCCAACAAGGATAGGCACGACTACAGGTATCAAAGCAGGAATCATCATCTGTTTGATCGCTGACTTTGTCACGATATCAACACATTTACCATATTCAGGTTTGCCTGTGCCTTCCATAATTCCGGGAATCTCTCTGAACTGGCGTCTGACTTCCTCAACAACTCCGCCTGCTGCCTTGCCCACTGCTTCCATAAGGAGAGCGCCGAAGTAGTAAGGAAGGAGGCCGCCAATAAACAGACCTGCCAGTACCAGTGGATTGGAAAGATCAAAAAACATTACCTCAGAGAATGACCTGGAGTACTCAGCAAAGAGAACGAGCGCTGCAAGAGCTGCAGAACCGATAGCATAACCCTTTGTAACGGCCTTTGTTGTGTTACCAACTGCATCAAGAGGATCAGTAATGTTACGGATCTCTTCAGGAAGCTCTGCCATCTCTGCGATACCACCGGCATTATCTGTGATCGGTCCGTATGAGTCGATCGCAACAACGATTCCGGTCATGGAAAGCATTGAGACAGCTGAAAGGGCGATTGCGAAAAGTCCGCCGCCGGGATTGCCGTCAAAACCGCCGCCAAGGGAGTAAGCTCCGAGAATGGCTGCAACAATAACAATAACAGGCATGCCTGTTGCCTTCATGCTCACTGCCAGACCTGCGATAACGTTTGTTCCGTCACCTGTCTGACTGGCTGCTGCAATATGTTTAACCGGGCTGTAACTTGTAGAAGTAAAGTACTCTGTTATCCAGACAATAAGCCCTGTGAGAACAAGTCCGATAAGTGCTGTCATAAAGATACTTCCGGCTGTAAATCCGCCCCTCGCAGCTTCATCCAGACCGCTGATGAAGTTTGAAGACACAATAAAGAACGCGATCGCCGCCAGTATACCTGATACGGCAAGTCCCTTATAAAGGGCTCCCATTATGTAATCGTCCTTGCCGAGCTTCACAAAGTACGTACCGATGATGGAAGCAATAATTGAGACACCGCCAAGAAGCAGCGGGAACTCAATCCACGGACTGTCAGAGCCGAATACTGTCTTGGCAAGAAGCATTGCCGCAACAAGCGTAACCGTATATGTCTCATAAAGGTCGGCTGCCATTCCCGCGCAGTCTCCGACATTATCGCCAACATTGTCAGCAATAACAGCAGGGTTTCTGGGATCATCCTCAGGGATTCCCGCTTCAACCTTGCCCACAATGTCAGCGCCAACATCAGCGGCCTTTGTATAGATACCTCCAGCGATACGCGCAAACACGCTCATCAGGGAACATCCAAAACCAAGTCCAATGAGGGCATGAAACGCCTCCTCACCGGCAGAAGATTTGGCTATGTAATAGTAGCCTGCAATTCCTAACAGACCAAGACCAACAACCATGATACCGGTAACTGAGCCGCCCTTGAACGCCACGGAAAGGGCTGCCTGGATTCCATTATGCGCGGCCTGTGCCGTACGAACATTTGCACGGACCGTTACCATCATCCCGATATAACCGGCGAGCGCTGAACCCAGGGCGCCGATTACAAAACCGATGCCGGTCCAGATACCCAGTCCAAAAATCAGAAGCAGCACCAGAACAACTGCGCCTGCAATTGCAACTGTTTTGTACTCACGCGCAAGAAAGGCCTGGGCGCCTTCTTTGACAGCATTTGAGATTTCCTGCATTTTTTCATTACCTGCGTCCTGCTTTGTTACCCATCCAGCTGTCAGCAGAGCATATAAGACGCCTGCGCCGCCGCAGATGAGTGCAAATAAAATAATACTACTCATAAACGTACCCCCCTTTAATGGATTTAAGGATTTTAGTATTCAATTCAATTTACTCCTGACCTGATTCCTGTTTTGTTTCTGTCCCTGTCTGTTCTGATTCAGAAGGAGATTTCACAGGAGCTGCTGCAGCCTCAACTGCAGGCTGCGCCTCTGCCAGTGCTTCTCTACCCGAATATTTATTGAAACTCAATGCAGCGCCCCTGTAAAACATATGGGCCAGCTTTGAGAACGGAAGATAGACAAACAACGATAATACAACTACGAGATGAATAAAATAGAGGGGGTATGCCAGTCCGCCAATTCCGGCTACCCTCGTAAGCCACGCAAGAGTACCCGACACGCCAATAGTTCCGATAAGTCCGATCAGCAGCCAGTCAAAATAGCTTCCTAATCCAACCCTGTCAGCATGTTTAAACCGGTTGCTCATCATCAGGTATGATCCTGCCAGAATTGCAATGGCACCTACGGTCCCGAATATTTTTATTGGTGTACCATATCCAAAACGGAAAGGCGATTCCAGGTGTAATATATCGATGTATAGGACCCCAAGTGCGGTTGCAATGCCAAGTGCGATAAAGCTGTAAAACACGAGCAGATGAGACGTTGCCCTGTCCTTGCTTTCATCACATTCTTTAAACTTTTCATGGCTCATCAGTTCCTTGAACATCGCTGTTACACTTCCCTTAAGATCACCCGTTGTTACTCCATTTGCTTCTTTCATATCTGCCCAGAACTTTCTCATACCCATAATGCCGACACCAACTCCAAAGAGCAGAGCCGGAGTAAACAGAAACTGGATGGCCAAAATGGGCATGAAATTACTGAAGATAACCTCACCTTCAGGGCTCCAGGATCCGAACATGGAAATCACCAGACCTACAATAACCGCAGGAATCAGAATAAGCAGTATCATAGAGCTTTTGTTATTGACGAAATCAACAAGTGCAGATGGGGAAGAATATTGAGCAATTGTCTGTTTCCTGATAGCTCCCAATACTTCTCCGGGTTTGGCGTCCCTGGGGCAGTATGCCGTACAGTCATTGCATTGATGGCACAGCCATACGTCAGGGTTTCCCTTGAATTTTTCTTTCAGCCCCCACTGTGCCCATACCATTTCCTTTCTCGGAAAGGGGTTCTGATCAGGAGTAACATTACATACAACTGAACATGTGGCACACTGATAGCATTTCTTAAGGGAGTCGCCGCCGGCGGCAATCACGCCCTTTACAAAATCTAAATCAGGTTTAATAACTTGCTCTGCCATCTATAACCTCCAATTAATTAGTAACGCGTTACGAGTTACTCGTTACTGGTTACTGTATTTAGAATTCTTTAAACGGGTTCGGTTCCATTTCTTCGATTTCATCAGCAAACTCATTCAACAGTCCGGGCAGCTTGTCATAATCCTGGATAGAGAGCTGTAACAATTTTACCCTCTCAGATTCAAGCATAAGCCTTCCCAATGTCTCCTGGACTTTGCCCAGTCTTTCATTGGCAAGCTCACTTCCCCGTACAAAATGGCACTGATAGTTTTCACCGAACTTACAGCCCAAAAGTATCATGCCGTCTATGCCCTTGGAGAGTGCGTCAGCAACCCAGGCAAGATTCAGGTTGCCCAGGCACCTTACCGAGATAAATCTGAATGCAGAATTTATCCTGATTCGGTTAAATGCTGCGGCATCAAGCGCAGGATAGGCGTCATTCTCACAGGCAAGAGCGACAATCCTCATTCCCTCTTCCGGAATATCCATGTCCTTAAAGAGTGTTGAAATCATGTTAATACTGAAGTCCTTGAAGTTAATGACCCTTTCAGGACATGATCCAAGACAGGTACCGCATCTGCGGCAACGTGACATTTTATGAAACGGCGTTCCCTTTTCATCCTCTTCAATAGCGCTGAAGGGACATTCCTCAGTACATCTCTTGCATGAAGTACATTTCTGCAGGTTCACTTCCGGGTAGGTCTGGTCCCATGCTCGTGGATGAACTGAGTAGCCGTTCTTTGTTGCCTCTACAATCTGGATCGCCTTCAGACTGGCGCCCATGCCGTCTTCTATGCTTCCCATCATATGCATGGGCTGTCTTATACTTCCTGCAGTATAAATACCTGTCCTTCGTGATTCATACTGGAAACAGATATAGTTTGAATCGGTAAATCCGTATGCCTCTTCAAGCACCGGGAGCTCCGGCCCCTGTTTGTAATCAAGTTTAAGAATGTTAGGAACCTTATGGGGTTCAAGCGGGGCATTGGGGTCGGGCTGTCCGCCTGACGCCTTGAGTTTCTCATCAAATTTAGCCTTCCATTCTGCGAGTTCTTCTACGTCAATTCTTGAGTTGGGGACCATGCCTGTTGCAAGTACAACAAGGTCGGCCTCTATTTTTATTTCTTTACCTAGGAGCGTGTCCTTAAGGCTGACATACACGCTTCCGCCAGGGGCCTCGCTTACTCCTGTTACATCACCTTTGGTGAGCATGACGCCCGGATCATGCTGTATGCTCTTGTAAAAGAGTTCATACTGTCCCGGAGTCCTCATATCTTTATAAAGGATAAACGCCATTGCATCAGGATTTTTCTCCCTCACATATGCGGCCTGCTTTAAAGAGGTAAGGCAGCAGTAGGATGAACAGTAGGGCAGGTGGTTAACGTCCCTTGAACCGGCACACTGTATAAATGCCACCCTTTTTGCCTCTTTGCCGTCTGAAGGTCTTGTTATCTTTCCTTTGGCTGCCATCTCTTCCATCTGCATATTTGTTATCACATTCGGATTGCCGGCGCCGAGATGGTCCAGTTTGCTCACATCATACGGTCTCCAGCCAGCAGCCATGATAACAGCGCCTGATTTGAATTGCTCTGAACCGCCATTGGTCTTTATTGATACATCATACTGACCCGGAACCCCGGCTATCTTTTCTACCTCAGATGATGTAAAGACCTTAATTTTATCGTGTGAATTGACTTTATCGATCGTAGCATTAATAGTTGGCTCTTCAATGGACTCAAAGGGATAACTCTGGGGAAGCTGCTTATACATCTTCTTGGCCCATCCACCAAGTGCTTCGCTTTTTTCAACAAGAGCTACATTATAGCCTGCATCTGCAGCACCCAACGCTGAGCTCATTCCTGAAATACCTCCTCCTACAACAAGAACAGACATCTCTGTCTCATCAAGCAGGAAAGGTTCAGGAAGATCAGCACTTTTCGCTCTTGAAACTCCAAGCCTGACATAGTCCTCTGCCAGCGCCTGTGTGTCTTCTGTTTTGGGTTCCTGTGTCCAGGCAACAAATTCCCTGATATTTGCCCTTTCCACTACACAGCCGGGAAAAGTAAACTCTTTATGTTTGATCCTTGGAGAACAGGCAGTTACGACGATGGTATTAACTCCTTCGCCTTCTATATCACTCTTTATTAGATCAATCCCTCCAGGACTGCAGAGCGCGTTATGGGTTTTGTATACAGGGGCCTTCATCTCCTTGGTGGCAACTTCTTCGAACTTGTCTACCTCAACTGCCTCATCAATTCCGCAGCCTTTACATATATATACTCCGATTTTCTTTTCCCTTTTCTCTTCCATTAGGATAACCTCCCGACTGTCTGTATGGCTTTAAGGGCTGCTGATGTAGCACTCTGCACTGACTTTGCCACATCTACCGGGTCTTTGGCGCAGCCAACAGCATAAATCCCTTTTTGGTCTTTGCCCATGACAGCAAAACCGTTTTCATTGATTTTGACATCAGATGGAAGTTTAACCCCGGAGATCATCGGCTCCATACCGGTTGCAAGTACACAGAGGTCAAAGGGTTCCCTGATCTTGCTCCCTCCATAGATGTCTTCAGCTTCAACAATTACATCGCCGGTGGCTGGGTCCTCATGGACCCTGGCAACCTTGCCCTTGATAAGCTTTACCTTTTCATCTTCTTTTATCTTGTTCAAAAACCGCTCGTAGGAAGTTCCTGGTGTCCTGATGTCTATATAGTACATCGTAACTTCAGAATCCTTATACTGCTCTCTTACATATGTTGCCTGTTTTAATGAAGCGAGGCAGCATACCGCAGAACAGAATGCAAGGTGGTTTTCATCACGGGAACCTGCACACTGTACAAAGGCAACTTTCTTGGCTTCTTTGCCGTCTGATGGTCTCGTAATTTTGCCCTGGGTAGGACCGCTGAGTGATGCAATTCTCTCCATCATTACATTTGTAATAATATTCTTGCTGGTTCCAAAACCAAGGTTATCTATCTTGCTGGCATCATAAGGTTTCCATCCTGCTGCAAGCACTATTGCGCTGGCCTCTATCGCTAATGTATCAGGCTTCATATCCAGATCTATTGCATCATATTTACATGCATCTTTACAGGCAGTACAGTCACCTTTCTTGCATGCCCCTTCATCTATTACATATTGCATCGGGAACGCCTGTTCATAAGGTAGGTACGCAGCCTTTCTCATACTGAGTCCAGCATTGAAATCATTCGGTACTTCAACAGGACATGCTTCTGCGCATGCGCCACAGGCGGTGCACTTGTCATTAACAAAACGTGGCCTTGCCTTAACTGTTACGTTGTAATTGCCGGGTCCTCCGGAGATGTCTTCGATTTCAGCCATTGTATAATAGGTGATACGGTCGCTGAACCTGATCCTTTTAAAATTAATCTCAAGTCCACAGGCAGGAGGACATAGTTTGGGGAAATACTGGTGCAGTCGCGTTACCCTTCCGCCAAGAAACGGGTCCTTTTCCACCAGGACCACATTATAGCCGGCCTCTGCTGCTTCGCAGGCAGTGGTCAGACCGCTGATGCCTCCTCCTATTACCAAAATGTTTTTTTCATGCTCAGACATACTATGCCTCCATTTTAAGAGAGTTAGTTAAGTTATCAAGCCTGCCTTGCAGCAGTCAGGCCTGCCGAAGGTAGTTAGGCAGACAGGATAAATGGCCTATACTTTACAACAATTGATTATTTCAAGACAACAATAATTTCCGGGAAGTACATTAGAAATATTTATAACCAAATGCCCGATAACTTAAATAACTCCCCGGGCACCACATGGTGCCCGGAGAATATTGGTAAAGAAACGGCTTAGTCAGGCCAAATGTTCTTGTGGTCTCTCTTGGACATTGTGAATTCGCCTGTTTCCATGTCGTACTTGGAGCATGTGAATACCTTCCAGTTGTCGTCATCGATGAAGTCATGATCGCCCCTGTAGTAATAACCGGGGTACCTTGACTCTTCCCTGTAGAGGATGTGGCGTGCATGTGCCTCAAGTGAGAGTATCCTGTGATAGTTCTCCCAGCATCTCATCAGCTCATGGAGGTCAGCTGCTGCCATCTTCTGACAGTCCTCTTTGAGCATTTTGAGCTGGTTCAAACCTTCTTCAAGCATGGTCTTTGAAGTCATGTACCATGTTGAGATACCGCCGAAGTACTCATCAGCGATCTTCTGCAGTCTCGTCTGAAGGAGAACCGGTTTGATGTAGAAAGGATTTATCTCAGGATCTGTTGAGTATGTTTTGTTCTTCTCATATACTTCATATGGCAGATACAGCTCGGCTGCCATCTCATCAGCGCTCTTCCTTGGAGTCGGCTTATAATCCGGATGGTCAAGGATAAATGCTATTGCAGCCTTTGCAGCAATCCTTCCCTCTGCATGTGAACCTGAGGAGAACTTGTGTCCGGATGCACCGCAGATGTCACCGGCCATAAACAGGCCCGGTACTGTGGACATTCTGTTGTAGCCCCAGTGCCAGTCTTCAGGTGTGCCCGCAATATCGCTCGGGCCTGAACACCAGAATCCTGCACAGCCTGCATGTGAACCGAGAAGGTATGGCTCTGTCGGCATGATCTCGGAAGGAGTCTTGTCAGGCTCGATGTCCTTGGATGCCCAGAGACCTGCCTGTCCGATACACATATCAAGAAAATCTTCCCATGCCTCTGCCTCGAGGTGTTTGACCTTCTTCTTGCCTTCTTTCTCACCGAGCTGTTCCATGAAGGTCTTGTTGATGGCATCCATAGCCTCATCAGTCCTCATGATGATCGGTCCTTTCCCCTGCTTCATATGAAGCATCATGAGGTGGTTTCTCATCGCTGTACCCATCTTGTCAACATACTTGTCGCCATATTTCTTTCTTGCGTCTGCAAGGTTGGCTTCGTCAGCACAGTAATCTTCGCCAAGGCTGTTTGTTGCTTTTGCCTTGAAAAAGAGGAACCATGCGCCAACAGGACCGTATCCGTCTTTAAAACGGGCAGGCACGAACCTGTTTTCCATTAATGTGAGCTCCGCACCAGCCTGCATTCCCAATGCATAACCGGAACCTGAGTTCCATACCGGATACCAAGCACGTCCCTGGCCTTCCTTGGAAGACCTCGGCCTGAACACATTAACAGCACCGCCGGCAGCAAGGACCATTGCTTTGGCCTTGAAGATGTACATCTTGTGCTCTCTTACGCTGAAGCCAACAGCTGCTGCAATCCTGTCAGGATCGTTCGCATCCTTGAAGAGTCTTACGATGAAAACCCTTTCAAACAGGTTCTGATCAACGCCTGTGGCTGCCCTGTTTTCCTCAAGGGCTTTCTTAGCTGCTTCAGCGACGATGGCCTTGTAAGACTCACCATTGATCATGATCTGCCACTTACCTGATCTTACAGGTGTAGCGCCATCTCTCAATGTACCCTTACCGGCGTCTTTTGCCTGGAATCCGTCAAGAGAAAAACCGTCATCGCCTTTTTTCCAGATCGGAAGCCCCCACTCCTCAAACATATGCACGCTGTCATCAACGTGTCTGCCGAGGTCGTATACGAGGTCGTCCCTTGTAATACCCATAAGGTCAGCTCTTACGTACCTTACGTAATCTTCAACTTTGTTTTCGCCAACATATGTATTGATGGCTGACAGACCCATGGCTACTGCGCCGCTTCTGTCCGTTGCAGCTTTGTCGACCATGGTAACCTTCAAGTTGTTAGCGTTTGCCCATCTTGCTGCTTCATACGCAGAACCGCAGCATGCCATTCCGCCTCCGATAAGGAGCAGATCTGTTTCATGCTCAACGATTTCCGGCTTCTGGCAATATGAAAAAGTACAAGTTTCTTTTTCCATTTTCAATCCCTCCTTATATTATTCTTTCCTGGCTTCGTAGTTAAAGAACCCAGGCTCTTTTATTTTTGACATATCTGCTTCAGGCTTTCCACCATAACAATCGATAGAAGCCTCAGCTGTGGTCCTGATCGGGAATTTAAACCGTTTCAGAACGCCGTTCCTGAACTTGACTGTCCACATGATAGAGTCCGTACCCCTCATCGGGATAACGTTTCCACCCAGTGGATTGAAGTCCTGGTACCCTCTTACCTCGATCGCCTGCTGCGGGCAGATCTTTACACAGTTGTAACACTCCCAGCACTGCTCAGGCTCCTGGTTGTAAGCCTTCATGAGATCTCTGTTAAGAGCCATGAGGTCATTCGGACAGATATACTGACATGCAGTTTTATCCTGTGCCTTACAACCGTCACATTTTTCCGCGATTACAAAACTTGGCATTTTTACTTCCTCCTTTCCAAAATATCTTTGGATTATTTAGACTTAAAATAAGTCTGTGTGCATTGCCTTTTAAAAGACATGTATTGACCGTTAAACTCTCTTTTCAAGTCCCTGATAATAATTAATCAGAATATCAGCCACTTCAGGACGTGAAAACTCTTTGGGTGGAGCAATGCCATCGGATAACATGGCACGTACTTTTGTACCTGACAGCAGAACAAAGTCTTCTTTTTTATGATCAGGTGCTTCACACATCATCACAACCCTGTCCAGTTTCTTCGAGTATGCAGTGTGGTCAGCCTTGAAGATTTCTATTTGCAAAGCGCCTGCAGGCACTTCTTCATCAAAGATTTTCTGCGCATCAAATGCTCCGTAATGATCGCCTACCCCTGCATGGTCACGGCCGACAATGAAGTGAGTTGCACCCATATTCTGACGGAACACTGCATGCAGTACTCCTTCCTTTGGGCCGGCATACAGCATATCAAAGCCGTAACCGGTAATCATGGCGCTGTTTGGCTTGAAGTACAGCTCAACCATTTTACGGATCGCGGCATCACGAACAGGTGCAGGAATATCCCCGGGTTTCAGCTTACCTAACAGCATATGGATAACCAGACCATCACAACCCAGACGGTCCATCGCCATGTGGCACAATTCTTCATGAGCCAGATGCATCGGGTTACGGGTCTGGAATGCTACAACTTTATTCCAGCCGCGCTCCTTAATTTCATTACGAATTTCAACTGCAGTGCGGAACGTATCAGGGAACTCATCCTGGAAATAAGAGAAGTTCAGTACCTTGATCGGGCCTGATAGACACACTTTCCCCTGAGAATTGAATGTTTCAACACCGGGGTGGGGTTCATCAGGGCTGGGACGGTACACTTTTTCAGACATCAGCGCCATATCTGCATCGCTGAATTCTTCGATTGCTTCAACATCCATAACAGCCAGCACAGGATTTCCTTCAACATTCGGATCTTTCAATGCAATGCGGTCACCGGCCTTGATGGAACCGGCATCTTTCACCAGGTTCAAAACCGGAGTAGGCCAGAACAGACCTGATGTGGTTTTCATATCATTGGCAACAGACAACGCGTCAGCCTTGTTCATGTAGCCGGTCAGCGGGTTGAAATAACCGCCACCCATCATAACTGCATTGGCTGCGGTTGCTGAGCTCACAACAATAGAAGGCAAACTCTTTGCTTCATGCTGCAGGGCCTCATTTTCCGCCGTGTCATATACAAATAGTGGATTCAGTTCGTCTGAACCGTGTGGTTTAATCATTGCTACTTATTCCTCCTTATTAAGAAAATTAAGTGTATAACCCATTTATGTTTATGCTCCCAGAATTGAGACTATCTGGTTGAAGATATCATCAATGCTGCCTTTACCCTTCACAGACTTCAGAATGCCCTTGCTTTCATAATAGTCAATAAGGGGAGCCGTTGATTTTTCATATACATCCAGCCTGTTCCTGATTGTATCTTCCTGATCATCATCTCTCTGATATAATTCTCCTCCGCACTTATCACACACACCGTCTTTTTTTGGAGCTGAAAAATGAATATTATACATCTGCTGGCAGCCCCTGCATGTGCGTCTACCGGTAAGTCGTTTCATTAAATCATCCTTGTCAACATCAACACTCAAGGCAACGTCCAGGGGGGAGTTCATCCCGGAAAGGACATTATCAAGCTCTTCAGCCTGAGGGGTAGTTCTGGGAAACCCGTCCAGAATATAACCTGTTTTGCAGTCATCCTGGGCAAGTCTTTCTTTCACTAAACCTATCACTACTGAATCAGGAACCAGTCCGCCTGAATCCATGTATGATTTTGCCTCTTTTCCGAGCGGTGTGCCATCAGCTACAGCCTTTCTAAGGATATCTCCGGTTGAAATCTGAGGGATTCTATATTTTTCGATAAGTTTCTTCGCCTGGGTCCCTTTCCCTGCTCCCGGGGCTCCTAACAAAACAAGTCTCATATATATCTCCTTTTCAAAGTATTGACAGATAGCACTACCTGCCTGCAATGTAACACACTGGAAAATAAGCCTTTTTTTGGTAATGATAAGTAATGTTAAGTGGTAATTACCAGTAACTATTGCAAGAAGAAAGATTTAATGAAACATTATGATATGCAAGTTTTCGGACAGTGTCAATATAAAAATTTAAATTACTTTATTATATTTGCTTATTTAATATAAATTTTTAATTAAATCAATAAGTTATCTCGTTTCCACTTCCGAAAACTCTCTGTGCATTCTCTGTTGCATACATGTATTTTCAAGTGTTTCCAGATAATGGAATCGAACCCCGTATAAAAATGCATGATTTCAGGGAGAGAAACCAGGGGGATCGTTGATAAATTTATGATTAACTGTATTAATTGATGATCTCTGCAGGCAGGATCGATCGGTTGCACGTGCTCCCTGTCTGGTATGCTTGACTAAATCGATGTTATATACGTTATAATGTCTCACATAATTAGTTCAGGCGCCCGATAGGGCTTAATGGGGAATCCAGTGAAATACTGGAGCGGACCCGCCGCTGTAACCCTGTACCATATATACTGTGGTTCAGCCTCTGGCAGATGCTTTTTGCAGTAATACCACTTCCTGATTCAGGGAGGGAAGGTTAGCCAGAGGTACAGGGAAGCCAGAAGACCTGCCTGGACATGCCTCACGAGGAGCCTTCGTGGTACAAGGTTGTGAGGGTAAAGGTTATTGGCTTTTATCCCCGGCTTTCATCGAAGGCCGGGGTTTTTTATTTTTTAGAAAGGTACAGAGTGGCAAAGACACATAAAGGCAGGCACAAAAAGGCAAAGAGACATAGGGACATAGGAGTAAAAAAAATTAGATTGTTTTTTTTACTATGTGCCTCTGTACCTCTGTTTCTTTGTGCCTGTCTTTTTTCCCTATTAAGTCTTAATTTTTTACTTCTTACTTCAGCTTTTGCTGAACCTCCCCAAAGGATAGTTTCACTTGCACCGAGCACTACAGAAATTCTGTTTGCTGCTGGTCTTGGGAATAAAATTGTTGGCGTAACAACATTCTGTGATTACCCGGAAGAGGCAAAGAGTAAACCAAAGATCGGTGGCATGTCCAACCCGTCAATGGAGGCCGTCATCTCATTAAAGCCTGACATTGTGATCATGACAACTGACGGGAATCCAAAGGCGTTTGAGCAGCGTCTCATATCAATGAACATCAGGACATATGTCTTCAGGGCGCGAACAATCGCCCAACTGCCGGATGGAATCAGACGACTTGGTCAGGAGATTGAAGAAGAGGACAAGTTCAATAAACTTGCTTTAGATATTAAAGGGGCACTGAACGATTTACAAAAAGGGGTGCAGGCGGGTAATAAAAAAGTCCTTTTCATGATCTGGCCCGAACCGTTAATGGTGGCAGGACCGGGAACAGCAATACACGACGCGATACATCTCCTTGGCGCAATTAATATTGCCGGGGATGCCAAGATCCAGTATCCAAAGTACTCTATTGAGGAAATTGTCCACAGGTCTCCGGATATTATTTTTATCGGCAAGGCATATGGAATGGACATGCAGAAGACAGCGGTAGGACTATTATCAAGAATTTCCTACATACCGGCAGTAAAGAATAATAACGTCTATTACGTAAGTGATCATTTATATCGATTGGGACCACGAATCATACCGGGAATAAAGGAGTTGGCAGGATATTTAAATAAATAGTTCCATCGGCTTGAACCGTTTGAACCGTGCAAGCGGCTTAAGCTGTTCAAACGGTTCGAACCATACTTAACATGAAACTAAAACTGACAATTATACTTTTCACATCGTTTATCATATTCGTAATCGCCCTGTTCATCGGTCCGAAACCGATAAATCCGTTTGGTCTGAATGAAATGGACAGGCAAATAGTCATTTCAATAAGACTGCCCAGAGTCGTCATATCAGTATTAATGGGCATGGCGCTTGGAGCATCAGGAGCAGTGCTTCAGGGAATACTGCGAAATCCACTTGCAGACCCCTATATACTCGGTATATCAAGCGGGGCTGCCTTAATAGCTGCAGCAGGGATTATCGCAGGTGTTACGTTCTTCGGAATCTTTACAATTCCTGTGCTTGCATTTTGCGGGGCGCTTTTCAGCGGAATTTTTGTAGGAGCCATGGGTTGGAAGCGGGGAGGCTTCTGGCCTGACCGGTTACTTCTGGCTGGTGTGGGTCTGGGTTTTCTTTTTTCCGCCCTGCTGATGCTGCTGATGAGCATCTCAAGCAATGAGGGCCTGAAAAGGGCAACGCTCTGGATATTCGGAGACCTCTCGCTTGCTGACTGGTCGATTATTCCCTTTGGTTGTATGTTCATAACTGCCGGGCTTGGCATTTCCTTTTATCGTGCAAAGGCCTTAAACAGTCTCATCCTGGGGGATGACCTTTCACACAGTCTGGGGTTTTCTCCGCGGAAAGAGCGCTTTATCCTGTTTGTGTCTGTCGGGCTGATGACAGCTGCATCTGTATCACTGGGAGGCATGATTGGTTTTATAGGGCTGCTGATCCCCCACATTGGAAGATTTATCATAGGATCAGATAGCCGTATGCTAATACCCGTCTCGGCAATTGGTGGCGGGGTTCTGCTTTGCATTGCTGATCTGATAGGGAAATCTGTTGTTTCACCCATGGAGCTGCCGGCAGGTATAATTACCGCTATCCTGGGTGCCCCCTATTTTCTTTATCTGCTAAGGAGAAAAGATGTTCTCAGCTTCTGATAAACATATTCTGTCCTTTCATGATGTGGGATTCTCCTATGATGGAAAAAAATCATTTATTCAGGATATTTCCATGTCTGTTGCAAATAGTGCATTCATAGGCCTGCTCGGTGCAAACGGTTCAGGCAAATCAACTATTCTGAAACTGGCAAGCGGCATTTTACGTCCTTTATCAGGCCGGATTAAGCTCTGGAACAAGGACCTGCAGACATACAGAAACAGGGACAGGGCAAAGCTGTTAAGTTACCTGCCGCAGTTTCTGGATATGAATATACCTTTCACCGTGAGGGAGTTTGTTGAAATGGGGCTTTATCCCTATGACACTCTCCCTGAGCTGACCGTTGATGATGCGATCGGCATGGTTGGACTCACAGAATACTCTGAATCACTTATTACTCATATAAGCGGCGGGGAGAAAAGGAGGGTTTATATAGCCATGACCCTGATGCAGGGAGCCGGGCTTGTGCTTCTTGATGAACCGCTTGCCAACCTTGACATTAAATATCAGATGGAGCTTATCAGGCTGCTCAGAGACCTGCAGGAGAATAGAAATATAACCGTTGTCATGGCGCTTCATGACATCAACATTGCTTTTCAGTTTGAAAATATTCTCCTTATTAAGGAAGGAAGCATTATCGGCAGTGGAAAACCCGAAGAGATGCTGACAAAAGAGATGCTTAAACTGGCTTTTGATATTGACATAGAACTGAAGAAGGAAGACTCAGGAGGAATATATATAAAGTATTGATCCACATTAAGTGAAATAAAGTGGGACAATCGTCAAGTTTGTTGTCTGGCAAGGTGTCGAGGCTTTTTTCGAGTGAGGCGTACCTGCTGTACCATGATCGAGAAAAAAGCAAGACAACGCAGCCGGACGACAAAATCGGCGATTGATAGCAGGGTAATTCGAGGGAATACTGTGCAAAACAGGAACTGCCCCGCAACTGTAATGGGAACGAAAACCTAACAACCAGTTAAGAAGTGAGAATGAAGCATTAAGAGGGAATGTATTAAAAAACTTTCAACTTATAACTTCTTACTTCTTAATTGTTTAAAAACCACTGGTGGTTTTTATACTGCCGGGAAGGCGGGTAAGTAGAACGACCTAAGTCAGGAGATCTTGATTACCTGAAGATTATTTAACCCCTTCGCGGGAAGAGGAGGTAATGATGAGATACAACAGTTCCTGATTTAGTGAGAAACACAATGGAAGAATTCGAAATCAGCAATACCTTAACGAAAAAAAATATGGAGGAATCTATACATGAAGCATATCATTATGAACATGGTGATCATTTTACTTTCATCGTGGACAATTCAGGCAGCACAGGACGAGACAATCAAGGTTGGTGAGGTCGTGGTAACGGCCTCTAGGTATGAAGAAGCTCTATCAACGGTACCGACTTACACTAATGTGATTGATAAAGATGCAATCAGCAACTCAACATCCAGTAATATACCTGACCTGTTAAGGGCAGCCGGGTTACATGTAAACGATGTTGCTGGGAACAAACGTAACATGACAGTCGACATTCGCGGATTTGGAGAAACTGCGGGTCTGAATACACTGGTTCTTGTCGATGGACGGCCTGTAAATCAAGCTGATCTCAGTGGGACGGACTGGTCACAGATCCCGCTGGACAGAGTTGAAAAAATTGAAATTGTACGAGGGGGGCAGGCAAGTATTTTATATGGAGACAATGCTACTGGGGGCGTAATTAATATAATCACCAGAGAAGGCGATGCCCTGCGTTACGGGGCCGGATTTGCAGCAGGCAGTTATCTTTCATTTAAAGAAAATGCATTTATCTCCAACAGCACCGACAAATTATCCTACTCTCTCTCTGGCAGTCACTTTTTCTCTGATGGCTACAGGGATAACAGTGAAACAGCAGCAAAGGATTTAGGCATGAACCTGAATTATTATGCTGCTGATTTTATAAAGCTTAATTTAAGTACTGGATACCATAACGATGAAACCGGATTACCGGGCGCACTAAAAGAAAGTGATTTTTCGGCAGGAGCTTCACGGACAGATACCATCAATCCTGATGATTTTGCGGATGTAACAGATTATTATGTTAAAGGAGGGCCTGAGGTCTATTTCCGGGGTGACAGTTTCTTCAAGCTTGATGCTTCCTACAGGAAAAGGACATTCCTGACATTTGCTTCTTTTGTTGGCGGAACATTTCTTGGTGACACGGAGATCAAAACGACATCAGTTAACCCCCAGTTACTCATTAAAAATAAAATTGGAAAGTCGATGAATACACTGACTCTCGGATATGACTTTCAGGAGGCAAAGGAAGACATAGAAAATGACTCCTCCTTCTCAGGTCTGGCCACATTTGATCTCAATAAGAAGAACCATGGATACTATGTGCATAATGAAATAAGATTAATCGAACATCTTGTGCTTTCAGGAGGATATCGACATGATAAGGCAGAATTCAGCTTTCGTCCCAGCACCCCTGATGAGGCGACCATGGATGAGGACCTTTTCACGGGAGGGTTAAATTACAACTTTTATAACCAGTCCTATGCATACGTCAGCTATGCCAAGAGTTTCAGATATCCTGTACTGGATGAACTTTTTAATTTTATTACGAACTCAATTGATACGACGTTAACACCGCAGACGTCAGACGATTACGAAATAGGTTTACGACACTATGTTACGAAAACCTCATATGCACAGATTAATGTATTCCGGATAGAAACTGATGATGAGATATTATACAATCCTACAGGTGGATCTTTCGGCTTTGGAGCAAATGAAAACCTTGACGGTAAGACACGCAGAGATGGTGTTGAATTTGCAATCAGTATGCAGCCTGTAGAATGGATACAATTAAATGCTCATTATACATACATGGAAGCTACGGTAAGAGGAGGACAATACAAGGACAAAGACATTCCGAATGTGCCAAAGCACAGAACATCGTTTAACTCGGTTTTCTCCCCTGGTCATGGTGTGACCATTGCTTTGAACGGGGTGTATATCGGCACACGTCCTTTCATTAGTGACTTTTCAAACAGCTTCAAAAAACAGGAAGATTATTTTGTTTTAAACGGTAAGATTAAATATCAGTGGAAAACAATAGCAGCATTTGTTGATCTGAATAATCTCATGAATAAGGAATACTCGGAATTCGGCACACTGAGCCTTTTCAGTTTTCCTGTTGAAAGTGCCCTGTATCCGTCACTTAAGTTTAATACGCTTTTCGGACTGTCAATAGAAATCTAGTGCGTACGTACACATGAGTATGAAGAAAACAATCTCAATTTCATTACTGTTTCATGTGGTTTTTTTCTCCACTGCCCTTTTGTTTTCCGCCGGATTATTCAAGGGCAGAGGGAATAGTCCTGATGAAAAAGTTTTTTTCGTAAAACTTGCGGTTGAAAACGGTCAGATTGACAGTAAAGAGTTCATTCTTAAGAGGAAAAAATCTGCGCCGAAAAAAGATCGGCTCGTTGCACAGATGCCTCCTGAAAGCGTTAAGCAGGAGGCCCCACTGGAAAAAGCACTGGAAAGTCTTAAGGAAACGGCCGCTGAAAGTGAAAGCCCGGCTCAGGATACGTCCGATAGTGCAAAAACAGTTGAAGAAGCACTTCCTGATCATGCCCTGAAGAATTCAGATGATCAGGATGAGATCGTACAGGCATCCATGGTGACATCTGTCTCTGAAAATAAAGGACACGGAAACGGCCCTTCCAGTTCAGGCCTGTCACCTTCAATGATCGATTTAATCGGCAATGCAATTGAAAAAGCCAAGTCATACCCCTTGCTGGCAAGAAAACGAGGTATGGAGGGTACCGTGTATGTTAGCTTCAGGATTAACGCAAGCGGTGAACCGGACGAGATCGAGATAAGAAAAAGTTCGGGCCACAGCATTCTTGATTCTGCTACTGTAAAGGTAGTACAGAAAGCCGCACCCTACCCTTTAATCGAAAACAGAGTGGAGGTACCTGTTGCGTACAGGCTTAGCAATTGACCGGAAAGGTGTGTAGATTTTAATGAAAATAACATTTGTCATTGGTGGAGCTAGGAGCGGCAAAAGCTCTTTTGTTCTCAACATGGCATCAAACCTTGAGGGAACAATGGCCTATATCGCAACCGGAGAGGCCCTTGATGAAGAAATGCGTGACCGGATCAGCAAACACAGGGAAGACAGGGGCCCTGAATGGAGCACGTATGAAGAACCGGTGGAAATAGCAGAAGTCCTTTCAGAAATTAAAGATTCATACAGTGCCGTCGTTGTTGACTGTTTGACATTGTGGTTATCAAATGTGCTGCACAGAACACAGGACACAAAGGTAAGACGTAAGAGGTCAGAGTACAGAACACAGACAACAGAAGATTACATTCAGGAGTTTATTGATAAATTGAAAAGTCTTAAAGACTCGTCACCCGTCACTCGTCACTCATTACAGCTGTTTATTGTTTCCAACGAACTCGGAATGGGTATTGTGCCGGAAAATGCAATGGCAAGGGAGTTTCGGGACCTGACAGGTTTCCTTAATCAGAAAGTAGCAGCAGCAGCAGATGAGGTATATCTTGTTACAGCAGGAATACCTTTAAAAATAAAGGGCTCCATTTAGTTCAATGTGGTTCGAGGTAGTTTAACCCTGTCGATACACAATGATGACCTAATTTTTATCAATTATTAATCTACATATATAAGGGAGATTAACATGGACTTACATTCATTAACGGAAAGAATCACACACACTAACGGCAAGTTTGCAGATGAAGCACAGCAGAGGCTGGACAGCCTGACCAAACCACAGGGCAGTCTTGGAAGACTGGAGGAATTTGCAAAGCAGCTGGTTGCCATTACCGAGGAGAAAATGCCTGGGCTGGATAAGAAGGTAGTGTTCACGTTTGCGGGAGACCATGGCGTCGCAGAAGAAGGGGTTTCCGCATTCCCAAAAGAGGTAACTCCCCAGATGGTACTTAATTTTGTAAATGGCGGCGCAGGCATTAATGTCCTTGCACGTCATGCAGGTGCTGAGGTAGTGGTAGTCGATATGGGTGTAGATTATGATTTTACAGATGTAGGGGCATGTCGCGACGTGCCCCTGCTGTTAAAGAAAGTCGTTTCCGGAACAAAAAACATGAGAAAAGGTCCAGCAATGACGAGGGAAGAGGCTGTCAGATGCATTGACGTGGGAATGGCCCTGGCAGCTGAATATGCTGAGAAAGGATATAACATATTTGGTACAGGTGATATGGGAATAGCAAATACAACACCCTCAGCAGCCATTACCGCTGTCCTGACAGAAAAGTCGGTTGAAGATATCACGGGAAGAGGAACCGGCATCAATGATGAAGCTTTACATAACAAGATACAGGTTATAAAAGATGCGATAGAATTGAATAAACCTGATGCCATCGATGCCATCGATGTACTAGCAAAAGTCGGCGGCGCTGAAATAGGAGGAATTGCAGGTCTGATTCTTGGCGCTGCGGCAAACAAGGTCCCTGTGGTAATTGATGGATTTATTTCCACTGCAGGAGCTTTAATAGCGTACAGCATTAATCCAAAATCAAGGGATTATATGTTTGCAGCCCACAAGTCCCGGGAAATCGGACACGCAGCATTGCTTGATAAAATGGGCCTCAGGCCGATAATTGACCTTGACCTCAGACTCGGTGAGGGAACAGGAGCAGCCCTGGCAATGTTTCTCATTGAAGCTGGATTAAAGATCTACAAAGAAATGGCAACCTTTGAAGAGGCAGCGGTATCTAATAAAGAATAAACAGCGTTTTAATATGGTTCAATGGTCGTTCAGATGTTGTTCATCAGTAGTTCAACCATTAAGCACTCGTTAAGCAACTGTTGAGCCATCGTTGATCAACCTTGAACAATTTTCGAACCATATTTGAACTATCGTTGAACAATTTTAATTGTAAATGAACAAATTAATTTTAGCCTTTCAGTTCCTCACCATCATCCCTGTAAAGGATACAGGTGAAATACCTGACGAGGAGATGGGCGGCGTTGCTGCCTTTTTTCCTCTTGTAGGACTTGCTGAAGGCACTGCTCTTGCCGGTCTTGCATACCTGTTTCTTAAAATTCTTCCCGCAGAAGTAGTAAGTGCACTGCTGGTGCTTGTGATGGCAATATTAAACGGAGGGTTCCATCTGGACGGTCTTGCCGATACCTTTGACGCTGTTGCTGCACGAGGGGACAGTGCTCGAAAGCTCGCCATTATGAAAGACAGCTCTATCGGTCCGGCAGGGGTTATATCGATAGTAATGACGTTACTGCTAAACTATGTACTTCTGAATGCAGTTCATTTCCAGGCATCAAAAGACATTTACTTCGGGATAGTTTTACTTATGCCGGTCGTGTCGCGCTGGGCAATGGTGCCTGCTCTTTATTATGGGAAACCGGCCAGACCGGACGGTTTAGGTAACGTATTCATGGAATATACAGGTTTAAAAGAGCAGATATACTCGACTCTCTTGATGTTTATGGTTGTTGCTGTTTATGCCCTGATTTTTTCAAACATTGACCTGTTTGTATCGTTCTGCATGATGAATTTCCCCTTGTTATTTGCATTCTGTCTTATTGCCGTATGGTTTTCAAAGATCCACTTTGAAGGATTAACAGGAGATGTTCTGGGGGCAGTGAACGAGATTGCCAAACTTTTATTTTTAATGACATCGTTGCTATGGCTACAACAATCTACCTGATAAGACACGGTGAAACAGTTGACGCCGATTCAAGACGTTACAAAGGACACATTGATGTACCTCTTTCCGAAAGAGGTATTGATCAGATCAAACGTCTTGCAGACTATATGGGTCAACATAGTTCAATATCGTCTCATAAAGTTCAAAATGGCTCGACGTTGAACAATATCGAACCTTTGCACAACATGGAACAATCCAAGATCAGGGCCGTATATTCATCAGGATTAAGCCGAGCTTTAAAGAGTGCCGAGATAATAGCCGCGCCCTTTGGCATTAAACCGATTATAAGGGACGAGCTTAAAGAGCGCAATTTTGGTGCATGGGAAGGAATGACCTTCGATGATATAAGCAAAAAATGGCCTGAAGCATTCACCGCCTGGGCAGAGAATCCTCTCGAGTTCAGCCCCTTGGAAGGAGAGAGCACGCTGGAGGCAAGGGACCGGGCAATGAAAGCATTTAATGAAATTATCAGCGAACATAAAGATGAAGATATAGCAATAGTTTCTCATGGAGGGATCACAAGGATTATTCTATGTGAACTGCTCGGTATGCCTCTTGAGAACATATTTCGTATCGAACAGGACTTTGCAGCACTGAATATAATTGAATTATGGGATTATCCCGCTGTGAAATTAATGAATGGGAGGGTAGAGTAAATTCAGCAGACAGTATGAAGCGTTCAGGATTGCGCTATCCCTGACTCCTAACTACTGACTACCAACTACTGTTTTATGGCTAAAGCAATAATGATACAGGGAACCGGCTCCGGTGTCGGAAAGAGAGTTATCGTTGCCGGTCTATGCAGGATATTCAGGGACCTGGGCATCAAGGTAGCTCCTTTTAAAAGTCAGAACATGGCTCTCAATTCTTTTATAACAATAGATGGAGGTGAGATCGGGCGCGCCCAGGCCTTTCAGGCTGAAGCTGCCGGTATTGAACCGTCAAATGATATGAACCCTGTCCTACTTAAAGCAGCATCTGAATCAGGATGTCAGGTGATTATTAACGGCAAAATATATGCAAATATGAATGCAGCCGAATGTATCGATATCAAGGCAAAGGCCTGGGAGGCAGTGACCGCTGCATATGACAGATTGTCAAATCAATATGATTTGATTGTAATCGAGGGCGCAGGCAGCCCTGCAGAGATTAATCTGCGAAAGGAAGAAATAGTAAATATGAAGGTTGCCCGATATGCTGATGCGCCGGTCATCCTGGTTGGCAATATTGACAAGGGAGGAGTCTTTGCTTCTTTTTACGGCACGGTTGAATTGCTGAAGGATCCTGCAGGGGAGCAT
Source organism: Nitrospiraceae bacterium (assembly GCA_020356065.1). Classification (GTDB taxonomy): domain Bacteria; phylum Nitrospirota; class Thermodesulfovibrionia; order UBA6902; family UBA6902; genus CALZJD01. The sequence continues at coordinate 1,241,356 of CP070632.1, forward strand.
GACGATACGTACTCCGATGCCGATTTCATCAAGGCATTTATTGTAAATAAATTCCGGGGTGATCGTGACATCCTTCGTCCCGGTCTGAGAATGATAGAGAAAAAGACGGGTAAACTCGTCATAGGCACTATTGATTATACAGGTGATCTCGGGCTGCATGAAGAGGACGCAATCCCGGAAGAGAGACTGATTCCAAGGTATAGAAATGATTTTCATAAGCCAATCAAAATTGTCGTCATTGCACTTCGTTACATCACCAACTTTACTGACTTTGACCCCTTTATGTACGAGGACGATGTAGAGATTAAGTACTCCCTTGATGAATCAGATATCAACAGTGCAGACCTGATAATAATACCGGGGTCAAAGAATACGGTAAGCGACCTGCTGTATTTACGCGAAAATGGCATTGAAACAGCGGTAAAGGCAGCAGTGAAAAACGGTACATCCCTCCTTGGTATTTGTGGAGGTTATCAGATGCTCGGAAATAAAATCCTCGATCCATTTAGTGTTGAAAGCAGCAGAAAAGAGATAAACGGCATGAGTCTTCTTGATATCATGACCACTCTTGATAAAACCAAGACAACGAGCCGGCTCAGCGCCAGTATTACCAGTTCAAAATGGTTTGATGCAGTGCAAAGTGCCTCGAACTGCAGGTGGAACAATCTCAGAGGATATGAAATTCATGTGGGAAACACAACCGGTGACATAGGCTTATTTAAGTTGAAGCGGTTACAGAATACAGACAAAAACAGTAATCAAGACAGTCTGGGATCTGGGCTCTGTAATCTGGGCTCTGAAGTTATGGATGGTTCCGCCAAAGACAATGTATGGGGAACATATATTCATGGAATCTTTGACAATAACGGCCTGAGAACTGCCTTAATAAATTCACTGAGAATGAAGAAGGGCCTGCAGCCGCGGGAAAGCACCATTAATTACGCTGCGGAAAAGGAAAAGGCCATAGACAGGTGGGCAGATATCCTAAAATCCAAAGTTGATATCTGTTACATGTTAAGGCAGGTTGGCATGGATGCATGTATGAAAAATTTTACAAAGGGTCTGAAATGCAGAACAAAGAAATTATAATTATCATCGGTCACGGTAATCCTGAAAAGGAAGCGGACAGTACCGGTTATGTAGCGGATGAGCTTCATAAAATTATTCATCCTTCATGCAGTCATGAGTGCGTACGTACAGCTTATCTTCAGTTTATGAAACCTGAACTTCCGGAAGCTATAAACGATGCTGTGAAAGATGGAGCACATAAAATTATTGTTCATCCCTATTTACTCAGCAGTGGATATCACGTGTCAAAAAACATTCCTGATATGATTGATAAGGCAAAAAAAGACCACCCTGATGTTATATTTATATATACCGAACCATTGGGAGCGCACAAAAAAATTGTAGAAGTAGTTCTTGAGAGAATAAGAGAAACAACAGACCTGCAAAATGAATAAAGTCCTTGTCATAGGTATTGGATTTCGTCCGCTCAATAAAAAGACCAGCGAAGCACTTCTGCAATCTGATGTCGTTCTAACCAATGACAGACTGCTTGAGGCCTTTAAAGGATATACCGAATATGAAGCCGTTAAAGACAGAATAATATCTTTAAAAGATATTCATCAAACGAAACGGTATATTCATGACAATTATCAGAACATTAAAATTGCCCTGCTTGCTGTGGGTGATCCCATGTTATTCGGGATAGGCAGAGTAATTAGGGATGAAATTGGCAAAGAGGCAATGGAGGTTCATCCAGACCTGTCCAGTATACAGGTCGCATTTGCAAGGATAAGGGAGCCATCAAGCAATGCTTTTTTCATGAGTCTTCATGGCGGACCTGATCCTGATAATAGAAGAAAACTTGAATATGAGATTACCGAACTGCCTGATCTGCTTAAACGGCATAAAAAAATAGCAATCCTTACAGACAGGGTGAATAGCCCAACAGAGATAGCAAAAGTAATCAACTCCTCACCTGTCACGCGTTACGCGTTACTGAAAATGTATGTCTGTGAAAAACTGGGATACGACGATGAGAAAATTACAGAGGGCACGCCTGAAGAAATCGCTGCAGAATCCTATGCACACCCCAATGTAGTAATCATTATATCGGAAAATAATGACTGAAAAAGATCTGCAGTATTACAAGTGCTGGTATAAAGATTACGCCAATTCATTTCATACCACTGATGAAGATGCATGGAAAAACCTGGCCCTTAAAATTGATCATACTGACTATGTTCAGAAACACATTGTAGCTATTGCCAGGGAGCTGTCCCTGAGCAACAGGGAAGTTATGCTCGCGGAAACAGTGGCTCTTTTTCATGATCTCGGGAGGTTTCGGCAGTATTCAGAGTACAGAACATTTGAGGACAGAAAATCAATGAACCACGGTCTCCTGGGAGCAATAACACTTATTGATAACAATGTTCTGAAAGTTCTTCCAGATCATGAGCAACAGCTTGTACTTCAAACCATTAAATTTCATAACGCCTTTGCAATACCTAATATCTTAGATGATTATTCAATCCTGTTTCTGAAAATGATCAGGGATGCTGACAAGCTCGACATCTTCAGGGTATTTATAGAATATTACGAAAGTTCCCCTGAAAACAGGGCCTCTGAAACCGCCTTTGGTTTGCCTGATACGGAGGAATACTCAGAAATAGTAATAGCACAACTGAATAAGAGACACACAGCATCTTACCGATCATTGAGAACCGAAAATGATTTTAAACTGCTGAAACTGTCATGGATATATGGAATGCACTTTGATTATGCCTTCACAGTTGTTCAGGACAATGAATATATCAGAAGGATCTCTGAAAAACTGCCTCAGACAGATGCGATACGATCAGCAGTCGAATCAGTTGAACATTATGTTAAACAAAGACAGAAGATGTAACCTACATTTGCGTAATACTTACACCAATTTCATCTCAAGAATCCTCTCAAGATGAAATACCCTCTCATCCTGCCTGTTCGCGCAGAATGCCTGCACTCCCGGAAACTTCCTCCCCTGATATTCCATTTCGCCGACATATCTGGGGAGAATAGTCCTTTTTGATTTCTCATCACCTGTTTTTAAATACACTATTTCCAGTTTTCTGCCTTTTTGAATAGCTTCATCAAGGAGTGCGACCCTGTCATCAAGTGATAAGTGTTTCCCCGCCTGATTATACTGGTAGCGTGTTACAAACTGGACAACTCTCCTGTCCAGCAGTACATGTTTTTTATAGACCGGTGTCTTAAGCACAATCCCGTTCAGCGTTGTACACCGGCTGAGTGCAACATAAAGCTGTCCGTGAGAAAATGTCCCTCTACCGATATCTATTACCGCCCTGTCAAAAGTCATACCCTGGCATTTATGAATGGTAACGGCCCAGGCAAGTCTGAGAGGATACTGAGTAAAGGCCCCGACACTTTCAGATAAAATTCTGGATGTCTCCCTGTCATAAGAGAATTCATACATCTCCCACTTGTTCGGTGTAACATCCACTACTTCTCCATCCGGTAATTCTATCCATAAAACATCAGGCCTGTTTTCCTCCTCATCAATATCTGCAATCCTGCCTATACTGCCATTTATCCATCTCCCATGAGGATCATTATTAAGCAGCATGACCTGAGCGCCCGTCCGCAAGGTGAGGTTTAATGAAGTGGGCAGACTCTTCTCCCCAAAATCTCCATCAATCTGGCCTTCATAGTAGTGCTCATCAGCTTTGAGTTCTGTTAGTTTAGATGTATTAATGTCATCGGCAAGGGCGTTTGTTGTTGTCAAATATATATAGAAATCTTCTGTTTTTTCCTTAACGCTTGGGTCATATCTATTATTTATCTCCTCTATATCTTTTTCAGTTATGGAATTATTCCTGATCCCGTTCAACAACTGCAAAAACCGTTCATCCTTCTGTCTGTAAACCTTTTCAAGCTCAATAAACTCCATATGAAAAGGCCCTTCATCACCGGCCACCCTTGAAAACAGATCAGCATCAAATACCCTGGAACTGAAAAAATATGGACTTTTATACAGATCCCTGAACAGGGCCTTTTCCCTTGCCGTGACCACAGGAGGCAACTGATAAAGATCTCCGATAAAAATCATCTGGATCCCGCCAAAGGGGCCGGTGGTCTTGCCATGTTTTCTGAGAAAGAGATCTACACAGTCGAGCAGATCAGCCCTTACCATCGAGATCTCATCGATGATAATGGCATCCAGGTTCGTGTAGAGGTCCCTGTCCCTGGGTCTGATCTTGTGGACCGTGTCAGGGGTCACCCCTATCCTGAAATTAAAGAAGGAATGGATCGTCTGCCCCTTCACATTCACTGCAGCCACACCCGTCGGTGCCAGCACAGAAACATTTTTATCTGTATTTTCCCTGAAGTATTGAAGAAGGGTAGATTTTCCCGTACCGGCCCTGCCGGTCACAAAAACATTTTTATCTGTTTCCTCCATCACGGTTAATGCATGAAGAAACTGCTCATTAAAATCAATTTTTTTGCCTTTTATGAATTTCATAATGTCTTTAGTAAAGATAGTGAGAACTCATTCGGAATTAACACAAACTTCGACGACAAAGAATCCCGTGTATATGCCTTTAAGTATACTCTCTTTAGTTTCGATTTTATACATGAGATATTATGTGAATGTTCGCTGCGTTATAACGTCCATGATCGGAGTTGAGCAAAATCCGTCCTGTTTTTATTAATCATCTCCGGCTTTACTCATCATAATATGCAATTCTTAAATAAAAAAATTATATTATACTTATGCTCATGTGGGCTGACATTGCTGCATACATAACCGTAAATCTCCTGCTTTTTTCTTCATGGTATCTGTTTCTCTTCAGCAAAAGGGCATCATTATCATTTGTTGACCGACTCATCGGGACATCTGTTCTCAGCCTTGCGCAGATCATCATGACCGAAATGATACTTGGCATTATCTTCAAAAAACTTTATGCGGATCCTCTTTTCTGGATTAATATCTGTATCTCGTCATCGCTTCTGATTATTACCTTATTAAAAAATAAAGGTTTGTCCCTGACAAAAAAAGTACTCGAAGAGCTGAATGAAAAGGCTGCCCGTTTCTTCAGAATAATCCGGTCCGATATTATATTGTCTGCACTCCTGAGTCTCCTGGTGGCAAAATTCTGCTGGTTAATTGTAATCGGGTACCTCTTTCCTTCATATACATGGGACTCCCTGTCTTACCATCTCCCCATAGTCGGCAAAATAATGCAAAGCGGGGCCATTATGGAGAATCCCGCCAACTTTCAGATCGACACCTTCATAAACATCTTTCCCAAAAATATGGAACTCTTCTTTCTCTGGAATATCATATTCCTGAAAAACAGTGCAATTACCGACCTGAGCCAGATGCTCTTTGCAATTGTCGGAATACTTACAACATACAGCATCGCTTTGAAGCTTGACATAAGCCAAAATAATGCCCTGTACGCCGCTATCCTATTTTTTTTTACACCCATAGTTATCCTGCAGCTTAATACGAATTATATCGATATTGCCGTATCGGTACTGTTATTGATTGCGGTAAATTATCTGCAGTATACAAGCCCTTTTTTTATTAGTAAAACATCAGCTTCGGTGCTCCAGGGAAACAGGCAATTCCCTTTATGTATGGCAGGCATTGCTTCAGGCATACTGCTCGGTTCCAAGGGTTCCGGGCCGTTATTTTCCCTAATCATTACAACAGCTATCATACTCCAGGAATTTTATAAGCACCGGCTGCTGCTCCTGTCCGGGAACGCCACAGAGAAATTTCACACAGTAAAGGGGAGTGTGACCTCTTACACCATTTATTTTTTCCTCCCTCTCATACTGCTGGGAAGCTACTGGTACATAAAGAACTGGCTCCTTTACGGCAACCCGGTATATCCGATGGAGATTTCATTTTTTAACATTACCGTCTTTAAGGGTCTGTACAAAAAAATGCTAGATCCCCTGCCACCACTGATCGAGAATGCAACGTATGTGACCAGACTGTTTAATGTCTGGATGGAGAGAGTTGAATTTTACCTTTATGATTCCCGGTTAAGCGGATTTGGCCCGCTGTGGGTGATATTACTCCTGCCAAGCCTGGGGTTCACTCTTATTTATTCAATAATAAGAAAAAGGCAGAACTGGCTCTTTATAAGTGTTCTTCTCATTATCAGCTTTCTTGTACACCCAAGAAACTGGACGACAAGGTATACAATATTCATGGTAGCACTCGGAGCAATCTCTTATGGTTTTGTCAGAGACTTTTTCGGCAGGAAGGACAGGTTTACGGGGATCAGTGCCCTGGCTCTGTCATTATATACATTTATTACGGTCAACTCTCCATGTGTGATGCCTGCGAAGATCAGGGAATTTATAAATCTGCCGGCCAAAGAGCGGACCATTGCCCGGCATAAGCCATTCAATATAGACATACATGTGAGACAGGAGTATGGTTACTGGACATGGATTCACGACAATGTTAAGTCAGGCGAAACATTGGCATATACGTTTGAGCCATTGTTTCTGGCCCCTTTGTGGAGCAAGGGTTTCACAAGCAAAATAATGTACATTCATACCAAAAAAAACAGCCATTGGCTGGAGAGGCTTAAGGACAAAAATGTCAGTTATGTATTGTTAAAGAAGAACTCTTATGAGGATCACAGGATAGAAAGGAAGAGATATGCCGTACCGGAGACGGGAGAGTCGGCAGGAAAACCAGACGTACATTTCACTGTGGTTTTCTCAGACGATATTTACAAAATATATAAGATTGCAAAAGCAGAAGCGTAATGACAGAAGAGCAGAAAAAAAAATATCTATACATACTTTTTATTGTTGTTGTGATTGTGTTGGCCCTTATCTATTTCTCGGTCCCTGAAAGGGCAAAGTTCTTCGAAAATCAGATACTCTGGTGGAAGGAGTTCAACGAAACTTTTCTGGGTTTTCTTCGTTAATCAGGTTTAGAAACCTTGCTCACTAGCTGATTCCGCCCTGTCATGATATCATGTTCCTGACTTTCAGGCTACTGTAGGCCTTGATCATCCCCGGTATACTCATGGAAAAGAGTTCGTCAATAGAGTCAATAAAGTAATCGATTTCATCCCTGCTTACAATAAGGGGCGGAATAATCATTATGACCCTCTTCTCATGCGGACCCGGGGTAACCAGAATATTGTACCTATGCAGGAGAAGGGATACGATAATTCCGGTGAGAAATCCATCTGAAAAGTCCTGAATAGTTGTACTTATATTTTTAAGCATCTTTACAATTTTATCTGCTGGCCGTTTTAACTCAATACAGATCAATAATCCCATCCCTCTTACGTCAGCTATTATCCCTGTATTCCGATCTTTCAGGTCATTGAGCCTATCAAAAAAATATCCTCCCATGTCTCTTGCATTATTCACCAGCCCTTCCTCAACCAATACATTAATTGACTCTATGGCTGTGTAGCATTCCTCTCCGAGTCCACTGAAGGTGGAGGAGTGAATCATCGAGTCCTGAAGGCGGCCATACGCCTTATTGTATATGGCATCCCTTGATATATAGGCTCCGACAGAGGCCTTTCCCCCTCCGAGGGATTTTGCGACTGTGAATATGTCAGGAATAATTTCTTCATGCTCAAAGGAAAACATTTTCCCGGTCCTTCCGAAACCGCAAAGCACTTCATCGATTATCATCAGGATATTATGCTCATCACACAGTCTTCTGATGTTTTTAAGATAGCCTGTCAGAGGTTGTATGACTCCTTCAGCATGAACTGCCTCAAGAATAATTGCAATAATATCATTGGTTCCGGATTTCTCGCCGGAGTTCTCCTTGATAATCTGCTCAAAGGCGTACCAGTTTCCATACGGGACTGAAATGCAGTTATCCAGAAGTTTGAAAAACTTCCTTGACGGTTCACAGCTCGAAACAGACATCGCAGCATGGGTCTTACCATGGAAAGACAGGTCTGTATAAATTATTTTTTTCCTGCCGGCTCCCTGGTATTTCTCTGCAAGTTTCAGTGCACCCTCATTTGCCTCTGCTCCACTGTTGCAGATAAACACATAGTTGAGATCGCCGGGTGATACAGCTGCAATATTCCGTGACAGCACTGCAAGATACGGAGATAAAAAAGTCTTCCATATCTCCATCTGCTTTCTTTCATTAAATCTCGTGCGCGCCTTTAAAATTCTTGGATGGTTATGCCCAAGATTCAGCACAGAAAAACCGCCTGTAAAGTCGTATATCTTTCTCCCGCATTTGGTGTAAATATACATGCCCTCAGCATATTTAATCTCAAATACGTCAAGACAGAGCATGGAGAGGAATTTGGGAATACCTTTATTTACATGCTTGAGGTAATATTCCTTTACACTTTTTAAGGGCAGATTCTCTAAATCTTCTAATGTGATAAGGGGTTCCTTCATAGGGGGAGCAAAACCTGTTATGTATCTCTGTAGTCAGAAATAAGATATTATGTGGTTTTCTGATATTTCTTCAACAGCCAGTACTGCGCGTTAAAGGCCTCTGCCACATAATCCAGTCTTCGCGTCTTGAAGAGTTTCATTATTGCATCAATAATTATCTTTGGTTTTTTCAGGACAATAATCAGGAGAAGAAAGTAAAAACTGAAGTTTCTCGCATTGGAGAAATAATTTCTGATAAAAAAGTGGTTCTGAAGACGCCGCCGGATCCTGCTTAGCTCCTCTTTACTGAATGTAATGGATATGAGGGGCATCTCCGGCTGACGGTGCGACCACATTTCGGAAAATGGAAGGTCTTTATCAAGCCAGCCTTTTTCGATTGCCGTCTTATATATCTCTGATCCAGGGTAAGGGGTGAGGAAATAAAATGCCGTGTAGTCCGCTTTGATTTCTTTTGCAAGACCGAAACTTTCCTGTATGTCCTCCTCTGTTTCCTCGGGGTTGCCTACGATAAAAGTTGCCAATGTCCTTATTTTGAGCTCAGTACAGAGCTTGAATGACTTTTTGATCTGCTCGGTCCTGTCTCCTGCGCCTCCCTTGCCCAGAACCTTGAGTATCTTGGTCGAACCGCTTTCGACCCCGAAATCAAGCTGTACCAGACCCGCTTCTTTCATACTTCTCAACAGGTCCCGTCCTGTCTGGTCTACCCTCGAGTGACAGGCCCACTTGACATCCAGCTTGCGTTCTATGATTTCATCACAGAATTCCCTCACTCTCTTTGGACTCAGGGTAAATGAGTCATCACAGAAATAAATCCCTTTCATGCCAAAGGTCTTCTTCAGGTATTCCATTTCATCAACCACGTTTTTGGCAGACCGGAGTCTCGACCGTCTCCCGAACATGTTATGGCTTCCGCAATAAATGCATCTATAGGCACATCCCCTGCTGGTAACAATGGTTGTCTGGTTTGCTTCTGCATGACCCCTGATAATACCGGGAGGCTTAAGGTAAGGGCTCATATCTATAAGGTGCCGGGCCGGGAAAGGAAGGGAATCAAGGTCTTCGATGAGTTCCCGCCTGCCGTTGTCAACGACATCTCCGTTCCTGCGGTACATTGCCCCTTTCACCCCTTCAAGGCCCTGCCCACCGGAGAGTCGTTCACATGCTTCTACTATAGTATCTTCTCCTTCGCCAACAACAACAAAATCCAGGTCAAGTTCATTCAGTGTCTCTGCAGGTTTCACGGTGGTATGGAATCCCCCAGAGCAATAGATTTTGTCAGGCAGCGCCTGTTTTAATTTATTCCTGAGACCAAGCGCCTTTTGATATCCAGGGGTAAGAAATGCCAGTCCTATCAGGTCCGGATCAAATTCCAGCACAGTACTTACAATCGTATTGTCAAAGTCAGGATCAGCATCGATGACGAGGAGTTCATGTCCTGCCCTTTCGAGAACTGCGGCAACATACAAAAGACCCAATGGGGGGACCACATTATTACCGTCCAATACCTGTGAATTGAGCAATGCTATTTTCATGTTTCTACAGTTACTCGGTTATGGGTTGCCGTATTATATACCAAGTCGTGAGTAATGTTTAATTATTTAATTTAATACTGTTATTACTAACCCACATTATTCATACATATGTGAGCCGGTGAGGTAAGCCTAAAAAAAATTTTGGGAGCGGCTTTCACAACAGTAGGCAAGCATACATTATGAATGTTGATAAAGTAATAATATTGATCATATCCCCTGTCTTTGCGCTGTATTCAAAACTTTTTTAGGCTTCACTGGCTGTGTGAATAATGTGGGTTAATTAAATCGCAGATGCTTCGTAAGGTTGGCAGGAATTGAATTATTGATTATTCTGTTTTTTTGAAAACTTATTTCTCAAACAGCGCAGGCTTTATTTTTCTGAACAGTTTAAGTTTTTCGTCATACTTGACATCCTCTTCATCAAGAAAATTACTTAAAACAATCGAAAGAGCAGATCTCCAGATATACACGACACTTTTTACTGTCAATACCAGATTATATTTCAGACCCCTCGTGGTAATAAAAAAATAGACTCCGGGTTCCATTGTTCTCTTAACTATGAAGAAAAGGATGCTTACAAGTTTTGCATGAAAATCAGTTCTTTGTTTTTCCGGGATATTCAGGAATCTTACAATTGAACGGGGTGTGTACGGTGTTATATACAGGAGTTTATTAAAATACGTATACTCTATATTCATGAGAAACCGGGTAAGGTATGATTCAACATCAGCAATACCATCCTTGAGTGCCATTTCCCTTATTTTTGTTCCAGGCATATATGTAAGATGGGCCAGAGACAGCACATAGGGCCTGCCAATTTGAAGAATTGCATTCACGGTCTTTATCTGGTCTTCTTCAGTCTCGTAAGGATTGTCCACTATCATTTCATAATAGGGGGCAGCTTTAGTCTCAGCTATCACCTTTGTTGCATCAAGAACCCTTGAGAAAGGGACTTTCCTGTTGAAAACCTGGTAATTAACCCTGTCACTTCCGCTCTGAATACCCATTAACACCCAGCTCAGTCCCGCATCTCTCAACTTCAGAAACTGTTCCCTGTCCAGCCTGGATGGGAATGCACGGATCATAAAGGGAAGGTTGATGTGCCGCTTGTACTCCCTGCAGAACTCTTCTATCCACTCCCTGCCGTGAAAAAGAAACCAGTCATCTTCAATATTTATGTAAATTATGTGAGGGTATTTTTTTACCTCCTTAAGTTCATGAATACAATTTTCCACAGATCTCTCTCTCACACGATTGCCAAAAGCATCCATAAGATATGAGTTGCCGCAGTAACTGCAGTTAAACGGACATCCTCTTGAAGTGAGAATCATATGACATGTGCCACCATAGTGGGCATATTTACGAAACAGGTCAGGATTCCTCGAAAAATTCACTATTCTGTTCTTGTGATAACCGAAAAAATATGTGGGAAGGTATTCCTGGTGGGGAAGACTGTTCAGGTCAGCCACCTCATCCCTCTTTTTTGCACGTATTACATTCCCATTATCATTCACCCAGAGGTTGGGGATATCCGGCAGTAGATGCCGGCCATGGTCCCTCATATGATCAAGCAGTTGAACT
>CP070632.1:1252995-1302695 GCA_020356065.1 Nitrospiraceae bacterium
TCTGGATTTTCTGACGCCGAAGGAATTTGCTGAAAAAGAGATAAAAGATTTTACTGGAAAACTCTAACTTATACCGGCACTATAGCTGGGGGTAGTCCCCCTCATATCTACAAATTATAGATTTCTACTCTACAGTCAAATATCGGTAGGTCAGTTCCTCAATATCTACTTTATTGTTTGAAAATCCATACACAATAAATCTGTATAAATCAGTAACTGAACACGTTTTTTATTAAGAAATATATATAAGAATCAATTAGTTACTAATATATTCATCTAATTGGTACATATGTTGCTATTATTCTAATATTCGGCTATAACTATTGAAGGAGAATAAAAGTGATGTATGAAAAGATCTTGCGTGAAATAAAGAAACAATTGGAGCAGAGAGGAGAAGTGACAAAAGAGCAACGTGATTATGCACGGGTGGAATTGGAACAGATGGAAAAGATGTATCCATTAACAAAGTACTACGAAGAAAAAAGACTTTCCCACCGTAGAGCCCTGGATAGTTACTTTTGTAATCAACATATGAAGTCTATTTTAAAGGAAAAAGGAATTTCTATTTCTTAATTATGAATCCTCCTCTCACAGTATGCTACACGATGTGCAGAGACATTCATCAAAAAAGAGGTCTCCAAAGAATATCTGTGATATTATTATTATACAAGTAACCCAGTCCAATTCCATGAAAAGAGGGCATCTTAATGATACTTAAAAACAGTGAAACATTTTCTTTTGTATATGTCGTTTTCTTATGTATTGCGTTCAGCCTTACTTCGTGCGGCTCGGATTCAGATTCCGGGGTATTGGGTAACGAGAAGACGGGAACCGGCAGCGTTGCCATACTGTTAACAGATTATCCATCAGACGATTTTTCAAAAATAAACGTAACGGTAACTAAAATAGAGCTCTTATCCGATGAGTCCAGAGTCAGTGTCTTTTCCGGCAATAAAATATTTAACCTGTTGGATTTAAAAAATGAAACCACATTATTATCTGTAAAAAATAATGTCCCGGCCATTCAGTTTAACAAGATACGCCTTACGGTAATCCAGGTGGAGTTAATTGATAAGAACGGTCAACCTTCCACTAAACCTGTCACTTTGCCGGGTAATGGTAAAATTGACCTGAATCCGAGAAAACCCTTCTCTGTCAGGCCGGACGAAATGCTTACCCTTCAATTAGATCTTGACGCAGAAAAATCGCTGAAGCTTGATGAAAACAAGAATAGGTATATTTTCCGTCCTGTGGTTTTCATTGATATTATTGGAGGTGTTCCACTGGAAAAGTTCTTAAGGGTGAAGGGTATTGTACATGATATTGATTTTACCAAAATGAAGTTCGGACTTTGTCCTGATATGAATGATATTGATAGTTATACAGGTGCCAGCCATGATGAAAATAACAACAGCTGCTGTGTAACTGTATACGTTTCCGATGAGACATCGATCTTCGGATCTGAGGAAGGGGGACGACAGGTGCCTTTTGGATATCTTGCAGAGGGATCATCAGTATCAGTTATGGGCTTTTACAAAACAAATGCTTCCATTAATGATGGCAGCAAGTCATGCAATATGGGATTGGATGCCGTTGTTGTTCAAACAGGTGATTTTTTGAAACTGACGGGTACGATAGGTTCAGAAGTAAATCCTGGAACAAATCAGTTTGACTTTCAAGTTGATCAGGATCAGGCTGTCGGATCTGAAAATCCAGTTACAGTTGAGATTCTGGAGGGGACAAAAATATTCTCTACCTTGGGAATCGCTCTTGACGAGACTGCAATCAGGGTGAATACGAAAGCTGAAATTGACGGTAAAATAATTTTAAACCCGGATCCAAATGTCCCTGATATTCTTAAAGCGACATTTATTTCAGTCGATACGGATGCTCTCACAGCAGATAAACTGTCAGGTGTGATTGACAATATAAATGACAGCGAAAGATCTTTCGATCTTTTAATAACAGATAAAACTGTCTGCGTTGAAGTTGCAGACAATGTGCATATCTTTTTTATAACTGAGGATGGAACTCTTGTGAGCCGTATGATACCTTTTGAAGAACTTGATAAAGGGCATGTGGCGGATATCTACGGCAGCAGTAAAAGTGCATCAGAGTGCTTCGCAGCAGATACGATAATAGTGTTTGAAGCGAAGTAATCATTACAGGATTCAGATCTCTTTGCAGATATGAAGGATTATCAGAGGAACTCAGCAACGCTAAAGTTTAACCTCTCCTTGGGTATCGGCTGCTCCGCCCTGTTGGGCATTACCGGGTGGAACATGAAGACGGGCCTTGCGCAGTCGGCTGACTCCCCACACAACCATTACAGTACCGATAAGCATTCCAATCAGACCCGGATACAGAACCGGAAGGTACCAGAACAGCAGTGACTGGTCTGGTTCACCCGCTCTGGCAATAACGGCCTCAATAATATACAAAACAGTGAATGCCGTTCCCGTGAAGGCTGTAAGGACGCCGAAGGCCAAAGCCAAATAAGGCAATGTCCTTGACAATTTCGAATGTTCATCCACATTCTTATTTTTATCGTAGGAGAGCAAAACAATATGCCTGTATCATTCTTTATTTAAGCAGGTTAAGTTTCAGTACGACAGTACCGTTATCAAATATATTAATTCAATGAGAACTAATAAATACATTATATAGGAGCTGAACAATGAGACTTTTATAAGTATTGATTTTAATTGCCGGGGTGTATGTAATTGCTATTGCCTGTGGCGGAGGCGGTGGCAATGGTCAGGATAATTCCAATGGGAACGCTAGTTCGGGGAGTGGTGATTTTGTCAGGCTCTCAATAGATGGCGGCGCTGAAACTACCTTTACCGAAGCATTTTCTCAAACGGTTGTGTGTGAGCCCCGGGTTGATTGGGCCTTAAATCAGGTCATACTTTATGATAATTATGTCCATGACTTATTCACCCCATTGACAGCTCCATTTTTTCTGTTAGAATTAAAGCAAAATTAATCAGCAATATCCTGTAATTTATCAATATGTTATAAAATCTATCAAAAGGAAATATTACAATGAAAACAAATACATACATTTCAAAGGTAGCCATAATAACTATTGCTATCATACTTTCAACCGGTTCAGCATTCAGTGATGAATTGGAATTCTCACAAGCCAGCATAATTCTTGAACACAATGCTGTGGACCATGATGCAGAAATTGTCGTCGTTGTAAAAGGGGGAGATGAAGGCCTTGTAAAACTTAAAATATTTGCTCCTGATGGAAAATCTATTTTGGATGTGTCCACAGAGGAGATGATTGTCGGTTTAAGGGAATTTAGTATTGAGTCTGCTGAACCAGATATGGCTAATGTTATACATTCATATCCGGAAGGGTTATACAGCATTCAAGGTATTACTGTGAGTGGCAAAAAACTTGGAGCTTCTGTCAAATTCAGTCATAAACTGCCTGGCTTACCGAAACTGCAACTCAACAAAAAAGCAGGACAGATCACATGGTCGCCTGTTTCCGGTGCAACCAAATACATGGTCGAATTAGAGCGGGAAATAGAAGATAAGGATATAATGAAACTGAGAGTTGAGTTGCCGCCAACCATCAGATCCTTTTTCATACCTAAAGCATTCCTGGTGCCTGGTGATTATCAGATAGGTATTCTTACGTATGGAGTAAATGGTAATATTACAGTTATTGAAGAAGAGTTTTCCTTACATTAAATGAGTGAAAACCTTCAGTTCCTGCATACCCTGTGTTCATATCCTGTCAGTCCTTGATGAAGCCGTGCTTAATCAACCGCAAGTCCTCGTCCGCCACCAAACCTATCCCCGGAGCATAATACTTGTACTCTGTTTCGACAATGTTAAGGGAAGTTCCTTCCTTGATTTTGAGGCATTTGGAAAAAGTACCCGCAGGTGTCTTGCATGTTTCATCAAGACTGACTATCTCCGCCCGGTCCATCGCCACACCGGGTGCGATCTCCTGATAGTACTTCATATCTAGTTTCGGCGTTCCCGGCATAATCAGACCGGCCCTGTTGCCGTCAACGCCTGCAAGCCAGGCGCCATCGTGCTTGACTACCTTGCCTTTTTCGTAGTAATCCACGTCTTCACCAAAATAGAAGATGTCTTTTGTCTTTTCACACATTGCAAAATAATTTCGCGATATTTCGAATAATTTCCCGTTTTCCCACTCTTTCTCCTCAATAACGCGGGTGACTACACCATCAATCGTTTTGGTTTCATCAAGGACAGTGATATGTAGCTTCGTATCCTCCTCTTCCAGGACGAGCTGAAAGCCGGGCTCCATGATAAAGTATTGGTTTCTTCCTGTGTTCACCATATTACAGCCTGCTATATCAAACTCCTCCTGCCATGTAGATGTCTTTGTCTCGGTGACAGAAAATGCCGCTGAAGACACAAGAATCACTACTGCGGTAAAAATATTTCGGAATAATCGTTTACTCATTGAATGCCCTCCTTTTTTTAATTAAATTATATAATCATTCGTCTTTTGTATTTTTTCATCATCGAATGTATGCATTCCTGTTGATCTGGCCTGTTTCGTGCTGACTGCCTTCCGGAAAACAGGTATCACCACCAGAATTTAGCAACTACAGAAGTCCCTGTGTCAGCATCGCGTAACTCAGTACTGCCTTCATCGCCATCGTCCCTGAGAAACGCATTTCCGGGAAAGAACCATCCGGCTCTGACGTCCATTCCTAGGCGCCGTATACCGAACAAATTGCGATAACCGAACACTATGTCGAATGCGCTCCCTACATCCTTGCTCTGACGCGTGTCAACCTGATTTATAAGGGCTGTTATACCCTCGCTTCTAATTTCCTCAGCAATTTCATCCAGCCGGTAATAATGATAGACAAAATCAAGAGAGACGTTCGGTGCCGGACGAAAGCCGAGACCAGTGGTGATTATCATGAGATTGCTCAGTTCAGGGTCAAGCGCTTCGCCATATATTTTAAATTCAGATACACCCGCGAACTGTGCTTCATTCGATTGCAGGCCGGTTTGCCGGAACTCGTTGCTTTTACTCTGGTTGGGATTGTCGTCACCGGAAGCGAACGCATAGGCCAGTGTAAAATTTGGATTGTACGGGAGACCGAAAATGCGATATGTACCACCGATATCAAACGCATACCCCCTGTAATCGCGTGATGATTCATCACTGCCGAGCATATATGCAAATTCGATCCAATAGCTGAGTGAATCGGTTCGCATACCCTGAGAGCGCACGCCTAAAAGCAGTGGCTGTCCGTCTTTCCCGGTGCGATCATCACGGAGGATTGCATAGCCAGCTAATGTAATGTCTTCGATTCCCCGGTAGTTGGCATATAACATATAAGTGTCAATCCGATCGGTAACTTCCGTGGTAAGCAGATCCAGGTCCTGCCAAACTTCACGTCCCACAAGCGCTTCAGCTCGAAGCTTGTTCAGCTTGATCTCCAGACTGACGATATCCATTGATGTGTCATACAGCCAGTGCCGTTCGTCTTCGTAATTCCGGCGGCCCAGAGCAATTTTTAAAGGATCTGTAAAGTCCTTGATCATTACAAATGCCTGGTCGATAAGCAGCGAGAATTTTCTATCTTCTGCAAATGCTATTTCCCCATCTGGAAGGGTTATTTTATCTTCCTCCAGGAGAGGTATTTCCCTCTCAAATATCATCTCCAACGTCATCTCCAGCCAGTCGGTCGGACGATAGGTAAAGGTACCGTTGATTTCAGGCGTCAAAACAACGTAATCGTCCCGGACGCGGCTATTAAGGTCGGGGTTGCGGCGGTATGTGATGTCTGACTCACTGCCATATCCATACTGATAGGTCAGGCGTTTTGGCAGTTTCATTGTTGGAGCTTTCCCCTTGTCAGCCGGCTTAGGCAATTCGAATTGTGCCAATCGAACAGGTTTCAATTCGTTTGCGGTGTATTCATTGATCGAAGGCACTCCATCGGTCTTGATAGCCCCATGAAAACTATACTCCACGATCGAATTGGCGTTGACCGATGCCTGGCGTCGAAATAACGGCGAACGTGTTAGATTATCGCTATTCTTTACCATCAGCGTTCCAACAACGGACTCATAGATAAAATCATAACGAGACAGGGGATGAGGGTTGTACTCCAGCATTACTGCCTCGGCCGCTGGACACACGGTGACCATAGTTGACCATACCAGGACGACTGCTGCTGTTCGAATCCATCGGTGAATGACGTTTATGCGCTTTCCATCATTGCTATTAATCAATATGCAAAATCCTATTCATATCAAGACGGTATCTACACCTGTGTGGGATCCTCCACAACAGGTGATAAGGAGAAGTAAATAGATTGCACTGTTTCACAATTATCATAATTGAGATCCCTGGTTTAAGCCGATTATGTCGAGGTCATGTTGACGCTTTGCATTTGCACCGAAGACAAAATACAGGACCGGGATGACGAACAACGTCACCAGGGTAGCAACGATAAGACCTCCAATAACAACTAATGCCGTAGGCTGCATGATCTCGAGACCGGGAATCTGACCGAAAATGATAACTGGCAGTAACGCGAAGATGATCGACATTGAACTCACCAGGATGGGTAACAACCGTTCCCGCGTCCCTCGGAGGACGAGGTCAAGACTAAACGGTACACCTGCCTTTTCCTCGAGATGCTGATAATGATTGATCATCAGAACGCTGTTCCGTGAGGCAATGCCCAGCACCGCGAAAAACCCGAAGATCGAGCCCAGCGAGATCACGCCACCACTGGCAAATGACGCCATCACCCCGCCTGCGATGGATGCCGGGAGAGTCAGGAAGGCTATCAGCGCCAGGCGCCAGCTTTGGAAGCAAGCCTGGAGCAGAAGAAATATACCAATCAGGGCAGCAACGGCTATGCCCAATATGCGCTGCTGGACTTCCTGCCGCTCGACAAATTCACCCAAAAGCTCCGGATTATATTCCAGAGGGAATTCCACTTTCTGAAGACGACTTCCGACTTCTCGGCTTACTGATCCGAGATCACGCCCAACTACGTTGGCCATGACATCGATGTAAGGTGAAATACGCTCATGTCTTATAACTGTCGGAGTGGGCACGATGCTCACGTCAGCAACATCGCCTAAACGCACATGGTGGCGATCTTTCTTTTCGACCCACAAATCACGAATACTGGTCAGGCTCTTGCGTGTTTCGGGTGCACTCCAGACGTTTACGTCATAGATTTTCTGCTCTTCGAAGAGGTAGCCGACAGTTAATCCTGAGAACACTGTGGCTGCAGAACGTCTCACGTCACCCGGCTTGACATTAGAACGGCCAGCAGCATCAAGGTCCACTTGGACCTTCACCTGAGGTTTCTCCATCTGTCCCTCGACGCGTAAATCGACAAGCCCTGAAATGTCGGAAAGCGCCTGTCTGACTTCCTCTGCCTTTTGACGCAGGATTTCTCGCTTCTGACCATAAATCCGCACAACGATCGGTGTGCTCTTGCCTGTCAGCACTTCGCTGACTATATCGCGTAAGTAGGATTGTACGTGACGGTCGACACCAGGGTATCCGTTGATTGTCTCATGGATTGCGATTACTGTTTCATTGTAGTCAGCCTTGGGATCGATGTCTACCCAGATCTGGCCTGAATTGATTCCCACAATTTGATCGCCTGTCACTGCGCGTCCCATATGGGCGCCAACGTTCTGTACGCCGGGTAGTGATTGTAATTCGCGACTGACGCGGGATGTGATCCGGTACATCTCGGCATGGGACGTTCCCGGTGCAGTTGTCCAAGTTACTGGCAATGTCCTCTCTTTGAGGGCAGGAAGTAATGATTGTCCAAGAAACGGCCATGCTCCGATACCCGCCACTACGACGATTGAAGCGGTAATCAACACAACACGCGGCGCCTTTATGATCCTCTGGAGAACTGCGCCAAATCTATCTCTCAGCCAAACCGCAATCATTGACTCGCCATTCCGGTGCGGCCTGTTTCTCAGGAGCACAAGGGTCAACGCAGGCGTTACGGTCAAAGCAACGACCATGGATGCCACTACTGCCAACAGAAAAGACAGGACCAGCGGTTCGAAGAAAGCACCCGATACCCCGCCCATAAAAAAAATGGGCATGACGGCGAGTAAGACGATCAGAGCAGCAAAGACGGATGGGCGGCGCATTTCCAATTCTCTATCCCGGATGATGGACATAATTGATGCCCTGCCTTCATTGCGCTTTCGCAGACGTCCAAGAATCTTTTCCACGTCAACGACCGCGTCATCGATGACGACGCCAAGGGCAACAACCAGACCGGCAAGCATCATCGTGTTAATTGTTGCATCGATCATGTGGAGGACGATGACAGCGACTAATAGCGAGAGAGTGATAGAAACTGCACTGATTAGTGCGCTTCGCCAATTGAACAGAAGCGCGCCAATGACCAGCACTACAAGTATGGCACCGATGAAGAGTGCTTTTGTCAGATTGGAGATTGACTCCTCGACATAAGAAGCCAGCCGGAAGACAGAAGTGTTAATCTTCACACCGGGAAGACCGGCCCGCAACTCGGCAAGAGCCTTCTCAACTCCGCGTGTGACTTCCAGGGTGTTGACAGATGGCAATTTTTCTAATACGAGCATGAGACCGTTGCCGCCATTGACGAAAGCATCACCGATAAGCTGGGGATGCCCGAACGTCACCTCTGCTACCTCGCCCAGAGACATCTTTTTGCCGGTCATAAGCAAATGTTGTGGAGTAACAGCCAACTTGGCCATGTCCTCTGGAGACTCGATCGGCATGGAGTGGTGAACGCCAAGCCTTTGATTGCGATTATCTATCCAGCCGCCCGTTCCCGGCGCCGAGCCTTTTAGAAAGGTCAGGGGCGTCACCCACAATGCGTCTCCGGCAGTGGCTATGACGTCCTCTTGCATCAAACGGGCTTCCCGCAACCGAACGGGATCGAGATGGACCTGCAGCTGCCGTAATTTCTGTCCCCAAATCGCTACGTTGGCCACCCCGGGTACGCCTACCAATTTTGGCTTGATCGTCCAGCGCGCGAGCAGTGACAGTTCCGTCGGTTCTATCTCGTCGGACGAAATCCCGATCATCATAAACCGGCTTGTTGACGATAGCGGCTGGAGGATTGCCGGCGGTTGAGCGACATTCGGCAGGGTATACGCCAATGTCAGGCGTTCCTGTATCATCTGCCTGGCTTTTATTAAATCAGTTCCTCGCTCAAAAGTGAGCAAGATAGACGAAAGACCGGTCACTGACTCCGAGCGAATCGATTCAAGCCACGGCACACCGCTCAGCAACTCCTCGAGATTAAGGGTGATCAGGCTTTCCACCTCCTCAGCAGACAGACCGATTGCTTCGGTTTGAACTTCCACAACCGGCGCTGCAAACTCGGGAAAGACATCTATGGGCATCTGCTTAAGTTGGATAGTACCGTATACGATCAACAGTATGGCAACACCCATTACCAAGAAGCGAAAATTCAGGCTCGATCCAATAATCCAGCGAAACATGTTCTTACACCTCCCTAATTGTCATAATGTGCCCCAGGTTTTAACCCCATCGGGAATTGCGGCACTATTTTCCAAAGACAACTTCCGCTCCATACAGGAGTGAAGCCCCTACGCTTACAACCGTTGTTCCAACGGGCGGACCGTCGAAAAGAACGGCCTGATCACCTATGATATCTTCAATGATGATGGGCTGTCGTTCAAAAATTAATGGTTCCGGATTGACGTATACCCAGGAAATACCTTTCGCGTCGTAATACACGGCACCATACGGTATGACCTTCTGCTTTTCTTCGCTGCCTGAAAGCTGCATCTCAACGCGCACACGGGTATTCAATGTCAGACCATGATCAGTGCTCGATACCTTGTAGAACAGCTTTAACATCGAGCGTTTTATGTCTTCAATCGGCGGTATGCCCGATGGCAGGGCCAACATGTCATAAGCGAACTCGTCGCGTGTGGCCAATGGCAGGAGGCGCACAGGCTTGTCCTTGGCCAGCCTGTCCCACTCCCCCTGAGAAAGCGTGACGAGCACCCAAACCTCGTTGTCAGCAGGATCTTGTTTCGGTACCAGTTGGGGTGACTGCATATTGGGTAGCTGCCCGAAGCCTCCAAAACCTATGTTTTTCACCGTCATCATAGGTTGAATTTTCATTGGGGGGATGATCCTTCCGCCAACAATCTGCTTGCGGATGATCGATTCCTTGCCCACCTTGCCCGTCTCGATGCCCAGACGCTCGGCCGCTTTCGCGGTAAGAATTACCCGCTTACGGGTGCTAAAAGACTGGTCTGTAATCCTATGCTGATCGATTAATGAAGAATCCTGAAATAACTTTAAGATCCTTTCATCTTTTATATAGGCTTCTAATATAATAGCGTCAGATAGCTGATGTTTAATTGTTTGAAAAAAATCCCTTGCAGTGTCATAACCATCAAACTTTCCAAGCCTAACACAATAATATTCCCCGATTTTCTCAATCCTGAGATAATGCAACTGATTTTCATCCAATTTGTTCACTATGGAATCAAACGCTTTCTGTGCATTTGTGATATTATCAAAATTTCCTGCCTGGATTGTATAGCTTAGGCGGGATATAGGGGACATAGAAGGAATACTCTCGAATCGGACAGCATTACTTGTGCCTCCAGATCCCTTCCCTCCAGGACCCGCTGCATGTACTTCTGGCAATGCCAGCAGAAACAGTACAACCGAGACTAAGACTAAGTATTTATTTCGATAGGTCGCTCCCAGATAATCCTCATTTAAAGAGAACGTAGTTTCTTTTTTCATTTGAAGATTCTCCTTTCAATCAGGTTCTTTCTTGATCACATCATTACACCACAAAATACTGGCTATCCCACTACAACGTAACGACATCCCACCTCCGTAAACGTCATCTTTCCCTTACAATGCCGGAACAGCGCCGTCCTCACCAACAAAAACAAAGGTAGCCATATAGTTGCCTTCCGAATCCTTAACCGCTCCTGCGAAGATGTTTGCACCTTGCTTTATCAGGCCTTTGTCTCCGAGCGATATCTTGCTTATCGGCACGTCTCGGGGTATGTCCACATCCGTTTCCTCTTCTTCGGTGGGACCGAATTTGATTGAGATCACCCGAACCTCAAGGTCATCGACCCAGCCGTGTGTCATCACGCTCTCCGGCGTCAGGTCCCACTCCATATGTCCAAGGGCAAGGCCGCGCAATTGCTCGTCAAAGATCCGCAGTTCAAATGCCCGATGCAACCAGCTCAGCGAATCCCTGACGATTGGGCTGTAATCGTCCAGCTGCACAGAAACAGAACCGACATATGTTCCAAAATCCACGTCCGTAAAGCTTGCCTTTGCCAGTCTGAAAACAGTGAGCTTATCGGCAATCTTGAGACGAGTTTCACTTCCCTTGTTGGTCTTCACTAAAATCTCAGAGTGATCTACCTTCATGATTTGTCCACGAATATGGTCCGGTTCCGTTTTTTCTGCGCATGCAGTTGCATTAAAAACTGAAACGATGATTACAGTAATTATGATGATGTAGCAGAGTCTGCAAATCATAATCTTCCCCTCACCTCTAATATTTTTCTGGTGTAGTGTCATGACATATTACCCGAAGATAATGTTTCCTCGTTATCTGGCATCGTATCTATTGTCTTCCCAGAATTGGAACCGACCTGAAAATATAAAACCGGAACAACAAACAGGCTTAGCAATGTTGATGTAACAAGACCTCCCAGAATGGCCACTGCCATCGGATGCTCGACCTCATGTCCGGGAATGTTGCCGGGGATAATCAGAGGCAGCAGAGCGAATGCAGTGGTCAGGGTCGTCATGAGGATCGGCGACAGACGTTCCTCTGCCCCGCGCATGATGAGACTGAGACCGAAGGATTCCCCTTCCACCTGCTCAAGATGCCGATAATGTTCAATGAGCATAATGCCGTTCCGCGCAGAAATACCCAGTATCGTGATAACTCCTACAAGTGATCCCAGCGAAATGACGCGGTCTGCTGCGAACGTTGCAAGTATGGCCCCGACAAGCGCAGCCGGGAGGGCGAGATATACTAGGCCCGCAAGCAGCGCATTTCGGAAAGTCGCATGTAGAATAAGGAAGATTGCAACCGCTACGCTTATCGCGGCAACGGACATATTTCTCTGAGCAGTCTCACGCTCCTTGTATTCTCCCAGCACCTCCGCGTAGTAGCCAACAGGAAACTGCATTGAGGTGATCCGCTCTTCGACGTCTTTAGCCACAGAGCCGAGATCACGCCCTCTTACGTTCCCTTCAACATCGATACGCCGGGAGTTGTTTTCCCGCTTGATCTTGTTTGGAGTTGGCACGAGTTTTATGTCCGCCACTTCTGCCAGCCGCACGCGTCCTCCGTAAGGCGTATCGATCAGAAACTCTCCGATGCTTTCTGTGCTGGTACGTATCGATTCCGGAGCCCAGACAAAAACGTCGTACACCTTGCCATCTTTATGAATGTCGGTGACTTCCTGACCCGACATAAGAGTGGCTGCTACCCTGCGGACGTCACCCGGTTTTAGCCCATAGCGTCCGGCTTTTTCAAGGTCCAAGCTGACCCGTAATTGTGGAATCAGGGTCTGCTGCTCGACATGTAAATCAATGAGTCCGGGTATTCCATCAAGTGCATTATGAATGTCCTGTGCTGATTGACGAAGGATCTGCAGATTGGGTCCGAACGTGCGCACGACTATAGCATCGCTGGATCCTGTCAGGACCTCCTTGATTCTCTCTTTCAGGTACGTAAGCACGTCTCTGTAAAGCCCGGGATAGCCCCCAACAGCCTCCTCAATAGACGCTCGCGTTTTGTCATAATCTACACTTGGATCTACGCTGACCCAGTTCTCGGTAAAATTGACGCCGTAGGGTTCGTCTCCGCCAACGGCGCGTCCAATGTGGGCACCGAAGTTGCGGACCCCCGGGATGGAGCGAAGTTCACGGCTGGCCTGCTGTGTGATCCTGAACGTTTCCTTATGTGAAGTTCCCTCTGCAGGGACCCAGTGCATCAGGAAGTCTCTTTCTTTGAATGCTGGAAGCAGCGACTCACCGAGAAACGGATAGATGCCAACTCCGGCGATAACAAAGATGAGGGCAACAGCGTACGTTTTACCTGGTGTTTGGATGAACCGTGAAAGCATTGCGCTGTAAATCTTCTTGAGCCGCGGGACCAGCGGGGACTGCCTCTGCTCGATTCCTGCACGACTGAGAAGAATAAAACACAGGGCCGGCGTTACTGTTAACGCAACAACCATGGACGCCAGCATTGCGGTGAGATAGGCAATGGCAAGCGGCTCAAAGAACGCACCCGACAGTCCTCCCATAAAGAAGACCGGCGTGATGGCCAACACTACAATTATCGTCGCATGCACGATGGCGGTACGTACCTCAAGCGACGCTTCAAGTATGATACGTGCCGTTGATTTTTTGCTGCCGGCCAGGCGGTTTTCGCGCAGCCGACGCACGATATTCTCGACATCGATGATAGCGTCGTCTACTATGTCGCCGAGAGCGACGATGAACCCGGCGAGGACCATCGTGTTGATCGTTGCCTCTTGAAAATAGAGAACAATGCCCGCTGCCACCAGAGACACCGGGATTGCAGTGATGCTGATCAAAGCCACCCTCCACTCGTAGAGGAAGGCACCAAGTATAAATAGTACGAGTATGGCCCCGATGATAAGGGCTCTTGTCAGATTATTAATGGATAGCTCGATATAGGTCGCGGGTCTGAATATTTTGGAGTCGATTTCAATATTGGGAAGACCGGGCTTTAATTTCGCCAGTTCCTCCTCGATCCCCCGTGTCACATCAAGAGTGTTTGCCCATGGCAACTTCTCTACGATCATCATCAGGCCTACTTCATCATTGATGACAGCATCACCGACCAGGGGCCATGTGTCATATTTTACCGTGGCGACATCACGCAGCCGCGGCGGCGGAGTCGGACGCTTTTTTGTAAGGGCGACCGGTACATTAGCCAGATGTTCCGGCGAAAAAACAGGGGATTCGTGATGAATGACCAGCCTCTGGTTGGGTGTGTCGATCATCCCGTCAATACGGGTTTTTGCACCGCCGGTATACCTCAGCAGGCTGAAGTCCAGGGCTTCCGAGGTCGTCTCCATGACTTCGTTCAGCGAGACCTTGTGGGCCCTCATCCTGCTCTGATCGACCTGCACCTGCAATGACTTGATCCGTTCACCCCAGATAGGAATGTTGGCCACTCCGGGAACAGACATAAGACGAAACTTGATTGTCCAATATGCAATCATTGAAAGGTCTTGCATGTCATAGAACTTAGATGAGAGACCAATCTTCATGACCCGGCTTGTTGACGACAGGGGCTGTAGCATTATCGGCATACCGGATGACTGAGGCAGCTCCGCAATGGCCAATTCCAGTCTCTCCTGCACCCGCTGCCGCGCCTGCATGAGATCCTCTCCCATCTTGAAAAGAAGAACGACCTGTGACAGCCCCTCCACTGACGAAGAGCGTATCACATCAATGCCAGGTGTCCCCCGGAGTGAATCCTCCATCGGTATCGTGATCAGTTCTTCTACCTCAGCAGCAGTCATTCCAGGACCTTCGGTCTGAATTTCTATTTTTGGCGGCGCAAATTCGGGAAATACATCGACCGGCATTTTGCGAAGTTGTTCTGTTCCGAAGATCAGCAGCGCAGAAGCAATAGCTGCAACCAAAAAACGGTACTTTAGACTCGAGCCAATAATCCAGCGAAACATAATACCCCCCTACAGCCTATATAACTCTACATCCGGAATATCTTTGTCAGCCTTGAACAGCGCAGTCAGAAATATTCTTTGATTTACGTTGGAAGTAAGCGTATATTATAAGCATATTCACAAAAATACTTACTTCTTAACAATATTGATGCAAGATCTAAATATCCCCGTCTATAACATGAGTCCGGATGTCGCTACGTCCATATTATCATATAATCTGATAAATTCTACTGTTTTTATTAACATGCAAAATATCAGATAAAAAAGTGTTTTCTATACTGACACCTTTTTATCATACCTGAGAAATTCATAAATTATTATCAGATAAATCTGATCGTATTGTAGGATTTAACTGAATTGTTTGTAGGGTAAACAGACTTAAATAGACTTTGTTAATTATTAGATCGTCATTCTGTGATAGAACGCATTTGAGAGGAATTGACGATTACGTGTCCTCAGTCTAATTCAAATAGATTTATATTTGTAAAAAAAATATATTTGTAAAAAAAATAATTACATCTTTTATAAATTAGGAGCAGCTTAGCAGAGAGGTTGCCGCATGAAAATGCCTAACTTAAAAACCGGTATCGATATCTTGGGCCGGTCAGAATCATGTCGGATATTCGGTTATAAGGCGTATCTCACCGAGACAGGTTCGACAGTAAAAGCAGTTATGTCTATGGCTAAAAACGTATTCAGCTGAATGAGCCGAAACAGAAACAGTTGGGCTTTTTACACGTTAACACATATGATGAGCTTCAGAGGTATTATTTCAATAATCACTATGTGCCGGAGAGTAGACTGCACTGCTCAAAAAGAGATGAATAACTTATTGCTTTCTATCGTTATATTATACAATAATGCAAATAATATGGTTCAGTTTAATCTTCAACAGAAAATAATAAAACAAGGAAATTCGAAGACAGGCCGTAATTGTGATATTTAATATCGTAATTGTTAAGAATGTTACCCTGGATTATCAGTAAGTTTTCGTTTACTCTAAAGAGGGTTCATAATGAAAAAGATTGCTTTAGGATCAGACCATGCCGGTTATAAAATGAAAGAGGCCATTAAAATACATCTCAGTTCACGCGGGTATGAGGTCGTTGATTTCGGGACAGACAGTGAGGAAGCGGTTGATTATCCTGATTACTGTCGTCCTGCAGCAGAGTGTGTTGCAAAAGGGGAAGCTGATTACGGGATCGTTTTTGGCGGGAGCGGGAACGGAGAAGCAATGGTCACAAACAAAGTTAAGGGTATCAGGTGCGGCCTTTGCTGGAATATAGAAAGTGCCCGCTTGACAAAAGAGCATAATAACGCAAACATGATCTCTCTTGGAGGAAGAATGGTGTCTGTGGAAGAAGGAGTTAAAATTGTTGATGCATGGCTGGATGCGGAGTTTCAGGGCGGCAGACATCAGGCAAGAATAGACAAGATAGAGGGGAAATAATAATCAGTGGGATCCATTTCTCATTAGATGTAATCAGCATTAGATGTAATCAGCATTGAAATAATTACGCAGATAATGCCAATGACCAATGACAAAGCTCCAATGCCAATTGAAGGATTCATAAACTGCTTTCCGTTTATAACTTTACCTATTTTTTAAAAACTTGCCTGGTAGCTTCTGTAAGACAATATTTTGTGTCTATTTTTCGCGTTGCAAATAATACGGTTCATACTATTAACCTTTATTTCTCCTGAGGAAAGTAATATACTTATAATTCTTAGTGACCGAGCGCCATTTATACAAATTCCAGATACGTTAGAAGCGCGGGAGTAATGAAATATGGAATCAACTGAAATGAAAAATAGAGTCATAAAGCGGATATGGAAGATGATGCCGGCAATGTTTCTTGTTCTGCTGATTGTACTTATAGTGCTGATGTCAGCAAGGATTAAAAGTGAAGGTGAACGGATCGCTGCTGAAAAACTTGCAACATTAAAGAAAGAACGTCCCCCTGTAAATGTAGTCGTGCTTAATATCAAGCCTTCATCCATTTATGACCGGATAGACCTTCCTGCAGAGGTAGAACCCTGGGTTGAACTTAATGTGCTTGCAGAGGTATCGGGAATGGCTGTACAGGTAGCAGTGAATGAGGGCGACAACGTTGAAAGGGGAGATCTCATTGCCCGGCTTGATTCCCGTGATTATGAAAACACTCTGGCTTCGGTAAAGGCTGAATATGAACTGGCAAAACTCGATCTTGAGAGAAACAGAAATCTTTACAGTGAGCAGCTCATTACCAAGGCCCAGATCGACCAGGCCGTTGCAAGAGTTGATACGCTTGAGGCCTCAGTAAATAATGCAGAACTTCAGCTGGAGCGGACCGCCATCAGGGCGCCTATTTCCGGTCTGGTGAATCATCTTGACATAAAGGAAGGGCTGCTTATGAACGGACATGATCCTGTAGGCGTCATTCTTGACAACAGCAGAGTGAAGGTGTCTGTCGGTATACCTGAGGCGGATGTGAATGAAGTAAAAAAGCTCTCTCATTTTGATATTAACATAGAGGCCCTTGGGAACAGGACCTTGATGGGCAAAAAACACTTTCTTTCACAGAGCCCTGACACGCTTGCTCATCTGTATGAGCTTGAAATTGAGGTTGACAACAGTGACGGAGCCATATTACCTGGAATGTTCGCAAGGGTCAATATTGTAAAAAAAGAGGTAAAGAACAGCTATGCAGTTCCGCTGTATTCGGTCATATCACGTAGTGATATGCAATATGTTTATGTGGAGAAAAACGGAACCGCCCATGTGAGAATGGTTGAAACGGGAATTCTCGAAGGATGGAAAATAGAAATCAGGAAGGGGCTGTCAAAAGGGGACCGGGTGATAGTCGTGGGTCACAGAAGTGTTGATGAAGGCCAGGACGTCAATGTTATCCGGGAAGTGTCAATCCCCGAGGACCTGTTTAAATGATAGTATCTGATGCAGCAGTCAGACAACGCATAAGTGTCATGGTACTGGCTCTCATCATATTTGTATTCGGGGTTTACTCCTACCAGATGCTCCCCCGAGAAAGTGAGCCCGACATAACGATCCCTTATGTATTTGTGTCGACCGATTACAAGGGGGTCACTCCGTCAGATATGGAAACGTCGGTTACCGTTCCCATCGAGAAAAAACTCAAGGGACTCGAAGGGGTAAAAAAGATCAACTCCATCAGTTCTGAGGGACAGTCGTCTATAAGTATAGAATTTGTGACAGGTACTGATATTGATGATGCCCTTGAAAAAGTAAGGAACAAGGTTGATGAGGCAAACAATGATCTTCCGACAGACCTTGAAAACGCCCCCTCTGTATTTGAAGTGAATTTCTCGGAAATGCCTATTGTTGTGTTTTCACTTTCCGGTCCGTGCGGAAATCCATGTCTCAAAAAAATAGCGGATAATATTGAGGACGAAATAGAAGCCATACCCGGGGTACTTGACGTAACCATAGCAGGTGCATTGGAAAGAGAAATCCGGATCGAGATCATACCCGAAAAACTTGCCTTCTACGGTATTCCCATCACAGCCTTTCAACAGATAGTGAGCAGCGAAAATCAGAATGTTTCAGGAGGAGCTATCAGACTGGGTGATGGAAGGTTCCAGCTCAGGGTACCCGGTGAGTTTAAAACCCCCGAAGAAATATATGGTCTTGTCATAGGGACCCACAATGGTCAGCCTGTCTACCTTAAGGACCTTGCCAACGTTGTTGACGGATTCAAGGATGAAGCCAGCCGTTCACGACTGAACGGGCAGGAATCAATAAATCTATCAGTCAAGAAAAGGGCCGGAGAAAACATCATAAAGATAACAGACACTATTGATGTAATACTTGCGCGACTCTCGGCAGGGTGGCCGAAAGGCACAGAGATTGTCAAGGTGATGGACAAGGCCAAGGACATACGGATGATGGTCGCTGATCTTGAGAACAACATCCTCTCGGGTCTTGTTCTGGTCATCCTTGTCATCTTTTTTGCGCTCGGAATAAGAAATGCCTTTCTTGTGAGCCTCTCGATTCCATTTTCGATGTTCCTTTCATTCATTGTCCTGAGTGTTATGGAAATAACCCTGAACATGGTGGTCCTTTTCAGCCTGACTCTGGCATTGGGAATGCTGGTAGATAATGCCATTGTCATTGTAGAGAACATATACCGGTATCTGGACCAGGGTGTCGAGCGGATCCAGGCGGCAATGAAAGCAACGTCCGAAGTTGCATGGCCTGTTATAGGTTCAACAGCGACAACTCTGGCGGCATTCTCTCCCATGATCTTCTGGCCCGGCATTATGGGAGAATTTATGAGTTACCTGCCGATCACTCTTATCGTGACCCTGTCATCAAGTCTCTTTGTTGCCATGGTGATTAATCCTGCTCTTGCCTCATTTTTCATGAAAACAAAAGAACAGAGGGAGAAACGTCTCAGTGCAGATGAGGCTGCCAAAGCAGGGGAAAAGCCAATAAACATATCAGGGCCTGTTCTGACCGCTTATTCCCGAATACTTAAAAGCGCACTGAATCATCGTGTCACAGTAATTTTTACATCGTTTGCACTGCTTGTGCTGTTCTTTCAAAGCTGGATGCTTGTGGTGGGACTCGAAAAACCTGTAGAATTTTTCCCGCATATTGATCCCAAGTCCATGTATGTTAATTTTGATATGCCTGAAGGATCTGATCTTGATTATAATGACAGGCTGCTTAAACAGACAGAGATGCATATTAATGGAGTGGACTCCATTCATGAAATTCAATCATTTGATGATGTATTCGAAAAATCATATCAGTTGAAGACCCATAAAAAAGCTGACGGACAGGAGTATCAGGGTCCGAGTGATCTCGAAAATATTGAGTATGTGTATGCCCGTGCCATAACTATCCCTCAGCCAGGGGCTGCCTTTGAAGCTACCACTCCTAACCATGTAGGTGTCCAGTTTATTGATCTCAAAGACCGTAATGTATCGACCGATAAAACACTGGAAGAAATACGCAATCGTGTTCAGTTTATCCCTGGTGCTAAGATTACCGTGGCCAAGGCTGATGAAGGACCTCCCACGGGTGCTCCCATAAACATAGAGATATCCGGGGATGATTTCAGAGTGCTCGGAAGACTGGCAAATGATATACGTAAGATTGTTGAACAGGTCCCTCATGTCGAAGACATACGGGATGATTATGTTGAAGGGACCCCGTCTGTCAGGGTAGCGATAGACCGCCAGAAAGCAGCACTTTTCGGATTGACAACCGACTCAATAGGTTTTGCCCTGAAGACAGGATATAACGGACTCGATGTGTCTACATATCATGAGGGAGATGAGGACTTTGATATTACTGTCCAGCTGTCTGATCCACAGCGAAGGGTAACGGACGTTCTCCGTGAATTAATGATCCCTGCACCCAATGGAAGGCTGGTGCCGCTTACGACGCTTGCGCGCATTGATTACACAGGAAGTATCGGAAATATTTCCAGGATTAATCACGAACGTGTTGTGACAGTGAGGGCCAATGTTGATGAAACAAAAGTTCCCGGAGCTGTTGCACGTGTGCAGGCAGAAGAGCTCTTAAAGGATTTTCCTCTTCCCCAGGGATATAAAGCAAGGTTTACCGGTGAATTCGAGTTTCAGAAGGAGTCGGAGGAATTTCTGTCAAGGACATTTGTTATAGCGGTTTTTCTGATATTTCTGATACTGGTCACCATGTTTAATTCAGTCACCCAGCCTTTTATCATAATGACTGCTGTGCTGCTTTCGCTCGGCGGCGCTTTTTTCGGACTCCTTTTTATACGTTCACCTTTCGGCATCATCATGACGGGTGTCGGAGTGATATCTCTTGCCGGTGTGGTAGTGAACAACGGTATCGTTCTTGTTGACTATATTAATAAGCTCCGGGAAAGAGGACTGACTGTGCACGATGCCATAGTTGCGGGAGGGGCTACGCGTCTGCGTCCGGTACTCCTGACGGCAATCACGACCATACTCGGACTGCTGCCTATGGTTACAGGCGTATCATTTGATTTTCACATGTGGGAGATTTCATGGGTGAGTGAATCAACTCAATGGTGGAGGTCAATGGCCATAGTGGTCATATTTGGCCTTATGATTGCAACATTTCTGACTCTCGTTGTTGTTCCGACTATGTACTCTCTTCTGGAGTCATTCCAACACAGCATGGAATCGATTATCGGGTCTTTAAGAAGATTATACTGGAGGCCGTACGAATGGCTGACCGGAGAAACAGTGAAGACAAAGAAAGAGTAGTCATTGGTTGAATATGGTGTTTGTGATGTCAGGAATTACTGCATGGTAAAGTGATATTGGCATCCATGTCCTTGTCAATCTGCCTGCCGTCAGGGTTATGTCAGAATCCCGGCAATTTTTTCTTCACCAGTTAAACTGTCTTCTGTAATTTCCGCATCCGGGATAACTTCCGAAAGTTCTTTCAGTTCTCTGACAATTTCTCTTTGGCGTGATGATATATAGTTGGCGAGATATAAACGCAAAGCGGGGTTATTGTCATATTGTATGATCATCCTGTATGCCTTGAGATCATTTTTACCCTGCTTGTAGGACTTAAAGACAGTTGCCATTGTATCGATTTCCAATGATTTACCGCCATCTGTATCAGGAAGTTTTGTCATAAATCTGACTGCGGAACCGGGCTCGAAATCATGAACGTTCGCACTCCTGACATACACGGCACATACTACTTCTGAAATGTCATAGATTATTCCTGAAGCTTCAGCATCCTGTCCAATAATAACTGCCCGTGTCATTCTGGACAGCTCAACTCTCACGTGGTTTCTTTTTTCAGCATTATTGTTATGGCTGACAAAAGAAGAAAATCTGACTATACGCTTTTAAAGATCAACATGATCTGCATATGCCTTATAGATGTCATCATGAGCAGGGCTTGAAATAAAAGCGACGGCTACCCGTTGAAGGGCAATCGCAACATAAGGATGAACGCTGAATGTTACCGAGTCCTGATCAATGGTAACTACCTTAGCTGCCATGTCCAGAGGAGTGGAATGATAAAAGGAATGGATAGTTAAGCTGCCGGTCTCATCATCATATTCATCCACATGTTCAATATATTTATTAAATTTTGTAATTATTCTCTTGTACTGTTCAGTAGTATTATCAACCCGGGGTCGCTCAATATTAACATGCTTGCTTATTTCAAAATATGTTTCATCAAGCATTCTGAACAGACCATTTAATAATTCAGTGAGTTCACCGATTTCATCAACACGTCCCTTTACGCGACGCAGGCCGCTTACATAGTCATCTGTCATCTGCAGCCATACCTGATTTAACACAGCATCCGCATGCGCGGAATGAAGGACCATCTTTTTAAACAGGATACGCAATTCTTTGTCAGCCGTGTCTCCATCAGGATTAAACATAACATCATAAAAGTAATCACCATCAATGTTCAGCGCATCGAGACAGAGATTGCTTGTGCACTGTTCCCTGCAGATCTGATTGAAATTTTTTAGAAAGTATGGCTTGTAGGAACGAAGAAATAATGCGCAGGATGATTTTTTGCTGGGAACGAAATCATGTATTATCCGATCCTGGGCACATTCCTGTGATTCTTCCTGTAATCGATCTTCTTCCATTATCATTTACAATGGTATATATGACTCTTTATCTTTATCCACTGACTTTTTTTATTGACACTTACATGAATCTGTTTTCTGGACGAGTGCATATTTTCTACTTACTACTCGGATATTCTGAGTTTTATCTTAACGAGGCAATATACGCAAACTCGCATAAGGCAACAGGGGAAATCGAGAAGTTTAATTTACTACATGCTGATATTATAGATAACTATTAGAGAATGTAATTATGTTTTCATCATGAAAACGTACTGAGCTGACCTGCATAAATAAATGCAAATCTTATAATTAATCCACCAATGAGAACCATGATTGCACTCAGATTCATTCTAAATATTGTCGCGCTGGACAGGGTTTCAGCATGGTCCTCCTGCATCTCGATCAGCTTAAGGACAAGAGCAAGAGGCAGGAGAATGGCGACAATCATTATAGACAGAAAATAGAAAAAGTACTCATGAGATAATGTAAAAAAAGGCATTGCCGAAGCTTTTGCGGCAGCAGTCGATGTATATTGACTATAAAAGAAGAGCATGATTATCATGATTTCTGAAAAGATAAGCCATATGTCAACTTTTGTATAAAAGAGCTTAACTGCTGATTTATGCGCTACTATTATGAGAAATGCAGCACCGGTCGAAATTGCGGAATTCAGAAAAAGAACAGGAAGGATTGAGGAATTCCATAAAGGCCTCGCGAGCATCGCACTCAATAATATCCCGGTATATATGCCCACAAAAATTCCCAGGCCAAAGTTGATCATGGCAAGCTTTCTCATATGAGGTTCGAGGCGAACGGACCATCTCTTCAGAAATGCAAAGGGCATTCTATTTCTCTTGCCTGCAGGGACCGTAGAAAGTCCGTAGAGAAAACTCAATGGAATGGTTATTGTAATTCCCCATGCACCCCACGACATGGGGGAGAATGTCTGAAAAGAAAGAAAGAACCAGTACATATTTGTTTTTCTCTCAAGATCAAGAAAGATGAATATCATACCAATGGCAAGGATAAGCGGGGCATACAATGCACCCTTGATGCAGTGAGGACCTTCCTCATCATCAGGCCAGTTTCTCAGGTTGGCAACGGCAGACATGACAAGCAGTCCTGCCGCCAGTCCTCCAAGAAACAGATACACAGCAACCGTCCAGTCCCAGACTTCAAGGTGGGGATGAGTAATCGAGTTTAATCCTGTAATTACCTGTTCCATGTTTGGACTCCTATTCAGGTTTCGTAATCCTGTTTATATAAAAGACCCTGGGATCAGTGCCTGCTGAGGACTTTAATGCATAAGAGTAATTATCTCTCAACAGCAGGGAAACCTCACTATCAGGATTTTCAATGTCTCCAAATATGCGTGATGTACCGATACAGGTCTTGACGCATGCCGGTTCCAGGCCTTTTTCAACCCTGTGAGAACAGAAAGTACATTTGTCTGCATACCCATGTTCGGGATGAATGTATCTTGCGTCATAAGGGCATGCGGCTATGCATGCCTTGCATCCTACGCATCTGTTCTTCTTTAACAGAACCATGCCGTTTTCCTTATTTTTATATGAGGCCCCGGTGGGGCAATTGTAAACACATGGTGGATGGTCGCAGTGGTTGCACAATTCAGACCTCAATTCCATTCGTAATTTTGGAAATTTACCGGATACGTTTTCGATTACCCGTGTTCTGAAGTGGTCCGGGGGAACATCGTTTTCATTCTTGCATGAAACTATGCATGCCATACATCCCACACATCTGGCCTGGTCAATGACCATCACATATTTAGGCATCTGCCGTATCCTTTTCCATCTTTACAAAATTTACTCTCATTCCTGTGGAGCCGCTAATGGGGTCAAGTGCAAACCTGCTGATAAGCCTCTGGTCATCAGCACCTTTCATGAAAGCATTTGCAAGTTTTTTACTCCTTGATCCAAAGCCATGTACCATAAATACACAGTCCTTTCGTATCCTCTCCGTGACTCTTGCCCTGATTTTGTTGGATCTGACTCCGTCCTGGTTTACCAGGATAATATACTGTCTGTCCCGGATACCCATTTCTGAAGCAATATCTGCATTGATCCACAGCATATTTTCCTTATACAGCTCAAAAAGTGGTTGATTATTAACTGTTCTGGAAAATGTGTGTACAGGTGACCTTCCAAATAGCAGACGGAACCATCCTTTTTCAGGCTGCCTGATCGGCTTGTATGCGGGAACAGGGTCAAAACCTGCCTGCTCAAGCCTTTTACTGAAAAGTTCTATCTTTCCAGTCGGGGTATTGAATTTAGGCTGGTTTGCTGCTGTGATATACGGTTTGGCTGTGTTTCTATAAAAAATGATACCGTTCTTTTTCAGGTTTTCATAATTACTGCCCATGACCTCGCACTGTTTTCTGATATAATCTTCATACTGGTCATACGGGAAATAATCGTTCAGTCCGAGTCTGGAAGCAAGCTCCTTCGCAATCCACCACCCTTCTTTTGATTCGTGGAGAGGTGTGACAACTGGCTGTCTTATATTTACTGTTAATGATCTCCCCTTGTGTACTTTCAGATTGTCATGTCGTTCAAGGTACGTACATTCAGGAAGGATGACGTCAGCCATCATGACAGAATCAGTGGGAAGA
Source organism: Nitrospiraceae bacterium (assembly GCA_020356065.1). Classification (GTDB taxonomy): domain Bacteria; phylum Nitrospirota; class Thermodesulfovibrionia; order UBA6902; family UBA6902; genus CALZJD01. The sequence goes on from CP070632.1 coordinate 1,277,965, forward strand.
ATATCAATGGCAACAAAGAGGTCGAGTTTTTTCATCGCCTCTAGTGTTCTGGCAGGTGCAGGTACTGATTTAAGCACATTCGTGCCTGCAACAATCCATCCCTTTATGGGATAGGGCATTTCCTCAATGGTCGCTCTTCTGACTTCATGCATTAACTGGGGTTTTGAAAACCGGTGCGGACCTCCTGTAAGAGATGTTCTTGCAGGTTTAGGAAAAACTTTGGCCTCCGGCATGGGGAGCCAGGATGTTGTGGGAAGATAGATGCCGCCCTTTCTGCCCCAGGTCCCCAGAATGGCACCGAGTATGGCGATCGCCCTTTCACGCTGGGTATCGTTTCCATGCCATGCGGTGAATCGTCCGGGATGTATACACACAGACGGCATGTTTGATGCCAGTTCCCTTGCGGTCTTTACAATGAGCGATGCAGGCAGGTCTGTTTCTTCAGAGGCCCATTCAGGGGTATAGTCCTTTACAGTCTCTTTCAGTTCATCAAATCCAAGCGTGTATGCATCGACATAATCATGATCATACAGGTCTTCATTAATAATGATATTGATCCAGGTAAGAACTAGGGCAGTATCTGTACCGGGTTTAATCGGCAGCCAGTGACGTGCTTTACCTGCAGCAGTTGAAAATCTCGGATCCACTACTATGATTTTTGCCCGGTTGCCTACAGCCTCGGCAAAATCCTGCGTCTGTGAATTATGCATATTTTCGCCAAGGTGCGTTCCGAAAAGTACAATTGCTTTGCTGTTTCTCATGTCAACCCGCTCCGGCGATCCTACGTCTGATCCATACGTTAATTCATATGCAACCACTCTGGCACCTCTGCACTGTGCAAATGATGGAAAGGCAAAGTTCGGGCTGCCGAAAGCTCCCCTCAGTGTCATGAGATGACTTGTGATACTGCCATGCATCATAAAGGCCAGTGATTCAGCTCCGTACCTGTCTTTAATTGCGGTCATTTTATCTGCTACATATCCGAGAGCTTCATCCCATGAAACCTTACGGTATTTCCCGTCTCCTCTGCTGCCCGATCGTATCAGTGGGTGCTTAAGTCTGTCAGGGTCATACAGCTGTCCGATTCCTCCGTTTCCTCTGGCGCACAGCTTACCCCTTGATCTGGGACAGACGGGATTGCCCTCGAGTTTCACAACCCGATCATTTACAACGGTAGCTATGGCTCCGCAATTCCAGAAGCACATTTCGCAATAAGTGGGAACCTGGAATATATTAAAGGGGGGCGTCATACCCATTGCCAGTAATTCACTTAAGAATTCTGCATCAGCTAGTCCTGCAGCAGTCCCTGTTGCTGTCACCGATGCGTATCTAAGAAAATCTCTTCTTGAAATTATCATATTACATGATCTTCTTAATAAAACCTGTATATCATATTTATCAAGCAGTCTCAATGATTATTACCATTCCAGAATGGAATAACTCCCATTATCCTTAAGTTCAGTCCCAGCTTTCAGAAACATCACATCAAATCCCAGTAATTGGAGAACATGATAAATTACATCAGCTCTGAAGCCCTTTGTTGCATTGTGAAAAAACTGTTCGGCGATTACTATATGCATATTTATTCAGTCTGTAATCATCTCATGCAGTGAATCTGCAAGTGAAGTGTTAAGCAACAGCTTGAAAAAACACATGTTTAAATTTTATTATAACGATGGAAGTTTTATCGATTATTTTTGGGAGGGATGATGAGAAAAGAACGCGTTGTAATGTCTTGTGTATTTGTAATACTTATTGCTTGTGCTATTGTGTTGTCTGGGAATGATTCTTTTTCAGAAGAAAAGAAACCTGAGGCAGCTGCCGTTTCATGCATTACGGCCAAATGTCATGCTGATATGAATAAGGTTAAATATGTACATGCACCTGTTGATGAGGGAGCGTGTGATAAGTGTCACGGGGAAGCACCGGGACACATAAAGGACCCGAAAAAGAACAAGTTTAAAGCGATTGAAAATATATCAAAGGTGTGTTACTCCTGTCATGATAATTTCAGAGCTGCAAAGTTTACTCACAGTCCCGTTGAAGAAGGCGAATGTACATCCTGTCATAATCCGCATGGTTCGGATTTTAAATTCCAGATGGTGTCCAAAGGCGGAGAGGTCTGTTTTGAATGCCATGATGATGGAATAATAAAGGAAAAGTGGGTACATGGCCCCGCTGCAGTCGGCGGATGTATTGCATGTCATGAGCCTCATGTCTCCGATAACAAGGCAAACCTGAGGGCAAAAGGGTCAGAGCTCTGTTATATGTGCCATACAGACAAGTCCGAGTCCATACAGAAAGCAGCGTTTGTTCATCAGCCGGTATCGGAAGACTGCACAGGCTGTCATAACCCGCATTCTGCAGCTAAGGAATTTATGCTTGATTCAGGATCTCCTGAGCTTTGCCTTGGATGTCACGAGGACAAAAAAGAACAGTTAAGTATGGTAAAAGTGAAGCATGGTGCTCTTGCAAGAGACAAATCATGTCTTAACTGTCATGACGCCCATATGTCCCAGATAGCCAAGAACCTTACCATGGAACCCATGGATCTGTGTCTGAGCTGTCATGACAGGGAATACAAGAGAGAGAATGGCGACTCAGTCATGAATATCACGAAATGGCTTGCTGACAACAAGGAACATCATGGGCCGATCAAACAGAAGGACTGTTCCGGGTGTCACGACCCTCACGGGTCCAACAGCTTCAGAATATTGAGAAACGATTATCCTCCCACTTTTTATAAACCCTTTGCAGTGGAAAATTATAACCTCTGTTTTGGGTGTCATGAGAAAACGATCGCGTTAGATCCTGATACCACTAAACTGACTAATTTCAGAAACGGCAACCAGAACCTGCATTTCCTGCATGTGAACAAGGCCATCAAGGGCAGGACCTGCCGTGCCTGTCATGAAACACATGCGAGTAATTTTCCAAAACATATAAGGGAGTCTGTACCTTTTGGTGTCTGGGATTTACCCGTTAATTATGAGAAAACAGACAGCGGGGGCAGTTGTGCTCCGGGATGTCATAAAATTAAGAAATATGACAGAGTTAAGAAGGTGATGAACGAATGATGAAACTTGTACTGCTCCTCTTTTTTTTACTATTGATCACGCCAATGTCAAATGCGATCAGCGTTGCGCTCGGGGAGAGCGCACCCGATTTTTCATTATCCAATGCTGCCGGAGAATCAATATCCATCGGCAACTTTAAAGACAGGACGTTAATACTCCTTTTCTGGCGGACAGGTCAAAAGCGGTCGGCCATGGCCGTAAAAGATGCAGATGAGATTGTTAGAAAGTACGAAGACAAGGGAGTTAATGCTGTCTGTATACTTCAGAGCAGTGACGACCTGGATGAGGCAAAAAAAATTATGAAGGACAATGGCATCTCGTGCCCGTTGCTGATTGATTCTGACAGGAGGGCTTACGGCGATTTTGGCATACGGGTGTTTCCCACAACAGTCCTGATCAATAAGGATGGCGCGATAGCCTATGACTTGCCCAGTCACCCTCTTACATACAAGGTTAAACTTGAAGGGTATGTGAGGAGAATGCTCGGTGAAATCAGTGATGAAGAGCTTGAGCATGTCATGTTACCGCAAAAGGAAAAGAAAGACGATGCATCTCTTGAGGCAATGCGCCTGCATAACCTGTCCCTGAAGTTTGTTAAGATGCAGATGTTAGATCAGGCAGTTGACAGCGCAGTCAAGTCAGTTGAAGCCAAACCGGACATGTTGGAATCTCTAACCCTTTTAGGGTTTCTCTATCTGAAGACTGATGATGCAGAAAATGCTCTTGCGACATTTAAAAAGGCAAAGGAACTGGCTCCTGAATCCAATGACGTTAAAACAGGGCTTGGAGGAGCGCTCATCCTTAACAGGGAATATGATAAAGCAATTGAAGTGCTTGAAAGCGCTACAAGAGCAAATCCGTATTCCCAGATGACGTATTACGAATTGGGAAAAGCGTATGAGCTTAAGAATGATAAAGACAAATCGATTGAGATGTATAAGACCGCCATAGAGAAAACATTAAAAAAACATATTCTCCCTTCATCAATGTCTACATGTCAATAAAAATTTTTTTTTCGTTAGTCCTTCTGTTCACGGTTCTCATTACAGATACCGGTCATGCACAGAATATCTTTACGATTCATTACCCTCCTGATAAGATAATCAAGGAATATGGCCTGCTTGGAGTTTCATTCAGCGTAAAGGAGGGGACCGCTGATAAAGTAATCATTAAAGTCAATAATGAACCGTTCAAAAAGCTTGATGAAATAAAAAACATAAACGACTTTTCGATAAACCTTGAACCAGGCACCAACACGATTGAGTTTCTGGCATTGAAGGATGATGCACTTGTTGAGAGTGTGTCCCGATTTGTATTTCTGAGGTCTGACCTCATAGGGGCGTATAAACAGTGGCCGCCTGATTACAGAAAAGACAACTTTCATTCCAGAAAACAGGAACTCTGCGCTGAATGTCATACAATGGATCCTGCAGAGGCGGACAGGAAACCTGTCATTATTGCATCACAGTCTTCCGATCATTCTCTTGAAAAACATAATGAAAAACAATCCACCTGCTACTCGTGTCACAAAGGTATTCTTTCCTATGCGTATGTTCATGGTCCCGCTTCAGTGTGGAGCTGTTTAAGTTGTCATGATGAAAAATCAAGTCCCCGATATAGAATTGAAAAACCGGAAACAGTGATCTGTTTTAAATGTCACCTCGACAAGCAGAAATTATGGATGAACAAGAAACATAAACACGGACCTGTTACGCTGGGTAAATGTACGATTTGTCATAGTCCTCATTCTGCAAGATATCCCTTTAATTTATACAAAAGGACATGGGATCTCTGTGTGAACTGTCACTATGAGTTGGGATCAGGCAGGCATGTACTTGGCGACTCCCTGTCACAGAGAGGTCATCCGACAAAGGACAAGGAAGATCCTATCAGGATAGGCAGAGAACTTACCTGTGCAAGCTGTCACGATCCCCATGCTTCGGACTTTCCGCATATGTTTGCTTATGAAGTTGATAATCTTTTTGATCTTTGCCAGAAGTGTCATCAGAAAAAGATGGATCAGTAGCTGTAACCTCGCGTTCATAATAATCACTACCTTAAGAATCTCTTGTTTGATTTCTGCATGAGTTGCACCGACCGGACTGACGGGTACTGAATTACAATGTAGTTCCCGGGATAACATGAACGTAATACCATGGATGCTTGGAATAAATACAGTTATTACTGTTATAATTAACATTCAAATTTATTCAAGGAGATATATAAAATGGGTAAGATGGATGCTGTTGTGCCTACAAAACTGACGCTTGACTCCAGGTTGAAGTTCAGGTGTCATAAGGATATTAAGTGTTTTACGAGATGTTGCAGCAATATTGATATCATGTTAACTCCTTATGATGTCCTGAGACTGCGTGACAGGCTTGAAATGACGTCAGAAGAATTTCTCACGGAGCATACGTACGTAAAGATTGATGAGAAGACATCACATCCTCTTCTTCTGCTTCAAATGAACGATGATGAAGAGAGGAGGTGTCCGTTTGTTTCTGAAGACGGCTGCAAGGTATACACAGACCGACCCGGAAACTGCCGTTATTATCCGGTCGGGCAGGGGACTATCAGGAAAGAGGGGAAAAACGGTCCTGAGCTTGACGAGTTTTATTTTATCATTGACGAACCGCATTGCTACGGGTTTGATGAAAAAAAGACCTGGACCATTGCATCATGGCGGGAGGACCAGGAAGTTGACAGGTATGATGAGATCAACAAGGAGTGGAAGGCACTTCAGCTCAGAAAGAACCTTCCCGGAAAAGAGCTGGATGAAAAAAAACAGATGCAGTTTTTTATGGCCAGTTATGACCTGGACAAGTTCAGAAGGTTTATTTTTGAAAGTAATTTCCTGCATATATTTGATATTGATGATAAAACCGTTGAAAAGCTGAAAACCGACGATGTAGCGCTGATCAAGTTTGGAGTGAAGTATATTAATTATGTAATGATGCTTGAAGAATCTTTGAAATTAAAGAAGGATGCTTCCAAATACAAAAAGAAGTAGATATCATTTTTCCTGAATATAAAAATAACAGAGGAGGTATTGTATGGACTGGGGAATGAAAAACCGTATGGCACAAATAATTAAATCTGACGGGAAATGTTTTTTTCTTCCTATCGATCATGGCTATTTTCTGGGACCCACGAGCCGACTGGAGAGACCGGGAGAGACAATAAAACCCTTACTTTCTTATGCTGATGCCCTTTTCGTCACAAGAGGAGTATTAAGAAATTCCATAGACCCGATGAAAAGTAAACCGGTGATATTAAGAGTCTCGGGTGGTACCAGTGTCATAGGCAGTAATCTGGCAAACGAGGAACTCACCACATCTGTAGAGGAAGCCATTCGTCTCAATGCGATGGCTGTCGGCATGTCGATCTTTGTTGGAACCGAATATGAAAAACAGACACTTACAAATCTGGGACGGCTTGTTGATGAGTGTGAAAAATATGCTATTCCTGTCATGGCTGTTACCGCTGTTGGAAAAGAACTTGAAAAGCGTGATGCCCGGTATCTTGCATTATGTTCAAGAATAGCTGCTGAACTGGGAGCCAGGGTTGTGAAGACTTACTGGTGTGAGGATTTCGATAAAGTTACACAATCCTGTCCGGTACCTATCGTTATTGCAGGCGGACCAAAATGCAAGACAGAACTCGAAGTCTTCAATTTTGTCCATGATGGAATCACAAAGGGCGCCATAGGAGTCAACCTTGGCAGAAACGTCTGGCAGCACAAATACCCTGTAGCCATGATGAAGGCTTTACATGCTGTGATTCATAAAAAAGCAACGCCGAAAGAAGCTGAACAGATATTCAGGGACATGAAGAGCAGGGCGAAGTAAAGTTTAAGTAAGCAATAAGCAGGAGAAGTCAGAAGATAGTAGTTAATAGTCATTGCCATATGTCGGGATGGATGACTTCACCTTGTGCATCTTCACAGTTTGCAGTCCGGCTTTAGCATGCTAAAAATCATTAAAATGATAACTTATCATTAATAATATAGAAATAACATTAAGAGGATTGCCATGAGCAGGATGCGCGTGTTGATGTATTACAACAATAAGGACATCCGGGTCGAGGAAATGGATATACCCGAAATCGGGCCGGGAGAGGTCCTGATAAAGGTCTTTGCCAGCGGCATCTGCGGCAGTGACGTAATGGAGTGGTACCGGATAAAAAAGGCGCCGCGTGTCCTCGGTCATGAAATTACAGGAGAGATAGTTGAGGTCGGTGCGCACGTTAAAAAATATAAAAAAGGCGACCGGGTCTTCGTGTCTCATCATGTGCCCTGCAATAATTGCCACTACTGTCTGAATGGTTGTCACACAGCCTGTGAGACATTACATGTTACCAACTACGATCCCGGAGGTTTTGCAGAGTATATAAGGATTCCCGAGATAAATGTAGACAGAGGTGTGTATCTGTTACCTGAAGAAATGTCATACGATGAGGGTACATTCATTGAACCTCTCGCCTGCGTAATGAGGGGACAGAGACTGGCTGATCTTAAACCGGGACAATCGGTGCTTGTCATGGGAAGCGGTATCTCAGGGCTGATACATATTAACCTTGCAAAGGCACTCGGGGCCGGAAAGATCATTGCAACGGACATCAGTGAAAACCGCATGAAGGCAGCCATGCAGTTTGGAGCTGACTCAATCATTCATGCAGCGGACAATGTTGCTGAGAAGCTGCTCTCATGCAACAGTAACAGGCTTGCGGACCTTGTGATTGTCTGCGCGGGAGCCCTCACTGCTGCCACAGATGCAATTAAGTGTGTTGACCGCGGCGGCACGGTTCTTTACTTTGCAGTACCTGAACCTGAAATAATGGTGCCCGTACCGATGAATGATTTATGGCGGAGTGAAATCACCCTGATGACATCCTACGGTGCCAGTCCCCTTGACCTTGAACTTGCTATCAAACTCATAGCCGCCAGGAGAGTAAAACTCGGAAATATGATTACCCATAAGCTTACATTTGAAGAGGGTGGTCTTGGATTCAGACTTGTGTCCGAGGCAAAAGAGTCGATTAAGGTCATATTTGAGCCGCAGAGAAAATAATCAACATTGATTCGTGAATGAGCAGGAGCAAAAGGATGTTCGCCCCTGCAGAAAAACATACATTGGAGGAAATTATATGTCGTTACTTGTTGTAGGCTCGGTCGCGTTTGATTCTGTGAAAACACCCTTTGGGGAAGCTGATGATGTACTTGGAGGATCTGCCACATACTTTTCAACTGCGGCCAGCTACTTTACTGATGTGTCGGTAGTGGCTGTGGTCGGGTCGGATTTTCCGGACAAGCACCTGACATTTTTGAAGAGCCGTAACATTGATATCGAGGGAATCGAAAGGACAGAGGGCAGGACATTCAGGTGGAAAGGCGAGTATGGATATGATCTTAACGAGGCCAGAACCCTTGATACCCAGCTCAATGTGTTTCAGACATTTAGACCAAAAATTCCCGAGAGTTATAAAAACAAGAATGTGGTTTTTCTTGCAAATATTGATCCTGATCTTCAGAGAGAAGTACTGGAGCAGGTTGAGAATCCATCTCTTGTTGCGTGCGATACCATGAACTTCTGGATAGAAGGAAAGAGGGACTCACTGCTGAAGACGCTGAAGATGGTTGATATCCTGCTCATAAATGATGGCGAGGCACGAGAGCTTTCAGGTGAACCTAATCTTGTTAAGGCAGCGGGTGTCATCCATTCGTTCGGGCCAAAGGCCCTGATTATTAAACAGGGTGAATACGGAGCACTCATGTTTAAGGACGGTAAAATATTCTCTGCTCCTGCCTATCCCCTGGAATCTGTATTCGACCCTACCGGTGCAGGTGACAGTTTTGCCGGAGGATTTATGGGATATTTATCAAGTACGATGAACTTTGAAGAGGCCAATATGCGAAAGGCCATAATTTTTGGAAGTGTAATGGCATCATATAATGTTGAGGCTTTCAGTCTGGACAGGATCAAGAGTCTTGACTATTCGGAGCTGGAGGGCCGGTTCAGAGAATTCCGGAGACTGACGCATTTCGAAGACTTGACATAAGGTATCGGTGATAATACAATTCATTAGTTATGTGAAATAACAATAACACAGACGAGAGGGGAAGTTATATGAGTGAAGCACTGAAGAATTATGTCAGAAGAATAGATAAACTTCCTACCATTCCGGCAATTGCCCATGAAATACTTAGTCTTGTCGGTGATGAAACTGTGTCAGTCGGCAAGATTGAAAGCATCGTAGAAAACGATCCTGCCATATCCGGAAAAATCCTCAGCGTTGCCAATTCAGCTTTTTTTGGTTCAAAACAATCGATCAAGACCCTTGATAATGCTATCATGAGGATCGGATTCAACAATGTGAAAAACATAGCTCTCGGTATATCGATCATGACCATGTTTGATGACGGAAAAAGTTCACAAGTTCTCGACTATCAACGGATATTCAATCACTCCGTGTCTGTAGGGTTTATTGCAAGACGTCTTTCTGAAGAGCTTAAACTTAGCATTACGGATGAAATATTCATAAACGGGATTCTTCATGATGTCGGGTTCCTCGTTTTCAGCAGATATTTTTCTGATATCTACAAGGATGTAATTAAGGAATTTGGTGGCGGACGAACACTGCTTGAAGCAGAGGATAACATCATGGGATTTAACCACGCGGATATGGGAGAATGGCTCGCAAAACAATGGCAGCTGCCCAATAATGTTAAAGACAGTATTCAATTTCATCACGTGCCATCTCATGCTCGCAGGAATATGAAACATGTGGCGGTAACTCATATAGCTGATTATATTTCTACTAAAAATATCTTAAGTCCTGTTGGAGATGACCCCGGATATCCGCTTGAGTCAGCAGCGCTGGATACTGTTGGTATTTCTGAGGAAGATCTCAATGATATAGAGTCCAGATTAGTTGGCTATGTTAATGACATTGAAGGTGATGAGCACTAAATTATTTTCTATTTTGCGGTCCTGAATGTTCAAAATCCAAAAATGATATTAGAACCTATCTCAAAATTGATTTCATAAGTAACGAGTCATGAATCGTCATTCCCGACTCGATCGGGAATCCAGTGTATTCAAGATGTTCTGGATGCCCGCTTACAAGCTACGGGCATGACAAATACTGCTAAATTGATTTTTAGATAGGTTCTAATAATTTTCTTAAAAAACGAGATGAAAAGAGAAACCGCAACACTGGGGGGAGGATGCTTCTGGTGTCTGGAAGCTGTGTTCCTGGAATTGAAAGGGGTTGACAGCGTTGTTTCAGGATACTCTGGAGGCACTATTGAAGAACCATCGTATCGTGATGTATCCAGCGGTACAAGCGGCCATGCCGAGGTAGTGCAGCTCATATTTGATCCCGAGAAAGTATCCTATCGAGATATCCTGGAAGTGTTTTTCACAATTCATGATCCCACCACTCTGAACCGTCAGGGTGCTGATGTGGGCACCCAGTATCGCTCGGTGATTTTTTATCACAGCGAAGAACAGAAACAAATTGCCGAAGATGTAATAGGGGAACTTAACAGGAGTGATACATGGGACAACCCAATTGTCACGGAGATTACCCCTCTTCATAAATTTTATCCGGCTGAAGACTATCATCAGCAATACTATGAGCAGAACAGAGACCAGCCGTATTGCCGCCTTGTGATTGAGCCGAAAGTAGCAAAGCTCCGAAAACATTTTATGAAAAAACTGAAGAGGTAAAAATCTCAAGGCAGGTCTTTACTTACTGGCGACCCTTGAGCAAAAGTTACATTTCAAGACTGGATACAGTTTCCTCTGACTTTTTTGAAGCAGTGCGGGATACTGCTTTTGATTTTTCCCTTATGGAAGCCTCTACCCGTTTCTTTAAATGAGCATCAGCACTTTTATCTTTACGGGCCACGATCAGAAAGGCAATTAATATTAAGACAGGGATTACTGCTATATATGCTTTTGATAATATTTCCATTATTGATTCCTTCTTAAAACGTTAATGTCAAGCAGTCGTTCTGCGATTCTATATCACTATAATAATCGGCAAAAATGAGCTGTATCTTTAATACCGGCCACATATAATACACTATTTCCTAAATTTATATTGTTCCGTCACCGATAACCCGTAACCTGTTTTTCATGACCTGTCTTCATCCTTTTACTTTGTCCTTTATCTTTATCTCAGAGAAGGATATAATGCATTTAGTGGTTTCAATTTCCGAGAAAGGGAGGTGCAGGAGATATGGGAGATAAAGGCGGCAAGAAGGACAAGGCGAAATCCGCAAAACAGGCTAAAGTAAAAAAAGACAAAAAAAAGAAAAAATAAATCTGGTGTCTGTAAAGGGGGAATCCCAATTTTAGTGTTTTCACGGAGCCTGCGACAAGGAAAACTGATAGTATAATTACGGGATGAAAAGACTTACTGTTATATATTACTTAACAGCAATGCTATTCTATACCCCTTTTTTAATGGCTGAAGAACAGATAACTGTAAAGCCAGGGATGTGGCAGATAGGCAGCTCTATGGAAATGAAGGGGAGGGTGATGATGCCATTTCAAAGTAAAACTGAATGTTATACGTTGGAAGACATCAGGAATGGTCGAATGCCTCTTCCATGGCTTAATCATTTAAAAGAAGGGACTGGTTGCAAAGTATTTAACGAACTTCGAACTGGTAGCGTAATATCATGGAAACAGGAATGTGAGGAAGAATCAAGTTTTATTGATGAAGATGGTTCAATGATAATTAAGCGGTATCCCACTCTTCGAGCCTATGGAAGTATTAATTACACAAGTACATCATTCGAAGGTTCATTACATTCTGAAATGAACCATTCTGGTCCTCAGGCTGTCTGGATAACATCTGTAAGTCATTTTAAAGGCAGACGAATCAGTAGTTGCAGAAAATAAAATTCAGAAAAAATGGTGTCACATATGAAAATATTACAGGAATATTATGGATAGCACGACATCAATAATGTGGGGAGTTCTGTTTGGCTCAATCGGAATGGGATACTTAATTTACGGGAGAAAACAGCAGCGGGGCTTTGCACTCCTGTCCGGCATTGTTCTATGTACATTCCCATATTTTATATCCAATGTATTTCTTATGATTTTTTTTGGCGTTATCCTAATGGCTCTTCCATATTTAATACGATATTGAGCTTGATGACTCGGTGTCAGGTCTTAAAGCTGAATGGATTACATATTATGGAGCATGACAAAGGGCGGTCCTGAATTTGACCAATAAACTTGGGCGTCACTTGATTGTTTCTTTTTCACATGCTTCTTTAAAACGTATTGAGGCGTCTATCCACTTTTCAGGAAGCATTTTTAACGTAATAATCTGTTGCCATAAGGGAATCGATTTGTCACAGCTGCCCATCTTTTGATATGTCAGGGCAAGACCGTACATAGCTGTTCCCTTTTCGGAGATTGTCAAAGCCTTCTTGAAATATTGCTCTGCTTCATTGAGACTTCTCATGTCAATAAGGAGAAATCCAAAATCGGTTAATGCATTAGGATTGTCAGGCTGCTCATCGAGATATTTCTTAAAGTTAATCTTTGATTTCTCATATTCTTTTAATTGATAAAGTGCAAGAGCATAATAATAAAGAGACATGCCTTCCTCCGGATGAGCAGAGAAATGCTGCTCAAATGCCATGCTTGCCTGCTCAGGTTTTTTCGAGACAAGGTACAGCCGGCCCAGCTGGTCTGCAATGTTGTAATGAAATACTCCAATTTCAGGATTAATAGCGAGGGCTTTTTCATAGGCATCTATAGATCCAGAGATGTCTCCCATAAGTTCCTTTACGTATCCTATGTATACCCATGGTTTGAATGATTGTTGATTATCAGAAATTGCGCGATTCAATTCATCGATGACCGCAGCACCCTTTCCTTCGCTGACCGGTTTTTTCAAGTACGTATAATCCAGTGAAAAAGGGGAGACATATTTATATTCCCATTCATCAATAAATGCCTCAGGGACATTACCACGTTTAGCATATATAAGTGAACGGTCATTCCAGTAGACAAGAGACCAGGCAGGATCATTACGCAGAAAACTTTCAAAAGTGGTTTCCGGGTTAAATGAAGTAACGGCAACGTCAAAGTTATAACGTTTCATAAGGGTTACATAATCATTCCATTCCTGTATGGCCAGCGTTTCGATAAAGGGTAAAAACACTCCTCTCCCATCCATTGATATGCGAAATCGTGGGTAAAGTCTCCAGGCAAGATAACCGCCAAATCTAAGATTATTGTATAGTTTAATGTCTTTTAAATCAGTGGCATCAAGAAATTCAGCGGCCTTCTCAGGTATAGATCGCTCATCCAGTCCAATGCCCCATCTGTAGGTTTTATATGGACCATAGGCATCTGCAAAACCAATAAACATGGCGATTACTAACATGCTGCCCGCCAGCGTCCTGCTCCCTAAGAAAGAAAACCCTGAATGCTTTAATTTATTGAGAAGCGTATCCAATAGTACGCTTACCCGATATGCAGTATAGGGAGACGCAAGGAAGACAAAAACAGGAATATAATAAATTCCTTTTACCGAAAGAACAACGGTAGATGCAAAAGTGACCGCTTCGAGGATGCTTATACGCACCTTACGTGCTGAGGTGATAATGATAATGAATGAAAAGCAAAGAAATGACCAGAAGAGCTTATATCCCATAAACGAAGGGGACATGAATTCTTCATTATTCACAGTCGGATTAACTGTAGCTTTTATAAACAGGTCTTTCACTACTGAAACATGCAGTTGAAGTCCGCTGGGATTAATTGTGGTGGCTACAGCAGCAATAATGAAAATAACGAGAGGAAATAACGAACGGGTTCGAAGAACCGAGGCAATTGACCAGAAAAAAAGAAAAATGAAACCCAGGGGGAAACTCCCATGAAGGTTTGCCCAGATAGCCATGCATGGTATGGTCAGCCAGGCAAATATTCGCTTGCCTTTACGGTCGTACTGTTCAAGTAAAAAAAGTAATACTCCTGCAAGGAGAAATAAAAAAATATGAGGCCGGGTCATAAAGCGCAATCTGGCTATAAGAAGAACCCACATAAGAATTCCCGCCAGAACCCACATATTACTTCCCATACGCCTCCCTCTCATCCATGTTATGGCGGCTGTCAGGGAAATTATCACAGCAGCGAATATTCCTAATCCGGCAAGACCTCCTGTTTTAAATGAGATATAAAATAAAACCTGTGACAGCCATTCATGCGGGACCCTTAACGCACCTGGTATTGTGTGAGAAAACATTTCTTTTTGAGGAATGTGAAAGGTATTAACTATCATTTCTCCTGATTTAAGGTGCCACCAGATATCAAAATTCTCAATCTGCCTTAATGCAAGTAAAAATCCATACACAATACACAGAAAAAATACTGCATGTTCGCTACTCCGGTTTTTATCAATATTCATACCTTGCAGACCTTTAGTTCGTATAATTAAAAATAAATATAAATTTATCCGTCATGAAATATTCCAGCGCAAAAAATTACAGAATTATAATGTTGACCTATTGTGATATGATGATTAATTCATAAAGACAATATTCTGCGGCTGCTTATCGTTGCACTTTTAATATCTTCCCATTATCTTGTGTTATTTATCAACAGGTGGGTGTAACTTCACAATGTATAAATGACATGCACAACAAAAATCTATCCGGATGTTACGTCATGATCTGAAAGGAAACGGGAGGCATAATTCGATACGTAAGATTGGATCTTTCATCGTGTCAGCCTGATTATGAATAAAGTAAAATAAAGGTAAGACACTTTGTTCCATATTAAGTCTGCCTATCGTCTGTCCCCCGGGTCAGGATAGATGGAAACGGATTAAAACTTACGAAGTCATCTGCATTGTATGAGAGAAGCAGACTTGATCTATAATAAGGTTAAACTGTCTTAAAAAGAGGGCGGGAAAAACCGCCCCTGCATTTGAATAATAAAAAATAAACAGGTGACCAGTCTACCTACCTGATGGCCACCTGTCTCCGGTCAGTTCTACGAATATGTTCTC
This sequence comes from Nitrospiraceae bacterium, assembly GCA_020356065.1. Taxonomy (GTDB): domain Bacteria; phylum Nitrospirota; class Thermodesulfovibrionia; order UBA6902; family UBA6902; genus CALZJD01. The sequence continues at coordinate 1,293,087 of CP070632.1, forward strand.
TGTTCATCGTCTTCGCTAAACCAGATCTCCGGTTTGCCTATTACCCCGATTTCTTTCATGAGCGCAGGCACAGCACTGGCAAAATCTTTTGCCCCTTTCATGTCCTTAAACTTGTGCACAGCAATAATGTCTTTGGGATCTGATTCCTCATGATGGATGCTGGCATATGTGATGCCATGCTGCTTACGAAGCCAGTCAGCGTCATCATATCCGCGCTTCCATTTGTCGTAATCTTTTACTTTGTGTCTTATGATGATAGTGGCCATCTCAGTACCTCCTGTTTTTGTTATTTATTTCCTTTTAAAGTTAAGGGAAATATCTATATTATAAATTAAATTTTTATCCTTTTCTTCCTCCTTTTAATCAAAATTAAAACTATTCAATAATTATGTATATGATGTATGTCATGCAATCAACGGTTACGCTAAAAAACTTGAACAGGACAGCATGGCAGGTCTCACCATGGGAAGTTATCAGAATTTGTGTGATTGATTTCATTGTTACAGCTTGACAGTCTATCGTATAAGCTGGTAATGTTAATAACTAATACTGCGGTACCCGGATGAAACCTACGACAATGTAAGCCCCGGATTACACCGGGGTTTTTTATTGCCCCCAGCAGAATAAAGGAGAATAAAAAAAATATGGAATTTAACGAATTTAATTTTCATCCCCAGGTTATGTCTGGGATTACTGCAGCGGGTTTTCTTACACCGACACCAATCCAGGCCAGGACGATTCAGCCGGCCCTCGAACATAAAGATCTCATGGGACTTGCACAGACCGGAACAGGAAAGACAGCGGCCTTTGTGCTGCCAATACTTCAGCGTCTGATCAAGGGACCTCGCGGAGATGTTCGTGCTCTTATCATATCCCCTACACGTGAACTTGCAGAGCAGACGCACCAGACTTTCAGAACACTGGGTCGTAAAACAGGACTCAGGTGCGCCACTGTCTATGGAGGCGTCAGCATTGTCCCGCAGATAAAGAAACTGCGTAAGGGAACAGATATTGTCATCGCATGTCCCGGACGTCTTCTCGATTGCATTAACCGGCGTGTGATCAACCTGTCCAGAATAGAGGTGCTTGTCCTTGATGAGGCTGACCGGATGCTGGACATGGGTTTTCTGCCTGATATAAAGACGGTTATCAAACATATACCTTCATCAAGACAGACACTGCTCTTTTCAGCGACAATGCCCGGAGGTATCAGAAAGCTGGCCAACGATATTCTGGATACCCCTGTCACAGTTCAAATCGATCACAGCATGCCGGCAAAAACAGTGTCGCATGCACTCTACTCGGTTGAGCAGCATCTCAAAACCGGTCTCCTTCTCAAACTGCTGGGCAATACCGACACTGAGTCAGTGCTTGTTTTTACACGTACCAAGCATCGTGCAAAGCGTGTGGGAGAGCAGTTGGAAAAAGCAGGCTTTCGCGCTGCGTCATTGCAGGGAAACCTCTCTCAGAACAAACGCCAGGAAGCGCTGAAAGGATTCCGTGAAGGCAGGTACCAGGTCCTTGTTGCTACTGATATTGCTGCCCGGGGCATTGATGTTTCATGTATATCCCATGTCATTAATTTTGATATACCCGATACGACAGATGCATATACGCACCGGATCGGACGCACCGGCAGGGCAGCGAAGACCGGCGATGCATTCACGTTCATAACCCGGGAAGACGAAGACATGGTTCACAGCATTGAGCGCGTTCTTGGAGAAAAAGTGGAGCGCCGTACTCTGGAGGGTTTTGATTATAAAAAACCTGCCATTTCAAACAGTAAAAGTACAGTTCGACCTCCGCGAGGAACACGGCAAGGCAAGAGACATGATAAGAAGACAATGGTCTGGACTAACGTAGTGTCCCTTTCTCATAAGGGCAGACGCAAGAACAAGCCGGTGCTCACTGCTGCATCATAAATTTATATGTATGTGGTGTCTGGACTACAGATTGTCTCTGAAGTCGTAGACATGGCACCAGTTACTGCCTATATTTTGGCATGAAACTGAACTAATAAAGTTTGAACACCTGGACCATTATTGTTGACATTGACGGAGTCTCGTTCCCTGTTCTGCTTTAACAACTCTATGAGCTCTTTATCCTGATACGTCCCTAAAGGTTAGAACCGTTCCTCACTTTATTTGATCTCAGGGTATGTCACCAACGGGAAGATCGATGTCAAAAAATTATTTCATACATGCTACTATTTATTATTGTTTTATAGATGCATTTTTTTTATACTCCACCGATTGTGTTACAGAATGAATTATTGAATGACAAGTATTAACAGATTGAGTTTTTAACCATGTATTAATAAAAAAATATATTCTGCCCAATCCGAAAGTGACTGATTTAAGCAATACATCTGAAGAGTTCTCGCGTTCCGGGAAATCAGGTCGTTCCGGACTTCTGATTCTGTGCGCAGTTATTATTACCATCCTTCCCTTTCTTGTTCACGAGATATATTCGTACGATATATGGTGGCAGATCACCATCGGCACTGATATCCTTGAGTCCGGACGAATTCCGGTAATTGATATGTATTCAGCTGCTGGACGTGGCCGTGCCTATCATGATTCCCATTGGTTGTTTCAGGTTGTTACGGCGCTGTCCCATAACATGATGGGTATGGTCGGTGTGCAGATAGTGATGATTTTTTTATGGGGGGCTATCCTGTCTGTCTGTTACAGGGCTATTCGGAAATGGACAGGGACCACCGTTGCCTCTCTTCTACTGTTTATTGTTGCCATGGCATCAGTGGAACGTTTTTTACCCAGACCGGAACTTATCACGTTTCTGGGGATAGCCGGTTTCTACATGCTGCTTCAGGAAAACAGGTTCAGGTCATGGAAAAATCAGGCACTGTTAGGCCTGATTCAGGTGCTGTGGGCCAACAGCCATGGACTTTTTATTATTGGCATCTTCATGGTGGGATGCTACTGGCTGTTTGCCCTGATTGAGCAGCTAAGAGGACGCACTTCTGATTTCAGGCCTCTGTCAACTCTGCTTCTTGTCGTTATGGTCTGCAGCTTTCTGACTCCGCACGGAATAGATGGATGGAAATATTCGCTTTTACTCTTCAAGGAAGCTGGAGAACCCTCTCCGGGCGTATTTCAGGAACTGGGTGAATTATCACCGACTTTTGGAAAGAGCGCCCGTTCAGGTATTGCATTCTGGTTCTATCTGACCTTGCTGTCAGTATCAGCAGGATCGGGGCTGACCGCATTTTGTCGCGATCGCAGAATAACTCCGCGTACACTTATTTTGTTCGGGCTCTTTCTCGCCTCACTCACAGGACGGAGGAACATTATACTCTTTGCACTTGTGTCTGCTCCCTTCATTGCTGAATCTTTATCACTGATAATTCCGAAAGACTGGCTGCCGAAAAAAACATGGGCGGTAACTATAGCATGTATTTTAATAGCCTGTGCCTGGTTCCCGCTGTCAGGCACATTTTATTCTTTTATGACGTACCCTGCGCGAACCGGATTTGGTGTTACCCCTTCATTTTTCCCCCTTGACCTGCCGGCATTTCTGAAAGGTATACATTTCAAGGGACAGGTGCTTAACTCCAGTAATATAGGAGGATTTTACCTTTATCACTTCTTCCCTGATGCGGTCCCTCTTATCGATGGCCGCTGGGAAGTTTACGATCAGGATGAACTTGAATTCATACGCTCATCTTCAAGCACCGGTAATTATTGGCGACAGCTTATTGAGCGATATAAGATTAAAGGAATTCTGCTCTCGCATGGCTCGCGGGAAGCCCAGGCCATGCTTCCTTCCCTGTCCGGTGATGCAGACTGGCGGTTAGTGTATCTGGATCAAGCAGCATCATTCTGGATGCGATCCGGTGATTCCGGAACACCGCCGGCTGTTGATTTCTCAAGACCGGAAAATATACCGTACTCCTTTCGTGTTGATGATGCTTATAATCTTGCCTCTTTTCTCGCCTGGACAGGAAAGAGCGAAGCGCTTGCTGTTCATCTTGAACGTTCACTGCAGTTTGGACAAAAAAGGGAGTGGTTTCTGGAACGGTTGGGAAAAGTCAGACTTGAGCTTATGCAATGGGAGTCAGCGAAAGAAAGTTTCGAAAAACTGTATCAACTTGATCGGACAAACACCACGGCACTGAATGAACTGGCCTTTCTGGCATACAGGAGAGGCGATCTGTCAGAGGCCGTTCATCTCATAAAGCTGGCTCTCGATCTGGAACCTGACAACCGTGATTTTCAAGCCAATTATCAGCGGCTCAAACAGGCACAGAAAGAACAGGAAAACCTTTCTTCAGAGGATTGACCTGAACCAACTATAAATTAATATCCCATTTGATTAGAATAAGGTCCTGGCAATGCTGATTTGACGTGAAATATATTTTGCTGGGTGTTAAGAACATTTCATACACGTAATTTCTTGTAAGATGCTAAATGGAAATAAAATAATCGTGATGATGCCTGCGTATAATGCTGAGGCTACACTTGAAAAGACATACCGGGATATCCCGAGGGACATCGTTGATGAGATCATTCTTACTGATGACGCAAGCTCGGACAGAACGATTGAAATAGCAGAAAGGCTGGGAATTTCAGTTAACCGTCATGACAGAAATATGGGATATGGTGCCAATCAGAAGACCTGCTTTGATGATGTCCTGAACAGAGGCGCAGATGTGATTGTCATGATTCATCCTGATTATCAGTACGATCCCCGGCTTATTCAATTTGCTGCGGGTTTTCTTACCAGCGATATTTGTGACATCATTATAGGTTCCCGCATAAGAACACGTCGTGAGACACTGGAAGGCGGAATGCCGGTATACAAATACATAAGCAACCGTTTTTTGACCATACTCGAAAATTTTGTTCTGGGACAAAATCTTGGTGATTTCCATTCGGGATTCAGGGTATATAAACGAAGTGTACTGGAAACGATCGATTATCATCAGAATTCAGACGATTTCGTTTTCGACACAGAAATTCTGACGCAGGCGGTATATTTTAATTTCCGTCTGGGTGATATCCCGGTACCAACCCGCTATTTTTCCGAGGCATCTTCAATAAATTTCAGGAGAAGCCTTAAATACGGGCTTCAAACACTCTGGGTTATGTTGAAATTTATATTTCAAAGGACGGGGATTTACCGCTTCAGACTTTTTGTACCATCTGCAAAAGGGAATTGAAGTGAAGCCACGAATAGAGGTTCTCCTGAAGCTGATAAATTTCCAGGTATTGCTGATAATCATTCCCTGTTCTGTTCCAACTTCTCTATGAGCTCTTTTTTCCTGATACGGCCATGGAGAGCGGAGCCGTCCCTGAATTCACACACCGGTATGTCGAACCGGTAAAGCTCATAGAGCTCATCATCGGATTCAATATCCATCTTTTTAATATGAATGTCATATTTTAATATTAAGCCATTCAGCATCTCCTCTACTGTGTCACAGAGCCAGCAGCCTTTTTTATAATATAATGTTACTTTGACCATAGGTTTAACTACAGTATCATAACACACTGATTTATAAGAGGCTTGCTCGAATTATTATATATTTAGTTCCCCTCATTGAAAAGTGAAATTAAAGGATTATGCATAATCAACTAACCCCTCTCTCCAGGAAGGGAATCAGGATACATGGCTTGAATAGCACAGCAAGAACCGGGCATTCCGGCATGGGAATCGTATATATACAGAACCCCATGACAGGGAAGAATATGGACCTTTTTACTGAAAGGCTTATGGGTATCTGATTCAGCTTATGATAAAATTCCTTTAACAGCGCGTGATATAAAGATATTAATTATTCGGTCGTATTAATACATGAGACATATACTTATTAACCTGACTGTAGAAAATGGTCCCGGTTAAAGTGAAAAGGGGTATGACTCCCGAAAGATTGGATGTATAATTGAACGTATCATGAAAGTGAAACAGGAAGAAAAGGTCGCAGAAAAAAAGACTGTCAATAAGCGCCGTGTGTTGCTTATCGAAGATACAAATACTCAGCAGATGGCCCTCAAACAGCTGACCAGGGAGAAGAAGAGCAGGTATGAGTATATCATGGCAGGATCTATTGAAGAAGCAAGAGATCTTGTGGAAACGGGCCCCTTTGACGTCATAATAACCGACTTCATGCTCAGAGATGGCACCGTATTTACTATCTTTGAGACCATAAAAGATATCCCGGTAATAATTGTAACTGAAGGCGGTGATGAAGGGATAGCAGTTAAAGCCATGAAGGCAGGAGCCTATGACTACATCATAAAAGACCCCGAACTGAATTACCTTAAAGTCCTTCCCGTAACAATAGACAATGCAATCCAGCGAAAGGAGTTTGAAGAAAGACTCAGGCTGCTTGAATCAGCAGTGCTGAGCGCCAATGACGCGATTATCATTCTTGAGGCAGAGCCGGGTGAGATGATGGGAAGGCGGATCCTGTATGTTAATGATGCATTTACCAGAATGACAGGATACACAATTGAGGAAGCCACGAAGAGCACACTCCGCATGCTGAGGGGGCCAAGGACAAGTCTTGAGGCATTAAATAAAATACGTCTGGCCCTTGAGTCCCGCAGGCCGGTACGGGTTGAACTTATTAACTACAGAAAAGACGGATCAGAGTTCTGGGTTGAATGCAATATCGTTCCCTTTGCTGATGAGAAAGGGTCCTTTGTTCACTGGGTCTCGGTACAGCGGGACATCACAGAGAGAAAGATTGCTGAAGTTGAGAGAGAAAAGCTGATAAAGGAAATTGAGGCCATGAACGTTGACCTGACTGAACTGAACCAGGAGCTTGAGACTATCGGAGCTGAGCGGACCATGAGCCTGATGGCTCTCACAGTTGCAGACAGAATTAGAAATCCCGCTACAATGATAGGCGGACGGTGCAGACGCATATTAAAAAAGGACAACCTTCCGGAAGATCTGATGGAAGGGCTCCAGCAGATTATGGATGGAGCTGAAAAACTGGACAGGATAGTAAAGGACTTTGAAACTCTGTTAAAGGAGCGACAGTACAAATTTAAACATCATGACCTGAACAGCATCGTTGAAAAACTAGTTCATGTAATAGAAAAAGAGGCTGCGGTCAAAGGTGTCAAGATAACTGTCAGAATCTCCAGAGACCCTCTGAGGCTCAACATGCAAAAGGATCTCCTGAGAATGGCAATCTTTCATGTTATGAAAAATGCAGTGGAAGCCACATCAAAAAACGGGAAAATAGATGTTGAAACTTCAAAGCAGCATGATAAGGTCATTTTAACCATTACTGATACAGGATACGGCATTCCCGAAGGTGAGATTGATAATGTTTTCAAACCTTTTTTCAGTACAAAGGAACGAGGATTTGGACTCGGCCTTCCCCTGGTAAAGCAGATAGTGTCTGAACATCTGGGGGATCTTGTTATAGAAAGCAAAGCCGGCAAAGGGTCGGTGTTCAAGCTTATCTTTCCCACAACATGGCGGTAAGGAAAACTATAATATATTCATACAAAGATATGTATACAAAAAAACAGTATACATTAATACATCTTTTCTATTTTTCTGGACGAAATATAAACCGTTTGTCCCGAGTTCAGGGGGTATAGATGAATATAGCTGATTTATTTACAAAAGTTGAAACTTTGAGTACAGATGAGACGAAAGACATTCTCAGCAGCAGATCTCAGGATGAAGTAGAACTGATAGACGTGCGCGAGCCAAAAGAGTACAACAGGGGGCATATTCCGGGGGCCAGGCTGATTCCCATGTCGGGAATTGCTGACAATATCGACTCAATAGACACTTCAAAAACTGTAATTACCTATTGCCAGCGGGGTGTAAGAAGCAGATCTGCAGCTGCTCTGCTGAAACGCAGCGGTTTTACAGAAGTATTCAGCATGACTGGCGGGATTGAGGCATGGAACGGCAATATAGCTTCAGGTGAGTATGAGGCCGGTCTTTACATGATTGAGGGCAGAAAGACGGTTGATGAACTATTGTCTCTTGCATGGGGTCTGGAAGAGGGCGCCCGTATATTCTATTCACGCGCCAGGGACCTGGTTGAGGACACTGATGCCAAGGACATATTGTCTGGTCTTATTCAGTCAGAGGTGAAGCATAAGGCCTTTCTCCTGAGTGCATTGAGTAGGATTAAAGATAAAGAAATGACTGACGATATAATAAAGGGAAGTTCACTTGATAATATCATGGAAGGCGGCATATCGGTTGACAAGGCAATAGATTGGCTCAGGAATCAGGAAAACAGTCTTATCAGTGTCCTTGAGCTGTCAATGCACCTGGAAGCCAACTCTCTTGATCTGTATATGAAGATGTACAATGAGCTTGAAAATGATGAAACGAAGAAGGTTTTTAGCGGACTGATAAAGGAAGAAAAGGTCCACCTGGCAAAACTCGGACATCTGCTCAACGAGAAAGCGGTCTGAAAAATTTATGAGTTTGAAAAATTAATTAATATGTGATAAGTATATAGGAGACGGATCTGGAGGGATGAATGAAAAAATTAACAAAAAAAGGTGTGGGAACAAAAAAAGCAGTAGTTAAAAAATCACCTGCTACAACTAAAACCATTTCTGTGAAAGGCCTGAAAAAACAGTACCTGAAAAAAAGCGCAAGCTGCAAAGTCACGTTCAGGCTTCCAAAAGAGGCTGCTCCTGCTGCTGAGATGGTATCGGTGGTAGGAGATTTCAATAACTGGGATGTTCACGGAACACAGATGCAGAAACTGAAAAGCGGGGATTTTAAAGCCACCATTGAATTACCATGCAACAATGAGTTCAGGTTCCGCTATCTCATTGATGAAGAACGCTGGGAAAACGATTGGGCAGCTGACAAATATCTTCCAAACGCTTACGGAGATGACGATTCGGTTGTTGTCATAGAAAACGGCAATCTGTCATCGTCATAATTTTCTTTAAATAATTGCTTTTCAGTAATTCACGAGATCAGTAATCTGGTATGCAATCTGGTACCTGCAAAAACGGGAAACGATAATTTATCCGAATTCCGTCTCGAGGTCCGGCTTGCCGGAAAGCAGCTGGATGACATACGGATGTAATCAGTATAAAATCAAACACTATTAATCAGCTTCAAATATTTAATCCGGTGTACCGTGCCCTATGAGCAGACTTGCAAATGAAAAGTCTTTTCGCTTGTAACTGCTTAATAATTAAAGATAAAAAAGGTAGGTTTATCGGTCAGGAACATCTCAGGAACAAAAAGGGGGCAGTAATTGCCCCTCGTGTGTGCTGACGCAATACCCATTATACCCTGTCAATCCTCATTTCAGAGAATTTCTGCCTTCCCATCGGATGTTTTCATTGACTTATCCGCATTATCGTTGAAATGCTGCCGGGCCGGATTCTGTCTATAACTCCCTATTATCAACGAAATGGCAGTAAGCTAGATTTCGCATATAATCCCATCTTATCTTGAAAATGGGAGTGCTAGGAAGTCTATTTCTTTGTCTCTATTATCAACAATCCATGATTTCAGAAAACATTGAAGGTTACAAATTGACCTTCCCACAAAAAAGTGGACATGGCAAAAAATTTACTGAATCAATTTCTCATATTGTTCTGGGCTTATAAAGCCCAAAGCAGAATGTCTTCTCCT
>CP070632.1:1302795-1350741 GCA_020356065.1 Nitrospiraceae bacterium
ACCCGTGATCTCCTGGGGAACATTCAACTGCTGGGCCAGGGATTGACCGGATCTGTCAGCATTCATACCAGCAGATACGGCATTAATAAGCTTATTAACAGATACGGCATTTGAAGGTGTTGCAACTGATGGAGACACTGAACAGCCGGTGAGATTATCGGTTAACAGCGTTACAACATCATCAATGCTTTCCTGGGAAACCGTTCCCGTTGGGGTGCCACCACCTCCACCGCCTCCACCATCACCATTACCTCCGCATGAAATTGACAGAAAAGCGATAAAAACAGTTGATAAAATGATTTTTGCAATTTTCACTTCTTACCCTCCTTTTTTTAAAATTTATAAAGATGAGCAAAAAAACAATTGGCTTTCAATTTTTTGCTCGCGGTTCATGAGTATTATAAAGATGGATCATAAACTATTAATTAATAAATAACAAGATAAGTATTGTTGTTGAGGTAATCATTATCATATACCAGCTTAATGATGAATAAAAAATTAACTGTCGATAATTATAAAACATTTTAAACAGATCTTCCATACCACAGGTAGTGTGTTTAGTTAATTATCAACACAAAATATGGAGTGTATAGATAAATTGCATTTTTTTCTTGACAAGAATTAGCCACATACATATACTTTTCTGTACGAGTGGTAGAAAGTGGTTAATTGTGGAGGAAAAATGCCGGGTTTTTCAGGAAAACATTATAAGTCTCTTGATTCAAAAGGCAGACTGATAGTTCCTGCTCCTTTTCGTGAGATACTTTCCTCCAATCATTCATCAAAATTAATTATAACAAATGAGGTATTTGATAAGTGCCTGAGCGCTTATCCTGCAGATGAGTGGCAGAAACTGCTGGATAAAGTGTATGGAATGCCTCAGACATCAGATGCGGTCAAATATTACATGAGAAGAGTTATCGGATCAGCAGTTGAGTGCGATGTGGATAAACAGGGACGGGTGCTTGTCGTACCTGCGCTGAGGGTTGATGCCGGCCTGAATGGAGAGGTGGTCTTAATTGGACTGGGCAACAGAATAGAGGTATGGGACAAGAGCGGACTGGAGGATGTTGCAGATCCTTCGAAGATAGACAGGCAGGCATTTAAGGAGGAGTTTATTAATCTTGGGCTGTAAATGGGAATAGTTCATGTCCCGGTCATGAGGGAGGAGGTTCTGGAAAACTTGGCTTTAAAAGAATCTGGAATATATGTTGACGCAACACTGGGACCCGGAGGGCATGCAGAGGGAATTCTTCAAAATGCCGGTAAATGTGTACTGATAGGAATAGACAGAGATGATGAGGCCCTCACATTGGCAGGTGAACGGTTAAAAAAGTATGACAATATTCATTTAATCAGGGACAGCTTTTCAAATATCAAATCTGTTGTATCAGGTCTGGGCTATAGCGAAGTCGACGGTATTCTTCTTGATCTTGGTTTTTCAACTCTACAGATGAAGTCAGATAACAGGGGGTTCAGTTTTCTTAAGGACGAGCCTCTGGACATGCGCATGGACAGAAGGCAGGAATTGACAGCAGAAACTATCGTAAACACGTACCACTGGCAAAAACTGGCAGACATTATATGGAAGTACGGTGAAGAGAGGAAAAGCAGGAGGATTGCAAGGGCGATTATTTATGCGCGTGAAAAAAAGAAAATACACTCATGCAGAGAACTTGCGTTGATTATAGAAAAATCCATCGGCAGAAAACAGAGGATTCACCCGGCAACAAGGACATTTCAGGCACTCAGGATAGAGGTAAACAGAGAACTGGAACAGGTTGATACAGTCATAAACGAAGGAGCGGACATCCTTAGAAAAAAGGGCAGGATATGCATTCTTGCGTATCATTCTCTGGAGGACAGGATCGTAAAAAATGCATATAAAAAACTTGCACAGCAGGGGCTGTTCAATATCATCACAAAAAAACCATTGATACCGCGCAGGGAAGAACAGAGAGCAAATCCTTCTTCCCGGAGTGCAAAACTGAGGGTGGCTGAAAAAATATGACAACAAGAAGAGCAAAAAGGCACAAAAAAGGTAATTTGCTTAAACTCGGGATGATTGTCTATCTTGGCTTTTGTCTTTTTTCCATAGTATGGCTGAGGTCAGAAGTTCTTAACCTTAAATATGAGCTGGGAGAACTGGACATTCTTAAGGCTGATCTGATCAATGAGCGGAAAATGATGGTTGCCACGAGGGCAAGCACGTACTCCACCGAGAAGATAGAGAGGGTGGCAACAAAACGTCTTGGAATGACAATGCCTGAGAGGCACAATGTCTATTTTGTTAAAAGGAGTTCTGCTGCTGCTCCGTATAAGGCATCGTTGAAATGAAAGGATTAACCGATAAACATCATGACGTACAGGAAATCGACATTAATATGAAAATTATTGTTTTCTGGGATGAAGCTGATTTCTAGTCTCATACATGTATTGAGACGACATTAAAAATGATGAGAAGAAAGAACACCGGCAATACAGAGATGAGAAAACTCTGGGACGAAGACCCTGTTAAGATTCCTCTGCAAAAAAGTAAAAAAAGAGGTCTTGTCCTGGTCACAATCGTATTTTTTTGTTTTGCAGTCATTCTCTTCCGCCTCGTCGATCTCATGGTCGTGGATCATGAAAAACTGTCTGAAAGGGCGGCCCAGCAGTATATGCGGGAAAAGACCCTTACGCCGCAGCGGGGGGTCATATGGGACAGAAAGATGAAGGAGATGGCTGCAAACATAGAAACCGAATCTCTTTACGCCATGCCATCCAAAGTGGAAGATACAAGGAGTCTGACCAGAGATATCGCCCCGTTGATAAAGGTATCATCAAAAAGACTGAACAGGACCCTTCTGAAAAAAAAGAACAAGGACTTTATATGGCTTGAAAGGAAGATGGACCTGGATAATGTCCGGAAGATCAACGTTCTTAAAGAGAAAAATAATTATAAAGCGATTGGTTTTTTGTCGGAATCCAAACGTTTTTATCCCAAAAACAAAATAGCGTCCCATCTTATCGGTTTTACAAACATTGACAATAAAGGAATTTCAGGTCTTGAGCTTCAGTACGACACATACCTGAGGGGTGAGATCAGCAACTTTTCTGTCGGAACAGACGCGCGCGGGAACCGGCTGTTTAATGAAGTGAGGGAGCCTGTATCAGGCAACAATCTTCTGTTAACCATAGATGAACGTATCCAGTACATCGTGGAGAGAGAACTGGCCGATGCCATGAAAACATGGAAAGCAGAAGCCGCTGTTGCCATAATGATGAACCCTGCAACAGGTGAAATTCTGGCCATGGCAAACAGGCCGAATTATGATCCCAACTCTGCCGGCAGGTCAAAGGTTTCAGAGAGACGCAACAGGGCCCTTACTGATCTTTTTGAGCCGGGGTCCACACTGAAAACAGTCCTTGCCGCTGCCGCGCTCGAAGAGGGCATCGTACGGCTCAATGATGAATATGATGTATCAAAAGGATATATCGTTGTCGGCGGCAAGAGAATCAGGGACTTACACAAGAATGACATATTAACATTCCAGGAAGTGGTGCAGAGGTCATCCAATGTCGGGGCAGTCCAGATAGGCATGGAACTGGGCGGAAAAAAATACTATGAGTATATCCGGAAGTTCGGGTTTGGAGAGAAATCAGGTATAGATTTTCCGGGTGAGATCAAGGGAATATTACGAAATCCCAGGGACTGGTCAGGCACATCCCTGGCCGCATTATCAATCGGCCAGGAAATAGGCGTAACGCCTCTGCAGATTTTAAGGGCCTATGCAGCTATTGCGAACGGCGGTAAATTAATGAAGCCCTATATCGTCTCCGACATTATCTCTCCTGCTGGTCAGATCATAAAAAGTGTGGCGCCTGAAGTGGTGAGACAGGTCGTCTCTGAAAAAACGGCTGAAAAGGTCACTGATATTTTAAAAACAGTTGTGGAAGAGGGCGGAACAGCAACAAAGGCATACATACAGGGCAATCTCGTTGCAGGCAAAACAGGTACTGCCCAGATATTTGATAACCAGAAGAAACGTTATTCACGGGAAAGGCATATAAGTTCATTTGTCGGGTTTGTGCCGGCAGATGATCCCAGGCTCGCTCTGATTGTTGTTATATACGAGCCGAAAGGGGGATCATACGGTGGGGTTGTAGCAGCACCTGTGTTTAAAAATATTATTGAACATACCTTTGCCTACATGAATGTGCCAATGGAGAGAGATGAAAACCAGATTATCCTTGTCAGTAGATCCCGTTAGAGAGATTGCTCATTGGGATACAAATGTACTGTATTGATCACATGAGGTGTTATGAGAAAAAAAACACTGTTGTCAGAAGCTCTCACAGGATAAATGAATCTTCAGGGACTCTTAAAGGATCTTGCAATAAAGAATATAACAGGAGTATTAACGTCGGATATAAAAGGTATAGCCTATGACTCGAGATTAGTCGGACCGGATTTTTTATTTGTGGCTGTCAGAGGATTTACATTTGATGGTCACACGTTTATAAAAGACGCAATAGACAGGGGGGCTGCAGCTATCGTTACAGAGTATGCAGTAGAAAAAACAGGCGCAATTGATCTTGCTGCTCAGGGAAGGACTGCGTTTATCGAGGTTTCCGACAGCAGGGAAGCCCTGGCCCTTATATCGGCTGCTTATTATGGATATCCCTCCACCCGTCTGTCTTTAATCGGGATTACCGGTACAAACGGTAAAACGACCACAAGTTTCATAACGAAAAGCATCATTGAAGCAGGAGGCAACAACACAGGACTGCTCGGCACCATCTGTTACATGACAGGAAAGAAACCGATCACATCAGTAAACACTACTCCGGAATCACTTGATCTCCAGAGATACCTGAATGAAATGGTAAATAATAATATTACGTATTCGGTAGTGGAAGTTTCTTCACATGCCATGACACTTAAACGAATAGACGGATGTTTATTCAACGTGGCCGCGTTTACAAATTTCACACAGGACCATCTGGATTTTCATAAAACCATGGATGCATATTTTAATACAAAAAGCAGGTTGTTCTCTTACCTCAGGGAGGGGGGAACAGCTGTATTAAATACAGACGATCCCGCACTCAGACAGTTCGCAAAGACCCTGAACTGCAATGTGATAACATGCGGCATTGAGCAGAACGCGATGATTCGAGCTGAGAAGATAGAAGTGGGAAAAAGAATCCGGGACGACAGTGGCACAGCGGTGCGACACGGACTTGCTTTTGATGCATGCACTCCCGCAGGAAGATTTAGCGTACGATCAAGCCTGACCGGGAGAATGAATGTATACAACATTCTGCTGTCAATCGGGATAGCCCATGCTCTTGGAATCAACAGGGAGCACATCCGGAAAGGAATATCAGAAGCCCTGCCTGTTGAAGGCAGATTTGAAAGCATTGACAGGGGTCAGGATTTCTATTGTATTGTGGATTATGCCCATACAGAAGACGCGCTGAGAAAACTGATTGAAGAGGCAAAGCTGATAACTGAAAAAAAAGTTATTACCGTATTTGGGTGCGGCGGGGACAGAGACAGGTCAAAGAGATCTCAGATGGGTCACGCAGCTGACACATTAAGCGACCATGTTGTTGTTACATCGGACAATCCCAGGTCTGAGGATCTTGAAGAGATCATAAAAGATATTGTTAAAGGCATCAGCAGTGAAGACTTTAGCGTTATCCCTGATAGGGAAGAGGCGATAAGGTACGCAATACTCAAGGCAGAAACGGGGGATACAGTGCTGGTTGCGGGAAAGGGACATGAAGATTACCAGGAGATTAAGGGGATAAGGCATCATTTCAGCGACAGGGAAGTGATAATAAAGATATTAAAGGAGATTACTGGCTAGTTTGCTCTATATTAAGCCTGTGTATAAAGTTCATTTAGCTGTAATGCCGGACTCGATCCGACCGGCTTAAGGACTGACGGAATGACAAACATAAAAATGTAATGTATTCACACACAATGTGTGAGTCCCGCTATCTGAATTATTTAAAATGTGTGTGGGTTAACGAGATAGATTAAAGGTGTCAGAGCTGACAGTGCGGAACATAATTGAGGCAACCGGTGGTGAACTTTTATTGGAAGGGGCAAAAACCTTCAGCGGCGTGTCTATCGATACAAGGACCATAAAGGACGGGGAGCTGTTTTTTGCCATAAGAGGGGAGAGATTTAACGGTCATGATTTTATCGAAGACGCGCTTGAAAGGGGTGGCGGTGCTGTTGTGGACACGAAACCGGAGGTTCTTCCTCGAGGAAAAACGCTTATATATGTTTCTGATACCCTGCGGTCTTTGCAGGATCTCGCGCAATATCTGAGGGAAGAAAAAGACATCCCTGTTGTCGCAGTCACAGGGAGTAACGGCAAGACCACGACCAAGGAGATGCTTTATTCAATTCTGTCAAGGAAATATAGGACACTCAGGAATGAAGGTAACCTGAACAACCACATTGGACTGCCTTTAAGCCTCCTGAAACTTGACCCTGATGATGAAATGATTGTCCTTGAAATGGGTATGAATGCTTCAGGAGAAATCAAGAGACTCTGTGAAATAGCAAGACCCAGTCATGGAGTAATTACCAATATTGGAGCTGCTCATCTTGGCATGCTCGGCAGCTATGAAGCTGTCAGGTCAGCCAAGCTTGAGATCCTTGATGGATTAAGCACTGTTATTGTTAACGCAGATGACAGGTTCCTGATGCAGGGATTAGATATGATGAAGAATTATGCAGGGCGAAGAATCACCTTTGCCGTGAAAAAGACAAATAACGATGGCAATTCAGACAATGCGGATGTTACTGCCTGGGACCTGAGGACAACTGATGATGGTACTGACTTTATACTGGAGTTCACAGGCGAAGGTAATGTCCGGGTCAGTCTTGGCGTGCATGGTCTGTTTAATGTTTATAATGCCCTTGCAGCCACAGCCGTCAGTTATTCCCTCGGTATGGAGATGAATGATATAAAGGCAGGGCTTGAACACTACTCTGCGTTTCCGATGAGGTTTGAAATAACAGAAGAACATGGCATGACTATCATTAACGACACGTATAATGCAAACCTCTCATCCACGAGAGAGTCTCTGTCAGAACTGCTCCGGTTGGGATCGGGGGGCAGAAAAGTTGCCGTGCTTGGCGACATGCTGGAGCTGGGGTCATTTACTGATGATTCCCACAGGGAGATCGGCAGGATAATAATCGATATGGGGATCGATGTCTTTGTAGCTGTGGGTGAAAAGATGGCCCTCGCTGCAGGGGAATGCATGAAATCCAGGGGGATTAGCAGTTTCCCGGATGTTTACTGTTTTAAAGACGCTGAGCATGCCGGAAGAGAAATATCAGGCATAGTAAGGCAGAACGACACGTTGCTGGTAAAAGGCTCCCGTTCCATGACTATGGAGAAGATTGTAAAGGACATTAAGAATGCTGTATAAACTGTTTTATTCATTTCAGGACGTATATTCACCCTTTAATGTATTCAGGTATATTACATTCAGAGCTGCGCTTGCTGTTATTACTGCGCTGCTCATATCCTTTATTCTGGCCCCCTGGATCATAAAAAAACTCAGACAACTCAGTATGACGCAGTACATAAGAGATGACGGTCCCAAATCACACCTCGACAAATCCGGCACCCCCACTATGGGAGGCATCCTGATTATTCTCTCAGTTGTCATATCAGTCCTTATGTGGGGAGACCTGAGCAATAAGTTTGTCCTGATCATGATTCTTGCCATAACAGGATTTGGATGTATCGGACTTGTTGACGATTACCTGAAGGCATTCAAAAAAAACCCAAAGGGGATGAAAGGATGGTATAAGTTCGGGGCCCAGATTATTCTTGCTTTGATAATAGGATTTATGTTCTATCACGATCCTGAAGATCCGTATATTGCAAATTTAAGCATACCTTTTTTCAAGAGCTGGTTAGTAGACCTTGGATGGTTTTATGTCCCCTTTTCTATTCTTGTGATTGTTGGTGCATCCAATGCAGTCAACCTTACCGATGGTATTGACGGTCTTGCCATAGGGCTAGTCGGTATTGCCTGTCTGGCAAACGGGGCGCTTATATACATATCAGGGCACGCAGGATTTTCAAAATATCTTCATGTGCTTTTTTTGCCCCGTGTTGGAGAGCTGACAGTGTTCTGCGGGGCCATGTTCGGAGCTGCCCTTGGGTTTCTCTGGTACAACAGCCATCCTGCTGAAATATTTATGGGAGATGTTGGTTCTCTCGGTCTTGGCGGGTCCCTTGGCACACTTGCCGTCATATCAAAACAGGAGATCGTTCTCGCTCTCGTCGGAGGAATTTTTGTCATAGAGACGTTCTCAGTCATGATCCAGGTCATATCGTTCAAGCTCACGGGTAAACGAGTGTTTAAAATGGCGCCCATACACCATCATTTTGAAGAAAAGGGATGGCCCGAACCAAAAGTCATAGTGAGGTTCTGGATCGTGGGCATTATTCTCGCATTGTTGAGCCTTGCGACTTTGAAAGTAAGATAGAGAGACACTGATAAACATTGATGATAACACGTGAACATACTGTTGACATAATGCCGATCACATTTAAAGATAGAAAAGTCCTGGTAGTCGGTCTTGCAAGGAGCGGCACCGGGGCTGTACATATGCTCTCCGGTCTCGGAGCAACAGTGACTGTATCTGACAGCAAGCCACGCGACATGCTGGAAGCACAGATAAAGCAGTTGCCGTCTTCTGTCGAGGTTATCACGGGCAGCCATCCGCTTGAGGCATTTGCTGCATCAGAACTCATCGTTATCAGTCCCGGAGTGCCCGGCAACATTCCCCCTCTGCAAAATGCCAGGGAAAAAGGGATACCGGTCATAAGCGAAATTGAACTGGCATTTCAGGTTTTGCAATCAATCGGATCAATACCGTTTATCGGTATCACCGGTACAAACGGAAAGTCTACCGTGACTACACTTGTTAACCTTATGCTGGAGGAATCCGGCTATAACACAATTCTGGGTGGCAACATAGGCAATGCCATAACAGAGGAAATTCAAAAGAACATGCTGGAGGCCCCCCAGGCTTCCGGAAAGAACATGCCAGATTATATAGTCGCTGAAATATCCAGTTTCCAGCTTGAATCCATAAAGGAGTTCAGACCGAACATCTCATCAGTACTCAATGTATCGCCTGATCATCTTGACAGGTATGAAAGCATGGCAGCGTATATAGATGCCAAAGCAGGGATATTTTCCAACCAGACGGCAGAGGATTATCTGATTATAAATGCTGATGATCCGGTGCTTTTGAAAGTAATACATGAGAAGCTGGGAGTCAGAAGTGAACGACCAAAGATACTTTACTTCAGTGTCAGAAAAATTGTTGAAGGGATGTATGCGAAAGACGGGGTGCTTTTTGCCAATTCATCCCTGCTCCCTGTTCCTGCTTCACACCTTCCGCTTATTTCTGCCAATGAATTAATGATCAAGGGGGTACATAACCTTGAGAATGCCATGGCTTCATCACTCATTGCCCTTACTGCTGGATCAAAACCGGGAGATGTGAAACATGTATTGAAAAGTTTCCGAGGACTGGAACACAGGATGGAGTTTGTTAGGGAAGTCAATGGTATTACCTTTATTAATGATTCAAAGGGCACGAATGCAGGCGCTGTTGCCAGGTCACTTGAGAGCTTTGAAGATCTGGTGCTTATTATGGGCGGAACTGACAAGGGAAGTGACTTTTCGGTATTAAAAGATCAGATGAAAACAAAGGTAAAGGCCCTGATTCTGATTGGTGAGGCAAAATACAGGATTGAGAGATCTCTTGATGATACAGTTGATACATATCTCGTTGAGGATTTGAACAAAGCCGTTCAATTCTCATTTTCAAAAGCATCCAGCGGTGACACGGTGCTGCTGTCGCCGGGATGCGCAAGTTTTGACATGTTTGAAAATTTTGAGGAAAGAGGAAAAGAGTTCAAAAGAGCTGTATATGAAATCGCTGATTAACAAAAAGGTATATCTGTTAAGAACGGCCGGACCGGTTATGAAAGAAATAAACTCATGATCAATGGTTTGAATCTGAAAGACACGCGCAGCATCATTTTCCCGGTGATTATACTGGTTTTTATAGGTACATTGATGGTATACAGCTCTACCGCCATCATGGCAATGAGAAAATACGAAAGTGGGTTTCATTACCTGTGGAAGCATCTGTTTACGGTATGCGTTGGCATTGCCGCAATGCTGATACTCTCAAGGATTGATTTTCAAAAAATCAGGCCCTTTGTGTACGTGCTTCTGGGTTGCTCTCTGTTCATGCTGCTGCTCGTATTTGTTCCGGGAATCGGGATTGAAGCAAACGGGGCGAAAAGGTGGCTCAGGCTATGGCCCACCACGTTTCAGCCGTCAGAGTTTGCAAAACTGGTCATGGTGATATTTCTTGCGGACTATATGGATAAAAATATACACCGTATGAAAGAGCTCAAATACGGTATTCTCATCCCTGTTGGGGTGATGCTCGTATTTCAGATAATAATCATAAAGCAGCCGGACTTTGGAGCTGTCATGAGCATGGGTATTCTCACTGTATGTCTTCTTATTCTGGGTGGAGCACGATTGCGGTATGCAGGGCTTCTGGTCCTTATGACATTACCGGCGATTTATCTTGTCATTTTTTCTTCATTATACAGGATGAAGAGGATCATGTGTTTTTCAGATCCCTGGAAGGAGCCCTTTGGATGCGGGTTCCAGCTTGTACAGTCTTTTATTGCCTTTGGAAGCGGGCGCTTCTTCGGGGTGGGACTGGGGGAAAGCCGGCAGAAACTCTATTTCCTGCCTGAGGTCCATACGGATTTTATCTTTTCGATAATCGGAGAAGAACTCGGACTGATAGGGGTGTTTACCGTTGTCAGTGTTTTTGTCTGGTTATTTATAAAGGGGATAAAGCTGGCCTCAGAAGCTGAAGACCCTTTTATTTACTTTCTTACCATTGGTTTGACATTGATGATAGGGGTACAGGCCATTATTAATTTTGCAGTTTCAACGGGATTGATGCCGACCAAGGGACTGCCGCTGCCTTTTATAAGTTATGGAGGATCGGCTTTGCTTATTAATATGGCAGCAGCGGGCATACTTTTAAATATAGCGCAGAGAAACAATTCCGGAGGTGCAGAGATGGACTCGACCTTTCATGGTCTGTCGCTACGAAACTCATACGTAAGAAGGATGAGATGAACATAGTAATTGCAGGAGGAGGAACAGGAGGTCATATTTTCCCTGCTCTGGCAGTTGCCCGGGAGCTGAGAAACACTATTGATAATGTTTCGATTACGTTTGTAGGAACCGTGCGGGGCATTGAGTCCAGGATAATTCCGAAGGAGGGGTATGATATCCGGTTTATACGGTCAGAAGGTCTTGTCGGCAGGGATGTGGTCAGCACATGCAGGTCTCTGTCAAGACTGCCAATGTCACTTCTGGACTCCCGCAGGATTTTGAAGGAGATACATCCTGATCTGGTATTGGGAGTGGGAGGATACAGCTCAGGACCCCTGGTATTCTGTGCGAGACTGATGGGCATTCCATCATTAATACATGAACAGAACACGCTCCCCGGCCTCACTAACAGGATTCTTGGCAAAATCGCAGATATCATTGCCGTTACATATCATGAGAGCATGAAATATTTTCCTCCTGAGAAAACCTATTTGACAGGTAATCCTGTAAGGGAAGAAATATTGAAAGGTGACAGAGACAGGGGCTGTAAAACTTTCAGTCTTGATAAGCATCTTTTTACCATATTTATATTTGGAGGAAGTTCCGGTGCAAGCACTATAAACCGTGCGCTCGGTGAGGCACTTGTGTATCTGGAGCCTTTTAAAAAGAGTATACAGTTTTTGCACCAGACAGGAGAAAAGGACTTTGATGCGGTTAAGGAGATTTACAGCTCAAAGGGCTTCAGGGGAACGGTCCTGCCCTTTGCTTATGAAATGGCAGATGCCTATGCGGTCGCTGACCTGATTATTTCACGCGCAGGAGCAACTACGCTTGCAGAGTTAACTGCATGCGGCAAAGCCGCCATACTTGTTCCTTATCCATATGCCGCAGGCAACCATCAGGAGATCAATGCCAGAAAACTCTGGGATGTTGGTGCAGCACAGATGATCCTTGACAGTGAACTGAACGGTAGGACCCTCTCCGACATGATCAAATATTTGCTGGAGGACACTGACGCGATCGGAGAAATGGAGCGGACAAGTCAGTCACTCGGCAGTTCCGAGGCAACAAAAAAGATTGTTGAGCTGATCAAGGGTCTTTTAAAAAAAAAGGTGACAGAAAAAAGACAGATTGCAGAGCACAGAACACAGACAAGGGATGAATTAACAGTGTGATAACCATGATCCCGGCTTTCCCTCCCTCTGAACGGGGGAGGGTTAGGGTGGAGGTAACTGTAACTTGGAAAGATTAATTGATAATGAAATTAAAACACTCTCACCTTAATTATCTCCAGTTAGGTGAATGGAGAAAAGAGCAGGACTGGATGATGAATGTATAAGAAATTTGAAAGCGTACATTTTGTAGGGATCGGTGGAATCGGGATGAGCGGGATAGCCGAGGTGTTGTATAACCTTGGCTATACAGTCCACGGCTCAGACCTGCGTGATACCGAAACCACCCGGAGGTTAAGAGAGCTGGGTATAATCATAAAAACAGGACACTCTGCAGACAATCTGACAAATGCTGATGTAGTGGTCATATCCTCTGCAGTCTCTCCTGACAACCCTGAAGTTGAAGAGGCCAGACGACTGTCTATCCCGGTCATTCCAAGGGCTGAAATGCTGGCAGAACTTGCCAGGCTGAAATATGCCATCCTGGTCGCCGGAGCCCACGGCAAGACAACAACAACGTCATTGATTGCAAGTGTGCTTGGAGAAGGGGCCTTTGATCCGACGGTTGTTATAGGAGGCAAGTTAAAGGGAATAGGAAGTAATGCAAAGCTTGGGCGGGGGGAATTTCTTGTGGCCGAAGCTGATGAAAGTGACGGCTCATTTCTGAAGCTTTCACCCACAATAGCGATAGTAACCAACATTGACAGAGAGCACATGGATTATTTTAAAAGTATTGATGAAATAAAGAACGCCTTTCTCTCTTTCATTAACAAGGTGCCTTTTTACGGACTCTGCATTTTAAATGGCGACAATCAATATATGAAAGAGCTGCTGCCAAAAGTAAGAAGAAGATTTATCACATACGGTCTGGGCGATGGACTGGATCTTGTGGCAAAGAACATCAGGTGCAATGATTTCAATGCCGTATTCGATGCTGAACTGAATGGAACATTGATGGGAACGTTTGAAGTGCCACTGGCAGGAGAGCACAATATAAGCAACTGTATAGCTGCTGTCGCAGTTGCAAATGAGCTGGGGATGAAATGTGATGACATTAAGAAAGCATTAAAGAACTTCAGCGGGGTCCAGAGGCGGCTTGAAATGAAGGGGACGGTAAAGGATATCGGGGTAATTGATGACTATGGACATCACCCTGCAGAGATCATGGCAACGTTGAAGGCCGTGAAAGAAGCAATGCTTCAGAGCGCAGAACACCAAACACAGAACACAGACTTAAGAACAAAAATTACAGATGATGGACAACGGACAACGGGTCAGGGAAGACTTGTTGTTCTGTTCCAGCCGCACAGATATACGAGGACAAGGGATCTTTTGGGAGAGTTCATCGATGCTTTTGGATATGCTGACAAGGTGCTGTTAATGGACATTTACTCTGCCGGGGAAAAGCCCCTTCCCGGAGTCAACTCAGAGCTGCTGTACCGGGGAATGAAAGAGATAAATGTAAATGTTGAGTACATAGAAGACAGGGACCAGGTCCAGAACTGTCTTGAGATGGAGCTGAAAAGAGGTGACATTCTGCTTACTCTCGGGGCTGGTGATGTGTGGAGGGAAGGGGAAGAGTTTATTCAGGCCAGGAAGGCGAAGGACATTGTTTAACGGTAATGAATAGACTCGTAAAAGTGCGTAAACAATGAAAAGAGACTTTTCACATGCGGCAACGGAATAACGTAATAAAATGAGAATGGCAGATCTTGAACATAAACTGAAACAGGATTTTAACGGTGAACTGAGGTTTCATGAGCCCATGTCCGAACACACTTCTCTGAAAATAGGGGGACCTGTAGAGGTGATGGCATTTCCAGAAGATCCCCTCTCATTAAGAAATATTCTTTTTGTAGCAAATGAAGAAAAGATACCGTTACATGTTTTTGGGGGTGGGACAAATCTGCTTGTCAGTGATAAGGGAATAAAGGGGCTGGCCATATCGCTGAAGGCATTTGGAAGTATAGAAGCCGTTCATTCCCGCTCATCCACTGTGCAGGTGGGCAGTGAAGGAGAATCCGGTGAGCAGGAGGTGACACTTTTTGTAGGGTCAGGGGTTCCTCTCGCAAAATTAATCAACTATGCGCAGAAAAACGGTTATGCCGGACTGGAAGCATTAACGGGAATCCCCGGGCTGATGGGAGGTGCCATTTATATGAATGCGGGCTCTTTTGGTACAGAGATGATGGATGTCATTATCTCTGTTGCGATTATGAGCAAAGAGGGACATTTAATAATACTGGAAAAAGATAAGCTGGATTTCTCGTACAGAAAATCAGGCTTGCCCGGGGACTCATTAATATTGAGCGCCAATATATGTCTCACAAAAGACGACCCCGATCAGATCAGGAAACGTGGTAGTGAATACCTGACAAAGAAAAAAGCTACTCACCCCCTTGGTGAATTATCAGCCGGATGTGTATTTATGAACCCTGAAGGAAATTATGCAGGAAGACTTATAGAAGAAGCGGGATGCAAGGGAATGAAGTCAGGTGATGTGGAGGTCAGCATGATTCATGCCAACTATTTTATCAATAAGGGCGGTGCTTCATGCAGTGATTTTATACACCTGATGAAAACAGTAACGGAAAAGGTCCGAAAGCATAGCGGCGTTATCCTGAAGCCTGAGATATGTATTGCTGGAGAGATTTAAAAAAATACAAATTACAAATTATGGAAGAAAAAAAATGTTTTGTTTGAGATAAGGTGGAGCCATGAGTAAGGGATTAGTTACGAAAAAGAGAATTGGAGTTTTAATGGGAGGGCTTTCTGCTGAACGTGATATATCGATGAGGAGCGGACTGGCCATATATCAGAATCTGCAGGAGATGGGGTATGACACTGTTCTCATCGATGTTGGTAAGGACATTGCCAGTGTCATAAAAAAAGAAAAAGTAAAGTTGGCTTTCCTTGCCCTTCATGGAGGTATCGGTGAAAACGGGTCCATGCAGGGCCTGCTTGAAACGCTGGGTCTGCCTTACACGGGTTCCGGAGTCCTTGCCTCAGCCCTTGCCATGGACAAAGAAGCATCAAAGAAGATATTTACGTATCATGGGCTGCCTGTTGCACCGTTCATGGTGGTAAGAAAGGCAAAAAAAGCAAAAAAAGGAAAAGCAATAAAAGCAGACTCAGAAATTGCAGGTGTGTTTGAATATCCTGATTTTCCAACTCCATCTTTTGACTTGCCCTGGATTATTAAACCTGTATCAGAAGGGTCCAGTATAGGAGTGACAATCGTCAAAGAAGAAAAAGAGCTTGCCCAGGGTCTGGAAAAGACTTTTTCACTTGATACCAGAGTGATGATTGAAAAATTCATTAAGGGAAAGGAACTTCATATAGGGATCATGGGTGACAGGGCGCTTGGAGGTGTAGAGGTAAGACCGTCACTTGAATTTTATAACTATGAGGCCAAATACACGTCAGGTCTGACCGATTATATAATTCCACCAGAAGTTGATGAAGGCACATATAAGAATGTCAGTGAACTGGCATTAAAGTCACATACGGCCCTCGGATGTTCAGGGGTGAGCAGGGTAGATTTCATGATTGATAAAGACAATGCGCCGTACATTCTTGAGGTAAATACCCTGCCCGGAATGACATCAACAAGCCTTATCCCCAAGATTGCACGTTCTGCAGGAATGAGTTTTAACGATATCATTGAGGAGATTATAAGGCATGCGCTCAAAGACTAGGAAACCGGGAAAAAAGAAACGCAAAGTGGCGTACAGGAGAGGAGAAAAAGCGGTAATTTTTTTCAGAAGGGGCACTGTTGTGCTTCTGGCAATCGTTATTGTGACAGCCTCGGTTCTCGGTGTGAAGGCCCTTACCTATCAGTTCAGTATAAATGATATTAAGGTCATTGGGAATTACCATCTTGAACACAAAGATGTTATCAGAAGTGTGAAGATAGAAAAGGGTGAACCACTGCTGAAAATCAGCTTGAAAGATATTGAAGAAAGACTTGTACAGAACGCCTGGATAAAGGGTGCGTCCATTAAAAAGCAGCTTCCTGATACGCTTCTAATAAGGATTGTAGAGGCGGAGCCCATGGCTCTCCTGAGTTTAAAGAAGCGTTTGTATCTCATGGATGGTGAGGGGGAACTTCTGGAGAGACTGGAAGGGAATGGGGTCCCGTTTCTGCCCGTAATCAAAAACATTAATCCAAAGAAAAAAAAGGATATGACTGAAGCGCTTAAGCTTGTAGGTGCTCTTAATGACAAGAACATCATTGCCAACAGGGAGTCCATTGAGATTGGTGTTGAACCATATGGCCTGAGAATGAATTTGGATGGAGAACTGATCAAGGTCGGGTATGGTAATTATTCAGACAAATTCGACCGATGGCTGGCACTTGAGCCGGAGATCAGAAAAAAAGGATTGCCAATTAAATACGTTGATCTGAGATTTAAGGATTCGGTAATCATAAAACCATTAGATAAAGTGAAGGGGAAGTCTTCTTAATATGCAATTTGGATTTATAAGAGAAGTTGCATTGAAACAGGAGAAACTGGTAGTCGGTCTTGATGTTGGTTCCACCAGGGTCAGGGCTGTTGTTGGTGAAATAAACAGCTCCTACAATGGTAATGGGGATGCGCCGGGAAGCATCAAGATTCTTGGAGTCGGTACATCTTCCTCCCGAGGGATCCGAAAGGGGGTTGTTACTAATATAGAAAGTACGGCCGCATCTATCAGGGAAGCCGTGCAGGAGGCGGAGAAGTTAACGGGCATACAGATAAATGCAGTACACCTGGGAATAACCGGCAGTCATATAAACTGCATATCCAGTCATGGCGTTATAGCCGTAAAGGAAAAGGAAATCGGCCAGAAAGAGATTGACAGTGTCATCGATTCTGCCAGGGCTGTTGCAATCCCCTTTGACAGGGAGATTCTGCATGTGATTCCTGAGGGTTTTACGGTAAATGGTCAGGAAGGTATTACTGATCCGCGCGGCATGGGAGGGGTGAGACTTGAGACCAATGTCCAGATCGTGAGCGGTGATGCTACATCAATCCAAAACATGCTGAGGAGTTGTGAAAAAGCAGGTCTTGAAGTTATCGAGTCTGTATACCAGCCTCTTGCTTCTGCTGATGCCATTCTCACAGAAGATGAAAAAGAACTGGGTGTGGCAATGATAGATATCGGTGGCGGCACAACTGAGGTGTCTTGTTTTCGGGAAGGAAGTTTCTGCCATTCGGCTGTCATTGCCATCGGTGGAAACAATTTTACGAATGATGTCGCTATCGGACTGAGAATTTCAACCAGGGAAGCAGAATATATAAAGAAAAAATACGGGTGTACTCTATTGACATTGACAAAGGATGATGACGAGGTTGAGATCGGTTATGACGAGGGGAGCACATCAAGGAAGATACCCAGGCGTTATCTTGTTGAGATACTGCAGCCAAGGGCAGAGGAACTTTTCAGTCTGATAAAGGAGGAAATGGCCGGAAAGGGTCTGCAGAGGAGTCTTAATGCAGGTGTCGTACTGACAGGAGGCGGGGTCCTTATGGAGGGCATGGATGTAATGGTTGAGAATATCCTTGAGCTGCCCGTGAGAACAGGATATCCGGTGAATTATGGAGTTGATGCGGGTATTAATGGAAACCCCTGTTATTCTACGGGAGTGGGACTGGTGCTCTATGGAGCAGAAGAGTTCCTCCCTGATCTCTCTCATGATAATGGCCATATTTTTAACGGGACTATGGCAAAAATAAAAGACTGGATGAGCGGTAAATTTAAATGATAAGAACTGACAGGTCATCATGCCGGACCCGATCCGGCATCCAGAACATATTGAAAGACGAGATTTCCGACGCGAGTCTACGCGCGAGAGTCGCTGCGACCGGCTTGCAGACTGCAGGAATGACAGTCATAGAAACCTGATGCATATTTATAACCTATTTAAGAATAAAACAGAAAACTTAAAAGGATAAGGAGGCAAGCATGAAGATTTTCGAGATTGAGGAAGTTCAGGACAATACGGCAAAGATTAAAATTGTTGGAGTCGGTGGAGGTGGGGGTAACGCTGTGAACGGCATGATAGCGTCAAGTCTGCAGGGTGTGGAGTTTATCGCCGTTAACACGGACGCACAGGCCCTTGAGTCTTCACTTGCCCATCAGCGCATTCAGATTGGTAACTCTCTCACAAAAGGACTTGGAGCCGGAGCGAATCCGGAGGTGGGACGACAGGCAGCACATGACGACAGGGATCTTATCGAAGGGGCGATAAAGGGTGCTGACATGATCTTTATCACTGCCGGGATGGGCGGGGGAACAGGAACCGGTGCATCATCCATAGTTGCTGAGGTTGCCAGAGAACAGGGTATCCTCACTACGGCGGTTGTTACAAGGCCATTTCTTTTTGAAGGCAATAAAAGGTCCAAGAATGCAGAGCAGGGGATCAAGGAGCTCAGAAAACATGTCGATTCCATAATCATCATTCACAACAACAGGATCCTGGACATTACCGAGAAAAACACTCCATGGCTCCAGGCATTGAATCTTGCGAATGATGTATTGAGACAGGCAGTAAAAGGTATTTCTGATTTAATACTCATTCCAGGTCTTATAAACCAGGATTTTGCTGACATTAAAACAATTCTTACAAACAGCGGCAAGGCCCTCATGGGAATAGGGCATGCAGAAGGCGAGGACAGGGCGATTGCCGCGGCCAAGATGGCCATTAAAAGCCCCCTGTTGGAGGAAACCTCCATTGATGGCGCCAAAGGCGTGTTGATAAACATCACTGGAGGTTCCTCCCTATCCTTCCATGAGATCCATGAGGCAGCCAGTCTGATCAAAGACGCTGCTGACAGCGATGCCGAGATTATTTTCGGCTCTGTCATTGATCCAGATCTTGATGAGAAGATGATGCTCACGGTAATAGCAACAGGATTTGAGGAAAAGCCAAAGGCCGTCATGACCTCCTATGACAGGTGGAGACCGTCACGGGATGTGAGTATGCTCAGAGGATCGCACAGGCTGCTGTCCAAGACTTCATTAAAAGAAAGTGACGAAGTGGGAGAAGACTCATATCTTGATGTTCCAACGTTTATGAGAAATTCTGCTACAAGAGAAGAAAAGGTTCAGAGCAGTCTGGAAAAATAAAGCATTCAGCCATGGCATGATATTAAAACAGGGGCACTTCCATCTGGAAGTGCCCCTGTTTTGTTTCTCTGAATCATTTTGCAACTCCAATTCCCTTTTCAAAATCTGAAGATCCGTGGTCATCAGCACGGTCTGCTGCCTTTTTACACTTGCCATGCAATGCCGGCACCTCGTGGCGTCAATATTTAATGATATATCCGCCACCTTACACCTCTATAATTGATTCGATAACGGATGTATTAGCTGTCTTTTTATTGATTTTACTAATGATTATTTTTACTCCCAGTAAAGAAACAATAAAAGCAGCAAAACCACCCAATACCACGGGTAAATCTGTAACTTCAACACTTACATAGGAAGGAAGACACATATTAACAGGAATGGCACCACCAATAAGAGCTATGACTTGTATAACACTGAACATATGAAAGAAGTTGACTTGCACATTCAGCTTGACAATGTCAGGTGTTGGTGAGAGAATGGTTTCACAAACACCTGACAACTTGGCAGAAAGGAGGTGGGATGTATCTCAACTGACCCTGTCTTTTATATGACTGTTGATGAGAGCAGTGTGACGTCGATTCTAAATATAAAGGTAGAAATATTTTTTCTGTGCCGCAGCTTACCAGGAAGCATTTGAAAAAGACCAGGATAAGTTTATTGCATGTCCGGCTGGATATAAGTACAATCATATTAAAGTTCTGACAGTAACTTTATAAACCGAAAAGGGGGAATAGCAAATGAAGCGTTTTGTTTTATTAGCAGTATTAAGCATGATTTTAGTAGCTACACATAGTTACGCAGATGAAGAAGGTCATATGATGGATTCTGGCATGATGGGCAGTCCCGGATATGGAGAAACAGCCGAGTCTGGTTCAGAGTCTTACGAAATGATGGGGTATGGAATGGGATCTGGCATGATGAATCCCGGGATGATGGGTTATGGTGGATGCGGAATGATGCCCCCCGGTATGATGGGGTATGGTGGATACGGCATGATGAAGCCTGGAATGATGAGACACCACCAGATGATGCATGGTGTCGGGAAGAGCGGAATGATGGGCGAAATAAGTCCGGAAGAGCAGCAGAAGTTTCTGAATAATACGGTGGAACTGAGGAAGCAGCTTATGATGAAAAGATTTGACTATAGCGAGGCATTAAGAAAGTCTGAAACAAAAGCTGACGAGTTAAAAAAAATCGAAAAGGATATGTGGGAAATACAGAAAAAGATTGCTGACACGTGGTATGAATAATCTGCTCATAAACTGGCGAAAGGCTGGAGAACTGTGACAGTTCTTCAGCCTTTTGTTTTTGGAGAGAAATGTTGTCTGAATTGAGATAGAGGTAAATCATGAAAGAGTATACATTAACGAAATTGAGAACTGAAACGTAATCAATGCAACTGCCATTAATAATAATAGGTATGATAAAATACGTTGTTTTTTAATGCACTGTTTTTATTCAGGAAGTAAGGAGAGTTGATTATATGAGATTTTCCAAACTTTTTATCCCCACCTTGCGGGAAGCACCTGCCGAGGCTGAAGCGGTCAGTCATATATTAATGTTACGAGCCGGTTATGTAAGGCAGCTTGCGGCCGGACTGTATATATATCTGCCTTTGGCATGGCGTGTAATGGAGCGCATCAATAAAATAATCAGGGAAGAGATGGATGCCATAGGCGCCCAGGAGATTTCCATGCCTGCTCTTCATCCTGCTGATATCTGGCAGAAGACAGGCAGATGGGACGAGATAGGTGACGAGATGTTCAGGCTGAAGGACAGGGGCAACAGGGACATGTGTCTCGGAATGACTCATGAAGAGATTATTACATGGCTTGCATCAATGGAGATAAGGTCATACAGGGACCTTCCCCAGGTATGGTATCAGATACAGACCAAATTCAGGGATGAGGCCAGACCTAAAAGCGGTGTTTTAAGGACCCGGGAATTCATCATGAAGGACAGCTACAGTTTTGATAAAGATGAAGAAGGGCTGGAAGAAAATTACCAGAATCATGCAGAGGCCTATGACAGGATTTATCGCAGGTGCGGTATTGAGTTTTATAAAGTTGACAGTGATCCGGGTATGATGGGTGGTGCAACCGCGCATGAATTTATGGCCCCAAGCCCTGCAGGTGAAGACACGGTTGTTCTCTGCGACAGCTGCGGATATGCTGCTAATACAGAACTTGCACTGTCGAGACCTGTTCCCCAGCCTCAAGTTAAAAACGGCGAGGGGAACCTCGAGGAGATAGAAACCCCTGATAAGAGGACCGTTACTGAAGTATCAGATTTTCTGAAAAAAGAACCTGCCTGCTTTATAAAGAGTTTACTCCTGATAAACGATGATGGTCCTTTTATGGCCCTTGTAAGGGGAGACCAGGAGCTTCATGAAAAAAAACTGCAGAGATTAGTGGGAAATTTCAGACCTGCAGAAAAAGCAGAGGTAAGGGAACTGCTTGGTGTGGAGGCCGGATTTATCGGTCCGCACGGCAGAGACCTGAAGATGATCGCTGATGCTGCGCTGAAAGAAGGGGTGTTTATCTCAGGAGCAAACAGGGAGGGGTTCCATACGAGAGGCCTGAAACCGGGTGAGCACTTTAATGCAGAATGGCAGGATATTCATGTTGCAGGGGAGGGTGACGGATGTCCTAACTGTGAATCCGATCTGATCGAAAAAAATGTGATAGAGATTGGAAACATCTTTAAACTGGGTACGAAATATTCGAAATCACTTAAGGCTGTATATCTCGATGAACAGGGAAAGGAACAACAGATAATCATGGGCAGCTATGGAATTGGTCCGGCCAGAATAGCTGCGGCAGCGATAGAGCAGAATAATGATAAAGACGGGATGATCTGGCCGCACAGCATTGCACCATTTGATGTGGAGATCATTCCTCTGGATCTGAAAAATCGGGAAATAAAAGAAACAGCCGAACATGTCTATGAACAACTAACGAACAACCATATTTCAGTGATAATGGATGACAGAGATGAACGGCCGGGAATTAAGTTCAAAGACGCCGATCTCATCGGGATTCCTTTTCAGATCATTATCGGAAAAAAGACCCTGGCTGACGGATGTGTTGAAGTCAAGACAAGAAAGACAAGAGAAACAGAAAAGGTTCCTCCATCCGCTGTAATTGAGAGGCTGAAATCACTTATGCAGGTTAATTCCTGAATTGACTTGATCTTCAAATGCATACTCAAGACGTGTAAAGACTACCCATGACTTTGCAATTCAAAAATAACAAATTTAAAAATACAAATGTCAAATGAAGCCCCAATCACGTTATGTCAAAGCTTACTGCATATGATTAAATAATTAAGATCTTATAGAACGATACGAATATAGCTTCGCACACCTATTCTGTGTATAAGCATTGTTATTAAATTTGGATGTTATCATTCATTTGGCATTTGAGCTTTGACATTTAACATCATTGTTCGACACAACTTACCTGTCTCCGGACGTCGCGTGTCTGAAAGCGGCCAGGTAACAGTATGAAATAACTGTCCCCAGAACGATTTTCCCTGTAATTGAAGTTACTCCATCATAGAGGCCTGTAAACTTAAATACTGCGAGGCCTGCCAGAACTATCAGAATTGAGGTTATCAATTCAATAGCCAGACCGAATGTCCTGTGTTTACCCTGTTCCTGTACTTCTTGAAATTCAACTGATATTAAAGTATTGCTCATCACTTCCTCCTTGCTGTTGGTTTGCATGTTCCGAGCTGCAGATAATCCTTCTAACGTTGTCATGCTCGTTCCCCTTTCAATATTTTTTCTCACTCCCTGTTAACTTATCAGGTGAATCCTGACTCTTACAGTAGCCCTTCCTACCAGCCCTGATTACCCTCAGGGTCGCCAAGGTTAAGGTTGTGATGTTGTCTGTTTTTAAACTGCTCATTTCTCTGAAAAAGCAATTCCCTTGCCAAATGCATAACTAATTGTTTTAATAAATTAAAGCATTATCGTTGCGAAGGGATGCATATTGATTTCCGGTAACGGCAATGTTATCCGGTAGCAGATAAAAGATTAACAGAGAGGGAATAAAGTGGAGAATAATATTAACCCACGTCCCGTTAGGAACGTGGGTCTTTGATGTTATGTGGATGAAATAATTATTTTGCTTCTTCAGTCTCTGGCTGCACAGCAGGATCGGGAGCTGCTGCTTCTGTAGTGTCCCATGGGAGAGAAATGGATGCCAGAGCTTCGATTTCCTTTGATATTTCGGTGTCAGCCTTGAGTTTGTCAACAAATGAGTCAAAAAGGGCCTTTTGTTTTTCTGCTGCGATTTGTCTCCTTATGGACTCAGCAGACTGCTCAAAACTTGCAAGTTTACCTTCTTTAATGTCATCAAGTCTGATAA
Source organism: Nitrospiraceae bacterium (assembly GCA_020356065.1). GTDB lineage: Bacteria > Nitrospirota > Thermodesulfovibrionia > UBA6902 > UBA6902 > CALZJD01. The sequence continues at coordinate 1,326,653 of CP070632.1, forward strand.
TATGGTAACCAAAACGTGTGCTTACAGGGTTACTGATCTCACCGGGTTTGAGATTAAGCACGGCCCGCTCAAACTCTGGTACCATTTTACCTCTTCCGAAATACCCCAGGTCTCCACCTTTCTGGCCGGACGCCTTGTCTATTGACAACGTCTTTGCCAGATCGGCGAAGCTCGTTCCTTTTTCAAGTCTGGCAGCGACATCTTTTGCCTCATCTTCTGTTTTTACCAGGATATGGCTGGCCTTGATCTCCGTGCCTATCCTGAACTTGTCGGAGTTTTCATCATAAAAGGCCTTAACCATTTCATCATCAAGCACTGTTTTCTCTTCGACTTCCTTTTTTAATATCATTGTCACAAGGGTCATCTTTTTGAACTCTTCAACTTTATCCAGGTATTCCCTGTCATTCTGCATTCTCATTTTTTTTGCATATTGGTATACCAGCTCTTTCTTAACCAGCTCATCAAGGAACTTACCCTTCCCGTCAAGGTCTTTAAAATTGGATCGCGCCCACTCGGGGACCCGGCTTATCTCCCTGATATAGTCATCATGGGTTATTACACTGTCTCCAACTCTGGCCAGAACAGGACTGTCAGACCTTGGTTCCTGTGAGCATCCTGCAACGAAAAGGACAGAACATAATATTAGTAAGATGTGACGACAGAATTTTTCCATTCATAATCTCCTTAAGTAAGTAGTAGAAATTTGATGATTGTTTTATACCATAACATCTGTGTTTTTACAAATAGAGCCCTGAAGAAATACATATATGGAACGTCAATGTATAAATTGTAATATAACATGATCCGGGGTTATTTGCACAGGTATGAAGGGAGCGATTTATGTTTTATAATGAATGATGAACAAAAGACTGTATCTTAAAGTAGGTGACCGTGTCAATCATCTTCATTATGCTTCCTGGGGAAGCGGCGAGGTCGTCGAAGAGAAGCATTCACATCTTTCAGGGGGGTTCTGTTTTGTAAGGATTCTTTTTAAAGATGGGAAGGAAAGATCGTTCATCAATGATCTTAACAACACACACTGCTGTTACTACTCAGGGATACGGCTGATATGATTCGGATCACACTGTCATGTTGTGATTAAGGGATAGTTTTTCTTTACGAAAATTATCTCATCGTCCCTGTTTTTAACTTTTTCATCAATCTTTGCTTCAAGAACTGCGGTAAGTATTTCCTTAAATACAGGCCCGGGGGAATATCCCATGGTTTTAAGGTCCCTGCCGGTAAGAACTGGTCTGATATCTCTTAATGAGGTCAGATAAAGTGATACATATTTTTTCTGTTCCCTGTCAGTGGATTTTGCCATGACAAAAAGAACGGTCTGAATATTGAGGGGTCGCAGCGTATTATATATTTCGCTCTGGCGCACCTTGTGCAGTTTGTTAAGCGCATCCTCTGCTTTTTCAATGCCGAGAATCATATCGTCTCTGGCTGATGGAGGCACATCAAGTCTTATCAGTAATTCTGTTCTGTCGCTGTGAGGGAGCTCATCAAGAAGTGCCATGAGAAACAGATGCCCGATATTGATTTCTTCTTCAAAAAACAGGAGCTTGAACCAGGAAATGGTTTCCTGAATGGAATCAAATATATACTCAAGTGATTTGGTAATTTTCAGGCTGGGATGAATAAATTTTAGAAGATCAAGCTCTGCAAGTCTCATTATCGCTTTTTTGGGGTCGGTCTCAACGAACAGCAGAACGAGTTCGTCATACATACGCGTCCCTGAAAGTTTGTTGAAGAGGTTAATCCGTACGGCAGTTTTTATAAGGTTCAATGTATGCTTGCTGATTTTGAATCCAAACCGTTCGGAAAATCGTATGGCCCTGAATGCCCTTGTCGGATCTTCGATAAAGCTCAGATTATGAAGTATCCGGATTGTTTTTTCCTTCAGGTCTCTCTGACCCCCAAAAAAGTCGAGCAGCTGCCCGAAATGGTCCGGGTCAAGTTTCACGGCCATGGTGTTTATGGTAAAGTCCCGTCTGTATAAATCTTTTTTTATGGATGACATCTCTACCCTGGGCAGTGCGGCAGGTGATTCATAATACTCTGTCCGTGCCGATGCCACATCAAATTTAAGAATGTTGGTAATGACAACAGCTGTACCGAACTTCCTGTGGCTCTTTACCTTAACTCCCAGTGTACTGCCCAGTTTTCTGGCAAAGGCTATACCGTCTCCTTCAATTACGATATCGATATCAAGGTTTGTTTCCCCAAGGATCAGGTCTCTGACAGATCCGCCCACCAGATACGCTGAGTAACCAAGGTCTCTGGCTACGCGACCGCACAACCTGAGAAGATCAACGATTTCAGAAGGAAATTTCGACTTAATACTGGATGATATATATTTACCCAGCGAAGGCTTATCTGACAGTTTTTCATGGGAGCGCACCCTGTTTTTTTTCAGCAGGCTTTCATACAATGACCGTAACAGATCAGTTCTTGTAATTGCTCCTACTATTTTTTCTTTCTCCACGACAGGCAAGAACCGCTGGTTCTGCTCTATCATCATTAATTCAATAACATCAATTGACGTATGAAGGGAAACAGATGATACATCAGTTGTGCAGAATTCAGAAACCCTGTTTTTGCTGAAACCATGGAACAGGGCCTTTTCCACAACTTCTCTTGAGATCAGTCCGAAAAGATCTTCTTTTTTCAGGACAGGCAGAACATTGACACTGTATTGAGTCATTGTTCTTTCCGCGGTTTTTATCGTATTGCTCCAGCGGATTGTTTTTACCGGGCTGGTCATGATGTCCCTGGCAGTTTTCGTCGGGTGTACCTTCTCTTTTAACATACGAAGCAATGCATGTGATACTTCTTCAAGGGACATGTCCCTGACAACAGCTGATGATGCCTGGGCATGGCCTCCTCCACCGAAGTCATGGAGAATCTCCGATACATCCACTTCCTGGGAATGGCTTCGAGCAATTACCTGGACCCTGTCTTCCATCATGACCAGTAAAAAAATTGCATCAACATCATCTATTTCCTTTATTATGTGTGCAAGAGGTGAGATGTCCCCTATGTATGTTTCCCGGGACGCCGTTGTAATTTTTATTCTTGAATCGTGAATGACATGGTCTGTTGAGGAATGAATCAACTCATTTAACAGGTCAATTTCTTCAGGACCCAGCTGTCTCCGTATATAATTGGACACGATATTCAGGTTCGCGCCTTTTTTCAGAAGATAAGCTGCAGCCATAAGATCTCTTGATGTGGTACAGGGAAACATCAGGGACCCTGTCTCTTCGTATATTCCAAGCATGAGCAGCGATGATTCGGCCGGCGTCATTTTCATTCGGTCTTTCTTCAATATTTCCGTAAAGATGGTTGATGTTGCTCCTACCGGTTCAATTACCTCCTTATGTCCATTGACATCTTCCTCTGATTTCGGATGATGGTCAAAGATATGAATGACTTTGCCTTTGTTGCTTACAATATCTGAAAGTTTGCCTATCCTGGCAGGGTTTTTTACATCAACGAGTATCAGCCTGGTGATGTCATCAAGATTAATATCCCTGAGCTTTTTTATGTTCAGGGACATACCTGAATTCTCCAGGAAGTCCCTGACGCTTTTCTCCTGGGATCCGGGGAATACAAGAAATGCGTCTGGATAATATTTTTTTGCAGCCACCATGGACGCAAGAGCATCAAAGTCTGCATTAAGGTGGGTTGTAATGACATCCATGAGATTAATTATATAACAGATCAACACAAAGTGCCGTGAACACGATGTGAAAACAGAATTGAATACTGCTCGTTAATGTAGAATGGGATCCTCAGAATGACAGACTTTGGTGAACATTTCTCAGATTAATAAAAGATCTATCACTGCCCCTCTGAGTCTGCCCATTACAGGGGGCGATTAACATCCCATCCCTCCAAGGGAGGGGCAGGGGAGGTTGTCTTTTAGCTTCTGTTCACACTTTCTCAAGAAACATTCTGAGTGAGTGACTCCTGGCAGGATGTTTAAGTTTTCTGAGGGCCTTGCCTTCAAGTTGCCTGATTCTTTCCCTGGTCACTTTAAACTTCTTACCCACTTCCTCAAGCGTTTCGGATGTTCCATTGCCGATACCGAATCGCCTTTTTATTATTTCAGCTTCCTTGTGTGAGAGCGAACCGATTACTTTTCTTACCTGTGTTATCAGCTCCTGCTGGATGACAATATCCAGGGGGATAATGGAAGCCTTGTCCTCGATGAAATCTTCAAGGTGGCTGTCTTCGTCACTGCCTATTGGTGTTTCCAGAGAGATCGGTTCTTTGCATATTTTAAGAACTGCCCTGACTTTTTCAACAGGGAGCTGCATCCTTCCCGCAATTTCCTCTACCTTCGGTTCTCTGCCAAGCTCCTGAACAAGACGTTTCGACACCTGTGTAAGCCTGTTAATTGTTTCTATCATATGGACCGGCAGACGTATCGTCCGTGCCTGGTCAGCCAAAGCTCTTGTTATGGCCTGCCTTATCCACCATGTTGCATATGTACTGAACTTATATCCTTTTGTGTAATCAAACTTGTCAACCGCTCTCATCAATCCTATGTTACCTTCCTGAATCAAATCCGGAAGACTGAGTCCTCTGCCATAATACTTCCTTGCAATACTTATTACGAGCCTCAGGTTTGCTTCAGTCAGCTTTCGCTTTGCTTTTTGAATTTCCTGTTCGCTCTTGTTTATCTTATCTAATGCCCGCCGGACCTGTTCTCCACTTATGCCCAGCTCAGACTCAAGCTGCTTTAACGACCTGATCCTGGACTTATCTTGCATCTCAGATGGGACATTTTCAGCCAGATCCGTATACAGAACGGATACCCGTTTAAACTTATCCATAAAGCTTTTAATGATATCATCTCTCAGGCCCAGCATATGAATTTTATTGATAATTTTCAGGATTATTTTGTTAAGCTGGATCTTCACCTTAGTGATATCCGGTTTGTTTGGATTTTTTCTGGAATAACTCTCAACAAGACTGTCCCTTTTACTGATATACGATTTTATCGCCCGGATATTCTTCGTGAAATTATCAAACACGATCTCTTTTTCTTTGGCAGAGAAATCTCTTTCTAAATATATTAAGGAATTTATAGCTGACCCGTTTATCTTAACCTGATCATAAAACTTCAGAATATCATTTATGATAAGTGGGGATGAAAATATGATATCTGCAATCCTGTTCTTTTCCCGCTCGATTACTTTTGCAATTTCCACCTCCCCCTTTTTTGTCAGCAGAGGGAGGGTCTCCATATCATGCAGATACATCTTGATGGGGTCGTCAGAAGAATAATTGAATGAAGCAGTTATTCGCCTGACCTTGTGCGTACTATCTTCTGTGCTTTCCGGTGTCAATAGGGCAGTGGCATCATCTGGTACGATATGAGTTGTCTTTTGAAACATTATCTTCTCCTCCCAATAGATGTAAGATGTTATTCTGCTTTGTTGAATTCATCCCTGCAATTTCTGCACAAATTCTGAATCCGTCTCCTTCAAAGAAATCCTTGCTTTCATCTCTGTGTGAAGGGTTCCAGAGGTCCTCCATAGACTGCAAAATCACCGCTTCTGCAAGGCTTTTATATCCCATGGCTTTAATTGACTCCACGCAGGACACCGTCCTTTCCGGAGTCCTTCTTATGATCTGAAATGGCTGCTGGATTTTTCAAAAGCTCGCAATAAAATATTTCGGATATATAGTTCCGGGGTATTTCCGTCATGATAATTTTATTATTCAAACGTATGGATGTGTGATATGCCTTGTTCAGTAACTTGAGACTTTTATGATTAATATACGTGATATCCCTGAAGTTGATTACTGACCTGTTCAAACTATGAACTGCCTTCATCAGCAGAAGCTTTAAATTATCTTCGGAATCGGTATTTATATCGCCACTCAAATAGAAAATTTCAATATGTTCAGATGATTCATGCCTGACTTTCATTTGCTCTCCTGTGTCTCTAAACTTACTGCTGTTCGTTTACACTGTACCGATTCATTGATATCGGTATGCCATACTGATCAGTTCATCTCCAATGAATTGAATCTCCTTTTTGTCTTATGAGATGAATGTTTATCCCCGCCTTTCAACTGAAAAATCTCACAGGTTTTAAAATGATTTACGCAATAGTGAATTGCTGAATCAATATTGCGGCTCGTCATATTAAAACAGTGACATTGCGAAAACGGTTTTCGTACGAACGGGCATATCTCGGTGCTGGTATTCATAGCCATCTTCCTGCCTGATGCTTGATTACCCCAAAAATATGGGATGTATTGTGTTACTTTCAGTAACTTTTCTCTCAATACTGTTAATTGAATCTTTGATGAGACTCTTAAAGTATTACAATTAACATGCCAGTAGTTTTTAATTATATTTATAATTTCTTTAATGACAATATTTATTAAGAATACGGGAGTAGGGTTGTGGGGTGTTACAAATTATGCTTTAAATACAATAACTAACAGGGATGACTCTTAGTAGATGACGATTATTAACCAGTCATATCATAATATCAGGGAGTAATAACTTGGGCACATTTGGCAACTAAAACCATGACATGACATGGTTATTGATGTCATGGTATCGTGTCATGTCGTGGTTAAGTATTCCTGCTACTCAACATTAATATTGTATTTCTCAATCTTTCGGAAGATCGTACGGACATTAATGCCAAGAAGACGGGCGGCTTTTGCTTTATTACCCCCGGACTGTATAAGAGCGTTGCGCACGGTATGGGGATCAACCTCAGTACTTTTAGAATGTACGGTTTGATCAGATATGTAATTACTGAAATTGCCGGGCAGATGCTCTTGGGCAATAATCGTACTCTTACAGAGTACAAAGGCATGCTCCATTGCATGTTCAAGTTCCCTTATATTTCCCGGCCAGTCGTAGGCCAAGAATATTTTCAGAACGCCATCGGATATTGCCTTGATATCCTTATTAAATTTACTGTTGAACCTGTTTAAAAAATGGTCTGTAAGGAGAGGGATATCATCCTTGCGGTCACGCAGAGGAGGGACATGAATCTCCACAACATTTAATCTGTAATAAAGATCATCTCTGAATTCTCCCTTTCGGACCTTCTCTGCAAGGTCCTGGTTGGTAGCTGCAATGACCCGTACATCAACCTTGATGGGAGTTGAATCACCCACAGGTTCAAAAACTCTTTCCTGTAACACCCTGAGAAGCTTTAACTGCATTCTCGGGGTAATATCTCCTATTTCATCAAGAAAAATGGTGCCTGTGTCTGCTTTCTGAAATCGGCCGACCTTGTTTTTATCAGCTCCGGTGAAAGCCCCTTTTACATGGCCGAACAGTTCACTTTCCAGCAGACTTTCCGTAAGGGCAGAACAGTTCACCTTGATAATCGGGCGGTCACGCCTGTCACCGCTGTAATGGATTGCATCAGCCACAAGTTCTTTGCCTGTACCGCTTTCTCCGGTTATCAGTACGGTTGTCTGTATATCAGAAAGGTCTTCAATGAGCGAATATATTTTTTGCATATGTTCATTTTTCCCGATGATATTAAGATGCTGGCGGCGCTGCTTCAGGTCACGTTCAAGATTATTTATCTGTGTCTCGTCCCTGATAACAATCACTGCTCCTGAGAATAGGTTATGACTGTCAAGAAGAGGGGATGTGTTTAAGGTTACGATCTTTCGGAGATGTCCGTTGTGCACACATTCTGCGCGGCTGATCTCAAAGCCCATGTGACCTGATATAGTTTTTTGAAGCACATCAAGACATTTTATTCTGCAGTCAGGACGCTGATAGGCAAATGGCTTACCAATAGAGTCCCGGCCCAGACCGCAGATTTTTTTCGCCGCTTCATTAATTTCAAGCACATTAAGGTCTTTGTCAACCGTAATAATTGCATCCTTAACACTCCTGAAAATTGCCTCAAGATTGGACCGGTACTGTTCCGCTTTATCCTGAAGTGTCTTATGCTGTAAAGCAAGTGTAGCTATATGAATAAGTGCATCATGACGGACCGGTTTAGGTATATAATCAAATGCTCCCAGCCGTACCGCATCAGATGCGGTTTCAATATTGGGATAACCTGTCACCATCACAACTGCCGGGCGCTTTTTATGCTGCTTCACCTCCTGGAGGAGATCAATCCCTGTTTTGCCGCCAAGGATGATATCGGCAAATATAAGGTCATAGTCGTTCCGGCTCATCTTTTCAATGGCCATATCAAAATCAGATGCCGTATCTATTTCATGACCTTCTTCAGCAAGAAAGTTCTCAAATGTATACCTGATACTTTCTTCGTCGTCAACTATCAATATTCTGGCCATCGTATAGAGCTCCTGTCATCTCGTTTATTTCGTCTGGTCCTGGGCAGGCAGGTCGATACAGACATGAGTAAATTCTCCTTCTACGCTGTTGAACAGCATTTTTCCTTTATGATCACTTACTATGCCATGGCTTATGCTCAATCCAAGACCGGTCCCTATATTTCCTGCTTTTGTTGAGAAAAAGGGGTTCATTATTTTATCCATTATCCTGGCCGGGATCCCGGTGCCATGATCTTGAAAAATTGTCCTTACATAAAGGGTGTTATCGACAGATACCGGACTGCATGTAATTTCCAGTATTTTATCAGTATGTTCACCATCGTATTTTTCATTCAGCGCGTATCGTGCGTTACTCAGTACATTGAGGAAAACCTGTTCAATCTGCTGTGGTTGTGCGATGATCGGGGGAAGATTATGAGGAATGTTGATTTTCAGTTTGATTCCGTCTTTGCGCATCTGGGTTTCTGTCAATGCCAGAGATTCAGACATGATTCTGTACACGTTCACAGGATTTTTTTCCTCCTTGCTGTCTCTTGCAAAAGAGAGAAGGCTTCTTACAATGTTTGCGATACGGTCTCCTTCTTTTATAATCCTTGACGCAACGTCTTTTTCACTGCTGCCATGTGAACTTTTCCTGGACAGTATCTCTGCGTAATTTATTATTCCATTAATCGGATTGTTTATCTCATGCGCCACACCTGCAGCCAGTTCTCCAAGCGAAGCAAGATGACCCGCACGCATTGTTTCTGCTTCAGCCAGCTTCCGTTCGGTTATGTCACGTGCAATCGCTCTGGTTCCCGTCATCCTGCCATGTTTATCATAATTAGCAAATACGTTGATAATGGCAGGAAATGTTGTCCCGTCCTTTCTTATAAAGGTTCTCTCAAGATTAAACAATGCTCCCTTTTCCTGCAGCTGCACATGGTCATCATCAAGAAAGGCCCTGGACTCCTTTGTGAAAAAATTGGCAAGAGGCCTTCCGATAATATCCTCTTTCGCATAGCCAAGCATGGATGCCTCAGTCTGATTGCAGTCAATAATAATTTTTTCTTTATTGAGGGTATGATACATGTCAGGAGCATTATCATAAAGATCACGGTATTTTTTTTCTGATAACCTGAGGGCCTCTTCAGCAGTTCTTCGCTGTATTATTTCGTCTTTGAGAAGGTTTATTGCAGAAGATAAGTCTGCAGTCTTTTCCCTTACAAGACCTTCAAGTTGGTTGCGATGTTTTTCAAGCTCTGCTTCGGTCTCTTTTCGTTCGGAAATATCACGGACAATATGTATCAATCCTGAAAATCCGTTATCGCTGTCAAACCTCGGTATGGCGCTTACTTCTATATATTTCTTCAGATGTGGTTCATAAAATTCATGAACGGAAGGAGTCGTTGTCTTCATAGATTCACAGCTTGGACAGTTCTCGGGAGGGGTGTCCGTCCCATGATAATATTCAAAGCATTTACACCGGGGGGAGACCTCAGCAGACACGTTAAGGAAGTGCTGAGCCGTCTTATTGGCCCTTAATATATTGAAGTCCCTGTCGTGAATGGTGATCATGTCCTCGATCGAGTCAAAGGTGCTTTCCCAGTCCAGTTTTGACTGAAGAATTAAACTCTCCATTTTCTTTCGTGCCGTTATATCGATAAGCGAGGTCATAATGTGTGAAGCCCTGCCATATTCCCGAAGGAGGGTCGCATTTATGTGTCCCCATACCAGACTGCCGTCTTTTCTGTAATATCTTTTTTCCATCTGATAATTCTGGCTTTTGCCCTGCAGCAGCTCAGCCATAAGCAATTTGTTTTCAGGTATATCATCAGGAAATGAGAGATCAGGGATACTCTTTTGTTTTAATTCTGTTTCAGTGTATCCGAAAAATTTCCGGAATGCATTATTGAATAAGGCATTTTTCAGTTTATTGTCAAATATAAGTGAATCTTGTGATATCAGGGGGTTAATGATAATTCCAACCGGTGACATCTCAAAGAATGTCCTGAACTTCTCTTCACTTGTTATCAGGGCTTCCTCTGACTGTTTTCGGTTTATCCCGAGTGCTATCTCATCTGCTATTGAATCAAGAGATTTGAAGGCCACTTCAGAGAGGGGCTTGCGTAAGAAAACAGCTATTACACCAATCAATGAATCAGAAATGATCAACGGATAACCCGCAAAGGCCTTCATCCCCTCCCTTTTTACCCATTCCTGATCATGGATGTGTGGATCACCAATAAGGCTGTTACTCAGATGTGGCTTCTTTTCTCTGGCAATAAAACCGATTTTATACTGTCCGACCGAAATCCGGCTGTGCTTCCCATCTGTACGGGTGCACATACCTGAACTTGCGCGAAGTTCCAGGGTATCTCCCTTATTATCCAGTATCCAGATACGCGCAAAGGCAGCCCCAAGATTATTGATAAATGCATCACAGCATTGCTGCAGCATCTCATCAAGTGTTTCCCCCTTGGTAAGGGCAAGTCCGATACTGGCCCGAAGTTCGGCCAGGCTTGCCTGCTCTTTTATCAGAATCTGAGATTGAATACGTTTTGATATGTCTCTGACCGCTTCGATTCCTGCGTATATGTTGCCATCCGAATCTTTCACAGGTGATGCAGTAATCTCAACGTGCATCGTGCCATTATCAGTGGAAACGCTTCTTGTTGATTTATACATTTCGCCTGTTTCAAAGGCTTTTGCGACAGGGCATCCTTCGCATACGGTATCTCTTTTTTCATACGCCTCAAAACAATACGCTCCAACATGGTCACCTATCATGCTCTTGTGCATTTCGTTCTGATACAAGACCCTGAAATCCCTGCCCTGTATGCTTATTCCGTCACCTATGGCAGCAATTATGCCTTCTGATTTTGCTTTTTCTGCATTTGCAAAGGAAATTGCCTGTTTCATTTTATCTTCCGATACCCGGTATTTTTGAATGTACTTTGATGTTATAAAAGAGAAAGTTATAAAAGCTCCGATCATAAAAACACGGAAATACAGTTCGTGTCTCGTTACGTGAAACATGAGAGAGTTAAGAAAAGAATCTTCCTGGAAAAAAAAGGAATCAATAAAAGCATCTGCTGCCCAAATGAAAATACCTGCCAGTAATGAAAATAAGATGACTTTATTCTCATCCTTTAAATGTTTAAAAATATTTAAACTCATCATGTGCTCTGATTCTTGAAATTCTCAGACAGTGTGTCCTCTGATATTTTAACGTATCTGAAAATTTCGTTACAAATCAGGGAACAGGTCTTAACTGACAAATGAAAGAAACTGCACTCTATACATGGTATATTGCACAGACATATGAAGAGGAAAGGAATAAATTCGATATAATTACTGTCAAATATCAAAGTCCCAATGTCAAATGATTATCAAAATCCTCATTCTCGAGCAGACCTTTTATTTTGTTTTTCCATTATGTCATTGGGGCTTGATCTGAAATTGGGACTTTGATATTTGACAGTGGCAGGAATGAGTATGGAAATGTCTGTACAGTATATAAAATATAATGACTTTTACAGCTTACACTACCGTATTTTAATAAAGACTGCAGGATTCAGAACTTTCTGTCAGTAATGGACCACTGAACAGCATAAAGAAACAATTCCCTGGAACTTTTAAAACCCATCTTTTTCTTTATATGATCAATATATGTTTCGATTGTCTTTACACTGAGGTTTAGTTGATCAGCAATATCCCTGGTCGCTATTCCCTGTCCAATGAGTTGAAACACTTCCAGTTCCCTGTTGCTGAGCCTATTAATTGATGAACTGTTTATGTCTGAGCCGCCTGATATCATTTTGTGAATGAGTTTCGGGCCTAATTTGCGGCTGATGTAGATTTCTCCTTTCAACACCGTTCTGATTGCACTGATTATTTCTTTCGGGGATGTCTTCATCATGATGTACCCTTTAGCCCCTTTTCTCAAACAGCGTTCAGCGTAGATCATTTCATCAAGCATCGAGAGTACAAGCACAGGTAATTGAGAAAACTGATGGCAGATATCTTCAATGAGTTTTAATCCTCCTGACGGGCCAACTGAAATGGATACGATTGCAATATCAGGATTACTGGACTTGATAGAAGTTACGGCATCTGCCATATCCACGTCTTCTCCGCATAGCGAAAGATCTTTTTCCTGATGAATAAGCTGAGTAAGCCCCTGACGTACTATTGGAAGATCATCAATAATGAATACTTTTCTTTTAGTGCCTCGAGATAATGCTTTGTTTCCTGACTGACTTTCTTTAACCATAGGTTTTTCCTTATCAGGCTTAAGCTTTCTTGTGTTTATTATAGTATGCCTATACTATAATGTATATCTCCAATAGACATTTATTAGAATTATTTATTGCCATAATTTGATCTATCGTATTTGTCATTTGCCCTGCTTTAAGACTATTTTTTCCCTTTTAATCAGTCTATTTAAATGGGCTCCGGACCAGTTCATTACACATGCGATGTCTCCATTGCCATGTCCCCTTCTGCAGCCATAAAATCATAAAGAGAGGGTTTTTTGATCTTTAATTGCGGCAGCAGATCTTGTAATGTTAAAACACCTGGTGTGGTCACAGAGCCCATATATAGTTTTGATTTGCCGATTTCAGTGATAGGAAACCCGAGAATCTTGAGCATTCTGTAGAACTTGTGATCTATTGAGAGAAATGCATGGGTAACTCCTATTTTGATACTCATCTTAATCATTTCCCGGCAGAGTCTTAATGTTATTTCATGATTTTTATAGAACGGATTTTCCGGAACAATGAATCGCGACACTTCTACGCAATACTCAAGTGTGCCATGTACAGCCTCCAGCACTTTTGCCGGAACCGTTTTGAAATTACCATGTATGTACATCCTGCCTGTTTCATTAAGTCAACGATCTCACTGCGGATAAGATCGACACGGCTCTGACACATCCAGAACAGATTCAACTTCCGGGAAATTATCTCCTGACAGAATTTTTTTGCATAATCATAATCGCTCAGGAAATTAAGATCACCGATCATAAACATTTTTATCCCGTATGTATCTTTTAAAAACTCAATCTCATCCACAACTTTAGAATAATCGCGGAACCTCAGGTTGCTGAAAAAAGAGCTTGGTACACAGAAATTACATCTGTTGCTTCAGCCCCTTGAGGTAATTACCCGTAACATGCTGTTGCCGATATATTCTTTACTTATCAGGCTGTAGTCAGGATAGGGGAGAGAGTCTAAATCCGCAATGGGCTGCGGTTTCCCGGTATATTGTACGCTTCCATTCTGCCTGTAGGCGATACCGTCAATTGAGTCGATATCTGTTCCCCTTATCAGATTCTGAAGCAGCTGTACAGATGATAGCTCCCCTTCACCGACAATCACATAATCAACACTCTGATATTTCTTAAGGATATTTTCGTATTCAAAACTGGCATGCACGCCTCCGACAACGGTTATTGATTCAGGATTTATCCGCTTGCACAGTCCGGCAATTTTCACGGCCCAGTGGAAATTAACGGTTAACGGAGATATCATGACAAAGTCACATGAATGGTCGCTTAACTTGTATTCAATGTCCTTTTCGCTTATTGCCCGGTTGTCCTTCAGCCTGATTTCAGAATCGAGTATATGAAAATCAAGATAGTCCAGATGAAATCCTGCCTTACGCAGGCTGCCGGCGATATAAAACAAACAGATGTTGGGTTCAATGAATCCGGTAAAATTATCTTTATGTTCCTTGAGATGAATACTGTCCGGCATATTACTGATAATGGAATAGACTTTCTGTTTCAGGACCTTCCAGTATGCCTCCTGTATTACGTCAGTATTGAGGTTGCTGTGAAGTAATGGTGGCTGAATTAGCAGTACATCTCTTGACATGAAATTCTCCTGGCTGAGGTTTTTTCTATAAAATTACATAATTCCCTGTTTTTATTGATGAAATATTATAAACAAGTCATGAGGATTTTGGGGATGTACATGGCTACAGGGGACACAATAGAGGAAGTAATGGCCAACATAAAAGAAGCCATTGAACTTTATTTAGAGACCTTATCAGAAGAGGAAATTAAGGAAGCAACGAGCAAAGAGATCCTGACCACGACCTTAGAGGTCCAGGTTGCCTAAACTGCCAAGGCTTACTCCTTGCGAAATTATTTAGAGTTTCAGAAGATTTCTGGATGAACCTGCATTTACTCTGGGATTTATATAGAGCCAGACTGAATGAAGCAAACGAATTGAGGGACATCAGGCCTTTAAAGCTGAAGCAGAGAGCAGTTTAATAAAAACATTGCCCAACCCTAAAAAAAGAGTTCAGAAGAATTCTGAACTCTTTTTTTAGGGTAAATCCTGTGCGAGTCGAAGAATGGCTCCCGGGGAGGGATTCGAACCCCCGACAAGATGGTTAACAGCCATCCGCTCTGCCGGCTGAGCTACCCGGGAACTTGATTTATTATATATGAATTCTACTCGGCTTTTTCAGATTCTCCTGCGGCAGACTCCTTCAGGAGTCTGTCCCATTGAGCATCGACATACTCCTGGGCCTGTTTCAGCATATCCTCGTTCTCAGGAGCGAACATATGTTTAAATCTTCCCTGTGGTTTCAGAAAATCCACAAGTGGTTTTTTCTCTTTTGGTTTTACCGTTACTTTTGTTACCCCATTTTCAATTTCATAGAGTGGCCAGTAGCATGTCTCTACCGCCAGTTTGGCAAGGGTGATGGCATCATTTGTCCTGCTTCTCCATCCGCGGTTGCACGGGGCGATAATGTTCATGAACTTCGGCCCTTTGATTTCAAATGCCTTCTGGACTTTTTTCATCAAGTCCGTATGGTATGATGGAGACGCCTGTGCTACATATGGGATGCCATGGGCAGCCATGATCCTTGTAAGGTCTTTCCTCTGCTGAGGTTTCCCCGGGATAACGTCTCCCGCCGGGCAGGTTGTTGTGTTTGCTCCAAACGGTGTAGCGCTTGAACGCTGGATACCGGTGTTCATATATGCACCGTTGTCATAGCAGATATACATCATATCATGACCGCGCTCCATTGCACCGGAAAGGCTCTGGAATCCGATGTCGTACGTTCCGCCGTCTCCGCCGAATGCAATGAATTTGACATTCCTGTCTTCAAGCTTGCCCTGTTTAACGAGAGACCTGTACATTGCCTCGATCCCTGATGCAGTTGCAGCGGAGTTTTCGAAGGCACTGTGCATCCATGGAATCTTCCAGGCAGTGAATTGCTGGATGCATGAGGATACCTCAAGACATCCTGTTGCATTAGTAGCGATAATGGGATAGTCGGTCGCCATCAGTACCTGTTTGACAACGATAGGGGCCCCACATCCCGCGCACATCCTGTGGCCATATGAAAACCTGTCCTCTCCCAATGCGAGTTTTTTTAATCCAAGGGGTTTTGCTGTTGTAGTCATTTTATTCTCCTAAAATATTCAGTAGGTGGTAGATGGTAATTAGCCGTTATGGGATTAAAAGCTGTCCCCTGACTGCTTACTCCTGGCTACTTTTTTTCTATTCTCTGACTCCTATATACTCTTTCACGGTTTCAACTTTTCCGGTTTTTGCGATCTCTATCAATTCATCAATAACATGCTCAGCCTGCTCCGGGAGATAGTCTCTTCCGCCAAGGCCGAAGATCTTGTTTATCATGGCAGGCTTGGAGTTCATGGACATGACTGCACCGGTGATCTCTGAAAATAATGGTCCATAGCCACCGAATGAGTCAGCCCTGTCGAGGACAGCTATTGCTTTAACGTGCTGCAATGCTTCAGCAATCTCCTGGTACGGGAAAGGTCTGAACATTCTCGGTTTCAGAAGACCTATCTTGACTCCTCTGTCTCTATACTGGTCAATTATGTCCTTTGTTGTTCCTGCTGCAGAACTCATGACCACAACCGCCATTTCAGCATCGTCAAGTCTGTAAGTCTCAAAGAGACCGTATGATCTACCTGTCATTTTTTCAAATTCAGCGGCAACATCCAGTACGACCTTTGGAACTTTGGTCATTACCTCATGCTGTGCCCGTTTGTACTCATGGTACAGATCAGTGAGGATCAAGGGTCCATAGCTCTTGGGATTATCCAGATCAAGCAAAGGATTGACCGCCTCAAATTTGCCAACGAAATTCTTGACATCAGCATCCTCTATATACTCAACTCTTTCAATAGAGTGACTTACAATAAAACCGTCCATGCATACCATTACAGGCAGCCTTATATCCAGGTGTTCGCCAATCCTGAATGCCTGAATTGTATTGTCATAAGCCTCCTGGGCATTTTCGGAATAGAACTGTATCCAGCCCGTATCTCTTGCACCCATGCCATCAGAGTGATCGCCATGAATATTCAGAGGAGCTGAAAGGGCTCTGTTTACGAGCGGCATGATAATGGGAAGCCTTGTCCCTGCAGCAATGTAAAGCATCTCCCACATCAGTGCAAGTCCCTGTGAGGATGTAGCCGTACCGACCCTGCCGCCAGCGGCAGCAGCGCCAATGCAGGCACTCATCGCACTATGTTCACTCTCTACAAGTACCAGTTCGGTATCTACCTTGCCGTCATTAACAAAGCTCGAAAACCTCTGCATGAGGTCAGTGGCCGGTGTTATGGGGTACGCAGCGCATACATCAGGGTTAATCTGCCTGAGGGCCTCTGCGCATGCTTCATTTCCGGTAACTGCGACTATCTTGCCCATTTATTTGCCCTCCTCTTCCATCACAATTGCTTTTTTGCCCTTTTTACCGGGGCATTCGAGGGCACAGATTCCACAGCCCTTGCAGTAATCGAAATCAAAGTCCGCTCTCACCGCTTTGTCCTCGCCTTTATTATCCTTTTCAATTTTTACTTTAACGGACATGTCAGGACAGTACATCCAGCAGAACATGCACTGAATGCAGTTTTCTTCTATCCATTTCGGTCTCATGGACCGCCATCCGCCTGTCTTGAATTTAGCTGAACTCCCTGCCTCAAGGACGACAGAACCCTGGGGAAGTTCTTCCCAAAATTTCTTACTCATCCTTCTTTTACCTCCTCATATCCTCGCCTTGTGGCATCGAGATTTCCGTCGATGATCTTCTGGGCGAATTTTTTCCCAAAGCTTTTTTTGACGTTTTCAAGGAGCACGTCCATATCAACAACTGATGTTGCCTTGCAGATCGCGCCCAGCATGGATGAATTCGGAAGAGGGCGGCCGAAAGAGTCTAATGCGATTTTAGTTGCATCAACAGCAAACACCTTCTGTGAGTCCTTTGCTTTGAGCTTGGCCCTGACTTCTTTCGGATCCTTTGAAGTGTTTACCACATAGATAGCATCATCCGGTGCGCCTTCAGTTACGTTTACCGCGTCCATTAATGTAGCATCTGCAATACTGATTACCTTTGGGTGAAGCACCGGGCCATACATTCTTATTACATTATCACTGATTCTGTTAAATGCCCTGATTGGTGCTCCTGCTCTTTCAGGACCGTACTCAGGAAATGCCTGAACATATCCACCGCCGCTGAGGCATGCGTCTGCCAGGACCTTGGCAGCAGTAACAGTACCCTGTCCACCGCGGCCGTGCCAGCGAATTTCAATTGCCTTTGTCATAGTGTTATCCTCCAGAATTGCTGTTTTAACTGATAGATAAAAAGAAGTATACTATAGCCTAAATTTATATTTATTTTCAAGCATTGTGAAGGTATTTACATCAGCGTTCTGATTGAAAGAAATCAACTACAGCTAAATCAATACCATGATGATTTGCCATGTTGAGATATTGCCATATTGGCAGATTATTGTGCCTCGATGACATAAAAATGAAAGACGTACTGGATTCAAATAAATACTTTCAGGTTTCAATACGATATCTGCAAATCCGGTTTTATTACATAAAAATACGTTAACCTTATGATTTATATGAATTGAATTTTTAGGGATTTCAGAAATGTGTGTAAATGATACTCATTTAATTATATGCATTTTTCTGTTAATACGAAGTCTCATGTTACCTTAATGGTGATGGCATGAGACTTGCAATGACTCTAATGGAATAATCCGGAAAGTACCATGAACAAAAAACCTGTCCTCGTTATAGCAGATCATCACATCCATGACTTTTACCACACTCTTGTGATCGCAGAGGAGAATATCGTGGTCCTTCAAGCAAAGGAGTCATCTCAATTTATAAAAACCAATGATGCTGATGTTGTACTTATTGATTGTGGATCAAATACGAGCAAAGGTTTTTCATTAATAAAAGAAATTAAAACGCTGCGCAGGAATGTCCCTGTTATTTTTCTCACTGATATATCATCATCCGACATTGAAGTAAAAGCATACAGAACCGGAGCCCGGGTCTTTGTTGAAAAGCCGGTAAATTTCTTTGAGCTTCGCAGTACCGTTGAGAATATACTTAGGACCAAGAGGACATGCCGGGAAGAAAGAGTTAGTTTTTTTGCAGATAATAATAAGAAATCAGATGCTCCAGTCAATTTAGTTGACTCAGATATCCCGGAAAATATACTCAGGGCCGTCAGATATATTGAGGACAACTTGTCAGGCGTGATGAACCTCGATATTCTTTCAAAAAGGGCAAATCTAAGCAAGTATTACTTCAGCAGATTGTTTAAGAAATATACCGGCATGAGCCCTCTGGAATTTGTAAAAATATTCAGAATACATACAGCCAAAGAACTCCTCCGAAAGAAAAATTATACTGTCTCCATGGTAGCTGAAGTAACAGGGTTTAATGATCTGAGTAATTTTGAGCGTAACTTCAAGCAGGTCACCGGCACTACTCCAAAATCTTATAAGAAAAGCATGCAAAAGAAATAGGCTGCCTTTTTTTATACGGTGACAGCAGGTCATAAATAGGACAATAAAAACGGCGGCTGCCCCATGCATACCGCCATTTTTTTAAATCATTCAGGATCTGATATTATTTAACAGGAACAGAGTATGTTATTTCAAGAAGAGGTCTCCAGTCGGGATTGATATTTTCCCTGCTTGCAAAGGGGACAACCGTTTGAGGATTGCTTTCATCACCTATCAGTATCCATCCAAAGTTCTTCTCAGCGTGTCTCAGCCAGTAATCAATATCACGTATCATCCGGTCTGTTGATTCAAAAGTATAATAACCGATAGCATTACCCACGGACATGCTTGAACTAATGCGGCCTTTATACTGTCCGCCTTCCTTGCTCCATTCGGAATTTGGATAAAACGTGTGAACCCATGTAGCATCACCGGATTGTGCCTGTACCCCTTTGCCGCCGATACTGATTGATGCTCCCTCACCCCAGTCCTGAAGTAAACGATTCATCATGATCATTCCGCTCACGTTATTTGCCTTTGTCATGTAAAGGGTAAGTGATGCGCTTTCAATGAAAGCATCAGCCGGTAGTGCTGATGATATATCAAAATAAATTACTCCCCGTCTGATACTGTTCATCTGCTGGTTTGTTCTTCCAATATAGATTTCTGTTCCTGAGCCGTTCGAAAGTGTTCCATTTGGATTCTCGATAAGCGTATTATCTCCGCCTGCCTCTATATATGCGGTTTCAGCCTGTGAATATGCCGGCATAAACGCAAGAGTGCATAAGATAAGAATTGCTAACACAAAAGTCCTCATAATGTTCCTCCAAATTTAAAGATTTAAGCAGAAGTGTAATCTTATATTCGCTTAAAATTAGGTTAACGTCAAATAATTTTACACCATTCTTGAAAAAAGAGGGGAGCGATTAGCTCCCCTCTCTTATGCATGTTTCAGAAAGAAAAGGCTCTATCTTGTTAAACAGGCCCCTTTCTTCCACTGACACTGTGGAAAGCTTCTGCACTGATTACGGTCCTGGATGTTTTCACAGACCACATTCTGACAGTCCGGGTCTTCTGCAGTGTCAGTCAGTTCATCACAGTCGTTGTCTAAACCATCGCTGCAGCTTGGATCACCAGCAGGTCCTTCTGTTCCCGGCGTGCCCGGAGTACAGGTGTCTACTTCAGTTCCGCCTGAGCAGGTAAGGTTTCCCGTAGCAGCACATACGCCGATACCACAGGTGGTCGGTGCACCAATTGCGCCATCACAGTCTGCAATATCTGCACAGTCAGTCAGGGTGTCACAGTCGTTGTTATTGCCGTCAAAGCACGACTGCTCCGGAGTCTCATCCGGCACGCAGGCGTCAAGAATTGTCGTAGTCACCATATTTGATGCGACGTCAGCGTGATTAAGGGCAGGATCTGAGGCAATAACCGCTGTGTCATTTGATTGAGTGCCATCCGGCTGAGCCGTAACGGTAAGGATCACATCCTGACTTTCAGCAGGCAGTAACTGTACCAAATTTGCACTCAGTGTGGATGGTAATACAAAGTCCGCTCCATTATCAGAATCATCAACTGTTAAATTGAATGTCGTTATTGAACAGTCTCCGGTATCGTTGTTAGTAACACTAACAGTATAGGTGACACTGTTGCCGGCATCAACATCCTGGGCAGCCGGTGTGATCGAAACAGAAGGATCTACGTATGTGCACGGGACTGCTGCTGCGCAGTCTACAGCACAGTTGGCAGCAGTCTCCTGGCCTTCGCAGAGTCTGTCACCACAGCATGCCTCAAGCCGCTGAGCTACACGGCAGTACAGATTCATGCTGGAGTCGATGCAGCGGTTGTCGTTCGCGTCTACGCCACAACTGATCGGATTGGTAACCTGACCGTCATCGAACCCGCAGCAGAACTGCTTGGAAGCAGAGCCCTTCTGTTTGCCGGCGCAGTCCTCGGGACAGGTGACGCAGTTTTCACCGTCACCCTCCTCACAGAGACCGTTGCCGCAGAGGGCGCCGCTTACTTTGGCGCAATCAGTAGGGTTGCTGACGCAGTCTTCATTTGCACTGCAGATGCCGTCAATGTCAGCATTTGCGGGATCATTGGTTGTCTGGAACTGTCTCATCATCTCGTGGTCTTCATGATCGAGAATGTGGCAATGCTGCGGGAACCTTCCGAGGTAGTCCGTGAAGTCCATGATGATCTTCACCCTCGAGTTTGGCGGAACCCGTACTGTGTCTTTCCAGGTGTTGATTTCCCACGTCTCGAGCGGAATTGGCTGACCGCCGAGCGTCTCCTTGCTCAGGATCTGGTACTTGACCAGATGCACGTGCATGGGATGCATGGAACTAGTCGGGTTCTCGAATTCCCATACCTCGCGGTTGCCGAGGATCGGGAACTCGGTCAGGTCATCCCAATGTTTACCGATGACATTTCCGCCCGGTCCGTCCAGGGACTCGACCAGCCACTCAGTAACCGATCTTCCCGAGGCGTCCTTGCACAACTGGTTTGGTTCCCTCACAAGCCGGAAATAGCGAGTTACGTCGGCCGAGTTCTCAGGCATCGGTGTTACGGGGCGCAGTGTTGAGGATATCGTCCCGGTGTATCCAGGGTTGCCCGTCACCACGAACTTCATGATGTTTGGAAGCAGTGGCGAGGTCTGTTCATCGTTGCGCATCACGATCTCGGTTCCGACAGGATATCCAGCGAAATCTATAACAACGTCCAAACGATCAGCAGGTACAAAGGTGCTGATGGTATTGCCGAGGTCGATTGGAGCGCTGACCAGGCCAACATCCGTACCGACAAGTAAAAAGCTCGGATCGTTCCCTGGATTAGTAATATTCTCAAGTCGTAAGCTGTACTCTCGGGACTGAGAGCCGTTCAGGATACGGAAGCGGTACTTGCCCTGATCAACATTCAGAAACGGCCATACTTTTCCGTTTACAACGATTTTGTCGCCTTTGAATGCCTCTTCAAGCTGGGCATTGTAGAACAGCGAGCCGTCCGGATTGAAGATACGGTCCTGGATCGCCAGGCCGATCTCATACTGTCCGCTCGGCAGGCCAAAGGCATTGTCCGGACCGAGAGTGTCCTCACTGTCTGCAAGGAGGTAGTAGCCGGCCATTCCTCCGTACACATTCAGGCGTGTAATACCCAGTGCGTGGTCGTGGTACCAGAGAGTAGCTGCATCCTGATTGTTAGGATACTCGTAGATATCTCTCTCACCGGGCAGGATGTGGTATTCGGGTTGACCGTCGACCCTAGCCGGAACATGTCCGCCATGCAGGTGTGTTACTATACGCTTGCTGTCGGCCCAGGAGTTAGGGCCGTGAGCACAGGTGTCCACCTCAAGAAGGTTGGTGCCTCGTCCACCGCCGCCGCCCGAAGACAGATTGTTAACATATGTAACTTCAATCGGAGTATCTTTTGTTGCCACGATCGTGGCAGCAGGCCAGGCGCCGTTGTAGGTCCATACGGTGGTATCCGGAAGTTTGGAGTGAACATTCTGGGCTGCCTCTTCGACCGATACGGTATACTGAAGCACTCCGTCTGCCCGGGTTCCTGTCGGCTGCAGTATCGGCGGGATTGGCAGCGGCTCGATGAAAGGCGTCAGGCCGCAATCAACATTGTTATCGGTACATAAACTGTCTGCTCCCTGAAAAAGTCCGCCGCCTGCTTCGCATACATCACGGCTCACTTCCGAACATGACTCATCTGCATTACAACAGGCCCCGATCGGCTGAGGGCAGGGATTTGGTGTGCAGGTTTCTTCTCCCCCTACTGACAGGGTACCTCCTAATGCAATACAATTCTGTTCACCGGCACCGGTACCCTGCGGTTCATCAAGTACCTCAGCGCAATCACCGAACGGTTCGGCAAGACAGCAGGCAAGGGTTGCACCAACCGGTGTGTAGTCGACAACGAGAACAGGAGCTACCGCATTCTCACTGCTTCCAAAACGGCGTGTTGAGTTTACGATGTTCTCGTCACCGATCAGAATCCATCCGAAGTTTGGGGTTGTTCCGTCCAGCCAGCCCTGTACATCGCTGACCATGGCGGCATTGCCGGGAGCCGTACTGTCCCAAGCCGGTGGATCGGCGCCAACAATAGAAGTGCTACCGCTTGCGGTGGCATTATAATCACCCCCGGGGGTGCCCCACAATGTCTGGTTATGCATGGCAGCGTTCCATGTGGCAGCTCCGTCAACTGCTGCCTCACCCTGACCGCCTCCGCGTACGCCACAGGTATTCGTGCCCTCACCCCAGGCAGTGTTGACCCGGTGCAGGGAGAAGACTGCGTTGGAATTGTTACCACCCCGGGTTATTGTCATGCTCAGGGTGACGCTGTTGATGATTGAACCGGCCAGGATTTGACCGGCAATATCGAATTGTAGCAAGGCGCGGCGGGCACTACCAACACCAGCCGGCTCATTTGTCATACCGGCAAAGATCGAATCACACTCCCCGGAACTGTTGTCCGGTAATTCCTCTGCCAGCGTGTTGTCGATGATAGGATTGATGTTAGCTATAGCGGCAAGAGCATCAATAGCCGCCAAAGAAAACACTGATACGAAAACAAATACTAGAATCAGCAGAAAAATAAATCTATTCTTCATTGTAAATCCCCTTTCATAAAATTGTAAAGCGATAATAAGTGCTGACTTGAATTGATTACTCTACCCCCCCTTCATTGAATTGATGTTTCTTAAAATGGATCGTAATTTGAAGACATCGATTGCTCTGAGAAATGTGATTAAAGATGTCTTCCCTCTCTTTAGACACCTATTTCGGTGGTACATGTCAGTACGAATAGCTCGTGACGCAAACAATCAATTGCGTGATATTCAGTATAGCAGATGAAACTTGTTAATTGGAATAGATCTTAATTAATAACTATAATATAGGGTATATATTTTTTATACACCATATTTGATCGGATTGCAAGAGAATTTTTTTTCACAAGGCAAAACTGATGTGAACAATTGTTCACA
>CP070632.1:1350841-1398256 GCA_020356065.1 Nitrospiraceae bacterium
TAATGTCCATTAATTTATGTTTTCATGCAACTATTTTGGAGATGATCCGATTTTTTTAACTTGATATTAAGCAGTTGCAGGAGCATGATATTTGAAAATGCATTGAATGGATAGAGAACATATTCTCCGTGGTCTCGCCACAGGGAATATCAATATTTTGGGCTTTGAGGTGAGAGCGGCAAGAGAGTATTCCTAAAATATAGAAGATATATTGAAGGCTATTGGAAATGTTGAATCTTTTGTTGAAGGTCTTAGCTTTGAAGACTTCAAAAAAGACGACAAAACATTATACTCTGTAATACGGGCACTTGAAATTATCGGTGAGGCATCCTAGAAAATCCCTGATGATGTTTGCAATAAAACAGGTGGCATCCCATGGAAGGAAATGGCAGGTATGAGAGATGTACTGATCCATGATTATATGAGTGTAGATGTTGAAACAGTATGGTTAACTGCAAAAGTGAAGATCCCCCCAATAAAGTCCCTTCTTAATAAATTTAGCCGAGGACTAGATGAGAGATATTGAAGAGTTAAAAAAAATATTGGATAACCATAAAAGCAGCCTGGAAAGTGAATACATGATCAAGGAGATCGGTATTTTCGGATCCTATATCAAACATGAAGAAGAGGAAGACAGTGATATAGATATACTCGTAGATTTCGGAAGGGAGTCGATCTCCTTACGTTTGTTCATCTTAAAAAACTATCTCTCCGAGCTATTAAGAGTCAATATCGATCTTGTAATGAAAAAGGCCTTGAAACCAAATTCGGTGAACGAATTCTGAAAGAGGTTGTATATATCTGAATGATTTTCCAAATAATAACTTGTCCTGAAACCTAAAAGCGTTTGCAGAAATTGTAAAGGCTTTTCTTGATTTTTTATCTCTTCGAATAATTTGCGTTTGCAGGCACTTGTGATAGTCTCCTGAATTAGGATGGTATTCAAGAGGTCGTCGGTTCGATCCCGATCAGCTCCACCATTTATTTAAAAACCTTACCTCCCGTTGACTTTACTGATTCCCTGCTTTTCTATGCAGTAATTATCAAATGATTATGTGTCATTTATACCTCAGTCCAGTCATAATTGAACACGAAATTATTCATGTTCAATTCTTATAAATACTTCTCTTAAGAAAATATCTCTATATTTCAATATGTTAAAAGGGAATATAATTCTGGAATGCTAATTGCGTTAGCCCAATAAGAAGAAAATACAAGACTGACCAGAATAATGGAATGCATCAATCAGTTTTAAATGTTGTAAACAACAGCAATATATCACAAACTGCTCTTAGCAAATCAAGTGTCAGTAATGACATAAAATTTCCTTGTATTACTTGATAAATGTATTTTGGGTTAATCCAAGAATTACTAAGGATGGCCCCATTAGGGGACTGGAAAAAGATATTAAAATTTTAGGTGGGGCAATGAAAAAAACAGGCACTAACTTGAGGAGAAATAAAAAGAGAGCATGGAATAAAATGAATGATTATAAAATCATCAGTTCCACTGTGGCGGTATAAATTATGAGTACTACAACTTTATCAGGTAACGATAAAACAAATCCTGATCTTAATCATGCAGAAGATCATAAAGTCGTTCAAGACCATAACACAACTTTAAAAAATAATAATTATTTAATGAAGGGAATCAGACGCAGGACGTATCGTGCGACTTTAGAGATAATGAAATCTGTTTTTATCTTATTTCCTTTTTTATTGGCATATAAGGTTATAGGAGTTCATGATTTGTGGATACAGTTAGTGGAAAAATACTTTTAAGCCAGAAAGAAATTCAAGAAGTACGTTTTAGTGAATAGGATTTTACAAAAAGCAGGGCAGGCATGGATTTGCCATTTTTTATTGACTTGATGATACAATCTATTATGAGCATCACTCTGAATCAAACATCATTTCTATAAAAGGTAATTCATGCTCACTTGTCCTCTCTTATCTTCAATTTTTTGTTGTAGATTCCACAAGAATTTTAGGTAAGTCGAAAAATACATAAACAGCTTTCCGGATCAGCTTTTTTCTGCTAGATTAAAACAAGCTAAAAACAGATAATGGGTGTTTATAATTAGCTGTTATTTCATATGTGAAAAATTCGATAGTAGTTCTTCTTTTCAAAGGAGTTTAAATGAAAGCCTATATCATTCATGTAAGTGATGCCTACGAACGTGAAAGATATATTAGATCACAAATAGCAGATAAGAATCTTGACTGCAGTTTTATTCTTTATGGAGATAAAAAAGATTTAAGCGAAGAGGTACTCGAAAAATATTTTGCTGGGGAGATGAAAACTGTAGTTGCTGACACCTCCTGTGCCTTTAAACACATATTGTCGTATGAGGAAATAATTAAGCAAGGTAACGACATTGCATTAATCTTAGAAGATGATATCTCGTTCTATCTAAATTTTAACGATACGTTTGATAAAGTTATTAAAGATATTAAGCAACAAGGTTTAAGGAACTTTATTGTTTCGCTTGAAGATTCGTATTTAAAGTACGTAAAGGGTAGCGAAAGAAAAAAGGGCACGTATGTTTATCCCAAGTCTTATGGGAGAACTGCCGGGGCCTATCTCATCGATTTACAAGGGGCAAAATCCATAATTGATCAAATAAGCAAGAATAAATGTCATTTGCCAATAGGATGGTTTCATAACCATTGTTCAAAAAATAAAGTATTAAACATTTATTGGTCTCATCCTGTAATGGCAATCCAGGGTAGCCTCGATGGAACAATCAGGTCTTTGATAGACAATAAAAAATTTGGGGTTAAACGGGTGCTCTCTTTTAAATTACAACGTTTATATAAGCGTTTGTTGTATGCATTAAGATAGATCACTAGCTTTAAATCAGTGGGACTGTAATTGTTAGAGTTATTAGCGACAAAAAATCATAAAATATAACCGATCCCGATGCGTAAATGTAGCCTAATGTCATGCGGAACCACTATCATCTATCCTCGCCATTACAGGATCAGGCACATTCGCAGTAAAAACTTCTTCTGAAGAAAACAATTTAGATCAATGTTCAGTTCTCACCTTACTCAATACATGACGATTACCGAAATACATTATGATTTTCCGGCGATGTAATCCGATTAGCTTTAGTGATTCATCAGGCCTTAATCCCGAGGGTTTTCCGTCTTATCGAGTTTTTATATCAGACCGGGTTTCATGAATAAGTAGATATTATCTGAAAATACAAATAGATCCATTGATACAGATTACAAGTTAATCGTAAGTCCCGGTATTTGATTGAATTATCTTATAACGTATATTTATAATTTCTATAAATATTATTTAATTGACATGAGAAGCAGTAATTGATATCAAACATATATAGTAGTCAACGTTAATGACGTTTTAAAACACATGATAACGCAGGGAAATAAATTTTGTATATCTCTTCCAAAGGCATAAGGAATGAAAAGAGATCCGGTAATTATATTAACTGAAGATGATGTTGGGCATGCAGGCCTTATTTTAAGCAGCTTAAAAAATACAGGAATTACAAATGATATTCTTTGTTTTGAAAATGGTGAAGATACTCTGGATTTCCTTTTCAAAAGAGGAAGAGAACCTTACAGGGAAGACGGGGTGTTATATGTTTTGCTTTTAGACATTCGATTGCCCGGGATAGATGGTACTGAGGTATTGCATCGGATAAAGAATGATAAGTGGGTTAACAAAATACCGGTAATAATGTTATCTGTTTCGGATAATCCTGAAGAGATTGAGAAATGCAGAAGATTGGGGTGTAATAATTATTTTGTGAAACACACGACGTATGAAAAGTTTCATCTGACTGTAGAGCAGTTAGGACTGTATATAAATCAAGTAGTATTCCCTGATATTGCAAACGCATAATCATTTGAAGTGCTTTGTGTCAGGTCTCCATCAGCCTCTCCTTCGCCTATCTCGCCACATGCAGGGATGCATCATAATATTTGAAGTCTCAAAATGTTAAAATTGATGCTATGATCACATATTATTGATACTGTATTTTTAGACATCATTACAGGAAAGGACCAGGAGGATGAAATGAAGATCAGAACCATTCTCGATTCAATCGGCAACACAGATCATGTGAGAGTCAATAAATTATTCGGAGATGGCGTTGACGTCTGGATGAAGCTGGAACGTTCAAATCCCGGCGGCAGCATTAAGGATCGAATTGGATTATCTATGATTCTGGACGCGGAGCATAAGGGGATTCTCAAGGAAAACAGTGTAATTATTGAACCAACGTCCGGTAATACAGGCATCGGCCTTGCCATGGTTGCCGCGGTGAAGGGATACAGGCTGATTCTTGTCATGCCTGAGTCAATGTCTGTTGAACGCCGAAGGCTGATTGCAACATTTGGAGCTGAACTGGTCCTGACACCCAAAGAACAGGGCATGAAGGGTGCAGTTGAAAAGGCAACAGAACTGGTCAGGGACATTGAAAATGCATGGATGCCGCAGCAATTCGAAAACGATGCAAATACTGAAGTTCACAGGCAGTTTACAGCGCAGGAAATCATCAGGGATTTCCCGGACGGTATCGATTACCTTATTACCGGGGTGGGCACAGGCGGACACATTACAGGATGTGCACAGGTTCTTAAAAAGGAATTCCCGGGGCTTGAAGTTTTTGCCGTTGAGCCTGACCTTTCGCCGGTTCTCAGCGGCGGCAACCCGGGACCACATCCCATCCAGGGGATAGGCGCAGGGTTTATCCCGGGAATTCTTGACAGGGATATTTTAGATGGCATCATACAGGTGACAAAAGAGGACGCTTTTGCCTTTGCAAAGAGATGTGCCAGAGAAGAAGGTATCCTTGTCGGTATATCTTCAGGGGCATCTCTGGCAGCAGTGTCGCAAAAAATAAAGGACATCCCCTTAGGAAAGCGAATCCTGACGTTCTGTTACGATACAGGTGAGAGGTATCTTTCCATAGAAGATCTCTTCTGAATTTACTTCATGGTCATGTTCATTTATCTTTTACAAAGCATTTCTTATTCATCATGATTCCCTGGGAATTTCTTGACAGCGCAAAAATACCGGGACAAAAAAAGGATCTTTGCCTTTACAGACGCGGTAAAGAATACTCAATAAGGATAGGCGGTTCTGAACTGATGAACAGCCGTGTCCATGCATCAGAGGATTCTCTGGCAGAAATTAGCTGCAATAAAATTGAACACCAATCCCGCCCGCGCATTCTGATCGGAGGCCTTGGCATGGGATTTACATTGGCCACCGCCCTGAAATATTCAAAAAATGATGCGGTCATTACCGTATCTGAAATTGTACCGACTGTAGTGGAATGGAACCGGGGAGTCCTTGCAGATCTTGCCGGTGATCCTCTTAATGACAAGAGGGTCATCATCAGAGAAATTGATGTTGCACAGATTATAAAATCAGTTCATCAAACCTTTAACGCCATTTTACTGGACGTTGATAATGGACCTGAAGGTCTTACCCGTTACGGCAACGACTGGCTGTACTCCCTGCATGGTCTTAATGCGGCCTATGCAGCGCTAAAACCTGAAGGTGTACTGGCAGTCTGGTCAGCAGGTCCTGATCAGGCATTTCCCAATCGTATGCGATCAGCAGGTTTTTATGTGGAGGAAAAGAGGGTACGTGCACGTGGCCCGCGTGGAAGAGCGCACCACACAATCTGGCTGTCAACAAAAAGTCCGTAACATGGAAATCTGGTTCTTATATCTAATAAGATGTAAAGATCACAGCTTATACACAGGCATCTCAACAGATGTAAGACGACGGTTGAAAGAGCATCAGGGAAATGACAAAAAAGGATCAAGGTACCTAAGGGGGAAAGCCCCTCTAAAAACGGTATTCAAAAAGAAAATCGGAGATAAAAGTCTGGCTTCAAAAGTTGAGATTAAAGTGAAGAAACTGCCCAAGGCAAAAAAAGAGCTGCTTGTAAAAGGAAAGCTCAGGATAAAAGAGATAATTGACCAGGTTGATTAACCAGAAAATCACCTCCCCTGGCCCTCCTTGGTAGGGGGGGATAAAGCTCGTACAAGCGTATTCTTCCCTCACCAATGGGAGAGAAAGAGGGGTTGTGATGAATTCATTGCTCGGGAAATTGAGTCAATAGAGGAAAAAAATAAACAAATCAAAAAAGGCGGTAAGCTCATACTTACCGCCTTCATAATTATTACTTAAATCCTTAATACTCCGACTTTACCGTACCTAATTCCTCTCTCACGGAAATCGCAACTTTATAAAGGATGGTAAGGGTCAGAAACCCGATTGCCCAGACACCGAGCGTGATGACCGTCTCGATCAGTGTAGGCCAGTACTCGGTTACTGTACCAAAGTGGTTCGGTACAAACCCTCCGATTACAAGGCCGAATCCCTTGTCTATCCATAATGAGATAAATACGAGGACACAGGCTTTGATAAGGTTTGACTCCTTATTTCTGATTTTCGGGGGTATAAGCATTATCAGGGATATAACGGCAAAAATGACTGATATCCACATTAGGGGTACCAGTTTGCCATGACCCTCAATTCCGACAAAGAGATATTCAAAGGAATGCATATGGCCAGGAATATTACTGTAAAACGCTGTAAAAACTTCCAGGAGAATAAAGAATACATTGGCACACATTGCATAGGTGACAATTTTACCAACAGCCTGAATCGGTTCCCTTCCCGGATCAAACTTTGTGTACTTCCTCAAGATCAGCGCAAGGATGATCAGCAGAGCCGGTCCTCCGGCAAATGCAGATGCAAGGAACCTGGCTGCCATGATTGCCGTAAGCCAGAAATGTCTTCCCGGAATACCGGCATAAAGAAACGCCGTAACCGTATGAATGCTGACCGCCCAGGGTATGGACAGATAGATGAGAGGCTTCACCCATGACGGCGGCGGGGCCTGCTTCTTTTCAGCATGCAATGTTGTCCATCCGATCACAATATTCAGAAAGAGATATCCGTTAAGAACTGTAGCGTCCCAGAACAGAATTGAGTTCGGAGTTGGATGCAGAATGACATTCAGGATCCTCATGGGCTGTCCCATATCAACAAAGATAAACAGCATGCACATCGTTACCGATGCCACGGCAAGGAATTCACCAAGAATAACTATCTTGCCGAACTTCTTATAGTCATGAAGATAATAGGGAATGACCAGCATTACAGCTGATGCTGCGACACCGACAAGAAAGGTAAACTGTGAGATATAAAAACCCCATGAAACGTCCCTGCTCATGCCGGTGACTCCCAGGCCGTTATTAAACTGATAAAGATATGCCAGCGTCCCTGCCCCGGCTATTGAAGCCAGAACGATGATCAGTGTCCAGTATGTTTTACCGCCGTGCAGCGCCTTATCCAGCATAGTCTTCACCTCCTATTATGTAAAATACACTTGGCATCGTTCCCAATGTAGGTTTACGACGCAGTGTGAAGTGTGTACTGAGAATGTTTCTTATCTCTGAATGTGAATCAGCAAGGTTGCCAAAAATCATGGCACCGTTAGATACCTCAACACAGGCAGGCTGCTGCCCTCTTGCCAGTCTTTCCGGACAGAACGTACACTTCTCCACAACCCCGATGGTACGTGTCGGGAAATCCGGATTCCGCTTTGGTATGTACGGCCTTGGATCAACCCAGTTAAAGCTCCTTGAGCCATAGGGACATCCTGCCATACAGAACCGGCAGCCTATGCAGCGGTGAGGGTCCTGCACAATCATTCCGTTTTTGGCCCTAAAAGTGGCCTTGGTAGGACAGACCCTTACACATGGCGGCTTATCGCAGTGGTTGCAGAGCAGAGGAAACGTCTTATTCCTTAGTGCCTCCGGATGATAATCATTTATCTGCTCAGGAAACGTATGGTTGTACGTATCTGTCCATATCCATTTCACCTCGTTCTTCACGTTATTCTTCTCAGGAATAAGCGTTGGAACATTATGCACGGTATGACAGGCATCGGCAATTCTTGCATAATCCGCGTCTGTCAGTTTTCTCACATCTATTGCCATTCCCAGTCGTTCGCCGGAACTGGGAAGTGAATGTCCGCCTGAAGCCTCTGCAGGACTCATCAATATAAAATCCCTTGCACTCAGGCTCAGACCAAGGCCGGTCAGACCGGCGATTTTAAGAAATTTTCTTCTGTTTATGCTCATAACCGGCCCTCCCCTCTGTCAAAGTGACAATCCCAGCAGTAAGGATCAATCCCTGCATATTTATGACATTCCGTACAGAACTGCTCCTTGTTTGAGTGACAGTGCATACAACCGTTCTGCAGGCTCTTTTCCAGCTCAGTACCGCCAACACTGATCTTTTCTCTTTTTCCTTCCCTGACAACTTCATCTCTCCACTCATCAAGCACCTTCATATGCTCTTTCTTCATGTACTCGCCGGATCTCACACACTCTTTCGTTGCAAGGGCATAAATTTCCGGTGTGTCAAGACTCGGCATTGCTTTTTTGGCAGACCCGCCCAGATTTGAATAAAAAGGGAAGGTCACGATAGCAAGAAAGATGATCAGTCCGAATATGATCTTTCCTCCGTTATACATTATTCTCCTCCCTCCTCATTATTGTCATCATCATCGTCATCATCCTCCACACCTGGAAGGTCTTCCAGCCTCAGGTCCTGGGTCCTTTTGATCTCACCCTTCATTACAAGGGCGTTTGCAAGCAGTTCATGGGTTCCGCATACATCGACGCCGGGCGCCCAGTAGTCCATCAAAGGGGGAAGAACGGCTCTGTCGATAGCGCAGATATTTGCCAGCATATTTACCCCGTATTTTTCCTGTACCCGCTTGACCGCATGCCCTCTCGGCATTCCGCCTCTCATTCTCAGTTCAATATTTTCTCCGGCGTTCAAACCGGACCCGCTTCCACAGCAAAATGTCTTTTCCCTTGTGGCGTCACTGGACATCTCAAAGAAGTTGTTACAAACATTTTTAATAATGAAGCGTGGTTCATCAAAAATACCCATTCCCC
This sequence comes from Nitrospiraceae bacterium, assembly GCA_020356065.1. Lineage (GTDB taxonomy): Bacteria > Nitrospirota > Thermodesulfovibrionia > UBA6902 > UBA6902 > CALZJD01. The sequence continues at coordinate 1,359,811 of CP070632.1, forward strand.
GTGCCGTGTTGCAGGAGTCATGAAAAGTAACGTTCAGATGGTCATTGCGGCTCGGGTCAAACTTTAGCTTGTTATGCTTAATCAGATCAGCGGTAAACTCACAAATGTGTACCATCTTTGTGCTCTTAGCATTTTCAAACTTTGTCCCCGTAATGGGTGATACCGGCTCTTCCATGAAGTCTGCAGGACCGTTCCATGTATCCATATACTGATTGAGAACCCTCCACATATGCCCGCACTCACCGCCGAGTATCCACTTTACACCAAGCCTTTTTGCTTCTGCATATATTTTGTAATTAAGCCTCTTTGCCATTTCCATTGAGGTAAAGAAACCGAAATTACCACCTTCAGATGCATAGGTGCTCCAGGTGTAGTCAAGGCCCAGCTCATGCAACAGCATGAGGTATCCCATTGCCGTATACGTACCGGGATCACCGAAAAGGTCTCCTGACGGCGTTACAAAGAGAATCTCGGCCCCTTTTCTGTTGAAACTTGGCTCTATGGTGATACCTGTTATTTCCTCAATGTCGTCTAACAGATACTCTATATTGCTTGTTATGGCATGGGGTTCAAGACCGAGGTGGTTACCTTTCTTGTAACAGTTTGCAACCGGCCCCCCTATCCAGTCAGTCTGTAAACCCAGAAGATTAAGGATCTCCCTACCGATCATGGTTATTTCTGCCTGATCAATGCCGTAAGGACAGAACACTGAACAGCGGCGGCACTCTGTGCACTGGTAGAAGTAATACCACCATTCCTTGATTACATCTTCTGTAAGTTCTCTTGCACCGGCTCTTTTACCCAGCAGTTTTCCGCCGATGGTAAAGTATTTCCTGTAAATGGACCTTATCAGTTCAGCCCTTAAAACAGGCATATTTTTTGGATCACCAGATCCTATATAAAAATGACACTTATCTGCACACGCACCACATCTTACACATATGTCCATGAAGACCCTGAAAGAGCGGTATTTACTGAGCCTCTCTTCCATGGCAGTAAGCACTATCTCCTTCCAGTTTTCAGGAAGCTTCCAGTCCTCATCTGCCGGACTCCACTCTCTCGGATTGGGAAATCCTACCTCTTGAAGGTAGACAGGTCGGGATCCGTAACAGTACATCCCTTCCCTGAATTCAACAGGAGTTTCAGTCCAATCCTTTTTCGGAGCTTCATAATCTACGTTCACTAATTCTTCGGGTGTTGTTTCTTTTGCCATTTCCTTACTCCTTTTCTACAGGTATTCCTGCCTCTTTCATTTTCTCTCTGAACTCGTCCTCATATGCTGCATATGAATGGACTTTTACGTCATAGTTCCATGGGTTAACATGTCTTACCTCGCGGTTGTTATTTGCCAGGTTCCTGGTCGGACTGAGGAAGACGCCTCCCATATGCATGAGTTTGCTAAAAGGGAAGTACACCAGCAGAGCACTTATAAGAAAGAGGTGAATGTAAAATATCGCCCCGATACCGGCAGGCGTTCTTGGACGTAAGCTGACAAGCCCCAATGTAAAGGCCTTTACGCTGACGATATCAACCTTTACAAAATAGCGCATAATGATTCCGGAGAGTGCGATCCCGATGATAAGCAGAAGCGGAAAGTAATCAGCAGGCAGAGATATATGTCTTACCTGTGAATTATTTATTCTGCGGAATAAAAGATATCCCCCGGCCGCAACTAATAATACTCCTGTCAGCAGCAGGTGCGGCACTCCCACCTGGACAAAACCGTCAAGGGCATCGATCATGTTGATAAAGGACGGAACAGGTTCAATAAAGAACCTCAGGTGTCTGATCAACACGATAAAAAATGAAATATGAAAGAGAAGACCTGCGAGCCACAGAATTTTGTCTGATCCATACGTGACCCTTCCATCATTCATCTCTGTTCTGAGATTTCTGAAGAGTGACCTGAAAAGAAACACTTCCAGCACCATTCTGATAATGACCTGGCCTGTTGTCTGAGGATTGTCATACTTACTGTGTTTTATCCAGGGAAGGGATTGCTGCTGTCCACATGTAGTGGGAATGCGAAATGGAACTGGTGACCGGCCCCATTTAGCAACTTTGAGCACAACGCCGACAAGAAAAACCAGAACCGCCAGGTAGGGGATGACGACACCGAAAAAATACTGCATACCTGGTATCCAGACACCGGCAAAGGCAATCACGGTGAGTGCCACAACAACGGAGAAGGAAAAAAATATTCCCATATCTACCCCCTTAATTTTTACTGTGTAATACTCGTAATTACGTTATTTAAATTTTATGTATTGAGGAGCCTTATGAGCCGGAATACTACTCCTCTGTCCGGACTTCCTTGTAAAACCCGGTTTTATGCAGTGCCCTGTATGTCCAGTTCCTCATTTCATTGGCTTTGATTTCGTAAATTTTCTCGCGGCACTTCATATAAATCTCAAAAGCAGAATTTGCAAGAGAATCTATTCTTGTTTCCAGGCCCAGTAACTCCTTGAACATCTTCGGATCACATATTTCTTTATCCAGCTCTTTTCGTATCACTTCCTTCAGGGAGAATATAAAACTGACGGCCTCAGAAGGAGAAAAGTCCTGTATCGCCCTGACCCTGATGACATTATCAAGATATATATTGAGTTTGTCTTCATCATCTTCATGTACCAGTCCGTTAAAAATTCCCTCAATGCCTTCATAAATTGCCTGGGTTACAGGATTGCGGGTCTGAGAGTTCTGGCTTTTTAAAAAGCTTGAGGTTTCTTTCGGGTAAGTTTCTAAAATGAGAGCAAACCATTTTTTTAACACATCAGGTTTTTTCTCTGCTAACAGACTGTATATCTTCATAAGTGTAAAAACAGGACAGGGAAACCGCTACATTTACAATCAAAGGGCTAAGGCCTGCAAAGGCCTCAACCCTCAATATTGATGCTATTGATTCTTATACGCAGCCAGTCGGTTTTGGAAGACCGGCATATCTGCATGCCTGCTTGGCAGGACCGGCAGGATACAGTTCGTAGAGATACTTGGTGTTACCTTTTTCTTTACCGTATTTTTTCTTCAGTTCTTTTGTGAGGATTTTGATCATGGGTGCAATCTGGTATTTCTCAAAATAATCTCTGAGAAACTTGATGACCTCCCAGTGTGCTTCACCGAGTTCAAGGCCGTCTTCTTTTGCCATTGCGCCGGCAAGGCCCTCATTCCACTGCTGCCAGTCTATAAGGTATCCGTCCTCATCAACCTCATAGGATGTTCCTTCAAAGTCTAATGTAGCCATGCATAATCTCCTTTCCTAATTAAATCGTTGATTATTTGTGAAGGTATTCTTTTATTCTGGATGAGTTCCCAGATAATAAGAGAAACAGCTAATTACTCCAAGTCTGGAACTATAAAAGAAAACCATCTGTTTGGTCAAATAAAAAAAACTTATATGTCATTTATTTCTCTTAATAGATTGGTGTATATGTCATAATCGTTTGAAAAATAAGAGAATTAGCAATATCCAGGCCAAAATGCTACATACATGCCTGATGACTCAATGACGTAATAAACTCGATGTGACGAATCACACAGGTGAGTCATTTGACATTTCAAATTTGAAATCTCGAATATAATTTTTACTGCCCCTTCTGCTCATTACTCGTTAATCTGGCAAAAATGATCTTGCAGTGTATTTCTCCTGCCTTTTTTGCTCCAATCGTATTGCTCTGATAATTATAATCAACCTCAACTGTTTCATATTCCTCAGGGTCAAGATTCATGGCCTTATCATAATCCCCTCTGCTCAGGAACGTCAGTGCATTCAAGTAGGTTTCGCCCATATTTCTCCCTGACCTGTCCAGAAGATAAACAGCTCTGCAGGGGCATATGCCACCGGTAAATTCCATGTCCTTGAAATTAATATCCATCGGACTTCTCAGCATTGTATTGCAATAAGGACATTGTAAAGGTTTAACTCTGGCCATAATATAAATTAAACATAAATACTTAATAATCAAAGATGAGGAAATGATTAAAAAAATCCCTTAATTTTGATTTTTCATTTTATCTTTTTTATTCTTATATTCCTTCGCAGCTTTCAGCATGCCATCAGCCCACTCAGGAGCACCAGCAGCATGAAGATGCGTGTAGGTAGCGAAGGTATTTTTATAACACATTCCATCTTTTTTGTCTCTTATGCCCCTGCCGCGCTTTACAGTGAATGCCATGGTCACGTCTCGTTCTCCGACATCCATAACCCTGGAGTAATGAAACTCATGTCCTTTTAGCACTGTTCTTAAAGGAAAAAACGGATTGGCCCGGCTTACTTCGACTAGGGAGTAGCCATGGGCCTGTGGTTTTTTGTCCAGTCTGAATGTGACCGGTAGTATCCCTGCCATCGGGTATGTTTTTTCTCCCATTCTTATATTACTTCCGAGATACATCAAGCCCCCGCACTCCGCATACACAGGCAGTCCCTGTTCAATTAAACGGTGAAGGGACTCTTTAAACTTCGTATTCTCTGCAAGTGCAATGGCATGCGTCTCGGGAAACCCGCCTCCGATATAAAGTGCATCAATATCGGGAAGACGATCATCCTTTAAGGGGCTCACCTCAACCAGCTCGGCCCCTCGCTTTTCGAGTTCTTCAAAATTTTCCTGATAATAAAACTGGAAGGCAGAGTCCCGGATGATACCGATGCGGAGGCTGAAGTTGTGGGTTTGGAGTTTATTTTTCTGATTCAACTCATGACTCTTCACTCCCGACTCTTCACTCAATTTTAATTTATCAACACTGTTTGCCACTTTAATAATGCCATCATAATCCAGATATTTTTCTCCAATCTCCCTGACTGCTGCCATTGACTCATCAATGCCCCCCCGCTCCTGATGGGGGACCAGCCCCATATGTCTCTCCGGGAACGGGTCTTTTTGTAACCGTGGTATGGCACCCAGCACAGGAATGCCGCATATACTGAATATGGCCTTTCTGATCACATCCTCCTGCCTCACTGTAGCAACCCGGTTTAATACTACACCTCCGATTATAATGTCCGGGTCCAGCTTCTGACAGCCCAGTACCAGAGCTGCTATGGTGCTCGTTGTTTTTGTGCAGTCCACCGCCAAGACGACAGGAGCCATGACAAGCTTTGCAAGCTCGGCTGAACTGTATGAACCCTTTTCATCAATCCCGTCATATAGTCCTCTGTTGCCCTCAATTATGGATATACTCCCCCCTTTAATAAAGGAGGGAAGGGGGGGAGTTGAATGTATCGCAAATGATTTCAGGACCTGATCCGGGGACATCATGAAAAGGTCCAGATTGTAACAGGGTACTTCCGCCGCCCGGGCAAGCCAGCCCGCATCAATATAGTCCGGACCTTTTTTAAAAACAGAGACCTGCAGTCCTTTGTTTTTTAGGAGGGTAATAAGAGATAGAGATACGACGGTTTTGCCACTACCGCCCCTCAGGCCGGCAACAACCAGTCTTGGGATTTTTCTATTTGACATTAAACAGAGGAGACTTCTGAAGAATATGAATCAGGGACCAGGTATCACATGCCGGAACTGTCACCTTAATTCCCGACATCTGGAACCTGGTCCCTGAAAGCTGTTTTAGAGCAATCCTTTTTCTTTAAGGTACTCTTCGCTGGGAATCTCAACAGAGCTGGCACCTCCGCCATATGAATACATGACTCTCCCAACATTAATCATTTCTCTAAGAGCTGTTTTCACTGTGGCTTTGTCTTCACCAGTTTCAGCCATAATAGCCTTGAAAATATCTTTCTCTTTCAGCTTTTTTTTGCCCTTCATTTTTTCCAGGTAGGCAAATATCTTGTCCTGTAATTCTGACTGTTCCATATTTTCACCTCTCTAATAGAAGTTTATTCAAAAGCTGGCAAGCACTCCCTCGAATAATCGGGCGGGACTGCTTACCAGTCTCTTTTACTCATCAATACTTAAATGCTGCTGATGTCCTCAAGGTGTCCCTCATGAATGTGAAGTCATCGATATGCTGGAACGTAAACTCAATACCGGTCTGTTTAAAGAAGTCTTCCCATCCGATTCTCTCGATCCATTCACCAACCCTCTCATGCTTCTTTGCATTTTTTGCATATGTCTCAAGAATGTTCCTGATAGCAGCTACAACCTTGGGCCACCTTGGGGGTTCATTATAGAAGAACGGGATAGCCAGCTTGGAGAACTTTGGATCAGTTCTCAGGCTGCCGATCTTCCCGCCCACAACAATGGCAACACCATCCTGCTCAGGATTGTGAATTTCGATCGGAGGACATACGGTAAAGCAGTTACCGCAGTACATGCATTTTTCTTCATTAATGGTGACTGATTTCTCTTTCGGGTTTGGTCTGATGGCTGATGTCGGGCATGATGCGATTGTGGTTGGTATCTCACATGCCTTCTTGACAGCGTCATCATTGATAACAGGGACTTTCCTGTGCACGGCAACAACTGCGATGTCAGAGACGTGCACAGCGCCGCACATGTTAACGCAGCATGCCACGGCAAGTCTTACCTTGTTGGGCAGAGCCTTTGTGGTGAAGTACTCGTGTAAATCATCCATGATTGCTTTTACAAGACCTGAAGCATCGGTACATGCGCTGTGGCAGTGTACCCAGCCCTGTGTGTGAATAACATTACTTACACGGGGTCCGATTCCGCCGATCATATGCCCCTTTTCTTTAAGAGCAGCTACCAGAGGTTCAAGCTTGCTCTCATCAGAAACAAGGAACTCAACGTTGTTTCTTGTGGTAAAACGGAGATATCCATCGCAATATTCCTCAGCAAAGTTACAGAGTTCACGTATAGAATCTGTAGCAAGAAGCCTTGGAGAGGCGACCCTCACTGTGAAAAGCTTGTCACCGCTTTCTGCATAATGGACCATAGTTCCCGGAGTCAGGATTTCATGATGGGACCATTTGCCGTAATTTTTCTCTATTACCGGTGGTAAGAACTGTCTATAATCCGGTGGTCCAATGTCTGTCTGTCTTTCTGGTAATGCCATGTAAGCTACCTCCTTAAATTATATTTTCTTAGTTAAGTAATTATGCAAAATCGCTCTCTGACCAGAAGAAGAACGGGTCTTTTCTCGGCTCGTATACCTGCTGCGGCTGAGGATCTACTCCTATTGCCTCAAGGAAAGGCCTCATGCCTTTTACTTCGATAAGCTCACCGATTCTTTCTCTGGGCTTGGCATTGTCGTCCCACCACTCGATCATGTTCTCGAGAAGCTCAATATATTCTTCATAGGGAGATTCCATTTTCATAAAAGGAACAATGACCCATGAGAGTAATGATCCCACAACGATAGGTGCCTTTGAACCGACGAGGATGCTGGCGCCCCTCTCCTTGCCCGGCTTTAACGCCTTTGTCATTCTTGTGATGCAGTGCATGCACCTGTTGCACTGAGAGTTGTCGATCGTTATTGATGACCCGTCAAAGGACATACATTCGGTGGGGCACCAGTCAATGACATCGGACTGGATGTCCATTCCGCTGTCAGCATATTTCTTGACTTCTGCCTGGTTTATCTGGATATCACCCTTCCATGTTCCGATTACAGAAATGTCAGCACGTGCAATAGCTGCTACACAGTCACATGCACATCCTGAAATTTTATTCTTGATCTTATAGGGATAGGCCGGTCTGTGCAGCTCATCCTGAAAATGCTGGGTAACCGTGTTACATATATCCATGGTGTCGATCATTGCCCACTCGCAGCGGGCCTGACCTACACAGCAGCTCGGTGTTCTCATGGCTGATCCAGATCCGCCGAGGTCCCATCCGCGTGATGAGTACTCTGCAAAGAGAGTTTCCAGATTCTCAGTGGTTGTTCCTAAAAGAACAAGGTCACCAGTTGAACCGTGCATGTTTGTCAGTCCGCTTCCATACTTGTCCCAGATATCACATATTTCCTTAAGGGCCTTTGATGTATAGAAGAAACCGCTTGGCTGGTTGATTCTGTACGTGTGGAAATGAGCAACTCCGGGGTATTCATCGGGGAGTGAAGAGTATCTTCCGATAACCCCTGATCCATATCCTAGAACTCCCACGATACCGCCATGCTTCCAGTATCCCCTCTTGCTGTTGTAGGATTTTTCCAGCTGTCCCAGCTCATCATCTGCCATTTCAGGCATCGCACTGCTGTTTCTCGCTTTCTTGATTTCCGTAATAAAACTTGGAAACGGGCCTTTTTCAAGCTCATCAAGCATTGGTGTTTTGTGCTTACCGCTCATGTATCCCTCCTTTTTTCTTTCTCCCTTATTGATCACTAAGGGAACTGTTCATCAAATTTTAAACATCAAAAAAATTCTTGTTGCTGTAAGATTCTTTTGAATTTCAGGATTGCTCAGAAAAAATTGGTCTTAGATAGTAGTATATCTCTCGTTTTCACGTCAAATAAAAAAAATTAATGTATCGATCATGAAAGCTTATTCACTGCAGAAATTATAATTATTAATTAAAGGGTTAGCATTGACTATTTTCCCCGAGTTTATTTATTTTGATAATGTTCATAACCTCTGGACTCGAATAAAATAATCTACGACAGTCTTTTTTTGCTATAGACTTCGAATATTTCCTCTCTGGTCAGGAGGGTTTCCACTTTTACCCCTTTGGCCTCAATTTTCGCTTTTCCGCCTTCCTGTCTGTCAATGAGCACAATGACCCCGAGAACGTTCAGACCAGATTTTTTGGCCCGGTCAATCGCCTTTATTGTGGAACCGCCGGTAGTTATGACATCTTCAATAATAATCACGTTATCACCCCTGCCGACATTTCCCTCAACCCATAACATGGTACCATGCTTTTTCGGCTCCTTGCGTACAACAAATGATTCCATCTGTTCCCCTTTTATATGGAATGTGTATGCAATTGCATTGGATATGGGATCAGCCCCGAGTGTGAGTCCGCCAACGGCTTTGGCCTTCCACGATTTTTGTCTCTTCATTAAGTCATATAAAAGGTTTCCGATGAGATACATGCCTTCAGAATTAAGGGTGGTCGGTTTACAGTTAAAATAATAGCTGCTTTTCTTACCGGAGGCTAACTTGAAGGTCGGTGCGTCAGTAAACCTGAACGTTCGTTCGATAATTAACTGTATCAGCCTCATCCTCATTGTATTAACAGAACGGCATCTGTGCATTCTCATGCTCCCTTTTAAATTGATTTATATAAAGTCAAACTGGTCTGCAGTAACATAGTGACTATAACGTAGAAATAAATTAAATTAAAATATCAAAAATACAGATTGAAACTTAAAGATAAACAAAAAAATTATTTTTTATTTTTGATTTTTTTTTAGAATTTTTATGTTTAATTTTTTATTTACTGCGTTTTACTGACCCTGGCGCCTTCTATAAGTATCAACATAAATACCACGGTAAATCCAAAGAGCAGTCCGAATACATTTACAATTCTGTAGTATACAAGAAAAAAAATGGCTACAAAAAGTATCATCAGTCTCGCCATGCTGAGAAAGACAAGTTTGAAAGTGGCCTTTTCCGAGCCGACAAGTCCTGAAACATTTCTTGTAAGCTGTCTGAGATTAAAAAGACCGAACAGTCCTCCAAGCAAAATCCCGAGCGGTATTTTCTGAGGCTCGATATACAGATGGGATATGATTGCTGCCGGTAAAATAATACACGCGCTTTTTACAATAACTCTCTTCAAGATTTCCATAATTAATAAAGGAGTCCTGGGATCAGTGATGAAAGGGGTCGAATATACATAAACATCATTTCGTCTTCTATACTATTTGCATTCATCAGATCCCTAGACCCCTTGTTCACTCGAATCCTCTTTTTCATTAGCCTTTTTCGCTATTCTGAAAAGATATCTGAACCCGGCTGCTATCCCCAGGGCCGTAAGGAGCAGAGTACACCAGGGGTATGAGTCAAGGTATCGATCCAGCACCCAATAGCCAAGGGCAAAACCAACAAATGTGCTGACCACCATATTTATCCCAACCGTGCTCGCAACACCGAGATACCGGATAACATCGCCTTTTTTCTGCCTGTCAGTCCTGGGTTTCTGAGTCGGGTGAAGAGTCATGTGCACAGAAGTTTAACAAAAGGGATAAAAAAATCAAAGGTGCATACAGCAGGCTCGAGGTAAGAGACGAGAGGTTACAGGCACACCCGTTGTCTATTACCTGCCGCCTTGTGACAGACACAGGGGAATTGCTATAGTAGGTACCGTATGGACACAGAAATCATTAAGGCAGCAGTACTTGGCATTGTTGAGGGCATAACCGAATTCCTGCCCGTTTCATCGACAGGCCACCTCATCATCGCCGGAGATGTCCTCGGTTTTACCGGAAAAACAGCAAAAACGTTTGAAGTATTTATACAGCTTGGTGCAATCCTCGCAGTGCTCTGGTTTTACCGGGAAAAGATGTCATCCACCATAAAAGGAATTGGCACTGAAAAAACAAACCGGTTCCTGCTCAATCTCCTGATTGCGTTCCTGCCTTCAGCCTTTTTCGGTTTTCTGACTCATTCCCATATTAAACGCTACTTATTCAGCCCCCTGACTGTTGCCTTTGCGCTTATCGCTGGAGGCATTGCCATCTTTTTGATTGAACGATTGGTGAAAAAATCCCGCGTACTTGATGTGGATGAAATTTCCTATAAGCATGCTTTTGGCATAGGCATGGCTCAGACCCTTTCTCTGTTTCCGGGAGTGTCCAGGGCAGGAGCCACGATCATGGGAGGCATGTGCATTGGTCTGGAACGAAAAGTTGCTACAGAGTTTTCCTTCTTCCTTGCAATTCCAACGATGTTTGCTGCCACTTTTTATGATCTGCTTAAAAACATTGACCATTTAACCGCCGGAGATTTTCCAGTCTTTGCCGTAGGATTTTTTGTTTCTTTTTTTTCGGCATTAATTGTCATCAAGGCATTCCTTGGATTTGTAAAAGGGCACACGTTTGACACTTTTGCCATATACCGAATCATATTTGGTTCAATAATACTTTTTTATTACTTTTAATGGCAAAACGGACCTACCGCCATCCACAAAACGCCCCTCTTCTGTTATCATATTGCAAACATGGACAGCAGCAGGATAAAAGAAGAGATTAAAGGAATCCTGGCAATTGTGGCCGGGCTTATCATATTAATCAGTCTTATCAGCCACAGCCCCTGGGACCGGTCGCTTTTCACTGAAAGCAGAGAGCTGAATAATCTGTTAGGCAGCTTCGGCGCACAGTTGTCCGAGTTACTTTTGCAGTTCATAGGATATGCCTCATTCATCATACCTGTCATCCTTCTCATAGCTGGAATCAAAATGGTGATGGGTAAATCAGTCCATCATAGATATGTTATTTTCTTCGGGGCACTTGTTCTGTTAATCATTGCGTCTTCCTCAATAATTCAACTCATGATCGGAGAATATGCAGGAGGGTTAATCGGGATCAAATGCACTGCTTTTACTTTAGCCGTTGTTTCAACAACCGGTTCATATCTGATTTTTGCAACACTCACCTTAATCTCACTGATGTATCTGATCCATTTCTCGGTCCTTGGTTTCATGGGAAATGTGAGAACAAGGGTGTATCTCGGATCAAAGGCAATTTCGGATGCCACTGCTAGGCGCAGGGAACGAAGGCAGAGAAAGATTGAAAGTATGGTGGTTCCTGAAACCGTATATGAACAGGAAGAGCTGCCCATGGCTGAACCTGAAATTAAATTGAAACCTTCTTTTAAAAAAGCAGCTAAATCAATGAAAAAGAAAAAGACTGCTGACGGCGAATATGAACTCCCAGGACTTGATCTTCTTAATGATCCACCTCCTTCGGTAACCAAGCCTTCAAAGGAAGAGTTAATAGAACGCTCCGACCTTCTGGAGAAGAAACTGCTTGATTATTCAGTGCAGGGAAAAGTCACGTATGTCTCTCCCGGTCCCATTGTGACGATGTTTGAATTTGAACCGGCACCCGGAATAAAGATCAGCAAAGTCATGTCCCTGGCCGATGACCTGTCAATGGCGCTCAAGGCCAGCAGCATCAGGATCTCCCCTATTCATGGACGATCGACATTGGGCATTGAGGTCCCGAACAGGGACAGGGAGGCGGTATTTCTCCGTGATATCATCGCAAATGATGCATTTCTCAAAAGCAGCGCTAAGCTCACGCTGGCACTTGGAAAAGATATCTTCGGCGTTCCTGTCATGACAGACCTTGCCAAAATGCCTCACCTGTTAATTGCAGGAGCCACCGGCTCCGGGAAAAGTGTCGGGCTGAATACTATTGTGATAAGCCTCTTATACAGGGCAACTCCCAAAGAAGTGAAAATGCTCATGATCGATCCCAAAATGCTTGAGCTTTCCGCCTATGAGGACATTCCCCACCTGTTAATGCCCGTTATAACCTTGCCCAAGGAGGCATCAAATGCACTGAAAACACTGGTGATTGAAATGGAACGGCGATACCGCCTTCTCGCAGATACAGGGGCAAGGAATATCGAGTCCTTTAATAAAAAAGTACAATCACAGTCACTGTTGAAGCCATCAGGAGATGCTGACAGTACCCCAGAGCCTTTACCGTATATTGTCATTTTCATTGACGAGCTCGCTGATCTCATGTTTGCTTCTGGCCGTGAAGTGGAAGATTCTATCGCAAGGCTTGCAGGTATGGCTCGGGCAGCAGGCATCCATCTGGTACTGGCAACACAGCGTCCTTCTGTAGATGTAATCACAGGCATCATCAAGGCCAATTTCCCATCACGTATATCGTTTCAGGTCTCTTCAAAAATGGACTCCCGTATTATCCTGGATACATACGGAGCTGATCAGCTTCTGGGTAAAGGGGACATGCTGTTTACGAGCCCCGGGAAAAGGATAAAGAGAATACACGGAGCCTATGTGAGCAGCGAAGAAACGAGAAACGTGGTAGATCACATAAAGGCCCAGGCCGGACCAGACTACACGCTCCTTGAAAACCTTGTGACCTCACCACAGGAGATCTCGAATTTCGATGAGCAGGATGAATTATACTCACGTGCCAGAGACATCGTACTTTCTGCCGGACAGGCATCCATATCATATATACAGCGAAGAATGAAAATAGGCTATAATCGTGCTGCAAGAATTATGGAAATGCTTGAGGAGGAGGGCATTGTAGGTCCGCCCGGAGACGCCGGAAAACCAAGGGAAGTTATCAGGAGACGCTAATGACAAAATTACAAATTACAAATTACAAGTTACAAATATTGCTTATTGTTTTTTCCCTCACCTATTCCCTATTCCCTATTCCCTATAACCCGTTACTTATAACCACTGCGTTATGCGCTGAAACTGCGGATGAAGTTGTAAATCGAATTCAGAGTGAGTTTGAATCGATCAAGGATCTGACCGGCAGGTTTACGCAGAAGAGCTATATCAGGGACCTTGAAGAGACACATGAATTTAAAGGAATCTTTCATCTGAAGAAACCGGCACGGATAATGTGGGAATACACAGAGCCACGGGATGAGAAAGTAGTGATCAGAGACAGGGAAACCCTGATTCACAAGAGATCAGAAAACCAGGTCATAAAGACCACATTCAGTGAAGAATCGTACAGCCAGGTCCCGATTGCCATGCTGGAGAGCTTTGAAAACATAAAAAATGATTTTAATATCTCGATGCCGGAAGAAAATGCCTTGCAGCTTATACCTGAAAAAAAGATGGGCCACATTAAATCTGTCATAATGGAGACCTCAGTAAAAGGGTTCCCGATACGGATGTTTACTATTCTTGACACATATGGAAATATTATCATGATCGAACTGACAGACATAAAAACGAACCCGGGCCTGGATGATTCACTGTTTATTTTACAGATACCTGACGATGCTGAAGTGTTTGATATGAGTCAGTAAAACAGGTACAAAGGCGCAGAGGAGTATAGGCACAAGAAAAGAAATGTTGAGACTTTGTACCTCTGTCCCACTGCCCCTTTTTTAAAAACTATGCCCCCGAAAAAAAGACGTATCAGAAAAAAAATAAATAAAAGCAGGATCATCTTTTTAATTCTGGTTGTTGTGCTGGCCGGCATTTTTTTTCTGTACCGGGAATCGGATAAAGACAGAGTTCCCCCTTCCGAAAGCAAGCTGTTTAAGACTGAAAAAAAAGTCCATCCACCTGTTCCTGATGTAGCTCCTCTCGCTCCTGTACCGAAAGTTGCCATTGTCATGGACGATCTCGGACCCAGCAAAAAAAAGGTCATGACTTTGTTTCGTATGAAACAGCCCTTTACCTTTTCTGTGTTACCCCTGCAACCGTATTCACGATGGACAGCAGAAGAGGCCCATAGACGGGGCTATGACGTAATTCTTCATATTCCGATGGAGGCATCGAGAAAACTGAAACTGGGACAGGGTGGACTTTATCTACATATGTCAAACAGTGAAATAATAGAGACCCTTGAAACAAATATTAAATCCATGCCGTTTATTAAAGGGGCCAGCAGTCATATGGGATCAGCCTTTACCCTGGACAAACGGGCCATGGGCACGGTTGCTGCCGTGTTAAAGGAACACAATCTTTTTTTCCTTGACAGCGTTACGTCCCCGGATACAGTTGGGTACAGTATGGCAGAAGCTTCCGAAGTAAAGGCGCTGCGTCGTGATATTTTCCTTGACAATGAGGAAGATCCCGAAAAAATGTCTCATCAGTGGGAACGACTCATGAAGATAGCAAAAAAGGAAGGGTATGCCATTGCCCTGGCACATCCGCGTGAAAACACATTTCAATTCCTGCAGGAAACCCTGAAAAACAATACTGACATCACAGTTGTACCCCTGTCAAAACTGCTCGATGAAAGACAGTAGTTAGTAGCTGGTGTTTAGCAGGCATGTTTAATTGTTCAAGTCTTTTCCTGACTTCTGCCTTCTGGCTGCTGATTACCTGTTTTTTTGACATAAGAAAAAATTTAATATACATTTAATAAAGTTAATTCTTATGCTGGAGGTCAGAATTATGGATTCCAATTATATGGTAAAAGTTCAGGATGCAAAAGCGGTTGATGTCCAGAAGGCCCTGCAGGCGGCCGGGATCAAGGTAACAAGCATTATTGAGGTATATAAAGAGAAAGCAGATGAAGCATCTTAACAGATGCTTGATTGCACAGATTAAATTGAGATTACGCAGATAGGAAACTCGATTATCCATATAATCTGTGTAAACATTATTAAATCAGTGTAATCATCTGAAAGATGGAGATCCTCGCAGGAAGAGCAAGGAAGTATTATCGAAAAATAAGTGTGGCCAGCATCGAAGTATGTGAATCCCTCAAACTAGGGGACGTTATTCATATCAAAGGACATGTTACGGATTTTGATCAGGAGATACGTTCGATTGAAATATGTAATGTATCGGTCAGGGAAGTCGGTAAGGGCCAGACAGCAGGCATTAAAATGACTGATTATGTCAGAAAGAATGATCTTATTTACAGAGTAGATAACACATGAGCGAATTAATCAAGCCAACCCCCGAATGGTACGCTGTACACGTCAAGTCCAGACATGAGGCAAAAGTGAACGAAAGGCTGATCCTGAAAGGTGTGGAATCATTTCTCCCGACGGTGGAGAGACTCCGGAAATGGAAGGACAGAAAAAAGAAAGTCCAGTTCCCCTTGTTCCCCGGATATTTATTTGTCCACACAACAAGTGAGGCCGACAACCTGTTAAGCGTCTTAAAGGTCGCCGGCGTTGTAAGAATGATATGCACTATTCCGGGACGCCCGGATCCTATCCCTGATGAGCAGATTATCTCTCTGCAAAAACTTATAGAAAACAAGGAAGAGCTCGATCCCTATCCTTATTTAAATGAAGGTCAGCAGGTCAGGATAACCAGGGGAGCACTTGCCGGTGTTGAAGGCATTCTGGTCAAAAAGCTTGATAAACACCTGCTGGTACTCTCCGTTGACGTTCTTCAGCAGGGAGTTGCCCTGAAGATAAGCGCCTCAGAGGTGGAGAAAGTGTAATTAGAGTTAAGAGTTTTGAGTTTAAAGTTAGGGGACAATTTATGTACTGGAAAGAACTTGAATGTAAGAAAAGGGCTCGTGAACTGGTTCAACGTATTTGTAAGGTCATTGTTACATACCCTGATACAGTAAAATATGCTTTGTCAAATCAATTAAAGCGTTCCGCTTATTCCGTTTCCGCTAATATAGTTGAAGGTCATGCACGAAAAACATCAAAGGAATTTATACTGTTCCTTTATCAGGCACGAGGGTCCCTGAAGCAATTACGCTATTTTTTTGCTTTCAATAGATCTGAACTACTTATCACTTGGGCCTTACAGCGAATTGGAGGATAATTCAATAATTATCAGTAAAATGATTAACAGCCTGATCAGCTTTGTAAAGAGAAAAATAAACTCCTGACGCATATCTCCAGACGACAGAAAGTGCGTCCTTTTTACATCATCACCATTGTACGAACACCACATTTGATAAAGTTAGAAGTTTAAAGTCAGAAGTTGGCAAAAATTTTTCTTAACAACTTTAACATCATGTTTTAATTGTCTTTTCTCACTTCTCACTTCTCACTTCTTCCCTGTTTTTTTAAACTGGCACACCTTTTGCTGTCTACAATTTGTCGTCCATTGTTCTTTGTAAACAGCTGAACGGAGAATAGTCTCCAATTAATGGAGATATAAAAAATGTGTGTTATTAATAAGATGTAAGATTTTTTAACAAATAATTATGAAGATGTCATAAATGATGCATTAAGAAGTATCAGATGATTGTGACAGATAAAAATTGATGAAAACCTTAATTGAAAAGGGGGTGGTGAATTATAGAAATGAATGTCCGGCATTCCGGTTTATCCGGAAGACTGGATTTGCAGTATAGAGATCATAAACTATGAACAAATTTAACAAGGAGGTTTTTGAATGAAACGATATTTAGTAATTCTTTTAAGCTTGGTGTTCGTGCTCGGCACGGTCAGCTTTGCTGTTGCTGATGACGGCGGTATGGACAGCGTTAGGGCAATGCAGCCCGGAGCAAAGGTGATGCTCGGCGGTGATATGCGTGTAAGAGGAACCTGGAAAAAGAACAATGATTTCGATAAAGATACCATTAATCCCAAAAATGATAATGCGTACTATGACCAGAGGTTCAGACTGAAAATCAAGGGCGAAGCTGGCAATGGAGTCAGTGCAAATGTAAGGTTATATATGGCTAACAGCGTAAAATGGGATGGTGCTGCTAACTCCTGCACCGGCTGCATAAAGATTGACTATGCATATGTCACAGTTCCCGTATCAACTTTCACAGTGAATGCCGGTCTCATGAAAACGTACTACGGAAATGCCTTTATGAATAATGAAAATATTCCTGGGCAAATGGGGGATCAGTTTGACGAGAGGCGCGAAACAATAGAAGTGATCGGCACATTTGAAACTGTTACCATTAAAGCATTTACTTCTAAAATTGCTGACACGTTCGACTCCGTTACAGGTGATGAAAACCTTAAAGATTTCAATGACTACGGTGTAATGCTCGTCGCTGATCTCGGTGAGATCGAAGCTGGTGGAATTGTTATTTATCATCATGACAACCGTGAAACTATTCCCGGAACCGGCAATGACGACGGAACTGACATCTCCATTTATGCAAAAGGAGCCATGCAGAACATTAAAGTTGGTGCTGAGGTTGTATTCCTGACCGGTGATATTAACAAGGACAGTGCAGACAATACACCTCTTGGCTTTATGGCCTATGCAGAAACCACGGTAGGAGCAATCGGCGTAAGAGCTGATGCTGCATTTTCAATGAACGGTTACCAGGCAAGTTACTCCTATGAGCCGACACTGTTAATTGGTACAACTCAGCAGACAGCCTTAACAGATTTCACTTCGTTTGATGATGAAAATGCATTCTTAATCGCTGCATCTGCAAATACAGACGTCATGGAAAACGTAAACGCACTGGCCAGAGTTGCATACTGGAACGCCAAGCCTACGGGTGGCGGTGACAGTTTAGGTCTTTTGGAGCTTGATGGCGAAATTCTTGTTCAGATTGCAAAGAACGCACGGTACTTCATTGAAGCAGCGTGGGGAAATCCGAATGATGAGTTAGGTGAAGATTCTGCATTTGTGCTTGCAAACAGAGTAGAATTATTCTTCTAAGAAGGTTATACAGTTAGTTCAAAAGGCGTTCCGGATGTCCGGAACGCCTTTTTTCTTCTCGAATGATATTAATTCCCCGTCTCATTGCCTTTCAATCAATACATTGCTTATAATTCCGTAACTAAACAGGTGCAATGTAACAAAGGCACAGAGGAAATAAGAATTGTAGATATTTAAGAAAAGTTTTGTATCTTTCATTCTTTTATTCACTTTGTCCCTTTGTTACCATAAGCCTTTTGTGCCTGATTGAACTGTTAGTTGCATAATTACTGAATTTTATTATCTTCAGAATACAAGGAGCGGAACACTCTATGTCAGGACATTCTAAGTGGGCAGGAATAAAGCACAAAAAGGCGGTTGTCGACGCAAAACGGGGAAAGGTGTTTTCAAAAATATCCAAAGAGCTGAGCGTTGCGGCAAGACTCGGCGGCGGTTCGCCTGACATGAATCCCAGGCTGAGACTTGCGATGGAAAAGGCAAAAGAGGCCAACATGCCTTCTGACAATGTTAAAAGAGCTATCCAGAAAGGGACTGGTGAGCTTCCGGGATCGACCTATGAGGAGACCATTTATGAAGGATATGGGCCGGGCGGTGTTGCCATTTTACTGGAAATAATGACTGACAATAAGAACCGGACCGTTGGAGAAATACGGCACATTCTGACCAAACAGGGCGGCAACATGGGCGAGGCAGGCTGTGTTGCCTGGATGTTTGACAAAAAAGGGTATATCCTTGTCGACAAACAGATTATTGATGAGGATACCCTTATGACTGCAGCTCTGGACGCCGGAGCAGAAGATTTCAGAAATGATCCGGATGAAGAAAACTATGAGATCACAACTGCTCCCGAGGATTTAAACACAGTCCGTGAATTCCTGGCAAAAAAAGATATTTCTTTTAACCTGGCAGAGGTAACCCAGATTCCGCAGAACTATGTAAAACTGGAGGGTAAAGACGCTGAAAAAATGCTTAAGCTTATGGAGGCCCTTGAAGATCATGACGATGTCCAGAACATATTTGCAAATTTTGATATACCTGACGAGATGGTGGAATAAAGAAATTCATGCGCATCATTGGTATAGATCCTGGAACGGTTACCTGTGGATATGGCATAGTTGAAATAGAGAAGAAACCCGGCGCTTCACCAATTTACATTACAGCAGGGGATATAAAGATGAATAAAAAAGCCGGGCTTCCTGAACGCCTTAACACCCTTTATAGCTCGCTCAAGTCTACGATACGTGAATACAATCCATCTTCTCTCTGTATTGAGAAAATTTTTTATCACAAGAGTATCCGCTCTGCCATGGCCCTAGGCTATGCAAGAGGAATCATTATGCTTCTTGCTGCTCAAAATCACCTTCCGCTGTTTGAATATAATCCCACAGAGTTGAAGATGGCCCTTACCGGTTATGGTAGAGCAGAAAAAAGGCAGGTCCAGGAGATGGTCAAAAGAATACTTAAAATTTGCCCTTCCCAGGGCAGGCTCAGCCAGGACAGCACTGATGCCCTTGCTCTCTGCATCTGCCACATTAACTCTTCGTTTCAGTTAAAATAGATACGCAGGGATTTACCCGTAGCTGCGCAGCCTGTTATCTCCCCTCCTTTGGACGGGTCGGAATCGACTCGTACCGAGAGGGGATTAAGGGGAGGGTGTTTAATCAGCACCCCCACCGTGACCCTTCCCTGTCAAGGGGGAGGGAAGAAGATTAATAGATCAGATTACATTTGAATGCTCTTGGTTAAGTTTTATCGCTTGGAGATGTAAGTAATGATAGCCTCTCTTAACGGCATAGTACTAAGGAAAAAGCCCGAAGGCATTATTATCGATGTACACGGTGTGGGATATCATGTTTCAATACCTCTCTGTAATCTTGCTGACATACCTGAACCGGGAGACAGGGTATTTCTTCATACCTACACCCACGTAAGGGAAGATGCCCTTCAGCTGTACGGTTTTGTAAATGAAGAGGACCGTAAAGTTTTTACCACTCTTATAGGAATCAGCGGGATAGGGCCGAAGCTGGGGCTTACCATACTTTCGGGAATGCCTGTTGACAGATTTATCGAAACAATCAGTAATGAGGATGTCGCTTTGCTGTCTACGATTCCCGGACTCGGCAAGAAAACAGCCTCCAAAATCATTCTTGAACTTAAAGGCAAGCTCCCGTCTCTGGACACGGAAGAGAAAGGAATTGCAGGAAGGGCGTCTCATACTGGAGATGCGGTGTCAGCTCTCATGAACCTTGGTTATAAAAGACCGATATCTGAGAAAGCGGTTGAGAAAGCCCTAAAAAATCATGCAGGATCAATTGAAGATATAATAAAGGAATCATTAAAATATTTAACGGAGAAGTAATCCCCCTTGCTCTTCCCCTTAGTAAGGCGAGGAGGGATGGGGTGAATAATATAATAATGACAGATATACCGAAAAGAAGCATTGCCCCTGAACCTGATGTTGAAGATCTGAACTTCGAACTCAGCGTTAGACCCCGGACGTTTGATGAATTTGTTGGCCAGGATAAAATGAAAGAAAACCTGAAGGTCTTTATCCAGGCTGCAAAGCAGAGGGACGAGGCACTTGATCATGTCCTGTTCTGCGGCCCTCCCGGACTGGGCAAGACCACCCTTTCCCACATTATCGCGTCAGAGATTGGATCGGAAATCAAGGTCACTTCCGGACCCGTACTTGAGAGGCCCGGTGATCTGGCTGCAATACTAACGAACCTGGGAGAAAAAGACATTCTCTTTATAGATGAAATCCACAGGCTCCCCCGCATGGCAGAAGAGATCCTCTACCCTGCCATGGAAGACTATCAGCTGGATATTATTATAGGACAGGGACCCAGCGCACGCTCCCTGAAGCTGGGCCTTCCGAAATTTACGCTGGTCGGAGCAACAACGAGAACCGGTCTGCTTACCTCGCCTTTACGGGACAGGTTTGGGATTATTAACAGGCTTGATTTCTATACTCCTGAAAACCTGGAGCAGATAATTATTCGTTCATCACACATTCTTCAGACTCATATCACAGAAGAGGCTGCCTTTGAAATTGCCGGCAGATCACGGGGTACCCCAAGAATAGCCAACCGTCTCCTGCGAAGGACCAGAGACTTTGCACAGGTTAAAAGTGATGGAGCAATCGAGATAGAGATAACCCACAAGGCTCTCGCGGCAATGGAAGTCGATAAAATGGGTTTTGACGAGATGGACAAGAAATTATTAATGACCATTATTGATAAATACAGTGGCGGACCCGTAGGACTTGAGACGTTGGCATCATCGATCAGGGAAGAGAAAGACACTATTGAGGACGTGTATGAACCCTACCTGTTACAGGAGGGATTTATTGAAAGGACACCCCGCGGCAGAGTGGCTACGAGTCTTGCCTATGAACATTTTGGAATTAAAAGAACAGATGAACTATTTTAGTTCATCTGTCAGGAACAAAGGCGCTGGGGCACAAAGGCACAGAGGAAAAGCGATACCCCTTTGCCACTTTGTCTCTTTGTCCCTTTGTCCCTCGAAAATATGAACATCCTCCTTCATATCTGCTGCAGCAACTGTTCTCTTTATCCACTTAAATTATTAAGGAGCGGAAACCATAACATTACGGGGTTCTGGTTTAATCCCAACATCCACCCTCTTGAGGAGTACCGGTCCAGACTGGCCTCCTTAAAAAAACTCTCTGATGTATGGCAGGTGGATATTGATTATGCAGAAAAATATGCTCCGGAAGAATATTTTAAAGCTTTAAATGTACCGAAAGAGAGTGCCCTTTGCCAAAACAATGTGAACGGTCTGATGAACAGTTCAAGCCGTTCGGGCGATTTTAATATTCCTCCTGCACCTGACAGATGCAGGGCATGTTATCAGCTCCGGCTTGAGAAGACAGCGGAAAAGGCCAGGGAAGACGGCTATGATGCGTTCACTACAACACTTCTCATTAGTCCTTACCAGGATTCTGAACAGATCAGTAACGCCGGCGCCAGATGTGCCGAAACATATAATATAATGTTTCATATGGAGGATTTCAGACCATTTTTCAGGGAAGCCATGGACCTTGCAAAGGAAGTGGGACTCTATAGACAGAAATATTGCGGATGCATTTTCAGTAAGGAAGAAAGATACAAGAAAAATGACAAAATCCAAATTTCAAATAACAAATGATTTTCTTGTTGATAACGTTTTAATTTGTCATTTTTTTTAGGATGTATTCGAAATTTGTAATTCTTAGTTAAATTATGTCCGAACCTCTTGGTTACATAGGAAAATTCCTGATTGTTTTTGGTATAATAATCGCACTTGTTGGCATATTACTGCTTATATTCAGAAACACCGGATTACCCTTCCTTGGCAAGCTGCCGGGTGATATCGTTATTCAAAAGAAGAACTTTACTCTTTATTTCCCCGTAGCCACGAGTGTATTATTAAGCATTATATTGACACTCATATTTTATTTTTTAGGAAAGAAATAAACCGGGGACTGATGAGAAATTTTATGCATCAATCTACATACCCTCTCATGAAACGCATTATATACATTATGCTTCTGTCATTTGTTCTGTTCTGCACTGTTTCTGCGCAGGCAGAGGACTCCATTAAAGTCCTTATGCTTGAAACGCCGTATGATTCTCTTCCCGCTGAAGATGCAAAAGTTATGAATTCCGTCTCAGGGAGGGTCTTTTTAAACGGACGCTACTATGAGGGAGACCTGAATATCTTAAGCGATAATAAAGGCATTTATGTTGTAAAGACGTTACCCTTTAATCAGTATTTAGAGGGTGTCGTTGCCTCAGAATCAGGAAATGACTGGGAGCTGGAGGCGTTAAAGGCCCAGTCAATAGTCTCAAGAACCTATGCAATGTTTTTTAAGACACTGAATGCAGGTAAAAATTATCACATTACATCATCGGTTAATGATCAGCTTTATAAAGGAAATAATTCTGATTCCAAAATAAGCCGTGCTGTAAAAAATACGGAAAATGAGATCCTGACGCACAAGCATGCCCCGATCAAGGCATTTTTCCATGCCACCTGTGAAGGGAAAACAGAGTTGCCTGAAGAGATATGGGACGAAAGTTACCCTTACATCAGGTCCGTTGACTGTCGTAACAAAAACGCTCCATATGAGAACTGGAAGAGAAGATTTTCCCTTGAAATAATTGGCAGGGCAATGGGTATGAAAGAACTCAAAGATATCGTCATAGACTCCTACACGTCAACAGGCAGGGCCAAGACCATTAAATTTATACTCTCGGACGAAAGCTCTCCGTCAGTAACTGTTAAGGCAATTGATTTCAGAAAAACCCTTGGGTACAAGGAAGTCCCCAGTACTCTGTTCACCGTGTCTGTGAAAAATGATGTGCTCCTCCTTAGGGGGAAAGGCTATGGTCATGGTGTCGGTCTCAGCCAGTGGGGAGCACTTGAAATGGCCAGACAGGGTAAGGGTTACAAGGAGATTCTCTCCCATTACTATCCCGGGGCCATACTTGAGCATTCTGAAACACTGTACAGCAGAAAAAAAGAAGACAATGACTGAGGCCGATCCTCATCAAACGTAATACATCGTTGTGAAACTTTCCGATTTTAATTACTCCATCCCTGAAGACCTGATAGCTCAGCATCCTTTACCGCAAAGGGATTTCTCCAAACTTCTCGTGCTTCACAAAGATACCAACAGGGTTGAACACAGGACATTCAGTGACGTACATGAATATTTTAATCCCGGTGATGTACTCGTTCTGAATGATACAAAGGTTATACCGGTGCGTATGAGCGGCAGGAAATCCAGTGGAGGCAAAGCTGAGATAACCCTGCTGCAGGAACTGGGACCGAATAAGTGGGAAGCTCTTGTTAAAGGACTTAACAGCGGACTGATCTTTATTGAAAAAAATATTAGCGCTAAAGTTACACGTCAGCACGATAACATATGTGAGGTAGAGTTTGCATTCACATCTGATACGTATCAGCATAATAAACCTGATATCAGAGATTATATCGAAGAGATAGGGGACATGCCGCTTCCTGTCTATATTAAGAGAAAGTCAACAAAATCAGACCGGATGCAATATCAGACCGTATATGCCAAAAAAGAAGGGGCTGTTGCAGCGCCAACAGCCGGACTGCATTTTACTGACAGTTTATTGAATAATATTAAGAAAAAAGGTATCTTCGTATGCACAATAACGCTTCATATAGGTTACGGAACATTCAGGCCTGTCAAAGTTACAGAAATTGAAGAACATACTATGGATGAAGAACGAATGGAAGTTCCTGATATTACGGCCGAAATTATAAATGCCGCAAAAAAAGAGCGCCGACGGGTAATAGCTGTAGGCACCACGGTTACGAGAGCGCTTGAGGCATTTACTGATCAGACAGGCAGACTGCGTCCCGGAACCGGGAGGGCTGGAATATTCATATATCCGGGCTATACATTCAGGGTTCCGGATGCACTCCTGACGAATTTTCATCTGCCGCAGTCAACTCCCATGATGCTTGCATCAGCCTTTTCAGGACTTCAACTGCTTAAAAAATCATATAAAACTGCGATATCAGAAAACTACAGATTTTTTTCATACGGTGATGCGATGTTAATACTATAGATCAACAATTGCTCAACAGGAGATCGGTAGTAGAGCAATTATAGTTAATGCGTGAGCCATTGTTTATCTACTGCTTATCCGTTGTTGAACGATGATTTTTTAAAATTTCTTGAAAATTGGCATATAATAGTCATATAAGACTCAAATGGAAAAGGAAAATAATATATTTAGACTTGAATTTGATCTGGGTGAGGAAAAAGATCTTTCATCTGTGTACAGCAGACTTGACTCAACATTGAAAGTCATGGAAGATGCCCTTGGCATTGAGGCCACGATCAGAGGAAGTAAAATACTCCTTCAGGGAAAAGAGGAACCGGTAACCAAGGCACGGAAGTTTATCAAGGAGTTCTATTCCATTGATGCCAACGGCTATGTCATCAGTCCTGAGGATATAAAATATGTGTTAAAGGCAGTTGATTCTGCTGTACCTGATGAAACGGCAGGGCATACTCCTGTTTCAGGGCAGAACGGACCTGCTTCTTTAAAGGATTATTTTTTACGGAACATCCCGGTATCTTCCAAAAACAAGTTTATTGTTCCCCGATCTGAGACACAGAAACAGTATATAGATGCTATCAAACAGCATGATATGGTAATCGGGATCGGTCCCGCCGGTACAGGAAAGACCTATCTGGCCATGGCAATGGCCATTAACGCGCTTTTAAAGAAACAGGTAAGCAGAATCATCCTTGCAAGACCTGCAGTAGAGGCCGGGGAGCGTCTGGGTTTTCTGCCGGGGGATCTGTATGAAAAGGTCAATCCCTATCTCAGGCCCCTGTATGACGCTCTCTTTGACATGATGGAGGCTGAAAAGGCATACCGGCTTATCGATAAGGGAATTATCGAGATCGCACCTCTGGCATTTATGAGAGGAAGAACGCTGAATGATTCCTTTATTATTCTTGATGAGGCGCAGAACACCACGTCTGAACAGATGAAAATGTATCTGACAAGGCTTGGATTTAATTCAAAAACAGTCATAACAGGGGATATTACCCAGGTTGATTTGCCCTCGGGGAGGATGTCTGGCCTGGTGGAGGCAGAGAAACTCCTCAAAGGAATTAAGGGTCTTTGCTTTATTTACTTTTCTGACAGGGATGTGGTAAGACATAGACTCGTACAGAAGATCATAAAGGCTTATGAAAAATTTGAGAAAAGCCGTAGTATAAGCCATGAAAAAGAAAAAACAGACTGACAAAAAAAAGAAATTCTTCAAGGTCACTGCAACTGACCTGAAAAAGTATTCCTTCCTTATACTGTTTACAGCTCTGTTAAGTTTTACAGTCATCAGAAGCAATGTATCGTCGATCGAGACAGTAACCGGCACATCTTTTATTGTCGCCCTCCTTCTGATCCTTTTGTACAGGGATTTTATACGATACAAGCCTGAGATAAGAAAAGATTTTAAAATGCTATTTCTTATCGGTATCCTTTTGTCAGGCAATCTGATCATAGGGCATGGGATCTTCTATGTGCTTGAGGGATTCACAAAATGGATCGGGAATTTCGATCCATCAATGATTGTGTATGCCTTACCTCTGGCAACCGGCTCCATGCTGACTGCACTTTTGATAGACATACACACAGCCATTGTGTGCACCGTCATAACGAGTCTTGTTGCAGGATTATGGCTTGGCACACCGCTTTATTCAGTTTTTGTATTCACCACCGGTCTCACAGCAGCTTTTGGAGTTATCAGATGCAAGAAGAGATCAGCCATATGGAGAGCCGGGTTCTCGGTCAGCCTTGTCGGTATATTCACTTCAATCGCTATCTCTCTGTTCAGGGGGAATTTCATATCAATGGAACCTGTGATGGCGGTCAGCTCAGCATTTATCGGGGGCATTATTGTTGTCACACTGGTCTCAGCCCTGCTTCCCTTATTTGAAAGCCTGTTCAAGTTGACAACTGATATCAGTCTGCTTGAACTCGTCGATCTTAACCATCCATTAATGAAGGAACTGCTTGTTGAGGCCCCCGGAACATACCATCACAGTATAATTGTAGGCAATCTGGCAGAGGCGGCAGCAGAGGCCGTCGGCGTTAACCCGCTTCTGGCAAGAGTAAGTGCATATTATCATGATATCGGCAAGATAAAGATGCCTGATTACTTTATAGAAAACCAGATCGTATCTTCCAGCAAACATGACAAACTGGCTCCCCGGATGAGCAGTCTTATTCTTCTGTCTCATGTAAAGGAAGGCGTTGAGCTGGCAAAGAAGTATAAACTGCCACCGGAGATCATAGATATTATTCAGCAGCATCACGGAACATCTGTGCAGACCTTCTTTTATCATAAGGCAAAAGGGCAGAGTGACAATGTTACTCCTATTACAGAAGAAGACTTCAGGTATCCGGGTCCCAAGCCCCAGTCGCGGGTGGCTGCACTGGTACTAATGGCCGATGCTGTTGAAGCAGCATCAAGAGTACTTACCGACTGTTCTCCCGCAAGAGTGTCCCTGCTTGTTGACAGGATCATTAACCACTGTTTCATTGATGGACAGCTGGATAACTGCGAACTTACTTTTAAGGACATCCGTGAAATCAGGAGTAATTTTGTTTTCCTTTTGACAAGCATGTACCATAGACGCATTCAATATCCGGGTTTTGATATCGATCATGAAGGTACTCATAAAGAACCAGCAAAGGCATCGACCTCTTGACAGATCCACAATCCTGAATGCGGCCAGCAATATCCTTTCCCTGATAAACCAGTCAATGGCTGAATTAAGCATTCTTTTTGTTGGTGATAAAAAGATGCTTGAACTGAACAGCATGTACCGAGGGAAAAACAAAACAACTGACGTTCTTTCTTTTGATGCCCGCATCCCCGTGGACATCAGTGATGGTCATGATGTTCTTGGCGACATTGTCATCAGCGTGCCTCAGGCAGCATCCCAGGCAAATGCTGCACATATTGATTTTTATGATGAACTGCGCAGATTATTGATTCACGGTATCCTTCACCTGAATGGATATGACCACGAAACCTCGCCTTACATGTCCCGGAAAATGCAGAAAAAAGAAGAGGAGATATTCGATGCCCTTAAGAAAATGGATTAAAAGTGCGAACTTTGCAATAGAGGGCATTCTCCACGCTGCAAAAACACAGAGGCATATGAGATATCATCTGTACGCATCTGTCCTGATTCTGTTGTTAAGTTTCAGTCTTGGTATCGGCTGGATCGAGTTCATCGCCCTTGTAGTCCTGTCAATCATCGTTATTTCGGTTGAGATGATCAACACCGCAATTGAATCAATAGCCGATGTACTTTTCAAGGAATACGACCCCAGAGCAAAGGCGATAAAGGACATTTCTGCCGGTGCTGTCCTGATTACCGCCATCGGAGCGGTTGTAATAGGATACATAGTACTCTTTGAGCCACTCAAAAATATGTTTTATTCCGGCATTACCATCGCAAAACATACGGAGGGGGACGTGGCAATTGTTGCATTGATTATCGTGCTGATACTGGTGGTCATAATTAAGGCATATCTCGGGACCGGCGAACCATTACGAGGAGGCATGCCGAGCGGACATGCAGCTGTGGCTTTTTCTGTATGGGTTGCAATCACTTTTCTTACGGAGAGTTTCATCCCGTCCTTGCTTATATTTATAATGGCGATTTTTATTGCCCAGAGCAGAGTCAATATCGGAATACACAAACCCATTGAGGTAGTACTGGGCGCGTTGCTCGGATCGATTGTAACATTCCTATTATTTAAGATTTTTTCATGACTGCCAGCTTAGTTTACCCTCTGTTATTCTCACCTTGAAATGAGATCATCCGCAGCAGACCGATACCTGCATTTAAGTTATAATATTTGCGTAACAGATAATGAGCACAATGTTAAGTAAATTCGATCCTGCTGTTGATAAGCGCTTTCTGATAGCACTCTCAGGATTCATATGGAGTGCTATTGGTGTATTGTTATGCAGCACCGCCTATAGCTGGTTGACTATGGAACATGTCCGGTCTGGCCCGCTGCTGGTAATATCAGGAATATTGCTTGCACTCACAATACATCATTTTGGATTTCTTAAAATCGCCAACAGAAACATCGACCGTATTTTGTCAAAAAAAGGGAAAGTATGCATCTTCGGTTTTCAGCCATGGAAAAGCTATATGATTATTCTTATTATGATAAGTATGGGCGCAGTTCTAAGGCAGTCGCCGCTGCCCAAACCATATCTGTCTGTCATTTACATAGGGTTCGGTGGGGCAATGTTTCTTTCAAGTTTTCGATATTACAGAATTTTTTATAAAAAAATGTTCTGATCAATGACATCACGTCTCATCTCCTTCATAATTATTTTCCCCTGTATATTTGATTTTTTAAAATTCTATAAGTAGAATATTAAGTCTGAATTCGCATAGTATATGGATAAGTTGCGCATATAGCATGTTAAGGAGACTGTAATGACATACACAACCTATCGTCCTCATAATAAAAAACGTAAAAGAACTCATGGCTTTCGTGAAAGAATGAGTACCCCGGGCGGTCGTCGCATCATAAAGAACAGACGGTCAAAGGGACGCAAGAGACTGGCTGTATAATGCCGTTAATCTTCTGTTTATCTTATTTTCAACACAAAAGGAAAAAGTGAAGGCGTTAGTTCTTTTTGCTTTTAACATATACAGGAAATGTATTTCGCCTTTTTTACCTCAATCCTGCAGATTTCATCCATCGTGTTCAACATACTGTTCAGCAGCCGTGGAGAGATATGGTATTGCAAGAGGGGGATGGCTTTCATTTAAAAGGATCATGAAGTGTCACCCGCTTCACCCTGGCGGCTATGATCCTTTGGAACATCCGGAAAATTCCCGTTAACATTTTTTAAGAAATAACTATGGAAAAAAGAACAATTCTGGCCGTTGTTTTATCAGTATCAATACTGCTCATCTGGTCTTATCTATTTCCGACAAAACAGGCTCCTCAAAGACCTGCTCCGTTACCTGAACAGCAGGCACCTGTTCAGACTGACACACCGACACAGGCACCCCCTGTCCATCAGCCCCCTTCAATTCCTGTTCAACCAATAGCTCCGGCATATGGAGAAGGTGAAGAGGTCACTGTTGAAACTGATCTGTACAGGGCTGTTTTTTCTACAAGAGGTGCGATCGTTACATCATGGGAACTTAAAGAATATGATGACAAGAACGGCAATCCTGTTTCTCTTCTCAGGGCCCGCGGTGTGGTCCCTTCGCTGGGAATACTGTTTGAGGACGAAAACCGCAACCTTCCGCAGCAGCTGATTTTCAGCTCGTCCGCCGAAAGCCTGATACTGTCTCAAGAGGGAAAACAGAGCGGGGAGATTGTATTCTCATATAATGAAAACGGTATCGCCATATCAAAGCGATTTGTTTTTTATAACGATGATTATAAGGTCGACCTCTCACTTAAAACACAGAATACTCCATCATACATGCTCCCGATCGGTACCGATTTCGGCGTATATAACAAAGACCAGCGAGAGCACAAGGGACCCATTCTGCTCATTGATACTGATAAGGAAACCTTTGATGATGGCATGGAAAGCCCTGAATATTTTACAGGCAACATAGGCTGGATAGCCCAGGAAGACAATTATTTTGCCGCTGCACTTATACCGGTCACGCCGTATGAAGGTGTCAGCGTGTGGAAAGAAAGGGCAGCCGCTGAAATTGCATTCAAGCTGAAACCACAGGACCACAATTTTATATTCTACGCAGGACCAAAGGAATATGATCGCCTTGAGAAACTGAATTCAGGACTGGAACACATCGTGGACTTCGGCTGGTTCACCGTTGTTGCCCTTCCCCTGTTTCTGGTTTTGAAATTTTTCTATTCATTCCTGGGTAACTATGGCTGGGCAATCGTCCTGCTCACCATCGTTACAAGAGTACCATTTATTCCCATTCTGATGAAAAGTCAGAAATCAATGAAGAAAATGCAGAAGGTCCAACCGTTGATGGCCGAGATCAAGGAGAAATATAAAAAAGATGCAGCCAAAATGCAGAAGGAGATGACCGCGCTTTACAAAAAGCACAAGGTCAATCCTATTGGCGGCTGTCTGCCCATGTTTTTGCAGATCCCTGTGTTTATCGCGCTCTTTAATGTACTCCAGAAAGCCATTGAACTGCGGGGAGCGCCTTTTGTTCTCTGGATCACGGACCTCTCTGTAAAAGACCCCTATTATGTTCTTCCCATTGTCATGGGAGCTACCATGGTTCTGCAGCAGAAGATGACACCCTCTGCCATGGACCCGAAACAGGCCAAGATGATGATGCTCATGCCCATCGTGTTTACCTTCATGTTTTTAAGTTTCTCATCAGGTCTGGTTCTTTACTGGCTGGTCAATAATATTCTGGGCATTGCACAGCAGTTTTACGCGAATAAAAAGGCCGACTGACCATCCGTCTTCATAACCTGCAGATTCAAACTCAATAAGAAACAGATATCTTAAGGATGTGTCCCTATTCTATGTGTAACTCCACAGCAGATCTGAGAGCTATAAAAAGATATCAGTGTCCGGCAGTTCTTTAGCCGGTATCCAGTTCCTTATGGAAAGACTCTGGACTCCCGCTTAATAAATCGAGGGAATGACAAAAAAAGAAAAGAGTACATGATTAATCTATATACACCTGACAACCCCTGCCCCTTCCCTGTAAACTAATACCATGCATACTGATGATACGATTGCTGCCATCTCAACGCCCGCTGGACAGGGCGGTATTGGCATTGTCCGGCTGAGCGGTAAAGACGCAATAAAAATCGCGGACAGTATTTTCCGGTCTTCCAAAAAACACAGGATAAACAAAACCAGATCTCACAGAATCCTCTACGGCCATATCCTGGACCCTGACAGCAAAGAGCCTGTCGATGAAGTGCTCATTTCCGTAATGAAAGCACCCAGGACTTTTACGAGAGAGGACATCATCGAAATAAACTGTCATGGCGGAGCAGTATCAATCAGAAGGGTGCTTCAACTCGTTATAGACAATGGTGCCCGACTTGCCAATCCCGGGGAATTCACACAAAGGGCTTTTCTCAACGGACGAATAGATCTTGCCCAGGCTGAGGCAGTGCTGGATGTTATAAACTCCCGTACTATTGAGAGCCAGAAGACCGCGGTTAACCAGCTCAAAGGGAATTTATCAGGAAAAATACGAAAGATCAGGGAGGAGCTGATCGACCTTGCAGCACTTGTCGAGACCTATATAGACTTTCCTGAAGAGGACATGGAACCATTATCTTTAAAAGACATGCATAACCGGTCCTTAAAGATTTCGAAGGCCCTTGAGAAACTGATTGACAGCGCAAAGTATGGATTGATTCTCAGAGAAGGCTTACGAACAGCCATTGTCGGCAGGCCAAATGTCGGCAAGTCATCGCTGCTCAATGCGCTTGTTGAGAAGGACAGGGCTATTGTGACTGAAGCTCCCGGCACAACCAGGGACGTGATCGAGGAGTATCTGAACATTCAGGGGCTTCCCCTCAGGATAATGGATACAGCAGGTATCAGAAGCGTTGAAGATATTGCTGAAAAGGAGGGTGTCAGGAGAAGCCTCAAAGCCATCGAGGATGCAGATCTGGTTCTTCTGGTTCTTGACGGAAGCGAACCCCTTCATAAAACGGATAAAGAGCTCATTGACAAATCAAAAAACAAAAAACGGATACCCGTGATAAATAAAACAGACCTCTCACAAAAATTAAAGATCGACAACTTAAAAAAAGACTCTGTGAAAATCTCTGCCAAAAAAGGGACAGGCCTCAGCAGGCTTAAAAATAAAATTGTAACCACAGCTCTCAATGGAAACACTGGGAGCAATACGGAAGCCGTTACCAATATCAGACATGTTCATGCTCTGGAAAAGACCCTCGCTTCATTACATGCATTCAGGGAAGAAATGCATAAGCGAACATCTCCAGAGTTTCTATCCGTAGAGCTGAGAGAAGCACTGGACGCGGTTGGTGAGATTATCGGAATTACCACCCCCGATGACATTCTCAAAAGGATCTTCAGCAGTTTCTGTATAGGAAAATAATATTACAATAGTTCCGCAATAGTTTAAAAGTAGCTCCACAGTGGTTCAACAGTTGTTTAAAAAGGATCGAACTATTTTTGAACAATCATTGAACCATTTTAAAACTAGTATTGTTCTATTGTTGAACTATTGTCGTTCATGTATAATCTAAAACTATGTCACGTCTAAGAAAAGTCAGACAGGTCCTTCTATACACACTGCTGCTGAATGTCATCGTGGCATTGGCCAAAGTCATATATGGTTATTCAATCGACTCCATCAGTATGCTCTCTGACGGATTTCATTCATTTTTTGACGGTACCTCCAATGTAGTGGGGCTTGTGGGAATATGGATAGCCTCTCATCCGCCTGATGAAAACCACCCGTATGGACACAGAAAATATGAGACCCTTGCCACCATAGCAATCGCTGTACTGATTTTTGCTGCAGGGATGGAAATACTAAGAGAAACGTATTCCAGAATTCAGTCTCCCGGCGATATACAGGTTACCTGGGTCAGTTTTGTAATCATGGCAATTACACTGGCTGTTAATTTCAGTGTTATGACATATGAAACGAAAAAGGGCCGGGAACTGAAAAGCGATTTTCTTTTGGCAGATGCTTTGCATACCAGATCAGATATTTATATATCCCTGTCTGTTATTGTCAGTCTTATCGCAGCGAAGGCCGGATATCCGGTCGTTGATATCATAGCGGCTCTCATCATTGTCTTTTTTATAGCAAAGATGGGATTCTTCATTTTAAAATCTGCGGCCTCTGTGCTCACGGATGAAGCCTGCATACATCCTGATGAGATCAGGGACGTTGTTACATCAGTTACAGGTGTCATGGACTGTCATGGCATAAGAACAAGGGGAAATGAATCTTTTGTAAATATCGACCTTCATATACAGGTCAATCCGGAATTGAAAATAGTTGACGCACATAAAGTCTCACATGCGGTTGAGGCCAATATTAAAAACCATTTCCCGGCAGTAATTGATATCGTAATCCATACCGAACCGTATAAGGGAAGAAAAAATCCCTGACTCTGTACTCTGGTCCTGAGTAAAAAAAACAAATTTGATATACTTAAGAAATTAAAAATCAAACATTAGAGAACAAAATTATGGAAGGTTTTTTATTCAATGAATCATTTTCTTATTTTTTACCTTTTACATTTTATTTTTTGAAAGGAGCTTAATATGCCTTTTCCGATACATAGACCGAGAAGACTGAGATCAAACAGCATACTGAGAAGAATGGTCCGCGAGACAATGCTGTCACCCTCTGATCTTATTTATCCTTTATTTGTTACATTTGGTAAAGGAGTCAGGAAAAAAATATCGTCCATGCCGGGTTGCTTTCAGATGTCCGTAGATAACATTGTTAAGGAAGCGCAGAAAGTATACAGCCTTGGAATCCCGGCTATTATTCTCTTTGGTATTCCGGAACATAAAGATGCCAAAGCATCGGAGGCGTACAGTCCCCAGGGCGATGTGCAGAAGGCAGTCAAGGCCATTAAAAACAAAGTTCCCGAGCTTATGGTTATCACTGATGTCTGTTTGTGCGAATACACAGATCACGGCCATTGCGGAGTTATCAGGAAGGGAAAGATTCTGAATGATCCCACTCTTGAACTCCTTGCAAAAGAGGCACTGTCCCATGCAAAAGCAGGAGCTGACATGGTAGCACCCTCTGATATGATGGATGGCCGTGTCGCCGTTATCAGGGACATTCTGGACAGCAATGGTTATGATGATATCCCCGTGATGAGTTACGCGGCAAAATATGCCTCAGCCTTTTACGGTCCTTTCAGGGAAGCTGCAGAGTCTACCCCATCTTTTGGTGACAGAAAATCCTATCAGATGGATCCTGCCAACAGGAGGGAGGCCCTGAAGGAGGTTGCCCTGGATATCGAAGAAGGAGCTGATATTGTCATGGTTAAGCCGGCAATGAGTTATATGGATATTATCTCGGATGTGAAAGAGAATTTTGATCTGCCCGTTGCAGCCTATAATGTCAGCGGCGAGTACTCTATGATAAAAGCAGCTGCAAAAATGGGATGGATAGATGAAACAAAAGTCATGATGGAGCTTCTTACCTCGTTCAAACGAGCGGGAGCAGACCTTATCCTGACATATCATGCAGTAGAAGCGGCAAAAGAAATGAACAGATGATGGAATCATGGAGACTTGGAGTATTGAAACTTTTTGATTTTAATAAATTATTCCAACCCTCCATACTTCCGGTACTCCTATAAGCTAACACTATACGTCATACTGCATCCGGAAAACAATTAAATCTGCTGAGCAATATAATTAACTATGAAAATTACCTTGTCGACAGGCCAAACGCTCGAGTCTACATCAGGGACCTCAATTCTGGCATCTCTTAAAGAAGCAGGGATTTTTCTCACCTCTTCTTGCGGAGGCAAAGGCGTCTGCGGCAAATGCAAGGTCATTGTCACATCAGGTGATGCAGATTCGAAATCAAAGATGAAACTTTCCCGGGAGGAGATCGGTCAGGGATATGTCCTTGCATGCACCGCGTTCCCTTCCGGTGACCTTCTGATCGATATCCCCAAGGAGTCAATTCTCACGGTTGAGGGCAAGGTTGTCACAGGCAGATCAAAAGACCTGCTGGCATTATTACAGTCTACCGGCGCGACTATTGATCCGTTGAGCGAAAGATTTATTATGCAGCTACCGGCAGCCACTCTTGATGATAATATCAGTGATCTCGAAAGGTTGAAAAGAGAACTGATGGCCAGGGGGCTTGGCTGTCTGAGAGTGCCTTTCAGGTTTCTAACCAATCTTGCTCAAACCATGAGAAAAGAGAACTGGCAAATTACATTGTCTACGATTCATACAGATGAGTGCTATGAAATTATCAACATTTTTGCCGGTGATCAGAAAGCGCCCCGGTATGGAGTAGCCCTTGATATCGGAACAACAACTGTAGTGCTCTATCTGGTGGATCTGACCAGTGGAGAACTGGTTGATGTTGCGTCAACCTATAATTCACAGATACGGTTTGGAGATGATGTCATTACCAGAATAGTTCATGCTACCGAGCATAAGGAATTAAATAATATACACAGGGCAGTCATCTCGGATGTGAATGATCTGTTATCGCTTGTGGTCAGTAACCATGATTTAAACTCTGATGCCATTGACTGTTTTGTTATTGCGGGAAATACGACAATGACCCAGCTCTTTCTCGGCCTGGACCCGACCACAATCAGGGAAGATCCTTATATTCCAACCGCAAACATCTTTCCCCTTGCCTATGCAGGTGAGCTCGGGATCAGATCACACCGCAGCACCCCGATTTACTCGTTCCCCTGTGTTGCCAGTTATGTAGGCGGTGACATAGTCGCCGGTGTTCTGGCCACTAGACTGCATGAGAAGGAAGAGATCAGCATTTTTATTGATATTGGAACAAATGGCGAAATAGTTATAGGCAATTCAGAATGGCTCATGTCTGCCGCCTGCTCTGCCGGGCCATGTTTTGAGGGAAGCGGAATAAAGCACGGGATGAGGGCAACTGATGGAGCAATCGAGGACGTCCTTATAGATCCTGAATCAAAAGACGTGCAGATTAAAGTCATCGGTGATAATGTCCCGCCTGCAGGTATTTGCGGATCCGGCATGATCGATGCAGTTGCTGGGATGTTCCTTGCCGGCATTCTTGATCAGAAAGGCAAATTACAGGAAGATGTATCAGACAGGGTGAGACGAGGCGAAGACGGCCTTGAGTTTGTTGTTCATTCATCTGATGGAAGAGACATTGTTCTCACAGAACCTGATATAGAAAATCTGATCAGGGCCAAGGCAGCAATCTATGCCGGATTCGCAACGCTGTTACATGAAGTTGGATTTACCTTTGATGATGTACAGAAAGTATACATTGCCGGTGGCTTCGGCAAGTTTCTCGACATAGAAAAAGCAATCACCCTTGGCATGCTTCCCGAGATGCCAAAAGGCAAGTTTGAATACATGGGGAACACGTCTATTGTAGGATCATATCTCTGCCTTCTTTCCAGAAAAATGCGCTCAGAGGCTGAGGACATATCACAGAAAATGACCTACCTTGAACTATCGGTCTCCAATTCATTCATGGATGAATACATGTCCGGGTTGTTCATTCCACACACAAACATGGAAGCATTTCCGGGCGTTAAAGCAATGATGAAGAAATGATCTCATATGAGGTTAAACTCTGACAATGAATTATGATCCTCTAATTTAGCTCACTTTGTTCATAAATATTTAAGCCAAGGAGGTAAGCCTTAAAAAAGTTTTGGATACGGCGCAAAGCGTGGGGATATTCTCAAACTTAACACTTCATTAACGCTTAAACTGAGTATTGACGTACTGCTGTGAAAGCCGCTCCCGAAACTTTTTTTTAAAGCTTACCTCATTGGCTTTGTGAATATCGTGGGTCAGGTTTTACAAAAAAAGCTGAAACGATCGAGACCGTCATGAAAACCGAGCCAATAACAAATATCGTCTTTGCAATTGCATGATCATGTCTCAGGAGACCCCATCTACCCAGTAAAACATTCCAGTCATGTATTCCGCCGCCTACAAGTGGCAGGACCATCGCCCGGGCATCGGCAACGTATTTACTTATATTCAGAAAATTTTCTCCGAACCAGAACAGGCAGAACCATGCTGAAAGCCATTCTTTTCTCCTGATAAAATAGATAATAAGGATAAACGGCCATATCAATTGACCGATAGTTCCTCCGAGAAATTGCGCCGTCTCTCCAAAGGGGCTGAAAAGGATATGGCCGGATTCATGAAAGGGCAGGTTAACATAATCAAGAAAGCACCATGCGTTGCGCTTTATCACCATGTAAAAGAAGAAAAAAGACATCAGGCAGATTATTATGAATTTTTTTGCTCTGTTTATACACCTGTCTGTTGCATCGATGTTTGTTTTGAGATTTGAATCAGTGGTGTTGTGCACTGCTCCAGATTGATCAGCATCGTATTTCGCAAACACGATCCCGCATTTCATGCACTCGGTATGACCCTGATGCAGGTACCCGCATTTTGGACAGGCTTCTTTATCCATGACAATGTTATGCGGCGCGTTTTTGTCTTCATCCATAATATGCATTTTATATCCTGCTTCTCTTTCTTTGTTTCATATGTACAGCTTTCGTGTTTCGTCCTACTATACAATCGACTGTATGCTCATGATCCTGAAGCTTTTTGCCATTGAAGGAAATAAATCGCTCGTGGTTTTCTGATAACATCATGTTGTCTTCTGAATTGATGAAGGGCAAAGACTGGAGAATTGCATCCTTATCTTATGCGGAATGTCGTTGGTAATTTTACATACGGCCACAAACAAAAAAATATGTTCTAAAGATAAATTAAAATAGTTCCGACATGATTAAAATAATATCTTCTATACTGGGCAACCCCTGGGATCAGATGTGAATATTGAAATAAAGTTTGCTGATAGGGCTGGTTCTTTTTGAATAAGCACATTATGAACCAGGGACGCAAATTGATAGAGATGTTAAGAATATTTGAATGTACACCTACAAATACTATGTTCGGTTAAAAGTATTTATTGAAATATGAATAGGAATAGACAGATACAAAGGAGGGACATACTGTCGAAAAACTGTTGGCAATTTAAAAATTGTGGGCGAGAGCCGGGCGGAGTAAAAACAGCAGAACTTGGGATATGTTCTGCTACGAGCTATGAGCAATATAATGGGAAAAAT
>CP070632.1:1398356-1444108 GCA_020356065.1 Nitrospiraceae bacterium
CTGGCTACAAAAGCGATGAATATATATGAAAGCAGAACAATAAACAGCACAGATAATATAATGGTCAGACCGTTAATCGAAAAACCCTTATACAGGGCCATCACTTTTCCATGAAAAGAGGCGGTGTTTCCAGAGACCGTATTACGGACTTTTGAACGTGCAAAGTCATGATTTGATTTCAGGTCACTGTCGTCCGGGATAAGCTTATTTGCTCTTTCGTAATTTACTATGGCCTTTCCAAGCTCACCTTTTTTAAAATAACTGTTTCCAATATTGTAATAGAGGTTGCCGCTTTCGCGCCCCTGATCAATCAAGCTTGTATACACTTCTATTGCTTCATCATATTTCCCGTCTTCATAAAGAGCATTAGCTTTATAAAAGATATACCCCGGATCATCCTCCCGTTCATTTTGAGCATAAGCAGGAGACAACGCCATACATATAAAAAGGGCAATAAATATAACAGTGTATGCAAAAGTACTTTTATACATGATATCCTCTGTACCTATTAAGTAAAAATCCCGTTATCCTATGTAAATTAACGGTTCCTGTTTTACATTTCTTTGTTCTTACTTCTTTGTTCCTGCTTCTCATTTGTCACTTGTCAGTCCTTGTGCTTTTCAAAATAGTCAATGACCTCTTTCATCTCGTTTAATGTTATATTCATTTTATTTTCATCAATGCCGGAAGGCGCATATCTTGCCATGTCACATTCATTGAAGATCTTTTTCAGTTTCATCAGATAGTCCTTTTCTATCTCCTTTCCGTCAAGAACAGCGTCTAATGCTTCAGCGGTGATACCTCCTGATGGAAGATGAAAACGGTCGCCAAGGTAATCTCTCAATGTCCTGAAGACTGCATCATAAAAATCCAGGGGTATGTTTTTACATACATATTCCTCTGCCTTTTTTATTCCCTTTCCGGCTTTTCTGGGCGCCGCCAATCTCCTTGCGTAGCGGGGGTCTGAACTTAACCTTTCACGTTTCTTATATAAAACAGCAGCGATAACAAATAAAACCAGAGGTGCTGTCTGCAGTGCAATAAATACAGGATTATTATAGAGGTAAGCACCCCTGGTCCTTATCTTGCCGGGGGATTCCTTGATATATATAATGTCGCGTCCCAGGACTTCCTTTTTAAGAGGACGCCCGATTGTACCGGCAGGATCAAGTATGGTAATTTCTTCCTTCTCAACCCTGCTCACTCTAAGGGGAATGTTCCCTTTTACAATAGTTCGGTACTGACCTATGTCCGTGTCAAAATAACTGAACAGGATATCAGGAATTTTCTCAATGTTATCACCAGTAGGAATGACAATCTGTTCAAAGACCTTTCTGTTTGGTTCAAGTTTGACCTGGGGATCATATAATTTAAAACCATCAATATTTTGCAAATCAGGGCTGTGAACGGCATCAAAGTTTCCGGTGCCTGTCACGGTCATCAGCAGAGTGACCGGGTCACCGGCCTTTACCTCGTCCGGAGATATCGAAACATCCAGTTGAAAATTACCGATGGCTCCTTTGAAATTTTCCGGCATGTTCTTGACCGGCAATTCATGTGCATCAATGGTCAGAACATCAGACTTCAGTTCAATGGGTGTTGTTTCATATCCTCCGAAGAAGTCATTGAATAGAGAATCATCAAATAGTGAGTGAGGTCTCCTGCTCCTCGTTTTTGTAAGCAGATTGGCCCTGATCACTGCCGGTCCCAGATTCCGTGTACCTGCCTGTGTTGCAAATATTTCTGTCTGAAAGTCAAGTACGGAATATATAACCCCCTCCCTGTTGACCTGATATTCCCGAGGTTTTTCAAAATCATTAACAGAAAATCCTTCATGGCTGTATTGAGGATATTGAACATCGCGTATGCTCATGCTGCTTACAAAGAGTTTAATATGCAGGTTTGCTATTTCATTAATGTAAAGCCT
The DNA here is from genome assembly GCA_020356065.1 of Nitrospiraceae bacterium. Lineage (GTDB taxonomy): Bacteria > Nitrospirota > Thermodesulfovibrionia > UBA6902 > UBA6902 > CALZJD01. Next base: position 1,400,284 of record CP070632.1, read on the forward strand.
GTTCTTGTCAATCTCCATTTCTACAAATACTCTGTCTTTCAGTGAAACTTCGGGGATGCTCTGCGTTCCTTCAGGGTCCTGCCTTTTAGACCCACTGTCCAGGACTTCAATCACGATCTCATTGGATCTGTACTGATTACCGTTGTATGCAATAGAAAACGGGCCTATGGTATATTCCCCGGTTTTTACAGGAACAAGCCGGTAAATATGGGTAATCGATGAAGTCATTCGGCCGTTTACAATGGACATTCTTGTAGACGGACCTGAATAGTGTGTCTGAAAACCCTCCATATCAGAAAGCGCGGGTGCAGGAACATCTGTTGATCCTTCAAACTGAAGACTGAGCTGGGCGCTCTGGCCAAGATATATGATGTTCCTGTCCAGTAACGCCTGAAATTTCAATTCCTCTGCAACCGCCGTCACTGGCATTGATAATATTATGATCATCAACAGTAAACAGAGGAACAGCCTCTTCACATACCTGTTTATATTCTCATCCGTTCTCACCAGTCCTTTAACACCTCACCATATCGGCCTTTCAGCTTTTGCTTTACTTGCTCTCTTGCTTCGTCCTGACCATAGGCCTCTAATAACATGCGCGCCTCTTCAGGAGACATCTTTTCAGAAGACTCCTCTTCTTTTCCAGATGACTGCATCTGCTGTTCTTCCTGTTTCTGCCCTGTTCCTGATTCTTTCCTGTCCTCTCTTTCGCCTGACCGGTCCTGTTGTGCAGTCTGCTGTTGCTCATCCCCCTGTTGTTGCTGCTGCTCCCCTTCACCCTGTCCCTCTTTGTCTTTGTTATTCTGGTCCTGGTTTTGGTTCTGCTGCTGTTGCTGGTCCTTCATTTTATCCATGAGTATCTTCAGTTTTTTCTCGATAAGTTCATGATTATATTTAGCGTCCCGGTCTGTCTCATCCATTTCCATGGCCCGCTTGTAATAGTCAAGAGATTCTTTATATAGCCCGATGGCACTGTTAAGATCACTGTCCGCCTTAAGGCTTCCGATTTTGTACTTGCTGTTCGCAATATTGTAAACCGCCCTTTCTTCGATCTCCGTGTCTTCCGTATTAAGCGATTTCATAAAAAAATCAACAGCCTTTTCATACTGCCCCTTTCTGTAATATGCAGTACCAAGATTATAATTGGCTACATCTGAGTCAGGGTCTTCTTCCACAATTTTCTCATACTTCTCAAGATCGTCTTCAAAAGCCTTTTCAGAAGACAGAGACTCTTTGTTTTCCCCATTCTTTGCTTCCTGCGCAGCAGAAGTAACAGAATTCAGCAATATAATAAGTAAACAGCATGGCAAGATTATCAGTTTTGTATTCATAATGTCTTTCACTTCTCACTTCTTAATTCTTAATTCTTACTCGATATTTCATACTTCTTACCCTGCCTGTCGCCTTTTCCTTTCTGAAATAAACGGCTCAATACATAACAGTATCAGGGCCAGCAAAAGTGGCACCTGAAACCTCTCTTCATATCTCCTGACCATTTTATTCTTAATCTCTCTTTTTTCCATCTGAGAAAGCTTCTCTTCATAAAGAAGGTCCAGTCCAAACTCAGTGCCTGATGCTTTAACATAGCTGCCTCCGGTAGCAAGTGCCAGGTTTTGAAGAGAAGCCTCATCGAGTCTTGTCTTGACGACGTTACCCTGTATGTCCTTCAGAAATGTAACTCCGCCCGATTCATCTTTTATCGGTATAAGTTCACCATCTTTTGTTCCAATGCCAATAGCAAATATTTTAATGCCTTTTTCCTTTGCTTTCTCAGCCCATTCCATTGACCTGCCTTCGTGGTCCTCTCCGTCTGTGATAATTACAAGCACCTTGTATTTCTTCTTGCCTCCTCCGTAACTGTCAATGGCAACCCGGACAGCATCTGACAGGGACGTGCCTCCCTTTGGGATCGTGTTTATATCCAAATCATCTAAAGACAGGGCAAATCCGCTGTAATCAACGGTGAGCGGACACTGCAGAAAGGCGCTGCCGGCAAATGCTATCAGCCCGATTCTGTCTCCCTGAAGTTTTTTAATCAAGTCCCTGACAGCAAGTTTTGATCTCTCAAGTCTGTTGGGTTTCACATCTTCTGCAAGCATGCTGTTTGAAGTGTCCAGAGCGATCAGTATATCAAGGCCGCTCCTGGTAACTTCCTTCCACTCAAATCCCCATTGGGGTCTCATAAGAGATATGATAATGAGAATCAGTGAGACAAGAATGAAATAGTCTTTAAGTTTCTGTCTTTTCCGGTCCAAAGACCCCGACAGATCATCAAGCAGGTCCTTATTGGCAAAAAGTTCCATCACCCTTCTACGTTTTCTGTATGACCATATAAAAAAGAAAACTATGGCAGCTATGAGCCAGATAAAATGCATCGCCTGTACATTTCCGAATTTCATAATAAAAAAAGGATTTTGGAATTCAAGGGGTCAAGGGTATAAGAGAAAAGAACTATATATCCCTATCTCCTGATTCCTGACCTCTTTCTTCAAGGTATTCTTCTTAAAAGTGTGTTCCTTAATATTAATTCCAGTATCAACAACACAAGCCCCGGTATCAGGAAAAAATGAAACAGCTCCCTGTATTCAGCATAACCCTTTTCCTCGATAACAGTTTTTTCGAATGTATCGATTTCATCATAAATTTTTTGTAATGACTCTGTATCAGTTGCCCTGAAATACCGTGCGCCTGTTGTCTGGGCAATTTTCTGAAGAGACTCTTCATCAATTTCAATTTTCACCTGTCTGTATACTCTGTTTCCAAAAAAGTCTTCTGCCGGATATGGAGCAAGGCCTTTTGTACCGGCTCCGATAGTGTAGATCTTTATATTCAATGCCTCGGCAGCCTCGGCGGCTGTAAGAGGTGAGATTTTTCCTGCATTGTTTCTGCCGTCAGTCAGAAGAATAATCACCTTCTCCTTAGCCTCGGTGTCCTTAAGCCTGTTCAAGGCGGAACTCATTCCTGATCCAATCGCGGTTCCGTCCTCAATCATCCCTATGTTCACCCTGTCCAGGTTCTGCATCAGCCATCCATAATCAAGGGTAAGAGGTGACACGGTATAAGCCCTTGAAGCAAATGCCACAATACCTATCCGGTCAGAGTGCCTGTTACCGATGAAGTCCTTCACTACTTTTTTCACCACCTCAAGCCTGTTCGAACGCTCTCTTCCCAGTTTAAAATCTTCCGCGAGCATACTTGTCGAGGTATCAAGAGCAAGGACAATATCGATCCCCTCACTCGTTATCTTTGACTCCTCAAGAATCTGCTGGGGGCGGCTCAATGCAGCTGCAATAAGGATCAGTGCAGCAATCCTGAAAAATACCATACCCTTATGAAGGGCAATCCTGACTGTGGGCTTCATCTCTCTGACAAGTTCAGCAGTAGAAAATCTGAGTGAGGGGATTTCCTGTTTTCGTATCACATTGATTATGGCAATACTTATAACAACAAGTATGACCGCAAATGCCCATGGGTTATGAAAGTGCACTATCTGTCCGCTCCCTGCATGAGTGTTTCTTTTGTCTGGTCAACCAGGTTTCTTGCTGAATCATAACTAGCGTCGATTTCGTTTTTCTCCGGCAGATATTTTGCAAATTTCACCATGTCGCAGTGTGAAAGGAAATCCCTGACAAGACTCTTCTGTTCAGGATTGAGCACAACAGATTCCCTCAACGTGAGCAGGAATTCTTCTGTCGTCATTTCAGGGGCCCTGAGCTTAAAGCGGTTCTCAATATAATGTCTCACAATGTTGGACAGCTCAACATAATATGCCTGTACCCTTCCGGTTGAGAGATAGTCCTTTGCCATTAATAATTTAAGGGCCTCGTATGCTAACTCGTGGGCCGGTACAGCCGGTATGTATACCTCTTTTGTCTTTCTTCTCTTTTGCAGGAATATAATAATAAACAGCATTAAGGCTATAGCTATAACTATCGATAATAAAACTAAAATATATTTCTTATCCCAGTAACTGACCGGCCCCTTAATGTCCTTGATATCGCCCTCCATGGCCTTGTCATCGAGAGAACTCAGGACTTCAATATTCACGGCATCTGCAAGTATCTCTTTCCATTCCTCTTCACCCCTGGACCTGTACTTGACCGCAATCGCAGGTATCGTAAAGGTCCCGGTATCATAGGTGTCCAGAATGTACCACTGTTTTAATTTTTTTTTACCGAAATACCCTCCTTCCTTACTGCCGAAATCCTTAATGGAAAACTCTGCCAGGTTTTCTCCAAACCCGGGCAGACTGACCTCAACGTCTTTCCCTGTCTCCACCTCAATATAGTACGTGACCTTGTCCCCGATATATATGGTTTCTTTCTCAATCCCGGTCCTGACAGTGACCGGCGCTGCACCTGCAGAAACATCAGCATCTGTAACAGAGCAATAAAGAAACAGGAAAAACATCGATGTAAATAAAGTCTTTTTTATTTCTTACATTCTCCTTTCTCTCATCCTGAAGAATTTATACAACTCCTGGTTATATGGTCTGTCCGTGCGCAATTCAATGTGATCAATAGGTATCGATCGGAACATCCTTTTCCTTTCATCGAACATCTTCAAAGCCCGTGCGCTGTAGTCACGCCTCAATGCAAAGCTGGACGTGTCAAGCATGAAGTGCTCTCCGCTTTCTGCATCCTCAATATTTATAATACCCATATCGGGCAGTTCTAGTTCCCTCGGATCTGTAATCGAAACAGCAACCATGTCATGACCCTTGCCGGTTACTGACAGTGGTTTTTTAAAATCTGCTGCGTAAAAATCAGAGATGATAAAGCTTACGGTACTGCGGTTCGTTACCCTGTTCAGGTATTCCAGAACACCTGGGATGTCAGTGCCCTGAAATTCCGGCTTAAAGTACAGCGCCTCCCTGATGATCCTCATGACATGGCTCAGCCCTTTGCGTGGAGGTAAGAATTTTTCTATTCTGTCCGTAAAAGCTATCAGACCGACCCTGTCATTGTTTTTTATGGCAGACATCGCCAGAAGCGAACAGACCTCTGCAGCCAGTTGTCTCTTAAGTTTATTCACCGTGCCAAAGTACGACGAGCCTGACATATCAAGAAGAAGCATGATAGTCAGTTCCCGTTCCTCAACAAACTTCTTTACAAAGGGATGTCCTGTCCGGGCAGTAACGTTCCAGTCAATCGACCGTATATCATCTCCCGGGAGATACTCCCTTACCTCATCAAATTCCATACCCTTGCCCTTGAACACACTCTGGTAATGTCCGGCAAAAACATCGGTCACCATACGGGACGTAGTGATCTGAATCCGTCTGATCTGCTGTAATACTTCTTTTGGTATCATAATGCAAAAAACCGGTAGTCAGTAGTTAGTAATCAGTAGCTGATAATTGGGGGAAGAAACTCCCTGATTATCACCTCCTGACTCTTGACTCATGACTCCTGTCTTTACGGTACTTCTATCTCCTCAAATATCTTCTTTATAATGTCATCGGACGTCTTTTCTTCAGCCTCAGCTTCATAACTCACTATTACTCTGTGTCTCAGTACATCAGGACCAATTGATTTCACGTCCTGGGGAGTTACGTATCCCCTGCCCTGAATAAATGCATATGCCTTTGACGCAATGCACATATTGATCGAGGCCCTTGTGGATGCCCCGTACTGGATCAGGTCAGTAAGGTCTCCAAGTTTATATTTATCAGGTTCTCTTGTTGCAAACACGATATCAAGGATATATTTCTCGATCTTCTCATCCATATAGATCTCATCTACCACCTGCCGTGCCCTTTTAATATCATCAGGATTTACAACAGCATTCACGCTAATATGCTTGTCTGTAAATGCCATGCTCTTCATTACCTGATGTTCCTCTTCAATGCTTGGGTACGTTATGTTTATCTTCAGCATAAACCTGTCTACCTGGGCTTCGGGGAGAGGATATGTGCCCTCCTGCTCAATGGGATTCTGGGTAGCAAGGACCAGGAAAGGCTCATCCATCGGGAACGTGTTTTCCCCTATGGTCACCTGCCTTTCCTGCATTGCCTCCAGAAGTGCGCTCTGCACTTTTGCCGGAGCACGGTTGATCTCATCGGCAAGAATAATATTCGAAAATATCGGCCCCTTTTTCGTGGTAAAGTCTCCGTCCTTGGGATTGTACACAAGAGTCCCGATCAGATCGGCAGGCAGCAGGTCGGGCGTGAACTGTATCCTCTGAAACCCTGTCCTTATGGCCCCTGAAAGAACCCGTACCGATAATGTCTTGGCCAGTCCGGGAACGCCCTCAATAAGAATATGCCCGTTTGCAAGCAGGGCCACAAGTAATCTCTCGATAAGATACTTCTGTCCTATAATGGTTTTTCCAAACTCAGACAGTATGTTCTGAACAAAGGCGCTCTCTTCCCGTACTTTTTCATTTATCGCGGTTATCCCTCCATCAGTCATGATTTATATCCTCCTTATACTCGAATAGTTCATATTACACATCGGCATGATATCAACTTATAAATATATAAAAATCCTGACGGTTCTATCAAGCGTTTTGATTTCAGCAAAAGGGGTCAGGCTTGATAATTGAGATTCTTTAATAATTTGATCACCACCTCCATGTCCTCTTTTAATATTTTTCTAAACTTAAGAGATGTAGATATTATTGCGGGGTCTCTCCTTATATATGCAGCTATTTCTTTTCCCTGGTAACCATATTCCCTTGCTACAAGAATATATAGTTTCCTGGCCAATGTAATATGTTTTATCTTATTGTGTTTTCGTATTTGCTTAAGCTTGACTCCTTATACCGTTTCAATGCCCCTTGCAATTTCCCTCAACGTATACTCTTTTCCCTTTTTCTCATTTTCAATCTCTCCATCATACTTCTCCAGTACGCTGTCGAGAAATTCTTCACTGCCCAGTACTCTCTGGTCAATGGTTGAATAAACGTCGTTTCTCTTTATAACAGTTCCATCTCTCATGAAGTCCTTATAAAGTTTCCTTGATGTCACCTTATCTTCTGAAAATATCCTTAGAACAGGGGCTGTATCAACAATGCCGTTCTTTTCTTCTTCATCGGCGTAATACTTGTGACTGCTCCATTTGTAATCCTGCACTGCCTTGACCATCTTTGCCCTTACGGGGTTCAAGTGTATATATTTAATGAGTGTAAGCAAATAAGTATCCCTTTCGCATAGAATAGCCTTATATCTGCCCTGAAACAGATGACCCACTGTTTTATACCTTCGGTTGAAATACATCGTATAGCGCTGGTTTATTCGCTGTGTTTTTGAAAGAGGGGTCTTTGCCGTTTCCATTAACAGGTGTATATGATTGCTCATCAGTGCATAACTGTAAATATGGAAATGATGTCGCCTTTTATAATCAGAGAGTATCTCAAGATATTTCATGAAGTCTTTGTTATCCCTGAATATCGTTTCTCTATGATTGCCCCGTGTTATTACGTGATAGAAAGCGCCTTCGTACTCTATTCTCGGTTTCCTCGCCATGTCCCCACATTTTTCAGCTAATTAGAGATATGATAGCTTACATTCAGTTTATACACTTATTCAAGTTGGTACATTCCTCAATTCTCAAGCCTGACCCCATTCTCCAAGTCACAACGTCTCAAATAGTCAATGTGATGGAAAATTGAATGTTCTGTGATATTTTCGTGAATTCTTAGTGGTATCTTTATTTTATCCAAACAAAGAAAGGAGGTGAATAAGGATGAAGAATCAACTGTACATAGTCATCCTGACAATACTGGTTGTCTTAACGGGAACTACTGCCCTGTATGCAGGAGGTGCAACGCGTGTCGCTGAGGCAATATGGGCAAACGACAATCTGTACGATACCATCGTAACTCCAACTACATTTGTTGCTCCAGCAGAACATTCTACAGACAGGATCTACAGTTTTATGATGAGCGGCCTTTCCGGGCAGCGATCGGTAGCTGAGAGCGCACCCGGAGATCAGGATTATAATGGAGGGCGTTGGGACTTACAAATGGTAGTTTTCACAGCGCAGGGCATTAATGCTCATGATCCTGACGGCGATGGTTTTGTGAATTTTGAATTGACAAATTCGGAGGATGTACTGGCACACGAGCAACTGGGACACATTATTATCAATGAAGCAAACTTCTACTTTGAATGCCCGCTTCTACCACGGCGTGGCAACCGCTAGGATTTATTCTCGACTGGGTCGGCAGTTACTTCACTGTCCGGCCCGGATGAGAATACTGATTTAAAATTTAAAGACGTTTTTAACTTTATTCATTAATTTGACAGATAACGTGCCGGTGACTGACGAGGGCCTGTAGGATATCGGCCTGCTGAAAAAACATTTTGCAAACTGAAGTCAAATACACTCCAAAAAGTCACCGCTGGTCCTTGTTCAAGTCCACTGCATGGTTATATCTTATTTGTATCTCAATAATATCGCGCTTTGACTGCATCCATCTGCACATGTTCCACACAGGATACATTCTGCATTCTCCATCTGGCTTTGACTCACCATTTCTTCAACCGGGAGACTCATAGGACAGTTATGAGAGCAGGTATGGCAGTGTATGCATGCTTCACGGTCAGCCACTAACCTAAGGGAAGCCCACTGAAATATATTTCTTATTTTTCTGCCAAGAATCATAAATGGAGCCATCCAGCATAAATGATGGCAAAAAGATCTTTTACCAATAATGAACGCTGGCAGAACTATGAGGACGATTAGAACGATGAAATATGTTACGAGAGCATTGACATTGCCGATGGACAGTCCATAAATTGTTTCGTAAAAAAAATCTATTTTCTTATATCCGCCAGCCTTCACCGCATGATAAATTATTAAGGCAATCCACGGACACCAGATAACCCATTTTATGTGATCGCCTCCTTGAACTTTCTTATCGCGAGCCATAACCATACTCTCTTGACAACCAGCACCTGGGCATACCCATCCACAATAAGCACGGCCGACTGATAGAGAACTCAAAAATAATAAAGTAAAAATTACAAAGCTTCCATTAATAATGCCTTGTGAGCTTGATTGGACTATGAGAACCGGGGAGAGATAATAGAATATAGCCGGGAATAGAAAAAAAGTCGATAGAATTATGCCTTTTCGTACTTTCTGCCTTTTTTTCATGATCTGTTCAATTAATCACTTGAAATCTAACAGGGAGCTCACTGATGAGTGCCGCTAAAGCACGTCAGCACATCCCCAAACTAATTTGCATAACTCAAAACATTGCGTGCTCAACAAGCCCCAAGCGGCACTCGTTCAAGTGCAGCGACTGGGTTCGGCGAAGCCGTTATAATTTTACTTACTCAAGGTACTTTCAGAAATCCGGTCATAAGCTGAACAATTCCTGCGATAATGGGTATGCAACTTACCGCAAGCGAAAGCAGCGTGCCTTTCGCTGTGCCTGGTTCCAGAACTGACTCCTCCGCATTGCGAGGGTTGTAATATACGGTTACTTTTTTGCCTTTCTTATAATTATCCACAACTCGCTGAGATGCCTCCCTTGAACCTGACATATGAACGTTTCCCCAAAAAATGCGATCACTCTTATAGGTTTCCCCCAGTATAGAATACTCATAATGAACAATGGGGCACGTTCCACGACCTTTCCGAACGGATGATTCGTAAACATAGGACATGGTAATAATGCCTGTGGTCATAGTCCAGTCTTCTGATTTGCGGCCTTTCCTCAGGCTATATAGCGACCAAAATAACCATATGGACCCAGCAAAAATGAGTGCAACTCCAAAAAATGTTTCCATTATGAGAACCTTATTTCGTCATAAGAGGTCATGAATATTCTTAATCTCAGAACGCTGAAACTACCGCTGCATGACATGTAGTGTATAATCATGCATGGCGATCGTTTGCATCATGCAAACTATTTAAAGTCAATTTCTCACCGCTGTCATGCATTCGAGTGCGTTGACTTAGACTTTTTGATCATACTCTACCAATAGTTTTGCAATATACACTGCAAGCTGCCAGCCTAGAAACGACATCACTCCTGCAATAGTACAAGATATCCAATAATATATTTTTCACTTTTTATAAACGGGAGGCCTCTAAATTCATATTGCCAGAATACAGCTATTAAATATCTCCAAATCGCCACTGAGCTAAACGCAATGATACTGCCTATGATCCAGTGATCTGATTTATTAAATAAGAATTGGAATGCAGCAAGGATTAGAATCCAACTCAAATATGTAAACCATGAAGGAACAAATTTGAGTGCCATCCTATCAACTGACAGTATCCAACCATATTCTGTATCTTTCTTTTTAAGATCAACTATGATGGGCTCAGGTTCTTTAGGATGCCTTTTCTTATGTGATTTATTCATTATTTATTTCTGTATCTAACAGTATATTGTATCGAAACGGCCATTATTCATTACCAATCCGTCAGTATAGTACAGTAATTAATGCTGCAGTATAGTTTTTGTACTTATTCTTAAGTTAATTGTATGTATTATGAGTTTGGCAGTATTCCCCTTGTTTTCAGCGCCCATAGTGGAGTGTTTTAACTTCCTGCTCGATTTTCAAGATATTAAACCACTACCTGTTAAAAAATCAATAATACTCTGCTATTATGCAGAGGCCCTTAACAACTTAATCGGGGACAGGAAGTAGATAATCAATAAGGGGGACTCTATGAAGCAACAATCCAAAGGAGACAGCTATGTATTTTCGAATGTACAGAAGGTTTTCTCGGCATTGCACACTCAAGCAGTGAAGAATGGCATATCTGATAAAAAATGCTCACTGGCATGTTAACTGGGCACGACAGTTCTTGCAATATGTAAAAGGAAATTGTTTAATCAATGTTCAATAACGGATATGACTTCCTTTATTTCTCACCTGCAGTGTAAAAAAACAGTGGCCCCGTGACAGTTAAGGTGAAAGATGTTCTCCTCATTATATTTAAGAATTTGCTTCATATGCAGAAGGCATGTGAAATAGAGAAATTGCCTGCAGATAAAAACAATCATACCATCAATACTCCAAAACAGATTGCAGAACGTCGTCTCTCTGACGGGCATTTTGAACATCCAGGGAACCGGCGTCTTCTCTCTACTTGCAAAGAGTATTCGAAAGGATAAAGGATGGATTCCGGCTTAAAGATTGCCGGAATGACGGTGAGGAGACACTGGCCATTCATTCTTTGTAGAACTTCGGAGAATGGAAGACGGTATAAAAGGAGACCACACCTTGACTTACATGATACGTCTTATCTAAAATTTCCATGTCTTAAAAAATCACCCTTACCTTAATTAATACATCATGAGCATACTTGATCAAATTCTTGATAACAAAAGAAGAGAGCTGGCGAATGCAAAAAGGAACGTTCCTCTTACTGACCTGAAAGCCAGAACAGAAGATATGGACCCTGTCAGGTCGTTCAGGTCTGCGATTAAAAGGGACAATGGAGGGCCTGTCAAATTAATAGCTGAACTGAAAAAGGCATCACCGTCAAAAGGTCTGATAAGAGAAGACTTTAAACTCCCGGACATAATTTCCGTATATGACAGAAAACAGGTTTCTGCCATATCCGTTCTCACCGAAGAGCGCTACTTTGCAGGCAGCCTCAAGAACCTGCAGGAGACAAGAAAGAGAACAGAGAAGCCCCTGCTCAGAAAAGACTTTATATTTGATCCGTATCAGGTATACGAAGCAAGGGCAAACGGTGCTGACGCAGTGCTGTTGATAGCCGCGTCCCTTGAAAAGTCACAGATATCTGATCTCTATGGCCTGGCCAAAGAACTGTCACTTGACTGTCTCATTGAAGTGCATAACCTCAAGGAATTGGATGTAACTCTTGACTGCGGGGCAGAGATAGTCGGGATAAATAACAGAAACCTCAAGACCCTTGAGATCAGCCTGAACATGACGTTTGAAATGCTTAAAGACATCCCTGAAGACCGGACTGTAGTAAGTGAAAGCGGCATAAATTCCAGAGAACATGTTGAATCAATAGAAGCATCACGGACAGATGCCATTCTTGTGGGAACTGCCATTATGAAATCTGAAGACATCGGGGCAAAGATAGACGAGTTAATGGGGATTGGAACTGACTAGGTTCAAGATTTAAAGTGAAACAGAAAAGAAATTATTCGTTATTCGATACCCCTGACTTGATACTGCTTCCCTGTAACTTCCTACTTATATTTATGTTTAATCATGTATAATTGAATCTGAAACTGGATACGTATATGAAAACGAATATTGAAAAAGCCGGCATTCTCATTGAGTCTTTGCCATACATACGCAAGTTCTCCGGAAAGACGTTTGTCATCAAATATGGCGGCGCTGCCATGGTTGATGAGAAGTTGAAGGACGCTTTTGCACAGGACATTGTACTGCTGAATTTTATAGGCATCAAACCTGTCATCGTTCACGGCGGAGGTCCGAAGATAAACAGCATAATGGAAAAAATGGGCAAGACGCCCACGTTTGTTCAGGGCCAGAGGATCACTGACGAGGAAACTGTTGACATCGTGGAAATGGTACTGGGCGGACTCATCAATAAACAGATAGTCTCACTCATTAACAGCCATGGCGGACTGGCCATAGGGCTGAGCGGCAAGGATGGAAACCTGATTAAGGCAAAGAAAAAAGTAATCCGTAAACTCTCACCCGAAACCGGCGTTCCTGAAATTATCGATCTTGGCCTTGTTGGTGAAGTTGAGAAGATAAACCCGAAGATCCTGGACACCATAGATGAAAGCGGGTTTATTCCTGTCATCGCCCCGATAAGCGCAGGCACAAATACAGAGACGTTAAATATTAATGCTGATTATGTTGCCGGTGAAATAGCATCTGCCCTGAAGGCTGAAAAACTGATTCTTCTTACAGACACAGAAGGGATACTCGATAAGAAGAACAAATTAATATCAACAATGAATTCAAGGAAAATAAAGTCCCTTGTTTCAAAAGGCACCATTTCAGGTGGGATGCTGCCAAAAGTCCAAGCGTGTCAGAACGCTATCAGCAACAATGTCGGTAAGACCCACATAATAGACGGACGCACTCCCCATGCCCTTCTGCTTGAAATCTTTACCGAAGAAGGTATCGGTACGGAGATAATTAAATAAGCATCTCGTGCTATCGTTCCGGTTTCATACTCATTAATCCCCCTTCAAGATCAAACATTTGTTATGTTGTTACACCATAACATACAGGATGAAAATTATTATCTTAAAATATATTGCCTGTATGACAATTATCATGGTAACACTCTGCTGTACGTATTATTGACATATATGGAGAAAAAACGAGATGATTTCAGGGATGATGCATAAAATTTTAATTGTTGCAGCTTTTCTTGCGCTTTTCAGATGCGCTCATCATATGAAATTGGCTGAAGAGCCAGTCAGGACTATTTACATGGTTGAAAGCACAGACAATGACCCTGTATCGCAGCATGCTCCGGTATTCATGACATATAACCATCAAGAGAAGCATAACCGTATCGGAAGACCTTCGGCTGTGCATAAAGAAAATGGCGATGAGAAAATCTTCATAGATGTTGATGACCCCATCATGTACTTCATGGTCAGAAATTTCACGACAGAGAAGGATTCTTACACAAATTATATTTACCGTGTCCACTTTCCCGGTGTTCCCTTCAGCCTGATCCCTTATCACCTGACTGCCGGTAAAAATACCGGCCTTATTACCGTTGTTACCGTGGATTCCGAAAACAGAACGGTTCTAATTACTACCGTTCATACATGCGGCTGTTATCTCGCAGTTATTCCGACAACTAACCTGTCAGACGATGCATTCCCTGATACCTGGACAGGGAAGAAGTTAAAAGTATACGGTGAAAGACTGCCGCCCAGACTTGAATATACTGATATTACCCGTCACAGGCTGCTCATTCACCTACGTCCGGAAGTACACAGGGTTATGGACCTGCATGTTATTGAAGATCAGAATATTGCCATGAACGACAGGCTCATCAGCATCGATACTCGTTTGGCTCATATGGATGATTTAATGAAAATCCCGATTGACGGCAGCTTCACAAGTTTCTATTATTCTGAGGGGCCCATGAAAGGATTTGTCAAGGGATCCGTAAAAGTATGGGAATCCCTTTTTCTCAGTCTGATCAGCCTTGATTTATTTGTGGGCACAGATAAGATATACGTGATCCGGCTATCACCGGCAATACTTTCTATACAAGTCTGAAACCCTGGAACCGGACCAGGTTGGAGATGTGGGATTTCAAGAGATTCCTTGAATTCCGGGGATGGAAATTGTAAGTAGTTATTTTGAAAATATGATAATCTGATAGTACCAGGTATTTAAATTCAGGAATATAAACATTACTTGGAGACGTGTATATGAAAAAAATAATTGTCGTAATTATCCTTACCATTTGTCTTACTCCACTCAGTTTTTCTCTTGCATTGCATGACGATGAATCAGTCGGAAAGGGTGGAGCCTGGAAAAGCAATGATGTTTCGTCAGATCCAACTGCTTCAGAAAACAGTGAAAAATCTATCGATGATAAAATAGATAAGGCTTTTCAAAAATCCGATATTATAATTCCATCGATCGATAAGGAATCAGATGATCTGGATTCCGACAGCGAACAAAGCGGAGAGACAGCAAATCCAGACTCACAGGATCAATAACACAACATAATCTGCGATTAATCCCGCCGGGTCAAAAAGGGAATATTTTACATCCTGTACGTTAATTTCTTATATTATTTAATATGTTAACCAAAACTCGCCAATATTGCCTTTATTGATAACAAATGAATCATTAAATTTGTGATGTACGTCACATCCTCAATTTTTTCCCATAATAAATAATAAAACAAGTAGAGAGCACTATTCGTTTATAGTGAAGTATATTATGAATGTAAACAAAATGGTCATAAGGTTCAAGGACAAAACCCTTCTAAAGGGAGAGAGTCATGACTTTCATCCAAATAACAGGACCTTTCATCTTCGTCTCTTAGAGGGTGATGAAATAGAGATCGATCTTGAACATCTCAAGGCGGTGTTCTGGGTCAAATCTTTTGAAGGCAACAGGGACTATACCTATACATATGAGGACAGCATCCCATGGGGTGTGAATAAGGTCAGGATCCAGTTTGCAGACGGTGAATCCATGATTGGTTATGCCCAGTATCTTAACTGCAAGAGTCATCACATTTATCACAGCGATTACGGATTTTTCGTAACCCCCGCTGATTTTAGAGGAAACAATGAACGAGTGTTCATATTGAAATCTGCTACTGAAGAAGTTAAATATCTTGATGCGTAGAAAGGAGAAACCATGTCCATACAGACCCTTATCACAAAAATCTGTCCTTATGTTGAATTCCCCGCAGGTGACTGTTTCTGTACAAGAGATGGAAGCCAGAATATCATCAAAGCTGTGAAATACTGCAGCAACAATTATGAAGAATGTCCCATTTTCAACGAAAGAAGTTCCGGATTAGAAAAAATAGTAACCGAAAATTAACAACTCATATCCTGCCATCAACCCTGCCGACATATATCCTGAGCAAATAAAACACCTGTTCAGGCGTTATGTGATCACTCAAACCTGTCTTTCAGACCTGCTTTATCCTGGTTTGCAACAACTACAAGAATAAATTGCCCCAGGTCAAGATACTTTTTTGCAACTCTTAATACATCTTCTTTTAACACGTTATTTATAAAAACAGGATAATCATCAATATAGCCGACTCCGAGATCGTAAAATTCCACGGCAACAAGAAAATTCGCAATCCGGCTGCTTGTCTCTATTCTCATGGGAAAGCTGCCTGTCAGAAAGGCCTTTGCGTCAGCTAACTCCCGATCAGTAACAGGATTGTTTCTTATTTTTTTAATCTCTTCCAGGACTTCCTCTATCGCAACATTTGCTGATTCATTCTTTGTCTGAAACGTTACCTGAAAGCTGCCTCCCTGTCTGTCAGCATTAAAATAGCTGCTAATATCGTATACGAGCCCTTTTTCCTCCCTGACATTCTGCATAAGTCTTGAAGCAAAACCACCACCACCCAGGATATAATTCATAACCGAAATGGCATAATAGTCAGGATTGTCGCGGCTTACTCCGACATGACCAAGTCGGACAGTTGCCTGTGTCAGGTCTTTATCGATCTTTATGGTTTGCTTTTTCCTGTTCGCTTCCAATTGAGGCAGAGAAGTATTCATGGATGTTTTAGTATCCCATTTTGAAAAATACGTATCGAACAATTTCTCCACTTCTTCAGGTTCAATATCACCGACAACCGACATAACAGAGTTTTCAGGGACGTAGTAGGTAGAATGAAATTCAATAAGGTCTTCTCTCTTTATATTGTCAATCGTCTCGGCTGTACCGGAAATTAACCGACCATACGGATGATCGCCGAACAGGGTCTTCGTGAATTCACGAGAGGCCAGAAAATCCGGGTCCTCTTCCCTTGCTTTTAAGCTGCCCTTCACCCTCTGCTTTTTCTTTTCGAATTCATCCTCAGGGAACACAGGATGTAAAATTATATCGGAAAGCAGTTCAAAACCAAGAGCAATGTCCTTTTTTAAAACAGAGAGACTTGCAGAATTATAGTCTCCTCCGCCAGAAGCCCCAATACTTCCTCCGACAAACTCTATACTTTCGCTGATCTGCTCTGCAGTCCTGCTGGCTGTCCCATCAGTGAGAAGTGATGCGACAAGGCTCGACAGTCCCGCCTTTTCCGCAGGTTCCATGAGGTTGCCCGCGTTGATACCCAGCGATACCTTGACTACCGGCAGGTTATGTCTTTCAGATATTAAAAGTATGAGACCGTTATCAAGGACCTTTCTTTTAACATCAAGGGGAAAGGTTTGATGAGGAGAAAGAATAAAAAACAGATTAATAATTACTGTTGCAAAGATTATTTTCTTAAGCAATATGTTCTTTATATTCATGATATAATTAACAAATATCTGCGCTCAATGGTCATCATCCCAGTGACATGCCCCAAAGAATCCGCTGTGCTTTCAATAGACCGCATTTAATGGCCAGCAATAGATTCCGTTACCCGTGGAACGGCTTTGCTATCCGTATTCTTTAAAGGTATTAACGTTCCCACTGTTCTTTTGTCTTTAATAAGATACTTCTTTGCCACACGCTGAAGATCTTCCGGCGTTACGGCCCTGATCCCGTCGAGGTACCTGTCCTTGAGACGCCAGTCACCTATCATTTCAAATTCAGCTATCAACATGGCCTGATAATAAATTGAATCCTGGCTCATGATAAAGTCTGCCTCGATCTGGTTCTTTGCCTTCAGGACCTCTCTCTCTGAAGGGGGTTCCTTCTTTATCCTGTCGATTTCAGCATAGAGAGCATTTTCAACATCTTCAATTTTTTTGCCGGGTAATGCCGTTCCATAAAAATAGAATACAAACGGATAGCGGTACGTACTGCTGTATCCAGCACCAGCAGATAGCGCTATGTGCTGCTCATCAATGAGGCTCTTGTAGATCCTAGCACTCTTGCCCCCTGAAAGCACCATCGAGAGAACATCCAGTGCATAACTGTCTTCATTAAAAATATTGGGCGTTTTATACACGCTGAGAACATAGGGAAGCTCAGCTTCTTTTTTTACGAACACCCTCCTCTCACCCAGTTGTTCAGGCTCTTCGATGTCAAGCTTTTTTATTTCAGGTCCAATCGGTATGGCGCCAAATGAATTCCGTATCTTTTCCATAACAGACTCAACATCTATGTTTCCTCCTACCACGATGAAGGCATTGTTAGGAACATACCTGGATTTGTAATACTTCAACAGGTCATCTCTTGTAATAGCTTTCAGGTCAGACATCCAGCCTATCACAGGCCATCGGTACGGATGGTTCTTAAATGCCGCGGCAATGACCTCTTCATAGACAAGCCGCTGGGGGTCATCTTCATAACGCATCCTCCGCTCCTCCATCACTACATCTCTTTCAGATATCGTATCATCGGGACGTAATATCAGATTACGCATCCTGTCAGATTCAAGCTCTATGGAAAGATGCAGCCTGTCAGGGGCAAGTTTCTGAAAATAATAAACATAGTCTTTGCTCGTGCCTGCGTTATCTATGCCGCCTGCCCTTTTTATGATTCTGGAGAATTCCTTCGGACCATACTGAGGCGTGCCCTTAAACATCATGTGCTCAAGAAGATGACTTAACCCGGTCTTGCCGATCTGCTCATGAATCGACCCGGCATTATACCAGATCTGAAAGACCGCGAGTGTTGCTGCAGGATCTTTTAAAGCAAATACTTTTAGCCCATTGGACAGTGTTTCCTCATGTAATGCGTTTCCCTTTGATGCGTATGCTTCAACACGAATTACCGAAATTCCTGTCAGGGTATATATGATTAACAAAAATAGAATTGTTTTCTTCATAACTCGAATATTAACAAAGTTGAAATTTATAGGTCAATGAACAGATGAAGGAGGCCAGGGGAGGTTGTCTTTCTTCCTAGCACATGAAACCTCGACTTTTTGAGTCATTGCCCCCTTCTTCAAAAAAACAGCCAGGGGTTATGCCACTGGCTGCAATATGAAGTATGAATCACTGCTGTATGTTACCAGCAATATCCGTAACCTGCTCTTCCCATAGCGGTTCTTGGGGCTTTTTCTCTGATTTTGTCCTCCAGTTCAATGATCTCCTTATCGAGTTTGGACAGAGCCTCTTCAGACGTATCAGAATTGCGGCTCAGTTCCATGTACTCAAACCGTTTGCTGTGTAAATCTTTTCTCAGGTCTCTTGTTTCATCCAGAAACTTCTGATTGTCCTCATATCCGGCGCCTTCACGGGCCATCATGTGCCGACCATATCCCGGACCCATCATATGTCCTCCATATACATAGCCCTTCATATGACCACCACCCCATCCATCATACCCGGGACCATGAGCGTATGCTATTGCACCGACAGCAAGAATAAATACAACTGCTACTGCAATAATCAATCTGTTCATTTTCATTCTCCTTAATAATTGTAAATGTTAATATGGCAGAGTTATCTCTCTTTTTATAGTGAACATGATCCTGCAATATTTTCCTCCTTTCTGTAAGTCAGGATCATTTTAATTCTGTCTATAGATTATTTGAGTTGTTTGAAGAAATAATGAATAAATTATGAAAACATTATGAAAGTGCAGCTATGTGATTAATGTGTTAAAGGTGGGAGTGTTGGAGCAGATAATTCGTCTCCTGACATTGAACCACAAGTGAGCATAGTCAGAAAAATCACATCCGACAGAATAGCAGTTATTGTGTATGCATCTCATTATGAAGGATTCGTATTTTTATTTTTTTTCCTATAAAATATACTTATCACTATGTGAATTCTATACGAAAGGACTTCATGTGATTCAGATCAGGAAACATGTTTTATTTTTTGCCATTCTCATATCCGTCCTCGCCGGTGGTACGTACTCTTGCCAGACAGACAAGACAGAGAAAGCCGACAGGAGCGCTTCTGCGGAGACCGGACTCGAACCCAATATAGCTGATATGGTTGCATCAATGAACCTTTATGCATTCAACGAGATAGTCAAGGCCCCGGATTTTGAGCTGATGTCAGTAACGGGTGAAAGAGTCAGTCTGAGCCAGCATCGCGGACAGGTCATACTGCTTAGTTTCTGGGCCACGTGGTGACCATGGTGCAGGAAGGAGTTTCCTTCCCTGGAGAATCTGCACCAGCAGTATAAGGATGATCCTTTTGTCATCCTAGCTATAGACATTAAGGAAAGCAAAGACGCAGTATTAAAATCCGTTAAAAAAAACGGGCTCTCTTATGCAAACTTGCTGGATCCTGACGGTCGCGTAAGCGCCCTGTACGGTGTAAGCTCAACCCCGATGAAATTCCTGATTGACAGGCAGGGAAATCTCGTAACAGCTGCCATGGGTTACAGAAACTGGGACAAAGATGACTTTAAATCGTTAATTCAATCGTTAATTAATTCAGAACAGCAATAGAAGCATATCCAGCATTTATTTGAGGTCCGGGTAACCCCTTCTTTTGTAATTAATTTCCCCTACCAGTTTGTTGTACTGTGTGTTAGCATGATGTAACACAGACTGATTATCACTGCTGATATGAACATTACTCCATCCTTCGCCATGCTTATACATCCTGATATTGACCTTATCCAGGTTCGTATCTCCATCATCATCAACATACTCGGTACACCTGTACGATGTCGGAAGCTGATCCTTTGTAACAACAATAACATCCCCTTTCGCATCGCTGTCATACGTTCTGAAATAGGTCACCCACGTGCCTCCTATTTCTCCTTCCCATAATTTATGTGATGCACCATCGACATGTTCAAAAGGCGTGTTCATAAGATTGCGGATTAAAGATGAAGACTTTGCAGATCTGTTGTCAGATGCACTGCAGCTTAAAATCAGTACTGCCGATACGCTGAACATGATTGACCTCAATACTGTCCTTTGCATACACCTTCCTTCTGTCTACAAGACCGCAGTGTGTGCAAATTATACCACTACCCCATATTGCCGTCAATATAAAAACTATGCAATTTTGCAATGAACATCAGTGCCTGAGCGCTATCAGCACTCTTCCTGATTCAACCGGGATACGTGCCGCCTCATGCATGAACTACCCATTCTGCCCTTTATATTTAATCTGGGTCCTGGTCCAGTCCACGGATATCTTTGCTTTTCCCTGTACAAGGAATCCAACAAGTTCCCAAAGTTTGTCCCTGTTCTGTCTGTTCATACATATAATCGAATTCATCTGCCCCCTATTAACCCTGAAACCTGATCTGCGTCCGGGTTCTGGCAACAGACATTCTTGTTTTTCCTGTGACAAGAAACCCTATCCTGTTTCCGTAATAGTCGAATTCTGAAATTTCATCAATAAAATGACTATCAATGCAGAAACTGACTAGATTTCCCCGTTTTTCTTTTCTCATTGACTTTTGAGTTTCCCCGCTGATAAAGATCTTATCTATCTGTATTCTCCATACACAAGCTCTGTCAGTGGCAAAAAAAAGCCGGGGTAATGAATACCCCGGCGTGAACATTTTTAATTCTATGAGCCGAATTCTTTATCTATTGCCTTCTTTATGTCTTTTACTGATTTTCCCTGTTCATAAAGCTGGGCGACCCTCAAGGCCTCCTTCTGACAGAGCTGTCAGCCGGCTCCATGTCTGTCAACAAAACAGCTGAGCAGAGATTTATGATTAAATGGCTGCTGATCACAATAACAGTAGCAATATACTTCATTGAGCATATCAGGATATTTTTGGGCCGCTGCATATGCTAAACGCGTCTGGCCGGTAAACATTGCAGGATCCAGGACAGGTCTGGTCTCCTTGCCAGTCAGGTTAAAGGATTTACCTGTTTCTTTGGCATCACCTAAAAAAGGCAGATTGCCGGATATGGCCAGTGCTGCTATGGCAATTACGGCAACGGAAACAACTATCATTGCCGTAGAGCTGCTCTTGTTGCGGGCTCCGCTTTTTTTCTGTTTCATATTTCCCATAAAGTCCTCCGGGTGTTATTGGATTTCTGTCTCTATTCCCCGACTAATATATTGATCGCAATCTTCCGGTACGCCGGTCGAATATGATTATATCAACTACTTTATTTTTATCTTTAACCTTTGCCTTGATAAACCTCCCTCTCTTATGAATAAGTTCAACGATATACCCCTTTTTATCATAGTAGTCCATTATGGCCCTCCTGGCGTCCTCATGACTGAGCGTATATTTGCATGTTCCATACGTGGAACATCTGGTACATGAGTCACCATACGGTGTTATCGGCTTACCGCCACGAAATGCCTGCACTGATACTAAGGGCATTAATAAGAGGATGGAAGTTATTGTTAATATAGGGGCATATCTTACTTTCATAACGTACTATAAAAATAATAAAGAATAGTGAAGAAAATATGAATACATCCCAATGAAATCATCATTCTTTTACCTTACATGGTAATCCTTATACTTAACCCGCCTTCAGAACCGCGCTCAACTTCTATTTGCCCACCAATTGCTTCAACAATTTCCTTAACAATGGCTAGTCCCAGCCCTTTCCCCTGCGAGTCCTTACCTTTATAAAACCTGTCGAAAATTTTAGGGAGCTCATCATCTTCTATGCCCTTTCCCGTGTCACTGACAGCAAGGAAAAACAGATCCGGATCCTTATCGTCTGCATTTCCCCAGTGAATGGTTATTCCTCCTGTATCCGTAAACTTAACTGCATTGGTTACCAGATTTTTCAAAATAATATGGAGCTTTTCAGGATCTGCCTTCACAAGAATATCAGGACCGTTTATTCTCAGATAAAGGCCCTTGTCAATGACCATACTGTTCATACTTTCCGAAACAGACTGGACAAATTCTTTCAGGTTTATTTCCTCCTGATCACCTCTTTTAAAAAAACTTGCTTCTGCCCTTGTCAGGTCTTCAATGCCCTCCACGAGTGAAACGAGCCTCTCGATTTCTGTCCTTATGCTGTCGATAACTACTTTTGGATCAGAGATTATTCCATCCTCAATTGCTTCAAGATTTCCTTTCATAATAGTCAGCGGGGTCCTCAATTCATGGGCGATATTTGAAGTCAGGTGTTTTCTCAGTGCATCTTCTCTTCTCAGCGCCTCAGCCATATAATTGAAACTCTGGGTCAGTTTGTCCAGCTCATCTTTCCTTTTCCGGTTTGAAACCGGTTCATTAACAGAGAAATCGCCACCGGCAATTTTTTCTGCTGAAACTGTCAGCCGTCTGATTGGATTTGAAAGAAATATCGTGAACAGTATCGACATCAGCAATGCACCACCACCGGCAATAAGAAATGAAATAATTAAAAACTCCCTGCCCCTGTTTCTGAATATTTCCTCTTTCTGGGGGGTCATCCCCAGCCGTTCAATAGGCCTTACATACAATTTGCCGATTTCTTCTCCCTTGAGATATAAGGGATACCAGATAAATTCTCCTAAACCTGAGGATAGATTTAAAAAAGAGGTCATTCTCTCCATCATGTTCGGTGTCATCTCTGACAACACATCGGATGAAGACAGGACCCGCTGTCCGGTGCCATCTTCCACATACGTCTCAAGTCCCAGCATAAGACCCCAGTGAAGCGCTTCTTTCAGCATGGACATGTCCCATTCTTTATCATCATAACAGCCCTCAACAGATGCCATGATCCAATAGATGTTGTCCTCTTCATGCCCCATGACAAAGTCATTAAAATCTTCAATAATGAGTCTTTCAAAGATAATATTGGATAAGAGGGCAAGAAAGATGATGAAGATGAATGCGAGAAATAACTTAGTCCTCATCAGGCTGACCGATAAACTTATATCCCACTCCATACACCGTTTTTAAGTAGGTGGGCTGTCTCTGGTTGTCTTCGATCTTATGACGGATATTCTTTATATGGGCATCTATGGTCCTGTCATACCCCTCAAAATCATACCCGAGAATTACGTTTACCAGCTGGAGCCTGGTAAAAACCTGTCCGGGATGGTCTGCAAAGCACTGAAGGAGTTTGAATTCTGTTGGAGTGAGAGTGACCGGTAATTTCTTTTTCCAGACCTCAAAACGGGATGAGTCCATGATGAGATCTCCTTCATTAAATGAGATCCTTTCCTTCGTACCCTTTACCCTTCGCAGTAAGGCCTTGACCCGTGCAACAAGCTCTCTGGGACTGAAGGGCTTTATCACGTAATCGTCAGCACCGATGCCAAGCCCCTTTATCCTGTCTTCCTCTTCACTCTTGGCAGTCAGCATGATGATAGGGACCGTTGAGTCATTACGGATGGTTTCACATATGTCCTCCCCGTCCATGTCAGGGAGCATAAGGTCCAGAATAATCAGGTCAAACCCTTCCTTGAGAACAGAAATGGCCTTCTGACCGGTACCGGCAACAGTCACGCTGAAATTGTCCTTTTCCAGATAAGCCTTGACCAGATCAGCTATTTTGCCCTCGTCCTCAACCACAAGAATTCTGCCGCTGCTCATAGTTATCAATAATAACATAAGTATCATGAAATATTTATGAAATTGGACTGTTTCATCTTGCCAACTAAAAATAAAAAATGCTAAGCTTCTTTAACAATGGCTATAGCAGAGGCCCTGAAAACTGTGAAGGATAATATTGAACAGTCTGCTTTGAAGGCAGGCAGAAATCCTGATATTGTTAAACTGATAGCGGTCTCCAAAACAGTAGATATAGAGCGTATTATCATTGCAATCCGTGCAGGAGCGGCCATTCTTGGAGAAAACAGGGTCCAGGAAGCCAGAGAAAAGATCACAGAACTCAAAACACTGAGTCCAGACCTGAAGGTTGAATGGCACCTGATCGGCAGTCTCCAGAAGAACAAGGCAAAGACGGCAGTCCAGCTGTTTGACGTTATACATTCTGTTGATTCTGCAGCACTGGCAGATGAAATTAACAGACATGCCGGGCTTATGGGTAAGAACCAGCGTATCCTTGTCCAGGTGAAACTGGCAGATGAAGCAGCAAAACACGGTGTGCAGCTAGGTGAAATTATGGATCTGCTCAGCAGGGTTATGAAACTAGACAATGTTTTGCTTGAAGGACTTATGACCATGCCTCCTTTTGCTGACGACCCTGAAGAGGCCCGTCCTTATTTTATAAGGCTCAGGGAGATCGCTGATACAGCTCTGGCAAAAGGATTTCCTGTAAGTGAGCTGTCAATGGGAATGTCAAACGATTATAAAGTGGCTGTTGAGGAAGGAGCAACCATGGTCAGGGTCGGGACTTTTATCTTCGGTGAAAGGAGCTATTAATCCCAATTATGCAGGCGTTGGAATAAAATTAAGATTTCAGTATTTTAAATGCAATTATCACTTACGAGCGAGCATGTTTTTTTATAAAGACATATGCATAATTTAATCATAAATTCATCGAGTTAACCAAATAATATTTCAATATCTGCATAATGGAATTACATACATTGTGTTAATCGACGGCATGTGAGGAATGACATGAAAATCGGATTTATTGGCGGCGGAAACATGGCAGAGGCCATGATAAAGGGAATGACGTCACACGGCTTGAAGGATATCATCGTCTCAGAACCGACACAGGAACGGAGACAATATCTTAACAAGACCTATGACACGGCAACAACAGCGTCCAACAGAGAAGTTGTCGAATCTGCCGAAATTATTATTCTTGCTGTCAAACCCCAGAACATGGATACAGTGATTAATGAAATCAGTTTTGCGGTAACTGAAAACAAGACGATTGTGTCTATTGCTGCAGGTATTAAACTGGATTATTTGACCTCAAAATTAAACTCGAAAAAAATCATACGTGTCATGCCGAACACTCCTGCACTAGTGCAGGAAGGGATGTCCGTGATGTCATTGTGCGAATGTTTCTCGGATCATGCTGTTTCGGTTGTGAGAGAAATCCTCATGTCCATAGGAAAAGTCATCACCCTGCCCGAAAAGTATATGGATGCCGTTACTGCGGTCTCAGGCAGCGGTCCCGGATTTATCGCGTTCTTTATTGAAGCAATAATAGACAGTGCAATAAAGATGGGGCTCTCTGAAGATGACGCGCGCATGCTGTCTGTCCAGACAGCAATAGGTACTGCCAGACTTCTTGATACGGGCATGAGTCCTTCCAGGCTCAGGGAAATGGTGACTTCGCCCGGCGGCACAACAGAAGCCGGTCTCAGGACATTAAAACATAAAGGATTGAATGATACAGTGCTGGCGGCAATGAGTGCAGCGCGGGACAGGTCTTATGAACTGGGAAGAAAATCAGATTAATGAAAACTGATTCGGGTCGAAAACATATGAAATCAGGTATAATGTCCATTGTAACAGGAGGGATGTAATGTTCATTTTCGGGAATCTGATACATGCTATAGCATACATTTTTGATACAGTGCTGACATTATATATGTGGGTAATCATCATCTCAGCTTTAATCAGCTGGGTCAATCCCGATCCGTATAACCCTATTGTAAGGTTTCTGTATTCAGTTACCGACCCTGTATTGCGACCAATACGTCGAAGGATTGGATTTGCCATGGGTCTCGATATTTCACCCATGATAGTAATATTAATAATCATATTCATTAAGCATTTTCTGGTAGCTTCATTGTTTGGAATAGCTGCGAGAATGCGATGAAGATAAGAAGTGTGAAGAAAGAACATAGAGCTGAGAGCTAACAACGAATAACTTTTAGGTTCTCACTTATAACTGCTTACTAATAACAAATAACGATTTCTTTTTGAAGGGGGTACTGATGAGAATTACACCGCTTGATATTCAGCAGAAACAGTTTTCTTCGAGATTAAAAGGCTTTGATATGGAAGAAGTTGACTCTTTTCTCGAACTAATCAGAGAAGAAATGGAAGAGCTGCTCAGGGAAAACGCAAACCTCAGGGAAGAATCCAAAAGATTTGAAAAACAGTTAAAGGACTATAAAAATCTGGAGACAACATTGAAGGACACGCTGATCGGCACCCAGCAGATGGTTGAAGATTACAAGAAGACAGCTCAGAAGGATGCTGAGCTGCTCAGGAAGGAAGCTGAGCTGAGAGCTGACGAGATTTTGAAAAGCGCCCAGGAACAGGTTGTAAAGATACATGAGGACATTACTGACCTGAAAGGCATCAGGCGCCATTTTAAAGAGGAGCTGAAAAGACTGATAGAGAGCCATTTAAGAATGATGGAATTTGACAAGGAACGCGAGGAAGAATCACCGAATGAGGTATAGGACCCTTAAAGGCCTTCAGGATATCCTCCCCCCTGACATATCTGTCTGGCAGCACATTGAATCAACCGCAGGAAATATTTTCAGAACGTACGGTTATCAGGAAATCAGGCTTCCGATTATGGAGTCAACCGATATTTTCATCAGAAGCATAGGCGAGACATCGGACATTGTGGAAAAAGAGATGTACACCTTCCAGGACAAAGGTGGCCGTAGCGTAACATTAAGACCCGAGGGAACAGCGTCATTTGTACGAGCCTATGTGCAGCATCATCTGTATAACAACCCCGCCCCTCAGAAATTTTACTATTCCGGCCCCATGTTCCGTTATGAGAGGCCCCAGGCCTACCGCTACCGACAGTTTTACCAGATCGGGGCCGAGGCAATGGGGATTGAAGATCCAAAGCTTGATGCCGAGATAATATCCATGCTTGGCAGATTGTTACACAGCATCGGTCTTGAGGGTCTTAATTTTCAGATCACATCAATCGGATGCAAAAAGTGCAGACCTGATTACAGGGAGGCATTGAAACAATTCTTAAAAGACAAACTGGAAAATTTTTGCAGTGACTGTCAGAGACGATATGACCTGAATCCCATGAGGATACTTGACTGCAAGGTGCCAGGCTGCATTGAGTCAAGAAAAGGTTCTCCTCCGCTCATCGATTATCTCTGTGATGAATGTGAAGTGCATTTTGATGGCCTGAAAAAAAATCTCAGTAAACTTCATGTTTCCCATACGATTAATCCCAACCTGGTACGGGGACTTGATTACTATACAAAAACCGCCTTTGAAGTGACAAGTGACAATCTCGGCAGTCAGAGTGCGGTTGCTGCAGGAGGACGGTATGATAGCATGGTAGATGAATTCGGAGGCCCGCCTACCCCAGGGATCGGTTTTGCATTGGGTATGGAAAGGATTATTCCTCTTATCAAGGAGTCATTGAATATTACGGAAGGTCCGGAGATATTCCTGTGCCCTATTGGAGAAAAGGCAGCGGAAAAGGCCCTTGTTCTGACCGAGCAGTTACGTTCAGAGGGTCTATGGGCAGAGATGAACTTTGACGGCACTTCGCTTCGCAGCCAGATGCGCAAAGCTAATAAGATTGCTGCAAAAAGGGTCGTGGTCATTGGTGATGATGAGCTTGAGAAGAATAAGGCTGTAATGAAGAATATGGTTGAAAAGGAGGAAGTAGCGATAGGCCTGGATGTTTCAGAATTTATAAAGACGATTCAAAACAGTGATGTTAACACACATAATTAATGAACACCTTCATAACACACTGCACAGGCGTGATTCTTGCCGGAGGTGAAAACTCCAGAATGCCTGAGCCAAAGGCCTTTATTAAAGTCAATGGCACGTCTATAATCGAGCGGGCACTCAGGACGTACGGTCAACTGTTCAGCAACTCCCTTATCGTAACAAACCAGCCGGAACATTATTCTCATTTTGGCATCAGGATGTGTGGTGATGTGTATAACATCAGGGGCCCTATGACAGGCATTCTCACATCTCTCATGAACGCATCAGATCCCTGGGTCTTTGTATCCGCATGTGATATGCCCTTTCTTAACAAAAACCTTATCGAATTCATGGCGTCCTACAGAAGAACGTATGAAGCGGTTGTTCCTCTTTACAAAGGCAGGCCCGAACCACTGCACGCATATTACTCATCACGACTCACAAAATCCATGGAAAAGGCTCTGCTAAGCGGAAACAGGGCGATGAAAGATTTTTTACGTTCCAAAAGGGTAAAATATCTTTCATTCAGGGAACTGAGAAAGTTTGATCCTGGGGGAAAGTCAATCGTTAATATAAATACACCCCGGGATTTAAAGGCTGCATTAATGCCTGAAGATATAGTAACATCAAAGATACAATCGAGGAGGTAATAATGTTTGGTCTTGGAGCAACTGAGTTAATCATAATCCTGGTTATAGTAGTAATCCTCTTCGGTGCGCGAAGATTACCTGAAATTGGCAAAGGGATCGGCGAAGCTATCAAGAATTTCAAAAAATCCACAAGCGAGCCCGATGAGATTGATATTACCCCTGATAAAAAGGCCGAAGAATCTGGTGACTCAAAGGGAAATCAGTAATACGTGAAACTGCATAAGGCCATTGCAGATATCAATCTCAAGGCACTCTCTCATAATCTCAGGGTCGTACGAAAAAAAACAGGGAATAAAAATATACTGGCAGTAGTGAAGGCTGATGCATATGGCCATGGTGCACAAAGGGTTTCAGAAAGCCTGATCAGAAATGGCGTATCCATGCTTGGCGTTGCGTTTACTCATGAGGGTATCGCCCTCCGTGAATCAGGGATCAAGACTCCCATTCTTGTTTTTTTTGACAGAAACAATGCTGATGCCTGTATTGAATACAACCTCACTCCGGTAATTTATGATTTCAATGAAGCAAAAAAAATACAAGCACTGTCAAAGAAACAGAAAATATCAATGCCGGTGCACATTAAGGTTGACACCGGCATGGGTCGTGTCGGTATCGTCAAGGAACGGGCATTTAATGAGATATTGAAAATTTCCAAACTGGCCAATCTGGAACCTGAAGGTATAATGAGCCACTTTTCAGATGCCGATCTTCAGAGCAAGAATTTTGCCATTCATCAGCAGGAGGTCTTCAGGAGTCTCATCTCAGCTTTAAAAAAAGAAGGCATTACGTTCAAATTTATTCATATGGCAAACAGTGCCGCTGTTCTGACAATGCCTGACGCTCACTTTAATATGGTAAGGCCCGGGATCATGCTGTATGGTTACGGCTGCTGTGAAAAAGAAGAACTCAGACCTGTCATGACGTTAAAAAGCAGGATCATACTGCTGAAGAACGTACCGAAAGGTACGTCAATCAGCTATGGACGGACGTTTATTACCAGACGTAAAAGCACCATAGCTACCATACCGGTCGGTTATGCTGACGGCTATAACAGGAAACTTTCCAATAACGCTGAAGTCCTTATCAAGGGAAGAAGGGCACCTGTTGCAGGGAGGGTATGCATGGACACAATAATGGCAGATGTTACTGATATTCCCGGTGTAAATTACAGATCTGAGGTGGTGCTTATCGGCACACAGGGAAATGAGAAGATTACAGCCGACGATATTGCGGAAAAAATTGGCACGATTCCATACGAAATCCTTACATCCGTAGGCACAAGAGTTAAGCGTGTCTATACATAAACGGCAACATGTTATGAAATGAATTACAGCAAAGCGGATTAATCTTTCCCGATATTTTTCGTCAACGTTATTCTTGAGCTGTTCATGATCCGTTCAATCTTAATATCATCCACGTAATATCTCATCATCTTAAAAACCTGATCATTATCAGGAGAGGCGTAATCATATCCTGAAGGGGGTGTCTTTACTTCGATAGCAAACATATTATCAGTTACCCTGAAGCTTAAATGATAATTATCATCTGAAATATTATCTTTAGCAATAATGTTGGTAAACAGCTCAACAAGGGCTATCTGAAGCTGTCCAACAACAGTCATCGGTACCTTATGATGAAGTGCAACCTGTTCAAGCGATTTAACCGCTATAAGCTCTGCATTTGGATCAGAAGGAATGGTCACATCAAAAGAGGGGGCCCTTTTCTGTTGTTTACTTTTATATTTATGCCCGATAATCTCATCCCGGATTTCATCAACAGACTCTCTCCTGACTTCATTTAAATACAGTCCTTTGATTACATCAGACAGGACGCGGTCATCCATAATCTCAAGCGTACTGAACCCGGTCTCTACGGCACCGGAGGCGTTCAGGTTTCTGATAATCCTGTCCAGATCATTCTGATTCTTCGCAAGGTCTTCAGTGAGATTTGATAATGCAATATCATTGTCATTCGTTAACAAAAACCATAAAAATATCAGGGTCGGTCGCCTCAGCTCAAACTGGGGGATGTACGACTCCAGAAGGGATGTCCAGTAGGTCTTTAACTTGCCCTTTATAACCTCTCTGAAGTATATCTCCCATGCGTCCTCTCTGCTGAGAGACTTACCTGTCTGTCGAGCTGACTGGATGAAGCTCTTGATATAGAGTGGATTTCCATTAAATATGCTGAAGAATTCCGACAGATCGCCTTCAAATCTAAGAGCATATTTGTCACACAACGCGTTAAAGAATCTGCCCGAGTTTTCCCTGTTCAGACCCATCAGATTTACAACATCAAGAAGATCTCCCATCGCGGATTCCTCAAAAAACATCCTGTTCAGATCAGCCTGATTGCCTGAGATAACATGAGGGACATGGCCGGAATGCATCATATTTTCAATGAGCATCCAGAAGTCCCTGCCATCTTCATCTGCATTAAGTTCAGAAAACTTTCTTAATTTATGAAAATCATCAATCAGCACGACAACAGGATTTCCGGTGAGTGCATAGGACGTATACGGTACTGACATGACATATGAGAACAGCTTGATGGATTCACCGCTGTCCAGAACCTTTTTATAACCATCGATCAAATCTGTTATCCATGGAGCTTCTGACTTTTCTGCAATTTCCCTGAGATCCTCAAGGGAATATAATGTACCCGCCTGCAGGGACGGTTCAATCCTGTGAAAGGCAAGGTTCTGAATTATGAAAGATATGAGATAATCTTTTGAGAATTTTTCGATTGATGTAAATGCAGTCTTAATTGTATACAAGAAGGGTGCCGGCCCGCTGCGATCATTAAACAGTTCCTGCGCCAGATGCATAATAAGAGACGTCTTCCCTATCCCCCTTCTCCCGGAAAGAAATACACTGCTTGCATCTCCCGATTTTGCTTCCGATATAATGCCTTTAATGACTTCCATTTCATTGCTGCGACCAATGAACGTTTTGTCAGACATATCTTTTAAAAACATAATGATATGGGGAACAGCAAATGGCTAACCTCAGAGGTAAACTACCCTGTTCCCTCCCCCCTTCTTCGCAAGATAAAGCGCCTGATCTGTTTTTTCGATAAGTTCCATTATGGATGACGCATCATCAGGATACGTGGCCAGCCCCATGCTCACACTTAGCGGAAGTTCCAGACTCTGCTCTCTGAGTGTTTCATCTATTTTTTCCTTGAGACGGTTAGTGATCTGGATTGCATCAACTTTAGGAGTCTGGGGAAATATCGCTACAAATTCATCCCCGCCAAATCTGGCAGCTATGTCGATAGTCCTGAGTGATCTGGCAATCCTCTGGGCAAGTGCTTTTATAAGGTTATCACCTGCAATATGCCCAAATGTGTCGTTATACTCCTTAAACTTGTCCATATCGAGCATCATAAAACTAAAGGGGTGCTTATATCTGTTATATCTCGTAATCTCTTCTGACAGTCTCTTATTAAGATACCGTCGATTGTATATCCCTGTAAGCGGATCTGTAATTGAGAGTTTTTTCAGATGCTCGGCCTTTTTAAACAACAGACTTCTTTCAATAGCAACGGATACGCTGCTTATAAATGACTGGATCTGCTTCAGGTCGTTATCATCGAAGGCTTCTCCCTCGATCTTATCAGCAACATTCAGTACTCCGGCTACGCGGTCCTGTAATTTAATGAGCACGCTTATAAAAGACTTTGTTCTGTAATGCGATCTGTTCTCCTGCCTTACTCTGGGGTCATTTTCTATATCTGCCACAACGAGAGAGCCCCCGCTGTTAAAAACCTTGCCCGCTATTCCTTCTCCTATTTTTACGCGCATTTTCTCCTGTATTATGTGGCCGGTTCCCTTATGCGCTTCAACCACCAGCTCGGACGTCTCATCATCAAGCAGCATCAGCGAGCCCTTCTCGGCATTGAGCATTTTCAAGCATTTTTCCAATAGCATTATTGACAGCATATCTATATCAACCGCAGATATTATTTTATCGTCAACATCAAAGACATGATCCATTTTCCGGTCCGGCTCCTTTTTACTTTCATCTGCACGCATTCGCAGACCATAATTCTCAAGGTTTAACTGAATGTAATCACTAAACGCGTTCAGTATTTTCATATCTTCACGGGAAAGCTGTTTGTCAATGACCCCGATCAACCCTTCTACTGAATTGTTCAAAAGTATCGGGATTAAATATAATGAATGTGCATCATGCAAGCTATTCCCTGAAATTATACTCGCCGGATTATCAGAGAAATAGGCGGAACCGGTATTTATTATTTCTCTTACTGCTGGACTATCAGAGCTGATCTCAACATTCATTGCAGCATCCTGAAACCTTCCCGTACTGCACACTGTCCTGAATACCGCGCTGTCCCTGTCAAGGGACAGGAACATTGATGAGACGTGACCGAGAACAAATCCTATTGTGTCAAGAATATATCTGTACATGAGGTCAGGATTACGGGACAGAGTCCTGAATGTCTGGCCATCAAACAACGAAGTCATTCTGATCAACTTCTCTTCCAGCCTGTATTTTTTTTCATGACTACTGAGCATTCGCACAACAGTCAGATATACATATTGAAGGATTCCTCTGGCATTGTCTTCTCCCTTAAATTCAAAAGGCAGGGACACAGGGATCTCTGGAAGGCGGTTTTCTTTAATGATGCGTAAAAAAGCGAGCATATCTTCATACTCTGCAAAGCTGTTGCGGCCGATGATAAAAACCCTGTCTGCATAACGCTCCAGGGGAATAACAAAGCATGTTATCATCGAAGAACATTTCATCACAGCAGGTTCATTCATACGTGTAAGCTTGAGACATGAACCGGGACAGTCAAGACTTCCTGAACAACTGTGCTTTATAAAATGGCAAACTGGCTTCTCTTTTGTATTAAACAGGAGATTGCCGTCAGAATCATAAAGGCTCAACTCAAAATTAATTACATCAGAAAGACTGTTAAGATATTCAACCCATTCAGATGAGGTGATCAGCTCCTCAAGGGGCATCTCGTCTTTATCACGATCAGGTTCTGATGAATTTAGATTGTCACTATTCTCTATGAAGGACATTGTTCTTCCATTCTAAATTATTAAAGAGTTATGAGTAGTTATGTCAGGACACACGGCTACTCATGCTGTACATGCAATAATACGGCCAGCTTATAACCGGTTGAATTAATGAGAATTTGTATTTAATTGTCACAACGACGTGTATATT
The DNA here is from genome assembly GCA_020356065.1 of Nitrospiraceae bacterium. Lineage (GTDB taxonomy): Bacteria > Nitrospirota > Thermodesulfovibrionia > UBA6902 > UBA6902 > CALZJD01. Next base: position 1,434,084 of record CP070632.1, read on the forward strand.
ATTTTAACACAGTACCGATAAAATAATACTGATTTCGCATTTTCTTTTATTTTAAAAGAACTTAATATATGTTAAGTTCTTTTACAACATATGAAAATTATTGAGATGCCTGAGATTACTAAATACTACTCCTGGCAATGAGCATAGCATTTAGCAAAAAATGAAATCAATGGAATAAAATTAAGAGAGCTATTTACCTGTAAGCCTGCGGGGATCAAGTACTTTTTTTGCTTCTCTTTCACTGAGAAGCCCTTTTTCCACAGAAACCTGTTTTACTGTTTTACCGGAACGATAAGATTCCTTGGCAATTTCAGCTGCTGATGAATATCCAATTACAGGATTTAATGCTGTGGCCATTGCAAGTGTTGCATCAGCATACGCATTGCATCTGGAACGGTCTGCTTTTATTCTTTTCAGACATTTATCTGTAAAGGCCTTGATTCCATTTGAAAGGATCTCGATCGAAAATAAAATGTTATGCGCTATGACAGGCATCATGACATTCAACTCAAGCTGTGATGCCTGAGTAGCGTACGCGATAGTTGTGTCATTCCCCATTACCTGATAACAGACCATATTGAGCATTTCTGCCATGACCGGATTGACTTTTCCGGGCATGATAGATGAACCAGGCTGCACTGCAGGAAGCTGAATCTCTGCAAACCCTGTCCTTGGCCCTGAACTCAATAAGCGAATATCATTTGCTATTTTTGTTAATGTTACGGCAACGCCTCTTAAGGATGCACTCAACTCAAGCGCAGGATTGACATTCTGGATACCTTCAAAAAGATTTTCACAACTTCTGAATTTAATTCCGGTAATCTTCCGTATTTCCCTTACCACTGTATTTCTGAATCCCGGAACAGCATTGATTCCTGTTCCGAGCGCATTACCGCCAATAGGAAGCGACAACAGGGATTCGGAAGCCCTCCTGATACGTTCTATGTCCCTTCCGACGGCCTCGGCATACCCGCTGAATTCCTGACCAAGGCGTATCGGCACAGCATCCTGCATATGCGTCCTGCCGGACTTGACAATATCGTCAAATTCTCCTGCCTTTTCATTCAGTGCATTCTGTATGAGTAAAAGAGCCGGCACCAGATCATCTCTTACCGCTTCATAGGAAGAAATATATATGGATGTAGGGATTGTATCGTTTGTTGACTGGGCCATGTTTACGTGGTCATTCGGATGGACAACACGGTAATCACCTCTTGTTCCGCCAAGAATTTCTATGGCCCGGTTGGCTATGATTTCATTGGAATTCATATTCTGGGAAGTCCCTGCTCCCGCCTGATACACATCAACCACAAACTGGTCATCATACATGCCCTTGATCACCTCTGAAGCTGCCTTTTCAATCGCTCTGACCAGTTTTTTACTGATTTGCCCCAATGACCCGTTCGCTCTTACAGCAGCACATTTCACAATACCCTGTGCCCTGATAAACCGTCTTGGCAATCTGAGCCCGCTTATGGGGAAATTGCCAACCGCCCTTTGTGTCTGTGCACCGTAGTATGCATTATCAGGAAGTTTTACTTTTCCAAGAGTGTCTTTTTCAATTCTCACCGGCCAACTCCTCTCACCACATAATTATCAGAAATCTGGATTAGTTTACCACAACCATGTCAGAATTTATAACTCAGAAAGTAAAATGCAGTCTATTTATATCGTGAAACCGGGAAGGGACGGAATATATATTTTTATGCTGGAACTGAACGGTCATTTCTATTATAATGTTGACCATGATTCCTGCTTCTGAGATAATTATTCGGTTGCTTCTTGCTGCTGTAATCGGCGGAATAATAGGGTTTGAACGAGAAGTTCATGGACGGGCTGCAGGCTTTAGGACGCAGCTTATTGTGTGTGTAGCGGCAGTGCTTATCATGATCGTTTCTGAAAATTACTATCACTACATGCATAGTATTGATCAGTCACTCAGAATCGATCCCGCACGAATATCAGCAGGGGCACTTATAGGTATCGGTTTCCTTGGAGCAGGAGTGATCATAAAGAGCGGCTTTGCGGTCAGGGGCTTGACTACAGCAGCTTCCATATGGATCGTCTCTGCCATTGGACTTGCAATCGGGGGAGGTCTTTACCTGGAGGCCGTTCTCACCGCAACAATTACCATCATAGCACTGATGGTCCTCAGAATACTTGAAAACAGGATCAGGACGCTTCGTTTCAAGAACATCATTATTTCATCATCTGTTGATGATAATGTTGAAGATCAGGTGCTGACCCGGTTTGCTGAAACAGGGTTTCATGTTCACTCCGTTGATTATGAAAAAAACAGGGATTCCGGTGAACTCAAGTATCATTTTACTGTTTCGGTGAGAGACAAAAATGCCATAAAAGAAATCTTTCTTCAGCTCAGCTCTATTGACTCAATTACATATGTCAAAGTCTTCGGTTGATAGATATGAAGGGACACTGCCTTCGGGATGATTGCCTGATTGGAATATGGTGTGTAAGAAGTTGATAAAAATCCTAATGCCGCAAATCAGGAAGCAAGCAGTTTATTAAAAGGATAACGTCTTAAGAATCCCGTGAATTGTTCAATCGTATGTGAAGGTTCCTTGGACTTCTTGGACACCAGTGAAAAATCTCTCACAAATTTGTCTTCTTTGAAAGTAGCAGTCTTAAGGCTTCCATATCTGAGCTCTTTTCTTGCAGCCCATCTGGAGAGAATAGAGGTACCCAGACCTTCTTCAACCGCTGTCTTAATCGATTCTGTGCTGCCCATGATAAGGGATATCTTGAGATTCTGCTGTGAGATTCCATGCTTTGAAAGATATTTTTCAATGGCCTGTCTCGTGCCCGATCCTTCTTCCCTGAAAATCAGCGGCTCCTTGGAAAGCTCCATTATGGATACGCTGGCCTTCTTTGCAAGCCCATGATATGGGGACATGATAAAGACCATCTCATCAGCAATCAGTTTTTCAACAATAAGTTTCTGTTTATTAACTTCTCCCTCTACAAGTCCGACATCAACACTCCCCGAATTAATAAAATCAATTACGTTTTTACTGTTGCCTACATGAAGATGAACACCGACTTTAGGGAACTTTCTCTTGAAATCAGCAATTACCGATGGAAGAACATAGTTACCTATTGTGGAACTCGCACCCACTGAGATAACTCCCTTGACAAGACCGGTTACCCCGCCAATCTCCTTTTCAGCAGCCGAGTACAGTGTGCTTATTTCTTTCGCGTATTTATAAAGCATTTCCCCGGCCTGGGTAAGCGTAATGACACAGCCTGAACGGTTAAACAGCTTGGTTCCATACATTTCTTCAAGTGCCTGGATCTGTAAACTGACAGCAGGTTGGGTAAGACGGATTATTTCAGATGCCCGGGAGAAACTTTTTGTTTCTGCAACGATACAGAAGACTTTTAACTTATGATCATCCATTGATAGTAATTTTAATTAAATTAAATTGTAAAAGTCAATTAATATGACCCGATACCGATGAATGCTCTCAGGCCCTGAAACCATACTAACTGCTATTCTGATAAAATCCATATCAGCTACATGAACAGTATCATCAACTCACATCGTGTTATCTGTAATTAACGTTAATTAACTTAATTAATCGAGATATTATTAATATTGCCTTGACATTCAGCTCTCCTGTTAGTTTATAATCATTGAAGTTTTTTGACTTCAATTCCAACTCCCGTTAATTATAGTTTAGTGCTCTCTAAGGTTATTAAACGTAGAGTGCAAATAAAACAAAAGGAGGTAATATGAGATTATTTATCACACTGGTAATACTCATCTTTGCAGCAGCTGTTCCTCATATAGTGTCCGCTGAACCGGCTACTACAATAGATGAGTTAGTCGCACCTTACGATTCATCGAAATGCTCAGAATGCCATGAAGATGCTCATGAGAGCTGGGTAGAATCATGGCACTCAAAATCCATTACTGATTCCAGAGTATTAAGAGCATGGAGGACCTTTATACTGAGCGGGCTTGATGCTTCTGAACAGGCCAAGAGAAGAGACCTGAAAGACATCTGTATGCCCTGTCATGCCCCTGTAGTAAAGAAAGTTTCCATGACTGATGAGTTAGCCGTAGAAATTTCAAACCTCGTAGTCACTGCAGTAGATGATAAGGATGCGGCAAAGAGAGATGCAGCCAAAAAAGAACTTAGCAAGCTTAATGTTAACTGTCTGAGTTGTCATAATATTGAAGGCTCTCCAGACCACAATCCTCAGGCAAACACAATTTACGGACCGGGTAGTTCTGAAGACCCTCCCCATAAGGACGAATTCGGTTATGAGACTGTTAAATCACCATTCATGAAAACTTCAGAGTTCTGTAAGAGCTGTCATCATGGCTGTCCTCCGGACATGCCTTCTTCGATCTGTCCTACTTTGTGGACAAGTTATGAAGAAGCATACCTGGCGCATGGCGGTGACAAGACATGTCAGGAGTGCCACATGCAGGGAGAACCGAATGGTACGAATCACCGTTTCCCCGGCATATATGAGAAGGATTTTGCAGCGACAGGTGTGGATCTGAAAGTCAGTGCGAGTCCAACCGAAGTTGTTGATTTTATGAATAATGTAACGCATCCTGCTGTGGTCATGAATATTCAGTTGAAAAATACATCCGGCCACGGCATTCCCCATGGCTGAATGTACATTCCTCAAGCGTCACTGGATGTGACCGTAAAAGATCAGGATGGAAAAGTTCTACTTACCAAGAAAAAAGTATTTGCCGTATATGACGTTCATTTAGAGTCTGATAAAGAAGGTTATCTGGGAATGAGTAACTATGACATAACCGCCCAGCACCATATAGACCTCGGACTTGAGCCTCATCACACTGAGTCGATTACTGATGTATTGCCTTTACCTGTAGGAACGAAATCTGCAACTGTTGAAGCAAATTTTAATTATGATTATGAAGCCACTCATTCAGAAGTAATTAAAACAGTAAGCAAAACAGTGAATTTCTAATTCTTTATTAAAGTGTCTAAAGGCATCATTCCTGTGAACAGGAATGATGCCTTTTTTTATACAATGTAATATCTTACACATTGTCATCTTAACAGCAGTCTTAAAGATTGAAAAACCTCAGGAAACATAGTAAAATGCTTCTTCATACAATGCAATTGATTCTCTTATAACATGAAAACATTTTTTATAATTTTATTCACAGGTGCGTTACTGTTCCCCGGATGCGGCAAGGATAAGGTCAAGCCTTCTGCTGACTTTTTATTGTCACAGGAGGCAGCTGAAAAGATTGATATGATCAAGACTGCTTATGTGTCAAGAAGTAATTCAAACCTGAGGGCCTTGATAGACCCCCCGTTATCAGACAGTATTATCAATGCCCTGTCATTCAGTAAAGCTGAACTGTCTTTTCATCAGAGGCTGGTAAGAATAGCAGCTGATGTTATTCATGTCAGTGTCAGCTGGCAAGGATCCTGGTGGTCATCAGATGACAGGGAATTCAGTCACAGGGGCGTGGCCGATCTCATTTTTCAAAGGGAAACAATGAAACTTTCTAATATTACCGGAGACAATCCATTTATCCCTCATTATAGAGGAGTCCCGGGGCATTCAGAGGTGACAGACATGGGGTCACCACCTGAACCACCAATAAAAACAGATACAGATGTAACGAAACAATCTCTACCGACAAAAGAAGACAAAGAAACTTCGCCCGAGCTCAAACCGTTTAATCAGGACAGGGAGAAAACTGCTGAGGTGAATACTCCCGGGGATGTAGCGAAACAGTCACTATCGGAGACAGCTGGTGAGCAGCCGTTTACAGATACCGAACCGCTGAGTCAGACATGGGAGGATAATGCTGAAATTTATACTATCCAGACCGGGAGTTTCCTCGATCTCGAGAGTGCCCGGGTACAGTATGATTTAATAGCTAATCTGCTTGAGAAAAAAAAATATGACAACCTGAGAATAGAGAAAATTGGAGACTTTTATGCAGTGAGACTTGGGATATATGACAGTTCCCTTTCCGCTGACAATATGCTCCAGGAACTGATACATGAGATTGATTCACCTGTTGTGATGAAATCATTTATTAAAAAAGACAGGATCATTGAGCAACAGAGCAGGCAAGCTCAATAGACTTCTATTCCGGATTTATACAAACGGCATTGTATATTCCGACCGGCATGCTAATACGCATTCTTACTCAGGGATCCGCTTATATTTTGAGACACTTTTATACGATAAATTTCTTCATCATCATAAATTTCATATCTCATGGCTTTTAGAAGGGCATACCGCAAAATACTCCAGTATTCGTGAGCCTTTGATGTCTGAACAGATGGCAGTTCCACAGTATAGGTCGGTATTTTTCTCTCGTTTCCGGCATAGTTGCCCAGTGAACCGGGATAGAATCTGAAATCTATAAATTTCAAAAACCGGTTCGTGTTCTTTTGAATCCTGAGCCCCACATGCCTTGCGCGACGTTCCACACGCAGGAGATTGTACATTTTCTGGTCTCCCGGTCCATCAAAATCGAGAAATCCCAGCGGTGCATGAAAGGAAAGGATTTTATCCGGTCTGTACTTGTCGATCAGGAATGTCTGCATTCTCGTCTCTACTTCTGAACCCGCACTCTTGCCGGGATATTTCCGGGGGTCTTTTTTCCCCACCCACAGTTTAAGCGCTTTTTCTTCCCAGTCCTTTGTCGGCAGGTTTCTGTTTGTGTCTACGCCGTTGACGTTGACCCTTGTATTCATGAAGAAACCATCGGGGTTAACTATCGGGGCCACTACGAGTTTAAAATTTCCAGCGACCTGTGGATTATCAAAGATAACTTCTCTCACCAGGTGAAAGCATTGATAAATTCCGGTCGGTTCATCACCATGAACGCCGCAGAGCACAAGATTAACAGGGAGCTTCGAGTCATGATCTTCAAAACCGAATTCCTGGTAAATAAGCGGATTGCCCCTGGCAGTGTAATCATATGTCTCCCACCGGTCCGGATTACATATGATTCTGTCCCACCCGAATGTCTGGAATTTGTCGTTGACCTCAGAACAGAACTCTTTAGTGGTTTTGGTGACTGCCTGTGCAGGCATGACAGTGCCCGCCCATCCACTAAAAAACAGCATGATACAAAACAGGAATGCGATAACCATAATCATGGGTGTCTGACAATTACCTGTCATCCCTTCGTCTCCTGATAATCCTCGTCTGTAGTACACACATCTGATATTTCCATAATGATTATTTTATACGCCCTGCTCTCTAGGTTATCCTTATGTGCCATGGTTCAAATCGCACTCCAAAGGGATTGTCGATTTCATAGCGAAGCTTGAGATAACCGAGTTCGCAGAGGCTGTGATATGCGTCTGTTGTAGTAAATCTGTCAGTAAAGTTCCACACGCCGAATCCAGCCTGGCCAACATCAAAATCACCATTTGCATGAAACGAGTATCCTGGAGGCGCGAGTGAGCGTGAGGCAAGAGAAAGGTTTCCTTCATTATCATAGGCCTTATTTAAGAAAAGCAGAAACTGTTTCATTATCCCGCGTACACCTGAAGTGAGCGTCACAGTCTTGCCAACCTGCTGTCTGATTTTGTTAAACGTTTCAAGAGGACGGCCCCGGTAAAGATAATTGCCCTGCTGGGCAAGATACGTTACATCGCCCTTTTCAATTCTGTCAGTGAGCCTCAGTAGTGACTTTTCTCCAAGAAAACCATATAACTTTGCATCTTTATAAAAAAGCTCCTCCAGGAAATCAAGTTCTTTCCGGGAAAACTCTCCGATAATAGGATAATGCCTTGCTAAACCTAATGCATCATCGAAACCCAGTATATGGTAGTTGCCGTGTCCGACCATTTCCTGAAGCCGTTTCAGTCGCCCGACCGTTGACTTAAATGTTTGGTACACTTTTCTGTCTATCCATATGTCATCCCTGTGTGGAGAGTCAAAATGCCTCATTTTATACAGATAATCCCTGATGTGATCATCAATCGGGTTTGCCCTCGACGCCGTATATACAGTAATTTTTTTCGCCGATGCTTCAGAACTCAAGCCACTTCCTAAAGCACTCAGGAAAATGATCTTGAGGACGTCCCTGCGCCTTATATTCTTATCTGGGGAGTTAAAGTAATCCAATAATTTTCCGATCATACGTCATTATCGGTAATTTTTAAAAATCCCTTGAGGAAATCTTTAATACCAGGCAGTTCACCATGCTTTCAGATGAAGGAAAGTCAACGTCATAATATGGTAATTATTAATGCCTAAGGTTCAACAAATGCATCTTCAGAGTTTAAGAACATGTCTTATCAGGTTGTTTTTAATGTTTTCTCCGGGATAGTTGAATATAAACTTCAAATATGGTGCCGAAGGGGGGATTCGAACCCCCACAGGATTGCTCCCACTAGACCCTGAACCTAGCGCGTCTGCCAGTTCCGCCACTTCGGCACAATAGAATGCATTACATATCTTAAAATAAGGAGGCAATTTATTTTACTCCGATACATAGTAAAATTCAATTTCAGGAATAAAAGCAGTTAAAAAGGTTGTTGAGCAGGATGCCGGAGGCCTGGATACCTGCAAATCAATATACTGAGCCTTTCTTTAAGTCATGGTATAAAGGTATCTTAATGAACGTGTGAACGTTTTTATTGAGATTGCTGACTCTATGGTTTAATGATCCTGTCTTCTTTAATGTACGCTTTTAAGACAACCGGTGATTTAATATCATGGATCAGTTTCCTGAGCATGCGTTCCGCTGAAGAGTCATTGTTGTATTTTCCAAGTCTCACAGCGTAATATTTGCCTATTTTTTCTATTCTGAGATTACTGTAATTCTTTGAATGCAGATGGTCAGCTATAAAATTAAACTGCTCCATGGCCCGATTAATATCAAGAAAACTCCCTGTCTGGACAGTATAAATCTCAGGGATGTCCTCCGTTTTTTGCCTCAATGGTCGGGACGCAATAGTACTTTTTTTATTTGCTTTTTCCGGTACTGATTGTGCTGTGTCATCATTATCATACGTTCTGGTTTTATCAGACGCGGTATCTGCGTCTGACAGTTCCGCTTCTCCTGCATATATGTTATTGTTTTCGCATTTATTTCCACTTTTTAGTGCTGTTAACTCATTGCTGAGTTTATCGATCTCCTGTATTGCGTTCTCATATTTCACCATAATATTTTTCAGTTCTGTTTCCGGAGTCAGACCGGTCCCTGGTTCACCGGCACCTTTATTATTACTATCCTGAGATTCCAGAACATGATCTGCAGAAATTTCCCCGGGTTCTTTAATCATATCATATTCCTGTAGAGGGCCGAGGCCTTCTTTTGAATAGGGTTTCTGAATTTGAGCCCACAAATTATCCACAAATGACTGTTCAACATACCCCCTTGATCTGCAGTTTACCCACCCCTTAAAGCTTTTCCCCAACCATAAAGATGCGCGGTAATCAGGAATAATTCTTACTGATGTTCTGTTTTCATCCAGTTCAGAAATAAATATTTCATAATGCCCGATGATTTCATGGTAAACATACAGGCTACCCAGTTTTCCACAGTCAGTATATTCTGATGCATATTGAAAGCCGTAGTATGGCACCTTGAACTCTCTTGACTCTAATAATCCAGATTTTTTATCAGCAATTTTAACAGGAGAAACATTTTTTTCCAGAAAATTGCTGCTCAATGTCCAGACTTGATCAAAAGGCAAGGGAAAAATCTCCCGGGATTTGTATTCATGCTTCATGGGAAGTGCTGATACACACCCTGTAACTAGTAATGTGATAACAATAAATAGCACTTTTTTTATACATTGAGCTATCATATTCAACACATTAATATGCAGTCCCGTAATTAACTTCATAACAGTTCATGTCCTTTATATATAAGGTAACGGATTTTTTGTCATAAATCTGAAACAGTATATCCCTTAATAATCAATGAGATTACTCTCTTTGAGATAGCAGGCATACGATGGAGGATCATGCCAGACAAAGATGTAACGAAATAATTAAGGAGATTGGACAGAATTGAACATAATGAG
>CP070632.1:1444208-1487843 GCA_020356065.1 Nitrospiraceae bacterium
GGATTCCAGCTGCCTCCGTTGTCCGTGGATACCTGGACTTCATCTATCGGGTCTGTGCCCTCTGTCCCGGTGCCATCTATTACATAGAATGCCCCGCTTAGCGTCCCCCCTGATGGATTCGTTATCATTGTGTCAGGATACGAATAGACCTCGGGTAAATAATCAATATGGAGTAACGGTGCCCCGAGTGGATCCCCATTGAATGACTCTGCAGTTCGAGTGCCTGTCCCCGTGACAATAATTACCATTGAATTACCACTTGACCACCCCGGACGGTTTACGATCTCTTGAATAATAGGACGGATAGATGGCGTGCTCTGAATTTCTCCCTGCATGGTCCATGACACAGGATTCCATGATACAAAGCTCGATGTCGTGCTCCTCGATGAGATATTCCCACTGATGTCAATAAACGTCGCTGCGTTGTCAGTCGCCTCTCCCTCTATCGTAAGCGATGTGGCCGCTAAGCTGATCTCGTCAACCTGAAACTGAACATGGGCATGAAAGATACTTGCCTGAGGCGGGATCGTCAATGCGATAAAACGCATTCCCACCGTTTGTGCACCTCTGGATCCATCAACAACCAATTCCAAATCTCTGCTGGTCAAGGACAGACTTCCTGTGTCCCGCTCCTCAGCATCATCACTCCCTGAGGCTACTTGTACTTCTATCGAAACAGCTCCTTCAGGATACACCATCACCATGATCATGTCCGAACCAGATTGTCCCCCGCTGTCATTCACCGAGGCTGTGATAATGTGTGTGCCCAGCGACAGCGTGCTCGTTAAAAACAACCCACCCGATCCGATGGGTCCGTCCAGACTCGAGGTCCACACCATACTTCCCGTTAAGTCTCCATCTTCGGCATCCAATGCCGTGCCGGTGAACGTGACAGTGTCGCCCAGGTTAATCATCGACCCATTACTTGGCATTGTGATCGTCACCACCGGTAGCGCATTCCCATTGAAGGGCGGTAATGAGAACTCATAGACCTTGCCGTCGTTCTCATTGGGGTCCGAGTCGTTATCCGTGCCTCGATCCACAATATACAGGCTCATCTCACCCGGATTCACACTGCTCGGTGCGTAGGCCAATCCGGAAAGCTTCCTTGCATTAGCCTCAGACATATCTATCGTGCGCACCAGCTCCCCATCGGTCGTCGCATGCACCACGGACGTATCTGATGCAGCAATATAGAGATGTCCAAAGTCTGAGTCATATGCGATGCCTTCGGGATCCGAAGTCCCCAGAACAGTCGTGTCAAAACTTGTCACCTGGTCATCACCCATTGGGGGTACACCGTCAAAGATTCCGTTGACACCCGGATTGACCGTATAAACTTCCTCGTTTACACCGTCTATAATATGCAGAACACCTTGCGCGGTATTGTAGGTCACACCTTCGGGATCATCACTTCCAAATGCAGAAGTACTAAAGGAGGTAACTATATCATCCGTGGTTCCGTAGAACCCATCTGCTCCCGGATCCAGTTCATATACGCTCTTTGTGCCGGTGTCGTCGGAGAAAAAAAGGTGATTGTTATAAGGATTATAGGCAACCCCGGTCGGTTCATCTGAAAAATGGAAGGTAGTCAGCGTATCGAGCAAGGTGCCGTTCAGATCGATTTTAAAAAGATTATCACCGGTAAAAAGTGCTGGGATCTCATTGACTTCAGAATCGCAAACAAGCAGCGTATCAAACGCATCGATATAAACTATTCCTGCTGAGTCGGGACTGGGCGGTGACCACATCGAGGCATCGGTAGTCCGTACCAGGGTTGCTACCTGCGCCAAAGCTGGAAGGCTCAGCGCAAAACACAGGCTCAGCGCACATATTATAAAAACAACAGTGATACGATGCAGTATCATTTGCGGTTACTCACTCCCCCTAGCTGTATTGTTGTCGTTATTTTTACTGTGCTCTACCCTGAACACAGGGAGTAAGTGACCACTCGGTTACCTGGCCGCTCGGACCTCCATCAGACGCGATGTATAAATGCATTTGTCCTGCGTCATCTGTTTGGTCCATGCTCGGCGCAAACAAGAAACCATTGGGCTCATTCCGGTCAATTCCCGAGAGAACACCAACACTTGCAAGATCACTTTCCTCAGTGATTCTATATAACTCCCGCCTGGTCGGACTAAATACATAGAGACAGCCATCGGTTTGATTGAACCCGAGCCCCCGAAGACGTGCCTTGCTTTGTTTCAGAAAGAACTTAGATATACGCCCCTCCTCCAGAGCCTCCGTAATCTCATAATTCTCCCGTTTTGGTCCAGGATTGACTTGAACTATCTTTGGACCAAAGCGGTCGAGGATAAAAAGAGTTCCAGTTTTTTGGTCCACAGCTATCCCGCTCGGATCCCTGACACCGATTTCTTCGGTCTTGAACCGTTGAATAACGTTTGGGCTTTGAAGGTTACTTCTCAGCTTTATCACAACCAACTCGCTTGAATCAGGCTCTAATAAAAACAGCCGCTTGGCTCGATCATCAAAGGTGATATTGATGGGATCAGAAATCTCCTGAGATAAGGTGCCAGGATCCCCAGGTTGCCCATCATTCTGAAGCAGGAAAATCGTGCCTGCACCCTGTTTCGGCTGGTCTAATACAAGAATGCTGTTTGTCCGAGGCGGGAAGACTACACCATCGAGGTTTACTCCGCTAAAATAATCATCCATCTCGAGAAATCGGATGAGACGAATATTATTAGCCTCATTCTGCGCCCAAGCGTTTGCAAAATAAACCAATGAATAAAGAACAACTGAACATATAACAGCGCCTTCTTTAAACAGCTTAAACATGGGAGAAATCCTCTCTCTTATTTTTTAATACATTTAACTTCAGGATGGATTGCAGCATCACTCTCATTGTTTGTCCACTACATAAGGCTGAGCCCCTCGAAAACCACCATCATGAGTTCCGGGCCATCCATTTGAAGAAAGATCAATCGCTCCTGATCCAGCAGGGCTTCCAGCAAGCGGACGGTACTGGTTATCCAATTGAGGATCAGCTTCAACACCCGAGTTTTCCCATCCAGGTGGATAATGTGATTGCGTTACAGCAAAAAAGTTATCGGATCTGAATTGAGAAAGGGTATGAAAGTCGCTTTCTCTTGTACCATCATCCCAATCTCTGAATAACGGGTTTGAACCCGGCACTTTTTTATAATATAAATTCCCATCCAGAATATGAGCACCATCAGAAACATCTATGCCCGTTTCCATTATATAATCCCGTGTCTGAATGAAAATATTATTGTAGACTTCCTGAGGAACACCGTTAAACACCCCTTTATACGCATAGCCCACACCCTTATCATGATAATTGGCATTCCTCATTTCACCTGCAATGATTGTATTGTTATATATTTTCCATGGGTCTATGTATCCTTTATCATCACTATGAGAACCGAACGCTACATGCCAACTCATCCCATCACCTGACTCAGTATAGTGAGGGTCACCGGCCCTGAAATATAAATATTTTTCTTTCAGATCAATAATATTGTGGTGAATATATTTTGTGCCAGGATGTACACTATGACCTGACCCGTTCCGGCCCGGCCCCTTGGACACATGTATCATTTTATTGAATCCTATGTCCACATTATAGGAAGCTGTTCCAAGTTGTATCACATCGTCCCGTATCCCATGAAATTCATTATTTTGGATGTAAACATTATAGACCTTTGATGCCGCTCCAATGCCGTCAAATATATTCTTGAACAGTGAGTTTCTGATTTCTACGTCATGAACGCCATTTTTGAGACCAATAGCCACCTGCTGAAGACTGTGCGCAGGTTTTGTTCCTCTTTTCACATCAGACCATGCTACCCATGGAGGAAAAGAATCATTAATAGTGACGCTATCGAAGATGAGATGATGAACATTGTTCGTAACTTTGATATGGGATCTTCCTCCTAAAATATGTGCATTCCTGACACTGATGTGATGGGAACCTGTTTCGAATAGAAGCGCATTATCTCTGTATCTTATATCAATGCCTTCAATATCTATGTAAGCGGCGTTGCTTTTGAAGTGCAGACCTGCTCCATCCGGAACAATGCATATCTCATGCTGTCCCGGATTGACATTTGAAGGGATGGTGTATCCCATAATACGTCCCTGCCTGCTTGGCTGTAGACGGATGTATATTCTCTGATCAGAACTGTTCCAGAATACACCAGGACCAACATATACAGATCCGGTTTCTGTGTAATTTTCGTTATGCGAACTTAAGTGTTCATAATTTTCATAAGGTACCAGATGTGACATATTACCCCCAGGGTCAAGGTAGCCATGCACAAGACCTGCATTTGCATACGTTTTTACAGACCGATAAATATTTCTCGCTGCTTCAAACAGTTCCCAGTCAGAATTCGGTACACTTCTGAATTCCTTATAACCGCCATCAATAACAGGTGACTCGTTTTCATAGTTCTTAATTGCTATATGATGAAAATCAGTACCCCTGACATTAATATTAATGTTATCTTCAAGGTAAATACCTTCGCGTAAAAAGAGAGTATCTCCGGCTTGCAGTTTCGGAATACTGCTCGATACTGTTCTCCATGGATCAGACAAGCTCCCCGTATGTGAATCACTTCCAGTGCGCGGGTCAACATAATACATGGTACCCATCGCAGATGCAGAAATACTCATCTGTCCTGTGATGAAGAGGAGCATACTGACCAAGTTTAATAAAATACTCTTACATGTATGATTCATCGATCTTCTGAAATAATCATGTTATAAAAAATGGCTTGCCTGTCTAATTCACATCGAACTCAATGTGCAGTACAGGAGCTCTGGGTGGGGATCCGTTATATGATTCAGCTACACGTTCTCCTGTACCGGTTATTATGATTACAAGAGAATTACCGCTTGTCCATCCACTGCCATTGGACACTATCTCTTCGATTATTGAAGCTATGTTCGGCGTCTGCTGGGCAGTCCCGGCTTCCCCTACGGTAAGCCATGGATCGGGAGTCCAACCTTCAGAATCAATTGTCAGGGTTCTTTCTGAGATATCTCCCTGGATTGCGGTAAAAGTAGATGCGTCAGGAGAGGCTTCACCGTATATTGTCAGATTTGCTGCACCTGAGGATATCTCGTCAACCGTAAACTGAATGTAGGCATAGGTAATGTCAGCGCCAGCTGGAATATTCACATTGCTGAATCGCATACCGACTTTCTGATTTCCATTCTTATCATATGCCAGCTCAAGGTCACTGCTGCTAAGAGACATGCTGCCATCGGCACGTTCCTCGGCATCATCGGTGCCGGTTAAGATTTGAACTTCCAAAATGTTAATTGTGTCTGCAACATCAACGGATGCCGATCCGCTGATGCTGCCATCTGCAGCAGTTACTGTAAATGGCCCTCCTACCGTTGTTGCGGTATACAATCCGTCAGAATCGATGGTACCACCACCACTTGTTGACCATTCCGGATTTATTCCCGTAACATTGCCATACTGGTCATATCCTGTGGCTGTGAATTTCTGTACGTCTCCAACAGACAGCCTTGACTGTTCAGGCATAACAACGATGTTTGTCAATACAGGCAGGCCCGCACTATATTCAATATGAAGCACAGGTGCACTTTCAGGTGTACCGTTATAGGACTCAGCTACCCGTTCTCCTGTCCCGGTTATTATGATTACAAGAGAATTGCCCCCTGCCCAGCCACTGCCATCGGACACAATTTCTTCGATGATTGAAGCAATATTCGGCGTCTGCTGGGCAGCGCCGGCAGCTCCTACGGTAAGCCATGGACCGGGTGTCCATCCTGCGGAAGCCACAGTCAGGGGCCTGTCTGAAATGTTTTTATCGATAGAGGTAAAAGTGGCTGCATCAGAAGAGGATTCACCATATATTGTAAGATTTGCTGTACCTGAGGATGTCTCGTCAACTGTGAACTGAATGTAGGCATGGGTAATATCAGCATCAGGGGGAATATTCACACTATTGAATCGCAAACCAATTTTCTGGTTTCCCTTCTTATCGTAGGTCATCTCAAGGTCACTGCTGCCAAGTGACATTCTGCCAGTGACAAGCTCCTCAGCATCGTCTGAACTTGTGGTAATCTGAACTGATATCGTTGTAGCTCCTCCTGAACAATCAGCATCTGCACTATCGAGGAATCCATCACAATCATTGTCAAGGTCGTCGTTACAGGTGGCTTCAGGGACCTCTGTAGGCACGCCCGGGATTGCATCACACTCTTCCGCTGACTGATCTGCCTTGCAAATATAGGTTCCTGTAGTCTCACATACTCCTGTCCCTGCTGTGCAGTTATTGCCAAGGTTAACAAAATCCTCATCAACATCATTATCACAGTCATTGTCAAGTCCGTCACAGAGCTCTGCTGTCGGACCTACTTCACCTGTACAGATGCCGTTCCACATGCCGCCAATACAGGACTCGGTGCCTGCCACACATTCGCCGGTATCGCTACCGCATGAACGGGTATCACCGTCGTTACAATCACACCCTTCATCCACTGTGCCGTCACAGTCTTCATCCAGACTGCCGTCACAGACTTCAGGCACTGCTCCTGCAAAAGGATCACAGGTGTTTACTTCACTTCCTCCCTGACACGCCCACTGACCTGTATTGCCTGAACATTCTCCCACGCCACACGTTGTTGGCAACGGATCATATTCATCGTCAGGCATTCCGTCACAATCGTCATCTATTCCGTCACAATTATCGTCTTGATGACCCGTTGGACTGCAGTCACAACTGGGAGAACACAGTTTTAATTCATATGCGTCTCCGTCAGGTTTTCTAAGGCTCCTCCTGTCTACAATATAGAGAGAAAGATCATCAGGATTAATACTAGGATCGGATGGGGGAGCAAATACGCCACCGTATGGTTTCGACGCGGCTGGAGATAAGCCTTGAAGAGAATAATCATCAATATACGTCCCGTCAGTGTCATATTCAAATATCATTTCAGGTCCTGTTTGTACCGATGATATGAATAAGTGACGGCTTACCGGATCAAATGCTATCCCATTTGGGTCTTCTACGCTTGCATCAATATAAAACCTGTATAGAAACTGCAACTCTGCGTTATAAACAATAACCTGTCGTACTCCGCCTACACTTTCCAATACATAAAGATCCCCTGTCACAGGATCACTTGTAATACCCTCCGCGTCGTTCGCCTCGGGGACATCATCATTAATATGGACATAATCGATGTAATCCCCAAATGGGATAGCATAGCGATATATATCCTGTCTGTTGTCATTTACAATGTAAAAATATCCATCATATACACTGTAGGTGATCCCAGACGGTTCGCGATAACCATTACCAGTACCTCTCTGACGGGCATCATATGAATTATGGAGTACTTCACCTGACAGTGACGTCTCAAAAATATTAACGCCGTTCCATAGAGGAACTTCATCTATTTCCGCATCGGAAATGAAAAGATGTCCTGATGGCCAATGATACGAGATGCCGGAAGGGTCAATACTCGGAATATTTCCGTTCCACAGTTTAAAATAATTGCGCTGCTGCACTTCCCCTGCTGCTGCATACGGAACATGTATCCCAAAAAGCAAAAAAATTATAAGTGCTGAAAAAATCCACTTTACACCGCTGCATCTTAAGCCCCTTATTTTCTTTAAAGCAATCAGCATATATGTTAGCCAGATGACTACTTTCTTCTTATCTGCAATGGTATCGCTGGAATGAATCATAAATCTCCTTTACTTTCTAATTGTTATAATAATGCCCATGCCTTCCTCCTTAATTCTCTGAGAAGAGTCTGCAGGTCCTGTGAAGCATCTATAGTTTCAAAGTATCTGGCCTCATAAAGAAGTCCTGAGTTATCAATGTAGCGTTTATGTAACTGGGCATCTGTTTCCTTACCATATTTTACCCTTGACCGGTTACGCTGAAGGGCAACATCAAAGGGTATCGAGAGATTGAATATTGCATCAGGAACGGGCATTGCATTGTAGAGCATGGCCTCAATGCGTCCCATCATACCAATCAGATTTCCTGTTTCATGCATGTCACCAATACGCGGGCTATCCATTTTCCCTTCATTCAGAGAGGGATATCTATCACAAACAACGATATATCCTCTGGCTCTCAGGCGATTGGCATATTTCAGGAGTTGATATCTTTCATATCCCGCGATCAGCCAACGTATGGCATAAGCAAGTCCGTATTCATTTATATCCATGGAGCATGGTTCTATGCTGTCCTCATGTGAAGTGGTAGTGATCGTCTGAAGCTTCACTTTGAATAATTTTCTCATCATCAACAGGGGTCTGACCCATACTGTCTCAAGTCTGGGCCTCGGGCGACCAACATGCAGGTAGCGTGTCATAAAATCTTTACGCAGCCATTGATGCAGCTCACCTGTTATGGTGGATTTACCTGTTGCATCAAGACCGGTAATCGCAATAATAGCACCGCCGGAGACAAGACACTTCTTTTCTCCGGTAACGAACTTGCCTATAAACCGGTGTACGATATGAGCATAGCGGCTGATAAAGGAGCGAGTAATGCCGTTACGACTAAACGAAGACAGTAACTGTCGCTCCTGTATCCCCAGGTACACCTTGCGGGAAAGACGCGTAGAACTGACGTATCCATCCAGCATCTCATTAAAAAAACCGATTGGAATGGATTTTATATACGTTTTCAGCAGAGAATTTACTTTATCAGGATCAATCGTGCTGTTAATATGGCTGAATTCAATGTTAAAGGAACTGCGCTTCTTCCAGATTAGCAGTGCACCTGGCAGACAGGATATCTTTATGTAATATCTGACAATAAAGATGATAAGTTCAACTTCAGGACAGGGAATCCTGCAGCCAGATGAATGAAATACACTGTTCTCCAGGATCATTTTTTCCATAGGCAGATGATAATTTTTAGTATGGCTTTCACCGGTAATGATGTTTAAATGCACATGCAGGTGAAGAAACGTACCTGTTTCTCTGTCAAGACCATAAAAGTGAAAAATAAACGGAAAACGGTATTTCCTGTGATACGCTTCCTTAAATCCCAAAGAAAGAATAATCTCTAAAAATCGGTCATAGTCTTGCCTGCTTACAAGCAGGTCAAGGTCTTCTTCTCCGGAAAGGCTTTTCTCAAGTTCATTATTTTCCTTCCAGTGACAATACTCAATTCCATGAGAATTCAGTGTGTCGACAAATATTCTGGAGAGTTCAAGCATCGGATGCCTCATTTCTACGAATTAATAATTTGCAGAAACTTTTCTGCATCATTTCCGGTCCCCACTTTCAGGAACGTTTTTTTCAGGAATCTCATGTCCTGTATGGATTTATATGTTTCAATTATCCTGTTATTAAGGAGCACAAACTGGTTTAGGAATTTCGCAGTTTTTCTCTTCTTGAAACGTTTGTGTCCTCTTATGTTAAGGCGATGTCTTACATCAATTGATTCATGATCAAGGATAATAACCCTGACCCTTGAAACCTGAGCGGACAATAGCCTGAGTAATTCTTCTATATCAATTTCGCTTTTCCCGTTGTAGTCAGTGAGGCTGAATGGAATATGAGAGATGCCCTCATCAACGAGAACGACTTCTTTACTAAAGTTTTTCTCGATAAAATGAAATCTGCCAAGTTTAAGAATAATATTCCTGAGGACGTTAATTCTCACAAAAAATCTTTCTCTGTTATTCATCAGCAATGATATGACATACTTTATAAAAGTTCTATAGTTACTGAAATGCCGTAAAAATATCATAATCAGTGGTATATCACTCACAATTCTTCGTAAGAGTTTAGATCTGATAAAATCCAGTTTAAAATGCCTTAAAACAAGATCATCAGAGAAGAGCACGATGTTGCTATCATTTTTTTTTGTCACTTTGCGCAATAAAGTGGTTTTTCCTGCTCCAGGCACTCCTGTTACCTCACAAATCATATGTCAAATATTACTTGAACTTAAGATGAGTAATAGTGTACTGAAATGAACATCACTTGTTTTTGAACTTTATTATTTTGGGTGAATAATATCTCGTTGGAATAAAATCGAACAAGCTCTGCAATACAGGAATATTGTCTTTTCCTAAAATAAGATGAGGAGCCAGATACAGAAAGAGGAATACTAGCAGGCCGATGCTTATAATCGGGGTAAAAAGAACGATTATTAAGGGCATTGCCAAATCCCTCAAAACCAATGCTAAATAGGAAATACCTACCCATACCAGGATGGTTAACTGTACGGCCGGTAAATGAGCGGCCAGGAATACTCTCCACGTCATTGACACAAGTTTCATGCTAAGATGGGCCATCAGTATAAAGTTGACGGTAACAGCACCGAGAACCCCACATGCCACACCGTTGAGCCCCCAGAATTGTCCTATCCAGGCTCCTCCCAGCATACACCCGGCATAAAGCCCCTGACGCCAGGCTCTGCGATACACTGCTCCTGTTGCTCTGGCCAGAGAGTCGCTTAATTTGTAGCTGGTTCGAAATAACATTCCCACCGATAATATCTTGAAGGGAATGACAGCCTCAAGCCATGCCGGACCAAAGAGAAACTCTATTATCTCAGGCGATAAAACAAACATAGCTGCGCTGGTTGGTAAAACAACTAGTGCAGTGAGTGAAAGACCTCTTCGATATGCTGTCTGCAAACGGTCCTGCTGATGCTGAACCTTTGCCATCGCAGGAAAAATAACTTTATCCAGAGCCATGCCGATAAGCTGAGCAGGCATGACCATCAGCTGAAAGGCCCTTCCATACAGTCCCAGGGCCTCTGCTCCGAGCCATCGGCCCACAATGAAGTTGCTGCCCTGACCGGCAGTCGTATTCGCAAGACGGGCAAGCGTAAGTCCTCCACCAAAAAACATCAACTCTTTAACTGCTCGACGTTCCAATAACGGCAGCTTAGGGTGCGGCTGGACTATCAGGAGGGATAGACATTTAAATGCCATTTGAGAAACATGACCTGCAACTAAAGCCCACATGCCGAAATGTGCAGAAGCCAGCGTAATCCCGATAATACCATATCCCAATGTGTACGAAAGTGCATTAATGCCGGCAATCCAGCTAAATTTAATTTCTCGCTGCAGAAGAGACTCAGCAACCAGAGAGACCCCCTGGATAGGGAATACTACAGACAGTACACAAAGGACAGGAATGAGTTTCTGCATTTTAAAAAAGCCGGCAATTGATGGTGCCATGAATATAAAGAGTCCTGCCAGCAGTATGCTAAAAAAACACGATAAGGTAAAGCCGGTCCGTATATGTCTTGTTTCAAGTTTCGGACGCTGGACAATTGCAGGTGAAATCCCGAGTGTGGAGAAAATTGAGGAAAATTTTATGATAACAAGCCCTGCGGTCACAACTCCAAAATTTTCCGGAGTCAGCAGTCGAGCAAGTACAGCGATAACCAGTACTTCTGCTATCGCATGAATCCCATTACCCGAAAACATCCAGATGAATCCTCCTATTGTGCGGTGGGTCAATGACTGATTACTTCGTTGTTTTATTTTCTCTGCTCCCATGTGATGTCTGTCTTTGCTATTTTGCAAAGCCTGTTTTCAATTTATTTTTTAAAGTCGTGAAGGGGAGGGTAATGTTCATGGGTAATAACGTATGTCGTTTGTTTCCATTACAATCGAAAAGGAAGTGAATTATATTCAAATTCTTCGAACTGATTATCTTATCGGCTATGATAATAGCGATTTTGCCCCTTACCGAACAGGACCGTCTGAATTGTTTTCACTATTATGAATAAATCAAAGAAAACAGACTGGTTCTGAATGTAGTAAAAATCATATTCCCATTTTTTCGCCTGTTCTTTATTTGTATAGGCATAATGCGCATTTACCTGTCCCCAGCCCGAAAGCCCTGGTTTAACAGTAAACCGGAATTTATAATAAGGCACCTCCTTTGCCAGCATGTCCGCGTGAACTCTTCGTATAGGACGTGGACCGACAAAACTCATATCTCCCTTCAGCACATTAAAGATCTGGGGCAGCTCATCGAGATGGGTCTTACGCAGAAATAAGCCAATTTTTGTAGTTCTTGGATCATTTGGAGAGGACCATACATCTCCTGTTTCCTTTTCTGCGTTATCTACCATACTGCGAAATTTAAAAAGCGTAAATGGCTTTTCATTTCGTCCGAGTCGGACCTGTTTAAAAAAAACCGGACCTCTTGATGATACTTTGATGGCAAGTGCTATTAACAGCATCAAAGGAAAAGCAATAATTAATGCAAAGAGGGACAGAACTTTATCGAGTAACTTTTTAATCCGTCTGTTTAACACCGGATTAAACGTCATACCCTGATGGCGAAATAAAAACCAGGAATCATTGATATAATGTATTGGAACTTTACCATTTAGTTCCTCATAAAAATAGGGGGCATCGTAGATCTTTATGCCTTCGACTCTTAGTGCTAAAAGCTGTTTTTTTAACACGGGAAAATTCGAAAAGCTGTCTGAGACAACAACGGTGCGATATTGATCGTCCATGACCAGTTTCAACAGACTGATTCCGGTTTTTGACCCATTAATATAGACCTTGCCCGGATTCTCGGAATAATTTCTTATAACTAAATAATTATCGGAAGGGATTTCATTGGTCTGCCTTATGGTAGATATAATGTCATTCATAATAGGGCTATTTCCTATAAAGAGAATCTTGCCCCTCAACTTTTCTATCCTTGAAGATATTTTTTTAAAGATGTTTCTCCAGATAAATATAAATATCATTGTAAATATTGAATAGGGGATAAGAACTGTTCTATTGATAACAACAGGAGATACAAAAAAATATGAGAGAATGCCAACAATTGCAGAAGCAATAACAGACGCTGCACAGATATATGAGAAAAGCCTTATGCTATAATTCCATCGCTCGTGATTATACAATTCAAATATATAGAATATTACCGGGGATATAAACAGAGATATAGCTGTAGGATATGCAGCTAACTGGAAAAGTTCGTTTTGGAATAATTGAGATGTAAGAACTGCTAATACAAAGGCTATAGATACCAGTATTACGTCTCCTGTTACGAGAAGCATATTTGTTTCTTTAAGTTGTGATTTAATATAAGATTTCATTTTTACCCCCTGATGATAGGTCTATCCCTAATCTCTCTTTGTCCGTCATTCCGGCAGTTATGAAGCCGGGCGAATCGACCCAGCAGACTGCCGGAATGGCGGCACAATACATATCGTATTCAAATTGATACTGTTTACAGACAACGCTGTTTACAAAAAATATATGGTGGATAGTATGGAGTGTTCTTCTATGCTGCCCCGGCTTTTTTGTATACTTGGGCCGTTTTATCTAAAAACTTTTCTTCATCAAAGATGTCAACCGCGAGTTTGCGACTTTTCTCCCCCATGTCATCTATTAACTCGGGGTTATGTATGAACCTTTGCATGGTTTCTGCCAGAATTTCTGCATTTTTTGGTGGAACTAAAAATCCGTTACTCCCGTCCAAAACTATATCTCTGCAACCGGGCATATCAGTGGTAATAATTGGTTTTCCCTTTGCTGCCGCCTCTACCAGAGAACGTGGTACTCCTTCCCGATAGTATGATGGCAAGACAACGATGTCCGACTGATCCAACTCAGTCATAAGACGGTCTTTATCAAGAGGGCCAAGCCATTTTACAGTTCCCCTTTTATTGACATCTTCAAGCCACTGCAAAGGGACTGCCTGAGGATGAATGTGTGTTTTACCGCCTCCACTTGATATACCGCCTGCCATAATAAACTCAGCCTGTGGACACTGTTTCTTTACTATTTCAGCAGCGTTTACAAATTCTTTAACCCCCTTGGTCCAGAGCATTCGTGAAAAGAATATAAAACCTAAGCGGCCATTCCTGTTTCGGGGTCCATTCGGCCGAATAACGGCCGTATTAACTCCTGATCCGGGAACAAGATGAGTGTTCTCCTTCCGGACAAGACCGTGAGAACAGAAGAAATTCATATCTTCCTTATTTTGAAATATGACCTCTGGCCTTCCTGAAAGCGCAATACGGAACAATCTCTTAGAGATGAATGTCATGAAACCACCTTTTCCCAAGGCATAGCTCAAGCCGGCCATGGTATTGATTATTGACGGTATTCTGGTCAATCGCGCCGCCATTGAACCATAGATAACCGGTTTGCTGGCAAAATGGTGCACCATATCTGGTGACTCTCTTTTATAAATACTTATTAACTTTATAAGAAGCATCATATCAGCAACAGGGTTTTTCCCTTTGTCATTGAAATTAATTTTTATGAATTTAATGTTTTCCCGCATGAATTTATCTTCAAAATTCGCTTCATCATTGGCCACGCCAATAACCGACCACCCCTGGCGAGACAGAAACTTCATCCCATTGAGCCTGTGATTAAATAAGTTAAAGCCGGTATTGGCCAAAAATATGACTTTTTTTCTCATACTGGATACTCCTGTTATTTCATTTTCAGTTTATGGACAGTACGATCTCCGGTTATTGATATGCATCAATGTATTGGATCTAAGATTCAGGTGAAAATATTGATCTCTTTCCATGTGCTATTTCGATTGAAGGGTGGTATAAGTTATTTCGCGTCAAATTGATGCTAAATACCAGGGCAAGAAAAATCCATAGTATTCTGAACCTTATGAGGTTATGCGTCATAGCGAGTGGAAGAATTGAAAACATCAGGGCTATATAATATGGCGTTCTAATACAGGTTTTTAGATATATATAGAGATAAAGGGCAAATACACACCCTCCGATAAGACCGTATGAGTATATGATATCAAGGAATGTATTATGTATTTCTTTTGTATGATGCAATTCTTTCATTCCCAGGGATTTGTTTTTCTTCCCTGCTCCAAAAAGCAACTGCAACCCTTCTGAGTTTAATCTTCCTGTTGTTCTCTTTTCCAGGTCAGCAGTAATACTGCCCTTTTGAATAAATTTCTTGTATATCGCAGTTGTGCGTAATTCATCAACAGAAAAAAGACCAGTAAATAGAATCGCTGTTAAAATTACGGGAACTACTGTACATAACAGCACTTTATTGCATCTGTAAAGCATGATGATATCGACTATGACCATACTTGCGATTCCAGCCCTAGATGCTGCTATGAAGATATAGTAATGCGCTAATACAAGTACCAACGACAACCCGAATGCCTTGAGAAACTTTTCTCTTCTCGTCATACATCGTAATTGATCAGATAATATGAGAGTTATCGCAATTATGCTTATGGTGTAGCTGGCCAATTGATTGGGATTACTGAAAGTGAGTACTTGTCTTGATTCAAATGCAGCCTCCGGACTCCCCTGTACAGCCAAGGGAACTATCAACGAGAGGAGTATTCCGTAATACAGGTAGAGGATGATTCTTTTATTGTACGTTGCTATCCTTAAAAATAATACAGAAAAAACGATGAAAATGATAGAGGTATATATGGTCTGCAGAGAAGCTTTTATATAGACCGTCTCAAAAGAAGAAGCATAATACCACATATTTATACATACTGCCCATAAGGCAAAAGCAGACAGAGGCAAGGAGACGAGACTTAATAATTGAAGCTCGTATTTATAAAGAGTACAGATTACATAGATCATGAGAAGCGCAATTGGTATATCAACTATTTGGAATCCCCCTGTACTGAAAAAATACAGCGGCACGAGAAAGAAAACGAGCAGTACTGAAGAAATTAGGAGTTTGCTCTTTCCCTGGAAAGAGGGCTGCAGCATATCAGTAGTGCCACTCAATATTAAATTATTCTGCATTTTAAACATCTACCACTCATAATTCAGGCAGGGATTATGCTGAAGTTGGGACTTAATAATTCTTCTCTTATTATGATTAGGTAAGGCTGGATAGGATTCCGACTAATTTTGAGTCTTTTTACACAGGTTACGCGGCGGTTTAGGAACAATTTTATCGGCAGATAAACTTGGTGGGACAGCACCTCTATAATTTGCTCCTTCACTGGACGGCCATCCCTTACGAGATAAATCAACAGCACCGTCTGCCGTGAGAATAACCGCTCCCGGTCTTCACGTATCCATGAACAATGCCGGAATCCGAATACTTTCTTACTGACCTGTATATTTTCCTGGCTTCATCATGAATTTCCCAGTCAGCATTAGGCACAGTTCTGAATTCCTTATACCCACCATCAATAACAGGTGCTTCATTTTGAAAGTTCTTAATAACGATATGATGGGAATCAGTTCCGATGATATTGATCTCAATGTCGCTTTCATAATACGTACCATCTCGTACATATAACATGTCACCGGGTTGTAATTCGGGAATACTTTTTGATAATGTTGCCCATGGATTTGTTATGTCCCCGACGTTTATATCAATGCCCCGATCAGCGTCGACATAATAAATATTTCCGGATGCCGATGCACGAAAACTCCATACATCGCCCATTAAGAACAAAAAAGTACTTATAAAAAAGATATATGCTGTATTTTAAAACAGGATTTACTCAACAGGGTACCATGTTATTTGGAATTGACTTCAACATACGTATCTTTCGGCCCTTTATTAGGGTATAAGAGGATGTGAGCATATTATGTGATTTCTATTACATATGTGAATTTAAGATTTGCTTAGAAAAAAAAGCCCGACAAATATAAACCGGTTATATTTGTCGGGCTTTAAGTGTCCTTTTTCGAGGTGTTAAAGTACTCCGAGCTTATTTAAAAACTTTTTTATCTTCTACTTCAATGTACAGTATGCCGCCATTATTAAACTTAACGGTCACTTTTGCATGTGAATTCTCCCTGATGATATCATAATGTTCAAATGCCTCTATGATCTTGGCATATTTACTGACAGATTTTTGGGCCCGATGTCTTTTAATATCAGCTATTGTATGTATTGCATTTTGTTTCATTGATACCACTTTCAAGCGATGCGCATTTCAGAGTTCTTCAGTCAATGTATAACTATTTCTCTCTCTACAAATATATATATTTTTAAAGGTTTCATCACATGCTTTATGTTGTTTTATCTGGTTCATAATAAGATGTGTAATAGCGTGAATATGCATGTCGCGAATGATTGTTAATACCATTGAGGAGCACTCCCAATATGTTTGCATTGACTCCTTTTAATAATTTTATTGTCCGTAACAGAGCATTACGTGGGGTATTCGAGGCACGTACGACCACTACGACGTAATCTACATATTTTGATAAAATAAGACTATCGGGAATACCTACAATGGGCGGTGAATCAATAATAACGAAATCATACTTTCTTGACAGATGGTCAACAAATTTCTTCATACGATATGAATTGAGAAGTGATGATGGATTTGTCGCAGTAGGGCCGGACGTTACGGTATCAAATTCAGGATTGGGGAATTTTTTTATTATGTCCTTTAAATGGGCTTTACCGGACAGATAGGATGACAGACCACTGTCGTTATCCACATTAAGTATCTCATGAAATCCCTGTCTTCTCATGTCGGCATCAACAATAACTCCCTTTCCGGAAAAATGAAGGCAATTTTTTGCAATATGTGTTGCTAAAAGTGTCTTCCCTTCGCTCGGCAAAGGGCTCGTAATCAGAATTTTTTTTGGCGGCGTTGGTCCATTTGAAAACTGGATAAAGGTGCTGAATGATCTCAGTGCTTCCGTGAAATGATTATGTTCATATGAATTATTACCGATGAGTTTTCCGGAGTCGATTTTTGTAAATGGAACAGCACCAAGCACGGGTACTCTGGTCTCCTGCTCAATGTCATCTACGTCCTTTACTGAATGATCGAAATACTCTAACGTGAAAGCAAGGAAAATCCCTCCAAAGAGACCGACAAACACCGAAAGCATTATATTCAATGACTTACTGGGTTTAAAAGGTTCCTGTGGTGTTTTCGCTTTATTAATTATCTGGACATTGCTTTCGGCAAGGGCAGTGCCTATATCAACTTCCTTAAGTTTTTTTAGAAGCAGATTGTAAAGCTCCTTGTTTGTGTCAACCTCTCCCTTCAACATATGATAATGGACCATTTTTTGTTGATATGATGTAACATCTTTGCGAAGTGATTCTATTGCTGACGATAGAAATGCTTCTTTTTTAACTGCTATTGCATAATCAGATTCTAATGCTTTTAGTATCTTCAGCTCCTCTTCCTGAATCTTTCTTTTTAGACTCTCAATTTCTTTATAAATTTGACGCATTTTGGGATAAGCAGGTTTATGAATCTTCAAGAGATTAACGTACTCAGCTTCTAGTTCTGCATATTTTAGAGTAAGAGTTTGTATTACCGGATTGTCAAGAACAAGGCCATATTCAACCCCGGTTTTTGTAACTTCCTGATAAATTGCTTCTTTCGAGATCCTGTCGGCTACTGCCTTATTCATCTCAGATGAGAGTTCTGAAATTTGCAAATTGAACAGACTTCTATTTTCAGACTTACCGTCATTAATGAAGATAAACTGATTTTCTTCCAGGTATGTATTCAATGCCTTTTCTGAATCTGAAAGCTTACTTCTCATGGTCTTGGCTTCTTTCTCAAGACGGTTCTTGCCCTCCAGGACCGGATTCAGTCTGATTTCCATCATATATTTGGCGTATTCATCAGCAATTGTATTAGCGACCATTGCAGAAAGAACCGGGTTGGGTGAATGATAACTGATGTCTACAAGCTGGGATGATGTTATCGGCTGAATTTTTAAATTTTCATTAAAATCTTTAATTGCCTGAATTTTCCGGATGTCTCCTGCAGCCGATACCTTAGTGTCGGAGAGCGCTTTGATCTCATTTTCCAGTAAGGAGGGGCCAAAACGCATTTCAAGGGGTTCTTTCTCCTGTAATATCTCTTGTATATGGGGTATTCCTTGCTTTGATCCCTCAGAATCTTTTATGAAAAATGCTGAAATGGAGTGTATAAATGATGCCAAAAAATTCTTCTCAAGAGAAACCTCGCTGTCCAGATTTAACTTTTCTATTACTCTTTCTGCGAGACTGTCACTCATTAAAATATTATACTGAGTCGGATAGTATTCCTTCTGTAATGTTTCAGCAGAATTATTATCAAATGGCAGTATCTGGTTTTCAACGTTTTGTATTTGAATAGTTGATGTTGATTTGTATGTTGGTTGCATTAAGAAAGTCACCACAGTACCAATAGTAACAGCACTCATAAAGAACATTGTCACAAGCTTCTTTCTCATAAGCAAAATCTCAATGTAGTCACTAAAATGAGACTGTTTTCTATCCCCATTATTGAATGACCAAAACATTCTGGAATGCAGGGATTCATGATTTTTAGAATCAATTATTTCTGGCAGATACCTGGCTGGTTTATCCACTGCTCTTTCGTCGTTGCTCATATTGTATCTCAGATAATTACGTTATCAGGGTTCATTCCAAGTTTAGTATTTTAGGCACTGCTCCGCCTCTTCAGTTACAAGGCTATGAAAAAGAGATGGACTTTAATCTCTTTTGCAATTCTAAATCATGTATATTAACGAGCAGTTCTATAATGTCTTTAATGCTCGCTGCGATTAAGGCTATATAATATTTGAGAATCATCTTTCGTATGCTTGATTATCAACCCTTGCGATACAAGGTCTGCAAGTGCTTCCTTGACTACGGCAGTCTGGTGAATAATCCTGCATTCCAACAACCACCACTGAACAATACCATCCAGTGTGTCACGAGCCTCAGGATGCTCCGTAAGATAAGACATTATTTCGGACCGTATATTGTCTTTGCTGATCTTCATATGTGAGCTATTCTTTAAACGTTTCATCCTCAACATAGGTAAGCAACTATTGTGCCACTCAATTTCTATAAGATCTCCACCATAACTGGAATTCTTTTAAGCATTTGTTTTAATGTGAAGAATCCTGTTTGCAGATTTTAGAAAAAAATAAAGATTACTTGATTTTTTTTTGCAGTTAAACAGCCAGGCAGGATATTCTTGTCCTCGTAATGAAGATAAAATTAATATCTTCATTTCTTTTAAGGTATTTCACTATGATAAATTTGTCATAGTGAAACAGCTAATTATCCTAGGTCTCTATTTGAACGTACTTATGGATGTGCTTGAAATCTTGTACGTCTATTTTATATTTTCTTATCAGTTCCCAAAAAGCACGTCGATTCTTTTGTGCCGCCTCAGCAGCCCTTGTTATGTTTCCCTGATATGCGAGCAGGATTTGCTGTATATATTTCATTTCAAACTGCTCGATCGCCCTGGCTTTTGCAATTTTTAAAGGTTCAATCGGTTTTTTTTCTTTCATAATTGTCAAGATAATATCAGAAGATTTTATGACTTCGTGCTCAGAAAAAATGACAGCTCTTTCAATAATATTCTCCAACTCTCTCACATTTCCCGGCCAGTCGTAAGCCAAGAGCTTTCGTAATGCCTTAGATGTAAAACCTGAGATCTCTTTATCAAATTCTTTAGCATAAATTTCTAAAAAATGTCGTGACAGAATCGGAATATCATCTCTACGTTCACGAAGTGGCGGCAACATGATCGGTACTACATTCAATCGATAAAAAAGGTCTCTGCGGAATTTTTCTTTCTTTACAGCATCCTCTAAATTACTGTTAGTTGCGGCTATAATACGAATGTCTGCCCGAATCTGCTTGGTAGACCCGAGCTGACGATATACTTTATCCTGGATCAGGTGTAAAAGTTTAATCTGTGCTGAATAAGTCAGACTGTCAACTTCATCAAGGAATAAAGTACCCTTATCAGCCTCTTGAATCAGTCCGGATCGTGATATCGAGGCTCCTGTAAATGCTCCCTGAATATGGCCAAACATTTCATTTTCTATCAGTTCGACCGGAATCGCTCCACAGTTAATAGGAATAAAAGCATTACCTGCTCGAAGGCTGAGGTAATGAATAGCCCTTGCAAATAGCTCTTTTCCTGTTCCTGTCTCACCGATAATCAGAACATTTGCATTACACCGCCCAATAACAGGGATTTTCTTTTTCTCCTCGATAAAAGTCGAATTCTTTCCAACTAATTGTTTCAGTCCCAGTTTCTCTTTCAGATTATTTGTAAAAATCTTTCTGTTTTGCTTATGTGTAATTAATCTCGATACTTGAGGAATAATATTATTCGTGCTGAGCGGTGGTATGATGAAATCGGCTGCTCCCGCGTGAAGCAGTGAAATTATATGATCCGTATCACTCCTTTCAAGCACAACTATGACCGGCAATGATACACTTTCATTGAATAATGAATGAAAAGACACATTGCTCTGATCCGAGCAATGTGGCGGCAAGACCAGAAGCATTAAGTCAGGATCATAATGATCGATTTTACAATTTAGTTCTTTTCTGAAATCTGCATTACCATAATCTTCGAATGACCATTTTAAAAATTGGATATGAAAATCCGACTTTGAAAGAACAGTCTTAACTGATTTACCGATGCCGGCATGAGCATTAAGATCAAGAATTAAAAGGTTATTAGTCATAATTTGTTAACTTTTTCTATAAGTTTAGGATTAATGAATAAACCGACGCCTTCTTTTGAGGGTGGAATAATCAATATGTAGATTATACTCCTATATAAACTATATCTGTATTGAAGTTATTAAACTATCAGGTAAATCTGATATTATTGTAAGATAATAAACTATAAATTGTAAGGAAAATCTTACAAATAATATCCTGTGCATATGTTGTAATTATTTCGATGAATATGATCTTTTGATCAGGATAACATGGGAATACCTGAGATTCCTTGAGACTCATCGTCAGTAAATTCATTGTGTGCATGTGCTAGTATACTTGATAGCCAGGGTCTCGTCTATTACCTATAAGTATATATTCAAAAAATATTCTTGGCTAAAACTAAAGTTTCAGTTGTCAGAACACAAACCGAAAAGCTGTTTCAAACTTATAGGATGGAATTGAACTATAAGTTTGGACAGTTGCTGACGTAAACTACAGGAGAACTGAAGTTATTGATAACGTCAATTTGTCAAAGGATCCAGACTGAATAACTTATAATTTTAAACATCATGAAATACGCAGTATTGAAACTGTGGGAAGTCACCAATAAAAACTAAAAGATGGTGATTTGAAAAGCTTGACAATCATTGTTCAGTGTGTAGATTCTCTTACATCAATACCTGACAATCCTTATCCTGGACTATTTTATATGTATTTATCAGATCATCATCAGCAGGATGAATCTTCACTATGGATTTCTGACCGTTCATTGAGACAGATACGTCTACTTTCGAAAGATTCCTGGCTGCCGAGTATCGGGCACATAAAGAAGCAGCTGTTAAGACAGCTTCTTCTGATGGAGTACCAGTAATCATGGTAACAGGACTTCCATAGCCTGGAACATGCATTGTACAATCATCATTCCCGGCGATTGATAAAATGATTTCATTTTCCTCCCTGTTTCTGCCGACAATTATTTTGCAGTCAGAAGAACACCTGAAGTGTCTCCCGACTCTTAAAAGATTAATATCTTTATAAGCCGGATCCGGATTATGGTCAAAAAGCTCCTTTAACCTGCAAGAATAATTAGGTTCTGTCAGCAGGCATCCACCGGCAGGGGCCGGGTACTCGTTCAGACCAAATTCTTTTGCCAGGGCAATCTGCGGTTTTCTTGAACGGCCAGAAAAGTCATACAGAAGATCTCGGTCAACGAGTCCCTGTTCTTCGGGAATGGTCGGTTTCATGAGTTTTGCAGAAAGTGGTCTGAGAACATATCCTTTTGCATCAGCTTCCCTGTCGATAACAGGAAACGTGTCCCTTCTCTGACTCATCGGTCTCTGACCAAGGACTTCTCCTGTGATAAGAAAATCAGCACCTGATATCTCCATCAAATTCTTTGCCTCTTTTAACATCAAGATACGGCAGTCGACACACGGATTCATATTTTTTCCATGGCCATGTTTGGGGTTCTTGACAATGTCTATAAATTTGTCGGAAAGATGGGCCATCTTCACCCTGAATCCAAACTTAACCGAAGCGGCAAAAGGATCTTTGGAGCATGAGGACCTGTCACCAATTTCACATCCAAAGTGATTAAGAAACGTTATGGCAGTGACATCAATCCCCTGCTTCAGCATGATCAGCACTGCAAGCGTGCTGTCTAGTCCTCCTGAAAATAATGCAATAGCCTTAGACATGGTAACCTTTCCAATTAACGAGGTTATAACTCTCATATTATCTTACAAATTATTGAGTTTAAGTTCAATTTTGCCTCTTGAACTTAAAAGGCAAATATTGTAAAGTAGATCGTGCATAAGGCAGTTGTCATAATTCCCTCACGATTTGACTCAATACGTTTCCCCGGAAAACCCCTTGCTACGCTGAACGGCAAATCAATAATACATCATGTGTATGAACAGGCTTCAGGATCTGCTCTTGCAGACTCGGTGTATGTAGCTACAGACGATGAGCGCATATTGAAGGAGGTTAACTCTTTTGGAGGACGGACAGTTATGACTTCCCGATCGCACATCTGCGGGACTGACAGGATTGCCGAAGCTGCAAAAAATATTGAGTGCGATATAATTGTTAATGTGCAGGGTGACGAACCCTTTATAAGAGCTGAAATGGTCGATGATATTATTCACATACTTAGAGACGATGAGAAGGCTTCGATGAGTACTCTTTGTGTCAGGATTGATAATCAGGAGGATCTTCTTTCTCCGCATACTGTCAAGGTAGTAATGAACAAAGAAGGGTACGCCCTGTACTTTTCAAGGGCTCCCATACCTTATTGCAGGGATCACTGGAGAGATTTAAACAGCATTTCCTTCATTCCTGACAAAACTGTTGTCATGAAACATATCGGTATTTACGGCTTCAGAAAAAATGTTCTCATGGAATTTACCTCAATGGAGAAAAGTGAGCTTGAGCATATAGAAAAATTGGAGCAGCTCAGGGCATTATCCGCTGGTTTGAAAATCAAGGTAAGGGAAACGAAATTCAATACATTTGGGATAGACACCAAGGAAGATTTGAGAAAGGCAGAAGAATGGCAAAATATATTTTTGTAACAGGCGGAGTTGTATCATCACTGGGCAAGGGAATTGCGGCTTCAGCAATGGGAGCACTGCTTGAAGCAAGGGGATTAAAGGTAACGATACAGAAACTTGACCCCTATATAAATGTCGATCCCGGAACACTCAGTCCGTTTCAGCACGGCGAGGTTTTCGTCACTGATGATGGTGCAGAGACTGACCTTGACCTCGGACATTATGAACGCTTTACATCAACCAGAATGTCCCAGAGCAATAATTTCACTACGGGAAAAATATATTACAATGTCCTTCTTAAGGAGAGGAGGGGAGACTATCTTGGAGATACTGTCCAGGTCGTTCCTCATATCACTGATGAGATAAAAAATGCTATCAAGTCCGTAAGCAATGACTTTGATGTTGTCATCGTTGAAATCGGCGGTACCATCGGTGATATTGAGAGCCTTCCGTTTCTGGAGGCGATCAGGCAGTTCCGATATGACGTGGGAAGGGAGAATGTGGTGTATGTGCATCTCACGCTTGTGCCTTATATCAGCACAGCCGGGGAATTGAAGTCAAAACCCACGCAGCACAGTGTAAAGGAACTGCGTGCAATCGGTATTCAGCCTGATATACTTATATGCCGTACAGATAGATCACTGTCGCATTCCATAAAAAAGAAAATAGCCCTGCACTGCAACCTTGATATTGAAGCTGTCGTTGCGGCGAGAGACGTTGATTCCATTTATGAAGTGCCTCTTGTTTTAAAGGAAGAGGGTATGGATGATTACCTGGCCCATAAGCTAGCGCTGAAAAAAGAAAAATCTGATCTGTCGACTTGGGTTAATGTAGTCAAGAAAATAAAAGAGCCTGTTGATACGGTTACCATTGCCATGGTGGGCAAATACGTGGGACTGCAGGACTCTTATAAAAGCCTGAACGAGTCTCTTATCCACGGCGGCATCGCAAATGACGTAAAGGTGGATATTCAATGGGTTGATGCTGAAGATATTGAAAAATCCGAAGTTGAGAGACATTTGTCCGAAGTTGATGGGATTCTTGTTCCTGGCGGATTTGGTGAAAGAGGGATAGAAGGAAAAATTGACGCAGTGAGATTTGCCCGTGTAAAGAAAATCCCCTATCTTGGCATATGCCTTGGAATGCAATGTGCGGTGATTGAGTTTGCCCGGGATGTTTGTCGTCTGGAAGGGGCAAACAGCACTGAATTTGACAAGGACACAACATATCCCGTGATTTATCTGATCGAGGAGTGGTATGACTTCAGAAACAAGACAGTACAGAGAAGGGACCTGAGTTCGGATAAAGGCGGAACCATGAGACTTGGAGAATACCCCTGTGTACTGGATGAGGATTCACTTGCCTTTAAGGCATATGGAGACAAGACCATTAACGAGAGACACAGGCACAGGTACGAGTTTAATAATGATTATATGGATATTTTACAGAAGCATGGTCTGAAGATCAGCGGCAAAAGTCCGGACGGACAGTTAGTGGAGATCGTGGAGATAGAAGATCACCCATGGTTCTTTGGCTGTCAGTTTCATCCTGAATTCAAATCAAGACCATTAGACCCACATCCTGTTTTCAAGGCATTCATCAGGGCTGCATATAAAGACAAGAAATTACTTTTTCCGAATTCAAACATTGAACAAATGGAGGTTGTTAATGAGTGAGATCGTTGATGTTTTTGGTCGGGAAATAATCGATAGCAGAGGAAATCCTACGGTTGAAGTGGATATTATGCTTGACAGTGGTGCTTACGGCAGGGCAGCAGTACCTTCCGGTGCATCAACAGGCCAGCGGGAGGCGCTTGAACTCAGAGACAAGGAAAAAAGGTATAAGGGCAGGGGGGTACTGAAAGCGGTAAAGAATATAAACACCAGAATAGCCCCGCGCCTGATAGGGCTTGATGCAGGAGATCAGGTGTATATTGATAATCTGATGATTAAGCTTGACGGTACAAAGAACAAGAGTAAGCTGGGTGCTAATGCCATCCTCGGTGTGTCTCTGGCTGTTGCCAAGGCTGCTGCCATGGAAGCTGAGCTTCCGCTGTATCGGTATATCGGAGGAGCAGGTGCAAAGGAATTGCCTCTTCCCATGATGAATATCCTCAATGGTGGCGAGCATGCGGACAATAACCTGGATATCCAGGAGTTTATGATCATGCCCGCAGGGGCCCCGAATTTCCGGGAAGCCCTCAGGATGGGTGCAGAAGTGTTTCACAGCCTGAAAAATCTGCTACACTCTAAAGGACTGAGTACCTCGGTTGGTGATGAAGGAGGGTTTGCACCCAGTCTGAAATCAAATGAGGAAGCTATTGTACTTATCATAGAAGCAATTAAGAAAGCAGGGTACAGGGCAGGAAGAGATATATCTCTGGCGCTTGATGTAGCTGCATCTGAATTTTACAGAAATGGGCAATATGCATTTGAGGGGAAATCCGTATCTTCGGATTATATGATTAAATTCTATGAAAAACTGATCAAAAAATATCCGGTCATATCCATTGAAGACGGGCTGTCCGAAAACGACTGGAAAGGCTGGGGAGAAATGACCAGGAGAGTAGGGGACAAAGTCCAACTGGTAGGTGATGACATCTTTGTGACCAATCCTGAAATATTTGCCAGAGGTATTGAAAAGGGGATCGGTAATTCAATACTGATCAAACTCAATCAGATCGGTTCTCTGACCGAAACCCTTGAGGCTATTGAAATGGCAAAGCGGGCCGGATATACGGCTGTGGTGTCTCACCGGTCGGGTGAAACAGAGGATTCAACCATTGCCGATCTTGCGGTTGCAATGAATACAGGTCAGATCAAGACAGGTTCACTCTCAAGGACCGACAGAATAGTAAAATATAACAGGCTGCTGAGAATTGAGGAGGAACTGGGAGATGCGTCAGTTTTCAAAGGGAAGAGTGTTTTTTACAATTTGATATAATGCAGCGGATCTCCGGGATTAATTGATATGAGAAATATAAGAAGACAGCAGGTGGACCAGAATAGAAAGAGAAGAAAGGTTGTGTTTCTGACTTTTGGAATACTGTTTTCAATTTATCTGACATTCACACTGGTTTTTGGAGATAACGGTCTGATCAGTTATTTAAAATTGAAGTCGACTAAAAACAGCCTGCAGGCCGAGACAATAGTGGTGAAAGATCGTAACAATGATATCAGGAATCAGATTGAAGCCATAGAAAAAGAACCGGAAGTCGTTGAAGAGCTTGCAAGAGAATACGGGCTGACCAAGAAGGGCGAACTTATTTTCAAGTTCGACAGTCAGGAGTAAAGAAGAGCTTAGAGCAATAACCAGATTGCCGCGGAGGAGAAAAGTGTACGATTTAATGATAGAAACGCAGTTTTCATCTGCGCATCAGCTGAGAGGATATAAGGGAAAGTGTGAAGCGCTGCATGGGCATAACTGGCGGGTGCAGGTAACGGTATCCTCTGAAAAGCTGGATGATACAGGCATGGTGATAGACTTTCATGATCTGAAGAAAATGGCAGCAGAAATAATATCATCCCTGGACCATTCTTTTTTAAATGACGTCTTCCCGTTTACCGAGATCAATCCGTCATCTGAAAATATTGCAAAGTGGATTTTTGATTCCTTTAAAAAGAAGCTGGACAACGACCAGTGTAATATTTCCTCCGTAACTGTGTGGGAAAACGAGACAGCCTCAGCAACATATTATGAGTAGTGACGTACAGTGTCTGCTCAGGTTACAACTGCCTGTAGGCAGAATTATTACTGAAAACCGATAACAGCAGTAAAGGGAAAGAGTATTTCTCCGCCGTGATTATCATTTACTGCTATCTCAACATCATGATAGCCTTTATCCTCAGTAGAAAATTCCCAGCTGATGGCCCCACTTACCGGATCTATGTTCATCCCATCAGGTCCCTTCCTCAGTTGAAAGCTGAGTGTGTCTCCGTCAGGATCAGTAACATCGGGCCTGTATGTGTATGTCTGTCCACTGAGGATCGGATCGCTGTCCGCAACACGGGGAAGGGCATTGAGGACTTTCCTGTTAAGCGTTACGCTCTTTCCGGTATCTTCCCCGTCGCTGGGAAAGACTTCAACTGACACCATGTCCCCTCTTTTAAGGTCAGTGTCAAGAAAACTGTCGTCACTTTCATAATTTCCATTCAGGAACCACTTGTATTGAAAGAAAACAGAATCATTATCAAGGTCACGTGCGTTTGCCTGAACCTGAAATGTAGATTCAGAAGTTGCAAATTCAGGTATAAGCTTTGCCCTGTCTATGACAGGAGGGCTGTTCCTGATCGTTAATTCATTGGATAGGTACTCATTTTTTCCGCTTATGACCAGTGCCTGTACTAAATCTCCCTTGCTCAGATCCTTTGGTACGAATCTGAGTCCTTCAGCAGATTCTTCTCTTATACCATTTACCATCCACTGGATTGTCACTGTACCTGTTAAGATGTCATTTTTTTCCAGAGATATTATTGATGCCTTTGTAGCGTTCTCCGGACCTATGGAGACATGTGTCGTTTTACTTTCTGTCCCTGCACCAGTGGCAGGCTTATGAACATTGCCGGAGTTACTGCTGCAGCTGATAATAAATACTAATATCAGGAGCAGCAGTGCTGTATGTTTCAATTTCATCATGGAATCGGCTTGCGTGACCAGCCCATCACCTTGCTTCTGCGCGGAACAGGTGTAACATTCTCGATCTCAATAATTGTTCCGTTCGACTGTTTAATGATCCCTTTGGTTTTGCCGTCTTTTGTTTCCTGCCCACTTACGGTTGAGGCCATTCCCGCTCCTATGTTCTTGACCCTTGCGACGGGGTCTGTTGTGCCCTGGTCACTGAATACATACTGTTTGTATGCAGTGCCTGTCTCGTAGTAGACCGCATAGACATTGCTCTCTCCGTCTTTGGTGCATTCATCGGTTCCCGGAATAAAGGTGGTCCATGTGACAAGACCGCCAAGAATAAATGGCTTTGTAAACATTTTTTCACCTTTATATTTAAGCGCCGTGCCTGTATAATCGCTGCTCTCACCGCCTGTGCCGCGTTCACCAAAGAACAGTGCCCATCCATCACAGTTATCCGACCCACTCAGGAGATTGGACCAGTTGGAAATCACTCCGCCGCATGCACCGGATACACCTGTTACGGTGCCGTCTGTTTTTACCTTTGCTTTGGAAATGTCAAGCAGGTTTGTGAAAGCTACCGGATTGTCTCCTTTCCAGCCTTTGTCCTTGATTCCATAAAATGCTCCGGTATCATCAGGGTTTCTGTCATCCAGGCCTTGGAACTTTCCTGATCCGAAATACACCCACAGATTTGCACTGCTGTCCATTGCAGCGGCCGGTGCTGCAGTTATCCTTCGGGCAGCATCTTTTGCACCCCCGATTGAGCTGATACCTGCAAGGGTTGAGAGCTCCCACTGAGAGGGGTCATTCTGTACTCCCCTGAGAGTGGTGAGCCGGCGTAAAAAGGCAGTATCATTCAGCGGATCGTTTTCCCCTATATACATGACATCCACATCGTAATTCAGATCTACATCAATGGAGATGGAATCAGCAAGATATGTGTTTATTCCGCCTGTTGAGATTTTCCAAAAGTTCGAGTTTTCAGTCCATGTGTTAATAACACCATCAGTGCCGCCGGAGATCTTCAGTACGAATATATTACCGTTCTGATACTGTGTCAAATTTGATTCCTCATCAAATTCCGTAGCGCCTGAGCCGAATATTACATACCAGGATGATCCTATCCTGGCCACAGATGGATACGACATGGTTAAGCCCAGATCAGGGTT
This sequence comes from Nitrospiraceae bacterium, assembly GCA_020356065.1. Taxonomy (GTDB): domain Bacteria; phylum Nitrospirota; class Thermodesulfovibrionia; order UBA6902; family UBA6902; genus CALZJD01. Next base: position 1,473,967 of record CP070632.1, read on the forward strand.
TGAGAATGTCCAGAGAAGCCTTGGTTTTATTGGATCTGTTATATCGAGAGCGAAATATTCAGGGGAACTGCTGTAATCGGTAGTTCCATGCGTCCAGTCCATGGTATCTCCGCCCAGACGCATTCCACCGATGAGTATGGTACCCCATCCGCCTACATTTGTTGCTCCATCGTCATCGAAGATCTTGACGTCACTTACCTTTGGTTTCAGATCAACATAATAGACATGCGTGTACTCAGGGTCTGTCAGCCATTGAAGGTGAGGCAGTAGTCCTCTTGGTATAAACGCCCAGAGCTCCTCACCCAGAGTATGCGTCCCGTTGAAGCACTCTCCGCTGCCGTTTACGTCAGAGTAAAACCTTCTATTCAGAGCGTCGTAGCAGCCTGCGTTAAAGGCGTGAAGCATCCCGTCATTTGCTCCCACATATGAAACCTGGAGTCTTTTTTTATGGGCGAGCCAGAACTTTGCATACGAAGCGTCACCATAAAGCAGGTCAAAATTTTCCGAGGGAGGTCCGATAAGCGTAGGAGCTGAATGCACGATGTCTCCCAGTTTCCAGATATTGGAACTTGCACCAATGGTAATGTCTCTTTTTCGATACCCGTTTGGATGGGTCGCATCAATGTCGTCTACCGGGTGCGTGAAGTCTTTGCCGCGTACCCAGTTTATGACCTTTGCGGCAACGGCGTCATCATCTTCCCTGAGATACGGTTTTAAAGCGACGTTATTGGTTGCCACGAATTCTTCTCTGCTGTATCCATCTATCGAAGTAAATATTTCTCTTGTATCAGGGTCTCTCTGCCAGAGCAGCTTGCCGCCTGCCCATACGGGATTTATCTCCTCATATGTATATATCTGGTTTGAGCAGGAATAATTTCCTTCCGTATCCGTATAACTGCATTTAAAAATCTTTGTCCCGTCCTCGATGGTATACTCCATCTTAAGTATGGAATCCGACGTGTCAAGTGTATCGTCATTGTCCGAGTCTTCTCTTAAATTGCCGTATGAATCAATGAAAAGCGATTGCATGTACCCCAACCAGCTTCTTGTTTCAAGATTTTCCCATTTCTTGGGGTAGTACTGTGCATGGTACACTGCTCCTTCACCTGTGGTTGAAGATGAAAGCACGCTTGCAGCTGAACCGGATGCGACATCAGCGCTTATTTCAAGCAAAGCACTTCTCAGTGTTTTACCTAATTCTTCGGGATCTTTTGGATTATAGAGGGTTGTTCCGCCGTTCCTGGCGGTGTTGTCCATTAATGTTATCCCGTCGCACTCATCCGGCGTAACCGTGTCTTCTCCGATATATACCACATACGAGGTGATATGCTGCGCAACCTCGTCGTCAGAAAGGTCTATGTCTGAAGGGTTGAATATATTCCTGTTATTGGCATAGTAACTCAGGTCATCAAGGTAGGTGCTCCCTGAATAATCTCCGCATGTACCAGTGTCACCGGCATCATTGTCATCAAACAGATGGGAGCTCTGCGTGACCTTGCCTGTAATTTTTGGATTAATATCAGCTGTTGATGCTCCATCAGATATGATGAGTATATTGTTTTTCTGGCATCTGAATTGAATGGGATTTTTATTTCCTGCAAAGTCATCGGAATTTAGCGGATCCTGAATGGCATCGGCTGTGGGGGTAAACTGAACAGGGTCTAAATCCGGGTTGTTGTTTGCGTCTGATACATAATATGCGATTATATTGTAAAATGCCTCAGAAAATGGTGTCCATGTCGCAGTTTTGATGTTATTGATGGCCTGGGCGGTATCAGCATCTCCAATATAGCTCACTACTTTACTGCCGTCCTTGTCCGTCGCTGATGGGTTATCAGGATCCTGACAGTCATTAACAATATTGGTGTTGGTCAAATTTTCTGTACCTGCTCCGCAGTAATTGAACCTCATAACACCAAAGCGTATGCTGTTTTGAAACGCATCGATCAATCCGGTTGGTGCCGATGAAATTTCAATCTTTACCGGGAACTGACCAACAGGGTAACCGGCCTGTGCAAAAAGGCCGGAGTCCATGAGAAATGCCGGTAAATACAATTGATCTGTTGTATCAGCTGTTGATAGTGTAGGATCAATTATTTGGGGGATTTTCAGAGTATCACAGAATGCATTCATCTGGTCTTCTTCGCAGGAATTGTTTTTTGAAAATTCGTTTACCTTAGGATTTGCTTCCAACCAACACTCCCCGAAAAAACCGGAAAGGCCCGTTGCCTCACATGTTTCGCCCATCGGACAGTCTGCATCCTCATCACAGATATACGCAGGATTTGTATTTGTACATGCCTTGCGCCGGTCAGAACAGATATATGATGGTTCGTACGACTGTACATCACCTGGCGAACTTGTTTCATACACCTTTTCACAGGAATTCATCGTCGCGTTTATTGTACCTGAAGATATGGCATCGCCTTTTGCCTTTTTATAGCATCCATGAATGGTATGGTTAAACGTCGAACGCTCTCCCTTTATTTTTTCTTTAGTGCTATCATCCAACTTTCCCATGGCAAGGCAGTCATCAACTGCACCTTTGAATTGTCCCTGACTGTCATCAATCAACGTAGCTGCCAACTGACAGGGGGTGGGATCAAAACTGCCGTCAAAGATCTCGATCACTGTATTTCCTCCGGATGAGACCTGGAGCAGGTCGTTCGGATCATTGGCATAGCCCCGGACTCCAAACGTGATATTCAGGCCGGGCACTGCCTTTATATGTCTCCTGCCGGTACACCCTCTGGATTCTGCCTCTATATAACCGTTTACTGCATCGTATTTTCCGCCTGTCAGGATCTTCTTCAGTACATCCAGTCGTGAGGCTGAGAGCCAGTTGAGAAACCTTCCGCTTGCTTCAAATGTCGTGACCAGGCCTGCCCCGATATCAACACAGAGATACGCTGTGGTGTGAACACATGTGGAAGAAATCGCTGCACCCTTTTTGCCGAATGTGCCGGTTCCGTTCTTCCACTCATAGACCACATCCTCTTCAAAATATCCCGTATACGTAGCCGTGTTGTCATAGCTGCTGTCATAACAGTGCGGATCAGTTGCAGGATTGTATAAATACTGAAGATCAACCATACTTCCCGAATTGTCGATCATGAGCATGAGATTGGCAGGGGAATCAGTCAGAACAGACGGCGGATAGGCGGTATAATCAGACATGATCTGGGCTTCGGACAGCGCAGATACACTTATTAATAATGCCGTCAGACAGATAATATGTTTATATAATTTTACTGTTCTCATAATTGACTCCCTTTGTTTAATTTTCAGGAACCTGTTGCATTTCTTATGGCTGTGATCTATATCTTTACAAATGTTTGTCATTTCCTGTTAACTTATTTCGGTATATACTGATAAATTGATCCGACCTCAGCTGAAGAACTGACCATTCCTGAGCTGGATGCATTTATCCTGTAGAAGACCTTGAATCCGCTTGCCCCGCCTTTTCCAAGCCCCTCATATCCTGAGGCAAACTCGATTGAATCATTTCCCCATGTGTTGTACATCTTGTCAATATCCACATTTACGTTGTTTGCTGCATCATCCACGGCATACGATACATCCGGATTAGCATCTTCATTGCTGTCACAGTCAAAGAATACTGTCCTGAGCTCAGTTTCAAGATTATTATCACCGATGATATCGGTAAATCCTGTCTGGTCGCCCTCCCGTACAAGATGTTCAATTATTTTTGTACTGATCTCAAGTCCTGCGTCAGCCTTGATGACATTTTGTTCTCTCAGTCGCATATTTCCCGAGAGCTTATTCTCGATCGTGCTGGTATTGACCGCTGAAAGACCGATGACCGTGAGAACAAGCAGTAACAGCAGAGACGTAATAAGAATGTACCCGTTTTCATTGTGCTTTAACATGTATCTTTCCTCACTGGTTCCTCATGGTGGTCACCGTCCGCCACCATCTCCGTCTGAAATTGTCGTTCGTATCGCTGAGATTGCGGTTTTCTATCTGGTCCGGCGGATTACCCATTCCCTTGTAATTAAGGTCCGGCCTGTCGGACCGTGCAAGGACATTGATACGGAATGCCATGATCGTTGCCGGGTCTGCGACATCCACACCGTTGAGAAAATCATTGTCATCGAAGTTTCCGTCAGCATTCTGGTCATCCATTACCCCGTCTTCATTGACATCCACAGCATATGCAAACTGGAGATCTTCGATATTTTCTGCAATGGCTTCATCATCAGACGTGGCTGCCGGTACACATGCAGCAGCATTTGCATTTCTGCGAATCCTGTGAAGGATGGCATCACTGTCGACACAGAACGTGGTGTCCTCAACCAGGTACACAGGCCTGCCCGCAGTACAGTTACCGCCTCCGGCAGCTGTACATGAACCGCCTCCGGTCGCGTTTTGCAGGGGGAAATTCTGCGATAATGGCCTGTCAAGGGTAATATTGTCAGGATCGCAGATTCCACTTGCCCCGATAGTACAGTTAGATACCTGGACCGTTTCGACTCCGTCTATGCTCAGGTATCTTTTATCGGTCAGGTTAGGACCGTCGGTGCCGGTATATTTTATCCTGACATTTGTGGTACCTGCCTCGACTGAAGCCGGGCACATTACTGCTCCGGAACCTGTGGGCCAGAGGGTACCGATCATCCGAAACCCTCCGACAACGGTAATCGCATCAGGTCCGAGAGTATCGTCCACAGGTGTGATTATCGAGGTGAAGGTATTTACAGGCTCCTCATTTAATTCAACTGAAAGGCCAAAGCCTGCGCTTCTGACCTCACCGGCCAGCAGGTCATGAGCTATTTTTGACTGGGTGTTTACCTCGGATACGCTTTCCTGAACAACATGGGAGCGTTTCTGCACTATGTATGTACCTGTTGCAGCGATGATCAGCAGGAGCCCGATTACAATGGCAATCATTAATTCAACAATCGAATATCCTTGTTCAGTATTATGGTGTAACATTTTCATCCCACCTTAACGTATTAAGTGTTACAGATCGATTTGTATTGTTTTTATCGGTCCAGCAGGTCCTTACCCTGATCGCAGAAGAGGCGGTGGCCAATGCTGCATCAGGATCGGTTAAACACGATGCTGCAAGGGCTGGATTACAGGTTCCATCATCTCCATCCAACTGTAAGGCAATACAGTTCGGGTGCACCCAATACGTTCTCGTGTAAATTATGCCACCAGAAAGGGACGTTTCAACTGCCGGTACCGGCTCGACATCCGAACCAGAGGCCAGGCTTGCGTAGGGAACTGCATTAAACTGTTCTATTAACTGCTGGCTTATGTTTGTGGCGACCCTCATATCTTTGCTCGATACATTTCCGCCGACCGCATAATATTGCATCCCGAGGACTCCGAGCATTCCGGTCATCAAAACGATCAGTGCTATCATGATCTCGATCAATGTGAATCCCTTTTCCCGGGAACATGCAGATAATGATAATGCGTAATTATTCCTTGCATAATGGATGAGGCATTCTTTTGCATTTATAAAATGCATCCCTGTCTGTTTCATTTTTTTTCTGATACTCATCTTAGTTCTGTCCATCCACAGCATTTTTTCGGAGTACCCGTACAGTCGTTGACCACATCCGGGGCAGGATTATCTTTATCGCCATCCCATTTCCAGAGGTCAACTTTTCCTGTCTGATAACTGATCCTGAGCATATAGGTAATCCCTCGATTAGTGTGTTTAATAAATGCTGAACCGGTAAATTCCACTGAGCCGTCAGGATTGAAAACCTGCCTGACCGGGCCGGCCGTACTGCCGAATTCCACGGTTTTTCCGGTTATGTCTATGCATGCTGGGCAGTCTTTGGGCTCATCAGGTCCTGTACCGGTTTCCGTACCGAAAACAAGCTCATTTCCATAGTCTTTCAACCGGACTGTCCGAACGTTACCACTTTCAAACCCGTCAACAGCATCAGTAAGTTTATTGTTACCATCACCGTCAAACCCGATGCTAAAGCTGTCGTCACCTGCTTCATTAAATGTGATAAAATAGGCCCTGTTTTCCTTAATTGCCATGGTTCTTGCAAGCCTCATCGTCTGCAGAAGATCATCAGCCGCACTTCTGACTCTGCTTTCACCGACAAACTTGCCATACTGGGGGATACCCATGGAGGCCAGAATGCTGATGATAACAATCGTAATAAGCAGTTCAATCAGTGATACACCATTTTCATTCTTTATCATCTTCATGGTTGTCATTTTCTGCATTTTAATATGCAAATTCTATGCTTAAGTCTAAGTAATGAAATATCAATGCGTTAGGGAATTATTTGTACGAGAAGAGTGAAATTTTACACAAATAGTATGTAATGAATTTCATAGTGGATTAATCTGCAATCAGCCTATTTCCTGTCAATAATGTAGATGAAGAGGAAGCAGAAAACTTTTGAAATGAAAAAGAAAGCTTCTTATGGCGTCTCTGACGGTGACTCTGCATCCTTAATGGAGAGCGTAAGTTGCTGCCTTGCCTTTCCCCCATGTCCATCGTCAATATCTATCGTGATCTCAGCCGCACCTTTATATTTCGGGGGTACGGTCCAGGTGATCTGACCGGCAGAGTCAATACTCATTCCCTCTGGAGCAGAGGTAAGAGCATATGTAAGGGTATCGTTATCATTGTCGGATGCTTCAAGCTGATACGTATAAAGACTTCCGTCCAATGAAGATATTCCCCCGGTGATCCGGGGAGGCGTGTTATGAATTTCTTTTGTTAACACCAAAGGAAATCCATAATCGAGATCATCATATGGTGATATTTTTACACTTATCGAATCTCCTCTTTTAAGAGGTTGGGTCATTTTTGGCTCTTCGCCTGCGTACTTCCCGTTTACTGACCATTCGTAATCAAAATAAATGTTATCTTCTTCAAGATCTGCAGCACTTGCCTTCACCTCCATAGCATTCCCTGATTCAAGAATAACCGCAACAATATCCGCGCTATTGATTCTCGGCGGAGAATTTATATTTCTCAGTTTCTTTTTTGAATCCGAACGTACAATGTTTGATGAATCTTTGTGGGCAACGTCGCTCTTACTGCTGGCAATTTCAGATTTTATATTTTTCGAGGTATGGTTGCCTTTTCCGGATTCCTTATCGTTTGCCAAGAAAAATGAAAATACAATAATGACTGAAATTAATAATGCACTTAGGGTAATCTTATGCGGGATCTGCAGCTGTCCTCCGGTATTTTTATTATCTGCGTATGTACCCGAACCATGATCTGCAGAAGAATGATCAAGATCATGTAATATCTGGTCAAGCCGGTGTTTCAACGAATGACTTATAGATGCTTTGCTTTGAGACGTTCGCTCATCTAAATCGACAAGACCACCGAAAATATCATCGATGTCTTCGTGAGCAGCGATTTTCGATTCATTCTTTATGTCATTATGAGATGTATACCCGTCTGAATGGCTGTGATTACTCATGTCAGTGTCCTGTTTCAATAAAAATACAGTATGGAGGATATCGCTCTTTCATTGAGATTTGGCACACTCGACTGGACCTCTATTGAATAAATGTACGGTAATTTTTTTACACTTACCTCACCTGAATCGGACTGAACAACCGCATTTTTTAATAACCCTGTGTCAGCCGCAGTATTTCCTGCTACAGTATCAACAACTTTTGAATAAACGTTATAGGTTCCCATATCAAATGCCATGTCATACGTGCTGCTGTCCAGTCTGTCGATCGACAATGATGAATTGCACACTGCATTCCAGTCATCAGTGTTATTAAGGAGCTTATCCGTGATACAGTTGAATCCCCCAACATTAGATGAGGGGGTAGTGAGATTGACAAGGCCGAGGTTTAACGGATAATTAAAATTGGTCTGATCCCCTCTGGAACTGACAAGCTGGAACATCACTTCTGAACCTCCGGTTGCAGCCTGGTTGGCAGTTTCATACCTTTTATGAGAACCGGACATTCTGGTTGATTCTGTTACAAAGTACAGGATGCCGCTTGACATGGCAAGGCATATCACGGAAAGAATAAGTACCATGATAAGGGCCATACCTTCGTTGTTGTGTAACATTTTCATTGTATTATAAATTGTCCAGACTCACCGACATCTGATAACGTTTCCACCTGTAATATTTATATTCAGGACTTCCAATAATGGCAGAAAGATTGGTTGTAGTCAATGAATCTCTCGTATTATCCATGGAGAAATCATACGTCATGTCTTTCTGACCTTCCTGCATAACTATTGTTACCATCGCCTCTTTTACCTGGTCTCTGATATCTGTGGCACTCATGAGGGTAATATCATCAGATATAAGATCAATTGTACCGTCATCATTCGTATCCATTGAGTATGTAATCTGAAAATCAGCAACGCAGTCAAATAGCGGCAGCTCATCGTCAACGCCGTCACCATTGAGGTCATAGTCACCATCAAGGTGATCTACGACTGTCTTTACGAACACCCCGGTATTGGGAGCACAATGCGAAGGGGTATTTAACATCGAAATAAAATAATCGGCCCGGTTAAAGGGCATTCGGGGAGATGTGCTGGGATCCAGTCCATATGCGAGATATGTGGTTGTCGGCTCTGCTGGTGAAAATGCAGCAGGAACCACTGCATCAGCACCGCTATAGGTAATGAGAGTCGAAAAAACAGTTCCATTGACAATTAATGTCCGTTCATTGTCTTCTGTAGTTCCGGGAGAGACTACAATTACCCTGTCATTGGTCACAAAGTTCTCATTTGCCAGATCCCATAACTTCAGGATGCCGTCAGATCCCAAATGTGACCATTTATGTGCTGTATCGGTTATGGCAACATTAGTAGACTTGATGATGAGCGCATCTGATCCGTTTGGCCCAATACCGTTTCCACTCAGAATAGCCCGGGGTGCATTGGCGGGTGCATCATTGTAATCACTGGCAGGTGCAGCGCTTGCCTCTATATAATTGGTCAGGGTGTTCCAGTTGACAGCCACTCCTACATTATCTGATGCATTCCAGGGAAGTCCCAGTCCAGCATGTTCTATGTCACGTCTTAATATATCGAAACCTATAACACCCTCGATCTGGGTCTCTGAAATTTTACCCTGCTGCTTGAACTGGCCAAGAATGTTTACAAAAATATTCGATGCAGCAGTAATGACAAAAAGAACCAGTCCCATGGCAACTATTAATTCGATGAGACTGTAGCCATTCTCTTTATGAATCATAATCTCCTCTGAATGGTAGCGACAGCATGTGTATAATTCTCCCCTTTATACATCCATGCTATTGTTACATTGATTTGCCTGGCTAAAGGATTTACCGCGGGTAGATCTTCTACTGCTACCGTTGAAGTGAAATCCACATTGAAATTTCTGACTGTCCTCTGAAGGTCAGGATTATCCGCACTTGTTTCAACGCCTGCTTCTGCCGGAAGGTTGTCAAATGTGACATTCCTGAGCTCTATTAATTTCATATCTGCCATCTGTATAGCTTCATCTCGAATAATATTCTGCATATTCGTTGTACTTGAAAGTAACGATGTCATTAGTAATGAGAGGAACATGATTAAAATGATTGACATGGCAATCATCAGTTCTACGAGAGTAAATCCCTTTTTATTTAATAATGCATTCATCATCTGCCCTGTTTGAAGTATCGTTCGTCTCAAGTTTCCCAAGATTGATTCTTGTTGCTCTGATAGAAATACAGTCATAATCAGGAATAGCGTCCTGCTCACCATCACTGTCCCTGTCGAGATAGGTTGAAATAACCGCCTGCACTGAAGAGATCCCTCGTGTGTTGAACGAGAAGTCAACCGGCATGGCGATACTGGAATTGTTCCAGTCGAAATCATATTCAACATCTTTGGGAAATGACGGGAGTTCGGTGTCTGCTGACGCGCCGCTACCAGTCTGAAGGACGCCATCACCATCAGGAACTTTCACGGCCCCATTACTGTCATCTTCGTAAAACGTATACGATGTTGCATCCTGCAGTCTGACAAAGTGTGTTCTTTTATTTTCAATCGCGCTCAGTCTGGCATCCATCAGTTCAACATACAGATCTTTGATCTGGCTTTCAATTTTATATTTCCCCATCCATCCCCGAAAACTGAATGCAGTAGAGATCGCAATAATATTTATTATGGTGATGACGATCAGCAGTTCAACTAATGATATTCCTTTATCTTTCATCGTTCTCTCATATGCACGACTTTTTTCCTCGGCGCAGGCATTGTGAGCAGTGTCAATCCCTGATATTTCGGAGGTGCACCATCCATTTCACTCGTTCTTCGGTTGTTTTTTTCCGTAAATGCAGAGCCTAGATCCTTTTCTTCAATACTGCCGGTTGAGAGCTGGACATACACCTTGCCTCTCAATGCATACTGTGCCGATCCTCCTGTGCTGTAATCCACAGCCCAGACATGTGTTTTACCCCCAAACCCGCATATATCTGCATTCGGTTTAAACGTTGTAAAATACACCGCTCCTGCCGTACTGGATACCGTATCAGTAATTACCCGTTCAGCTTTTTCCGATGCTCCGGACAGGTCAAGCTGAATTTTCCATCCTTTAAATGAAGGATCATGTGCGTCAGCCGGTATATTTGAGATATCGGTGACGTCAGTCAGAGCGGCTTCCGCAATGGTAGTTGCACAGGCTGGGTCATACCCGTTTGTTGAGTAACATGGCTCTTTCATCCCATATATAAGCCTTCCCGTATCAGAATCATCTATCCCTGCAATCAGCTGATAAAAGTATCGTCCTGTTCCAAAATATAACCACATGTTATGCTCAACCTGATTGACAAGCCGGGCGACTCCGGAAGTGACCGGTCCGATATCATCGATTACCTTGCTCCATGTCCAGTTGTTCGGATTTGCATTTTCCTTTGTTACCAGTCTGAGAACACCTCCTTTTGTCCATGTATTCCCGGACCCGGATGCACTGTATGTGTACCCCATATGAAGAACATCGTCCTGGTAGTCGATGTCAGGATCAAATGTGGAATTCATGATATTGCTGGCAAATGCGTATGCAATGCCCGTATCGATTGTTCTCATGACATTCCCGGTTTTGAGGTCAAGAATAAAAATACGCAGGTTCTGATCGGAACGGCCCATGAATTGATCTTCCGTAATGTCGATAGGACCTGTCGGGCCTGAAGCAAAAACCACGAACCAGTTTCCATTTGTCATTTTATCGGGATCTCCGCTCATATTTGTGGAACTGATTCTCACGACTGCCGGTCCGGTGGTTGCGAATCCCATTTGATCATTTGAAAATTCCCATAGTAATGTCGGATTATTCTGATCAGTGATATCCAGGGCAAAATATGATGAATATCCGGATCCTGAAGCAGGTGTCTTCACACAGTCAGTGCAGCCGCTTGAAATATCCCTGCACGATCCTCCCTGTCCCATGCCGCCGATAAGTACTGTTCTCCATGAAGATCCATCGGACGGTCTCACAGTTGTGCTGCCTCCGTTAATGCTTGCATCAAAAATGTATGAAGGCGCATCTATGGTGAATATGTGACAGTAGTCCGGATCGGCAAGATATTTAAGATAGGGAAGGACATTCTTTGGAATATATGACCACTGTTCCTTACCAAGATCTGCTCCTGATAATACGGCTTTTCTGAACTGTTCATGTTTCATCTCCAGAGATCCAAGCTTGAATGCATGGAGCATTCCGTCGTTAGATCCCGTAAATACCATTCCTCTGCTCTGATAATTTGCTGACTTCAAATAAGCCTTGTATGACACGTCACCATACACATCATAATATTTATTCAGGGGGATGGAAGATGATATCTTTGGGGTTGAACTTATGATGTCCCCAAGCTTCCACACCTTTGCAGCTTCACTCATGCCGTTCACTACGTCATTCGTATCGCCGTCATCATTAAGATCTATGGCAACCGTTCGTGAGCGATATCTTATTGTTCCGACACCATCTGTATAATCAGCCAGGTCATTACCCTTTACATAATTAATGATGTTTGACGCGACCGCATCGTTTTCCGCATCACTTCTTCCTGCATCATCTGTGTTTAACAATGGTCTGAGAGTTGAAACGTTCAGTGCATCAAAAGCATTTGTCCCGCTTGTGAGAGAGGCCCCGGAGTTCAGTGGTGTATAAATATTTCGAGGTTCTGTCGTGAGGTCCCTGTTCCAGAGTAAAATTCCTGCTTCCCACAGGTTGTTCAGCTTTTCAAATTCCAGGTCAGGAAGTATCTGTGTCAGGGTGCCGTCACCTGCAGGATCTGTAAAGCGCGATACCATTGTTTTGTTCTGCGTTGAATCAAAGTAGAATTTAACCACATGGTCGTTACTGAGATTGAGTTCTCTGTCGCCGTCTGTATCTTCTCTGATTGACGTGCCGCCGAACATGGGATTAATGTAAAACCAGAGGTTCTGCAGCGTGCTGGTCCAGGCTATTTCCGCGTTTCCAAATTTTCGTCTTGGATAAAATACCACCTGTTCCATCAGGGCTCCGCTTCCTTCTGAAGATGCGATAACCGATGATGCGGTACCGGATGATGCCTGGCCTGAGACTGTCTGAAATACGTTTTCAAGTGAACTTCTCAGAGATTCCGGATCCTTGGGATCATAGAGTGAAGTACCGCCATTAACGGCAGTATCGTTCATCAATGTCTTTGGATGGCAATCACCACTCAGCGTACTGGCATCAGTTCCCGTGTAAACAACATAGGTTGTTACGCTCTGGGCAGGAAAGTTATCACTGGGATCATTGTCCATGGGATCAAATATATTTTTGTTTTTACCATAATAACTCAGGTCATCGAGATAGGAGCTTCCATCATAAGAGCCACATACACCGGAATCTGAGGTATCACCGTCATTATACAGATCGTCGGCCTGTACGGCTTTACTCATCATGCTGATATGCTGGTCAGCTGTTGAGGCACCGTCTGAAATGATAAGGACACTGTTTGCCTGACATCGGTATTCGACCGGATTTTTGTGGTCATCAAAATCATCTGAGTTCAGGGGCTCCTTAATGGCTTCAGACGAGGCCGTAAATTTTGCCGGATCAAGGAAAGGGTTGTCAGTGGCATCTTTTACAAAATAGGCCAGTGCGTTGTAATATCCTTCTGCAAACGGGGTCCAAGTATCAGCTCGTATACCATCGATGGAGTTGATTAATCCACTACTGTGGTCACCCACGTTAGATTCACACGTCTCTCCAGCAGGACATTGGTCATCCCTGATACATGCAGTAGCCGAGCCGGAACAGGTGCCTTCCCCAATGTAATGAATTATTCTCCCGGCGTCTTTATCGCCTGATGCTGCCACACATGTTTCGCCTGAAGGGCAATCAATGTCTAATGAACAGACAATGTCTGATGTACCGCTGCAGACCTTTGGACACTGCATCCCTCCTGATACGCATTCAGAATATGACCCGTCAAAATTAAAATCCATCGCACCAAAACGTATATAGTCACTGTAATCGTTAATCAACCCTGCTGGTGGCGTCGCATTAGAATTATTGGCCTCAAAAGTGCCAATCGATGATCCCAGTTGTGCTTCTATCCCGATATCTGAGATTATTGCAGGGATATTTGCGGTTTCTGCCGTATCGTCGGGAGTATCCGTAGGATCAACAACGGGCGGGACCTTTATACTGTTGCAGTATTCCAGATACTTTGAAAGGAAACAGTCCATGGGATCAGCATATTCTTTTGCCACCCAGTTTGTCGTGGCCCAGTCATCACTGGTTGTGGCACAATATCCTGTAAATTGGGAATTGCACATTAAAGCAGGATTTCCGGGACTGAGCGCTAAAGGTCCTCCTTCACATACGCCATCAGGACAAGCAGCATCTGACGTACATGTATTACCGTCGTTATCACCGCCATTGCATACCTTGTGGCCTGCG
>CP070632.1:1487943-1531058 GCA_020356065.1 Nitrospiraceae bacterium
TTTTTCCTGATACGTTTGAGACGTATCAGATGTTTTTCGACGATAGAAATAAATCCTCTCCTGTTATAGAGACCTGTCAACCGGTCAGTAAGTGAAAGATCATCGATTTTATCTTTACTGGTATTGTGTTCAGCTATTTCTGTCCTCAGTCGATTCGACAATGTTCTGTTCATTATTGCCATGACAGCAATAAGGCAGGAGCAGACGAGTGCAAGTGCACCGGACAGTGCATCGGCAGACAGTATTTTTTTTATCGAAAGTAAGATGAGGAGAACATATACTCCTGAAAAAATCAATGAAACCGTGAATATCCACATCGCCTGCTGCTTTTTTATAAACTGGATCCCTGACCTTGAGATCATTGTTACTGATACCCCGATTATGACTGCTCCTGCAAGCATATAAATTATTGTAAGTATATTTATGTCATTCATGATGTAATCCTCTGCTGGTGATTCGTCCTTACAGGAACCATTAATGCTGCATGATAATATGATTCATGCGTTTGTAGAGACATCCCATATTCTCCTGAGCCAGACTTGACACCCGTGAGCGATAAACGTACCTTGCCCAGGTCTTGTTATGTACCGACGCTGTTTATTTCTGACATTCTAAATACCCTTAACACGCACTATCTTCAGCCCTCCGAGGCCGGACGCGATGTAGAGATAGTTCTCCCTGAAAGCGACATGATTGGCTGACTGAAGACTGCCGAACTGGAGTTTCCCCAGCAGTGACAGGTTGACTGGCCCTTCAGATCCTGATGCATCAAAGTTTTCATCAGCCTGCGCTACATAAACTCCGGCCTCACCAAACGAAATAAACATGATGTCATCATCAACCGTGACTGCATTGGCAACCCTCAGGTTCGGATCATTAATTCCTGACTCAAGAGCCGATGGTATGGGAATTGTTGCAAGTACATCACCGCTGACTGTACTCATTACCTGCACGCCACCGCTGCCTGCTGCCAGGATTGCCTTACCGCCCACGACCTCAACAGTTGACTTGGACTCCGCTATATCGGCACCGGTGAAGTTGAAATTTCTCTGCCACTCCGGAGTTCCCGTGGTGATGTCATATACTGTAATCTCTCCGTTTGTGTTTGATCCGCCGCCTCCCTGTGCTACCACAAGAGTATCTGTAACATCATCAAAATGCACCCACCGCGCATCGTCAAGTGGGATCTCACTGTCTATGGTAAATGATGATGCATCAACAATCGTGAGTCCTCCTGCGTTACCTGATGTTGCGTAGACTTTTCCATTGCCTTCATTATGGATCACACTCGTTCCGGCAAAGCTTGTGAGGTCAAGCCGGTTGTTATCTGTCAGAACAAATTTCGTACCCTCCATACTGATGACCTCCATGATAGCAGGATGATATGGAGGCACAACGGGCTCTGATGCACCGACAGCGTAAACATTCTGGCCTGATACACTCACTGCGTTTATATCGGTGTCGTGGAACAGCGCCTGTGACCGCAGGAAAGGAAATTCATAGAACAACCGGAATATCTGGACCCCCCCGAGAAAAGGCGCTCCTATCATGGAGTAACTTACGATTGCATGGTTTGCCTTCATCGAAACTGAAGTTGCCTGAAGAATGCCGGCAGTGAAGTTCCAATAGTTACCTGCAGTATGACCAGTATCAGCACCAAATGTAACGGTTACACCATTATTTAATGTCTGTGCTGTTCCTGCTGTAATTGCCACTTCAGTTGCCTGCCAGGTTGAACCGTTGTCATCAGACCACCTGAACGTATCCGGGGCTGTTCCGTCAATTTCTACACGGTAATTTACATATGGAGGTTCAGTGCCGGTGCCGCTATATGTCCCGCCTGATGCCAGGTCATTCAAAGGCATATTCCATGGAAAGGCAGTTGCCTTGCCGACAATGGTGGGAGGATATATCTCTCCCACCAGAGTCAGGGAGAATCCGTTTTTCCAGTGTCCGTTGCGTGATGAGCTCTGTGCCTGGATTACAGAAAGATTCTGTGAATCGCTGTATGGGACGTCAACTTCCAGACAGTTAAACAACTGCTTCAGATCTGCATCATTATTCAGAATAGTCATGTGATCATTTGCATCATCGGCAACCACTTCAGCAGGAGGAGCAAACTCGGCAAGGTCCAGGTCTGCACAGCTCTGGATCCCTGCTACGGTAGTTTCATTTCCTGTGTCCGAATTGCCTGAACCATTGTCTCCGCACGATGAAAGTACGAGGAAAAACAGTGCGGCAAAGATGACCAGCAGACCAGTCGGCCGTTCATTGCTGTACATTTTTAATTGAATATGACTTATATGCATAAAATATCTCCCATCTGATTACCGGCAGTTTTACGGTATTTAATAAATTGTTCTCTTACTAAAGTCATCGGAACTCACAGGGAAAAACTTTAGCAAAAAACAATAAATATCAAATAGATAAGGGGACTTGCAGACCTATTGACACAGTGATCATAAAGGAGTAAAAATTTAATTAGGAGCATGATGTATCCTCAGAAAGGAGGGATGATCATGAATATTGAACTGACAGAGAAAGAAAGAGACAACCTAGTAAAAGTGCTGGATTACTTTATTCCTGAACTGAGAGGTCAGATCGCTTCAGGAGTAAAGCATGACTGGAAAATGGCCATGAAGGATGAGGAAGCCACATTAAAAGATGTCCAGCAAAGACTGAAACAGCTTAACTGAGAAAAGGTATCATTTGCGCATACTGTGCGGGATACTGCGGACAAGCAATAAAGACCTGATATTATCAGGTCTTTTTTTTATTAAAGCTTATGGATTCTCCAAGTTAACCCCTGTAAAAATGAACCTTAAAAAAATTAAGGCATCTTTTTATCGGTCACAACGGGATTCCGCTGATGCTGTCAACACTCCAGCCATAGAGGCTAGCAGTATTCTTTCTTACGGTAATCGTAACGTTCTGATAGTCTGCCGATGTATGCTGTGGTGTCACTTCCTGCAGAGTAATGAGGGATGCGTGGACTAAATATCTTTCTGGTCCCATATACTTCCGGGCGCCTAGGGGTTCCCGTTCAATATTCCGTATCTCAAGCCTGACCACCTGAAGGTCTCTTGTTTTAAAGTACGCATGTATTGCGTCTTGGATTTGATGCTCCGCAGGCTCAGGCGAACATCCTGAAACATGCATGAGTACACATACGACTGCAACTGTTGCTGCACTGTACCGTCTGAGGAGAACAATACAGCGGTTCAGTTCCGGTACGTGCATATTCATGCTTTTCCACATCGCTTTTAAAATCCAGATAAAGACATCATTGCCAGATACTTACACATAAAGGCAAGGTCTGCACAGGTCTTTCAGCTCCCTTTACTCTATCACGCACTGCAATTAAAAAATAGCCCTATTTCGTATGATATTTGAGCTTTATGAGTAGCCTGATGAGATACGCCTTCGAAATAGGGTTATGGAGTAGTGGAGTAATGCGAAAACTATTAATTGAAATCAATTCTCCATAACTTCATTCATCTATTTAACGATTTCATGAATAAACCGAGATTAAGAGGATGTGATGCTTGACAAATTATAAATATGGGATTACAATCCCAATTATGAGCAGCAATGTCAATAAGGTCATATCTTCAGCAATAACCAGGCTTCTGAGACCCCTCGTGAGTATATTGTTAAATAATGGCATTCCTTATGGAACATTCTGTGAACTGGCAAAATGGGTATATGTAGATACAGCATCAAAGGAACTTGCCATTCCGGGGAGGAAACAGACGACTTCAAGAATTGCTGTTGTTACCGGCCTGTCCCGAAAAGAGGTCAAGAGATTACGGGAACTTTCAGAAATAGATGATCTCGGGGCTGCCGACCGTTACAATCGTGCTATTCGGGTTATTAATGGATGGCGCAGGGATTCCAATTTTATTGATGGCAGAGGATTACCCAAAGCGCTTTATTTCGAGGGGGACTTGAGCTTTTCATCGCTCGTAAAAAAATACAGCGGAGATATTCCGCCCAGGGCAGTGCTGGATGAGATGCTCAGATCAGGTGTTGTTAAGCAGGACAATGACAGAATCCGCCTTTTAACAGAAGGTTATATTCTGCAAAAAGGGGAAGCAGAGAAGCTTCATATTTTCGGTCTGGATTCCAGTGAATTCATAGCAACAGTGCGTCATAATCTGACCAGCAGTCCCTCCAACTCATTTTTACAGAGAAAAGTTTCATATGACAATATCCCGGACGGAGCGATCCCTGAATTAAGGAACATGCTTTCTGAAAAAGGAGCAGTATTTCTTGAATCCCTGGACAGAATAATTTCTAAATATGACAGAGACGTCAATCCATCCATCAGAGGAGAGGGACGGAAAAAGGCAGGACTGGGAATCTTTTATTTCGAAGAATAACATATCAATATACACGGAGGGACATACCATGGCATCACAAACAGAAGGACGGTTTAAGAGTAAATGTATGAGAACTGCTATTGTCCTTGTTATCGTATTGTCACTTGCATCATCTTGCGGCGAAAGTCTGGTAACCCTTCTTTCCGGAGGAGGGATAAGCGGGACTGGAAGATTTCTGGGCATCATCGCCGGTTTTGGCAGTATCTTTGTAAACGGAGTTGAGATAGAGACCACCAGTGAAACAAATATCTTTATTGATGATGTCAGTGCAAATGAAAATGCTTTGAGAGTTGGGATGAAAGTTGAGGTCATTGCCACTGATAATGTCGCTTCCACAGTCACCTATAATTCAGAGATCAGAGGACCGATCGAAAGTGGAAGTCTAAATATCATTAACAATACCTTTTCTGTTTTGGGTCAGACAGTAATGGCAGACGGAACAACTGTATATGACGGATTAAGTGGGTTTGCACAACTGCAGGAAAATTATATTGTTGAGGTCAGTGGTTTTGCAGACGCTACCGGCACTATTCTGGCTACCTTTGTTGAGCTTGAAGACTCAGGACTTCAGGAGTTTAAGCTCAGGGGTAATGTATCAAATCATAACGCAACTGTAAAAAGATTCTTCATCAATAACATTACAGTTGACTACAATACACTCCAAAACCCCCCGTCTATTGCCAATGGTTCTTCGGTAGAAGTAAAGGGTACACTGGATAATAATATTTTTATTGCATCAGAGATTGAAATTGAGGATTTTTCTCTTGCATCAGGAGAAAAAGTGGAACTTGAAGGAATAATTACGGCAAAAACGTCCCAAACTGATTTTTCGGTCGGCCCACAGCAGGTGCAGATTAATGCTGATACTGTTTTTGAACATGGAACTGCAGCGGGCATCGAGACCGGCATGCGAATTGAAGTTAAAGGTTCAGTAAACAGCAACAGCATTCTCGTAGCAGAAAGAGTTGAGTTCCGGTTCGTGGAATCAAAGAGTATAGAAATTGAAGGCATAGTTGAGACAATTGATACGGACAAATCAACAGTAACGGTAATGGGAATCACTATCCACGTTGATACCAATACGGGACTCATAGATGAGGTGTTTGAATTAAGGCCCTTTACCCTGTCAAATATCCAGCCGGGAGACTTTCTCGAAATTAGAGGATTTGTTGATAATGAAGGTAACATTGTTGCCATTATACTTGAAAGAGATGAGATGCCGGAGCAGGACGAGTTTGAGTTCAGGGGGCCTGTGGACGCTATAACGCCCAATACTGCTATCGAGATACTGGGAGTTTGGGTGGATCCTGGCGCAGCCCTTGACAACAGCAACGACGCTGCTGCCTTTTTTAATGAAATAAACGTGGGAGATATCGTAAAGGTAAAGGGAGGTTTTTCTGGCAGAATTTTTACTGCAAACGAGCTTGAAATAGTGAGTCTGAATTAATCTCTCTTTGAATGCAATTTATCTTCAAATTTCTTTTATTTTTTTATCACGTGAGATATCAGACAATTATCATTTTTAAACAATATTATTTAAAAGGTACTGCAGGATATACCATACATTATGTATTACCTTTTAAAAACTAACCAAGAAAATAATATAAAATAACATTAAATATTAAGAGCTTTTCATTATAGCAAATCAGGTGGCATTAGATTTGCTTTTTTATTTTATCACAAATTGTTTGGGATATATTTCCCATCGTGTGATTGTGATCACTTTCTAATGTAATAAGAAACTTTAATCTTATTATATGTTTTTTGGATCGGGCCGAATTTCCATGAGAGGTAAAGCATAAGTGAAGTTATTAATAATAAAGAAGTTGATGGTGTTGATGTCGCTTTGTCTGGTATCCCTTTTCACAGTCAATATGGGCAGTTCTTATGCTCAATGGCTGTCTCCGGGCAAACTGACCAAATCTCATAAAGAGATTGAAGGATTGGCGAATTGCACAAAGTGCCACCAGCTTGGAAAAGGCATTTTGAACTCATTATGTATGTCATGCCATGAAAAGCTTATCGCCCAGATAAAAAATAATAAGGGCTTTCACTCGAGGCTTAAAGATCCATGCATTTCGTGTCACACAGACCATAAAGGTGAAGACTATAACATTACCAGCCTTGACAAGGATAAATTTGATCATGACAAAACAGGGTACGTACTGAAGGCCAAACACAAAGTGTTATGTGAAAAATGTCATCGGGAGGAAAAGACGTATCTTGGACTGACGCAGGAATGCACAGGTTGCCATACTGACCTGCATAAAAAGCAACTTGCCAGAGACTGTCTGCAATGTCATACCTTTCAGGATTGGAATAAGACGAACTTTGATCACGCTAAGTCAATATACAGGCTTACCGGGAAACATACTGATGTTCAATGTCAAAAATGTCATTCAGGTTCTTCGATCAACAGCGATGGAAAGCCCGGTGATGTTAAAGCGGCATATACGTCCCTTCAGTACAAACCTCTTTCTCATGACAAATGCAATGATTGTCACTTTGATATTCATAAAGGTGAGCTTAAAAAGCAGACCTGCACAGAATGTCACTCAACTGAAGGATGGGATAAGAAAACATTTGAGCACAACAATCCTCACTTAACCGATTTCAGTCTGGAGGGCAGGCACGAAAAGGTTGCCTGCGAACTCTGTCATATAGAGGAAACCTTCAAATACGAACAGAATGGCAAAACAGTTGAACGGGTCGCGAGGAGACTTACATCAATTAAGCATGCAGGATGCAATGACTGTCATTATGATGTGCACACCGAGCAGTTCAGGGACCAGCGTTGTGACAGCTGCCATACCGTTGAGAACGAGTGGAAAAAAACTGTATTCACCCATGATTCAAAGGATTATAAAGGGTTTAAACTTGTAGGGAAACATATTGATGTTGAATGCAAAAAGTGTCATCAGCAGAATGAAATAAAGTATACGGAATTTCACAAGAAGAAAAAGACAACTCTGGGTACATTCAAACCTGTTAAGTCAGAGAAGTGCAATGACTGTCATTATGATGTGCATAAGGAGCAGTTCAGGGGCCAGCGTTGTGACAGCTGCCATACCGTTGAGAATGAGTGGGAAAAAACTGTATTCAGACATGAATCGAAGGAATATAAAGGATATAAACTGGAAGGCAAACACAGTGATGTTGAGTGCAAGAAGTGTCACAAACAGGATACGGTCAGGTATGTAGAATTTGGACAGACCAAAGAGTCCCTGATCGGGCAGTTCAAACCAACGGAACATGACACCTGCCTGGTGTGCCATGAGGACAAGCATAAAGGGCAGTATCAGGAAAAGTGCAGCCACTGCCATTCACCTGTAAGCTGGGATCCGAAGAATTACCTTCATGATCCCCTTTCCCTCGAGTTAAAAGGTGCCCACAAAACACTTGCGTGTATTGAGTGTCACATGGGAATGAAGGACTTTAAGGGGCTTGACTCTGAATGCATAACGTGTCATCAGAAGCAGGACCCGCACCTGAACCAGTTCGGCCAGTTCTGCGATGACTGCCACAGGCAACAGGCATGGATCCCGACTGACTTTAAACATACCAGTGTAGGGTTCAGGCTTGCCGGCGGTCACAGGGAGGCTGACTGTAAGGACTGCCATATCAACAGGGACTACAGAAATACATCTACAGATTGTTTCGAATGTCATATTGAGGATTACCAGACAGCTCCTAATCATCTGACGAGACAGTATCCGCAGGAATGTGATAAATGTCATAACCCTTCGTCAGTATGGGAGAATGTGAGTTATGACCATACAGCATTTACATTCAGAGGAGCCCATAATGCCATACGAAATGGCTGTGCAACGTGTCATGATGCCCCGGTGCAGATGCCCATGGGAACTACTGATGATGACTGTTACAACTGTCATTCTTCAACAGGCGTGGCTGTCACCACATATGAAGGGACTCTTAATCCTTCACATACATTGTTCAACTTCAGCTACACATGCACGGATTGTCACACTGTTGATTCCTGGATGGGTGCGAATTATACGCATCAGAATTTCCAGCAGAACGGGCTACATGCATCACTGGACTGCACGGCATGTCATGCAAGCGGGTATCCCGGCAACTATGCAGGGGCTGCCCAGAATGACTGTTATACCTGTCACCAAAATGATTATAACGGTGCACTAAATCATATAAACTTTAACTTTCCGCAGGACTGTACCGTATGCCATTCAGGTAACAGCTGGTCAGGAGCGAGTTACAGCCATCAGAGTTTTCAATTAAGCGGAGTGCATACCATACTGGATTGCACGGCATGTCATGCAAGCGGGTATCCCGGAGAGTATGCAGGCACAGCAGACGATGATTGCTATGCCTGTCATTCAAGTGATTATCAAAACGAATCTGAACATGCTGAATCAGGTTATCCCCAGGACTGTACCACATGTCATTCAGTAAACAGCTGGGAAGGAGCAGCCTTCCAGCATGTGAATTTTAAGACAAAAGGAGTACATACCACTCTTAACTGTACAGCCTGTCATACCACTGGTTATCCCGGGGAACTGGCTGGTACAACAGACGATGAATGCCATACATGCCACGTGAGTGATTATGAAGGAGCTCCTAACCATGCATTATTTAATTATCCTCATGACTGTTCTGCCTGTCATCTAGATAATAGCTGGACAGGGGCCAGTTTTACTCATCAAAGCTTAAACTTAAACAGCCTGCACTCGGCACTGGATTGTACAGCATGCCATGCCAGCGGCTATCCGGGCAATTACGCAGGGGCATCACAGAATGACTGCTTTACCTGTCATCAGAGTGATTACAACGGAGCTCCTAATCATACTGCATTCAGTTATCCCCAGGACTGTACGACCTGCCACTCGGGCAACAGCTGGCAGGGAGCAACGTTCCAGCACCAGAGCTTTCAGCTTAGGGGTATACACGCAACATTAAGCTGCAATGCATGTCACAGTAGCGGCTATCCCGGCAATTATGCCGGAACTTCAGATGATGAATGTTTTACATGTCATGAAAGTGATTACAACAGGGAGCACAATAACCAACCGCATGACTGCACACAATGTCACGACCTGTGGGGCTGGTAATCAAGGAATGATAGAGCAATCAATAAGAATAATGAATATGCTGAACTTAACGGTCAAACATAAAGCAATGTCTTGCCTGTTACATTCAGGAAGAATTCCAGGTTATGTGCTTATGATTGTCTTCCTTATATTTATATTGTTACCTGTAGACCTTCACGCAAAAGACACAGAGATCTATACCGTTCAGACAGGGAGCTTTACAGTAGACACTATAGCAGAGGAACATTTCAATTCATTATTAAAAGCGTTTGATAAAAGTGAAAATAATCACCTGAGAATTGAGAAAGTCGGAGATTTTTATGCTGTACGGGTAGGTAAATTCAGGGACCATGCCGCTGCAAGTAAATTTCTCCAGTCAATGTCTGCTCAAGTTAAGGAAGCTATTATTTTAAAGGCCTATTTTAATGAGGAAAATTTCATCAAGTCTTCTTCAAAGGCAGTGAAAGCAACACTGGAAGAAAACAAAGTGAAGCCAACGTTCTCAACGGATATGTTAAATGCAACCATAACTGAAATCAGTCAGGACAAAAAACCTGCCGCGAAAACTGAACTCATTGCAGGCACAGATGAAAACCTGAAAGCAGATGATACCAACAATACATCTGAATCTACGGTTCAGCCCCTCAGGAACAGGACAGAGAAAAAACAGAAAAAATATGAAGACATTCACGGAAGGGTATATATCAGCGATTACTATTCAAATGACAGCAACAACTTTGATTTTCATGTGCTGTCTTCAAGGTTAAAGGTATACCAGAGGGAAAATGATAACAGCCGGTATTACTTTAAATTTGATGGCAGGGCAAGAATGAAAGTTTCTGACAATGATGTGCATAACGATATACCTGAGTTTAAATTATATGAAATATGGATTGGTTATAAATTCCCGGTACAGAGGCTTGACGTCATTACAGGGAGACAGCATATCCTTGAGATGTATAACACAAGTGTTGATGGAATTAATACAAAGTTCAGGTTCAGAGACGACATCGGGATAGGCATATTTGCAGGTCTCGCACCCGATAAATATGATTATTCCTTTAATTCCAAGTTTAAAACTGCAGGCGTTTACAGCTTTCTTGACAGGGACAGGTATAAATTAAAGTTAGGATATGAAAAGCTGTTTTACGATGGGAAAACGGACAGGGAATATTTATCATTCAAGCTGTATTCAGATTTTAATAAAAAAATGTGGTTCAACCTGTTATCTTCCGCCAGTATCAACCAGATTATAAACAGTATAGATGTGGATAATATGAGTACAAATCTGCTCTACAAATTCTCCAGGGATCTTCGTGTCAATTTCTTTTTTAATTATTACAGGGCCATACGATACTTTGAATCTTCAAAGAAGTTTATTTCCCACAACGGCATCCCGGACGATTATTACCTTGATACAAACCCGCAATCAAGACTAGGGGTCAGAATTAATTACAGGCTACTGAAAAAACTGACCGTATACACATCGGCGGCATATCAGCACAGAGATATAGATGATGAAAGTGCTACCCGGTTTACCGGAGGATTCAGAGCATATGATCTCCGTCGGTTTAATCTTTCAGGCCGCTATACACGTATAAACAACTTTACATCCAAGAGTAATGAATTTAATCTGGAAGTCTCCAGGTTCTTCCTCGACAAGTTTGATGTATCTGTATACGCTAGCCATGAACAGGAAGAGCTTGACATAGAAAACGGGTTTACAGCCGGACTGCTGACCTATGGTGCCTCTTTGTACTGGACAATTAACAAACACTATTTTATTTCAATGTTTCTTGAGCGATATGATGAAGATGACTATGACAACACGTCGATGTTCACCCAGGGCGGTTACAGGTTCTGATGTGATATGAAACACATTTATTTCATATATTTTCTGTTACTTTTATGAACATGACCGGAATTTAAAATAATAAGAATGACCATTAATCAGAGGAGGATAAAATGGGATATCAAAAACACAAAAATTTTATGCTGAGGTGGCTCACAAAAGAATTAACGCCACAAAGTCACCGGATAAGAAAAAGTATAAAAAAACCGGATGATAACAAAACCGTACATAAAAAACATTCTCAGTCAAACAAAATCCTCAGATTCAGAAAATCAGAACGACATCTGCACTGGGCCATAGCAATTCCCTTTATGATTTGCTACATGACAGCCCTTATCCTTGTATTTATTTACAATCCCAATCCGCTGAAAGCTCATCGTGAGATCTTCTCGCTTATTCACAGAGTTTCGGGCGTATGCCTAATCATACTGCCTTTACTTGCCATTATCAAAAGCAGAAAAGACATCAGGATGTATTATTACAATATTAAGCAGGCGTGGGTATGGACATTTGAAGATGTCAAATGGCTTGTCATGATGGGTCTGGCATCTATCAGTAAGAGATTTAAGCTGCCGGAACAGGGGAAGTTCAATGCGGCAGAAAAAATCAACTTCATGATGTTAATGGCCACGTATCCCCTCTATGTTGTTACCGGAATGTTTATATGGCTGACTAACGGAGCCTTACTGTCCTGGATCATCCATTTTGGCATGGCTCTGCTTGCAACCCCTTTATTAATTGGGCACAAGTTTATGGCCACCATTAATCCTGATACCAGGATAGGACTCTCAGGCATGATCAATGGTTATGTGGACCGTCACTGGGCAAAACATCATTATACGAAATGGTACAGGGAGCATTTTGAAGAGAGCCCGACACCTCACCATCCTCAGCCTCAGCATGCAATGACTGATGATAACCTCGTTCCGGTTCCCGTAGAAACTCATGCAAAGACTCCACAGCCTGTTGAAGCAGCTTAGGGTGAGATATATTAAAATTGAATGTTCTGGTCCTGTGAACGAACATACATGTCAGGTCTTCTGTCATTGATAATATTATTGTATTGATTCAGCATCTTGTCTCGTGCCTCAGCCGGATCAAGATCTGTGATCATGACTGCCTCTTCATCGTCAGGGGCCCGCAAAAGAATCTGCCCTTTGGGAGAAACGATCTCACTTTTTCCGATAAAGGTTAGAGGTTTCTTCCCATGTCTCAGCTCGGTCCCGATTCTGTTGGCTGTTATCGCATAGGTCATATTTTCAAGGCACCTGACCGGCATGGCATCGGGACAGAATGGAAGAACAAGGTTAGACGGGTGT
This sequence comes from Nitrospiraceae bacterium, assembly GCA_020356065.1. Lineage (GTDB taxonomy): Bacteria > Nitrospirota > Thermodesulfovibrionia > UBA6902 > UBA6902 > CALZJD01. The sequence continues at coordinate 1,500,563 of CP070632.1, forward strand.
GCTATAATATCAGCACCTTTAAGTGCGAGGGCCCTCATGGATTCCGGATAAAACCAGTCAAAACAGATCATTATTCCAAGACGGCATATACCGATGTCCCATACTTTAAATCCTGTATCTCCACGCGTAAAAAATAATGTCTCTTCAAAAAAGAGATGTGTTTTTCTGTAAACACCAAGAAATCCATCCGGGCCGGTCAGTACAGCAGAATTATAATATCTGTCACCATCCTTCTCCGGAAGGCCCGCGACAACAAACATGTGTTTATCGTGAGACAGCTTCAGGAGTTCCCGGGTTGTTCTCCCGTCAGGGATCTCTTCTGACAGATCAGCTACCTCATCGATTGAAGCAAACTGATATCCTGTGGCAAAAAACTCGGGCAGGACCAGAAGATCCATCTCTCGGTTTTTAACCGTATCCCTGACCTTTTCAACATTAGCGTTAATATCACCAAATAAGGGATTCAGCTGATAAAATCCAACTATCATCTACATAAAATACCACTATCAATGAAGGATTGTCTAACACGGATTATTCATTGGAAGCCTGTTCCCATGGAGCAAATTATCAATTTACCTTAAGTCAGGTCTGCTAAAATACCTTACTATGACAGAAGTAATAATCAAAAGCGCTGAATATGAATATGATATTCTGAAACCGGTTGTTTTCGAGTTTATGAACGCACTGGGAGGAAAGCGAATAAGTCAGGACAGCCGTGTCATAATCAAGCCAAACCTGCTGGCCGCAGCTGTTCCGGAAAAAGCGATCGTGACCCATCCCATGGTTATCAGGGCCGTGGTCGAGTTTGTGAATGAAAGGGGAGCAAGGCCGCAGATCTCTGACAGTCCTGCTATCGGGACGTTCCAAAAGATCCTCGATGAAAGCGGAATAACACAGGCCATTAAGGGGCTGAATGTTGAGTGCAGGGAGTTCAAAGGTGCCGTGAACGTAGACATCGGCAGGCCGTTTAACAGCATTGAGATAGCCAGGGATGCTATGGAAGCTGACTTTCTCATTAATCTGCCAAAGCTCAAGACACATGCACAGATGAAGCTTACGCTTGGGGTGAAAAACACGTTCGGGTGCATTATCGGCATGAAAAAACCAGAGTGGCATCTCAGGTCCGGAGTTGACAGAGAGCTGTTTGCAGATCTCCTTGCAAGGATATCCAAAGCTGTCAAACCTGACATTACCATTATGGACGGCATTCTTTCCATGGAAGGTCAGGGGCCTGGCAAGGGCGGCACGCCAAGGAAACTTGGAGTAGTTATGGGAAGCAGGAGTCCGGCTGCTATTGATATTGCCGTTTGCAAAATGATTGGCCTGGATCCTCTTTCATTGCTTACCAATAAAATGTCAGCCCTGACCGGCCCGGCAATAGAAGATGTAACCATTACCGGGGAGTTGCCTGCAATATCCGAATTTGAACTGCCAGTGATGTCACCCGCCGTTTTCGGGCCGGTTGCTCTGCACAGTTTTATCAGAAAGCACCTTGTTCAAAGACCGGTCGCTGATCCTTCACTATGTCGAATGTGTGGAGAATGCCGGAAATACTGTCCTGCGCATGCTATCACGCAGGATAAGAAGAAGATATACTTTGATTATGATACGTGCATACGGTGTTACTGCTGTCTTGAGGTCTGTCCGCACGGTGCTTTAACAGCAAAAGAGTCAATGCCGGGCAGTGTCGTGAGGAGACTATTAAGAATTCGATAATGTTCGCTCGATTGAACTGATAAAATTATCCAGCAGCAATGGGTTAAAATCCGTGCCGGCCCCCTGCCGCATTATTACAAGAATGTCTTTTATCTCCATACTCTCCCTGTACGGTCTGCGGCTTCGTAAGGCATCAAAAAAATCTGCAATCGCTACAATCTGGCTGCATATGTGCTGCTTTCTGTTTTTGTCACTCAATACAGGATACCCTGAGAGATCATATTTCAAATGATGCTCAAAAGCTACCACAGGTGCAAGCCTGGTAATATCTTCAATTTTTGCCAGATACAATGCCCCAAAGGAGGGATGTTTTTTAATTTCATTAAATTCCTCTTCATCCAGTCTTTCTTTTTTTTCCAGTATCTTTTTGCTGATATACAGCTTGCCGGCATCATGCAGAATCGCAGCAATGCCGATATCATAGAGCATATCACTGTTGATTCCGAGGGATTCAGCCTGGAATACTGACAACACCGCAACATTTGCTGCATGTGTATATGTGTATTCACTAAAAGACCTTACAGGGCTGAGATATTTAAGAATATTTGTTTCCTTCTTCATGGCTGCTATCATATTGACAACTACATGTTCCACCCCGGCTACGTCCAAGCTGCCCGAAGCGGATGTTGAACGAAAGACACTCTGTACATTTTCACTAAAATCAGCAGGCCTGTACTGGATACTGCCCCCGTCTGTATCTTCCTGAGTCATTACATCAACTCCGCCGGCCTTTATATGTGGATAGGACCGCATATCTCTGCCGGGAGCTGCCATGTCAATAATAAACTGCTTTATTTCTGGAAGGGCGATCCCCTCAAGAAAGTCAATACGTGAAATACCTTTTCTTTTAAAGCGTTTCAGAATATTAATTCTATGAAGTCCCGCATCTCTGAGAGGGGCGTTGTTTACGATAAGCTCGTTGTCCAGCACCATAATTTCCAGTTTTTCCTTCAGAAGCGCTTTAATAGATGCCAGGGTTTTTTTTGCAAGATCATCAAATGCCTCGTGCTCTTTTGAATAGAGAGAGCAGTTTGATATCGCAATCATGAATGTTGAGACAAAATCTTTGGCGCTCGTCATATATGTGCCTTTTCTGTTTCCTGATTATTGATAATTTTATTAAGAGCATTTTGTGCCTCATCCTTCAGCCTTTTAAGGGAACTGTTAAATATAAAGCTCTTTGATGAAAGAATAGCTTTAAGGATATCAACAGACCCGAAATCTTTTATCTGTCCCAGTGCCCTGACTACAGGGATTTTATCTTCAATATCCGACCCTGTAACGTTTTTCTTTTTTAACAGCTTGAGAAGGTCCGGTACCACATCAGTAACCTGCATGGCTCCTGACAGACTGACAGCCCTGCTTACCGACTCAGCTGTTTTTGCATTTAAAAGATTTCTTAACGGTTCTATCGCATGCTTATCCCCTGCTTTCAGCAGACACTTAATGGCTTCCAGGCTTACCCTTGGATGTCCATCATTACACAAATGTCTTACCCTTCGCAGAGATTCAATGCTGCCGCACTCAAGAAGCATAAACAGCATGTTTCTTTTAACAAACCATCTACTGTCGTCCAAACGTTTCAGAATATAATCTGAGGCAGTATCACCAAAATGAGTTATGAGACTGATCAGAAACCTCCTGATTGTCGGAGAATCTTCATTTATTAGGGTATCTATTAAATAAGGAATTATATTACCTTGATAATAATCACAGAGAAGAAAGACCTCCTCTTTCTTTTCCCTGCCCACCATTCGTATGGAGTCCACAACATGTGTGAGAAATTCAGATGAGTAAAATAACAACACCATATTCGATGACATAGATTTTAATCTGTTGTTCTGGTCATTAGACTTATAGACAGTTATTGATTTCAATACTTGCATATATTGGCCGGTATCCAAGAAGTTGATGAGATGCTCCTTCATCATATTTGTGTAGAAATCAGATTCTTGTTGAGCAAGTGTATCAGATTCCACTGAAGAGAGAATTTCCAGAATGGACTGATGAAATACAGTTTCAATATATTCTTCATCCCATTCCTTATCATGTGTATCGTTCAGTACATCACGTTGGCCTTCAATGTCAGCATCTATGAGTCGCCCGAGTTCTTTCTGATATTCTTCTGACACAAATGAATTGAAGTTGGACTCGGACAGCAGGCTGGTCATCTTTTCCGATAGAAAAAAATCGTCTTCTATTAACTTGCCATCTGATTGATCCTGTAAAATATGTTCATGATTTATCATCGAGAATTTACGGAGAATAATTTTTAGTGCATCCGGTATGGCAACTCTCTGCTCATTGATAAAGCTGAGAAAAAGAATGATCTCCTGAGTCGACATGGTGCTGAGTGCATCCTGAACCGGCAGGACGTCTTTAGCAATGACATTCATTGCTAAAGACAGGAATTTATCTTTAATATCAGGATCCAGATGGTTAACTACATCAATAATTTTATTCAGATCCCTTTTAGAAAACTTTTCCAGTTCGGGCACCATGATGTACGAACTGACGACCTTTTCAAAACTGTTCGGATCATGATGATCTGAAGATACATCATTTATCATATCCGCCATTGCTTGAGGCGGGATCTCCTGAATGACTTTGAGAGCATCTTCTTTCATCAGAGTTCCGTTCATCAATGCTGTTATGTATTCCTCCAATATGGATACCGTTTTATCATTCGTCTCTTTTTTCTCATCTGACAGGCCGAACACCGAATAATCGATAAATTCAATATCAATATTTGGCACCCTGAATGTTTTATATAGTGACCTGACTTCCTCGGGGGAGACGTTCCCATCTTCTGAAAGCAAAAAACTATGAAACGAATATAAATCATCTTTGGAAAGCTTGCTGTAAAATGTAATGAGAGAAATACTTTTCCTTTTGAGAGCAGAAGAGAATTCACTGTACACCCGATTCTGTTTGTCAAGAGGCTCTTCATCAACCATGATTGAATCCCCGACCACGGCAACAGCAACCTCAGTCCTCATCTCAAAGAGCCGGCGTAAATTCTCATAAGCCAAGTCCATGGATTTTTTAACTATTGGATGGTCTTTGGGATATATGGACACATTGTGGCGCGAGATATTCAGTTCCTTGATTGCATTTCCCAGCAATTTCCTGTACATGTCCATATTGTCTTTTGTGTAACTCATAAACTGTTTCCTGCTCCCAGGCTATTAAATGTATGACATTTTTGACAACAGTTACATACAGCGTTCTCTTCGGTATTCTTAAATTTTTTATTAAGTGACCGTTAAAGAGCATTTTTGCAATACGTTCTCCACTGATGATGAAAGGATGGAGCCTCCAGTTGCAAACTCTGATAGGGTTAAGGTGAAAAAATTATGGTAGACAGTTCACATTCTGAAAATAATAAGGCTGAGCATTTATAACTCCCTGATTTTTTACTAAAAAAACCTGAAAACCTGTGACAATGTAAAGATTGTTGACTATTTCGGCCCGAAAAGTTAGGTTATAACCCACCAGATTTATCATCATTTGAAAGACATATTCATGGTTTTGACGTTCCCATAAGACAACTGGAGGCAATTATGAGTGAATTTCCGGAAAGAATAAATCTTAAACTGGATACGCCGAGTTACAGAGGCTCAGTACAGAATCTGTATGATGTCCCGGATCATCCGGGCCTGATAATAAGTGAGACAACGGCAGGAGGGTCTGTCTTTGATGTGGGCACTATTTTTAATATCCAGGGCAGTGATACTGGCAGGGCCGGTTTCCGCCACCTTGTGTTTCAGGAGCTGAAAAATCCTGATTGCTGGCGCAGGTTGTCCAGTAACATTTCAGAAGCGGGATTATTTGCAAAGGATAAAAGCGGCATCATCGAACATACCCTGTCAATATTTCAAAAAAACGGTGCTGCAACACATCATGCGGGTATGGTGGACAGGAGCACGGGTGATGTCTTTGAAAAAGGATATCCTCCTGAACTCAGCAATCTCACCTTAATTAAGAAATATCATGTCCAGAAACCTGATCTCAATAAGGTCCTCGGCTGGCATTTTTACGATTACACGAAGTACCATGCAAAAGACGGGTTTGTCATCCCCCTTGAGTACATTGTCAGGCTGGGAATAACAAGCGGTTCCTCCATCCTCAGAAAATACAATGCCCTGAGCGAAGCAGATAAAAAAGCGTATCTTAATGAGCTTGGTCTTGACAGGCCATTAAGTCCGTGGGCAACATTTGACACCCCGCTTGTTGACCTTACGACAAAATACGAACCGGAAGACCGGAACATCAGCCGCCAGGAGGCGGCCTTAATTTCGAGCCTTGATGGTGAAACCTTTTCCATGTCACTGGTAATGGCCATTCTTGGGGCATTCATGCTGCAGCAGATTTTTTCCAGAATGGGGTTGAACCTCTGGGACCTTAAGTGGGAAATAGCAAAAGATCGGGACCAGCTTGTGTTTGTGGACACGATAGATACTGACTCTGTCAGGGTAACCATGAATATTAATGAACATGACAGATCCTATTTTGTACATTTCAATAAACAGGCCATGAGGGATTATTACCGGATCATGCATGGTGACTGGATTAATGCCGTAAACGATGCCAAGAAGTCTGCAGCACAGTCCGGACGACCCTTTACAGAGATTCTGACAGAAGGTCAGGTCAGGGGTGACTATCCTTCCCATCCTGATATAGACAGGACGTTTCTTGATCTTCAGAAAGACAAGTTTGCCCTGATCCGGCACTTTATCCAGAATCAGGAAAAAGATATGAGCAGGGAAGCGGAAAAGATCGCGAGGGCAGAGCTTGATTATTATTTCAGTTCAGGAAACCGGGAAAAGTATGAAGCCTTAAATGCGGTGTAACCGGCGTATGTCAGACTGTTCGCCCAATATCAAAGACGCTTTGGCATGACGGACAGATAAACAGCCACTTTGTAACATCACCTTCTATCCTGAACATGGAGTGGAAGCCGTCATTATACCCGCACTCGGGACAGATCTTAAACTCATCTTTTATTCTTATTTTATTTACGGTATACTCCATTCAGTACTCCTCACCGCTCAGCTCATTTTATTCACACAGCAGCAGAGGAAGACTTACAAAAAGTTTTGGGAGCGGCTTTTACGGCAGAACGTCAGCATATATTCTGAACGTCGATGAGGTGTTATGATTGATCATATTCCCCCTGCATTGCGCCGTATTCAAAACTTATTTTAGTCTTCCTCTGTTGCTAAAATTAATAAGTAATGAGGACTAGGCTTGTTCCTGTTCTCTGTTGATCAAATATTTGGCAACAACTGCCTCAAGATTGTATGCTGCCTGTTGCCCCTTTGCCAGAAGACGAAGCACTTCAATGTCTGAAGTCCATACGACCTTACCGGGAGATATAAAACATACACTTCCGGGCTCATGATCAGCAATCAGTCTGCCATTTTTTACATAGTAGTAATCATCAGACAGTTCAACCGGGTAGGTATGCAATGAAGGAGGGATGTCATTTGGCTTAAACCAGAGCTTGATCTCCCGTTCAGCTTCTTCATCGGTTGCTGACGCGTGAATGAGATTGTCCATGCGCTCCCCGATAACATTTCCTTCAGCATCTTTTAACGGGACCACTGTCCCCAGGGCACGTACACATCCCGGCTTTTCATCCCGGGCTATATGAGGATTGGTAGGTCCGGCAATTGCACGTATCTTCTTAACTGCGTCAGGTCCCTGATACACAATCGCAATTGTTCTCCGGCTTTCAGGTTTATCACGGTAATGTATTCGTCCCATTATATAATCAAGCAGGGAAGGGAAAAAAACTTTACCCCTGTGTTCATCATAATGTTCTTCGGCAAGCATTTTACTTACATGTACTATCTTGGTCGCTGCAAAACGCAGTCCTGTATGAAATTCTGAAAGTTGAGAAAGCACATACCCGGTCAATGAATTTTTCAGAGCATCCGGTTTAATGAGCACAAGTGTCTGTTCACGGTCTTTACTGTTCATGTTATGTCTCCTGTTGTTTGTTCATGAATACTTAATATTAACTTGAGAATTTATTTGATACGTTCAAAGGCAGAACCGGATGTGTTATTTTGGAAAATTAAGAGGCTATATATCCAGCTTGTTTATGAGTTCTCTTACTGCGTCAGCAGATTTTCTCAGCGCAGCCATATCATCATCCGACAGATCCAGTTCTATAATCTCTTCCAGTCCATGCAGGCCAAGCTTAACAGGCACACCGACATAAACGCCATTAATTCCATATTCTCCATTAAGAAAAACAGAGCATGGGAGCGTGTCGCTTTTAACTCCAAACATGGTCTCGATCATTTCCACCGTGGATGCAGCCGGTGCATAATAAGCACTCCCTGTTTTCAAATGCGTTACAATCTCTGCTCCGCCGTTCTTGGTCCTCTCAACAATTGCCTGTATTTTTTCTTCAGAAAGAACATCCGAAATATTTTTACCGTCTACGGTTGTCAGGCGATAGACCGGAACCATGAGATCCCCATGTCCGCCCAATACCATTGCCTGAATATCTTTAGGGGAGACTCCCGTTTCAAGTGATATAAAGCTCCGCATACGGGCTGTGTCCAGCACACCACCCATGCCAATTACCCTGTTATGGGGAAACCCGGTAACTTTCCGGGCAACGTAAGCCATTGCATCCATCGGGTTAGAAACTACAATAATAATCGCATCAGGAGACGTGATCAGTACATTTTGAGAGACCTTCTTCACTATATCAGCATTTGCCTTAAGAAGGTCGTCCCGGCTCATACCCGGTTTTCTTGCCAGTCCTGCAGTTATGACTACCACATCAGAATTTGCAGTGTCAGCATAATCATTGGTCCCTACCACACGTGATGATGAATGCCAGAGCGGACAGGCTTCGAACATGTCCAGGGCCTTGCCCTGCGGAATACCTTCAATAATATCTATGAGAAATACATCAGCTAGGTTTTTTTCTGCAATTAACTGGGCAGTAGTCGCCCCCACATTGCCCGCGCCAACAACAGTAACTTTCTTATGTTTTAATATCTGGTTCATTTATTGAATTAAATTATATCCGAGACATATTATTTTCACAAGACAGCTAATCTGCATTACTCATAAATATCTGAGTCAGGGAGGAAAGCCTTAAAAATTATTCAATGCGGCGCAATGTAATAAGGATATGGTCAATTCTAACAATTCATCAACGCATAAAGGGCATGCTAACGTACTGCTATGAAAACCGCTCCCAAAACTTATTAAGGCTTTCCTCCCTGGCCGTCTGAATAATCTGGTTTAACCCTGATTACTCTGCACTTACAGGGGAATATCGTCACTGAAAATGTCCCTGAGCTTTTCAAAATTTTCTCCGAATCTTGCCTTGAGCAGCGGGGCAAAACGTCGTGCAGTCTTTATGAAATATATATCATGCCTGATATAATCTTCCGCCATCAACACGAACCCCTTATTCATACTCCATATTATGTCCAGGTTACGATCTGATATCTTGCCGATCAGTGCTTCTTTTGAATCTGCGACCAGTGCACATCCTCTTGAATTATTGTCAGTGAATATCGACCCCTCAACAGGGTGCTTATATACCTGACCGACCTTCAAATTGGTGGCTCCGTAATGTAAGATCGCTATTTTCACTCCCCTTTCTTCTGCATTTTCAAGGGCCTCATACAGAATATTCATTTCTTCCTGCCATAGCTGAATGATAAGACTTGTCTCTGCAGTATGAATCATTCTGCTGGCTTTCAGCAGAAGACCCTCATAATCTTTTATATGCCATGTATAACTCGTGTCCATACCAGCCTCAATACCCGAAAGTTCTCTGCCGACCATATCGAGGCTTTCTTCCATATGTGATCTGTAATTGCTGATAAACTCTTCAGGAGGCACAGGAATAAAACTCCTTGAGCGCTCGCCATGAATGGCTTGCACCATAGACCTGTTATCAAGCTTTCTCATCACCTCATATATTTTGGAACTTGGAATACCGGATTTCTTTGCCACCTCGTAGGCAGTCAGGGGATGTTCACTTAACAGGGCAGTGTATGCCCTGGCCTCATATTCGGACAGTCCAAGGTGGGTCAGATATACGTCAGCCTTATTCATACATATTAACTACCATAGTAGTCAATATATGTCAAGAAAATAAAATACTGAAGATTTTCACATATTGTAAATTATTGGTGTTGAAATAACTGAATAATAGATGACTTGGAAAATCAGCACTCCCCTCAGCACTCCATAGTATGCTGATGAAGTTCCATGTAGTCAATTATGCGTTCCGGATTGCATGCTATGCACATATCGATCCCCTGAATAATCTGCATATCTTCACACAACATGTAGGCCCTCTTTAATTCATGGTCCTTAATTTTATTTATGACAAGGTCTTTCGGCCTTATGTACGTCTTGCCGCAGCTAAGACAGAGCCAGATAAAATTTCCTCTTGCTTTATCGATACAGTCAGAGCAGACATAAATTATAATATCATCTGCTACCTCTACATTGGCCGTTGTATATACCTCATTGCATATATTGCATTTTCCATACGTATGCTCCATCTCGTTATCTCCTCTCATCCTGGCCATGCCATATGCCTCCTGCGTATGTTATCGGCATTTCATGTATACGCCTTAACATGGTCTACCCGGATAATCATGAATAATGCGGGTTAGGAATGTAACCTGCTAAAAATATGAGCAAACCGGAATAATTCACACTTTTTTCACAATATTGCATATAAAATAAATCGTTAGTAATATACTATGAGCAATAGTAATCACGGAGGTAATTAATTATGAATACATTGAAAACAGCGGTCCTGATGATAGGACTCACACTTGTACTGGTGTGGGCCGGTGCAGCATTTGGCGGGCAGTCAGGCATGACCATTGCCCTGATACTGGCACTTGCAATGAATGGTTTCAGCTACTGGTTCAGTGACAAAATAGTGTTGAAGATGTACCGCGCACAGGAGGTGAGTGAGTCTGAAGCCCCCGAACTGCATGCAATGGTGAGAAGACTTTCGCAAAGAGCAGAGTTACCCATGCCAAAGGTTTACATTATGAACCAGGACCAGCCGAACGCATTTGCTACGGGAAGGAACCCAGCTCATGCAGCTGTGGCAGTGACTACCGGTATTATGAAGATACTTGACAGGGAGGAGCTGGAAGGTGTTCTTGGTCATGAACTTGCACATATAAAACATCGCGACATCCTGATAGGCACGGTCGCAGCAACAGTGGCAGCAGCGATCAGTTATCTGGCTCACATGGCACAGTGGGCAATGATTTTTGGTGGCCGTGATGATGACGACGGTAATCCCCTTGTTGCAATCGTGATGATGATTGTAGCACCCATCGCGGCAATGCTTATACAGATGGCGATTTCCAGATCCAGGGAATATACTGCTGATTCAGGCGGTGCTGGAATTACAGGCGATCCGCGCCACCTCGCAAGCGCCCTGAAAAAACTCCATATGGCCTCACAGAGAGTACCCCTCAAGGCTGAGCCCGCAACAGCCCACATGTTTATTGTGAGTCCGCTTTCAGGTAAAAGCATGGCCAGACTCTTCAGTACTCACCCTCCGATGGAGGAGAGAGTGGCCAGGCTTGAGAGTATGGCCAGATAGAATATTATAAATTGATCATTATATGTAGGGGCGAACGGTTGTTCGCCCTTTTTTATTGTGTTCTAAAATTTCCGTTTTTAATTTTGTATACTAAACCATGTCCCTAAAGAAAATTGAAAAGAAAGTCTTGTCCGGGAAGCGGTTAACCGAGGAGGAATGTCTTTTGTTATTTAAAAGCGACGACCTCTTTACTATAGGCCGACTTGCCAACCACGTTGCTGAACAGAAGAACGGCAATAATGTTTATTTTGTTAATAATCATCATATCAATCCAACTAATGTCTGCGTTAACAGATGCACATTCTGCGCCTTCAGCAAATCCAAAGGCGAAAAAGGAGCGTATGAACTTGACATTAGAAAAATTTTAAATAAACTTAAAACTCAAAATTCAAAACGCAAAACTCAGTTCTCAGAAGTCCACATTGTCGGCGGTCTTCACCCTGAATGGACTTTTGATTTTTATCTTGAGCTGACAAGAGCAATAAAGAAGGCGTTGCCATCGTTACATATCAAGGCCTTTACTGCTGTTGAGATAGATCATTTTGCAATGATAAGCGGTCTCTCATTAGCGAACACCTTGAGATCACTTAAAGATGCAGGACTCGAATCAATGCCGGGCGGCGGTGCCGAAATATTCAACACCCGGGTGCGAAATAAAATCTGTCCTGAAAAAATCAGCGGCAGACGCTGGCTTAAAGTGATGGAGACAGCACACAAAGCTGGAATAAGGACTAATGCCACCATGCTTTACGGTCATCTTGAAACTTACAGGCATAGAGTTGAGCACATGATGAAACTCCGTGAACTTCAGGACAAAACAAACGGCTTTCAGGCATTCATCCCTTTGGCCTTTCATCCCATGAACACAACTATTGAAGGAGCAGAATATACATCAGGCATTGATGACCTTAAAACAATTGCAATATCAAGACTCATGCTGGACAACTTCGATCATATCAAGGCCTACTGGGTCATGCTCGGTGAAAAAATAGCACAGCTTGCCCTTAAATTCGGAGCTGATGATCTTGATGGGACTATTATTGAAGAAAAAATAACCCGCTCAGCAGGAAAGCTTGCTTCAGATGCAATGACCAGAGATGAACTGATTACCCTCATTCAGAAAGCCGGCAAAGTGCCGGTAGAGAGAGACTCGTTTTATAACCCGGTGTAAGAAGTTGAATACGCTACAAAAAACTAAAAAGACAAAACCTTTCTCCCCCCGCATCTCCAACCGGGAAGGCCTTTCGCTTCTGAAGAACGCTGACCTGCTTGGTCTTGGCATGATGGCGGATGAGCTGAGAAAAAGGCTGCACAGTGATAACCATGTTTCATTCATCATCGACCGTAATATTAACTACACGAACGTCTGTATTAATGAATGTAAATTCTGTGCGTTTTACAGGGAGAAAGATGCCCCTGATGCGTACGTCTTAAGCAAGCGCAAACTGTTCAATAAAATCCGGAAGACCATCAGGTGCGGGGGCACGCAGATTCTCATTCAGGGCGGTCTGCACCCTGATCTTGGTGTTGATTATTATATCGATCTGCTTACATCAATAAAATCTGCATTCGATATCCATGTTCATGGGTTTTCACCTCCTGAAATTTATTACATGGCAGACAAGGCAGGTTATACCCTGAAAAAAACGATACAGCTCCTGCAGAAGGCAGGACTTGACTCCATACCCGGCGGTGGAGCTGAAATACTCTCCGACAGGATAAGGGAGATAGTAAGCCCGAAAAAAATAGTTTCCGGACAATGGCTTAAGGTAATGGAAGAGGCCCACAAGCTAGGGATGAAAACAACAGCGACCATGATGTTCGGCAGCGTTGAGGGGCCGCAGGATATCATTGACCATCTTGATGCAGTCAGGAAACTGCAGGACAGAACTGGCGGGTTTACGGCATTTATTCCCTGGAGCTTTCAGCCCGGGAATACGGAACTGCAACGGTCAGTAAACATAAAACACCGTAAGGGCGTATTGCCATACGCCCCTGCAACAGCTTCGGGTATTGAATATCTTCGCGTGCTTGCCCTTTCAAGAGTGTATCTTGATAACATCCCGAACATCCAGGCTTCATGGGTTACACAGGGGCTGAAAATGGCACAGGTCGCATTGAGGTTTGGTGCGAATGACTTTGGCTCAACAATGCTGGAAGAAAACGTTGTTGCCGCTGCCGGGGTAAAGTACCGAGTTACTGTTGATGATATTATAAGCGCAATAAAAAGTTCGGGCTTTCAACCTGTCCAGCGGGACATGTATTACAATATAATAAAAAAAGGGTTCTAGGGTTTTAGGTCGGAGCGATTCTCGGGATCGAGTCGTACCGAATTCGCGTAGACTCGCTTCGAGCTGCCGGTATGCAAGGGGTCAAGGCATTGTCAATCTTACATTCTGTATGGCATGTGTTACATATTCACAGGTCAACAGTGTTAATGCTCTTCGTGTTATTTATTCAATATCTCCCTGTATCCACTGATGCAATTGCAGGTGTCACAGCATTTGATGATGTGGCATCCGTTAACAAGCCGATCAGGCTTAAGGCACTAACCAAAGGAAGATTCTTTTCCCATGGCGGCAAACTCGTTGAATTCCATATTGATGAGAAACATATAGGCACTACATTGAGCGGAGGTGACGGCTATGCCTTTTTGAAATATACTCCTCAATCAAAAGGGCTGAAAAAAATTACACTCAAGCTTGCTGACGAGGCTGATGAAGCGATACTGCTTGTTACTGATAAGAAAGACAGTCTTTTATTAATTTCTGTTGAGACAGGACTGTTTGAATCTGCCTTATCATTTAAACCGGCCAGCGGAGCAAAGGACGCCATCGACAGAATATCAAAAAAATACAAAATCATTTACTTGACTTCAATTATCGGCATTAAACAGTCTAAAAAATGGTTAGACGACAATAAGCTGCATGAATCAATCATTTTCAGCTGGACAGGAAATGATGTTATCGAGGAACTCAGGGACAAGGACATCAATATTTTTGCAGTTATAGGAAGCTCTGATATGCTTGATGAGATTGAGAACATAAAGAAAATCAGTTTTAAGGAGACAGAAGGGGCTGAAGTTTTTGAAAGCTGGGAGGACCTTGCAGAAGCGTTAATAAAGAAATAACTGTGCCTACAGCCTTATCAGTTCTGCCTTAATGCCTTTAATATTAATATGCAGCAGTCCTGCAGAAATGGGAAGAGTAAACCTTCTGGGGCCGGCACTCCCGGGATTCATATACAGCACCCCGTTTCGCCTGCTGACCGAAGGTTTGTGAGAATGTCCGCTGATGACAACGCTCACACCGGATGAATCAGGATCAAGGTCAAGCCTGTCAATGTCGTGAATGACATAAATAAGATTACCGCTGATATCAAGGGCCTCTGTTCTTTTTAAATGAAATGCCCAATCACCATCCATATTCCCTCTGACAGCAGTAACAGGTGCAATATGTTCCAGCTCCAGAAGAATTTTTTCATTGCCGATATCTCCGGCATGAATGATTCTTTCAACATGATGAAAGGCCTGCACAACTTCAGGTCTGAGAAGACCATGAGTGTCAGATATGACCCCAATGGTACAGAATGATTTTTTTTTATCTGCGGTTTTCATAGCTTACGATAATATCATATTGTAAAAAAGAGATCACTAAACATACAGAATAATTTTTTAAAGCGGTTAATTCCTGGGATGCACTTCTGCTTCGTGTCATGCCCTAAGCCTGTATGCCGGAAGGCAGGTCTGTTAGCCTGGCATCCAGATGTGTCACCTCAATAGCGGGAAGAGTAAATGAACTGGATTACGTCTGACAGAATGACATTCGGTCTTATTGATTTCATACAAACATCGATCAAATTATTTTGCAGCTGTTTCCACAAGGAGAGAGAACATGACAGCCATGACAGCAAGCTGAAAGACCCATCCGATTAAGCATACGCCCACCGCCCGTTTAGTGCTTCTGTAATCAAGGGCCTGGCGAACCGCAATTACCATAGCCACAAGCATCCATATTGAAGTGATAAAAAAGACAGGACCTGAAATAAAGGGGACAACTCCCACAACTCTGATCAAACCAGGAGAGCTGGAAAAACCTATCGTGCGGAGAAGCTCAGTAAAACTGGACTCTGTCTCGGATTCAGGCAGCAGTTTGGTACCGATGACATATGTCAGATATGCCCAGACAATCCAGCCCGTAAGGGTAATGACGATTCCTATAAAAATTCCACCAAACCCCATCCGTCCGATATTAAGAGACCCGGCAAGACTTGAAAGGATAACAACAACAAGGGCCTGATTCAATGCACTTTTGTCAGCCTCAACCTCCTCATAAAGCTGGGCATCAAGTTTGGCTGCACGAACTATCCGGTCCTTAAAGCTGCTCACATTTTCTCCCATGAACAATGATTTTGATCTTGCTACATTGTAGCATCAAATCAGTTCTAATACCATGATATTTTTACTATTAATAACCATTCATTACGGGTAGATTAACTGATTAAGCGTGTCTTTCCAGCGGTCCTCTGACCGTGTCGGAACGACCCTTAGCGGAGACCAGCCCCGGGACTTTCATCGAGAATCCAGTTGACGGGATTATGGATTCCCGATTAACAGACCTGCCTTCCTGCAGGCAGGCTTCAGGTATGGCAATTAATATTTCGTTGTCACCCGTAACTGAAGGGTTAGCACATATACATGACTAACATGAATGTGCAATCGCTCCCTGAAAGTTGTAAATATTCAGACTGTTATGTTACCCTTGAAAACCAAATGGTGTCCCGGAAATCCATGTTTTATAAACAGCTTAACAATATGAATCAGAAAAAAAACGAGAAATGTCAGAAGACGTTCTGGTAGTACATAACAGTCATCTCCCATCTTACATAAACAATCCGGGGCTTCACCTGATTGCTGACAGCAAAGTGGTATTTAACCTGATACTTGAAAAACATGTATTCATGCCGAGAGATCTGGCAGAGTATAATTTCGATCATAAGCAGATCATCCCGTATCTTATCATTCGTCATGGAGACAGCTTTCTTCTCATGCAAAGAACATCAAAACAGACCGAAAAAAGATTACATAATAAATTCTCTCTTGGAATAGGCGGCCATATTAATCCTGATTCATCTGAGCATGGAAACAATCTGATCATCGGCGGATTATATAAAGAGCTAAGTGAAGAAGTACGCGTTAATAAACCTGCCGGTCTTCAGCTTATAGGGATAATAAATGATGAAAGCAACAGTGTCAGCAGGGTGCATCTTGGTCTTTTATATGAACTGGAGGTACTGTCAGATAAATACGATGTCCTTGAAAAGGACAAAATGTCTGCTCAATGGGAGAGAAAAAATAAATTAATTCAATATTACAGCAACCTGGAAACGTGGTCACAGATCGTTTATGATTATTACATCACACCTGTACATTCTCAGCATGAAGAAGCCTTTAATAATAAGAACTGACATTTGATGAATATGCAACCAAGAGAACGTATTATCCTCGCTCTTGATGTATCCGACTATAAAGATGCTGTTGAGATAGTTTCAAATTTTAAAGATCACATTGATATGTTTAAGGTGGGGTCTGAGCTGTTTACGTCGGCCGGTCCGAAAATCATTGAAACTATTCATTCCATGAACAAAAAAGTCTTTCTGGATCTTAAGTTTCATGATATACCCAATACGGTGACAAAGTCATCGCTTGCAGCAGCAAAGTTAGGGGTATACATGTTTAATATCCATACCATGGGAGGCTTTGATATGATGCATGCCGCAGCCCAGGCAATCAGTACCTTTGCACTTGAGCATAATGCCGTGAGACCGAAACTGATCGGCGTGACTATTTTGACTAGTATTGACCAGAAAGCGTTAAAAGACGACCTGGGTGTCAACCTGCGTATGAGTGCTCAGGTAAAACATCTTTCAAAGCTTGCTCAGACTGCCGGACTGGATGGAGTTGTTGCCTCTGCTGAAGATGCGGAAATGATACGATCATACGCCGGAAAGGATTTTCTGATAATAACTCCGGGCATCAGACCCTCGTGGGTTGAAAGCAATGACCAGAAAAGGATTGTCACACCCAAAAAGGCCGTGCAAAAGGGTGCAGATTACATTGTGATAGGCAGGGCCATCACGTCCCAGGCCTCTCCCGTGAAAGCCCTGAAGCGTATCGAATCTGAACTATCAGATGCCTAAATGCCCACGATTACTCCCTCAAAAAGCACTTTTGTAAAAAACGCCAGGGCCGGAAAGCCTTTTCCTGTTTATACTGAACTACCCTATATTGCTCCTCAGGCCATTTACGCGACTATTCATAAGCCTTTCAGTTTCCTTCTCGAAAGCATCAAAGGACCCGAACACATATCGAGATATTCATTTATAGGATCGGATCCATTTCTTACATTTGAGGTCAAGGACGGCAATATAAAAATCCATAAAAATCATAATGAACCTGTACCCACACATTCGCCGCTTAGAGCTTTGAAGAATATCCTCAGGAGATACAAAACCTGTACTGACAAAAACCTTCCGCCGTTTTCAGGAGGTGCTGTCGGGCTCATCAGTTATGATTTCGTGCACTATTTTGAGCGTCTGCCCTCAACTGCAACTGATGACCTTAAGGTCCCTGATGCTCACTTTCTGATGGTTGATACGGTCATAGCGGTAGACCATACATTAAAAAAGACCGTGATCATGTCATGTCCCGGTGCTGCTGAAATAATTGCCGGGGATAATGATGCATGGGAACATTATTATGAAAATGCTGCAGGGAAGATCAGGAAAATCTATAGCCTGATTTCATCTCTTTCATCAGATTATGACAAAGGAGACGGGGAGGAGGCATCACCTCTTGCTTCTGTGAAGATACATCATGAAATGGACAAAGCTGACTATATGCATATGGTAACAAAGGCCAAAGATTATATTCACGCAGGTGATATCTTTCAGGCCAACCTTTCGCAGAGAGTGTCAGCATATATCAATGACATCAGTGCATGGAAGATTTACAGGATGCTGAGCAGAATTAATCCTTCTCCTTTTGCGGCATATCTTGATATGGAAGATTACCAGATTGTCAGTTCATCTCCTGAAAGACTGGTCAGGGTCAATGGTGACATCGTGGAAACCCGGCCGATTGCCGGGACAAGACCGCGGGGCACTGACGCGGACAGCGACAACAGAATGCGGTCAGAACTTTTGCTAAATGAAAAAGAAAGGGCAGAACACCTGATGCTTATCGACCTTGAAAGAAACGATCTTGGAAAAATATCCGACTACAGCACGGTAGAGGTTGACGAGTTCATGATCACTGAAGACTATTCCCATGTAATTCATATTGTTTCAAACATACGGGGATCCATTGCAAAAGGAAGGGACTGTTTTGACGCGATCAGGGCCACCTTTCCCGGCGGAACCATCACCGGTGTACCAAAAGTGCGGTGTATGGAAATCATTGACGAGCTTGAGCCGGTCACACGGGGTCCATATACCGGATCAGTCGGGTACATCGGTTTTGACGGTTCAATGGACCTTAACATTATCATAAGGACGTTTCTGATCAAGAACAAGACTGCATATGTGCAGGCCGGTGCTGGGATTGTGGCTGATTCAGACCCGGAAAAAGAGTATTACGAAACGTTAAAAAAGGCCGAGGCGCTCATCAAGACGCTGGAAGAACTCTAGCGTAGCAGCAACTAACTATCATCTTTCCATATATAATATTCGTTTCTCTGTCATCATCATAAAGCGCGCACGCTAGTCAAACTTTTTTTATTCCCTCTCCCCTGGCGGGGGCGGGATTAAAAAAAAACAGATTATACTAGATAGCGGCGCAGTAATCTGGCTTATTTATAAATGGAATTTCTGTCATAATAATTTTATAATAAACATTATGCTGTTCATTAAGTGAACGTGCTAACCATTAAGGGAGAGGGGAAACATGGATTTAGAAGAAATTCGCGGTCCAAATAAATCTGATCAGTCTTATGAGCCTGTTATCATTGATGAAGCAGGAGCCGTTATAGAATCCAGAGCCCTGATTTTAAAAGACGAGACCGATCCTTTCGAAACCATGTACAAGTGGGATGTGCAGGACAGGGTTACCATTTCTTCTGAGGCACGGCATAAGTATAGCATGTTTATAGCCAGGGCTTTATCCTGACTGTTCCGTTTAATTGTAATCTGTAAATAACAATTCATGTCCGGTTCAGTGCAAACTGCCATACAATGTCAAGGAAATCCGAGGAAATCAGGATCAGGTATCTTTACAGAAAGATGCTCCTTCGCGGTCAATTGAGTCTGCCGTTAAAATTTGCGGTAAAAATGGTCGGGCCTGACTGCGCTTATCATCTTTATTCACATGCAGGGTTTGTAAAAAAGAAAAATAAAGGCAGGGAATAGTATCACTCCAGCTTGCAGACTGCACCATCCATGTATTTCATGATCTCATCATAATCCTTTTTTATTTTTTCGTACATCAGGGCGTTTGCAATTGCTGTTGCACACTGCTCAGCCAATGATTCAACAAATTGTATTTCCTGGTCTGAAAATCTTCTCGGCTCCCCGGTATGGAGTCTCAATATACCCAGCACCTTATTCCGCGCGATAACAGGGACCGTAAGCATGCTTTTTATCCCCTCTGCAGAAGCTTCCTGCCGGTATGTAACGCGTCTATCAGTTGTCACATCAAATATAGCAACAGGCCTTTCCTTCAAGGCCTCGATAACATTTTTCTCAGCATCAATAGGTCCCCTGTTTAAATATGTATCGCTCAGACCATAGGCCGCAGCAAGCTTAAGTTTCTTTCCGGACGGATCAAGCAGTCTGATAGTAGCAGCTTTCAGATCCATGACTTCAGGGATTTTTTTCACAATTATCTGCATCACATCTGCAGGCCTGAGAGACGCACTGACAGCTTTCGTCACCTCCTCAAATACTTCCAGGTACTGTTTCTCCTTGGAGATCTGTGCTTCAAAATGCCTTGCGTTCACAATGGCAATAGCTGTCTGCTCTGCAATGGCAGACATGAACCTTGTATCTTCATCTGTGTATTTGATTGGCTTTGTAGAATAAAGCCTTAACCGGCCAATGGTCTCGGACTGAAAAGTCAACGGAACAGACATTATACTCCATATACCTTCTTCAACTGCTTCCCTATAATATTTGGATTGCCTGTCCTCGGCAATGTCATATACCGAAACAGCTGCACTTGATAAAGAGTTGGCCAGACTTGCATCGTATGATACGGGCCCCTTGTTCGCGTACTTCTCACTCAAACCATAATATGCCACCAGCTCCAGCAGCTTTTTCTCCCTATTAATGAGACGGAGCATACTGCCTTTCAGTCCCATTACTTCAGGGATTTTTCTTACTATCAGGTTCAGGACCTCATGCATATCAAGAGAAGAGCTCACCGTCTTTGTAATATCTTCAAAGACCCTGAGATATTCCTTCTCCCTTGATATCTCCTGCTCGAAGCTCTGTGCATTCAAAATGGCAATGCCGCTCTGTTCAGCAAGGGAAGCAGTAAAATCAATCTCCTGCCGGGAAAATTCCCTGTGTTCTGCAGAAAGAAGCCGCAGGATTCCGATAAGGGTTCCCCTCGCCCTGATAGGCAGGGTGAGCATGCTCTTTATGCCCTCTTGCCGCGCCTCTTCCTTATACTGAATTCTCTCATCGGTTGTTACGTCATAAATAGCCACAGCCTTTTCCTGTAATGCCTGGATAACATTTTTTTCAGCATCAACAGGTCCCTTTTTCAGGTATTCATCACTCAATCCATATGACGCAACAAGTTCAAGGTCCTTCCCTTCTTTATCAAGCAGTCGAACAGTAGCGGCCTTGAGATTCATCACTTCCGGCAGCTTCCTCACAATCATATCAAGAACTTCCCGGGGCTTTAGCGAAACACTGAGGGCCCGGGTGACCTCCTGAAATACTTCCAGATACTCCTTTTCCTTGGATATTTCCTTTTCAAAGTGTCGTGCATTTACTATCGCAATGGCAGCCTGTTCAGCAATGCCTTCCATGAACATAAGATCTGCCTCGCTGTATTTTTTCTGATGGGCTGTATAAAACCTCAGCATGCCGATAATATCGTTCTGGTATATCATCGGCACTGAAAGGATATTTTTTATTCCCTCCTCCATCGCCTCGGTATAGTACTTCGAGTCCTTGTGTTCGGATATATCGTACTCGGAAACAGATTTTCCGGCCCTTGCATCATCAATGCTGGCATCAAATGCCACTGGCCCTTTATGCACATATTTCTCGCTCAGTCCATGATACGCAGCAAGCTCAAGCTGTTTCTTTTCCTTATTAAGCAGCCTGAGTGTACAACCCTTCAGTCCCATAACCTGAGCGATTTTTCTGACTATCATATTCAGCACTTCGTCAAGGTCGAGCGAGGAACTCAACGTCTTTGTTATTTCTTCAAAGACCCTCAGGTATTCCTTTTCATTTGAAACAGCCGTTTCAAAACGTCTTGCATTTACGATCGCGATCGCTCCCTGTTCAGCAATGGCCGACATGAACTTCAGATCATCTTCAGTATAATTGACCGGCTCTGATGTATACATTCTCAGAACGCCTATGACCTCATTATCTGCACGCAGAGGAATAGAAAGAATACTTCTGATCCCTTCCTCTCTGGCTTCCTCATAATATTTCGAGTCCTCATGTTCGGTTATGTCATAGACCGAAACAGGCTCTCCTGCAAGTGCGTCATCAATACTCTTGTCATACCCGACAGGACCTTTATTGGCATATTTTTCACTCAGGCCGTAATAGGCGGCAATCTCAAGTTGCTGGGTCTCTTTGTTGAGAAGTCTGAGCAGGCTTGCTTTCACATTCATCACTTTTACAACGTTCGTAACTATAAGATGAAGGACTTCATCAATGGAAATGCTGGCGCTTATCGCTTTGCATATGTTCTGAAAGCTCTCGAGATACACTTTTTTTTCGAATATCGTTTCAGCACAGGAAGGACACATGCCATGAGTAAAAATACCAAAGCCCTCATTTGTCAGATATGTTTCAAGCTGCTCCCAGTAGTTCTCATCGCTTCTGATTTTCTTGCACCATCCGCATATTGGTATCAGCCTTTCCTTTCTCTCTGACTTGATACGGGTTTCTATCGTCGCTGTAATATGTGATATGTCTCTGACTGCAGCAATCACGCCCGTCAATTTACCCTTCTCCATCAACGGCGAAGCGGTTTCCTCAAGCATGCGTCTGCCACTGTCATGCGCGGTCTTATAAAGCTGCTTTCTCACTACTTTTTTTTCCTGAAAACACAGAGCAACAGGATATTCAAATGTCTGAAGCACAACGCCCTTGTCATCCTCATACATTATGTCATCGTGAGAACAGCCAATCATTTTATCAGCAGATAAACCGGTAATGGATTCAGCAGCCCTGTTCCAATACTGAATTTTTTTTTCCATATCAACGAGATATAAACCATCTGTCATGGATTCAAATATGTTTCGATAAGTTTTGTTAAACAGGTCAAGCATATGTTTACCGTATCATATGGTAACGACCCGTGCAGGTACAAAAACACTCCGTTACACAGGGACAGAGTAAAAAAAGATTATTATATGTACTATGAGTTGTTTTTAAAACGCTGTGCCTTCATGCCTGAATACCCGGGTAACTGCCACGGATGTATTACACAGAAAAAAGCTTTTCATACATTATTATTTTGCTTCATAAACAATATTTTTAGTCAGAAATTTTCCGCTGTACATTGCATTATCAGCAAGTCTGAGCAAATCTTCCTTCCTTTTTGCATTATCCGGATACGTTGCAACACCGAAACTTGCGGTAAGCCTGATTGAATATGATTCATTTTTCAGGAACTGATTCTTTTCCACAATTCTTCTCAATCTCTCTGCTACCTGAAAACCTACCATACGTGAGGTCTGAGGAAGTATAATGACAAATTCATCTCCTCCATACCGGGACACAATATCCAGTTTTCTCACATTCTGCTGAAGAAGCCATGCAATTTCAACAATTACCCTGCTTCCCACAAGATGACCGTATCTGTCATTCACTTTTTTAAAATTATCCATATCCATAAATATGAGTGAGAATACTGAATTGAAACGACGCGACCGTTCTATTTCCATGTCAATCGCCTGACGTATATATCTCATATTATAAAGATTGGTCAACTCGTCATTTTTCAGTTTCTCATACAGAAAAGCCCTTTCAACCGCCAAAGCTACGTAATGCGAGGCATGCTTAAGAAGGATCATATCATCATCTGAAAAAACTTTTATCCTGTTTAAATGAATAAGTCTTATGATCCCGACGATACGCTCATGAATTACCAGTGGAACACACATCATGGCTCTCACTTTTTTCTGCCTGTAGCTGTCTGCCTTTATATCAAACCTCTTATCATGTTGTGCATCTTTTATATTGAGAGCCATATTTTTTTCCATGACTAACCCGGCAATGCCCTGACCTTTCTTGAACACCTGTTTTCTGATCATACTGGAATTGCTCAGTTTGAGCATTTCAAAAAAAGGTTCGTCACTTATGAGAAGAGAACTGGCACCCGCTGATGTCATGGTCTTCAGCGCATGTAAAATATCCCGTATCATTGTACCCACATTTGCATCTGAAGAAAGTATGTTTCTGGCATAATCATGCAATGCAGATTCTCTCGATTTTTGAGCCAGTTCCACCTTTAGAGCTTCATTCTCTTTCTTTGCTGATGAATACAACGCGAGTTTCTTTATCCAATGCACAAGCTCTGTAAACGTCAGTTGTTCTTTCAATGGAAAGGCAAGGTCGGATTTAAGCCATGCGTTCACCTCTTTTTTAGAGACATCCCGATTTAACAGTATAATTTTTGGGAAAGAAAGAGAGAGTGCCTGAAAAGCCTTTGAACCTGAACAGGCAGCAGACATCGAGCTATCTATAATAATGAGCTGAATGTCGGCATCTTTTAAACGGGAAAGAGCACCCTTTATCCCTTTGACACTCGTAATGCGCCCCCCTTTGCTGCCAAGGGATGTTTTATAACTGCGGACATAAGAACTGCCGTTATCTATGAGAAGAATATTACCCATTCATTCCACAGCATTTTTTGTATTTTTTGCCGCTACCACAAATGCAGGGATCATTTCTCCCTATCTTTTTATCTTTAATCACCGTCTGCGGTTTGGCGCTCTCTGCTCCGCTGCCTCTGCCGAACGTCATCCTTGATGCCCTGGGAACAAACTTCTCCTGAACCTCCTGTTCCCTTGCAATCTGAATCTTCATTAACCTTGAGACAGCCTCGGATGCCACCCTGCTGCCCAGGTCTGCAAATATATCAAATGCTTCTTTTTTATACTCTACCAGCGGGTCTCTCTGCCCGTATCCGCGCAGTCCAACCCCCTCTTTCAGGTGGTCCATACTCAAGAGATGGTCCTTCCACTGGGAATCGACAACCTGGAGCAGTACCATTTTTTCCAGATATCTGAATGTTTCCGATCCGATCTCCTGCTCCTTTTTTTCATAGGCCTTGACAAATTCATCTACAATACTCTTGCGAAGATCATCAAAGTTCTCAACATCCAGCGACGGAGATATCTGGAACTGCCCGTAAAGTGCGTCACCAAGGACCTTCAGGTCCCACTCTTCAGCATGTTTATCTTCAGGACAGTAGATATTAAGCAAGTCATCAATGGACTCCTCAGCCATATCCAGTATTCTTTCTTTCAGGCTCTCTGCAGTCAGGATCTCTTTACGGAATGAATAAATCTCTGTGCGCTGTTTATTATTTACATCATCATATTCAAGCAGATGTTTTCTTATATCAAAGTTATGCGCCTCAACTCTTTTTTGTGAAGTCTCGATGGCCTTGGACACCCATTTGTGCTCAATTGGCTGGGATTCTTCCATTCCCAGTTTTCCCATCATGCCTGCTATACGATCGGAACCAAATATTCTCATAAGATCATCCTCAAGAGAAAGATAAAACCGTGAAGAGCCCGCATCTCCCTGACGGCCTGAACGGCCCCTGAGCTGGTTATCAATCCGTCTGGACTCATGTCTTTCAGTCCCCAGAATATGAAGCCCGCCGGCATTAATCACTTTTTCCCTGTCCTCTTCACAAAGTTTTTTTGCCTTTTCAAGGGTCTTATGATATTCATCCTCGGTGTAATCCTTCCTGTCTCCGAGCATATCCTTGGCCAGACCCTCAGGGTTCCCTCCAAGGACAATATCCGTTCCTCTTCCTGCCATGTTCGTCGCAATGGTAACAGCTTCGCTCCTGCCTGCCTGGGACACAATCTCTGCTTCATTTTCATGGTATTTGGCATTCAAAACCGAATGGGGTATTTTTTTCTTTTTAAGCATGGACGCTAGCAGTTCTGATGTTTCTATCGCAATTGTTCCGACCAGAACAGGCTGTCCTCTTTTTTGACAGTCTGCAATTTCATCAACGACCGCATGAAACTTGGCCTTGACCGTTTTGTAAATGATATCGGCATTGTCCTTCCTGATCATTGGTTTATTTGTCGGTATGACAGCAACTTCCAGGTCATATATCTTTGCGAACTCCTCTGCCTCAGTGTCAGCTGTCCCGGTCATCCCGGCAAGCTTGTTATACATCCTGAAATAGTTCTGAAACGTGATAGTTGCAAGGGTCTGGTTTTCACTGGCAATTTTTACGCCTTCCTTTGCTTCGATGGCCTGGTGCAGTCCGTCGGACCAGCGTCTGCCCGGCATGAGACGGCCGGTAAACTCATCAACAATAATGACCTCATTGTCTTTGACAATGTAATCCACGTCGCGTTTAAACAGGGCATGCGCTCTCAGTCCCTGATTGACATGATGAACAAGTTCCATATTGGCAGGGTCATACAGGTTGCCAACATTCAGGAGGTTCTCGACCTTGATATTTCCATCATCAGTGAGTATCGCATTTTTGGCTTTTTCATCAATTGTGTAATCAGTATCTTTCCTGAGCCGAGGTATGATTTTATTTATGACGTAATACTTATCAGTTGATTCTTCAGACGGGCCGGAGATAATCAAAGGGGTCCTGGCTTCATCAATCAATATACTGTCCACCTCATCAACGATCGCATAGTTCAATTCCCTCTGAACATAATCATTAATGTGATACTTCATATTGTCTCTCAGGTAGTCAAATCCGAACTCATTATTCGTACCATACGTGATATCAGCGTTATAGGCTTCCTTTCTCTCAACAGGCCTTAAATTCTGCAGCCTGCGCTCTTCAGCATGATATGACGGATCAAAGAGAAATGAGCTGTCATGCTGGATAATGCCTATGGAAAGTCCAAGGAAGTGATACAGTGGCCCCATCCACTGTGCGTCTCTTTTTGCAAGGTAATCATTAACCGTAATTACATGTACCCCCCTGCCGTCAATAGCATTCAGATACACTGACAATGTAGCGACAAGGGTTTTGCCTTCCCCGGTCTTCATTTCAGCAATTTTTCCGCTGTTCAGCACAATACCTCCTATGAGCTGCACATCAAAGTGCCTCATGTGAAGAACACGCCATGATGTTTCTCTTACAACGGCAAATGCCTCAGGGAGAATATCATCAAGTGTTTCTCCCTGTTCAAGCCTCTTGCGAAACTCCCCGGTCTTTGCCTGAAGCTGTTTGTCATCAAGGCCCTTTACTGATTCCTCAAAAGAGTTGATTTGCTCGACAACCGTCCATAATTTCTTGATCTCTCTCTCATTTTTTGTGCCGAGAATTTTTGTGAGCATCCCAAACATGGAGTTATTATAACAAAATCACTGGCAATAGCATACATGTGACATTGAAGCCCATTATATGAACTTTCCACTAAATCAATAGCAATTATTCAATCATCTGATACACATGTGCTGTCAAACGACACAGTCAATATGTCAATTGAATTCAAAATGACAAAATGAATTAACAGGCTGTTAAATTGCCTTTTTTTAACATTAAGTCATTATAATGATTTATTTGGCATTTGAGCTTTGATACGGATAATTGTCTGTTGCGAAATGAGAGCTGTTCTTGAATTAATACATACCGTCAATATAAAATAATGCATTCTTTCGATGCGGGCGTAACTCAGTGGTAGAGTTTCAGCTTCCCAAGCTGAGGGTCGCGGGTTCAAATCCCGTCGCCCGCTCCATTAAGGACAATTGAGAAGTAAAAGTTTGAAGTAGGAATAAAAAACGATAACAATAATTATATGACTGTTACTGCCTACTTCCCACTTCTTGGTTCTAACTTCTGACTTAGCTATTATTATGCCAAAGGGGCTTATCCATATATACACCGGCGAGGGAAAAGGCAAGACAACAGCCTCATTCGGTCTTGCCAAGAGAGCGGCCGGTCACGGTAAAAAAGTACTCATCCTTCAGTTTCTGAAGAGCGGAATAAAAGATTCAGGAGAGATCTCATCCGCAAAAGAGCTAGGTATCAAAGTTGTCAGGTTCAGAAATCAGAACACCCCTTTGTTTAATCCGAATGTCAAGGTCTCAGACCTAAAGTCATCCATAAAAAAAGCTGTTTCCAGAGCAATAAGGGAACTGAAAAGCAATGTGTATGACCTGGTCATT
The DNA here is from genome assembly GCA_020356065.1 of Nitrospiraceae bacterium. GTDB lineage: Bacteria > Nitrospirota > Thermodesulfovibrionia > UBA6902 > UBA6902 > CALZJD01. The sequence goes on from CP070632.1 coordinate 1,528,482, forward strand.
CTTGACGAGTTTAACACCGTACTGGACTGCGGGTATGCCACAATGAAAGAGGTAAAAGAAATTCTGAATGCAAAACCTGAAAGGGTAGAACTCATATTAAGTGGTAGGGGAGCTCCGGATGAGTTAATTGAAATAGCAGATTATGTCACAGAGATGAAAATGATAAAGCACCCTTTTGAAAAAGGGGTAAAGGCAAGAAAGGGGATAGAATTTTAATTACATTAAATATGATAAAATATAATAAAAAATTAATGAGTTATGCATAAAATGAAGTTTTTCCGAAATTTTGATCTTATATTTTTTATATTACTTTTCCCCCATTTGTTTCTTTACATAGTACACCCGCTGGATCACCGTGTAATGAGTAAGCACAAACATGACGAGCATGAACGGAAATACCAGTCCTGTCAGTGCTGCAAGAGACATGAATACTATCCGTTCCGGTCTTTCCATCAACCCGGTCTTGCATTCCCTGCCTAGGCCTTCAGCCCTTGCCCTTGCATAACTTATTATCAATGCACCTACCATGGTACCGACACTGAGCAATGCTCCAGCTGTTGATCCGTTTTTTATGAAATACCAGGCAAATCCCGTAAGAAGAAATGAATCCGAATATCTGTCAATCACTGAGTCGAGAAATGCCCCGTATTGAGTAACCTTGTTATACATTCTGGCTGATATGCCGTCAAACATGTCAAATAGCGATCCCAATATAATCAATAAGCCTCCCAGAAAGAGATTCCGGGTCAAAACCACGGATGCCATAATGGTGATAATAAATCCGGCAATTGTTATTGTGTTGGGTGATATTTCAACAGCTCTGGCCAGGGAAGTCAGATATTTTTCTATATGTTTGCCTACATGTGCAAAGAATGTTTTCATCTTGTAACGATCTCCTGAATATGATTTTCTTCATCCAGCTTGCTATTTTTATGATAAACGCATATATAAGTCAAGACCTGTTGAAATGGATTTCATGCAATTATTATAAGAATCCCCATAACAGGACAGAGCATTAATAATCAGAGCAATTCTCAATTGTCCCCCTCAAATAAAGGGTGCCCCCCCAAATACGCAAATTATATATTTTTCAACTTGCTTTTCTCTGCACCGGTCTTTAATATTTATAATCACCATGACGGATAAAATAATTAGAGACAGACGAATACTTAAAAAAATAATTACTGATCTCCAATCGAAAAAAAAGAAGATCGTATTCACCAACGGATGTTTTGACCTTATTCATGTGGGTCATGTCCGGTACCTCAGAGATGCTAAACGTCTTGGTGATACGCTTGTGATAGGACTTAATTCAGACTCCTCTGTCTCCTCCATAAAACCGGGCCGACCTGTGACACCTGAACATGAGAGGGCTGAAGTGCTTGCCTCACTCGAGATGGTTGATTACGTCATTCTCTTCAGAGAAGAAACCCCGTATGAGCTGATCAAAGAAATAAGGCCTGATGTGCTGGTAAAGGGAGCAGACTGGAACATCAACGATATAGTCGGAAAAGACATTGTGAAAGAGGTCCGCACGATACCCTTTATCGAAGGTATATCCACGACTCGCATTATCCAGAAGATCCAGGCTCTGTCTTAGTCTGCTTAATTCATTAAAATGATACTGTCAGTTTCACAATCTTAAGGTGCGGGGCGCGTGGTAATATAATAGCTCAGTCTTAATCTGGCCTGGTTTTCATTTAAATTTGACCATATCATACAAAAATTCTCCTGCTCCGTGGAATAAAAATCCATTTCATCACAGACCAGTTCACCGCTGAATGAAGATATCTGGTTTTTCTTGATGGCATACTTACGTCCTTCCATCCCGTGATAGTGAATATTAAAATCCAGATTCTGGGTTGCATTAAAGGAATAGTGAAGCACCTGATTTGGATAGAGCTCAATACATTCTTCATAAAAGTCTCCCTCCCCTATAGACTCTGTGATAATTTTTTCTTCGCTCCCGGCAGGCACCAGCGTATCTTTCTTATGTTTTTTTGAATTACACGCAACAGCGATGATCAGAGAGAGAATAATCAGAAAAGTAAATCTGACAAGTTTCACATTAATCTCCTTTTTACATAGATTATACCGGCTCGTCTCCAGTTCTATTGCCTTTAGTACTTAGAAGTTATTATATGATTATTCAGATATTTTGTACATTCATTTGCAAATATAATATTTGAAGCTTCCATGTTTTAAAAAATCTTAGGGGTGGGGCCTAATAGTTTAACTCAAAGTGGTCTATAACAATAAACGATCTGTAACTCACAATTTCGAAGATGAATACTGATACGTTCTTCCCCCTTATAAAAAATCACAAGGCTGTCATTTCAAGGATAAGGATGCTTCGATGGTACAAGGGGAATCCCCGTCATCCCAACATAATGCACCTTGCCGTCAATGACAGGTGCAGTATGGATTGCATCATGATATCGAGAAGACATTATGGAGCTAATATTGATGATTGCCAGATGACCTTCCCACAAAAAAGTGGACATGGCAAAAAATTTACTGAATCAATTTCTCATATTGTTCTGGGCTTATAAAGCCCAAAGCAGAATGTCTTCTCCT
>CP070632.1:1531158-1572698 GCA_020356065.1 Nitrospiraceae bacterium
TAAATGGTGGAGCTGATCGGGATCGAACCGACGACCTCTTGAATGCCATTCAAGCGCTCTCCCAACTGAGCTACAGCCCCTTTTCTGGTTGGATGTAAATACAACTATTAAGTTTAATGAAGAATGCGACTTTTTTCAAGCCGGCCAAGGGATTACATATCAGGCTGTGATTTGCCGAGCATGCCTAGTACTTCATTGGAATAGGTTCTGCCCCTCTCATATAAATATAAGGGAGGTTCGATCTTAAGCCATGTTCCTGATCCCTTTGCTGCCTCTATCAGCACCATCTTGGCTTCATCATTTTTTTTTGAATGGACAAACCTCATTCTTTTTGGCTCCAGCCTGAATTCTTTCATCAAAGCAACTAGCTCAACAAGCCTGAATGGATGATAAATCAGATATAACCTTCCGGAATGTTTTAAAAGATAAGATGCTGTTTCAACAAGTTCCCGCAATGATATCTCAATCTCATGTCTCGCTATGGCCCTTTCCTTATCACGGCTCATGCGTCCAGTCTTAGGCTTTCTGAATGGGGGGTTGGCATAGGCAAAGTTAAAACTATTTGTGGAATACATTTCTTTGAGTTCCTTAATATTATGCTGAAGAATTTCAATTCGGTCACCAAGGTCATTGATCATGACATTTCTTTTTGCCATGTCAGCAAGTGACTTCTGTAACTCCACAGCCGTAAGCTGAATATCACTTAAACGATTTGCAAGAAGAATTGATACAATACCTGACCCCGTCCCTAACTCAATGCCCGTGGAAGAACGTCTCGTGGCAATAAATTGCTCAAGCAGTACAGCATCAATACTGAACCTGTAACCCTTCTTTGACTGAAAAATTCTTATGTCCCTGATTGAATCAAGAGTTTCATCTGCTCTGGGTTTCATCGGATGTTTTTAATAGTGGTCATTTCAAATCCGGATCTTTAAAGGATGAGAAATCTAACCCATATACTTAACAAAGGAAGACAGGGATGCTAAAAGCGACAGAAAACCTGCACGGGATAAGAATCTATCCCATCTGGTTAAGATCAGATAACACATGTAAAAGCTCATCAAATCGATCGATCATATGATCAGCATCTTTAAGAAATTCCCTGCTTCTAAATCCATAGGTTACGCCGATAACCGTGATCCCTGCTGCTTTCCCGGCCTCAATATCATAGTTGCTATCGCCTATTAAAACTGTTTCATCCCGTGAAGCACTGAACTGCTCCATCATATCAAAAACAGGAACTGGCGACGGTTTTTTTTCACGAACGCTGTCACTCCCCCAGACAAGATCAAAGTATTGCAGTATGTCCAGTCCCTGGAGCACCCTTTTAGAGTAAACCTCCCTTTTATTGGACAGGACTGCCTTTTTATAATCACTCAGCTTCGACAGGGTCTCCTTTATATAAGGATAGGCAACAGTATTTTCGATCAGGTGATTGTCATAATACTCCAGGAACCTATTTAACACAAGGTCTTCAGGTTTTTGTCCTTTTGAATTGCTGATTGCTACAGCAGCTTTGGAATCGTCAGGAATTAACGATGCAAGGAGAATGGATATTCCTGATCCTACCATTGCCTTTGTTTCATCAACAGAATATTCTCGCACCCCAAAAGGTTCAAGTGCATAATTCAGTGCATTGGTAATGTCCTGTCCAGTATCGGCAAGAGTTCCGTCCAGATCAAATATCAGAAGTTTAATCATTGTAAGCAGGAAACATTATAACAGATTGAGAGACTGCACAGGCGAACGGCCATTCGCTGGTGCCCTGTGTTACAAAAAAAATGCACGATACAGGAAACATGCATCGTGCAGTAATATGGTATTTTATTATGGTTATCTTGCTGAATGCCTTTCTGCAACCTGAACTCTTGTGAGTGATCGTTCAATAGCAGCCGTGGCCCGCGCTTCATCAATCTCTTCCTGTTTCTTAAGCCGCTCCTCGGCACGTTTCATCGCTTCTTTGGCCCTTTCAATATCAATGTCTTCAGATCTTTCTGCGCTGTCAGCGAGAATGGTTACCTTATCAGGACCAACTTCTGCATATCCCCCGTTGACAAAGAAGTAGCCTGTTTTCGCTCCTTTCTTATAGGTCAACATACCTATTTTCATTGTTGTAAGGAAGGGAACGTGTTCCGGAAGTACTCCAAACTCTCCTTCGCTTCCAGTGGCGACTATTTCGTCAACTTCGTCAGTAAAAATATGTCCGTACGGTGTCACAATATCTAATGTTAGTTTATCAGCCATTTAACATCCTCTAATAAATGTTATTATTCAATATTGTTTAAAAGTAGATCAAAAGTTGTTCAAAGATGGCTATTTTTTAATAAATTTAACTATTCTTGAACCATGTTGAAATGATTTAATTTATCTCTTAAGCTTCTCAGCTTTTTCCAGTACTTCCTCTATGCCGCCGACCATGTAAAATGCCTGCTCAGGAAGATCATCGTGTTTTCCTTCCACAACTTCTTTAAAGCCTTTGATCGTATCTTCCAGCTTAACATATTTGCCCGGGGTGCCTGTGAATGTTTCAGCAACATGGAATGGCTGACTGAGAAACCTTTGAAGTTTCCTTGCTCGGGCAACCAGCAGTTTATCGTCTTCGGAAAGTTCCTCCATCCCAAGAATGGCTATGATGTCCTGCAGTTCCTTGTATCTCTGAAGCACCATCTGTACCTGACGCGCAACATCATAATGTTCCTCACCTAGAATGAGAGGATCAAGGATCCTTGATGTCGAGTCAAGCGGGTCAACAGCAGGATAAATGCCAAGCTCAGAGATTTGCCTGGAAAGGACAACCGTACCATCAAGGTGCGTAAATGCAGTAGCAACCGCAGGGTCAGTAAGGTCATCAGCAGGTACATAAATGGCCTGCATTGATGTAATGGCGCCTTTATTGGTAGATGTAATCCTTTCCTGAAGCACACCCATGTCAGTTCCAAGGGTAGGCTGGTAACCAACAGCAGATGGCATTCTGCCGAGAAGAGCTGAGAGTTCAGCTCCTGCAAGTGTGTACCTGAATATGTTATCAAGAAAGATAAGAACGTCCTGTCCCTCATCCCTGAAATACTCTGCTGTGGTAAGAGCTGAGAGTGCTACCCTTGCCCGTGCACCCGGCGGCTCATTCATCTGACCGTAAATAAGCGCTGTTTTCTCAAGAACACCGCCCTCTTTCATTTCCAGATACAGATCATTGCCCTCCCTTGTTCTTTCACCAACACCGGCAAAAACCGACACCCCACCATGGACCATGGCAATATTATGAATCATCTCCATGATAACAACGGTTTTGCCAACACCGGCACCACCGAACATTCCCATTTTCCCGCCTTTAACAAATGGAACAAGGAGGTCAAACACTTTAACCCCGGTCTCAAAGACCTGAGTCGACGTGTCCTGCTCTGTAAAGGAAGGGGCTTCCCTGTGAATCGGCAGACGTTCCTTGGCATCGATCGGGCCCTGCTGATCAACAGGTTCTCCGATAACATTCATGATCCTCCCAAGAGTCTTTTCACCAACTGGTACGGTAATAGGCTGACCCGTATCAACGGCAGGTGTACCTCTTACCAGTCCGTCCGTGGCCGACATTGCAACAGTACGTACCATGTTATCCCCGAGGTGAGCAGCGACCTCAAGTGTTATATTGATGTCCGGTATATTATTGGCAGGATCACCCGGCTGCTTCACATGCAATGCATTTAATATTTCAGGCAGCTTATTCCCGAACTCAACATCAACAACAGCGCCGATGACCTGTGCGACTTTACCTTCATTCATAATCTATAACCTCCAAATATATATTGTTCAAAATAGTTCAATAGTGGTTCAAAAATAGTTCAAATCTGTCTTTGTCACTGATTTAACACAACGCTTAAGAACTTTAAACGATCATTGAACAACTGTTGAACATTTATCCCTTAAGTGCTTCAACACCGCCAACAATGTCCATGAGTTCACCTGTAATTGCTGCCTGTCTCGCTTTGTTGAACTGCAGTGTAAGGGTCTCTACCATCTCGGTGCAGCTCTGTGTTGCATTTTCCATGGCACTCATCCTTGCTGCTTCTTCAGAAGCCGAACTTTCAAGGAGCGCCCTGTAAATCTGTATATCTACATTTCGCGGAATCAGCCTATCGAAGATCGCTTCCATGGACGGTTCATAAATAAAATCTGCAGCAGAATCTGCGCCTGCCTCTTTTTCTCCTTCTTCAGGAGTTAGGGGGAGAAGTTTTACGGTAGTCACATCCTGCGCAACCATTGATTTGAATGAATTGTACACTACTGTCACCTCATCAATGGTTTCATTCATATAATGCTCTTTGATGTCATTTGCTATTTCTTCGGCACTGGAATAACGTACATTTCCTGAAATGCCTGTCCAGGAATGTCTTACCGTCATATCTCTTCTCTTGAAATAATCCCTGGCTTTTTTACCAATAGTGCTGATGCTGACTTCAAAACCTTCATTTTTGTAATTATCGATCGCGCCCTGCGCAGCCTTAAGGATATTCGTATTAAAGGCACCACACAACCCCCTGTCAGAAGTGACAACAACAACCTCAACCGTCTTTCTCGGCCTGAATGAAAGCAAAGGATGGGACTCCCTGTCAGCGCCTTTTGCAAGACTTGCGAGAACCTCATGCATCTTATCAGCATACGGTCTGAGATCCAGCATCCTTGTCTGGACTTTTCTCAGTTTCGCAGCAGCCACCATCTTCATGGCCTTTGTTATCTTTTTGGTATTCTCAACTGCCTTTATTCTCTTCTGTATATCTCTTAACGTAGCCATTTTTTTAACATTCAGATTTCAGCATTTAGCTGTCAGCTAAGGATTTTTTTTTTGCTGATCGCTGACAGCTGATCACTGATTGCTGCCTTTACGCCTGAAATCCTTTCTTGAATTCTTCTATCGCCTGGACCAGTTTTGCCCTGAGGTCATCATCAATCGCTTTTTTGTCTGCAAGTTCGGTACGGAGATCATCTTTGGTCCCTTTAATGAACTTGACGAACTCTTCTTCAAATTTTTTGATTGACTCAACCGGAATATCGTCAAGATACCCCTGGGTACCGGCAAACAGGACAATGACCTGGTCCTGCATGGTCATGGGAACATACTGGTCCTGCTTTAACAGTTCCACCATTCTTTTACCGCGTTCGATCTGTGCAAGAGTTGCCTTGTCAAGGTCAGAACCGAACTGGGCAAATGCCGCCATCTCCCTGAACTGTGCAAGGTCAAGTCTCAGTGTCCCAGCAACCTGCTTCATCGCCTTTGTCTGGGCAGCTCCACCAACACGGCTGACCGAGAGACCAACGTTCACAGCAGGCCTCACACCGGCATAGAATAGCTCCGGCTCAAGATATATCTGTCCGTCTGTAATGGAAATAACGTTTGTAGGAATATAACCGGACACGTCACCGGCCTGGGTCTCGATAATCGGCAGTGCCGTCAGTGATCCGCCGCCAAGAGCGTCAGAGAGTTTTGCTGCCCTCTCAAGCAGTCTTGAATGGAGATAGAACACATCTCCGGGGAACGCTTCTCGTCCCGGAGGACGTCTGAGCAGCAATGAGAGCTGCCTGTATGCAGTGGCCTGTTTACTAAGATCATCATATACTATCAATGCGTGTTTACCGCTGTCCCTGAAGTATTCTCCCATTGCACATCCTGTATAGGGAGCAATGTACTGGAGAGGAGCCGGTTCACTCGCTGTTGATGAAACGATAATTGTGTGCTCCAGTGCACCTGCTTCTTCAAGCTTTTTGGCAACACGCACAACATTGGAACGCTTCTGACCGACAGCGACATAAATGCAGACAACATCTCCGCCTTTCTGGTTTATAATGGCATCAATTCCTATGGCGGTCTTACCGACCTGACGGTCACCAATGATCAGCTCCCTCTGTCCTCTGCCAACAGGGATCATCGCGTCAACTGATTTCAGGCCGGTCTGGAGAGGCTCACGGACAGGCTGCCTGTCAATAATCCCCGGGGCAACAACGTCAACTATCCGGTTCTCTTTAGAATCAATCGGCCCCTTGCCGTCAATGGGCTGGCCGATAGCATTGACCACCCTGCCGAGCAGGGCTTCCCCTACAGGTACCGACATGATCCTTCCTGTGCGTTTTACAACATCGCCTTCCTTGATCAGCGTATCTTCACCAAAAAGAACAGCGCCTACAGAGTCTTCTTCAAGGTTCAGGGCCATACCATATACATCATTGGGAAACTGAAGCAGTTCAGAGGCCATACACTTGTCAAGGCCGTATATCTTTGCGATACCGTCACCCACCTTCACGACCGTTCCTACTTCACTGACATCCACACGTTTTTCAAAGTCAGTAATCTGTTTTTTTATCAGCTCACTTATTTCGTCAGCTTTAAGTTCTGAAACTTCCATTCATTCACCTCCAAAATAGAGTTATGAGTCTGGAGTTATGAGAAAAATTTGTTCCGATAACTCTTGACTCATAATCCGTAACTCTAAATTTATCTCATTAAATCCGATTTTAAAAGACGGAGCTGGCCCCTGACACTGCTGTCATATATGGTGCTGCCAACCCTGACGACAAATCCGCCCAGCAGCGACGGATCAATTTCGTTTTCTATTTCAACATCCCTGTCTATCAATTTCTTTAATGCGATTTTCAGCCTGTCGGCATAGCTTTTGTTCAGAGAAACCGGGGACACCACCAGAGCTGTTGCCTTTTTCTGCTTTTCGTTATATACATTTATTGAATAGGCTATGATCTCCTTCATAGCCGACAACTGCCCCTGCGTAATGATAAGGTTCAAAAATTTCTCGGTATTGGCATTAAATTTAAGTGAAGGTTTAATGGATGCAAAAGCCTTGCCTTTTTCTTCGTCAGTAAATATCTGCCCCGCAAACAACAGTCTGAGCTGTCTGTTTTCGTCTATAAGATAGGAAAATGCCTTCAGTTCCTCAATTACCCGGGGAACAACTGCAAGATTGACCGTGTTTAATATGGCCTTGCTGTATTTCTTTGCAATCTGGTTCTTGTTCAATTTTTTTCCTCAAGTCGTTTAATATAATCATCAATAAGTGATTCGTGCTCTTTTTGTCCAAGTTTTTCCCTTATTTCTTTTTCTGCAAGTTCCAGGGCCAGTAACGCGGCATCTGATTTTATTGTTTCTTTGGCCTTTTGCAGTTCAAAATCGATATTAGCCTTTGCCTGCTCAACTATTTTTTCCTTTAATCGTTCGCCCTCGGCAATGATAGCTTCTTTTTCCTTTTCTCCTGACTTTCTTGCAGCCTCAAGGATCTGCTCTATTTCCTGGTCCGTGTTATTCAGTCTTGCCCGTACCTCATCAAGGGTCTTTTGAGCAAGCTCCTTTGCCTCTGTCGCCTCCTTCAGAGATTTCTCGATCATTTCGGTGCGGCCTTTGAAATATGCGGCCATCGGCTTGCGTCCGGCAAAAAAAAGGATAACGACAAGTATGGTAAAATTTACAACCGGCCAGAGCCAGTCTTTCCATGTAAAATGCGCCTCTCCATGCCCTCCTCCGCCCGCGGCAAAGGTGGCTGAGGCAAATAAAAAATTAATGCTTACGATTAACGCAATTTGAAATTTACGCATTACGCTCCTACCAGTTTATCCACGATCTGTCTGGAAAAGGCCTCGATATCTGATTTAAGTGAATTTCTTGCCTTGTCTGTTGCAGCTTCAAGCTCAGCCCTGGCCTTTTTATTTATCTCCATGGCTTCATGCTGAGCAGACTGCACAGTGTTCTTCTGTACTTCCAGACCTTCATTGCTCAGGTTTTCGAAAATTGATCTGGCCTCAGTTCTTGCCCCGGTGAGTTTTCTTTCTATCTCTTCAAGAACATCGTCCTTTTTCTTCCCCATTTCATTTGCCTGCTCAAGTGCTCCCCTGGTGCTGTCATCCCTGTCTTTAAAAAGCTTCAGCAGGGGCCTGAACAGGATCGCATTCAGTAAAAACAATAAGATTAAGAAATTAGCCAGCTGAACGAAAAACCAACCATTGACTTCTAACATGAACGCTCCTAAATCTTAGATTTTATAAAAATGAAGAGTTATGACACGATAAAGTTCGTAAAATTAACACAGCAGGGATCTTTTGTCAATAAAGCAATACGCGTATTTATTAATTTTATAAATCACTTCCTTAGTCATTAGAATAAAACGTGAAATTAACATACGGTCGGACAGTCTGTGACAGGAATATTATGATATTTATGAGTGTTCAAGAGTTCATGCAGCATGTTTTGACTTTTTTATTTTCTTTCATTTAAACTTCATAACATTATGGGCGGAGATACAGTATTAACATTGATATTAAAGGCTGGAGCGGTAGTCAAATTTGTATTATTTGTACTGCTTTTCTTTTCGGTTGTCTCCTGGGCCATCATCATATACAAACATCGACTTCTGTCAAAGGTCGAAAAGGAATCTGATGAGTTCCAGCGTGCGTTCATTAAAGGGAAACAATGGGATGCAGTATACCAGTCAACGAAACGGCTGACCCTCAGTCCTCTTGCCAATCTCTTCAGGGCTGCATATTCAATCGAAGATGCAACCCACGAGGAGATTCGGAGTACGCTGAAAAGGGTTGAGGCAATGGAGGCGACTCGTCTTGAAAGATATCTGACGTTCCTTGCAACCACCGGCTCTACCACTCCTTTTATAGGCCTCTTTGGGACCGTCTGGGGCATCATGAATTCATTTATGGGTATTGGACGAATTGGCGCCGCTTCCCTTGCAGTGGTTGCACCGGGTATAGCAGAAGCGCTGATAGCTACTGCTGCGGGGCTGGCTGCTGCCATACCGGCAGTTGTCGCGTATAACTATTACCTCAGCAGAACCCGCCACAATATAATCTTGATGGAAGACTTTACCCAGGAACTATTAGACCACTGTAAGAGGAAACATGGAGAAGCTGAAACACAGACAGGCACTTTCTGAGATCAATGTAACCCCTTTTGTAGATGTAATGCTCGTTCTCCTCATTATCTTCATGGTAACAGCACCTCTCCTGCAGCAGGGAATCGATATAAACCTTCCCCAGGCAAAGGGAAAAGAGATGCCTGATGCCGAACGAATTGTTATCACCATAAAAAAGGATGGGAAGATCTATCTGGAAAAAACCGCTGTGACTCTTGAGGCCCTGAAAGTGTCTTTGTCAAAAAAGACAAACAAGGAAGTCTTTCTCAAAGCAGACACGAATGTTGCCTATGGAAATGTCGTAGCAGTAATGGGAGAACTGAGAGAAATGGGGATAGAAAAACTGGGGATGGTGACTGAGCCTAAAGCGCGTATTAAATGAGACACCCCCTGTACATCGGGAAAGAACCAAATCTTCAAAAAATAATCATCACGTCAGCAATTGTCCATCTGTTCTTCATAACCCTTGCAACCATACCGTTCAAGACAAAAGACAGAGAATATAAAAGTTACTATGTAAATATTGTCACTCCTGCCGAAGTAAGAAAGCCAAAAGCTTCCCTCGAGTCAAAAGAGACAGGCAAAGCTGAAAAAGAGTCGGTGAAGGTCAAAAAACCGATTCAGCGAAGAACAAAAGAAAGACCAAAAGCAAAGGCTGATATGACTCTGGAACCGGACAAAAAAGTGGCCCGTGAAATAGAGAGATTACGCGCAATAAGCACTCTTGCAAAACTGAAGAAAAAGCAAAGCGAAGGAAAATCGGGCAAACTGGATTCCATCAGAAAAAAGATACAGGGAAGTCTTTCAAAAAAGAGTGCTGCTGAAGAAACACCGGTAAGAGCTGCCGGAGTCCCCGGCGTCGTGAAATCTATTGACACCGAATCATACAGCGCCCTTGTTTTTGAAAGGATCCACAGCGAGTGGATTTATCCTGACATTGATATATCTGCGCTGGAAACCATTATTTCGTTTAAGATCACCCGGGAGGGAAAGGTCGTTTCCCAGAAACTCATAAAATCGTCGGGCAATACGATATTCGACCGGTCAGCAATGAAAGCAGTGCTAAAGGCCAGCCCTCTTCCACCGCCTCCGGTAGAACAGGAAGTAGAGGTGAGGTTTCATTTATGAATACAAATATCAGACTACAGATTACAGATTGCAGACTACAGACAATAGACAGCAGACTTGAGACATATACAGGCAAGGCACTTAGAACAGACAACACCCATAAATTTTTTCTTTTTTTTGTCTGTGTTCTGTATTCTGTGTTCTTTGTTCTGTCAAATGCTGATGCAAAAATATATATTGATATTACTTCGCCGGGCATACGGCAGCTTCCCGTAACAGTAACCGCCAAAGGCACGGCAAGGGCCAAAGAACTTGAATGGATTGCAAAGGCAGACCTTGAAGCTACGGGCATGTTCTCGTTTGTAGACCCGGACGTGCCGGGAGCTGAAATCATTGCTGATATGGATGTGGACACACATAACGGACTGCAGGTCGTACTCTCGGTGATTGATCAGATTGAAGGCAGGGAGGTACTAAAGAAGAGGTATGATGCATCCAAATTGATAATCAGACCAATGGCCCACAGCATTGCCAATGATATTTATAAAGTTGCTACGGGAAAGAAGGGCGTGTTCCGGACCAGGATTACATATCTCTCAACATTACCATCAGGCAACAAAGGAATTAGTCTCATGGACTGGGACGGGTTTAATTCAGTACGCATAGTTACCAGAGGACTGAACTCCAGCCATAGCTGGACCCAGGACGGGAAATATCTGTTGTTTTCGGCCGAGCGAAATAGAAAGTGGAGAATTTACATTCTCGACTTAAAGACCCTTAAAGAATCCATACTGTACTCATCAAAAGGACTCAATCTTGTCGGAGGAACATCAACGGACGGCCTGGTCTCATTCTCATCATCCAGGGACGGCAGCTCGGAAATTTATTCCATTAATACGTTTGGTAAGAAGATGAAGAAACTGACCCGGTCTTTTGGTATTGATCTTTCCCCTGTGTTTTCACCTGACGGAGAAAAAATCGCATTTGTGTCAGACAGAAGCGGGGGGCCCCAGATTTATACAATGGATGCAAATGGAAAGAGCATAAACAGGCTTACATTTGAAGGTTCGTACAATACGTCCCCTGCATGGTCACCCGATAATAAATGGCTGGCATACTCAGGAAGGATCGATGGCAAAAATCAGATATTCGTGGTAAAATCTGACGGAAGTGAAACATGGCAGATTACCATGACTGGCAATAACGAGAGCCCGTCCTATTCGCCTGACGGTCTCTTCCTGGCATTTGATTCTGACAGGGACGGTGAGCGGAGTATTTATATAATGCGTAATACTGGCGAAGGACAAAGAAGAATTACAAAAAAAGGCTCACAGGCAATGTCTCCAAGATGGTCGCCATATTTTAATGAATGATAATGAGAATCAGTTAACATTAAACCATAATTTATTAAGGAGGACCCACACTATGAAAAAAATCCTGATTATCGCATTGCTGGTCTTTGCAGTAAGTTGTGCAAAAAAGTACACGAAACCATATGATGAACCTGCAAGAGCCCCGGAAGAGCCCATATCGGAAGAAACAATAGAAATTGAGGAAGAACAGGTTGAAGAAGTTGAGATACCCCGAGATCAGAGGATTGAAGAAGAAGATATGGCAAGCAGGGAAATGACAGCAGAAGAAAAAGCCCAGCAGATATTTCAGGACATACTGTTTGATTATGATAAGTACGATATCAGAGCTGAAGCAAGACCCGTACTTGATTCAGTGGCCTCCTTTTTAAATGATGAAAAAGATTTAAATATAGCAATCGAGGGACATTGTGACGAAAGGGGAACAAATGAGTATAACCTGGCTCTTGGTGAAAAGAGGGCCAATTCCACAAAAAACTATCTTGTTTCCCTGGGCATAACACCTGACAGAATTACTGTAGTTACGTATGGAGAAGAAAAACAGCTTTGCGTGGACCAGAACGAAGATTGCTGGCAGCTGAACAGACGTGCCCATTTTGTTGTTTTAAAGTAAATGGTCATATGTTCTGATTCAGCAGAGCGGGAAGCGAGGACATTTAATAATGAAGAATCATAATGGTACATATCAAATCTCAGGACTTTTTATATTCACCATCATTATAGCTGCTTTTTCCGTAACGGGGTGTGCAACTACTGACGATGTGGGAAGAATTCAATATGATGTCAACAAGCTGAGAGCTGAAGTTTCTTCAATAAAAAAGAAGTCAGCCACAATCGAAAACAGGCTGCCTGACCAGGAAGACCTGTTTCAGAAAAAAATAACTGCACTGGAGGAAACGCAAAGCGCGACTGCAAGAACGGTTTCTGATCTTTTAATCCAGCTCCAGACCCTTACTTCTGAATTCCAGACACTGACAGGACAATTTGAAGAATCCCGTTACTTCACTGAAAAAAGTTCAACTGAAGTTATGAAAAGCAGAGAGGAGCAGGAGGTAAAGACAAAAGAACTGGAACAGGCGGTTGATGATTTAAAGAAAAAAATTGAGGAGTTGAAGATACTTAGCACGAAGCTCGTACAAGCTGATACAGATCTTTCCATGACTGATGAAACGATCAAAAAAGACATAGCAGCATTGAAAGCCCAAAAGACTCAGACCGTTCAAAAGCAATCCTCTCAAACAAAATCAGCAAAGACACAGCCTTCAGCACAAAATGAAAAAATCAAGGCTCTCTATATGGAAGGGTATGAGTCTTTCAAGGCCGGAAAGACGGTAGAGGCAAGAGCAAAATTTTCATCAGTACTGAATGATTACGGTGAAAATGATTATTCTGATAACGCCCGCTTCTGGATAGCAGAAAGTCATTACAAAGATGGCAGTTATGAAGATGCTATTCTGGCTTATGAGGATCTTTTCAAGAAAAATCCTGACAGTGATAAAGTGCCAGGGGCCATGCTGAAGCAGGGACTTGCCTTTTATGCCTTGCAGGACAAAAAGACCGGCGAGATCATTCTTGAAAAACTCATTGCAAAATATCCTGACTCAGAGCAGGCAAAGCTGGCAATGAAGAAAATGCGGAAGACCGTTGTCCCGGAGAAAAGCAATTAACTGTATAGACTGATAATTCAGCAAACAATACATACCCGGAAGGAGTTCTTAATGATAAAAAAAATACTTGTTGTATCGGTACTCATGCTGTTACTTTTTCAGGGTGCTGCATCTGCGATGGGCACGCAGGGAGAAACGATATTCAGGGATGCTTTGTACGGAGCGGCAATCGGTGGTCTGCTCGGGAGTGCTTTCTATCTTCTTGATGATAATGAACTGGGGAAAAAAGTCGCATCAGGCGTTATTGTGGGTACGATAGGAGGTCTTGTTTTTGGTTTTGCAGAGACAACAGGAGTTGTGCAGATTGAGAATAACAAAATTAAGTTTGCCGTGCCTGCTCCGGTTATTAATATACAGAAGGATGAAATGATTTATTCTGCATCGTTAATTAAAGCAAAGTTTTAATAATACAAACTCATATAAAGAGCCTCTTTTCTACAGGGGCTCTTTTTTTAATTTTCTGCTGTATTACAGAAACATGGCTAATTTATTTAATTACCTGGCCCACATCATTCATAAACGTTATCAAGCAAGGCAGGCATACCATATAAACGTATTGAATGCGTTGTGAAGCATTCACGGGATCTGCGTAATTATGCTTTGTTATATATATTCCTTTCAAAAAAGCCCATTGGATGTTACGCTCCCAATTCGTTTTTCCTGCATACCTGCCTTACTTATGAATATTCAGTGATAGATACCCTCCATGCTTTTCATGTATAATAATCCTGCCATGAAAAGAATAAACAGGAGGCAGTAATAATAATGATTTCCAGTGATGAGCTGAAAGACAGATTAAAAGAGATCGAGCCCCGTTTAGCAGCCCTCCGGAGGTTTCTTTGATGTACCTTCCAAACTGAAACGCCTTGAAGAACTCCAAAAAGAACTGACAGCTGAGGACCTCTGGGACTCACCGGGCAGGGCCCAGGTTTTACTTAAAGAAAAATCAGGTATTGAAAATATCATCGGGCCTTTGCAAGCACTGGATGATACGTTTGAAGATCTCAACATCCTTCTCGAACTGTCGGGTGAAGAAGGCGGCGAAGCAATGCTTGAGGACGCAGCAGGTTCTTTAAACGAACTTATTAGAAAAATTGATGATATCGAACTGAGAAGTACCCTTTCCGGCGAGACAGATACGAACAATGCTATCCTGACAATTAATCCCGGAGCAGGCGGGACAGAAAGTCAGGACTGGGCCCAGATCCTGATGAGAATGTACATGCGGTGGGCCGAAAGGAGCGGATTCAAGGTCGAGATAATAGAATACATGGCAGGTGATGAAGCCGGTATTAAGAGCGTTACCATGACCATCAGCGGTCAATACGCATATGGCTATCTCAAGGGGGAGGCCGGAGTCCATCGCCTTGTCCGGATATCTCCGTTTGATGCCAATAAAAGGCGGCATACTTCATTTACCGCTGTTCTCGTATATCCCGAAGTGAGTGAGGACATCGACGTTGAAATTAATGATGATGATATCAGGATCGACACATTCAGGGCTTCGGGTGCCGGAGGTCAGCATGTGAATAAAACAGATTCAGCCGTAAGGATCACGCATTTTCCAACCAATATTGTGGTCAGTTGCCAGAATGAACGGTCCCAGCAGAAGAACAGGGCCACTGCCATGAAAATACTCAAAGCAAAACTGTTTGCTCTGAAGCAGAAGGAGCAGGAAGATAAAATGGATGAAATGATCGGCGAGAAAAAGGATATCGCCTGGGGCAGCCAGATACGTTCATACACGTTGCAGCCCTATCAGTTGATAAAGGACCACCGGACCGGATTCGAAGCCGGTAATGTGAATGCCGTACTTGACGGTGATCTGGACGATTTTATTAAAGAGTATTTATTGTTCAGGAAAGAGAAAAGCAGGATATAATTTACAGGTGATGGTGACAGGTTACTGGTGACAGGAAATTACCCAATACCTATCACCCTTGACCATTATTATTTATGGATTTATTTAATTTAATTAAAACACGCCGAAGTGTAAGAAGGTTTACAGATGAACCTGTTTCTGATGAGGCTATTGATAAAATCATCGAAGCTGGTACATGGGCCCCGTCCGGAAAGAACAACCAGCCCTGGAGATTCGCGGTAATAAGAGATCATACTGTAAAGTCTCAGGTTTCGGAATTGACTCATTATGCAAAATGTGTGTTAAGCGCACATGTCCTTATAGCGGTATTTCTTGATGAGACGTCAAGTTATCACAAAATTAAGGATGCCCAGGCAATTGGCTCCTGTATCCAGAATATGCTTCTCACCATTCATGACGAAGGGCTTGGCGCTGTCTGGCTTGGAGAGATTTTAAAAAACAGCGACAGAGTCAGAGATCTGGTTAATGGATCCAGGGACCTTGAACTCATGGCAGTCATTGCCATCGGCCATCCTGCCGGTGATAGTGGTACGGGCAGCAGAAAAGAAGTTGAGCAGACTATATTCTTTAGAAGATAATATATGATACACCATGAAAACTGTTCCACTCTCATCATTTGACTCTTTATAAAAATGTAAGATATAAACGTAAATAAAAAAATATGGATTAAATAGTTCATTATTTTTTATCTTTCATATTATGATGTCCTGACCATCTGAGTGTAAGTATCTCTGAGTCCTCATCCATTTTCCATGTATGCTCCAGTTCCTCACGCCAGATGACATAGTCCCCTTGATTATGAAGTCTCACCTTCACCTGATTGTCCGGACTGTTCTTTTCCCTGAAGGTGAAGGTAAAGTCCCCTCTGATTAAAATACTCATACCTGTTTTATCTGAACAGTCTGCCCAGACGTCCCGTACATCATTCTTTTTATACATTCCCCATTTGATTTCTATCTCATCAGTATTTCGAAGGCCGTACTTTGCCTTATCAAAAGGAATGCCCTTTGCTTCGCACCATTTTTCAATCGTTCCCGTAAACCAGAAAGCAAAATCCCTGCCGTCTGTTTTTGCGTTCCCTTTTGTGATATGTATAGTCATGATGATTAACTACATTATGTATGAATGTTATCAAGCAAGGCAGGCACACCGAAAAACGACTTGCGAGCGGGACTTCGAAACGGCTTTATAAAACAGTCCGTATATGAACACAGCATAAATACGTTGATCCCTTGAAAGCTTCACAACGCATTCAATACGTGCTTACGGTATGCCTGCCTTGCTTATAAAAAATCGGGAATCCATTAAGCTATTGAGAAATACCCTGTTTCTGAACGACCTTATATCCCTTCTGTCTCAAAAGATCTACCACACTTTTTTCCCCTACAAGATGTGCCGCTCCTACAACTACCAGAAGGTCACCATTCTGTCTTGCATGATGCAGAATTTTCGAAACCCACCTGCGGTTTCTTTTCACGATTAAGCGGTCATAAAGATCAGGAAACTCGGTGAAACTCTCATTCATGATACTGTCAAGTTTATCTGCATCTCCGTTTTTCCAGGCATGTACCATGTCCGCAAACATTGATTCGATAATTTTAATTTCAATCAGTATCTGCTTCAGCAGAGCTTCCTGACGTGTCCTGCTGAGTCCTGCAAAGAGACTGATCTGGAATTCATTGGTCTCAAGAAATATAAGATCCTTTTTATCCTGTTTCGCCTTTTTGAAAAAACGCCTGTCCACACCGAGCTCAGGATCAAAACCCAGCCTTATCATCTCAGTACCTGTAAGTGTAAGTGCAACCATCCATGGTCTGAAATGCTCAAACTGTACAATCGACAGTCCCGATGCCTCCAATCTCCTTTTGAGCAGCGCATACGTGTCAGCAGATACATTGCCTGATAATGACCGGCCCCTTGGATACATGCCGCGTCTTAACATTTTTGCCTGCAGAGAGCTGTCATCCATGCTGTCCAGGTCTGTTTCAAATACTACTTTGCTGCAGCAGCTATATATTTGTTCAATCTCTTCAGGCAGGGGGTATGATTCCCGGTTCAGTACATGAATTGAGCCGAGCAGATAAACAGTGTTATTCCCAGATTCAAACGTCCATATAAAACTTTTCCCGTTTTTTGACTCTGCAAAGGCAGAAGTGATAAAAAGGAGCGTTAAAAGAACAGACGTTAAAAATAATAATTTATTCTTGTGAAGCATCTTATGTGCACCTGCTTATAAACAACAACTGATCAAATTCCAGCATGCGTAACACCGTCTGCTGGCAATTCTCTGCAGCCTCTTTTAATTTCCATTTTCTCCTGTCACGGATACCGGCAATATTACTGATCCCTCTTATTTCAGCCATAGGAATACCATAAATGGCACAAACCTGCGCAATAGCTGCACCTTCCATGTTTTCACAAATTCCGCCAAATCTCTTTTCAAGTTCCATTGCCCTTTTTTGTGTGCCTGTTGCTGCCCCGACCGTTATAAAAGGGCCTGACCTGATTTGTATACCCCTATGTATGTTTGCTTTTAAAAATGACTTTGACAGTGCGGACAGAGGAAACGCATTAAAATACTTCTTTTCACCTTTTTGAAGTGTCGGAATCCCGATTTCCTGCATGTCCTTCCATCCTTCTGAAGTAATCACCCCGTCATCTCCTGATATTTCCATTGTAGCAACAGCAACATCCCCTGGCCCCAGACCGGAACCCGGATAAGCCCCTCCTACCCCTATGGTAATGATTTTATCAGCAGGCACATTCTCAACCACTGCCGTTACCGCATGCGCTGCATTGACCTTTCCTATACCTGTATTGACGAGCAGAACATCAAGACCTGCAAGCTTTCCCCTGTGTGCTTTTTTCCCGGCAACAGCTGCTACCCTCCCTCTTTTTAGAAGGGAAAGAAGCATATCCGATTCAAAAGACATTGATGATACCACTGCAATCATGTTTACGTATTATAGTATAAAACTGCCTGATCTCTTAAGCGCTGAATAAAATTGTATAATTACGGATCTTTATCATCACAGGCTCCTGTGATATAATCTTTTTGCATGTCCTGATATGTAAAAATTATTATGCATTCGATACTGTTTATTCTTTATTCAGTTATACTTCTGTTCCCGGCGTATGCCGGAGAAAGGGAGGCACATACAATGCTTGACAACATTCACTGGTTAGGCCATGACACATTTAAAATTGTTGGTGAAAAAATCATATACACTGACCCCTTCAAAATCAAGAAAAAGGAGCATGCTGACATTATACTTATTACCCATGAGCATTATGACCACTGTTCTCCAGAGGACATTAAAAAGATCCAGGGACCCGATACAGTAATTGTAGCTACTCCGGACTGCGCCGGGAAGCTTTCAGGGAAGGTCAACACAGTCAAGCCGGGCGACAGGATCACGGTAAAGGGGATAGAGATAGAAGCTGTCCCGTCCTACAACACAAACAAGCAGTTCCACACAAAAGAAAGAAACTGGGTGGGATATGTATTTATGGTACAAGGTCAGAAAATATACATTGCGGGAGATACAGATCATATCCCAGAAATGAAAAACATAAAGACTGACATAGCCTTGCTTCCTGTTTCAGGCACGTATGTGATGACCGCCGAGGAGGCTGTGCAGGCCGCCATTGATATCATGCCAAAAATTGCCGTACCAATGCATTATAACTCTATTGTTGGATCAGAAAAAGACGCGAAAAAGTTTGCAGAGGGACTAAAAGGCAAGATCGAGGTAAGAATTTTGAAGGAAGAGGAATAATCAGTAGTTGGTAGTCAGTAGTCAGAGGAATGTCAGTAACGTTTTTGCCCTTAACTACTAACTCCTGACTACTATTTAAACGACATGGCTGACATTAAAAAGATAGTAAAACATCTCTTAACAAAATACCCAGACCCCAAGATTGAGCTCAGGTTTAATAACCCGCTTGAGCTTCTGGTCGCAACCATCCTGTCTGCCCAGTGCACAGATATAAAAGTGAATGAGGTTACGAAAGACCTGTTTAAAAAATATAGAACAGCAGCCCATTATGCCGGAGCGGAAACAGCAACATTGGAAAAGGAGATCAGGCCGACAGGGTTTTATAAAAACAAGACAAAGATGATAATTCAATGCTGCGATCAGATAGTCAGGGATTTCAGCGGGAAAGTGCCCGATACTCTTGAGGAGTTGACCAGCCTTGCCGGAATTGGCAGAAAAACAGCAAACGTGATTCTTGGAAGTGCGTTCGGGAAACAGACAATGGGCGTAGATACGCATGTATTGAGGGTCTCGAACAGGCTGGGAATTGCCCATTCCAAAAACCCGGATAAGGTAGAGGAAGAACTGGTTAAACAGTTCCCTAAAAACAGGCTGACGTCCATAAACCTGGCACTGGTATTGCACGGCAGGCGGACATGCAAGGCAAAGAAGCCCCTCTGCCCGGGGTGCGTTCTCTACAGGGAATGCGAATGGCCGGATAAAGTAGCAGCCTGATTACATCCTTTTCATCCTTTACATTATATAATTCATTACTCTCTTAAAAAATAATGCAGGATCGGGCTGATATGATCTCGTGAAAAGAGGGAATAAATAATTATCATTGATGTGACGCATTTGCAAGAATAATGATTATATTGATCGATATAGGAAATACAAATATTACCCTGGGTATCTCTGACGTTAATGCTGTGAGGAATATTTCACGCGTTGATACAAGGCATCCGGAAGCGGGAGCAGATTACTATCAAAAGGTCCTCACCGACCTGATTGAAAGTCATAACATGCCTGTTATTAAAGGCGCGGTTGTATGCTCCGTAGTATCTGAAGTTACGCCTTTCATGCATAATGCGGTGAAAGAGCGATGTAACATAACTCCCATAATTGTTGATCATACGATAAAGAGCGGTCTGAGGTTTCGTATCAATAATATTCATGCACTGGGAGCTGACAGGATAGTCAACGCCGCTGCAGCACACCATTTGTACAAAGGGGACGTAATGGTCATTGATTTTGGAACAGCAACCACTTTTTGTGCCATCACTGAGGAGGGTGATTACCTTGGAGGTGCCATAATGCCCGGCTTAGGCATATCAGCAGAATCATTGAAAGAAAAGACCTCCGGGCTTCCATTGGTTGAATTAAGGGCCCCTGAATCTGTTCCGGGCATAGATACGACGGATAACATATTAATAGGATTGCTGATCGGCCATGCCGGCGCTGCTGAAAGAATAATACATGACATCAGCAAGAAAACAAAAAAAACTTTTTCTGTTATTGCAACAGGGGGCTATACAGACCTCGTTTCCCCTTTTATGAGAGGAATAGATTACATTAATCCATCTCTCACTCTTGAGGGACTCAGAATTATATATACCCTTAACTGCTAATAATGATTTTGATATTATTTATAGTGAGTTCCCTTTTTTTATAGTAAAATGATATCAAGGAGGTCTATTATGAAAGTTGAACGAATTTTATTTCCGACAGATTTTTCAAGCGGTGCACAGAATGCCCTGCCCTGCGCTGTGGACCTGGCTGAGCATTACAATTCCAAACTTTATATCCTGCATGTTGTTTATGACATTAACAAGGCGGTGGGAGTACATGTTCCGCATATTTCATCGGATGAAGTATACAGAGAGATGAATGACTGGGCGATGGAGCAGATTGCTTCATGCTGTGTAGAAGAAATACGCAAGCTCAGTGATGTGGAAAAGAAAGTAGTGCAGGGCATCCCCAATGAGGAAATCCTGAAATTTGCAGCAGACGAAAAAATCGACATGATCGTCATGGGAACATATGGAAGAGTCGGCATAGAAAGACTGATTTTCGGAAATACCGCAGAAAGAGTAGTCAGGCGGGCCCCCTGTCCTGTCCTGACGGTAAGAATTCCCGAACACAGACGATAGGAGCGGTCTCAATATGGCCCATAAAAAATCATAAAAACAAGCACTTATGGGCCTTCTCCCTTTATGTCATTGATCCTGCCTGAATAACCTCTCTATTGATGGACAGCAGATTTCAACCGGTTGTCACGTTTATACCTTATTATTCATGACGTAAGGCAGGTATGCCGTAAAAACGTATTAAATGGGTTATGATGCATTCATGGGAACAAAACATGTATGTTTATTCATAAATCTTATTTTTTTTGTTTGCTCAGGTATTGCTGCTCCGAATTCGTATCTGGTTTACTGTATAAAATTTATGAAGAATCTGGGGTAGAATATTTATAAGAAGAGAAACATGTACCGAATTAATCATTTGACTGAGCAATATCTATGAATTTTTCAAATTACGTTTCAATATCCGTTGTTTTTCACATGGCCCTGGCCCTGCTATTGGGTATGATATCCTCTTCCTACCGACCTTCCGTAAACATCTTCGATGTTGATGTTATCGCACCTTTTGATACGGATGTACCAGAGGTCAGGGAAAAAAACAAGCCTGTCCCCGAAAAAAGAAATAAGCCCGTGCTGGTTAAAAAGCGCCGCCCGCCACTTGAGGAGAATGTGAAACCTGATACATTATTCGATGAAGATACCGGTGCCGCAACCAGTAAAAAAAGTGCCTTGGCTAAAGTGGAATCTGCTGACCGGATGCAGCATAAGAATCAGGAAGAATATGAAACTCCTGCATTTAGTTCAGGGGATAAAGACCGTGCCGGGGAGGAGAGCAGTGAGGTAAAACTGGTGCCTCCTTCAGTCCTGTTTGACAGGAACACTATCAATAAATATGCGAGTAAGGGCCCTTCACAAAGCAAGGGGCTGACATTCGATGCGCCTGAATTTAAAAACAGGGGATATATGAGATTACTCAAAGACAAGATAGAAAATATCTGGAAATATCCCAAAGGAGCGGCACGACTTGGCAGGTCAGGAGATCTCTACATCCTTTTTTCCATAAAAAGAGACGGAAGACTTGGGAAAGTCGAGCTGGTAAGGACATCAGGCTATAGAGAGCTTGATGAAGCTGCAATAAAGGCTGTGAAAGACGCCCAGCCATACTGGCCACTGCCCGACGATTGGGAAAAAGATGAACTTGATATCAATGGACATTTCATCTACGTCTTTGGCACCACGTACCTGATGTAAAACGTCTTTGATGACTTCCTATTATTGTCCGTAAACCTGCTATAATATTTTCCAGCCATGGAATTCATCAAGCTCATACGATGGCAGGACATCCTTGATATCCTCCTTGTAGCAACTATTCTCTATAGGGTACTTTTAATTATTAAGGGTACGAAAGCGGTACAGATGCTGCTCGGTATAGGCGTGCTGTTTGTAACTCTTCTCTTTTCAAAGTATCTGGGTTTATATACAATTGACTGGATTATCCAGAGTCTGTGGACACAGATTGTCCTTGCAGTAATCATCCTGTTTCAGCCCGAGATCAGAAAAACACTCGCGCATATGGGAGAGGCCAGGTTCTTACCATCTTTTGCTTCAGCCGAGGAAATGAGGTCTATTGAAGAATTAGTAAGAGCCGCTGTCGCTCTCTCAACAAGACAGATAGGGGCGCTTATTGTCATTGAAAAGGAAACAAGTCTTAATGACTTCATAGAGATGGGTACCCAGCTTGATGCCAAGGTCACGCACGAACTGCTGTTGAGTATTTTCCATCCGACCTCACCCATGCACGACGGGGCGGTCATCATAAGAGGCAACAGGGTTGTTGCTGCAGGCTGCTTTTTACCTCTTACGTTAAGCACGGATATCTCCAAAGCATTTGGCACGAGACACAGGGCCGGCATCGGTCTCACTGAGGAGACAGACGCAGTGGTACTCATTGTATCTGAAGAGACGGGAAGCATAACAACCGCGATAGGCAGCAGCATCGAAAAGAATGTGGATATGGGCTCATTACGGGACTTTCTTACCATGCATTTTATAACACAGGAAAAAAAGAAATGATAAAGGATTTTTTTACATCAAACATTTGGCTGAAGCTGGCTTCACTGATTATGGCCATCATACTATGGTTTTTTGTGATCTTAAGCGGCCGCTCTGAAAGAACAATTGATATTCCTGTTAATTTTGTTAATCTGCCGCCCAAACTTGAGGTTGTGGACTCTCCTCAAACCGTCAGGATCACCATAGAGGGTCGGGAAAGTATTCTCAAAGACCTGAAAGCAGGCAGTGTACATGCGCTCATTGATCTGAGTGAAGTAAAAACAGGCAAATCCTTTATTACGATTACCCGTGATAACATAGAGCTGACAAAAATGCTTGCCATTAAAAACATTGATCCTGAGACAGTAAGCCTTATGATCGAAGATCAGTTAAGCAAACAGGTTAATGTAATTCCGGACATTGTCGGGACACCGGAAAAAGGCTATGCGATAGTTGAGGTGATATCATCTCCTAAATCAATTATTATTGAAGGTCCTAAAAGTCTGGTAAGAAAGATCCGTAGAGTAAAGACAGAACCGATCGATATAAATGACATCAATGCAGACCTGACATACAGGGCAAACCTGGTTCTGGCTAACGGTAACATAAGAAAGAGCCTTAATAAGGTTGAAGTGAATATTTCAGTTAAGAAGATAACTGCAGAGGACAACAAATAAATGGCAACCAGAAAAAAAGGGACAAAACTTTTCGGAACTGACGGTATCAGAGGTAAAGCCAACCATGCTCCGATGACAGGTGAGATTGCATTTGAAGTAGGAAGGGCAGCGGCACATGTACTGAAGAAAAAACATGGACGTAACTGCATATTAATAGGCAAGGACACCAGGCTTTCAGGATACATGCTTGAAAGTGCGCTGACATCAGGCATATGCTCAATGGGAATGAACGTAGAACTGGTAGGCCCCATGCCGACACCAGGCATAGCCTTTGTTACCAGAAGCCTCAGAGTTGACGCAGGCGTTGTTATTTCAGCCTCGCATAATCCTTATGACGATAATGGGATCAAGTTCTTTTCATCCAGCGGATTAAAGCTCCCGGACAGCACCGAAGCAGAAATCGAAAAGACCATGTTCTCAGCCGGACTTGAGAAAATAAGGCCCAATGGGGCTCACATAGGAAAAGCTCACAGGATCGATGACGCTTCAGGAAGGTACATAGAATATGTCAAATCAACATTCCCTAAAGGACAGACCCTTGAAGGAATGAAAATTGTCGTTGACTGCAGCAATGGTTCGGCCTATAAAATCACGCCTTCCGTATTAAGGGAACTTGGCGCTGATGTCATAGCCATTTATAACAACCCCGATGGTTTAAACATTAATGAAAATTGCGGTACGACTCACCCTGAATCCATGCAGAAAGCAGTACTGAAACACCAGGCTCACATCGGTATCGCACATGATGGAGACGCTGACAGAACGATTCTGTGCGATGAAAAGGGCGAGATAATAGATGGCGATAAAATAATGGCAATATGTGCCATGGATATGAAAAAAGAAGGGACCCTGAAACGTAATACAGTCATAGCAACGGTCATGAGTAATATCGGATTTGAGCTTTTTTTAAAAAAGGCAGGAATAAAGATGGTGAGGACAGACGTAGGTGACAGATATGTAGTTGAGGAAATGTTAAAAAGAGACTGCAACCTGGGGGGAGAGCAGTCAGGACATATTATTCTGCTTGACTATAATACAACAGGAGACGGCCCCATCACTGCTCTGCAGGTTTTATCAATAATGATAAGGAGCGGTACATCCCTGTCCGGGCTTGCATCATGTGTTCCCATATATCCTCAGATCCTGGTCAATGTCCCCGTAAAAAAAGTCAGGGACATTCATGACTTCCCAAAAGTAAAATCAGCAATCAGGAAAGCAGAAAAAAAGCTGAACAGTGGAAGGATACTCGTACGGCCCTCCGGCACAGAGCCAAAGATCAGGGTCATGATAGAGGGGGATAATATGGAAAGCATATCAGAATTGGCCAATGATATTGCAGAGGTGATCAGGAAAGAAATGAAGTAAGCAGATAAATTCAAAATTTCAAATTATTACCATATCTTATTTGTCATTATGAATTAATTTGTAATTGGGTTTTGACATTTGATATTAAGTCAAATTTGACTTTTCAAAGGATTCTGAAGTATTTTATATACTTCGCGGGGTGGAGCAGTCTGGTAGCTCGTCGGGCTCATAACCCGAAGGTCGCAGGTTCAAATCCTGTCCCCGCTACCAATTAAAACTAAGGACTTAGGGCTTAGCTCTGAGTCCTTTTTTGCGTTTCGGGGTATTTCCCAACGGATTTCTCACTGTACTACACTGAAGCATTCCATTCTGGCAATGGCACTCACGATATTACCATCACTCTAAGGGGGAATGAATCCTTTAACATAAATTATGAATCGGCGAATGGAAACAATATCTTAGGTAATATTTTTCTGAGGGAATTTAAAATCGTAATAAATATTGACAGCTATGCTCAATATATGTAAAATAATAATATTCAAGATTGATAAATTAATTAACAATATATAATCAATATTGTAAAATTATTTCCAAGAATATTAACATGTGGCTAAAATCAGCATCGCAAGTACTGCATTGATGAGGCATACGTTATTTCATTTCATAAATCAGTTAATTAGTGATATGCAATATTGAGAAACAACAATTCCTTGATTATTAACATAGTCGTCAGTATGCACAATTAGATATCATTTCCATGAAAGTTCTTATAGCTACAGGCAACAGATTATTATCCACAGGTCTTGAGCGATTGTTGACCAGTCATAATGGTACCACACATAAGTTTCACACAACCTATTCATCACAATATGCCTCTCCCGGTACCTGGACTGGCCATGATGTAATTTTGACAGATTACGCATTTTTAACGAGAATACCAAAGGAGAGTTTTGACAGGAGTAAAATTCTTGTGCTCGATGCCGGATTGGAAAAAGATACGATCGTGACACTTTACCTGACTGAAAACATATCCGGTCTCATTCCTGTAGATTCTGATGTTACCATGTTACTGAAGGCCATTAAAGCTGTACAAAAAGGGGAGATATGGATAGACAATCAAACGATAAAACATCTGCTTGATAAAAAGATTTCAAGGAAAGCCAGGCAGGTGGCCAAACTGACAGAAAGGGAACACGCAATCATAAAATTAGTAGCTGAGGGGTATAGAAATAAGGAGATTGCAGCTTTTTTGTCAATCAGTGAACAAACGGTAAAATCTCACCTGAACCGGATATTCCGGAAATCAGATGTTTCAACCCGCACTGAATTACTTGCAAAGATTCATGCGCAGGCCTGATACTCTCCCTGGAGTCAATGTATGTGATCATGATCAGACGAATCGAAAACAAAAAACTGCTTTGACAAAGTGATTAAGTCACATCTGTCTGTGACGTCACTTTTTTTCTGAATATTATTAATCCGAAGTCGTACATTTCTCGTATTTGTCCCGATAGTTCTTGCAATCATGTCATTATCCATTCCTGTTCCAATTAACCCGAGAATATCCAGGTCTATCGATTTTAAATTCCACAGCCTGGACAATTCTGACAGTCTGACCAAAAGCTGCTTCATACATTTTTTGCTTATCCAAAGATTGTCCTTCATAACTGTATTGAAGGATTTTAACAGCATTTCCCTGTCTGAGCTTACATCGAGTATCCCGTGTATGCGACCTGCTATGAGAGCATAATTAATTGCCTGAACATCACAAACGGTATCCATTAGAAGCACCTTTGATGTGCATTCATTGATATACAGATAGTTCTCCAGAACATGCATATCAACAATAATAATATCGAAGAACTTATCTTTCAGGGTATCACCGAGATGCGCACTGCTGCAGATACTGACCTTTATATCATTATTTCCAGAGAGAATACAGTTGATGCCCAGAGCCATCAACTGATTGCTGAATGACAGGAGAATTCTCATAACATAATTTTCTACTAGTAATATGATTCTGTCAATTCCCCATTAGTTAAGGTTCCACATCAGTTTTAATAATGCCCTCAACTTTAGTATTACATTCATACTATTGGATGACCTCATGAAACTTTAGTTTTAACCATATTTAATTTTCAAAGAATGTACTGATTGGTAATATACAAAAGTCCGGTAATTTTTTAGACTTAATGTATCAAATTCCCAATAACAGATTAATAAAAAAACGACGATTGTTTATAAATGGGCGTTGTCCATATTTCATCTTCTAAAGAAGGGAGGAGCTTCTAATGTCAAAGATTATTCAGTTCTTAAGAGATGAAGAGGGGTCGAATGCAGCAGAGTATGCTCTGATCATTGCTCTGGTTGCTACTGTTCTTATTGCAGGAGCCACGTTACTTGGAAATAACATTTCTGCCAGGTTGACGAACGCAGCGGGCGTCATTGGTCCATAAGCGAAAACATGGGATGGAACGTCATCTGTTTGAATAAGCGGGTGGCGTTCCCAATCTCATTTTGTAAGAAGGGAGGAACTTCTAATGTCAAAGATTATTCAGTTCTTAAGAGATGAAGAGGGGTCGAATGCAGCAGAGTATGCACTGATCATTGCTCTGGTTGCTACTGTTCTTGTTGCAGGTGCAACCTTACTGGGAAATAACATTTCTGCCAGGTTGACGAACGCAGCTGGCCTAATTGGTCCAGCAGCAGCCGGTCCATAAACAAAAGCTAAGTGAATGAACGTCAACTGTTTGAATAAGCAGTTGGCGTTCCCTAAATAATTGATTTGTAAGAATCTTGATTATTAACAAGAGAATTTTTATGGGACGTTATAGTGAACATGTCTGATATACATTTATTATATATATTGATTCCTTTACTGATTACAGCTGTTATATGGGATATACGTAAAGCAAGAATACCAAACTGGCTGACGTTTTCTTCAATTATTCTAGCTATCGGTTATTGGACTGCTTCAAACGGGTTAGATGGTCTTCTGTTCAGTGTAGGAGGAGTAACCACGGGGCTTGCTGCTCTGATTTTTTTCTATGCAATGGGAGGGATGGGAGCCGGCGACGTCAAACTGATGGGAGCTGTAGGAGGACTGCTCGGTCCAAAGTGGGTATTTATGGCGTTCATTCTCACCGGACTTGCCGGAGGCCTTTACGCAATAGGACTGCTTGCCGTTAAGGGTAAGCTTCTTGAGACAGCAAAAAGATACTTCACAATATGTAAAGCATTCATTGTCACGCGAAAAATAATCTATATTCCTCCGGCAGGTAAAGCCGCTGAGCTCAGACTGCGTTACGGACTGGCTATTGCTATTGGAACGTGCTGTTCTGTCTTTATGAAGAATTTTAAATATATATTGTAATTAACTGGAGGTGCATTATGGAAAAATACAAATCTCTTATACTGTTTGTTGCAGCAGTGCTGGTAGCCTCATTTACCGCTCTTCTTGCATACAACTGGATGAAGAGCAAGTCATTTACGGAAGAAGGATCTATCAAGACCCAGGAGGTGGCAGTTTCGACTACGTATCTGCCAATGGGAACAGTAATTAAAAAACAGATGGTCAAGACCATTCCATTCCTTAAGGGAAGTCTTCCCGAAACAGAGGTGTTTACAGATGCTTCACTCTTAAACGGAAGGGTGTTGATTTCTCCTGTGAATGCGAATGAACCCATACTCAAATCACGTTTGGCGCCTGACTCCGTATCCGGCGGCGGTGTGGCCGCAATAGTTGATCCGAATAAAAGGGCCATGGCCGTAAAGATTGATAAGGTAAGCGGTGTATCAGGATTTATTCATCCCGGAAACAGGGTTGATGTTCTTGTATCATTAAACAAGCTGGATAAAAAAAGAACGCCTGTAACAAAAATTGTCCTTCAGAATATTCTTGTGATCGCCACAGGGACAGAGATTCAGCAGAAAGACAAGGAGAAAGCGACATCCGTGGAGGTAATTACCCTCGAGCTGACCCCTGACGAATCAGAACGGCTGGCGCTTGCCACATCACAGGGGAAGATTCAGCTGGCACTGCGCAATTACTCAAATGCCGAGGAAGTTGCGTCAAAAGGGGTCACCATAGACAGACTGCTTTACGGAATGCCCGTGGAAAAAAGCAGTAAAAGAAAGTATGTAAGAAGAACTCCTAAAGCAACCATAGTACAACTAATAAAGGGAAGTACCGTAAGTGAAATCAAATTTTAAAAGGAGACTGCAGATGATGAAAATTGAAAAGACGAGAAACAATTATTACATATCAGGTGTAATTATTGCGGTCTTCATTATATGCATAGTTATTCCCTTCAACACATGGGGAGATGATTATGCGCAGGAAGCGCCTTTAACGGTTACGCCGCAAGTGCTCAGCCTTAATGTTGGCAAATCTCTTATTCTTGAAAGTATGGGAAAGGTGAGTCGTGTTTCAATTGCTGATCCCGAGATCGTTGATGCAATTGTGATAACACCAAACCAGATATATCTGACCGGAAAAGCCGGTGGTTCGACAAATCTCTCTCTGTGGCAAAAGGATAAACTGCATGCTATCTATAATGTCGACGTGTCGATTGACGTTACATCATTAAAGAAAAAGCTCTATGAGATACTGCCCGAGGAAAATGATATTCGTGTTACCGGTAATGGAAGCAGCATCGCCCTTTCAGGCAGGGTCTCATCTGCCTCGGCTCTCTCCCAAGTCCTCGCAATTGCCGATACCTATGCTCCGAAGGACAAAAATGAAAAAGGCAAAGTCATGAATCTGCTCGAGGTAGGCGGAGTACATCAGGTAATGCTTGAGGTCCGTGTTGCTGAGATAACACGTGATGTAGGGAAGAGGCTGGGGATTAATTTCAATTCCCTTGGCCCAAGCGGGAGAACGTTTGGAGTGAATAAACTCAACAACCTGTCATCCATGTCTCAACTTGCCGGAGTACCGGTAGAAAGAAAGTTTGATCTGTTTCCACCGGGGGGAGAAGTAATTTTGCCGGATAAAGGTTTTCCTGCAGATCCTTTGCAGATTTCCGGTTTTACTAATTTACTTTTTCGTTTCCTGGGAGGTGACTACTCATGGACCGTGCTGATCGATGCATTAAAGGATGAAGGATTGATAAGCGTGTTGGCGGAGCCTACCCTTATCGCCTTGAGCGGCCAGTCAGCCAATTTTCTTGCCGGCGGTGAATTTCCGGTGCCTATGCCTCAGGGACTGGGAACAGTTGCCATTATGTTCAAGAAATTTGGTGTCGGTCTTACCTTTACTCCAACAGTTCTGAGCAATAACAAAATCAACATGAAGGTTGCACCTGAAGTGTCAGAACTTGATTTTTCGATTGCAACAGAACAGCAGGGATTCCTTATTCCGGGACTCACCACAAGACAGGCCTCAACAGTCGTTGAGCTGGGGGACGGCCAGAGTTTTGCCATTGCCGGTCTGCTGCAGGAAAATGTCCGGGAAAATATAACAAAGTTTCCAGTGTTAGGGGACATCCCCGTACTCGGCACGTTGTTCAGAAGCAGCGCATTTCAGAAAAATGAATCAGAGCTGGTCATCATTGTTACCCCTCATCTGGTAAAGCCGCTTGATATGGCAAAGCAGACATTGCCTACGGATCAGTTTATTGAACCAAGTGATTATGAGTTCTATATAAAAGGAACGCTGGAGGGAAAAGAGGATAACATAAACACTTCATCAAGTCATGCATCTCAGGTAGTCCACAATGAAAAGGGAGGCCTTGAGGGAGATTTCGGTCATATCATTCCTGAATAGAGGAGGAAAAAATGTTTAAAACATGCTTAATCATAGCTGGTTGTCTATGTACTATTTTGATTGCAGTTCAGGCTCATTCTGATAATGCTGAACAGAGTGAGCAGATAAGTGTAGCAGGTGTTTCAGATGAGGAACGTACAGAACCAGGCACTATTCAGTTAGGACCGGATTCTGAACATGCTGCAAGCAGTAACATGAGCAGACTGGAGCTTGACTACGGCACGTCATATCGGCTAGCTGTGTATGGCCAGATACTGAATCCTGATGCAGAGAAAAATACAGAGCCGGTCACCGGACTTGATGGGCAGGCTGCAGAAGTAATTATTGACAAGTACAGAAAGAGTTTTGAAAAACCAAAAAAAGATCCGGTTTACATTTTAAATGTTGGATCGAGCAGAAAATGATCAGGAAGATGATAAACGTCCATAAAGAACAACAGGGCGCAGTAGCGGTCGAGTTTGCCCTGCTGCTGCCGATTCTTGCTGTACTGCTCTTTGGGGCGGTTGAATTTGGAGCCATACTATACGACAAGGCCGTGGTTACAAACGCAAGCAGGGAGGGGGCACGATTCGGGGCTGTATACAGGGAGCCCGGGGAAGAGATAACATGCGGTGATATAAATACTGTTGTCCAGAATTACACGACAGGCCATTTGATAACCTTTGGTGGAGGCGGTCCTGCCGACCCAACCTATCCGTTAGGCTGTGATCCGGGATCTGGAAACGAGCTTACGGTACGGGTCTCTTATGATTATGATTATCTGGTTCTCCCGAATCTGGTTACCAGCCTCATTGGCCCTATAACCCTTGTGGGTGAGACCACAATGATAAAAGAGTAGAGCAACAAATCAGGAAGAAGAGCTATATGAAGTACAATAACGACTGGAAACAGGGAAGTACAAAGAAATTACAGGATACGCACGGGGCAACGGCTGTTATCGTTGCAATATCAATGGTCGTTCTAATTGGAGCTGTTGCTCTGGCTGTTGACATCGCTCACCTGGCTGTTGTACGGGGTGAACTGCAGAATGCCGCTGATGCAGGCGCACTTGAGGGAGCCCGTGTCCTGTATAACTACGATGGAAGCGGAACGGAAAGTGTAAATACAGGAGCCAACCTTGCTGCCCAGCAGGCGGCCCTTAAAAATGACAGTGACAATGAGGCTGTTGAAGTCGACCTGGGTTCAGATGTCCAGCGAGGGCACTGGGATACAGCGTCTCACAATTTTACCCCAAGCAGCAGCATGGACACAAGCGTTATAAACGCGGTCAGGGTAACCACCCACAGAAGTGCTTCCCAATCCATCTTTGCCCAGATCTTTGGTATTCAGAGTTTTGCTGGTTCTGCTACGGCTGTTGCCTACAGGGGATATGCCGGCAACAGCGTTGACTTTGATGAACCTCTGGCAATATGCAGGGACATGATCGAAGACACAAATGGCGAATACCAGTGTACAACGGGTTTGATGGTCCCATCGCCTGTGGAGACTGCAAGGTGGACGAATTTCTCCGAGGACTGTGAATTAAATGCGAGTCAGAGTAATGTAACTCCCATTATCTGTACTGACACTGACCCTGTTGATCTGTCTGCTATTTCGACAATAAACGGTGAGGTGCAGCCGACCATGAATGCAATGAAACAGTGCTGGGAAAATGCAACAAACAGAACGCAGTTCTGGAGTTTGACGCTGCCTGTAGTTGAATGTATAGAGCCTGTGGTGTGCAGTCAGATTGTGGGTGCTGTCAGCGTTAACGTTGTATGGGTTACGGAGAACGGAAATGACCCTCAATATAACGAAATTCCCCAGCAGATGGAGGACTGGTCAAGTGTAGTGGATTGTTCAGCTTTTAATCTGTCTGAAGCAACCGGGAGAGAACAATGCTGGAATGATTTTACAAATCACTTTCATCTGTCTTTTTATGATGCAAACGGAGTATTGCAGCCAGCTCCTTACCAGCAAAATACTCTCTATTTCCTGCCGTCTTGTGAATTTACGGGTGAAGGAGGTCCGGGTGGACTTGATTTCAATGTGCATGCCAAATATCCAAAGCTGGTTCAATAAAGGAGTCCTATGCAAAGTAATAGTGTATCTGTTGGATTAGAGATTAAAAACGAACAAGTAAAAAGTGAACTGATAGAGATCATATCTTCCATTGCGGGTTTCCGCGTTATGAAATTTCTCGATCAGGAGGATTGCGACATTATTGTTCTGGAGATCGGTGACGATCCGGAAAAAGAATTTCAATGTATTCACTCACTGCACGATGCAGATGCGAATAAGGGCGTTTTTCTTACGTCGTCGCGTACCGAACCGGAGATTCTGCTCCGTGCATTAAGGGCCGGAGCAAAAGAGTTTTTTACACAGCCTTTGAAAAGAGAAGAGATAATCAATGCTTTTGGAAAATTCAGGGAAAAAAAGGTGTATGCCCCTTCAAATGGCAATGGAAAGAAAAAAGGAAAAATCATTAATGTTCTGGGAAGTAAAGGCGGTATAGGTACGACAACAATTTCTGTGAACCTTGCTCTCAGTCTTCTTGCATCGCCAAATGATAATCAGACATCTGTAGCTATCATGGACCTGAATCTTCTCTTTGGAGAAGTACCGATCTTTCTTGGCCTGAAGCCTGTCTTCAGCTGGGGAGAGATCGTGCAAAATATTTCCCGTCTGGACTCCACGTATTTAAAGAGCGTTATGGCAAAGCATGATTCAGGGATGCACATCCTTCCTTCTCCTTCACAGTTTGATGGTATCACTGTAGCGAATTCAGAAATAATAGGTAAAATCCTGCAATTAATGCTGAAAGAATATGACTACATAGTGATCGACAGTGGTCAGTCATTGGATGACATGTCCCTGAAAGTTCTTGAACTGTCCGATACAGTATTAATTAACTCCATATTGAGTCTTCCCTGTCTTATCA
Organism: Nitrospiraceae bacterium; assembly: GCA_020356065.1. Lineage (GTDB taxonomy): Bacteria > Nitrospirota > Thermodesulfovibrionia > UBA6902 > UBA6902 > CALZJD01. Next base: position 1,564,621 of record CP070632.1, read on the forward strand.
ACTGCAAGCGCCTCCTGGAATCATTCTGGAGAATGGGATATCCGCGTAATGAACATATCAAGATTATTATCAATCGATATCATAAGAATTCTGACATATCACTGAAGGATGCTGAAAAGGGGATACAGAGAAATATCTTCTGGACAATTCCAAACGAATACCAGTTGACAATGTCTGCTATCAATCAGGGCAAACCCCTCACCGCTATGTCAAACAAATCTGATATCACCAGAAAAATAAGGAACCTGGCAGCCGCATGTTTAAAGGATATGAATACGATAAAAAACGAAACTTACCATGTCCCGGAACCGAATCTGTCCGGAATAAGATCTTAGCGTCTGTGAGAATAACATACCACAAGGAGATTTAACGTATGTCAGAAAATAATATTGTGAATAAATTATTTAGTGGGAAAAAAGATCAGGGAGTTTTGGACAGAATTCCTGAAGAACATCAAATGGTATTTACCCCTACAAATGAATACTACGAATTGAAAACACGTATACATGACAAGATGCTCGATCTCATGGATCTGACCCTTATTGATTCTCTAGACCAGCATATCCTCAGGAGAGAAATCGGGAAACTGATTGAGAAGATATTATATGAAGAAAGCAGCAGCGTTCCACTAAATCTGGCTGAGCGGGAACAGTTGACCAGAGAAATTCAGGACGAAGTCCTGGGACTGGGGCCATTGGAGCCTCTTTTACAGGATCCGGTTATCTCAGATATCCTCGTTAACACATATAAACAGATATACGTGGAAAAACACGGAAAGCTTGAAAGCACAAATGTACGATTTAAGGATGATAATCATTTGATGAGAATAATTGACAAAATTGTATCTGCTGTCGGCAGAAGGATAGACGAATCCTCCCCCATGGTTGATGCAAGGCTTGCCGATGGCTCACGAGTTAATGCAATCATTCCTCCGCTGGCTATTGACGGCCCCATGCTTTCTATCAGGCGGTTTGCCGTGGACCCCTTGGAGCTGGATGATCTTTTAGCCCTGAATACCCTGACCCCCCCTGTAGGGGAACTCCTGAAAGGAATAGTCAAAGCAAGGCTGAATGTCCTGATAGCCGGCGGAACAGGTTCTGGTAAAACAACACTGCTGAATGTTCTGTCACGCTTTATACCGGCAAATGAAAGAATTATTACCATAGAAGATTCTGCTGAACTGCAATTAAAACAGGATCATGTTGCAAGAATGGAAACAAGGCCTGCGAATATTGAAGAGAAGGGTGAGATTACACAGCGCGATCTGGTCCGGAACAGTCTCAGAATGCGTCCTGACCGTATTATTGTCGGAGAGGTACGAGGAGTTGAGGTGGTAGACATGCTCCAGGCCATGAACACCGGCCATGACGGGTCTCTCACTACCATTCATGCGAATTCACCGCGCGATGCCTTATTACGACTTGAAACACTGGTTGCAATATCCGGACTTCAGATACCTACTGAGGCCATACGTCGTTATGTCAGTTCTGCTCTTGATGTCATTATTCATCTTGATCGACTCGTCGATGGAAGAAGAAAAATAACAAGTTTTCAGGAATTGACAGGCATGGAAGGAAATGTCATCACTCTGCAGGAGATAGTCAGATTTGAACAGAAGGGAATAGACGAGAGCGGTTTTGTGAAAGGACATTTCAGGGCATCCGGAATACGGCCACGATTTATTGAACGGTTTAAAGTGCTGGGTATTCCTGTCCCTTATGATATGTTTGAACCCGGACGAATTTTGGAAGTGTAACTTCTGATTACAGGAGGCAGTATGATAACAGTTTTTATCGGCATAGGAATTTTTATCACTATCGTTTTATTGATTCAGGCAGTCTATATTACGGTCAGCGCATACTCGGTTTCAGAGAGCAGAACTATAAAGAAAAGGTTGAGATCACTCTCAGCAGGCGGCGCTGTTCATGAAGAGATCGATATTTTAAAAAATCGACTCTTAAGTGAAGTGCCGTGGCTGAACAGTCTTCTTTTGCGTTATACGAGATCCCATCATCTGGACAGATTGCTGGAACAGGCAAATTCAAACATGTCCCTCGGATTTTTCTTTCTCCTTACCGCATTTTTTGTTGTGTCAGGATTTGTTGCAGGATATATCCTGAGAATGAATCCGTATATGATGATTATTATTGCTCCTCTTCTAGGCATGATCCCGTACTTGTACCTTTCTTCCAGAAGAGCCAGCAGGTTAAAGGCTTTTCAGGAGCAGTTACCTGACGCTCTTGATCTTATGGCACGTGCCCTCAGGGCCGGACATGCCTTTACCGGTGGGCTGAATATGGTTGCTGAAGAATTTGCGGATCCGATAGGACCTGAATTTGCAAAGACAATTGATGAAATAAATTTCGGAATCGGAGTGAATGAAGCCATGATAAACCTTGCGAGGCGTATCGATATCCCTGACCTTCAGTTCTTCACGCTGGCGGTAATCATACAAAGGGAGACCGGAGGAAACCTTGCGGAGATCTTTGAAAAAATTGCATATATAATACGGGAACGTTTCAAGCTTTTTGGAAAAGTACGCGCATTGTCTGCAGAAGGAAAGTATTCGGCTATCATTCTTTTTGTCCTTCCTATTGTCATGGCAGTATACATTTCCATAGTGAATCCTTCATATATGTCTTTGTTATACACGGATCCCATGGGATTTAAAATGGTGTGTATGGCCATTGGCCTGATGATTACAGGGGCCTTCGTCATGAGAAGGATGATAAATATAAAAGTATAGGGAAGAGGGATATATGATGAGAGATGAAGTTGTAATTTCAATAATGGTGTTTGTCGGATCAATTCTTTTTTTGATGGGATTTATATCGATTTATTTTATGCAGGAAAGAAAAAAGAAAATTATTGATCAGATAAAAAGTGAGGGTGAGAATCTAATTCTCAGGAAGAAAACTGATTATGGTAAAGATGTCCAGAGCACGTTAGGTAAGATCATAAGCTCAATAGGTAACACGTTTAAGCCCAAAACAGAACAGAATAATTCAGCAATTCGCAGGAACTTATTACAGGCAGGATACCGTAAACATAACGCTCCAGCGATCTTTATGGGATATAAGATCTTCTTTGCAATTTGCCTTCCTGTATTATTCTCGGTCTGGAAATTATTATTAATTACGGTGTTTTCACCTGCCTTTTTTATGGGTCTCTCCATTATGCTGGCTTTGACGGGGTTTTATTTGCCTAACCTTTGGGTAAAGATGAAGAAAGCCTGGAGGAAAGACAAAATTATAGAAGGGTTTCCGGATGCCCTTGACCTGATGGTTATCTGTGTTGAGGCAGGGATGGGGATGGATGCTGTGATTTCACGTGTCGGAGAGGAAATGAAATTGAGAAACAAAGTAGTGAGCGAGGAGTTCCGGCTTTTAAGTCTGGAACTCAGAGCCGGCAAACCCCGCCGGGAGGCCCTGAAGAATCTTGGGATGAGGACAGGGATTGATGATGTAGCCAGTCTGATGACGCTGTTGATCCAGACAGATAAATTCGGGACCAGCGTGGCCCAGGCCCTCAGGGTGCATTCTGATTCAATGAGAACCAAACGACAGCAGAGAGCAGAAGAGATAGCTGCCAAATTGCCGGTGAAGCTGGTTTTTCCATTGATTCTTTTTATGTTACCCGCACTTTTAGTGACAATAGTCGGTCCTGCAGTAATTAAGATGATCAGGGTATTAAAGTTTTAGTTTCAAGGTACTAATAATGTTAATTATGTTGACATAAGGGGGGATATTATGAAAAAAAAATACAGGAGAAGGGTCATGATGATGAATAATAAATTGTCGTTCCGTTTCTGTTATTATGTCTCGCTGATTCTTTGCTTCAGTCTTTTAACTGGCTGTTCCTCCATGCACAATATCAGCTTGGGGACATCACAGAATTCAGAAAAAAACAGTAACAGGGTTCTCAAGAATGTCTATTTAATTGTCAAGAACCCGGGAGGTAATCCGGATTCCCATTACCAGCTTGCGAAATTCTTTCAGATGAGAGGCCGTCATGAAGAGGCTATTGATGAATTCAATAAAACTGTACTGATCGATCCTGAATATATCAACGCATACAATGGAATGGGTATTTCTTTTGATATGATGGGAGAGTATTCCATGGCGGATGAGTCATATCAGAAAGCCCTTTTGCTCAATCCGGATTCGGATCATGTGCTGAATAACATGGGGTATTCCTTTGTACTTCAAAACAAAATTGATAAGGCCATCACGACTTTTCAACATGCTATTGCCGTTCAGGGGGAGGAGCCCCGTTACTACAATAACCTTGCAATCGCATATGCATATAACCGTCAGTATGACGAAGCAATGGATGCATGTAATAAGGGCGGGGACAATATCGACGTCCACTACAGTATTGCGGATATGTACTATAAACAGGGGTTATTCGCTGAGTCAAAAAACCATTTTGAAAAAATCATGGATATAGATCCATCATTCAGGGATGCCAGGACGAAGTGGGAAGCAACTGAAGCCATGACCAGGATAGCACAGGAACCTGAGACAATGACCGAACAGGATGCTCCCGCGTCTTTGCCTGTCACAGACACCATGGAAAAAGAAGTCACGGAAATTGCCGTGCAGGATAATACGGTAACAGAGATGCATACACCAGATACAGACGTTGAAATATCAAATGGGAATGGTATAGACCGGATGGCAAGAAAAGTTGGCGAATTCCTGAGAAAAAAGGGCATAAATGTAACGTGGCTTACAAATGCTGATCATTTTAATTATCAGGAAACGAACATTTATTATCGTTACGGATATCGTGACAGCGCAATGCATATTGAAAAAATGCTGCCGGGAACCCAGGGGTATCAGGAATCAATCATATCTGACAGGCCGGAAAACATCAACGTGAAAGTCATTATAGGCAGAGATTTGTTAGCACACCGGGATATTCTTGAGTTACATACGGAACCTCTGTTTGCAGCGAAGACAGGCAAAAATATGTCACATTTTTCAAGTGAAGAGGGTAATCAGAATACAGAGCAGAATGAGACTGCGTTGGAAGTTGAAATATCAAACGGCAATGGTGTTAACAACATCGCGAAAAAAGTTGCCACCTATCTTCAGAAAAAGGGGATAAGGGTAACACGGATTACAAATGCTGATAACTTCAATCACGAAAAAACAGAAATCTTGTATCGCAAAGGAAATTTTGAAAGTGCCTCACATATAGAAAATATATTGCCCGGGGAGCAGAATTATGAAGAAGCTGCCATACATGACAGACCTTCCAACATCAGGGTTAAAGTAATCCTGGGAAAAGACATGGTCACTCACAAGAATGAATTTGAGATAGAGAGTTAAAAATGAAATTAAGATACCGATTACCATTTGTATTCATAATTGTCATTACCATATCAATGATTTCCTGTTCTCACCATAACGCCAGGAGTAACCTTATCAAAAAAAACCAGATCAGGGCCATGATCAATCAGCATAATCAGGATAATCTGTCTCCATATCGGGAGGATATTGGAAAACTATTACCTGAGTTGACCGCAGAGGATTATGAGAAAAGGGGCGATGAGTATGTGAGACAGGACAATATGAATATGTCGTTTATCGAATATGAGAAAGCGGCCCGGTTGAACCCGGAATCCACAGTCTTAAAATACAAGATGGGTACGCTCATGCTGAAAAAAGGATTTACGGAAGATGCTGAAAGCATGTTTCAAACCATCCTTACCATTGATCCTGACAATGCCCCTGCCTACATGGGTCTCGGAAAATCGGCATTTATCAAGGGAGACCTTCAGGGGGCGGAAATAAATTTTCATGAAGTATTAATACGGGATGATCAGCAGTGGAAGGCGTACAATTACCTAGGAATTATTTGTGACCGTCAACAAAGATTTGAAGAAGCGGTAAAACATTATGCGTCTGCCATATGGCTCCAGCCAGCTAATGCCGCCTTATATAACAACATGGGAATGTCCCTGTACTTAAGTGGTCAGTATGATAAGGCAGTCAGGGCTTTTGAAGAAGCTTTGGGGAGATCGGACGATAAAAAGATATTCAATAATATGGCGCTTGCCCTCTACAAAACAGGTGAAAAAGACAGAGCCTTTAACAACTTTAACAAGGCCGGTGACAGGGCGTCTGCCTATAATAATCTGGGATATATGCATTTAATCACAGGCGAAAGCGACAAAGCTGCAAAGGCATTTTCAGAGGCGATAGAAATTAATCCAAAATTTTATGTAAGGGCCAATGAAAATCTGGAAGAAACAATTGCAATATCCTCTGAGATTGCAGAACAGCAGTGATCGAGTGACCTGTCTGTTTTCCCGGCTATTAAGGATAATTTGAATGAGTAACATAAAAAAAATTAATATTATTCTGTTAATCAGCCTGCTGACAATATTTACGTTCGTCCCGCATGGACATACATTATTTAAGCGTGACATGAATAAGGCGAAGAAGTTTATCGCTGAAGGCAGTTACGAAAAGGCAATTCCCCTGCTTGAAACAGCTGTATTGGAGCGAATTACAGATCCTGAAGCACATTTTCTGTTGGCAGTTTCATATTTTAACAATGATAATACTGATAATGCTGATCAGGTGTTTGAACTTACAGCTCAACTTGAACCTGATTATAGAGACGATATTGGACAAGTGTATAAAGAAGCATCTATCAGGTCCCTTACCAGGGGGGACGTCCTTATTGCGTGCAGTCTTTTTGAAAAAGCGGTCGAGCATTATCCAATGATTGAGAGAGGGATCAAAACTGTCTTTAGCGGGGGTACACGAAATATTGAGTATTACAAAAAATGCATCAACAACGCAAAAGGCAGGAGTAAAGATCTGAGTCATACGGATAATGGGATATCAATACATGGTTCTTATGGATTGCGTGATAAAAAAATGAATGGAATTTCCAAAAACACAATATTGATAAAGGGCAGCCCGGAGCAAAAGCAGGCATATAACGGAATAGTAATTCATGGTATGCAGCAAATACCTGCTTCAGAATCCGTAGACCTGAATAGAATAACCGGAGTGCATGACAAACAGAACGTTGTGAATGATTATTACATAAAACCCAAAATGAAAGTTGTATTAGAGAGAAAATTTACGTTTGATGATGCCTTTGATAACAAATATGGCCAGATTAAAACTATAAAATTTGAAGAGGATGATATCAGAGTTGATGATAAAATCGAAGTTGTAAGCCAGTTGAAGGGAACAGGCATTTTTAGAGGCAGCGAAATTGGTATATGGAATGGCGACATGGATAATCTTAAATGGACAGCAACAAAAAACGGCTATTATGCAGAAAAAGTCAAAGATATAAAAAAAGGAGCATTTACAATCAGCCTTGCGGAAAGAAGAGATGTTGAAGTAATAGTGAGGGTAATACGATAATCATCCCTGACAAAATTAATTAATGAAGTCATCACCTTTAGTCAGGATTGAAAAACAAATTATGTTAATGAATACCTTGCTTCTTTTTTATTTCATTAGATATTTTTTTCAGAAAGATTCACAGAATTATGGATAAGAGAGTTTTTAATAGACTGAACGTGGATATTAAGATATCGTTTAATCTCTGGAATCCACTTGTCTGGAAAAAGGAATATAATGGAGTTATCAAAAATATCTCGGAAAACGGCCTTTTTATAAGCACGGTAACTCCGAGTTTCCCAGACGAAGCCCTGCTCGAAATATATCTCCGTGCTGATAATGAAATAATATTTATCCCTGCCAAAGAAAATAAAATAATCTGGAGGACATCGGTATCCGGTAATGTATGCGGCAGTATAGGGGTGGTGTTGTTACATCCGCCAAAAGTCTATTATAAATTTGTACGGCATCTCAAGGGTATTGATACATTATCGGACACAATCACGCCGGGATAACGATTTTAAAGTTCAGCCTCGTCACGATATCTAGAACCTATCTCAAAAACAATTTAGCAGTAATTGTCATGCCCGCAGTTTGTAAGCGGGCATCCAGAACATCTTGAAAAGACTGGATTCCCGATCGAGTCGGGAATGACGATTCATGGTTTGTTACTTATAAAATCAATTTTGAGATAGGTTCTAG
>CP070632.1:1572798-1614042 GCA_020356065.1 Nitrospiraceae bacterium
CAATCAGCATCCACCCCCTAAGGTTTTTTTATTCAGCGGCCTGTTACTCTTTCGGCCGAGCATGCACATGACAGAGTGTGAGTAGAATTCTCTGAGGTATCACCAGTCACTCTGCAGCTGCAGCTGGTGTTTTGTCTTTTATATTTGCTGAAATACATGCCGGCAGCAAATATTATGATGGCTATAAAAACACATATGAAGATGATCAAAAATTCCATCGCATCAATTTTTTATCAAGATAGAGACTCGGATAAATTAATGGACTGCTTCAGTCATTCTGACCTGCCTGCCAGCTTCACTTGCGGGAATGACACTCTTAATCTTGGTTTTACTGCGCATTTATTCCTGATTATTTGTTCTTCTTTCTCCACTTCCAGTTTTCATAAAATTCGAGGCTGACCATTTCGTCGAGTTCTCGCAGCTGTTTTGTCCTTTCGGTAAACCCTACCCGTATGACGTCCCGGGCATAGAGCAGGCCAATGTATTTCCCTTCTTTTTCAATCAACAGGTGTCGCGTGCGGAACCCTAGGAGTTTATCAATGAGCTGGAATATATTGTCAGTGTGTGGGGCTGATTTGAGCGGGAATGACATATGATCGCTGACTCTCGTTGTTTTCGGATCATATCCATCCATAACGGTGTTTTTCATAAGGTCCCTTTCTGTCCATATGCCGACGTATTCCCCATCCTTCCGGATGAGGACCGCATGACTTTCCCGTTCCAGCATTGCCTTGATAGCGTCGTACACCGTTGTTTCCGGAGACACACACAGCGGCTCTTCACCGATGTCCTTCAAAATATCTGCTGCGGTTATGTTAGTCATGTCTTACCTCCGTAGTATTTAAATATCTATAACCAATCACAAGGTATATACGAAAATGACCAAAAAACTTCCTGCGAAATTTGTTCTTTCAATCGTATAGTCTGTCTGTCACTTGTCATATAAAATTTCTAATTTGTATTTTCTTTTCCATTATGATCCTCCAAAGTCATCATAAAAAATATTTTCCGGCTCTACACCCATGCTGTCCAGGTACATGATTACCGAAGCATTAAGTGCGGGTGGACCGCAGATATAGTACTCACAGTCTTCCGGCGCTGGATGATCTTTTAAATAGGTGTCATGCAGGCAATGCTGAACATATCCCTTATACCCTGTCCAGTTTTGCATCATGTGGGGACGGGAGAGGGCCAGGTGAAACGCGAAGTTATCGTGTTTCTCTGCAAGTTTTGTAAAGTGGTCCACATAGAATGCCTCTCTCATACTTCTGGCTCCGTAATAAAAAGAAATCTTTCTGCTGGTTTTTACCCGCTCCAACTGATCAAATATGATTGAGCGGAGCGGAGCCATACCCGCGCCTCCCCCTATGATTATCATTTCATTGCTGCTATCCTGCGCAAAAAACTCGCCATAGGGACCTGATATGGTTATTTGGTCTCCCGGTTTCATGCTGAACAGGTATGAGGACATTTTTCCGGGTGGAATATCAGGCTCATCAAGGGGTGGGGTTGCTATCCGGACATTCAATACAATTACCCCTTTTTCTTCAGGGTAATTGGCCATTGAATAGGCCCGGATAACCGGTTCGTCAACAACAGATTCAAACTTCCAGAGGTCGAACCTGTCCCAGTCCGGTTTATATTCATCCTCAATAATGAAGTCCAGATAACTTAAGGAGTGCGGCGGTGCTTCTGCCTGGATATAGCCGCCTGCACGAAAGGCTACCTCTTCACCTGGGGGGAGTTCGAGGACCAGCTCTTTGATAAAGGACGCTACATTGCGGTTGGAACGGATCGTACAGACCCATTGCTTTGTCTCAAGGGCCTCAGGGGGTATTTCCAGTTTCATACTGTTTTTTACCGGTACCTGGCAGGAGAGACGGAACTGGTCATGGATTTGCCGCCGGGTGAGTTTTGACTTCTCGGTCGGCAGAACATCTCCGGCACCTTCCCGTATGACCACCCGGCATTCCCCACAGGTACCGCCTCCGCCACAGGCAGAAGCCAGATAGATTTTGTTGTCTGCTAGTGTATTTAACAGTTTCCCGCCTGCAGGTACAGTCAGTGATCGCTCGGGGTCATCATTGATTTGCAATGTTGCCGGGCCGCTTGCAACCAGCTTTGATTTTGCCGCCAGGATAATGAATACGAGAACAAGGATAAGAAGGGTGAATGTGACTACAGCGAGCGTTACGAGAGAGATTCCGGTCATTGATGTATCCTTACTATAGCTGAATTCCCGAAAAGAGCATAAAGGCCATTGCCATAAGCCCTGACACGATAAAAATGATTCCTGCCCCTCTCAGACCCTTTGGAACATTACTGTATTGCATCTTTTCCCTGATTCCGGCCAGTGCTATGATCGCCAGTGCCCATCCCGCTCCTGCACCAAACCCGTATATCACACTTTCCACAAAATCATAGTCTCTTTCAACCATGAACAGAGAGCCCCCGAGAATTGCGCAGTTTACTGTTATCAGGGGAAGGAAAATGCCCAGCGACGTATAGAGGACCGGGACATATCTGTCGAGTGCCATTTCAAGGATTTGTACCAAAGCGGCAATCACGCTTATGTATATAATCAGGCCGAGAAAGGTGAGATCTACGCTTGGGATCCCGGCCCATAGCAGGGCCCCTTCCTTCAGGACATGATTGAAAATAAGATTATTGACAGGGATCGTAATGGTCATTACTGCTATAACAGCAAATCCAAGACCAATTGCTGTTTCCAGTTTTTTTGATACGGCAATAAACGTGCACATGCCAAGAAAGAACGCAAGGGCAAGGTTTTCAACAAATACGGCTTTCAGAATTATACTGAGGTAGTGTTCGATCATTCTTCTTCCTCCCGCAGTTCCGGCTTCCACGTCCTCAGTGCCCAGATCAGGAGTCCCACAATAATAAACCCGCTGGGAGCAAGTAAAAAAAATCCATTGGGCGAGTACCAGCCTCCCACGACCTGTGTAAGGAGCACAGGATATCCGAAGAGTCTTCCCGTTCCCAGGAGTTCGCGGAAAAAGGCGACTGACAGCAGCATAACGCTGTATCCGAGGCCGTTACCGATACCATCGACAAAACTGATACCCGGAGGTTTTTTCAGGGCAACGGCTTCAGCCCTCCCGAGGACAATACAGTTTGTTATGATCAGCCCCACGAATACGGACAGCTGTTTGCTCAATCCATAGGCAAAGGCCTGCAGAAACTCGTCAACGATGATAACGAGAGAGGCGATGACGGCCATTTCCACGATGATGCGGATGCTTCCCGGGATCTGGCTCCGGATAAGGCTTATGGTCAGACTGGAAAAGGCGGTGACAAAAATCACGGCCACACACATAACAAAGGCTGTTTCCAGTTTTGTTGTAACTGCAAGGGCTGAACAGATCCCCAGGATCTGCACGCCGATGGGATTTTCCTGAAACACCGGAGCGAGAAGGGTCTTCTTATAGATACCCATACATATCCTTCCTGAGCCTCTCGATCAAAGCGCTGTAACCATTTTCGCCGAGCCAGAACCGCACCATGGCATCCACACCATGTGATGTAAGGGTCGCACCCGAGAGACCTTCAATCTGGTAGGCAGAATTTGGCCGGGAAGCATCGACATTCCCTTTTATAACGCGGATCCTGAGATTGCCTTCTTCATCAAATGCCTGCTTCCCCTTCCAAGTACTCTTCCATCTGGGGTTATCCACTTCTCCTCCGAGTCCCGGGGTTTCTCCGTGTTTATATATCGTAAACCCCCGCACCGTTTTCAGATCCCTTTCAAGAGCGATGAATCCATACAAGGTTGACCATATGCCGTGACCGACGATGGGAAAGACAATACTTCGGATCTCTTCTCCGTCAAGAATAAAGTATATGGGCATATATGAGGGCACCCTGCCGAGTCCAGCAATATCCTCGCCTTTGGGAATGCTCCTTCCATATTGGGAATCTGCGGCAAGTTTCCTGATATCAAATTTCTCTATGTTCAGCAGATCATTAAATTCACTTATGGGTACCCTTTTCCCGCTGCGCAGATCCACGAGCAGGGGCCGGACCCGTTCTTCATAGACCTTGACAGCTTCGTCCCGGCCATTCGGGAGCTCTGCGGCCTTCAGGATATTCCTTATCCTGTCGAGCTTTTTGTTTTTGTAGCGAAAGTCCCGGAGGGTTACTTCTGCCGTTGACACGAGGAGAGAACAGGCGATGCAGACGGCAAGAGCCACGATAATGGTTTTTTTCTTACTTTCATCGGGCATTCCGTGAAAGCCTCCTTCTGATATTGATATTAATAAAGATTCTGTCGATGAGCGGGGCAAACATGTTCCCAAAGAGGATAGCAAGCATAATACCCTCAGGATAGGCCGGGTTAATGGATCTGATGAGTACTGTCAAAACGCCAATAAGAAAGCCGTAGATATACTGTCCCTTTTCAGTTATGGAACCGCTTACCGGGTCAGTGGTCATAAAAACCGTACCAAAGGCAAAACCACCCAGAACAAGATGCCACAGCGGTGAAAGCTGAAACATCGGATTTGTCATACTTCCCGATATCTTAAGCAGTGATGCCAGAGCAAGCAGCCCGGCCACGGTGGACAGCATAATCCTCCAGGATGCAATACCAGTGACGATTAATATCACTGCTCCGATAAGGCATGCCAGTGCAGAGGTTTCCCCCATAGAACCGGGGATAAGACCGATAAAAGCATCTATCCAGGAAACGGTCACTGATAGTGAAGGGTCAGCAGCTTCTGCAAGGGGGGTTGCTCCTGTAACTCCGTCCACAGCAACCCACACAGCGTCACCGCTAATCTGTGCCGGGTAGGCAAAAAAAAGAAACGCACGCCCCATCAAGGCCGGATTGAATATGTTTCTGCCGGTACCGCCGAAGATCTCCTTGCCGATTACAACGCCAAAAGAAATCCCGAGCGCTGCCTGCCACAAAGGGATGGAGGGAGGCAGGGTAAGGGGAAAGAGGAGGCTTGTTACGAGAAATCCCTCACTAATGTCTTCTTTTCTGATTGCAGCGAACAGACCTTCCCACACACCGCCCACTGCCAGCGTGACCATATATACAGGGAAAAAATAAAGTGCACCATGGACCATGCAGGACAGAATGCTCTCAGGGTTTAATCCTGTATTGAGAAAAGCAAGCACTGTTCCCCGCCATCCTTCGACAGATGCTTTTCCCATACCGGCCAGGGCTGTATTTGCCTGAAATCCCGTATTGTAGAGTGCCATGAATATGCAGGGGATCAGAGCGTAAACAACCCAGACCATAACCCGTTTCAGGTCAATAACATCCCGTACATGGGAGGCCTGTTGAGTAACCTTGCCCGGGGTGTACAGAAATGTGTCAGCAGCCTCAAACAGAGGAGAGAGCCTTTCCAGCCTTCCCCCTTTTTTAAAATATTTCTCCTGTCTGTCGAGGAGGTTGCGTAACCCCATTACCCTTCCTTTTCAATCAATAACAGGTTTCTGCGCAGTTCTTTTCCATGGTCGATTTTTGACGGGCAAACGAATGTACACAGTGCAAGGTCCTCCTCATCAAGCTCTATACATCCCAGCATCTCTGCGTCGTCAATATCATCTACTGCCAGAGCCTTCATGAGAGGTGTCGGCATAATATCCAGCGGCATGACCTTTTCATAGGACCCTACGGGAACGATTGCACGCCTGCTTCCATGACTGGAGCTTGTAAAACTGAACAGCCTGTTCGGCAGCAGCCGCGAGAGCACGATATTTTTTACCGAATACCGGTTAAGCCCCGGACGCAGCCAGCCCAGGAATTCTCTCTTCCCTCCCTCCGGGATCACGGATATCTGTTGATGATACCGCCCGAGGTATCCTGTTTCCTCATGTGCTATAAAGCCGGACAGGACCGATCCGGAGATGCATCTCTGTTGTCCTTCGATGAGTTCTCCTGATGTAATATCACTGACAGACGCGCCAATTCTTGTCTTGATCAGTCGTGGCTGTTTTACAGAAGGACCTGCCAGAGAAATGATTCTATCTACGCTCAATGTCCCTGTTGTGAAAAGAATGCCTGCGGCGATGACGTCCTGTGCATTGATAAACCAGATATGTTTATTTCGTGCCGCAGGATCAAGAAAATGAATGTGAGTGCCGGAATTTCCAGCTGGATGCGGGCCTGAAAATTCAGCAACAGTGAGTTGATCCATCTCGGGCCTGGGAATTTTGTCACCTGGAGACGAGCACAGGTACACCCTGCCGTCAGTCAGTCTGGACAGAACAGTGATTCCTTGTATAAAATGTCTTTCGTTTCCTTCCAGAATCTTCACCACAGCGGGAGCCAGAGGATTTGTATCCATGGCATTAATAAACAGAGAATGCGGAACTGTTTCGGGGTTTGCAACTTTACTGAACGGACGGGACCGGATTGATGTCCATAGCCCTGATGTCAGGAGCATACTTTTAACATCCTGCCTGCTCAATGAGGCCAGTTCATGTTCATCATATGAGGTGAACGAAACCCGATCATCTCCTTGAAGGGAAATAACAACTGAAACAAGGGCCCTCCTGTCTCCCCTGTTTATTGCAATGACTGTTCCTGAACCAGGCGATGTGTACCGCAGAGAGGGCACTTTTTTGTCCGTAAAAAGGAGCTGCCCCTGTTTAACAAAGTCCCCCACAGACACGGCAAATCGGGGTTTAATGCCTACATAGTCAGAGCCCAGGAGTGCTACTTTACCGGGATGCTTTACCTTGCTTATTGTCTGTACCGGTGCACCAGCGATGGGAAGGTCAAGCCCCTTTGTTATTTTTATCCTTCTGGATTCCATACCTGCTAAAATTTAAAAAATAAAACTTCCCAAATGAAACAAGCACATGAAATCTTTCCCTTGTTGTGATAGCTTCGCGTACTAATAAACCAGCTGATTTTTTATTGCGTAGTAAGTGAGCTCGGCATTGCTCTTCATGCCCATTTTCTCAAGGATTCTCGCTCGATATGTGCTTATGGTTTTGACACTTAAAGACATCTCCTCGGCAATTTCTGAAATTGTATTTCCGGAAGATATTTTGCACAACACCTGATATTCTCTATCCGACAGGGTTTCATGAAGGAGCTTTTCTGTATCAGCCTCAAGATGAAAAGCCAGTTTTTCAGCAAGAGACGCACTGACATACTTGCCCCCGTTCGTAACTTTGCGTATTGCGGTTATAAGTTCATCAGGGGCACTTTCCTTGGTAAGGTAACCCGAGGCACCGGCTTTCAAAACTCTTACCGCATACTGCTCTTCAGGATGCATGGTTAAGATGAGTACCGGTATTTTCTGGTTCTCAGCTTTTATTTCCTTTAATGTTTCCAGTCCACTTTTACCCGGCATCGAAATGTCCAGCAAAATAACATCAAACCTGTTTTCTCTCATTTTAGCCAGTGCTTCATTGCCGTTTGTTGCTTCATCAGCTATGTCCATGCCGGGTACGTCAGAGATGATCTGCTTTAAACCTTCACGAACAATCGTATGATCATCGACAATCAGTATGTTAATCATACGACAATTCCCGTTCCGTTTAAAGGGATAATGACAGTTATGGTTGTTCCCTGATGCGGATTCCCGATAATCTCTACACTGCCTCCAAGGGCAATAGCGCGTTCGCGTATTCCTATAATACCGAAAGATCGTGGGTTTGCTAACTGACTTTGCTGGATTCCTATTCCATTATCATGAATCTGAAGTACAATGTTATCATCTTCATTATACATGCTCATATTTACTTTTTTTGCTTTTGCATGTCGTACGACATTTGTCAATGCCTCCTGATATATACGAAACAATGCGATGGAAGCATTCTCAGGGACTTTAATATAACCACTATTAATGGAGAGTAAACATTGAATGTTCGTCCTGCGCTGAAAATCTTTTGACTGCCATTCAATAGCTGCAATGAGCCCGAGATCATCCAGAACAGCCGGTCTGAGTTCAGAAGAAATCCTCTGTACCGTATGGATAGTTGTTTCAGCGTGTTTGGACATGGTCCTTACTTTCTCCTTCAGTTTCTCCTGATCGTCCGGCAGCTTCTTTTCAAGCCAGTACATATCAAGTTTCAGGGCGGTAAGCACCTGACCGAGCTCGTCATGAATCTCTCTGGCTATATTGGCCCTTTCCTCCTCCCGGGATGATTGCAAATGCGACGAGAGGTTACGCAGCCGCTGCTGGGAATCTTTTACCTGCGCCTCAGCAAATCTTCGCTCTTCTTCAACACCGATTGCTGATGCTATTATGCCCATTATTTTCTTGTCCTCACTGCCGGGTGAAAAATTCTTATCATAAAATGTACTGAGCGCTCCCACAAACACTTCACCGCATTTCACACCATTACCCATATAGGTCATAATATGATAATTGCGTATCATGGGATCGGATGCCGCATAAGCTGTCTTGTGAAGATTATTGATGATGGTAACATCTGTTCTCTGCTGTTTGATCACATCATAATTTATGTTCCCTTCGGTTTGACAGATATCACTATAGTCCGCGGGGACATTCCATTTCCCATGAGTAAAAATAAGGCCGTTTTCAAATCTATTGTATGTCGCACATACTCCTTCAAGCAGTTCACCGCAGAGCTTGGTCAGCCGGTTAATATTTTCACTTGAATTGCTGCCAAAGCTTAAAAAGCTCTTGTTAAGCTTTGATAATCTTTCTTCGCTCCTCCGGAGCCTGGAATTCAAATCTGCCCAATACACTGCCGGAAAAAAAGGAATTGCCCAGATATGAAGGTTGTGCCTTATAGGAGCGAATATTTCGGCATGAACTTCATTGGACAACAGGTTGAATATCATGAGAAATTCATCGAGAAAGAGAAAGGAAAATCCAGCGAACAGAGGCAGAGGGATATGCCTTCTTCTTCTATTGCCGATAAAAAAACATATCAGCACTGTCCCCATAAGTATGGATGCTGATATTCTGAATGTCATATCTCCCCAGAATGACCCGAACTGTGCTCCGGGGTGAGCATGCATGAATGATACCCACAATGGGGCGGTGAGGAGATATAATATTGCTATGGTGCTTAAGCCTGTTATTACAAAAAAGCGTGAAAATTTAGACCAGTCAAGAAAATACAGCATAAAGGCAAACCCGGCTAGTACCCCTGACAACATTGTCGCTGCATGTTCAAAAGGGGGGAAAAAATGATATATGGCTTCAAAAGAAATATATCCCCGCCATCCACCGTACTCAGCCACAAACATGATCATTTCACGACCTATACCTGCTATTGCGGCTATGCCTATGTAAAGATCTTTATATTCATGGAATCTTCTCCATTGCCTGAGCGAAATAAAGGCAAGAACTGACCAGAAAACGGTAGGTAATAAAAAACGTACTGCCAGATTTGCGGGGTCGCCTCTTCCGCCGCCGAACTGCGCCAGGATATCAAGTATTTCATTCATGGAAGGTACTCCGTGCTCGGAATCACAGATATTATACTATATTACCAAGGAAATTAGGGATAAGGACACAGGTGGATAGCAGGCAGCGTAACGATAAAATGATGGTATCTGAATTAAACTATTCTGCCCATAAGCATGGTTGTTTACAGACCGGTAAACAGAACGATGGCTGATCAATCATTATATTTTTTATTGCAGGACATTTATGATCCAACGGGCTATTGATAATCTTCATTCGTTTATTTTTTCTCTGGCAGCGTCTATGCCACGCACACAGAACCTGAATGTATCGAGGTGAGAGTCTTCCTTTGCGTTCACATGATACAGCAAGGTGTTCAATTTTTTTAAGGGAAGTCATGATGGCTTCACTCAGTTCAAAATGTTAAAAACATTCTGCGTTTCCATAACATATAATGTGGAAAAATTGAAGGAGAGTTCTTCTGTTTTTATTATAAGGGTATGTCTCACAGCAATGGGCGAGATTGTGCAGTCGTATGAGTAATAACAAATAGAGTCATTTAAGAGAATATGAAAGGCTGATTGACAAATAAATGTAATGTCAATTTACACTTTATTTATAAATACTTAACATACGTTTGGCATCTCCGCGAAATCAATTAAAATTCTGATACTTGCATTTATGTGTAACCTATTGAATAATAAATAGATATACTATGAATATTCAACAGATAACTGATTACAGCAGGACTAAACAAGACAGAAGAGTAAGTCCTACGCCAATAATAAGCAAATATTCTATTAAAGGCGGTCGTAGAAGGATAGTGCGAAGAAACGATGATAAGACTGCTCATATTTTTGTTGATTTATACAGTACCAGGCTTTTCATGATTGTGCTGTCTCTGCTGTTCCTCAGTTTATTCGATGCTTATATGACTCTTACATTAATCAGCAAGGGGAAGGTTTATGAAGCTAACCCCTTTATGGCCTATTTTCTTGATCATGGTATTTTGCATTTTACCGTAGTCAAACTTTTTATCACCATTGCTTCCATATGTATTTTATGTATTTTCAAAAATGTCCGGCTTACCCGTATCGGTCTTCCTGTTGCCATAAAAATTTATATCCTGATAGTTGCATATGAATGTTATTTATTCATGATATGAGACCTCCTGATGCTTCGGTATGATATACTTCATGAAGTAAAACAGGTGTGCCGGAAAAACGAATTCGAAGCGGCAATACCTGAGCAAATAAAACAAGACAGAATGTATATGCACAAACATACGTGCTTTGCTTCCATGAAAGCATCAGAACGCATTGAATACGTTTTAACGGTATGCCTGCTTTTTGTATACCATTCATGAATAACCAAGGTTAATCAGATCTCAGCTTCCTCCGTTGCGTAATTAACAGGAGTTTTATTTGTACGTATTTTTTATTGTTTTTTTCACAATCTATGGACTGATGCATTATTATGCATTCAGTAAAGCACAATCAGCCCTGCCGTTTAATGCACTCCGATACTGTCTTGTAATTACATGGATTGTTCTGATGATTTTTGCCCCGTTTATCATCCGCCATTCCGAAAGACTCGGCTTTGAACGCCTTGCTATATTATTGTCGTATGTTGCGTATGTATGGATGGGGATTCTGTTCCTTTTTATCGTTGTATCACTTCTTATCGATTTTATAAAATTGTTGTGGTATATTGCCGGTAAGATATTAAGCAAGGATCTTTCTTTCATCTCGCCTGCAGGAAAAACATCATTTTTTTTACCTCTTGCTGTATCAATAATAATAAGCGGCTACGGATATTATGAAGCTGAACATATAAGGATTGAAAACATTATCGTTCAAACACCAAAGCTTCCGGCTGATATTGACCTGCTGCGCATCGTGCAGATTTCAGACGTTCATCTTGGTCTCATAGTACGAGAAAAAAGACTGAAAAAAATACTCGATCTTGTAGCCGCTTTAAAACCTGATATCCTGGTTTCAACAGGGGATCTTGTCGACGGGCAGATAGACAAATTTAATGGGTTATCAGATCTATTTAATGAAATAGAGCCACAATACGGAAAGTTTGCGATAACCGGTAACCATGAATTTTATGCCGGGCTTGTCCAGGCACTGGATTTTACGGAAAAAGCAGGATTTACCATATTAAGAGGAGAGGCAGTCAATATTGAAGGCGTTATGAATATCGCAGGGGTTGATGACAAAACAGCATTAAGTTATGGACTTTATCGAGATGTCGATGAGAAGACCCTGTTATCAACCATTGATCAAAGCCTGTTTACATTGCTGCTTAAACACCGACCACGAGTAAATGAAACTTCAAAAGGTTTTTTTGATCTTCAGCTTTCTGGTCATACCCATAAGGGTCAGATATTCCCCTTCAGTCTTGTTACCGCCATGTACTTTCCTCAGGTCTCCGGGCTTTTTCATGTCCAGGACACATATTCACTATACGTGAGCAGGGGTACCGGTACGTGGGGACCGCCCATACGGTTTCTGTCACCACCGGAAGTGACAGCAGTAGATATAGTCCCGTTAAGGCAGACCGGACAATAACATCAGTTTCAGAGCTGCAGCCTGTTCTGATTAATTATAAGTCTGATAAAGCTGCAGCCCGGTAAAGCCTTTATGCGCTGTACTTTCATTTCTGTTCATTCTTTCATCCAGCCACAACGTGACCAGCCGGTAATCATCTGCTCCCTTGGAGAGGCGAGAGGAAAGTATGACAGGTTTTCCAAGGCCGGGCGCTTCTGCAAGGGAAACATTTTCGCGAATGACAGGTGATATTCTTCCCGGAAACATTTCTTTCAATTTGTCCATGATGTCCCAGTGTATGCGACGGCGTCTGTGCGCACGGCAGGGGATAACAGCTTCTATTCTGAGAGATGCATTGGTAGATTTAATATTGTCTATAGCAGTGACCATCTGTTTTAATCCGTTCAGTCCGAGAAAAGATGCCTCCACTGGGACAAATACGTGTTGGCTGGACACGAGAGCATTGTTCGTGAAAACACCAAGACTTGGAGGACAGTCAATAATTATATAATCCCAGATACCATCCGTCTGATCAAGACAGGGATTGAGAATGCTTGAAGATTCATTCCCGGAGATCCACTGACCTGCAGACGCAAGAGCGATTCCGGAAGGGACGAGGTCTACTCCGGGAACATCAGTTGATACTACGGGAAGTGCGGTACTGTTCTGCAGCGCCTGCAGCAATTCATTCCCGTCATTCGTTATTCCCACACTCAGACTAGCACTGCCCTGGGGATCGAGATCAATCAAGAGAACCTTTTTCCCTATTTCACCCCAACAGGCAGCTATGTTTACCGCTGAAGTTGTCTTGCCTACACCACCCTTAAGGTTTACTACTGATATTACCTGACGCATAAATATTATTTACCTCCTCAAGATTTACAGATAATTGCTGTACAATTATGTGCCTAAGTTTTAATTTCTGGAAGTTAAAAGTGTGACACTCTGTTGGGATAATAATCTAAATCTTTTTAACATATTTGTCAACTGCTTCAATTGAAGTAATTGAATTTTAAAAGCATCGTAAACAATAGTACGGAACCCTGATTAATCATAAGCAGTGCAGGCCTGCTTTTCTTAATGTCATATATGCATCATAATTAATGTTTTTTTACCGTAACAATAAATAGTTAGCAATGCGGTATATGTTGAGCGTATATTGACTTGCTTCAGACACTATGGTTATTCTGATGGCATGGAACAGACAGTTACTAAAAACAGGAAGGCGTATCACGACTATTTCATACAGGAGAGCTACGAAGCAGGAATTGCACTCCTGGGAACAGAGGTCAAGTCCCTCAGAGATGGAAGAGCCAATCTTAAAGACAGTTACGCTGTTATAAAGAATGGAGAGGCGTTTCTCCTGAACTGTCACATAAGCCCGTACAGCCATGGAAATATGCAAAATCATGATCCTGTAAGAACAAGAAAACTGCTCTTTCACAAAAAAGAAATCAGTAAACTCTGGGGCAAGACGAGCCAGCAGGGTCTGACGTTAATACCGTTAAGAATCTATTTCAAAGACGGAAAAGCCAAGGTGGAGATAGGAGTGGCAAAGGGTAAACGTCAATATGAAAAAAGGGACTCTGTTAAAGAAAGAGAAGCAAAGCGGGAAATTGAAAGACACCTTAAAAAATAAAAAATTGAAATAGATTTAATAAAAAAATTCATTACATGTAATCTTTTATCTTTCATTCTTCTTACTTATCAGTAAGCGCTACAAGTCCGGGCAGGTCTTTCCCTTCAAGAAGTTCCAGAGCAGCGCCACCGCCAGTTGAAATAAAAGATATACTCTCGGAAACCCCGGCCCTGCTCACGGCCAGATCTGTATCACCACCACCCACTATGGTAAGTGCATAAGCATCCGCAACTGAGTGGGCAACAGAAAATGTCCCTCGTGAAAAGGCATCTACTTCGAATACACCCATAGGACCGTTCCACAAGATGGTTTTGGCGCTTTCCAGTGCTTCGGAGAACAGTTTTACTGACGCAGGTCCGATATCCACAGCTTTCCACCCGTTTGGTATTTCCTGAGATGTTACCAGTTTGGTCTCAGCGCCTGCTTCGATGCTTTGAGCAATAACACAGTCAACCGGCAGGTAAAACTTGATCCCTTTGGCAATGACACCTTTGCGGATGTCATTAGCAAACTCAAGCATATTCTGCTCTACAAGGGAATCGCCGACATTGAATCCCATGGCCTTGAGGAATGTATATGCCATTCCGCCGCCAACAATAACTTTATCAACCTTGTCTTCAAGATTGCGGATTACATCAATCTTGCCTGACACTTTAGCTCCTCCCAGTATGGCAACAAATGGCCGTACAGGATGATTAATGACGCCCTGCAGATATTCAATTTCTTTTTGAAGAAGAAAGCCTGCGGCAGACGGCAAAAATTTTGTAATTCCTACAACAGAGGCATGGTTGCGATGCGCGGCACCAAAGGCATCATTAATATAATAATCTGCCAATCCCGCAAGGGCCCTGCTGAACTGTTCATCATTCCTCTCTTCCTCGATGTTGAATCTCAGGTTTTCAAGAAGTACGATATCTCCATCTGACATCCGGGAAACTGCTGATTCGGTATTGGGACCTGTGCATTCAGGGAGAAACGTGACATCTTTTTTAATGAGACGCTGCAGTCTTCGGGCAACTGAGGAAAGGCTGAAACGATGATCCGGTTTTCCTTTGGGTCTTCCGACGTGTGAAGCAAGTATGACCTTGGCACCCTCATCAATGGCATAATTAATCGTTGCCAGTGCAGACCGGATTCTTCTGTCATCAGTTATGTTATGGTTTTCATCAAGGGGAACGTTAAAGTCAACACGAATGAAAAGCCTTTTACCCTTGATATCAAGGTCTTTAATAGAAAGCTTATTTAAAACCCCCTTTATCGGCACAGACAGTTCATCACTCATTGCTGTGTATTACCTTTTGCTGTCAACATATAGCATTAAATCTTTTAAGCGGGTGCTGTAACCCCATTCATTATCATACCATGATAGTACCTTGACAAGGTTGCCTTCCAGTACTTTTGTCACCGGGGCATCAAAGATTGAAGAGTGTGGGTTGCCGTTAAGATCTATTGATACAAGAGGACCATCAGAATACTGAAGTATTCCTTTTAGAGGTCCATCAGCAGCTTCCTTAATGGTTGCGTTTACTGATTCTGCTGTGGCCTCTTTGTCAAGAGTGGCAACCAGATCAACAACAGATACATTGGGTGTCGGGACCCGTATTGCCATACCGTCCAGCTTACCCTTTAAATGAGGCAGTACCAAACCGACCGCCTTAGCTGCTCCTGTCGTTGTAGGAATCATTGACAGGGCAGCCGCTCTCGCCCTTCTCAGGTCTTTGTGCGGCAGATCAAGGATACGCTGATCATTTGTATATGAATGAATGGTGGTCATGAGACCGCTTTTTATCGTAAATTTCTGGTCTATTACTTTAGCAATAGGAGCAAGGCAGTTTGTCGTACATGAGGCATTGGATATGATTTTGTGTTTCGAGATGTCAAGCGTTTCCTCATTCACACCCATGCAGACAGTTGCATCCGGCTCTTTGGCTGGAGCAGATATTATGACCCACTGAGCTCCGGCACTCAGGTGTTTTGAAGCGCCCTCCTTGTCGACAAAATGACCGGTTGATTCGAGTGTCATATCTACATTCAGGTCTTTCCACGGCAGCTGTGAGGGGTCGGTTATTGAAGTTACCCTGATCTCTTTCCCATTTACTACAAGATTATTTCCTTGAACTGCTACATCAGAATTCATAATTCCATGAATGGAATCATACTTTAAAAGATGAGCCAGGGTCGCGGCATCCGTCAGGTCGTTAATACCAACAATCTCTATTGCGTCTTCACCTTGGCATGTCCTGAGAAAATTTCTGCCAATTCTTCCAAATCCGTTAATTCCGACTCGTAGGGCCATTGCATCCTCCTTTTTACTGATCGTTTATTAGGTTAAAGACAGTATGTAATATCTGGAACACTCTGTATTATAACTATATACCTGATTTCGGATGACCGGTCAATACAACAGCATCAGCCCCATGACCAGGAAATGGCAGATTTACACTTCCATGACCTCTTCTTCCTTATGAGCCACGGTTTCTTCTACTTTTTTAATGTACGCATCAGTCAAGTTCTGGGTTTCCTCTAATGCACGCTTTGTTTCGTCCTCACTCAGGTGCTCTTCCTTTTCAATTTTCTTTATTTCCTCATTTGTGTCACGTCGAATATTTCTGACAGAAATTTTTGCTTCCTCACCTCTCTTATGTACCTGTTTCACGATCTCTTTCCTTCTCTCCTCGGTAAGGGCAGGGATGGCGACCCGTATTAACTTGCCGTCATTGGAGGGATTAAGACCAAGGTCAGACTTCTGGATGGCTTTTTCAATATCACTTATGGTTTTCGGATCAAAGGGCTGAATGGTGATCAGCCTGCTTTCAGGAACACTGAGTGTAGCAACGTGATTTATGGGTGTGGGTGTTCCAAAATAATCGACCGTTATTCCGTCAAAGATGGAAAGGGACGCTCTCCCCGTCCTCATGCCGGCAAGGTCCTTTTTCAGGGCCTCTATCGTTTTATCCATTTTTTCGGTCATTCTTTTTTTTGCCTCTTTTTGCATTGGTCCTTACCCCCTCACCAAGGTGCCGATTTTCTTGCCTTCCAGCACTTTCTTTAGGTTGCCTTTTTTCATCATACTGAATACCACAATCGGAAGATTATTGTCCATACAAAGAGATGTTGCTGTAGAATCCATCACTTTCAGTCCTTTTTTCAGGACATCAATATATGAGATTTCAGAAAATTTTTTTGCCCTGGGATTTTTTACCGGATCACTGCTATATACTCCATCAACTTTTGTGGCTTTTAATATGATATCTGCCCCTATTTCAACGGCCCGTAAAGCCGCTGCCGTGTCTGTTGTAAAGTAGGGATTTCCTGTTCCGGCTGCAAATATTACAAACCTCCCCTTTTCGAGATGACGGACAGCCCTTCTTCTGATGTATGGTTCTGCTAGTTCCTGCATTTCAATAGCTGACTGTACCCGTGTAGGCATGCCGTTTTTCTCAAGCGCGTTCTGTACTGCAAGGGCATTCAGTACCGTTGCAAGCATACCCATATAGTCTGCAGACGTTCTTTCCATTCCCTCGGCGCTTGCCTCAAGACCACGGAATATGTTTCCTCCTCCAATCACGAGGGCAACTTCAACGCCTGAGATCTTTTTAAGCTCGTCAGCGATAAACTGTACTACCTTCTGGTCAATACCAAAGTTCTTATCTCCCATAAGGGCTTCACCGCTCAGTTTCAGCAGTACTCTTTTAAATTTGGACTTTTGGCTTTTCATATTGACCGCTACGTGCTGGATTACGCTCCAAGCTGGAAACGTGCGAAACGTTTGATGACGATATTTTCACCGAGTTTTGCAATTTTCTCTACAATCAGGTCCTTGATCTTTGCCTTCTGGTCAGGGTCCTTAACAAAGACCTGATCCACAAGGCAAACCTCCGAGAAAAATTTTTCCACTTTACCCTCAACAATCTTATCAACGACCTGGGACGGTTTATTCTCAACCTGGGAAGCAAATATCTCTTTTTCCTTGTCTATCACTTCAGAGGGTATTTCTTCCCTTGAAACATACGTCGGATTTGCAGCAGCTATGTGCATGGCGATGTCTTTAACCAGAGCCTGGAAATCATCTGTTTTTGCTACGAAATCGGTCTCGCAGTTAACTTCTACAAGAACCCCTATTTTGCCGCCCATATGTATATACGATCCTATATAGCCGTCTGATGCTTCTCTGGAAGCCTTCCCCTGAGCCTTTGCGAGCCCTTTTTTTCTTAATATGTCGAGGGCCTTCTCAGCATTTCCCTCTGACTCTGTAAGAGCCTTTTTACAATCCATCATCCCGGCACCTGTCTGGTCCCTTAGCTCTTTTACCGTACTGGCTGAAATACTCATTGACTTACTTCCTCCTTGTTCTCTGTATCTGTCTGCTCCTGCTGTTCTCCTTCAGATTCTTCTTCCCGGGCTTTTTCGGCTGCCACCTCCTGTTCAGCAACAGCTTTTGTAGCAGCTTCCTGAGCAGCAGCCTCTTCTAACGTCTTATTTAAAATGTTCTTTCCTTCAAGACATGCTTCTGCCATTTTTGAGGAAATTAACCGGATCGACCTGATTGCGTCATCATTGCCCGGGATAATGTAATCTATTCCGTCAGGATCACAATTAGTGTCAACAAGGGCCACTATCGGAATCGCCAGTTTCTTTGCCTCAGCAATTGCGATTGACTCTTTTTTGGGATCAATAATGAAAATTGCACCAGGCAGTTTATTCATCTCTTTAACACCGCTCAGATTTTTTTCGAGACGCTGCCGTTCTGTTTCATACTTTGCCACTTCTTTTTTAGTCAGCAGATCATAGGTGCCGTCCTCATTCATCTTCTCTATCTTCTTGAGCTTTTCGATACCCTGCTTGACTGTCTTGAAATTGGTCAGCATACCGCCAAGCCACCGCTGATTTACAAAATAGGACTGTGACCGCTGCGCTTCTTCAATGATTACGTCCTGGGCCTGCTTTTTTGTGCCTACAAAAAGAATTGATTGACCATTTACAGACAGGTCTTTAACAAAATTGTAGGCAACCTCAAACATCTTTACTGTTTTCTGAAGGTCGATGATATAAATACCATTTCGCTGTCCAAAAATATATTTTTTCATTTTCGGGTTCCAGCGTTTGACCTGATGTCCGAAATGAACACCAGCCTCCAGAAGCTCTTTCATAGTTACAACCATGGAAACCTCCTCAGTTTTTCCTCCGTCCTTTCTCGCTAAATTCCGGAAACCGGAACACTGTTAGAGAGAAGATTAGATGGACGTGTGATTTATCAGACACATCTTCCTGCTACAAGCAGTTATAAGATTATCATACATTATGACCGTATTTCAATGATTTTTCTTTAAAAATTCATTAAAAGGCCGGGAATCAACCGAGTTAGGCAATATTTTACTTTATTTGGTGGAGGAGAAGTCTTGACCTGACAATATGAAGTATGTAACGTATGTAGACAAATCACGTATGAAGGAGGCATTCATGACCGGAATAATGAAATCTCTTTGCGTCTCAATGGCCCTGATGATTGCCGTTGGTGTGAGTTCCTGTACGGCAGATAAAACAGAAGAACTATTTGAAACAGCACAGTTTGAAGAATTGCAGAACAATAAAGAACATGCGAGGCAAATATATGAGGAAATAGTTCAGAAATATCCGGGCAGTGACGTTGCAAAAAAAGCTAAAGAACGGTTGTCTGCTCTTGACAATGAAAATAAATAGTAAACCTTAGGCAGTTCATCCTTCTCTTGACAGGGATCTTGAGTATTCACTCCAAAAACGTGAATAACATGATCATGATCATTTCCTGTATAAAGGTTAGAACAACTATTGCCGATTAGTAACGTAATGTGATACGTAATATAATGTATTAAAAATTAATATTATTGGAGGACAACATGTTTAAAAAATGGGGAACAGAGGATGAATCCATGGTTGCAAATGATGAGCAGAAGGTCTCTGAAGTAACGGAGCCTCCTGTTGCTACCAACAGCATAAAAACGAATAAAAATGACAGTATCAATACCATTCTTCGCGGCAGCAAGCTGAAGGGTGATATAAATGTAACATGCGACCTGGAGTTAAGCGGAGATGTTGAGGGGAATATAACATCGGCACAAGACTCAAGTATTGTCATAAAGGGATCATGCAAGGGAAATATAGAAACAAAAGGAGGCAGTGTCGTGATTGACGGACGGCTGAGCGAGGGAAATATCATTGCCGGCGGGGATGTAACGATTTCGGGTAAGTTTGACGGCGGAGAAATAATGGCAAAAGGCAAGGTGTACATAAACGGTGATTTTAACGGAAAGCTTGAAGGGAATGAGGTTGAACTGGGCGCAAAGGCAAGCGGTAAAGGCGAGATATCGTACATAGAAAATATATCCATTGCAAAAGGGGCAAACATTGAGGTACAAATCAGCAGAGGACAGAAGGAACTCAAACTTATCAAGAGCGAACCAGAAAAAAAGCCTGTACCTAATAAAAAAGATGAAGAAGCTGTTGCAGCGGCAAAATAACCAGTTACGGGGTTTCCTGGTCCTTACTGGCGGCAAGTTCAGCAAAGGATATATTGTCTTTTAAAATAAAAACCAGGCCTGCCAGTATAATAAACCCCATATTCACAAGCCAGGCAACAATTCCATAACTCGCTGAAACGGCTTCTGATATTCCAAATATATCGTGGAGAGCTACCACACATGCCAGCTGAAATGAACCAAGAAAAGCAGGAGTGGGCAGTACGGAAATAAATATACCCACGGTCAGGCTCAGGATTACCAGAGATGATATCATCGGGAGCTCTGCTTCAATACCAAATGCCAGGTAAATGGGATAATACACAGATATCATTGCGGCCCACACAAAAAATGTAAGTATGACAGAGGCCATAAATCCTTTTGGATCTTTTAAAATACTAAGCCCTTCAGTAAACGAATGAACCATCCCCGTAATTTTGTCTTTCCATTTAAGAGGAAGATGTTTAACACATACACCGACTATCCTCATGGCCCACTTATTTTTATACTGCAGCAATCCGGAAAATACACAGATTCCTATTAATACGACAAAACTGAACCATCCAAAGCTTTTCATGGTGCCTACCAGGTCATGACTTCCCGCGGCATTTCCCCGGGCAAGTATATCGGAACTGTATAGCATGACACCCACAAGCAGACCCAAAAATAACATCATATCCATGAGTCTCTCAACAAAGATCGTGGCAAATGAGGCGCTGAAGCTGATGTTTTCTTTTTTGCCGAGCAGATATGCCCGAATTAATTCTCCCGCCCGTGCCGGAAGTATATTACTCATAAAACCTATCATCATGGGAGATGCAAGATCAGCTGTTTTTACTTCTTTTACAGACCCCACAAGATAACGCCATCTCATGGTTCGGAATAAAAAAGTTAATGCAACAAAAAAGAGTGACGGAATGAGATACAGATATTGAACAGATTTCAGGGCACTGCCCAGTTCTTCTAATGATACGTTCTTGAACGCATAGGAAAAAGACAGCACTACTATGACAATGCCTATAATGAGATGTTTTTTATTCATTGAGTTATGTGAGGATTACATAGTATAGCTATTATATTTGTTTAGTAGCAAGTTAGCCAGTATCTTTGCGTATTTCAGTAATACATGGCAAACGATGTTAAGTCCCCCTGTGCATGTATATAGTATGCCCGGTTCATCTTATTGCTTCTCCCATATCAAGAATATCAATAATTTTATTGACAATTAATTTCACTGCCTGATCACCTTTTTCTTTACTTGCCTTGCCAGGATTACCCCATACGCCTCCGGGCCAGTACTTGATCTTATTCTTTACAGTGAAGGGTTTTGGAAGCCGGGGATACTCCTCTTTAGCCCTGCCCTTAACTAATTCAGGTGCCAGAGACAGAATGAGAGAGGTCTCTATTTCTCCGGCATGAGAATCATTTGGGGTGTCTGCAATTTCCGACAGTTCGTAATGTAACATATCATAAGGACAGAGTACGGCGATCCTGATCCCTTTCAGTTCATTTACAAGAGTTTCTGATGCTTCTTTCATGGCAGAAGAGTGCAGCCCACCTCCATGACCGGTGATGAGAAAGATATTTCTTAACCCTTTTTCGTATGCATCCTTTGTAAGATCGTACGTAATCCGGCGGAGTGTAGCAGGTGATATACTGATGGTACCCGGATGCTGACTTGTGGATGTGCACACTCCGTAATACAGAGGTGGTGCAAGAAAGACCTTTCGTTTCTTCACCACCCGTTTCAATATTTCGTATATTATTAGCGTGTCTGTGTTCAGGGGCAAATGGCTGCCGTGCTCTTCAACGGTTCCAAAAGGGAAAATTATGGTCTTTGTTTTCTTAAGGTGTTTTGCAAAATCTGTCATGGTAATGTGTTCAAGAATCATTATGACCCTCCGGGCAACCTTATGTATAATTTTTTTCAGGTTTACTCGTATTATACCTTAAGAAAAAACCTTGTAACCTGTAGATTGTTGTATAATTTACATATATTCAATATTAATTGACAAGAGGTGCAAGTTATGAAGACCGTAAAGAAGGAAATAAAATATAATCATCTTACAACATGGGAAGAAGAGAGTGGATTTCTTGAGTTTCTTACAATCATACCTGACGAAGTAGCCAGGTTCAATGAAACCTTTGGATTTGATATTCATAATCTCGTGAATCACCCTTCAGATATTGATGGTGACAGGAAGATGGCCGTAAAGCTGGGGTTTGTTCTTGAGCGTTACAATCCTTTGATCCCTGAACTTACGTACTGCCTGTATTCCCTGCTTAGCAACGGGATGCTGCATGGATATATAGGAATATATAAGAATGGATCCATCACAACTCTCAGGGAGATGAAACCGATAAAGGATTATAAAAGGGGGCAGGTTGTGCTGCATGAATGGCTGGGTAAGCTGGTGAAGGCCTCATGTGAAAAAATAATGCCATAACCTGTTTTTATTATTTTTTTTCTTAAACGTGCCTTACAATGTTTCCCATATGAAAGTTACTATTTTAGGAAGCGGTACGTGTGTTCCTTCTTTAAAGAGGAATGCTTCAGGATACCTGCTTGAGGCTGATGATAAGGAAGTCCTGATTGACTGTGGCAGTGGCATTCTCCTGCAGCTTGAGAGGGCTGGCAGAAGTTATAGAAAGATTGATGCCCTGTTTTTAACCCACGGGCATCCTGACCATTTCGCTGATTTAATGCCATTGCTGCATGCCCTTTTTTATACCCCGAATTTTACAAGGGAAAAGGATTTCAGCATCATAGCACCCAAGGGGTTTGAGCAATACTATAACAGGGCCATTGGGTCGATAATCGGAGAATCAAAGGATTTTCGCATTTTGTTTATGGAAGTGGCTCATACCATGTGTTATGGACCCTGGAATATCAGGACTGCTGAGACGGAGCACTCTGCAGACAGTACTGCTTACCGGTTTGAACTCGAAGGAAGGTCTGTTGTTTTTTCGGGTGATGCTGATTATGACAGCGGGATTATTGAACTTTCAGAGCATGCAGACCTCTTAATTGCAGACTGCTCTTTTCCTGATGCCATGAAGGTTAAAGGTCATCTAAGCGCAAAAGAATGCGGTCTTCTTGCAATGCATGCACACGTAAAAAAACTGGTGCTTTCTCATATATACCCGGCAGATATTCCAGATGCGGATAGAGTAAAGGAGGCACAAACACATTTTAATGGGGAAATTGTCCTGGCGGAAGACTTAATGGAGTTCCGGATTTAGCCTGTATTACTGATGAAGTATAATTATTATTGGAGAAAGAGAGTCTGTGTATAAAGTACCTTGTGTTGTCATGCCTGAAGTCAGTAATCGGGCATCGAAAAGCTAATGAAAAGACTGCATTTCGGCTTAAGGACTGCCGGAATGACGAACAATGAAAATAAACTTTCATCAGGCCTGTTGCTAAGTATAAACAATACAGGATACCAGCTTGGGAATAATTTAATATGAAAATATATTACTCTCCACAATGTCTGCAATACTCACAGCCCGGACACCCCGAGGCACCTGCTAGGGTCCGTTCAACTTATGAATACCTTGAAGAAAAGGGGTATTCTTTTGATGAGCCTGGTCTGTGTTCTGAAGAAGATATTTTACTCGCCCACACATCCGGTCTTCTTGAGAGTGTAAAAAATGAGAGTTTTTTTGATTTTGATACTCCGGTGTTTAGAGGTATATATGAAATAGCCAGGTTATCAGCTGGCAGTGCGATAGATGCAGCAACGCATTGTCTTGAAGACGGTGAAAAGGCGTTTTCACTTATGCGCCCTCCCGGACATCATGCGACAAAAAATACCCTTGGAGGGTTTTGTTACTTTAACAGCATTGCCATCGCATCATTAAGTGCACATGAAAAAGCTCATAAAGTGGCGATAGTGGATTTTGATTGCCATCATGGAAACGGGACTGAAGATATCATGTTGGGCCGAAAAGACTTTTTGTATCTATCCCTTCATCAGAGCCCGCTCTATCCCGGGACCGGACTGAAAAGCAATAACAACTGTCTGAACTACCCGTTGTCTGCCCACACAACACCGGATGAATTTTTATCTGTTCTGCAGGATGGACTGAAAAAAGTCGAGCAATTCGGTCCGGACCTGCTTGGTGTCTCAGCAGGGTTTGATTCATACCGGCTTGATCCGATAACCAACCTGACCCTGGAGCTTGAGACCTACAGACGTATTGGTCGTATGATTGCTGCCTTGAATAAACCAACCTTCTCTGTCCTCGAAGGAGGGTACAGCAGAGACCTTCCGGAATGCATATATCAGTATTTGCAGGGACTTGAAGAGTAAAACCATTCAGGTCTTACCCGTGATGCTTGTGTTATAATTTCCCGGAATGGATATAAAAAAACTTGTAAAACCAAACGTTCGTGCTCTCAAGGCCTACCGGGCTGAAGAAATCCGATGCAAAGTTAAGCTGGATGCCAATGAAAGCCCGTATGGCTTCAGAGTGTTAAAAAATGTCAGGACCAGCAAATATCCTGACCCCGAAGCAAAGGAGCTCAGAAGGCTTTTCGCAAAGAGCCTGAAAGTCAGGACTGAAAATGTTCTGCATGGAAACGGTTCTGATGAACTCATTTATAACATTATCACGACGTTTGGAGGGCCTGTTCTTTATCCTACGCCAACGTTTACAATGTACGGAATAATATCTCAGGCCCTGGGCGAAAAACATGCAGGTCTTTCTCTTGATGACTCATTTGATCTTGACATGGACGGGATGAACAGGCAGGTTCAAAGGGTAAAACCGAAACTTATTTTTCTCAGTTCTCCCAATAACCCGACCGGAAACAGTCTTTCTTCCGACCGTATGTTAAAGGTTATTAAAAAAACAAAAGGCATTGTGGTTGTTGACGAGGCCTATCAGCAGTTTTCACGTAAGAAATCCTTTGTTCCATTGTTAAAGAAGTACAAGAATCTTATTGTGCTCAGGACATTAAGTAAAGTAGGACTGGCAGGGATTCGTACAGGCTTTATGGTTGCTCATAAAGAGATTGTCGATGAGGTAAATAAGGTAAGGCTTCCCTTTAATGTAAATGCTCTTTCTCAGAAGGTTGCCATTGATGCATTGAAAAAGAACCGTCAATTAATTTCTCATATCAACTCAATTATTTCAGAGAGAAAAAGACTTTTCAAAACAATGGCGAACATGGACAGAGTCTTGCCATTTCCATCAGATGCTAACTTTATATTATTTTATGTAAAAAACGCGGATAAAATTTACAGAGGTCTTCTGAAGAGGGGTGTGCTTGTCAGGAACTTGAGAGATATTGCCGGAGGGTGTCTGAGAGTCACCGTAGGAACACCGGCTGAGAATAATACGTTTATAAAAAATCTGAGGCAACTGTTATAATTGATAAAAAATTCCGGAGGGATTCATGCCGAGAAAAGCAACAGTCTCAAGAAAGACTAAAGAGACGAACATAAAACTGATCCTTAATCTTGACGGCAAGGGAAAATATAAGGTCAATACATCCGTACCGTTTGTTGACCACATGCTCAGTCTTATGTCAAAGCATGGTCATCTTGATCTGGATGTCCAGGCTCAAGGAGATATAGAAGTTGATTATCATCACCTCGTAGAGGACCTCGGAATTGTTCTGGGAGAGGCAATAAAAACGGCCCTCGGTGAAAAACTCAGGATACGGCGTTACGGCGAGGCATTGACGCCCATGGATGAGAGCCTTGCTCAGGTTGTTATTGACCTCAGCGGAAGACCCTATCTGGTGTATAAAGTAAAATTTCCAAGAGGGAACTCCATGATCCAGAATATCCCGGTATCCATATTTAATGATTTTTTCAGGGCTCTCTCGAACGGTGCAGGCATGAATCTTCATATCAACCTGCAATACGGGCGGGATGCGCACCACATTCTTGAGGCCGTATTCAAGGGTTTTGGCAGAGCGCTCAGAATGGCTTCTGAAATTCATCCCCATGCCAGGGGAGTGCCTTCAACCAAGGGAACACTTTAAAAGAAATCCCGGTTATCAATTTCCAAACGACAGGGCGGTCATGCCTCATATTAAATCATTCGAAAGGTTCCTGAAATTTCACATAGAAACCGTAGAAATTTCTGGAAGCCTGCAGAATTTTGTGTTAAACTTTACCGTGTCCTGCAAGTTATAATTCCTGATTACTATTATAAGGAGGATTGTAATATGAATATCAAGAGAATAGGGGTTCTTACCAGCGGAGGAGACTGCGGCGGCCTGAACGGAGTAATAAAGGGGGCTGCCCTGATGGCCATGTCCATGGGGATAGAAACAGTCATCATTTCAAATGGCTATGCAGGTCTCTACAACCTTATTGATGTCGATAACGTTTCAGTACTCACAGCTGAAAGACTGGATCATATCAGGGCTGAATTGGCTGGATCCGAGGCAGGCAATTCAAGGGTCAAAATAAAAAAAATAGATAATAAGGACAAATATGAAAGGATTAAAAAGGGTCTAGAAAAACATGGCATTGACGGCCTTGTCATCAGCGGAGGTGATGACACGGGCAGTGTCATGGTTGATCTGGCCGCGCAGGGCATCACCTGTGTTCATGCCCCGAAGACCATGGATCTGGATCTTCAGACGTACAGTGTCGGTGGTGATTCTGCTATTAACAGAATAGCTGAAATGGTCAGAGATTTGAAGACAACGGGCCATACCCACAACAGGGTGATTGTGCTTGAAGCATTTGGCCGGTATGCAGGTCATACCGCATTCAGAGGAGGGATAGGGGGGGATGCTGACTGTATACTGATTCCCGAGATCCCGGCTGACTTTGATATCGTGTATGACCATATGAAGAAGAGATTTATATCTCGTGTTGAAAACAGTGATGTGAAGGCCGGTACGTACTCAATAGTCGTAGCAGAGGGCATGACAGATGCAAAAGGGGAGAGTATTGTGGATGAAAGCGCGGGAGTTGACTCCTTTGGCCACGCCAAACTGGCAGGAGCCGGCAAATATGTGAGAAAGAGACTTGAGGCCATTATGAAGGCGGATCCTGAGATGAAAGCGTTCATGAAGAGAAATAATATTGCGGTGGAGGGTGTGTACGAGCTTCCGGAAGTCAGGGAGGTAACTCCCGGACATCTTGTTCGTGCGGGAGCGTCTTCTGCTTTTGACGTTAATTTCGGTAAAGAAGCAGGAGCTGCTGCAGTTGTTCTTTTAACCAGAGGGCTGGGTGGGAATACCGTCGTGAGGGTAAGGGGCACGAAGGTTACCTACAAGCCAACAGCTGAAGTTATTAAACAGCGGCATGTTGATGTTAATACCATAGCATTATACGAAGCCCTCGGTACATGTTTCGGACGCAGGCCTGAAGAATTCAGGCCTGAAACCGTAGAGGTTGAGGGAGAAATTCAGAGGGAATATTAAAAGCAAGAGCTCTGGCCCGCATTATTCACACAGCCATGGAGGGAAGCCTTAAAAAAAGTTTTGGGAGTGGCTTCAACGGCAGAACATTAACACACACTTTTAAGTGTTGATGAAGTGCTACGATTGATCATATCCCCCTGCTTTGCGCCGTATTCAGAACTTTTTTAAGGCTTACCTCCATGGCTCAAATATTTATTAATAATGTGAGCTGGTATACTTAAAGGTATGCTCAATCATTCAACTTTCATTATATGTTTTGAACACCAGTACGGTATTTAACCCTCCGAAGGCAAAAGAGTTGCTCATGGCTGCGCTCATGGACATGGGGCGGGCTTTGTTGGGGACATAATCCAGGTCGCACTGCGGATCCGGTTCCAGAAAATTTGCTGTAGGCGGGGCATGTTGTTCCTGGAGGGCATGAATGGTTGCAATGGCTTCCAGGGCAGAAGCTGCACCAAGCGTATGACCATGTATTGACTTGGTTGAAGAAACTGCAAGATTGTCAGCATGTGAACCGAATACGTCATGTATCGCGCGTGTTTCTGTTGGATCGTTCTGAGGGGTCCCGGTTCCATGAGCGTTTATATAGTCAATATCTTCAGGTGTCATGCCGGCATCATCCAGTGCCGCACGCATGGCACGGGCTGCACCCTTATCCAGAGGCTGTAACATATCATGGGCGTCAGAGCTCATTCCAAAACCCGCAAGTTCTGCGTAGATTTTTGCTTTTCGCGCTTTCGCATGTTCCAGTGTCTCGAATATTAATGTGCCGGCGCCTTCACCGATTACCATACCGCTCCTATTTTTACTGAAGGGACGACATGTGTCATTGGACATGACGCGAAGTCCTTCCCATGCTTTAATTGTGCCGAATGTAATTAATGCCTCAGAGCCACCGGTTACGGCAACATCAGCTATGCCCGCGCGTAACATAAGTACACCCATGCCGATAGCATGGCCTGCTGAAGAACATGCCGATGTTGTTGCAAAGGCCGGCCCGGTTATTCCAAGGTCCATACTTATCCAGCTAGCACCTGCACTTGGTATTAGTTTGGGAACCGTGAAAGGATGCAATCGTTTTATTCCCTGAGAATAGATACGGTGATAATTGATGTCCTGTGTAGACTGACCGCCTATTCCTGTGCCGTGCACTACCGCTATGCGCTCTGCTTCAGGACCGGTTATGTTCAGCCCGGCATCAGTGACTGCCTCACGGCTTGCAAGAACGGCAAACTGGGTATACCGGTCAAGCTTGGTAAGCTGTTTTTCAGGGAAAAAATCAAGTTCGTCGTAAGCTTTAACTTCAGCAGCTATCCTGACCCTGAATCCGTCTGTATCAAAGAGAGTAATCGGGCCGATGCCGCTTTCTCCCTGCATCAGTTTACGCGTAAAGTCATCGCAGGTATGCCCCAGTGATGAAATACAGCCCATGCCCGTTACAACGACCCGCTTCATGAGGTCTTTTTGTGCTGTATCAGTTTCTCCACAAGACGTACGACGTCAGCAGCAGTTTCCAACTCCTGGTTCTGCATTCCCAGCAGCTCATCAGGGATGGTAATGTCAAAGTGCTCTTCCAGGTCAAATATAATTTCCACCATTAAAAGAGAATCTACTCCACTCATTTGAAGGAGGGTAGAGGGGGTAACTTTATCGGGGTCCAGTTCAGCATGCCTGGCCAGGATGTCAAACACCTCGCGGCTTATTGATTCAGTCATTCAAGCCTTACCGGCAGAGCCCAGAACATTATTGTTTTTATGCTTATACAGCTCTTTCAGCGCATCTCTTGCAGGGCCAAGATATTTTCTTGGATCAAATTCAGCAGGTTTTTCTACGAAAACCTTTCTTACAGCAGCTGTCATTGCGAGTCTCCCGTCAGAATCGATATTTATCTTGCAAACCGCGGACTGTGCAGCCCGTCTGAGCTGTTCTTCCGGAATGCCGATTGCATCTTTCAATGCGCCGCCATGATCATTGATAATCTTTACGATGTCTTGCGGTACAGAAGAAGAGCCATGCAGCACAATAACGAATCCGGGAAGCTTTTTCTCAATCTCTTCAAGGATATCAAAGCGCAGAGGCGGTGGAACGAGTACCCCTTCTTCGTTTCGTGTGCATTGCTCCGGGGTGAATTTGTTAGCGCCGTGTGACGTACCGATAGATATGGCCAGGCTGTCTACTCCGGTTCTGTTAACAAATTCTATAACTTCTTCAGGCTTTGTGTAAGTTGACTTTTCCGCGGACACATCGTCTTCAACACCCGCGAGCTGTCCCAATTCGCCCTCAACCGTTACATCATGCTGATGTGCATATTCAACGACTTTTTTGGTCAGTGCAATATTATCCTCAAACGGGTGATGGGAGCCATCGATCATGACTGAGGAGAATCCGTTATCTACACAGTCTTTGCAGAGCTCAAATGTATCACCATGGTCAAGGTGCAGTGCGATGGGTATTTCATATCCAAGCTCTTTTACATATTCAACAGCGCCTCTGGCCATATTTCTGAGAAGGGTCGAGTTCGCATACTTGCGGGCGCCTGAGGAGACCTGCAGAATGACAGGAGATTTTGTTTCTACGCAGGCTTGAAGGATTGCCTGAAGCTGTTCCATATTATTGAAGTTATAGGCCGGGACGGCATACTTGCCTCCCATTGCTTTTTTAAACATTTCGTTCGTGTTGACCAGTCCTAAATCCTTGTAGCTGACCATATTTTTTCTCCTTCTGAATAATGTTTTATAAATATTAAAGGCAGACAGCCCTATATTAACTTATAGTAATGTTGCAGATGTCACAGCCATTTTATCATATTTTAGTAATATTTCATCCCAACGGGTTCCGAAAGTGCAATTATTTAGCCCCCATTATTCAAGCAGGCACCGAGGGAAGCCTTGAAAAAAATTTTGGAAGCGGCCTTTACAGTAGACCGTTAGCATATAATTTAAAATGTTGATGAAGTGCTAAGATTGATCATATCCCATGCTTTGCGCCGTAATCAAAACTTTTTTCAAGGCTTCCCTTCATGGCGTATATATGAATATAGTGGGTTAGGCTGTTTACTATCTGCATTTCCAGTCAAACTAACGTGCATACCGAAAATTCAGGGTAAAAAAATAAAAAACCGGGAACATAGACATCATATTGTATGATGATGTAATCTTTCCCGGATGAAAAAGGGTATAGATTATTTAGCTATGACTTCGTCTGAAACCTTAAGTATGGTTTTATCGCCATTATCGCCTGATATATGAGCACCTTCAATATCCTGACCGGCAATAAACTCCTCCGTCATTTTGTAAGCGATATCATCAGGAAACTGCTTTGGAGGATGCTTCATAAAGTAAGCAGAAGGAGAGTACAGCACACCTCCCTTGCTACGGATGAGGGCAAGTTTGCAGCACCTGATTGCATCTATGGAAACACCGGCAGAGTTTGGAGAATCCTCAACAGAAAGCCTGAGCTCAATGTTCATGGGCACGTCACCAAACAGTCTGCCTTCCATGCGGATAAAACAGAGCTTATTGTCCTTCTGCCAGGGGACATAGTCGCTGGGTCCTATATGGATATTGTCAGGATCGAGCTTCGTGTCAAGAATAGACTGGACCGCCTCGGTCTTGGATTTCTTTTTTGAGGCCAGTCGGGTTCTATTTAACATATTAAGAAAGTCTGTATTTCCGCCTGTGTTTAACTGGTACGTCCTCTCTATTTTTACGCCTCTCTTCTTAAACAGGTCAGCAAGTGTTCTGTGAGTTATTGTGGCACCAAGCTGGGCTTTTATATCATCACCAATGATGGGAATATTCTTCTTTTTGAATTTATTAGCCCATTCCGGGTTGCTCGCTATAAAAACAGGCATGTTATTTATAAATCCTATACCTGCCGCAAGCGCGCAGTCTGCATAGAAGCGTGTCGCTTCTTCAGAACCTACGGGAAGATAATTAAGCAGCATTTCAGCACCGGATGATACTAATTGCTTTACCACCTCTGCTTTTGTCGGCTCCTTTGCATCACTCAGTACAAAGGTATGTTTGTCTTTATAATTTCTCATGTGCTCGGAAAAACCGTCAAGGACCTTGCCCATGCTGACGCTTACTCCGGCCGCGGGGAGGGTGCCACAAAAAACCGTAGTGTTGTTGGGGGGTGAAAAAATTGCTTCGTTGACATCCCTGCCTACTTTTCTCCTGTCAATATCATATGCAGCAACAACTTCAATATCATATGGCCTGTAGCCGCCGATGTCCCAATGCATGAGTCCGATTGCATCTTTACTATTCTTGGATTTATAGTATTCAATACCCTGAAGTAATGAACTTGTACAATTACCTATTCCAGCAATAGCTATTTTTATCTTATCCATAATTCATTACCTCCTCCATACAATAAAAATTCGGACCCTAGTAATATAATGTCCGTAAAAATAAAAAGCAACTGAATTATTATAAGAGCGTATCATTACAAATGATATCAGAAACTTTTGATACATTCAACCGAAAAATATCATATATATTATACGAGATGGTTTTTACTTGCAATATGTATGTCGGATGTTATAATATTTTCTGATGCCAGAAGTACTTGAAGAGGCGATAACGCTTCAAAACGATTTAAAAGAAAGCAGCAAAGCACTCCTGCCAGATCCAGGAAGAGATTCCGGATCAATAAACGGTTTTCACTTCAAACTCCCTGTTTTCGAAGGACCCCTTGATCTTCTGCTTCACCTGATCCGAGAGAACAAAATAGACATTTATGATATTCCCATCGTTGATATAACCCGACAGTAC
Source organism: Nitrospiraceae bacterium (assembly GCA_020356065.1). Taxonomy (GTDB): domain Bacteria; phylum Nitrospirota; class Thermodesulfovibrionia; order UBA6902; family UBA6902; genus CALZJD01. The sequence goes on from CP070632.1 coordinate 1,605,026, forward strand.
ATGGTGTATATAGAACTCATGAAAGAGCTGAACCTTGAGATAGCAGGAGAGTTCCTTGTGATGGCGGCAACACTTATTCACATTAAATCAAGGACCATTCTCCCCCCTGCCGAAGAAGAGGTTGCAGAACCGGAGGAAGATCCCCGTTCCGAGCTCGTCAGGAGACTGCTGGAGTATCAGGCCTATAAGGAATCCTCTATCAGTCTGAGAAAAAGGGAAGAAATATGGAAGAATGTCTTTTGCAGGGACCTGCCTGACAGGAACGATTATGAATTTGAACCGGAACCGGTGCTTTTTGAGGCAAATGTATTTGATCTGATCACGGCATTCCAGAAGATGCTGGAAAAGGCACCTGAGCAAAACCTTGAAATCACCCGTGAAACCCTTACGGTAGCTGATAGAATCAATTACATTGTGGAGCGTATTGAACATGTGGACGGGGTACGATTTGAAAACCTTTTTGAGGAGGGCTGTACAAAGGTCACATTGCTGGTAACGTTTCTTGCCGTACTTGAGGTCGTCAGGCTCGGGCTTATAAAGATTTATCAGGAGCGTGCATTTGGACTTATATGGTTGATGAATCCCAGGAAACAGGGAGCACAAGCTCCGGAAAAGACACATGAGGAATCCCTGACGGATTCCGCTTAAACTATCTGCTGTTTTTTATTTCCTCAATCGCCTCACTGACATGTTCTCTTACCATCTCATGATCATCATGCAATGCATTTACCAGATAAGGCAGAGCATCTTTATGGCCGATGATTCCGAGCATGTGTGCTGCATCACCTCTGATGGTAACGTTGGGATCTTGTAACAGCGATGCGATGCCCGGAATTGAGACGGGAAGGTTATTGTTTTCCAGTTCTGCCAGAGTCTCTACAAGCGCAAACGTCCCTATTCTGACTCCCATTCTTTCATCAGCAAGCATGGTCCCGATATACGGGTAGTATTCGGGAGAATGCTTAAACATATCGACAATATTTTCCAGAAAGCCTTTCTCCATATAGTCTGCAATCATACGAATCGTTGATTCCGTGTCCTGTTTATTATCCATCTTGTTTCATACAACCTGACTACCGAACGACTATTTTACCACGGCCTTTTTCAACTTCCCCGATAATCCAGTAGGGCATCTTTCCCTTTTTCGCAACCCGTTCAAATTTCTTCAATCCTTCAGATGGAAGAGATATCAATAGCCCCCCGGAAGTCTGGGGATCTGAAAGCGCCAACCTGGCACCTTGAGAAACCTCATTTGCAAAGCTGGTATCTTTAATACAGAAGTCCAGGTTGTTTCTTGCCCCTTTCGGGACAGCTCCTGTTTCTGCGAGATCCTTAACTTTTTTCATGAGAGGTACTTTTTCACTGTCTATTATCAGATTTACTCCAGAGCTCTTTGCCATATTTAATCCGTGGCCGAGGAGGCCAAATCCTGTTATGTCCGTTGCAGCATGCGCCCCTGCTGATACCGCGGCCTTTGAGGCTGTATTGTTTAATGTCAGCATTGACTCAACAACCTCATTCAGGTACTGTTTCCCTACTTTTTTCTTTTTAACGGCAGAGGTAAGAATTCCTGTTCCCAGGCTTTTGGTTAACACCAGAATATTACCCGGCCTTGAACCGGCTACCTTCAGTATCACGTCTTTTTCAACAACCCCTGATACGGCAAATCCAAATTTGAATTCGTTATCCTCAATTGTATGTCCACCTATTAAACATGCATCAGCTTCATTCAGCTTGCTGATGGCGCCCTGTAACAGTCTCCTGATGGTGGATGAATCGAAATCGCATGAGGCAAATCCCAGGATGGCAAGTGCCGTAAGGGGCTTCCCTCCCATTGCATACACATCACTTACCGAGTTGGCTGCACAGATAGCCCCGAAAGTGTAAGGATCATCAACGATGGGCGTAATGACATCAACCGTCTCCACCATAAGGGTATTTTTATAACGGTAGACCCCTGCATCATCGCCGGGACCGACGACAACGCTTCGGTTTTTGCACTTATAAAGATCTGACAGTATTTCAGAAAGGTCCGCCGGACCTAATTTTGCCGCTCACCCGCCGGCTTTGACCTTTTCTGTTAGTCTGATATGTTTCATATTCGATTATATTACTGAAATGAATTTGGCATGTCAAAAGTATGCATATGTTTTGACATTTAGCTTAAAATTACTGCATATTACATAGTTATGATCGATCTTCATACTCATAGTCTGTTAAGTGACGGTGTGCTGCTTCCAACAGAACTGGTCCAGAGGGCCAATCATGCCGGATATCGTGCAATAGCTATTACTGATCATGTTGACAGGTCAAACATAGATTTTGCAGTTCCACGGCTGATTCAGGCCCTTGATGAACTGCAGGAACACACACCCGTGCAGGTCATTCCCGGAGCTGAGATTACCCATGTTCCTCCTGTGTTGATCGGAACACTTGTAAAAAGGGCCCGGGAGCTTGGAGCCAGAATAGTGGTGGTGCACGGGGAAACAGTTGCAGAGCCGGTGATAGACGGCACAAACAGAGCGGCCATTGAATCAGGGGCTGATATTCTTTCTCATCCCGGTTTAATAAGCATGGAAGACGCTGTGCTGGCTCGGGAAAAAGGAGTGTACCTTGAAATATCAGCCCGCAAGGGGCATAGCCTGTCTAACGGTCATGTAGCCAAAGTGGCAATGGCAGCTGGTGCAGGCATGGTTATTAATACGGATGCGCATGCACCTGAAGACCTGATATCTCGTGAAAGGGCCGTTATGATTCTGAAATCTGCAGGTATTCCGGAAGAAAGTATAGAGACGATCTTTGCTCATTCGCAAACGCTTGTCGATAAAGTCGGGAGGAAATGAGATGCCTAAAGTAATAAAGAAGAAAACACCAAAGAAGAAGGCGGTGCAGGACGATGATGTGAAAAGTGCTGCTTTCCAGGCACTGGACGTCATAAAGAAAAAACAAAAGGGAATCATCATTGGAGTCAGTGTTATTGCAGCCATAGCTATTTTATTTATCGTAATTTCATTATATTCGACATCCCGGTACAAGAAAGCCAGCACGATACAGGTTGATGCCAATAATTATTATTACGGCATGTCTGATGCAGAGGCTTCCGAAGAGCAGAGGCTAAAGAAAGCCATAGACCTTTATAAACAGTCACTGGCGATCAGAGAAACCCCACTGGCTCTGTTTTATCTCGGAAATTCCTATTTCAAACTGGGTGATTTTGATAATGCAAAAAAAGAGTATGAGAGATTTATACATGACTTTAGCGGAAACGAGCTGATACTGCCTCTTGTTTATCAGAAAATGATATCCGCACATTTCAGGACCAATGAAAATGACAAGGCCATTGAAGCAATTAATACACTGTCTTCACTGAACAATGGCATATTCAGAGATACGGCATTAATACTTGAAGCAAGGCATTATGACCGCATCGGCGATGATGATAAAGCATTAGCGAAGTACAGGGAAATTGTTGACACGTTTCAGACGTCTCCATGGAGCGCTGAGGCAGCCTCAAAAATAGCAGCAGCTACAGAAGAGACCGGAGGAGAAGAGTCCCAGGCTTCTGGCTCTGCAACAGAAGAAAAGACAGAATCGATGGCAGAGAAAAAACCTGCTGAACCGGTAACTGAGAAACCATCAGTTGAGAAACCGTCAACAGAGAAGGACGAATAATTCAGGCTATTTGCTGTTATATGTTGTAACACTGTTTTTCAGTGTTTCCAGTTCCTTCCAGTCATACCCTGCATACAGGGTACTGAATACCGAGTTATTCGTGAGAAGAGGATCAATATCTCCATCTATCACGCTATTTGCTATGAGATCATTCCAGCATTCAGTATAGGGTAGCGGGGAAAATTCAGTGAGATTAATTCGCACATCCAGGCCCTTCAGAAAATTAACTCCGTTTTTTACTTCAGCAAGGTCCTGTCCAGGCAGGCCATACATTAAATATACACCGATATGATCCTTTTGAAATCCTGCGGCCTTTAAGGCGAGTATGCTCTGCTCAAAAGCCTCAGACGTAATCTTGCCCCCTGTATCAGTCTGTCTGACCGCATCTACTGTTTCAAGGCTGATTCTCAGTGTTGTAAATCCAGACTTTTTTAACAGTACGGCCAGATCATTATCAATAAACCGTGCATGAACTCCGTTGGGGCAGTGAAACCTGATATGTAAGCCGGCATTTATCACTTCTGTAAGGATGACTTTTAGATGAGTATCTGAATGAACAAATAGGGCATCGTCGTAAAACGCAAAGTCTCTGACACCCAAATTGTAAAGTTCCATAATCTCCCTGAACACCTCGGCAGGATTCCTTTGATTGAATTCCGGGACCAGGGAAGATGACGCACAGTACGAGCACCGGTAAGGACAACCCGTACTTGTTATTAATGGAGCAAAGGGATAAGATCTGTACAGATCTAATGTATAGTAAGAAACCGGTTTGTTTTTCCTCTTCAGATGAAAACCGAATTTCCGCATGACTTTATCGATTTCACTGTTAACGGGACCTGTGTAAATATGGTCTGCTCCGGAGTTTTGCCGGGCATGTTTTTCGTAAAGACTTGCATATATGCCGCCAAGTATGACAGGAACGGCAGGATGCAGATCTCTGATAATCTCTATGGTCTTACGCACCCCGGGATACCAGTACGTCATGATAGATGTCACAAACACCATATCAAAGAAAGACTGTTTTCTTAATACTTCTTTATACGCTTCGATTGATATGCCGTATCGGGCGAAATTTCTTGGTACGGGCTTAAGAATGTCTGGTTTATCTATAATTTCTCTTGGATATTTTCCTGTGCCATACCGCTTTTTTGTCTTGTATATATCGGTGCAATCGATCATATGGATATCCGTGTCATACTGGCTGAGATACTCAGCGACCTTGAGAAGACCGAGCGGTCTGGACCACAGGTTAACAGCAGAAAAATCATATATCCAAGGATTGACAAGAAGACATTTCATTGTCTTCACAATAGACTTGCTCCAAAAAAATAATTCATACGATAATTAAATCAGGTACTTGCTGTCAAAGAATTCTTTGTGGAATCCATTTATATATTGCCTGCGTCACCCGTTTTTTCGGTAATTGCAATTGTGGTATAATCACGTCATAATCTGAATATTAACTTAATGTAAGAGAGGAAAATATTATGAAAAAATATTCTGTCTGTCTGTTGTCCATGATCCTGTTAACTGTTTTTCCTGCTGTGATGCATGCTGCTACTGAAATGCAGGAGGCTGCCGAAGAGAATACTGCTGCGGGAATGCAGGAGATTGCTGAAGAGACTGATACTGCGGCAATGCAGGATAATGCCGAAGAAAGTGTTCCGGGTTTTTCTGTTACCCGCATGTTAATTGCCGGCAGTGTTGAGAACAGAGAACCTGTTGGCGTTGTGAGTGTATACGCGGCATCAACAGAGAAGGTCTATTGTTTTCTTGAGGCTATTGATATAACTGAAGACACAGAGGTCAGTTTCGTCTGGTATCATGAAGACAGAGAAATGGCGGTTGTAACGCTTCCTCTAAAAAAAGGCCCAAAATGGCGTACGTACTCCAGCAAGAAACTTGGCGGTTTAACAGGAACATGGAAAGTAGAACTTCATGATGCCAGTGGAAATTCCATACTCGAAGTAGATTTCACTGTTGAATAAATCCGTGAAGCAGGGCTGACACTGCAAAAATGGTTTTTATTTGTCTTAAAAGTATCCTGCAATGACAAAAATTTAGAACTGTTTTGTCATGTGCAGCATGCTGATATAATTAACATCATAAATCAGTGCTGAAAAACATTGTATGAATAAAATATATGTACACATACTATGTATTAAGCTCCTGGTATTTGTTCCTGCCTGCAGCGGCAAAGTTGCCAGATCAGAGAACGCTCCAATTGTTCCAGAGGAAATAAGCATCTCTGCTGTATCTCCTGAGTCCATGCAAGCCATACATAATGCCAAAGAATATGTGAAGAATAATCCCGGCATTGCAGAGGGCTACTACCATTTAGGGACCGCTAGCCTTGGAGGAGGATTTATTGATGAAGCAGCAAAGGCGTTTATTGAGACGATCAGAATTAATCCTGACCATGCAAAGGCCCATAACGGTCTTGGTGTTGCTCACGGAAAATTAAATATGTACAATGAAGCCATAGAGGACTTTATGCAGGCGGTACGAGTCATGCCGGAATATGCGGAGGCTCACTATAACATGGGACGAGCTTTTGAAATACTGGACAGGCCTGATGCAGCAATTACAGCTTATGAAAAGGCAATTGAGGCTGATAACGAGTTTTTTGCAGCCCATTACAATCTTGGTAATGTGTTCATAAAGCGAGAAAACTATGTACAGGCTGTAGTTGCACTGAAAAATGCTGCTCTGTTAAATCCGGATGACATCATGACTCATTTCAATCTTGGTACTGCTTATGCAAAATCAAAAAACAGAGGTCTGGCCCTTGAAGAATATAAAATACTAAAATCCCTCGACAGACAGATGGCTGACTCACTGTTTGACGTGATATATGAATCCCCGGATGAAAAATAGTCCCAGATTCCATTAATCCCCTATAATCTTAACCAGCACCCTCTTTCTCCGTCTGCCGTCAAACTCTCCGTAAAAAATCTGTTCCCATGTACCAAAGTCAAGGTTGCCTCCTGTAACCGCTACTACCACTTCACGACCCATGACCTGTCTTTTCAGGTGAGCATCTCCGTTATCTTCACCTGTGCGATTATGCTGATATTGAGATATTGGCTCATGGGGTGCAAGTTTCTCAAGCCAAACGTCATAGTCAAGATGAAGACCAGACTCATTATCATTAATAAAAACTGAAGCGGTGATATGCATGGCATTAACCAGAGCAAGCCCCTCTTTTATGCCGCTCTCTCTCAGGCATTCATTGACCTGTGGCGTAATATTTATAAATGCCCGCCGTGATGGTATGTCAAACCACAGCTCTTTTCTAAATGATTTCATGTATCCTCCTTATCAGAGTCATCGGCCAAGCCTGCCGGGAGACAGATCAGAAATGATGTATCATTTTATAATGATCATCCCTGTATCATACTGATTATTTTTTTAGCAGCATCCTTGGGAGATATCAGTTCAGAGTCAATAACAAGATCAGGGTGATCAGGCTCTTCGTATTCCACATTAAGACCGGGCACCGGAGCACCTTCTCTGCCCCTGTCATAAATGTCTTTCGGAGCTGCATGTGTGTCAAGCCTGGTTTTCTCTCTCTCAATACATACATCCAGAGGACATTTCAGATAGACCTCAAAAAAAACCGGCAGCAGTTTTCTTGCAATTTCTCTCCATATTTTCCTGTTTGCCGTGGCATCAATAATTACATTATGTCCCAATTCAGCCACTGTTTTGGCGGTGTACACCAGGGCCTTGTAAACATATTCTCTTTCATTACCTGAGAACGTGGGAGAAGGCGTTACAATTTTTCTCAGCTCATCAGAGTTTAAAATCACTGTTTCAGGCATTTTTTTCTTAAGCTCGATAGCAACAGAACTTTTTCCGCATCCGGGAAGGCCGGTTATCCATATCACCCATGACATGGATATATTATACTTTAGATGAATATGAAGTGATAATTGTGATACTAAATAAAGTTGGTAACCGCTGTAATAAATATTATACGTATACCATCATTTATATGTTTATCAGTGATCTGTAGCCCCATCCCGAATTGAAGACTCGTCGATTTTTAGTCATAATTTCGAAAGATATTCATTCTGCAGTAACCGTTTTAACTCTTCGGGAATAAAGACAGTGAGAAGAGAGCAGAATTCAATCCGAAACGGGCTCTGCGAATGGGAAGGAAAAATTTTCTTGCCATCGCGTATTCTTTATTCTCCTGAAACCGAACATAAATCTTAATTCGATCATATACATTTTATATAATATATACCATGGGTAATATAAGCGAACCAACTCCGGTGAAACTGTTTGTCGGGATGCTGTCAAGCGAGGGACCACTTTTTGCAGCTGTAGTCAATCAACTGCAGAAAATCTTTGGAGAAATCGATCTTGAAAGCCCTGAATGGCCATGGGAATTTACGAAATACTATGCAAGAGAAATGGGGGAAGGGTTAAAAAGGAAATTTGTTTTTTTTAAAAAACCGATTCATCCCGGAGAGATATCAGATATCAAAGTAAAGACCAATGATATTGAAAAACAGTTTCTCAGAAATGAAGGGGGCCGAAAGATTAACCTGGATCCGGGGTATCTTGACAGTGCAAAGCTTGTTCTTGTTTCCACCAAAAACTTCTCCCACAGGATGTATCTTGATAAAGGCATATACGGGGAAGTTACCCTTATGTACTCTGGTGATAATTATCAGCCCCTTCCCTACACATTTCCAGATTATAAATCAGATGAATATCTTGCAGTTTTTAATGAAGCAAGGAGGCTTTTTAAGGAAAGGTTTAAGTAATATTAGGACATGCACATTTCCGTTTTTTTGTATTTATTCTTGTCTTTCTGATATAGCAGAGACGTAAGAGTTTTCATCTGGATTGTATTTATTCATTCAGTTGTGAAGCTGCATCTTCGAATTATATGGTCCTTCCAGAGCGTGTTCATTGACTTGAAATAATTCTGTATCTTGATTATTCTTTACTATACGTATTGCGCAATTACCCAGTAACTTTTTCTGCATGTAACCGGAAACCAATAAATTCAGAGACAAAAATAAAGGGGCATTTTTGAGAGTACTGCTTATCTCATTGCAGACAAATTCATACCTTACCGGCCTCAAGTATATTGCCTCAAATGTCATTGCACACGGACATGATGCCAGGATACTGTTCCTGCCGGGGTATATGGAAGAGAGGTTATCTCCTGAGATCAAGCGCTTTATCAATGATTATGCCCCGGACCTTATCGGGATAGGACTTATGTCGATAGAGTATTACCCTTCAAGGAACATTACTGATTTATTGAAGGAGTCTTTTGCTATTCCATTAATCTGGGGTGGGGTCCACGCAATCATGAGTCC
>CP070632.1:1614142-1654244 GCA_020356065.1 Nitrospiraceae bacterium
GAGCTCGGTTTTCAGATTTAGTAATAAATTCAAAGGATTCGAGTTTCATTGACACCTAAACTTAATTTTAAGTTGGTGTCAAAACTTTTACAATTACCAAATTTAAAATAATTCTTTCATGAATATGCGGTAATGAAATGTATCACTCTCTCCCCCGATTTCACTCCTGAACAGTGCAGATGTCTTCAGAGAAACACATACTCGCAAACATCTCCAATATGTAAGAAGCAAATGATATGCCTGCACTCAACCGTTTTTAATACAAAGGTTTACGTATACAAAATGGTAGCAGACCATGTCATAATGACGTTAGAGGTGACATTTCTGACAATCTTGTTATTCATTATAAACATGTTAGCTCATTGGGAATCCGTTTGTGGTGAATAATGGGGATGGAGAATATGCACTCTTTCAGGCATTAATCCTGCTGTCCAAAACATAAGTGAGATACAGATGTTGATAACGAATCATCTTCGGTATTTCGTTCGTCGCATTATATGAGCAATATATTTATTCCAAGAATAAATAGAGCAGATTCCGCTGAGAGATAACCCATATCTGTGAAATTTAGCACGTATCATGATTACAGCGACAAAAAAATACATGAGTAACTGTCTGTAAATATAAACAATTTATTGAATAGCTCAAAGGGGCATGATATTTGCTTGGATTAAATGGATTATTAACAAATAACTGAAAAGGAGTCTTGAAAAGCAATTACTCGAAATTGATTATTAAATAGACCATAGATGTCACCGAAAAGGTAAACCTCGGGGAACTGAGGGACACAAAGCTACCTATCCGGAATATGTGGGATAGAGGGGTTGTCGAAGTGACTGTTAAAGATAACGTGTCTTATATCTGTACTGACAATGTAGTCAGTGAAAAGACATACATATCAGAGCCCATCTTCCCGTAGGATGGGCTCAATTAATTTAAGAAGAAGAGCACACAGAATGAATGGGGAAGTAATTATACCCTGTTGCGGTCAAGACAGCCGTACATGGAATCTACAGAATAATTGTTGCTTGAATAAACTGCGTTATAAACTTTCATGTTAAAAAGCAAGGAATATTATATGCGATATTTCAGAAAACTTGATGAGATTTGTGATCTCTTAAAAGGCGAATATGCAAATACTGAATTATCTGACACATATAATTCTGATTGTACTGCTCATACTTTTTCAATACGTAAAAAAACTAAAACTCCCCCGGAACATGCCAGTATGGTCGGAATGTGTGTTTTACATAATATTATGCTTTCAACGATTGTGGTTATTCTGACACTTACCCTATACGGCTTTCATATAGACATTCCGCTACCGAACTCAGGAGATACCATGAGTGCTGACAGAGCGAGTAATAACAGTGGATTCAAAATCGGGGAGTGCAGTGGCAGTTTCAGAAATAAAGAAAGCGTGACTCTTAAATCATCAAGGGAATACTACAATGAACTGGTTTATATCAAATCAAACAAATATAATGTAGAGCCATCTCTTGTACATGCAATGATACAGGTAGAATCTAACTGGAATTATAAGGTCGTTTCCCGCAGCGGGGCAATAGGTCTCATGCAGCTTATGCCATCTACGGCCAAAGCCATGGATGTAAAAGACCCACTGAATCCGGAAGAAAATATTGAAGGCGGAATAAAATATCTCAGATACCTGCTCGACAGGTTTGATGGAGACCTAATCCTCGCTATAGCAGCTTATAATGCAGGTCCTACGAAAGTCAGAAAATATAACGGCATCCCTCCGATCAGAGAAACACGGCAATACGTAAAACGAGTGCTCACCATTTATAACGACAGTGAGCAGGACAATAACGTTTCCTGAACTGTAAAAGCTTTAAAAAAATGTGAAAGTCACGATTTGTGTTTAGAACCTATCTCAAAATCAATTTAGCAGTATTTGTCATGCCCGCAGTTTGTAAGCGGGCATCCAGAACATCTTGAAAAGACTGGATTCCCGATCGAGTCGGGAATGACGATTCATGGTTTGGTACTTATAAAATCAATTTTGAGATAGATTCTACATATTTTGTAATGAGTATTCGTGACCAAAACAATAACCATTCATTTGTATAGTATTCAGATTAGTCTTTAACTGAATGAACTTCTGAATGGCTATCTACTACTTTTCCCGTGGTAGTATCAATAACATAATATCCGCTATGATGACTACGGGATACGGACTGTGATGACCAGGCAGATATTTGGTACTTACCAATTGTTTCGTGTAAGGTATCAGCCATAGCTGTTTTGGATGAAAAAACTCCCTGTATGAAATTCAGTAAAAGTAGAGTAACAAATACGCTTAACATACATTTATAAAAGAGAATACTTTTCATTTCTTCCAACCTCATTTTACATTCATAAATGAGTTTTCATTTCTTTAAAAAAATCATGTTCACGTAAAAAGTATATCACAAGTATTGACAACCGGAGTAAGTTATTAGAATGGTGCCGAAGGGGGGATTTGAACCCCCACAGGTTGCCCCACACGGCCCTCAACCGTGCGCGTCTACCAAGTTCCGCCACTTCGGCATTGGATAGTCTACATCTGACAATCGACAGTAATTATAAAACACAGAGTGAAAACAAGACAAGTCCTGCAAAAAGCCGTTAGAGCCGCTTGAACGTTCAAGCGGTTAGAACGGTTAAATATTAACTGATAATCGAGGATCTGACAAGGTTAAGCAGCACAGAGGGAAACACACCCAGGACAAGCACCATGACCGTTGTGAGGGCAAGTGCAAACGTCATGGAGGGTGACTTTGTAAGAATGACTGTTTCTTTCGGGTCATTCATGTACATATACATTACCACCCGCAAGTAGAAGAAAGCAGAGATGACACTGAACACTACTGCTGTAATTGCGAGATACATGTCACCTGCATTAATGGCTTCCATGATCACATAAAACTTGCCGATAAATCCTGCCGTCGGCGGGATGCCTGTTAAAGAGAACATAAACACGAGCATCAGAGCCGCAGCTGCCGGGTTGGTCTTTGCAAGCCCCTTATAATCCTCAAGCTCTTCTCCCTGAAATCCCTCACTTCTGAGCATAATGACAATGGCAAAGGCCCCCATGTTCATGAACATATATATCATTAAATAATTCACACTGCTAATCAGTCCGTCCGTAGTACCTGCAATGATGCCAAGCAGAATATATCCTGCATGAGCAACCGAACTGTACGCAAGCATTCTTTTGATATTTGTCTGTGCGAGGGCTATGATGCTTCCCACAGCCATGGTAAGAATTGACAGAGGGACCAGAATGCTGCTCCACATTATCTGCATATCTCCGAAAGCTTCAAAGAGCACCCTGCCCAGTACGGCAAAGCCTGCTGCCTTGGGTCCTACCGACATAAAAGCGGTAATCGAGGTGGGAGCACCTTCATAGACATCAGGGGCCCACATATGAAAGGGAACAAGAGCTATCTTGAAACCGAACGCAACGATAAGGAATACTACCGCAAGATGCATGATAGCGTTATCAGCAATGCTTAACGAACTGACAAGCCCGGCAATATCCTGGATATTTGTCGTTCCTGTTAATCCGAATGTCAGAGATATGCCATAAAGCAGAAACGCAGATGAAAATGCCCCCAGAAAAAAATACTTCAGTGCAGCCTCATTTGACTTGCGCTGCTTTCTCATCAGTCCTGCGAGAATATATGTTGAAAGGGCCATAAGTTCAAGACCGAGGTACAGAACGATCAGGTCTGCTGCAGAGGCCATGATCATCATGCCGGTGGTGGCAAACATGAGGAGCGCATAATACTCACCGATAGAGGCCTTCTCTATTTTCATATATCTGAAAGAAATACATATCGTCAGGATGACATTTATATAAAAGATAATCTTGAAAAAATTGGCATACCCGTCAAGAGCAAACATCTCTAAAAAAATACTCCGGGTCTCATTAAAGGCATACAGGCGGTATGTCGCAAAAATGGCCACAATCGTGCCTATTATTCCCAGGACAGCAATTGCCTCCTTTTTCTTCACCACAAGGTCAAGAAGCAGCAGGATCAGTCCTGTACATATCATGGTTATTTCAGGTGTAAGAGGCCTGATATCAATTAAGCTGAAGCCCGCGCCAAAATCCATTAAAATAGCTCCATAATATTTTTGACTAGCATATTTTCATATTCAGCATATGACGTAGTCATGTTTAAATTCTTTATAAGGTTTTCTACTGATGAGTGCATATAGCTTAAAAACGTGTCAGGATGCACACCGATCCAGAAGATGAACACGATGAGCGGAAGAATCGTGATCACTTCCCTGACATTGATGTCTGATACAGGATGCGCTCCTGTTGCTTCATAGTCAGTTCTGGCGTCCTGAAAAAAGATCCTCTGGTACAGCCAGAGCATGTACCCGGCTCCGAGAATAATCCCGGTTGCGGCTAGGACACCCCAGATCATTCTGGCCTTGAAGGCACCAAATATAATTAGGAACTCACCGATGAAACCATTGGTCCCGGGCAGCCCGATAGACGCGAACGTGAGAATGATAAAGAATCCCGCGTACAAGGGAACGAGTTTGGCAAAGCCGCCGTAGTCAGCAATGACACGTGTATGGGTCCGTTCATAAATTATCCCGATCATAAGGAACATCGCGCCTGTGATAATCCCGTGGTTCAGCATTTGGAGTATGCCGCCCTCAACCCCCTGTGTGTTAAGCGCAAACAGGCCGAGTGTGACAAAACCCATATGGCTCACACTTGAATAAGCGATGAGACGTTTAAAGTCCTTTTGTGCAAAGCAGACCAGCGCGCCGTATACGATCGCAATGATCGAGAGTATAAGAATGGGTTTGACAAAGATAAGCGTCGCGTCAGGGAGCATGGGAATCGAAAATCTCAAAAACCCGTACGCACCCATCTTGATCAGAACACCGGCAAGAATCACACTGCCGGCGGTCGGCGCCTCTGTATGAGCGTCCGGCAGCCACGTATGTACCGGGAACATTGGCACCTTTACTGCAAAGGCCGCAAAGAAAGCCAGAAAGAGCCAGAACTGCATCTTGACTGGATACTGGATCTCGCTGAGGGCAAGTATATCCAGTGTCCTGCCTCCATAAAAGTAGAGCACGATGATGCCGACCAGCATCAGCACACTGCCGACAAGCGTATAGAGAAAGAACTTGATCGAAGCATAGACCCTGTTCTGTCCGCCCCATACCCCGATCAGAATAAACATCGGGATCAGCATGGCTTCCCAGAAGATGTAAAACAGGAAGAAATCCAGAGATACAAATACGCCAAGCATTCCTGCCTCCATCGTGAGAATGGCCATGTAAAACTCTTTTGTCTTGGTCTCGATCGCCTTCCATGAGACAAGCACACACAGGATACTCAGCAGAGTCGTGAGAAACAGAAACAGTATACTGATCCCGTCTATTCCCACAAAATATTTGATGTCCCAGGTCGGGATCCATTCATGTATCTCAACAAACTGCATCTTATGGGTGCTCTTGTCGAAGTTGTTCAGTAAAGGCAGTGATACGATAAATGTAGCAATCGTAAACAGCAGGGCCGTCCATCTGACCACATGAGCATTTCTCATAAAGAGCAGTACCAGCGCCCCTATTAATGGAAGGAACACCGACCATGTGAGGATTGGATAACTGAGCTGATTATAAATTATATCTTCCATAGACTTACCTTACAAAAATCATGTACCCGATTATACACAACACACCAAAAGCCATGACCAGTCCGTAATTGGCCAGAAACCCGGTCTGGACAGTCCTGAATTTCCTGCTGAACAACCCGATAAGATTTGGCAGGCCATTGACAATGCCTTCAATAACATATGTGTCAAATGCCAGGATGATTTTGTCCGATGCTTTCAGTACGGGCTGCACAATAGACCTGCTGTACAACTCATCAATATAATATTTGTTAAATAACAGTGTATGAATGGGCTTAAACAGTGACCCGATTTTTTGCGGCAGGTCTGTCTTCTTAAGATACATGGTATATGCAACGATCCATCCTGCAAGCGCCACAAATATTGACGCGCCCATGACAAAAAACTCCTGTACATGAGTGCCGTGACCTTCAGGATGTCCCAGCACCGGAGCAAGGAACTCCCCGATTTTATCGCCATGCTCCACAAAGAGGGGAGGAATGCCGACATACCCGGCAAAGATCGCGCCAAATGCAAGAAACATCAGGGGCACGGTAATAACCTTTGGAGATTCATGAATATGTTGTTCCTGTCCTTCCCCTCCCCTGTAAGAACCATGAAAGGTAAGATAGATAAGCCTCCATGAGTAAAACGCCGTCAGCAGGGCCGCAATCGTGCCGAGCAGCCACAGGAACCTGCCCAGTTCTCCGCCAAGGAAGGCCCTCCAGAGTATTTCGTCCTTACTGAAAAACCCGGCCAGAAACGGGATTCCTGTAATGCTTAACGTTGCGATGATAAATACCCTGTACGTAAGGGGCATATGTTTTCTCAGTCCTCCCATCTTCTGCATGTTCTGCTCATCATCGTGTTTGGCATGATGCAGGGCGTGAATAACGCTTCCTGACCCGAGGAAGAGTAACGCCTTGAAATATGCATGCGTATACAGATGGAAGATACCTGCTGAGTAGGCTCCCACGCCAAGGGCAAGGAACATATATCCGAGCTGGCTTACTGTTGAGTAAGCGATCACACGTTTAATATCGTTCTGCACCAGGGCAATGGTTGCGGCAAAAATTGCTGTTACCCCTCCGACTATGGCGACAGTATTCATGGCGATCTCAGACATATTAAAGAGAGGGTTGCAGCGTGCGACCATAAACACGCCGGCCGTTACCATTGTTGCAGCATGGATGAGGGCAGACACGGGGGTCGGGCCTTCCATGGCATCAGGCAGCCATACATGAAGCGGTATCTGGGCAGATTTACCGACCGCACCGCAGAAAAGGAGAAGACATATTAACGTTGCCAGGTCCACATCATATCCAAATAAATCTATTGTCTGTCCCAAGAGGCTGCCTGCCTGTCCAAACACCTGCATATAATCAAGGCTTCCAAAGGTAAGGAAAATAAGGATCACGCCAAGGCCGAAACCAAAATCACCGAACCTGTTTACGATAAAGGCCTTCTTTCCGGCATCAGCGGCAGACTTCTTGTGAAACCAGAAACCTATGAGGAAATAGGAACAGAGTCCGACCGCTTCCCATCCGAAATACATGAGCAGAAAATTATTGGCCATCACAAGAACTAGCATGGAGAACACAAACAGGCTCAGGTATGCAAAAAACCGGTAATAGCCGCCATCACCATGCATGTACCCGATAGAATAGATAAAGATAAGAGTGCTTATTGACGTCACAACAATCAGCATTATCGCTGATAACTGGTCTATGAGAAAACCTACCGTAACATGAAAATCACCGGACGTTATCCAGCTGTACAAATTTATGTTTATCACATTGCCCGACAGGACATCAGTGAATGCACTAACAGCCAGTACAAAGGAACCGAACACCGCCGGAACCGCTATCCAGTGAGCCCTGTCTTTAATATAATTGCGTCCAAATACAATATTTAAGACAAACGCTATAAAAGGCAGTAATGGGATCAGTGCATATTTCATGATTCTTGTCTCTTATTTTTAAAATTTGTAATTTATTTTCATTTATCCTTTTAACAAATTAATCTCATCGACCTTAATGGTCGGGTTGTTCTTGTAATACGCTATCAATATGGCCAGGCCTATGGCTGCTTCTGCTGCAGCAACCGTAATAACAAAAAAGACCAGAATCTGCCCCCTCATGACCTGAAGATAGTGGCTGAAGGCCGCAAGGCTGATATTAACGGAATTAAGCATGAGTTCAATAGATATAAACATGATAATGAGGTTCCGCCTGGCAAGGAAGCCAAAGACACCTATGCTGAATATTACAGCGCTAAGAATAATGTACCAGCTTAAAGGAACCAACATAACCTCCCTCAAAGTTAATTAACAGATAGTAGTCAGTAGTTAGTAGTTAAGGGAAAAAGAACTGTCAAATACAGTTCCCTAGCTACTGAATCCTATCTACCAACTACAGTACTTATTCATTCCACTCTCTGCTTTGCCAGAACAACCGCTCCAATAATAGCGACCAGGAGCACCAGTGATGCTATCTCAAACGGAAGCAGATACCTTGTATATAAGACCTTCCCTATGGTCATCATGCTGCCC
Organism: Nitrospiraceae bacterium; assembly: GCA_020356065.1. Lineage (GTDB taxonomy): Bacteria > Nitrospirota > Thermodesulfovibrionia > UBA6902 > UBA6902 > CALZJD01. The sequence continues at coordinate 1,622,345 of CP070632.1, forward strand.
TCCGCCTTTATTGCCTCAACTGAATATTCACCGAGAGCCGGCATGACCGTAATTTTTCCTACAATCATGGTCATGAATATTGCAAACACCAGTGCAATACCCATGCTGATCGGCCACTGGCTCTGATACTTCTGTGCTGTTTCCTCCCTTTTCAGGTTCAGCAGCATGATAACAAACAGAAACAGCACAAGTATGGCCCCTGCATAAATAATAATCTGTATTGCTGCAAGAAACTCGGCATTCAGAAACAGGTACAGCGCTGCTATATGAATGAAAAGCACCAGCATCCAGATTACACTGTGCACAGGGTTTTTCCTTGTCACGATCAGCAGGGACAGCACTGTCATGGACAGGGCAAAGTATGCAAAAAACAACTGGGGTAATGTCATTTCTCCACCTTCTCTGCAGGCTCTGATTCAACCTTCTTTGCAAAATCACCTGACCGGGGTCTCCAGAAATTCTTTATATAGTTCATCCCCTTATCACCGGACATGTATTTGTCCCAGTTCGCAAGGAGCATCTCCTTTGTATAGTAAAACTCCTCTCTTGTATAACCTGAATATTCAAAATGGTCTGTCAGCACCAGTGCCGCATAGGGACACGCCTCGACACACAATGCACAATACACACACCTGAGCACCTCCACTTCGTATCTGTCCACTATCTTCTGATGTTCTTCCCCTTCGCTTGTATAGATATGAATGCACTGCGAAGGACACATGGCAGCGCACAGCCCGCAGCCGACACATCTTTCTTTCCCAGTTTCCGCGTCTCTGACAAGGGCATGAAGACCTCTCGCGCCAGGGACAGGTTCCCTCTTCTCTATAGGATACTGTCTGGTTATGGAAGGGGATACAAAGTGTTTAACGGTCAGGCCAAGCCCCTTGATTATTTCTAGAAAAAATATTTTTTTAATTAATTCTGATGCCGTCATATTCCTGTAATCTCTATAAAACTCTTAAAAATCCTGTAACAATAACATTCAACAGTGCTAACGGAATGAAAATCTTCCAGCCCAGACTCATAAGCTGATCATACCTGTACCTGGGTAACGTGGCCCTTATCCAGAAGTAAAAAAAGATAAAACCATACACCTTCAGAACAAACCACAGGAGTCCCGAGTACTCACCGACCAGAGGCAGTTCAGGGCCGTTCCAGCCGCCCATGAAACAGACAACTGCCAGAGACGACATAATAAACATACCCGCATACTCAGCCATAAAAAACAATGCCCATCGCATACCGCTGTACTCGGTTGCAAATCCTGCTACCAGTTCGGTCTCAGCCTCAGGCAGGTCAAAAGGCACCCTGTTTGTTTCAGCTATTGCAGATACAAGAAAAACAAAAAACGCGATAAGCTGGGGGAACAGAAACCAGCTGTTTGCCTGTGCATTGACAATATCAGAGAGATTGGCGCTTCCGGCCATCATCATAACTCCGACAAGGCTGAGCCCCAAAGAGATTTCATAACTGATGACCTGGGCAGATGATCTCAGGCCTCCAAGAAATGAGTATTTTGAGTTTGATGCCCATCCGCCAAGTATGATGCTGAAAGACCCTATCGATGACAGAGCGAGGATATACAATATACCGATATTCAGATTAGCAATCGAAAAACTCTTCCACAGAGGAATTACGGCTATTGTAGAAACACCAGCAATCACACCGATAATAGGTGCTACAAAAAAAATTGGCCTGTCAGACTGAGACGGTATGATGTCCTCTTTGAAAAACAGTTTCAGGGCATCAGCAACCGGCTGGAGAATCCCATGCCAGCCGACCCGCATCGGACCCATCCTGGCCTGCATATGACCTATGACCTTACGCTCAAAATACTGTACATATAGCAGGTGAATCATGAATATCGTCACTACTACAAGGATCTTTACAAACATCAATAATAATTCCATGATAGCTTCTCAGTGCTCCTGCATTTTCTTTATACTGACTTCACAGCCTTCGATTCCAGGGGCCTTTGTTATCCTGTCCATCTTATAATTCAAAAGGCCATATACCCCATTGTCACGAAAATTATTGCTGAATAAAACCTTGTTGTCCCTGATCGCATAATCTATCGAAACACGCGCCTCACCGCTTCCCAGAGAGGTGCTGAAGGTAACTCTGTCACCTTCTCCCAATCCGAGTTTGTCAGCCGCCTCATCACTCATTTTTAAAGCCGGTTCAGGGCTGATCCTGTTGAGAGAAGGGGACATTCTTGAAAGTGTGCCGGAATGAAAAAGTGGTTTATCGGGAGCAAGGTAAAAGTCAGCTTCATACGTATCCTCTGATTCAGCAATGGATGGGAGTTCATTTATTTTCCCCCTTAAGGGTTCCCCATGATACGGCCACAGACAATTACCCCTGCTGATCTCTCTGTACGAAAGATCACGGTAAAGAGGAGAGACCTCTGCAATCTCATTCATTATGTCCTCTGCATCAGAATAACTCATGTGATAGCCCATTTTACAGGAAAGGTCAGAAATAATCTTCCAGTCATCCATGCCCGCAGTAACGTGTACTGCCTTCTTTTGCAGCTGTATCCTTCGCTCGAGATTTGTATACGTACCGGATGTTTCGGTCCACCCTGTCGCCGGAAAAACAACATCTGCCATTTCAGCTGTTTCAGAGAGATACAGGTCCTGCACAACAAGAAAATCCAGGGCCTCAAGGGCTTCTGTAACCAAAGGTCTGTCAGGGAGGTTAAACACCGGATTATCTCCCATAATATACAGTGCCTTTATCTCATTCCTTTTCATACTTTCCATCATTTCCAAAAGGGTAAGGCCGTCTTCTGCAGGTACGGTGCCATTCCATAACAGATCAAACTTGCTCCTGAAATCATGAATGTCAACGGGCCTGCCTCCCGGCAGCATATCCGGAACACAGCCCATGTCGATGAGCCCCTGCTCATTTGGTCTCTCTGAAAGCAGGTACAGACGGGCTTCCAGCAAGTAGGTCAGCCCTGCGACGGCAAATATGGACCTGTGTCCGTCAGTACGCTGAACCAGGTCCGGGCCGAACACGATAGAAACAGAAGAGCTTCCAAGAAGACTATTCTTCATCTCATTGAAGCCATTCACATCATAATAACCTGACAGCTTCTCGGAAATAATTCGAATTCCATTATCTACATCAAGCTTCTCTCCCCTGACACCCTTTGCTGTGAAAACAGATACTACAAGCTCCTCAAGAAGATCAGCCTCCTTAAAAACCGGAACATCGATCTGCAAAGCCGTAAATCGGTCGAGTCCTCGTGCATAACCCAATGTAAAGATCTTTGAGCCGTTCATCGCTGCTTCACGTATGGACAGGCCAAGCACAGGATTAATCGCTGTCGGATCACCCCCCAAAACAAAAATTACTTCGGAATTTTTCAGACCATCGATAATATTGGCTGTGATGCCCTGACCCAGCAGGTCTTCAAAATATTTCTGTGCAGCAGCAAATCCGATCCGTGATAACGAATCAATATTGTTTGAACCGCATGCCATGCGGATAAATTTCTGAAAAATATAGTTGTCCTCATTTGAGCATCGCGCGGAAGCAATGCCTCCTATTGCACTGCCGCCGTCTCTGCTTTTTATTTCTGCAAGTCTTTCTGCAACAATATGTATGGCCTCGCTCCATGTGCTCTCTTCGTGTTTCCCGTTATTCTTTACAAGAGGGACGGTCAGTCTGTCAGAACTTGCCATGTATTCATATCCGAACCTGCCCCTTGCACACAACAGCCCCCTGTTCAGTCCGGCCCCTATCTTTGGAACTACCCTTTTTATGGAATCATCTCTCATCTGTACTGACAGTGAACAGCCTACCCCGCAGTAGGAACATATGGTGTCTACCTCCTCATCAATCTGCCACGGTCTGAAACTGTGCATATAGAGACGGCTCAGTATGGCACCCACAGGACATACCGTAAGACAGTTCCCGCAGTATTCACAGTTAAATGATTCAGCAGAAAAGGGCGCCATCTTTGTGCGGTTTCCTCTCCCTACCATTGAGATCGCTGAGGCCCCCTGAATGTCTCTGCACATCCTTACGCACCTTGTACATACGACACACCTCTCCATGTTGCGGGCAAGGATGACATCTTTGTGGCTCCCCGGTACTTTCCTTTTTTCTTCCTTATATCTTCCGACAGTCGGTCCGTACATATTGACGAGGTCCTGAAGTTCACATTCACCGGCCTTATCGCAGTAGGGACAGTCAAGAGGATGGTTAATAAGAAGAAACTCGAGGATACTGCGACGTACCTCTGAAATTTCTTCAGACTCGGTCGTTATGACCATCCCGTCCGCAGCCATAAGCTGACAGGCGTTTTGCAGTTTGGGCATTCTTTCAACCTCAACCACGCAGAGCCTGCACCCCCCATAGGGTTTAAGCACTTCGTGATGACACAACGTCGGAATTTTTATTCCTGCCTGTCTGGCCGCATCAAGAACTGACATAGGTGTATCCAGATCAATCTCTTTCCCATTTATGATTAGCGATATCATATCATTTAATATCCGGATGTCAAATGTATCAATTAATACTTTTATATGTACACTTCTTTTCGCTGATATGTTCTTCGAATTCAGTTCTGAAGTGTTTGATCATCGCCTGTACAACTCCGGCAGCACCATCTCCCAGTGGACAAAAGGTCCGCCCCGTCATTGTTCCTGAAATATACAGCAGAAGATCCACGTCCCCTTCCCTGCCTTTTCCGTTTTCAACACGTTCAAGCACCTTTCTCAGCCAGTCTGTTCCTTCTCTGCATGGAACACATTTACCACATGATTCATGCTCAAAAAATTTCATGGCCCTGTACGTAACGCTCACCATGCAGATAGAATCGTCCATAACAATAACAGCCCCTGACCCAAGCATACTCCCCACTCCCTGCATCGATATAAAATCCATCCTGCAGTCTATGCTTTCAGCCGGAAGCACTGGGGTAGAAAGGCCGCCGGGAATAACGGCCTTTAATGTCCTGCCGTTTTTTATACCTCCGGCATGATCATGAATAATTTCCCTTAATGATGTTCCCATGGGTAACTCATACACTCCCGGCCGGTTGACTGAACCGCTGACACAGAAAAGTTTCGGTCCCGGACAGTCTTCACTCCCTATTCCGGAATAGGCATCACCACCGATTTCAATAATATACGGTATGTTTGCAAGCGTCTCAACATTGTTCACTATTGTCGGCATCTCCCATGCGCCCTGATTCACCGGAAAGGGGGGTTTGCTCCTTGGCTGTCCCCTCTTTCCCTCGATCGATTCTATAAGCGCTGTTTCTTCACCGCATATGTATGCTCCTGCACCCTGATGGACGTGAATATTAAACGTTAATCCTTTTCCAAGAATATCATCACCCAGATACCCCCTGTCATTCGCCTGCCTTATGGAGGCTTCAAGGATATCTCTGGCATCAGGATATTCGCCCCTGAGGTAAATATATCCCTGTTCTGAACCCAGGGCTATTGCTGAAATGGCCATCCCCTCTAACAGGAGGTGCGGGTTTTTCTCAAGTATGGGTCTGTCCTTAAACGTTCCCGGTTCTCCTTCATCAGCGTTGCAGATAAGGTACTTTGGAAATTTCGGATCAGTAGCTGCAAAGCGCCATTTCATGGCAGTGGGAAAGCCTGCCCCTCCCCTCCCCTTGAGACCGGATTTACTTACCTCTTCAATAATATCAGCAGGCTCAAGCGTTACCGCCTTTGACAGGCCCCGATACCCGCCTGCTTTCAGATATTCATCAATGTCCGCTGATTTCGGGTTGTCAATATTTTTTAATAAAACGGTTTCCATATCTTTACATGGTTCAAAATTGTTCAAGGTTATACAAAGACAGTTCAATATTTATTGAGGAAAACAATGTTGAACAATATTAAACTACTTTTGAACAATTGTTGAACGACTATTTATATGTTTCTAAAATTTCCCCGATATTCTGCTCCGTAAGATTTTCATGAAAGTCTGTGTTTACAAGCATAGCCGGTGCGGTGCCGCATGCACCAATACATTCCATAAGTATAAGTGAAAACCTGCCGTCAGGAGTTGTCTCGTCAGGTTTCATGCCATATCTTGTCTGCAAAAAATTAACAAGACCATCAGAACCGGCAATCATACATGAAATGTTCGTACATAACTGGACAATGTTGCGTCCTGCAGGTTTATCCTTAAACATGGAGTAGAAAGATGCCGTCCCCCTGACCTTGGCCTCAGGCAGGTTCAGTACATTTGCAACATGAAGCAATGCCTCATTGCTGAGCCAGCCGAATTCGCGCTGAGCTATATACAGGGCTGGCAGAAGAGCGCTCTCTCTTTCCGGATACCTGATTTTTAATTCCTGAATTTCTTGTAACGCAGTCTCGTTTAACATAATTCCAGAGTTAAAATCAGTTAACTATTACGAAATGTAATCATGACATTACAGAAACTGCTACCTGTCACATTCACCCAAAACAATATCTACGCTGCCGATATTGGCAATAACGTCTGCGACGAGACCACCCTCGCATAGTTTGGGCAGGGCTGCGACATGAACAAAGGACGGCGCCCTGATTCTCATACGGTAAGGTTTGCCCGTACCATCACTTACTATATAAAAACCGAGTTCCCCTTTCGGGACTTCAGTGGCTACATATATTTCTCCATCAGGTGCTGTCTGAGGCCCTTTTGTCACCAGTACAAACTGGTGTATGAGATGTTCCATATCAGAAAGCACTTTGTCTTTCGGCGGCAGGGTGAATTTTGGCGCGTCAGCCATTATGGGACCTTCGGGTATCTGATCAATGCACTGACGTATTATTGAATTGGACTGGCGGAATTCTTCCATCCGCACACGGTAACGGTCGTACACGTCCCCGTTTTTACCTGTTACCACTTCCCAGTTGACTTTGTCATAAACCCCATAGGGTCTGTACTTCCTGATATCATAGGGCACCCCTGATCCCCTGAGTGTGGGCCCGCTTAAACCCCAGTTTATTGCCTCTTCAGCAGAAATGACCCCTATGCCTTTTGTCCTGCGCAGCCAAATACGGTTTTTATCTATGAGCGTTTCATACTCTTCAACCCTGCCCGGAAACTCATTTGTAAATTCATATACGTCTTCAAGCCATTTTTTGTCTGCATCATTTTTCAGACCGCCTATTCGTGGATATGTGACGGTTAAACGGGCACCGCACAGTCTCTCAAAGAGATCCAGAATCTTTTCCCTCTCCCTGAAGCAATACAGAAATACTGTCATGGCCCCGATATCAAGGGCATGGGTCGCAAGCCACAGCAGATGGTTTACAATACGGGACATTTCCGAAACAATGGTCCGTATATACTGGGTCCTCTCCGGCAGTTCGATACCAAAGAGCGCTTCCACTGCTTCACAGTAACCGATGTTATTTGTCATCGACGAAATATAATCCAGACGGTCAGTGAGGGGAAGCACCTGCATATAGCTTCTATGCTCGGAAAGTTTTTCAATTCCCCGGTGCAGATATCCGACATAAGGGGTGCACTTAACTACGGTTTCCCCGTCAAGGTCAAGGACCAGCCGTAAAACACCATGCGTGGCAGGGTGCTGCGGTCCCATGTTAATCGTCAGCACCTTGGCGGACATTCCGGATTTACTCTCTGTATCTAATGATGATATCTCTTCAGTCATGTCCATGGACGCATCTTATAATGATTAAGGCTTTATATACCGTTCGAACTTTCAACTCAGGCGTTTATATTCCACTCTTTATCATGTGAATGTAAATCCTTCAGTTCTTCAAAGCCCTTATACTCCCTGTCTTTATGGCCTTTCAGAGGATAGTCTTTTCTTAAAGGGTGGCCTTCCCAGTCTTCAGGCATCAGAATACGCCTGAGATCAGGGTGTCCATTGAACACAATTCCGTACATGTCACATGCTTCCCTCTCGTGCCAGTCAGCACCGCGCCATATCGGAACAACACTGTCAATAACAGGATCAGCAGCAGATATTAATGCCTTGATAAAAAGCCTGTGATTGTGCTTAATGGAAAACAGATTATAAACAACTTCAAACCGGTCTTCTCTGTCCGGGTAGTCAGCTCCGCATATATCCGCAAGATAGTTCATATATGTATCAGGATCGTCAAACAGAAACCGGCAGATGCTGATAATTTTTTCTTTCTTCACAGACACAAAAACCTGGTCCCTGAACTGTTTTACCTCAATAATTTCACTGAAAAATTTATCTTTAAGCCTACTTACTATCTCCAGGGGCTCCATCTGAAATGCTCCTTTTTAATTTTTTCCTGAAGCTTGATGACACCCTCCATCAGGGCCTCGGGTCTGGGTGGGCAGCCGGGTATATATACATCAACCGGGAGAAAACTGTCCGCACCCTGCACAACCGCATAGGTATCAAAGATCCCTCCTGAGCACGCACAGCTACCCATGGCAATGACATAGCGCGGTTCAGGCATCTGATCATAGACCCTCCGGACAACAGGGGCCATTTTTTTTGTTACGGTACCGGCCAGGATAATGACATCGGACTGGCGGGGAGAGGCCCTGAACACAACACCGAAACGGTCAAAGTCATAATGGCTTGAACCAGTAGCCATCATCTCAATGGCACAGCATGCAAGTCCGAACGTCATGGGCCAGACAGATGAGCTCCTGCCCCAGTTAACAAGTTTGTCAATTGACGTAATAATGGTACTGGCACCAGGGATAATTTTTGTCCCTTCCTCAACTTCTACGAGGTCAGACATGTGAGATTGGCTGCCGGTGAGTATTTTTTCGTTCATTCCCAGTTAAACGCCCCTTTCTTCCAGACATATACATAACCAACAAGGAGAATAAAAATAAACAGCATCATCTCAACAAACCCGAACATGCCAAGCTTGTCATACGCTACTGCCCAGGGATAGAGAAATACCGCTTCAACGTCAAATACAACAAACAGCATTGCTATTATATAAAACTTGACAGAGAACTCGGTTCTCGGTTCACCAACAGGAGGATTGCCTGATTCATATGGTGAAAGTTTCTGGGTATATGGTCTTCTCGGCCGAACAACAAGACCGAGCAAAAGTGTCCCGAGACCTATCAGTGTTGCGATAAGAATGACGATGGCTACTGGAAAGTAATCTGTAGGGATGTATGATCCGGGCATATTATTAGTTTTTATACACGAAAGTTAACCCCACTGTCAATGGATATTAATATTATTTATCCAGAGTTTTGCCTTACTTATTACGTGCGAATTTCTTCTTTTAAAAAAAACAAAAGCAACTTATAATACTCCTTGATGAATAGAATTTTTCGTCATCCGGACAGATCCATCGCAGCCAAGCTCATGATAGCCATCGGGCTTCTCATGATTATTGTCAGCTTCATTTTCTGGTATACCACCCTTCAAAAACAGAAGAACGACCTCATGACCATAGCGGTCAAATATGGAAATTCCTTTATTGATTTCACAAGACAGAGCACCCATTACAGCATGCTGAAGTTCCAGCGTGAAGATACTCAAAAAGCCCTTGAAAATCTCAGCACCCCGGCAGGGGTCCAGAATGTAAATATATACGACCACAGCGGAAAGATCTTTTTTTCTTCTGACGAGAGCAAGATGGGACAGTCGGTCAACACATCGACCCTCGCCTGCATGAGCTGCCATAAAGACCCTGAAACATCTTCAGAACTTGCAACTGAACAACATAAATGGGCCGTCTATGAAAGCGCGGAAGGCAGGTCGATCATGAAAATAATAGGCATTATTCCTAACAGCCGTGACTGCTATACGGCCGCATGTCATGTGCATAAAGAAGAACAGAAGATACTGGGATTTATAGAAGCTGACCTGTCGCTCGGGCTTATTGATGAAGCATTATTAAAGCAGCGCCTTGCCCTCACCGCGTATGTCATAGTATTTGTCCTGTTTGTCTCCCTGTTTGTAGGAATCATCATTTACAAGATCATTTCCAAACCGGTTCAGCAGCTCGTGGATGAGATGGAAAAAGTCGCCGGAGGCGACCTTGATCATCCTGTTCCCATCACGTCAAAAGACGAGATGGGAATGCTGGCCAGGGCGTTTAATTCCATGATAAAGGACCTCAGACAGGCAAGAGATCAGAGGGAAAAATGGACCCAGCAGCTTGAAGAGGAAGTGCAGAAAAAAACAGCTGAGATCGAACGTACCCATGCCAACCTCATCCAGACTGAGAAGCTGGCATCACTGGGGAGAATGGCGGCAGGAGTAGCACATGAAATCAACAATCCTCTCACCGGTGTTGTCACGTTTTCCCATCTGCTGAAAAAACATTTTGAACCGGGCAGTGAGGCTGATAAAGATCTCAATGTCATTATTGAACAGTCTGAGCGATGCTCCAAAATTATAAATAACCTTCTGACTTTTGCCCGTGCAACACCATCGGAAAAGGGACAGGTGAATCTTAACGATGTACTCAGCCAGACTATTTTCATGATTAAAAATCAGGCCAAGTTTCATCACATCAAGTTCGATATCAACCTGGAAGACAGGCAGTTCATAATCACGGGAGATACATCCCAGTTTCAGCAAATATTTCTGAACATGTTTATTAATGCGGCTGATGCCATGAGCGGAAGGGGCACAATAACCGCTTCTACGCGAAGCGTAAAGGAAGAGAACAGGGACTTCGTTGAGATAGAGTTTACCGATGAGGGCTGCGGTATCAAGGAAAAGGACATGTCCAAGCTTTTCGAACCTTTTTATACGACTAAACCTGTTGGTAAGGGGACCGGACTTGGACTTTCCGTAAGTCATGGAATTGTAAAACATCTCGGAGGTCATATAAAAGTAAAAAGTACCGTTGGCAAAGGTACAAGTTTTTTTGTTAGACTACCATTGGCTGACCGGGATTCATGAAGAACATACTAATAATCGATGATGAAGAGATTGTCAGAATGAGCTGCGAAAGGGCTCTCCAGGTCGAAGGATTCCATACCGGGGTTGCCTCAGGCGGCAGAGAAGGCCTTGACATGCTTGAGAAAGAGCCATATGACCTTGTCCTGCTTGACCTGAAAATGCCTGATATGGATGGTATGGAAGTGCTTGGCAAAATCAGGGCATCATGGCCAGATATTAAAGTTATCATGATCAGCGGATACAGCACCGTAGATACCGCGGTTAAGGCCCTCAGGTCCGGTGCCGTAAATTTTATACAGAAACCGTTTGCTCCGGACACTCTTTTTTCAGCAATTAATGAAGTTTTTGATAAAAAAGATTAACAATTAAAAAGAGACCGGGCCCGTCAAATGAAACTGGAAGAACTGGAAAAATTACTTCAGGCAAAGGTAGTTGTTGATTCGGACAATCTGGAATTCAATATTGACAGCGCATGCAGTGCTGACATGATGAGTTCCGTACTGTATTATCACACTCCAAACTCTCTGCTCATAACAAGTCTTACCCAGCCCCATGTTGTCAGGACAGCTGAGATTGCAGGGATCAAGATTATCGTTTTTGTGCTCAACAAACAGCCGGACCAGGTAACCATCGATCTGGCAAAAGAGAAACACATCCCAATTCTTGTAACACCGTACTGTATGTATACTGCGTCAGGAAAGCTTTTTGAGGCCGGGCTTCCCGGTTGCTTGAATAAATAATAATGCCTCTTAATACAGACAAAACTATAGAAGGCAGCTTCCAGTTAATCGGCGGTGATTTCTCAATTGCCGGAGAATCTTCCGCACGGTTAAAAAGCATCCTCACAGACCTCGGGGTTCAGGAAGATATCATAAGAAGGGCTTCCATCGCAACCTTTGAAGCCGAGATGAATGTAATTATCTATGCTGCAGCAGGTACACTGCATTACGAGATCTCTCCCCGGCAGATAAGGATAACGCTGGTTGATATGGGACCGGGCATCAAGGACATTGACCAGGCCATGCAGGAAGGTTATTCCACAGCGCCTGACTGGGTTCGCGAAATGGGATGGGGGGCCGGCATGGGGCTGCCAAATATGAAGAAGAATTCTGATGAATTTAAAATAGACTCAGTGGTAGGAGAGGGAACAACAGTTGAAATGGTCATTAATTTGCCATGACGATAACCTTTATGGAGCGTTGCATTCATTAGAGAAGCCTTCCATCAAAAAGGAGATATTTTGTGAAACTCGGTGAGATTGTTGAGAAGTTATCATTGGACGTCAAAACTGGTCATCACGGTCTTCAGAAAGAGGTGTCCGGAGTATATGTGAGTGACCTGCTCTCTGATGTGATGGCGAACAGTAAAGAGGGTAATGTATGGATCACTCTTCAGACACATCTGAATATCGTAGCTGTCGCGGGGCTGAAAGGTCTGGCCGGAATTATCATTGTGAATAACAGACAACCGGAAAAAGAAATAAATGATAAGGCTGATTCCGAAAAAGTTACCATCATGACCACCTCCATGCCTGCATTTGAGGTGACCGGAAAATTGTATCAGATGTTGAATTAATCGTTAAACTTAAGGGTCACATCCCACGGGATGTGTCCCCTTCCTGTTTAAACCAGATGCCAAAACAGTTCAGAGCTGATCTTCATATACACACCTGCCTGTCTCCCTGTGCCGATATCACGATGTCTCCTTTACGCATAGTAAATAAAGCAGTGGAAAGAGGGCTTGACATCATTGCGATAACAGACCATAACTCAGCGGAAAACACCGCTGCTGCCGTTCGGTCTGTCAGGGACATGAACCTGTTTGTTCTGACAGGAATGGAAGTAACTTCATCGGAAGAAGCGCACATTCTGGCGCTTTTTGACAATATAGAAAGCATTCTAAGGCTGCAGGACACTGTTTACCGTAATATGACGGCCGGTGAAAATGTTGAGAGATTGTTTGGAGAACAGGTAGTGGCCAATGAAAACGATGAGGTCATGGGCTTTAACAAAAGGCTTCTTATAGGTGCAACTAATATGTCTGCCAATTCAATTGTAACTGAAATACATTCACTGGGCGGCCTAGCTATAGCCTCCCACATAGACAGGGACGCTTTCAGCATACTCTCCCAACTGGGATTTATCCCTGACGATGTATCATTTGACGCGCTCGAACTGTCTTCTGCAATCAGCAGGAAAAAGGCAGAGGAATTGTATGAAACCTACGATTCATTTACCTGGATATCATCCTCAGATGCCCATGCAATTGATGATATCGGTAAAAGGACCACCTTATTTCATATGAACGATTCATCAATTGAAGAAATGAGAATGGCTTTAAAAAGCATCAACGGCAGGAAAGTGGAGTGGGAATAAATAAAGGAGCAAAGTTTAATGACTTCACCGTTGTGCCTCTGTGCCTTTGGCCCTTTGGCCCAAGTTAATAAAATGCAGGATCTTTCATTACATATTCTTGATATTGCTGAGAATTCTATTGCTGCACGCGCAGGAAGAATAAGCATAAAAATACATGAAAGCAAAAAAACAAACCTTCTCACAATTGAAATAAGCGATGATGGTATGGGGATGGACGATAATATGTTACAGCATGCACATGATCCTTTCTATACGACGCGGACCACCCGTAAGGTGGGCCTGGGAATACCGCTGCTCAGCCAGGCTGCAGAACATTGTCATGGTCAGATGACAGTTGAAACAGAAAAAGGGAAAGGTTCAACAATTAAAGCCAGTTTTCAGCATGATCATATCGACAGGAAACCCCTCGGTGACATAGCTTCCACTGCTGCTGTTCTCATAGCCGGCAACCCGGAAATAAACTTTCTGTTCGAACTCAGGAGAGAGGATGAGGATCTGATTATTGATACGGAAGAATTAAAAAATGATCTTGAAGATATTCCTGTTAATTCTCCTGATGTGATAAAAATTATTAAAGACACTATAAATGACTGGTTAAAACAGACAAATTATGTGATAGAATAACTTTGACAAATGGTCGCTATGCTTTCATAGCGTACGTCTCACCCGTGAAAACAGCGCAATAAAGGATTGTAAAGGGCAATGGAAAAGGGAAGAATTCTTGTACTTGACGATGATCCGATCGTGACTCTCAGTTGCAAAAGGATTCTTGGTGCGGAAGGCTACAGCATTTCAACAGTTGAAAAGGGAGAGGAAGCCCTCAACAAACTTGCCAAGGAAGATTTTGACTTACTCATTTCAGATGTAAGGCTCCCGGACATTAACGGCATGGAAGTGCTGAAGGAATCACGGATAGTAAAGCCCAAAACGGACGTGGTCATTATTACCGGCTACCCCACACTGGAAGACGCGAAAGAATCAACCAGGCTCGGAGCATCTGAATACATAGAAAAACCGTTTACTCCGGACTTTATGCTGAATGTTGCGAAAAAAGTATTTGATACCAGGGGATGGATACTGAGACAGGCCTTCATCGATGAATTCAGGGATTATGTAGTGCCCGTAAAGGACAGCAAGAACCCGGTCATTTTCTATAAGGAAGGCACATGGGCGAGACCCTACAGGGAAGGTCTTTGGGAGATAGGATGTGATCTCAGATACTGGATGCTGTCAGGAAACCTGATGTATGTCGAATTTATAAAAAACCTTGACAGATTTGTTGCCGGCAAGACCTTTGCAAGAATATATTCCAGCAGCGGAAAGGGCAGTGAGCTGCTCTCCCCGATGAACGGGGAGTTAAAGGAAGTCAACAAAAAGGCGAATGATGTGATGTGTGCTCTCATTAAGGACCATCTTTCTGAAGGCTGGCTGTTATGGCTGGCCAGAGTGTTGCCTTTAAGTGACCAATAAGTTTTCATTTGAACGGTGAGGGTTGCAAAGCTCAAGTCACTTTCATAAAATGGTTACTTAGTGTGCAGTGTCCTGAATGGCAGACATTATTGGGTATCGTTACATATATTTTTTAACAATAATGATATCATTTTTCCGGAATCATACATACACGGCATCAATTAAGGAGCGTACATGACAGACAATATGAAAATACTGGTTGTTGATGATGAACCTATCGTAATAAAGAGCTGCGAATCGGTTCTTCGGGCCGAGGGGTATAATGTTGAAGGCCTGTTAAGCGCCAGGGAAGCAATGCTCAAAATGGAAAAACAGCCATTTGATCTCGTATTCACAGACCTTAAAATGCCGGAGGTAGACGGACTTACACTCATACGGTGGATCAGAAAAGAAAGACCTGACACAGGCATTGTTGTCATTACCGGATATCCGTCTCAGGAGACCATAAAGGAAGCTCTTGAACTTGGCATTATTGATTACGTGCCCAAGCCGTTTACCCCTGTAGCCCTTATCGACGTTGCAAAAAGAGCGGTAGACTGGATAAAAGGACCGCCTGCTGTTGATAAGGAGAAAGAGAAAGAAAAAGAACGGGAAGAACTGCCGCCCTCAATGCTCAATGAAATCGACAGGGTAATCGATCAGTATAAGGGCAAAGCCGGAAGTTCTATTCCGGTGCTGCAGCGGTGCCAGGAGATCGTCGGGTATCTGCCACCTTCCGTACAAAAAATAGTTGCAAGGGGATTGGGTCTGACGCCTGCGGATATCCACAGTATAGTTTCCTTTTATTCATTCTTCACCATGAAGCCCAGGGGAGACCACAATATCAGGATCTGTCTTGGAACAGCCTGTTATGTCAAGCGAGTTGAAGAAGTCCTGAACAAACTCATGACTGATCTGAAAATCGATGTCGGTGAAGTTACCGAGGACAAAAAATTCTCGATCGAGACGGTACGCTGTCTGGGTGCCTGTGGACTGGCGCCTGTCATGGTTATCGATGATGAGACATATGGCGCGGTTACACCCAAGAAAGTCCCTGACATACTCAGGGAGTATGCTGTCAAAGAGTAATACAACCAATCAGTATCTCATTCTGCGTTTCCGGTGAATGAGACATTATAAGGGAGAATATTGTTATGCCAAGATTGACCATAAATGATCTGAAGAAAATTAAAGAAAATCAGAAGTCTACATTCAAGCTGAGAGAAGGCGGATACAGGGCTAAAATCACCGTACACATGGGAACGTGCGGTATCGCGGCCGGTGCCAGAGAGGTTATGACTGCTGTTCTGGATGAAATATCTAACTCTGGAGCAGAGGACATCATTGCCACCACATCAGGGTGCGCAGGGCTTTGTGCAAGAGAACCAATGGCCACGGTAGAAATTCTGAACAGTCCGCCCGTAAAATATGTTGATCTGACTGCAGACAAAATGAAAGAGATATTCAGGGAACACATAACAGGCGGCAATCCTGTTGAAAAATATGCCTTTGTTGTGGGCAGTGAAACTACATACTGACTAATAAAATAACAATGATCAAATCACAGATATCGAATACATCGCAATTGCACATTTCAAACGCTGAAATTCTTGGTAATTGGAATTTTTTGTATATTTGGTGCCTGAGATTTGTTAATTTGGAATAACACATATCGCCAATTGAGGTAAAAATGGAAAATTATCGTGCTAATTTATTGCTGTGTGCCGGGACCGGCTGCGTCGCAAGCGGTACCCCCAAGGTAACAGCTGCCCTGAGGGAAGAGCTTGAAAAGAAGGGTCTGTCAGATGAAATCAAGATAGTGCTGACAGGCTGTAACGGGTTCTGTGCCGAGGGTCCTGTCATGCTGGTATATCCTGATGAAATCTTTTATCAGAAAATTACGGTGGAAGAGGTCCCCAAACTCGTAGAAGAGCATTTCCTGAAAGGCCGGCCCTATGAAAGGCTGATGTTCAGGGAGCCTGAGAAACGGGCTGCCATTCCTTTAATGAATGAAATCCCGTTCTTTAAACATCAGGTACTCAGAGTATTACGGAACAAGGGTCTTATTGACCCTGAAAGTCTCGAAGAATACATAGCACGAGACGGCTATCTGGCAACCGCCAAAGCGCTTCATGAAATGACACCTGAAGATATCATTTCTGTGATAAAAGATGCAGGGATAAGGGGACGGGGCGGCGCAGGTTTCCCGACAGGCCTGAAGTGGGAATTTGCATCCAAATCACAGGCTGACCAGAAGTATATGCTCTGTAATGGTGACGAGGGTGATCCCGGCGCATTCATGGACCGGTCTGTTATGGAGGCAGATCCGCACTCGGTAATCGAAGGTATGATCATCGGTGCACGGGCAATAGGTGCGAGTAAGGGTGTCATCTATGTTCGTGCCGAATATCCCCTTGCGGTTGAGCGTCTGCAGAGGGCCATTAACCTGTGCCGTGAATCAGGCCTTCTCGGTAATAATATCCTTGACAGCGGATTTGATTTTGACCTTGAAATATATCTCGGTGCCGGGGCATTTGTCTGCGGTGAAGAAACTGCCCTCATGCGCTCCATTGAAGGACAGCGCGGCATGCCCAGGCCAAGACCTCCCTTCCCTGCCCACAAGGGGTTATGGGATAAACCGTCGGTGCTGAATAACGTTGAGACCCTTGCACAGATCGCTCCTACCATTCTCAATGGTGCTGAGTGGTACCGGTCATTGGGTACTGAGAAAAGCTCGGGCACAAAGGTATTTGCCCTGACCGGAGATATCAGAAACGTGGGACTGGTTGAGGTGCCGATGGGTATTCCCCTGAAGACCATCATTTACGATATCGGCGGAGGTATGAAAAACAAGAAAAAGAAATTCAAGGCGGTCCAGATGGGAGGTCCCTCAGGCGGCTGCATTCCTGAAGACCTTATAAATATCCCTGTTACCTATGAAGATGTTGTCAAAACTGGCGCCATTATGGGCTCAGGCGGTATGGTTGTCATGGATGAAGACACATGCATGGTCAGCACGGCAAAGTTTTTCCTTGAATTTACAGCTGATGAGTCCTGCGGGAAATGTACTCCCTGCAGGGTGGGCACAAGGGTTATGCTTGATATGCTGACCGACATTACCGAAGGCCGCGGCAAGGAAGGTGATATAGAAATACTGGAAGACCTGAGCAGAGATATTATCGCAACGTCTCTTTGTGGACTCGGCCAGACAGCGCCCAATCCTGTACTGTCCACGATCAGATATTTCAGGCATGAGTATGAAGCCCATATTAAAGACCATTGGTGTCACGCGGGCATATGCAGCGACCTTGCTTCGTTCCATGTTATTGAAGAAGTCTGTAAAGGATGCGGAGCATGTCTGAGGGCATGTCCGCAGCAGGCAATAGTTGGTGAAAAGAAAAAGCCGCACAGAATCCTCCAGGAACTCTGCATCCAGTGCAGGTCCTGTTATGATGCCTGCAAATTCGCATCTATCAAAATAGAGCCTGCTCAACCAAAGGAAAAACCCGAGCCTGTTGCAGTGGATCAGGGGGGATCAGAATAATGAAACTCACAATAAACGGAAAAAAAGTAACCGCAAACGATGGAGATACCATCCTTGATGCTGCCCTTAGCAACGGCATTTACATTCCCAACCTCTGTTATGATAAACGGTTAAGGCCGTATGGCGGATGCAGGCTGTGCGTGGTGGAGGTGGAAGGCCAGGCAAGGCTTTTTGCCGCCTGTTCATCTCCTGCTCAGGACGACATGGTCGTTGCTACCGACACTCCCAAATTACAAAAACTGCGTCAGACAGTTATTGAACTGCTTCTGGTTCATCATCCGCTTGATTGTCCTGAGTGTGACAAGGCAGGTGAGTGTGATCTCCAGGACCTGGCCTATCAATATGGCAAACATGATGCACGTTTTAAGCGGCTCAGAAAGGACACTGCCTCTGATGTGAGGGGACCCCTGATTGAACTGACATCCCGGCGCTGCATTCTTTGCGGTAAGTGTGTAAGAATCTGCAAGGAACACCAGGGCAGAGGCGCGCTCGGACTTATCGGCAGGGGCTTTCCAACTGTTGTGCAACCTGCATTTGGAGAAATACTTGAATGTGATTTCTGCGGTCAGTGTCTTGATGCGTGTCCCACAGGGGCTATTATCAGTAAACCTTACAAATACACCTCGCGTTCATGGTTTCTTGAAGAAAGAGACACCATATGCCCTTTTTGCGGGGTAGGATGTACGCTTACGATCGGCCTGAGAGAAGGGAAGATCCTGAGATCCCGGGGACAGGAGGGCAAGGGGGTCAATGACGGGAACCTCTGCGGCAGAGGCAGGTTCGGGACAGACTACATATATAATGAGAAAAGACTGACCTCTCCCCTTATTAAACAGGGAGATGCATTTAACAGTGTATCCTGGGAAGATGCCCTGAAATACATTTCTGATAAATTCAGGAGCATAATTGAAAAGCATGGCCCTGAACAAATTGGAGCAATAGGTTCTCCCCGATGTACAAATGAAGACAACTACACCCTGCAGAAATTTATACGCACTGTTATCGGGACAGGCAATATAGGATCATCTGCTGCCTTTGGCTACGCAAGAGTACAGAGGGCCTGGTCCCGTGCGTTTGGGAGAGGCAGTCATCCTATTGACCTCATGTCACCGCTTGGCAAGGACGTGATTTTCATTCTTGAATCTGATATCACTGTTACACATCCCGTCTTCGGACTCAATATACTCCAGGCCGCCAGAGAAGGCTCGCGATTGATTGTTGCTGACTCAAGAGATACGAAGCTGACCAGACATAGCACCCATAAGCTCAGGGTAAAGGACGGAACCGGCGTGGCATTATTAAACGGAATAATGAATGTTATTCTGGAAAAGGGGCTCCACAAGGATGCTTATGTGTCGAAGATCCCAAATTACTCATCCTTTGTTGAATCTGTTCGGGAATTTACTCCTGAAAAAGTCTCAGCAATCACCGGGGTGTCAGCTGATGAAGTTACATCAATTGCAGAAATCATGGGCAGTGCTCAAAGCAGATTAATATGCTTTTCTGTCAGCTCTACGGAAAACACCAAGGGCCAGGACACCGTGTATGCAGCCTCCAATCTGATCAACCTGCTCGGCGATGATCCCGAGAGCCTTCAGATTCCGGCTGAATATTCCAATACATTCGGCATGTATCAGGTGGGAGGAAAACCGATCAATCCTCCTGAAGACAGGGGTATTCTGGATATGCTGTATAACGAAAACCTGAACATGAATGCACTGTATATCATGGGTGAGGATCCGGTAACTACGTTTCCCGAAAGTTCAACTGTCATTAAGAGGTTGACATCACTTGATTTTCTCGTTGTGCAGGACATTTTCATGACGGAAACGGCAAAACTCGCGGACGTTGTACTCCCTGCATCAAGCTGGTCTGAAAAAGACGGGACCTTCACCAATAGCGAGGGTAAGGAGCAGGAGGTGTACAAACTGGTAGATCCTTCCGGTCAGGCCATGCCTGACTGGATGATAATAAAGAATCTTGCCCTGACCATGGAAAGGGAAATCGGGATAAGAAACATTGATGAAATCCGTGCAGAGATGAGAAATTCAATTCCCGAGTCCGGGTCTTCTCCCCTGAACCGCTCATTCCAGCCGGTAAAATATAAGAATGGTACTGATCCAAGCCCTGATTATCCTCTCAACCTGGTTATCAGGGATGTAATGGTCCATTCTGGCAGCATGTCAACCAGCTCGGAATCTCTTGACCTTGTCCTTTCCGAAGCACTGCTTGAAATCAATGAGGAAGATGCTGAACATCTTGGCATCATGGACAGCAGTCACGTTAAAATATCGTCACCTCAGGGATCCATATTCTTAAAAACAAAACTGTCTGATGAAGTCCCTGCCGGGACCGTATTTGTTCCTGCTCATTTTCCGCATTCAAAAATCAATACTCTCACCAGTATAACGTCTGGCGGCGAACACAGGCGCACAATGGTAAAGGTGGAAAAGGCATAAATTTATTGCAGGAGCCGAGACTTCAGGAGATATCATGTCCCGTTGTCTCCCATACTCTCTCACTGTCGCTTCATACATATGTATTTTATATCCTGCCAAGGATAAAGGTGTTATTTCATTATCCAATGCTCAGTTGTTTTTTCTTCTTCCAATGTATTACCTTAAAGGGAATCTGTGCAATCATATGACCAATAACCAGTTACCTATATATGTATAACGAATATTTCGGCCTGGAAGAAACCCCATTTTCTATCGCACCTGATCCCCGCTATATCTATATGAGCGATCAACACAGGGAAGCGCTGGCACATCTCATATATGGATTTAACAGTACCGGCGGTTTTGTACTGTTGACCGGTGATGTTGGAACGGGTAAGACAACTATTTGCAGATGTTTACTGGAGCAGATACCTGATAACTCGTCAATAGCTTTTATATTTAATCCAAAGCTTACTGTCGAGGAACTGCTTGCGACTGTATGTGATGAGTTCGGTATTACATATAACAAAGGCAGTTCAAGTATCAAGGAATATGTTGATCTCATAAATTATTTTTTACTCCAGACGCACTCACAAGGGGTCAAGGCCGTACTGATTATTGACGAAGCGCAGAACCTCAGTACGGAAGTACTGGAACAACTCAGACTGCTCACCAATCTCGAAACCAACCAGCATAAGCTTCTTCACGTCATACTGCTGGGGCAGCCGGAACTGGGGCTGAAACTGTCGAAGCCGGAGCTTTCCCAGTTATCACAGCGTATCATAGCCCGTTACCACCTGGGACCTCTATCAAAAAAAGATGTGGGCGCTTATGTCAACCACCGGCTGAAAGTTGCGGGCATACATAAACAGTTGTTCTCAGCTGCTGCAATCAATAAGCTCTATCGCTTTACCGGAGGAGTTCCCCGTTTGATTAATGTTATTTGTGACAGGGCCCTGCTGGGTACGTTTACGAAAGATCAGGAGAGAGTAACCAGATCAACATTGTCTCGAGCTGCCAACGAAGTCTTCGGTGACAGGAGGGGCCGTTTGGCAGGTACACAGAAAAGAGCAATAGCATGGGCCTTAATGACGATAGTTATTGTAGCTTTTGGAATTGCCCTGGCTTCAAATTATATCAGCTTTGATTCAGAGACCCTGTCAAAGTACGTGGGTTTGAAACAGGAACCAGAAGTCATTGACGGGCCTGATAATGTAAAGTCGCCAGATACTGATGCGACGATCAGAAGTGAGCGTTTCGTGACCGCCGCTGATATTACATCTGAACCCGCAGACCCGGGTGTTTCTGATGACATAAACAGGACAGCAGAGGAAACAAAGAAGCAAAGCGAGGGTCTGTCATATACGTCTATGTTTAAATTGTGGAATATTGATCACAAACCCCGGAATTTCGCTGATGCCTGCAGCAGCGCTGAAAAGTATGGTCTCACATGTATGACAGGATTCAAAAGCATGAAGAGCCTGAAAAAAATTAACAGACCTGCGGTACTTAAACTTTTTGATACAGAAGGAAACAGTTATTATGTAACTCTGATCGCTCTTGGCGATGATACCGCAAGAATACGTTTTGGTAACGAAGAAAAAACCGTTGATATTGAAGAAGTAGAATCACAATGGTTTGGACATTATACCCTGTTCTGGCGACCACCTGAAGATTACAAGGGTACCTGGTCCCTGTATGACGGGTCTGCGGTAAAATGGCTGAGAAAGAATATAGCGGTGATTAATAAGACACAGCTGGAAGAACCTGACAGTATGGTATACGACAGTGATCTTGTACGAGAGATCAAGAAATTTCAGGTTGCCGAGGGTCTTAAACCGGATGGAGTTGCGGGTCCGCTTACTATGATTCATATCAATACTGTTCTTGACAGCAGTGTACCGACACTGACAGGCCCTGGAAGGATGAACTGATTATGTCATTCATACTTGACGCATTAAAAAAACTGGAGCAAAACCGAAAGCGCGGTGAAGTCCCTGATATAACCACTGTGCATCTACACGATAAAAAGTCCCCGAAGAAGGTCGTATTATGGCCGTATCTGCTTCTTGCCGCACTGATCTTAAATGCCGGGATATTTGCGGCGTGGCTGAGACCATGGGAGGAGAACGGGGCCATGACCGCAGAGTCCGGAATTCAGGAGGGTGAAGAAACAGCCCAACCAGACCAGATAAAGGCTGATACACCTGCTCAACCCGTTACAGCGAAAGTTGAAAACATTACTGAAAACAAAGATGACGCAGTTATACCTGCAGGAGATGATAAGGGAAATAAAGAAATTCCGGACAATATCCCGGAACCGGTGGATCTGATGGAGCAGGAACTTCCAGTAAAGAGCAGCGATGAAGGCACTATTGCTACAATCGGGCTTAATCCAACCCCTGAAGAGATTGGCATCCTTCGTGATAAAATCAAAGAGGAACAGGAATTCACAAATCAGATGCCGTTAGAAGATCTCGCTGAGTCTATTGAACCGGCAACCATGGAACCTGAAGACAGAGGCAGTCTTATTAATTTCAGCCAGCTACCGGATGATGTCCGGAAAGAGCTTCCTGAGATAACCATTAACGGTCATATTTATTCTGATAACAGGTCAGCAAGAATAGCCAACATAAACGGATTTATTACCCGTGAAGGTGACAAGGTATCATCAGGGCTTATACTGGAAGAGATCACTACTACCGGAGTTATTTTCAGCTTTAAAGAATATAAATTCCGGATGAGAGCGTTTTAACAGTGATCAAACAGTCGCTCAACAATAGCTTAACGATGGAGCAACGGTTGTTCAATAAGTGTTCAACTGTTATTCAATATGGTTTATTGGCTGATCCCTGCTCCCATATACACTGCTGTTGCAATTATACACAACAGTTGAACTGTTGTTGTACAATTAAAAAAAATTTGTCATATGAACAGAACACGGATTATCAGCGTATTAACTGAAAATTATATTGGAAAGACCGTAACAGTATGCGGCTGGGTACGATCAAAACGCGAATCAAAGGGGGTTGCCTTTGTGGCATTGAATGATGGTACGTCACAGGACACCCTGCAGCTGGTGATCCCTGACACTGCCAGTGCCTTCAAGGAACTTCATTGCATAAATACGGGCGCTGCTATCAGGGCAGAGGGTCTTATTAAGAAGTCGCCGGGTAAAGGTCAGAGCTGCGAGCTTGAAGTAAACGGAATTACGGTATATGGAAATGCTGATGCGGAAAAATACCCTCTGCAGAAAAAAGGGCATACCCTTGAGTTTCTGCGCGAGATCGGTCATCTCAGGCCCCGAACGAATACATTTGGTGCCGTATTCAGGGTCCGCAATATCTTGTCAGACGCAGTACATGAGTTTTTTCAAAAACGTGGATTCATATGGGTGCACACACCGATAATTACAGCCAGTGACTGTGAAGGTGCAGGCGACCTGTTCACCGTGTCTTCTCTGGATTTCGAAAAGCTGCCAATGCACGAAAACGGGGACATTGATTTCAGCCATGACTTCTTTGGAAAACGTGCGTTTCTCACAGTAAGCGGCCAGCTTGAAGCAGAGTTTCTGGCTTTGTCCCTAGGTGATGTATACACATTTGGACCGACTTTCAGGGCGGAGAATTCCAACACCTCACGACACCTGTCAGAGTTCTGGATGATAGAACCTGAAATGGCCTTTGCAGATCTGACTGATGATATAAAACTGGCAGAAGACTTTGTTCAATACCTCTGTTCAAAAGTTCTGGAGAAATGTGAAAAAGAAATCGCCTTCTTTCAGAAATTCTATAAAAATACTTCGATAGAGGAGTTGAAGGACCTTGCGGAAAAACCATTTACCCGTATCACTTATACACAGGCCATTGAGGAACTTGAAAAGGCAAAGAAGGCAGAATTCGAGTTCCCTGTAAAGTGGGGGCTTGATTTGCAGTCAGAACATGAGAAATATCTTACTGATAACATCTTTAAAGGTCCTGTTGTTGTAACTGATTATCCGAAAGAGATTAAGGCATTTTATATGAGGCTTAATGAAGATGGTAACACGGTAGCGGCCATGGATGTGCTGGCGCCCAAAATTGGTGAAATCATCGGCGGAAGCCAGCGCGAGGAACGACTGGATATACTGAAGAACAGAATGACTGATGCAAGTGTACCTGTTAAGAGCATGGAGTGGTATCTTGATCTTCGCAGATACGGTTCGGCTCCGCATGCAGGATTCGGGCTTGGTTTTGAAAGGCTTGTTCAGTACATTACCGGCATGCCAAATATACGGGATGTCATCCCCTGTCCGAGAACTCCTCAGCATATCAGATTTTAGTAATCTTGCATAACTGGCAATATTAATTCATAATATGTTTTAAATGTTCCCGTAACGGATACTACTTTATTATCTGATGATCTCATCGCATTGAAAAATCATAAGACTATATGGGCCGGTCAATTGTCAGACAGGTTCATAATTTCTTTATGGTTCTGTTTTTGTCATCAGTAACACTTTCTAACGCACAATAATATTGATAAATTAATATACAATAGTGTAAAATATATTATCACTTTTGGGATTATCATGATTATACGTGTTATCGGTTTAGTAAATAATTACAAGGCCTTTCATCCTTATCATTTACTTTTCCTGAATATTTCTTTTTTAACAATAGTGACTGCCTTTCTTATATTTGGTTGTGGGGGTGGGGGCGGAGGCGGGGGCGGAGGCAGCAGCTTAACACCCGACACCGAAGCGCCTTCAAAACCTGCAGACGTGACTGCAATTACAGTCTCTACATCCCGGATTAATATAACATGGTCAGCATCAACTGATAATACAGGGGTTTCCGGTTACCGGATCATTCAAACTGCACCTTTGCCTGAGGAAGAATTAACAACTACACCGTCAACAATTTTAAGCTATAACCATATAAATTTAAGTACCAATGTATACTACTGCTATAATGTTTCCGCTTTTGATGCTGCTGGAAATGAGTCGGATCGAAGTTCGACAACATGTACCACCACAAAACTGGTTGCCACAGATGCATCAGCCGGAAATCAGTTTGGTTTTTCAGTTGCAATGCATGGAGATTATGCAATTATAGGTGCTCAGGTAGGAGATGCTGATGGCACAGTTGATACAGGAGCAGCCTATATTTACCGCAGGACCGCCTCTGATACTTGGGATAACGGTATCAAGATAGTTGCAGATGATGCTGATCCTTTTGATCGTTTTGGATGGTCAGCTTCCATTTATGGAGACTTTGCAATAGTGGGTGCACAATTTGATAATGAAGGCGACAACAATGCAGGTGCCGCATATATATTTCAACGGACAGGCCCGGACAATACATGGGACAACGGAACGAAAATCATGTCACAGAACCCTGATGCGAATGATCATTTCGGCATTTCCGTAGCAATCAGCAATGAGTTTGCAGTTATTGGCGCTACAGGTGACGATGATGCCAATACTAATTCCGGTGCCATATATATATTCCGAAATATAAACAATACATGGACGCCTGTTACCAAAATACTGTCCCCTGACGCAGCAACAGATGATTTTTTCGGTATTTCTGTTGCCATAAGTGGAAATTACGTTATTGCAGGTGCAACATTTGCAGATACAACGCAGACTGATACAGGAGCTGCATATATCTTTGAGTGGACGGGAACCTCCTGGGGTACAGGTACGAACATAACACCTTCAAATTTAAATAATCGTGATTTCTTTGGCACCGCAGTATCAATCGATGATAATTATGCGATAGTCGGTGCAAGGAATAATAGTGATATTGAAGCTACAGCCGGTGCCGCATATATATTTCAGAATACAGGATCTAATACATGGAGCCCCGGAGTCAAGATTACAGCCCGGACAGGAGATATAGACCCGGGAGATAACTTCGGCTCATCAGTAGCAATTAGTGAAGAGTACGCAATAGTTGGGGCTGAAAGTGATGATGATCAGATTACCAATGCAGGAGCCGCTTATGTCTTCAGGAAAACAGGTTCCGGTAATACCTGGGATTCAGGTACAAAAATCAATGCGTCTGATTTTGAAACTGATGCCTTATTCGGCAATGCTGTGGCAATAGAAGGTAGCCGAGCTATTGTCGGATCACTGCTTAAAGATGATGGAAAAAGTAACTCGGGAGCAGCCTACATATTTGATGTTCCGCCCATGTAATATCAGGGACGTATCATATTTTCATGGAGGAGGAGTACTTATGAATAATATAACAATGAAATCTCTGATATTCATTTTATTATTATGCCTTTCCCATATTCCCGAATCAGCGGCTCAGTTACCACCGCCACCACCACCGACACCTCAAGAGCAGGAAATCAGCATTACTGACTCTGTCGAACCGATAGACGATGAAATCATTGATTTCGGGCAGGTTGAGACTGGCATGTTTTCTGATCAGGTGATCACCATTTGGAATTTAGGACCACAAGATCTTAATTTATTTCACATAGCCGTCAGGGATCCATTATCTCCACCCTTTAGCATAGCCACTAATAACTGTCCAGGTATTTTGTCATCGCAGGTGCGGTCTTGCACATTGACAG
This sequence comes from Nitrospiraceae bacterium, assembly GCA_020356065.1. Lineage (GTDB taxonomy): Bacteria > Nitrospirota > Thermodesulfovibrionia > UBA6902 > UBA6902 > CALZJD01. Next base: position 1,649,579 of record CP070632.1, read on the forward strand.
TGAGATTTGAACCAACATCCGCAGATGTATTTAGCGACAGTTTCGATATCGAATCTAATGATACCGACGAAAACCCGAAATCAATTTTTGTTAGCGGGACCGGAAATAACCCTCCCTCAACGCCACAACTTATATACCCGGGGAATGAAGCTACCGGCATAAGTTTATCATCAGATTTTACATGGGAAAAGGCTACAGATCTTGATGGCGATCCCATAAGCTATAGTCTTAGTATATGTAGAGATCCTGATTTAACTTCATTTTGTATATCTCAAACAAACATCGCAGTCGTAAATAAGGAAAAAGTTTATTATGCCGGATTCAGCGCCGGTTTCATGTTCATCGGTTTTCTCTTTACCGGTAACCTGAGAGACAGAAAGAAAATATTATGTCTTATCATACTGCTGATAACGTGTACCGTCATTATTCCCTCATGCGGAGGCGGTGGAGATGGATCAGGCACGAGCATTGGGGGAACCACTATTACCAGAACAGTATCAGGTCTGGAGCCAGGCACAATATATTTCTGGCAAGTAACTGCAAATGATGGAAGAGGAGGCCTGTCACAAAGCGAGATCCGGAGTTTTGTTACTCAGTAATTGAAATCCTCATTTACTAATATTTATAAGGAACCTGACCTTCTCTCAGGCCTTTTTTATATTATCGGGTCGGACCCCGATAATAAGACATCGATGCACAGTAATAATGAACTAAGCAGAATTTAAAAAGTCTTCGTACGCTTTTGGCGGGGACTTTATTTCCATGCCCAAACTGAATGACACACCATGGGGAGAGGTCTTTGTCTGAAACCACTTGACTTCACAATTCATGTTCAGGGACTGACCGTCAGGGAGATTGCATTTTAATTCAACGGTCGAAGAGGGAGTAATATCTACAATACTGTTAGCGGTCGCAGTAACCATATACAATCCCGCTTCGGAAAAATTCATGATTATTCCGGGATAGCTTATTCCACCCGCAATGATCTCTGCATCCAGATTTTCCATTATTCTCTCCGAACGTCTTTTATCCATAACGCCTCCCTTTATGAATATTGGAATAGTATATCAGAAGTAGCAGAAAAGTAAATAAAAAAATATGTATTTTAAACGATTTTTCGTCTCTGATCTGCTACAATTTCAAAAATGGGACACCTTCCCATGGATCGTGTACCCGAACAGTGAGAAGGTGATGGTTGCCGGGTAATGGTCACGGATGATTGGTTATGTGTAATAGCTGAAGGAGTGTATGTAGATGAAAATATTGATGTTTTATGCGCCCGAGTTCTGGTTTAAGACGTATCAGAAAGTTCTTGATGATGTGGAAGAGAAAGATGTTGAAGAAAAGACCGCTAATGCCATCGTGGTTTTTTATCATGTCGAGGCAGAGGATATGGAAAAAAGAACTAATGTTTTAACCAAGATGATAAAGAACATCAAATGGCTTACCGGAAAATTTAAAACAAAGAATCTTGTTTTACACTCTTTTAACCACCTGTCTTCGTCCAAGGCCCCACCTGATTTCTCCCATATCCTTATAGAAGATGCCAAAGCCAGATTGACCAGCTCAGGCTTTAAGATAACCGAGACTCCTTTTGGATACCTTAATGAATGGAAAATACATGTCGCAGGAGAATCACTGGCAAAGGTCTTCAAAGAATTTTAAAGACCTGAAAGCGGTGATGGGTTATTCGTAAGTCTTAATTTGCAATTTGTAATTTGTTTTTTATCTGCTGCAGTTGCCTGACTACCATCTACAAACTTCTGTTCTCACTTCTTACTTCTCATTTCTGACTTCATGAATCCTGTCATAGGCTTTCTCCCTGTGGCATCCGGGCAGGCAGCTTCCTCCTGTTTCTGTCTGAGAGTACTCCATAGGTATTCTCACATTTCCGAAGGGGAATTCATCACGTATCCTTCCCTCATGGTTCGATGCATGAACATCATGACAGGCACGGCATGTCCTTCCCTTCTCTTGATTAACATGGAACCAGTGAAGGTTTTTTTTCCCATTTCTGAAGTTTGTAACTGTTGTTGTTTCTTTAACCGTTACCATAGCCTCTTTATGGCAGAAAAAGCACAGGTCATATTTACCCTTTTCATAAACAGAATAAAATGTATGGGGGAATGCAAGTCTGAGTATATACGCATTGTCAGATCCATGGGGATTATGGCAGGCAGAGCAGTTGCCCTGCACTACAGGTCCATGTTTAAATCTCCGGCTGTCCCGCTCTTTACTGTCCTTATGGCAGGCGTAGCAAAGAGCATTTTGTTGATCAGAAAGAAGAAAACTGTTATCAGAGAAGTGGGGTGAATGACATGCTGTGCAGTGTCCTTTAACTGCAGGCTCATGACTGATTGCATAATGGTCAACCTCGGTCTTTTTTTCTTTATGACACCGGAAACATATCTCTTCTGCCGGACTCTTGAGGCGAATACTGTCCTCTCCTGAATGAGGATCATGACAATCACTGCATCCTGTTTTCAGGAGAGGTTCATGAATATGCTGTTTTGTCATACCAGTCACAAAGTTATCATGACATCCAACGCAGAGATTTGCTCCAAAAGCAGTAAGTCTGAAATTATAATCCGAGGCATGCGGGTCATGGCATAATCCACAGTTTCCGTCCTTTACAGGCTGATGTACACTCTTGCCCTTAACCATCTTCTCCAGTTTATGGCATGTTGAACACAGTTGACTATATGGTCTTCTCAGAAAAAAAGGTTGGTCAGAATCATGGGGATCATGACAGGCCAGACAGTCGCCACTCTTCACCGGACCATGTATGAACTTACTGGTCAGGACCTCATCTTCCATTTTTTTGTGGCATTCACTGCACATATGATTACGGCTTTTTATTCCCAGCTTGTCAGGATATGAGTCTGCCCTGTGGCATGAAGAACACCGGTCCTCTGTAACAGGCTTATGCAAAAACTGTTTGTTCCTTGTCATATCTGCATGACATGTATCAGTAAGACATGCGTCAGAGTCTTTTGTATGGGAAAGAAACTCAGCGCGAGAACTGATCGAATATGCAGTGCCGGCCGGAGAAAAACATGCCAGAACGAAAACTGCAATAATAATATTTATTTTCAGAATGCCTTGTTTATTCATAAAGCATCATGTCTTTTCGTTCATGCAGAGGTATGGTATCTGATGCGCCCTCCAGATCAAGGGACACCTGTACAGCTCTTTTCAGAAGTTCTATGGTTTTATCCTGATTGTTCTTTATGCTGTATAGTGAGGCAAGATCACGAAGCAGATAAATCCTGTAAGAATCAGAAAACAGGACTGATCTCGATTCTTCAGATCCCAAGGTATCAAGTATATTGATTGCCTCCTCAAGTTCCTGTATCGACTCATCAATCCTGGTTGTGTTCCAGTACACCAGCCCAAGCAGGTAATGCATCCTGACCTTAAGCGGGGCATCAGCTACAGAAAGGGATTTCAGGGTATTTTCAACATCAGCATAATGTTCCTGCTCATAGAGCAGTACACAATGATTCAGATGGGCAGCCATATTGTTTCTGTCCAGTTCAATTGCTTTTGCAAATGCCTCACGTGCCTGATCGGATTTCCCGCTTTTCCAGAGAGCAACCCCCAACAGGTTGTGAGACATCGTCATGTCAGGATCAAGCTCAAGAGATTTTTTCAGAGGAGAAAGCGATTGTTCAGCCAGGCCCTTTTTGTACATCTGAAGCGCATAATGGTATAACCTGCCTGACATTGAATCAGGCCCTTTCATTGCCTCTTCCTTTTTAGCAGGTACAGCCATCCCCATGAGCATTTTCACCTGCTCTGCCATGAGAGGATGAGCTGCCAGCGGAAAACTGGGATAAATAAACTGTACCTTCCCGGTCGTATTAACCATCACTGTTGTTGGCAGTGCAATAACGCCAAACTCCTGAAAAAACGTAAATCCCTGGTCAATAAGAATGGGGAATGTAATGTTATTGGTCTTAATCAGATTTCTCACTTTGCGTATCTCTTCCTCAGGTATTTCACCGTCTTCTACCGGAGTATATACCCCAAATACTTCCAGGCCGGTTTCGTCCCGGTATTTCTCATAATAATCACTGAGGAAATGAAGTGCATCCATGGAGTAATCAAGAAATGCCGTGCTCAGCGGCTGTTCCCAGAATATGATAATTACGGGCTTCTTTCCGTAAAATTCAGAAACCGTGACTCTTCTGTTTTCCAGATCATTAAGAATGATCTCCTTCGGTGCGTCTCCTTCTTTCAGGCCGATCAAAGCGCATGATATTGAAGGCACAATCAGATTCACAGTAATAATAAAGGAAAGCAGGTGAACGCCATAAAAAAATCTCTTTGTAAACAACAATATATTATTTAGCATGACTTTATTGTCTCCCCTTAAATTCAGGACTGCATATCATATAAGTAATGAACATCTCATATACTATATAAAGTCAGGAATACGATGTATGATAAATCTCATATGATGACATAACCTATTATTTTAGGATCATCTCCAAAATAGTTGCATGAAAACATAAATTAATGGACATTACTAACCCTGCTGGTTAATGTAATTAACCCAAAAACATTTCCAGTGGAGGTTATGCAATGTCCGATATAAACATTAAGACATTTTTTCATTTTTGTCGAATTAATGTGATTGAACAATCCGTGAACTTTCAAAAGA
>CP070632.1:1654344-1694367 GCA_020356065.1 Nitrospiraceae bacterium
ATTTGTCAGACCAGCTATGAGTGTATCCAGAAGAGATGCATAGGTCATGTTACATCATAACTGCAACTAAATCGATTTGCAACAGAGGATGTCAGAAAAAATTACAGACCTGACTGACGAAACTTTAAAGACAATAAATAATATCTTAAACTCAAAATAAATCTATCTATCTGTATTCCATTATTATATAATTGCTCTTAAGAAAAGATTGCGCTATGAATGGATTTCATAGATCGAGGGAGATGAGATATGACTGACTTTCATCAGGAAGGAAATATTACAACATTTCATGACCTGTATAAGGTATTTGATACCAATGAGTATCTGATTAATCTTGAGGAGAGACTTCTCCGTTACGCCCGTAAAACTAAGATTAGCCTTCTTCTTCCCTGCCATTTCACGGAGCTTGATAACCGCGAGGTCCTAGATAATATTGTGGACAGAATTAAAGGAGTCAGATATCTAAAAAATATCGTTGTTTCATTTAACGGTACAGATGAGGAACAGAAGTTCCGTCAAGCAATGGATTACTTCGACATATTACGTACGGAAAAAAGAACAGTGAAACTTGTATGGGTCAACGGACCAAGAGTACAGGAAATTTTAGGCAGAATAGGGGAGAAGGACATCATGACCGGGGTCCAGGGCAAGGGACAATCTGTCTGGATTGCACTTGGTTACGTCCTGGCCCGCGGTGATTCGGATGTCATTGCCCTCCATGATCTTGACATAGTCACCTATGACCGGTTACTGCTTGGCCGCCTTATAGAACCGACGGCAAATCCTCACAAGGATTATGAATTCTGTAAGGGGTATTATGTCCGCATTTCTCCGAGCGAAAGAACGATGAAAGGCCGTGCGACCCGTCTTTTTGTTACTCCCTTTGTAGATGCCATGATGAACATAATGCATGAAAAAGGCAACACTGAACTGGGCAGATTTTTCGGTTACCACAGGATGTATAAATATCCTCTTTCCGGTGAATTCAGCTACACTTCGAGGCTGGCACGTGAAATGAACATTGCCTATGACTGGTCACTGGAGGTTGCATCATTATCAGAGGTATATCACCGGGTCATGGGTGGAAAAATAGCCCAGGCTGATCTCGTCCCAAATTATGAACATAAGCACCAGGAACTTTCTCCTGATGATGTCACAAAAGGGCTTTCACGTATGGTTATAGACATTGCCAAATTCTATCTGCATTATATGAGGGCGCATGGCATAGCGCTCGACGATTCGTTCGTGGACATGATGCTTCACACATATTATGATAATGCTCTTAAGTTTATTAAGTGCTACAGTGATGACGCAGAGATGAATAATCTAATCTTTGACCGCTATAAGGAAGAAATGACGGCCCAGCAATTTCGTGGTAATCTGTGGACTGCATGGGAGCAGAGCCGGGGGCCGACGGAAGCACCGTTGATCCCTTCATGGAACCGTGTTACATACAGCATTCCTGATATCTACGCGCATCTCGTTAAGGCTGTGGACAAAGACAATGAGTGATTCCTTTGTCAATAGCAGGTCCCTGTTGAAGGTAACTTTATTATTGACAAACCATATGTACCCAATATAGACTTTCTTACTTTTCTGGAGGTGTGAGATAGAAGGTGTTATTTTAAGGGAAGAAGTTAGCGCCAAGCTCAGCGAGATAGGCGAGGCCGATATCCTTGTCGGTATTCCGAGCTTTAATAATGCTGACACGATAGGTCATGTTGTACGGGCAGTCCAGGCGGGCTTTGCAAAATACTTTTCAGATAAAAAAGCTGTTATTATAAATTCCGATGGTGGCTCTTCAGATGGTACGCATGACATTGTTGAAAAGACCATCATAGAAGATTTTCAGCCGCTTCTCATAGATCAGAGACAAAGCATACTTTCCAAACTATCTATCCCCTATCATGGTATCCCCGGGAAAGGCAGTGCATTCAGAACCATATTTCAGGTTGCAAAGCAACTTGGTGTTAAAGCATGTGCCGTGGTTGATTCAGATTTGCGAAGTATTACGCCTGAATGGGTTGACCTCCTGATCCGGCCGGTAATGGACAAAGGATTTGACTTTGTTTCGCCCTATTATTTGAGGCATAAGTACGATGGAACAATTACAAACAGCATTGTTTACCCGGTCACACGGGCCCTGTACGGTAAACAAATCAGACAGCCGATCGGGGGTGACTTCGGATTTTCTGGCAAACTCGCAGAATTTTATCTGGAAAAAGACGTATGGAATTCTGATGTAGCCCGCTTTGGCATTGACATATGGATGACCACCACGGCTGTTGCCAATGATTTCAAAGTGTGCCAGTCATTTCTTGGTGCAAAGATACATGCTGCAAAAGATCCCTCATCCGACCTGTCAGCGATGCTCACACAGGTAGTCAGTTCGCTTTTCATGCTGATGGAGGAATATAAAGATAAATGGAAAGACGTGAAAAAAGCTGATCCCATCCCTTTATTTGGTTTTCAGTTTTCTGTCGGGCTGGAGCCGTTACACGTCAATGTAGAGAGAATGATTAATATGTTCAACCTCGGTATCGCTGAGCTCAGTGATTTACTGAAAGACATTTTAAGCTCTGACAGTATGAAAGAACTGGTTGATGTTGCCTCTTCAGAGACATTTCACTTCAGTGATGATTTATGGGTTCATGTTATTTTTGACTATGCAGTAGCATGTCACAAAAAAATAATGAATGTGGATCATATACTGAAGACACTTACCCCTCTTTACCTTGGTAAAGTGGCATCATTAGTGACAGAGATGGCTGACAGCAATGCCCAGGAGGTGGAAGACCGTCTTGAGGCCCTGTGTCTTGCATTTGAAAAATATAAACCTTATCTGATAGATAACTGGGATTAAGGGGGGTATTATGAACAATCCATTCATAGAACCGTTTGAGAGATTTATAACAAGGATAACCGGCTTTATCCCTCATCTGTTTATAAGTATAATCCTTATAATTCTGGGATTGCTTGTCGCCTGGCTGCTCAGGAAAATAGTCATCCGTATTGCTGAACTGCTGTCAATAGACAGGTTGTCTCAGAAGCTGGGGCTCTCGCAGGTCCTGGAGAAAAGCCGTATCAGTGAGTCCCTGTCGGGACTCATTGGAAATTCTATCTACTGGATTGTATTGCTGGCATTTATAATCATGGGACTGGATGCCTTGAGAATTCCTGCAGTTGAGGGACTTATGAAGGAATTCTGGCTTTACCTGCCAAATGTCATAACATCAGGCATCATCGTTATTGCAGGGTATTTTCTGGGGAATTTCCTTGGTCGTGCTGCCCTTATCGCTTCGGTCAATGCCGGACTTGCTGTCTCAGGACTTGTTGGTAAATTCGTAAAATTCACGGTATTTATCATGGCGGCAACAATGGCACTTGAACTGCTTGGAATAGGTAAAGATACGGTTTTGATAGCATTTGCTGTTGTATTCGGTGGGGTGGTGCTTGCATTGGCGATCGCGTTCGGACTTGGCGGCAGGGATGCTGCGAAAGGGTATATCGACGGCATGCTGAAAGAAAAAAGCGAGGAAGACGATATCAGTCATATCTGATGTGAGGGGTAAGATCTACTGTAATGCACACCCGACTAACGAAGCTTCATTGAAAGTAGAAATGAGTTGCCAGACTCAGGTATTCGGTTGAACGGTCATAGAACTGACCGTTTGGAGAATGACCGTGAAAATACTCAAGCATGAAATAAAGTCTGTTCCAGACTGTTTTTTCAGATTCTATCTGGATACCTGCCCGTAATGATATGTCTGTACTCCAGTTCTGTTCCTCACTGTTTTTGAAATCTGCGCCGAACACGGGAGTGAAATTCCCCCGCAGATAGGGGGAAGGGCTTTTTACCTCCAGACCATACTGAATTGACCATGGATCAAGATCAGGGGGTTGTTTATGAAATATGTAAGATGCTCCTGAATACAGACGAAGCCAGGTGAGAGGTTCGTACGATGTCGTAAGATTGAATGCTTCGTAACTCAGATTGATGCGGTCTACACGGGATCGCAGCAGGAATTCATCGCCGAGATGTGAGCTTTGATGGTACAGCCGTATAAGAGATGAAAAAGCACCGTTGCGATAGGTAAGGGGGATCCCCACCCAGTAGTCGGCATTAATAAGATCAATGGATTCAGTGTCTAGGTCAAACACTGCAAATACAGCGGCCTGAATTCCTATACGATATTTTCCACCATAGGGAGCTTCACTCGTATAAAACGGAAGCGTTTCACCAAAGCTTGTAGCGCCCACATTACGCAGCTCTCTGTCATCCATATAACGCTGATATGAAATGGAGAAGTGGGGCCATCTGGGATCAGCAATAAGCGGCTCGAAGAGTCTTCCGTGCCTTGATAGCGATGCAGGAGTCCCGATTTTTTTGCCCTCTCGTCCGGGAAGCTCTTCTTCTTTATTAACACTGGTATCCTTCCATCTGTCGGTAACAATGACATCTGATACTCCTTCAATGTCTGAATGCGCTTTTATCGCCTCATCGTGTACTTCCTTTAAAGCGTGATTCTGCCTTAACTCTATCATCCCTTCTCTGACTTCCAGCGAATATATTTCGATATGCAGTTTTTCCTCTCTTATGGCTTCAGCATATCCTTTTATATAACCGTCTGATGATGCGAATGCCGGTTGAATAGACAGGAGTAACATACATAACGTGATACAAAGAGAGCCGATTTCTTTACAGGTAAGCAGTTGCGGTATTGAGAGCATGTTCATTCTATATATTCCTGTGTACAATATTATTTTTGCTTGTTCTTTTTACTTCATACATGGCATTATCAACAGCTTTGACCATTTCACGTATAGATTTCATCGGCTCACTGAATGTAATCGCTCCGATACTGAAGGTCACCGGCCAATTATTGTCTTCCATCGTTTTATGGAGACGTTCGACGGTATTGCTTATAACAGTACTGGCGTTATCAAAGTCCGTTTCTGGAAACAGTCCCGCGAACTCGTCCCCTCCCATACGGCTTATTACATCAGATTGCCGGGCATAATTTCTTAGCGTGTCAGCAACTGCCTTGATGAGATCATCACCTGTATCGTGTCCCAACGTATCATTGACGTACTTAAAGTTGTCCAGATCTATATAGACTATAGTAAAAGGTTTTGAGGATCTTTTTGATCGTCCAGACTCTGCTTCCAGATGTTCATAGAAGGATCGGCTGTTTTTCAATCCCGTGAGATAATCCGTGTCAGCGAGACTTTCCTCCATGTCAAGTTTAGTTTTAATAACAGATAAAAGATGTGCAATGATAATAAAAAAAACAAGTCTTACCATACTGTTCCAGAAAGGGATAAGGAAATGCACATATTGATGATTGGCTGTGACATCAGCTGCTAACCATATAACCGCTGCCCAGAAGGACATAAAGAATCCCGCTTTTCTGTTCAGATACCAGGCAGACCCTGCTACCGGAACTGTATAGAAAATGGACAACGAAACACGAGGAGCAATAAGATGATCAATATAGCCGAGAATGACAACAATTAAAATTGAAATAAAAAATATGACTGGCCTGGGAACAGATTTAAGATAAGTATCTACTTTATTAAACATATTTCAGCCGGTTCCTTCAGTCAACTTCAACAGGGGATGAAAACCCATCCGGTTTAACAGCAAGGACCGAACAATCAACACGGTACAGAATTTTTTCAGCAGTGTTCCCTATGAAAAGTCCGGGGATTCCCGTTCTGCTGACCGTACCCATTACAATGAGATCTATGTCTTTTTCTTTTGCAAGTCTGGGAATCTGAACACCCGCTTCACCCTTAATCAGATGAACCTGTTTTTCGGGAAGGTCAGGCGCATATTTACCCAATAATTCCTCGAACCACGATTCACGCATGGTTCTCACCTGTTCAGCCATCTCATCTGTTGTCTGTTTTGGTATCATGACACTTCTTATGAGGAAATCCCAAACATGTATAATATGCAGTTCGCTGTTTTGCATAACAGAAAGAGATGATGACATTTCGAGAATTTTTCTGTTTAAAGACAATGTTGCCATATCATTCTGACCGGGATCGACTGCGGCAAGGATTCTGGGAAACGGAACATCTGAAGAAGGTTTAATGGCCCATACAGGGGAGGGACACTTGCGCATCAGGTGCATGGTCGTGGTACCAAACAGCATGTCCTTAAACTCGCTTTTCCCCTCAGGCGTAACAATGACGATGTCGTGGTCTTTCCTGATTACCTCACGGATTATTTCGATAAACGGTATTCCTGTCAGAATTCTGATTGATGTATCAACCCCTTCTTTTTCAAAGGGCCTTACCATCTGTTCAAGATGTTCTCTTTTTTCCTGAACGATCAGGTCGTGAAGATTTATGTTTTTAGCTGATGAGGGCAGGATCGGCTGATAGCTCGATGTCTCTTTAACAACATCAACTATTTTAAGTCTTGCACCGTTGCTTCTTGCCAGAGAAAAAGCGCACGTCAATGCCGCAGGGTTTTTTATCCCGCTGTTAACGACAAGCAGAAGATTTTTGAAGCGTTCCATGATGCCTTAATCAGATCCTGTTATAATCGTTAATCTTCATAAGATAATATCAGTAAATCATCACATTGGCAATACAATATAATGATTGCACGCATCTCATTATCTATGTATCTTTGCTACTTCCAATGCCCTATTTTTCACGATCCTTCAGGATTCCGCTGCTCCTCAATACAAATATTTATATAATATACTCCGGATTCAGGATTACGATATAATTCTCTATGTGTGGTTGATCATTCAGGTAACAAAGTTGAAGCGTGGTGGCATGACTTTTATCCGTTTCTCTTGCTTTTCCGTCTAAAAGTAATTAATATCAGTTCAGCCGGTATTGCCCGGCTTTAAGGAGGTGTTATGGAAGAAATAAAAAATATAGCGTTAGTGGCACATGACAATCGAAAAAAAGATCTTATCGAATGGATAGAGTGGAATTACACGTCAATCATCAGACATAAATTAATCTGTACCGGCACAACAGGAGCATTGGTGGAGAAGGCCCTCAGAAAGAAACTTGAGAAGGCGGATGAAGATTTTCATATCATTAAATTGAAATCCGGCCCCCTCGGCGGGGATCAGCAGCTGGGAGCCATGATTACCGAGGGTAAAGTCGACGTGATCATATTTTTATGGGACCCGATGCAGCCACATCCGCATGATGTTGATGTAAAAGCCTTATTGCGGATCGCGGTTCTCTACAATGTGCCTATAGCATGTAACCGCGCTACAGCTGATTTTATCATATCATCCTCATTGATAGAACAGAAATATACTCCTGTGTTAAAAGATTATGAAGCATATATTAAGAGGGACATTTCGATGGAATAACGTTTCATCTGAAGACCCTGGTACCGACATACTATTTGATAACTACTGTGTGCACTTGTACTCATGACAGTGACGCTGTGGGATCAGGTTTCAAAGTATCTCTGCGGATTACCAGATGATAATTTTAACCATAAACACCGGCAGCTCATCAGTGCGTCTCGGACTGTTTGAAAAAACTTCGACAGGATTAACGAGGCTCAAGGAAAGGCGCGTAGATCCTGATGAGGATCTGCCCGAACATCTGCTTGAGAATTTTCTGCGTGAACGAAGCCATCTGATTAATGCTGTTGCCCACCGCATCGTTCACGGCGGATCGGCCTTGACGGACTCATGCGTAATAAACGAACAGGTTGAAAAGAAAATTGACCGGCTTGGTATACTCGCCCCTTTGCATAATCCAGTTGCATTAAAGTGGGTGAGGGCATGCCGGGCCGTTACAGGAGAGGATGTTTCCCAGGTAGCTGTTTTTGATACAGCTTTTTACAGCACGATGCCGGAAGTATCAAGCATGTATGCCCTGCCAAAGAACCTCTGCAGAGAACATGGTATAAGACGGTATGGTTTTCACGGCATAGCTCACCGGGCCATGCTGCAGCGACTACAAAAGCTCCGGCCGGATATCGGCACTGAAGGAAAGATTATATCCATACAGCTTGGATCAGGCTGTTCAATGACGGCCATAAAACAGGGCAGGGCTGTAGACACGTCAATGGGCTTTTCCCCGAATGAAGGGCTGGTCATGTCTACCCGTTCAGGAGATATTGACTCCGGAGTGCTTGTTTACCTGCAGAACAGGGCCGGCTATTCAATACATGAAATAGACAAAATTCTGAATTCATCATCGGGCCTGTTCGGGGTGTCAGGCCTGAGTGGTGATATGAAATTCCTGCTTGCATCAGACAGGCCGGAAGCAAAGCGTGCAGTTGAACTGTACTGTTATCGTGTCAGGAAATATATCGGCTCATTTATTGCTGTACTTGGTGGTGTTGACTGCATACTGTTTGGCGGAGGAGTAGGTGAAAATTCGTCTCTGATCAGAAAAAGAATAATTGAAAATATGGAATGGTGTGGCATAACATTTGACGAGCATGCAAATGACGAAACAATCGGAAAAGAGGGCTTTATACATTCAGAACATAGCAGGGTTCCTTTGATGGTTGTTCCGGTTGAAGAGGCTGATGTACTTGCTGAAGAGGCTGTGAACGTACTTTAGGTGCAGTTGACTTACGCTCTTTCTGCTGATTTATCATTCCATGCAGTTCCTCCAGCTTCATTTTATTCGACCATATATTGAATGCTCGATGTGGCAGAGGGATAGGCATAGAGAACCTCCCTTATCTGCTTTACCGTAAGTCCGTGCTGCATCGCAAGGGCAAAGATGTTGATTAAATCATCGGCATGACTGTCCAGTATGTGGGCCCCGAGAATTTTCCCTGTGTCCTTTTCGATAAGGATCTTGGATCCTGCAAATTTTTGCTGAACTCTTTCATTGTGCAGCCAGGGGGATGTGTCTTTTGATTTAATAATAAAATTCCTGTTCTGCTCCGATGCATCGGACTCATGCATCCCTGCTGATGCCAGTTTTGGCAGGGAAAAGACAACACTGGGGACATAGCGGAAGTCCGGCCTTTTCCGTTTCAGCCCGTGGACCAGATTATCCGCGACGATCTCTCCCTCACACATTGCTACAGGCGTTAGGGGGATCCCTCCGGCTGTGGCATCACCTGCGGCATATACGCGATCGTTTGATATGCTCTGCATATATTCATTTACCATAATCCCTTCAGGGGACCTTTGAATTCCGGCTTGTTCCAGGTTAAGATCATCAATATCAGGGAGCCTCCCGGCCCCATGAACTACCATATCTGTGGAATATTTTTTTTCACCCGTTTTACTTTCAGCAATGACTGTGAATTCTTTTTTGTATTTTTTGATCTTTCTCAGGGTCTCGTTTAGGACCACCCTTATCCCTGCCTCTTTCGAGGCCTCCACGAGTCTGGCCGCAAGGTCAGGATCGAATTTTCTGAGCACAGTGTCGCTTTTGTGCAAAATGACAGCTTCAGTTCCGTACCGTGCTGCGACATGGGCAAATTCAAAGGAAATATAGCCTCCCCCGATAAACAGTATTCTCCGGGGAAGCGTTTCGAGGTACAGGAACTGTGCACTCGATGTCAGATGGTTCTCTCCCTCGATATTTAGCTGACGGGGCCGGGCACCTGCTGCGATATACACATATCTGCTCTCGAGCCTTTTACCGCCAGCCTCAATTGCAGAGCGGTTAATGAAACGGGCTTGACACCTGTAAATATGAATGCCCAGTTTCTGAAGGTGTTTTTCATCATCTTCTGAATACGTTCCTGTCAACCGCTGTTTGAATTTCATCAGGCCGGACCATGACATCGCAGCAGATTCTTTTGTCAGCCCTGCAGCATGCATACGGCGATTAAAATCAGCAAGTTCTGCGCCGGTTATGAGTACCTTTTTGGGTACACACCCCCAGAGTGCACATGTTCCGCCCACCCTGTTCTTCTCGATAACCGCTACCTTCCAGCCTGCCCGTGCCGCTGCAACAGCAACAATTTTTCCTGCATCACCGGTACCAATGACAATAAGATCATACTGTCTGGTTTTGTCCGTTGTTACCATTTATCCGTCCTTCGCTTTGTTCTGTGATGTACCGTATATCATAAGATTGTCTGAACTTTTACTATTTTTATTCCGGCAGAACACGGTACCTCTCATCATTGGTTTGACAAGCCCAAAGGTCAGAACTGCATACAGAGAATTATATCATGCCAGGCACCTGCACTCCATGCAGTTCTTAACCATGTTTCCTGAATCCATGTCTGCCGGTTGACAGGCCTGATCCCTGATTCCTCGAAAGCTGATGATTATAGCTAAATAAGATACTGTTCTTGATACGTTGCCTGAGACTTCTCACATAGGACAATTATAGTTCTAGGACAATATGGCCCACATGAAAATGGGTCGAACTGACCTATATTTAGCACAATATAAAAAATTTTATTGAAAATTAAATATTTTTATTCTGGCATTTGTCTTGCTAAAATTTGGGCGAAAATATATGGAGCATAGGGTTCGGTAGGTATACCAACTCATTTATTATTAGAAAAGGAGGGTGATAACGATGCTATTTTCGAATAACAGTCACTTATTCTGGGATCCATGGGAACAATTTGACAGTATGAGGCGTATAATGGGGAGATCTGGCACGCGGAGTAGGTCAGAATTCCCCTTGGTAAACACCTGGGTGTCATCAGATGATTCTATAGTTACGACAGAAATACCGGGAGTTGATCCGGAGAGTATCGATATCAGTGTAACCGGCAGGACAGTGACACTCAGGGGTTCCCGTAAGGCCGATGACATTCCGCAGTACCGTTCTTATCATCGCAGGGAAAGGTGGAGTGGCGAGTTTTCCAAAGCAATAGAGCTTCCCTTTGACATAGAAGCTGACAAAGTCTCTGCCACTTTTAAGAAGGGAGTTCTTCATCTAACTCTTCCAAAGGCAGAAGCGGAAAAACCCAGAAAGATTGAAATAAAATCCAGCTAAGGAGGTGATGTCAATGGAATCAACAACCAAGGATGTTCAAAAAAAAGAGGCTGAGGTCAAAGAAGGCGTTGAAAGAACACGGTCAAAAAAACTGTATACGCCACCTGTTGACATAACAGAGGAGAAGGACAGTCTGTTTCTCATTGCAGACATGCCGGGAGTGGACGAGCATTCAGTGGATATAACACTTGAAAAAAATGTTCTCACAATATATGGGAGAGTTGAGCCGGATGTTCCGGAAAACCACAGGCTTGTTTCTGCCGAATACGGCATTGGCGATTATCAGCGGACATTTACACTTTCTGATGAAATCGACAGGGAAAAGATCCAGGCGTCAGTAAAAAACGGTGTCCTGAGATTGACCCTTCCAAAGGCTGAAGCCGCAAAGACACGGAAGATACCGGTCAACGCTGAATAACAAAAGGAGGTGATTTATATGACATGGAAAGACATCGTTCCCTTTAAAAAAAGAAGTGTGCCGGCAAGGAGAGACAACGGACATCCGTTTCAAAGGCTGCATGATGAAATGGATGCCCTCTTTGACGACTTTTTCACAGGTTTCAACATGGAACCCTTTGAAGGGCGTCAGGCAAGACCGTTCCGCCCGAACATTGATGTATCTGAGACTGACAATGAATTCAGGGTATCAGCTGAACTTCCCGGTATGGACGATAAGGACATTGAAGTGAACCTGAACAGGGACTCTCTCACCATCAGGGGTGAGAAGAAACAGGAAAAAGAGGACAAGGGGAAAGACTACTATCACGTAGAACGCTCATACGGATCATTTACCAGGACCATCCCTCTTCCTGTTGAGATCGAGAGCGACAAGGCTGAAGCACATTTCAAAAAAGGCGTTTTGACAGTTACGGTGCCAAAAAATGTAAAGGCCGTTGAGTCAAAGAAGAAGATCGCCATAAAGACTGAGTAGTTCTGCACGGGAGTGATCTCTCTGACAGGGTGAGCGGAACATATACAGCATCCGCTCACTGTCCCGGTTGTGTATTACAGAAATATAGGAGGTTCTATATGCCGATTTATGAATATTATTGTCCGAACTGCCTCAAGGTTCATGAACTCTGGCAGAGTATATACGATACAGACGCACGTGCATGCCCTGAGTGTTCTGAGCTCATGCAAAAGCTCATATCCAAAACCTCGTTTCAACTGAAGGGTGGGGGATGGTATGAGGATGGGTACTGCACGAAGAAGGATGCGACGGATTTCGAGAAGAACCCGGCTGAAGCTGCCACTTGCGGTAAGGACGGGAATACTGATAAACCTGCGTGTGCTGGATGCAGCGCATAAGCCGGGAAGAACACGTACAATTGGAATTTAAACAGTTTTGCAAAAAGTCGTTATTTGCACATGAACTTTTAATCAGAATAGTTAATCTGATAATGCTGGAGAGCAGGAAAATATCTCATTAAGTCCTTGACAGGCATCTGGCGATATACCAGGAGATATGTCACCATGCATCTGATCCAAAAAAGTTTTACACGAAAAAATTACGATTAAGGGGTACGTCGATGATGAATAATCAGAAAATAAGTCTGGCGGTGCTGTTTATAACCATAGGGCTGATTATTGGTCTTGGAATATCTTTTAATTTTAATGTGACGGAGAACAGTTTTTCTGTTGAGAACCAGCCTGAAATTTCCCAGGAAACGGTTGACGTCCTGTCGCGGACAAATCAGGCGATGGCAGAACTGGTAGCAGCTGTCACCCCTTCCATTGTAAACATATCATCGACAAAAACAGTGAAGACGCATGGATTTCAGTCACCGTTTTTTAATGATCCTTTTTTCGAAAGGTTTTTCGGTGACCAGTTCGGTCAGCTCAATAAGCCAAGGGAATATAAGCAATCGGGTCTGGGTTCAGGGGTCATAGTAGATAAGGACGGGTATATCCTTACGAATAATCACGTGATAAAGGATGCGGACGAAATAGTAGTCAAGCTCTCTGACAAAAGGGAATTTAAAGGAAAAATTATAGGTACTGATCCGAAGACAGACCTCGCTGTTATCAGGATAGATGACGTTGACCTGCCGGTCATAAACATCGGGAACTCAGATGATCTGAAAGTCGGAGAAACAGTCATTGCCATTGGTAATCCTTACGGCCTGAGCCAGACCGTCACATCAGGAATTGTAAGCGCAACAGGGAGAGCAAATGTCGGTATTGCTGATTATGAAGACTTTATCCAGACAGATGCTCCGATCAACCCCGGGAATTCAGGCGGCGCGCTTGTCAATATAAAAGGAGAACTGGTGGGAATCAATACAGCAATATTCAGCACCTCAGGAGGATATCAGGGTATAGGGTTTGCCATACCGACAAACATGGCCAAATCAGTAATGAAGAGTCTCATAAAAGAAGGAAAAGTTATTCGCGGGTGGCTTGGTGTATCAATTCAGCCGGTGTCAGAAGATATTGCAGAACACTTTAATCTGAAGGAACAGAAAGGCGCGCTTGTTGCCGAGGTCGTTGAGGACAGTCCAGCTGAAAAGGCAAAACTGGAAAGAGGGGATGTTATCATCCGTTATGACGGCAGGGAAGTGGATGATCCGGACCATCTGAGAAACATGGTTGCCGCAACGCTTCCTGAAGCAAAGGTCGAAATATCAGTTATGCGTGACGGAAAAGAGATGAACAGGACCGTTGAGATAGGGGAGATCCCTTCTGATATAAACGTTGCTTCAGGATCATATGAATATGATAATGTCCTTGACGGGGTAAGTGTTCAAAATTTAACTCCTGAATTAAGAAACTCATTGAGTATTCCCAAGCGTGTCTCGGGAGTGCTGGTAAACGCGGTAGATGCTGACAGTGCAGCAGCAGGGGCAGTGAAAAAAGATGATGTGATCATGGAAATTAACAGAAGAAATATCATGAATGCTGATACGTACCGAAAAGTGGTGTCAAAGATCGGGTCAGGTGATGGCGTACTGCTCCTCCTGTACCGGAACGGTGCAACAATCTATATAACACTGGCAGGTAAATAGTGGATCATATGACTCCGGACAGATAGGTAGCCCTGATTATTCATAAAGTAAAGCAGGCATAAAGTGTATGTATAATGTGGCGTAGGTTACCATTATGCATTAGAGACCATACGATGAAACTTCCTTTTGACAGCTTGAGAAAATACAGAGAAATGACAAAAGGGGAACTTGTCCATGAGTTAATTATGAGGGATAGGCAGATTGAAGCGGTCAAGAGAAAGCGAGAACAGAATGCGGCCAATCTCAGGAGACTTGCAACAGTAGTTTTTGATTCAAATGATGCAATTACGGTTCAGGAGCTTGACGGGACCATTACTGCATGGAATAAAGGGGCCGAGCGCATGTACGGGTACCTTGAAATAGAAGCACTCGGACTGAATATTTCTGATATCGTTCCTGATACTCACAGGGAAGAGGCCATTGATCTTGTCAGACAGATTAAAACAGGCAGACCTGTTGATTCGCTTGAGACCAAAAGGATAACAAAAGACGGACGGATACTGGATGTGTGGCTCACACTGACAAAACTTACCGATGATGCCGGAAATGTTGTTGCCATAGCCACCACAGAGCGTGACATTACAGAGCGAAAGCAGCTGGAACATGCACTGAGAGTGGCATCAATTAGCGACGAGATGACCGGTCTTTACAACAGAAGGGGATTGAGACTGTTTGCTGAAAAAATGCTGTTCCAGTCGGAACGAATCAACAACGCCATATTACTGTTTTATTTTGATCTCGATAATTTGAAAGTTATCAACGACAGGTTCGGGCACAGGGAGGGAGACAGAGCATTAACTGGTTTTGCCGGGATCCTGAAAGAGACGTTCAGAAAGTCTGATATTACTGCCCGTATCGGGGGCGATGAGTTTGCTGTCCTGGTAACCGGCGCAAACAGGCCGGGTACTGAACATATCATTGTACAAAACATACGGGAAAAAATAAGTAAGTACAATGATAATGAATGGCTCAGCTATATGCTTGATGTCAGTATTGGTGTAGCGTCCTTTGATCCCATGCATCCCTGCAGTATTGATGAGCTCTTAAGTCAGGCTGATATGGCCATGTATGAAGAAAAGAAAAACAAAAAAAGCCTTACTCCGAAATTAATAAACAGGTAAGCTTTAACCCGGAATAGTCATGGTGAATCCTGCGCCTATTCCTTAAGCTTCCACTTCCAGTTCTGTATCCCCGGCATGTCTACACCGAACTTCTTGATGAATTCAGTATGTTCAATTAGTTTGTCGCGGACGTATTGTTTGATGTAAGCTGCATGATACCCGAACTTGGGCACACGGTCAATAACATCAGCGACAAGATCAAAGCGGTCAATGTCATTTAAAACGCACATGTCAAAAGGTGTGGTGGTAGTGCCTTCTTCCTTGTATCCTCTGACGTGCAGGTTCCGGTGGTTGGTCCTCCGGTAGGTAAGCCTGTGTATCAGCCATGGATACCCGTGAAAGGCAAAAATAATCGGTTTATCCGTTGTGAAAATCGTATCAAATTCCTTGTCCGGGAGGCCGTGAGGGTGTTCACTCTGCTGCTGCAGTTTCATAAGATTAACGACATTAACAACGCGTATTTTCAGATCGGGGGCCTGTTCTCTGAGGATCTCTACAGCGGCAAGTGTTTCAAGGGTAGGAATGTCTCCTGCACATGCCATAACCACATCCGGCTCTGATCCTCTGTCATTGCTTGCCCATTCCCATATGCTGACCCCTGCATTACAATGTTTAATCGCATCATCCATACTCAGGTACTGAAGGGCCGGCTGTTTGCCTGCCACGATTACATTTACGTAATCCCGGCTTCGGAGGCAGTGGTCGGCAACACAGAGCAGGGTATTCGCATCAGGTGGAAGGTATACACGGATGACTTCCGCTTTCTTATTGACCACATGATCAATAAAACCCGGGTCCTGGTGGCTGAAACCGTTATGGTCCTGTCGCCAGACATGTGATGTTAACAGATAATTCAGAGAAGCTATCGGGCGTCTCCAGGGGATTTCATCACCTGTCACCTTGAGCCACTTGGCATGCTGATTAAACATTGAGTCAATAATGTGAATGAACGCCTCGTAACAGGAAAAAAAGCCATGCCTGCCGGTAAGCAGATATCCTTCCAGCCACCCCTGACACGTATGTTCACTGAGTATTTCCATGACGCGTCCGATAGGGGATAAATTATCGTCTTCAGGGATAGTGTCATCCATCCATGTCTTCCCGGTCACTTCAAACAGGGCGCCGAGCCTGTTGGAAGCGGTTTCATCTGGACCAAATACACGGAAATTTCTGTTTTTCATATTGAGTTTCATAACATCCCGCAAAAACTTGCCGAGTTCGCGCGTGGCCTCGGCTATGTCCTGTCCCGGTTTCTTCACAGCCACTGCATAATCCCGGAAATCCGGCATCTTCAGGTTCTTTATGAGCACGCCTCCATTTGCATGAGGGTTTGCTCCCATACGGCGTTCCCTTGTAGGAACGAGGGCAGCCAGTTCCGGTTTAAATGTCCCATTTTTATCAAAGAGTTCTTCAGGTTTATAGCTCTTCATCCAGTCTTCCAGGAGTTTGATATGGCCCGACTTTTTTGACATTTCGGAAAAGGGTACTTGATGGGAACGCCAGAAGTCCTCTGTCTTCTTTCCGTCAACTTCCTTCGGCCCTGTCCATCCTTTGGGCGTGCGCAGAACTATCATGGGCCATTGCGGGCGCTTTGTGTTTCCGTTTTTCCTTGCCTTCTTTTGTATCGATCTGATCTCACTGATTATGTTATCCATTGTCGCTGCCATGAGCTGGTGCATGGAATCAGGCTCTGAACCTTCGACAAAATACGGCTTGTACCCGTATCCGATAAACAGGCTCTCCAGTTCTTTTTTGCTGATCCTTGCCAGCAGGGCAGGGTTTGCAATTTTATATCCATTGAGGTGAAGAACAGGCAGTACTGCTCCGTCATGGACAGGATTGAGAAACTTGTTTGAATGCCAGGATGTGGCCAGCGGGCCGGTCTCTGCTTCTCCGTCACCCACCACACATGCGACGATCAGATCAGGGTTATCAAAGGCAGCGCCAAATGCGTGAGAAACCGCATACCCGAGTTCCCCTCCTTCATGAATCGAGCCCGGAGTCTCCGGTGCAACGTGGCTGGGGATTCCGCCGGGAAAGGAGAACTGTTTAAACAATCTTCTCATCCCCTCTTCGTCCTGTGAAATATTGGGATACACTTCGCTGTATGTACCTTCAAGGTACGTGTTGGCGACCATTCCGGGTCCCCCGTGTCCGGGACCGCATACATATATCATGTCAAGGTCTCTCTTCTTGATAACACGGTTAAGATGGACGTATATGAAGTTAAGGCCGGGCGTTGTCCCCCAGTGGCCGAGCAGTCTGGGCTTTATATGCTCTGCTTTCAGAGGTTCCTTCAGCAACGGATTTTCATACAGATAAATTTGCCCTACTGACAGATAGTTGGCTGCACGCCAGTAAGCATTAATCTTTTTCAATTCGTCTTTAGATAAAGTCTCTGCCATGATTCCCTCCATAACGGAATATATGTAATGCGTTTGAATACTTAAATTTATATACTGATTTCAGCTGGTAGTCAAGTTAATAATTATGGAGGTTCAACCTCCATAATTGCAAAATTACATGGATGGTGTATGATGTAACTAATAGACGTGATATGGAGGTAATTCATGAAATTAGCATGCCGGTTTCTGTTTGGTATCTTTTCTATATTAATAATGAGTACCATATTTTCATTGCCTCAAAGCCATGCCGTACATGAACTGTTTAAAAGTATTGATGAAAATGCAGACGGAACAATTAATCAGGAGGAATTTTCTAAAGACATGAAAGATTATGTCTTTAACAAACTTGATAATAACAACAACAAAGCAATATCCAAAGCAGAGTGGATGGGCATTAACAACCCGTTGGAAGCGGAACAGCACGAGGTGCTGTTTCAGGAAATCGATAAAAATAAAGACAAACTGATTACTTTTTTTGAGTTTTCAGATTATGCTGAAAGGCACTCAAACATCGAAGAGGCCTTCATAGGTCTTGACAAGGACGGCAGTAACAGTCTGTCCCCTGATGAAATCACCATCCGGCCTTTATTCAGAATGATTACTATTAAGTTCGAATGAAAGCGCTGAAATTATCGAGGGCCAACCTCGATAATTGTCTTTTCTTAAGATAAAAGCTGATCGCTGAAGGCTGAAAATAAAGATGTTTCCCTGATTTTCCTGTTATACTAAGAAATCCCCGCTGACTAATATTTTTATTGGGAGTCCACGTGCATTATATGTATCTGCAGAGGGAGTAATCAGAAACGATACAGACTCGATCAAATAAAGGTATGAAAAAAAAGATACTATGTATGACAATAATGACAGTGGCTCTGCTCCTGTTACTTTTTCTGTCTGTCAACAAGACCGCTGATGCAGAAGGTCCGGAAAAATCAGCAGTGAATCATGATCAGACAACAAAGAGTACATCAGACAATATTCCCGTATTATCTGAACAGTTAAAACAGTATGCTTCCCGGACTGTGTATACAGTTCAGACAGGGAGTTTTTTGCATAGATCAGAAGCTCAAAAACAATTTGATTTCATGATACAAGAATTACCTGAGAAAGATCTTGATTATCTCAGAATAGAAGAAATCGGAAAGTATTTTTCTGTGCGAATTGGAATATTTGAGGACAGGGTGCGTGCGGATACATTGCTCAAGAAAATAAAATCCCTGTTACCTGCGGCCTTGAAACTAAAAGCCCATATTAAAACCGATAGAATTATAAAGATGTACAGGGATTCATCATCAGTCAACAGGCATAAGCCTGAGGACAAGGAAGTAACTGATTCAATAACTCATAAGACCGGTCCGCCGAAACATGATAAAAGCGTACACCAGACAGTATCTGAAATTTATACCATTGAGACAGGGAGTTTTATAAATTATGATGATGCGCAAAAGACGTATGATTCCATGGTACGGGGAGCAAATACGCGTGAACTTGCTTATGATCTTTCCTATCTCAGGATAGAAAAAAAGGGGGAGAATTACTCAGTGCGTATTGGTAAATTCAGAGATCGGGGTATTGCTCAGTCATTTCTCAAGGCAATGAAAACCAGGTATCCTGCAGCTGAAATGATTACGGACAGTATTAACGACGAGAGAATTATCAAAAAATATTAACCTCATCACAATTTCTGCGTTCAGTTTTATTTTATCACCTGATATGGATTTGTACTATCAGAGATGAGGAGGTATGCCCCTGATCACAGTTTAGAGCCACAATCTTTACAATACCTGGCATCAGGACTATGGTCTTCACTGCTGCATTCCGGACACACCATATGCGTTACCCGCCTTCTGGTAAAAGCAATCTCTGCCGAGACGATTCCGGTGGGCACAGCAATAATACTGTATCCCAATATCATGATGAGTGCTGCAATTACCTGGCCAACATTTGTCTTTGGCGATAAATCCCCATATCCGACGGTTGTGAGCGTGACAATTGCCCAGTACGAGCTCTTGGGGATACTGGTGAAACCGTTTTCTTCTCCTTCAATGATATACATCAGAGAGCCAAATACAATGACAAGAGTAAATACTGCGAAAAGAAACACTGAAATTTTTCGTCTGCTGGCCCAGAGAGCCTGCGTAATTACCTGTGACTCCTGCATATACTGAACAAGCTTGAGAACACGAAAGACACGGAGTATTCTCAGTATCCGGATTGCAATAAGATACTGGCTTCCCGGGATAAGAAGACTGACGTAGGTTGGCAGAATTGCAAGGAGATCGACAACACCAAAAAAACTTTTTGCATACTTGAGCGGACTGCCAATGCATAACAAACGCAAGACATACTCGATTGTAAAAAGTATCGTGAAAAACCATTCGATAATAACAAGGTAATCACCGTAAACAGCTCTTAACGAACTTATGCTGTCCAGCATGACCGCTGTTACACTCAGAATAATGCTCCAGATGAGCAATATATCGAAGAACCTGCCCCCGGAGGTATCAGCTTCAAATATGATGATATACAGCTTTTTCCGCCATGTACTCTTTATTTCATCCGTCATAGCATTCCCTCATGCAAGATTATCATATTATAAAAGTAAAGAGACATCACTGTTCAGACAATGCCAGGATAGAAGAAACATGGCAGCGTTCCATGACTGCCCGGCCATACCCATGGGCTTGCCTGTCTTTCCGTGAAACCATTCGTTGAACTCCCAGTCATTCAGGCTGTTTACTTCTGCGTATCTCTCGAGTTCCTGCTGAGCTAGTTTCTTCCTGCCCAGCTTATGCAGAAGAATTATCCAGAATCCTGAAACATAAGGCCATATTCCCCCATTGTGATATTGGTAGGGGTAGTTCTGCTCATAACGCTCCATATAGGTGCGCCAGAGTGGGCTGTTCTGACGTATGGGATGGACGACTGATTTTACCGGCCAGGGTTCATGTGCTTTTACTGAGAGGAGGGCGTCGACCCTGAGTAATGATTTAGTAACTGGAGTAAGTCCAAAGAGCATGCTCAGGATGTTGCCGTATACATCAATCTCCGGCCCCCAGAAGGCGAGATTTACAAAACTCAGATAGAATGTCTTTGACTGTTCATTTTTCTTTACGTAGTGAGCAAGAATACGCGCCCTCCTGTTTTCAGATAAGGTTTTATCAAAAGGGGAAAAGATGTTTCTGAAGTAGTATCTCGTCTTCTGAAGATCTGCTGCCTGATAGAGTTTTTTAACGTAATACCATAACGCGTTTGAATAAAGAACAAATCCCGACCTCGGCATAATGTCTGCCCAGTCGCTTGCTTCATTCTGCTGAATCAGGTACATGCCCTGGTGCTCCTGACATCGCAGCCAGTAAAGGGCAAGATGTATTTTTTTCTCAAGGCGCTTCTTAATTTTTTCTGCAGGGAAATAACGCTCATAAAAATCTACAGCAATGAGCCACCATAATGTTGCGTCTATGCACCCCGAATACCAGAAATCAACCTCTTCCTTCTCAGGTTTGACATACTTGGGTATCTGACCGTTTGGTGCCTGATATTTTGCGAGGGTAAATAAACTCCTCCTGGCGCTCCTGATTAACTCCGCATAACCCGAGACTATCATGCCGAGAGAACAGATGGCCGCGTCCCTGCCGAAAATACTCACGTAGTTTCTTCCCTCCGCCTTTTTGGTCCGTGAAGCAGCATGTATTCCGAACTGCCCGGAATTTTTCTTCAGAAGCTGAATGGAACGTTCCAGACAGTCAGGGATAATATTTCTGTTATGTTTTGCAAGTTGGGGACTTTTCACTATAAGTAATCTATGGAGATAATGATGAAAAGTCAAACAGGAACTTCATTATGACTTATCGATTGACTCAGTGGAGCAGATTGAGTACTATGTCAATATCCGTTAAGATTATTTTATCGTGTTGCCCGCATTCTTTTTTTAAATAATTCATGTATAAAAAAGTAATGAAAAAACTGATACTTGGTGCTCTTGCAGTTATGTGTACTGTTCTATATATTCAGCCTGTATGTGCGGTACTTAATCTGAACATTGCGGTTGAAGGCGTAGAAGAAAATATCAGAAATAACGTCCTTGCCTTTCTGAGCATTGAACAGCAAAAGAACCATGAGGACCTGACAGCAAACCTGCTGAAGAAGCTTCATCAGAAAGCCCCTGATGAAATTCGAAAGGCTTTACAGCCGTTTGGGTATTATAATCCGGTCATTCATGCTGAACTCAACCGGGATGGCGCGGGATGGAGAGCTCTGTACAGAATAGAAACAGGCCCTCCGGTTTTGATAGAAACGCTCGATCTTTCGATCAGGGGTGAAGGATCTGAGGATGAGAGGCTGACATCACTGAAAGTGGAACTGCCTCTGAAAAAAGGAGATATACTGATCAGTGAGAACTACGGGGAAGCTAAACGTATGCTGCTGGACACGGCGTTGAGATACGGGTATTTATTGTCCGGGATGACCACATCAAGGGTTGCTGTGTATCCGGAAAAGAACACTGCAGAGGTTGTGCTGCATTTTGATACAGGTCCCCGGCACTATTTTGGCACTGTTACGTTTAAACAGGACGCATTCAAACCGGAATTTCTTACACGCCTGGTCCCTTTTCAGAAAGGAGATCCCTATCTTCTGTCTAAAATCCTGTTGCTGCAGACAACCTTGAATGATATAGATTATTTCGATTCAGTGGAAATAACACCTCTTGTGGAAAGGGCGGAAAACTTTGAAGTTCCCATAGAAGTCACTCTCATTGCGCGAAAAAAACACAAATATACACTCGGATTAGGTTATGGTACCGATACGGGAGTGCGGGGAAGTGTGGGATGGGAAAACCGACGGGTGAATAAAAGCGGTCACCGTTTCAGATCACTGCTGAGGCTGTCGGAGATCAGGTCAAGCATAACGGGAGAATATCAAATCCCCCTCAGGAAGCCGCAAACAGACAACATCGTGCTGACAGCTGGATGGCAGAAGGAAGATACAGATACAAGCGTGAGCGAACGCTACTTCGGAGGCATCCGGTATAACCATATGAGGTGGAGCTGGAAAGAATCAGTGTATATTACGTATGAACAGGAGTCATTCGATATAGCGGATGAATCAGGGAGTTCAAACCTTTTGATCCCCGGAATAAGCTGGACAAGAATAAGTGCAGATAATCCGATGATGGCGAGGAACGGCAGCAGACTCTATCTTGACATAAGGGGGGGGCATGATGCTTTGCTGTCGGATAACTCATTTATACAGGCACGCATGCAGGTCAAGTACATCAGGGGTGTCACGGCATTAAGCAGAGTAATAGTCAGGGCCGAGGGGGGATCTTCTGTGGTGGATGCATTTTCCAGTCTGCCGCCTTCTGTCCGTTTTTTTGCAGGGGGTGACAACAGCGTCCGGGGATATGCATACAATTCACTCGGACCGGAAGACGAAGATGGTAATGTGACCGGTGGAAAATACCTCCTGGCGGGAAGCGCGGAGTTTGAACATACGATAGTAGATAACTGGAGTGCGGCTGTCTTTTATGACGCGGGCAATGCCATGGATGACTTTTCGGATCCATTAAAAAAGGGATTTGGATTTGGGATTCGATGGGCATCGCCGGTCGGCCCGATCCGGCTGGACCTTGCATTTCCAGAGGATGATCCTGACACATCGTGGCGCATTCATTTTATCATAGGGCCTGATCTATGAAAAAGATATTTTTCATTCTATTTGTTGTGCTGCTGATCGTGTTATCGATGATTCTGGTTATAGTCACGTCAACGGAAACGGGTCTTCACTGGGTTATTGCGCTCGCACAAAAGGCCATTCCAGGCAGGCTTTCGATCAGTTCTGTGAAGGGCCGGCTCATGGGCCCCCTGGAGCTGAACGGTCTTGCTTATGATGATGACGATCTCAAAATTAATCTTGATACAGCCGGTCTTGAGTGGAAGCTGTCCCGGCTTTTATCACTTCAGTTTCACCTCGTTGATCTGCAGGCATCGGGAATCCGGATCAAGACAGGAGAAAGCGAACAACCTGAGAGTCAGAAGACAGGCGGTCTTCCAGAGATCAGCCTTCCAGTGAGCGTAAGGATAGATAATCTGCTTATCAGCAACATATCGATTATTCAGAAAGAAAGCGATTCTCCTTTTGTCATCAAAACAAT
Organism: Nitrospiraceae bacterium; assembly: GCA_020356065.1. Taxonomy (GTDB): domain Bacteria; phylum Nitrospirota; class Thermodesulfovibrionia; order UBA6902; family UBA6902; genus CALZJD01. The sequence continues at coordinate 1,677,956 of CP070632.1, forward strand.
AGCCCTGAAAGCGCGGATGGATAGAGAAAGGATTCGTATTGACACATTCAGAATCATGATTCCAGAGGCCGATCTTGCCCTTAAGGGGAACATTGTGACAAAGGACAATTATAAACTGAACGTCCTGACAGACTGGAACTTACATTCTGAAGGATTCTCTGCTATAGAAGGCACTGGCTCAATTGCAGGAGATATGAAACAATTAATAATTGAACAGTCGATCAATGCTCCTGCTCATGTCCTGCTGCGGGCAACAGTGGATGATCTGATAAAAGAACCCCGTTGGGACATGGACCTTACCCTGAACAATGTTTCAGTAAATAGCATAAACAGCACATGGCCGGAGGTGACAGCCACTGCAAAGGTTTCCAGTACGGGCTCTGTTTCAATATTTGATATTCATGGAAATATGGATCTTGCAGAGAAGCAATACGGGCGGATTGCAGTTACTTTTTCTGCCGGGAAAGAGCTTGATACGTGGCAGGCGAGAAACGTGACGTTAACAGTCCCTGGCACTGATATGGCGATTGAACTCTCAGGAAGGTTTCGTGATAATGACGGGTCGGCCTATGTTGAGGCACATCTGGACTGGGATGACCTCTCATGGCCTTTGCACGGCAATGATAAAGTGATAAAAAGCAGGAAAGGCATATTTGACATAAAGGGATCTCCTGATGATTATGAGATAGCACTGTCGACCGATATAACCGGAAAACAAATTCCGCAAAGCAGTATTCAGCTTCATGGGAAAGGTACGATGAGCAGTGTTAACGTACAGTCCCTGAACGCGAAGCTTCTTGACGGCACAGTAAGCGCTAGCGGCGCTGTTGTATGGGACCCATCGATCAGCTGGCATGCTTCTCTGAATATGAAATCCATAAATCCGGGAACGCAATGGCCGGACTGGCAGGGGGATCTTGACATGAATGTAATGTCAGAAGGGGATATGCACAACAGTTCGCCCCGCATATTGATAAAAAGCGCCAATGTCACGGGTGATCTCCGCGGGAATCAGATTTCGGCTGATACTGTTTTTTCCATGGATAACGGGACCTATCATCTGAGGAAGCTCGATGTTGCTTCCGGTTCCGCGGTATTACAGGCTTCAGGCTCTTATTCCGGTACATGGGATGCGCAGTGGAACGTAAATGTTCCGGAGCTGGAAGACCTTATCCCGAACGGAAGAGGTCAAATCAGCGGGAAGGGAACGATTCGCGGGAAAGCTGACCTCCCCAAAGTAATGGCAGAGCTCACCGGTAACGGGATATCCTATGAATCGTATCAGGCCGGCAGCCTGGCAATAGATATGCATATGGATGCAACAGGGGCAGAAAATTCCAAAATTGACGCACACGCTGCCGGCATCCTTATCGATACACAGGAAATTGAAAACATTGTCTTGACAGCATACGGAAATCCGGCTTCACACTCTGTATCGTTACTAGTTGAAACACTAAAGGAATCTGCTACCATCTCTGCAGATGCAGGATATGATGAAGGGACCTGGAAAGGGGGTCTGGAGCAGGCGAGTCTCGATCTGGCTGATTACGGTATCTGGAAGCTCAGGCACCCCGGAATGTTTACCCTGTCTCCGCAATCAGCTGATGTTCGTGACCTGTGCTGGTTACAGGATGCCGCGTCTTTCTGTATACAGGTTCTCTGGACAGATACAGAAGGTCTGAACGGTAAGGCCGGTCTGTCTGACATACCGTTATCATTATTCAAAACCGTGATCCCGCCTGATGTTCTGCTTGAAGGGTCGCTAAACGGGGATATCGATATTTCCTATGGAAATAATAAATTAGAGAGTACGGCCTCGATCGTTCTTCCCTCCGGTTCTGTTTCCTATACACTGGATGAGGATGATTCCGTCATCATGCCTCTGGGACTGACCCGGCTTGATATGTCATTAAACCGGGACGGGATCGATCTGGATTTTACAATGTCACTTGACAGGAGAGGACAGATCAGTAGCAGCATACGTCTTCCCGGATTTTCCCCCCTAGATATGAATATGGGCAAACAGGAAGTCTCGGCCAGGTTACAGGCAGATTTAAGCGCACTTGACCTCCTCCCCCTGTTTACATCTGCTGTTGCAAAACCTGCGGGTGTTTTAAGCAGTGATCTAAACTTCACGGGGGCCCTTGCTCATCCGGAAATCACTGGATATGTAAATCTTGTTCAGGGGCAGGCAGAACTGCCGGATCTTGGTTTACAGTTAAAAGATATACAGGTCAAGGTATCATCTGACAGTTCCGGAATCATGGACATCGACGGCATGCTTTCATCAGGCGACGGTACGGCACTCATTCAGGGAAGCGCAGATATAAAAGATCCGGTACGTATCAAGGCGAACATCATTGTGAAAGGGGAAAAGGTGGAAGCTGTGAACACACCGCAGGCATGGGTTGTCGTTTCTCCGGACATATCATTGAAGATTGAGAACAGAAACATGTATGCTGACGGAACAGTTCACATTCCTGACGCTCTGATAGAACCGCCGGATCTTTCGAATGCAGTATCTGTATCACCGGATGTCGTTATCATTACGGAAGAGTCTCCTGACGGAGAGAATAATCAGTTGAACATTCACAGCCGTATGCGGCTTACACTCGGGGACAATGTCAGGTTCAAGGGTTTCGGCCTCACTGGTCGCATCACAGGCGGGCTCGATATCACTGAGGAACCGGGAAAGGCAACAAATGCCCAGGGTGAATTGCAGGTAATGGAGGGTCAGTACAAGGCGTATGGACAGGAATTAACCATAGAAAAAGGACGACTCCTCTTTGTAGGTCTGATCGATGATCCCGGTCTTGATGTCAGGGCGGTACGAAAGATACAGGACATCTCTGCCGGAGTTCAGGTGATCGGAACATTAAAGACTCCTGAGATGCGCATTTACTCTGTCCCTGCGATGGACCAGAGCGATGCGCTTTCGTATCTGCTGTTCGGACGCCCCATGAACCGTCTCTCCAATTCTGAAGGGGGGGCGCTGCACAACGCTGCCTATGTAAGCGGAGGGGGACTGCTTGCAAAAAAAATCGGAGCGGCATTCGGGATCCGTGACGTGGAGATCGAAAAAGGCGCAACCGAACAGGAGACAGCTCTCGTATTAGGCAAATATCTTTCTCCGAAGCTTTACGTAAGTTATGGAATAGGTCTTTTTGAGCCGGTCAATACAATACGGATGCGCTATTCCTTAAGCCCCGTATGGCAGCTGCAGACCGAACACGGGGTGGAAAGCGGCGGCGATTTACTGTACACAATTGAGCGGTAAATAACACTATATGCCCTTTACTTTCCTCTGGATTGTTCTCAATCCGATACCGAGAAGTCTGGCCGCCTTTGTCTGATTGCCGTTGGTCTTTGCAAGGGTCTGCGATATGATTTCCTGCTCCATTTCCTGCAGGGTGAGGTTTTGAGGTATTTGATAGAAATCAACGTCCTGGGGCTTGGTCATGAGTAAAAATGACGGAAGATATTTTGCGTCTATTATATCAGTTGTTGAAAGCGCCATGGCTGACTCAATTGCATTTTCAAGCTCCCTGATATTCCCGGGCCATTTGTAATTCAGAAGGATCTGCATTGCCTCTTTTGTGATACCCTTAATACCGTAATCCTTTTCATCATTGAACTTCTGAATGAACGAACTTACGAGCAGGGGGATATCGTCTTTGCGTTTTCTCAGAGGGGGGAGCTCAATATGTACAACGTTTAGTCGATAAAAAAGGTCTTCCCTGAATCTGCCCTCATGAATGAGCAGTCTCAGGTCCTGATGAGTTGCAGCGATCACCCTGACATCGACCTTTATCTTATCGTTGCCGCCTACCCTTTCAAATGATTTTTCCTGAAGGACTCTGAGCAGTTTGACCTGTGTGCCGGGAGGCATGTCACCTATTTCATCAAGAAACATTGTTCCGCCTTCAGCAAGTTCAAACCGTCCTATTCTTTTTGTAACCGCGCCTGTAAAGGAGCCTTTTTCATGTCCGAAGAGTTCTGATTCGAGAACTCCTTCACTCAGGGCTGCGCAGTTAACGCCGATGAATGGTTTTGATGCACGGGGACTGTTGTAATGTATTGCACTGGCAATCATTTCCTTGCCTGACCCGGTTTCACCGGTGAGAAGTATGTTTACATTCTTTGGTGATATTGAACCCACAATGTTAAGAACATGCTGCATGGCCTTGCTCCTGCCGATAATTTTACCCGGATCAAATTTTTCCTTAACCTTCTGCTCGAGTTCTGTTTTTTCGACAGAAAGGGTCTCCTTTTCAATGGCTTTCTTAATTACGGCAAGTATCAATTTTGTGTTAACGGGAAATTCATAAAAGTCATATGCTCCTTCTTTCATGGCCTCAATAGCTGTTGACATTGTGGCCTTTTCAGAGAGAAATATCAGCTCAATGTGAGGTCTGAGCTTTTTCGTTTTTTTTAAGAATGCCAGCCCCTTTATATCAGAATGATCATAGTCTGCAATCATGATATTTACAGGATTATTTCTTAATATATCGTATGACTCTTTTGATGAAGAAGCGCATAAAATATGTGCTCCCTTTCTTTTCAAATATGCCATTAACCGCTCCCACCTGCTGTCCCCCTTGTCGCTTACAAACAGGATGTTTACATTGAGCTCGCGGGCTTTTCTAACCATGATTCATACTCCACCCAGTAAACAATAAAAAAATAATACTGCGCCAATATGGCTTACTTTATTCCGGAAAATAAAAATTATTGCGTCATAGTGACGTGTTCAGTATAAACCACGCAAAAATAAAAAGTAAATATCATGCATGCCAAATTTAAAACTGCATGAATACATTAAATATTACCGGTTTTTTGATGTCTGGCACAGTTCTTGTAAAACAATATTCAGTTAACATCAGATATCTTCGTATTGAGGATACATTTAATTTTATGGAGGTAAGAAGTATGAAAATTGTAAGCGTGTTGATAGCTGTGCTATTTACTTTCGGGTTGTTCTTGTCAGTACCGGCCAGTATATGTATAGCCCAGGAAAAAGAGGGGACGGAAATAGAGCTTCAGGATGAAGAACAGGGTTCGGAGTATGACAGGGAAATAGAGGAGTTGCGGCAGGAAGATCTGGAAGAAGATTTGCGGGAAGAATCGGAGTATAACAGGGAAATAGAGGAATTGCAGCAGGAAGAAGAAGGGGAAGAGAATGCGCCGGAAGAAGAGGAGCAGAATTATCCTGACGAAAAATATCAGGAAGACAGGGGATAACATCCAATAAAGAGGTATATTTTCTGGATTGATTACATCTGATTAAATGGTGCAGGCGATGAAAAAGAACTTTATAAAAAAAGTCGCAAAAAAACTCAATGTCTCTGAAAAGATTTCCTCAAACAGACGAAACGGCAGGATCAAAAAAGAGTATCTGAAATCAAGACCGGGATGTAAGGTAACGTTCAGGCTTCCAAAGGATGCAGCGCCTCAGGCTCAGATAGTTAATATAGCCGGAGACTTTAACAACTGGGACAAGGATCATACCAAGATGAAGCAGCTGAAAAACGGTGATTTTACCATCACCCTTGAGCTTGAAAAAGGAAGAGAGTACCGCTTCAGGTATCTCATTGACAACAGGAGATGGGAGAACGACTGGTTCGCGGACAAATATGTACCAAATTTGTACGGCGGTGATGATTCTGTAGTTGTTGTTTAGTGTATCGATAGAGACGCAGAAGAATAGTTTTCAGTAACATGTCTGTTCCCTGATTCTGGAATACGACTTAACCTTATGAGTATGAGTTATTGAACTCCGCACATTTTTTGATCGGGACTGTGCATCTTGTATGGCAACCCGTGAGATCGCTTCATATGTATGTTGTGAGGTGTGGGAAATGTATGAAGGCATGAACTATCAAAAAGAAAAAAGAAAAAAACGTTTTACACAAAAGGACCGTAAGAAGAGGGCGGCTGATCACAAATACGTAAAGATTAAAAGGTCCACTAAATCTTTTATGTATGAAGAGCAGTATGATGATAACAGGGAATCGATAAATTCCCGATAATTCCGGTGTAAGGAGGAGAAACATGAAAAAGAATTTTGAAAAGTCCAAACTTCAGCAACTGAAGAAAAAGAAAAAAGAGGCAAAGACGGTCAATTATTCCATGAAAAAGGGAAAAGCAAAATAGACAGGGTTTTGGACAAACCGGGGGAGAAGGTGGATAGCGGTTACCAGATTGATTCATATCCCCCGGGTTGCCGTAATGTATGTAGTGGCTATCGAAAATGACCTGGAATATTCATATACATTTTTTTCAAGCATAAATTTGACATATACAGTTTAGTCTGTTAACTTTTAAATAAATCCTTACAATTTGATCACAGGAAAGAGAGGACTGCCTCATGATACCCTAAAAGTTTTTTAGGATTCAGTATAGCGTGTAATGCAGAATATCTTTTAACAGAGATTAATCAATGTGAGGGAGAAGAAAATGGCTAATAAAATTATGAAATGGATGTATGTAATGTTTACAGGTACAACTCTGCTGCTGACATCGTGTGCGGGAACAAAGCAAGTTACCATGGAGTCAACGCAGGAAATTGAAAATCCGGCAGCACTTGTCAACCAGTTTAAAACCGAGATGAGCAATGCGCGAAATAATCAGCTCAATGTGCTCGTTCCTGACACATTTGCAAACGCGGAGAAGCGTTTGAGCAGTGCAGAGAAGGGGTTGGAACGCGGAGGAGAAATTGCTGATATCAGGGAAAATGTTACAGAGGGACGTACATTTCTAAGGACAGCTGAAGAGAAATCAGGTATGGTAAAGAAGATGATCCCTGAGACCATTAAGGCCCGGGACATGGCGAGGTCAGCGGGCGCAACAAAATTTGAGGGGGACTATGGAGCTCTTGAAAGGAATTTTCTGGATCTCACATATGCCATTGAGACGAATGATCTCAACTATGCCCAGAAGAACCAGGAAAGCGTTACGAAGGGGTTCAGGCAGCTTGAGCTCAGGGCAATCAAGGAAAAGACACTGGGGCAGGTACGTGAACTTATTCGTTCTGCTGAGAAGGCAGGGGCAAAGAAGATCGTACCTAAGACCTATACTCGTGCCGAGAATACATTAAGTGAGGCCGATGCATTTATTTCCGAGCAGCGCTACCAGACAGACGTGATAAGCAAAAAAGCGGATGACGCGCTCTTTGAGGCAGAGCGTTTAGGTCATATAATGGTCCTGAGTGAACAGATGAAGTCGCGCGATCCTGAAGAAAACAGTATATTTGTGGAAGGGATTGTGGAGAAGATAACGAAAAAGCTCTCAGCAACTGATATGCGCAATGAACAGGTGGATATTCAGGTTGATAATATTCTTGGCTCCATTGATACATTGCAGAAAGACCGTCAGTTCATGGTTGAAAAAGCAAAGACCCAGGAAGCGCAGATCAAGGAAATGACGGAAAAATATCAGATGGAAGTTGATAATCTGACCCGACAGGTGGCATCTCTGGAAGGGAAAACAAAAGAGGAGCAGACTGAAAAAAAACGTCTTGAAGATGAGAAAAGGGCAGTTGAAGAACGCCTTGCTGCAGAGCGGCGGTTTAATGAGCTGTACAATGAGGTCCGGAATTACTATGATCCTGATGAAGCTGAAGTATACAAGCAGGGATATCAGCTGGTTATCCGTTTAAAGAGTGTCAAATTTCCGGTTGGGAAGGCAGTCATCATGCCTGATAATTATCAGCTGCTCAGCAAGGTGCAGCGGTCCATCCGGACATTCGGAGAACCGGATGTTGTTATTGAAGGACATACAGACAGCACAGGATCAGCTGCGGTCAATGAACAATTGTCCAAGGAGCGCGCCATGGCAGTCATGGAGTATCTCCTTCAGAATCGAACGCTTCCCGCAGAAAAAATGATATCGGTTGGATATGGACCGGACAAGCCGCTGGCTTCGAATGCAACGGCTGAAGGGCGGGCGATTAACAGGCGCATTGATGTTATCATCAAGCCGGTAACAGCAGGTGAATAAGAGCGGATCTATTTCATAGTAAGTGTCTTTGGATTTTAAGCTTTCAGCAGTAACGGAATGCCTGAAGAAACAGAACAGTCTTCAAAAAGGCGAAGAAGTACAGTATAGAATAATTTTTTGGAGCAGGACATCTGATAAAAATCGATGTCCTGCTTTTCCAGTATTATCAGAACAAGGTACATATAAGACTGCTCATACAGGAAACTTCTGTAAAAATAATTGAATATAACAGGAGCACGAGATGAAGACGGGCTGATCAAAAAAAGCCTCAGATATTCTGTATTTGACGGTTCGTGTCATGCTGCAATGCTCGGTTTCGGGGAATCCTATTTATCGGTATTTGCAGTTTTTCTGAAGGCAAACAACATTCAGCTTGCCCTTATCAGCTCTCTCCCTGTCTTTATCGGATCAATAGCACAAATCCTGTCAAGCATGTTCCTGAGGCTGCTGAAGACAAGGAAGACGCTTGTCTCATCAGCTGCCTTCATGCAGGCGATAATGTATATCCCCATTGCATTGACTTTTTTTGTCCGGGAGTCGGGCGTCAACCTTCTTATTTTCATAGTGTGCATCTACTGGATATTTGGTATGATCCTGAGTCCTGCATGGAACAGCTGGATGGGTGATCTTGTTGATGAAAGAATACGGGGAGACTATTTTGGAAGGAGAAGCAAGGTAACGGGATCTGCCACGTTCGCTGCGACATTAATCGCAGGATTCATCCTGCACCGTTTTACGGATGGAGATTCCGCCCAGTATATCGGCTTTGTATTGATATTCCTGCTCGCCATGGCCGCAAGGATGTTATCATCCTTTTTTTTGACAAAGAAGTATGAGCCGCCATATGCGGTAGCGCTGAAGAGGGAGTCCGGCCTGTTTGAATTTATTAAGGGAGCCCGTTTCAGCAACTACGGTCGACTTGTCCTGTATCTCTGTTTCATGAACTTTTCCGTGTACCTTTCCGTTCCCTTTTTTGTTCCATATATGTTGAGGGATTTAAGCCTTGACTATATGACGTTTACATTTGTTATCTCAACAGCTGCTGTCGCAAAATTTGTATCCATGCCTGTCTGGGGTAAGGCTTCCGACCGGTACGGAACGAGGAAAATACTCAGCCTGTGTGGTCTCCTGATGCCGTCAGTTCCTCTGTTGTGGGTATTTTCCGGGAATGTGTATTATCTCCTTCTGATCCAGGTGTATTCCGGTTTTGTCTGGGCAGGATTTGATCTGGCTGCATTCAATTTTATCTATGATACGACAACTCCCCAGAACAGGATGTCAGGCGTGGAATATTACAATGTTCTGAACGGATTGTGTATCTTCGCAGGATCGATCATCGGAGGACTTATGGTTAGATACAATGACCTATTCTGGTCAAAGTACCTGTTTGTATTTATTATAAGCTTTATCCTGAGATACGCAGCTACATTTGTTTTCATTCCAAAGCTGAAGGAAGTACGTACTGTCGAACGAATCCCCTATGCGAAATTATTTTTCAAGATAGTCAGTACAGTGCCTACGTTCGGAGTGGTTTACGACCTTATTCCATTCAGGTCGCAAAGAAAAAATAAGTAGCAGATAAGTCATTCATAATTATTATTCCATATGATGCACGGCAATGCAGGCGGTCAGCTGCACTTTTCATGATTGATGATAACGCGGTAACGTTATCTTATTTTAATGATATAATTGAATTGAAATGTAAAACAGAAATATAACGTATGATGTCCGGATGGAGGACTATATGGAATGTCCTAAATGTGATTCAGAAATGGAAAAAGTTGCCTTTAAAGGAATTGAGGTTGACAGGTGTACCGGTTGTAAAGGGTTATGGTTTGATATGCTTGAAGATGAAGACCTGAAAGGCATTGCCGGTTCGGAACATATTGATACCGGTGACTCTGCAACAGGCAGGCAATTTAACAAAATTGATAAAATAGTCTGTCCGGTCTGCAAAAGCCCCATGATCAGGATGGTTGATAGAGACCAGCCTCATATCTGGTTTGAGAGCTGTACCGAATGCTACGGTGTTTTTTTCGATGCCGGAGAATTCAGGGACTATAAAGAAAAGAGTATCATGGATTTCTTCCGCGACCTCATTTCAGGAGAAAGAAAATAGGCGCATTCCTATGAAGAAGCAGCTTCAAGCGCATGTTTGTAAAACTTCTTCGCGTACTCCTTGACCATCCGTCGAGCGCTGAATTGAGCACCGGTGCTCTTGATAGCTTCTTTCATTACTCTTACCCAATCAAGGGGGACCCCGTCCTCATCCTGAGTGTAATACATGGGGATGATCTTATTTTCAAGAACGTCGTAAATTGCGGCGGCATCTTGTTCATCACTTCCCGAACCTTCAAACGCCCAGCCGTTTTTGCCGTTATACCCTTCAATCCACCATCCGTCAAGTATGCTCAGCTGGGGAACAGCGTTCAGCGCTGCCTTCATTCCGCTGGTTCCTGATGCCTCCAGAGGAGGGATGGGATTATTTAACCAGAGATCGACTCCATGCACCAGATACTGGGCAAACTGTTCATTGTAGTTTTCTACAAAGGCGATCCTCCCGCCAAGGTTAGGATCGCATGATGCCTGATACACCCGCTGCAGGATTCTCTTTCCTTCGTCATCTGCCGGATGGGCTTTCCCTGCAAAGATGATCTGCACAGGCCGCCATGTATTATTGAGTATTTTTTTTAACCGATCAATGTTGCTGAGGATTAAAAAGGACCTTTTATACGATGCAAAACGCCTGGCAAATCCTATGGTTAACGTCAGAGGGTCAAGCAGGGTGCCGCTACTGACGACATTAAGAGGATTTGCGCTGTCTTCTATCAACCGGATTCGGGCCTGGTCTCTCATGGCATTGATCAGCTTTACCTTGAGCCACATATAAATCTGCCAGAGGTCCTTGTCCGGGATGTTATCGACCACGCTCCATAACTCCGGATCATCATGCCGGTCCTTCCAGCCCTTGCCGAGGTGTTCATTGAACAGGAGTTCCAGCTTTGGCTCTATCCATGTCGGTACATGTACCCCGTTTGTTATGTAATCGATGGGGATATCTTTTACGTCTCTGTCTGGCCAGAGTGATTTCCACATGTTACGTGAGACGTCCCCATGTTTCCTGCTCACTCCATTATGATAAGCGGTCATTTTGAGCGCGAGAGCGGTCATGTTAAAGCCGGCCCCCGGTTCATCCGGATTTACACCCAGTTGCAGAAAAGACTCCCTGTTCATATCGCAGAGGGTAAAATACGAACTGAAATATTTGTCCATTAGTGAAAAAGGGAATACATCGTGGCCTGCAGCCACAGGCGTGTGAGTTGTAAAAATGGAAGTAGCGTGAACGTATGCCATAGCTTCATGACAGTTTTTACCGGCGTCTATCTTTTTCCTGATCTGTTCAAGAAGCGCAAATGACGTATGACCCTCATTGAGATGGAGAATAAAATCGTGGTAACCGAGAGCATCAAGCATTGCGCTTCCTCCAATGCCGAGAACATATTCCTGCAGGAGCCTATGTTCCTTATCTCCTGTATAAAGCTGTGATGTTATCCCCCTGTTCCAGGGTGTGTTATTCTCTATGTCGGTATCCATCAAATAAAGCGGTACTTGGCCGACTTCAGCCTTCCAGACAGTCACAAACACCGGTGGATCAAGAAAAGGGATCTGCACGATCATTGGATTCCCTTTGTCATCAGGGACCCTGCAGATAGGGGCTGCTTCCCTGTCAAGAGCCTCATCAATCTGCTCCTGCCATCCGTCAGCACGAATTCTCTGACGGAAGTATCCTTCAGGATACATGAACCCTACTGCCACGAGCGGTATCCCCAGGTCGCTGCACTCCTTGATATGATCACCTGCCAGAAACCCGAGTCCGCCTGCGTAAAAGGGAAGTGAATGATGCAGGCCGTACTCTGCCGAGAAATATGCTACGGGTTTGCATGAGGAGCCGGTAATATTTTCGGTAAACCAGCAGATACGTGAAGACATGTACTCCCGGAACCCTGACATTACTTCATCGTAATGAATAAGATAATAGGTATTTTGAGCGGCTGAAACCAGAATATCACGAGGAATTTCGCGTAACATCCTGACAGGATTATGGATACTTTCTTTCCACGCCTGTCTGTCCAGGTTTTTAAACAGCATGCGTGCGGCCGGGTTCCAGCTCCACCACAGATTATACGCAAGCTGACCGAGGCCCTCTATTCTTTCAGGTACATTGGGAAATCTGTCTCTTAAGGATTTCATACCGTATCTCGTGACCAGGAAAAAAATGAGTTTGTTATGCCTAACGACAATATATCAGGAAACAGTGTGAGAAACAAGTCTCGTTATTAAATTCTGTTGGGGTATTATTCCCCATGACTTGCCACGTTTGTCATTCGGTAGTCTCTTGAGCCGGTCGAAGCGACTCTCGCGAAGTCGGAGCGACCCTTAGTGGAGACCCGCACCGGAACTCGCATCGAGAATCCAGACTTGTCGAACCATGGATTCCCGATCAACAGATCTCGGGAATGACCGTTGTTGATTCCCCGTATGCTTGCATCGGGGAGTGTTCACTTGAATAACGTGCGGATTTTTTTCTAATTGATTAAAGACTGATTAAAGTAATGTATAATGGTATACGCAGTTCTAAGATCTCCCTGAATAGAAATTAACAGCCATTCCGGGATGAGTGAGGAGGAATAATGGAAATAAATAGTTTTTTTGAGTTTTTGAAAGGTGTGCTGCAATTTAAACTGTTTACGCTTAATCAGACGCCTGTGACCCTGATGTCCCTGACGATATTTTTTGTGATTTTCATATTTCTCCTGATCCTCTCCGCGTATCTGTCAAAGCTGCTTCGATCAAGGGTCCTGCCGAAATTTCATCTTGAGGAAAGCATAAACTATAATATTTCCCGTGTCTTTTACTATGCATTTCTTGTAATGAGCGCGGCCTTCTCATTTCAGTTTATAGGAATCGACTTCAGCGGACTGGTGGTAGTGTTCGGGTTCCTGTCTGTGGGTATAGGATTTGGCCTGCAGAATATTACCTCCAATTTCATATCCGGCCTTATCCTTCTCTTTGAACGGCCCATTAAAATAGGCGACAGGGTAACAGTAGGGGGAACAGAAGGGGATGTGGTGGAGATCAAAATGAGATCAACCATCATACGCTCCCTTGAGAACATTTCCATTATCGTACCGAATTCGGAATTCGTTTCTGCCCAGGTCGTAAACTGGACGCATGGTGACAAAAAAGTCCGTATAGCGATTAACGTAGGTGTCTCATATCAGTCTGATCTTGACACCGTGCTCAGGACGCTCAGGGAAGTCGCGGACGAACACAAGGATGTCCTGCATGAACCGGAGCCCTTTGTTCGCCTGAGGGAGTTCGGTGACTCATCATGGAATATGATTCTGGGTGTCTGGATAAGTGATCCTAAGGATTTCTACCGGGTCCGTTCAGAGCTGAACTGCGCCATTGTGAGGAAGTTCAGGGAAAATGGTGTGGAAATACCCTTCCCCCAGCGCGATCTTCATATACGATCCCCTTTACCAGTCCCGTTCTCATCACAGGAAAACAGCGTGCAGCAATGAAAATTATTGAGGTCGGACCTCGATAAATAACTCATTTCAGTGCGCCAAGGTCCCATTGCTGCAGCTGTTCCTTAATGTCACGTACGTCTTTTTTCTTTTCTATTGCCTTCATGATACTGTGGTAGCCGGACGTGTCACCGTATAGTATGCAGCCTGAAAGTATGCCTTTATTTATGACCAGTTTCCTATAGAGATACGGATCTTTCTCTTTTATTACAATTGATTCATGTATATTGTCTGCATCAATATCACCTGCGGCTGCAAGGTCTATCCCGACGACTTTAAGGACATTGGACATGGTTGTCCCCTCATATACGGCATTTCCTCCGGCCATGTTTATTCCTGCAATTTCCCCCTGCTGCCGGGCAGCAGGCCAGATACCGTAGAAGGTATCCCTGTGCTCTATAAGATCACCGGCGGCATAAATGTGTTCTTTTTCTGTCTCCATTCTGTCATTGACAGGGACCCCTTTTTTCATGCTCAAGCCAAGATGTTGTGCAAGTTCTGCGCGCGGCCTTACTCCCGCTGATATAATAATCATCTCAGCATCGAGTCTGATACCGTCTTCAAGCAATACTCCGTCAGCATGATGTTTCCCTGTGATCTCCTTTGTTCGTGCCCCGAGATAAAAGCTGAAACCCATGCTCTCCATCTGGGCCCTGAGAATATCAGCCCCTTCAACGTCCATCTGCCTGGGAAGAAGTCTTGGAAAAAACTCCACGACACATATTTCACAGCCCCTTTTTCTTAAGCTGTTGCCTGCTTCCAGGCCCAGCACTCCTCCGCCGATCAATACAATTTTTTTCTTTCCTTCTGCATACGATATGATTTCATCGGCATCAGTAATGGTCCTTAAAGCGAATACCCCTTTTTTGTCAGATCCCGTAATAGGAGGAATGAAAGAAATACCTCCTGTGGACAGGAGAAGCCGGTCATATTGAATGCCTTCGCCTATATCCGTAACGGCTGTGCGGGTATCTGCATCGATCGTTTTAATGCGTGTGCCAAGGGACAGACTGATACGGTTCTTTTCATGCCATTCCCTGTTGTGGACAATAATATCTTCTTCCGTTGCTTCACCGGCCAGGTATTCGATAAGACGGATACGGCTGTAAAAGGGGGTTTTTTCTTCGGTAAGTATTATGATCTCTCCCTCACTGTCAGATTTGCGGATGGTGTCTGCAGCTGTAGTGCCGGCAACGCCATTGCCGATGATAAGATATCTCATGGTTAATCCTCTTTCACATATGGAATTTTCTGTTAATTCTGGTTCTTCTTATGGACCGCAGCCTCCCAGCCTATAAACAGCCCGATAAGCATGCCTGTAATCAGTGAACCCAACAGCAGTATGACACGCGACAAGCTAACATGCCAGAAGAAAAAACGGATGTCCACAACTTCTGTATTCTGCAGGATGAATACAGTAAAAATACTGAGAAATACTAAAGCTATAATTGTTTTGGGCCCGACAGAACCTTTGCAATGTATCATTTTATAACGTGCTTTCCTGTTAGGTCTTTCTGGTTCGAGTTGCAATGCCGCGCATAAGCCTGCCGAGTATATCCGCGCCTGTGATAATTACCCGTTTTTCATCACTCCATACAAGGACAACGTCATCATCGATAACATCATCCCCTGCGGTCTCGGGCTTTACCTTCAGCCTCCAGATTACGTTTCCAAGTTTTGTATAAGCGTCCTTTATAATTATCGGACGATGGCAAAAAGCATACGGCTGAAAGGGCTTTTCATCGATCAGCGCCGCACGGAGAAAACCATCTGAATCAAGAACAAGCTGAGGTTCATCTTCTTCATCAGTAATAATCACCCATTTCTTGCTGGAAGCATGAATCTGCTGGATAAATCGATCTGATGCGGACCGCTTAAATTCAGGAAATACGGGGAAATTCCGTTCAAGGGGAAGGCGGATTACGCTTTTCGGGTCTACAGGCTCACCCTCATGACTTATTACCATATCATCGATGGCCAGAAAATTCAGGGCCCCCAGTCCCTCGATCCGGTCTATGTCAGCCTCGCTTGCTTCAATATGCTTTTTAATAAGTTCCCGTAAATCACGTTCCCGAAAATACTGTATACCTTCTTTACCCAGCCACCTGTCAAGCATCAGGGCAGAAGGTTTTGCTATAGGATAGAGAATAATCTGATAAAATTTGAATATTGGGAGCAAAAGGGAGGCCATTTTAAGGGCGTGCCTTGAAAAATAAGCCTGAGGAGTTATTTCACCAAAAAAGGTAATTACCAATGTTGAAAAAAAGAAAGCACTTACTCCGGTCATTACCGAATCGGACAGCAAAGCCAGCAGAACATTGACGCTCACATTTCCCCACAGAACTGTTGTTAATGCAAAATTCGAGTCCTGACGCAGATCAAGTACTCTCTGTGCCTTCCTGTTATCAGCAGAGGCCTCTACTTCAAGCCTTAGTCTCGTAATGCTGAAGAATGCAAGATTAAGCCCTGAAAACATTGCTGACTGGGAAACACAAAATACTATGCCTATCCAGATAAAAGTATCCATTTAAACGTGCTTTGGGTTTTCCTTGATACGACAAATTGTATCAGATTTTCTCAGAAACAGCATGGCACATACATAAAAAAATATTATAAACCTGTAAGTCATGATAGAATTGTTTTTTAGAAGAGGTAATAATGAAGCCTTTCCTCCAGCATCACGATGAGCACAAGATAGGTCCTGACGAGCTGTATACACGTCTTGAATCCTCACCTCTTGGACTTACCTCTGATGAAGCTTTAAAGAGACAGCAGACATACGGATTCAATGTTCTGGAAGAAAAAGAAAAACAGTCTCTTGTA
>CP070632.1:1694467-1730186 GCA_020356065.1 Nitrospiraceae bacterium
CCGTTCACAGCAGCAGCAGACACTCCATCAGGGAACCCCTCTGTCTTCATACCGCGATTGCCTTCAACTACTTCGGCCAGGGTGTTATCAAGAGAGCCCATGATTCTCCCTGCTTTTGAATGGTGTGAGTTGATAAACTCATCAACTTCTTTTTCGTGGCATCTGGAACAATCCTTTGGTGAAACAATGATTGAAACGAAAACCCCTTCATGTTCAATCGCATCCGGATCGCCCTTCTGGGCCTCATGACATTCGTAACATCCGACATTGGCGCGAAAATGCTTGCTTCTGCCCCATTCCTGGTAAATATTTACACTTGTTTCTTTATGACATCCAACACATTCCTGACTTGCTGTGGACAGATCTTTGGGAATATTAATTGTTGTTTCTGCAAGTGCATGAGAAAATGTCGCAAGAATACATGCAATAAAAATAAGATATAGAATTTTTTTCATTACCATTAACCTCCTTTTTATTTTATTTGTGGTTCTTTGATTAAGAATGTCTCATAACCTCCTTTCTTCTGTGTTGGCCCATCGTGTAATCTTCATGTATTACGACTCAAACATCCTGACTTTCAAAATGATGATATGCGAGACTGACCCCTATTACACCGTCAATGTTTCTGATCTGATCAGTTATCTCTGTATCGTCCCCCTTTTTTTCACAATCGATAATCACCAGCACTTTATTCTGATCCATAATACGTGTGATACTGACTTCCCTGATATTTGCAAGGAAAGCTTTTACCGCTTTAAGTTTCTCCGGCATAGTTTTCACAACCAGACCCGAAACAACCATAAAAGCTTATCTCCTTTAGACTTCATTTTTCCGGCCGAAGGCAGCCAAACGGGTAATTGATGGTGTCGATGTTTACATGATAGAGGATTATTCTGTAAATGTGAGGTTAATGTTTGTAAAGAAAATGTAAAAGATAGGAAATCAATGCCAAATGTTAAAACCCAAAAATTTAATAAATTTCAAATGAAAAAAATATGGACCATGGCTGGAGATTAAATCCGGGGTCTTTCGTCAGTTGACATTCATTTGTCATTTGAACTTTGAAATTTGACATTCGGTTTTTGATATTGTTAAATTTCTGTAGGTCAGTCCATAAACCGGTACCCGGCCCCTGACACCGTTATGATGTATTCCGGTTTTGCAGGATCTTTTTCAATCTTTTGCCTCAGGTGTTGTATGTGAACATCAATAACTCTGCTCCATGAA
Source organism: Nitrospiraceae bacterium (assembly GCA_020356065.1). Lineage (GTDB taxonomy): Bacteria > Nitrospirota > Thermodesulfovibrionia > UBA6902 > UBA6902 > CALZJD01. The sequence goes on from CP070632.1 coordinate 1,695,695, forward strand.
TAAATATGCGAGTCTTTCCAGATATTCTTTCGTATTGTTTCCCTGCTTAATGCCTCTCCTCTGTGACTCACAAGAAAACATAACAGATGATACTCTTTTGGCGTGAGGTCAATATTGTGCCCCGACACAGATACGAGACGTTTTTTATAATCAATTTTCATGTTCCCGACCTCTATCTGCTCCTCGTTTAATGGTGACTTGACCCTCCTGAGGCAGGCCTTGATCCTGGCAACCAGTTCCAGTGTTTCAAAGGGCTTTACCACATAGTCATCAGCCCCGCTTTCCAGCCCCATGACCTTGTCTGATATCTTGTCTTTTGCCGTGAGCATGATAATCGGTACTTCCGCCATATCCTTTCTCAACTCACGACATATTTCCATCCCGTCTCCGTCGGGCAGCATTATGTCCAGAATAATAAGATCCGGTACCGAAAGAGCCAACACTTCCCGTGCCTTCTGCCATGTATCTGCTGTATCAACCTGATAGTTATGAAGTTCAAGGTTTGCCTTCAGGACCTTTAGAATGTCAGCATCATCATCGACTGCCAGAATACGATTATTCATTGCGTGCATACCTGTTGTCTGTTTTAAGTGTAAAAGCTATGGCGCTCCCCTGTCCTTCGGGAATATCAAGCACCCTGATTTCACCGTTATGGGCCTCTATTATACCCTTGCATATGGCCAGTCCAAGGCCGGTGCCCCTTCTCTTGCCCACTGTATAAAACTTGTCAAAAATCTTTTCCCTGACCTCTGCAGGTATGCCAGGACCTTTGTCCTTGATCACCACCTGTACCTGTTTCTCATCCTCTGTAACTTCAACCTCGATCACTGTTTCATCAGGACAGAAATGGATGGCATTGGAGATAAGATTTATCAGGACCTGCCTTATCCTGTCTTCATCTGCACTTATGATAATTTCCGGTTCCGCGATTATCCTGAAAGTTATATTTCTCTCCTCGGTCAGGGACTGAACAGAAATTATGACTTCCTTGATCAGAGATATCATGTCTACGTGATCGATATGCAGATCAAACATTCCTGATTCAAGCCGCTCAAGATCAAGAGTATCATTGACCATATGTGTAAGCCTGTCAGCGTTATTTTTCAGAACATTCAGAAACTCCATAATCTCTTCCCGGTCCCTTCCCTGCACGCTCATTTTCTGAATCCTGGCCGATATGAAATCCATTGCCCCTTTTATCGATGTCATGGGAGTCCTTAATTCATGGGATATTTTGGCAATAAAGTCAGATTTCTTTTCATTGAGCTCGGCGAGTCTTTCATTTGCCTCTTCAAAACTCCGCGTAGCGGTCCTTACCTTGTCCTCAAGTTCACTGTGATATTCTCTCAGTGATTTGGACATCTGGACAAATGAACTGCTCAGGTCCTCGAGCTCATCTCCTGTCCGGAGTGCTGCCGTCTCGCTTGTGTCTCCTCGGGAGAAATCCTCTATGGATGTCTTCAACTGCTTTACAGGTCTGAGGACAAGTGCTTTCATCATGAAGAACAGGACAACCATCAATATAAAAATTGTAGCGATACTCGCGGCGATCATGGTCCTTTTTTCAGATTGTATCATTGATAGAGCATAATTCATGGGTATGGAAACACTAATGGCACCTCTCACATCTCCTACTTTATAACCCTGATGAGCATGGCAGCTGAGACACGCATCCTCAACATATAACGGTGCTATATAGCGGTAGAAAAGAGAGGAGTCTATCTCCTCAATTTTCGAAGCATCTTTGGCATTGCCAAACTCAAATTTCCTGAGAGCAGACTCTTCAAATTCATCAGGTGCATTTTCCGGATTTGTCAGCTTCAGACTTGTTATGTTGAACAGATACGCACCTTCCTCCCTGGCGTATTTTGAAAGCTCTTTCGTGACCATTGCAGGACTTTCTCTTATGTACTTCTTTCCTCTGAGGTCAACAAGCTCGGAATCAGAAAGATAGGGACTGGCCTTTTTCCAGGGGAACTTTTCTACGAAAACTCCGCCGTGGTCAGCTATCCATCTCCTCGTCAGCACTATTTGTGAAAACAGCGTCTTTGCCTGTATATCAAGCTGCTCAATTATCAGATCACTGTCTTTTTTCGATATAAAGTAAGAGGATATAGACATTGCAACAATCAAAACGACACCTGTTCCGATTATAAATTTCAGACTTAAACTTATCCTCAGCGACCGGAATTCCTGAATTAGTTTTTTCAACATTGGTCATGAAAGAGAACGGGAATCAGCCTCTATTCTCCCTTTACAGACATTGTAAAAGCTCATGGTCAGCGTGTCAAATAACAGGGGATCAGATATATGAGTCTTATAGAAATTACGATGTGGTCCTATCATTTAATAATTTTAATACCGGTATTAAACATCTATCAAATACATCCCCAGCGCATTACAATCTGAGTATAGGCACCAGAGATCAGATCGTAGTCGAGACAAAATTTACAACATCTTTACAATCTTTAACACCCCATTTACATACATCTCTGGTAAGGTCATGTATACAGTCTATCACCAGTTTTGATCATTCCGGATTAAGCAATGCAGATATTTTATGATCTAAATCATAGCAGTTTCATTATTTCTGAATTAATCTTTCCGTACACAAATGTCTTTTTTTTAAGAATATTCTGTTATTTAATTAACATGAAAATATCATAACCATGGGGAGGTCTGTCATGAAAGTATCCAGAAGAGATTTTATGAAAACAACTGCAGCAGTGAGTGCTGCAGCAGCCGTCGGCATACGTGTTCCTGATGAATTAAGGGCAGCCGCAAAGGAAACTGAAGCAGGATGGCGCTGGGATAAATCAGTATGCAGATTTTGCGGCACAGGATGCGGCATTATGATTGCGACGAAAAATGACATGATCGTTGCTGTTAAAGGAGACCCTCTTGCACCGGTCAATATTGGACTTAATTGTATTAAGGGATACTTTAACGCAAAGATCATGTATGGCGCAGACAGACTGACCGACCCGCTCCTGCGGGTAAATGATAAAGGTGAATTTGACAAAAAAGGAAAATTCCAGCCGGTGAGCTGGGCAAGAGCATTCGATGAAATGACGAAGCAGTTTAAGAAATACTACAGTGAACTGGGCCCGACAGGTGTCGCTGTTTTTGGATCGGGACAGTATACGATTATGGAGGGTGTTGCTGCTGTAAAATTGGTCAAAGGAGGTTTCAGAAGCAATAACATTGACCCGAATGCCCGCCACTGTATGGCAAGCGCAGTTGTAGGATTTATTCAGACATTCGGCATTGACGAACCTGCCGGCAATTACGATGACATGCATTACTCCGATACAATTGTCCTGTGGGGAGCGAATATGGCTGAAATGCACCCGATCCTGTGGTCAAAGATAACCGATAGAAAGCTCAGTAAACCTGACTGGGTCAAGGTCGTGAATCTTTCCACTTTTGCAAATAGATGTTCGAGCATCTCGGACATTGAGATTATCTTCAAGCCGAATACCGATCTGGCAATCCTTAATTATATAGCACGGGAAATCGTCTATAATCGTCCGGAAGCAATTGACTGGGATTTTGTCAATCAAAACTGTATCTTTGCAACCGGACCGGTGGATATTGGATATGGAATGCGCTCACAGGTTAATCATCCAAAGTTTAAATCGAGCGAACTTGATACCGTGGCTAAAGAGGCCTCGAAAATCATTACAGAGGCGGAAGCTCACGGTATGAGCGCCCTCGGCATTAAAGCCGGGCAGAAGATGGAAATGAATAACACGAAAGCTCCGGTAAAACACTGGGCCATCAGTTATGAAGACTTTAAAAAAGGTCTTGAGCCCTACACTCTTGACTTTGTCGCAAAGCTGGCTAAAGGTGATCCCGATGAGTCGCTCGATTCATTTAAGGAAAAACTTAAAAAACTCGTCGACTATTACGTTGACACGAAAAGAAAGGCGACGAGTTTCTGGACCATGGGATTTAACCAGCATGTTCGCGGTTCGTGGGTAAATGAACAGATGTATATGGTCCATCTCCTGCTTGGCAAACAGGCACAGCCCGGGAACGGAGCGTTCAGTCTGACCGGCCAGCCAAGTGCATGCGGAACGGCAAGGGAGGTCGGTACATTCGCGCACAGGCTTCCGGCAGACATGGTGGTTGCCAACCCCGAACACAGGAAGAAATCAGAGGAATTGTGGAAGTTGCCTGATGGGACTCTCAATCCCGTTGTAGGTTCTCATTACACAAAAATCATGAGAGATTTGGAGGATGGAAAGATAAAGTGGGCCTGGGTACAGGTGAACAATCCCTGGCAAAATACAGCAAATGCGAACCACTGGATAAAAGCAGCGCGTGAAATGGATAACTTCATAGTCGTATCCGAAGGGTACCCGGGAATATCTGCAAAAGTGGCAGATCTCATTCTGCCCACTGCCATGATCTTTGAGAAATGGGGGGCCTATGGCAACGCGGAAAGAAGAACCCAGCACTGGAGGCAGCAGGTGACTCCGATTGGCAATGCAATGTCTGACATGTGGCAGACGATAGAATTCTCAAAACGGTTCACGCTCAGAGAAGTCTGGAAGGAACACAAGATAAACGACAATGTCACTCTTCCTGATGTGTTAACTAAAGCAAAGGAGATGGGCTACAAAGAAACCGACACGTTATATGACGTGCTTTTTGCTAACAAGGATGCAAAATCCTACAAATGGCCCGATCCTGTGGGCAAAGGGTTCATTAATTCTGAAGCCGCGGGCGACAAGAGAGATGTAGAAGGATTTAAGGGATACGGATTTTTCATCCAGAAGTATCTGTGGGAAGATTATAGACAGTTCGGGCTGGGTAATGGACATGATCTTGCTGATTTTGATACCTACCACAAGGTAAGGGGATTGAAATGGCCGGTCGTGGATGGAAAGGAAACGCACTGGAGATTCAATGCTGAATATGATCCATACGCAAAGGCTGCGAATCACGGGAAGTTCGCTTTTTATGGAAAAGCCCTGAAGGAGATACCGCAGGGAGATCTTTTCGGACCCAAAGGGGAAGAAAAGGTCAAGCTGCCCAACAAGGCAAAGATATTTCTCAGATATTATGCAGAACCGGCTGAGGTGCCGGACAAGGAATATCCGTTATGGATGTGTACCGGGAGAGTGCTGGAACACTGGCACAGCGGCACCATGACCATGCGGGTTCCTGAACTCTATCGCGCTGTTCCTGAGGCGCTTTGCTTCATGCATCCGAAAGACGCAGAATCCCACGGTTTCAAAGACGGCCAGTTGATCTGGATTGAATCACGAAGAGGAAAAGTTAAGTCAAGAGTGGAAACACGGGGACGGAATAATCCTCCCAGAGGGATGATTTTTGTACCGTGGTTTGATGAAAGGGTCTTTATCAATAAGGTTACGCTGGATGCAACATGTCCGATGTCAAAAGAGACAGACTTTAAGAAGTCTGCAGTCAAAGTATATAAGATTTAACGGGAAGTAGTCAGAAGTTAGTAGTGAGCATTAGGGATTTCGGGTAACTTCTTGCTCACTACCGGCTACTAGCTACCTGATCCTTTACAAGGTGATGTTACATAGATGCTCAAAAATAAACCTGACAACGATGAGGTAACAATGCCTGAGAGAAGAGAGTTTCTACTGAAGACATTTAAAAGCCTTGGATTAGCAGCGACAGGAGGACTGGTGTGGAGCGGAGTTATCGAAGAAGGCAGGTCCGCTCCACTCATTCTGAGACCGCCCGGAGCAGTCACCGAAAAAGAGTTTCTCGCTACGTGCAGTAAATGCGGTATGTGTACTGAAGCATGCCCGTACAATGCATTGGCGCTGGCAAAACCGGGCGATAACAAGCCGATCGGGACACCGTACTTCATTCCCAGAACAAATCCCTGTTATATGTGCAAGGATATACCCTGTGTCCCTGCCTGCCCGACCGGATCACTCGATAAAGATCTTGTTAGTGATAAAGACGAAAATGGAAACAATAAACTTAACATTAATCTGGCGAAGATGGGACTGGCTGTCATTGACCGCGAGACCTGTATAGCTTATGCCGGTATTCAGTGTGACGCATGCTACCGGGCCTGTCCCTTGATCGACAAAGCAATAACAGTCGACTACACCAGAAATATCAGGACCGGCAAACATGCGATGCTTGCACCAGTCGTGCACAGTAATTCGTGTACAGGATGCGGATTATGCGAAAAGGCCTGCATAACAGATAAGGCTGCCATATTTGTACTGCCCCGAAAGATTGCCATGGGAGAGTCAAGTGAACGTTATATCAGAGGCTGGGATGAACGTGATGAAGAACGTATGAAAGAGGTGACAGAAGATATTACAACTCAAACACCGCGGAGTGACAGAAGCGCTGTTGATTATTTGAATCAGGAGGAGTTTTAACCCCCTTTAATTCCCCCTCATTACGGGAGGGATAAAAGTGGGGGTAGCATCATGCGTGAAGGAAACAATATAAAATGCATAAATACAGATACCAGATATCCAGAAGAATAACACAGACAGCGATTTTGTTTCTTTTTTTCGCCGGCAATGCTTTCGGGTGGAACGTCCTGAGAGGGAACCTGAGCTCAGCGAACGTATTGAACACAATTCCCTTAACAGACCCGTTTACCGTACTGCAGAGTTATTCTGCGGGGGCGTCTCTGGCGACAGATGCAATCATTGGAGCGATCATCATCATTCTTTTCTATGCCCTTGTGGGCGGCAGAATCTATTGCGGGTGGGTATGTCCTGTTAATATGGTAACGGATTTGGCCAATAAATTACGCACAGCACTTAAATTTGATGAAAAAGTTACTCCATGGAAAATGAATAGAGGGACGAGATACTGGGTAATAGCTCTGTCTTTAATATTGTCTTCACTTCTCAGCATTGCAGCCTTTGAATGGATAAGTCCCATAGGAGCCATGCACAGAGGTATCATATATGGATTTGGTTTTGGTTGGACATTTGTACTTGCTGTTTTCTTATTTGACCTTTTTGCAGTAAAAAATGGATTTTGCGGTCATCTCTGTCCCCTTGGTGGATTTTACTCACTTATAAGCAGATTTGGTTTCCTGAGAATAGGCTATGACAAAGATAAATGTACCATGTGCATGAAATGCATTGATATATGTCCGGAAAAACAGGTATTGCACATGGTTGGAAACCGGAGTGGGGTCGTCATGTCCGGTGAATGTATAAACTGTGGCAGATGTATTGAAGTTTGCAATGATAATGCGGTGAAATTCAGTAACATTTATTCAAAGAATATTTAAGGAAAAGGAGGGCGTGATTATGTTAAAAGATAGCACAATATGGCTCATGGCAGTTCTGATTTTCACTATTTTTTCAGGATCAAGTCTTATATATGCTGAGAACATTACCGAAGAGGAGCTTGGTCTGCGGAAGGAAAACCTGTATGACGAACAATCCACAATTCCTGTTCGGGGAGAGCCTATACAAAAAGAGCCGGGGGAGAGTACACCGATCGAAAGAGCGTTTGAAAACAGCCCGCCTCTTATCCCCCATGACATAACAGGTATGCTTCCTCTTGCTCAGACAGAAAATATCTGTTTGGACTGTCATATGCCAGATGAAGCAGTAAGCCAGGGAGCAACTCCAATCCCGGAATCTCATTTTGTAGACCTTGGAACAGGAGAGGATCTGAAAGGAAAACTTGATGGCGACCGTTTCAACTGTATGCAGTGTCATGTAATCCAGACAGCGGTCACTCCGGCAGTCGCTAATCTCTTTAAGGGTGATTTCAGAGATGAAAAAGGGAAATACCGTTCAAATCTGCTGGATATTTTAAATGAAGGTGTTGAAACCGACTAGGAAAAGGAGGACAATTATGAACGTGTCCAGCATTATAGTGAAAACATCAAGTGAGAATGTGCAGAATGCAATAAATAGTATCAATGCCATGGAATTCTGTGAGACCCATTTTTCTGATCCTGATGGAAGAATTGTGGTGACCATCGAGGGGGAAAATCTTGACCGACAGATGGCGATTATGAAAAAGATACTGAATATCCCCTTTGTATATGGCGCCAGTCTTGCTTATTCCTATTGTGAGGACGAACTATCAGATTCTCTTGATAAAATAAAGAAACAGCGATCAGCTTTATAAGAGCATACCCTTCCTGTAAATGGCTTTACTTATCAGCGAAGGTGAAGGGATACGCCCTAACGGATATATCCCGTTCTTAGGCATGTATCGTTCCCCTTTTCATCATTTTTTCATGACCTCATGATGTCTTTTGCTCATTTTTTTCTGGAAATCCTGGCACAATTCAGGCTAGACGAACAAGGAAAAATGAGATACGATTGAGGTAAGAGGTCACATAATGGTCAATCAGTCAATTATGGACAGGGGAGAATTTACCCAGGAGGATCTGAAGAAGCTGGCCGCTCAATGCATAGGGCATGTTCGGGTACCCGACAAGTTCAGAATCATAACCGACACCTCTAATTTTTTCAGTGTGGATTTTAATGACATCCTGGTCCTTGACGGCAATCCCTATCTGATCAGGAATTATGAAAGGGAAGGCAGATTTGGCATTGAAGACCAGCCAAAATACTGGGTCAAAAGGGCGATAGAACTGACCACCGGAAAACTGAAAGTCATTAAAATGGTCTTCCCGGAAAAATTTACCGCACGAATAGGCGATCTGACCTTTGATTGCGTCCGCAGTCCAAAAAAAGAAGCACGTATTCTTGAGCTGGTGAGAGGTCACCGGAATTTTATGCAGGGCATGAGCACCAAAGATTCCGCCGGAAATATTATCAGAATTATTGACTATATTCGGGGCTCCACAATGGCAGATTATGTCCTCACACTTGGGAATGACCATTACGAATATTTTTTTGAATTCTTCCCCCCCCTGTTAAATGATTATATTGATTTGGTTAAAGCCATTCAGTTTCTACATAACAGTGGGGAGAAACATGGTGATATCAGACGCGATCATATCATCAGAAGTAAACATGACAGCTCTTACTGCTGGATAGATTTTGATTTCAATTACTGGCATCAGGAAAACATGTTCACTTATGATATGTTTGGCCTGGGGAATATTCTCATATACCTGGTAGGCCGGGGAGATGTGACATCACAGCACCTTCGCAAGAGCAGCACTTCTGTATTTGATCAGTTGATCACAGGTGACCTGAACATTGTTTTTAATAACCGGGTTGCCAATCTTCAAAAAGTGTATCCCTATATACCCGATGTACTCAATAATATCCTGCTCCATTTTTCATTCAGTGCCGACACATTCTATGATGATACCGACCAGTTCCTGAGTGACCTCGAGGAAGCGAAAACATATATAAATACCTTTACAAAATGAGAGGAGATGAAATGTTGCCCAGTAAAAATACAGCTCGTGTAAAACCGGAAACGGACAGACATGTTCTTGTTGCGCTGGATGAATCAGAAAATGCAAAAAGGGCCCTTTTATACGCTGCTGATTTTCTCGGCGGTTCCCCGGGCTTTCGAGTTACCCTTTTAAGCATTATTGCCGACCCATCGGAAGATTATTTCACTAGCAGTTCTGAAAGAGATGCCTGGATAAAAGATAAAATATCCAGGTCCAAAGAGCTGTTACATGGGTATCGCGAGATATTAGTTCAGTCCGGTTTTCGGGTCGACAAAGTCGATGTTAAAGTTGAAGTGAAGAACTGCCCCTCGATTGCTGACTGTATCCTTGAGATTCAGAGGGAGCTCGGGTGCTGTACAATTGTTGTGGGAAGAAGGGGTATAAGCAAAAAAGAAGAGTTTATTTTCGGCAGCACTTCAAACAAACTGCTTCATTCAGGTAAGAACTGTGCCGTTTGGGTAATAGAGTAACATTCAGAGTTTCTGCTGCTGATGTACTTTTTTTATATGTAAGATAGATCTCGAAAAAACTTTTAATTTACTGCATACTTGCTTTCAGAATAATAAAAGAGAGGCCGAATATGGAAATAACCGATAAATTGAAGAAACAGCATGAGGAAATTTTTAAACTGATGACCGAAATGTCCTCTAAATTGAATTCTGATGACATTGCAAGGGATCCTTCTCAGGTCTGCAAGTTAATATCAGATCTTGCAGATGACCTTAATTATCATCTCACAATGGAAGATCACTCTTTTTATCCAAAGTTGTTTAATCATCCTGACAAACATATCGTTGAAACCGCACAGAAGTTCGTCCGTGAAGTGATCGGTATAAAAGATTCCTTTACTCTTTATACATCCAGATGGAAAGATCATGGTTCAGTACAAAATAATCCTGATAATTTTATGAGGATACAAGAAAGATGTTCGAATCTATAACTGACAGAATTTATAAGGAAGACAATATTCTTTATCCTCTGGCTGACAATCTTAGAGAGCAAATGTTCTGAACACTACAACTGCATACAAAGTATGTAACCTCTTTTCAAGCCTCAATTATATAATCACTGCAAAGGATGACATTGTTGCACTACCTTCTCTTCCTGAGAAATTGACCCGTGTTCGGTTAATAGGTGAGTAAGCGTTTATTGACCATGCAACAGATCACTCGATATCAAATAAAGCTATTCCTGCATCTCCTCCTCAACACATGTCAGCATTACCTGATAACTGCCGCCTGTCTGCTCTGATATATGTCTGCAATAGCTCTCTACCTGCCAGGGAATAGCCATCCCGGATAATTTCTTTTCAGCCATTTTTTCCTGATCCATACACATCTTCATTTCCGATGAATAAAAGTCATTTGTTCTCGATATGCGTTTACAGTATTCTAACATTCCGGATGGCCCACGTACTGCCGTACATCCAAAAAAAAGGACAGCTATGCCCACGCAAAGTGTTAACAACATAAATGCCCTTGAGTTATTCACTCATCTAATATAGCAATAATGATTCAAATTTTCATGTCTGTTGTTTGCTATTTGTACATTCATTTTAATAGCATATTGTGCATGTTGAAAAAATCATCTGGACGGAATCTCAAAGTCCTTGCTCTTGAACCTTATTTTGGAGGCTCTCACAGGTCTTTCCTTGATGGTCTGAGGACCAGCCTGCCTTTTGATTTTGAATGTATGACGCTTCCCGCACGCAAATGGAAATGGCGAATGAGACTTTCAGCTCCTTATTATGCCGAGCAACTGAAACAGTCAGGAAAACGTTATGACCGGATACTGTGCTCTACCTTTTTGGACGTGGCAGCGTTCAGAGGGCTTGCCCCTGAATGGGTCAGACAGGTGCCTGTGCTTACCTATTTTCATGAAAATCAGTTTATGTATCCTGTACAGATTGATCATGAGAGAGACTTTCATTTTGCTCTAACCAATGTAACTACAGCACTGGCCTCAGACCGGATTGCCTTTAACTCAATTCACAATTTAAAGACATTCACAGCAGGCATAAAGAAGCTGATGAAGAGTTCATATGATCTTAAACTGAAAGACCCTGTGAAAGAAATCACATCAAAAGCAGTAATCATTCATCCCGGGATGAATTTCTCTGATATTGATAATGCGCCGGATCCTGTAAGAAAGGGGCCTCCTGTTATATTGTGGAACCACCGGTGGGAACACGATAAGAACCCGGACCTCTTTTTCAAAACGCTTTTTGATCTGGATAAGAAAGGGATAGACTTCAAGCTTATCGTTTTGGGCGAGTCTTTTAAGGAGCGTCCACCTGTCTTTGAGAAGGCACAAAAAGTTCTGGCAAATAAAGTAATGCACTTTGGATATATCAAATCAGTAGGCGATTATGTAAAAATGCTTAAACAGGGAGATATCGTGGTATCAACAGCCGACCATGAATTCTTTGGAATGGCTGTTATTGAGGCAGTAAGAGCAGGCTGCAGACCGCTCCTGCCGGGCAGACTGTCCTACCCCCAGCTGTTCCCTGCAACATATTTATATAGTGAAAGAAATTTCAAATCCCGGTTAAAGGAACTCATCCTGAAGGGAAACCGCCTGGAGCCTGAACTCGCAAAGAAAATGACAGAACCATATTCATGGGAGGCCCTTGTAGCAGAATACAGCTCATGGATATCCGGCTGATAGTATAAAAATATGAATGACGTCCTGTATTGAACGATTTTACCTTCCGGAAGATCGCTCAGATTGTCATGAATAAGCTTTAAGGTTAAATAGATTCAAGATACGATGCATGTGATTAAGTTGGAAAGTACCGTTAATACGTCGCTTCAAATAGATTCAGCCTGGATTCCGTTGACAATCCTCAATTATCTTCAATTTTATAGAAAACTCAAAAAGAAATACTTCTTTCCGTTATTAATAACGCTAACCCTTGCTTCAATATGCATTATGTTTCGTTTAAAAAGGTTAAATGAGATATAATTAAATTATGGAATCTTATAAACTCATTGAATAATGAAAGGGGTATGAAAACGAAGACAACAAATAAATTATTTTACTGCACGTATTGTATGTTCATTTTTGTATTGTTAATAAATAATCCATCAGTATGTGCAGGCGAAGCAGAGAAGCTGACTGGCAAAAAATTTGCTCAACTTGCCCGGGGCGGAATTCTTTATGATAATTGGCTTACAGAGCTTCAAGTGAAAGTGGACAATACCCATCCCAGTTATCCTTCTGATGGAAAACAAAAGGGTGAAACAACCTGGCGCTGCAAGGAATGTCACGGATGGGACTACAAAGGCAAGGCAGGTGCCTACTCAACAGGCAGTCATTATACCGGTATTGTAGGAATACGGGCTTATAGTAACCAGAAACCGGAGAAAATCATTAAAGTATTGAAAGATGATACGCATGCTTTTGGGAATATGATATCAGATGATGCATACGAGGCCCTTGCACTTTTCGTTGCTTACGGTCAGATAGATGTAGACCTTTATATTGACAGAACAACTAAAAAGAGTACGGGTGATCCTGCATCTGGGTGGAGGATATATTTGACAACCTGTGTAAAGTGTCATGGTGACGATGGTAAAGAAATAAATTTCAGGGACGAGGCAAAACCTGAATATATTGGGACGATAGCAAATAAAAACCCCTGGGAAACTTTACACAAAATACGCTGGGGACATCCTGAATCACAAATGATTTCCCTTGTGTTCCTGGACCTTGAAGCACAACTTCATGTACTGTCTTTTTGTCAAACAGTGCTGGGGAAATAGAATAGTAATTGTATATTAAAAAGCCTGATCGAACAAAGTTTCAATGATAAATATGATTTATCTTGAATCTGCATTTCACATCACACCGACAGATAAATAGGTGTTGTCAATAATCAGAGACCGACATCTATTCTGAATACTTCATGATGCAATACACATCATAAAAATCATTTCTGCCCTTTCATAATTTAATTATTCCCCAAGTCTCAATTTACTAATATCTGAAGATATATTATTCTCTTTAAATATAGAAACAATTCGTGTATTATTATGACTGTTATTATGAAAGATAACAGGTTAATTAAAAGTAAAACATTTAACATTCTGAGATAGGCATGAAAGAAAGTCATAAAAATATGATAGGATTTTCTTCTATGCATGTGCATGTTTGCGTCAAACTTGAATCTAAATATATCGATACTCATAAATTGGTGGCAGGAGTAACAGGTCATGTATTTACTACGTTGAAAGTCCTACTTTCAAATTATCGTAGTAGATATGAGGGGGGGTGGTTTCCACAGCTGCATTCCTTTACCCTACCCCGGGTTCAGTCATTCCATCTATGCAAGCTGACGGAAACTTTTGCTATCCCTATCAGCATCTTATTCCCTGTTCAACTCCTGCCGCCACTTATAAGGTATGCTTCAGATGTGTACTCAGAGTAGAGATAAGGCAGTGGCATGGTTAATAATTATCTGACGAGCGGGTCACCTTGAACAGAAGAGACTCTTTCGTTACCACATTATTTATAGGCTGGCAGGTTACTTATAACGTTATCACGCTCTACTGGCAATCTTCAATAATTTAATCTTAAAATGTCCTTTTAACATGATGAAATTCCCGGTTTTGTAACTTCGCATAAGTTTTGACGAACCTTCTTTTTAGTTATTCATTTACTGCTCTGTATTGTCAATTAATATGACGAATCAGAATTATAAAGATAAATATCTTATAATATAATTACATCGGAGGAAGAACCCATCAAAAAGACAAACAGAAAATTACGTGTATATGAAAATTTGGTTGACTTAATCAGCGATCCTGAAAATCCTACACCACTGCTTTCGGTAAATGGAAACATCAATCCAAAGGAAGACTATCAAATTTATCTTAAACTTGAGAGGTTCAATCCATGCGGTTCGATAAAGGACAGGACTGCCTTAAACCTGTTGGAAGGGACTGAAATAAAAAATGGAAAAACAATAGTCGAACCTTCTTCCGGAAACACAGGAATAGCTCTGGCTTCAATAGCTAACGCGATGGGCATTCCTCTTGAAATAGCCATTCCCTCCGGTGCCCCTGAAGAAAAGAAAGTGTTGCTAAAATTATTAGGGGTAAACCTTTGGGAAGCAGATGATGACTTATGCCCCTTATATCCAAATGAAGGAGCAAGAGGACTTGTCAAAGGTATTTTGGCAGGCAAAGGGGGAGAAGACTATGTAAGCCCAAACCAATATGAAAACCCATTAAACGCAATGGCTCATTACAAGTCAACAGGACCTGAAATATGGAAACAGACAGAAGGAAAAGTAAATTATTTCTTTGCTGGTTTTGGAACATGTGGAACGATCAGCGGGGTTGGGAAATACCTTAAAGAGCAAAATCCTGATGTGAAAATAATTGGTGTTGAACCTAAATCAAGAAACCACAACCTTGCTGGTATGAAAAAGATATCGAACCTTCCTGAAGAGCTTATCCCTAACATATTGAACAGGGACGTGATTGATGATATAGTCGAAGTTGAAGATGACCAGGCTTACCAGACAGCAATTGATCTGGCGAGGAAGACCGGGATATTGATGGGACCAACTACTGGAGCCGTATTATTTTCGGCACTCAAACACTCAAAGGAAAACCAGGGTGTTGCTGTTGTAATCGCACCTGATGATGCATTCAAGTATGTCAGCCTGTTTGAGGATTATCTGAAGGATTAATGTTACGCTAACTGTGACCTGTATACATTCTCATGATAACATGAGGCAATCTGCAGATTTCGACTCTTTTCTCAATTATTTCACGAACATGTTTTCAGATTTTCATTTATTCATCTGTAATAGAGTGATCTTCTATCCCTCATACTAATATGGAGGTTGATCTTCGATAGTTTGACAATAGAAATTGATTTCTGGAGATTTTACAGGAACAGCGCATATGGAACTTATTTCCTCACAGTAATAAAAAAAGCCCGCTTACGCTTCATATAGCAATTATATATTACACAAGGTTTCAGCTATTTCTTTTGCATTTTATTGATCATAGTAGATATAACCGAGACCACACGGCGGTTCTTCTTTCTGCCCTCTTCTGACTTGTTGTCAGCTACAGGAAGAAGTTCCCCATGACCAATTATTTCCAGTCGTGAAGAATCAATGCCGTACTCCACCAGGCGCTGTTTAACGCTATCAGCCCTTCTCAGGGACAGTTCAAGGTTATACTGCTCAGTACCAATATTGCAGGCGTGTCCTTCAATTACGGCTTTCGTATCCGGATAGGTCTTTAGAAACTCTGCAAGTTTCCGGATATCATCTTTATGAGTCTCTTTTATAACTGCACTATCGAATTCAAACTCTACCTTTAAATCTACCGATACCTTTTCTTTGACCATGATGGCGCATCCTTTTTCATCAACCTTTACCCCTTCAAGCGTATCCGGACATTCGTCAAGATAGTCATAAATCCCATCACCATCACTGTCCTTTGGACAGCCGTCACTATCAACCGGAATACCTGCCGGCGTGTCAGGGCACCTGTCCCTGTCATCGGTAACCCCGTCTCCATCACTGTCCTTCGGACAGCCTTCACCATCAACCGGAACACCTGCCGGCGTGTCAGGGCACCTGTCCCTGTCATCGGTAACCCCGTCTCCATCACTGTCCTTCGGACAGCCTTCACCATCAACCGGAACACCTGCCAGCGTGTCAGGGCACCTGTCCCTGTCATCGGTAACCCCGTCTCCATCACTGTCACCAGGAGGAAGTGAAACAGTTTTTTTCTTTTTAAACGAGAACATATAGTTCAGACCGACTGTATATATAAAATTATTGCTTATATCATTAAAATCAACCAGATTTTTACGGTTTGTATTTTCCATCTCCAGGATATGGCGAATATCACCTCTCAAAGCCAAAGACTTGGTAATAAAGTATTTAATTCCTCCGCCGTAATTAAGCAGATTATCCGTATTATTCACTCCGGATCCCTGAATATCAATAGTCCCGAGACCAGCACTAATGAACGGTACTAATTTCTTTTCGGTACGGAAATGATACAAAGCATCTACCCGGTAAAGAGGAATTTTTATATCCGTACCATTTGACGTTGCTTCGGTATTCATGTAATCAAAGTTACCCTCGATTCCCAGGCTTCGTGTTATATTAATTCCGATTCCCAGCCCATAAACCACACTGTTATTTATGTCTTTGGAATCTGAAAATGCATATCCCCCAATATGAGGATGAATCGACACCATTCCCGGCCGCATTTCAGCTGTTATATTTTTAGAAGAAACAGCGCATATTAACAAAAATGAACTAACGATAAAAATTTTCAAGATTTTCATAATGTTCTCCTGATCGCTGAAGCGATATGTTACGCTTATTTAGTTATATATCGGTAAAATAACCAAAAATCTTTATCTAAACTTCCATAATATAAAGTAAAGTTTTTTTAAAGTAAACAGTAAATTTCAAGGGAAAGTTAAGACAACATTGATCGTGCTATTATGATCTGTCAATCCTGATGGAGACTGGTTCACCCAGTAATGTAATCAAATAAAATAATTGGGAAGATAAAATAACCTGATTCCCGCCGGGGTCTGACATCGAATTCAGTCATTTGAGGGATGATAATTTTATGAAAGACTTATCATATCAGTCACTACTGAAACCACATAACAGAAGTTTATCTGGCATGCAGCTTATTCTGGGCCTCTGATACCCCTGTTGAAAGAATCATGGATATCGCTTCCACAGACTTCACCACTGCCTCTTCCATGAGGGGCTTTTCTTTTTTATTAAAGGGTCTGAGCACATATTTTTCAGGATACATCCTTTCGGATCTGCCTATCCCGATTTTCAGTCTTATAAATTCTTTTGAGTTGAGAAGATCAATAATGGACTGGATCCCGTTATGCCCGCCCGATGATCCTTTTGTTCTAATTCTTATTAATCCCGGCTCAAGGTCAAGATCATCATGTATGATGATAAAGTTCTCTATTTCATCGTATTTGAACAGGGCTTCTCTCACAGCAATGCCGCTTCTGTTCATAAACGTAAGAGGCTTTATCAGGACCACACTCTGGTCCCCGATAAAGCCTCTTCCGTATAGATAGTTAGATGTCTTCCTGTTTACCGCAATCGAATATCTTGCTGCCAGAGCATCGACAACTGCAAATCCGATATTATGACGCGTATCGGAATATTCTTCGCCTGGATTGCCAAGTCCGGCCACCAGCCACATAATAAAGGCCTACTTTTCTTTCTCTTCCTGTGCAGACTCTTCTTTTGCCTCTTCCTTGCCCTTCTCCCCAACCAGTTCAGGCTCAGCAGCTTCTCCCTCAGCTTCTTCAGCAGCAACTTCCTCAACCTTTGGAGCACTAACATTAAGAATGGCTCCGGACGGATCAGATATAATTTTTATGCCCTCTGGTGCAGAGATATCACTGACATGTAACGAATGGCCAATATCTATATGCCCTGCATCAACTTCGATTTTGTCAGGGATTTGTGTAGGAAGGCACTCAACTTCTATGTCTCTCAGATGGTGCTCGAGAATACCGCCCATCTTTATCCCGATAGGTTCTTTGACTATCTCGATAGGAACAGTTACTTTGACAAGCTTCTTAAGAGATACTTCAACAAAGTCAACATGTAAAAGCTCATCACTCACCGGATCAGTCTGATAATCTTTCACCAGGACCGGATGTTCTGATTTTTTCGTGCCGTCCTCATGAAGTTCAATTGTTATCAGGGCATGGTCTCCTGTTCCAGTAAAGATCAGTTTTGACATTTCCTTTCCATGCACCTTGATCGGTCTGGAATTCCCCCCGGAATAAACTACGGCAGGAAGCATACCGCTTCTCCTGAGGCTTCTCGCTACCCCTTTGCCGACTTCAGGCCTTACATCAGCCTTAACAAGTAATTTTTCCATTTCTTAATTTACCTCCATTTATAATAAACCGTTTAAACAGCTTGAACCGTTTGAAACGTTCAAGCCGTTCATATTTAATCAAAAAGAGAACTTACTGAGGATTCTTCATTAATTCTTTTTATCGCTTCTCCAAGCAGTTTTGCGACGGTGAGCACGGTCAGCTTGCTGCAGCGTTTTTGATTTTCCTCCATGGGTATGGTATTCGTAACTATAACATCCTCCAGTACTGAATCATTGATCCTGTCCAGTGCAGGACCTGAGAGAACAGCGTGTGCGCATGCTGCAATGACCCGTTTTGCGCCATTTTCTTTCAGGGCGGCCGCAGCCTGGGTAATCGTACCGGCAGTATCAATCATATCATCAAAAAGGATCGCATTTTTATTGCTGACTTCACCTATAACATGCATGACCTGCGAAACATTTGCTTTTTCTCGGCGTTTGTCAATTATTGCCAGTGATGCATCAAGCCTTTTTGCAAAAGCCCTGGCCCGCTCCACACCACCGGCATCAGGAGAAACAACTACAACATCATTTGCATATTTATCCTTTACATATTCGGACAGAACAGGAGCAGCATAGAGATGATCAACAGGAATGTCAAAGAATCCCTGGATCTGACCTGCATGAAGATCTATCGTCAATACCCTGTTTATTCCGGTTGCGGTCAACAGGTCGGCTACAAGCCTGGCTGATATCGGAACTCTTGGCTGGGCTTTTCTGTCCTGTCGTGCATAGCCGTAATAAGGCATGACCGCAGTGATCCGTCTCGCCGATGCCCTCTTAAGTGCATCCACCATAAGGAGAAGTTCCATCAGGTTATTATTAACAGGAGTGCATGTAGACTGGACAACATACACGTCAGAGCCTCTGACATTTTCATCTATATGCACGGTAATCTCTCCGTCACTGAAGGTAGATACAGTTGCCTTTCCCAGGGGAATGTTCAGCACATCAGCAATTTCATTTGCAAGTTTAGCATTGGAATTACCTGCAAATATTTTAATACCCTCCGGCATTGTTCCTCCTGTGTAAATTTATAAGTAACAGTGAGAAGTCAGAAATCTATATTTCTTCCATCCCACTTCTTAATTCTTAGCTCTGTAATCTTTATAACAAAATTCAGATGGCTGGGGCGGGAGGATTCGAACCCCCGAATGCATGGACCAAAACCATGTGTCTTACCGCTTGACGACGCCCCAAGAAAATGTCTACAGTTCGTTCAATCGGTTATTGTATGAACAGCTGCCGTCCAGAAATCCTGAAACTCTCCGGATGCAGCTTCAGCCTCATTCTCTGACCTGAACACACCAAACACGGTTGAACCGCTTCCGCTCATTAATGAAAAAACCGCCCCGAGTCTGCGAAGCCTGTCTTTTATTTCAGCAATAACATGGAATTCCCTGATGAGGACAGACTCCAAATCATTCAGTTCAGATCCGGAAATGGCGCTAAAATGGGCTTCCTCGATATTCCGGATTAAAAGCTTAATATTATTTACTTTTTCTCTTTTTTTTGTCAACTTTGGAAGGTTATCGTACAGCTTTAATGAATTCTCCTGATCCTGTGTTTCCTGTTCCAGCAGCCTGGTCGATTGAAAATTTTTATACGCCCAGGCAGTTGAAACGGCAAAAGGGGGCTTAACCAAAAGAATATAGAGCTTTTTTTTATTCTTGCACGGGGTCATCTTTTCTCCCCTGCCATACACAAATGATGCAGGACCATAGAGAAAAAAAGGGACGTCTGATCCGATCCGGGCAGCTAATTCACTTAATGATTCGGAAGAAAGTCCGAGAGACCATAGCTGGTTGAGTCCCATGAGAGCTGCTGCTGCGTCACTGCTCCCTCCTCCCAGACCCGCACCGACAGGGATATTCTTATGAAGTTCCATACATGCGCCCTCATTGACTGAATACGTGCTTTTCAGTAAAGCAGCAGCCCTGTAAACAAGATTGTCCTTTTCAGCGATACTTCCTTCTGTTTTCAGTGACAGATCATCCGCAGGTGATATTTTCAGAACATCATAAAGAGATATTTTCTGCATAAGACTCTGGATCTCATGAAATCCGTCATCCCGCAGGCCGAGGATCTTTAAAAACCAGTTAATTTTTGCAGGGGCTTTCAGGGTAAGCATTGATCGTTGACTGCAACTATTGCATGCAGTGAGAAGTTAGTAGTCAGCAGTGAGGAAAATACCTTGCCTCCCCTGACTACCAGCTACTGACTACCGGGCTTTTCTGAGGTTTTCAATCTTTCCTTCTATTCTCTCTTTAAGGCCTTCTTCTTTTTCATGATATTCCAGGGATGCTTCCCATGCCTTTATTGCAGCATCTATATCGTCAAGTTTGATATACACATCTCCCAGGTGCTCCAGAATAACGGGGTCTTCTTTTTCTATCTCAGAAGCCTTTTTTATTTCCTCAAGCGCCTCATTATACATCCCTTTTTTGTAATATACCCACCCCAGACTGTCTCGTATATACCCCTGATCAGGTTCAATGGATATCGCCTTTTTTATGAGATCAAGGGCCTCATCAAGATGGATCCCCCTGTCTGCATATGAATATCCCAAATAATTTAATGCATCGACATGTTCAGGATTGACCTCAAGGGTTTTCTTCAGATAATTAAACATTTTCGCATGGTTTAACAGTTTTTCATATACTACTGCAAGACTGAAAAGAATCTCATCGTCTTCAGGATCAATAGATAGTGCTTTCTTGAATATATCTTCAGCCTTTTCAAAATCCTTTTTCTGAATATAAATCTGTCCCATATAATAGTAGATGTCTGCATTATCCGGAAGCATGGTGATAAGTAATTCAAATTGATCTATCGCCTCATCATGCCGTCCCATAACACCCAGTATCTTTGCAAGCAGAAATATGGCATTTGCGTTATCAGGATCAGTTGCGATGATCTTTCTGAGCTCTTCCTCTGCCTTGTCAAATTGTTTGTTGTCTGCATACATATTTGCCAGCATGCCAATGACTTTCAGGTTCCCTGGTTCAGATTCCATGATTTCTGTCAGCTGTTCAATTACCTTGTCAAGCTTTCCCTGCTTAAAGTAGAGCGCGGCAATTCTCTTGCGGGCTTCCGTATAAAGCGGGTTTAAACTCAGGGACTTCTCATAGCCGGCGATTGCTTTCTCAACATCATCTGTCAATTCATAGGCAAGTCCGAGCGTATAAAAACCATCCCATAGTAAAGAGTCATACTCAACAGCCTTTTCAAGTTCCTGGATCGCCAGTGCATACTCTTTGATATCTACATAAATCTTGCCAAGATAATATCGTGCCGTAGAATTGTAGGGATCTTTTTTAACCACATTCTGAAGTGTGAGGACAGCCTCGTCTACTTTTCCGCTGACTCTGAACAGGTATGCTAAATGAATGTGAGTCTGGGTATTGTCAGGGGCAATGTCAATCAGCTTTTCATACATCTTTATCGCTTTGTCATACTCCTGCTGACGGGCATACAGAGTAGCCAGCATA
Source organism: Nitrospiraceae bacterium (assembly GCA_020356065.1). GTDB lineage: Bacteria > Nitrospirota > Thermodesulfovibrionia > UBA6902 > UBA6902 > CALZJD01. The sequence goes on from CP070632.1 coordinate 1,717,462, forward strand.
AACAGTGCAGGTTCATAGTCCGGCGACATGACAAGCGCATCCTCTGCCGATGTGATGGCTTTGTCAGGCATGTCCATTCTTAAATATGCATGGGCCATTTCGGACCGCAAATACACAGAATCAGGGTCCTCTTCCAGAGCACGTTTCAGATGATCTAGTGCGACCTCCCATTCATTAGCCATTTCCGCCTCAACAGCTATCATATAGTGATAATACCCCTTGTCTGAAGGATTGAACACGGCTTGCCTGGTTGAGGCACAGGACACCATTAACGAAAAAATGAGCAGCAATGGAAACCATTTCACATGAATAGTCATAGTGGTATTATGTCACAAACCAATACGATTAACAATATTCGCAGATCAAAGATGCAAGGACTCACAACGTTTGTTCAGGTTAGTAAAACTATCTCTGTCAGCTCGCTGCTGATCACATGTTTATACGGCATAAACCGCTATATTCTATAATCATGGGAACAAAACAGTAACATAAGTTGCGAAATATTCTGTTTCCATGATAAATTTATTAAGAAAATCAACTTATTATGAAGGAACTTTTCAAAAATTTCAGCAGAACCGGCGTACTTGTCGTCGGCGATCTTATGGTCGACCGGTATATCTACGGCAAGGTGAAAAGAATATCTCCCGAAGCTCCTGTTCCTGTTGTTGAAGTCAACGATGAGACCTTACTTCTGGGGGGAGCTGCTAATGTTGCACATAATGTACAGTCCCTTGGAGGAAAGGTCTTTATAGCGGGCACCATAGGCAGAGACAATGTCGGAAAGATATTAACAAACAGGTTTACTGAATTAGGTTTTGACACCGACGGTATTATCGTAGACAGGAAGCGACCGACAACAGTGAAGACAAGGGTGATAGCACACAGCCAGCAGGTCGTCCGCTTTGATCGTGAAGTCAAGTCAGACATAAGCAGAGCAACAATATCATTACTCCTGGACTATGTAAAGTCATGCCTGCCTCATATCAAGGGTATCATTATATCTGACTACTGCAAGGGATTGATTACCAGAGGGCTTATCAAAAAAATCCTTGAACTGGCCGGCCCCAAAAAGATTGTTACGGTAGATCCCAAAATAGGGCATTTCAGTTACTATAGTGGTGTAAGCCTCATTACCCCTAATATTAACGAAGCTTCCTTCGGAACAGGAATAGACATCACTGATGAAAAAAGCCTTCTCGCGGCCGGTAAATTACTGTTAAAAAAACTTAAGTGCAACGCTGTGATGATCACTCGCGGAGAAGACGGGATGTCTCTCTTTGAACATAACGGGAGGGTGACTCACATACCAACGTGTGCACAGGAAGTGTATGATGTCAGTGGAGCGGGAGATACCGTGATCGCCGCTTTAACACTGAGTTATGCCAGCGGCGCTTCCTTGAAAGAGGCGGCAATCATTGCAAACCACGCAGCAGGAGTTGTCGTAACCAGGGTCGGCACTGCCGTTGTCAGCCAGAGGGATATAATTAAGAGTGCAAAGAGCTGTAAACCTCAGGTAACCACTTTTAAAAACAGATGACCACGGAATATGACGAGGTCATATGATCGGTGTATATGATTTGTAAATGAGACAGGTATGCTAAAAAAAGTTATTTATCGATACCCAAGACACAATTATCAAAACACTCTGTTTCGATATCCTCTGAAGCGGCAATGATGCATTGAATCAATCTCATCGCATTTAATAAGTTTTTTGGCATGCCTGTCTTGACAAATACCTTCATGAATATTTCAGGTTAATGCTGTCCCTGACTTCACTGTTTATGAAAATTGCGCTGTCTGAAGATCCATTCATAGAAAAACTTTTTTGGTTAAGGTATTATAAAAAGTCATATTACAATTTTAAGGAGCACGTATTGGTCAAACAGATGAAAATAGAGGGACTACTTTTCGATCCCAGAAGTAACATGTATATTTTGCTGCTTAAAGAGGTAAATGGGAACAATACATTGCCGATCTGGATCGGGAAACCGGAAGCTGATTCAATTGCCCTCGCCCTGGGTAAAATAGTAACTCCGCGACCTCTTACCCATGATCTGGTGAAGAACGTCATCACCGGAGTTAATATGCAGGTAACAAGAATCATGATAACCGAAATCGTTGACAACACATACTATGCCGGCATTTATATTGACAAGGGAGATGGTGAAGAAGTTCATATAGATTCAAGGCCTAGTGACGCCATAGCTGTTGCCATCAGAATTAATGCGCCGATCTTTGTAAACGAGAGCGTCATAGAGCACAAGAACAACGATGAGCTTGAGGACTGGCTCAAGAAACTGAAACCTGAGGATTTCGGGAACATAATGTAAGAAGGATGACCGTACAGATTATACAGGGATTCCACCGGTTAAAAAGAGAATTCAAGGGTTCAGGATAACATCCTGAACCTTTTATTTTGGTGATCTTTTCCAGACGCAATGCTTACCAGAACAGAAGGCATAGTCCTGAAAACCCAGAAGTACGGCGAAGCCGATCTTATTGTCACGTATATTACCCCTGACAGAGGAATCATCAGTGCTTTTGCCAAAAGCCCGAGAAAGACAAAAAGCAGATTTGGCAGCAGTCTTGAGCCTCTGACCCATGCAAAGATATCGCTATGGGGAAAAGAACAGTCCCTGCCGAAACTTACACAGTCAGACATTATCCATTCCTTTCAAAAAATCAGGGAAGATTATAATGATTTTATACATGTATCAAAACTGTCGGAGATACTGTTATCGTTGACACCATCAGACAGTCCTAATAAAAAGCTGTTTTCCTTTTTTTTAAATATACTGCAATTCATCTCTTCTTCAGAGCAGGAATCAAAAGAGCCTCTTCACCTTATCTCAAGGATCAGACTTCTTGCGGTCATAGGGTATGCACCGAGAATGAGCGGGTGTGGACGGTGCGGAAACAACAGCATTGATTTCTTCCCTGATGCAGGAACAACACTCTGCCGGAAATGCTCAAGACCCTCAGCAGGAGCCAGCAAGCCATTTATCCGTCTGAATAATCAGATCATACAGTTCTATAAGCACAGTATAGAATGGCCGGTAAACAGATCAAACCGTTTAAAACCCCATGAGGACACACTTACCGCCCTTTCAGCAGTACTCGACAGGCATCTTCAGTATATCCTTGCAAGAAATCTTCGTTCGTCAGAGTTCCATGCTAATACCGGCAAATAGATATTAAATGATATAGATGTTGTGGTTCTTCAATAAAGCTATTGTTTTACTGCAGACAGGGGTTGCTGTTTTCAGACTCAGCTTTGCCCCGGATTTTACTTTCTTAATCTGCTCAAATTTCTCCAGCAGCTTTCTGCCATCTGCCATAATAATTCTGCTTTTCCGTGACATCACAATTGCATAGTGGTTCTTCCCCACCTGTTCTATGACTGTTTTACCCATGATGCCAAACTCTTTTGGATCGATTAAATTATTCATGTACAAAAGTTTCTCAGATTAAAATCACTTCCTTGCCACAGTCGCAGTGACTCTATGCGAAGTCGGAGCGATCCTTAGAGGAGAACCGCACCGGGCTCGCTCCGAGAGGGGCAGGAGGAGGTTGTCTTTCGGATATGCCAAGTCAACAAAAGCGATTACATCCTTAAAAAGGCTATTCGTTACTACGTCATAAAATTGATGATAAGAAGAGCTGTCCTGTTTGAATGTCCTATAACATAAAATATATCAGCTCTGCTTATCACCTATTTGAAGCTGTAAAAAAATTGTCATTAAGCCAGGTGCTTTAATGAGTGACAATTTTAGGCAGTGTCTTTGCCTGGTGTACCCATTGACTAATCTGGCTTAACGAAGGCAGTTTGCGGACAAGCTTTTTTGAGTCATTTGCCCGGGTAAGACTGTCCATAAGACTTTCAGGATTCCTGTGAGCCAGTTCCGGAACACTGTCTACTCCCGAGAACTCAAGCAATTCTCCGTATTCTTCACTGATACCTTTGATTCGGGCGAGATCAACCTGGTTAACCCATTTCAGGATGGTTTTCTCACCAATTCCGGATTTCTCGGCTATTTCTCTGCGGCCCTGTGGTGAAGCTCCTTTTTCCAGCAGTGACTCAGTTGTTGTGACTCCTGCTTTATTCAGTTTCCTGGCAAATGACTCTCCTACACCTTCAATTTTTTCAAGTTTTGACATATTCCCCTCCCTCATAATATCAGTCTCCATTCCGAAGATTGGCGTTATCGTTGACTAATGTGTACGTTTACTGAAGGACCTTTCCCATAAGGTTTTTTATTGTGTCGCCTCCCTTTGATTGTGCGTAATTTAATACGATAGGAATGAACTTGTCGACCATTTCTTTATTAAGCCCTAATTTTGAGAATCCGCTGGAAAGGGCTGCAATGTCTCCGAATTTTTCAGCGCTGCCTCCCAATACATGGGTCGCACTTTTCAGAAGTCCGCTCACTGCACCGCTCTCAGGTGCGGCCTTCATCATATCATCCGTGTCAGGTATAACGTCAGTGACCTTGCTAAAGTCACCTCCCAGCTTCTCTTTTGCAAGTTTCAGTAACAGGCCGGTCCCTCCCTTTGCCTGTTCATCATTGATACCAAGATTGTTTTTCAGTTCATCTAAAAGGTCCATGATATCCTCCTCTTTTTTTAAAAGTTAACATATCTCATATATATAACATTTAAACTGACCATGCAACTTAATGACCTTAAGAAACATTTACATAGGATTCAGTCAGACACATATTCTCTTACTTATATTAAAAATTTTATAAGGGAATACCATGATTTTTATCATGTTGCCTGTGTACGGTCCCGAATTGATATTTTTTTTGGGATAACATTAATGAGCGTTTTTATGTTTTCCGCCTGTATCCATTAATGATATAATGATATGCAATCATAAAATTTCGGGCGCATCAATATGTTGTTAAAGATCAGGAGGTAGAATGGATGATTTTGAAAAATTAGGGGTGTTTTATCTCGGCAGGGAATTTGACCTGAAAGAAAAAAAACTGCTGGAGAACCTTCTTCTCTATGACTCAAAGGACCTTGTCACACACGCAGTGTGCGTCGGAATGACCGGAAGCGGCAAGACCGGCCTTTGCATCGGACTTCTCGAAGAGGCTGCCATCGATGGTATTCCATCAATAGTCGTAGATCCCAAGGGAGACCTCTCTAATCTTCTTCTGACATTCCCGGATCTGAAAGCAGATGCATTCCGGCCGTGGATCAATGAATCAGACGCCCAAAAAAAAAATCTGACTCCGGAGGAATATGCCGCGAAACAGGCCTTACTATGGGAAAAGGGATTATCTCAATGGGGACAGGACAAAGCACGCATTCAACGCCTTCGTGATGCTGCTGATTTCATGATTTATACGCCGGGAAGCGGTGCCGGCATTCCTGTATCCATACTCCAGTCATTTCAGCCCCCGGACTCAGCCGTTATCCAGGACAGCGATCTGTTCAGGGAACGTATTAATACAACAGTAACCGGACTGCTCAATTTACTGGGGATTGATGCAGATCCTATACAGAGCCGCGAACATATCCTGCTCTCTACCATCCTTGATATCACCTGGAAACAGGGACAGGAGATGGAGCTGGCTCATTTGATACAGGCCATTCAGACTCCCCCTGTGAATAAAGTAGGCGTCTTTGACCTTGAGTCGTTTTTCCCGTCAAAAGATCGTTTTACCCTGGCAATGAAACTGAATAATCTGCTGGCTGCTCCGGGATTTCAAAGCTGGCTTGAGGGAGATCCGCTGGACGTCGGCAGTATTTTATATACTGCAGAGGGCAAGCCAAAAGTGTCCATATTTTCCATCGCGCATCTCAATGACACGGAACGGATGTTTTTCGTTTCCCTGCTGCTCACACAGGTGCTTGGGTGGATGAGAACACAGTCGGGAACGTCAAGCCTGCGGGCGCTGTTCTATATGGATGAAATCTTTGGGTATATGCCTCCTGTGTCGAATCCTCCGTCCAAAGCACCACTGCTCACACTCTTAAAACAGGCCCGTGCCTTTGGGTTGGGTGTGGTGCTCGCCACCCAGAACCCGGTCGATCTTGACTATAAAGGACTGTCAAACACCGGCACCTGGTTTATCGGAAGATTGCAGACTGACAGAGATAAGCAGCGGGTGCTGGATGGGCTGGAAGGATCCGACAGCTCATCCGGGGGCCGATTCGACCGTCAACGAATGGAGCAGATCCTTGCCGGTCTGGGTGAAAGGGTATTTCTAATGAACAACGTACATGAGGATGCTCCGGTTATTTTTCAGACGCGTTGGGTAATGTCCTATCTTAGGGGGCCACTGGCACGTAATCAGATAATGACACTAATGGAGCCCGTAAAAAATCAGAGGCAGCGTATCGCTCAGATGCCCGTCACAAAAGCGCCTGCCGGCCAGACCGCTCCTGCTCACAAAGCGCCTTCAGGACAGTCTAAACCAATACTCCCCCCGGGAATCCCGGAATTCTATATTCCGGTCCGGGCTGCGCAGGTCCAGGGAGCAGGCCTGTTTTATGAGCCCGCTCTGATGGGAATCGGCAGAGTGTATTACTCTCATGCAAAAGCAGGTATCACAGCTGAAAAAAAGATTTCTCTGCTTGCCGATTTTGACACGCATGGCATCGGGATTGACTGGGATCGCGCACAGAGTCTTGATATCACTGAAGATGATGTTGAGAAATTCCCTGAAGACGATGCCGGTTTTGGTGAGCTTTCTGAACAGGCAGGTCAGAACAAAAATTACAAGGCTTGGAGCAGCGATTTTAAGAACTGGCTTTACAGAAACAAGACGCTTGAATTATTTAAAAGCCCTTCCGTATCCTTAATCTCTGAACCCGGAGAATCGGAACGTGATTTCAGGATCCGGGTTCAGCTGGCTGCACGTGAAAAAAGGGATCAGCTCGTTGAAATGATTCGAAAGAAATACGTTGCCAAGATCGAAAAAATCCAGGAACGTATACGGAAGGCTGAACAATCAGTAGAAAAGGAAAAAGAGCAGGCAAACCAGGAGAAGTTAAAGACAGCTATCTCGTTCGGCGCTACAATATTTTCTGCGCTTCTGGGAAGGAAAAAGGTCAGTCATTCCTCTTTGGGACGGGCAGCTACTACCGCCCGCCAGGCGGGCCGCATATTGAAAGAAGGAAAAGATATTGACGCAGCAAAGGAAAATGTGGCGGAGCTTCAGAATAAACTGACTGAACTCGAAACCGCGTTATCAGAGGAGACAGAGCAGGTAAAGGCAGACATTGATCCGCTCACTGAAGAACTTGAAATATTTTCTCTTAAGCCAAAGAAAACGGACATAGCGGTTAAGCTTGTGGCACTTGCATGGGTCCCGTACTGGCAGGATGACAGAGGAGGAATAAAGCCTGCCTGGTAAAGGGACAGAGGGAGTAGTATGATATGTACAAAAACTGTGTGTCTCTGTGCCTTTGATCCTCTGCCCCTGCTTTTTACCGTAATGAAAAACTCTGATGTAAATGAGGGACGTGAATTTTCTTCCCCACTTTTTGTTGTATCAATTCATCCTTTAAAGGGAGTAACCCTGTCTCTTCACCATGTACGAGACATATCTGTTTCAGATTTTTCATATGATGAAGCCAGTCAATGATAATTCCCTGGTCAGCGTGCGATGAAAAACCGCCGATGGTGTATATTTTTGATTTGACACGAAAGGAATCTCCGAAGATGTTTACCCTCTTTTTACCCTCAACGAGCATACGCCCCAATGTGCCGGTTGCCTGATATCCGACAAAAATTATTGATGAATTTTTCCGCCAGATATTGTGCTTCAGATGGTGTTTGATCCTGCCACCCGTACACATTCCGGAGCCCGCAATAATGATCGCGTTACTCTTGATGAAGTTAATTTTCCGTGACTCGTCCGGTGTTCTTGTCAGCTGAAGTCCCGGGAAATCAAAGGGGTCTCCCAAACGCTGCAGGAGTTGTTCTGTTTCATTGTCATAAAATTCAGGATTTCTTCTCATAATGTCCGTCATTTTTATTGCCATGGGCGAATCGAGAAATACATGAAAGGCAGGGAGCTCTTTACGTTCATGGAATTCCCTTAACATATAGAGCAGCTCCTGGGCCCGCTCTATGGCAAAGGAAGGGATCAGGACGTTCCCTCCCCTCTGACATGTATCTTCAATCGCCTTTCTGAGTTCCTCAATTGAGTCATCTATACTTTTGTGATGCCTGTTACCGTAGGTACCTTCCACAACAGCAAGATCAGCTGCTGCCGGGTATGATGGGTCCCGTATGACCGGCTTTTCCCTGTTGCCAAGGTCCCCGGAAAAGACCATCCTGCCCCAGCCCTGAATATCGATTTCTATGAAGGCAGAACCAAAGATATGTCCCGCATCCCTGAACATTGCCTTTACTTTGCCATTCAGTCTGACAGTTTTTTCATACTGTGCAAAAGATGAAAACATCCTCAGTGCATCAAGGACATCAAGGGTGGTATACAACGGATCTCTCATCTGAATCCCTTTGCGCCCCTTTATTCTGGACCAGCGCTCAAAATCCTCTTCCTGAATTTTCGCAGAATCCATAAGGATGATTTTAGCTATGTCAAAGGTGGCTGACGTGCAGATGATTTTCCCGTTGAATCCCTTTTTTACAAGGACAGGTATCCTGCCGATATGGTCAAGGTGGCCATGCGTGATCAGAAGATAATCAATGGAGGAGGGATCAAACCCGAAATCATCGTAGTTTCTTTCTTCCCACTCAGGCTCGCCCTGAAACAGACCACAGTCTACCATAATGCTTAGTCCGCCTGCCCTGAGAAGGTGACATGATCCAGTTACTGTATCGACCCCGCCGTGAAATGATAACTGTACGGACATACATGGATTATATCAAAAAACAATACTTACGGGAAAATGTTACATATAATTTATCAGCCCACTGATTGATAAAATGATACAGGCATGCTGAATATACGAGAAAATATTATTCAGATAACAGTGTAAAGACAGCTACTGGTTCATCTTTATCAGTGAACTACAAACGGTCCCATTGCAAGTCAACAGTATGTGAACTGACTCCTCATTCTTTTTATTAAAAGCATCAGGTTGCTGAGATTATTAATAATTTGATCTATTTGCATTTTCGTGTTATTAATAAAATAGAACAGTAAAGGAGGTGGCAGTCATGACCACTCATAACCATACATATTTGATTCTCATAATGTGTATGCTTATAATCCCGTTCATACTCATTCCTGATGCCAGTGCCATGACAGGATCCCCTTATGAACCCGGATCATGCAGAGGTATAAAACTGTGTGCAAGTCTCGAGGGAGAGGATTTTGATATGATTATGTATGCATCAATGGGTTCACAAATTGTCATCCTTTATGATAAAAACACCTCAGGTGAAATATATCCAACCTCAATGGCTTCACTGTATGACAGATCAAGAGGCAGTGTCAATGATGCAATCGTTTTTTTAAGCAGGAATCCGGATTACTCGAGATTTACCATTCGCAAAGCAAGCATATCAACAGGATGGTTTACATCAGAAAAACTCGATTCTGTTTATGTGTTATTACCCAGGTATGCTCTTAAAGAGGCAGAGGCTCCGGAATACGTTTTCTTCGAAAAAGAAGGCAGGTTAAGAGTTCGCATCAAACCCAAAGTACGAATCCATATATATGATCGAGATTGAGCACAGACCGTTATCATGTAAGAATACGTTAAAATTTGAACATAGAGGCGGACAGCAGATAGCCGCTATTCAAATATATCCTTCTTGGCCTTCTCATACTCATCACGGGTAATCAGGTTCTTTTCATAAAGCCGTGACAGATCATTTAATGCTTTGACATTATCAGTCTCAGGCGCAGTCAGTTCTTTCGGCCGCTGTTTAGAGAGGTGACTCAGTTGCTGGTTAACTGCCGGATCACTCATCCTGAATCTGGCCAGCCCGCCAAGAAGTTTTATTTCAACATTTTTCCCCTTCAGATCACCAACAACATTTCTTAATTCCTTGCCGTCCTCAATAACTTTTCTGTAAAACAGATATCCCCAGATAGATATGAGTACGATACCTGTAATCATCCATACCATGTGATTGATAATCCCGTAAAAAAGGAGGATCAAAATCCCTACTCCGGCAATCAAAATCACATGCATAAACAATATAAGGAAAGCAACAAATATACTTTTAAATAATGAGTTATCTTCCAGTTTACCCATATAAAATCCTCTTGTATTTTCTTATATAGTAGCATGTATGGCATTACGATAATTATCGATGCATATGAAAGGGCAAGACGCTCGCCGTTCCTGCAATGGGCAGAGTCAGGAACGTTTGACTGCCCTGCATATTATTCTTTATACTTTTTAATGACTTCGAAAGGGAGATAACTGATAATGTGTGACACAAATGCATATGTAGACAGCAACGGAAATGAAGAACTCTATTTTGAGAATGTTAATCTAATCAGGCCTGAAGACGGCAGGGTATATTTGAAAAACCTTTTTGGTGAAGAAAAGATATTTGAAGGATCAATAAAGGAGATTTCTCTCAATAGCCATAAAGTTATTCTAAAAAAGGACTAGCATTCAGCTTTCAGCTATAAGCCGGCAGCATGAATGTTACGAGTGACCGCTGATAACCGACTGTCATGCAATTCATTCGATTTATCATCCAGGAACCCTGTCATGCCTTTTTTAACATGGCTCTTGATGAGGCATTATCCGAAGCGGTCAGACAAAAAATCTCTCCCCCTACCCTCAGATTATACCAATGGGACAGGCCCTCATTAAGCATCGGATATTTCCAGAAGAGTTCTGACATCAGTCTGGAATACTGCAGAACAAAATCTTACCCTGTCGTCAGAAGACAGACAGGCGGAAGGGCAATTCTTCATGATTCTGAATTAACATACAGTTTTACTTCTCCAGGAGACTCTTCTTTTTTCACCGGTAGTTTACATGGAAATTACAGAGTCATAAGCACAGCTCTTCTTCATGCACTCAAACTGTCAGGCATAAAAGCTGAGGCTTCCTTTATTAAGAAAAGAAGCAATGGCAATAGAAATCCGGCCTGCTTTAAGACAGTCTCGTTTGGTGAAATAACTGTCGACAAAAGAAAAGTAATAGGAAGTGCACAGAGGAGATATAAAGACGGCTTTCTTCAGCATGGTTCGATAGTCCTTGAATTTAATTCAGAAGAATTATGCGCTGCACTGAAAGGCCAGAGACGTCAGGATTTTGAAAGCATTGGTGCATTAAGGAATTATCTGCCTGATATCACATTTAGTGATTTAAGTCTGGCCATAAAAGAGGCCTTTGAATATAAACTCAATGTCAAGTTAATAAATGATACCCCTTCTGCATATGAATTATCACTCGCCAAAAAACTTGAATCAATAAAATACTCATCAGACAAATGGAACTTAAAAAGATAAGTAATCAGTAGCAACCTCTTACCTCTTTTTTCATATCTCATACCCCGCAGAATAGACCGGATAATTTACAGACTTTATGTAATAAAGAATAAGTGAACTCCACATTACAATTATCAGGTAACTCTGACCAAGGGCATTTAACAGATACACAAACGGTGTCATAAACGGCATAAACTGTATGGGAATCTGAAGACTGAAGAAAACAGCGTTAACAGCTATCATGCCAAAAAATAATATGATGGAAAAGACAAGGGCCTGTGGTTTCTCCTTGATAAAATTGTAGGCACTGGATATTGATGCTGTTGCTCCTTCCATTGTTACTACCGATATTACAAGGGAATAAACAGTAAATATGATACTGGCCAGAATTATGACTATGGACATGATGGCTATGAAGATCGTGATAAATGAACTGAAAAATACCTCTATTGTAGATTCTGTTCCTGATATGGTATTCATAATCGTCGCAGATATTCCTCCAATAATAAGCGTGAAAATGATCAGTGCCAGTGTCATCAACAGCACCAGAGAAAGCACCCTGAACAAACGGGGAAAATTCCTTCCGGCCTCCCTGAAAAAGGAAGACACTTTAAAAGTATATTGCGTATTAACCGCCGCACTTCTTAACACTCCCATTATGCCGCTGAATGAATATAAAATTAGCAGCGAAGAAAAAACCATATATAACATGATCGCTGCCACCAAAAGGAAGACAAATCCCAGATAACGCGAAACCACATCAAATGGGTTATCCATCATGGAAGGAAGCAAGTCCTTTGCCTGGGCAAGGTCAAAACCCAGAAAAGCTATGGCGATCAACACAGGCAATCCAAGGAATACAGCCAGGCCCGCAAAATTTATAACGGTAACGATAATCCGGACAACGACAAGAGGCAGATTTCTGTTGGCGAGTCTGAAGCCGTCCTTTATGGTTTCAATTATCATATTATCCCATTGTTTCCCCCAATCTCTATACAGGTATTTCCTTCCCCTCCCTTGACGGGAGGGGATTAAGGGGATCCAAACAGATGCCGGAACATCTATATTATCTCTAAGTCAGCCTTTTTAATCCACCCGATCTTTCCATCAGGCCTTCTGATCTTGAGCCATTCCTTTCTCAACTGGACTATATATACCTTTGTTCCTTCATATAAAGTGAAATGTATAGTAGCATTCTCAAGAGGCTCAAACCTCGCATCAGAGCTTTCAGAAATCAGGACTGCCTCCCTGTTTTCAGCCTCTATCCGGTCAAAAAGAGCATATGCCGTTAAAAAAAAGAATCCTGTTAAACAGGCAACAGTAAACATTCTATATCTG
>CP070632.1:1730286-1765621 GCA_020356065.1 Nitrospiraceae bacterium
TAAAAAGACGTTAGACCACTTCTTGGTAAAATATATTTTTGATTGACAGGTGCCCACTATATGGGTGTCGGTATTAGAGTGAATACGCGATATGATGTCATGTGCTGATTTCAGAGAAAAATATTGAATCTATGAGAAAGATTATTCTCTTTAAGAAGAATAAGGGATCAGGTTTAAATTCGAACATTTTAAAATGTCATTACCAAAAAAAATACACTTGGATAAGAAATCGGGGTTAAGTCTTGAACTATAAAGATTGTATCTGAAAAGTGCTAAAATTAAAAAACTGACCTCATGGCGAGTGGTAACAAACTCAAAGTCTACCTCATCATGGGTACTATCAGAAAATATCTTTGCAATTTCAGTACCTTTAAAAAAGGTACCGCAGCCAGTGTCTTATGCACTCCGTGTTGTTACTTGATGTCAGATATAATTATTCTTCAAGCCAAAAGCAGCAAATTTTATTATGATAAGCAATAAAATGAGACCTGCAACCCTGAATTAAATTCTCCGGCAATTAAGGATTGTCAACGAAAATTTAAGAAACTATTCTCCAAGCGCCTCTTTTTGAATAGCTACAATCTTTTGAATGCCTGATTCGGCAATGCTCAACATCTCCTGGAGATGTTCACTGCTGAAGGGATTGGTCTCTGCTGTGCCCTGAACTTCAATAAATTTTCCCCCGCCAGTCATAACAACATTCATATCCACTTCTGCCTTTGCGTCTTCTTCATACGGCAGGTCAAGACGCACATCCCCATCTATGATCCCGACACTTACCGCTGCAACATAATCCTTAACAGGTTGTGTCTCTATTAAGCTGTTATTCATCCCGTAGGATATAGCATCCTTCAGGGCAACAAATGCTCCTGTGATCGATGCAGTTCTGGTACCCCCGTCTGCCTGAATCACATCACAATCAAGCCAAATTGTTCTCTCACCGAGGGCCTCAAGATCAACGACCGACCTCATTGACCTGCCTATTAACCTCTGGATTTCATGTGTCCTACCTCCTATCTTACCCCTTGCCGATTCCCTGACAGTCCTTGTATCAGTCGACCTGGGCAGCATTGAGTATTCACCTGTGACCCAGCCTCTGCTCATATCTTTTAAAAAAGGCGGCACCTTTTCCTCAATGGATGCGGCGCAGATAACTTTTGTATCTCCCATCTCGATCAGGACAGATCCCTCTGCTGATTTCAGATAATTTCTCGTAATTTTAATATGTCTTAGTTCATCAAATTTTCTGCCGTCAGGTCTCATCTCATCTCCTCTGTAATTAATTCATTATTTAATGTTCACTACCCGGCCAACCTCACTTTGGAAATCCTTTCAATCGGATGTTTGAGGAATTTTTCACCCGTTATCACAAACTTTTCCGGAAAATCGGTTACATAAAATTGCATTTCAGGTGTATTTCCTTCATGACGAAACAATCCCTTATCAGCGAGAATACTTCTCACTTCCCTTGCCGTTTCTACGGCCGAGTCAATCAGGGGCATTCCCGTTATTTTCGCTATTACATTACTTATCATCGGATAATGTGTGCATCCAAGAACAATAACACCCGTCCTGTCAGGACTGATGGGCGATAAATATTTTCGAGCCGTAAGGTTGACAATTTCCCCATCAAGCCATCCCTCTTCGATCAATGGAACGAACAGAGGGCAGGCAAAACCCGTTACTTCAACAGACTGGTCTATCGCCTTAATGGCCCGTTCATACGCCCTGCTGTTGATGGTTGTCTCTGTACCGATAACAGCCACCTTTTTCGAACCTGCCTTTGCCACTGCAGCCCTTGCGCCAGGTTCAACAACTCCTATAACAGGAATGGGAAACTCCCTGCGAAGCAAATCAAGACTGATGGCAGAGGATGTATTACAGGCAACTACAAGGGCCTTTATCCCTTTTGAAACCAGAAAGGAAGCATTTTCGAATGAATATCTCTCAACTGTTTCTGCAGACCTTACCCCGTACGGAATTCGAGCCGTATCTCCAAAATATATTATGTTCTCTCCGGGTAAGTACCTCATTACTTCTTTCATCACGGTGAGCCCACCTACACCCGAGTCAAATATGCCTATCGGTCTTTCATCAGATAATTCCGGCAATCTCTTCTCCTATCGGTATCGAAATATCAATATGTCCTCCAAGACTGTCAACCTCCCTGCCCTCTATCAAGATCTTCATGGCAGTCAGTCCGGGAACGCTAGACCTGATACCATTGAACAGAGCGGCCAGAAATGTTAATTCCTGAGCAATGTCCATATCATAATTTTTCTTTAACTCATC
This sequence comes from Nitrospiraceae bacterium, assembly GCA_020356065.1. Lineage (GTDB taxonomy): Bacteria > Nitrospirota > Thermodesulfovibrionia > UBA6902 > UBA6902 > CALZJD01. The sequence continues at coordinate 1,732,579 of CP070632.1, forward strand.
ACTGAAGTCCATATATATCACACCGTTTCTGTCCAGATATAGATCAAGAAGTTTCACATCATTCTCCTCAACCATTTTTTTGATGGTATCCTCAGCGAGAACAAGCATCCTGTCTTTCCTGGACATTGTTCCACTCTTCACTAAAGGAATGCTCTCTCTGGTTTTATAAAGCCTTCCGGTTTTTCTCAACTTTTTTTTGTGTTCATGCAAGGCCTGTCTGGCCTCAATCTCAGTTATAAACGTAGACTCAAAGGCAAATTTATCCTTCAGAAAAAAATAGCTTGCTCCTGCGCTCAGAGCATAGGCAAGCAGCAGAATTATTGCAGAATACCAGAGTCGTGCTCCGGTTTTCTTCTTACCCTTTTTCATCTTCTTCATATCTGTAAAATCCCTGATATAGCGTGTTCGCAATCTCAGCCTTAAGATCTTCGATATAAGAAGCATCCTTAAATGAAGGAAGCTCAATAATAAGTGAGGCAGACTCAATTTGAGACAATATTCCATACGGAAGGGGTCTGACAGACACCATATCAGCTCCAAATGCATTCGATATTTCTTCCCTGATGACACTGACCAGTCTGGCTGATTGATTAAGATGTTCCTCCTGACCCCTGTTTTTTATATAGGGTTTTACCATATCCGGGATATGACCTGTAATGACCGGCATATAAAGTACAATTTCGCTGTGATTGCCAACATGAATACTTATAAAAACATCTGCATCTTTATCATTGGTGAGTCTTATTCTGTCTTTCTGACTCATAAATATGTCACTTCTCCTGGTCAGAATGCTGCGTGACGCTCCCCTGTTAATGAGTGCCTCCAGTTTTCTTGCTATATCAAGAACAACGTGTTTTTCAATATATTGCGCATTTCTTACGCCTTCCTCATAACCACCGTGCCCCGGATCAATCACAATTGTCTTGCTCTTCAGCATTTCTGAGTCTTTATCTTCCTCGGGAATGACAAGGGGAAGAAACGCGTTCTGCTTGACCTTTAAATGCACGTCTATAACAAGCCTTGTAGGGTGTTTTAAGGTGAAAACTTTAAGTCCGCGGAAGTCTCCAGGAGAGAATGTTACACTTTTTTTATCGATCCTTTTGTATTCAAGAACTTTCTTCTCAGCTATGATCGCAAACTCCGACGTAGGAAACCTTACCAGGACATCTGTCCCTCTCTGATACACATGGGCATTTTCAATTATGTTTTCTTCTCCTTCCAGCACGATTCTCACAAAATCAAGGTGATGGCTGGATCTCATCTTAAGGACATTGGTATCGGCTGACAGGCAACAGGGCCAGATCATGATGAGTGCCATAACACATACATATTTTTTCATATGCCAATATTAGCATTTCCTGCTGTTGATATTCCATGATATCTTGCCGTATACGATTTAGCTCAATATTGCTTAACAGTATCTCAACAGCAGATTAACAGTTGTTAAAGCCTGACATCTCACGTTTAAAATAATTTCAAACAACCGTTGAGCTGTTGCGGAACTACTTTGAACTATTCCTTATCTATGGGATTCGAACAGTATTTCTTCCACCATCTGGCAGAGAACATGTCCAAGCGTAATATGGGTCTCCTGAACCCTGGGTGTATCATTTGATGGCACAGCAAAAACGTAATCAGACATCGAGGCAAGCTTGTCCCCTTTTGCTCCTGTAAGCGCAATAACCTTTAGCCCCTTCTTTACTGCAGTTTCAACAGCCTTGATTACATTAGGAGAGGTACCGCTTGTGCTGATTGCAATAACTACATCACCATCCTGTGCAAGGGCCTTCAGCTGCCTTTCGAATATACTTGTATAATCATAATCGTTCGCGATTGATGTTAGCACGGCAACGTCAGTATTAAGGGCTATTGCGGGAAAAGCAGGACGCTCCCTTTGAAACCTGTTAATAAACTCAGCCGCAATATGTGATGCATCACAGGCGCTGCCTCCGTTTCCGAAAAGCAGGAGCTTGCTGCCGTTGTTAAGGGTATCTGCAATCAGTCTGGAAACCTCTATGATGGTCTCAATATATTCATCAACAAACTGCTGTTTTACCGACATGCTGTCCTTAAAAGACTTAAGGATCTTTTCTCTCACTCCCTACCTCTCCTCAGTTACTATCTCTATCACCGTGGAAAATTCACTTTCTGACGTTCCGATCGCAGAGATTCTGTAACGGTATCTGGATTTCATTTTTATCCTTTCATCAATAAACGCTGGGACAGTGGTTTTACCTGCCTCTATAAATCCATTACCGTCATCACGGTACACCATGTAATACGCTACACCCTGCCCTTCAATTTCATCCCATGAAAGAACGACCGATTCGCCCGTAAACACTCCCACCAGTCCGGACGGGACGCCGGGTCGGTCAATATCAATATCTTTTCTCTCTTTTGACAGGTTATCTCCCTGTTTTCTTTCCTTAAAATTGACATTCGTTTCTTCTTCTGAAACGTCATGGGGAGAAGGAAGAAAAGGATCCCCCCTTCTGCCGCATGAAACGATAGAGAGTATCACGAGCAGATTAACGGCATATATAAAGGAGCAAATGAAATATCTCAACCTGCTTTTGTTGTATAAAAAATTCACTGTTAAAATATTACTTCTTATTCCTGATTCTTTTGATACGGGCCAATACCTGTTTTGGAGATGTACCTGCGAATGATGTCTTCCCCCTGATAGAAGCGCCAACGGTAATATGTTCAGAAATATCACTGGTGATACGTTCTGAATGCCTCTTTAACTCCTGTATATCAAGGTTTTCAAGGGTCTTACCTTTATCAATACAGTAACTGACTATATTTCCGGTAACTTCATGGGCCTCCCTGAAAGGCATTCCTTTTTTTACGAGATATTCAGCAATGTCTGTTGCCGTAAGAAAACCTGCAATCGTAGCTTCCTTCATTTTTTCCCTGTCAAAACGCATCTTCTTCATCATCTGACAAAGTACATCAAGACACGACTTTACCGTATCTACAGTGTCGAACATCGGCTCCTTGTCCTCCTGCATGTCCCTGTTATATGCAAGAGGCAGACCTTTCATCATTGATAAAATTGATATAAGATTTCCATAGACCCTGCCCGTCTTTCCCCTCACCATTTCCAGGATATCCGGATTTTTCTTCTGGGGCATGATACTCGACCCTGTTGTGAACGCATCTGGCAGGTGAACAAACCCGAACTCCTCACTGTTCCATAGGATAAATTCCTCTGACAACCTGGAAAGATGGAGCATGAGAAGACTCGATGCAGACATGAATTCAGCAACAAAGTCCCTGTCCGAGACCGAATCAATACTGTTTTCAGAAACAGCGGGAAATTTTAAAAGTCTTGCGACATACTTCCTGTCTATGGGAAATGAAGTGCCTGCCAGGGCCGCAGAGCCAAGAGGCAGGACATTAATCCTCTTCAGACAGTCGGCAAACCTTTCCCTGTCCCTCTCCAGCATCTCATAGTATGCCAGCAGGTGATGAGAGAGTAAGACAGGCTGTGCCCTCTGGAGATGTGTATATCCGGGCATAACTATTTCTACGTGTTTGCCCGCAAGCGATACAAGCACACGTTGGAATGCCTTTATCAATTTCATTATTTCTCCGGTCTCATCACGTAAATAAAGTCGTGTGTCCAGGGCCACCTGGTCGTTCCTGCTCCTGGCAGTGTGAAGCATGCCTCCGACAGGTCCTATCTTTTTTATGAGAGCATGTTCTATGTTCATATGCACATCTTCAAGATCATCACGGAACCTGAATGTTCCGCTCTCTATCTCCTCACTGATGTCCATTAGACCTTTCGTGATCAGCTTTGCGTCTTTTGCAGGAATAATCTTCTGCTTTGCAAGCATGCTTACATGCGCAATACTCCCCTCAATATCATATTTCCAGAGCCTGACATCAAAGGAAATTGACGATGTAAAGTCATCTACAATCTTTTCAGTTTTCTCCCTGAATCTTCCTGACCAGAGCTTTTTCATGAGAGTAAGATAAAACTTCATATTGCGTATAGTCAAGCACAGCTTGCATTATGAACATAACACATTTATGATTAAACTGATGAAAATAACGGGTCTCGGACAGTGCGCGCTTGATCACTCATTTGTAGTCGATTCCCTTCCTGAACCGGACACCAAAAAGGAAGTGATGCAATGGGAAATTAACGGCGGAGGTCCTGTAGCTACGGCGCTTGTCAGTCTTTCAAGACTCGGGATGGACTGCTCTTTTTATGGAGTGGTTGGAGATGATGAAGCAGGTTTTAAAATAAGAGACGCACTCAAACGTGAAAACGTACAGACAAATGGCCTGATTTCCCGCACTGGTTCAGATTCACAGGCAGCATTTATTGCCGTGGAAAAAACAACAGGAACAAGAACAATATTCTGGAAGCGTCCGTCTGCTGAGGCCTTGAAGCCGGAAGAGCTTGCTGCTGATTTTCTTGAAGATGCTGCCTTCCTCCTTTTGGACGGATTGATGGAAGAAGCTTCTCTTCATGCTGCAGACATGGCGAAAAAAAAATCAGTTCCTGTAATGCTAGATGCAGGAAGAGTGAGAACGGGAATGATCGATCTTGCCTGCATGTGCGATTATGTCGTCTGCTCCGAGGAATTTGCAAGAGAGTTTTGTGCAGACCTGGGAGAATTCAACCCTGAAAAAGCTTTACGTAAAATGAAATCATTCAGAAATAGAGCGGTAACCATCACCCTTGGAAGCAAAGGAAGCTATACTCTGTCAGGAGAAGATATATTTTATACTCCGTCTTTCAAGATTGATGTTCTTGACACGACCGGCGCCGGTGATGTGTTTCACGGGGGATATATCTATGGTCTGCTGCAGAAATGGGAACTGAAAAAAGTTACAAGATTTGCATCTGCGGTTGCCGCGCTTAAATGCAGAAAGCTGGGAGGAAGAGCGGGCATCCCCGGATTAAAAGAAGCTGAAGATCTGATGTCCGCCGGTGAGGTCAACAGCAAATGAAAACTGTACATTACCGTAAATCAGGAATAGACAGCATTTGCAAACAGTAACAGAACGATAATTATGTATAACGTTACTCCGATTACTATTCTTTTCATATCGATAATCTTATGGCATATTCCCCACCTGTCCAGAAACTGTCCCGGATAACTCAACGCAACTAATATGCCAATATTTCTTAATTTCCTAACAACCTGTAATTTAATAATATTCAAGACACAAAAATCAAGGGGTCAATTCATTGCGAGTTTTTTTATGTATCGTTTCTCATTCGCTTTAATCATTATTTGATAATGTTCTCTGATGATGAATATCAATTTTAACAATAAAACGTACCGAATAATTATCTGCTATAATATCGTCTAAAAATCATGTATTTTCTCCCTGTTTCAATTGCGATATTTTTTTTATTTCTGTTTCTGGTTCCCTTCTTCATTTTCATGCTTCCAGCTGTTGCCTTTGCAAAACTCGGGCTGAGTCCATTTGCCGGCCTGATTTTTTTCTGGGTCTGCCTTATGGGCAGCCTTATTAATATTCCTGTATACAGGAGAGAGCTTGATACATATTGCGAAACAGATGATGTAGCTGATGTATTTAACAGGTTCTTCGGGATACGGATCCCCAAATTTCAGCAGCAGATCATTTCCTTAAATCTTGGTGGTGCCATCCTTCCCGGTCTGCTCAGCATGTTTCTCCTCTCAAAAGTCAATCTTCATGCAGTAATACCTGCAACAATCATAACATCAGTTTTCTCATATTCCCTGAGCAAACCTGTCAAGGGGGTCGGAATTGTGATTCCGGCATTTATCCCTCCGATAATTGCTGCAGTTGCGGCATTAATTTTCGCGCAAAAAGGCAATGCTCCTGCTGTTGCATATATATCGGGTGTGCTGGGAACACTCATCGGTGCAGATCTTTTAAGGCTTCATCAGTTAAAAAAGTTCGGCCTGTCATTCCTCAGCATTGGCGGAGCAGGCGTGTTTGACGGAATTTTCATTGTTGGTATAATTTCAGTCTTACTGGCATAGGAAATAAAATGTGCGGGGGCATGTCGTATCATGCACCCTGTAACAGGAAATCATTCAGGAGGTTTCACATGCAGGAACTGGAAAGACACAAAGCATTTGAACTTGCATCGCCTTTTCCCTATGTCCTTGTAGTCACACAGGACAAAAGAGACAGACCGAACATCATGGGACTTTCATGGTGGACGTTTACATCCTGGGATCCACTCATGATCGGGATCTCCGTTGGCCTTAAAAAATATACTCACGAGTGCCTTGAGAACCATAATGAGTTTGTGATCTGCTTTCCGTCCGAGGGACAGAAAAAGGACGCCTGGTTATGCGGGACGAAAAGTGGAAGAGATATCGACAAGTTCCAGGAAACAGACTTCAGGCCGGCACACTCAACAGTTGTAAAACCCCCAATAATAGAGGGCTCAACCGTCGCGTATGAATGTAAAATTACCAAACACGTTGTTACCGGCGACCACACGCTGTTTATCGGAAACGTCGTTGCAATACATGGTAATCCTGATAAATTAAACCATCTGTATTCGATCCACTACACAAAGCTGATAAGTATCGGCTCAGGCGGTGAAATAAAGATGGATTTGTAGGTACACGTTGTGAAATATCGGTAACATATGTGCTAAAGTTATCTATATGAGTTCATTTCCACGACAAATCTGGCTGTCTGTACTGCTTATTATTATGTTGCTCCCGCATTCTGCATTTTCCAAAAAAGCAGATACAATTGATGAACTTGTTGCCATGTATAACATAACACCGTGTGCAGAATGTCACGAAGACAAACATGACGAGTGGAAGTCGTCAACCATGGGTAATTCTGTCATTGATTCCCGTGTCCTGAGGGGATTTAGGACATTTATAAAAATGGAACTTGACAAGGAAAAAACACTGTCCCGGAAGAACCTTACCATATGTTTAAACTGCCATGTACCGCATATTAAAGATGCATCGGAGCAGCTCATTGTAACGATTGCTGATATGGTGATCACATCAATGGAGGACAGTAATGTCGATAAGCGGGAAGCGGCAAAAAAAGAGTTGTCAAAGCTCAACATTAACTGCCTTGGATGTCATAATCTGAAAGCCACAGGATTTAACTCCCAGCCCGAACCGGGAGTTATTTATGTACCGAATGATATTAATACCGATGCCCATAAAGAAGCCGGATACAAGACCATAAAATCTGAATTCATGAAGACATCTGATTTCTGCGCCCAGTGTCATCACTGCCCTCCGGACGTGCCATGGGACAAATGCCCCACTCTTTATACAACGTATATAGAGGATTTCATAGGCAAGGGAAGAAAAGAGACGTGTCAGGAATGTCATATGCCGGGAGAGGAAAAAAGTCATAAGTTTCTCGGGCCTGATAATTCAGATTTCCTCGAATCAGCAGTGACACTCACTCTCAATGCCAGGGCCACCAGATATATTGATATTTATGAAGATAAAATGATACCAACACTTGCCCTGAAAATAAACCTGACAAACAACGCGGGACATACCATACCGCACGGCTGAGCATTTACGCCAAAGGCGGTCCTGGATGTGACCGTGAATGATGACAAAGGCAGGCTAATTTTTTCGGATCACAAGGATTTTCACGTAGGTGATCTTTATTTCAAGGGAGGCAAAAGGGTGGCAATGGCAGAATGGGATGTCACAGCGACCGAACACTTTGACCTTGGATTAAAGGCCCTTGAAACTGATGCCCACACATATATCATCCCTCTTGAAGAAAACCTCAAAAAAGTAACGGTTGAGGCGGAATTCCGTTACCTGTATACCAGAGATAAGACATTTTCTGTGCAAAAAGCTCTCAAGGAAGTTGTTATAGAAAAGTATTAGCCCCTAAAATTCATTAAATAAGACAGGCATGTTAAAAACGTATTCACCGATTCCCTGGAGACAACTTTCTAAAACACTTTATATAAATATGTTCTTGAACGGTAACGATGAATACAATAAATCTCATCGCTTTTAATAAGTTTTTCAGCATTTCTGCCTTTATACAATATTTATGTAATATCCATGGTAGAGACACAGCACTTTCTATTGACAAGGAACATTCTGTACGAGTTCTATTTTTCAAAAAGCTTAAGATATTTTTCATACCCCTCATCTCTCAGTTTATTTACAGGTATGAATCGCAGCGATGCTGAATTAATACAGTAGCGAAGCCCCGTAGGTTCAGGACCGTCATCAAAAACATGACCGAGGTGGGAATCGGCGTATTTGCTCCGAACCTCTGTCCTTGTCCTGAAAAAGCTTCTGTCCTCTTTTTCAACTATATTTCCAGGTTCAAGCGGTTTTGTAAAGCTTGGCCAGCCTGTTCCAGACTTATACTTGTCAGTAGAACTGAACAGAGGTTCTCCGGAAACTACATCTACATATATCCCCGGTTCTTTGTTGTCCCAGTACTCGTTTTTAAAGGCCCTTTCCGTATCGTCTTCCTGGGTAACCCTGTACTGAAGTGGTGTCAGCATTTTCTTAATTTCATCAGCTGAAGGTTTCATGTACGTTTTACCCGATGTTCTCTGCGCAGAAACGTCCGTGTCTGAGGCATATGCATTGATCATGCCGATACACAAAAGCACTATCAGCAGTGTATACACAACAATTTTAATTTTAAACATATTCATCTCCTGATATTATCTGAAGACATGGTAGGTTGGACAATGCCCCACCTGCCGTATCTACATAAGTATTAATGTCAATCCTCATCGCTTTCAATGTCAATATCATCATGAGGTACTCTCTCAATGACCACCCGGGCAACAGGATTTCTCGAGTCAAATATATCTTCCGGGACATCCCCTATTCCATGAATACCATCATTGATATGGACATACCCCTCTCCATCTTCTTCACCAAGCCCTGCTCCTCCACAAAAGGGGCCGGGAATGCTGCTGCACAATTCATCATTCACCTCACTTCCGGCATCATAGCCAGGTGACAGATACATTACTGCTTTATGCCCCCGGGCGCCATTACTCCATTAAGTGCAATAAATCCGTCATTTGTTGGTATCATCATGGCCGCAATGCTAATGTAATGAAATCCTCCTGTACTTTCAAGCATAATGGTCGTTGTTTCACCGGGGCCGGGACCGAGAGATCCGTCAGACGTTGCGATATCCGCTACTTTTGGCTTCATTGACATCATCGAGGCAAATGGATCGGTATTCCTGACTCTGCCAATGAAGCCAGCTATGCACTTGCAGGAGAGCCCGGAGTAAAAAGGCTGACACCTTTTTTATGGTTCAGTAATATGATCCGGGTAAACGTCTGGCCGCTTGTCATATTCGTGACGCTGACCTTATAGTCTCCCCTTCCTCTGTCAGTATAACCATTAACACTGAACAAAGCAATTGTCATCAGGCAGCAAAATATTATTAATATCTTCTGTTTCATAACTGCTCCTCCATTAAATTTAATATGCAGGCAACATGTAAGATTTGGTGCGACACCTCCTTTCATATAAAATTGCCTGTTTTTCGGAAAATAAACATTTTCCATGTTCCGTCCATATCTCCTGCATGAGAGAATATCAGGATAAAATCATGTATATATCACGAATAGATAACGTTTGTGTAACAAAAATATGGATCAACAGTTCAACCGAAGTTCAAAGAAGTTAAAATTGACATAAACTGACTTAATGCAAAGAAGGGGATTAAATGCCGGAATGAATAAAGAGGGAAAAAACAACCTTGAACGATTGTTGAACTGCCGTTCACTACTTTTGATCAACGTTAAACAAATGTTATCAATTCTCTATCTGCTATTTTCACCCTTGAACACAGGCAGTTCAAATGTAAAGGTAGTCCCTGAATTCTGAAAACTCTTTACCTTGATGAAAGTTCCATGCAATTCCAGAATTTTTTTCGTTACCGCAAGCCCAAGCCCCGAATGTGAGGATTTGGTTTTACGGCTTTTATCTGTCTGGTAGAAACGGTCGAATATGAGTGGAAGATCATTTTCAGGTATGCCGCAGCCTGTATCAATCACCTGCACAGTAATAGTGTCTTTATCATGGTTCGTCAGCACGATGCTAACAGATCCTCCTGCAGGTGTATAACGAAGCGCATTGTCAAGGAGGTTTTCCAAAACTCTCTCGATCATCGCTATATCGGCATATGTAAACGGCAGCTCTTCTCCGATATTTGTTGCAATATCGATATTCCCTTGCTGCGCTGTTAACCTGAACTTCTGCACAACATCCTGTACAAGTTCACTTAAACTGAACGGCTCAGAATGCACAACTCTGTCATCTGCCTCGAGTTTGGCAAGTTCAAAAAGGTCGGATATGAGTTGACTGAGACGTTCACAGTGACTGATGGCTATTTCAAGATAGTTTCTTCTCTCCTCTCCCGACAGGCTGTCATCTTTTAGCAGGAGTGTTTCCATATATCCTCTCATGGTAGCCAGAGGCGTCCTGAGGTCATGCGATACATTTGCCACAAGATCACGTCTCATCACATCAGATTTCTCCAGTGTTTCCATCTGACTGTTGATTTTTTCCGTCATTTTCTTAAATGTAAAACCCAGCCTGTCTATTTCATCGTGACTGCCTGCATGACTGCTTACAGGAAACTGAAGTTCATCAACAGGCATTCCGCTAGTGTATTTATCCATTACATGTGCAAGGCGCTTTAACCGTCTGGTAAGAAATGCAAAGATGATCAATCCTGCTGCCGATGCAACGATAAGGCTTATGACCATCACCCGGACACCAAGCTGGAGAATATAACTCCCCTGGATTTTCTGAATAATACTGTCATATGTTTCTCCGCCCAGAATGACATACAGATATCCTTCAGGCTTATTCCCCGCTCCAATGGGAGCAGCGGAGAAAACCTTTTTTCCATCCGCGTCCCTTGGATCATCTCCCAAAAAAGGGAGGGTTACCTGTCCGTTGATCATTTGTTTTACCGGGTTCAGATCAATCCTTTTACGTTTGACCCTGCCGGGATCAGCCGAAAAAGCAAGTATATTGCCTGTGCGGTCAAGGAGGTAAATCTCGATACTGGGATTTATCACCATAAGCATATGAAATATATTTTTGAGGGCATCCTGATTGACCTGATTATCCTGCATGATAATTTTTTCAGATACAATTAGTCTGGCAATTTCCCGATTGAGCTTCTGGTTTACTTCCTGCTGATACTGCTCTGTGGCAAAAACACTGATGATAATGAAAGCCGTACCTATTAAAAAAAATAACCCGAGCAGCACAAAAGCCAATTTTGCATAGAGAGATCTCAGCATCACTCGTCATCACTCCTGAATTCGGCAAATTTGTACCCTACTCCCCAGACCGTCAGAATATATCGCGGCTGCGCCGGATTATCCTCTATCTTGGCACGGAGACGGTTGATGTGCGAGTTAACTGTATGCTCGTATCCTTCATGACTGTACCCCCACACATGGTCAAGTAACTGTGATCTCGTAAATACACGCCCGGGATGCTGAGCAAAATATAAAAGCAGGTCAAATTCTTTCGTCGTGATATCTACAGGATTGCCATCAACAGTAACTGTCCGCTTTTCGATATCAATAATCATGTCCCCTGCACGGATACTTTCAGCAGCAGCTTCAATTTCCGTATTCCTCATTTTATCAACGCGGCGAATGATTGCCTTGACTCTTGCCATAAGTTCCATAATACTGAAAGGTTTTGTCACGTAATCATCAGCTCCGAGCTCCAGTCCGATTACACGGTCCATCTCAGAGGATTTTGAGGTAAGCATTAATATGGGGACATAAGATGATCTGCTCCGCAGACGCTTACAGATTTCCAGACCATCAAGACCGGGAAGCATGAGGTCAAGGATGATAAGGTCATACACATTGGCTTCTGCCCTTGTGATGCCGGTAATACCATCAAACGCAACATCAACTTTGAATGACAGATCTTTCAGGTGCAACTCAAGCAGTTGGGCGAGTTCCCTGTTGTCTTCTATTACGAGTATGCTTTCTTCCATAAATGCATGCCTCACATGTATGTTTTATTATAATCATCAATTATCACAAAACGATCACAAAACATATCAAAGCGCTATTGAAAAGCGGTCTGTTATTAGCAACTAATAATTAAATTAGAGTCTGTTCATAAATTCAAATATGGATCTGTCATTCCCGCGGTTTGTTGAGTGGGTCGGAGTGACTCTTGTGCAGACTCGCATCGAGAATCCAGTTTTATAGTGAGTTCTGGATGCCCGACAAAAAATTCGGGCATGACAAAAATAAAAATTGACAGTTTATGGACAAACGCTAATTATAAGAGTTTCTTACTAAGTGTGAGTCCCTATGCAGATGAATACTCTTAACTAAGCCTGGCTGTCCGATCCCAAATTCCGGTAATCCTTCTTTAACTGCGTCATAAGTTTATGGCGTTTACTATTCAGGCTGGATTGAACACGGGGCTTTACCCTGTTGAGGATGTAGCTTGTGAAAAATGGAAGCATCAGGCTGCAGTCTCCATATGACACGATTGTCCTGGAAAGTGCTGCCGGATCGATCTTACCCCATGAGACCGCTTCTGACGGAGTTGCACCGCTTAGTCCGCCTGTATCGGGCCGGGCATCGGTAAACTGTATAAAGAAGTCATGCCCATCTTCCGGCAATCCAAGCACTTCCTGGATATGCGGCTCTGTCTGAAGTACAAAGTTCTTGGGGCTTCCTCCCCCGAGCAGCAGTACTGCACTCTTACCTTTGCGCTTTTTAATATCATACACATATCCGGTTACTTCATTGATGTCCCGATGCGTGTCAAGATATATGGGTTCGTCTTCAAGCTGCAGCGCCGCCAGGTTCATACCGATGCTTGAATCAGCAGGGGATGAAGTATGTACAGGTACACCAGCCTCATACGCCACAGCAAGCAGGCTGTTATCTTTCAGTTCAGGTCGAGACCTGATGATGTCCCTGCCGAAAATTGCATGGATATCAGCACTGGAGCATGGATCAGGAAGGTTATGTCTGTTATTTCGCAACACTTCACGTACATAATTATCAGTGTCAAGCAATGCATCGTAATTGAGAAATATGTCGTAAATCCGGATAATGCCCTTTTCCCTGAGTTTTTCATCATCAGCAGCTGCATGACCCTTACAAAATTCATACCCAAGGATATGGTGAAGATCATGGTAAAGATTAGCCCCTGTTGACACTATCCAGTCCACAAGCCCGGCTTTTATCAGGGGGATAAGGCAGCTTCTTCCCAGACCGGCAGGCACAAGAGCTCCTGCAAGGGAGACACCGATTCTGACATTTTTTCTGGCAATCTGATTTGCAAAAAGTTCACAGGCCTTTCTGAAGGATCCCGCGTTAAATGAAAACAGGGCACTGTCCACAACCTCATCAACAGTCATTCCCTTTTTAAGTGAATAAGGCCTCAGAACAGCACGGCTCCCAGGGCATCTTTTATTTTTCTTATCTTTTTTCATCATAAGCGAACATAATTAGTATTCCTGTAAAATCTGCTTAAAAAATATGACATATCTTAACATATCCCTGTATTCCGGTAGGCAGGCCTCGGGTTTGTCATTCCCGAAGTCTGTTGATCGGGAATTCAGGATATGGCAGGCATATATTATCGATGCGAGTTTTCGCGAGAGTCGATTCGACCGGCTCAAAAGACTACCGGAATGACACTTCAAAAAAGCGTAAAGAAGAGTTAGGGACAGTACACCAGCTGCGGAGCAATTCATAAATAAAAAGGACAGCTCAAGTGCTGCCCCGATGAAAAATAACTGATACCTATGAACGATTAACTACTGACTATCTTTTTACGGTCTTGCTTTCCGGCTTTTCAGTAGCCACGACAGATATCCCAGAAGGGTCCATTGTAGCACGCCAGTACGGCTCCATGCTTTTGAAGCCTATTCGGACATTCTTCTCGATGACATTATATGAGTCTATAATGGATTTCTTTATCTTAGATCCCTTTTTCAATACAACACTGTCCATAATGATGGAGTCCCTGATCTCTACTCCGTCTTCAATAATAACGCCCTTTCTTATGACAGAGTTCACTATTTTGGCCCTGTTAATAACAGCGCCTTCCGCAATGATGCTGTTAATAATCTCTCCACCCATAATCTTGGTAGCTGTCATTTCATTTAAAGATGGACGAATGGGCCATAGTTCATTGCTCATATCAAAAACCGGCTTTTCACCGAGCATGTCCTGATGTGCATCCCAGAATGCTTCTATCGTTCCCACATCCCGCCAATATCCTTTTTCTTCATAAGACCGGACTCCCGGGATTATGTTCGTTGCAAAATCATAGGCATATAATTGATTACCGCCTTTTAACAGGTTCGGGATGACATGCTTGCCAAAATCATTTTCCTTGTTCCTCTCAGCCTGAATGAGCCCCTTGATAAGGACATCAGTGCTGAAAATATAATTACCCATCGAACAGTATGCCCGTTTGGGATCATCGGGCATGTGCGGAGGATTTTCCGGTTTTTCGATGAAGTTTTTTATTTTTCCATCCCTTTTTGTATCGATAATGCCGAAGGAGCTTGCCTGGCTAATGGGAACCGGCATGGCAGCCACGGTAACATCGGCATTCCGTTCAAGATGAAAATCTATCATTTGTCTGATATCCATCCGGTAAATATGGTCAGCTCCAAAAACAATAACAAGCTCAGGTTTATGTTGACGAATAAGGTTCATGTTCTGGAACACGGCATTGGCTGTTCCCTGAAACCAGTCAGGTCCATATCGCATCTGGGGAGGAACGACAGTAACAAAGTGATCGGTGATGACAGAAGAAAGTACCCAGTTTTCCCTGACATACTCAATCAGGGACTGTGACTTGTACTGCACCAGAAGATAAATTGATAAAATGTGGGAGTTAACGAGATTACTCAGGACAAAGTCAACGATACGGTAGCGGCCACCAAATGGTACTGAGGGTTTAGAGCGCTCAAAGGTAAGGGGAAAAAGCCTCTCTCCCCTGCCACCGGCCATAATCATCGCGAGAATTTTTGGATAAGCCATATTAATTACGTATCAAAAAAACATAAAGCTGTCAAATACTTGTCGATTATACTGAAGAGACTGTTAAGATAAATGAATCGCCCGGAAAATGCAAGGATTCATATTTTATCCATATTTTGTTTTTACAATAATCAGCACGTGATATAATTTATCTGTAATCGGAAATTTGCATTCATTATAAAACAGGAGGACTAAATGATCGGATCCTTAAAAAAAGCGATGTTAATTCTATGTGTTTTCACCATACTTGGCTGCGCTGATAAAGCTGACAGGGAAAAGGCCAGGGCCGGGGAGCCGGGGACTGAACAGACCATTATCAAATCTGCTCCGGAAAAAACAGCTGACCTGACAAAGGATGTGGAGGTCAAGGAGGATAAAACTGTACAGAAAGAAACTGCATCTGTCAGAGGCTCTGCATTTCTTGATACCCTGAATGCGTCCCTGTCCGATGTGGCTGAAGCAGTCAAGCCATCAGTAGTAAATATTTCAACAACAAAAACGATCTCGTCAAAAGAGCACCCCTTTGGGAATTTTCTGGATGATCCGTTTTTCAGACGATTTTTTGGAGACAGGTTACATCCGCATGGTGAAAAAAGGCAGTATAAATCATCAGCTCTCGGCTCAGGAGTCATCGTAACGGGTGACGGGTACATTCTTACGAATAACCATGTTGTGCAGGATGTTGATGAGATCAAGGTCGTACTTCACGACAAGCGGGAACTGCCGGGCAAAATCATCGGAACCGATCCCAAGTCCGATCTCGCGATCATAAAGGTAGAGGCAAAAGACCTCCCTGCAATTACCATGGGAAGCTCAGAGAAAATGAAGGTCGGCGAGCTGGTTATCGCCATTGGGAATCCATTCAGTCTGGGGCATACAATTACCATGGGAATTGTCAGTGCAGTAGGACGTTCCAATGTAGGAATAGCGGAATATGAAGATTTTATTCAGACTGATGCAGCAATTAATCCGGGCAATTCCGGGGGCGCTCTGGTCAATATTTATGGCGAGCTGATCGGAATTAACACCGCCATATTCTCGACAAGCGGTGGTTATATGGGTATAGGATTTGCGATTCCGTCTGATATGGTGAAGACTATCATGCAGAGCATCATCAAACACGGTAAGGTCGTACGGGGATGGCTTGGGGTCCAGATACAGAATATAACCGATGATCTGGCAAAACATTTTAATATAAAGGAAGACAGGGGCGCACTGGTTACCAATATACTCGCCGATACACCCGCGGAAAAAGCAGGTTTTCAGAGAGGAGACGTTATAGTTGAGTATGAAGGTGAGACCGTCATTGATACGACTGACCTCAGAAATAAAGTAGCGGCCACTCTCCCGAAAACCGAAGTGAAGATTAAGGTTATCAGAGAAGGTAAAGACAAAGTCATCACGGCCATGATTGGCGAGCAGGAAAGCGATACAAAGAGTCTGGAAGGGAAATTCGAAAATGTACTCTCAGGCGTTCATGTTCAGGAACTGACTTCGGATTTGAAAAAGAGTCTCGAGATACCCGAAAAAGCTTCAGGAGTCATTGTCACAAGCATCGAGGAGAACAGCCCTGCTTCCACTCTTCTGAAAAACAGGGACGTTATACAGGAGATAAACCGGAAGAGCATAAAAGACCTGGATGCCTATAAAGACGTGGTTGCAAAAATTGGCAGCAAAGATAATGTCCTGCTTCTGGTGTACAGATCAGGAGGATACATTTACATTACGTTGAATCCTTAAGCGATGTGCAAATGTTCTTCATGGGCGAATGGCCGTTCGCCCATGAAGAAAACATACCACTTGTAAACAGTTATTCAATCCACTAAATCATGTACAATAACATATGCTTTTAAACCACATAGCAATAGTCAATGCAAGCGAAGAACATGCTGAAAAGTTCTATGGACAATTTCTTGAGCTTGAGAAAAGCAAGGAATATACTGTGTCGTCCGAACTGGCAGAACAGCTTTTCAGTCTCAGCAGTGAATTTAAGGCCGTTGTATATGAAAAGGACGGCATACGGTTTGAAATCTTCCTGTATCCTGATTCAGTTCCTGAAAGCTCTGATATAAGACATGCTGCCCTGTTTGTTGATGACCTCACCGCGTTCCTGGACAGGGCCCGCCGGTTTGAAGTCGAGCACATCATCGGCAAGACTGCAGAAAAAACAGTCCATTTCATCAAAGATTATTCGGGCAATATGATAGAAGTAAAACAGAAGCCATAAGGGTCCCCTGCCCCGATCTTTAAAAGAGTTGTAATTCGAGTCAAACCAGGCCGTTAAAGGGCGAACGGTTGATCGCCCTTACAATTTAATGTTGTCGTTTCACTGCAGACTTCATATTTTTTACTTCATACTTCCCTTGACTATCACATAATCTTTTTTCATAATACGGCACACATGGAGGGGGTGTTATGGCCTAAGTTTTTTATCAATCCCCCCCTTTATGACAAATAAGCCAAGAAATGCGAAATTCGTCTATCCTGCTAATAAAGAGCATTTACATAACAGGCAATGTCGTGTTTCTATATTTTATAAAGAGATATGAATTTAATTAACCAGTAATGGATCTCTTGAAAGAGAACTTTACCATTAAATACGAGATTCGTCTATTAATATGTTAGATCAAGATGAAAGAATATGTCATTAAGCGAAAAAGTAGAAAAGAAGTTCAAAAGTTTGATTGAAGAAGGACAAGCAATTCTTCAACGTTCGGGGTGGGATGGTAAAGATTATCATTCCTCTGTCAATGTAGTTGACTATAGACGTTTTCGAACAGAAGCATTAAATCTCGTAAAGCGTGTTTGTGGCGAGAACAGTGATCATTACCAAGAACTTAAACGATTAGCTGAACACGAACGTAGTGCTGGAAACTCCTATTTTTTCAAAGACTGTTTTGGCGCGCTTCAAGCAGCACATAAGGATTATGAAGACGGCCTCCTATTTGATTTGAGAGCCTTGATTGCAGCAGAAGTTTTAGGAGACTTCGTTGAGCAAGCAGAAGCTTTAGTTTCTCAAGGTTATCATATACCTGCGGCATCACTGTCGGGTGCTGTTTTAGAGGATACACTTCGCAAGTTAGCAAAAGCCCATGGACTTGATATTCCTGAAAAAACAAAAATTGATCGATTGAATTCAGACTTAGCGCGTGCAGAAATTTATAGCAAACTTGTTCAAAAAAGAATTACTGCATTAGCGGATATTCGAAACAACGCAGACCATGGTCATTTTGATAAGTTTTCGAAGGACGATGTTGAGGATATGGTAACTTGGATAAAACGTTTTGCTGCCGATTATCTGGATTAATTAGTATCCATCTCATGCACTGGAATGCATACCAGCGGTGACGATTTTGCTTGATATGTTTTATGGTATGCAAACTATCTTACTGCCTGTAAGTACGCTACATGGTGTGCATCAGTGATCAAGACGTTAGACAAACATAAAAAGGAGAATAACATGAAAACATTACTACTCGCTTTTCTGTTAGTGCTGTTCATATCAGTTCCATCATACGCAGCTGAGGGTATGATGGATGTTGAAAGTTCGTTCGGAGTGAAAGAAACGGGAGACAAACTGGAACGCGTTCTGAAAGAGAAAGGCATGACAATATTTAATAGAGTTAAACACTCTGAAGCAGCTAAACATGTTGGGGTGGATTTACGGGAAACGGAACTCATAATTTTTGGAAATCCCAAAGTAGAAAGTCCTCTCATAAAGTGTCAGCAAAGCGTTGCCATTGATCTGCCACAAAAAGCATTAATATGGAAAGATAGTGAAGACAAAGTATGGATACCATATAACAATCCAGGATATTTGAAAAAAAGGCATAACATTTCCAATTGCGAGGAAGTGATTTCAAAAATAGAGAAGGCTCTTGCTGGCATAGCAAAGGCTGCATCAACAAACTAGAGGGTATCACCATCGAGTAAAAGGAATAGAAGTAGCCCTTGAAACTGTTGTGAAATAGATCCAGAGGTAACTTTTTTGACTGTGTTTTATTTATTGTTTTCAATAAAGTATTATGCTCATTGTGTGCATAAAGGTTCGATCCACAGAGCTTCATGTAGCTATAAATAAAAGCAGTGAATATGAGATACAAAATAATCGGTGCCATATTTATATGTATCATTGCCATACAATTCGTACCATATGGCAGAGGCCACGTTAATCCTCCTGTCATTGCCGAACCCCAATGGGATAGTACGAAAACACGTGAACTGTTTTTTCGATCATGTGGAGACTGTCACAGCAACGAGACAACATGGCCGGGGTACAGCAATATAGCCCCGATATCGTGGTTAGTCCAATACGACGTTAATCAGGGGCGAAAAGAATTTAATGTATCGATGTGGGGGGTCCAAAGAGAGAATGAAGGTGATGAATCAATAGAAACAATTGAAAAAGGGGAAATGCCTCCCTGGTTTTATATAATTTCTCACCCGGAAGCCAGGTTATCAGAAGATGATAAAAAAGTATTTATAAAGGGACTGCTGGCCACATTTGGCAAAGGAGATGAAGATGATGAGCATGAAGATGATTCTGATTGAGCTTTATCCAAAAATCTCATACCGGAATACGCACCAGCTGTGATGATTCAGGGTGCCACATTTTTTTATGTTCAAATGACAATGAGGCATGTTAATATCTGTTAGTGTTCGATTCACTGACATCTGTGTCAGAAACGATCAATCTTATTACGCAGAGGTCATTGTCCTATGAAAAGCACATTGAGATCCTGTTCCATCCTATTATATGTGCTCACTTCCATCAGTTTGATTTCATGCGGTGATGCAAACATCATTATAGATAATAATGGAGGTATCTTTCCGCCATTCCGCAATACGGATTTTGAAGCCGATGACTCCTTTTCCGAAGAAATAGAGATCGGCATCCGCTCCCGCCTGAGATTGAAGGGGATAAATGGTAATATTACGGTTACCGGTTTATCAGGGACTGATTCAGTCATGATTACTGGAACAAAACTCGTTGGATCAGACAGGATGCAGGATGCTGAAGAGCACCTGCAGGAGCTGGAAGTAAACGTGCAAAGTCCGGCAGACGAAATATCTGTAGAGACGATTCAACCTCAAAATAATGAGGGCAGAAAATATGTCTTTGACTATATAATCACTCTGCCGGCAGATTTGAAAGTTCAGATTACGAACACCAATGGCATCATGATCCTGGAAGACATTGGTAATAACATCACCGTGAACAACACAAATGGAGATGTTACCTTAACGGGTATTACTGGCAGTGCAGAGGTAAATGTAGTCAATGGCATGATTGATAGTGACATAACGCTACCTTCAAATGGTACGATCGATCTGAACACCGTGAACGGAAATATCGATCTCACGATTCCGACAGACACGTCAGCAATGTTATCAGCCGCTGTTTCAATTGGAATTATCAGTGATTCAAATCTTGAGCTTCAGAACGAAGTAAGAACATCTAAATCACTGAGCGCGAAACTGGGAAACGGGCATGGGACGATTTCTCTGGAAGCAGACGTAACCGGGAATATAAGTGTGTCTGGCATTTAAAAAAGGAATGCTTGTCTAATCATTAACAGGGAAATAAAAGGGGGGCTTATAATGAAGACATGTATGTTGCTCAGCATAATACTGATAATGCTGCCCATTAAGGCAGGGGCACAGGAATCCGGTGGTAAATTCCAACTTGGATTTGCATCTGCACTTATCATCGGGAAGATAAATCTCTCGGATCTGGATAAATCGTTTGATGACCTGGAGTTCGACGGTCTTAATGGTCTGCACATTTCCGGGGTCTTCTTTCTTTACAGAATAAGACCATATCTAAGAGTAGGCTTTGAAACACTCGCGGCCAGTTCCGACAAGGACTAGGCCACAACCATGAACTACCAGGCTGCCGGTCCGGTTGCAGAACTCTCGTACGGTGATCCATGGTCTATTGCAGGTGGTTTACACGCAGGAGCCTTGATCGCCAACGCAATGGCCCGTCAGGGTGCGGCCCCATCCAAAGGGGCCAGCTCAGGTACTTTTTTTAAAGGGACCGGAGGGTTTGTGTCACCGTACGCCGGAATCGGTTTCCGCTTTAATCGGAATGAACTTCGCCTGTTCGTAAAACCTGTTTTTACGTTCGGAGACTCAGACCGTGGCGGCCTGTCAGACTTCAGCGCCTGGTTCGGAGGTATTCGATACGCATTTACCTTATGAGTACAGTGCGTCATCGGGCAGGTACGGTCAATGCGGCATGATGACATCGGATGTGTTTAACATTTTACGGCAAAAAAAATGCTGGGAGCAATAGCCGGAGACATCATCGGGTCAATATATGAGAGCCGGCCGATCAAATCCAAAGACTTCCCGTTTTTTGGTCCTGATTGCCGCTTTACTGACGATACGGTTCTTACCGTGGCAGTGGCGGATTCAATTCTTGAAGGGCGTTCTTATCAGGAATCCATAAGAGAGATAGGCAGAAAATACCCGCATGCCGGATACGGCAGCTCATTCATCCAATGGCTTGGCTCAGATACTCCGCATCCATACAACAGCTGGGGCAACGGCTCTGCCATGCGTGTCAGTCCCGTGGGTTTTGCTTTTGATACAGAAGAGGAAGTACTTGCAGAAGCCCGAAACAGCGCCGAAATCACACATAACCATCCCGAAGGAATAAAGGGGGCTCAGGCAGCAGCCTTATCAGTATTTCTTGCCCGGACCGGACAGGCAAAGGAAATCATCAGGTCGAGGATCAGCAGGACATTTGGATATGATCTTGACAGGACAATTGAACGAATACGTTTCATGTATTCTTTTGACATATCATGTCAGAGAACAGTACCGGAAGCTATCATCGCCTTTCTCGATTCTTCCTCATATGAAGATGCGATAAGAAACGCTATATCATTGGGCGGCGACAGTGATACCCTGGCCTGTATCACCGGCGGCATTGCCGAAGCTTTTTATAAAGGTGTGCCCGATGATATTGCGGCAAAGGCCAGGGACATCCTCACTCCGGACCTTCTTCATATAACAGACTCATTCTGCCGTCACTACATACATAAAACAGACAAATGACAGCCTCTCCTGTTCCCCCCGTTTCATCACATAAACTAATCGGTTATACTTATACCTATCACTTTAAGAATATTTTAATGCCTGTTGCCATATGCCTGAATATGATTTTCTCAGATCACTTGTAATTATCTATGGTCTCTCTGCCATTGTCGTATACACGCTTGGAAAAATCAGGGTTCCTTCGCTCATTGGATTTCTCCTGGCCGGAGTACTGCTGGGTCCTTACGGGCTTGAGTTAATAAGCGATGTTCATCTTGTTGAGGTCTTTGCTGAAATTGGCATTGTCCTTCTTTTATTTACCATAGGTATGGAGTTTTCGCTCAAAAAGATTCTGTCCCTGAGAAAAAGCATTTTTGCAGGCGGTTTCCTCCAGATTCTGATTACCGGTGTAATCATTTTTCTTCTCAGCCTGGGCTCAGGATATGACAGGAACACGTCCATTGTTATGGGAGGATTGATTGCCCTGAGCAGCACCGCCATTGTGCTTAAGCTCCTCTTTGACAGGGCAGAGATAGATTCCCTTTACGGTAAGTCAAGCCTTGGTATTCTCATCTTTCAGGACCTCAGCGTGGTCTTCTTTTTACTTCTACTGCCAATGCTCAATGCACACGATGGCGGTATGCTGAACCTCATTAAGATCCTTGCTGAATCGCTGCTCTTTATAGCAATTGTAATATTATCCGCCCGCCTTCTGGTTCCCAAGCTACTTCATCTGATTGTACACTGCAGGATCAGAGAGCTTTTTATCATCAGTATCATTTTCATATGTCTCGGTACAGCCTATCTGACCTATGAGCTGGGGTTTTCACTGGCTATCGGGGCATTTATAGCAGGACTGATCGTATCTGAGTCCGAATATTCCTATCAGGCAATCTCGGATATTCTCCCCTTTAAGGACAGCTTCAATGGTCTATTCTTCATATCAGTGGGGATGCTCATGGATGTACATTTTTTTCTCACCAATGCGGGACAGATACTGCTCTTTGTTCTGATCATTGTCATTGTTAAAATTGGCGCAACCACTATCGCTGTACTTCTGACAGGAAGTCACCTGAGGATCGCCCTTCACAGCGCCCTTGTCCTTGCACAGGTCGGCGAATTCGCATTTATTGTTGCTGTATCCGCATTAAAGCTCAATCTCATCTCAGATACTATATATCAGTATTTCCTTTCATCAGCAATAATAACCATGCTGCTGACTCCTTTGATGGTATATATATCTCCGACGGTATCAACCTGGGTGACATCAAGAAAAATCCTTGCACGCCTTGAATCCATGAGAGCGCTTGAGCAAAAAAAGGGGATTACCGTTGAAAGGAAATCAGACCATGTAATCATTGTCGGTTTCGGACTGAATGGAAAAAATCTTGCTCTCGTGTTAAAGGAACTTGAAGTAACATACCTGGTGCTCGAGATGAACAGCCAGACAATAGAGAACGCACGTAAGCAGGGTGAGCCAATCTATTATGGTGATGCAACAAGCAGGGAAATACTTCACAAAATGAACTTGGAAAAGGCAAAGGTAATTGTTATCTGTATCATGGACCCGTCGGCTACCAGGAAAATCGTCCTCACTGCAAGAAAGATGAACCCAAACATATATATTCTGGTCAGGACAAGGTTCCTGTCGGAGGTGGAAGACCTGATACAGACCGGTGCAGATGAGGTCATACCGGCTGAGTTTGAAACGTCGATTGAGCTTTTTTCAAGAGTGCTGAGGTTTTATAAAATGCCCAGGGCCCTGATCGGTCAATACGCAGACAGATTCAGAAACGACCATTACCAGATGTTTATCAGGGGAGAAACCCCAAAGAGATATTTTCAGGATACCATTGCGCTCATGCCGCATATGGATTATGAGAGCTTCATTGTGGAAGAAGGTTCTGTGGCTGCAGATAAGACACTCAGGGAATCATCAATTTATGCAAAGACCGGTGCCTTTGCAGTTGCCGTCAAGCGGGGCAATGAAACGATTCATGGTATACGGGCTGATTTTCAGTTACATGCACATGATATTGTATTTCTAATCGGTGATAAAAAGTCCCTTGAGCACGCAAATGAACTGTTTTTCAGAAAATTAAAATAATATCGTTCGCTATGCCTGTACAATACTTAATTAATCCTGATAGCGGCAGCAGCATATAATAAAAGTAATGGCACACCGTATCCTGTAACCATAAAGGATACAAAATAACCAAAATAAAATGATTTAGACGGCTTTGAGAAATCTGATAAACTTTACAAGTAAAATCTTTAATTATAAGGGAGGATGCATGAAAAAACTGCTTGTTTATCTGCTTTGTATTTTTGTTATGGTCCCTGTGACTGTTTTTGCTGAGGGTAATCTGCGTCACTCAATCTTGGTGTCCAAATTTGAGAACCGTTCAAACTGGTCTGGCCAGTGGCAATTGGCAGATACATTCGGCACCATGCTTACAGACAACCTTCAGCAGACAAATAAATTTATCGTACTGGGTGAAAAGGACAGGAGGCAATTGCTGAGCAGGACTTTAATGCGTCAGGCAGGACTGCTGGCGGGAAAAAGAAAGCACAAACAGGACAAATGACACCTGCTCAACTTCTGGTCAAAGGTGAAATCACCCATTTCCAGCACTCAACATCAGGCGGTGAAGGAGGGGTGAGAATCAAGGGTTTTAAACTTGGCGGGGGAAAAGACCAGGCAGAGATAAATGCAGTCATCTATGTAGTTGATTCAACGACCGGCCAGGTTATTTCATCAAAAAAGCTCGTGGGAAAGGCATCAAAAAGAAGTCTGAGTGTCGGATTTTCAGACAGGGACTGGGGTGCGGATCTTGGAGGTTTCAAAAAAACAAATGTCGGCAAAGCTGTTGAAGCTGCCATTGATGAAGCAGTAACGTTTATCAGCGAAGAGGTAGAGGAGATACCCTGGGAAGGTACGGTCATACTTGTCAAGAAGGGAAAAGTGTATATTAACAGGGGAGAGCGAGACGGAGTGAGCAAGGGACAGAGTTTTGTGGTCGGCTCGGTTGAGGAGCTCAGAGATCCGGATACTGGAGAACTTCTTGATGTGTCCATGGAAAAATCAGGAACGGTTGTCGTGGATACTGTTAAAGAGAAAATCTCGATTGCCAGTACGACTGAAGGTGAGGGAAATATAGAAAAGGGCATGACCGTGATGGTGCCCTGACACCTGATATTTTTTTATAAATGCAGTGAACAGGCAGCTTTTATTGCGGACTCTATCTGACAGGCACCAAGTTTCGTAAATACATTTCAAGTGGTAGTCACGTTCAGGAAAGCTGAGCCTTTAATCACCCTGCCAAAAGTCCTCAGGGCTTGTCCTATGTGAGCTTAAAATCAACGCGGGTCTGTTACAGTCTTTCATCTTTCTCAGGCAGCACCGATTCCTGCTCTATCAGAAAGACCCTCTTTGGATCGATCTGACCCGACTGATAAAAATACTCCTGTACTGTCGCGGCGCGGACTGATTGTCCTTTAATTTATAGAATTGCATTAACTGTTTTGCTGAAATCCTTCCTTCATGCATACAACGCACTGAAATAATAACCATTTATCAGTTGCAATAAAAGAGAGGAAATGATATGAGGAAAGTAACCAGTAATGATATCGGGACATCTACTTATAAGATATTAAATTTTAAAATAATTCTGGGATATCAAGAAAAAAAGAATGCGGGCCCAGTTAGGGGACATCGCTGAATTTAAAAGGTTGGGCTCTTAGCGTAGGCAGGGAAAAACCTTTTAATCAGGGACCCTCATTCTTTTTTTCTTAATTAATATTAATACTATTCTATATTACAATGATATGATAAAAATCATGTCTCCTATACATTATGTTCACTGATTGTTATCTAATCCTGTAACAATACAACATATTATTCCCGGTTCATCATTCTGCTGCCTCCCCTTCACTCTCAACTACCTCTCCCCCCTCCCCTGTTCTCGCCTCATATACAGACATCAGAAAGATTACTGCAAAAGGCTGTGTAAAGAGTGAACCGATAAACGTGGTGCTCCCCAGAGAAATTACTCCTATGAAGATGATAAAGACAGCAAGATTGTCTGTCCAGCTTCCACTAGTTGTCATGGAAAAACTCTCTTTAACGGCATCAACCAATCCAAGTTCCTTGTCAGTCATGAGCGGCAACATATACAGACAGCAGTACGCCACTGCCAGTACAACAGCAATACCCGGAATTACAAGAAGCGAAAACCCGGTTAAGACAACCAGCAGCACCAGAATGCCAAATGCCAATAAGGGGAAGAAAAGCCTCATATGGGAAAAGATGTCCTGCACCTTAGGCTCACGTCCATCTCTTATCATCAACAAAATAGATTGCATGTAACCGGCCATGGTAACAGGGGCCAGAATTCCAAGAGTAAAAAAACTCACCGCAATCATGGCCAGTGTCAAGATAATCAGGGGGGCAATATATTTGAGTGTAAGACGCCATGCTTTTTCGAGATGTGTTTTAAAATCCATTTTCCCCTCTTGCAAGGATTTTATACTTAAAAATTAACCTTACTTTCATAAATTCCAATAACATAATCAAGGTAGCGTTTAAACGTCCCGGGTTTAATTTCTTCTGCAAAACACATTTTGTTTCCGTCTGGATCCAGTACCGGTTCCATCTGATGATTCAGAAAGAGAAGCAGGCAGTCATCATGGAACTCATGTTTTTCACCAAGGGCCTGTTCATCAGGCGTCAGATCATACGCAAGGTCTATAAAGATTGGAATAAAGTCTTTATTAATTTTGGCTACAATGCTGTCCCTGCTATATACATTTTTCTGCAGGAAATCACAACGGGGACAGCCTTCGTGAACAGCAAAATCAACCAGCATGGGTTTTCTTTCTTTTTTTGACTTCTTAATCCCTTCATCGAGTTTATTCCAGTTTACCTTCCATGCATATTGTACATCAGGTCTCCTGCTTTCTGTTCCCGCATTTGAGTTATGATGATCTTTTTCAAGAGTAAAAGCAGTCATGCCCGGGATAAGCAAAGATACCGTCACAATTGCTGATATCACTGTTTTCATACATTCTCTTTTTTACACACCTTTTATGCTCACTTTAGCAAGCATGAAATATTCTACCATACAGCTGAGCCGCCTCTGTATAAATATGTTTGGCATATTACATTCATGATTACCAATGGGTACTTCATGTGTATATCCTGACTTTTAAAGCGTATTCAGGTAAGCAATTATATTAAGCTGTTCATCATTGGAAAGAAAATGAAAAGAAGGCATCTTATCGAATGATTTATTGAGCTGAATGATAATGTTTTCAGCTGTTACAGGTTTCTTGCTGAATGGTAAAACTTTCTGTTTCAATACACCCTTGAGTCCAGGTCCCCTCATGACAAATTCGCTTTCAGGCACCGGGAAATCAACATTGTGACACTTACTGCATAATTGTTCAAAGAGTTTCGCTCCTTCTTTGATACTTTGTAAATCAGTTCTTACAAGATCGTTATTATTATCAGTCTCGCCACTTCGCGACACAAAATCGGACCGATCATCAATGGGGGCATGTTTCTGTTGTAAATTTTCAGCCATACTCGAACTGATAAGCATTAATGCTGCAACTGTAATAATAGTTCCCGCTTCACTTATACTCAACATGTTCTCCCTCATGTAATTGTCATATGTATCGTATCATTATAAATTAAATTATATGATTTGTTAACTTCATTGAGGAAATTAATGAAGCCCTCAATTATGTTATCGATCGTTGAAATAACTATATGATAAGAACAGTTTTATCCGAGACGAAACACGATCAGCTGAAAGACAATCACCTCAGGATTTAAAGGATACATCGTCAAGCAACTATATCGAACCCGGGATGAAGTTTGAGAGAGGCGCACTTATAGTTGAAATTCTTAAACTGTTTAACACCTGTTATGATTTTTATAACAGACAGTAAGGCTGTCATGGTTAAATGGGCCCGGTTTAGCAGGACATTCATTCACATGTAAAGGTAAAAACATACTAGGGAGAGATTCGAGGTAAGGCTTTTGGTCTGAATGAGCAGGGTATGCTCAAGCTGGAACTTCCTGACAAACAGGTAATACCCCTGCCTTCAGCGATATATTTCATCTTTTCGCTGAATGATGAATCAGTGTCACGGTACGGCAGAGAACAATGACGTTCAAGTTCTCTTATTCTTTCGTCTTTTCAATCTCATAGCTTTCGATTCGGCCCTTCTCACCATCTGCAAACGTTCCAATGATTTCATTGCCGTTAGAGTCTGGTGAGCAGCCGGAACCTGTTTCACATTTAAATGTCCTTACAGATTCACTTCCATTATAGTACTTTTCCTTGAGAATAACGGTCATTTTTCTCAGGTCCAACCCTAGTTGATTCATTTGCTTTCCTTTTTCTGCTTTTTCAGCTTATCTGTCCTGATAAAAAAATATGTATGAATTATCTGGTTTATGCGTATTGTATGGCAATTTCATACACAATCTTTGAGTGCCCGGGCCGGGGACCATTGTCATCACAGCCAAGTTCTCCTTTTGTGGATTCACTGTGGTTCCTGATCATCGAGGTTATCACCCGGGACATATCAAACCCGCCGTCAACGCAGTCATCACTCAAACAGTCAACTTTGAAAAATGCGTAACTGCCGGGACTGAAATTCATTACCCTGTGTATCGGATTGGCTATTCCCTGCTGCTTGTACATCATGCTGATGACGATGCCTGCAACCTCCGGGTAATGACTGGATATTATACCGGCGTCAAGCCTGCGCTGATTTCTTTCTAAACTTGCTGTCCTTGCCTGACTATGTCTGCTAATCATGTTCCTCCTAAATAAAAAGGCCCGTTCCCTGGGGAAGAGGCCTTCTCCGGTTTATTACAGTTTTACAACGTTAATCGCCTTGGGGCCTTTCGGGCCGTCTTCAGTGTCAAAGCTGACCGCATCGCCTTCAGCAAGGGATTTGTATCCATCACCCTGAATAGATGTATGATGTACAAAAGCATCATTACCGTCTTCACAGGAAATAAAACCAAAACCTTTGTTGTCATTAAACCATTTTACAGTTCCCTGGTTCATATCTTATACCTCCTTATCTATCTATTAAAATCTTAGAAGGCCTCAACAAAAAAAGGGCCGCAAAGATCAAAAATCTTCGTGGCCTCATCAACAACAAAAACTTCTAAAACTCTGGCTTAATCATAGCACGTCTTTAAACAATCCGTCAAGAAGAATAATATGACTTCTTTGATAAAGGGCAGTCCGGCTCTGATTTAATAGCAAATGAAATAAGCAGGGGCAGGGTTTTCCCAGCCGGAATTACAAACACGCGAAAGTCTGTATTTGCAAACTGCTGAATATACATAGAAAGCAATAGCTTTCAATCATTTCTGGATTTGTTTGATATCTATTTAGCTTGAATTGTGTTACAGTGTAATTGACTTTGAAAGTTGAAAAGCCTCTCGGCCTTTAAAGCCGTGAGGCATTTTTTGTTTATTAAAATAATTATGAGAAATAATGTGACCTTTACCTCAAGGTCAGATATGGAGAGATGCATAATGACGATAAATGTAAGTCATGAAAAACTAACAGTGCTGCACATTGCAACCCTTAACCAGCCGATCAGACCGGATCTTGGTTATGGCCCCATAGAAACGGTCATTCACAATATAGACAAAGGACTCCATTTTTTGGGTCACAGATCGATCGTAGCCTGCCCCGGTGACTCAGTAGTAAAGGGGGAACATTATGTAACTGTTGAACAAAGTATCGGTGACTATTGGACCGTTAACACTCCGGAACGGAGACAGACCACGAATATGCACTTTTCAAATGCATTGTACAGGGCGGGGATGGGTGATATTGATATCATACACACCCATGATGCAAAGGCAGTTGAGTTCATGTATGACAGTGTATTCAACATGCATATACCAATTGTCATGACCCTTCATGTCTCCACAAAAGACAGCCTGCTGGGAGGTGCATACCAGCGCTGGTGCAGTCCTCTTCTGTCATCTCCTCTTGTATTTTGCGTCGCAATAAGCGAGTATCAGAAGGAGCAGTACAGTTACCTGGTAAATGCACAGAATGTTGTGCACCACGGAATTGATGTTGAAGAATATCCCTCAAAAGAGGATCCGGATAAAGGAAGCTATTTATTCACTATCGGCAGGGTAACCCATGACAAGGGACAGGACAGGGCCATAGAAATTGCGAAAAAAACAGGTTCCAGGCTTATCATTGCCGGCTGTGTCCAGAACAAACCTGCAGACAGGGAGTTTTTTGCAGGTCTGAAGAATTCCATAGATCTGTCTGTTGAAGTCGGCAAAAATCCGGTTGATAATGACTATTATGCCAGGGTAATAAAACCGTTACTGGATTGCGACAAACAGATTATCTACATTGGTGAAATCAGCAGCGAGCAAAAAAAACAGTGGTACCGGCATGCCCGGGCTACCTTATTCCCCATACAATGGGGTGAGCCATTCGGGCTTGTGCTTGTTGAGTCGATGGCATGCGGTACGCCGGTCATTGCTCTAAATAAAGGAGCTGTCTCTGAAATAGTGGTGGACGGAAAAACAGGGTTTGTGGTAGATTCCATGACGGCCATGATTGAAGCAGTAGGACGTATAGACAGAATTGATCCCCGCAAATGCAGGAGGCATGTGCAGAACCATTTTTCTTTAAAAAATATGGCATTGAACTATTCAAGTTTATATCATCATATAATCGGCAGTCATAAAACAACTGACCGCCACAGCAGCCTGTCAACCGGCCACTCTTCAAAGCCCGCCATCCGTGGGATAAGAGCCGCATAAGAAATCATGCCCAAAGATATTCCGGTAAGCAACGGCAATCTGCTTTTCAATTTTGACTCGGATTATCAGATCAGGGATGTGTACTTTCCCTTTATAGGACAGGAGAACCATTCAAAAGGAGCCCCTTTCCGATTCGGAGTGTGGGTGGATGGACGCTGCTCCTGGATGGGTCCGGACTGGGAAAAGGATTTGAGATATCACGACGACAGCCTTGTTACTGATGTGTTGCTGAAAAACGAGCCCCTTGGACTGGAACTTAGGTGCCATGACGTGGTTGATGTGGACCTTAATGTATACATTAAAAAGGTTGAAGTCAAAAATCTCCAGGATAATGAGCGACAGGTAAGGCTATTTTTCTGTCACGACTTTTATCTTTATGGTTATGATATCGGGGACACTGCCTACTTTGATCCACGGCCCCGCTCCATTATCCATTATAAAGCCAATCGTTACTTTCTCATTAACTGCAGCAAGTCCGGCAGGGATGGTGTACATCACTATGCCTGTGGTGATAAAGAGGTGCCGGGCCGGGAAGGAATATGGAAAGACGCCGAGGATGGAGAACTCAGCGGGAATCAGATTTCATGGGGATCTGCAGATTCTGCTATCGGAATCTGGCTGCATGTGCCTCCGGGAGGGGAAGCCGAAGCTCATTACTGGATCGCTGCAGGAACGCATTACAATGAAGTCGCTCAAATTAACCGGAACGTAATTGAGAAGACACCCGATGCGTTGATTAAACGCACATCGGATTACTGGGGAGCATGGGTCACAAAGGAGTCCAGGTCCTTTGGAGACCTGCCCGAATCTGTCATCGATATATACAATCGCAGCCTTCTTGTTTTAAGAACTCAGATAGACAACAGGGGAGCTATCACCGCTGCAAATGATTCGGATATAGTCCGTTTTGCCGGAGATACTTATTCGTACATGTGGGGACGCGACGGGGCCTTTGTGGCCGCTGCATTGGCAAAGGCCGGTTACACTCATGTGTGCATGAAATTTTTTGAATTTTGTTCCCGTGCTCTGACAGATGAAGGATATCTTTATCAGCATTACAATCCTGATGGATCACTTGCCAGTAACTGGCACCCCTGGCTGGTGGATGGAAAGGCTGTGCTCCCTATACAGGAGGACTCAACAGCCTTGATTCTCTGGGCTCTCTGGATACACTATGAGAGTTCTAAAGACATAGAATTCATCAGGCCGCTCTATGATAGTCTTATTAAGAAATCTGCTGACTTTATGGTCTCTAACCGCGATTCCCGGACAAAACTGCCCATTCCCTGCTATGATCTCTGGGAAGAGCGTTATGGACTGCACACGTTTACTGTAGCCTCCGTGATTGCCGGACTCAGGGCAGCGGCAAACTTCGCGAGACTCTTCCTGGATACCTCACTAACAGAGAAATATGACAACACCGCCGAAGAAATAAAAGGGGGGCTCACGAAACATCTCTACCACAAGGGGATGAAGAGGTATGCCCGCTCCGGGTACCGAAAGGATGAAGGCTATGAACTTGATGAAGTGATCGATGTCAGTTTATCTGCACTCGTTATTCTGGGAGTATTGCCTCCCAAAGATCCACGGATGGTCGCGACAATGGATGCTATACACCGGAAATTGTGGCTGAATACTTCTGTTGAAGGCTGTGCGCGATATCAGAATGATGTTTATCATCGTCCTGACGACAGCCCGGCCGATATTCCCGGCAACCCCTGGTTTATCTCAACTCTCTGGTTAGCAGAATATTGTATAGCCACCGCAGAAAGTCTTCATGAACTGCGAGAGGCCATTCCTTATATCCAATGGTGTGCGAAAAATGCTCTTCCTTCCGGTGTACTTGCAGAGCAGGTGCATCCGGGAAACAGCTCTCCACTTTCAGTATCACCGCTTACATGGAGCCATTCCTCTTTTGTTTGGACGGTTCTGAAGTATGCGGATAAATTCAATTCATTAAATAAATAGTATTCAGCTCATGTCTTTGCTGATGTCAGTCAGCCTATATGTATCGCATGAATCAAATTGATATTCACCCTGTGTTCAATTTAAACTAGTGTACTGTCCCACAAATAACTGGCAATAATATTGCATAAATCGTGTATCCATTAAAATAAGGAGGGTACACGATGAAAGTTGGAAGGCCGACA
>CP070632.1:1765721-1800239 GCA_020356065.1 Nitrospiraceae bacterium
ACACCTTATCAGAGAATTATGAAATCACCTCATATATCAGATACTATAAAGCAAGCTCTTACAAAAGAGTTTGATCAATTAAATCCTTTTAAACTGAGAAAGAAAATTGAGAAAAAACTTGCTAACATCTTTGATCAATTAAAATAGACTCTGATCACTGCTTCGGTAACATTCTTTAATGAGGCAACATGCACATGCATCAGGCAGGAGAATTATCACCCCTTAAATTCTCCCTTTAGTAAGGGAAGACATGGAGGGTAGTATCATAAAAGTAACTATTGCTGAAAATAGAAAAGGGAGACCGTCAGGGCATGGAACAGGTGGTTTCATCCCTGTACATGGTAATACAGTTTCTGCCGGAGTGCTTGCTTTTGTACATCAGCTGATCTGCTCTTTTCAGAATGGAAAATTCGTCATCTCCGGGCAAACCCAGTGTTGCCCCTATGGAAACAGTTACATTAACAGATTCCGAGTCTATGACAATGCCGGACTGTTCAACAAGGAGACGTAGCCTGTCTGCTACAGCGTAAAGCTGTTCTTCATAAACATTTACCACTACAACAACAAATTCCTCACCGCCCCATCTCCCCATGAGGTCGAAGGACCGCAGGCTGTTGGACATGGTCTTACTTACCATCTTAATTACTCTGTCCCCGGAGTCATGGCCATAGGTATCATTTATCCTCTTGAAATGATCGATGTCAACAAATAAAATGCCGAATGACCAATTATATCTTTTCAGTTCCTCTAACTTTCCCTTGATACTCATCTCAAGAAACCTTCTGTTGCCGAGTTCTGAAAGCGGGTCAAGCAGTGCCAGGTCCTTCATTTCCTTGAGCTTCTGCTGTAACGTGTATTTTGGTGACCCTTCTCCACAAATCTCAACCGCAACAACGACCTGGTTATCGCAGTCCTTGATAGGCGCTATCCGCATTGATACCGGGAGGCGGTGGCCTTCATTATGACGAAGATATACATCGACCTCCCTCAGCTTATTGTCCTTTATTGTCTTTGATACCGGACAGTCATTATTACAGAGAACGATCCCTTTATCATCAACATGCCTGAGTACTTCATGACAGGGCATGTTCATGACCTCGGATTTTGTAAATCCGGTATGCGTTTCAGCACCCTTGTTCCAGTATATTATTCGTTTCTTGTCATCCAGAAGGTAGATGCCATCATACAGATTGTCCAGTACTTTTTTATAATGCCCGTCATCTAACCACATAGTGTCTCCCCGTGTTCTCCTGATACTGAATAAATACGGTTATTTTCTGATAAACTTTAGTGAAACCCGCCCACCTGTCAGACCTGTAGAGCATGGTTACCGGAATCTGGCATAAAAAATCCCCCTGACTTACCCTGCTTACTTATTTCTGTTGCGGAAAGACTCAGGGATAGACATTAATGCTATTGCATGGAACTTCTCAGGCTGTCAATATATTCAAAATATGCCTGAGGCGGATTAATCAGTTCAATTCCTATAACGTCATAAATGTTCTCAGTCTTAATCAGCCTGCACACTTTGGCGGGAACTACGAGAACCTTTTCCTTCAGGTGTATAAAAATTTCAAATTCAGTATCCAGAGGAAAATGTATTTCTGCGGTTCTCAAAAGCATTCCATTTTCAGAAAGATTGATGGCAGCACTGCAACAGATAGTGTTATTGCAGTCAAATTCTACTCTTAGACGTGTATTGAATCTTTCATGGGATCTTCTATTCATCTTCCTGACATCTATATGTTGTGGAATGAAACAAGACTGCGGTCACTTGCCCGGAGTCTGCTGATGAATTGCAGATACTTTTCTGAAGGATTTACCAGTTCAACAGCTACTCCGTCATAATAACCCGTGGACTTGGTAATTCTGTTAACTCTGACCCCGACTTTTAACTCGTCCTCCTGTAAAGGAATACATATTTCAAATTTCGTATCAAAAGGGAAACTCATTTTTTGAGATGTTATGAACATTCCATTGACAGAGAGATTTGTAATGGTCCCGTAACAGTCTATGCTAAAACAGTGAATATCAATTAGCGCAGGGATTCTCTCATGAGCTCTTTTTTCCGGATGAGGTGAATCTACTCTCATTTCCTGTTCGTGTAGGATCCTCAATGTAACACACACAAATATTTAAATATAGTTCTTAACTTATTGTAATTACAAATTATAATGGGGTTGTTCCATTCTTTCGGGCCTTTTAACCGGATAAAGCAGTTCAAACTTCTAAAATATTACTCAAAAAAAAAGAATGCTGAGCAATTCATGCTTCGCATTCTTTTTTATAATACTGCCTCTTAATTCCAGGGATTTGTTTTTTCAGTCACTTTCCACTCTCCTGCAATGGATTCGAGAATGATCACTTCATTTTCTGCCACTGTTTCAGACTTTCCGTTCCTGGTCTTTGTGTAGTTTCCGATGGCTGCAACTTTGAGAAATGTCACTGCTTCATCATTAATATACTCCTCCTTCTCATCAATGATTTCAACTTTTATCTTTGAAAAGTCGTACGTTGCGGTGCTGGGAGCTGCAACATTACTCTTTTTGCTGTTCGCTGCCTTAATAGCTTTTATTCGAGCAATTATTCCTGCCTGTTCTTCTTTTACATAAAAATCAGCAACCGACAGATCAATCATCGGAATATGTTTTTGTATAAAATTCTGAACGAAGGTCTCAGGAGTCATGGACGGACCAGAGTTGCAGCCAACAGTAGTTAGCAGTATCACCGCAGAGATAAAAAGCATTCCCAGCGTCAGAGCGTGTCTGAAACTGCTTTGTGCATATGAGTTCATTTGTTATTCTCCTTTCGGTATTTTTTTGACTCAGTAACAGAATATGCAAATTGAGTACCAGCGAGCCGAATTATATTTAGTCTTATAATTCGGGGGCCTGGAAGGCAATCAATGCAGAGAACATACAGGCAGTGTAACTTATAGTTACATATACTGTTTAACGTTACTTTTATCAACTGTTTATTAATTGTATTTTAAAGTGCATTCGCTCATATGATAAATTTTGGTGAACTCTGTTCCAACGGAGTTTATATGTTATTCGTTAATCATAATTTGTTTATGAAATACTTGCAGCAAGGAATTCCTTTTGTGCCTGATAACTTATAACTCATAACTTCTTTTTTTAACGCCCTTTTCTTCCATAAGTCTTTCGAGCATCTCATAAGGCTGCGTACCTACCAGCCTGGCATTATTCATCACAAACGTGGGAACTGCGGTTATGCCTTTTTCACTCGCAAGCGACCAATCCTTATCCACATCTGCTTTAAAGGTCCTATAAGAAATAACTTCTTCAGCCTCATCACGGGAAAGCCCGACTGAGGCGGTAATATCCATAAGCGCTGAAATCTTTGCGATGTTTATCCCGTCTGCAAAAAAGGCCCTGAAGACCGCAAAGTGGAATGGATCACCTTTATCTTTGGTTTCAGCCCATTTCCCCAGTTCCTGGGCAAGGCTACTGTTAAAGGTCTTCATACGGTCACCCAAAGGCAGCCCGGCTTCATCAGCTGCTTTTTTCAACCGGTCTTTCATGGTCTTCAGATCTTGGCTGCTGAAACCGGAAAAGAGATCCTCAAGGAGCGTCCCCTCTTCCGGCGTTTCAGGATGAAGAGGAAAGGCCCGCCAGCAGACATCGATTTCATATTCCTTTTTTAGTTGTTCAATACGCCCGGTAATGAAATAGCACCAGGGTCATATGTAATCGGAATATATTTCAAGTGTTGAACGTAAAGTCATTTGTTTATCCTTTTCACACATTACCAGCCTGTCTTCATAAGGAGAAAAAGCCGGAAAAAACCCTAGTAAAACCGCCTTGCCAATCAGCACCCCTCCAGCCAGGGCAATGCCAACGATAATAGCTTCGAAAATGTCATCAATGATTGATCCAATGGCAATGGCAACTTCATTCCCGCCTTTTTTGTCTTCCCAAAGACGCACAATGCATTCCGAACAACGTTTCCTGTGTTCGGCCCCTCTATTGGCAAGGATCCGGTTAGCAGTGCTGAACAGTACCGCACACGCGAGAAATCCTGCAACTGATGAAGTTAATCCGTATGGATGTATGCTTCCGCAATCAATTCGAATTCGAGAATAGAAATCAGCACACGCCTCCGCCGAAACCCATAACAGCCGCAACAAGGCGATGAGAGAGGTTCAGATAGCAGCTTATTACCGCACAAACAAGCAGACCTGAACCCACTACCAGACTCCTCAGAAATGCTTCAATCCAGACAGGCATATAATCTTCCGTCAGTTGATACCAGCTATTGTGATAATATGCCAGAATGATATCATTTGCAACTGTCAATGAAAGCAAATGCGGCTTTGAGGTCGCTATTTGATAGATGAAAAGAGAAGTTGAATAACATGAGACATCGCTGAACTCGACCCAGTATCTCATTAAGAAAGTACGGGATTAAAGCTCTCCACATCCAAGGCAGAGCATCAAAAAGGACTTATAATAATTAATAATACAGCCTGTTTTTCTCTCTTTGGCAAAGAGGGGAAGGGGAGATTTTACAGGAGAAATTTTCGTTAAATCCCTCTTTTCAAAAGGGGGACATCAAAGAAGAATTTTTCATTCTCGTTTACATAACGAGGTATTCAACATCACTTCTTTATAAAGAATAAAACTCTGACAACCTTAACAATTGAACTCTTTTTTAATCCAAATCAGACAATTTTATGGAAGACCGCCTGTTTCTCTGCCAGCATGATTCAGAACTGTCTGTACAAAGAGGTTTCTCTTCACCATATGTCACAGTAGATACTCTGGAAGGAGATACCCCGAGAGAGCGGAGATAATTCTTTGTTGCCCTTGCCCTTTTTTCACCGAGTGCAAGATTGTATTCGTTCGTTCCTCTTTCATCGCTATGACCCTCTATAACAATATGTATTTCTCTTTTCTTATTAAGATAAGAGGCTGCGGCATTCAGTGCGGGTCTAGCATCCTCTCTAATGTTATATCTATCATAATCAAACAGTACGTCATTTACATCTGCTTTTGCATCAGGGGTCAATTTTACTCCTTCCCCCTGTGATAATGCCTCTTCCCAGACTTTTTCCCAGGCCACTGCCTCTTTATCTTCTCCAGTTACTCCCTTGTTGTCCTCCATGTCTGAAACCCCGGCAACCTTTGATGTCTTCCATGCACCACAGGAGATTAATAAAAAAGTCAATGACAGAACTGCTATTGAATAAACTATTTTCTTCATCATTTTTAACCATCCTTCTTGATAATGTTTACAATGCCTTGAAGATGCCACATTGTTTCCATTTATCGGCTTTTTTCAATAAAAAATTAAGGATACATTCAGATATACTTGCTCTGATCTCAGGGATTTTCAGTACGAGTCGTTCCGACAGGGGGGTAAAGTATTCTGGGATGCGGGAGAAATGCTGAAAAACCATTGAGGATTTAACTGTCTGGGAAAATGCTATAAATTGCGTATGGAAATTAATAAATATCAGAAGAAATTTCAAAGAATATAGATCTGGCTCAGGTGTAAAGTATGCTCCAGTCGCTTTTAAGGTCAATGGAAAATAAACCCCTGAATCTCTTAGCGTATACGCAAAGAGTCGCCCCGATCTGGAATCCCTGAACTCTGCTTTAAATTAAAACCGGTCATTTCTATTCAGTAAAAAAGGGCAACCGTAAGGGTTGCCCTAAGTCTATTCTCACTGCCTGAGGGAATGGTCTTCTATCCACTTCCGGGCGCTTCCAGCCGGTATGTAAAATCAGTCATTACCCATCCAAATTCTCCATTCGGGAGTTCAACATATAACCATTCTCTTGACTGGCCATGGACTTCCAGGATATAGCCTCTGTGGACCTGATAAATGAGAGGAAAGTGCAACCCCGGTCCGGACCGGACGTTCAAAATGGACGCTGTTACTGATACCTGTCCGCTGGCAGCCTCAGACGGTTGAACAATAATCGGGACCTCTTCCTCCAAAATCACATCAACAGGGGGATTAACGACCACATATCCGGAGGGCGCTCTCCGGTAAAATACACCGCCGTAGGTGTAGTACCATGAACTACCAACCCATACTCTTGTGTACCCGATAGGGAGGCTGACAATCACGGCTCCGATTGGTGCACTCACCGACACGAAACCAGAAGGGCCCTTTAAATAGAATACCCCGCCAAAATAGAAGTATGGTTTATCTCTGTGCCAGACTCTTCTGTATCCCCTCGGAAGCTTTCGAACGACATGACCGTAACGGGTTACACGGGGGGAGATTATGCGTCTTTTGCTTCTTTGCTCGGTCACACGCGGAGCATCACTGCCCCTTCTTTCTCTCTGTTTGCTGACACGCGGAGCATCGCTGCCCCTTCTTTCCCTCTGTCCGCTGACACGCGGAGCATCGCTGCCCCTTCTGTCATCCTCTCTGCTGACACGGGAAGAATCACCATCCCTTCTTTCTCTCTGGGCAAATGAATAATCCGCCAGTATAAATGTCAATGCAACCATACTGAGAAAAACAATAGCCAGGAAATGATGCGGTTTTATTAATTGTATGGACACGTTATTTACCTCCTTTTTGTAAAGTATATCATAGTGCAAATGGCCCGATGCCTTTTCTATGCAAGATATAAAATAACATATATTTTCAATAAATTAGCGTATATGTGTGATGAAAAGATGAAGATCCAATAAATATTATTATTCACTTTTTGGACGAGCAACCTAATGATCAGTATTCAAGTAATTTGCCTTTCAGGCCGGCTTACCCATCTTTTACCAGCAAAGAAACGTATTTTCCTGTATCCTATACAATGCTTTTAATTTATAAGATATTTAAAGGAGACTAACATGTTAGAGCCTATAAAAATAACTATGTATTCAGGTGGCCACAGAGGTACAGAAGAATATTTCGGAAAAGCTGCTGAGCAGTGGGGCATGCAGGAGGTAACATTAAATTTTGAAGGTCATGAGATAAGCCGTGACCGGGGACTGAAAATATTGACCGAAGATGAGCTGTCTCGTGGAGGTGTAAGTTCGGACATTATCTCGAAACGCATGGAGCGCTCGTTTGCCAGAACACCCTTTATGCAGAATATTTTCAAAGTCCAGTTTCATATTGTTAACAGCGGCTATCAGGTCTTTGCAGCCGGCTGGTTATTGTCTAATGGCACTGTAAAGGGCGGTACCGGCTGGGGTGTTGAACTTGCAAAGTTGTTCAACAGGCCGGTGCATCTGTTTGAACAGGAAAGAAAAGAGTGGGTATCATGGGTAAACAATGAATGGGTTATGGATGAGCCGGTTATAAGCCATAAAACACTGGGAGTTACCGGCACGCGCTATCTGAGCGATGAAGGCAAACAGGCCATTGATGATCTGTTTAACAGGTCGTTCAAGACGTCTGATTCATAAAAATGCCTGTTCCAGCAGCGTGAACTTTTATTTGGGTCAAGCAGCTCAATGAATAAAACATGAGAACAGCTATCTTTTCCATGACCGATAACCGCTGACCCGGAACCTGTTGCCTTTAATTCCACAGGAAGATGCTGTTTCATTTTCTGCTTTTGCTCTGTTGAATGAACTCATTGCCCTGCTTAATAGCTGATTATTTATAAGCGATGCAGGCCTTCCGGATGAATGCAGGCTCTCCCAAGTAGTGCTATCAAAAAATAAGATATACTTAATATTGAGGCGAAGCCTCCAGACAAACTGGGAGCATGACTTCCAAACGACTTTTTTAAAACAGCCCGTAAGTTAACAAGATATAATTACATTCATACCATGAACGCATTATGACGCATTCAATACGTTGTTACGATATTCCTGCTGTTATTGGTAAAATTATGAATAATGCGGATTAACAGCTTTTCTCAGTTCATGCAACATCTTCTGAATTACGTCACTGCTGATTCTCTTTATAAACCGTATCCGGTCAATACATTCAGGATCCTTTACAATATTGATTAGGTCAGCCTTGCGAATAATTCTGTCAGGAGGCACGTCGTATTTTTTTGCATATTTATCCCTGATATGAAACACTCTTCTAAATACTGTCTTTTTATCGCTTTGAAGCCTGCTGTATCCGCTTATCTTTCTGTACCTGTCTTCAGGATCTCTGGTGTAATCCTTGTTCTGGATCTGTAAATTCTTCAATAGAAAAGGCTCTAGTAATTTTTTTGCATACAGCTTTGCCAGAAAAACATCTTTCAATGAAAACAGGTGAATGACATCATTGAGAGCATATGAAATTGCCTTATCAGACACAGGTCTGTTTATCCAGTTATATCGCTGATATTTCCTTTTCTGTTCAAGAAATATTCCGAGTTCAAATGCGATGAGCGAATGCAGGTCTTTTTTCTCGTAATCAAGAAGTTCGGCAGCCGGTCTCAAATCCAGTATTGATTTTATCTCGATGCCGGCACTATTTTTCAGTAAAGACAAATCGCTCCCTGCATCGTACATTACTTTCAGGATCTTTGGATTTTCAAAGAGATGTTTAAGAGCATTATTGTCTATGTTTAGCGTATCAATGATTATGCTGTCTACTCCGTCAAAGATCTGCGTTAAGCATAGTTTTTCGCCATAGACATGCAGGTTATTCTCAGCTTCAATATCCAGAGCAATGATATGATATCCCTTATCATCAATTTTCTTCAGATATGATTTGAGTTCAGCAGCGCTTTCAATATATAAGTAAATCATTGATTTCTCATAGGACACACGTTCATCGATATAATAGCAGTTTCAGGAAAAGAAGACGCGAGATGCTGAGATTACGAGAGAAGTATGAATGATACAACATCAAAATCGTTTCAGCCGCTTGATCAGTTTCAACCGCTTAACTTAAACTGTTAAGCCCTGAACCATTGAAGCGGTTGGAACGGTTCAAGCTGTTTAATTAATGAGTCACTACTTCTTTATCTTTTGCTCGTAAATGTTAATCCTCTCTTTAACAGTCTTTTTTTATTGAGTGACCGATTAATTTTAGAAGTACTTTTTCCTCTCACCCGGAACTTCTTTTAAATATTCTATAACACTTCCGGCTTTCGTTTGCATATGCCTAGTCTCCGCTGATTGAGATGCTCGTCATACGAGTGGGCGAGCGGGGAGGACAAATGATGGTGGACTGCGACGATCCGGTGGCCGTTCATAAGGTTTGCCCAACAAGGCTATTCACCGGGCCTATCGCTGGAATCAGATCTTTCTCTGTGACTAAACTGTCACGATTAACGATCTGATCCCGCACAGTTGACTTACATAACTAATAACTGAAGTCGGCACGGGAACGAGATCACAAGATATATAAGATAAATGAGAAATCATCTTTTCAAACATTATTATTAAGCTGTAAAGTATTTACCTCTTATTCAGTAGCAGCCGGAGCAACTGACCGTTCCGGTGCAACATCCGGTGTCCCTGTTGAAGCAAAGGCCGGACTTACTTCAAAGTTGTCCTTGTACCACTTTGAATAGTGATGTTTTGCCCACTGTCGGTCCACATTACCATTGATCATGCCTGAGAGTCCCATGCTGGTATCAAAATTAATTGTGGCCATAAATTTATGCCCAAGCAATAATGATGTTGCAAGCAGAGTCATGCCAAAATGGATGATCCAGGACAGTATGGCACCGTTAGTCAGCCATATAAACATCCCGGTAACAATATAGAGGGGATAAGTGGCCATTACAATCATGAATTTGATTTTCTCTGCTGCATTGAACTTCCCCTGTTAAGGCAACCTGAATCTCTTATTCATAGCTGCCAGACCCATCATAATAATCCACTTGAAATCTTTCAGTGGCACATTAAAGAAGGAGAAGGTTATCTGGCTTAATTACGAAGGATTAGAATCATTGATAACACATGTAGGCTTGACCCCACGGACTTTCTTTCCACGGTTGCACGATCCACGACAGGACGCACAGCGTGAATCACCGCACCATTGACAGACAAAACAATCCGTACACGGATGTTTTTTGGATTCATTATCCGCTTTTGGATGGACGTATATAAGTCCTTCGATACCAGGTATCCGTTCGTAGGGCATAATCAGGTTTGTCCAGATTAAACAGGTACCAGCTTATATGAGAGTGCGTCAGTATCCTTTCTTTTTTTATGCCTTCTCTTAACATTAAATTATGCTGATCAAAATCGTATTACTATGATATAAGTCATAAATGAAGTGTTGCCAAAAGCCTGATTGAACTCTACACTAAAAGAAATTCACGGAATCAACACATTTTTTTTCACGCTCAATTCATAATTACTAATTTGTAATTTGTAATTGTTAATGAATACTCGGCTCACGTTCCATGTTAGATGAAAAAGAGAAGTAAGAGGAATTGTTAATGGACGTTTTACGAATTTCAAACTACTAATTATTGGGTGGTTGCCCACTAAA
The DNA here is from genome assembly GCA_020356065.1 of Nitrospiraceae bacterium. Classification (GTDB taxonomy): domain Bacteria; phylum Nitrospirota; class Thermodesulfovibrionia; order UBA6902; family UBA6902; genus CALZJD01. Next base: position 1,776,103 of record CP070632.1, read on the forward strand.
ACTGATCTGATGTATCACTGTTCACATGTGCACTGATAATTAATGAATTGATAACGCAGGATTACACACTCATATAACAAAAAAAAGCCCCTTGAATTAGGGGGCTTTGGATTCTTTTAATGAAATGGATTCCGGCTCACAGCCTGCCGGAATGACAGCGAACGAGGGAATCCGCCTCAAGTGCGGAATAACACCAAGCTATTTCTCTATCTTAACCGCACAAGCCTTATACTCCGGTGTACCAGTAATCGGATCCTTATGCTCAGAAGTAAGCAGGTTAACCAACGCATCAGCATAATGAAATGTCATGAACACATTGCCCTTCTGGGAGCGGCGGGTTACTTTCGCCCTCACATTAACCTTACCTCTTCTTGAAGAGACCTTCACATAATCACCGTCTTCAATATTAAGTTTCTCTGCGTCGGCAGGGCTGATCTCAATCATTTCTTCTGAGACAAGCTTCATAATACCCTTTGCCCTCCTGGTCATTGAACCATTGTTGTAATGCTCCCTGATCCTTCCGGTAATTAAGGTATAAGGATATTCCCTGTCAGCAGCTTCACCCGGTCCCTTGTGATCAAGCACCATGAACTTGGCCAGTCCGCCCGGTCTTGAAAAAAGATCGGTATACATCGTCTTTGTCCCGGGATGATCTTTTGTGGGACAGGGCCACTGCAAGCTCTCTGTCTCAAGACGTTCATAACTTATGCCGCCATACTGAGGCGTAAGGCTCGCGATCTCGTCCATGATATCTGAGGGATGTTCATATGTCATAGGATATCCCATCCTGTTTGCCAGTTTGCATATGACTTCCCACTCTGCCATTCCGGCAATCGGTTCAATCGCCTTTCTGACTCTCTGCACCCTTCTTTCACCATTCGTGAATGTGCCGTCTTTTTCGGCAAAGCTTGCACCGGGCAAGATCACATCAGCATATTTTGTGGTCTCTGTATGAAAAATGTCCTGTACAACAAGAAATTCAAGGGAACTGAGTGCTTTTCTCACCTCATGTACATTGGGATCTGTATGTGCCGGATCTTCACCGAGAATGAATATACCCTTGAATTTTCCATGGCATGCCCTGTCCAGCATCTCTACAGATTTAAGACCAGGAACTGGATCAATAGGAACCTTCCATGCCTTTTCAAACTTTGCTCGCACTGCCGGATCAGATACCGACTGATATCCCGGCAGAGTCGCAGGAAGCGGCCCCAGGTCAGACGCTCCCTGAACATTGTTCTGCCCTCTCAGGGCCATAATGCCAGTTGAAGGACGGCCGATGTGTCCGCAGAGCAGGGCAAGGTTTGCAATTGACATTGAGTTCTCAGTCCCTGTCTGGTGCTCGGTAACTCCCAGACCGTAGACTATCATTGCCTTGTCAGCATGTGAATACAGGCGTGCCGCCTCTACAATATCATCCGCTTTCACACCGGTGAGTCTTTCCACTGTTTTCAGGTCATATTTCTCAACCTGTCTTTTAAATGCCTCAAAACTCTCTGTTCTCTTTTCAATAAAATCCCTGTTCTCCCATCCATTTTTCAGTATGACATGGGCAAGTCCGTTCATTATCGCGATATTGCTGCCCGGCTTGAGATTAAGCCATACATCAGCGCGCTTTGCCATCCATGTTTTTCTCGGATCACCAACAATCAGCTTGGCCCCTTTACGCAATGCCTTTTTTAAATACAGGGAAACAATAGGATGGGCCTCTGTCGGGTTTGAACCAAAGAGAAACAGTGTGTCTATATCAGGCATCTGTGCCAGTGAATTGGTAGCAGCTCCCGCTCCCAGGCTGGTGGCCAGACCGGCCACAGTCGGAGCGTGTCAGACTCGTGCACAGTTATCAACGTTATTGCTCCTGAAAACTGTGCGTACGAATTTTGAAAGTAAGAAGTTTTCTTCATTGGTACAGCGGGATGATGAAAAGCCTCCCACCGAGCCGGGGCCGTGCTTTTTCAGAAGCTTCCTGAAACTGTCCGCCACATGATCAAGGGCCTCGTCCCAGGATACGGTGTGCATCCTGTCACCCTTTCTGATCAGGGGATGTTTTATCCTCTCAAAGCTGTGTATGAAATCATATCCGTACCGTCCCTTTATGCAGAGGTTGCCATGGTTAACAGGTGCATCATATGCAGACGTTACTTTAACGACCTTGCCCTCTTTTACATTAAGGTCAAAGTTGCAGCCCGTGCCGCAGTAGCTGCAGGTAGTCCTGACCTTTTTAAGTTCAAAGGACCGTCCCTTGCCTCTTCCCTTTTTATCGGTCAGCGCGCCTGTCGGACAGGTAGAGACACACTGGCCGCAGAACTCGCAGTTTTTTAATGTACGGGGTTTACCGAATGATGTATCAGGAAGCGCCCTGAATCCTCTTCCGGTGAGCTCGATCGTTCCTGCCATTACCACTTCATTGCAGATCCTGGTGCACCGGCCGCAAAGAATACATTTGTTCGGTTCAAAGGTAATAAATGGATTGTCATCGCGAATCGGCAGGTTCCATTTTTCACCGTAAAATCGTGCACCCTTTACATTGTACTCATAAGAAAGGTCCTGAAGTGTGCATGATCCTGTTGCCTCACAGCGCATGCAGTCATTGGGATGATTGGACAGCAGGAGATCAATGATATTGGCCCTGATCTTTCTTATTTCATCTGTCTCGGTAAGAATCTCCATATTGTCTGCGACCGGCGTGGTACAGGCCGGTAAAGGCCTGGGTATACGATCAACCTTGACAAGGCAGAGACGGCATCCGCCATATGGCTCGAGCCGGTCGTCATGACAGAGGGTCGGAATATATACATTGCCCCTCTTTGCGACCTGCAGGATCGTTTCATGCGGGCTGCACTCGATCTGCTTGCCGTTTATTTTTACTTTTAATGTGTTATCTGACAATGTATTCCTCCTGCAAAATTAATCCCAGAGAAAATCAACCATATTGATAAACTTGTCATTCATATTGCGTAATATGTGACTGATCTCTATGGCCATGTCACGTACTATTTTATACGCAATCTTCGGATTCCTGTTAAGTAGCTTGTCCATGTCTGCCTTGCGGATGATAAAAAGGTTCGTCTTCATCAGGGCCTCGGCAGAAGCAGAGTGAGAACGTCCGTCTAGACAGGAGAGTTCTCCGAGGAAACTGTCTTTCTTGAGCACCGCAAGGACCTGCTTGTTACCGTCCTTGGTCCTCCGGCTGATACCGACCTTTCCCGCATCTATAATATGGAGTCCCTGTTCAGGACTGCCCTCTTCCCATATGACCGCACCCTTTCTTAATGATTTCTCCTTTATCAATTTGGAGACTTTTTTCAGCTCTTCATTTGTCAGGTCCTTGAATAACGAAATCTTCTTTAATCGGGCTAAAGTCGGCATAGTTCCTCCTTTAAAAAACATTTCAAACGGTTCAAGCCGCTTGAACAATGTATTATAATATCGCTCCAAACGGACATGCGTCGTAGCATGATCCGCATTTTATACATTTTGATTTATCAAGTTGTGCAAACTGCTTTTTCTCCCATATAATAGCTTCAGTCGGACAGACCCTGAAACATTTACCGCACTTTTTGCAGAATTCTTCACTGATAAGATACTGGCGCAGGGACTTGCATGCCCCTGCCGGACAGATTCCATCATTTATATGGGATTCGTACTCATGTCTGAAAAAATTTATAGTGGACATGACCGGATATGGCGCTGAACGGCCTAAACCACAGAGAGATCCGAGCCGTATCGTATCAGCCAGCTCAAGCAGCAGCTCTATGTCGCCCTTCTTCCCTTTGCCTTCTGTTATCCTGGTCAGCATCTCGAGCATTCTCTTGGTCCCCACCCTGCAGGGAACACATTTTCCGCACGATTCGTCTTCGGTAAAGGTCAGGAAGAACTTGGCCATATCTACCATGCAGGTTGTGTCATCCATCACCACCATGCCGCCCGAACCCATCATCGAACCTATTTTTGTAAGGGAATCGAAATCAACAGGCATATCAATATGTTTGGCCGGAATACAGCCGCCTGAAGGTCCGCCTGTCTGCACTGCTTTCAGTTCACGGTTCTTTTCAACACCGCCGCCAATGTCATAAATAATTTCCTTAAGGGACATTCCAAGAGGAACTTCAATCAGTCCTGTGTTCTTGCATTTGCCTGTAAGCGCAAACACCTTGGTCCCTGTATTCTTCTTTGTGCCGAATGAAGTAAACCAGTCCGCGCCTTTCAGCATAATCAGAGGAACATTTGCAAGGGTCTCCACATTATTAAGTGCGGTCGGTTTGTCATAAAGACCCCTGGTCACAGATCTCGGAGGTGTCGGCCTTGGCATACCGCGTTTGCCCTCAATGGAACGCATCAGGGCAGTGCTCTCACCACAGACAAAAGCGCCGGCGCCGAGTTTGATTTTAATATCAAAGTTATATGAGGACTTGAATATATTCTTTCCAAGATAATTTTTCTCTCTTGCCTGATCAAGGGCTATCCGCAGCCTCTCCACTGCAAGAGGATATTCAGCACGGATATATACATACCCGAGCTCTGCTCCGATGGCATACCCACCAATAATCATGCCCTCAATAACAGCATGCGGATTCCCCTCAATTATCGAACGGTCCATGAATGCACCTGGATCTCCCTCATCAGCATTACAAATAATATATCTCGGTGTGACCGGGGTCCTTCTGCAGAAATCCCATTTCATGCCGCATGAAAAACCTGCACCACCCCTTCCGCGCAAACCGGAATTGCGTACTTCCTCGATAACCTCAAGGGGATCTAACGTGAGTGATTTTTTAGCGGCTTTGTAACCGTCAATGGCAATATATGCGTCGATGTCTTCCGGGTCGATCTGTCCGCACTGGTGAAGCAGTATTTTGGTCTGTCTGTTATGAAATTCATGGTACTCAGGCCCAACCAGCCATTTTTCAACAGGTTCACCTTTTACAATATGTTCTTCCACAATGGTATTTACCATCTCAGGGGTGATCAGCTGGTAGGTCTCGGTCTTTTTGTTGCGGATTACGTCTACAAGAACGTCCTTGGCACAGAAACCTCTGCAGCCCGTCTTGTTCACGCATTTTTTTACAATAGTGGCCTTGATCTTTCTGGCCTTGAGCTGATTTGTAAATTCATCGATGACACCCTGACTGCCCGCAGCCAGACCGCCTGTTCCAACGCATACTCTGATAGTCAGGCTCTTCAGATCAGATTTCTTTGTTTTTGTCTTTACCGGCATTCATGCTCCTGTTATGTATTTTCCAGACCCTTGATCATCTCATCAGCCATCTCAGATGTCAGTTTGCCGAATACCTTTTTATTGGCAATAAAGACAGGCGCGATACTGCAGGCTCCTACGCATGCCACGCTCTCAAGCGTATATTTGCCGTTCTTGCTTGTGTTATCGCCTTCCGGAATTTTCAGGTCGTTTCTCAGCTTCTCGATTATCGGGGCAGAGCCTTTCACATGGCATGCTGTTCCGCAACAGGCAGTAATAATATTTTTCCCCCGGGGCTTGAGGTAAAACTGGGCATAAAAAGTGGCCACGCCAAAGAAATTGCTTTCCGCTATATTGAGCTCTTCCGAAAACCACTCAACCACATCTTCACGAATGTATCCAAAGGTTTCCTGGATGTCCTGGAGAAGGGACACAACACTGCCGCCATCACGGTTAAATTTATCAAGGATCTTCTGACACTCTTTTTCCATTTATGTCTGCCGCCTTCTTAAAGGAAGTTAAAATGATACATCATAAATATGGATGCTTAATTTCCCAATGAACATTATCAAGTGGATGAATATTTTAAATAAACATCCCTTTGAAAATCAATACGAATAGAAAAATAAATATATTTAATGGGACTGAATAATTATCGAAGTTCAACTTCGATAGATATTTGAAAGGATATAATTTAAAATATTCAAAACTTTATGGAGGAATTATGAAATATCAGGTGGGCAACCCCGGAAGAATGGTAGTTGCAAAGTTTGATGATCATGATGATGTATTGGGAAACATTTCGGACATAGCCAAAAAAGAAGATATCAAAGCCGGAGTTTTTTACCTCGTAGGCGGCATGCGTGAAGGAAAGATAGTGGTTGGTCCTGAGAACGATGAACTGCCGCCAAAGCCGGTCTGGAAGGAGCTTGGGGAAAGTCATGAAATCCTTGGTGTGGGCACGATCTTCTGGCTTGATGATGAGCCAAAGATACACTTCCATGGCGCATTCGGAAAGAAGAATATGGTCAAAATCGGCTGTCTGCGTGAGCAGGCTGAGACTTTTCTTGTTCTTGAAGCAATAATTATCGAGATACAGGGGATCAATGCTGTGAGGGAGATTGATCCGGCAATTGGCATGCCTCTCTTAAAGATTTAATAGACTACGACAGTCGAATGAAAATCTATGCGATGATAAGCAGGGGCGAACAGCAATTCGGCCCTGAAAAATTTTATAGCGACTCATCCAGGTCTTTAAAAGTTGTGATATCGTTTTCCGTTGTATTTTGCTCCATACCAGTCTTTTTTTTGCCGGCAGTCTCGACAAGAAATTCATTAATGTCAACAGACGCATTACTAACGGAAATTATCACGCACTGCTCCTCACTTCTTTTGACTTTCAGATTGCTCGGCCGGTAACTTTCCGTAACAATTTGCCCAGTTTTGACGTCTATCACTTTTACACTTGCCACAGCATCAATGGATTTCCCTTTTTTCAATGTTTTTATGTTTCCAAGTATCAATGCCTGGGCATCCAGATGCTGAGCAACTAATCTTGCGTTCTCAATTGTTATGAAATTGTCTTCAACCTGAACGCCTAATTCTTTTATCGAAGCATAAGCAGTCTCAGCCGGAATAATCATAAAATGATCTTTTGCCTTGATATGAAAGGTAAACGCCTCTGTGGCAAGATAGGTGAAACCACGGCTTCCTGTGAAAGGAAAGACAATAATTTTATCCCAGTCATCAGGGTTAAAGGAGGATCCTTTTTTTACATAACTGTTAAGTGCGCAGCTGACAAGAGAGATTAACGAAAGGGAAATCATTGCAAGATACAGTGTCTTATTAATCGTCTTAAGTATCAATTTACCTAAACCTTTGTAGAGACCTTACATCATCCTAAAAAATTCATTAAAGCAGCTCTGCACATAAAAGTAGCATGATTATATAAAATTACTGATATATTATCCATGTTTTTCATACCTGTACATAACGTTGATTTATCTTTCAGATATTTTCAATACGTCAGCCCGGATTATTACGGTGAATCAAGCTCTAATGGAGGACGTTTTACATCATTCGTTATCTGTTATTCGAACATAATGTCATCGAGGTATTTAACATCTTTATTTTAATTTGATTCCCAGTTTCTTGATCTTGCTGCGGAGAGTATTCCGGTTAATTCCCAGAAGTTTTGATGCCCTTATCTGATTGCCCTTTGTTTCTCTCAAAACCATTTCAATGAGAGACTTTTCAACTTCAGGGATAACCATGCCGTAGAGATTAAAATTCTCAAATTGTTTGATATTGCGCATGAATCCCTTAAGTTTTGCCTCTACAAACTTGCCAACAGACTTTGCCTGTCTCTGTTTGATATCAAAATCCTCGGTCCGGAGCAGGGGTCCGTCTGATAATATACAGGCCCTTTTCACTGCCAGTTCAAGCTCTTTTTCATTACCGGGCCATTCATACGACAAAAGATATTTCTCTGATTCCCCTGACAGCTCCCTGGGCTCGGTACCGACCTGCTCCTGGGCCAGCTTAATAAATTCCCTGGCAAGAGGAATAATATCCTCTTTGCGGTTTTTTAGTGCTAATTCTTTCGAATTGTCCATGCTGATCTTGTCGCGGTTATTCATTTTTGAGTATTGAATCAGGCCCTGAAACCCTAATGGATCGAAATGTTCCACACTAAGAAGGAACGTTCAAAAACCCGTGCAGATTTACTGAAGTATTATATTATCAATCAGCCTTGTATTTCCAATATACACAGCAATGCATATAGCGACAGGGCTTCTGATTGTGTCCAAGGGCAAAAGCTTCTCTGCATCAACAATTTCAACATAATCTACCCGGGCGCTGTCCTCTGAGTTTATTATCTCTTCCAGTTCTTTTATTATCAGTGCGGTATCTGACACCTCTTTTATCAGTATCATCTCCCGGCCATGTTTAAGGGCCCTGTTTAATACGGTTGCTGCCCTTCTTTCTTCTTTACTCAAATAACTGTTTCTTGAACTCATAGCCAGTCCATTAACTTCTCTCACTACAGGACATACAATTATATCAATATCAAAATTCATTTCCCTGACCAATTTTTTTATAACAACAGTTTGCTGAAGGTCTTTCTGCCCAACATAGGCCCTGTCAGGACAGATAATATTAAAGAGCTTGGCAACCACTGTTGCAACACCATCAAAATGACCCGGTCTGGACCTGCCGCACAACCTGTTTCCTGTTTCTCCCACCTGTACTGATAATGAAAAACCTTCGGGATACATCTCTTCATTAACTGGAAGGAGTACAGCATGAACACTCAGCTCCGACAATAATTGAATATCACCCTCTGAATTTCGTGGGTACGCATGAAAATCCTCATCAGGTCCAAATTGAGTGGGATTTACAAATATACTTACTAAGGTAATGTCATTATCACGGAATGACTGCCGTACAAGACTTAAATGACCTTCATGCAGGGCCCCCATTGTGGGGACAAAACCGATTGTCCTGCCCGCAGACCTGTGGTTTCTGCTATAGGCCTGCATTTCCTTAATGTTTTTGAATACCAGCATTGAAAAATTATATTACATTCATGCGATAAATGGACAGAGGGGATACGGCACACGATGCCTTATGCGATTCTTTTATCACTGTGACTTGGGGACGCTATGACTATTCATTACGTCTGCTTTCTGACTTACATATTAACTAATACCTATTAAGACATCCTGATCCTCCAGAGATCAACAATTGAGATATTAATGCTGATTATCTCATTCCGTTGACATCAACGCGAATTTCAGTTATAAATGCATTAAGGTCCAAAACGCACGCATTAACAACTGCGGGTACAGATTTATACCGATACGGAGCTGTCTCCTAACTTCTTTAAGACTTTCGCTTTTACCGATTTTCGCCACCTCGGGTTATTAGAGAAAATTCTATGCTATCTGTAAATAGTAATAAATACCTTCTAAACGGTATTCTATAATAGATAAATTTACCATACGGATAAAGTTGAAAAGAATATTCATCTTTATCTTATATTTTTATTACTTTTGAAGAGCAATTTAGTGAAAAGCGAGGATGATTATTGATAGGGCCTCATCAGTATAAATGAAATCAATTGAAATTTGCAGAAAATTAGTGCCTCTTAAAATGGGGGCCGTAGGTTATTTCCTTCTCGTTATGCATTCCTATCATTTATACACAGCTCATATAACAGATGGCATTTCTCATTTTTATTTCACTTTGAATGACGCTTATATGATTTCTCTGAGCTATGCAACCTTGTTTCTTTCATTTCAATTTATCCGTCTTATATTCAATAAAAATACAGGTACCCGTATAGTGGGGAATATGCTTTTTTTGCTTTTCTATGCAGTGATGTCTGCGTATTTGTTCAGCGCAAAGTCCAGTCTTGATTTTGCTGTTATCATCGATAATATTGACTCTACTTTTTCACAAGAAGCAATCTCAGTTGTTTTGTCTTCCTTTAATTGGGCTCATCTTAAAATTACTATTTCATCTATTTTAGTATTATTAGTTCTTGAGATAGGAAAGAAAACAATTTCCAAAATAAAACATCCTCAGCCATTTTGGCCAAAATTTTTTATTACGGGAGGATTATTGCTTACGTTTTTATTTTCTCCTTTGACTCTTATGACGAATTCACCAATTTCTTTCAATCGATAATTCATTATTATATTTCACCAAATCAACCAAAAATAACTATTAAACCTGATGTGTATCCCTTGATTCAAAAGCATGGAATTGACAGTGGTCCAAATATTAGACCGGATATCTATTTAGTTTTTATTGAGTCATTTAATGCCATGTCTGTTTCAGTAAAAGGACCAGACAACAAACTTGTTATTCCATATTTTAATAAACTATTGAAAAAGGTGCTCGTGCTGAAAAACTATTACTCTAATTCAATTCAAACCTGCAAGGGCCATTTTGCCGCATTATCCTCTGTGATTCCAAGTATCGAAGGAAAAGTTTTTCTTGATATCCAAATTTAAATATTAGAATGTTGCCGGAAGTGCTAAAAGACGCGGGTTACCACACAATTTTTTTTCAGGCTCATGATGACAAAAATTTTGATAATACCAGGAATTTTTATAGGGACAACGGTTTTGAAGAGCATTTATCTGTTGCGGATTATGTAAATAATAAAGACAATCCATTTATTTGGGGATGGGGTCCAGAAGATAAACTATTGTTTAGCTCTGCTCTGAATTATCCTGATAATTCAAAGATTAATAAGCCGATTTTTATGGTCATGGCTACAATAAATAATCATATGCATTTTGAGGTGCCTGAATCTAAAAGAAAAATTTACAAAGAACCTAAAAACATGAAGCAGTCATACATTAATTCTATTGCATTAGCTGACGAGGGCATCCAGTATTTGATAGACGGTTTGGAGAGAAGAGAAAAGCTAAGTAATAGTATTGTCATAATTACAGGGGACCACCCCTTCCCATTAGGTGAACATGGTATAACCCATAATGAGGCCGGTTATTATGATGAATCATTCAGGGTTCCTTTTCTGTTTTTATATCCAGACAAAGTAAAACCTCAGGTTATTAATGGCGAGTCGTTTAGTCATCTGGATCTTACACCTACCATACTTGATTTAATCGGGCTTGAACTTGGTACTCACCATTATATAGGGCAGTCAGTATTTGAAGCTCAAAGAAATAATCCTGTTTACCTCGTGCAACCCTATAGCGGACGGTATCTTTCTGTTGTTGATTACCCCTTCAAGTTAATCCATCATGTGAAAACCGGGCGTAATTGGCTTTTTAATCTTGAAAAAGATCCTGCTGAAATAAAAAATTTATTACATGATAAGAACAATCCCCTGGCTCAACAGAATTTGAAGAGTCTTAAAAAGAGTATTGATTTTATATTTTTGAATCAAAAACTTTTTAAGTTAGATAGGATTTGGAAATAGCATAAATTGATGCAGTCAATCCGGGGAAAACAGGGTGACATGGTCAGCTATCGTTTAGATTATATGCATGCATCGGCTTATACTAAAACTTGAAGACATCGATCTGAACAGAGGCACTAAGTATTGCATACATAACTTGATAATCAAAAAAAGATGCAGGTTGCAATAATTATCAGTATATGATGCTGATTCAGAAGTCATATCTTCTCTATCTCTCTCATCAAGGTGCTGAACAGTTCCCTTTCTTTAATGGTTTTCACTACCTTTCCATTTTTAAAGAGTATGCCCATGCCCCTGCCACCGGCAATCCCGATATCAGCCTCTCGTGCCTCACCCGGACCGTTTACCACGCATCCCATTACAGCAACCTTTATGGGTTTGTCCATTCGGTCCAGCTTTGCTTCCACCTTACTCACAATACCTCGGATGTCCACCTTGCACCTGCCGCAGGTAGGGCAGGAAATCAACTCCGGACCTGCCTTCCTCAGATGAAGAGATTTCAATATCTCATATGCAACTTTTACTTCTTCAACCGGATCAGCTGTCAGAGAAACCCTTATCGTATCTCCAATTCCCTCAGACAGCAAAATGCCGAGCCCAACCGCACTTTTTATGGTTCCGGTAAAGGCGGGACCCGCCTCTGATATTCCGATATGCACAGGGTATCTGTACTTATCAGCAAACAGCCTGTATGCATCAACCGTTTTCATTACATCCGAGGCCTTCAGCGAAACCTTAATCGATGTAAACTTCAGATCTTCAAGGATCCTGATATGTCTGCCTGCACTGGCTACGAGTGCTTTTGCTGTAGGGTGCTTATGCTTTCTCAGCAAATCCTTTTCAAGAGATCCGGCATTTACCCCTATCCGTATAGGCACCTTATTGGCTTTGGCTGCTGCAACAACCTCTTTTACCTTGAGCCTGCTTCCAATATTGCCCGGATTGATCCTTAATCCATCCGCTCCGCTGTCTATGGATTGAAGAGCAAGCTTATGATTAAAATGAATATCAGCAATAAGCGGTATGTTTATTCTCTTTTTTATTGTCTTAATGGCAGCAGCGGCATCGTTATTTAAAACAGCAACTCTCACCGCTTCACATCCGGCTGACTGAAGTCTTTTTATTTGTGATACTGTTGCCGCAACATCACAGGTGTCTGTCTTTGTCATTGACTGGACAACAACAGGCGCTTTCCCGCCTATTTTGATCCCTCCAAGGACGATCTGTTTCGTCAGGGCTTTTCTAATTTTTCTTGAATTTATTAACGCCATTTAATTGGAACTGCACAACTGCTTTGGTATGTTCTGCGTTTGTTTTAGAGAAATAATGCCAGCCATCGTTCTTGGCAACAAAATACAGATAATCATCATCGGAAGGATAAAGCGCAGCCCTGATCGATTTTATTCCCGGAGATGCGATCGGCCCGGGTGGCAGTCCTTTGAACCTGTAGGTGTTGTACGGGGTCTCTCTTTTAAGGTCCTTGTATCTGATACGCTTCCATCTCTTTTTTACTCCATAAAGCACAGTCGGATCAGCCTGAAGCCTCATGTTCTTTTTCAGGCGGTTATGATACACAGCTGAAATCTTCGGTCGCTCTATATCATATATTGCCTCTCTTTCAATTATAGATGCAAGGGTAAGCACTTCATTCACGCTCATACCCAGCTCGTCAGCTCTTTTTCGTAAAGATTCATCAAAGTTCTCTTTCATCCGCTGCACCATGATGGTAAATATAGTCTCCGGCCTGGCACCTTTTGAAAATTTATATGTGTCAGGATAAATATATCCCTCAAGACTTGGCGCATCAATATCCAGTGATTCGAGAAATTCCTCGTTGTACACGATCTGCCAGGATTCATTGTCCAAGAGGCCTGTTTTAATAAACTGCTTTTTTATTCTTCTTAGTTCAGACCCTTCGGGGATGGTAATTGTATGCTGAATTGTCCTGCCCTCGATCAGTTTTTTTAATATCTGAACAGGACTCATGGATTCACTGAGATTATAAAAGCCTGCCTTTATGTCTTTGTCAGACATGGTGATTTTCCCAGCCAGAAGCATACCAAGGCCGTACTTGACAAGCCCTTTTTCTTTCAATATGTCAACACTGTCCGTAAACGTTGAACCCTCGGGTATTTCTACCTCCCGCCACTTCTCCTTATAGGAGACGGGCGTTAACATGTAATTAAACAGTAACAGACCGATCAGAACAGTAATGCCGATGAACAGGGAAATGGTTTCTAACAGACTGAGAGAAATCTTTTTCATGATAATGTACTCAATCAACCTAACGGTCTAATCAGGCGCTAACTTGATTTCCAATTATACTATTATAACCTGAGGCAATACACATAATAAATTAATGTACGATGAATCAGTTATAGGATTTGGCTTTGTAATCAGACATCGGGATATATATGAAATGTATGATGCCAAATAGCAGATTTAAAAGCAAACACAGAGCATAGGCGATGTAAAAAATACCTGATACATATAGTGAAGAGCCCGTTACGCCCAATCAATTTCACTGCAGATCAACTACATTGCAGAAATGAACAACCCTGAAGCAGAGCCTTGAGGAATTCTGTTTATTTAAAAAGTATCTGAATCTGATAAAATTATTTATAATTGTATACAGTTGATGCTGGAAAAAGAAAGGGTTGTCAGATTTCGAAAGATCTGTTAATTTCTCAACGCAGCTTTAATGACCTGCTTGATGAATCTGTGAAGATACACGGTCATCTCTGTCCCGGGCAGGTACTTGGAGTCAGGCTGAGTATGCTGGGGCTTGATAAAATAGGGATTTATGATCCAAAAGGGGCAGACAGGAAAAAGCTTATCGTCTATGTTGAGATAGACAGGTGTGCCACAGACGCGATCCAGTCAGTCACAGGGTGTTCTCCCGGGAAAAGATCTTTAAAACTCATGGACTACGGCAAAATGGCAGCTACTTTTGTTAACCTTGGGACAGATAGGTCTATTCGTGTCCTTTCCAGAGAAGATTCAAAGCAGAGAGCAAAAAACTACTTTCCGGAGATAGAAGACAAATACAAGTGTCAGCTTGAAGCCTACAAAGTCATGCCTGATGAGGAACTCTTTGAATGCCGGGAAGTTAAGGTTAAAGTCCCTGTTGAGGATATGCCGGGCAGGCCAGGGAGAAGAATTGCATGCGATACATGCGGTGAATTTGTTCAGGACAGCCGCGACATTACCATTGACGGCAAAGTGGTATGCAAGGCATGCGCTCACGGAGGTTATTACGATGTTTTATAAGAGGTCATGTCGCACCGGTATTTTATGACTTCAGGTATTCGACGAACCGGTTATCCCTGTCCACAAGAACAACCTTGGGACTGACAGGTTTATCAGTTAACTCAAATCCTATGATGATAATTTCTTCCCCTTTTTTAATCAGATGAGCAGCAGCACCGTTCAGACAGATAGTCCCTGATTTTCTCTCACCTGTTATTACATAGGTCTCCAGTCTAGCACCGGAAGTATTACTGGCTACTAAAACTTTTTCACCGGGCCATAACCCTGTCATCTCCATTAATTCTTCATCAATCGTAATACTGCCAACATACTCAATATTGGCATCTGTTACCGTGGCCTTATGTATTTTAGATCTCATTACCCAGCGCATACTTTCACTCCTGTGTGCGTTATATGTAATTATCAAGCATACTTGCTTTCATACTGACGGATTAAATTCGAACGGTAGAATGAATTGCGAACAAAACAATAAACATATTCGTATTCTGCAGTCATTTTAACCTGCTCCAACCTGTTTATTGTACTACCTGAAACGAAAAAAATCTTCCCATGAATACAGAAGATGTGATCATCCAAAAAAAGAAGGTCTCGTACACAGGCAGACAATCTTCTAACTCTTTAAATTTATAGACTTATTCTTAATTCAGTTTTCTCTTGAACCGGTGAATAGATTCAAGAAATGTGTCGTCATCCCAAAGCCTGCCTGCCGGAAGGCAGGTACGATTACTGACTCTCCTGCATACTGAAAGCTTGGGAAGGCTTAGGGGCATAACAAAAAAAATGTTCATACTGATTTTAATTAACAGCAGGGACTCTCTGCCTCCTCAGCTGATTGAGGTATATCAAGCCGGCCAGCAAAAGACCTGCTGCATATATCAGATATTTATTTTGAACGCCAAACCACTCTGCCACATACGAAGGCTGCATCATACCAAATGCAACCAGGAGAAAGAAAGGGATTTCATACCACCTGTTCTTACACACAAACCATCCCTGTGTTGCAGCAGCAAATGAAAAATTACCTATACATGCCATAGTAAATATCAAAAACCCCAGCCCCCAGCTGTTAATATTATGCAGAATCAGGTCATGGTTGAATATAAACATGAATGCAATCATTGCTGTTCTTATGTCATAGATAAACCCCTGAATGCCTGTCTTGATGGGCGGTGATTTTGCAATTGCTGCTGCAGCGTAAGCTGCCAGACCTACAGGAGGAGTATCATCAGCCAGAATGCCAAAATAAAAGCAGAAGAGATGTGCCGCCATAAGAGGTACCATAAACCCGTTTGCAAGACCTACTTCCATAATAACAGGAGCAATGAGCACTGCCATAACAATATACGTGGCAGTTGTGGGAAGCCCCATGCCGAGAAGCAGGCTGGCAATTGCCGTAATGGTAATCAAGGCAAAGATATTTCCTCCTGCAAGAAACTCCACCAGTTCCGTGAGAATACTCCCGATCCCCATGGTTATCACACCAACAATTATGCCTGCTGCTGCGCATGCAATGGCAACGGTTACCATGTTGCGTCCTCCTGAAACAGCAGCCTCATAAAGACTTGTCAGGCCTGATCTGAACGCCGGACCGAGAGGTTTTTTATTCCTGAAACATCGTACCGGCTCCTGAATGACCATTATCAGTGCCTGAAGCGTAATCGCCCTGAATGCGGAAACTTCAGGAGAATGACGAAGTACTACCAGCTCATACACCAGTGCTCCAATCGGTATAAGGTAATGGAGGCCTGATTTCAGAACTTCCCTAAAATCCGGGGCTTCATCCCTGGTTAGTCCACGCAAACCTGCTTTTGAGGCCTCCACATGAACTATGAAAAAAAGTGTTGCATAGGAAACAAAGGCAGGAATGACCGCTGCCTTTACAACATCGAGATATGCAACCCCTAGGTACTCGGCAATAATAAATGCTGCTGCTCCCATTATGGGCGGTGCCAATTGACCATCTGTACTGGCAGCAACCTCAATTGCGGCAGCTTTCGTGGGTTTATAACCGACCTTTTTCATTAGCGGTATGGTAAACGTACCAGTTGTGACGATATTGGCAATTGATGACCCTGACACCATTCCTGTCAGTCCTGATCCCACGATGGCAGCCTTTGCAGGTCCGCCTTTAAACCTTCCCAGTATGCTTAATGAAAGCTCGATAAAGAATTTTCCGGCACCGGCCCTATCCAGCATTGCACCGAACAGAACAAACAGGAACACTATTGTCGCAGAAACGTCAAGGGGTATCCCGTAAATGCCTTCAGTTGAAAGGGCGATTTTGTCAATGTATTTGCTAAGGGACGCGCTTCTGAATGCAAAGTCACCGGGCATATGTTCAGCAAAAAAAACATAGGAACTGAAGAACGTTGCAATGACCGTGAGGGCCGGTCCTATCACACGTCTCGCAGCTTCCAGCAGCAGCAGCACAAGAGCTGCACCAATGATCATGTCCCGCAAAAGAGGGGTACCCGACCGCATGGCAAGGCCCGTATAATCAACTAAATAATACAGGGCTGCTCCGCAGGCAGTAATGCCCAGCATTAAATCGATCAATGGGATATGAGACCTCTCAGACAGAAAGGAAAAGAGACCTTTTACCGGTCTTTTAATTGCCGGGTAGGATAAATATGCGATGGCTATGGCAAATCCAAGATGAATGCTTCGAATGTACGATGAATTTACGATCAGCCAACTGGCAATAGAAAGTTGAAATATGCACCAGCCGACGGCCAGGGCAGGAACAATGAAACGTTGCCATCCGGATACATGGCGAAGGGCAGACAGCTCATCTTCTGCTGTCCGCCCCTGTTCTTCGGCAGCTTTTTCAATTTTTCTGAATTCTTCATGAGCAGCAGTCTCATAATCGGACCCTGCACTTTTATGCCCGCGCACTAATCACTTATTTAAGAAGTCCCGCTTCATTGAAATATTTGGTTGCACCAGGGTGAAGCGGAGCAGACAATCCCGTAAGCATGGACTCCTTTGTTAGGACACTGTACGCAGGATGAAGTTTTTTAAAGTCTTCAAAATTTTCAAAAATTTCCTTTACTACATGATACACATCTTCATCAGGAATCCTGCTGTGCGTAACAAATGTAGCTTTCACACCAAAGGTTGGGATGTCCTTATCGTTTACCGCATTCGGATAAAAACTCATGGGCACCACACTGCGGGCATAATAAGGAAAGTTCAGGTAAAACGAATCCGGAAGAACGATCGGGATGAAACTAACCTTTCTTGTTCCTGCTGTGGCTTCCTTAAATGCCCCGGAAGGATGGCCTACGGTGTAGAAAAAGGCATCAATACGTCCATCAAGAAGGACGCCCGGAGCCTCAGCAGCCTTCAGCCCTTCTGCCTTCAGGTCGACTTTATAATTGATCCCTGCAGATGTCAGGGCATCTATTGAGTTTTGCCTCTGGCCGGAACCTGGATTACCTATATTCACATGTTTTCCTTTGAGATCCCTGATTGATTTAATTCCTGTATCCGTACCTGCAAGAAGGGTAACACTTTCAGGATGAATACTGAATACTGCCCTGAGGTCCTTCTGGGCGCCATTGTCCTTCCACTCGGCAAGGCCTCTGATTGCCTGAAACTGCCTGTCAGACTGGACGATACCAAAATCAAGGTCTCCAGCCATGATTGCGTTGATATTGTAAACAGAGCCGCCTGTTGACTCGACGGTGAGTCGCATGTTGTAATCATTTTTCTTTGCATTCACTATCCTTGATATTGCTCCACCCGTGGGGTAATAAACTCCGGTCACTCCCCCGGTTCCAATGGTGTAAAACCTGGTGTTCGCCGCATCCGACCGCCCTGACCAGCTCACCACCATGACTAAAGATAAAATAAACATTATTACCAATATATTTTTTTTCATATTTCCCTCCCCTTTCTGGATACCCGGTTGCATAGACCGGTTTATCAGGTTAAAAATAAATCTAGTATTGGTACTGCAGGCAATTTCAATTAAATACCATGAGATAAAAATGATGCACGCTGATTATCCATTATAAAGAGAATGGCTCAAAAAATAAAGGAATTTTTTCGTATTGAATAAAATGGGGGCATTAATAGCAGGGAGCGGGTCATGAATTAGCGTTCAGTGGCCTGCCATAATAATTGTTAAAGAACAAATAACATTATCCCGATAAAGATGGGAAGTATACTTTTATTATATATTATTGGGGAATGATGAACTTTCAAAAGATCAACAAAGATCTCATTATAACGTTTCTACTCGTTGCAATATCAGGAATGATATTCTTTTTTGTGTCAAATCAGCGGGCTTTTCTCAATTTCTTCTATATACCGGTGCTCTTTGGAGCTTATTATTTTGGTAAGCGCTACGCAACCCAGGCTGTTGCTTTATCAGCTATAATGATCTTCATGATAGCTTATTATTATCCTCACACCTTTGACTTCAAAGGAACAAGCGACTTGTACAAATGGCTGGATATAGTAACGTGGGGAGGATTTCTGCTGGTGACTGGATACTGCATGGGTATTCTATATGATAAAAGGAAGAGAAGACCAGAGAAGTCAACAAGACCTACAGAGGTATCATAGAAATGCTCTCCGTTATTATTGATACAGCAGATAAACATACCCAGAGTCACTCATTCAGAGTTTCAGTAATATCAGAAATGATTGCCAGTCATCTGGGCCTTTCTGAAAAGGATATTGAAAACATCAGAATCGGGGCGTTGCTTCATGATATCGGCAAATTGGGGATTAGTGCAGAAACACTTAACAAGATAGGGAAATTGTCTTCAGCTGAGAGGATTGAAATTAGTGAACATACCAGAATTGGAACAAATGTGCTTGGTTCTTCAAGCAGCCGGGTCGTTGATCTTCTTCCGATTATCCTGCACCATCATGAAAGATACGATGGAAGCGGCCACAATGGATTATCAGGTAAAGACATTCCTCTCGGGGCACGAATTGTAGCTGTTGCAGATGTATATGAAGCACTGACATCCGATCGGCCCTACCGTAAGGCACTGAGACCATCTGAAGCGAGAAAGAATATAATAGATAATTCAGGCACTCATTTTGACCCGGATATAGTAAAAATATTTGATGTTATATACCCGTCTCTTTTGAGAGAAGGACCAATGTTCCCATCGGCAACACTAGGGGCATCCATGGTTGGTACCGGGAACTGATGATCCTGTATCCCACACTATTCATACATATATGAGCCATGGAGGTAAGCCTTAATAATAGTTTTTAATATTTAAGGTGAATGGAATTGCTGATGGATAATTCTCAGAGCCCGCGCAGTTGCTCGATTAGTTCGACTACTTTAGCTGCTGGAGTAATCACGGCCATTTCACCTCCTGACTTATCGCCATGAGTACCATGTACAAACCCAATGCAACTCACTGTTTTAGATGTGATTATTGACTCACCTTTAAGATACGTGCCAGGAAGTTCGAAAATTGGTGCTCCACTGTATCCCCCTATGCCGGGATTGTCAAGTAAAAAAGATACCTGTGGAGTTTCAGTATCAAATCGGTTTAACGTCAATAAGCCGCTTGAAATTTTTGTCACTCTGGAGAGGGGTGAAAAATATTCTTCTACAACCAACCCAGGGGGGAATCCCAACATAATAAGCGGTTTTGCTCTATCTGGCAAAACTAACTCTTTTTGTAAAAAACTTAAAGGCAGGAAGTGCTCCCGCAATATTGGTTTTAGGCTTGGATCCGGCTCAAGTTTTAAGACTGCTATATCAGCAGTGTCATGAGATATCCAGTTTGGACTTTCCGTGACTCCAGTTAATGTAGTAAGTTCAAATGAATAAGGAATATCTCTGTTTTCTTTAACTATGATTTCAGTATCTATTGATGTCTTCTTTGCAACATGATCAGCAGTAACTAAATAGAGTATTTTATTATCTGCCACAAGCAATCCCGTTGCTACGTCAAGTGACTTTTTAGGTTGTACATAGCCTGTTTCTGGATCACGGAGTAGTATCTCGTAGGTTTTATTATTAAACGAAGTACGCTCTATAATTTCAGTTCTCAGAAACACGACCGTAACAGAAAGTTTTTCTATATCCATTACAGATGGATTTGACTCTGTTTTGGTGCACAAAGTGAGGAATAATAAAACGGATGTAATAAAACCTGTTAGTGATCGCATAGATTAACCCTAAATAATTGATAAGAGCTTACTATTATTATATATGATTTTAATATCCAAACGCATCATAATTTCTAAATGTTATGCAAATGGAACACGCCCTTAAAATCAGGTTCTTAAAAATGAATTTGTGGTATTCCAGCTTTGCACCCGACCACATCATCAAGGCAGTTAACATGCTGAATAAAACTCCCAACAGCAAGAGCGAACTATACAATAACTGTATTATGGGGGGTTTAAGTGAAGTCCATCAGATGTAAGTCATTGATTTTAATGGCGGGGTGGACGGGACTTGAACCCGCGACCTCTGGCTTGACAGGCCAGCGTTCTAACCAATCTGAACTACCACCCCGAAATAGGTGAAAAGTAATAAGTGAGAAGTAAGAATTACACTTCTTAGATCCGACTTTTTACTTCTTATTTATAATGGTAGGCGGAACAGGGCTTGAACCTGTGACCCCAGCCTTGTAAGGGCTGTGCTCTCCCAACTGAGCTATCCGCCCGCATTCTCTATTATAGAATGAATAATATAACAAAAGAGATATGAAAATTAAAAGCCCGTAACGTTTGTTTGATTTATATGAATCCCTTCATATACAATTTACAGACAGGATGAAAAATTTCATGAAACGTAAACAACTTAAGTACCTAACAAGACTCGGTTTAATGTTCCTGTTGCTGACATTGCTTCTGTCATGTTCAAAGGACAAACATGAATCTTCATATTTTGAGCCGGAAGAGTCATTAAAAGAAGCTGATACACTTATCAGCAATCGTAAATTTGAAAAAGCCAGGGAAATTCTT
The DNA here is from genome assembly GCA_020356065.1 of Nitrospiraceae bacterium. GTDB lineage: Bacteria > Nitrospirota > Thermodesulfovibrionia > UBA6902 > UBA6902 > CALZJD01. The sequence goes on from CP070632.1 coordinate 1,797,483, forward strand.
GAAGATATCAAGGCAAAAGATGCCTCACAAAAATATGCCACTGTAGCGCGTTTAAGAATAGCCGACACTTATTTTGAAGACGGATCATATGAAGAAGCAGCTGTCGAATATGAATCATTTCTCAATATCCATAACCGTCACAGATATGCTTCATACGCCCAGTTTAAGCTGGCAATGAGCTATTTCAAGAGAATAAAGACCGTTGACGTCAGTTATTCATGGGCAAAAAGGGCATTAGATGAATTTGAGAGACTGCTTCAGGCGTATCCCCGGAATCCTTACCTTGAAGTGACCGAGGATAGGATCAGGACATGCAGGAAACTACTCGCTGATTATGAGCTTTATGTCGGCAAATTCTATTTCAAAAAAAAATCATATACGGCAGCACTCCTGCGTTTAAACAATATTCTTAAAACCTATCCCGACTATGACAATGAATCTGAAACTCTTTACTACATCGGCGTCTCATATAACAAACTGGGGCAGCAGGATGAGGCCATGACTACTTTACATGCACTTATCAGTAAATACCCCGCATCGAAAATCTCAAATGACGCAAAGAAAGTTCTCGCCTCAATACATAAGAAACAGTGAAATATTATCCTGCCTTTATTGATCTGAAAGACAAACCTACTGTTGTTATAGGAGGCGGCAGGGTCGCGGAGAGAAAGGTACGATCATTGTTGCAGGCAGGAGCACAAGTCAGAGTCATAAGTCCAGAAATTACAGAGGGCCTCGCAAAACTCCGGAAACAGGGTTTGTTGAAGCATGTGAAACGAACCTACAGAAAAGGTGATCTCAAAAATGCGTTCATGGTAATAGCAGGAACCTCCAGTTCCACAGTGAATAAGAAAATCGCTGAAGATGCCGAATACCTGGTTAATGTCATTGATGCACCCCTAGAGGGGAACTTCATTGTCCCCTCCCTGATCAGAAAGGGAGCACTGACGATTGCCATATCAACAGAAGGTACAAGCCCTGCAGTATCCAGGAAGATCAGAAAAGAGATTGAAACTCTTTACGGAAAAGAATACAGCCAGTATCTCAAATTTTTAGAAACCGTCAGACAGAAAACCCTGACAACGGTAAAAGACAGCAGAAAGAGAAAAAGAATCCTTAATTACCTCGCCTCGGATAACATACTTCATCTCTTGAGAAATAAAGGGTTAAAAGAAACTTGCACGGAAATCAAGATCTATCTGGAGACCAAGACTGACAAACTATGACGTTCTTGATATGGACCATATCTCGTCATGAACCCGTTCCGCCGCTTCACTGTCGCTGAAAAGTCCCACCACAACGACTATTCTTGTTACACCAATCCCCTGATCTTTTAAGATCAATGTTATCTTTTTGCCATCCTTGTTTACTGCTTCTATCCGGCCTTTGCCCCCTTCATCAATACTGTTCGAAATGCTGATACCAAGGTTTTCAAGTGCCTTGTTTGCAACATCCCATGCATCTGCATAAGCAAGAGGATAGTCCCTAGACAAACGACCCTCAACCCATCGATAACCGCCTAATGCAGCAAGTCCTCCTCCGGTAAACCAGGCAGCAGCACACCCGTATAAAATAGATAGTGAACATAAAAGAAGAATACATTTCAATAGTTGTCTTTTTAGTGTCATACCTATAATGAGATACCAGAAAGTAGCAGAAATTACAAGTTTTAATTAGCAGTTACATGTTTTTGCATTCATGTCCAGTTCTGCTTCGGGAGTTGATATGTTAGAATTCGTAATGAAATTTTTCACACTTACAGAACATAATTATCAAAAAGCAGTTACAGAAGCAGCCGTAATTCTCAATGCAGGAGGAATAATTGCATTTGCTACAGAAAGTTATTACGCAGTGGGTGTAATTGCCATGAATGAAAAGGAAGTAAGGAGGATATTTGATCTCAAGAACAGGCCTCTCGACAAACCTATCCCCCTGATTGTGAGCGATAGAAAAACTCTGTGTACTGTTGCAGAAGAAGTTCCTGATCAGGCACATGATTTAATGAAGAAGTTCTGGCCAGGTCCCTTGACACTGATATTTAAGGCTCGTACTGAAGTTCCGACATTGATAACGGGAAGCAGTGGAAAAGTCGCTGTCAGGGTTCCGGGAGACAGCACGGCACTTCAGATCGCAAAAGCCATAAAAAAACCTGTAACTGCTACAAGCGCAAATCTGTCCTCCATGCCTCCTGCAGTTAATGCCAGAGACGTGCTTTCTTACTTTGGAGATAATATAGATCTCATACTTGACGGGGGGCAGGCTCCGGGAGGGAAACCGTCAACAATACTGGATGTAACTGTTACCCCCCCAAGAATCCTTCGACAGGGAAGCATTATATTGACTTAAATTGCCGTAAAGTCAGAAGCCCAACATTACAAACAGATTGTATGTCAGCCATGACATAACTATACAAGCAGGCAGTGTAAATATCCATGCAAGAAGGATCTTTCCGGCAACTCCCCACCGTACAGCTGAGAGTCTCCTGGTGGCCCCAACACCCATGATACAGGTCGTTATCACATGAGTTGTACTGACCGGCATTCCTAATGCACTGGCACCCATAATTACCGCAGTTGCGCTGGTCTCAGCGGCAAATCCATGGACGGGCTGCAGTTTAAGCATCTGATGGCCGAGTGTCTTGATGACCCTCCAGCCACCCATGGCCGTGCCCAGACCCATTGCAAGGGCACAGGTCAGTATGACCCAGAATGGCACTTCCAGGGTTCCGATATAACCTCCGCTTAACAGGGCCAGTGT
>CP070632.1:1800339-1834796 GCA_020356065.1 Nitrospiraceae bacterium
CTCTTTCCCGGATTCTCATAGAGAAGCTTGTCTGATGCTGAAGAATATATCGTTAAGACTATATAAATCATTATCAAGGGAATAATTCGACTTATCAGCAATAATTTTAACATTTCTTCCAACAATAACGAAAATATATATATGTAACAATCATATCAAAGTTATGAATATTATATGCACGCACATGGTGAATTAATATTTATATTTATTATTCAAGTGGTTGAAAAGACTACTGACAGACGTGATATAAATTGATGAGAAGGGAAAACGTCGCTCCTTCCATATGCTCTATCAGGTAATGCATTGTAATCCTCAAGAGATATTCGGCCTGAAATCATGTTTATCGTTCTGAAGCGATTGTATTTAGATCGTGTCTGCAGAATTAATAATTTATCAACAGGTAGTGACATGAGAAGTTCACTAATTACCAATAAATCCATATAATATGTTTGTTATGAATATTCGCAGTGATGTATACATACAGGAAGAGCGCTGGACAAGAATATGCCAGTTTATAAGATAAAAGTTTTAAATAAAATAGCCCCTGAAGGACTTGAACTGCTCACACGTAACTATCTGGCTGATACAGACGTCCAGGACCCTGAAGGAATTCTGGTCCGGAGTGCAAACGTAGATACTGATGATTACCGGTCCCTGCTGGCAGTGGCCCGGGCAGGTGCCGGAGTTAATAATATTACGGTGGAAAAGGCAACCGATAAGGGAATCTGTGTTTTCAATACCCCGGGAGCAAATGCAAATGCTGTTGCAGAACTGGTCTTTATCATGCTCGGGATCAGCGCCAGAAATATTCATCTTGCTATCGATTTCTGCCGTGGTCTTACCGGTATGGATAACGATGAAGTCACGGCACAGGTGGAGTCCAGAAAATCCGAATTCCGGGGATTTGAACTTGCAGGAAAGACTCTGGGCGTTCTCGGTCTTGGAAAAATAGGGGTACGTGTTGCAAACGGAGGGATACAGAGGCAGATGAATGTCATCGGTTTTGATCCTTTCCCTGCCATGGAGAACATTCACCAGCTCTCTCCTGAGGTACATCTGGCAAAAGGCTGGCGTGAAGTCTTAAGCCGCTCAAATGTTCTCAGTCTTCACATGCCATTCCATGACAAGCTTCACCACTTTATTAATGCCGATATACTGAAACGTCTTCCCAAAGGTGCGATGCTCATAAATTATGCCCGAGGCCCGCTCGTAGATGACGCAGCGGTCTTGCATGCTCTGGACAGTGAACAGCTCAGTTCCTATATCACTGATTTTCCCACTGCGAGCATGCTCCGTCATCCACGAGTTATATCATCGCCTCATCTTGGGGCCAGTACGGAAGAGTCTGAAGAGATGTGCGCCTGTATGGCGGTCCAGGAGCTTAAGGATTATCTTGAATACGGGACCATTACAAACAGTGTTAATTTCCCCACGGTGGAATCAATTCCCTCAGACAGCGTCCACACCCGCCTGATCATGATCAATCGTGATGTACCGGGAATGATAGGATTTGCTTCACAGAAAATCGGTGAGCACAACATCAATATTGCCAGTTATCTGAATGAAAGTAACGGTGTGATAGGATATAACATTATTGATCTTGAATCCCCCATTACCGGAAAAGTCATAAAAGAAATACAATCTCATAAGGATGTAATCCGGACACGGACTATTGATTTTGTAAACAGGAACGGGGACTAAAAAAGTTCAAACCGTTCAAATGTTCAGGAGTTCAATCATAAATGACATAATATACCTCTTACCTTCCTTCTGCTTAAACCCCGGAAATCTCTCATCTGCAAATTTCAGATGACATTCAATGCAGGTACCGTTAAGCCTGTAAAATGAACTATTAACGGCTTCCGTATCCCTTTTTTTTGACGCACCAATCATATCTTCCGCCAGCAACTTATATTCCCGGTCAATTCTCAAATACTCAGCCGGTAACGATGTCAGGAAGTCATCCATCTCTGTCTTTGAAAGTTTGTTATATAATATATCCGTTTGCCATGAAACGGGCAGTTTCAGCAATACTTTCCCAGTTTCCTGCCGGTATCGCTATTGACAGGTTTGTCATACCGTTCTGCACCGCATTCATTTCAGCAGAGAGAAGCCTCTGGAGTTTTTTTGAAAGCTCAAGGGAAGCCCTTTCAGCAGCATCCCCCTTCTCTGGAGAATCGCCATTAACAGCGCAGGTCAGAAAAATTAGAGATACAATTAAGGTAAACACAGAAACGATCAGTTTTCTCATCTCACGTCCCTCCTGATACTTTACACATCATAATAACTAGGATTACTTTTAACTGTCTGATTTGTGCTTATCTGTCATGCCAGATATTCTTTATCGGGCCTGCCTGCGGTAGGCAGGCATCCAAGTATTCTTTGGCACTGGATTCCCGATTAAAAGACTTCGGGAATAACAACTTTAAAATCAAACTTACCTCTTACTTCTCACTTCTATGTTCAAACCTCAAACTCAGCCACTATCGGCGTATGATCAGACGGCTTTTCCCTGAGCCGCGGTTCCATATCAATCCATATATCAATTGACTTCCTTGCAAGAGGCTTCGTAGCCCAGATGTGATCAATTCGCCAGCCAAGGTTTCTTTTCACGCTGTTCTTTATCCTGTAATCCCAGAATGTATAATGCCCGGGACCGGGCTTATGTTTTCTGAATACATCTACGAAACCCCAATCCATGATTTGTTTGACTGCAGCATGCTCATCAGGATGATATCCGACATGACCGTATAATTTCCCGGGATCATACACATCCGCAGGCTCAGGGGCAACATTAAAATCACCTAACCATAACAGCGGCTTCCCCGGATCGTAATTTTTTTTAAGGAAAGTATGAAGCCTCTTAAACCAGTCAAGCTTTTCAACAAACTTTTCAGAATCCGGATCAAAACCCTGGGGGACATATGAGTTGATAATCGGGATATTATGTACGGTAGCAGTAATAAGCCGGGACCCGTACGTCTCTTTTTTATCAAATCCGGTTCCCACATTGTCAAGCGGTATCCTGCTCAATATGGCTACGCCGTTATAGGACTTTTCCCCTTTAAAGGCCATGCTGTAGTTTATCTCCTGAAATGCCTTATACGGAACGTCCCTGTCCTGACATTTCAATTCCTGCAGGCAAAGGACGTCAGGTGATTCCTTTATTAACCAGTCAATGACTATGGATAGCCGGGCACGAATTGAATTGACATTAAAACTCGCTATTTTCATATTAAAAGTATCTTTAGTCTACTCCCCCTCCCCCGCAAGGGGAGAGGGGATCTATAGGGAAAACTTTTATCCCCATACCAGACTAAGGGATTTAATAATATATTTTTTTAATCACACAATAAATTTTTTTCTGTATATTTTCTACTCGTCAAATTGACTACTTTGCCTGATTATGCAAATATGGTCCTATATTATAAAATCTCATTAAGTATACAATAATCTCAAGGGAACGAGAGGACTTACAATTTCATGTTTTTATGGCTTGCATTTATCATCTGTACTGCAGTAATTATCTACTCAGGCTCCCGACTCTCCAGATATGGAGACATAATAGCAGAAAAAACCGGACTGGGAGGAACTTGGGTCGGTCTCATCATGTTAGCGTCCATAACTTCATTACCCGAACTCATAACCGGATTAAGCTCTGTACTTGTGGTCAATGTTCCCAATATCGCAATCGGTGACATACTGGGGAGTTGTGTATTTAATTTACTCATATATGCTGCCCTGGATGTCATTTACCGTCCTGTTCCCCTTTCAACCAAGGCAGATCAGGGCAATATCCTTTCAGCGGGTTCAGGCATCCTGCTCCTGTGTGTTGTAGCCATGAGTTTTGTGTTAGGTGAACATGCCGGTTCCCTGGGATGGATCGGAATGTACAGCATTGTTATCTGTGGAATATATTTAGCGGCAATCAGACTGGTATTTTTTTATGAGAAGAGGCAGATCTCTCTCTATATGAAGGACAGAGCTATCGAATTGAAATACAGGGATGTCTCCATGAAGACCGCTCTGCTGAATTACTGCATAAATGGATTAATCATCGTTGCTGCTGCTGTATTTCTGCCAAAGATAGGGGAAGGACTTGCCGTGAGTACCGGACTCGGCAAGACATTCGTTGGCAATATATTTATCGCCTTATCAACGTCCCTTCCGGAAGTTGTTGTATCAGTATCGGCAGTAAAGATAAATGCCCTGAATCTTGCAATTGGTAATCTGTTGGGGAGTAATCTTTTTAATCTGTTCATTCTGGTCATCGATGATGTTTTCTTTATTCAGGGCCCTATTCTTTCCCATGTCGAAAAAATTCATATTATTCCTGCCCTGTCTGCAATCACCATGACTGCACTGGTCATTATCGGCCTTATGTACCGGGCAAGTAAAAAGTCATTTGTTCTTGCATGGGATGCCCTGGGAATCATGTGTGTGTACATTCTGAATCTCGTGGCGCTGTATCTTCTCAAGTAATCCTGTCTACTCTTCTATTTCCCATTTTTCATACGAATCTTCCTGCAGTTCCTGGATAAAAATTGAGGGCCGTTTGACAATAGCCCCGTCATACCACCTGTTGTCCATCACAGGATAGCACAGGTAAAGTTCATCCTTTGCCCTGGTCAGGCCAACATAAAAAACCCTCCGCTCCTCTTCTTCTTTTTCAGGATCTCCCAGAGACCGTGCAGAAGGCATGCTGCCGTCAGCAAGACCAATAATAAAAACCCTAGACCACTCAAGCCCCTTGGCCCTGTGTATTGTTGACAGCACAATGGTATCGCCCTTTTCATCAGGTTCGACGATGTCTTCTGACTGCACATTACTGAGAAGAGCGAGGTCACTGAGAAACTCCCGTGTTGAACTGAAGTTATTGGAGTAATTCGAGAGCTGTTCTATGTCCTCTTTTCTGTCCTCGTAATTTTCGAAATTCCCCTGAAGGTATGCGTCATATCCATTGTTGAGTAACTGCCTGATTGAATCAGCAGGACTGTTCAGCACCCCCTCCTCTTCGAGCCCCTCAAAATTATTACGGAACATCTCCCAGTTTTCTCTCCCCCTTTTTGGAACCCTTTTCAGAATCTCTCCTGACATGACCGTTTCAAGGGGATGTTCCTTTTCACTGATAGCCTTCCAGATATTTCTGGCGGTAACATTTCCAATGCCGGGAGTAAGTTTGAGTATTCTTGTCCATGATATTTCATCCATGGGATTAAGGATGGCCCGCAGATATGAGACAATGTCCTTTATATGGGCCTGTTCAAAGAAACGCAGACCTGACCTTACTTCATACGGTATCCTCCTCCTGGTCAGTTCCATCTGCAGGTCCATTGACTGGTAATGCGATCTGTAAAGCACGGCAATCTCCTGCATGGGAACACCCTCATCCAAAAGATCAAGAATCCTCTGACAGATAAACTCTGCCTGCTGCGACAGGTTTTTCAAAGGCACCAGGGCAGGAGACGGGCCTGTCCTGTTTGTTGAATGCAGCTCTTTGGGGAACTGTCTTGAGTTATGGGCAATACTTGCATTCGCAACATACAGGATTTCATCCGTGCTCCTGTAATTCGTGGTCAATGTATATACAGTTGTGTCAGGATATCTATCGGGAAACTCAATGATGTTGTCAAAACAGGCACCCCTGAATGAATAGATGGCCTGGGAATCATCTCCCACAACCATCAGGTTCTTATGTTGCATTGCCATAAGATCAACGATTTCAGCCTGTATCCTGTTTGTGTCCTGGTATTCGTCAACAAGCACATGAAGAAATCTCTGAGAAAGTTTTTCTCTTATCTCAGGGACATCCAGAAGTATTTTCTTCCATAAAAAGAGGAGATCATCAAAGTCTGCAAGATTCATCTCCTTTTTCTTTGCGTCATACCTTACCTTAACATGCTCTATCTCCTCTGCGTACATCATAAGATGAGAATGGTTCTCTGCAATTTCATCTGTCACCGGACGTTCTGTTCCTACTGAATGACTTATGGCATCCATAAGCACATTGCCTTTTGGAAACATTTTGTCCTTTCTCAGTTTCAGTTCCGCTACACAGGACTCGATCAGCGCTTTTGAATCCTCACGATCAAGAATCGTAAAGTTTGAATTCAGGTCAATCGCACTGCCGTATCTCCGTAGGACCATATTGCCGATATGGTGAAATGTCCCGCCCCATACCCTGCGCGACTCCCCTTTTATGAGGTGCTCAACCCTGTGCAGCATTTCCCTTGCCGCCTTATTGGTAAAGGTAAGAAGCATAATCCTTGACGGGTCTATCCCCTTGTCAATAAGATATGCCACCCTGTAGGTTACTACCCGTGTTTTTCCGGATCCGGCACCTGCGATGACCAGGGCAGCCCCGTCTCCTGATGTAACTGCAGCAAGCTGCTCAGCATTGAGATGAGCTGCATAGTCTATAGAGGGCTTGAATGAGAAAGTTGTTTTTAGGTGGTATTTTTTCATATGTTACAGGTGCACTTTCACAGCAAGGTGTTGTATTATATCAGATTAAATCCATTGAAAATTTCTTGTTGATGTGTTAATTCTAAACATCTATGTTGAATATCAAATTAATTCGTGAGAACCCTGAGTTGGTAACAGAGGCCCTGAAGAACCGGGGAGAAGACACCTCTTCACTTGATAATATTCTGGATATTGAGAACAGGCGCCGTGATCTTCTAAAGGATGTTGAGGAAATGCGGCAGAAGCGCAATACTATTTCCCAGCAGATCGGGCGTCTTAAAAAAGAGGGAGAGGATGCCTCAGGTGTCATGGCTGAGGCAAAGAAGATATCAGATGATATGGCATCAAGTGAGGAATCCCTGCGTGAACTTGATATACAGGTGCGGGACATACTTCTCCTTATTCCCAATATCCCTGATGCATCAGTTCCGGTGGGCAAAGACGAGACTGAAAATGTTGAAGAGAGGGTATGGGGCGATATTCGCACGTTTGACTTTGAGCCGAAAAACCACTGGGACATAGGCGAAGATCTGGGTATTCTTGATTTTGAAAGGGCCGGCAAGATAGCGGGCGCAAGATTTGTCATATATAAGGGGGAAGGCGCCAGACTGGAAAGGGCCCTGATCAACTTTATGCTTGATCTGCATACAGGCGAGCATGGTTATACGGAAATTCTCCCGCCAGTACTTGTAAACAGGGCCGCCATGACAGGCACAGGCCAGCTCCCGAAGTTTGAGGAGGACCTTTTCAAACTTGATGAGAGTGATGCAAAAGGCTACCTCCTGATCCCCACAGCTGAAGTGCCTGTCACCAATATATACAGGGAGGAAATATTACCGGGTGATGAGCTTCCCATTTACCACACTGCCTATACCCCCTGCTTCAGGCGTGAGGCCGGCTCATATGGAAAGGATACCCGCGGTCTTATCAGACAGCACCAGTTTAACAAGGTCGAACTGGTAAAGTTTGTTAAACCTGAGCATTCATATGATGAGCTTGAATCTCTGACACAGAATGCAGAAGAAGTCTTAAAGAGGCTCGGACTCCCTTACAGAGTGGTTACTTTATGCACAGGCGATATCGGTTTTTCTGCTGCAAAGACCTACGACCTGGAAGTCTGGTTCCCTGCACAGGGCAAATACAGGGAGATATCATCATGCTCGAACTTTGTTGATTTCCAGGCACGGAGGGCTGATATCAGGTTTAAAACCGAAGGGAAAAAAGGTACAGAGTTTATTCATACGTTAAACGGTTCGGGTCTGGCTGTGGGACGCACATTGGCGGCAATACTCGAGAACTTTCAAGAAAAAGACGGTTCTGTTATAATACCTGAGGTTTTGATTCCCTATATGGGAAAGGACAGGATATCAAGAGGCTAACTGCCTGATGTATATAGTTTTATCTGAAGTGTTCTTGTTTTAAAAACTGGTTCTCTTCACGTTTAATTCACAATATTTATATATTGTACATGGAGGAGTGGCCGAGTGGACGAAGGCGACGGTCTTGAAAACCGTAGATCGAAAGATCCGTGGGTTCGAATCCTACCTCCTCCGCCACTGTTGTTTTTAATATGAGTTTGACTTGGCTTTTCTTTGTCTAACGGCTCATCACGAGCAGATTAAATTTAATAAGAGAAAGGAGGTGTAAAAGTGAAAAAATTTTTAATTGGTTTTATCGCGATTGCATTTGTAGCTGCATTGTTCGGTTTGACCGCTGTGAATGCTGAAGCTGCAGAGTATATCGGAGCAAAAAAGTGCAAGGCATGCCACATCAAGCAGTACAAGTCATGGGAACAGACTACCATGGCAGGCAGTTTTGAAAACCTGAAGGCAGGTGTGAAGGTGGCAGAGAAAAAGGCCGCAGGTATTGAGGACAAGGACTACACACATGACGCCGGCTGTCTTAAATGCCACACAACCGGTTACGGAAAACCCGGAGGGTTCACAAGCATTGAAGAGACACCGGAACTCGCAGGCGTTCAGTGTGAAAGCTGTCATGGACCCGGCAGTGTGTATAAAACAACCATGAAGACTATCCAGAAAGAGAAAAAACCATACAAGTCCGAAGATCTGAAAGCAGAAGGGCTGATCATCCCCTCTGAAGATGAGGCGGGTTGTCTGGTATGCCATGGCGGCGACAGTCCCTTTACTGAGAAAGTTGACGCAAAGTACAAATGGGTTTTCAAGGAGAGACTCGAAAAAACACACGAGCACTTTCCTCTGAAATATAAGCAGTAAATTTTTATAAGTATAACCATAAGAAGGAGCCTGGTATAGGCTCCTTTTTTTTATACTATGTTTCAGCGCAGGTATGAGAAAATATATAATTAATAAAATGCGGAGGGAGAAAAATTGAACAAATTTTTTACTGATGTACTTACTGCCACGTTCATGGCATTAATTTCAGTTGTTATTGTTGCGGATGTCAACGCAGCTGATTACATCGGTGCAAAAAAGTGCAAGGCATGCCATATCAGGCAGTATAAGGCATGGGAAAAGACTTCCATGTCAGACAGCTTTGAACATCTGAAAGCGGGCTCAAAGGAAAAAGAGAAGAAAAAGGCAGGTCTGGACCCCGGCAAAGATTATACTGCTGATCCTGGATGCCTGATATGCCACACAACAGGATATGGAAAACCCGGAGGCTTTACGAACATAGAAGAGACTCCGAACTTGACCGGTGTTCAGTGTGAAAGCTGTCATGGACCGGGAGGCCAATACGTCAAGATAATGAAAAAGAACAAAAAATACAGGATTGAAGATGTCAGGGCTTCCGGACTTATCATACCCTCGGAAGATGAGAAGGGCTGCATGGAATGTCACGGTTCAGACAGTCCTTTTACAGAAGAAATTGATGCCCGGTACAAATGGGATTTCAGGGACAGACTTGAGAGAACCCATAAACATTTTCCTCTAAAATTCAAACATTAATTTTTTTAATAATCAATATGTTAGATGTAGAAAAGCGACCGGAATGTACATCAATTGATGCTAGGTTGCGCACATATATGCATTTATATTTCTAATAATCTTATTAACATCATAGACTTGACAATCACTTCATTTCCTATTAAATTACCGATAATATAATCAAGATTCAGATTTTCGTTTGTCTCATATAATCTATCAATTAGCATTATTATAGTTAAATTTTTTATCGTAACCTTGTTTACGATAGATAACACTAATTCCTCGACATTGTCGGGAAAAACGAAAGGAGGATAACATGAAGAAGACAATTTGTTTAGCCGTATGTTCACTGTTCATGGTTGTCTTGATGGCAGGTGTTGTATTATCCGGTGAAGAGAGTGCAGCGGATAAGACGGCCGCAGAGCAGATGACAACTGTTTTAATTTCCGGGACAATCAATGACGCCAACCAGCTTGTGGACAACGATGGGCAGACGTTTGATGTTGCGGACAATGACGAAGGCAAGAAACTGCTTTCCCATGCAGGGCAGAAAGTCCAGGTAACCGGTACTGTCAGTGAAAGCGAAGGGAAAAAACAGATCACCGTAACAGCCTATGAAATAATGCCGGAAAAATCAGCTCATTAATTAACTGAAGCATCCCGAAAAAAGGAGAGGGAATGAGCTCCCTCTTCTTTTTTTATACTCTTTAAGCCTGTATTAAAAGGTCACGAAATGCTTCAGGGTCATTCTGATACATTTTTATTGACTGTTTATACCCTAATTGTTGAATAATATCTATACCTTTTCTCAGGTGCCTGTATTTTTTGAACTCAGTTTTCGTAGCAAGATCCGATTCAATCAGGGACGCAGGCAGGTCACTCACATGTTTTTCTACCAGTGAAGGTAATAAGGTATATACGAGTCCCCCGACAATAGCCTCTTCAATGGCAACCCAGTCTTCGACAATATCTTCCATTTCAGTAACCGTTTTAACGTCGCTATTGAAAATCATGTTTTTGATTCCGGTTTCAGTATATGTTCTCAAAACTATATGGAGTGTTTCCTCAACTGGAGCAGTCAAGACAGTATAAGGATTTTTCGCATTGTTCTGCCATATTGTATGATGATCTCTGGTTAATTCAATGGAACCATTTTTATTAATATGTACATAACTTGAATAAGAACCTATTTCATTCAGTAAAACCCGGCCGGACAGTTCTATTGCAATCTCTTTCTGGTCCCCGCTTGAAAATACATAGGTTGAGATATGTTCCTTTGCCAGGTCATGAACTATATAAGCGTTAACACCTGCTGTTTCTGATGCCTCAGGAATATTGGTTCCCAGTGTATGAATTTTTATGTATGGATTGTTAAACTCCGTAAGTCCCAAAACTTCATTGATCACATCATTACAGTAGCTTTCAAATAATGCGATATATTCTTTTCTTGTCTCCGGTACATACAAAAGGCGGTGTGATATATGCTTCAACCTCCATTGAACTGAATCATCATCAAGATCTGCCTTGATTTTTTTTACTAACCCGGGGCGCTGATTGAAAAACTCCAGATTGGCTTTATGTAAATCATTGTCAAATGTTGTTTCAAAATCACTGAACACCGCAAAGGGCCCTTCCCTTTCTTCCAGCTTCATCAGTTCAATCAGGCGTGCATACTTTGTCGATGATTTATATGCAGGATCTATATCAGGCGCAAAAATGATTACCATAACGAAACAAATAATGCATGTGTATATTGTCTTAGTTCTGATCATGCGTGTAATTAATTATTCGGCAGAATTCCCGCCTTACTTAATTGACAAATAAAGTATTTCGCGTCCAGACTTGATAGAAATTGAAATAATACAGACGAGTAATGCGAATATTACAACAATCACAGATATCATGAATCGCTTAATAATGTGACACCGAGAGACCGATATTACGGCACAGACAGTGAGATTTTGGAGAAAAGAAAGCTATCTAAACTCAAAACCATGCAAATCAGGAGAAAAATTAATAGAAGAATGGCGATTCAAACCTTGACCGGAGGGATAAGTTAGACTAAACTGAAATCACAAATCCATAGATAGGATATTTGTCCACAACCATTTGACGACATACATGTCTGAGGTTTCCGAAACAGTCTTTATGAAATAGACGATAATAAGCCCTGACAGAACGAGGACACACACCAACCCGGATAACAAAACAACTTTTCTCCTGGCTGCTGATTTTGATGCAGAGGATTGGACAATATTTTTCAGGTTCGGGGGTACTTCCCTTGTGGTCTGGGGCTGTTTTATTTTCGAGAGAAGATCAGCCAGAAGACTCATCGTGTTCCTGTAGCAAACATATGTCTGGCAGTTCCCTGCCGATAAAATAACAGGCCTTTCATATCGCCTTCAATTATACAAGCATTAGATGCGAATAGGAAAGTCCATCCCTGTCAGCTTGCATCTTACATTACAAATCCGGTATTCTTTTCTCTGTTATGACCACATTATTACCTGAAGAACAATTAAACGTTATAAAGCGCGGGACAGTAGAAATCATCCCTGAAAAAGAGCTGTTGAAGAAACTAGAACAGTCCTGTAAAACAAAAATCCCTTTAAAGATTAAAGTTGGATTTGATCCTACTGCCCCGGACATTCACCTCGGACATACGGTGCTGCTGGAGAAAATGCGTCAGCTCCAGGACCTCGGTCATGAAATCATCCTCATTATCGGTGATCTCACCGGTATGATTGGGGACCCAACCGGGAGATCAGAGATAAGGAAACCTCTGACAAGAGATGACGTCCTTCATAATGCCGAGACATATAAGCAGCAGGTTTTTAAGATTCTTGATCAGAAGAAAACTGTTGTCAGGTTTAACAGTGAGTGGCTTGAAAAAATGACCTCCCTGGAAATCATTAAACTCCAGGCAAAACAGACCGTAGCCCGGATGCTGGAGCGGGAAGATTTCAAGCAGAGATTTAAAAACCAGAACCCTATTGGTATTCATGAATTCATGTACCCGCTTCTGCAGGGTCATGACTCTGTTGTCCTGGAATCTGACATGGAAATAGGGGGCAATGATCAGCGTTTTAATCTGCTCATGGGAAGGGAGCTGCAGCAGGATGCCGGACAGGAGCCGCAGGTCCTTGTAATAATGCCTCTGCTTGAAGGGACGGACGGTATAAAAAAAATGTCAAAAAGCCTGGACAATTATATTGGTATTTCAGAACCTGCAAAAGAGATATTCGGAAAGATTATGTCCATAAGTGATGGACTGATGCTGAAATACTATGAACTGCTCAGTCATATCAGTCTTGATGAGTTAAACAGGCTTAAAAAAGGTCTGAAGGACGGTACGGTGCATCCCAAAAAAGCAAAGGAAGACCTGGCCCTTGAAATCGCCGGACGGTACTGGGACAAAGATGCCGCATTAAAGGCAAGGGAAGAGTTTGAAACCGTGTTCAGGGACAAGGGCATACCTGATGATATCCCTGTCTTTGCGGTTGATAAAGAGAAGGAGATCTGGCTGCCCAGGATCATGAAGGATGCAGGTCTTGCCAACAGTACAGGAGAAGCAATGCGGCTTATCAAGCAGGGCGGTGTATGCGTTAATAATGACAGGTGGACAGACCCGGACAAGAAACTCATTGCCGGTCCGGAATATCTTTTAAAAGTGGGGAAGAGAAGGTTCTTAAAGCTGCAGTAATTTTTTCAGTTATGTCCGGATGTCTGAAATGATACATAATTGTCCGGGTGAAGTAAGATTCCACCTTATACGCCAAGTAAATCAAGCAGGCACGGGACAAGGCCCGATGATGCAGACTGATGACAGTAAAACATTATACTTGCTGCTAACGTAACCAGCGAGAAACCAAGCAGAATAAGCGGGCCTTTTAATCCTTTTCGTTTGCCTTCCTGATCAAAATAAAGAGGAGCGTAACTATTCATGGGCCGTATGTCAGTATGTTCATTTACATCAGGAAGTTTTATCTCCGGCTTCTGAACCTGAGCCGGGGCTTCTTCAACAGGCACCGGACTTTCAGACAACTGCTCTTTCTGTTTAGACTTCAGAGATACAATGTAGTGAAATACATCCGTCACCATGCCGATTTTCTGTGTTGCTTCATATACATCATGAGCGTCAACAAACTCTTTCTTCTTATTGAAAGCTACCTGGAGGGATCTGTCACACAGTGTGTTGATCATCCGGGGAGTTCCTGATGGCTTAAAGGCAATGGATATTGCTTTCCAGCCCGTTTCCTTAAAAATGTCAGGATGGCCGCCTGCTATCTGTAGGCGGTGTGATATATATTTTTGTATGCCCTCTGTATCCAGTGTCCCTAATATCTCCAGCGCTGCAATGCGTTGCTTGAACGGTTCCATTTCAGGCTTGTTAATCTTGTCCATTATCTCTTCCTGGCCAAGAAGCAGCATCTGGATGAGTTTGGCTGATCCTTCCTCGAGGTTGTTCAGTAAACGAATGCCATTGAAGGTATCCTCTGACATCAGGTGTGATTCATCTATTATGATCAGGCATTTGGTGCCATCAGATACTGTCTTTAAAAGCGCCTCCCTGATATCGCGGATAACAAATGTCCTTTCCGATGAAGAAAGCTTCAGCCCGAGTTCCTGCGCCAGGTACAGAAAAAGGTCCATGCTGTTTGCGGGCGGTTCAGCAATCCATACCAGCTTAAGGGTATCAGCAAAATCAGACTTTATCATCTGGCTTAGTGTTGTCTTGCCCGAGCCGATCGTTCCGGTAACAACCATTAATCCCCTGCCGGCCTTCAGAGAGTCCGTGATATGGCTGCGCACATTGTGATAATCGCCCTGATCAAAAAAGAAGGCCGGATCAGGCACATTTTCAAAAGGCAGTCTATTCAGACCAAAATGTTTCGTATACATATCCCTTACAGATCCTTTTTACCCGGAATAAGCTTTACCTCAACTCTCCTGTTTTTTTCCCTGCCTTCAGGCGTGTCATTTAATGCAATCGGACGGGAATCGCCGTATCCAATGACGGATATACGTTCATCGGATATTCCATTTTCAACAAGTATGCGGGCAATCGCCTTTGCCCTGATAAAAGAGAGGTCCATATTTTCCTGGTACTGGAGCCCTCCAGAAGCTTTTATCGGCTGATTATCCGTATGACCCTCGATAACTACATGATCATCAGGAGCTGATGCAATAGATTTGACCAGTTCATTAACAGAGCCAATAAAACTATCATTTACAACAACCTGTCCCGAACGGAACGTGCCTCCGCCAAACACTGCAATAACTTTTTCCTTCCGGTCTATGCTGTATTGCCGGGTAACGGTGACTGAATCTATTGCTTCTCCGGCAAGTTTTTTCTCTAATGCTGAAATTTCAGCCCTAAGTTTTTCAACCTCAATATTCCCTGTTGCCTGTTCTCTTAAAAACTGCTCTGATTTATCCTGTGAAGCAGGTGCCGGCTCTTGTGATTCAGGCTGCTGCCTGTCTTTATAACTGAAGTCATAACCAGGTGTCTCCAGCGCCCTTAACGTTATGATGCCAGATAAAATAAGAAATATCACTGAAAGAACAATGATAAATAATCTCATAATATACTATTCGAAATAATGTGGTGATACCTTTAGGTATCGTAAAGGATTAATTGTTGTATTTCCATCAGTTCAAGAGTTTGCTTTTCCATACATCATTGGTTGACTGACTCCCCCCGTCCTGTTTATGTTTAAAGGCTTCAGTGTTCCCATGTATGCATGTTCCACTTTTGTACAATTGCCATCATTAATCGACTGAAGTATTATTTCGAACGACCGGGATGGAACCAGTATTTCATTTGCGGCCGAAGTCATCATCATAACGCACAATGTCATCTTCTTCCAGATAATGACCCATCTGCACTTCAATGATATGAAGAGGTATCCTGCCGGGGTTTTCGAGGCGGTGGCGGTTTGCCTTGGGTACAAAGGTTGACTCGTTTTCCTTCAGTATAATAACCTGGTCACCATTGGTAATTTTAGCTGTACCCTGGGCAACGATCCAGTGTTCACTCCGGTGATAATGCATCTGCAGAGAGAGTTTTGCCCCTGGATACACTACGATCCTCTTGATCTTGCTCATGCTGCTTTCTTCAAGAATGGTGTATGTACCCCACGGACGGTATACCGTCAAGTGTGATTTATATTCTTTTCTCCCCTGCTTTTTAAGGTCCTGTACAATAGCTTTTACATTTTTGCTCTTCTCAAGATCTGAAACAAACACCGTGTCAGGAGTTTCTACAATAACGATATTTTCAAGATCATTGGCAACGACAAGTCTGTTATCACCACGAATAAAACATCCCCTGGTATTCTGAAGGATGACATCACCTTCCGTAACATTATCGTCTTCCTCTTTTGGAAGAAAATCATAAAGGGACTTCCATGATCCAATGTCGCTCCATCCGAAATCAACCGGGAGAACAACGCCCCTTTTTGTGTGCTCCATGATTGCATAGTCAATGGATTTATCAGGCAGTTTCTCATAGTTTTTCAGGGTCACGTTGTTTTTCGAGACCATGTTCTGCATGCTCTTAAGCATGGCAGGTTCATGCGTTCTGTATTCCCTGAGTATGATGGACGCCTTAAATGCAAACATGCCGCTGTTCCAGAAAAAGTTGCCGGCCCTGAGATATGTTTCCGCAGTCTTCTCGTCCGGTTTTTCTATAAACCTTTTGATTGTTCGGGCACCGCCTTTTATTTTTTTTGCTCCTTCGATATATCCATAGCCTGTCTCCGGATAATCAGGTTTTACACCAAATGTGACAATGTACTCTGCATTGGCAAGGGTAATGGTTGTCTTCAGGTTTTTCTGAAACTTCTCAACATCGCTTATGACATGGTCAGAAGGGAAGATTAAAATTATTACATCTTTTTCTTTTTTAAGAATCTCAAGAACCGCCAGTAATATGGCAGGCGCAGTGTTCCGGCCGCATGGTTCGCTGATCACCTTGTCATCCGACGATATATGCAGTGCCTCGAGGTGACGGCCTATCTCAAAAAAGTGGTCTTCTCCGCAGACGATCCTCACATCATCAGGCCGCAGAACAGGAGACAGCCTTTTAATCGTGTTCTGAATTAATGAGTCGTCTCCGACAAGATTGACCAGCTGTTTCGGGAACAGCTCACGTGAGATGGGCCAAAGCCTGGATCCGGATCCTCCTGCAAGGAGTACAGGATAAACAGGCAGTTCCTTTTTTACGGTACGTTTTTTAACAGGCATAGGGTCTATTCAATATGTGATCTATCTGTCATTATAATGGTTTATAAAATACCAGGTCAATTATGTCTACGGTTTAACTCATACATGTCTTGAGCAAAACGGATATGCAGTGAAGATAGTTTTCCAGTACCCGTTTTAATCGAGAACGCAACATGAGAAAAATGCAGGATTAGAGGCTGAAGGAAACCATGTACACGTATTTAATGCTGAATATCTTTCCAGCAGTCTTCATTCTCAATATTAGTTAACACGATCTGGTACATGTCCCTCTCAGCTGAGTTTCCGTCGTGGCTCAGGTTTTCTAAAATGTCCCGGGGCAGGTCTATCATGCACATTTTATTCTTCTTTATAAGCTGGAACCTGTACGACCGTGAACTGAAGAAATAGAATATACGGTAAATTATGATTGTATTGTCTATCTCTTTTATCTTCCGGGCAAGAATATGATAGGAAGGCACATCTTTTTCCTCAACAACCGGATCATCAGGATCATTTACAAGTTCATCCATAACACCTCCACCCATGAATAGTGAGACGTCATACACCGATATAAACGCCTGAACATTGTTTTCACACTGTTTATGTACAGTATACCCTATCTTCGTTATTCTTTAAACAGATCACCGTTTACTCCGTTTTCCATGTCGTCCTTTTCAACAACACGGGCTACGCTCACGACCTTATCACTTTCTGCAAGGTCTATAAGCCTGACTCCCTGAGTTGCCCTGCCGATAAGAGAAATGCTCTTTGCCCTCGTGCGTATTACCTTGCCGCTGCTGGCGATGATGATGATCTCGTCATCATTGGTTACCTGTAGCACTCCTACAACCTTACCGTTTTTGGGGGTGACTTTTATGGTAAATACGCCCTTGCCGCCCCGACTCTGTGTCCTGTACTCCTCGGCTTTGGTCCGTTTTCCATATCCCTTTTCCGTTACCGTAAGAAGGGTCGTGTCATGATCCAGAATATCGACAGAGACAACTTCATCGTCCTGTTTGAGCTTTATGCCCCGCACTCCCTGTGCCACACGTCCCATAGCCCTTACATTGCTTTCGTTAAACCGTATGGATGAACCGCTCCGCGTGCTCAGATTGATGTCTTTATTACCATCGGTCAAGCGCACGCCAATAAGCTCATCCCCGTCTTCCAGTTTGATCGCGTTAATTCCTGTTGAACGCGGATGGCTGTAAGCTGTCAGCGCTGTCTTTTTGACCACACCATTTTTTGTGGCCATAAACAGAAACTGATCATCTTTAAATTCCTTTATCGGAAATACCGCTGTTATTCTCTCCCGGGGCGATATATGAAGCAGGTTAACAATGGCCTTCCCCTTTGCCGCCCTGCCCATCTCAGGGATCTGATAAATCTTGAGCCAATATATCCTTCCGAGGTTGCTGAAGAACAGGACTGTCTCATGGGTTGATGCAGTAAACAGGGTCTCAACAAAATCCTCCTCCCTTGTTTCCATGCCCATGGACCCCTTGCCTCCCCGTCTCTGGCTTCTGTAGAGGTCAAGTGCATTTCTTTTAATAAAGCCGTGATGGGAGATCGTCACTACCATCTCCTCTTCCTGGATCAGGTCTTCTATGGTGATTTCTTCGGCTTCTATTGTTATTTCCGTGCGCCTTTTATCAGCATATTTCTTCCTGATCTCCGCGAGTTCCTCTTTGATAATATCATCCACCAGCGCAGGACTGGCCAGTATTTTTTTCAGCCTTTTTATCTCTTTTATAATGTCTTTGTAATCCTGGATTATCTTGTCCCGCTCAAGCCCGGTGAGTCTCTGCAGTCTCATGTCCAGGATTGCCTTGGCCTGGATCTCTGTAAGCGGGAATTTGCTCATCAATCCTTGCAGCGCCTCTTCAGGGCTTGTGGACGCCCGGATGAGCTTGATAATCGCATCCAGGTTGTCAAGGGCTATTTTCAGGCCTTCCAGTATATGGGCCTTTTCCTCGGCCTTTCTCAGCTCAAATTTTGTCTTTCTGACTATGACATCACGCCGGTGATTGAGAAATAATGAAAGTATCTGCTGAAGGTTTAAAACCTTTGGCTGTCCATTTACAATGGCAAGCATATTAATGCCAAAGGTGGATTCCATGGGTGTATGCTTGTAAAGCTGATTAATGATGACCTGGGCTATTTCTCCCCGCTTTAATTCAAGCACGACTCTGATACCATGCCTGTCAGATTCATCTCTGAGATCTGAAAGTCCCTCGATCTTCTTATGTCTGACAAGTTCGGCAATTTTTTCTATGAGTCTGGCTTTGTTCACCTGATACGGCAGTTCCAGGACAACGATACGCTGTCCTTTCTTATGCTCTTCAATGTCAACCTTGGCCCTCATTCTGACAATGCCCCTGCCCGTGGTATAGCCGTCATGGATTCCCTTTTTCCCATGGATTGTGCTGCCTGTGGGAAAGTCAGGGCCCTTGATCTTTTTCATCAGTTGTTTGATCGTGACCTCAGGCTCATCAATCATCATGACAAGCCCGTCAATAACTTCTCCAAGATTATGCGGCGGAATATTGGTCGCCATACCAACGGCGATCCCTGATGCACCGTTAATAAGGAGATTGGGTACTTTTGCCGGCAGTACGATCGGCTCCAGCGTGGTCTCATCAAAGTTCGCCACAAAGTCCACGGTCTCCTTATCAATGTCCTGGAGAAGTTCTTCAGCTATCCTGGTCATTCGAGCTTCGGTATAACGGTAGGCCGCTGCCGGGTCTCCATCTATGGAGCCGAAGTTGCCCTGACCGTCTACCAGCATATAGCGCATGTTAAAATCCTGTGCAAGCCGTACCATTGCATCATACACGGCGGAATCCCCGTGGGGATGGTATTTCTTCAGCACTTCCCCGACAACACCGGCGCTCTTGGAATATTTTTTGCCCGGAGTCAGGCCCTCCCGAAGCATTGCGTAGAGTATGCGCCGCTGTACCGGTTTAAGCCCGTCCTTTACATCAGGTAATGCCCTTCCCACGATTACGCTCATCGCATAATCAAGGTAGGAGGTCTTCATCTCTTCTTCAATATTTATCGCAAGCCTTGCCATCATAACTCCTTAAAATCAGATACCTATATAGATATGTTCAGCAGCAGATAATGATAAGTTTTAACAACCTAAAATTATAACATTTTCACAGATAAATATCACCAATGTTAGCTTAATCAGACAGAATATAACTTCCTGGAAATAAAGAGAAAGTGAACGCTTATTCAAGAAGCCCGGATGAACCGTGATGTAATGATGAAAAACCCCGCGGCAAGACTCATTGTTTTCGCCATTGTCATGCCTGTCCCTCAGTAGATACTCTGTTGTAAAACGTGTGATATACGTCCTGATCAATGGGTGCCCGCTCACCGTGTACCTGCTTTTGGATCTCCCCAGTGGGTAACTCGTAGCCATTCATTAAAGACAATCGTTAATGCGGAGCAAACCGGATATTCTTGCGCTGCGCCTTGGAAAGATTTGTGAACGCAGAGTCTGTTGGGAGATGTGGTCTTACATCTTCATCAAGATTGTTTCCCCCAAAATCGTGATCATCCCAGACCCGTCAGTTCGGCAGCCCGATCTCTCACCGTTTTCAACAAGGGTTTTGTAATCTCTATCTGCAAACCAATTCAATATACTGCATCAAATATCCAGATTTCTTACCTCTAACGCATGAGTCGCGATAAACTCTTTCCTTGGTTCCACCTGATCGCCCATCAACGTGCTGAATATTTCTTCGGCCTTGATCGAGTCCTCAACCGTTACCTGCAGCAGTGTCCTTACCCCGGGGCTCATGGTCGTGTCCCATAACTGCTGGGGGTTCATTTCTCCCAACCCTTTATATCTCTGAATGCTTATCCCTTTCTTGGCAATGGATAAAATAAAATCGAAGAGCTCTCGTGAACTTCCAAACTCGTATTTGTCTTTGTTGTGATCAACATTATACGGGGGGTGTCCCAGACCCCTCAGTTCGCTGAAAAGGTTCTTGAGTTCGCGGTATTCCGGTGATCCCAGAAACTCATCATCAATGGTCAACTCGCTCCCGTCTCTATGCAGCTTGATTCTGAATGCCTGATGTTCTTCATCTTTCACGATTTCATCTGATACATCGGTGAACTCTTTTTTGAGTTTCCTGACAAGGGCATTTGTTTCCTTTTTGTCCTTTAACAGGTCTTTGTCAAGATCAAAATGCAGTAAATATTTGATCAGGGCTGTATCATTTTTTCTTACCGAAAACCACTCCAGCAGTTTTTCGAACTTGGAGAGGTTTTGTATATAGGGAATAATCTCCTGTCCTGAAAGTTTCTTTCCGTTACGAATGACGAT
This sequence comes from Nitrospiraceae bacterium, assembly GCA_020356065.1. GTDB lineage: Bacteria > Nitrospirota > Thermodesulfovibrionia > UBA6902 > UBA6902 > CALZJD01. The sequence continues at coordinate 1,821,280 of CP070632.1, forward strand.
GTCATCAACTGCCAGTTCAAACAGCATGTTCTCAAGCTGGTTCTCGCTCTGAATATACTTTTCCGATTTCCCCTTTTTTACCCTGAACAGGGGAGGCTGGGCAATATAGAGATATCCTTTTTCGATTAACTGGGGCATCTGCCTGAAAAAGAATGTGAGAAGCAGTGTTCTGATATGGGCTCCGTCAACATCTGCATCAGTCATGATCACGACTTTGTGGTACCGCGCTTTCTCTATATCAAAATCTTCCGGACCGATACCGGTACCAAGGGCTGTAATAAGGATCTTTATCTCATCAGAACTGAGCATCTTGTCAAAACGTGCCTTTTCAACATTGAGTATTTTCCCTTTAAGAGGAAGGATGGCCTGGGTATGCCTGTCACGGCCCTGCTTTGCTGAACCGCCGGCAGAATCACCCTCAACAATAAAGATCTCACTCAGGCTCGGATCTTTTTCAGCACAGTCTGCCAGCTTACCCGGCAGACCTGAATCTTCCAGCGCTCCCTTGCGTCTCGTAAGTTCCCTGGCCTTTCTTGCGGCCTCTCTCGCCCGTGATGCCTGTATCGCCTTTTCGATTATTTTTTTGACAACCGCGGGGTTTGTTTCAAAATAGTGGCCAAGCACATCATTGACAATGGATTCCACGATACCTTTAATTTCACTGTTGCCCAGTTTTGTCTTGGTCTGTCCCTCAAATTGCGGATGAGGAAGCTTCACACTTATGACAGCAGTAAGCCCTTCCCGTATATCGTCCCCCGAAACAGAATCCTTTGCGCTCTTCAGCAGGCCTGAAGACGAAGCATAGCTGTTTGCCGTCCGTGTAAGGGCCCCCTTAAAGCCGGCCAGATGACTCCCGCCTTCTTTTGTATTTATATTATTTGCAAAGGAGTAAAGGGTCTCTGTATAGCTGTCGTTATACTGTATCGCGACCTCTACGGCTACATCGTCTTTTTCCTTAAAAATATATATAGGCTTCGGATGAAGTGTTGTCTTGTTCTTGTTGAGATGCTCAACAAAAGAGAGTATCCCTCCCTCATACATGAAAGTTTCTTTTTTATTGCTTCTTTCGTCGGAGATGGTAATGCTCAGGCCTTTATTTAAAAAAGCGAGCTCTCTGAAGCGGTGTGCCAGCGTATCATAGTTGAACTCAACCGTATCAAACACCTCCGTATCAGGTTTAAAAGTAATCTTGGTCCCCCGCCTGTTCGTCTTGCCGACCCTGGTCAGCGGGCCTGTGGGAAACCCGGTTTTATAATGCTGCTCCCACACAACTCCGTTCTGCTTGATCTCAAGATCAAGCCATTCAGAAAGCGCATTGACCACAGACACCCCGACGCCATGAAGACCTCCTGAAATTTTATATGCCTTGCTCTCAAATTTACCGCCAGCGTGAAGCTCTGTCAGTGCTATCTCGGCAGCGCTTCTTTTTTTTGTGTCCCCGGGATGAAGACCGGTCGGTATTCCTCTCCCATTGTCAATAACGGTCACACTGCCTTCAGTGTGGATGGTGACCTCTATCCTGTCGCAAAATCCTGCAAGGGATTCGTCAACGCTGTTGTCTATTACTTCATACACCAGATGGTGCAGGCCTTCAAAACTGGTGTTTCCGATATACATGGCAGGCCTCTTTCTGACACCCTCAAGACCTTTAAGCACCTTGATATCTCCCGCACCATACTCCTCTTTCTCAGCATTTGATTTCTTTGCCATTCAATTCCTTTCTATAACTGACAAGTAAGAACTAAGAAGTAAAAAGTGAGAGGTAAAAAAATTAACTTCTTACTTCCTGGTTTTAACTTCTCACTTTTCTATGTTCTCATGGGCATAACAACGCACGTGTAGTCTGTGTTGTCCGGTTCCCCTAACAGGGTAGGGCTTAACGGCTCCTGAAGCCTGATAATGACCTGTTCTCCATCCATGGCCTGGAGGATATCCATAAGATAACGGGCATTGTACCCTATGGTAAGCTGGTCTCCCTTGTACTGGGCCGCGACATCTTCTCTGGCCTCGCCGATATCAGGATTCATGGATATCAATGTTATCTTTCCCTCTTCCAGGTCAAACCGTACCGCATTTGTTCTTTCCCTGCTCATGATCGAGGTCCTTCTCAGGGCCTTGAGCAGGGACAGCTTGTCAACAATAACCTCTTTTTCATTGTCTTTGGGAATAACCTGTTCATAATTCGGGTATGTACCTTCTATCAGTCTGGAGGTAAGCACAATATCATCGGTACTGAAAAACAGGTGGTTTTTGTCTATATAGATGGTAATATTGTCGTCTCTTGATTCGGCAAGTTTCTTCAGTTCCATTGCGGCCTTTTTGGGAAGAATCAGTTTTTTCTCTTCACGGATCTGTCCCTCGATGTTTGCGGATATGACCGAAAGCCTGTGGCCGTCAGTACCGACCATTCTCAGTTCAATATTCTTTTTCACCGGGCTGAAATGCATAAGAAGACCGTTCAGCGTATATCGTGTATCGCTCTCTCCTGTAGCGTAGATTGTTTTTTCTATCATGTTTTTCAGGGTCTCAGCCTTGATCGTTACCTCATCTGTTTTACTTACCTCTGGCAGTGTCGGAAAATCCTCTTCAGGAAGCCCCATTAATTTAAACGTACTCTTTCCTGATGACACCTTGATCCAGTTGTTATCCTGTGATTCCAGCAGTATTTCACCCTCTACTTCCCTGGCGATTTCAAACAGTTTCTTGGCCGGGATGCAGAGACTCCCCGTATCCAGGATCTCAGCCTTGAGAGGTCCCTTAAGCGCAATATCAAGATCTGTCGCCATAAGCGATGCTGACTTCTTTACTTTCAACAGGAAATGGCTGAGTATGGGCATCGTGGTCTTTTTGTCTACAATGCCCTGAACACTTTGTAATGAACTCTGTATGTCTTCCTTCTGAATCTTCAGCTTCATCATGTCCTCCCTGATTACACCTGTTTTAAAATAATTGCACAGATGAGGTGATTATACATATGCGACAATGCTATCTGTGTAATCCTGTCTTGTCATCCACATGATCATCAGTTAATAACTTTTGATCTTCTTTATGAGATAATCTATTTTTTTGGCAAATTCCTCATCATTTTTTCTTCGTTCTTCAATCAGTTTGCAGGCGTGAATCACCGTTGAATGGTCCTTCCCTCCAAAGTTCTTCCCAATTTCACTAAGTGACGTGTCGGTGAGGGTCTTGCTCAGATACATGGCTACCTGCCTAGGGAAGGCAATATCACGTGTCCTCTTCTTCGCTTTTATGTCCTGAACCTTCAGCCTGAAATATTCACAGACCATTTTCTGGATATAATCAACGGTGAGCGCCTTTTCCTCATCATGAATAAGGTCTTTTAAAACATTCTTTGCCATGTCGATCGTTATGGCCTGGCCCGTAAGTGATGCGTGTGCACCAAGCCGTATCATGCAGGCTTCCAGGTCCCGGATATTGGATTTGATCTTGCTCGCTAAAAAGAAGCTGACATCTTCGGGAAGTTCAATATGCTCCATTTCGGATTTCTTTCCAAGTATGGCCATCTTGGTTTCAACATCAGGTATCTGGATATCAGCAATGAGACCCATCCCAAACCGTGACCGCAGTCTCTCAGTGATGGGAGAAATGTCTTTCGGCAGCCTGTCACTGGAAAACACTATCTGTTTATGCGTGTCGTACAGGGCATTGAATGTATGAAACAGTTCTTCCTGGGTGCCGCTTTTGCCCGCAATAAACTGAATGTCATCTATGATCAAGACATCAAGGTTTCTGTACTTGGATTTGAATTCATCCATCTTATCATTACGCATCGAATATACAAATTCATTGGTAAACTGCTCGGCCGGCGCGTACAGTATTTTTACGTTCGGATTTTTGTCTATTATGGTGTTGCCTATCGCATTCATCAGGTGTGTTTTTCCAAGACCAACGCCTCCATAAATGAAGAGAGGGTTATACGCCTTGCCCGGTGCATCAGCAATCGCCCGTGACGCAGCATGAGCAAACTGGTTGCTTGCTCCCACAACAAAAATATCAAAGGTAAATTTAGGGTTAAGAAATATGCCCCGGCTGGCAAGTTTTGCCCTACGGTCTTCCTGCCGATTTTCAATTTTTTTTATGGCAGGGTCTTTCTTCTTATCCACAACACTGAATTTGACAGAAATTTCTTCATTTAAAAAATGTGCGATTGTTTCCGAAATAAGTCCGGGGTAGTGGTCCTCAATCCATTCCTTGAAAAATTTATTGGGCACTTCAAGCACGACCTGACCGTTTTTCAGTTGAACCGGTTTTAATGGTTTAAACCACAGATCAAATGTTTGATTGCCTACTTTAGACCCAATAATTTCTATCGCATTTGACCAGACTTCTTCTATTTTCATCTTTTCTTTCTTATTGATTAATAAGACTTTTTTGAGATGACCACTATAGTTACTAACAATTGTTTATAATCTGTTGATAACCCCCCCAGAAAGAGAGTGAGTTATTATATATCATATGATTTGTCATAGGCAAGCTTTTTTAGTCCATAAAGAAAAAAAATCTTTTCAATATAAATTTATTTTGTGCTATAGTATGATAACTTTTTAACTTTAAAAGATAAATTGAGGATTTATGGCCTGCAAACCAAAATCAACATGTGGTCCATCTTCAAATGCAGTTAAGTGTGCATCCAAAACAAGAGAAGGAAAAAAATGTAAAAATAATGCCACGGGAAGATCAAAGTACTGTGCTGCTCATAAAAAATAAGTAACGCTTGGAAAAAGCATTAAAAAAAGGGTTCAAGGTTTCGAGGATTCAGGTGTTAAATAATTTTGTGAGCATCATAATACCTGCTGTATTCAGAATAATGTTTAGCCAGAGCCAGTATAAACTATCTCTTTCAGGAGCACCAATCCTGGACCCTTTTTAAATTTATGAATAATAAATAACATTCATGACAGGAGTAGTTTCCCATTTTGAAGCAAAACTCTTTTTTTCCCACACCTTGAAATCAAAATGACCGTCGGTTTAAAAAAAACAAAGTCCTGATGAAACGAGGTACTGATGTTTCCCCCAAAAGAGCTGTTGTCACCAAATGCTATATGTACGGTGCCGAGGATTTTTTCAGATTCCAGAATATTGTCAGGTCTACGGGCTTTATCATTCGTGCCGATGCCTAATTCCGCAATATTCCGGTTTTCTTTTTTCTCAGCTAATTTTGTTTCAAGATCCTGTACATATGTTTCCCGTCCTTGAAGCTGTGTAACCATTCCTTTTTCCACCGTCGCTATTACTGGACTTTTTAATTTTCGTGTCGGCGCCCACTCAAGGACCAGCGTTCCACGTGCTGTTCCTTCAAGGGGCGCAAGATAGACTTCGCCTGCCGGCAGATTACTGAACTGACCGGGTTTTGCAATCATGCCTGTGTCAGGGAGTGCTTTTCTCCCCTGCGTGGAAAACGATATGGATGTGCCGTTAGGACATTCTATCTCAATCCTGTTGAATTTGTTCACTATCCTTGCCACTTTAACGGTCCTCTCATACATGTTCTTCCAATCTACTGTCATGGCTCCGCTGAGCATCTGTTTATCGAACAAGGGCATGCTTGCATATCTGGCACCACAGATTCCGTTTAACATGTCACGAAACCTTGTATGACTTGTTGAATAATAGGGTATGGCAATAACAGCGTTTACAGCATCTTTTTTATGTTTTTTTATGATTTTCTCAACGTTCATCAATCCTGTGCTGCTTATTTTTTTCCGCAGCAGGGGATTTAAAAATTTATTTTTTCTTAATTCATGTACGGCAGATGCACCGAAAGCCTCAATCCATATATTTTCCGGAGGTTCTGTTCCATGGCATCCGGTTGGAACACTTTCAACATACCGAATATGATCTGTATATTGCTGCCCTGCTTTATAAATGAGCTTTCCAATTTTCCTCAGGTCGTTATATAAGGCGTCTGTAAAAATGAGCACACGTTCTGTTTTTTTGATACCCAGATTTACATAAAAGATATTTTTAATGGTTTTACCTGATATGTCTGTCATTGATGGTTTTTATTTTCCTTTAATATCTGTTATCAGTATTTATATTTAAATATAAGAATAATAAAAGCAATAGCATTGTTGACGTTGTGCATTACCCGTTTAACGTATCTGAAAATACACACGAATTCATGGTGCATACATTGTGAATTCAGGGTTGGGGAAACTTGACAAATACAGGTTGAAATGATAGTCTTCAACGTTGGAAATTGATCCATGCTGCTTGCCGGATTCTCAGTATCTCATGTTAATAATTTATAGATAAGTCATCTAAGCTATCAGAAGAACTGTCTCCATATTCATTAACATGCTGTGCATAAGATACACGGGGAGTGTACATTTGATTTGAATCCTGAAAGAGGTTTAAAAAGTTATTAACATTTATTACGACGCATCCAACAGATTCTGTACAGCAATTAATGAATAAACAGCAGGATAAGACATACGGGAAGGATACATAAAACATTCATGTCAAGAATATACAATTTCAGCGCCGGACCTGCCATGCTGCCGGAAGACGTCATGAAACAGGCAGCCATGGAGATGACCGACTGGCACGGCAGCGGAATGTCAGTGATGGAGATGAGCCACAGGGGGAAGGAATTTGTATCTATCGCCCAGAAAGCTGAGTCTGATCTGAGAGAACTCATGTCTATACCGGATCATTATACAGTGCTCTTTTTGCAGGGCGGGGCCTCCAGTCAGTTTGCCATGGTACCGATGAACCTGTTAAAAGGAAAAAAAAGAGCTGACTACATTAATACAGGCGCCTGGTCCAAAAAAGCCATTGCCGAGGCAGAACATTACTGCCAGGTCAATGTGGCTGCTTCCGGTGCATCAGATAACTTTACATCAATACCTGAAGAGTCTGAATGGTCACTCAGTGCAGATGCAGCATATGTACATTACACGCCAAACGAAACCATCGGAGGGGTTGAATTCCACTGGATACCGGATACCGGCACGGTCCCTCTTGTTGCGGATATGTCATCAACGATTCTGTCGCGTCCGATAGATGTAAGCAGATATGGGGTTATCTATGCGGGAGCCCAGAAAAATATCGGACCTGCGGGGCTAACAATTGTAATTATACGCGAAGACCTTATTGGCAATGAGATGGCAGCTACCCCTACCATGTTCAAATACTCGGCCATGGCAAAGGCCGGATCCATGTATAATACCCCCCCTACATATAGCTGGTACATGGCCGGGCTTGTATTTGAATGGATCAGGAAACGCGGCGGTCTTGAAAAAATGGCTGAAACAAATAAAAACAAGGCAGACAAATTATATGCCGCAATAGATAATTCAAAATTTTATAATAATCCGGTTGACATGAAATGCAGATCATGGATGAATGTCCCTTTTACACTGGCAAAACCTGATCTGGACAGCATATTTCTTGAACAGGCAAAAGCAGCGGGTCTTGTGACGCTGAAAGGACATCGCTCGGTAGGAGGTATGCGGGCAAGCATTTATAATGCAATGCCGGCAGAAGGAGTGGATGCCCTGATATCGTTTATGGAGACATTCGAGAGGGAGAATGCTTAACAGCTGTTAAGTGACAGGTAAAGGGTAACGAGTAACGAATATTGGGCAATTAATAATTGATAACAAGTAACAGATTACTGATCACTGATTACTTACAGCCGTCGTATGAATAACATGAAAGTACTTGTAAGTGACAACATATCTCCAAAAGGGGTCAAGATTCTCGAAAAGGCAGGCCTTAAGGTGGACGTGAAAACAGGCATGACTCCGGCCGAGCTGAAAAAAGAGATAGGAAAATATGATGCTCTGGTCATCAGAAGTGCCACAAAAGTTACGTCTGAAATACTCGGGGCTGCAAAAAAACTGAAAGTCATCGGCAGGGCAGGATCCGGTCTCGATAATGTGGATAAGGTAGAGGCAACGAAACGCGGCATCGTTGTCATGAATACTCCGGGCGGCAACACGGTTACCACGGCAGAGCATACCATAGCGCTCATAGTTGCGATGGCGCGTCAGGTGCCCCAGGCAACCGCATCAATGAAACAGGGCAAGTGGGAAAAAAAGAAGTTTATGGGAGTGGAACTTTTTGGCAAGACCCTTGGCATTGTGGGAATAGGCAACATAGGCTCCCATGTTGCAAAAGTGGCTCAGGGTATGGGAATGCATATTCTTGCCTATGATCCCTATCTCAGTGAGGAGAAGGCACGGTCCCTTGGTGTTGAGGTCGTTACCCTGGACAGGCTCTTTAAAAAGTCCGATATCATAACGTTACATATTCCTCTTACTGATGAAACAAGAAACCTGATAAGTACAGAAACTATTGCGAAGATGAAAAAGGGCGTGAGAATCGTAAACGCCTCACGGGGCGGGGTCGTGGATGAAGCGGCATTATACAGGGCCCTTACATCCGGCAGGGTGGCTGCTGCGGCACTGGATGTATTTGAGTCTGAACCTCCATCTGCGTCGCCTCTCATACAGCTGGACAATTTTATATGCACGCCCCATTTAGGCGCGTCAACGGCAGATGCACAGGAAAATGTTGCCGTTGCCGTTGCAAACCAGCTTGCTGATTTTCTCGTCAGGGGAACAGTCAGAAATGCTGTCAATGTCCCGTCTGTATCAGCAGACGCACTGCCTGTGCTGGAGCCGTATATTAACCTTGCGGAAAAACTGGGGAGTTTTCTTTCGCAGGGCCTTGATGGAGGGATAGACAAGATCATCATAGAGTATAAAGGAGAGGTAGCAGCCCTTCTCCTGGAACCTGTTACGGTAGCAGCGCTGAAAGGAGTCCTCACTCCCATACTTGAGGAGACGGTCAACTTCATCAATGCCCCGGCCATAGCAAAGGATAGGGGTATTGAGGTAAAGGAGATCACCACAGATGATGCAGGGGACTACCACAGCATGCTCGTTATCAAAATACAGTCAGGTAAAAAGGAATACAGTGTGTCAGGCATCCTTCATGGAAAAAAAGAGCCCCGTATCATAGAGGTCAATGATTTCGTGGTAGAGGTTGTACCTGAAGGCGAGCTGCTTGTTATTGCCAATAACGACAAACCCGGGGTAATCGGCAATATAGGAACCGTGCTTGCCAGACACAGGATCAATATTGCGCGTATGCACTTTGGCAGGGAGAAGCAGGGAGGCAGGGCGATCTCGGTGGTAAGTGTTGACACGACAGTTTCAAAAGAGATTCTCTCTGAGCTCAGGAAACTTCCAAACGTCCTTTCATTAAAACAGATACGTCTGCCCAATTAATCAATCAATGAGGAGCTTAACATGTCTAATATAGTGGTTCTTGGTGTGCAGTGGGGAGATGAAGGTAAAGGCAAGATTGTAGACCTTCTGACCGAGGGAGCTGATGTCGTTGCCCGGTATCAGGGAGGACATAATGCCGGACATACGGTGATTGTCAAGAATAAGCAGTTTATTCTCCATGTCATACCCTCGGGTATCCTGCATAAGGGCAAGAAGTGCATAATCGGCAACGGCGTTGTTATTCATCCAAGGGCATTGATAGATGAAATTGAGGGACTGAAAAAAAGAAGGGTGACTGTCGGTAAAAACCTCTTTATAAGCGGCAGGGCGCACGTTATTATGCCTTACCACACGTTACTTGACGGTAAACATGAAGAGGCCAAGGGATCACAGAAGATAGGCACCACAGGCAGGGGAATCGGTCCTGCGTATGTGGACAAGATGTCACGATCAGGCTTCAGGATGATAGACCTTCTTGACAGCAGGAGTTTTAAGGATAAGCTCAAGGCAAATCTTGAGGACATAAACTTTTTGCTCGAGAAAAAATATCATCAGAAAAAAATCAGCGTGAACACAATCTATAATCAGTATATGAAATATGCCGATTATCTTGGCCCCTTTGTTACTGACACGGTCGTGATGATAAATGACCTTATTGATCAGGGCAGGCATGTACTTTTTGAAGGTGCCCAGGGCACGCTGCTTGATATTGACCATGGCACATATCCCTTTGTTACCTCCTCAAGTGCGACGGCAGGGGGTGTGTGTACGGGGCTCGGCGTAAGCCCAGCAAAAGTGGACGGGATCATAGGGGTCATGAAGGCCTATACAACAAGGGTCGGTGAAGGGCCGTTCCCTACGGAACTGCATGACAGCCTTGGAGAGGAACTCAGGGCAAGGGGCGGAGAATATGGCGCAACCACGGGCAGGGCACGCAGGTGCGGATGGCTTGACCTGGTGAGTCTCAGGCATGCGATCAGGATCAACGGCTTAACAGGTGTTGCACTGACAAAACTGGATGTGCTGGACGGGCTTGATACAATAAAGGTGTGCACATCATATACGTATAAAGACCCTACGAACAGCTGCAGCAGAAAAGGAAGGGCCTGCAAGTTTACAGACATGCCCCAGACAGTCAATGTGCTTAGTGGATGTACCCCTGTGTACAGAGAACTTGATGGCTGGCAGAAGAGCACAAAGGGAGCCACAAAAATGAGTGACCTTCCCAGACAGGCCCGGGTGTACATGGATTATATCAGTGAAGCCCTGAATGTGAAGATCGACCTCATATCTACCGGTCAGAAGAGGGATGAAATCATTTTTGTGAACCACCCCTTTAAAAAAGCGAAAAAGAAAAAATAGAATCTCCGGCTCCGTTTATTCACCAGCTCCGGACTCTTTATTCAACAATAATATCTCAACAGTTTCATGTAACTCTTCCTGTTTTTATCTCCCGCTTCTCATACTATTATGAGCTAAAGAATAATGGAAAAAAGCCGAGCCATATACATATGTAGGCAGTATGTTCATACATGGCAGGAACCAGAGGTGGCAGGGAAACTGAACATGAAGTTGAAGAAATCATTAATACGATTTGTAAATTTTATGACATTTACCGATATCCCTATCGGTAAAAAGCTCATGATATTTTCCGGCGGCGGCATCGCGTGGTTCGTCATTATTGCGGCCATAGGTTTAGGGGCGGTCACGTATGTAAATGATTCTTCCCGGGCCCTGACCCATCAGGTTGTTCCCCAGATAAAGACCAGCCAGAAACTGATCATCAACATGAGAGGTGCAAACGTCTCTGTTCATAATATTGTGATTCACGATGACCCTGACGTTGTGAACATGAACCACAAGAGGGCCGGATTTCTCCTCAACAATATTGAATCTACACTGACGTCCCTTCTGCAGGGCGGGAAGATCGAGGACTATTCTGATCTCAGCGGTGAGTTAATAGAAGAGTTTCAGGTAGAGCCGATAACAGATCAGATCCGGGCGCAGACATACATTAACAGCGTGCTGGAAAAGAACCATAAACTCAGAAACATATTAAAGGAAATGGCAGAGCTTAAATTACTGAAAATATCTCATGGCGGGCAGACCCCTGAAGAGAGAGAGCTGTTTATGAACAGGCTTGCCGAGTATGATACCCTGACAGTCCAGGCGGTCATGGCACTTGGAAAACTCACATCAAGCATATCTGCGCTGCAGAATCATTATACCGGCAACATCGATACCGTTCTTAAACAGTCCATGGCGGTTTTCGTATTCATCGGGGTATTGGCAGTAATACTGGTTATCATATTCAGTTATTTACTTAAAAATTCGATTACCAGTCCGTTAAAGGCAATTACCGACCAGATTAAAGGACTGTCCGAAGGAGAAGTAGACCTGACAAAGCAGATCGCTGTTGGATCGAAAGATGAAATAGCTGACCTGTCTGAAAGTTTCAATGCGCTGATGAACACGATTCATGACATGAACACATTTAAGAAAGTGATCGAGGAAGATGACACACTGGCGGATGTATACGTCAGGATGGCAGAGGTCTTCTGTGAACAGCTGGGACTTGATGATCCGGTAATTTTTGAGATTGCAAACAGGAATAACATGAAATTAATAGAAACCCCCTACACAAAAAGTGAAATAAGCTGTAACAAGGGCATTCTCGTTGACAGCAACCTGTGCCGTGCAAGGAAAACAGGCCACACCATATCCTCGATAAGCCATGATAAAATATGCAAACAGTATTTAATGGGCCCGGAGAAATTTCATGTCTGCCTCCCGGTTATCGTCGGAGGAACGACAGGCGGGGTTATCCAGTTTCAGTTTGAAAAATCCCTGAAAAAAGAGTATGAAAAGCAGACCCCTATCATTGACGTCGCATGCATTCAGAAGCAGGTACTCAAGGCAGAGCAGTATATCAGGGAATCGTCCTCGGTTATTGAAACAAAACGGCTGACAAGCGCGCTCAGGGAATCTTCCATCAGGGACCAGATGACAGGCCTGTACAACAGGAGGTTCCTCGAGGAATACGTAAATACGCTGGTGGCCGGCGTTGCGAGAAATGAGGGGCAGCTGGGACTGCTGATGTGCGACCTGGACTACTTCAAAGAGGTGAACGACAAGTATGGTCATGATGCGGGAGATGCGGTGTTGAAGGAGACAGCCAGTGTCATTGTAAGAAGTGCTCGTGCGGTGGATCTGGTCATACGGTTTGGTGGAGAGGAATTCCTCGTCATTGTAAACAAGGCCAAACCCGGTGATGTTGATATGATCACCGAAAGAATAAGACGGAACATCGAGGCGACCAAGGTAAAGACTTCAGGGGGAATAATACAGAAGACAATCAGTATCGGGTTCTGTGAATTCCCGAGAGATACGCAGAACTTCTGGGAAGCGATCAAGTATGCTGACATAGCCATGTACAAGGCAAAAGAGGCCGGGAGAAACAGGGTACTGCAGTTCAAGAAAGATATGTGGACTGCCAATGCCTATTAAATGAGCATTCAGCTTTCAGCATAACACTACTTATCCCATTATCCTTTACTCCTGACTACTATCTCCTAATTATCGTATCCGGTCTGTTTTTTTGTTTTGTAATTTTGTTATACTAACAAGCTCGAATATCGGGCCGCTAGCTCAGTTGGTAGAGCAACGCCCTTTTAAGGCGTGGGTCGAAGGTTCGAATCCTTCGCGGCTCACCATTTACGACAGAGTAAAGGGTATAGGGAAAAGGGGGCAGGGAAAGGCGTGGAGCTCGGGTATAGAAAGAGCATTGCCTGGCAGAAAAACCAGCGGGCAATAGTCAGAACAGCTCAGCTTATTAAACAGCTGCCCGAAGAAATACCCTGTAAAAAAATAGCCGGTCAGTTGTTTTCATCGATGTCATCGATAGGAGCCAACATAGCTGAAGGCTACAGTGACTATCAGGGGAATGAGTACCAGCGATATCTGAAAATATCGTTGCGTTCAGCCTTTGAAACAGACCATTGGCTGGTGACATTACAATCTCTATGCAATGGTGATGGAAAAAAGGACTTGCAATTATTGGAGGAGATCAATAGTCTAAATTTAGAGACAATCAAGATTCTTTTTAAGACGATAGAGAGCATAAAAAAAGAGACGCAGGGCGGATAGAGGTGAGATTGGATAAGGGTGTTTGTTTTTCCCTTTCCCTTAACCCTTTTCCCTGCGAAGCCAGTCCCCATCGTCTAGTCTGGCCTAGGACACCGGCCTTTCACGCCG
>CP070632.1:1834896-1869153 GCA_020356065.1 Nitrospiraceae bacterium
GTTATCTGCTTCTTTCAGTATCGATACGATCTGAGTTTCGGTAAATCTTCCCTTCTTCATTCGAACCTCCTGGTTTGTTATTTTGCCAGAAAGCTCTACTTATGTCCTGTCTACTTTTATGGGAAGCTTACGCAATGACACCGGTAAAGATCAAATTGAAAAGAAATACACAGGACAAATATTCATGGGACCTCAGCGGAGACGATCCGGATAAAATAATAGAGACTGATAGAATGCTGAAGAAATCTTTGGAGAAATAAGAAGATTTTTTATACGTATCACTGAATGAGATCAGCTATTGTCTCTGGATTCTATTCAATAGTCCGGATATCCTTCAATAAGCACATCTTTGCCAACTGCCATTACCCTGAGATCTTTCACCGGTATTGCACTGATTAATCGTGATGGAGATGTGCCGCCTACTGAAGGTATGGCATCTTCACCTCCGATAATTCTTGGTGCTGAAAAAAACATGACTTTATCAACCAGCCTTTCTGACAACACTGAAGCGCTTATGGAAGAACCGCCTTCAATAAGCAGACTTGTTATTTCAAGCTTGCCAAGCTCCTTCATTAATTTTTTTAAATCCACCCGGCCCTTTCTCGCTTTAAGTACTATTACCCTGTTCCCGCTTTTTAATATGTCATTTATTTTTTTGTCCGGCGCCCTGTCGGTTGTCGCGATAATTGTTTTACGGTCAGCATGTTTTAACACTTTAGCCCTCAAGGGTATTCTTAAAGTGCTGTCGACGATAATGCGGTATGGATTCCTGCCTCTGTTGAATCTGCAATCAAGAGAAGGGTCATCTTTTTCCACTGTTCCCATACCGACAAGTATGGCATCCACTCCCTTACGAATCTTTTGCACCATGTTTCTGGCCTGATGACCAGTGATCCATTTTGATTCTCCCCTGGCAGTCGCTATTTTTCCGTCCAGACTCTGGGCTATTTTCAGAGTTACAAAAGGCTTTCCTGTTGATATGAATTTAACAAACGCCTCATTCAGTCTTCGTGCATCATATTTTAATACCCCTGTTATGGTCCTGATCCCCGCTGCTCTGAGAATTTTAATACCCCTCCCCGATACTTCCGGATTCGGATCAATCATGGCAATAACAACCTCTGTAATTCCTGATTTAATAATGGCATCCGTACATGGCGGAGTTTTTTTTAGCGTATGACAACATGGTTCCAGGGTGACATAAAGAGTAGCACCAAGAGCACGGGCACCTGCTTTTTTTAACACAAGCACTTCGGCGTGAGGACTTCCTGCTTTTCGGTGGTAGTCAGCAGCAATAATCCTGCCGGATTTCACAATGAGCGCACCTACCATTGGATTTGGACTTGTCCTGCCCCTGGCCCGTTCGGCAAGATCCAGCGCTTTTTTCATGTATAGCTTATCCGTCTTGTTCATTTTTATTATACGTTTTACAGAAAGAACTGAAGGTAAGGAAAATCAGTCACATAGCATTGTATCAGAAATTATATAACTTGTTCATAATATGTGTCACTTTTTTCGTCTTCACACAATACGTTACTTATCATTATAAAAGGTAGTGTCTTAACAGCTGTGACCCGGCACATTTCTGTGACATCCATTCAGCCTGCGGAGTCACACTTTTTTAAGTATATACATAGTAATTCAAATAATTAGCATGTTAACTATTTGAATTATATCACAATTTAAAATATTTCAAATTTGGCATCATTATTGCAAATTATCATATTATTCACGAGTATGGACGCAGGGTATCTGCTGCCTTAGTTTCGCATCAAATAAAATCATGTGTCAGGAGATAGAAAATGACAAGAATTCGGGTAAAGAGCGCCCACGGAAACTCCGCTGCTAATGTCCTCCTTATCCTGTTGATGATGTTCGCCATGTCGGCATGCGGCAGTGCGGTCGGAGAAAACCTCAATATTGGTCAGGTTGACAACACATCAAACCAGTCTGATGATGATGGCAGTTCAGACAGCAGTGACAGCGGTACAGGCGGAGATGACAGTAATTCCAATGGTGGTGATGGCAGTACAGATGGAAACGACAGCACCGGGAACGGAGGTGAAACAAACACTTATCTTATATCAGGCATGGGATATAACAATGACATCACCTTTCAGATCACTCAGACTATCTCAATTTCATCGACTCTTATGGAAGGCGAATATACTCTTATTGATCACCTTTCAAGACAGGAATTTAAGAGCATTTCGATTAACAGCATTGATGTTTCAGATGAAACGGCTACGATAACAGGCAATGCAGCTGTGAAAATGCTGGATGATGTGGACTTCACCGAGGGTTACACGTTCGAGTTGACCGTAACAGGGGGAACTCCCGGTGATGCTAGTTTGAGGATACTTAATCCTGACAGTGCAGTTTACTATGATCTGCCATCCAACACGTTTAACACTGGCATATTTGTAATAGAATTTAAATGATTACACATAACGGCATCATAAAGAGGTGACAATAATGATCGCGAACAAAAAATATTTAATGGTGTTCATCACAATCTGTTTTTGCGTAATAACGCATTCAGCTCATGCGGCGCCCGGCGCCAGTATTATGTTTAATGAGACAGCAGTATCAGGAGGATACTGGAAATATGACTTTACGTTCCGTAACACATCTTCTGAAGAATATCTCTATGGGGTGCGACTGGAATTTAGCGGTTTGACTGATGTGATCAGCCCTGTATTGGGAGGCTCATGGGAAGGGATGTGGGGTAACTTAAGCCCTGCACTTTTTTTGGAAGCACATAGCAGCAACAGTGCTTTCGACATTGCCTCCGGAAATACAGTTACCGGATTTAGTATTACTTCTTCTTCCCAGATAGGGGATACCGCTTTTACAGCATTCTTTGATGACCATAACGGGAACAGATCATACACTACCGGAGCAGCCGCTATGAACACCTCTCCTGTCGCACCTGAACCTGTCAGTACCGTTCTTTTTCTTGCCGGAGGTGCAGTAATGGCAATCAGGTTTAGACTGAAAAGAAAGATACAATTGGCGTAACAGATAATTCTGTTTATATCAAGAATGTTAAAGACAAAGCTCCGTGAGTTGTATAACGTGCTTTGTCTTTTTTATGTGCCGGTCATTATCATCGCATTATGATATTTACCTCCATGTGTTTTGCATCGCAATTTTATAGCACAATTTCATGATCGATGACAAAATTTGTCATTCCAATCATTTTTTCTCAAAATGTCCCCTGAAACATTCTATACAACAACATGTAATTTAAGGCTTCTGTTATTGGCATTTTACTTGCATCATATTATAATCAGAAAAACATAACGACGTTTTCGAAACGGTAAACCATGGGTAACCATGGGACACAAAGCCACGGATCCCGATGAATCTGAGGATGGCCGGGCTGCCGAAGAAACACCCATCTCCACGCTGGTGGCTGTTTCAAGGCCATGAATACTGGAGGTGGAGCATGTATAAGATATTAATAATGGCAGTGGCTGCCGTACTTCTCCTGCCTTCCCTTTCATTGTCAAAGACAAGCGCTGAAACCGATAGTAGTGACAATCATTATCGTGGCATACTGGAATTCAAAAGCCCATACATGACCTACGAAGACAGTCAAGGAAAAACCACCTCAATCAAATTTAAGCATTTTGAATCAGGGCCAATGGTTTTGCCTGAAGATAAAAAGTCTCGATATATGAAAGAGCAACGCCAGAACTTTAATGCTTTAACAACATCATATTCATCAAGTCAAAACACGCCTCAGCCCTTTGTCGGTAATTTGAGCATCGACCCTTATTTTGGAGAGAAAAAAAAATCATTAAAATCATCTGTGTTCGAACTTCCTTCAAATCTTGGTGAATTATTAATAACAGGAGTCGCCTTTCTGACCAATATGGCCGCACATGAATTTGGACATGCACTGGTAGGGGAACATGTAGGTGCCTCCGGGAACACCGTTAATTTTTTTGATAAACAGGGAGGACAGTTCTTTCTTGGCATGAGTTCTGTTAAAAGTATAAAAGCCGAATCAAAACTGCCATATACAATGGGCGGAGAGTTTTTTGCAGATCTTACGTTTGAGCATGCGTTGAAAAGTTACAGAAAAAAACCGAATTTCTATAATACGTCCCTGTTACTTTACAGTGGCACCGATTTCCTCTGGTACTGCATCTATGCTTTCTACGTAAGTGATGGTCACTCAGGTTTTGACCCGAATACCATCTCCAGGGAAACCGGGCTGTCCGAGGATGAACTCTTTTCTATTGTACTCGCAAAGACCATAATTAACACCTACAGGATCTATTCCGGCCAGGACCGGGTCATCCCCTATTTTAGTGTTAACAGCAGTTCGGCCGCATTAAACCTCTCGGTTCCTTTCTAACTCTGATAGTCGAATAATTAGATGTATCCTTTCATGGAAGCAGTCCCTTTAAGGGTACTACATAGAAGCCAGGAGAAACAATATATTTACCCAGCATCATTGATTCAAGTGCATTCAACTTGTCCCGGTCAGGCATAAGTTCAATTGCCAGATCCATTCTGTTATTAACGATGTTGCCTTTTAATCGTGCATACCCTTTATCTCCCTCAAGAGAGATTGAGTCAATTCTCACCTGATTATCGATTATAGTCACAGCACCCTGAATAGTACGAAACGTGCTGATAAGGGGGATAATAGTGGAAGACTCGTCTATATTTAAATCCGGCACCTTAAACTGAATATCTATTTTTTGATTGTGAATATTGATGTCCGCATAAGCCTGCCCGCTGATATCTAGACCAAAGCGGTTCAAGTACGCTATTTTTTTCAGCTCTGCCTTCTCTATTTTTATATCTCCCTCAGCAGGAAGCTGGAAAGTACCATTCATGTCCCCGTCGGCTATTTCACCTGTAACAGATGCCCCTAATGTTCCTCTCAATAAGGAACCAGGAGCAAATCTCCCTTTAAATTCAATAATATCAACAGCAGGGGTATTATCAATGGTGAGATGAAGCTTGTCTGCAAACAGACTAAAGAACAGTCCTTTGTTCAGACCTTCAATGTCCAGCCTCATATTGCTGTTACCTGAATGAGCAACAATATCTTCAATATTCGACTGTATAAGATTGACAGGAATTACAAGAAGCCATACAAGAACCAGGAAAATCACGATACCTCCCGGAACATATAGAATTTTAAGGAACCTGGTCATACGGCAATATGGTGTCTATCCCTCGGTCATGAGTGCAAGTATGATCTTAAGTTCGAATTTATCAGGGTCTTCAAAGGATGTTTTCATCGAAGTGCTCTTGATTTTAATCGGCACAGGAGAGCTTTCTATTTTGTACAGCAGATTCACTATATGATTTAGGTCTGCCCCCTCTAACTCAAGTTCAGCATTTTCCTCCATATATTCAAACACCTTTTTTTTATCGAGCGGTTTAATTGTCTTGGCTTTCAGGCCAAGCACCTCAAGGTTTTGCTGTAAGACTGAAACCACACCTTTTGTTTTTCGTAATCCGATTTTTTTCTCTTTAAGCTCCACAAAGTCTTTTATATCGACCACGGTGCCGGCAACTGAATTTATTTCATTCAACTGTCGACGGAGTGAATTATTGTCAGCCTTCGTGTCGCTTGCATAGATGAAAGTCACTATGATCACAGCAATCGCTACCAGAGACAATACAACCAGAATTGATATTGCTTTGTCAAAAAACAGCACTTTCTTTATCAGGTCATTCATGGTTTTTCTCCCAGCATCTGCATTGTGAATGCCACCTTTTTATCAGCACCGGCACTGGAATCAGTGACCTTGACACTGTTGAATACTTTGGCGAAGTTGTTCTTTATGGATTCAACATCTTCAAATGATGCTGCAGTACCTTTTACGTTTATATTTTTCCCATCTGCACTGAGTTCACTTAATGTCGCAGTCCTGTTATTCTTCAGAGCAACTTCACTGAGGATCTCCAGCATTGATATCCCTGCCAGAGCCTCTTTCTTTTTCTTCAACGCATTATATTGACCTTTAAACTGCCTTTCCACATCAACAACTTTCTTTTCACCGGGAAATACTTTCCTGTATACTTCCTGAACATGCTGTGACAGCTCCCTGTGTTCTCTCCTTGCAGCCATTAAATTCATCGTGGAGAAAACTCCGAATATTATGAGTAATATGAGCACGAGGGCGGCCGTCACCCTGAAACCCTTTTTAAACTTTTCAATGTCTCCGGTGTATGCCAGTTCATCCTGTCTCAGGTTAATGGAAGGACTTTCCAGTTCCTTCCTTGCAGTTTCAACCCTTACACTCCTGTCAGAAATCGGTCTGCCAAGGAAATCCTCTCCGTTGCCCCCGTATAGCCAGAGATCAATTGAGGTGATAACTTTAGGATCAAGACCGGCAAGAGAAAATGTCTCAATGATCTCCCGCAGCACTGTTTTCTCCAGACAGACAGCGAGCACGTTACTGCTATTCTCAGATGATTCCGTAATAACATGATCTACTGAATACTGATTTATACTTTCCAGCAACATACCCTCCAGCTCATATGCGATCGTATCCCTGATCTTTTCTCTATCAGAAAAAGGAAACGTCTTCTCCCGTATCGTGAGGAAACTGAGCGAAAGGCTTACATATAAACTGTCAGGTTTGGTTTCAAACTGTGACTCAAGCAGAGAAGATGTCAGTCCCTCTTCTACTGATACAGACCTGCTGCCAATATGTTCATAGTCATTTCCAGACCTGACATATTCATAAATATAAAGTTCATTTCCCGTCCAGTCTATAAATACAACATTATTCATATTTCTCTCCAGAAATAGATTCTTGAGCTGGTGTCTACAATGCTCTCGATGACTCTTGTCACATCATTTACCACTGCCCGGGTAGTTACTCTGTAATTTTCACTCCTCACATCGGATTTACCAATGAAGTTTATTCCTATTTTTTCTAATCCAGAGATGTTCTGAACCTGCTCTACTGTTTCAAAAGGAGTATCTTTTCTATAATCAATTATGCTTTCTGCAAGTGTTATCGTCATTTGATCATCCATAATGAACAACACCGGCAAATCTGCTGTATTGATGTTAACTTTCCATCCGAACCAGTTACTCGTTGCCGTTACATACGGGCTTATTTTAGCAAATACTTCGTTGTCTATACCTTTTATTAACTTCAGCTCATCAATTGACCAGAACTCACCGTTTTTTGCCAGATCTTCTGACTCAGACGTTCTCGGATCACTGTCAGGGTCTCTCCAGTCAGCGATGAGTAAAGCAAGGTCAGGGTTAATCTTAAGGTATTCAAAGAGCTTTTTCAAGGAATCGACAGATTTATCGTCCGTCAATTTGTTTAGATTAAATTTTGAATTTTCATCTTCAACCATCACGGCCAGAGAGGAAGCCGGGCCGAAATCTATGGCAACGGGCAATGCAATCTCACGTATGTTTGTCGGAGGATACAGTTTGACCTGCTTAATGAAACTGACCGCAATATTCTGTCCCGATTTTGCGATATATGATGCTCTTTGTGCATTGCTCCAGTTCGATACCGCTGACGAGTCCATATACACCTCATAAACAAAGTTAACCACGAGCCCTACGAGTATCGTAATAAGGAGAAGCGTAATAATAAGTGCCGAACCTCTGTTATCAACTACAGGGGACTGGTCCGTAACTGATCCGGATTTTTGTTTATTATTTATTTCCGCTATCATCATTATCTAAAGTCAATCATTGGTCTCGCATACTCCGAAAGTCTGACAATCTGTCCGTTGTTCTCAAACTCAAGTGTCACCCTCACTGCTTCCGGCAGTTTGCGGGTATCAGCGGCATTCCATGTTTTGACCCACTTATTATTGAACAGAACCTCCACAGTAAAACTTTCTATTCCATTGATAAGGTCAACAGTATATCCCTCGGATTCTATAATAGGAGGTTTCTCATTTTTCATGAGAGACAGAACTTCATTATCATCCTGTACAAAATACGATAATGTACTCATTCCTGTCCCCCTGAAAGAGAAAGCCGTCAGATCAAGTGAGGAAACAGTTTTACCGAAAATGTCCCTGTCTTTCACCTCAAATGATGCCCTGTCAAGTACATCCTCCTGTTTAGGGTTTTTTAATATCGCGGCCTCAATCTCACGTCTCAAAATGTCAAGCGTGGTACGGGCTTCATGATATCGCAGCGATACATTATCAAACCGTTCAACCGCCCTTTGCACAGAAAAAAAAGAACTGTATACAGCCCCAAGCACAACAGTGAGCAACGTCAAACTTACCAGAACTTCAATAAGAGTGAATCCATGTTGTGTTTTCCTCGCCGACCGATCATTCCTCATATGTCTAATCATTCATAACGAACCACGCCTTATTTCATCCATGTCGTAAACATTACCTGGAAACCATTTCACTCAGAACAACTTCCTTTCCTTTGCCATAAATAACTGTTTTCAGTTCAATAAGCCCCACCTCATCCCTGTTTGTCACGGTACTTTCATACTCCAGACCTGTTTCATCTATTTTGCCCTTTGATTCTGCCGGATTCATTTCCAGCTCATGCATCTTCTCTTTGGCGATCTGATACATTTCAGTAGTAAGCGTATTTTCATAAAGAACAGTCGCATGATAATTAACTGTATGAATCACTACGGTCAGGGTTATTCCTATGATAGCCAATGCGATCATTATTTCAAGAAGTGTAAACCCGGAAGGATCAGAAGATATGAGTTCGGATCGTGGCCAGTTGCCTTTCATCTATTGCCTGTACCCCTCATATACTTTGGTCCTGCCGCTGATATGATTAAAGATTACCGTGTACTCTTTTTCATTCTTCATGAGATGCACAATCACCGGTTCCTCAGGACCTAATGGTCCGAATGCCATTATTACTTCACCAAAAGATACATTTCCAATAGACGGAACAATAATATCCTTAAACATTACCCTGTCCTTTAATTCAAAACTGCGTGAATCATTCTTACTTGTATAATTCCATGTGTCCTTATCGAGATTAATCTTCAGGTTAAACGTCTGCTTCTTTCCGAGAGCTTCATCATATATATACCGAAACGTATTGCTGATACGCCGTGATTCTGTCTTCAGTGCCCTTTCTCCCCTGTCCCATAATGATGGCATTATCAGCGCTGCCGTCATTGAGATAATAAAAATAACAATAATAAGTTCAACAAGAGTAAAGGCTTTTGAGCGTGAATGCAGCAAACAGGTTGATGAAAAGTGGAAAAAGGACGTATTTACATTGCCTGGATTTCTCTCGTCTTCTGCGGTCATTCCGGACTAAAAATCCCAGTTAATAATATCTGCATCAAGATCATCACCCTCAGGGAGTCCGTCAGCGCCATACGATATGATATCATAATCGCCCCTTTCTCCCGGAGATATATAAACATACTCATTGCCCCAGGGGTCAGCAGTGATCACTTTCTTCTCGAGGTAGCCGGTTTCTTTATAGTTTTCAGGAATCTGTCCCGAAGTAGGCGGAGTAATGAGTGCTTCCAGCCCCTGCTCGGTAGAAGGATAAAATCCATTGTCCATTTTAAAAAGTCTGAGTGCAGTTTCAAAGTTCTTTATCTGTATTTTTGCTTCTGTCACTTTTGCCCTGTCAGCCTTGCCCATTAATCGAGGTGCAACCAGCGCGGCAAGTACACCTATGATGATCATGACCACCATGAGCTCAATCAGGGTAAACCCTTTATGTTGTCCGAGTGTTAACGCTCTCATTTCATCATTTCATTCAGTTCGAAAATGGGCATCAGCACAGCCACTACAATGAATCCCACAACAAGCCCCATTAATAATATAAGGGCCGGCTCAAGCAGGCTGATCATTCGGTGAAGTTTCCTGTCAAATTCTGCCTCGTACGATTCCGATGTCTTCTGTAAAACCTCGGGTAATTTCCCTGTCTCTTCTCCGGTGGAAATAATCTGCAGCAACGTGGGCGGAAAGCCTTCAAGACTGTTTGAAAGCTTGGCTCCCTGTGTTACATGGTTTTCCGCTTTAATTATTCTATTTTCAAGCACAACATTACCTATTGATTTACCTGTTAACTTCATAGCCTGAAGAATCGGCAGTCCTCCCGACAGAAGAAATCCCATGGTCATGGTAAACCTCAGCATATACAGACCCATAAGAATGCCGGTAGGGTCTTTTATCAGTACCGCATCTATTACATCTTTCCGGGTCTCTTTAATTTTTTTGAACATCAGGATTGCAGCGACTGCAAGGGCTATGAACAGCCACCAGAATTTTTTCAATGTTGCGCTTACCCATATAAGTATGATTGTCATAATGGGCAGCGATGTTGCAGTATCTTCGAATATTTTTGTTATTTTGGGAATCACAAACGTAAAGAGAAACAGCACGATGGCAATGCTGACAACAGCCATGAAGATCGGGTAAATCAATGCGGTCTTGACCTTATTTTTTATATTTATTTCATTCTCGAGAAAATCAGAGAGCTTTAAAAGGACATCAGTAAGCTTTCCGCTACTCTCTCCAGCAGCTATAAGTCCTGTATAAAAATCCGGGAACACATCAGGATATGCCTCAAATGCGCGGGCAAGTGTGGCCCCCCCTGCAAGCCTCTCCTTCACGTCAATTAATAAATTCTTCCACTCACTTTTCTGCTCAACCGATAGTGAACTAATAGCATCAATTAATGGAACACCTGAAGACAAAAGCGTTGAAAGCTGTCTCGTTAATCCGGCAAGAACAAGAGGTGAAAATTTTTTGAACAGAACTTTTTTCTGTGAGGAAACTTCTTCTGATATTACTTTGGGAAAGACGCCCTGTGTCTTGATTTTAAGGGCAGCATCTCTTTGCCCGTCCGCCTCAATTACCCCTTCTGTCTCCGCGCCAGCATGATCATATCCTTTATATCTGAATATGGGCATAATGTCTTAATAACATAAAAAAATATATAGTTTTAATTCGTATCATTCCAACGTCACTTACAGAATATGTTACAGGGATATAACAGATTATTCCGGTTTCCCTGCCTGTTATGGTGTTTTTGTAATTTCATGGCTATGTGTAACCCGTAAAACTTCATCAATAGTTGTGACCCCGCTTATGATTTTATCAATTCCATCCTTATACATTGGTTTGAATCCCTGTTCAGATGCAAACTTTGTGATTTTCTGCGCGTCTGTCCTTTCCCCTATCAAACTTCTGATTTCCGAATTCACTTCGAGAAGTTCATATATCCCTGTTCTTCCCAGGTAGCCCTTATTCAGGCATTTATCACATCCCTTCCCACGATACAAATGGAGTGGTGTCCGGTCCAGTTCAAGATAATCGATCTCCTGTTGCGTCGGCGTATACGCCTCCTTGCAATATGGACAAATCTCCCTTACAAGCCTCTGAGCAAGGATACAAACGAGTGACGATGACACAAGAAAAGGCTCTATCCCCATATCAACGAGCCTTGCCACAGCACTTGGCGCATCGTTTGTATGCAGAGTGCTCAATACAAGATGCCCCGTGAGCGAAGCATGGACTGCTATCTCAGCTGTTTCAATGTCTCTAATTTCACCAATCATCATGACATCAGGGTCCTGCCTCAGTATGGATCTCAACCCGGTCGCAAATGAAAGTCCTATCTTCGGATTTACCTGCATCTGCCCTATTCCGCTTAACTGGTACTCAACCGGATCTTCAACAGTAATTATGTTCCTGTCTTCTGTGTTTAACTTTAGAAGAGATGCATAGAGAGTGGTTGTTTTTCCAGACCCGGTAGGTCCGGTCACAAGTATTATTCCATTCTGTCTGGAGAGCGCGCTTTTCATTGAGTAAAGAATGGCGTCAGCCAGGCCCAGCATTTCAAGACTCAACACCCCGGCCTGTCTGTCCAGCAATCTCAGCACGGCCCTCTCTCCAAGAGCAGTGGGAATAATTGAGACCCTGATATCGATATTTTTTCCGCCTACCAGAAGCTTTATCCTGCCGTCCTGAGGCAGTCTTTTCTCCGCAATATCAAGATCAGCGATAATTTTAATTCTGGATATAAGGGCATCATGAATAATTTTCGGAGGCGTGAGCACTTTATTAAGGATCCCGTCTACCCTGAACCTGACGTCCACTCCTTTTTCATACGGTTCAATATGTATGTCACTTGCCTTTTCCTTTACTGCTTCCATCAGCATGGCATTAAGCAGTCTGATAATGGGTGCTTCTTCGGTAAGTTCCAGAAGGTCTTTCGGGGACTCAAATTCAGTGGCTATCATTGACAGGTCCTCGCCCTTGATATCACCCATTACCTCATTGACCCTGCTGGTCTGGCTGTAAATCCGGTTAATGGCATCAATGATGATTTCTTCTCTTACCTCAATGGGATGGGGGGTCAGATTCATTTTTCTCGCGAGGTCCCTCAGTGCGTAGATTCCCCTGTTGTCAGCTACAGCACCCAGAAGTTTGCTTTCATGACTTCTCAGCGGCAGGAATACATTACCTTTAACAAACGAAAGGGGGAGGTTTTTCAACAGGGCGAGATCTATCTCATCATCTTTAATATTGTCAACAGTTTCCATGATGTTTGTCTCTTAGAAAGCTCAATGATTATTTCCGAGATAAGGGAGTAGATTGAAGTCATCCTCAAGCTCCATCATCATGAGGTATCCTTCATGTTTTGTTTTGATTCCGGCTATACGCACCTTGTTAAAATTATTTTCCTTGATAATATACGTATCAGGAAAACGGTCTTTCAGTTTTAAAATGGTTTCTCTCGCATGTTTCAGTTCTTTCCAGGCGCCTACCTGAATAAAAAACCTTCCATCACGACTGATTTCCCCTTTATGAAACATAGTATTGTCATCATTCACCATTGCAAGCTTATCTTCCTGAACTTCAGGTTCGTCGCGCATTACTTCCACATTTTTTCCCATTGCTGATTCACTTCCAACCGTTTCCTGAGGCATTACCGGATTAAAAACTGTCTCATCCTCATCTTCTATTATGCTCTCCGGAATTTCTATTTTTTTTGCTGAATCACTACTTGCCGTATCCTGGCGCGATACCGGATTAAAAGCCGTGTCATCCTCATCTTCTGTTATGCTCTCCGGAATTTCTATTTTTTTTGCTGAATCACTACTTGCCGTATCCCGGCGCGATACCGGATTAAAAGCCGTGTCATTCTCATCTTCTGTTATGCTCTCCGGAATTTCTATTTTTTTTGCTGAATCATAACTTGCCGTATCCCGGCGCGATACTGGATTAAAAGCCGTGTCATCCTGGTCTTCTGCTGAACTCTCCTTAATATTTATTTCAGGTGTGTCGTCTCTGGTGGGATTCACCTGCACTGCAGATATTATTTTATCTGTATGTATGTTATCAGGAGACGGTTTTTCTTTATCCCTTTCACGCTCCTGAAATGACGTTTCCTGCTGCATCTTATCGACTGAACTCTCCCCGGGGATTTCGGGATGTTTATCCTGCTCTTTATAGCCCCTGTCAGACAGGTCGTTATTCAGACTGATTTTATAGTTCGGCTCTGCATACATAACTTCAGGATAAGCGACTAATTTCTCAACTGTTTCTTCAACCTGCTTCTTGGATTTAAGTATTATCCGGTACACACCACTGCTTTCAAGGTATTCAATTACCGATGCATTTTCGCTTTTAATTATGTCCAACGCCCTTTCTTCCGGGACACCATTATTAAACTTTACAATAAGTTCCCCCGGATAATAAAACTTCTCCTGTTTAACAAATCGATCACGCTTATATTCAGATATTTTTTTCAGATCATCTTCCTCTTTAACGATATGAGGTGACAGGAATACGAGAAGGTTTTTCTTGTTCTTTGATTTACTTTTAAATTTAAACAGCCATCCAAGGAGAGGAATGTCACCAAGCAGCGGTACTTTATTCACACTCTCCTCCTCGGTTTCCTGCATGAGACCACCAATGACGACCGTTCGGCCATCTTTTACTACAACCGATGTTTTTGTTGATCTCTTTGTTGTCGATGGACCGACTGATGTGAGAATATCATCAGAGGCCGTCTTAACAGCAGATATTTCCTGAAATATTTCCAGCTTGACATAATTCCCCTCTGTTATCTGAGGTTTAATGCGGAGCTTTATACCTGCATCCGTCCGTTCGATAGTGTTGAGCACAGTATTTGACGTAGTCGCGTTTCTTTCCCGCTGGGATATGAACGGAACATTTTCACCAACAAAAATCTCAGCCTCTTCATTGTCCGACGTAAGGATCTGCGGGGTTGATAGAACATTAATAACATCTCTAAACTCATTCATACTGAACAGTGCCGCAAATCCCGGTGTCGTGAGGGTATCCGTCGAAACTGATCCATCCGAACTGATTGACGTGACCGGAACGTCAAGGAAGTTGCCCAGACTGCCTGCGGTAAATCCCGACAAACCATTAATAATGCTCAGTGTGGTGGCTGAGTCAATATTTCCAACCCCGCCGATTGCCACAGGCTCACCCTCATATGTAGCCGCTGCCCTCCACTTTGTTCCCAGTTCCTGCAGTTTATCGGTTGATGCCTCCATAATCATTGCCTCTACATACACCTGTTTTCTCTTCTTATCAAGTGTCTTTATCACCTCTTCGATATTTCCGAACTCAGACTGAGGAGCGACGATAACCAGTGAATTCGTGGCCTTGTCAGCAGTTACATTAAGGACCGGAGGGCTTTTTGCCGTGGTTTTCTTCCCGTTCCGGGTAATAGACTTGCGGGCTGTCTGAAGGTTTCTGATGATTCCCTGCAGGACTTTTGAAAGTTCAACCGCATCAGCATGCTCAAGAAAATAGACAAATATTTTTGCCTCTTCAGCCATGGCAGTCGGCTGGTCGACCAGTTTGAGTATAGAAATAATCTTCTCGATGTTCACCGCAGAGTCAACTACAAGCAGCAGGTTACTTGGACCAAAGGCTGATATATGTCCGTCCTTTGACACAATTGGACGCAGAAACTGTAATGTTTCCTCTGCCTTAATATGTTTCGTGGACAAAACCTTGGTTATATACCCTTCATTGACCGGCTTTATGTCATCGACAGAAATAACCCCTGCCTGCTTTGCAAGAGATGACGGAATAACCTTGTATGTCTTTTCCCCTGATGGAATTATGGTGTATCCCTTGAGTGTCAGAATAGATGTAAAAAGACGGAATGACTCATCAATTGACAGTTTGGTAGGGGCAATTATCGTAATTTTACCCTTCACTCTTTCGTCAAAGATAAAGTTATAACCCGTAATCTCACTGATAAACTTGATGATAGTGGTTATATCAACATCAACAAAATCAAAAACTATCCCGGGTTCCTGATAAAGCGTGTTCGGTTTCGTATATTTTTTACCAGCTGCTCCGGTTGATATTTCTGTCTTTCCATCTGTCTGGGCAAATGATATGTTTGATAAAAAAACGGTAATTGACACAAACAAAACAATCGTAACCAGAAATTTAATTACCTTCATATGTATACCTTTGTTATATTAGTATAGCGAGCGCGCCTGAAATACGCTTAAAACATTATCATGAATCCCCTGATAATTGTCAATTTTTTTATCCAATACATTCCTATCGCATCTGGTAGTCAATCGACATTCTTTCTCCATTTCTCATGATATCAAGATCAATCCTGTTCATTCCCTTAAGCGCTGACATCGCCTGAATGGCCACTTCAGGATTGGCGATCTCAAGACCGTTTATATTTAAAAGAATATCTCCGTTTCTTAAACCCAGACTATGGTACAGGCCGTCTGGAACTACTTCACTTATCTTGAAACCTTCCTGTTTCCCATCGATTATGTTAGGCAGGAGCCTTGCATCAGTGAGCACTTTTTCCGGATTTTCAATTGATTTCTGAACCATATCCCGATCAAGCAGATATTCCCGTTCTCCTATCTGTTTTGCAAAGGAATTTCTGGAGGTGCTTTTTCTGCTGGTCCTCCTTTTAACAGAGCTTATTCGGGGCGTGTCGGATGTCCTGTCAAAATCAATCGTTAAAGAAAAGCTCCTCTCACCCTGTATTATTTCAACTGATGATCTTTCGATTTTATTAAGGATTCCATAATCGTATACCTTTTCTCCATAATGAAAAATGTCCTCCTGCCCTGTCCTGGTTTTGTCCTGAAACACGGCGTAGCTGAGATAATTGGGACCAACCACCGTGCCTACAAGTTTGAGATCAGATATAGGCGCTGCCTTGCTGGTGCCTGTGTCATTTTTTTCTGTCCCGCCTATTGGCTGAAGCTGCATCGGCTTGCCAAAAGGATTGTTCTGAAGTACCCCTGCATATTCCATTAAATTTATTCCTTTAGCTTTTTTTCGGGCACTTAATTCTTCGGCAAAAGTCACAAACGGTTTTTTCTTCGAAAAAGAAATATCAACAATAAACCTGATGAGGAGAAGGGCTGATAATACGATGAGCACCAGGATCCCTATATTGAGATAACGAATTTTTTTTAATGAAAATTCAAGCATTTTCCTAGATTATACAATAGACCGTTTCCTGTCAATGAAGCAAATCACGGTTTATTAACAGGGAAAAGGTTTCAGTACTCAAGAATATGTACTATATTACCGATTCTGTATAAATATATAAATAGCATTATATAACATTATGAATATACAGCACAAAATATCGGTCCCGTTACAAATCTGCCTCTTTGTTTTCATAATCATTCACTCTGTTTACTCCCCGTACGCCATGGCAGAACACCTTCATATGAATGATCTGGTCGGCATGCCTTTTAGCGATCCCATGAAAACACAGAACATGCCTGAAGAATGGCAGAAGAAAACTATAGATTACGGTCCGTCCATTAAGAATGCTGACATAGTTGTTACCCTGAATCAGAATTTCAGTACTGCTTTACAACCTCTGATAAAAAAGTACGCACAAGAAACGGGATTGAAAATCAAAACCGGTAATGGAACATGCGGAATTTCGGCCGGGAAACTGTCCCATAAGGCCACTGACATCGGCGGATATTGCTGTCCCCCTGATACCACGGACAGATTGCCGGGTATCAGGTTCCATACTCTTGGCATTGCCGCTATTGCCATGATCGTCCATCCGGATAATCCTGTCCAACATGTCACACTGGATCAGGCTCAACATATTTTCTCGGGTGAAATATCCCGCTGGTCAGAAATTAAGCCGGGATTAACACTCCCTATCCGAACAGTGGCCCGTCTGCATTGTAAACTTCGTCCGGGTCACTGGCGTATGCTGCTTGATAATGAAGACCTTTTCAGTCCACAACTATTTGAAGTGGGAGCAATTCCGGACATTATCACGATGATATCTGATAATCAGGGAGCCATCGGGTATGAAACATTATGGATGGTCCACCGCTATAAGGACAAAGGCAAAGTAAAGATTATAAAACTTGATGGTCAGGACCCTTCGGACAGTTCCACACTGCTGTCAGGGAAATATCCTTTATACCGTGTCCTGAATATTACTACCTGGGAAGGAGCGCATGTTGAGAATAAACATGCACAGAAGCTCGTTGAGTACCTTCTTGAAGAGGTGGAGCATCTCAATCCTGTATACGCAATAATATCTCCTTCCCGGTTAAGAAAAGCCGGATGGAAATTCTTCGGTAATGAACTCGTAGGTTTACCATAACAAAGAACAGCCATTCACATGTTTCAATATGATCAGGATAAAGAAAATTACGCCCGGGCACAGGTTTCTTCAGAGGCTTCGGTACGCAGGATTCATCACCGGTTCCCCTTAACACTGAAAATGTTGACACTGACCATTACGATCGGGCTTGCTGCATGGGCTGCTGTTGATATCATTCAGACCCGACACATAAACCATTTTTTTAAAGAACATCTTGATAAGCAGCTTAACGATCAGGCCCTTGAAGACCGTTTACGCTTTGATCATTATGTAAAAACATTTCATCAGTCTGTAAGGCTTTTTGTAACGCTCGAAATCTTCAGTGATTATATAGACGACAATGACTGGTTAGAACACAGCCGGGACTCAATTACGTATTACACCAGATCTCCTGCCTGGTTTCCAGGCACTTCCATACAGCGTACATTTGCTCATCCTCGATATGCCCTGCTCCTGAGTCACGACGGAAAAGTACGGGAAGTATACATGCGACGCAGAGGCACATTGCCCCGGTTTCTGCTTGAGCCTTCTTCATTACTGCTTGCCAAAAGCAGGAGACAGGGATTTATCACTACGTTTATGGGACAGCCTTTCATTGTTACAAACGAATCGTACCCTGACTCAGAAGGGAATGTTAAAGCGATACTCATGATCGCCTCGCCTATTGATGACGAATTGCTGATCACAGCACTTGGAACTTTTTCACACGGACGTCTGGTCGCCCTGTTGACCGATGAAGAAGAACCAAGAATCCTGACAAGCAGCAATATTGATAAATTACCTCCAGGCGCTGCGCTCAAGGTCCTGGAGCAAAATCATCTCATTACAGGACAGGAGTTTTTTGATTATGGTGCGGCAGAACAGGCTGTCAGATTTGTTTCGTTCATATCAGCGGATGAAATAGAGGCCCAGGCACAGGCTGTTATCTCAAGAGGCCGCCAGCATATAGCCATGACCGCCCTGGTCTTTATTGTTACCTTTGGAGTCATTATGTTCTGGATAACTCAGCGGGTTCAGAGATTAACTCTTCGCATATCTGATTTTTCGAAACAGTCATTAGGATCAACATCCCAGGAGTGCACGAGCGGCGACCAGCTTCACATCCTGGAGGACCGCTTCCATGTGCTTACGGAAGAGGTTCTGACAGCAAGAGAGGTTATCAGGACTGAGGCCGAGGAGAGATTGCTGCTTGAAAAAAAGAACATGGAAATACAGCAGAAGGAAAAGCAGCTTTCGCTTCTCCAATCAGTAACACAGGCTGTTGGAATAGGTGTGTTATCAAAGACTGATAACGGGCTGGAATCTGTTAATAAACAGATGGCCCGGTTCGCTGATATCTGTAAAGGACTACATCATTTCGATATTGAAGATTCTGAATATGAAGAGCGCACATTACCGGATGAACAAGGAGACAATCACATTTTTCATATAAGCCGACCTGAGATTTTCAAGGAAAAGAAAATCTATCTCATAAGGGACATCACAAAGGAGAGGTTACAGACTGCAGCCCTTGAACATCTTGCAATGCATGATTCACTCACCGGACTCCCTAACAGGGTCCTGCTCAGGGACCGTCTGCAACAAGCCATTGTAGCAGGGCAAAGGGACAATCAAAAGGTTGCACTGCTCATGATAGACCTTGACCGGTTTAAAGAGATCAACGATACCCTGGGTCACCATGTTGGGGACATGCTGTTAATGGAAGCAGGCTCCCGCTTGCCTTCGGTACTGAGGAAGTCTGACACAATAGCCCGTCTTGGCGGTGACGAGTTTGCTGTTGTCCTGCCATCAACCGAACGAGCAGAGTCCAAACAGGCAGCCAAGAAGTTACTGAATATACTGGAAGACCCCTTTGTGATACAGGGCCACAGTCTCTATATCGGAGCAAGTATTGGAATAGTATGTTTTCCCGATCACGGTCAAGACGCCAGCACCCTTTTACAGCATGCCGATGTTGCAATGTATCTGGCGAAGAACTCCCAGAGAGGACTGGCTTTTTATAATCCGGATCGGGATCAGCATAGTCTGAGAAATCTTGTGCTGATGGGTGATTTGCGTCAGGCAATCGAAAACGGAGAATTATCACTTAATTATCAGCCAAAAGTCAGCTGCGCATCCCGAAAGATCATCGGTGTTGAAGCCCTTGTACGCTGGAATCATCCTGAACATGGTTTTATTCCTCCTGATCAGTTCATTCCCGTCGCTGAACACACCGGATTAATCAAACCACTTACCATGTGGGTCATTGACACAGCATTGCAACAATGCAGCGAGTGGAAATATTTAATTCATGATTTACATATAAGGATGTCCGTGAACCTGTCTGTACGCAATCTTCTGGATTTGCAGTTTCCCGAAGAGGTGTCTGACCTTTTGATAAAATGGGACATTGATTCCAGCTCTCTTGAACTGGAAATAACAGAGAGCGCGGTCATGGAAGATCCTGATCATGCAATGAAAGTTCTTATGCTCCTTGATACGTTAGGGGTTCAGCTTTCTATCGATGACTTCGGAACCGGTTATACATCTCTGGGATACCTGAAGAAGCTTCCTGTTGACATAATCAAGATAGATAAATCTTTTGTCATGAATATGCTGATGGATCAAAGTGATGCAATGATAGTCCGGTCAACTATCGACCTTGCACATAATCTGGGATTAAGCGTTATTGCTGAAGGTGTTGAATCTGAAGAGATTTTACTGTCGCTAAGCAATATGGGCTGTGACGGTATACAGGGTTATTATATATGCCGGCCAGTACCTGCAGATGATTTTAGTACCTGGTTTAAAAATTCGAAATGGGGAACTTGACTTCTTAATCGTTTCGTAAAGAAAATATGATAATCTGATGCTGAAAGAGGTCTATACCTCCAGGACAATACTGCCAATTCCATATTCTCTCTCGTGACTCAATGAAATATGACAGTGTTTAATACCTTTTGAGAGAAAGAACTTTTCAATATTACCCTTTACCTCAATGAACGGTTTACCGTTTTCTCGGCTTATGATCTCTATGTCCTTCATATTAACAGCGATTTCAGATCCGATCGCCTTGATCAGCGCCTCTTTTGCAGCAAACCTGACAGCAAGCGACGGATAGGGAACTTTCTTATGAAAGCAGTACGCTATTTCATTGTCAGTAAAAACCCTCTCGAAAAACCTTATGCCCCACTTTTCATAGGCTTCCTTCATTCGCTCGATTTTAACCAGGTCAATGCCTATTCCGTAGATCATTTTCAGTCAGGTTTCAAAGATCCAGGGGGGACCAATGGTTCTTGTGTAACATTACCCGTCCTCTCACCTCTCCTGGAACCCTAAATTTTGTGCTTGTTTCATCAGCCTTTTCATTTCCTTAACAGCGCTCTCCAATCCAAGGTAGATGGAATTTGCTATGATGCTGTGTCCTATATACAGACCTCTTATGCCCTTAATGGCTGCTATGTTCTTCACATTCGAAAACTTCAGTCCGTGCCCCGCATTTACAAGAAGCCCTATCTCATTGCCTCTCTTTACCGCCTTTCTGACCCGTTCAAGCTCAGATATCTGTTTTCTTCCTGCCGCATTTGCATACAGCCCTGTATGGATCTCCACCATTGAGGCTCCAAGCTGTTTCGACATATGAATGTCTTTTATTGCCGGATTTATAAAAAGACTGACAGGAATGCCTTTGGCCTGGATTGAATCAATTGCCTTTTTAATCTTTTTACTGCACTTCTCTAATTCAAGACCACCTTCAGTTGTAAGCTCTGCCCTTTTTTCAGGTACGAGCGTAACCAAGTCAGGTCTGATTTTCAGGGCAATATTGACCATTTCATTTATAGCGGCCATTTCGAGATTGATTTCGACCTTTTTGAGGTTGCTTCGTACCCGCCGCAGGTCCCTGTCATTAATATGCCTTCTATCTTCACGCAGGTGAACAGTGATACCGTCAGCTCCACCATCTATCGCCATTTTAGCTGCAATCAGGGGATCAGGTTCTGTCTCTCCTCTGGCCTCTCTTATGGTTGCTACATGGTCAACATTTACGCCAAGAAGCATTCATCCCTCCAGTATAGTAATTGCAGCTTTAAGTTAATTATATTACAGGATTTCAGTTTTAATTATACGAATTTAATATTATTGAAGGTGATGCCGGATGTATGTAATTAGTATCGGTATAAACGGCAATTCATACCGCTGTTACATGCGTTAAATTAATTAAATTAACATCACGTTGTCAAGCCGCAAAGGCCCTTGCAGCGGATTTGACTTAGCATATGTAAATCTGTTAATTTACAGATTATTTAAATTTGACAACTACTACCGAGGTACAATGAATGGCTAAGAAAACAACGGCAAAAAAGAAATCTTCAGCAAAGAAGAAGGCCGCATCAAATACGAAAAAGAAGACTGTAAAGAAGTCTGTTTCCAGGAGCTCAGCAAAAGCAAAAAAACCTGCCTTGAAAAAAACTGTCAAAAAATCTACCGCCCCAAAAAAGAAAGCAGCAAAAAAGAAAGCGGCAATGTCTAGAAGAGAAAAACTGATCCAGCAGATCAAACAGGATCTGATTGCCCAGCGCGATTCACTCTTAAAGGAAGCTGAAGAGACGCTCAATGCACTGCCAACGGATTTGAATTTTCCTGATATGGGAGACCAGGCTACAGCGGAAACCGATAGAAATTTTATGCTCAGGCTTCGGGACCGAGAGCGCATGCTGCTGAAGAAAATAGAGGAAACGATTGAGCGCATAGACAATAATGAAGAATATGGAATATGTGAGGAGTGTGGAAATGAAATAGGCATTAAACGTCTTGAAGCCAGACCTGTTACCACTTTCTGTATTGACTGCAAGACACGTCAGGAAGAGGACGAGAGAATAGCTGAAGGCGGATAAGTCACCTTTACTACAATTTAATTATTAAAAACCCTGCATAACCTGCAGGGTTTTTTGTGATATTGAGTCATTCGGTGTTCAAATGGCATTGGAACTTTGATATTGGTCATTATTAAGGAATGGATGAGTAAACGGCAACTATTGTATTATAATTAAGTTGATTTCAAGTGACCTTGAGAGCCACCGTAGCTCAGATGGTAGAGCAGTTCACTCGTAATGATCAGGTCAGCGGTTCGATTCCGCTCGGTGGCTCCATTTAAAAATCAATATCTTATGCATTTTTATCTTACTACAGCCATCTCCCCTCATTACTCATAATGTTCAAAACGCCTTTCAGAAAAGTACGAATGCAACCTTTTCATTAATTATAGAGTCAATGTGTTTTTGATATTAATTCCTTACTTATCATCAATACTTGATCCTGCCAACATCCCAAGCCACATACCGGAAAAGCATATTCTTACTGAAAGTCAATATGCTAATTAAAAAGGATCATAAACCATATTTGATGAAAATCAAGCAGTTACATACCTGGCAATGGAATTGCATATCTACAATCAGAACTCAATAAGGCAGTAGTCTTAGTACCTGTCAATTATCTCAATAAAAGGAGATATGAAGATGAGAAATTTAAAAATAAATCCAAATAAAAGAGCAGCCAGACTGATTCATGTAATTGGCAACAGGCAAATATGGGAAGTCCATTATGCATGGCTCCATTGCACAAGTCTTATGGTTATGGAAAACGGCAACATTCTCTGCGTACAAAGAAAGCCATAATCTCCAACAACCTGAAATATAAATGAAAATATCTCTGGATGATTATGTGCTGATGAAAGCAGCAAAAATAATTTAAACCTCAAAGGGGGAATAAAAATGAAAAAGACAATGTATGTGGCAGTTAGTACATTGATAACTGTTTTCCTGATGTCAGGCGCGGCGTTATCTGCCAGTGATACAACCGCCAAGGATATGAAAGGTCTTATAATTACCGTAATTATGGGAACTATTAACAATTCAAACGAGCTTGTGGACATCGATGGGCAGACGTTTCATGTTGCGGACAATGAAGAAGGCAAGAAGCTGTTCTCCCATACCGGCCACAAAGTTCTGGTATCGGGTAATGTAATAGAAAGGGAGGGTAAAAAACAGATCATAGTTTTAGCTTATAAACTCATTCCCGAACATCCTGACTATTAATCAGCTGGCATAATGTAACAGTAGATATAAAACTATTGGATTCCGGGTCTGGCTCCCATTTTGAAGAGAATATTCGCCATGATACAATAACCGCTCAAGGCAAATATAAGAAGATTAACACCTACCATCCCGGTTAAGATAAGCCAGTATGTGCTATGAATTCCTGCAAGCACAGTGCCCGTCAGGGTAAACACCCCTGCCAAAAACCATATGATTCTTTCCATATACCAGGTATCTTTTTTTGCGATATACATTGTAATCCCTCCTGATTCTGAATTATTCGTTATATTGTTCCCATTAATTTTGGACCCTTTTCTTATACTCATAATAAAGCACCGGAACAAGTGTTCTTGACAGAAATGTCGAAGCAACTTCACCTGCCATTAATGAAATAGCCATGCCCTGGAAAATTGGGTCAAAGAGGATGACTGATGAACCGACCACAACAGCTGATGCAGTGAGAAGCATCGGTCTGAATCTGATTATTCCGGCCTGCACCACTGCTTCCTTGAGAGGCATTCCACTCCTGATTTGAAGTTCTATAAAGTCAACAAGAATAATTGAGTTTCGTATAACAATGCCGGCACCGGCAATAAAACCGATCATAGATGTGGCAGTAAAAAAGGCCCCCATAACTGCATGGCCGGGCAATATGCCTACAAGTGACAGGGGAATAGGGGCCAAAATGACCAAAGGCGTGATAAATGACCTGAACCAGCTGACTACCATAACGTAAATTAAAATGATCACCGCAGCAAATGCAATGCCCAGATCCCTGAAGACTTCAAGTGTAATATGCCACTCACCATCCCATTTCATGGCGTATGTGTTGTTAAGCACCGGCTGAGTTGTATCATATTGTTTCAGCTCATAGCCTTCGGGAAGTTCGAGGTGCTTTATTTTCTCCTTCATTTTCATGATAGCGTATACAGGACTCTCCTCTGTGCCTGCAATATCACCTGTTACATATACCACCCGCTTCAGGTTCTTTCTGTATATGGACTTGTCTTCTTTCCTTTTGTTCACCTTTACCAGTTCCGAAAGGGATATGTTTTTTCCTGATGCTGATAATACATTTATCTTTTTCAGATCCTGGATGCTTGCTCTTTCCGCTAGTGGCGATCTCAGAAAAATATCTACAGGTTTGTTTGAATCTTCAACATGAAGGAGTCCTGCAGATGTTCCTGCAAGCGCCAGTCTCAGAGTTTTTGAAATACTGTCTGTGGTTATACCGTGATAGGCGGCCTTTTCCTTGTCAACAACAAACGTGATCTTATCCTGGTCATCTTCAACATACCAGTCTACATCCACAACGCCATCTGTTTCTTTGAATATCTTCTTTATCTCATTTCCGATTCCGATCTGTCTTTCATAATCGGGGCCGTATACTTCTGCTACCAGCGTGCTCAGTACAGGTGGACCGGGCGGGACTTCAACAATTTTGATATTTGCAGCATAGTTACTGCCAATTTTTTGAATCCCGGGCCTTATCCTTTTTGCAATATCATGGCTCTGTGATTTTCTATCATGCCTGGAAACAAGATTGACCTGTATATCAGCGACATTACTGCCAGCCCTTAAAAAGTAATGCCTTACAAGACCATTGAAATTAAAGGGAGCAGCAGTACCAACATAGACCTGATAATCCGTAACTTCAGGAACTGTCTTCACATAATCACCGATCTCTCTTGATACCTTTGCAGTATGTTCAAGAGATGTTCCCTCAGGCATATCAATAATTACCTGAAGTTCGCTCTTGTTGTCAAAAGGAAGCATCTTCACAGTTACAAGTTTAAAAACCAGAAACAATATTGAGATGCCAAGCAGAAAAACTATCAATAAATAGGCGATCATCCTTTTAAAATTACTTTCAAGCAGTCCCCGAAGGTTTCTTTCATAAAATCTGTTAAAGAACCCGATAATTCTGCTTTCTTCTTTCTCTTCAGCGGGAGTATGCTTGCCTTTTTTTTTCAGTACGATAAAACTCAGCCATGGGCTGATAATAAAAGCAATAAGCAGGGATATCACCATGGCGGCAGAAGCACCGACCGGTATTGGTCTCATGTAGGGTCCCATCAGTCCTGATACAAACGCCATCGGCATAAGGGCTGCAATTACGGTAAAGGTAGCCAGTATTGTGGGATTGCCCACTTCATCTACAGCCTGCACTGCTGTTTCAAAAGATACGCCTTTCATTCTGAAATGCCGGTGAATATTCTCAACAACAACAATAGCGTCATCAACAAGAATACCTATCGAGAATATCAGGGCGAACAGAGTCACCCTGTTCAGAGTATAGCCATACATATAATTTACAAGTATGGTGAGCGCCAGAGTTACAGGGACGGCAACGCCAACGATAAGAGATTCTCTCAAGCCAAGGGCGAGCGCTATGAGAACCGTAACGGAGATTGCGGCAATGAACATATGTTTGAGGAGTTCATCAGATTTTTCTTTTGCCGTATCCCCATAATTTCTTGTTGTCGTCACCTCGATATCCCCGGGGATAATAAACCCTTTCAGGGCTTCCATTTTATCAAGCGACCTGTCTGCCAGATGTGTTGCATTGGTGCCTTTCTTCTTTGCTACTGAAATCGTTACCGCATCATACAGGCCTCTCTTCTTTATCTTTAGTTCAGATGCAGGACCAAAACCTGCGAGAACATAACTTGATGGTTCCTCAGGACCATCAATTATATCCGCTGTATTCCGCAGATAAACTAACTTGCCATTGGAAATTCCTACGACCACGTTTCCGACGTCTTCTGCACTTGTTAAAAAAGAACCTGTTTCAACCATAAATTCTTTATTACCGTATGTCATGGTACCTGAAGGAAGAGAGATGTTAGCTCCCTTTAGCACCTGCAATATATGCAGGGGCGACAGATGATATGCTTTGAGTTTGTCAGGTTTGAGCACAATTCTCAGCTGTCTTCTCTGCCCGCCGGTTATGTTGATCTCAGACACATCCGGATCTTCTTTCAGTTTTTCGGCAACTTCCGCTGCTACATGACGCAATACGTCCCCGCTGTATCGTTCGCTCCAGAGGGTCAATGAAAGTACAGGAACATCATCGATGGATTTGGGTTTTACAAGAGGTTCAGAAACACCTCGGGGAATCCTGTCATAATTTGACATGAGTTTGTTATAGAGCTTAACAAGACTGTCCTCCATATCCTCGCCAACATAAAACCTGATTATGGCAAGAGACATTCCAGGCCGTGATATGGAATACACATATTCAACGCCCTTGATTTCCCAGAGGAGTTTTTCCATGGGTTTTGTGACCCGGTCCTCAACTTCCTTTGCAGATGCCCCGGGATATTGAACAAAGACATCCACCATGGGAACAATAATCTGAGGTTCTTCTTCTCTGGGCGTGATGATAACGGCAAATATACCGAGAAGTAAGGATGTAATGACGATCAGGGGGGTGAGCTTTGAAACTAAAAACGCACGTGCTATCCGCCCTGCAATTCCGGTCTTTTCCATTTATCTGATGCTGCCTCCGTCAACTGCATGCTCCACTCCTTCAACAATAATACGTTCACCCGGGTTGAGGCCTGAGAGAACCTCGTAAAGACCGTCTTCCTTTTTTCCGATTTTTATAATGCGCAGTGTAATGAGCCCTTCATCATCTACCGTATACACCCCTTTCAACTCTCCTCTGGTGATGAGCGCTTGTTCATCTATATAAAGCGTTGTTTTCTTCCCTACCGGAAACCTTACCCGGGAGTAAAAACCGCCGCGCATTAATTTGCTGCTTTCCTTTATATCAATTTTAACGGTAAATGACCTGGTAGCCGGGTCTATCTGGTGTACTATCTCACCAACAGTGCCCTGTTTTTCCAATCCAAGTGAATCAATAAAAATTTTCACTGGCATTCCAACTTTCATCAGAGCAAACATCCCCTCATCAACCGTGGTCTCAATCCTGTATGTGTTTTCTTCAATAATGATGAGAGGCATTCCCGGTGCGGCCATGCTTCCAATATCAATATGTTTATCCGCTATAATTCCATTTACAGGGGATCTGATAGTTATATAGTCGCTAAAGGCTTCTGCCTCTTCCAGCGCAGCCTGCGCCTTTTTTAGGGAATTCTGTGACAGCTCATATTCAAGAATTGCGACATCTCTTTTTGTCCTGATTTCATCGAATTCCTGTTCAGAGACAGCCTTTTCCGTATAAAGTTCTTTAAATCTGCTAAATGTTTTTTCCATCAAGGTCTTTTGCTCATGAGCCATGTCCAGGGCTTTTTCAGCTTCTCCAAGAGCTTCCGATGCTGCCCTGATTCGTGCGTCGATATCCGGGGACTTTATCACCAGCAGGAGGTCCCCCTTCCGGACACTGTCCGATACGTTCACCTTGATATCACTTATCTCTCCCATCACTTTTGCAGCAATGACAGACGTGTTTACCGACCGTACCGTACCTGATGACTCATGGAACTCCGTGACTTCAACAGGCGTTAGTTTCTTTACAACTGCTCCCTGTACCACTGGATGTTCAACCTTATGTTCACCGGGTATATTGTTCTCTCCACAGCCTGATACCATTATCACGCTGATAATGAATCCAATCACACGCACCAGATAACTCATCACTCATGCCTCCAATATCTCATTGCAATGTATTCAGTGTGTTTAACAGGGTTCCACTTTGATAATGCAGGTCGGCAATGGAGCCTGTATAGTCACTCTCCGCACTCACAATTCCTGCCCTGGCGTTGTTCAGCATAACCTGTGTGTCCAGCAGGTCTACTATCGAGGCAAGAGAATTCTCGTACCTTAATCTGACAAGTCGTATGGCCTCCTCCGCCTCTTTCAGTACCACTCTGGAGAGTATCAGTTTCTGCTCCTTTTCCCTGACCCTGATATATGCATCATGCACACTGAAATTGACTCTGTTTTTTAAAGCTGTAAGATGCTCTCTCACCACATGTTCATCTGCTTTAGCTTTTTTGATTCTGCTGTACTTTGATGCATCAAAAAGGTTCCATTTGAGAAATCCCATAATCATATAGCTCTCCCCGTCAGGAGAAAATGGACTTTCATGATCATTCATCTGGTAACTTCCTCTCATCCCAATTTCCGGAAGAAAATCAGATTTCTGCATTTTTACCTCTGCTTTCGCATTTTCATATCTCATCATTTGCGCCTTAATATCTTTTCTGTTAAGCGAGGCCGCAAGACATGAATTCAGATCACTCAGTGGGATTACTATTGTGTCTCCTGTTATGTAAACCGGTTCTGTTTTACCAAGTACCATTCCAAGTGCCCTTCTGGCCACCTCAAGGTCTGCCTCGGCACTGGCCAGAAGGGCCTCTGCATTTTTCTCGGCCACGTCAGTCCTGAGTTTGTCATAATATACTGCTGCACCCGCATCAAACCTTGAGGAAGCCAGTCTCTTATGTTCCAGGGCATCCTCGAGAGTCTTTTGAGCTGCATGTACATGCTCACGAGCTGTTCGTACCCTTAAAAACATCTTTACAACATCAAGGGCGATACCTTCCTGTTTTGATTGAAATTCAGCCTCCTTTGCCTTTAGCTCCTTATGTGCCATTCCGAATCCTATGTGAATTTGGGGAACAAACAGAGGCTGCTCAACAGTTATGAGCGTCTGAAAATCAGATATATCATCCGGATTGTTAAGCCTGTTAATGAGGAAGTCTTCCTGGGAAAACCTTTCCTGGTTGAGCTTTGACATGAATCCAAACGTTGGATTGTCTGTCCTCAAAAACCTTTCTTCAATATTGAACCGGGGATAATAGCGCCCTTTTTCCGCATTGGCATTATTCTTCTGACTATATATTGACCACGTGTATGCCTTCAGATCAGGGTTATCCCTGAGTGCCATGTTAACGGCCTGCTTTAGCGTAAGTATTTCTGCTCCCGCATAGTGTACGATGGAAAAAATAACAAGAATGGAAATACATACAGATATGAAAAATCTCATATCCCCTCTCCTTTTTTTAGATCAACATAAATCATATTGTGCCTGAATGATTGACTGGTTTTTTTGATCTCTTATCTGTTTGTCTTTTTTTTTTATCCTCATGAATTCCTGTAATGTCTTCATATCACACTTTCCGGTCTTCTTCTGGAATTCAGTGCACTCTTTTAATGTCAGAAGGTCTTCTTTATACTTTTTATCAGATTTAACCATGGTGCGCAACAGGGCAAGGACAGCTTTTTTATCTTCTGATAAATCTCTGCGTATGCTGTAATATCTGAGCTTGCCGTCTCTTCTTTCATCGAGAAACCCTCCCCTGTAAAGAAGAGAGAGATTTCTTGAAGTAAGGGACTGGGAGGACCCTATAATGCCCATTATCTGGCATACACTTAATTCCATGGTGTTGAGAAGCATCAACGTCCTTAATCTATGTTCATCTGAAAGCAATTTTAAGATGTCTGTTAAATTTTTCATATCAACATATTATCATATGTTGATATCATTGTCAAGCAGCACATCCAAGAGCAGCACCATGTCATGAGAAACAGCTCTAAGCCATGATATTTATGAAGAAAAGCAGGTATGTCAGAGAAAAACTATGGAAGTAATAAAGTTATCGGAAGAGAACAGATAATCAGGGATGGAGATGCAGACCGGTCAGATCCTGCCCCTTCTGATTATTTCCTGAAAGTAAACCGGATTATCAGAACATTGCAATCCTGCATCAAATTCAATTTCACCCTCAAGACAAAGTCTCGCCAGGCCCTGATCAATGGAAGACATGTCTTCTGAACCGGTATGCATCAATTGCCCGATATTGGATATCTGCCCTTGCCTGATCAGGTTTGATACCCTTGATGAGTTCATGAGCACTTCATATACCCGGATTTTGCCCTCTCCTTCTTTTTTTGGAACAAGCTTCTGGGATATCAAAAGCAGCAGGGTTTCAGCAAGTTGAATTTTTATCTGGGAACGGAGGACATCAGGAAATATATTCACTATTTTTTCCATGGCTGTTATCGTATTTAATGAATGAATTGCTGCAATTACAAGCTGCCCTGATTCAGCAGAGTTCAGTGCTGCAGAGATACTTTCCTGATTGCTCAGATCACTGATAAGGATTACGTCCTGTCCCTGCCTCAGTACATGTTTCAGTCCAGACGCAAACGTATCAGTATCTATCCCTATCTCTCTCTGGTTTACATTGCTCTTCTTATGCTTATGGAGATATCGGATGGGATCTTCCAGCGTAAGTATATTACAGGATCTGCTGGAATTAATCAGGTCAGTTATAGCCGCCAGAGTTGTTGATTTGTCCTGACCGGCCGGACCGGCAATAATAATCAGCCCTTTCTGTTTCAGGGCAACATCTCTTACCAGTTCAGGAAGATTCAGGTCAGATATGGAAGGTATATCTTCGTACATTAACCGGGCAGATAATGATATTGATTTCCGCTGTTTGAATACATTGATTCTGAATCTTCCGATGTCGGAAAGGGTAAGAACAGTGTCCAGCTCGTTGCTGGATTCAAATTCACTTATTTGATCCATAGTAAGTATGTCCGATATATAATCCCTCATCTGCGCTGAAGAAATCCTCGGCATGGATAGCCTCTTTAATTCATTGTTTATTTTCATTCCAGGAGGAGCCCCGGCAGTAAGGTGCAGTTCTGTTGCCTTAAAATCAGTAACCAGCTTAAGCAGCGCAACCATTTCAGGGACTCTTTCTTTATGGATGACCTTCTCTTCTCTGAGCCTCT
This sequence comes from Nitrospiraceae bacterium, assembly GCA_020356065.1. GTDB lineage: Bacteria > Nitrospirota > Thermodesulfovibrionia > UBA6902 > UBA6902 > CALZJD01. Next base: position 1,866,274 of record CP070632.1, read on the forward strand.
CTCCCTCAAACGCAACGCTTCCATATCCGTCTTTCTCAAATACGATGATTGCTCTGTTGATCTGATAAGAAGGAACGACATGAGGTTTAACAGAAGTTCCCACAGCAGACTCTATATTCTTGATAGTCTCAGCATCACTGGGATCGACCATGGCAACAGAAAGCGTGTCATTCGTCCTACTGAACGGGAGAACTTTCAAAGACCTGACCTGCTCAAAAGGCAGAAGGTCCAGTATTTCAGGGGTTACGTTTACTTCGTACAGATTAACAAACGGCGTGTCATACTGCCTTCCAAGCACACTTAACAGCGTATCACTATCGAGGTAGCCCAATCCCTCCAGCACAGAACCGAGATGGTCTCCTGTCTGTACCTGCCTGTCCAGGGCCATGACAAGCTGCTCCCGTGTTATTAATCCGTAATCAAGAAGCATTTCTCCTATACGTGTGTGATGTCTCTTTTTATCAGGTGTAGCCATAGGAATTTAATGAATGCGAATAAGCTATACCATTTTTTATAATATTCATCATGATTTGTCAATATAAATGTTGATTTTAAATAGTTTTTTTGACTATTCCCATATTTCTTCCTCATAATTAAATTCTAAAGCATCATCCCGAAAATTTGAGACAGGTTATCATTAGATTCTTCTGATATAATGCTCGTATACAGAAATTATTTAATTTTTAAGGAGGAGCGAATGGCTGAAAAAAAGTCTGTCAAGAAATCCGTAAAGAACACAGCAAAAAAGACCAAAGCAGTTGTATCTCGGAAAAAAAATGCAGATACAGTCAAGCAAAAAACTGGCAGGATGTCATTGTCAGATTTTGCTCATTCCACAAAGGAGGAGCTCATAAAGCTGGGAGACAGAATTCATGAGGCAGCTGACAAAGGGATTCATGTGGCTCATGAAATTGCTGAAGATGTGAATACATTCGCAAAAAATGCAACTGAGTTGACCAGGCTTAAAATTGACCTTCACAATTTAAAAGAGGAAAAAGATAAATTGTATACACTTATGGGTGAACAGTTAAGAAACCTGTATAAGATAGACAAGCTTTCCCGTATTAAAACAAGAATGAAGGATGATTTTTTAAGGCTTGATGAACTTGAATCATTAATAAATGAAAAACAACAACGGGTATCCGACATATCATTGTCAAAATAATCTGTGTAATACATCCCGCTTTAGTACAGTGTAATTTATACTTTAGATTTAAAAAACGTAACACCTATTATCTTCTCTTTTATTTGCAGCCATTGGAATGGATTCATTAAGAATGAACAAACAATTAATTTTCTTGACATATGCCGGCTAATATGTATTATGGGAATATAGCCTTGACCGTTTCATCTTCATAGTCAGTCCAACCTTCTGGTCATGAAAGGAGGTGAGATCATGAAAAAGCCTTTAAGCAAAAAGGCGCTGTTAAAAGAGGCCGATTTCTGGGGAAAAATTAAAAAAAGATCAGGCGACCCTGGAAAAACCTGTCTCAAGTGAAAGGGCTGAAAGAGTTAACGTTGCTGGTCAGCAACCAAGGCCCTGGATATGGCAGGGACATCATCTCTATAAACCAGTTTCTGCCATGTCCATTTATAACCCTCTCAACTATATAGGCTTTCTCAATGGCAACAAAAGAAACGTTTGATTTTTTAATCCAGTGGCATCTGACCGAACTATGCAACCTGAAATGCACCCACTGTTATCAGCATGGCCATGGTTCTGATGAGCTTGCCCTTGATGAGGTCCTGTCCACAATTAATGAAATAGAATCCACTCTTGAAATCTGGGAGGATGCGTATGCAATGGCCTTTTCTTCAAGTGTTAATATTACAGGCGGAGAACCGCTGCTTCGAAACGACCTGTTCGAAGTAATCTCTGCATTTCATAACATCGGCTTTGATACGTATCTCCTTACAAACGGAATTTTCATCGATAATAACATTGCAAAAAAATTATGTGCCCTCAATGTCAAAGGCGTCCAGATCAGTATAGAGGGACCTGAAGGGATACATGACTCTATCAGAGGGAAGAACAGTTTTAAACAATCAATCAGAGGAGTGAAACTCCTTAAAGATGCAGGAATGGAAGTGACGTTAAACGCAACAGTTTCAGAAATTAATGCAGCTTATTTAACAGATACAGTTAAGCTCGCATCCGGTCTTGGAGCAGACAGGCTGGGGTTTTCCAGACTTGTCCCGTCAGGCAGGGGCAGGTCGTTATTGAAAGAACTGATGAAGACGTCTGAGGTGAAAAGTTTATATGAGAAAATATTCTCAATAAAACCGGACAATGGACTGGAGATCGTTACAGGCGACCCGGTAGCATCACAGTTCAGAAACAAGACTGGTAACAAGGATTATGGAGATATAGCACTGGGAGGCTGCGCTGCAGGAATATCAGGACTCACCATAATGCCTGATGGTACGGTAGTGCCATGCCGGAGGCTGCCGGTTCCTGTCGGAAATATAAGGAAGAATTCAATACGGGAAATTTGGGCCATGTCACCTGTGCTTAATGATCTCAGGGATAGAGGTAAATATAAAGGCAAATGCAGGACATGCGATAATTGGGCTAACTGCCGGGGGTGCAGGGCTATTGCCTATTCGTATTCAGCTTCAAAAGGGGAAGCTGACATACTTGCACCTGATCCACAGTGTTTTATATAGGATCAGGATCCACGGGGTCGAGGATTCCAGGTTCGCAGTATTTTTTAATTGGACTAATTATTTAGAACCTATCAAAAAAATTGATTTTATAAGTAATAAACCATGAATCGTCATTCCCGACTCGATCGGGAATCCAGTCTTTCCAAGATGTTCTGGATGCCCGCTTACAAACTGCGGGCATGACAAATACTGCTAAAATGATTTTAAGATAGG
>CP070632.1:1869253-1903060 GCA_020356065.1 Nitrospiraceae bacterium
AGCCATTTCGGCTTCATTAACAGGCATTACCGGCATCGGAATTGGAGTGGCAGGAATTATTGACAGGCAAAAAGGGATAGTTATCCAGTCCCCCAACATCTCCACTCTGAATGGTCTTCCTTTAAGAGAGCTCTTTGAAAAGGAATTTGGACTTCCGGTTGTTGTTGAAAATGATGCCAATACGTACGCATATGGGGAAAAATGGGTTGGAGCAGGGAAAGACCTTGATAATTTTGTTCTTCTCACACTCGGGACCGGATTGGGAGGCGGTATCATTTATCATGGTGACCTGTTTGAGGGGCCTGTTGAAATCGGACATATGACGATCGTGCCGAGCGGACGCTACTGCACCTGTGGCAGTTACGGCTGCCTTGAGTCGTATGCCTCAGGCAGGGCCATTGTTGACAGGGTCATATCTTCACTTGAAAAAGGCGCGGAAAGCATGCTTACGGAGCGATGTAACGGCAATTTTTATAAAGTAACATCCAAACTTATTTATGAAACGGCCCTTGATGGTGACAGCCTGAGCAGGGAAGTGTTCAGGGAAGCGGGACATTTTTTAGGTATCGGGATAGCAAATCTAATTAACATTCTGGGACTTGAAGCAGTAATCATCGGCGGAGGACTGATCGGTGCGTGGGACATGTTTGTAAGTGAGTTGGAAAAGGAAGCATTAAGAAGGGCATTTAAGCCTCTTTCAACCAATCTGAAAATTCTCAAAAGTTCGCTCGAAGAAAATGCCGGATCCATCGGCGCGGCCGGTCTTCTTTTAAAGAAAATCCAATCAGGTACCGGAGATTTAGCCTGACGTTCCTCCGATTATTCCATGTCTGAAAAAAATATCAGAAATTTCTCTATCATCGCACATATCGATCACGGCAAATCCACCATTGCTGACCGCATCCTTGAGATAACCGGAGCGCTTACACAGCGGGAAATGACCACAAAACAGGTGCTTGACTCGATGGACCTGGAGCAGGAGCGCGGAATTACCATCAAGGCACATGCGGTAACCATTAATTATACGTCAGATGATGGTCAGATATATAAATTAAATCTGATCGACACCCCGGGTCATGTTGATTTTTCGTATGAGGTATCCCGCAGCCTTGCCTCCTGTGAAGGTGCCCTGCTTGTAGTGGACGCTTCGCAGGGTGTAGAGGCTCAGACACTGGCCAACACCTATTTGGCTGTTGAACACGATCTGGAAATCATTCCTGTCATAAACAAGATCGATCTTCCAAGTGCTGAACCGGAACGGGTCAAAAAGGATATCGAAGATTCAATTGGCATAGACTGCAGTGATGTTATTCTTACGTCTGCCAAGGAGGGTACAGGCATAAAAAGCCTGCTGGAAGCAATCGTACAAAGGGTCCCGCCTCCGGTGGGAAAGGAAAGCAGTCCGTTAAAGGCCCTTATATTTGACTCATGGTTTGACAATTACCAGGGCGTGATAGTCCTTGTGAGGCTCTTTGAGGGCACGGTGGAAAAAGGCTCAAAGATACTCATGATGGCAACCAGAAAGGTGTTTGAAGTCCAGGAAGTTGGCATATTTACTCCGGCCAAGAAAGCCGTGACAGCTCTCAGGGCAGGTGAAGTGGGTTATATCATAGCAGGCATGAGAAACGTTTCCGATACAAAAGTCGGAGATACGATAACGGATGCGGTCAATCCCTCACCAGAACCGTGCCCTGGGTACAGGGACATAAAGCCGATGGTATTTTGCGGGTTGTACCCCACGGAGGCAAACCAGTATGAAGACCTGAAGGACGCGCTTGAAAAGTTACGGCTTAATGATTCTTCATTTAATTTTGAACCTGAAACATCAACTGCCCTCGGGTTTGGGTTCCGGTGCGGGTTTCTGGGCCTGCTGCACATGGAGATAATAAAAGAGAGGCTTGAAAGAGAATTCAAGCTCGCCCTTGTAAACACGGCTCCCACGGTTGTGTATAAGATTCTGGAGACCGATGGAAATATCATATATATAGACAGCCCTGCAAAACTTCCAAAGAAATATGAATCCATTGAAGAGCCTTTTGTAAAGACCACTATCCTCGTCCCTTCCCGGTTTATTGGTCAGATACTGGAATTATGCCAGGAAAAAAGGGGTTTTCAGAAGGATTTTAATTATATTGGAAAAGACCGCATCATGGTCACGTATGAGTTTCCGCTGAATGAGATTTTGTGGGACTTTTATGATAAACTAAAGTCTTCGTCAAGCGGGTATGCCTCAATGGACTATGAATTTCTTGGCTACAGGGCATCAAAACTGATCAAGCTTGATATACTGTTGAATGGAGAGTCTGTGGATGCCCTTTCGATGATTGTGCATAAGGACAGGGCATATTACAAGGGCAGGCAGATTGCTGAGAGGTTGAGGCAGGAAATTCCCAGACAGCTTTTTGAGGTTATCATACAGGCGGCGATCGGCAGTAAGATTATTGCCAGGGAGAGCATCAAGGCCATCAGAAAAAATGTGCTTGCCAAGTGTTATGGTGGTGATATAACCAGGAAAAGAAAGCTCCTTGAAAAACAGAAAGAGGGGAAAAGGAGAATGAAACAGGTCGGAAGGGTTGAGATCCCGCAGGAGGCCTTTCTTGCCGTGCTGAAGGTTAAGTAACGAATTCCGGGACCATTTTAATTATTGCGGAAAAATTTAATTAATAATAGAAGAGAAGAACTACATTGGCAAAAAAAAATATAACACATAAATCAAAGTTCAGGGAATATACCGAGGCCATACTCATTGCTGTCCTGCTTGCCCTTGTGATCAGGGCCTTTGTTGTACAGGCATTCAAGATTCCCTCCGGCTCAATGATCCCCACACTTCTGGTCGGCGACCATATACTGGTAAACAAGTTTATTTACGGAATAAAAATCCCTTTTACAGACAGCAGGTTTCTGATATTCAACCCTCCCAAAAAGGGTGATATTATTGTGTTCTCATTTCCCAAGAACAAGGAGCAGGAAGAGTGTATAAGCACGTACAACAACATTTCATACAGGATCGGAAATGCCTTCAGCAGCGGAAACCCGGCCTATCTGTTCAAGGACAACTGCAGGGATTTTATAAAGAGGGTCATCGGGGTTGGCGGGGACAAAATAGAGATTAAAGACAAGACCGTTTTTGTTAATGACATTCCCCGTGATGAAAATTTCACTGTTCACAGGGACCCCGGAATAGAGGACTCCCCGAGGGACAATTTCGGCCCGTTTATCGTACCGAGAAGGAGCTTTTTTGTAATGGGAGATAATCGTGACCAGAGTTATGACAGCCGGTTCTGGGGGATCGTTTCAATGGAAGAAGTCAAAGGCAAGGCCTTTATCATGTACTGGTCTTGGAACAGTGAGGGTAGCCTGCTGGACAAAATCCGATGGAACAGGATAGGCAAACTTATCAAGTAACGTCGACAACATGTTTACAGGTCTTGTTGAAATTCAGGGAGCAGTTACTTCGGTCAGGGAGACCGACAACGGTATCCGTCTTTCTCTCAAGCCCATTCCCGAGTTTGAGCTCAGGCTGGGTGACAGCGTCTCAGTTAACGGTGTCTGTCTTACGGTAACTAAACACAATAAAGAAATATCTTTTGACGTATCTCCCGAAACAATGAGGAGTACAAACCTTGGAGAGCTGAAAAACAGCGACAGCGTTAATCTGGAGCGCGCCCTGAGGTTGTCAGACAGACTGGGCGGACATATTGTCTCGGGACATGTAGACAATGTAGGTTCAATAAGAGAAATAAAAAAGGCGGGAGAATACACCTTTTACAGATTTGACGCGACGAATGACATATTAAAATATGTGGTAAAAAAAGGCTCCATCGCAATTGACGGAATAAGTCTTACCGTAGTTGACCTTGACAGCAGTTCATTCAGTGTAGCCATTATTCCCCATACCCTTTCGGCAACAAATATAGGGAAGAAAAAAGTCGGTGACAGGGTCAATCTTGAGGTGGACATCATCGGGAAGTATATTGAGAAACTGCTTAATACGAATGACACCGGTTCAAACCTGATGGGGCTTTTAAGGGAAAAGGGATTTGTGAATGACTAAGAAAAAAACAGTGAAAAAAAATCACCGTGCCCGCAAGACATATAAGTTGAATACCATTGAAGAGGCAATAGAAGATATCAGGGCTGGCAAGATGGTCATTCTTATCGATGATGAGGACAGGGAAAACGAAGGGGACCTCACTATTGCCGCACAGAAAGTAACTGCCCAGACAATAAACTTCATGGCCAAACATGGACGGGGGCTCATCTGCCTCTCCCTGACTCCTGAAAAGGTTGAGCAGCTCAAGCTCCCCATGATGTCAGAGCTTAATACGTCCAGTTTTGGGACTGCTTTTACAGTGTCCATAGAAGCAAGGAAGGGTGTAACTACCGGTATATCTGCCTCTGACAGGGCCAAAACCGTAAAAGCGGCAATCAATCCAAAAGCAAAACCTGAAGACATTGCACGTCCGGGACATATTTTCCCTTTGCGGGCCCAGCCCGGCGGCGTGCTCCAGCGGGCAGGTCAGACAGAGGGCTCTGTTGACCTGGCCAGACTTGCCGGCCTGAATCCTGCAGGCGTTATCTGTGAGATAATGAATGATGACGGCACAATGGCAAGGGTGCCCCAGCTGGCAAAGTTTGCAAAAAAACACGGGCTGAAAATGGTCACCATCAAAGACCTTATCCAGTACAGGATGAGAAACGAATGCCTGGTTGAGCGTCTGGCTGAAACAAAAATGCCCACAGCCTTTGGAGGAGAATTCAGGGCTATTATATTTGGGAATATGGTGGATGATACAACTCATGTGGCACTGGTCAAGGGCGATATATCCCCGGATGAAGAGGTTCTTGTCCGCGTACATTCAGAGTGTCTCACAGGAGATGTCTTTGCTTCCAAGAGATGTGACTGTGGAGACCAGCTCCACAAAGCGATGCATATGATTAAAAAAGAAGGCAAGGGTGTCCTGCTGTACATGAGACAGGAGGGAAGAGGCATCGGGCTGGTTAATAAACTCAAGGCCTATGCTCTGCAGGACGAAGGCTTTGATACGGTTGAGGCAAATGAAAAGCTGGGTTTCAAGGCTGACATGAGAGACTATGGAATAGGTGCACAGATTCTGGTTAATCTTGGTATACAGAAAATGAGAATAATGACGAATAATCCCAAGAAGCTCATAGGCCTTGAGGGGTATGGTTTAAAAATTGTCGGCAGGGTGCCCATAGAGGTCAAACCACATGACAAAAACATCAAATACCTTTCGATCAAAAAGGAAAAGCTGGGACATATGCTGAATCATGTTTAGTCCAAATAAAGCAAATGAATTGTTCGGATGTTAATCAGCTGAAACATACAGGAGGAACGAATGAGAACATTTGAGGGAGAGCTTCAGGCCAAGGGACTGAAGTTTGCGATCATAGTCAGCCGTTTCAACGATTTTATCGGAAGCAAGCTGCTTGACGGAGCAATTGATGCGCTCACCAGGCACGGGGCATCAGAGCAGAATATAGATATCATAAAAGTCCCGGGCGCATATGAGATACCGCTTGCAGCAAAAAAAGTGGCTTTAAAAAAGAAACACGACGCCGTGATCTGTCTCGGGGCCATCATTCGGGGTGCAACTCCACATTTTGATTATGTTGCTGCTGAGGCCTCCAAAGGAATCGCCCAGGCATCTCTTGATACGGGCATTCCCATTGCATTCGGGGTCCTCACTACCGATACCATTGAACAGGCAGTTGAGAGGGCCGGTACAAAGAGCGGAAACAAGGGCTGGGACAGCGCAATAGCTGCTATTGAAATGGCACAGCTTTTTAAAAAGTTATGAGTGACGAGTTACGCGTAACGGGTAAAGGACATGTAACAAAACCTGGTCTCACAAGTGAGCAATCTTTCTGCAGATTTTTTCTCGTCACTTGTTACCTTTTACCCGTCACTGTCTTATGAAACGACGACGATCCAGAGAATATGCCCTCCAGATTCTCTTCCAGCTTGAACTTACCGGAAACAAACTGAGCAATGAAGTCCTCGATGAATTTTGGGAAAGTATAAAAGAGGATGATGAAGTAAAGCAGTTCACGTATGATATCGTAAGCTCCACCCTGGCAAACCTTGAAACCATAGACCGTGTAATTCAAAAGGCTGCCGAGCACTGGGCCATAGAAAGAATGGCCGCTATAGACAGAAATATACTCAGGGCAGCTACAAATGAGATCCTCTACAGATCAGACATCCCATCTTCCGTGGCAATCAATGAGGCCCTGGAAATAGCCAAGAAATATTCCACGGAAGATTCAGCACCTTTTATCAATGGAATTCTGGACAGGATAGCCGAAGAGGGAATACACCCCTCATCGTCCAGCAAAGAATAAATATATAGAGAGAGTCTGGCATGCCTTCTTTTGCAGTTATATCAGACGTCCATTCCAATCTTGAGGCCCTGTATGCCGTACTCAATGAGATTGAAAAGGAACATACATCTGCCCTTTTCTTTCTGGGAGACGCGGTGGGTTATGGGGCTGAACCAAATACATGCGTAGAGGTCATCAACGATGTATCAGAGATCATTGTTGCTGGCAATCACGATCGGGGAGCTGTCGGTCTTACTGACATATCTCATTTCAATCCCTATGCAAGGACTGCCATAGACTGGACCAGGGACGTCCTGACTGACAAAAACAGGGATTTCCTCAGAACAGCCCCTCTTACCTATGAAAGTGACGACAAAGACATATTTCTGGTCCACGGAACTCCAAAAGATCCTGAGAGGTGGTTCTATCTGGAAGGCAAAGAGGATGCTGTCAAGAACTTCCGCTTTTTCGGTCAGAAATTCTGTTTTGTGGGACACTCCCATATACCCTTCATTGCTGAACAATCAGCTAATGGCAAAACAGTCTTGTTTCATACACTTACAGAAATCAGAAAAGATTGCAGATACATAATCAACATTGGAAGTGTGGGACAGCCCAGAGACGGCAATCCTGATGCCTGCTATGTGATCATGAGCAGTAATGTGATAGAAATAAAAAGGGTTTCATATGATATATTATTAACTCAGAAAAAAATGAAAGACGCCGGACTTCCGGACTCTCTCATTACGAGACTGGCAGAGGGAAGATGAAAGTATAGTTCAATAATTGTTCAAAAGTCGTTCAACGTAGTTCAAAGCTGTTTTTATTATGTCAATTTGAACTATATTGAACTACGTTGAACCATGTATTTAGGAGGTTATTTGATACCACGTTATTCACGGCCTGAAATGGCGAAGATATGGGAGCCTGAGAACAGATATCAGAAATGGCTTGATGTTGAAATCGCTGCATGTGAGGCATGGGCAAGTAAGGGAGAGATACCCAAAAAGAGCCTGGGAACCATAAAGAAGAAGGCCGGCTTCAATGTCAGAAGAATAGACAAGATCGAAGAGAAGGTTAAGCACGATGTGATCGCATTTCTTACCTCCGTTGCTGAATATATCGGGTCTGACTCAAGGTTTGTCCACAAAGGACTTACTTCCTCGGATGTCCTTGATACAGCGCTTGCAGTCCTGATGAAGGAGGCGGCTGATATCATTATCAGGGACATCATGAATCTGATGAAAGTCCTGAAGGCCAATGCCACTAAGTATAAATTTACCCTGCAGATGGGCAGGAGCCACGGGATTCATGCTGAACCCACTACATTCGGCCTGACTTTTGCCCTGTGGTATGAAGAGATGAAACGCAATCTTCAGCGCATGAAGACCGCCAGGGAAACAATCAGTTATGGCCAGCTTTCCGGTCCGGTCGGGACTTTTTCAAGCCTTCCTCCTGATATTGAAACATTTGTCTGCAAGAAACTTGGACTAAAGCCCGCTCCGATTGCTACTCAGGTGATCCAGCGTGACAGGCATGCAGAATATATGACTACGCTTGCCCTGATCGCCGGGACTATAGAGAAAATGTCTGTTGAGATACGACATCTTCAGAGGACGGAAGTGCTTGAGGCAGAGGAACCATTTTCAAAGGGGCAGAAAGGCTCTTCTGCAATGCCTCACAAAAGAAATCCCATTGGCAGTGAAAACCTGAGCGGACTGGCCAGAGTCGTACGTTCAAATGCGATTGCCGCAATGGAGAATATACCTTTGTGGCATGAGCGGGACATAAGCCATTCATCAGTTGAAAGAATTATCATACCTGACAGTACCATCCTTATTAACTATATGCTCGTAAGACTGACAGGAATCCTGAAACACATTCAGGTCTATCCCGAGAGAATGAAAGAAAATATCAATATGAGCAATGGACTGTTCTGTTCACAGCGCGTGCTTCTTATGCTCACGGAAAAGGGGCTGAGCAGAGAGAAATCATACAGACTCGTTCAACGAAACGCTATGAAGAGCTGGAATCAGGGCATAGACTTTAAGAAACTTCTGCTAAAGGATAAGGCCATCACAACGTATATAAGTAACAAAGAAATCGACAACCTTTTTGATCTGAAGTTTTATACAAAAAATGTAGACTACATTTTCAGGAGGGTCTTCAGGTAACTACTTCTGTATCAGTCGGACTTAGAGGGACACACCCGAAAGGATGTGTCCTTCTTTTTGCTTCTTATATGCCGATGTAAGGATGAGCTACAATGTATTTTTGAACACTGAAATTAATTTTTATACGTCTTAATTTTAAACTTTTTTATACATTGTTCCGAATAGATAATAACAATCTTGACACATTTTAAACAGGAGATAATATGAGGTTGCAGAATTGCTGGGAATACAAAAAGTGCGGCAGAGAACCCGACGGCCACAATACAGATGAGCTGGGAGTCTGTCCTGCCACTGTTGAAGAAAAGGCCGATGGTATCAATGATGGAACCAACGGGGGAAGGGCATGCTGGGCCATTGTCGGCACGATATGTAAGGGAACAGTGCAGGGGACATACGCACTTAAGATACTCAACTGCCTGAAATGTGATTTCTATAAAAAAGTTCTCACTGAAGAGAGTTGGGGATTCAAGAGCGGGGACGAAATCCTTAAGATCATCAATTCAAAAACCTGATTGCCTGCATGCACGTATCAGTGATCCTCCCTGAGCTGTTATAATATCCTTACATAATTCAATTTCGGTATCAAAATTATAGAGGTTATATTTCGCTTACGGTTCCAAAGGAAGCATGTAAGCGTTATTAGAGCCTATCTTAAATATCTAGTTATGATAAAAACACTCATTGACATCCCTCGACTTGATCGGGGAATCCAGGCTTTTTAAGGGCTTCTGGATACCCGCTTACGACATGCGGGTATGACAGAAATGACATCTTTAATCTTGAGACAGGTTCTGGTTACGCGTTCTATGTTAACAGGCACAAAAGGGAATGCCTGACTGCCAGTATGTCCAAATAACAAATAGCGAATAACTTTTAACGTTCTCTTATTAGCAGAGTTAATCATGAACAATGATGGCTCAATATGAAAAGACGTTTTCATGTCATTATGAAATTTCTGCTGTTCATGTTCACATTTGTCTGCAGGGTAACATTTGCAGCTGCAAATGAGACGTATACCAATCCGGTTCTTGTTTAAACGATAATCAAGGAATTAAAAAACAAGGGCGAAAAGCATGTTCATCAGTTCACCGGTGTATTGGGAATCGGTGATCCTACAGTCATTATTCATAAAGGCATATATTACCTATACCCTACAGGAGACAACCGTGGCTATGATGTCTACATTTCATCTGACCTGATACACTGGCAAAAAGGCCCAAGGGTATTTCGCACCAGCGAGAAGGGGGCATGGGCACCGGACGTGTTCTATGATGAAAAGAGCGGGAAATTCTATCTCTATTATACGGTAAACAGGCGTATTGGCGTTGCAGTCTCTGACAGTCCTGACGGGATCTTTAACGATCTGAAAACCCTGGTAAACGACGCAATTGACGCCCACATGTTCAAGGACGATGACGGGGAATACTATCTTTACTTCGTGAAATTCCCGGCTTTCTTTATATATGTACAGCCCATGGAATCATTAACAGCGAAACGGGGTACCCCTGTTAAGCTTATTTATCCTACGGAACAATGGGAAAAGAGACACACACCGCTAACCGAAGCGCCCTGGATATTGAAGCACAGGAACTCCTATTACCTTCTCTATTCTGCCAGCTGAGCTAACACCATGGAATATGCTATTGGGTATGCAATGGCAAAAAGTCCTCTCGGGCCATTCACCAAATATCAGGGCAATCCGATTTTTAAAAAAGGAGAGGGAATCTACGGGCCGGGACATGCCAGTGTAACCCGGGATCTCAACGGCAGGTTATGGATGGTATACCATCAGCAGAGAGGGGAAAAAACAGGCTGGGACCGGATAATATGCATTGACCGCATCTGGTTTGATGATAAAGGAGTGTTACATGGAAAAGCTACCAGAGGAACCCCGCAGCCCCCGCCTGTTACAGATGTTACCTTGACCGGATATTCCAGATAATCATATCACAGTGTATGATTATCTAGCTGATCCGTATTTTGGAATCACTTCAGACTTGATATAGTTGCCAAGCTCCCCTATGGTCTGGGCAAATTCTTTGTCATCTGAATATTTAATGTAATAATTTTCACATCCCAGTGCATTACACAATTCAATCTGTTTATTGTCATCGACAACAGAAAGCATAATTACAGGAATATTACGGACCCACTTGTCATTTTTTATTTTTCTTAGAATCTCGGTGCCATCCATATCGGGCATTCGTATGTCAAGAAGCAGGATGTAAAGGACGTCATCCTTCCGGTAGGGTCCTGTTCCTCTCTTAAAAATAAAATCCAGAATGGATTTGCCATTTCCAAAAAACAGAATATCATTGGTAACCCCGGCGTACTTCAAATTGCTCGATATCAGCCCGGCATGCCCGTCATCATCTTCAGCCAATAATATCACTGCATCAGTTTTCATAATTCCCCGATGAACAATAGCCATTGCAAGCACCGGCTGCAATCAAAATGTTTCCTGATAATTAAAACCCTCAATTTAGTATAACTGATGATTCTTAAATGTCAAACAATTTATTTTTCTTGTGAATAAATTTTCTGATGCTTTTTTAAACAGTATAAAAACTATATCCTTTTACATCTTATGCATCAGGCTGGTAAGAATATTGCAGATCAAACTTGGAGGTGATTAAAGAAAGTGAGCATTTTTTGATATAATTGCGTATGTCTCTTTACTACACACCTCAGCGAACAAAAAATATATACCGACCCGATAATAACAGACCCTTCAAACTGAGCCGTACTAAAGTCGAGCTTTTCCTTGAATGCCCCAGATGTTTCTATCTTGACAGAAGACTGGGTGTGGGACGGCCACCCGGATATCCTTTTAATCTCAATAGTGCGGTCGATACATTATTAAAGCAGGAATTTGATATGCATCGAGTAGAAGGCAGGCCTCATCCCCTTATCGAGCAATACGGTGTTGATGCCGTGCCTGTTCGCCATGATAACCTCGACAGCTGGAGACACAACTTTACAGGAGTGCAGCATCTGCATGAGGAGACAAATCTGCTGATCTTCGGAGCAATTGATGACTTATGGCAAAACTCCTCAGGCGAGTATATCGTTGTAGATTATAAGGCCACATCAAAGAATGAAAGGATCACTGAACTGAATGCGGAGTGGCATAGAGGATACAAACGACAGATGGAGGTTTATCAATGGCTTCTGAGACGCAATAAACTTGTTGTTTCTGATACAGGCTATTATGTATATTGCAATGGACAGACCGACAAACAGGCCTTTGACGGAAAACTGGAATTTGATGTTACGCTCATACCATACACGGGAAATGACGGATGGGTAGAGAAAGCAATTATTGAGGCCCATCAATGTTTGAATGGCGATAATATTCCCGATGCATCAGACATGTGTGATTACTGTGCTTACAGAAATGCGGCTGAAATTGCAATTTCAGCTTCAAAATAAAGGGGCTATACATGAGTGATATAATAAAATCTGAATATGAAAAGACCATAATGAAAAGAGATGAAATAAAGGCTGAACTGCAGTCCCTGGAATCTGAAAAACCCAGAAACCAGTACAACATTACCATAACCCGTGACAGGCTGGCATACTGGGAGGGAAAAGCAGAAGGCCTTAAGTTCGCTCTTGATCATACGAATGAAACCTGATTCATCAGCAAAATAAGTACGTTTATACTGATCATTCCGTTTTATATGGTTAATTTGCATTTAACATGATACAAATGAGGTAATCCCATGATAAAAAAATATTTCCAAATTATTTCTATCTCGACTCTTATGATCTTTATTGCTTTTTCTGCGTACTGTACAGACTGGTTATACTTTATTGAAAATGGTAATGGTGACAAACACTATATAGACCTGGACAGCCTGAATCGCAGCTCACAGAACATTGTAAGCCTCAGGAGAAAGATTGAGTACAAGGAACCTGTAAGACATTCCTATCTCATAAGTGATATAGAAATGGATTGCGAAAAGCTTATCATGAGAAAACTCTCAGAAAAGGCCTATGGACCGGATGCTGCTGGTGAAGATGCTCTAATCATGAGTGACTGGCATGCAATAAATCCAGAGGGAATTGACGAATCACTTTATGAGCTGGCCTGCAGTCTAAAAAAGAAACGGAATGAGCCGTAACCCCATAGACCGGATTTGATGCAATAGTCTGGATTTGCCTATACATAAGGTGTCAACATCATACCTGCCAATTCTTATTACCGATAAGCAGCCCTTCGTAATTTCATTTTCATTGAAGAACAATTTACCATTACCCCTTTGTATATTGCCTTGTAAAGGGGAGAATTCAAATCCCCTCCTTACAAAGGAGGGGCTGGGGAGGCACGTATCGAGTAACTAACCTCAAATGAAAGAATGGGAATTGCTTTTAGTATTCAGAGCACATTCATGTTTACCTCAGGGAGCACTCTGCGCCTACCTTCTACATATATGAAATTGATAAATCGGAGACAAATCTTTTTTTGCCTATTATTACTAGGATCATTAAATTTTCATCAAGAGCAGTATTCATATATTTCATACGCTTAAACATATCCAGCTAATGCCATGAATTGCCTCGCCAACCGCTTACTAACATGGATACAAACAGCTTATTAACAGAATGCTAACAATCAGGCATTTTATTAATCATATTATGTTCTTAAACCTCAAAAGACACTATAAATAAGGAAAGAATTAACCGTCAGGAAGGATATAACATAGATAAAGCAGGGCCATAATTACAGGATGCTCAGATTATGCTACATTATCTTATCAATTAACCTGACCCACATGTCATGAAGGCCTATACTTTTGTAAACGGCGATAACACCGAAAATTAGTAAGGATGAACCCACGAATTTCATCGATGGGTATAAGATTTTAACCTTGATCATTCTTTTCGTTTCTTTACTCAATTATCTCTTCCTTTCATTCCGCCCCTAAGTACATCAGGTGTGCCCTGACTCTTACAGTGACCTTCCCACTAGCCTTGATAACCTTCAAGGTCGCCAAAGTTGAGGAGAATATTATGTGTGGATCATAACAAATACAGACGTTAATTATCGTAAAATTTATTATCAATTATAGAATATTTTAATTTTACATTATGCTGTATTTAATGTCAAGTTATATTACATTTAATTATTAATTTTATTATTAAACAGTATATTATTAAACTGTAAACTAATATTACGCATATACCTTGATACATGGGCATTCCTCATATGTTTGACTTCACTGGTTTATTATCAGGAAATATACAGGAAAAATGATTTATTGAAGGTCATACTACTGTCCTTTATAATTCAAAAAGCAGTATGCTTTGATAAAAATAAAAATGATTTTCCAGACTATAGGATGGGAATTTTATCAGTGATTAATCTTTTGTCAATCCCGTATTTCTTCAGCTTGTGCCTGAAAGACCGGAACGAGAGGTTTAACAGCTTTGCAGCTTCGGTCTTTACACCGTTTGTCTTTTCTAGGGCCTTTAATAAATAAGCTTTTTCCGTCTCTGAAATGATCGACTCAATATCTATACCTCCGGACGGAACAGCCACCCTGTCTCTTGACGGTCCGGACCTTATTTCTTCCGGTAAGGATTCAACATCCATGACATCCCCCTCGCTTAAGAGAAGCACCCTTTCGATTATATTCTCCAGCTCCCTCACATTGCCTTTCCATCGATAATTCTGAAGCATTGCCATCGCGTCCCGGGTAAACCTCTTTTTCTCACCGGCATATTTTGTCAGGAAGTGATTAACAAGCAATGGGATATCATCACGTCGTTCTCTCACAGGAGGTATTTTAAGAGAAAGGACGTTAAGTCTGAAGTAAAGGTCTTCTCTGAACAGCCCATCCTCTATCCGTTTAGTAAGGTTTTTGTTTGTGGCAGCAACCAGCCTTACATCAACTGTAATATCAGATACCCCTCCTACCCTGCGGAATGTCCCGTCCTCAAGCACTCTTAAAAGCTTGGCCTGCAGACTGACCGGCATTTCTCCTATCTCATCCAGAAAGAGTGTACCGTCGTTTGCCAGCTCAAAAAGTCCCTTCTTGTTTGATATTGCGCCGGTAAATGCTCCCTTCATATACCCGAAAAGCTCACTTTCAAGAAGCCCTTCAGGGATGGCGGCACAGTTAACAGCCACAAAATGGTTGTCTTTTCTCGGACTCATGTTATGAATTGCCTTGGCTACCAGCTCTTTACCGGTACCGCTTTCCCCGATTATCAATACATTGGCATTGCTTGAAGCGCTCTTTGAAATAACGGTAAAAAGCTCCTGCATCGGCCGGCTTTCACCTATGATATTTTCTATTGACGGAATCTTAAGCTGGTCTTTCAGGATTGATACATCTTTCTGCAGCTTCTGCTTCTCAAGGGCATTTTTTACCACGAGCTTTATATCGTCCATGTGAAACGGCTTCTGAATATAGTCGTATGCCCCGAGCTTCATGGCTTCAACAGCAGACTCGGTAGTACCGAATGCGGTCATGACAACAAATACGGTATCAGGAGAACTCTCTTTAACATTTTTGAGCAGCTCCAGTCCCCCCATTTTTGGCATCTTCATATCGGAAATAATCAGATCAAATATATCATTTTTCAACGCTTCAACCGCTGTCTCACCATTATTGGCAACGGAGACACGGTACCCTTCATTCTTTAGAAAGATCTCAAGGATCTCTCTCATGCTCTTTTCATCATCAACAACCAAAATCCTGCCCTGTGATTTATTCATAGTTCTTAAACGTCCGCTTGATCAAACCTGTGTCGGTAATAATATTTTAAATACTGCCCCTGCGCCTTCACCTTCAGACTCGACCTCAATCTTTCCGCCATGTTCCTCAATGATCTTCTGGGCAATTGACAGACCGAGACCAGTTCCCTTTTCTTTAGTTGTATAAAAGGGATAAAAAATCTTGTCTATTTCATCATGATTAATGCCTTTTCCGCTGTCCTGAAAAACAACTTCCACAGCATTGCCATTTCCGGATGTACGAATATCTATACTGCCTCTGTCAGAAACCGCATCCATGGCATTCACTCCAAGGTTCCAGAACACCTGCTTCAACTGTCTGGCGTCTCCTTTAATAACCCGATCTCCTTCCAGCCTAGCTGATATTGTAACATGATCATTATTTGCTCCTGAACTGTTCATCAATGTAACAATTTCACGGAGAGACTGGTTCAGATCATACTCTTCCTTATGCAGTTCCCGGGGCCGTGCGTACAGCAGAAAATCGGTTACTATCCCGTTCAGCCTGTCCATTTCTGAAAGCGCTATGCCCATAAGACGGTCAGCATGTTCCTCTGAGACCTTTTTGCCCTTCAGCATCTCAATAGAACCTTTCAGGGAGGCCAATGGATTTCTCAATTCATGGGCGATGGATGCAGACAACTCACCAATAAATGCCCACTTTTCTTTTCTCTTTACTTCAGCCTCCATTGCCTTCAGCTCGGTCAGGTCCTGAAAAATACCAATCAGCCCTATTTCCTCTCCTGAACTGTCCTTCAGCTTGGAGATCCTCATCCCAACCGGAAACGTCCTGCCGTCCTTTTTTATTTCTCCCTCGACCCTGTCAAGATGGTCTTTGAAATTACGCAAAAAGGGGAATATTTCTTCGGGCTTTTTGCCCGCTACGTCATCAAGGGTACGGCTTGTTATTTCCTGGGCTGAACTGTTAAATGATATAATCCTGTTGTGCAGGTCTGTAGTAAATATGCCGCTCGGCATGCTTTCTATTACATACTTATTGAATGCCTTAAGATCGCTTAATACGGCATCCCTTTCTTCCAGACGTTTTGTCGCCCTGTGAAGTTTGTTAGAAAGATATCCGCTCAGGTATGCAATGAGATAAAATGCAGTAATATTGGCGAATATATTGTAAAAATAATCCTTCTCTGTAAACACGGCGTCAGTGTTGATCCTTATGATGTCGTAGAATTGCAGATCTATTAACACACCATATAGCAAGCTGCTGAATGTTGCGGTAATATAGCAGGAGCGGCGGCCCAGAACAATGGCAGCCGCAATGATACTCAGAGGAAACAAAAATGAAAACATGCTCTCAATACCGCCCGTTATATAAATCAATATTACCTCAGCCGTAACATCAATAAAAATCTGCACGTAGGCAAAGGCTTTAAAGGCATTCAGGAGATGTACCTGAGAATAATCAGGTTTTTTTGATTTATACAGCTTTTTAATTGTGCCTAATGTAACCGCGTAACATATGGTAAGGAAATAAAGTGCAGCAATAAGATAAGAATAATACTCCGGATGGGGCAGCTTATCGTAGCCAATCTGGAAAATATAAATTGACCCGAGCAGCAGTGTTACGACTATTGCTCTCACATAAATAAGAGCGCTGACTCTGTTTTCCAGTTCCTCAATCATGAGACAAATAGAAATTCGTGATTAATGTTTCAGCATTCATGGTATGAAGAATGACAATGATGGATTATTCTGATTTTGTTTTCCATTACCGGATCCATCTACACCACCTTATTTATTCATATGTGAGCCGTGGAGGCAGGCATTAAAAAAAGTTTTAAATACGGCACA
Organism: Nitrospiraceae bacterium; assembly: GCA_020356065.1. Classification (GTDB taxonomy): domain Bacteria; phylum Nitrospirota; class Thermodesulfovibrionia; order UBA6902; family UBA6902; genus CALZJD01. Next base: position 1,886,327 of record CP070632.1, read on the forward strand.
ATGCAGGAGGATATGATCAATCTTAGCACTACATCAACATTCGAAGTGTGTGCTGACGTTCTGCTGTGAAACTCTCTCCCCATACTCTTTTTAAGACTTGCCTCCATGGCTGTGTAAATAATCTGAACTAAACATAACAGGCCCAGTTTACAGAGTAAACTGGGCCCCGTGATTCGCCGACAAGGCATCACTTTACAAGCGTTATAAGTTTGAATATGGGCAGATACATTGCAACTACGATAAAACCAATCGTCCCCCCGAGAAAAACCATGAGCACCGGTTCTATCATTGAGGTCAGGTTAGACACTGCTATATCAACCTCATCATCATAGAAGTCTGCAATTTTCTCCAGCATACTATCCAGGGCTCCTGTCGATTCTCCAACAGCTATCATCTGGGTTACCATGGGAGGAAAGACTTTTGCTTCTGAAAGAGGTTCTGCAATTGTCTTACCTTCTGAAACTCCCTTCCTGACAGACAGCACAGATTCTTCTACAACCTTGTTACCTGCTGTTTTTGCGGTTATATTCAATCCATCAAGAATCGGCACTCCACTGCTGATGAGCGTTCCAAGTGTCCTGGTGAACTTTGCAACTGCCACTTTTTTGAACAGGATACCCACGATGGGCAACTTCAGGATAGTACTGTCGATAACCTTTCTTCCACGCTCGGTCTTTTTGAACTGCATGATGAATACGACCATCGCAACTATGCCCGCGAGAACGGTGAGCCCTCCCTTTCCCCCAAGGAAATCACTGGCGTCAATAATGATCTGGGTTGGCAGAGGCAGACTGCCGCCAAGGGTTTCAAACATCTTCCCAAAGGTGGGCACAACAAAAACCATAATTATTACTATAACCAGTATAGCAACTGTTATGACCACTGACGGGTAGACCATGGCCCCTTTTACTTTTCTTTTCAGGTTCTGGGCTTTTTCAATGTAGGTAGCAAGTCTCACCAGGATGGTGTCAAGTATACCGCCTGCCTCTCCTGCGGCAACCATGTTTGAGTAGAGATCTGAAAATACCTTTGGATGTTTTTTCAGGGCATCAGCAAAGGTAGAGCCGCCTTCAACATCATTCTTAATCTCACCTATTATCTTGGCGAATGCCTTGTTTTCGGTTTGTTGAGACAGGATTTCGAGTGCCTGAACAAGAGGGAGACCTGCCCCGATCATAGTTGAAAACTGTCTTGTAAAGATAACCAAATCTTTGTCCTTTACACTGCCCCCGAAAGACGTAAAAAGAGATGCTGGTTTTTTAGATACGGATTTGGGAATGATCTTCTGTTTTCTCAGATACGCCTTTACTTCCTGATCAGACTTTGCTGTTATTTCACCCTTGACAATATCTCCATTCTGTGCTTTTCCGGACCATTTATAGACTGTAGACATTTTATGTTATCCTCTGACTGTAGCGCCTTTTCGCTGTATCATGTTCAACAGCTCATCAGGCATAGTTGATTTACCCAGGGCATCTTCATATGAAAGCTCCCCGTTTCTGTAAAGTTCATATAGTGATTGATTCATCGTCTGCATCCCAAACTTTGACTGCCCTGTCTGCATCATTGAATATATCTGGTGCGTCTTATCTTCTCTAATAAGGTTTCTGATCGCAGGAGTTGGAATAAATATCTCTGTTGCCAGGACTCTGCCCCTGCCATTCTTTTTTGGAATGAGCTGCTGGGCTATAATCCCTTCAAGCACAAAAGAAAGCTGAATCCTTATCTGCTCCTGCTGATTAGAGGGAAAGACATCAATGATACGGTTGATGGTCTGCACCGCAGTATTAGTATGCAACGTTGCAAATGTAAGATGTCCCGTCTCAGACACAGTAAGTGCTGCCTCTATTGTTTCAAGGTCCCTCATTTCACCGATAAGCACAATATCCGGGTCCTGCCGCAGGACATATCTCAACGCATCCTTAAATGATGTTGTATCTGAATTTACTTCTCTCTGATTGACAAGGCATTTTTTATGGGAATGCAGATATTCGATCGGATCTTCAACCGTCATTATGTGTTCACTGCGCTCCGAGTTTATCTTGTCGATCATGGCTGCAAGAGTTGAGGACTTTCCGCTTCCTGTGGGACCGGTTACAAGCACTAATCCCCTCGGTTTCTTTGCAAGGTTCTGAACAGACTCCGATAATCCAAGATCCCTGAATGATCTGATCTCAAATGGGATCATTCTGAATGCCCCGCCTACGGCACCACGCTGCATAAATATGTTGGCCCTGAACCTGCTCATTCCCTTCACACCAAAGGACAGGTCAAGTTCATTATGCTCTTCAAATTTATGCTTCTGGGTATCCGTGAGAATGCTGTAACACAAGCTCTTGGTTTCAGCAGGAGTAAGGGGTTCACTTCCAATAGATTTAAGACTTCCATGGACCCTTACTCTGGGAGGGGAGCCTGTTGTAATATGAAGATCCGAAGCCTCATGGTCCAGCATCTGTTTTAATAAATCGTATAAACTTGACATTACCCTCTATAATTCCCTTTCCAATTATCAGGCTACGTTAAATTATCGGTTAAAAGCTCTGTATTCTTTAATCCTCTCTTTATCATGTGATATGGATCACAAAACTAAATCCATTATCCGAATCACGATATTAAAGTTATCGGACATACGCATGGGTTTCTTTAGCCCCCGGTTCATCATGTGCTTCAGACAACAAATATTTTTCATTCATCTGCGATCAGTCCCCGAAGGTAACCCTTAATACTTCCTCAAGGGTGGTAATACCCTCTTTAATTTTTGTCAGCCCGCTCATTCTTAATGTTTTCATGCCCAACCTGACGGCCGTTTTTTTAATATCCGATGTCGTTGCTCCCTTGACTATCATATCCTTTATTTCTTCTTTAACCGGCATCACTTCATACAGGGCAATTCTTCCCTTATAGCCGGTGTCACCACATGCAGAACATCCCTTCCCCTTGTAGCATTTAAAATTGCCCGCTTCATCCTCTGTGAATCCTGCGTTAATAAGTGCAGAAACAGGAATTTCCTCTTCTTCCTTGCAATGCTCACATATCTTTCTGCACAGTCTCTGGGCAAGGATAAGCAGAACTGATGCTGATACAAGAAAGGGCTCTATTCCCATATTCAGAAGTCTTGATACTGTGCTGGGGGCATCATTGGTATGTAGTGTGCTGAGTACCAGATGGCCTGTCAGAGCAGCCTTGACAGCAATCTCGGCAGTCTCAAAATCCCTGATCTCACCAACCATAACAATATCAGGGTCCTGCCTGAGAAATGATCTTAAAGCAGCTGCAAATGAAAGACCGATATCATCTCTGACATGCACCTGATTTATCCCGTTAAGATTGTATTCAACAGGATCTTCGGCAGTCATGATATTCACATCAACCTTGTTCACTGTGCTCAATGCAGAATACAGCGATGTGGTCTTACCGCTACCGGTCGGCCCTGTTACCAGAACCATACCAAATGGTGAATGTATGGCTTCTTCAAAATCCTCAAGCGCCTTCTGCTCAAAACCAAGTTTTGTCAGGTCAAGGTTGAGGTTACTCTTATCCAGTATCCTCATAACAATTTTTTCACCAAAGAGTGTCGGCAGTGTAGACACACGCAGATCAACAGCATTTCCCTTTATCCTCAGTTTGATCCTGCCGTCCTGGGGGAGCCGCCTTTCAGATATATCCAGCTCTGACATAATCTTCATACGTGAAGAAAGTGCGGCCTTCATCTTTACCGGCGGCTGCATAATGTCATAGAGAATGCCGTCCACCCGGTATCGTATCCGTAGCTCTTTTTCATACGGCTCAACATGAATATCACTTGCTCCTCTGCTTATAGCTTCTGCCAGTATAAGATTTACAAGCTTGACGATCGGCGCCTCTTCTCCTGCATTCTGGAGATCATTAACATCAATGTCATCCTCCTGCTCCTTTATGAGGTCCAGATTGGAGTCATCAAGGCTGGCCATATCATCAACAACTGACTGAATGCCGTCAGTCTGTTCATAGTGTTTTTTGATCGCCTCCTTTACGGATGACTCTGTCGCAACAACAGGCTGTACATTGTAGCCTGTCATGAATTTAACATCGTCTATGGCAAAAACATTTGAGGGATCTATCATTGCGAGTTTAAGAGATGCTCCATTTTTTGATACAGGAAATATCTGATATTTATTGGCTACATCATAGGGCACAAACTTGATAATGGAGGGATCAATATCTTCGTGAGACAGGACAATAGAGGGCACCCCGTATTGCTTGCTCAGAAATTCAACTAATGATTCTTCAGTCAAAAAACCCAGCTTGATAAGATTGGAACCGATGCGTCCACCGTCTTTTTTCTGCTGCTCAATGGCCTTAATCAACTGATCTTCTGTTATGAGATTATTATTTAATAAAATCTGTCCCAGCTTAGGAGCCATTTATATCATTGCCCTCATATTCTGTTCTTATTAACATTCCGGAAAAGGCTAATAACACATCGTAAAAGTAAATAAATTCACTATATGTTTAATATTAATTCGGCAGATTTAAGAAAAACTGAAGGTGCGCAGGCTGAAGGGAATTAAATGCAATATTTAATACTTCATGAAACGAGACAGGCATGTTAAAAACCTATTCATCGTTCCCTTAGTGATAAATATTCAAAACACTATGCAAAATATGTTCGTTTATCAGCGAAGATGTATATCATCAATCTGATTGCATTCAATACATTTATTTGTATGTCTGTCTTGATGATTATATGAGAATAATACATTTTACATATAAATCAGACAATATGAGTTGAGCATTGTCTCAGATCAGATCCGGGACAATGCCTTTCAGAGTTTTTGCAATATCATCTTCATCATCAGCAGGCATATTGATATTTTCAAAAAGTTCCCACGACTCTTCATGATCGATGTCTTCACCCGGCTTAAGCAGCGTTAACGGAGAAAGCGATTCCATCTCGAGCATAAAGTGATTGGTATATGTTTCGTATGAAACTCCGAAATCAGGATACAGGGCATTTTTGATATGAGCGTGTTTTTTTAGAAAAAGATTATTGCTGTTAAAATAGACCGCCCATCCATTTTTATTTGATACCCCAATTTTTAAAGGACGCTGCACCGCATTATCCTGACGCAGAATAATAAATTTTCCGCCCAGTGTCATCCGGCTGTCATCCAGCCTTGTATACGGCCAGAGCGCAATATTTCTGTTTGGCAGGAGGCCCTTGTTCTTCCGGATATGCGGTATGACTTCCTTGCCTCCTGCCTTCATTACTGTTATGGCCCAGACAGAGAGTTCAATTTTTTTATGTCCGTCGTTGGTTAACCTGTGATTAACAGTCACATGGGAACCTGTTGATGCAAGTGTAATATGCATCTCTTTTATTACCTTTGTATCAGGACCTGCTTTCTGTTTTACCGTGATTCCATTTTCAACTTCTTCCCAGCTCACAGGCACATTGTCAGGCTCATACGTCCTTACCCTTGATTCAGGACTGATCCATAAGCGATGCCCTCCATACATCCTCCATTCATTGCCCCGGGTCAGCCCTATCTGGGACTTAATTTCACACAGTTCATTGTCCTGTCCATGAAAACCATATCGTATGATGCGCGGGCCCACATCTGTTGTCACGACCAGATCCACAACATCATTTGAAATATATACACAGTTTTCCCAGCCACCGTAGGGTTTTTTCTGCAGTTTTACTTTTGACATTCAGTCCCTCCAGAAGCACATTGCTTCCCTGATTATAGACTATTGATAACCTCAAGGGGCAGATGGCCGGGCCTGCCTGTGTGCTGGTATGCATGTTTTAACATTCATATTGCCTTCTGAAATTCTATGATCCCGGATTCCATACCATGATTTCATTAACAATTCATTCACCCTGTTTGCACAGCAAAACACGATTAAAATCAACAACTTTTCTTTATCGGCTTTTTATTTCGTTTTCCTCTTGACATATACAAGATATTGTGGTTTAATTTCTTAGCTACTCTAAATAGAGTAGCTTTTTTTATTTATGCATGTTTAAGACAGTTAATTCAATTGAAGTGGTTGAATAATAAAATCAATCTATTTAATAATCATTAAGAGAGCTATAATATAACTAAGGGAGGAATCATGTCAGAGACATTATCAGACCAGATACAGTTAAGTCCGAGTGCACTCAAGGTCCTTGAAAAGCGATATCTGAAAAAGGATGAAGAGGGCAATGTAACAGAGCGTCCCGATGATCTTTTCAGAAGGGTTGCCAGGGCTGTTGCATCTGTTGAGAAAAAGTACGGTAAACCGGAATCAGATGCACTGGTCGTAGAAGATAAATTTTATCATCTTATGACATCATTAAAGTTTCTCCCGAACAGTCCTACCCTGATGAATGCAGGCAGGAGACTGGGGCAGCTGTCAGCATGTTTTGTATTGCCTGTAGATGATTCAATGGATTCCATTTTTGAGGCCGTAAAAAATGCCGCCTTAATTCACAAATCAGGGGGGGGCACAGGTTTTTCATTTTCCAATCTCAGGCCAAAAGGTGATATCGTAGGGTCCACAAAAGGAGTTTCTTCAGGACCGATTTCGTTCATGACCGTCTTTGACTCAGCAACAGAAGCGATAAAGCAGGGCGGGACACGAAGGGGAGCAAACATGGGAATCCTGAGTGTTGACCACCCTGATATACTTGAGTTTATTTCAGCCAAGGACAAGAACAATCAACTCAATAATTTCAACCTCTCTGTCGCACTGACCGATGTATTTATGAAAGCTCTCAAGGAAAGCGGAGAGTATGACCTTATTAATCCTCACAACGGGAAACCGGTACGCAAACTGAAAGCCAGAGACGTATTTGACTCGATAGTGAATCACGCATGGAAAAACGGCGAGCCCGGAATCATTTTTATGGATAGAATAAACCAGTGCAACCCTACCCCTGCTGCGGGCAAAATAGAAAGTACCAACCCATGCGGTGAGCAGCCGTTACTTCCCTATGAGTCTTGCAATCTCGGTTCAATTAATCTGTCAAAATTCGTAATCCCGTCTGTTGAGCCGGAATCTGCCGAGAATATACATGCGAACATAGACTGGGACGCACTCAGGGAGACCATCCATCTGTCCGTTCATTTCCTTGATAATGTCATTGATATAAACAGGTATCCGCTGGACAAAATAGAACAGTCAACTAAAGCGAACAGAAAAATCGGACTCGGGGTCATGGGCTGGGCAGACATGCTGATTCAGCTCGGCATACCCTACAACTCTGTTGAAGCATCAAACCTTGCGAACGATCTCATGAAATTTATTCAGAGCGAAGGAAAGAGGCAGTCTTCATTCCTGGCAGTGGAAAGAGGGGTCTTTCCCAATTTTGATGAAAGTGTTTACTGTGAAAGGATGGATTTGAGAAACGCTACCGTCACAACCATTGCACCAACAGGCACTCTGTCCATTATAGCGGGCTGTTCAAGTGGCATTGAGCCGTTATTTGCCGTGTCTTTTGTCCGCAATGTCATGGAAGGCACCAAGCTGTATGAAGTCAATCCGCATTTTGAAAGAATCGCAAAAGAGAGAGGTTTCTGGAGCAAGGAGCTCATAGAAAAGATTGCTGAACATGGCACACTGCAGGACATCGAAGAGGTGCCCGATGATGTCAAGAAGGCATTTATCACAGCCCATGACATATCTCCCCTTGACCATGTCAGGATGCAGGCAGCCTTTCAGAAGCATGTGGACAATGCTGTATCCAAGACCGTGAATTTTCCGCATGACGCCACGAAAAAAGATGTCGAGGATGTTTACTTTCTCGCTTACGGCCTTGGCTGCAAAGGGGTAACTGTATACAGAGATGGATCCCGTGATGAGCAGGTGCTCTCCACAGGACAAAGCAGTCAGAAAGAGGAACCGCAATCTGAGGTTGTGGCTGAGCCTGTCTATAAAATAACGCCAAAGAAAAGACCGGAAGTAATCAAGGGAACAACCCGGCTTATGAAGACAGGCTGCGGCAATCTCTACATAACCATTAATGAAGATGAAAATGGAAATGTCTTTGAGCTTTTTACCCATATGGGAAAAGCAGGGGGATGCGCCTCGAGTCAGGCAGAAGCAATCGGACGACTTGTCAGCCTTGCCTTAAGAAGTGACATCGAGCCTATCGAAATAGAAAAACAGCTGAAGGGAATAAGCTGCCACAGCCCGGCCTGGGCAGCAGGCGGAAAGATCGCATCATGCTCTGATGCTATTTCCAAAGCTATCGAAAGATATAAACAGGTCGGCACCAAAAAGAACGGCAATGGTTCGCACACCAAGAACGAGAAGGTAATGATGTGCGGTGCCTGTCCTGATTGTGGTGGCGCAGTTGAACACGAAGGCGGATGTGCTGTCTGCAGGGACTGTGGATTTACGAAGTGCAGCTAAAAAAAGGGCTGGCCCTTATATTTCTTTTCACACTGCTTTCTTCATGCGCTTCAACTCCAAAGGTTGAACATAAACCGAGTCGGAGCTACATGACAGCTTCTTGGTACGGTGAGAAGTTTCATGGCCGGCCAACCTCCTCGGGTGAACGGTTTGATATGCACGGCCTTACCGCCGCTCACAAGACTCTTGTCTTTGGCACAAAACTGCGCGTTACCAATCCGGATACCGGCAGGTCTGTTGACGTCGTGGTAAATGACCGTGGACCGTTCATTCCCGGACGGGACCTCGACCTTTCTTATGGAGCGGCAGAGGTCATAGGACTGGCAGAAAAAGGCGTGGGAAGAGTAAAAGTAAACTATCTGGGAAGGGACATGCGATATGTGAAAAGGATCGCTTACCAACCCTCGCTGCCGGTTGACTCCCCTGTGCCGGTCACGATCCAGATCGGCTCTTTTGAAGACAAATCCAGGGCATTCAGACTGAAAAAGGGGCTTGATATAAAATACAGCGACGTCTATGTAACCCGTGTCAGAATAAACGGGAAAATGTTTTTCAGAGTAAAGGTAGGCAATTACAACAGTCGTGATGCTGCATATCAGACAGCTGAAAAACTTGCTGATGAAGGATATGATACACTTATCACGGTAAGGAAATAGCTGTTCATCGCCTTATTTCCGGAATGGAGAATAAAAAAATGCGTCCTGAGTGGGATGAATACTTCATTGAAATTGCAAAAGTCGTGTCTTCAAGATCAACCTGTCTGCGCCGCAGGTATGGTGCGGTCATCGTAAAAGACCGGGTCATTATCAGCACGGGATACAATGGATCTCCACGAGGGATTCAGAACTGTATCGATCTGAATATGTGCACCAGGCAGGAGCGGAACATCCCCTCTGGTGAGAGATATGAACTGTGCGAGGCAGTGCATGCTGAACAGAATGCGATTATTAATGGCCCGCCTGAACGTATGAAGGGTGCAACCATTTATATCGCAGGATTCGAAGAGGACGACAGTTTTGCAGCTGGCAGGCCGTGTAAATTATGCGACCGCATGATACGTAACTCCCAGATCACAGAAGTTGTATATCTGGACAAGGATGCATCACTAAAAAAGATTGATATTTTTTGATGGCAGCCTTTATGAAATTAGATATAACAATTCATAAAGGCAATCCTGAAAAACCTGTTGCAATTTTTATCCATGGGCTGGCCATGGACAAATACTTCTGGCTTGATCCGCTTGAGACAAAGGCATTTGCCAAAAACATACCGCTGAAGTATTTTGCGGCAAAAAAACCCCGGCACTCCGACTCTTCAAGAAAAATAACTATCGGCGATGTTCCGAAAAAGATCAGTGGCTTATGGAATGATGTCGTTCGGGAGGGATGCAGCGCTGTCTGCTGGAGCCAGAGAAGACCGGTCGGGCCTATCAGTATTGCCGTTAAAGAACTGAATGACGTCGTGTTGATCGTGAAAAAAAAGTTTCCGTCCAGGCCGGTTGCCTTTATCTGTCACAGTCGGGGAGGCCTGGTTGCCAGAAAATTAATGGAATCAAGGCCCCAGGGAGTGAAAGCCCTTATTACCATTGCCTCTCCGCACAGGGGCAGTTCTCTGTCAAAAATTGGCAAATATATTGAACCTCTCACAAAACCTCTTAATCCCATTATCCCTGAAAGCACTCGAGGCAATGTTTCAGGAATCATAAAAAACCTGCGTGAACTAATTAATGGAAAGGCGCTTAAGGAGCTGATGCCAGGTTCAGCTTTTATACGGAATTTACAGGACACCCCGGTAAGCGGAATTCATTATGTATCTTTTGGAGGCAAAAAAACAGCACTGGTACATATTTATAAATGGGAAAGAATGGACCACACTGTTAAGGCCAGATCCATATTAACAATTCCCGATTCACTCCTTAAAATAGTTCCCTCTTCTGCAAGGCCCCCTGAATTGATCCCCGGGAAAGCGGACTTTATGGTGACCGCTGAGAGCTCTGTTCTTCCCTGGACAAAAGAGCACTATAATGTTCAGGCAAACCATTTCACCATTACATGGAACAGGAAAGTAAGGGGAAAAACCCTCGAGGTCCTTCGGAAGATCTGACATGATATGGAGGTTCAACCTCCATATTACCCGTAATACAACTTCATCTCTTCCCTGCCAATGATCCTGCCCTTTGATTTTTTTTTATGAAAAACACAGTTATTTTCATCATCAACTTCGATCCAGTCACATGGGTAAGTCAATTCAGCATTGGGAGATTCAATCACACACATGTCCTTCCATTTTTTTTTCCCATTCTGCTCAATATAAGGGACCAGACCTTTATGCTGCCAGAAAGATATCAGGCTTTCCATTTCCATTGAAGTCATGGTCCCGTCCCGGAAGAGGTGCATATCATGCCAGAAGTTCTCGCCAAACTTATTTTGATGATGTGTGCGAAACAGGTCAAATCCTCCGGGATAGCAGAGGTTGATCTGCTTTATGGGGATGATAAGATTCATGTTTTCAAGTTTGATGGCCATATGCTGTTTCTATTCAAGTTTAGCAAAAAGAAAGGGACAGAAAAAGCCTGTCCCTGTATATAAAAAGATGAATTAATGTCTGTCCATGAACAGCCGTTTTATATTTTTGTCATGCCCGAAATTAGTAATCGGGTATCTCGGAGCGAGTCTCCGTGTAGAGTCGCTCCGACCAGACTATTCCGAAAAGACTGGATGCCGGCTAAAGGACTGCCGGAATGTCAGACAGAGATATCGAGTTTATACACGGATTCCAACTAATATCTGTAATGCTCCGGCTTGTAAGGCCCTTCCACAGGTACGCCAATGTAATCGGCCTGTTCCTGTGTCAACCTCGTTAGCTTGACCCCGATCTTTTCCAGATGCAGCCTCGCGACTTCCTCATCAAGCTTCTTTGAAAGCCTGTAGACCTTTTTTTCATATACATCTCTGTTATTCCATAAATCGATCTGCGCCAGGGTCTGATTGGTAAAGCTGTTTGACATGACAAACGAAGGGTGCCCGGTCGCGCAGCCAAGGTTTACAAGTCGTCCCTCGGCCAGGAGAAATATTGAATGTCCTTCAGGGAAAATATATTTATCAACCTGCGGCTTAATATTTACTTTCTCAACTCCTGCATAGGCATTTAACTTGTCCACCTGTATTTCATTATCAAAATGTCCAATATTACACACAATTGCCTGGTCTTTCATTTTGGCCATGTGCTCGATTTTGATGATATCTCTGTTACCCGTCGTAGTAATATACAGATCTCCTTCGCCAAGGGTATCTTCTACCGTTGCAACCTCATATCCCTCCATTGCAGCCTGCAGTGCACATATCGGGTCAATTTCGGTAACGATTACTCGGGAGCCATATTCCTTTAATGACTGGGCACAGCCCTTGCCCACATCTCCATAACCGCAAACAACAGAGACCTTGCCAGCAAGCATCACATCGGTAGCCCTTTTTATGCCGTCAGCAAGTGACTCTCTGCAGCCATAAAGATTGTCAAATTTAGATTTGGTAACTGAATCATTGACATTAATGGCAGGGATGAGAAGGGTCCCTTTATTCATCATTTCATATAACCTGTGAACACCCGTCGTCGTCTCTTCACTGACCCCTTTCCACTCCCCGACTATTCCATGCCACTTTTTGCTGTCTTCCGCAAGTATGGACTTCAGCAGACTGTTAATGATCTTCAGCTCATGATTATCTGTTGGCTCATCAAGAATGGCCGCATTGTTTTCCGCCTCATACCCGCGGTGAATAAACAGGGTTGCATCACCACCGTCATCAACGATTAACTGCGGCCCCAGCCCTCCCGGGAATGTAAGGGCTTCATTCGTACACCACCAGTATTCTTCAAGCGTTTCCCCCTTCCATGCAAAGACCGGTACGCCTGCTGCTGCGATAGCTGCTGCAGCATGGTCCTGGGTTGAAAAAATATTGCAGCTCGCCCATCTGACATCTGCTCCTAACGCAACAAGTGTTTCTATCAGAACAGCTGTCTGTATGGTCATATGCAGAGAGCCCGCGACCCTGACCCCCTTCAAAGGCTTTTCTGCTGCATACTTTGCCCTTACAGACATCAGTCCCGGCATCTCCTTTTCCGCTATTTCTATCTCCTTCCTGCCCCATTCCGCAAGGTTGATATCAGCTACTTTATAGTCCTTTGTTTTTTTATCATCTATTGTTGTAGACACTGCTCTTTCCTCCTTCATATCTACTGATCATTGCTTTACGCATATGCGCCATTTCGCAATAATTCATTGAATTTACAATAAGTTGTATATTAATCATTATCTGAATATATTTGCAACTCAAACCGCTTACTGTATGAAAATGGATGTGATCATACTAACCTTTGTATTCATAACATGACTGTCTTAATACACATAGATGAATTATCAAGACTGACATGTACATTTTAGTCGGATTCTCTAATGGAACCCTCCCCAATTTACTGAATACAATATAAAGGCGGGAAGGGAATTCATCCCACCCGCCGTACCTGGCCATGTCATTTTTAAGCAGAAAGCTTATTTTGCATCATTCTTTAAGGTTTCTGCCATATCAGTTTTTTCCCAGGGGAATCCCATGTCTTCTCTGCCGAAATGACCATATGAAGCAGTGGGTTCGTATATAGGTCGCAACAGATCCAGCATGGTGATCAACCCTCTCGGCCTGAGATCAAAGTGCTTACGCACAAGCTCTATGATCCTGGAATCATCGATCTTTCCTGTACCGAAAGTCTCAATATCGATGGATGTCGGTTCAGCAACTCCGATAGCATAGGACACCTGGAGTTCGCAGCGATCAGCAAGGCCCGCAGCAACTATGTTTTTTGCAACATATCGGGTGGCATACGCAGCAGAGCGGTCAACTTTTGACGGGTCCTTGCCTGAGAAAGCACCTCCGCCATGATGTGCAGCTCCGCCATACGTATCCACGATTATCTTCCGGCCGGTAACACCGCAGTCCCCCACGGGGCCTCCAATAACAAACCGTCCCGTTGGATTTATATGAAATTTTGTGTTCTTACTTATCCATTCCTTCGGCAATACAGGCAGGATAATATCATCCATAACTGCTTCTTTAAGGGCTTTATACTCAATGTCAGGTGAATGCTGGGTGGAAAGCACAACCGCTTCAATACCAACCGGCTTGCCGTCTTCATAACGTAATGTTACCTGGCTCTTTGCATCAGGACGGAGCCACGGCAGTGTGCCGTTTTTACGGACTTCTGCCTGACGCTGCATAAGACGGTGCGCATACGTTATCGGAGCGGGCATAAGCACCTCGGTCTCATTTGTGGCGTATCCGAACATGATCCCCTGGTCTCCAGCTCCCTGTTCATGGTCATCCGTTTCATCAACACCCATGGCAATATCTGCTGATTGTTTATCAATGGAGGTAAGCACCGCACATGATTCCCAGTCAAATCCCATGTCTGAATGGTTATATCCAATTTCCCTCACCTTGTTACGAACGATCGCATGCATATCTATCCATGCCGTGGTTGTTATTTCTCCGGATATCAAAACCATGCCGGTATTGACGAGCGTTTCGCATGCTACACGGGATGCTGTGTCCTGTTTGAAAATCGCATCCAGTATTGAATCTGAGATCTGGTCTGCGACTTTATCGGGATGTCCCTCTGATACAGACTCAGATGTAAAAATGTGATTACTTTTGTTCATTATTGCCTCCGTTAAAGTTCAGATAAGAAGATTATTATAATATTTTTTTATACTTTCATGCAATTGATGTTATGACGTGGTTAGGACACAGGTTCACTCTTTCTCATGTTCAAAGACGGAACATTGTCCTGTCGACATACTCCTTTCATGGTATAGTAAAAATTAAACCTTTATTGTCTGGACAATATCATGATAAACAGTATTACGGTGAAAGGGGCGAGAGTCCATAACCTGAAAAATATTAACGTAGATATGCCCCGCAACAGCCTCGTGGTCATCACAGGACCATCGGGCTCAGGCAAATCGTCTCTTGCATTTGACACCATTTATGCTGAGGGCCAGAGACGGTATATGGAGAGCCTTTCTGCATATGCAAGACAGTTTCTTCACCAAATGCAGAAACCCGATGTTGACTCTATTGAAGGACTCTCCCCATCCATAGCAATAGATCAGAAAACCACGGTTAAAAGCTTGCGATCCACGGTCGGTACGATAACTGAAATATATGATTATTTGCGGGTCGCTTATACAAGAATCGGTGACATGGCCTGTTATATGTGCGGCAGTCCTGTAGCGACACAGAAAGTCCAGCAGATAATCGATACTCTCGCCTCGCTTCCTGAAAGGACGCGCATCCAGATCCTCTCCCCCATTGTTGTGGGGAGAAAAGGCGAGTATAAAAAAGAACTGCTGGATGCCCGGAAAAAAGGGTTTATACGGGCGAGAATAGACGGGGTAATAGTAGACATCACGAAAGAGGTGAAACTCAGCAGATATAAAAGACATAATCTTGACATAGTTATAGACAGGTTAATTATCAAACCCGGCATTGAAAAACATATTTCAAGGGCGATCGCGCTCGCAACTGATTTCACAGACTCGGTCATCGTCCATATTATTGATGAAGACCAGGACCTTTTTTTCAGCACAAAGCTTGCCTGCCCCAGATGCGGGATAAATTATCCTGAGATAAGTCCGCGGTTTTTTTCCTTTAACAGTCCGTTCGGCGCCTGTTCTACATGCAGGGGCCTTGGTATTCGAAAGGTCGATGAAGAGTCAGATCATATTCATAAGGCAGCTGTATGTCCGGACTGTAATGGGAACAGGTTACGGAAAGAGGCCCTTTCCGTAAAAATAAACGGTCTGAATATCAGTGAACTTTCAATGCTTCCAATTAAGGAGATAATCACATTTCTTCAAAACCTCAGACTTTCAAAAACAGAGCAGATGATCGCATCCAAAATTATGAAAGAGACAAAAGAACGGCTGCATTTTCTCACAAGTGTCGGCCTTGGCTATCTGACCCTTGACAGGACTGCCGTCTCTTTATCAAGCGGTGAGGAGCAGAGGATAAAACTTGCGACCCAGATAGGGTCTTCTCTTTCCGGAGTCCTGTATATCTTTGATGAGCCCAGCATCGGGCTTCATCCGAGGGACTGTAACAGATTGCTGGACAGTCTGTGCAAACTAAGGGAAATGGAAAACACCGTTATCGTAGTAGAACATGATGAAGAGACGATGAAACGGGCTGACCATATTATTGATATGGGGCCTGCTGCGGGAGTGCATGGCGGGCATATCGTATCAGAAGGAAGCTATGATCACGTGTTCAATGATGCTCATTCCCTGACAGGCTCTTATCTGAGCGGACAATTGTCAATCCCGGTCCCGGATATTCGGCGAAAACCACAAGATTATATTACCGTCAAAGGAGCACGGGAATTCAGCCTAAAAAACATTGACGTGAACATCCCGCTCGGCGTATTTACCTGTGTAACAGGCGTTTCCGGATCAGGAAAAAGTACACTCATCATTGAAATTCTTTACAAGGCCATCGCTAACAAACTTTACTCATCCCGGGAAACCCCGGGGGAATTTGATGGTATCAAGGGAATCGAAAAGATTGACAAAGTTATTGACATTGACCAGTCACCCCTGGGAAGGACTCCGCGATCAAATCCCGCAACATATACCGGTATTTTTTCGCTGGTAAGAAACCTCTTCGCCATGGTACCGGACTCAAGAGTCAGGGGGTATAAACCGGGCAGGTTCAGTTTTAATGTTCATGGCGGAAGATGCGAGTCATGCAGAGGGGACGGACTGGTGAAAGTATCAATGCACTTTCTCCCTGATCTTTATATTCCATGTGATACATGCAAAGGGGCCCGTTACAATAAAGAGACCCTGGACATCCGCTACAAGGGAAAAAACATATCCGATGTTCTGAACATGACAGTATCCCAGGCGATAGATTTTTTTGAAGCTGTACCTCAGTTGAAAAGAAAACTCACTACCCTGGAGAGAGTAGGCCTTGGCTATATTCAGCTTGGACAGTCAGCAACGACACTTTCCGGAGGAGAAGCCCAGCGGGCAAAACTGTCAAGAGAGCTAAGTAAGAGAGCCACCGGCAATACTCTCTATATCCTTGATGAACCTACAACAGGGCTTCACTTTATTGATATACAAAAACTCCTTGAGGTGCTTGGTGACCTGGTTGACGCAGGCAACACAGTAATAGTGATTGAGCATAACCTTGACATAATCAAGAGTGCGGATTATATAATCGACTTGGGGCCGGAAAGCGGAGATGATGGAGGCGAGGTAGTGGCATCAGGGACTCCGGAAGAAGTGGCTGCCAACCC
>CP070632.1:1903160-1935732 GCA_020356065.1 Nitrospiraceae bacterium
TGTCATGGTGCAAGCCTTCAGGACCCGATCAGATCAGATTGTGACCGCTGCCATACTTCAGGAGGATCATCAAAAGTACTGTATCCTGATCCATGGCCGTTTGGATTTGGATCGGCCCCTGATGTGCAGGTGCATTCCTCAACAGTAGTGGGTACACAGTATGGCAACTGGGACATGGACTGCATGACCTGTCATAATCCCCACCTGCAGGAGCAGAATGCAGCATATGGGACATCATACGGAAAGTATATCAAGGAGTACATCTGCTTTGACAATTCAGCGACAGGCAGAGGAAATTTTGAAGAGATAGTAGAGTTCACTGCAGCGACAGGACCGGGATCGTTTACCGACGGACTTCCTTATAATGAGAACATCTGTGAGATGTGCCACACTCTGTCTAATCATCATCGGAGAGATGGATTGGCTCCTGGTGACTGGGACGGAGTGCCGGGAAGCAGCACCTATATCGGTCATAATGATGGGGGACCTGATCCGTGCACTGACTGCCACCTTCATAATGAGGGATTTAAACCCGGAGCAGCTGGACAAAGCCATGACACACACTTAAACAGTATAAAAGGACCGGGCCTTGATTGCGAAACAGGCTGTCACGGAGCAAGTAGCCCACCTCTTTTTGCAGATGGCAATGATCTTACCAATACTACAGTCTGTGATAACTGCCACAGCCCGGGAGGTACATTTGATGGTGTGAATGATCCTCAGACCGGTGCAAAATCAAACTGGACAGATGGTGTGTATAACGGTAAAACACTCACTGCCGGTAAGGAAATGTGGTGTGCCGGCTGTCATGACAATGCGCCTTCAAACTCAAAGATAGACGGCACAGGAGTGAGTGCCGGGAATATAACAGGTGATAATGCTACAGTTGGATTCTACGTAACCGGCCACGGAAATGACCCGGGGGTCAACTGCGTCCAGTGTCATGATGCCTCTAAAAAGCATATTGACCACTTGTTTACCCCTGTTGAGGATGTAGTCAGGGTGTGGGAAAATCCAACCAATTACCGCTTTTATGATGGAAAGGGAATGTCATTGCCCCATACGCGTATGCCTGCACCAGTACTTGATGATTTCAGGTTGTGTTTTACCTGTCATGATGAGACATTGTTTGACAGTGCAGACCTGACAACGAACTTCAGAATCGAAAATCCCCCGTTCAGCTCATGGCTTGAAACAACATATAACCTGCACTACTTCCATCTCTTCGATTTTGGCAATTATAGCGGAACAAATTGTATCCTCTGCCATAATCCACATGGAACTGACCGACCGGTCATGGCAGATGCTGCATTCGCCGGTACATTCTCATTTCTGACATTTAATGCAGGTCAAGGCAATTATGTTGAACTGACAGACCCTGTGGACTGGCATAATCCCGCACTGAATGCGGGAGGAATGATAACACAGAACGGACCCTGTTTCAACTGTCACTCCGGTGTGCCTGATGAACAGACCCTTGCTGCCGGTCTCGGACCTGCTGAGGGCGTTGACGACGGGTGGTATCTAAGGCAATTCAATACTCACTCATTTCCCGTTAACTTTGATGTTGATGGTGACGGTTTAAGCGATGCCGAGGACAACTGTTCAGGAGTGATAAACGATCAGACCGACAGTGACGGAGATGGCATCGGTGATGACTGTGATAACTGTGTGAATGATGCGAACTCTTTACAGATTGACACGGACAATGACGGTGTTGGAAATGTATGCGACCAGTCCTGTGATACATCTGTCCTTGAATGGAGATTTCAGTTCGGTGCAGACATGCCTGTCGGCGGCAGCCTGTCAGACAGAGCAGAGGCGCTCACACTTGATGGTAACGGAAACATATTTGTGACAGGCCATGCAACCGGAAATTTTACCGGCTCTTCTACGCCGAATTATTCATTTGGAGCTGATGTTTTCCTGAGGAAATACGATTCTCTTGGTAATGTTCTGTGGACCGAGAAAGCAGCATCTGCGCTTAATAGTGATGTAGCAAGAGACATTGCCCTGGACAGCAACGGTAATATTTATGTTGCTGGCTATACAAAGGGTTCATTTCCGAATAACAGCAATCCGGCGGAAGGAGTAACATTCGATCTGTTTGTAGTTAAATTCGCTCCTGGCGGCACCATTTCCTGGATTAAGCAGCTTGGCACAGCCCAGGATGATCAGGCATTTGCAATGGCTATAGACAGTAATAACAACATCTATGTATCCGGATCTACAAAGGGTGATCTTTGCGGCACACTCAACGGAACAAGTGACTATTTCCTGATCAGGTTTGATCCCAATGGAAATAATGTGTGTGTTGATCAGTTCGGAACAGCGGATGCTGACGATGCACAGGATGTTGCAGTAGATAGTGCAGGCAATTCCTATGTTGTTTTTGGCACATACGGCAGTCTTCCCGGTTTCACCAATATTGGTGATTATGATTCATTCATTATCAAGTATGATCAGGCAGGAAGTCGGCAGCAGACACTTCAGATAGGAACTATGGGAATCGATAAAGCCATTTCGGCTGCCGTAGGAGCAGGTGACAGTGTCTACATTACCGGTACAACAACCGGTTCCTTGACCGGTCAGCAGACTTCGGGTTTTAGTGAGATCTTTCTCATTAAATATGACTCTGCAGGAGTTCCACAATGGACAAGCCAGAAGAACGGGCAGGTTGTTACCGTAGAAAAAATAGCCGTTGATCCTTCAGGCAATTCGTATATATCCGGTTTCACTACTGTACCTCTGTATGGAATGGATCATTTTGGAACTACTGATGTCTTCCTTGTTAAATTTGACTCAGCAGGAAATTTTGCATGGGCCGAATCATGGGGTGGACTCTGGGCGGATCATGTCGTCGATATAGCACTTGACAATACAGGAAATCATTATATGACCGGCTATACTGAATATGAATTTCCGCCGAATACGAACCTCACCGGTTATGACGCGATTCTGCTGAAGGGATCTGAAGTCTGCCCTTAAAATAAAACGGGCAGATTTCAATTAAAAATCAGGGAATATCTTGATCTCAAGCTCTCTGCTGTTTTCAAGATGCTGAACGGCGGTTAATATGCCGCCCTCAACATATTCCAGCTTGAAGTTGCCAAAGCCCTGCCTTACGACATTATGGGCATCAGAGGGACAGCCGGCCTCACAGCCAGCTACTCCCTTTATCATCCTCGTGATCAGTTTATCTAGTTCATATGATTCAAGGGCAACTTTGTTTTTATTCCCGAATTCAATAATATCGTTCATGACCGCTGATATATCAAACCTGAAAGGGTTTTTAATATCTACAGGCAGTGAATTATTTCCAATCCTGATATCCAAATCCATGTATTAACCTCCATTTTTTAAAAAGTGAAAAGTGCGAAGTGAAAAGTAAAAAAAATTATAAGCCATGACCTCTTGCCTCTTACCTCTCACTTCTTACTTCTTTTCATTCAGCAGATATTTCTGAAGCTCCCTTAGCGCATGTGCCCTGTGGCTGACCGCGTTTTTTTCTGCATCACTCATCTCTGCAAATGTCCTGTTGGAGCCATCGGGATAAAAAAGCGGGTCATATCCAAAGCCGCTGGTTCCTTTTGATGCCATGCCGATGTGCCCTCTTACATAACCCATAAAGGTCTTAATCTCATCCTCTGATGCAAGGGCGATACAGCAGACAAATTGTGCCCCTCTTTTATCTTCCGGGACGTCTTTCAAAGCCCGGAGCAGCTTTTCGTTATTTGCCTCATCATCAGCATCTTCTCCTGCATAACGGGCAGAATAAACACCCGGGTCACCATCCAGGGCATCCACCTCAAGTCCCGAGTCATCCGCAAGGGCGGACATCCCTGTATGACCGGCTACCTCTTTTGCCTTTTTTATTGCATTGGCCTCAAAGGTGTCGCCATCTTCCACAACGTCATCCATGGCAGGAAAGTCATCAAGGCTATATATCACTGGTACCGTATCCATGACAGCAAAAATCTTTTTGATCTCTTCAATTTTTTTCCTGTTTTTTGATGCAAGCACAATGTTCATGTTCATTATTTGTTTCTTTTACCTGAATTATATTGTTCGTATTACAGATAATGTTTACCTATTTACGGTGAGATATTTTTGCTGCCAGTTTTATTGCCTCTATCATGCTTGTCGGATCAGCCCTGTTCTGCCAGGCGATGTCAAAGGCGGTACCATGATCAGGCGATGTCCTTATGAAGGGCAAACCGACTGTCATGTTCACCCCTGAATCAAATGCCAGCATTTTAAAAGGTATCATCCCCTGATCATGATACATGCAGACAACAATATCAAACTCGCCCTTATATGCCTTATGAAAGACCACATCAGGCGGATAAGGACCGCTTACCCTGATCCCTGTTTTCTTGCACGCATCAACAGCCGGAACTATTGATCTGCCCTCTTCTCTTCCCATGACTCCTGATTCTCCTGCATGCGGGTTCAGCCCTGCAACAGCAATTCCAGGATTTTGAATTCCCAGAAGTTCAGCACCTTTTACGGCCAGTCTGATGGTCTTTACAACACCTGCTTTTGTAATTTTTTTAGGGACATCCTTAAGAGGTATATGTATTGTACAGAGAATGATCATTAATTTTCTGCTCACAAACATCATGGAAAACTCTTTAATCCCTGTAAGATCTGCAAGGAGTTCAGTATGTCCGGGCCATAAAAATCCTGCCATGCTAAGGGATTTCTTTGAAATTGGGGCTGTTACGATACCTTCAACATCTCTGTTCAGAGCAAGCTCAACAGCTTTTTTAATATACCTGACAACCGCTCTGCCCGCACCCTTTGAAAGGCTGTTCATTTTAAATTGAAAGGGTGATTTAATTTCTAAGACATTAATAACATTCACGTCAGATATGCTCTCATCAATGCCCTGTACAGTTTTGACGTGCAGCTTTAAGGATGACCTCCTGACAGCATCCCTTAATATCCCTGAATCACCAATCACAACAGGAATGCATGAGCGTTTCACTGTCTTATGTGCAAGCGCCTTTGCAATAACTTCCGGCCCGATACCACCCGGTTCTCCCATTGTTATGGCAATCTTTTTTTTCATCGTTTATACAGTATTGAATAGTTAATGCTTAACCAGAGTTTGTAAATAAACAAGTCAATGAAGTCGTCATTCCCGCGGTCTGTTGGGCGGTAATCCAGTGTATTTAGTAATTCCTGGATGCCCGATCAATGACTTCGGGCAAGATAACACACATACTATCCGTGTTCGTACAAGCTCTATTTATCAGGCATATAATTCAACTTCATACATTTTGCGGCAATGCCACGATCGCGTCAAGTTCAACCTGTACATCAAGCGGCAGTTTTGCAGCCTGGATCGTGCTCCTTGCAGGCGGATTGTTTGAAAAATATCTGGCGTATACTGCATTGAACCTCGGAAAGTCTTCCATGTCTGCAAGAAAACAGGAAACTCTCAGGACATCCTCAAGAGTAGATCCGGCATCTTCAATAATTGACCGAAGATTATTGAGTGCTGCTTCAGTTTCATCTTCAATAGTGCCTCTTACAAGTTCACCGGATTGAGGGTCTAAAGGTATCTGCCCTGATATATATATTAATCCGTTATGTATGACTGCCTGAGAATACGGCCCAACAGGTGCAGGGGCATTTTCGGTCATAAAGATTCTCTTATGTATCATATTTGTCTCCTCACACTTTTTAGATAGAGTACAACAAGAAGATTTTTCTTGACAACTGCTGGTTCCGGAAATACACTTTATAGTAGACAGAATATAATGTTTATAAAGTGATGTATTAACAATTTTATCGTCTCACAGGAATGTATTAACCTCTAATCCCAAAGGAGGCAGCCATGAAACAAAACATGGGAGCCGCTGACCGCTTCATCAGAAGTGCACTTGCAATTATAGTGGGAATTATGTATTTTACAGGTCATATTTCGGGCATAGCCGCCATAGTGCTGGGAATTATTGCAATAGCTTTTATCCTGACCAGTGCTATTGGACACTGTCCTCTTTACACGCCTTTAAAAATATCCACATATAAAGAGGGAAAAAAATAAAGGGTCTCATATGAAATATATTAATTTAAAAGAAATTCTGGAGGAATACCATGAGCGTTGAAAAAGCTGGAGAAGAGTACAGATGTAATATTTGCGGTAATGAAGTAAAAGTAACAAAGGCAGGGGGCGGTGAACTGGTCTGCTGCGGAGAACCAATGGAAAAAACCGCAGGAGAGGAGGTTGCTTAATGTCGAAGTCAATAAAGGGATCTAAAACTGAACAAAATCTTTTAAAGGCCTTTGCAGGTGAATCACAGGCCAGGAACAGGTATACCTATTTTGCGAGTAAAGCAAAGAAGGAGGGGTTTGAGCAGATTGCTGCCCTCTTTCTGGAAACAGCTGAGAATGAAAAGGAACATGCCAAGGTCTTTTTTAAACATCTGGAAGGCGGTGATCTGGAAATTACCGCATCCTACCCTGCCGGACTTATCGGAAGTACGAAAGAAAATCTGGACCATGCAGCAGACGGCGAAAAACTGGAATGGACGATGCTGTATGCTGACTTCGAGAAGGTAGCGCGTGATGAAGGTTTTCCTGACGTAGCCGAGTCGTTCAAACAGATAGCAAAGGTTGAGCAATTTCATGAGAAAAGATACAGGAAGCTTTCAGCTAATGTTGAAAGCAACAGTGTTTTTAATAATCCTGCAGGGAATAAGTGGCATTGCAGAAACTGTGGGTATGTTCATGAAGGGGCTGAGGCTCCGGCATTATGCCCTGCGTGCAATCACCCACAGGCCCATTATGAATTGCTGGCAGAAAACTACTAGAATCTGTCTCAAAAGCATCGTTTATCCTTAATCAGCCAATTATTGTCATTCCCGCAAGAGGAGCGCGTCGGGAATCAGCCTTCAGGTAAGATTCCGGACAAGCCGGAATGACAGAAAATATCAGCCGCGTTAAAGAGTAAATGCGACTGCCTGCCAGCAAAGAGGTATAGAATGACAATTAATAGCACTTATTGTGAGATAGTATCTAACATATTTCTGAATGTATTATTTATTTCTTGAATAGCTCATTCAGAATAGTTTCAATCTGCTGGGGCGTCAACCATCCATTCTCCAGGAATATGCTTCCGATCAATTTATGAGGCTTGCCGGCCAGGTTATCATCAAGTTGTCTTGACAGGGCTACTTTTGCGTTGTCTGGAGTCACAAAACCTTTTTCAACTGCAATTTGTGCAAAACGTGGACAATACTTTTCAGAAAGTTCTTTATCAATATCCTTTTCATTATCCTTACTCATTATTCTCCTCCCGATTGTTTGACGTATAATTAATGTTACACATGGTACCGCAGCATCAACATGTCACCACAAAACCTGACTGTCCGATTCGCCTTTCCATCAAATACATGAAATCCAATATACCATAAATTCAATCAATCGTAAAGAATAACATACCTTCGCATACATTCGATGTCTTGCACATTATTGATCTTCAATTTTATCAAAAAACGCATGTTCATTTTTAACGCTGTCTATAAAAGTTTAACAATTGATTGACGATATGATAATTGATAAACCATATTCGCTGACAAACCATGGCTTGCCTGCATGGCTGAAATATGTATTCATAATGTGGGCTAGATAGTGACAAGCTTGTAATCAGTTTTGCCCAGACCTATTGCTTCAGCATATTCAAACTGGTGCTTATGAGCGCTGATCTTCCCCCCTCGTGAAAACAGGTCCCTGCTCCCGGTGAGCACATCAAAACATGACTTATCAACTGCCAGGATATCTTCAGACGCAAAAATGCCCGTGTCATCCACTATTCGCTGGTCATCACCACATATACAGTCGCACTCAAGGGTTATATCCGTTGCAAAGTTCAGAAATATCTTTCTCCTGATACGGGACAGGATCCCCATGGCATATTCAGACATCCTCTCGGCAAACACATGCGGGTCTTCGTTCCAGTTAATATGAACCGCCTGGATCTTGCAGGCAGCTATGCATTCTGCGCAGCCCACACAAATCTCACTATTGATGTACGCGTTCGTGCTCAGCTCTGAAATAGCCGAAACCGGACAGACTTCAATGCATGCTCCGCACATGGTACATGTGTCAACATTGATCATGGGCTTTATTGAAGAGTGCTGTATCTGTTTGCCGGCCCGGGAAGACATTCCCATGGCAACGTTCTTGATCGAGCCTGCAAATCCTGACATCAGATGTCCTGTTACATGTGAGAGCACGATTACATCATCCAGCATTTTTATCAGTGAGGGCACTTTGATCTGCCTGATATTTTTATAATCAGCTTTTACCGATATTGAGTCGGTGCCAAACACGCTGTCAGCGATTATGTATGGACACCCTATTTTCCCGGGTGTGAATCCCTTCTGATATGCGAGGTTCAGATGGTCTACGGCATTCTGTCTCTTGCCGTGATAAATCACGTTTGTATCAAACACAAAGGGTTTTGCACCCTGCTTTTTCAGCTTTTTAACAAGCATGCCTACCAGCTCCGGTTTAATATAGCCGGTGCTGCCCTGATCACCGATCGTCATTTTTATTCCGACAAATGATCCCTTGCCAAATGATGTGAGAAATGGATCAATACTGACCATCAACCTGTTCAGGCAGTCCCTTATGCGTTCTCCTTTTTCCAGTTTGCTGAAATACACAGTAGCCGCCATAATTATCTCCTCAGTTACAGCTTCTTCTTTATTTTGAATTTCCTGACTAACCTGACAGGATTATATGACATTTTGGATTTTCTCAATCCCGGAACACCGAGGTCCTGTTCACGGTTTACATACGTGTAGTCCTGTGCATCATGCTGAAGAAACTCCTGATTAATTACCTGATACAGTCCCGGAATATCGGTATTTGCTTTTTCCACATGAATCACTATTGTGTCCTGCATCATTTGCTCGGCAAGGGTCAGCGCTTCTATCCGTTCATTAATTCTTATTACGCCGCCTGTTATATTCAGCGCTTCAAAGTTCAGTAACATCTGGAGTATGGCAGTTCTTTCTTTCTCCAGCCCGTAGAATTTTTCGCACTCCTTGACTTCACACCAGCTGTCCTCAAAGTCAAGGCAATCATCAATTAAATCAGGAGTGAGAGGAAGGTATTGATATTTATATAATGTCCTGAATTTGTTGACCTTGTTTCTTTTATCATGATATTTTCTTCCTTTAAGTTCCACCAGCTCTTCAACGTTATATAAATAGTCGAAATGGTCTCTTGTTTCCTCAATAATAAAATCATCACTATTCCCGACATATTTATGAACAAAGCTCTCCGGCACCCTCTCGATACATGCTTCATCAGTCTGACTTTTTAACCAGTCAAACAATACGTCCAGCACATCTGCACTCTGAATTTCTCCTGCCGGGCAGAAAAAAGATTTCGGCTCAATGTCCTTCAGTATAATCAGCGAAGCATCAAGAAGAGATATTTTAATATTATAAGTCCCTTTGAATGCAAACAAATTTGTAAATGTATATTCGGAAGCCTCTAGAGGATGTCTTTTTAATAATTCAGATATCTGCCCCTGGTGAGATATCTCAATCTCTTGAAATTCAGGAAAATTACTTATCTGCATCACATTTAATTATATCTCAAATTGCATTTGCTTGTGATAACCTTTACTTATGGATGTACCAGAGAACATAACTGAAGCAAAAAAAGTACAATGTGCACTCAAGAAAAAAGTAAGGATCAAACCTCTTGATAAAATGCCTTCATTTGTAGCGGGCGTTGATGCTGCATTCTTTCAAAACACAATAATAGCTGTTGCCTGTCTGTATACCTTCCCGGAACTTGCAATCAGTGAGGATGCACACTCCATTGAAAAGGTACATTTCCCGTATGTTCCGGGGTACCTGTCTTTCAGGGAAGGTCCGGCAATAATACATGCTGTACATAAATTATCGAGAAAACCTGATTTGATTCTTTTTGATGGTCAGGGCATAGCACATCCTCAGGGATTGGGAATAGCCTCCCATATCGGTGTATTGCTGAACATGCCAACGATCGGCTGTGCAAAGTCCAGGCTTATTGGAACATATAAAACGCCCGGATACAGCAAGGGAGATTATTCATCTTTATTACATAAAGGAAAAATTATTGGGACAGTGCTCCGCACCAGAGATAAGGTAAAGCCTGTGTTTATTTCACCGGGGCACCTGATCGATGTAAAAAGTTCAATGGATATTCTGATAAAGTGCACAACCAGGTACAGACTGCCTGAGCCGATCAGAAGGGCGGACCGGTTATCAGGAGAGCTTAAACATCAATATAAATTGCGTTAGCAGAGGAATTCTGATACCATACTTTTGATATTTAAGAACCTTATACCGGAGGCCATGGAAATGTCCGTTATTAATCTGGAAACACTACATCCGACCGCAGCAAAAAGGATTGGTCCTTTTTTTGATGAAATCCTGGGCAGTTATCAGGACAGGATGCACTCTGTTTACGTAACGGGTACTGCCATTACTGATGATTTCAACGACAGGATCTCTGATGTGAATTCAATTTTTGTTTTGAAAGAAATGGACCTCAGATTTCTCGAACTGCTTGCACCTCTTGGAAAAACATATAGCAAAAAGAAGGTAGCAGCTCCCCTTATTATGACCCCTGCCTATATACAGTCATCTCTCGATGTTTTTCCGATAGAGTTTCTAAACTTTAAATTAATACATACGACAGTGTTCGGCAAGGACATCTTTAAAGACATTGAAATTGACCTGTCTGACTTAAGGCACCATTGTGAAAGGGAACTGAAGGTCAAGCTCATCTGGCTGCGACAGGGCTACCTGTCTGCAATGGGCGACCGGAAACTGCTGACTGAAGGGTTTGTAAATTCCATAACAGGGTATATTCCCCTGTTCCGTGGAATTATTACGCTTCTCGGCAAGAAGCCCCCTTCGATGCAGAGTGACGTTATCACCGCCCTCTCTGAAGCTGCGCAGATAAACACTGATGTATTTTCACAGGTATTAAAGGAAAAGCATGAAAAGATCAAGCTCTCGATTGAAGAACTCAATACAATGTTTGAAGATTATTATGAGGCCACAGAGAAAATTGGAAAGATTGTAGATGAAATTAAATTGTAAGCTTCTTGCCCTTTTAATCCTGATCCTGTGTCTGTCAGCAGTCGCCTCTTCAGAAATTGTTATCCCTGACAGACCATTAAATCATGTGGTTGATCTTGCCGGGATGATTAGTCCGGATGTTGAGTCAAACCTTAACCAATACCTGCTCGAACTGGAGCAGAAGACCACTGCCCAGGTCGTCATATTAACTATTACAGGCCTTGAAGGTGAGTCACTGGAGGATTTCTCACTCACTGTCGCCCATGACAGGTGGAAACTCGGACAGAAGGGGAAGGACAATGGGATGCTTCTTCTCGTATCACGTGATGACAGAAAATACAGGTTTGAAGTTGGCTACGGATTGGAAGGCGTTCTTCCGGACAGCCTTGTCGGCAGCATAGGCAGGCAGTACATGGTGCCTAATTTCAGAAAAAGCGATTACTCGACAGGCATTTTCACTGCAGCTTTAGCTGTCATTCAGGAAATAGCCACAGATGCCGGGGTAGAGATCACCGGCATGCCGAAACTGAGAAGCATGGCTGCCTCGCCCCGCCAGATGCAGCAGCGAGAACCGACCCTCCTGGGTAAAATATTTTCGGTTCTTTTTTTTATAGGACTTATTTATCTGTTTATCAGGCATCCCCGTCTGTTGCTGCTTCTCTTCATGATGAACATGCTTGGAGGAGGGAGAAGGGGCGGCTGGAGCAGCGGGGGTGGATTTAGTGGAGGCAGCTTTGGAGGCGGCGGAGGTGGCGGCTTTGGTGGAGGCGGTGCCTCTGGAGGATGGTAAAAAAGCAGCTATTAGCTATAAGCTGTCAGCGGTCAGCTGTAAGACACCATCAATACGTATTATAATGAATGCTATAGACAGTGACATAAATATTTTGTGATTAAATCGTCATTCCCGCGAACCTTAGGCGGGAATCCGAAAGCATTGACTAAAAATACCACTGGATTCTCGATGCGAGTCTCCGCGAGAATCGCACCGACCCGATAAAAAACTTCGGGAATGACAAATAAGATGTAAGAGACCATAATCGCAATAAAATTTTGCTCTTAATAAATACTAATTAACCAATAACAAATAACGAATAACTTTTTTCAAACAGGAGGGAATCATGTCAAAGGGTGTGAAAATAGCGTTAATAGTGGTAGGAGCAGTTTTACTTTTTGCTTTCATGACATTCAGCTGGTTCAGAAGCGGATACGATAATGTGATCGCAATGGATGAGAACGTCAAGGGGAGCTGGGCTCAGGTCGAGAACCAGTTAAAAAGACGCTATGACCTGATTCCCAACCTGGTGGAGACGGTAAAGGGGTATGCGTCCCATGAAAAAGAGCTGTTTGAAAATATTGCGAATGCACGTACCAAATACTTTCAGGCGAATACCGTCAATGAAAAGGTCCAGGCTTCTAACCAGCTGGAAGGTGTACTTTCAAGACTGCTCTTGTTACGGGAAGCCTATCCCCAGCTAAAAGCCAATCAATCATTCCTCAAACTCCAGGACAGCCTTGAAGGAACAGAAAACAGGATCTCTGTAGAAAGAAAACGATACAATGAGGCGGTCCAGATGCTGAATACATATATAAGGACCTTTTTCGGACGGTTATTCGCGTCTTTTGCAGGCATAACAAAAGCCGAGTACTATGAGGTTCCCGAAGCTGAACAGGAAGTTCCAGCGGTTAAATTTCAATAATCATTCCCTGCGTAACCTGGATGAGGCATTATAATGCTGTCTGATTATGTTAGTGCATAATTGGACAGCACAGTTGTTCCCTCAAAATGTCGATACATACAACTGTCATGAAACATCTTTTATGCATTATCGTGTGTCTCTCATTTATTAATCCTACCTTTTTATATGCTGATGATTATAAGCCATGGTTTAATGTGAACATGGGTGCAGGATTTGTATACGGAAACACCACATATCAAATAGGAGGTGATGTACTATTCAGCGAGACTGAGACGGAAACGATTCATTTCCCGTTAAGTGAGCTTGAGTTTCCGATTAGAGCGTACATGCTTACCGCAGGCGGTGCAATCCAGCTGACAGAGGACTGGTCTGTAAAGCTGAACTTCCAGAAGAGCATAGCCTCTGAAAACGGAAAAATGAAGGATTCGGACCGGGGATTCTGGCTCCTGGAATATATAAACAACCATGGCGCATGTCCTCCGCCCTGTCCCTATACAGAAACATCTCTTGATATATACTCTGAAAGTGATGCCGAACTTGATGCATTCATGTTTGATATTAATATACGGTATACGCTGCCGGATAAACTCAATATCAATGAGAAAGCGTTTCTCTTTGCAGAACTGGGACATACATACCAGCATCTGAGC
This sequence comes from Nitrospiraceae bacterium, assembly GCA_020356065.1. Taxonomy (GTDB): domain Bacteria; phylum Nitrospirota; class Thermodesulfovibrionia; order UBA6902; family UBA6902; genus CALZJD01. The sequence goes on from CP070632.1 coordinate 1,916,607, forward strand.
TATGATGTTAGTAACCTTAATCAGTGGTACCCTTCGCACAATGATTATTTCGGGTATGACCGGCCGCTTGAAGAAATAAGCGGGCTCGTTCTGAAATACCGGGTAACGTATTATATACCTTACATTCAGATCGGCCTGAAATCTGCAGTCACTGCGAGGCTTGGAGGTGAAGCAAGCATTGGATATTCTCCGTATGTATCAGTTTCCGATAAAGATATCCACCTTGTCAGGGTACCGGTAAAGACTTCCTATGGTGACCTTCACGGTCAGGCACTGATGGCCTCTCTTGATCTTCGCTACCGCTTCACTCACAACTGGTTTACTGAGTTGAACATGAAACATATGCGAATTAATACCAGTGGAACACAGGACCAGTATGAACTGGATACATTTACTGCCACTATTGATGAAAAGGTAAAGAGCCATCAGACATCAGCATTTATAAACATAGGATATGCATTCCCATGATACATGCACAATGCAACTGGAAGATGTCTCAAAATAGAAGTATATCCTTGGTAAGCCTCTTGTTGTCATTCTCGCAAGCGAAGCGCGACGGGAATCTATTGGGGCAGATTCTGATAAGCCAGAATAACGAATTATGGCAGGAAATGAAAATTATTAGTACTTCTATTTTGAGGTAGGTCCTCATCTTGACATCACGTTTCATTCTTTATCTTGTATGTAAATACAGGATCAGATAAAATTATGTATCATGTGGCCCGGTGAAGAACAGGCATGGGATGCTTTATCGAAACTGGATCATGAAACGGTACAGAAAAATGCCCTGGCATTTTTTGATCCCTTGGCATGCAGTTATACCCTGATCTGCTTTGGCAACAAAATTAATATCACAATCCCGGACCGCAGTTTCTCAGTCGATTCAGGTGTTATTAATACAGTTATCACGGATCTAAGTGATTATTCGAAACTCTCAATTCTTAATTATCTGGTTCATGCCCGGGAAATTCCTTTATCAGAACATCTTGTACGACCTGCTGATCTGTCCGGAGGAGATATATTTTCCAGAGGGACACATGTCCTCCCGTTGGATAAGATTTCTGATAAGTACAATAATGACAGGGAGAATTTTTTTAAAAAAGGTAGTGAACTGGGTGGCTCACAATTGGAGTATGGAGACATGGCATTGAGATTATTTCCTCTGCCACGGATCCTGGTTGTGCTGATTGTGTGGAGCGGTGATGATGAGTTTCCCCCAAGATCATCCCTCTTATTTGATTCAAGCTGCACATTTCATATGCCCATTGACACTCTCTGGTCTACGGCCATGTTAACCGTACAGATGATGCTGTCTTGAATTAAAGCTTAAAGATCTTTGTGGTTTATAGCAGTGTCGTATTATGTAATCATCAACCTCTCAGTAAGCTACAAGCTACCAAATTCAATCATTCCCGAGATCACTCAATCAGAAATCCAGTCCACTTATGGTTCTCCGCCTCTTCTGGGACAAGTCTGGATGCCCGATCAACTGACTTCGGGCATGACATAAATAGAATTGCACCTTATAGACACACGATAACTAAGTATCCATTACCTTCACTCATAACTGCCACCCTCTTGATCCATTTTTTATTAAGTGATAAAGTTAAATGCACAGGAGGCTGGCATGAAAAAATTATTACTTATATCCGGAATACTGGTAGCTGTTATCGTCGTTATTTTCATTGTTTTAATAAAAGTATATATTACCCCTGAACGGGTCAAGGAACTCGTTATCACGACCGCAGAGAGTTCCCTGAACAGAAAAGTCGATATCGGCGAAATAGAAGTTTCCCTCTTTAAGGGTATAGGCATAAAGAATTTTGCGATTAAAGAGGCTGATGAAAAAAGCAATTTTATCAGCTGCGATGATTTTGTTCTGAAATATAAACTCATACCACTCCTCGCAAAAAAGGTCATCATTGAAGAACTGCGGTTAGATGCCCCGGTGATCAGCATAATCAGGGACACCAAAGGAATATATAATTTTGAGACCATCGGGGAGAAAGAGGAAGCAGCCGTTCCTGATACAATCGGTCCGGATGGAGAAAAAGGCCTGCCTATTTCCCTGCTGGTAAATAAGATCTCTATTAACCGTGCCAGGTTTTCACTTCAGGATGCCACAAAAGAATTGCCTGATATTAAAAGCGGCGCTGACATAAACGTCACTATAGAAAGCGCTGATGGTGAGAAGATCCGTACGAGCGGAAATCTGGACGTAAGATTTGATGAAATTAATATTCATACCCCGCCGGAAAAACAGATCAGGGATGTTACCGCTTCGTTGGAATTTGCCCTGAATATCGGCCTGGAGTCAGGCACGATCAGAATAGATAAGGCTGATATGATTTTTGAGGACATTCCTGCTTCAATAACTGGTGACATAAAAACGTATGATACCTCTCCTGATCTGGATCTTGTGCTGTCAATTCCGGAAGTTGAAAGCGTAAAGATAATGAGCTCCATGGGTCAGTTTATCGACGTCAAGGGTCTCACATTGTCCGGCAAGCTGGCTGCAGACGCAAAACTGAAGGGAGCTGTTGATAATCCGGACATATTATCCGTTGACCTGAAGCTTAATCTCAACAATATGGGCGTCACATATGATAAAGTGGACTCCGTGTTAAGCGGGGACATCAGTTTAAATCAGAAAGGTGATAAATTAAACGTAGACAGGGCTGAACTAATTATTGATGGAATGGCAGTATCATTAACAGGGAATATTACTGAAATCAGGACATCCCCCTATGTAAATATCGCAGTATCACTGCCTGATGTCAACGTATCTAATCTGCAGAAAACCATATCTCCCTTTGTCGATACAAAAGGGCTTAACCTGTCAGGCAATTTCAAAGCTGACCTTAATGCAAGAGGAAAACCTGAAGATCCGGACACAATCAAGGCGAGCAGCAGTATCGCACTGAATAACGTAAACATCAAGTATGAAAAAATCGACTCTGTGGTCGGCGGTGAGTTTAAGTTCAATTATCAGTCAAACAGTCTTAAAATCAGCAGGGCCGATTTCACTGTTGATGATATATCAGCTTCAATAACAGGTCAGGTCACAGAGATATATACTTCGCCCGTTGTTGACCTGGCCCTTTCTCTTCCGGAAACTGATACAGCCAAAATGCTTAAAACCATATCCCCATTTGTGGACACACAGGGACTGAAACTTTCAGGCAACATAAAGGCTGACATGAAAGTCAAGGGCCGGACGGACGACATGAATACCATAAAAACCGACGGTGATCTTGTCATGGCGAAGTTAGGAATTGATTACGACAATATTTCAGCAATCATTGATGGCAGTGTTAATCTTAAAAAAGATACCGCTACGATTAATCTCAAAAGCTCAATAGGCAATAACACTGTGGATGTTAATGGAACTGTTCAGAGCTATATGGAAAACCAGAATGTTAATCTTAAAATTTATTCCAAAAAACTGATCATGGATGACTTACTGGCATTGACGTCCAAAGAAGAGCCGGAGCCGAGTCAGAAGAAGGCACCCAGTGATGCAAAACCAGCTAAAGAACCTGAACCCATGGACATGAGGCTTGCTGCCCAGGGTGAGGTGAAAATTGATTCTGCTATCTACCAGGGCCTTGACATGACCGATTTTCTCATGAATTTTAAATTTGAAAAAAATAAACTTACCATATCCAACATGACCGCAAAAGCCGGCAAAGGACAGTTTGATTTGACCAGCACCGTGGACTTTTCAAAACCGGGATATACATATACTCTCTCAAGCAAGCTTGATTCCCTGCACGCAGACGAAGTCGTGAACACCCTTTTCCCCAAGGCAAAAGATACGGTCTATGGAATTCTTTCATTTAACCTTAAACTCAATGGCTCGGGAACAATACCTGAAAACCTGAAGAAAAATCTTACAGGTGACGGAGATTTTAAAATCCTGGACGGAAAAATTACAGACACCGGAATATCCGAGAGCCTTGCCTCATTTCTTAATATTAGAGAGTTAAAAACTATTGTCCTTAATAAAGCTGAAGGAACAGTAAAAATCAGAGATGGCGTTGCGAGACTTGACAGTATATTTGAGTCAGATGATCTGGCCATGGACCCTAAAGGGAATATCGGGCTTGATGAGACACTTGATCTTGCGTTTGATCTGAAGATGTCGCCGGACCTTACAAAAAAGTCAATTGGAGCGGATGTACGTAAATACATGAAGAGTGAGGAAGGATGGGGCATAATACCGCTGATAGTAAAGGGAACATTGTCAAAACCCAGGTATACTGTGGACGTGGCCAAGGCCAGCAAGCGAGTGATACAGAAAGAGGCAGACAAGCTTATTGACAAGTTATTCGATAAAAAAGAGCGCGATAGCAAGCCGCAGGAAGGCAAACCGGGGGAAAGCACTCCCGACAAACTTGAACCTGTCAAGGACCTGATAAAGGGTCTTTTTTAATAACTAGGTGTGGCAATCTCAGGAACGGTTTCTTTTTCTTCTTATTCTGATAAAAGAGAAAATCAGAATTAACATGCCTGTTAAAAGAACAAACCCTGAAACAGCAGGATATTTTATTCCGAATACTAATGGTGCAAGCATAAATCTTGTCCCGGACTTTAACGTTTTATTGCTCCTGATATAGTCAGCCAGAAAGGGCGAATACTGATAGTAAAAATCGACAAATGTTCGCCCGATGTCATACGGGATGAGCCATTTATCCCTGAATTTTCTCAACACAACTACTTCTTCGGCCATGTAACTTCCATACGCTGCCGTAGCAATAAAGCAGTTTCCGCCCCCGCCGCCTTTTGATGCTATTGCCGTTCCGGTAAGGAGGACTTTCAACGTAGAATTATCAACATCATTTGTCAAAGTTAACAGTGCGGTCTGGCTGCCGGTAAGTTGATCAGGAGAAAACATGACCAGCAATACCGACTGCCCATTCCCTGTCAGAAGTATGCTGCTGTCAGCAGTGGTAAATGCTGGTGACCCGCTTATGTCGAGACAGGTAATTCGTACATCACTGCTTCCGGAATTGGTCAAAGTTATTTCTCGTGTTAATGATGATCCCTTTGCGACACTGCCGAAATCAATGGATGAGATACTTGCCTGCAGGATCCCTTCAGTACTTGAGCCCGGCTTACGATGCATGACGGGCATGGCAACATCAAAATCATTTAATGATTCAACAGGGGTTGTCCCTGCCCACGTATCATCAATGGGGACCCTGATCGCTTTACCCGAAACTCCGGGATCAAGCTGCTGCATGGTTATATATTTATCATCTCCCCAGAAGCTCGGAATTCCCCATGCTCTCTCAGTAGAAGCCCCGAGATTGGGACTGGCAATGTCTGCAATCTCCTGTGTCTCCCTGTTAAATGTCTTGACCATCGACAAAATGGAAGGTTGATTGCTGAAATCAAGTACATCCATAGTTACGATAAAATTATTATTGGACGCAAAAGCGGGGTATCCAAAGTCCAGGTCAGGGTTCTGGTTCGGGAAAGGGGCGGTGATGGAGCCATCTGAAATATCAAGGAAACCAATGGACCAGTAGCGATAGCCATTACCTTCACTGCAGAGATTACTAGGGAACGAATTACAGTTCAACGCGTCAAAAACGATTATATTCCCGCTATAATCAAATGAAAGAGAGTCTGCATATAATACCGTGTTTGTACTTTCTGATCCGTCATCCTGATAATCAGAAGGAGTAACCGGCACTGTTAAATCACTGTCACATATGAGGTCTAAAACATATATATGGTTATCATTTTCGTCTATTGATGTGTAGGCAAAAAACCGGCCATCAGGGGAAAGAGCCATACTCCAGATATTTCCCGTCGTTGTAATCTGCGTAAAGTCAGACCCGTCCAGGTTCAGTGAATAGATATTGTGGTCAACACCGACATAGAATATGAGTGTGCCTCCAACGTCAGTATAAACAGCAGGTTTGGTATAAAGGGGAGGTACCGGCGTATTCATAAGCATGTCCTGTGAGGGATCGTACCCGGTAAATGGAGAAGGAAACGTCTGAACATACAGTGAATAGGTTTCCAGAGCACCGAAAGGTTCATCGTGAGTCTGATCGGTGGGGTACAGATATACCATGATATCATTTCCCGTTACCGGGTCAACAGGTGTTGGCTTCAGACCTTCAGGCAGTCCCGCACCCTCAATTACTTCTACCGCATCCCATGCTGCAGCAACAGCTGATACTTCCGGCGAGCCGTCACCGTAAAGGTCCTCTGCAGACTGGATGAGGGCCCGCCTTGCATCAATAAACTGTGATGATGCCTGCAGGTACGTTGTTAATGCCCTGTAATAAATGTTTTCTGTTTTACTCCTTCCGATGCTTGTACCAAGGCTTTCCGTGGTGAGGCCTTCTGCAATGAGATACGCGGCCCTGTTTGGTATGCCACTGTTGATGTGCACTCCTCCCCAGTCACCCTGTTCTGTATTGGGCAGGTTCTGATACTCGCTCATTTTTGCAGGTTGCGGGCCCAGTCCCGTCGCCGGATTTGCAAGGTCTCTCAGGAACGCTGGCTGGAGGAGGGTTATGTCCTCACCTATCTTCCAATCATCCCTGTCAACCATGACCGCAAATACATCTGCAAATGATTCATTTAACGCCCCGCTCTGGTTTTGATAGGCAAGATTTGCCGTATTCTCTATAACCCCATGAGACATTTCATGGGCTGCTACATCTAAAGCGCCTGCAAGAGGGGAAAATACCTGCCCGCCGTCTCCATATACCATCCAGGTCCCGTCCCAGAACGCGTTATCGTAATTGGTCTGGAAATGGATAATGACCATAAGATTCATGTTCTTGTTGTCCATACTGTTTCTGTCGAATGTATTTTTATAATAGTCAAATACAACCCTGGTATTGTATGCGGCACTGACAGCTGATGTATCCCATCCGCTTGTTAGGCCCGGGCTGCTCACATATGTCAGCGGGTCACCGTCTCCGTTGTCAGCGCTCATAATATAGGTGTCACCTGTTGCGCTGGGAAGACTGCTAATGGGATCATATGGAGGATCAGCCACCGGCGTGCTCGGGTCAACTGCATAATAAGTACCATTCTGCAGCCATGCATTAAAATTTTGACTTACAGCATTAAGGTCAGTACCAGTGGCCGTGACAACCTGACTATGAATGTTATTGATTCGATGTATAACGGAACCGCTCTCAGCATTGATAAAGTATATCCACCGCTGATCACGGGCAGGCTGGATATCAATTTTATATGCCAGAATCATGGTTCCGTCTTTTTGTGTGTAATAAACAATCTTGTCTTCGGGGTCTGATATTCCTTCATGACTGATATGTAAATGATCCTTGACCGATTCAATGGCCTCACCGGATGATATTCCCGGTTCAGTATTCAGGTATCCGGGGGAAGGTTCGTAATGTCCCTGCATATAATAAACAGAATCATCTTCGCTAAGATGCAAAGATATTTCTTTTCCCCATATGGGAATCCCACGGTAATTCTGCTGATAATGAAAATGCTTCTTATGTGAGGCATCGATTTGTTGACGTGCGATGGAGAGTTCCTGTTCAGGGTCTGACAGTTTCAGAAGGTCACGGTTTTCTGACAGAAACCTCATCGCTGCTCTCCGGGAGAGAGCCATATCCATTTTATTCAAGGCCGTACCGGCGCTGAGCCGTGGACCCCTGATTAACCGGAGAGTCCCATTTTTAACAGAAAAACGTACAACTGCTTCTCTGTAATTTTTCGTCTGCGATACAAGTTCAGCCAGGTTTCTCTTCTGTGGTTCAGTTAAACGGACCTGAGGCTTTTTTGATATTAATTGCCTCCTGCTTTCTGTAATCGATGTCTTTATCTGCCCGGCATTTTCAATAAATGAAATGTTATCAACACCAGCTCCTGCTGAAGACTTAAGAGGCCTTGTACTTGGGCGAGTAATGTTATGTGAGGCATCAGTCGATGCACCTGCAAGAGCAGCGGATCCGGATACGGAATCTGTGTTACTCCCGGCAACTGTCCATCCTGTCCAGGAGAGCACCAAAAAACCTGCAAGCAACGGCATTATCACAATTTTCCAGATTCTCTTTATTGACTGTTCCGTATAACACATCATGCTTATATACTCGAACATAAACGACCCGTTCTTAAATACTAACAGTATTGCATTGCTTAATCAATGAAACCGGTGATTCAAATGATTTTACAGGTATACACTTTTGAAATGTATATAAGCAGACTTACACGCCGGAGAGGAATGCTTTGATTTCAGAAAGATACTCTTCTTTTGAGACCAGAAACGAGTCATTGTGACCACCTTTCAGGACAATAAATTTTTTTGGTCCTGCCGCTGCATCAAAGAGTGCAACCCCATATTTGAACGGAATAATTTCATCATCAATGCTGTGCATTATTAATTTTGGAACAGTGATGTCCTGAATCTTCTGTATTGAATCATATTCTGTCTTATACAAAAATGTAGGGATAAAAGGGAAATATGTTCTGGCGATATCTTTTATTGAACTGAATGAGCCTTCAATGATCAGACGTTGCAATGTATGCCTTTTGGCCAGTTCTATGGCAACGGCGCCGCCAAGGGACTCGCCGTATGCCACAATCTGTTCAGGATCATATGCTTTTTCCCTGAGAAGGTACATATACAAGGCTTCCGCGTCAAGATAAAGACCGGGTTCAGTTGGTTTTCCGCTGCTTTTTCCATACCCGCGATAATCAAAAATCAGGATGTTCAGGTTCAGTTCATGCAGCATCATAATCTTCTCAAGCCTGTGGCTGATATTGCCTCCATTACCATGACTGAACAGCAGTATCTTGTCAGAACCATTTGCAGGGATAAACCAGCCATGAATATCAACTCCGTCACTCGTGGTTATCATAACATCCTCATAGTCAATGCCAATATCTTTTGGAGTAATCTCGATCGCACGGTAGGGATAATACAGGCTTCTTTGTTCAAGGAAACGGATAAAGACGAAGAAAATGAACAGGACTGCGATAATTAACAAAAATATTTTCATTAATATCGTATGGGTGCATTTCAAACTGCAGGGTTGCGTTCCAACGTGCCCCTGCTAAGGAATCACCTTATTCAACGGATACTCAATTATCCCTTCAGCACCAACCGCTTTAAGTTTGGGAATAATATCTCGGACAATTTTTTCATCAATCACAACTTCAAGTGCAAACCAGCCCGTATCGGACAATTGAGAGATCGTGGGCGAATGAAGCGAAGACAGCAGGCTCATCGCCCTCTTGAGAGACTGCTCCGGTACGTTCATTTTCAGACCGACCTTTTCTTCTGCTGCAAGGGCTCCCTGTAAAAGAAGGACAATGTTCTCCATCTTCTGCTGTTTCCATGTGTCCTTCCAGGACTTTTTATTTGATATAAACCTTGTGCTGGACGTAAGAATGGTTTCAATCACGCGCAGATTGTTTGCCCTTAATGAAGTGCCTGTTTCTGTTAGCTCTACGATTGCATCACAGAGATGAGGAGGCTTTACTTCAGTTGCCCCCCACGAAAAATCCACTTCAGCCTTTATACCCTGGGATTTCAGGTATTTCTTTGTAAAATGGACAAGTTCTGTAGATATTCTCTTGCCGTGCAGGTCCTTCACCTTTTTGATTTTGGAATCCTGTGGAACCGCAATTACCCATCTCACGGGCCTGAGTCCTCCCTTGGCATAGTTCAGCTCGGCAATTTCCTTGACATCAGCCCCCTGCTCAAGAATCCAGTCCCTGCCGGTCAGGCCGGCATCCAGCACGCCATCATCAACATACCGCGCCATTTCCTGTGCCCGTATAAGCAACGCTTCTATCTCAATATCATCGAATACAGGATAGTATGAACGGGAATCAACAGACACATTATATCCGGCCTTTTTAAATAATTTCAGTGTAGATTCCTGCAAACTGCCCTTTGGAAGTCCAAGTTTTAAAACCTTTTTCATCGTATTCCTGATTCTCCTTTAAGAATATTGCGAATTTTGTGTTCCTATAATACAGGCAGTTATGAATTTATTCAATTAACAGATTAATTTTATGTTTTTTCCATTTGGTTTATCACTGGACAACGGTCCGGCATTCATGCTAATGTATTAAACTTTGGACAACACGGGGGGATTATCCGTGAATCCCGATTTGATTGATGTTTTCCCTGATATCACTGAACTTTCAATAAACTGATATTTCGTTTCAGTAATAACTAACAAATTTATCTGAGGAACAGTATGAATCCTTTAGCACAGGAACTGAATAACATATTGAATAAAGGAAACCCGCATTTTCTGGGATCTCTGGCCAGCTTCGGCAGGGAAATCTTCTTTCCAAAAGGAATCCTGACCCAGTCAGCAGAGGCAAAGGCCAAAGCCCACAGGTTCAATGCCACCATCGGTACGGCCAAGGAAAAAGGTCAGGCCATGCATCTGAAGTCTATCATGGACCATTTCAATGGGCTTACTCCGGATGAGATACTGAATTATGCGCCTTCTTACGGTGTTCCCGCCCTTCGCACAGCATGGGCCGGGGAAATGGTCCGAAAAAATCCGGGCCTGAAAGGAAAACAAATGAGTCTTCCTGTTGTAACAGCGGGGCTCACTCATGGACTGAGCGTGGCAGCTGACATGTTTATTGAACCGGGAGATGACATTATCATGCCCGACAAGCTCTGGGGAAACTACAGGTTGATTTTTGAGTTGAGAAAAGGCGCCAAGATCAAAACCTTTCCTCTTTACAGCGAGAACGGGGGATTTAATATCAGCGGATACAGGCAGGTATTGCAGGAGGCTAAGGGCGGTAATAAACTGGTTACTCTGCTGAATTTTCCGAATAATCCAACGGGGTATACGCCTACTCATGCTGAGATGAAAGAGATAGCATCATTGCTTATCAGTATTGCCGATACCGGCAAACCGGTTATTGTCCTCTGCGATGATGCCTATTTCGGTCTTTTTTATGAAGAAGACACAGCATCCGAGTCTGTTTTTTCCTTACTGGCCGGCAGTCATCCAAAATTGACTGCTGTGAAACTGGATGGTGCAACCAAGGAGGATTTTGTCTGGGGATTCAGAGTGGGCTTTATTACGGTGAGCACCGGTGTTAATACGGGACTGGAGGATGAATTTTTTCAAGCCGTGGAAAAGAAACTGGGAGGCACCGTACGCTCAAACATTTCCAATGCCCCTGCACTTTCTCAGTCAGTACTGCTTCATGCTATGGAAAACAGCAACTTTGAAAACGAACGGGACCAGAAGAGGCAGATTCTTAAGGAACGTGCACTTGAAGTTAAAAGAGTATTGTCAGATCCAAAGTATGAAGATTATTTTACTGCCTATCCGTTTAATTCAGGTTATTTTATGTGCGTCAAATTAAAACAAGGGCTGGACGCCGAAACATTCAGGAAACAACTTCTTGAAAAAGAAGGGATAGGCGTCATAGCAATTGGCTCATCTGATATCAGGATAGCTTTTTCATCTGTTGAAAAGGAAAACATTAATGATCTCTTTGATGCGATGTTCAGATGTGCTTCCAACATGTAACCTGCCGGGATAGCAGGAGTGAGTGAGGGATATACCATATGAAGAAAAAATTCGTCAGATTAAAAAAAGATTTATGTAAACAGGCCATTGAACATGCCAGAATATCACCTGAACTGTATCAGCGCTATAATGTAAAAAGGGGACTGAGGAATGAAGACGGTTCCGGTGTGCTGGTCGGTCTAACAGAGGTGGGGGCCGTACTTGGTTATGAGTATATAGATGCTGAACTCGTACCGATCCCGGGCCGGCTTCTTTACCGCGGCTATGACGTAGAAGACCTGGCCCATGGTGCGAAACAAAGGAACAAGCGTGTCGGTTATGAAGAAACCGCGTATCTGCTGTTGTTCGGCGAGTTGCCTATGGCTATACAGCTTGAACAGTTCAATGAACTCCTTGTTGCAAACCGGGAGCTGCCGAATAATTTTTCCCGTGACGTCATAATGACCTTTACTCCCTCGGATGTCATGAATAGCCTCGCTCGTTCCGTACTGGCCCTGTATTCAAGAGACTCTGACCCGGATGGCCTCGGGACAGATACATTAGTTCGCCAGTCAGTAGAACTGATCGCAAAATTCCCACCACTCATAGCCTACTCTTACCAGGCCGTCATGCACAAACAGGAAAACACCTCACTTGTCATTCATCCGCCTAAAGCGGAATACTCGACTGCCGAAGATTTTCTGTACATGATGAGAGCTGATGGCGAATTCACGGATCTGGAGGCAAGGGTACTTGATGAGGTTCTGATCCTTCACGCGGAACACGGCGGCGGTAATAACTCGACCTTTACAACCCATGTGGTATCATCCACCGGCTCTGACACGTACTCAGCCATTGCTGCAGCCATCGGGTCTCTGAAAGGACCGCTGCATGGTGGAGCCAATATCAGGGTTGTCAATATGATGGAGCATATTAAAGAAACCGTGTCTGACTGGAATGACGAGGGACAGGTATCCGACTGCCTTGACGACATTCTCCGCAAGAAGACATTTGACAATGCCGGTAAATTATATGGCTTTGGACATGCGGTCTATACCATTTCAGATCCAAGGGCCATATGCCTGAAAGACACGGCAAAAGAACTTGCCGAGGAAAAAGGCCTGACTGATGAGTATAAGCTTTACCATCTCGTAGAGCGACTGGCACCGGGATGTTTTGCCCGGGTTACAGGAAAACCAAAAATGATATGCGCCAATGTTGATTACTATTCCGGATTTGTGTATGAATGTCTTAATATTCCTAAAGAGGTTTACACTCCTCTCTTTGCAATGGCAAGAGTGGCCGGCTGGCTGGCCCACCGTATTGAAGAGATTTACGCCAATCCTCGTATCATCCGACCGGCTTACAAGAATGTGACCAGGCCAAGATCATACGTGGATCTGGAAGAGAGATAATTTAATGTAAGGGCACGTCACAATGTGCCCCTACGAATGTTTTCTCACGCTCACCGTTTTTCCGTGGGCTTCAAGCCCTTCAGTATCAGCAAAAGACTCCACTGTTTCCGATAGCTGAAGAAATCCCTTTTTTGAGGCATGCAACAGACTGGTGCGTTTTATAAAATCATATACGCCCAGAGGAGATGAAAACCGCGCAGTTCCTCCGGTCGGCAAGGTATGGTTCGGCCCGGCCGCATAATCCCCAAGAGGCTCCGGGGTCCACTTGCCGAGAAAGATAGCTCCTGCATTATGTATGTTACGGGCATAATCAGCGGGCTTCCGCGTCATGATCTCAAGGTGCTCAGGCGCGATGCTGTCTGATATCCGTGCCGCATTTTTTATATTTTTAACAACAATGATAGCTCCGTATTTTCTCAGTGATTTCCCGGCAATCTCTTTTCTCTTAAGATTCCCTATCTGCCTCTTGAGTTCCAGTTTAACGTTCCCGGCAAGCACAACCGAGTCGGTAATCAAAACTGATGATGCCATTTCATCATGCTCGGCCTGACTGAGAAGATCCGATGCAATAAATGACGGATCACCTGAGCTGTCAGCAATGACAAGTATCTCACTCGGACCGGCGACCATGTCAATACCGACATTTCCAAATACCATTTTCTTTGCAGCCGCAACGAAAATATTTCCTGGACCCACGATCTTATCAACCCTGTCGATTGTCTCTGTACCAAATGCAAAAGCAGCAATTGCCTGTGCGCCACCGATTCTGTACACTTCATCCACAGCGAGCAACTGAATTGCGGCAGCGACATGGGGGTTGATGGTACCTGAGGGAGTGGGGACGCACAGTGCTATTTCCTTAACGCCCGCAACCTGTGCAGGTATGACATTCATCAACACTGTTGAAGGATAAAACGCTTTCCCTCCCGGCACATATACCCCTACCCTGTTAAGGGGCCGTATGACCTGACCAAGGGTAATACCCTCTTTTGAAAACTGCCATGATTTTTCCTTCTGCAGTTCGTGAAATTTTTTTATGCGGGCAGCAGCTTTTTTCATGGCTGCAAGGAATCTCCCATCAACCGTTTCTGCAGATAATGCAATTTCTCTTTTGCAGACTGCAAGATCTTCCAGATCAACTGAATCAAATTTTTTTGTATATTTTCTTACTGCCCGGTCACCGGTTTTCTGAACATCCAGAATGATCTTGCGAACGGTCTTCTGTACATCATCTTCCTTCACAGACGTCGAGGCCCTTTTTCTGAGTAGTGCTACAAAGGAACTGACTTCTGCCTCTTTTATTACTCTCATTTTTATCTCCCGAAAGATTAAATCTTATTTTAATTTTACATGGGATTTTACTACAGCAGCAGGGCTCTTTTCTACTTTACCCTCTTGATCTTTGCCTCGAGCCGCTCAGACTTCGCCTCGATTTTATCATATCCCCTGTTGAAGTGGTAAAGGCTGTCCATAACTGTTGGGATTCTGGGGAAGTTTCTGACATTTGCTCAGAGGTTAATTCTGTTTGAGTTAAAAAAATGATGATGTTATTTAATTGTGAATGATTGTATGACGTTTAACATATCAATTCCAACATAGTATGCTCAGAAACGATGAATAGCAAAAAAACACTATAACATCATGTTATTTTCAGATTGAGACATTTCAGAGGTGATTGATAATACTTATTTTCTATTCTGATTTACTGTATAGCAGCGTATCACTGATTGAGATATAAAGACTATATTATTTTTCTGATCTGTTAGCGATCAATTTTAGAAAACTTTGATCCCTCAATCGTTAAGTTGTACATCAATCCCTTATTGCTGAAAACGAAGCCGACAATAGGATCTTTTATATCAACAGTATTAATATCTTCTCCAACACCCCATTTAAGCACCGCGACCGAGCCGTCGACACCGGCTTTCCATCCTTTGCTCTTTCTGAAATTGGATAATGCCCTATTGGTCAAGAAGGCCAATACTATCGATTTAGATTGAGCCCCTAACTGTAATCCAATCGAAGCAGCTGCAGTATTGTAATACTCGACAGTTTTACCGCTTATACGAAGAGCACCCTCTCCATATTCACCGCCTATTCCGAAGCCTGCTTTGATGACACTTGGGAAAACCAAGATACCTTTTGCATTTTTCAGAAACTCACTGCCACCGGATACTTCTTTGCTGAACCGTTCAAGGGTATTATTGACACCTATATTAATCTTCTCTGCTGAAGCTGCGGATACGTCTTTTGTAACTAATAAGCCAGCAATTATAAACAGGATTAAAAAAACTGATGCCCCGATATCATAATATTTATTCATTTTATTCTCCTTATATACGTAGTGGGTATTATTCGGGGTAATTTTGAAATTTCTTAAGCGTTATTTATCTTTGAATAAGATGCGGGCCATGTTTTTTATGGTCGTGGCGGAATATAAAAGGTTGGACTTGCATGATCAGCAATGCCCATATCCTCATTAGAATTACTCAGAAAGGACAAATCATGAAAGTCAATGAAAATCCATCAACCGATGGTGTAAGGATTGCATCATTTTATCTGAATCGAAGGTTAAAGGCATGATTACGGATTATATTACTTAGCTAAAAGTACAGAACAGTTTGCATGACCAATAACTCTCTCCGCTACACTTCCCATAAGCAATTTTTTCAGCCCCGTCCTGCCGTGACTCCCGACGACAATCAGTCGGGCCTGTACTTTATCAGCTTCATTAATTATTAATTCATACGGCTCGTTGCCTTCTCTTATCAGGACTTCACATTGCACATTGTCCTTGGTTGCTTTTTCTCTTATTTCTTCGAGATATACGGTTAATTCCTTTTTTTTCTCGTCAATGACATTTGGTGCCAAATTTAAAAAATCCGGGTAATGATCGAAATGCATCTCTATTACTGACATGCAATAGAGTTTGCTTCCGTAGGTTTTTGCTATATTAATTGCTTCTCTTACTGCAACATTACTGAATTGAGATCCGTCCGTTGCTACGATTATATTATTATTCATATTTCTATCCTCCAAATGGAAAAATTACATTAATTATTCTAGCAGAAAAACATAACGTATTTTAAAATTATTTTCAAATGTTGCACTCTTATTAATCTTTATCACTAAACACTCAGCGTGTCAATAAATACATTGATAATTGTATTATCATCAAAATTCAGTATGATTCATATACATTCATTAACCCTGTCAACTCTAAATTGCCTTCCGAAAAATGGATTTTTACCGAAAGTCACCATTACATTTGAGAGATAGAAAATCCAGATTTACTGAAAATTAAATAGTTATGCGACTGGCAATGGAATTGCTTTGATATTAAAGTAGAGCTCAATCCTTAACAACCTTGAGAGGGTAATCAAGGCTGGCAGTATGGGCTACCGTAAGAGTCAGGATACATCTGATTTGTTACAGAATAATAGGGAGAATGAAAATAATGGGTGTAGCGGTAGGCATTTCAATAATAATTTTTTTATTCAGTCTTACATTACTTTGCTTATCTACCTTTTAGTAAACGCACATTCTTTTGGATCATCAATATCGGAATATTTGTATCAATAACATCATGATATGAATGATTATGGAATGAATTTGAGATTGGTTATTTTATCTAAGTGTCAATCATCCTCATCTACTCTGATTTTCAATCATTTATCTGTATTATCAATGAAATGGAATCAGTCTGGATGTTAACGCTTTGTTGAAGTTATCAATTAGCCAAAGTCTCACTTTACATAGAAGATTACTATTAATAATGAATAATTTACTGATATGCGCAAACATGCTTATATAAAATTCTTATGACATCTATAAGTGTATTGATTTTTCACTTTTTTCAATGTTATAAAAATTAATCAGTTTTCCTTTCAAAAAAATTATTCATATGAATAAAACATTTATTTCCTGACAAAAAAATACTTCCGAGGGATATGTTTATGTTTTAGAGTTAAATGAGCCGAATTGCCAAAGCACAAGTCTTTAGTATGTTAGGTTTTTTTAGTAGTAAAAAATATTAAAAAGAAAGGAGGGAAACATGAGTAGGTTATATCTGATATTAGTAGTTTTTATAGCGATAATCTTTTTTATCTCTTTACCGGTTATGGCTAAAAAGACCCCAGATGAAATGACACCATCCATAGAGACAGTTTGTGATGACGCAGGATTATTCGGAGCAGCGTGGGGTTTATGTAACGCATACTGCGAAGCGATGGACTGTGATAGTGATGTCACTCGTGCTTCAGATAAAGCATGTGATAATATATTTGACAAAATAGTTACTATTACTGGGGAAGTTCCGCCTTGTGAAGACCTTTGTCCAGATGATCCAGACAAAACTGATCCCGGAGTATGTGGCTGTGGTAACTCAGATAGAGACTCCGATGGAGATGGCATACCGGATTGTATTGATCCATATTTTTAGTTGATTTTGTTAATAAAAATGTTTGAGAGACTTAGAGTACTGCTCCTGATTACAGGAGCAGTAACACTCCCTTTGTTTTTTTTACCAATTACACCAGCAGATCAATTTCTCATTCCAAAACAATCTTTATTATCATTTTTGGCCTGCATTACACTTATCATAGGATTTTATCCTGTTGAAAAACTATTCCAAAATGCATCGAAAAATTCTCTCTTGTCAGCATTATTTTTTCTCAGCTGTATAGCTATATCTATTATCGGTAGCACAAATTACCATGCTGGCCTGAATGAACTTAAGATGTGGGCATATCTAATAATTCTATTTTTGACTGCAACTCAGATCAATTGGGATATTTGTCGACTCGGAATGCTTATGAAAATAAGCATTATAGTTAGCAGTATAGTTGCCATTTCCATAATACTTGAATATTTTATGGTTATTCCGTTCTATACTTTTCCTTTTTCTTTACCTTCTTCAGCTGGTAAACTTTATTCTTTTTTTGGATACAGGAACATCGCTGCTCAATATTTGATTGTCACTGTTATATGGGGTTTTGTTCTTACAGTGATCAGTACAGATTCAAAAACAAGAATAATTGCATTAACGTGCACTCTCCTGTCAGGTACCGCACTTTTACTGACATTCTGTAGGGGAGCAATAATCTCAACTGTCTTCGGATTAGGTTTATTTCTATTCTATTATAATGCACAAAACATTAAGGGCTTTAAAAAAATAAGACTTATACAAATAGTGTATATGCTTCTTATCACCATTGTGGCAGTGCTTTTTTTATCGAACGCATTATCTGATGGAAAAACTTCTCGTCAAATATCAACCCTGCTTGAGAGGGGTGACAGCGAACGTTTTATACGCTGGAAGGATTCAGTTAATATGATTTACACCAATCCTATTGCTGGGGTAGGATTAGGCAATTATTCAATTGTTTACCCGATGTTTAAGACCGGGAAATGGTCGCATCATACCGTTTATGCTCATAACGAATTCCTGCAAATAGCCGCTGAAACCGGAGTCGTTGGTTCAATTGGATTTATCGTGTTTCTAATTATTACATTTAAACGTTCACGTCAGCAGATAGTAGATATTTTTGAGGCAGAAGAAAAATTCCTGCACCTGGCAATATTATTCAGTTGTGTTGCTACGCTAGTACATAGCATTTTTAGTTATAATCTTCATTCTGCAACGTCTTCCTTTTTCTTTTTTGTTGGATTAGGGATTTTATGCGCAAGTAAATGGTCTGTTACAGAAAAGTTATCATTCTCAGGGAATAATTTGACGAAAAATATTATTCTTTTGTCTATTGTTGTCTTAATGGCATTCTTAGGGATATATGGTGAATATAAAAGAATTAAGGGTCATTACCATTTTAATCAAGCAATCTCATCTATAAAAAATAATGATAATGTTGCTAGCATAAAACATTTCACGAAGGCTATTAAATTCCAACCAGATAATTTTAAGTACCATGTCATGATAAGTAGTACATATAGGATAATCGGTAACACAAAACTCTCTAATATTCACTTTCAAAAAGCTAACAAATTGTCTCCTTATCATTATAATTCTATAATTTCCAATAAATAAATTTTCTGAAATATTATTTATAAAGACTAGTTTCATTAGTACAAATTATTTTTTAATTGATTTCAAACTGACCTTCCCACAAAAAAGTGGACATGGCAAAAAATTTACTGAATCAATTTCTCATATTGTTCTGGGCTTATAAAGCCCAAAGCAGAATGTCTTCTCCT
>CP070632.1:1935832-1968395 GCA_020356065.1 Nitrospiraceae bacterium
CTTCCGTTAATCTCCTGACAGAGGTGAGGTATCAGTTCTTCTGTAAAATCCATGAGATAGTTATAATCCTGAAAAGATATATAGAACTCAAGCATGGTGAACTCAGGATTATGCTTAGCTGATATTCCCTCATTCCTGAAATTTTTGTTGATCTCATACACCTTCTCATAGCCTCCCACTAGGAGCCTTTTTAAATACAGCTCGGGGGCTATCCTGAGAAACAGGTCAAGACCAAGAGCATTATGATGTGTTTTAAACGGACGGGCCGCAGCCCCCCCCGGAATCTGGTGCATCATGGGTGTTTCCACCTCAATAAATCCTCTGTCATCAAAAAAATTCCTGATAGTCTTGATCAGTCTGCTTCTCTTTGAGAAAAGGTCTTTCACATGAGGATTGACGATGAGGTCCACATATCTCTGCCTGCATCTCGTTTCAATATCTTTCAGCCCATGCCATTTTTCAGGCAACGGCCTGAGTGACTTGCAAAGCATGGTCAACGTGGCAATCTGAACCGTAAGCTCATTGGTTCTGGTCCTGAACAATCTGCCGCTGACTCCGATGATGTCTCCGATATCAAGGTTTTTAAAGATACTCTGGCTGCCAGTGATAACATCTTTACTGAAATACAGCTGTATCCTGCCTGTGCCATCCTGAATATGGGCAAAGGCTGTTTTTCCGAAATTCCTGAAAGAGATAATTCGCCCGGCAACCGTGCATTCAACATTTTTTGACTCGAGATCTTCTTTACTCAGGGACTCAAAGTCGCTGATGATGTCGGCGGCTTTTTTTGTAACGGCAAAAGCATTGCCGTAAGGATCGATATGTTCTTCACGAAGTCTGTCGCGCTTCTTGATTCTTTCCTGAACCTGTTCGTTAATCTCTTCCAATGAGTGCCTTTCTAATAATACATAAAGGGAAATAACTTAGATAATCGAATAGGGAATGAAAGTAACAGCGTATCTCTTATTGCTTCGGCGTTCCTATTCATCCAGGAGTCCGGAAAGTATCCGGGTCTTCTCCTCGACCATTCTGTCAAAATCTTCCTGGCTGGTTTTGAGTTTGAACAGTTCATCTGCTATGCCAAATGCAGCCATGACGGTAGCCCTCGTCTGATTAATATTGGGAACAGCGCTGTATATCTCTTTCAGTTTTTCATCAATATACTTTGCAAGAGATTTAATATACTCCTCACTCTCTTCAGTTTTTATGGAATAACTCTGACCAAGTATTTTGACTTCTACTGACTGCATGGTCTCTCCTAAATTTCTACAGACTCCAGTTCCTGCAAAAGAGCTTCCACCTGTGAACGCACTGTCTCACGTTCAAGGGTGAGCTTGTCTATATCATTTTTTAACGCTTCAACGTTTTTAAGGTCCTGTCTTGCAGCTCTTAATTCTTCATCTTTTTTCAATAAGGCTTCATTTAATTCACTAATTTTCCCGTTTAATTTGTCTTTATCTGATTTTAATGTCTTGAGCCTGTCTATGACTTTTGTTATTTTGTCTTCAAGGATCTGAATATTATTCACCGATTAAACCTCCTTCAGGATGCGGAACAGATACTCCAATATAAGCATGTAACTTATCAAAGTAAGGTCAAAAAGTAAAGTGTTCTTAATCATCTGAAATCCTTTAATACCCGTGTTGTCGGGTGTGTAACCATTCATAAATGGGGGTAAAAGGTGGTTAGAGGTTTAAGTTAATTGAAATAATGAGCGGCTATCCATAAATTGCTATTTTTGGCATGCCCCAAACTTATTAATCGGACATCTCGGAGCGAGTCCGGATGCGTGTCTCTCAGTACGGGTCGCTTCGACCCGATCAACAGACCTCGTGAATGACAGGCTTGTTTCAATATTGAGCTAACATATTTCTATTTTAAGATAAGTTCCGGTAATTTGGTGACGGTGATCAGAAAAGCGAGATTGATTAAGAATAATTATTATCCTCGGTTCTTAAAGTCTTCGAGGGGAAGGCCGTTGATCGACCTGTATTTCCAGTAACTTTTTAGGACTTTCTTAATATATCTCCTGGTTTCATTGTAGGGTATGTTCTCGATAAATTCTGTAATATCATCATTATAGTATTTTTCAATCCACGAGTTCACAATGTTCTTTCCGGCATTATACGCCATGATTGCAAAGGGAAGGTCATTGAATTCATCGATAAGATTTGTCAGGTATTGTGCACCCAGAAAAATATTTTTTCTTGGATCATACAGGTCCTGTCCGTTCCTGATTTTAATGCCGTTCTCCCCTGATATTTTCTTAGCAGTGGAAGGCATTAACTGCATTAATCCTACTGCGCCGGCCCAGGAAAACGCCCTGGGATCAAAGCGGCTTTCTTCCCTGATGATGGCGGCAACCAGATGGGCCTCTACTTTTTCCGGATCAGCTGCCTCCTGGATGATATCCCAGTAGGCAAGAGGATAGGAATAGGGAAGGTACTCTTCTTTCTGTCTTGGTTCAGCATGGTAAATTGCCTCCTTGTACTTGCCGAGTGAAGCGGCCATGTTTATCAGGTAGAGAATCTCTTCATCTGTATCGGCTTTCTTCATGGCATATATTATTTCATCTGCGGCGTCATTCTTCATACCCAGAAACACAAGCGCCTCTATTCTCTCATATGTTTCACCTTCAGGGACGTCGGGTTTAACGATATCGATTTTCTCCGGTACTGATTGCGACGTTTTTAACTTGATGAGATATCCGTAATAACTTGCATCTGACGGCAGTCCATAATAAAAATTTATAAAATCACCTTCACACCGTACATCTTCTTTGTTGAGCCCCTGATCATCTCTCAACTTCATGCATTCGATCGAAATTTTTTCCCTGGCCTTTGCTTCCCAGAAAAGATATTTGTAGTAATTGCTGCTTGTGTCATAGGATGCCAGTTGAGAAAAGTGAGACAGAGAAGTCCCGTAGTTTCCAGAAGTATAATTCATCCAGCCGAGACCCCATAATGCCTCCTCAGCATGCTTTGGAAAGCCGGTAATCACCTTATTGAAGAGGACGATCGCATGGTCTACCTGTCCCTGTCTTCTGTATTCCTGAGCTTCCATTAAAATTACCCGTGCAAGATGATCATCTTCAGGATATCTTTTTTCCATGGCCATCTTTATGTTTCGGAATTCATCGAGATCATCGATTCTGTAGAATGAGCGGGCCTGCCAGTACATCGCCTTAACGGTATCGATTGATCCAAAACTCACAGCAGATTCTTTATAACGTTTGGTTCTGAACTGACACATACCGATTGAAAATAATATGTTGTCCTTTTCCTCCTGATGCGTGGCAGTTTTCAGAACTTCCCGGTATTCAGATTCAGCTTTTTTGAATAAGTGCTGCTTGAACAGGTTTTCAGCCCGAATGAAAATATCATCCCTGGTAAATGTGTCAGCTTCAAGTACTTTAAGTTCACTCAAAGCTTTATCTGACAATGGTACAGCACTTAGATAGATATCTTTAAACATGCCTATAGCTTTATTTATTTCGCCTTCTATATTGTGAAGTGCAGCAAGGGTGAGTCTGGAGTCCCAGTCATCAGGGTACTTCCTGGTATAGTCTGTCAGCGTCTCTATGGCCTCCCTGTCCCTGCTTAAAATAAGCAAAGATGAAATCATTGTTTTTTTAGCATTCTGCATTAACAGAGTGTTCTTAACAAGAGGAGCGGTCTCAATGACCTTCTCATGTTTTTCTGTTGCTGCATAAACTTCGATCAGGAGATTAAGCGCATAGTCACCAAGCAGGGGATACGCTTCATGTGCCTTTGACAGAAAGACCTCTGCCCTGTCAAAATCCCTCTCTTCTTTATACAGCCGTCCCAGCAAGAGCAGGGCCTTTTCTTTGCCCGGCCGGTCGTTCCTGATAATATCAAGAAGGATCTGTTCTCCCTCCCTGTTAATATATTGATTGATCAATTGAGAGGCTTTATTTAAATCAGTGCTGTTCTGAATAATTACATCATTTCCAGCGGGTTCTGATTGGATATCAGGATTGTTTTCAGAAGCATGACTCATATTGAGGATGAAAATCAGGAGTACAGAAAATAAGAAGAGGACGTATGACTTCAGATTATAACAATGATGCATATTGTATATTAGCTTAAAATTAACTGGCAATCAATGCGTGAAGTGTATATGACCTGAAGTATATTTTTATCTGCATTAGTGAACATATAATTATGATTACCCTGGATCATTCATATATTTTTTATAAAGACGGGCATGCTGAAAAAACTTATTAAATGCGATGTGATTGATTAGATACATCTGTACTGTTTCAAAACATATATTTACAGAGTGTTTTGACAGGTGTCTCTGGGGTATCGATGAATAAGTTTTTTCAGCATGTCTGTCTAACGCTATACATTATATGATTTAAGGAAAGAGTAAGGAGGAGATGGAGGCGACGAGCGGATTCGAACCGCTGAATCGAGGTTTTGCAGACCCCTCCCTTACCACTTGGGTACGTCGCCTGAATAGGGAATAAGGAAATAAGAAATAGGGGTAAAGGGTCATTTCTCCCTTCATCCTTTTTCCCTAATTCCTTCAGTATATGGAGCGGGAGACGGGTATCGAACCCGCGACCCCAACCTTGGCAAGGTTGTGCTCTACCACTGAGCTACTCCCGCATTATCAGTCAAAGGTCAAAAGTTATAAGTAAAAAGTAAAAAAGAAAGCTAAACAGTTACAGGATTAAGCACAAGGGCCGGATATGCACAACCCTCAACCATTAACTCTTAACTAAAAAAACCGAATAGTCTATAATAGACAACTAAAATATTAATTAAATAACCACGATTTTGTCAAATGTTCCATCCAGAATACAAAGAGTTTGCAAAGAAGGCAAAAGAAGGCAACCTGGTCCCTGTATACAGGGAAATCCTGGCTGATCTTGATACTCCGCTGTCTGCCTTTCTGAAGCTTAAAAGCAGGAGATGCTTTCTGCTTGAGAGTGTTGAAGGCGGAGAAAAATGGGCAAGATATTCCTTTATCGGCGCTGATCCTTCGGTTATTATTGAGGGCAGCGGGAAGAATGTTGTTGTGAGGGAAGGTAAAAACAAAAAGAAAGTCACGTTTAAACATGATCCGCTTGAGGTCCTGTCAGAACATATCGGCAAATATAAACCTGTAACCGTACCGGGATTGCCGAGATTTTTTGGAGGCTTTGTCGGTTATATTGGCTATGATACCGTTCGATTTTTTGAAAACCTGCCTGACTATTGTCATGAAGGGCTTCATATGCCGGATGTATTTCTCATGTTAACAGACACACTGGTAGTTTTTGATAATCTGACTCATAAGATTCAGGTTATTTCCAATGCGTATGTCAAATCAAATCCTGAAAAGGCATATAAAAAGGCCCAGGCCCAGATTAATAAGATTGTCAAGAAACTGAGATCCAGGACGATAATGCCGGGAAGGGGCAGAAAGTCATCTGATGATGCGTCCGGATTTCGTAAGAATAAATTCAGGTCCAATTTTACAAAAAAAGGATTTATAAAGGCCGTCGAAAAAACAAAGAAGTATGTTAAATCGGGCGATGTAATTCAGACCGTGATCTCACAGAATTTTGAGAAAGATACAGATGTTCAGCCCATTCATGCTTACAGGGCGTTGCGGGTCATTAATCCCTCCCCATATATGTACTATCTTGAGACCGGTTCAAGCACGATCGTAGGATCATCTCCGGAAATACTTGTCAGAGCTGAAGGTGATACGCTGGAGTTACGACCGATTGCAGGGACAAGAAGAAGAGGGAAGACCCTGGATGAAGACCTGTACTTTGAAGAAGAACTCAAGGCCGATCCAAAAGAGATAGCTGAGCATATCATGCTTGTTGATCTGGGCAGGAATGATCTTGGACGTGTTGCTGAGACAGGAACTGTCAAAGTAACGGACCTGATGACCATAGAGCGGTATTCCCATGTCATGCATCTGGTCACCAATGTCAGGGCGCGGTTAAAGAAGCGCAAAAATGTATTTGACGTACTCAGGGCAACGTTTCCGGCCGGCACGGTCAGCGGGGCTCCGAAGATTCGGGCCATGGAGATAATCGAGGAGCTGGAGCCGACAAGGCGGGGACCCTATGCAGGTTCTCTGGGATATTTTGATTTTTCAGGTAACATGGACATGTGCATAATAATACGAACAATCATTTTTAAAGAAAATAAGGCATATATACAGGCGGGAGCAGGTATCGTTGCAGATTCGGATCCTGAACGGGAATACAAGGAAACGCTGAACAAGGCGAGAGGAATGTTCAGGGCCATAGAAATGGCGGAAAAAGAATTGAGCTAGGGAGTATTGCATGCTGTTAATGATCGACAACTATGATTCTTTTACCTATAACCTGGTCCAGTACCTGGGGGAACTCGGGGAAGACATCAGGGTATATAGAAACGATAAAATAACGATTGATGAAATAGAAAAGTTAAACCCGGAACGCATTGTCATCTCTCCGGGCCCCTGCACCCCCAGGGAAGCCGGGATATCAATAGAGGTGGTTCGGTACTTTGCCGGGAAGATACCGATATTGGGAGTATGCCTCGGCCATCAGTCTGTGGGTGCGGCATATGGTGCAAAAATCGTGAATGCGCCGAGGTTGATGCATGGCAAAACCTCCATGATATATCATGACGGCAAAACAATTTTTAAAGACCTGCCGAATCCGTTTGAGGCAACACGATACCATTCTCTCATCATAAAAAAAGACACTCTTTCCCGGGAATTTGAAATTTCAGCCTGGACAGACAGGGACGAGATAATGGGAGTACGGCATAAGAAATTTGTTGTTGAGGGCGTTCAGTTTCACCCTGAATCAATTCTTACAAAAGCTGGGAAGGATATGCTCAGGAATTTCCTCGGCCTGAGAATCCCCTGATCAGGGTGGCGTTATATGTTCATGAGAACAGGTAGTTACATCGGTCAAACTGCTAAAGTTTACGATTCTGTTCCCGATTAAAAAAACATACGTGTTTCATATCTGTTATTATATGCATCAGGGACGTACTCTATGAAATTACATCACCACGTGGCAGTGTCAACCACATTATCCATGTTTCTGTTCATGATTTTTAAATCATCGTATCTTTCAGTAGCATGTTTTCTCTCAGGTATACTGATCGACCTCGACCACTTCATAGATTATTTTCGTGAACAGGGCATTAATCTTGATATTAAAAAGTTCTTCAGGATTTGTGAACATGCTCAGTTTAATAAAATCTTATTGCTGCTTCATGGATGGGAATGGATCATTGTAATGTGTACAATTTCCTGGAGCCTGGGCTGGGCCCCGTTGATGACAGGAATAATTATCGGCTTCAGCCATCACATTATGCTGGACTCGCTATATAACAGGACACATCTCAGGACATATTCCATAATATGGCGCTGGTCAAAGGGATTTGATTTTGATACGGTATTCCCTGGTTTAACCCCTCTGAAATATAAAATCAAATGAATTCGCAAATAAAGAATTCGTAATTTTTCAGCAAATCCCCCTTAATGCGACCGGTCACTCAGATCATTTCGCACTGCAGTATGATAAAATGTGTCTTCCTGTCATAATGTCTTTTATATAATTCTTATCGGGACTGACGAATTAATAATCAATAAGGGGGAAATATGATCAAGGATACTATTCAGTTATTAATTGACGGACAGAACCTCTCTGAAGATGAAATGATATCAGCAATGAAGATCATAATGGAGGGCAATGCTTCAGATGCACAAATAGCGGCATTTCTCACTGCTTTGAGGATAAAGGGAGAGACTGTGGAAGAGATCACAGGAGCGGTGCGCGTGATGAGAGAAAAAGTTACGTCAATTAAGTCTCCTCCTGATACGGTTGATACATGTGGTACCGGGGGAGATATGTCTCATACGTTTAATATATCAACGACGAGCGCCTTTGTTGTTGCCGCCTGTGGTGTTCCTGTTGCAAAACATGGAAACAGGTCAGTATCCAGCATGTGCGGAAGTGCGGACGTTCTCGAAGCATTGGGTATCAGGATTGATCTTGAACCTTCCGGGGTGGAATCATGCCTTGCGTCTACAGGATTTGGCTTTATGTTCGCGCCCCTGTTTCACCCGGCAATGAAGTATGCCATCGGGCCGAGAAAGGAGATGGGCGTCAGGACCATTTTTAACATTCTTGGTCCTCTAACAAATCCTGCCGGTGCTGACAGACAGGTGATGGGTGTTTACCACAGCGATCTGACCGAGCCGCTTGCACATGTGATGGCAAATCTGAAAGTAAAACATGCTTTTATTGTTCACGGCGAAGACGGGCTTGATGAGATAACCATCACTGACAGGACAAAAATTTCAGAATTAAAAGACGGGAACGTACGGACCTATGTTATCTCGCCTGAAGATTTTGGGTTGAACAGGGCACTCATATCTGATCTTAAAGGTGGAAACGCCAAAGAAAATGCAAAAATGACTGTCGAAGTTTTGGAAGGAAAGAAGAACGCGAAACGGGATATTGTATTGATGAATGCAGCAGCAGCGCTCATCGCAGGCAACAGGGCCGGTGAATTCAGGGAGGCGGTTTCATTGGCTTCAGATGCGATTGACTCAGGAGCTGCAAAGCAGAAACTTGAAGAAGTAAGAGAAGTAAGCAAGAGTTTATAGAAACAGCATAAGGCTGTTTTAATTATCAGTAAAACAGTACGTATCAATAGTGCCCGGCATCATAAGACTCGATAATATAAAGAAAAAATCATTTTTATTCAACAGCACGCCTGCTTAGTCTGTAGGACAAAGTCTTACAAAAAAATCATCCAATTTAGGATTTGCTCATGGTTAAACCTGCAGTAAAATGTTAATAAGCGACGTTTTCTGATATTTCAGAAGATAATTGCATTATCGAAAAGAGGAGAGATACATGAAATATCCTGCGTGTTTTAATGAAAGCTGTACTCATAATGACAAGTATATGTGTAAGGCAGAAGTTATCGATGAGGATATTATTTGCAGACAGGGCAAAGCTGAAGCTATAAAAAAGGACAAGTAGCAATTAGTTTATCAAGCGGTCAGGATAAAAGGCAGGTCACAGGAACCTGCCTTTTGTCGTGTTACTCATTTATGCAAGGGCTTTAAACATATGTTTTCCCGCACCACATACCGGACATTTCCAGTCATCAGGTAGATCTTCAAATTTAGTGCTTTTTGGAATCTTGCCTTTTCTGTCACCCTTGTCAGGGTTGTAAATGTAGCCGCAATTAACACTTTGACACTGCCACATATCCTTTGGGTCAGCCATCTCTGATTATCTCCTGTTGCTCATTATAAGAATGATCGATTCTCCGGATTTATTTGCCTAAAAGACCTTTCAGTTTATCCACTGATTCCCCGACAGTCCCCTTGACTGTTTTTTCCACTGTTCCTCCGATGTCCTTAAGTGAACCTGCAGATGCTGTAATGATATTCTTATTGACAACAGCAAAGACTTCCTTCAATGCCTTTGAAATTGTTGTCCCGTCTTTTTCCTTTCCTATGTCCTTCAGATGAATATCAGGAAGGGCAAAGGAGAGTTTTTCACCCTGCAGTGCAGACATGCTCATATTGATCTTTCCGTTTTTTACGATGAAATTGCTGATCTGCACTTTTGTTTCTGAAGCTGCCGCTTCCTTACTCTCTTTATCCTGTCCGGTTTTTTGTGCTGCGCCGGAAAATGATTCAATGTTTTTCAGGAGGGCTCTGATATTGTCTCCCTTGATCCCTTTTTCATAGGTTATGTCAGGTCCATCTATATACACTTCATCAATGATTATTTTATCAGAGAAGACTGACTGTACATCAAGTGCAAGTCTGACTTCCCCCAGCTGAAATGCGCTGTCTGATTTAAACCCCTGAGGGTTACCGATGAAAAGCCCCTTCAGAGCGCCCTTTCCTGAAAGAAGTGACATACTCACGTCCTTCAATCTGACATCAGCTCCCAATGCATTAGGTCCAACGGTTTCAACTCCTTTTTTAATAATGGAATTCAGCGAAAAACTCAAAGCTACAATTATCACAATTATCAGAATGGGAATTGCTATCAGTACCTTTTTCATTGTTTCCTCCGATTATAATGGCTCAGGTGAAAGCCTCTTTAAAAGTTACTCCCCCTTGTGTTCGTATATGTGTACATCTCTCTGGGGAAATGGGATAGAAATACCTTCTTCATCAAAACGCTTTTTAATTTTTTCCGTAGTATCAAAGTACACGTTCCAGTAGTCTGCTGTATTAACCCATGGACGGACCACAAAATTAACGCTGCTGTCAGCCATCTCCAGGACAGCGACAGTGGGAGCCGGATCTTTCAAAACCCTTTCATCAGCCGCAAGGAGATCATTAACGACCTGTTTTGCTTTATCAATATCATCCTGGTATCCGATTCCACATACCAGATCAACTCGTCTCGTGCCCTTGGCAGAGTAATTCACAATGTTATCGGCGGTTAATTTCGCATTAGGTATGATGATGACCTTGTTGTCTCCGGTCTTCAGCTGTGTCGTAAAAACCTGCATAGCTTCAACACTCCCGATCACGCCTGCTGCCTCAATTACATCCCCCACTTTAAACGGCCGGAAGATGATCATCAGGAACCCGGCTGCAAAATTTGCAAGTGAACCCTGCAGGGCCAGACCAATGGCAAGGCCGGCCGCACCGATTACCGCTACAAAAGACGTTGTCTGCACGCCCAGTTGTCCAAGGGCGGCAAGAACTGCGAATGCAAGGATTAACATGTGTACCAGATTAATGACAAACGATATAATCGTGGGATCTATATTCTTTTTCGTCATTATCTTGCTGACAATTTTCTTAGAGAGTTTTGAAGCCCATTTTCCGATAATAAAAATTGCCAGGGCAGCAATGATTTTCAGACCGAGCACTGATACCAGTTCCTGGACTTTTGCAACGGCATTTTCCATACTTCTTCCCCTTTCGTTTCAGTATTTAAATGAATGAGTTATCTTCGAACAAGCAATTACCAAGAATGATTCCAATTATAAATTAAAAGTTGCATATAGTCCACATTCTATAATGAAATTTTTCTGCTGTAAATAAGAAAAATAAAATCTTCTGAATAATATCAGATGTTGCATTTGCTGTGTTTCGGTTTGATTCTTAACATTAGTTGTTTTTGCGGAGAATTATATTCAGACTCTTAACTGATTGAAATAAAAACAAAAAATCATAATGATGTGTTCAATAATTCATTTTCTGTCTATCTGATACAGAGAGGGGGATAAATTGACTAAGGCTTCATTCATGTTTTAGAATTCATTCATGCATTCCAGTTATATTCCTCTTCATTTACACACTGAATACAGCCTGCTTGACGGTGGGATCAGAATAGATGACCTTATCGAAATGGCGAAAAAATACAATCTTGCAGCTCTTACTATAACGGATCACGGCAATCTGTTTGGCGCTATCGATTTTTACAATAAGGTATCAAAAGCAGGGTTAAAACCGATTATCGGATGTGAGGTATATGTTGCCCCTGGGTCGCGGTTTAATAAAGGCTCAAATGGCAGTCATGAATCCTCATTTCATCTGATACTGCTTTGCCGGAATCTTGACGGCTACCGAAACCTGTGTCGTCTTGTGAGCAGCGCCTATATTGAAGGGTTTTACTATAAGCCGAGAATAGACAAGGATATTCTGGAGCAGTACAGCGGCGGACTGATCGGACTGTCTTCATGTATGAAAGGGGAGGTCCCCTACTACCTGGCTGCAGGAAATCTTGATAAGGCAAGAGAGGCCGCACTTGAATACAGAAGAATCCTTGGCGCTGAGAATTTTTATCTCGAGATACAGGCAAATGAAATGCCGGAACAGGATGTGCTTAACCGCCAGATCATGGAGTTGAGCAAAGACCTGCATATACCGGTGGTTGCTACCAATGATACCCATTATCTGCTTAAGGATGATTCGCGGGCTCACGAGGTCCTGCTATGCATCCAGACCGGAAAGACTCTCAGTGATGCAGACAGGATGAAGCTTTCTACAGAGGCATTTTATTTTAAAAGTCCTCAGGAAATACAGGAGACATTCAGTGACTTTCCGGAGGCGGTCGAAAATACAAGGATTGTTGCTGAAAGGTGCAATCTTGATTTCAAGTTTGATGAATTCAGGCTGCCAAGATTTAAACTGCCGGAAGGCACCAGCGTTGACAGTTATGTAAAAAAGATCGCGCAACAGGGGCTGACTGAAAAACTTGGGGGTTCCGTTCCTGAAGAGTATGCTGAACGGCTCTCAACGGAACTTAAGATGATACAGAAAATGGGTTTTTCCTCCTATTTCCTCATCGTATGGGACTTTATCCATTTTGCAAAGGGAAAAGGCATTCCGGTCGGGCCGGGAAGGGGTTCTGCAGCAGGCAGTCTGGTTGCCTACGGACTTGATATAACTGATATAGATCCGATCAAATATGGTCTGCTCTTTGAAAGATTCCTTAACCCGGAAAGGGTAAGCATGCCGGACATTGATGTTGATTTCTGTATGGACAGAAGGTCTGAAGTCATAGATTATGTTACTGAGAAATACGGCAAGGATCATGTTGCTCAGATAATTACGTTCGGAACCATGCAGGCCAGAGCGGTCATCAGAGATGTGGGGAGGGCCATGAACATACCGTATGCAGAGGTGGACAAGGTGGCAAAGCTGATTCCCATGGTATTAAAAATCACGCTCAAATCTGCCCTTAAGATGGAACCCAGGCTGAGAGAGATGTATGAATCAAGGCCTGAGATCAGGGAGCTTATTGATATTGCCCAGCGTCTTGAAGGGATATCAAGACACGCCTCCACGCATGCTGCAGGTATAGTGATCTCACCTGATCCACTCACAGACTTTCTTCCTTTATATAAGGCCCCTAATGATGAAGCTATCGTCACCCAGTTTGACATGGATGCCATAAAAAAACTCGGTCTTCTGAAGTTCGATTTCCTCGGACTCAAAACCCTTACCGTCATAGACAAAGCAGAAAAACTTATTAATGAATCCAGACAGGAACACCGGGACAGTACCCGGCTTTTTTCCATAGCAGATATAGCGCTTGATGACAAGGAAACGTTCACTCTCCTCAGTAATGCAAGAACAGCAGGTGTATTTCAACTTGAGAGTTCAGGCATGAAAGACCTCCTTAAGAGAATGAAACCAGGTGTGTTTGAGGATATGATAGCTCTCGTTGCCCTGTACAGACCCGGACCGCTCGGAAGCGGAATGGTTGATGAATTCATTAAGGGAAAGCATGCGGAAGAAGCCGGAGAAGCCAGGGTCATGGGTTCCCTCGCAAAGTTGAAACTGCCTCAGCTTGATGAGATTCTTAAGGAGACGCACGGCATTATTCTCTACCAGGAACAGGTCATGTCTATTGCCAATAAGATGGCAAACTTCAGCCTGGCACAGGCTGATATTCTTCGCAAGGCCATGGGGGGAAAAAACCCTGATGAAATGGAAAAAATGAAAAATATTTTTATACAGGGCTTAAAGGCAAATAAAGTGTCGGAAGAAAAGGCAGAGACGCTGTATAACCTGATACTTCAGTTCGCCCAGTATGGCTTTAACAAGTCCCACTCTGCAGCCTATGCGCTGATTGCCTACCAGACGGCCTTCTTAAAAGCCCATTATCCTGTTGAGTTCATGGCTGCTTCATTAAGCGCTGACATGGACAACACACCAAAGGTCGTTACGTTTATAAATGAGTGCAAGGACATGGGGATCGAAGTGCTTCCCCCTGACATAAACAGGAGCAGCAGGGAATTTAATGTGTCAGGCAACTCTATCCGTTTCGGTCTTGAAGCTGTTAAGGGAGTGGGGACGTCAGCAATTGACTTTATATTGGAGGCACGACAGGAAGGAGACTTCTCTACCTTTACTGATTTCTGCTCGAGGGCTGACTCCCGAAGGGTCAATAAAAAAGTCATTGAAAGTCTGATCAAATCAGGCGCGCTGGACTCCATGGGTAAAAGGGCACAGCTCATGACAGTATTGTCTGAAGTCATGGAATCAGCCGCACGTATTCAGAAAGACAGAAGCTCGGGCCAGGAAAGTATGTTCGGGGAGATTCTTGAACCTGAACCCGAGAGGCTTCCTGACATCCCTGAGTGGGATGACAAGATCCGGCTGGCCATGGAAAAAGAGGCGCTTGGCTTTTATATCACAGGTCATCCGCTTAATGCCTTTTCGGAAAAACTGAAAAAACTTTCTGTTGTTGAGACAAAGGACCTGCAGGACCTTCAGGACCGGCAGAACATTGTCCTGGGTGGGATGGTTATGGACATAAAAAAAATACAGACAAAAAGAACGGGCGACCTCATGGCATATGTGACGATTGAAGACCTTTACGGTATGGCTGAGGTCATTGCTTTTCCTGATGTGTATAAAGAATGTCAGGAGATGTTGACCAGTGACGTACCTGTAGTAATTTCAGGAACAATCGATAAGACCGACAAAGGCATGAAAATCATGGCCAATAAAATAGTCTCTATTGACCATGCTGACGACCTTAAGAACTTTACTCCTTCGGGCAGGACAGGTAATTTTGGTTATGGAAAAAAGACCCGTGAAGAGCGTGACAGCAGGCCTGAACGAAAAAGGATCGTTACCCTTACGGTGTACAATGATAAGCGCAGCATGCTTCCCAGGCTTGATGAGGTACTCTCACGCCACAGCGGGGACTGTCCGGTTTTTTTGAGGATTGTTTCACCGGAAAACTGGGAAACACTTCTCAAGACGAACAGGGAGGTCATGCCTTCTCCTGAGATGCTGTCGGAAGCGGAGTCGCTGTTGGGCGAGGGAAGGGCGTCCCTGAGTTGATTCAGTAAATACATTTTAAATGTTGCAGACATTGCTAATACTGCATAGAGTGTGTGAACCAACTCTAACATTGTGTCTTCATTTCCGCAGTTTGTTGAGTGGGAATCCCGTCTTTTCAATGGGATCTGGTCGAAGCGACTCTATGCGGAGACTCGCTCCGAGATGCCCGATTACTGACCTCGGGCATGAAAATATAAGTAACAGCAGTTGATTGACAGACAAGATTATTGAAAATCAAAAGCATAATATTAAATGCATTTGACATGTAACTGAATGACATTTATAAAGGAATTTAATAAAATATAGCATTTGATTTTATGTAAGGTCGATACATGCATTATTACCTTGATTTTGAAAAACCGGTAGCTGAGCTTGAAAATAAAATAGAGGAACTCAGACGCCTTGCTGACGGCAAGGACATGAATATCTCCTCTGAGATAAAAAAGCTGAGCAAAAAGGCACAGGACCTGAGGGCGGATATCTTTTCAAAGATAACTCCCTGGCAGAAGACCCTCATCGCCAGGCATCCGGAGCGGCCGTATACCGAGGATTACATCAGGCTTCTTATGGAAGACTTCGTTGAACTCCATGGAGACAGAAGATTTGCCGATGATCCTTCCATCGTGTGCGGCTTTGCAAAGTTCCAGGACAGGCCTGTTGCGGTGATAGGGCACCAGAAAGGCAGAAGCACCAAGGAACGAATAGAGCGTAACTTCGGCCAGCCCCACCCTGAGGGTTATCGCAAGGCATTACGGATAATGAAGCTCGCCGAACGGTTCAGCATGCCCGTATTTACATTCGTAGATACTCCGGGTGCGTACCCGGGAATTGGTGCGGAAGAGAGAGGACAGGCAGAAGCGATCGCTCACAACATTTACGAAATGTTTGAACTCAGGACCCCGATTATCTCTGTTGTGATAGGGGAGGGCGGAAGCGGAGGAGCATTGGCCCTTGCCGTAGGAGACAGGATACTGATGCTTGAGCATGCTGTTTACTCTGTCATCTCTCCTGAAGGGTGCGCTGCAATTTTGTGGAAAAAGAACGAGACGTCCGTTGGTCAGGCTGAATATGAAAAGGCATCTGCCGCTCTTAAGATGACTCCTGAGGATCTGAAGCGTTTCGGGATAATAGATGAGATAGTACAGGAACCGCTTGGCGGTGCCCATAGAGATAAGGAGGCAACGGCAAGGGCGCTTGGAGACAGGCTGCGCCATCACCTGGATGAGCTTAAAGATCTCGACACGGATGAGCTTATTTTAGCCCGGTACAATAAATTCAGGATCATCGGGTCGATGGAAGAAAAGTCTTAGTACTGACTATCAATCAACCAGCCCGTAAATATCACCGACTTTTTTTTAAAAAAAGTCGGCTATGTTAATTGTTCATACCACCAGATTCGCAACTAGTATTTAAAGTCTTCAGAACTGGAGAACAAAGACAAATCACTAAAAATCTATAGTATCAATGAATTTGGGTCGGTTTGGATTTTAATAATAATTCTCTGATAGTAAGTTTTTAATCTTACCTAGTAATACCATACTTCAATTATTTCTCAACATTTCATTTAGTGCTTAATCATTACAGATTCTTATAAATAGTTCTAAAAATCAGTTAACAAGTTCGATATTCTATGGTAGAATAAAAATATTCTTCATTTACCAAAAAATCACGTTCTTATTACTAAAAGTAATTGAATTATCATAAATGATCAATCATAGATAAATTAATTTTTTATCTATAGCGATTAAGTCATTAGGAATATGAAAAATAAAAATGGCAAAAGGCGTCTATCTCTTTTAGTTTTTATTTTTTGTCTTCTTAATACTTTTATTATCGATGCTCAAGAGCCATTTCTAGATTTTCCACTGGATGGGTATACACCCTACAATGTCCCAATATCTTCAGTTTTTGATCATTATTTGAATGGAGTACCATCTGATACGAATAATATAGAATTGCCCTATGATAAAGATGGTGTTGTGGTTGCATATAGCGGTGAAAAAGGAAATAGAAATTCTAAGAATAGCTGTTATCAACAGCAAAATAATTATATTTTTAGACTACACGGAAATTATAGAGGTGATAATAATCTGGGAAAAAGTTACTTATGTTACGACGGACATCCAGGTATAGATTATATTGTTCCTCTTTATACTGATGTTGTTGCTGCTGCTGACGGAAATATAATAGAATCTCGATGCGACATTAATGATCCTAATTATGGAAAATATTTAAAAATAGATCATGGCAATGGATATTTTACATTGTACGGGAACCTTGATAGTTGCATAATCTCTTCTGGTCCTGTAAAGAAGGGACAATATATTGCAGAAACAGGGAATTCTATAGAAAAGGTTGGGTACCATCTTCATTTCGAAGTTAGATATGGAAATTCAATTGGTAAAAGATACGCTGTGGATCCATATGGATGGAAAGGAAAAAATATCCTTTGGGAATTTGATATGCCTTCTTGCTCTGATGAACTTGAACCCAATGATTACTTTAGTACTGCTTATGGCCCTCTTGCTACCGATATAGGGTATACTGGCAAAATATGCAACATATCTGACCAAGACTTTTTTATGATTAATGCCGTGGAACCTGGCATAATATCCCTTTCATTAAAGGCTCCCTCTTCAAAAGACTATCAATTAGAACTCTACAATAAATCGTTTATAAAAGTAGACCGTGCAAAAGCTTCAATTAATGAGAATAAGTTAATTAGTTATAAAGCACTTTCAACTGGAATTTATTACATAAGGATTTATGGTGAAGAAGGGAATTATGGAGCAACTGCAGCATACACCCTTAGCGGAACATGGCCGACAAAGGATACTATTCCACCAACAGTCAACGCGTTTGGTGTAGCACCAACTTCACTTATATTAGGTAATTCCTTCAATATCTCATATACTGTTTCAGATATTAGTGGTTCTGGCCTGAAACAAGTAGAGCTTTGGCGGGCAAGAGATATTAATGGAGTCACAAAATGGCCCGAAGATCCTATCATGACAACACCTCTTTCGGGACATGGCCCTTTCTCTGGATCCTTTTCTGACTCCCCCATTTTTGAAGGGACTTACTGGTACAGTATACATGTAGTAGACAATGCAGGTAATAGGAATGACGAACAAAATTCGAACACCAATAATTTATACAGAAGTTATGGTCCAATTGAGACAACTGTAACTAGTATCTCAGATACCATGCCAATAGTTGACTTTACTGGGGATCCACAAGAGGGTAAATCACCTCTTACAGTAAACTTTAATAACAATTCTGCAGGCTATAACCTGCCCTTACTTTATGAATGGGATTTTAACAATGACGGTATTATAGACTCAACGTCAAAAAATCCTTCATATACATACGCGAGCCATGGAATATATACGGTAACATTAAAAGTTATCGATTCAAATAGGAACATTGGGTCATTAACAAAAACTCAGTATATTTATATCTCGGATTCTAATGAAAGCCAAAATG
Source organism: Nitrospiraceae bacterium (assembly GCA_020356065.1). Classification (GTDB taxonomy): domain Bacteria; phylum Nitrospirota; class Thermodesulfovibrionia; order UBA6902; family UBA6902; genus CALZJD01. The sequence goes on from CP070632.1 coordinate 1,954,139, forward strand.
TTCAAGACATTGCAAATTCACAATTTCAAAATAATCAAGTGCCCGATAAAAATGAAGTATCAAATACTACTTTATCTAATAGATGGGTAAAAGTAGCTATCACTAAAAGCAAAATTCCAATATACATAGACTCTAAAACAATATCCTATTCATCCAAAAATATTTTCAAGATATGGACAAAAACTATTTCAAACAATGAAGAATTCCTAGATCTACTAGAAATCGATTGTTTGAAAATTAAGTTTCGTATGTTGAATGATAGTACTGAAAAAAACCCTGCCTACGGAAAACGTTCTACTAAATGGAGGTTTATTCTTCCTGAAAGTTCAGCGGAGCTTGTATACGATGTCGTATGCAAAAAAAGAAATTAAACTGAAAGTAAACTGCACCGCAGCTTATGACTTAACAATTTTTTAACTTTGATCAGGCATAGCAAAAAAGAAGACTCGAAATTGTAATAAACGATTTTTAATTTTATTCATTAAATTGACAAGTAGGTGATATCTGTGACCTCAGATTCGATTCCAACCTTTTAATAAATCATTGACAATATTTATAAGTCAACGAACTTAGTAGTTCTCCCATTTTGAAAACTAATCTGTATTATTGAGGAGTGAAATACAGACAGAAAGATTAATGTTCTTCCTGATCTGTTGATACTTTAATAACCGTCTTTACATTTCCCCTCGGATTGAAATCACCTGTCACTTCCATATGTCTTGGTTTGAGGAGTTTTTTCAGGTCATCAAATATCTGGTTTGTTGACTGCTCGTGAGAAACCGCTGTACTCCGGTAATTGTTGAGATACAGTTTAAGGGATTTCAGCTCTACGATATATTTGTCCGGAACATAATGTATCTCTATGGTTGCAAAATCAGGATAACCGGACCTCGGGCATAAGCAGGTAAATTCAGAAAAATGTATGCTAATTGTGTAATCCCTGTCCTGAGAAGGATTGGGCCATCTTTTGAGTTTCGAAGTGGTGACAGCTTTACTGCCATACTTTACCTTGTTCATTGTTAACTGTTCTCCCAGGGTTTTTCCATGAAAAGCGTTTGTGTAGGATAGGCAAATTCTATTCCGCGTTGCTCAAATTCTTCCTTGATCTGGAAATTTATCTCCTGCTGAATATCCATATATTTGTTGTAATCACTGCTCAACACGTAGTAAACAATCTCGAAATTAAGGCTGAAATCTCCATACGATGAAAAATGGGCCCTGTCGAAAACAGTATCATTAACCTGTTCAATTACCTGTCTTATGATGCCGGGGATCTCTTTTACCTGTTCTGTTGAGGTCTGGTATACAACCCCGACACTGAACAGAACGCGGCGTTTCTCCATCCTCTTGTAGTTTCGTATCCTGGAGTTGGTGAGGTCTGTATTGGAAAAAACGAGCTGCTCTCCTCCAAGGCTTCTCACGCGGGTTGTCTTAATACCGATGTGTTCTATAGAGCCCATATAATCCCCTGTAATTATAAAGTCACCCACTTCAAAGGGGCGGTCAAAAAATATGACAAAGTAACTGAAAAGGTCGCCCAGTATTGTCTGGGCGGCCAGGGCAACGGCAATACCTCCGATACCCAGACCTGCGATGACCGCAGAAATTTTAAAACCAAGATTGTCCAGCAAAAACGTGATACCGGCGCCCCAGATAATTACTTTGACTATCGTAATTATCCCCCTGAAATTATGCTGTCTGGTTACATCTAGAGATTTCTTTCTGAAATACGTTTCAAGCAGGTAATTAATAATGACAATAATAAGACGGATGATTAAGAAGGTGAGCAGAATAATACCGGTAACATCAACGACCCTTTTTACAGCTTCCGTCATCGAGAGACTCTTAAATGTAATATAGAAAACGCCGAAGTATAACAGGGGAACGAGCTTGCTTTCGACAATTTTAATCAGGAAATCATCAATTGATGTGGCGCTCTGCTCAGACCAAACCTTAAGACGTTTAATCACAACGCTCTTAAGAATCTTGATGATTACCATGCCAGCTAAAAATGATACTAAGAAAATGATGTAGTCAAGCACAGTGTTCTGCAGGACTGTTTTTTCAAATACCTCTGATATCACCTTGACCTCTTTCAAAATTAAATTTTCTTTGGGAGTAATCCCCCGCGGCTTGCCGCATTTGTCATACCCTTGAAATAGGTATCCAGAAATGCAAAATGCTACGTAGTGTCTGGATTCCCGATTAACATACTTCGGGAATGACGGCACCTGCTGCCCCGCGGCCTGCTGCGGTCAGTTCTTTGTTTATGAACATAGTATATGAGAATTTAAATCCTTGTCAAACATGTCACGCGCCGTTGACATCAACCTGTGAATGTGATAAAAAAGAAAACCACAAGAGATGAGTCTTAATTTATTCACAGTATTTTAATTGAGAAAGGTTACTGTAATGAAAGAACAAAATAAGGTGATCATGTCTTTGGCAATGTGCCTGTTGTTTCTGCTGCTCTCCATGGTGTATACAGTATATACAGTTGAGGCCCAGGAAACGATTTCTTCAGAACTTCCCGTCTGGAACGGGAACGTAACTGCCGGCGCTAACTGGCAGACCGGTAATACAGACCGCTTTAATTTCGCGCTCGGAGCTGATGCAGCGAGAAAAACTGACAGGGACCGATATAGTGCAAACATATTATTTTCCTATTCTGAAGAAGACGGTAATAAAACAGCTGAAAGTTATTATGGAGCAGGCAAATATGATTATTTTTTTACACAGGTGATGTATGGATATGTGGGCATTGAAATGCTCAAAGATGAATTCAAGGACCTTTCGCTGCGCACGGTTGTAGGACCAGGAGTCGGATATCAGGTATGGAATGAAGAAAAGAAATCTCTTTTAGTTGAAGGAGGTATCGCATATTTTTCTGAAAATAATATTGATGCACAAGATGATGACTGGATAACAGGACGATTGGCAGGGTCTCTGATGTATGCTCTTCTCAGACAGCTTACTTTTACTGATCAATTAATCATATATCCCAGTTTTAAAAATGTTGGTGAATTTCAGTTCAGAAATGAGGCGGCTCTCGCTACTCCCCTGGCTTCGGGCTGGGCTTTGAAACTGTCGAACATACTTGAATATGACAGTGATCCTCCTGATGATATCGACAAAACTGACTGGAACTGGATCCTGGCCGTGCAATACAGTTACTGATTATAACCGGTCAACTTGCGACTAAGGGAGATATCCCTTATACTTTATAGAGTGGAATTTTTATAATACCGCTGCTTTGATCCAACGTTTCATCAACAGGTATTACACATTAAAATGTGTAATGATTGAAAAACAATTGATAAAGCCAGCCTCTTTTTTACCGTGGGTTTGGAATAATAATGATGAGAATTGGCGCCCATTATGAAAATGATAATACATGTGAATTCAGCGTCTGGGCCCCGCTTGTTAACAATGTCTCTCTGAAAATCATTTCTCCTTCTGAACAGCTTATTCCGATGAACAGAGATGATCAGGGGTACTGGAAGCTCAATCTTGATACCTGCCTTCCGGGAACTTTATATTATTATCATCTTGATCATAACAGGGACAGACCCGATCCTGTGTCATTTTACCAGCCTGACGGCGTGCACCGGGCTTCACAGGTCATAGATCACAATTCCTTTACATGGCAGGACATTGACTGGACGGGTGTTGACATAGAGGATATGATCATATATGAAATTCATATCGGAACATTCACCCATGAAGGAACCTTTTCTTCAGCGGTTGACAGACTGGATGACCTGCAGAAGCTTGGCATCAATGCAATTGAAATAATGCCTGTAGCGCAGTTTCCTGGAACCAGAAACTGGGGATACGACGGAGTCTATCCCTTTGCCGTTCAAAATTCATATGGCGGCCCTGAAGGGATGAAGGTATTCGTGAACGAGTGTCATAAGCGGGGAATTGCGGTGGTTCTAGATGTGGTGTATAACCATCTCGGGCCGGAAGGAAACTATATCTGGGACTTTGGACCATACTTTACTGATAAATACAAATCACCCTGGGGACAGGCAATAAATTTTGATGATGCATATAATGAGGGCGTACGAAATTATTTTATACAGAATGCACTATACTGGGTTGAACAGTATCATTGTGATGCCCTTCGTCTGGATGCGATTCATGGTATTTATGATACAAGCGAAATACCCTTTCTTCGTGAACTTTCTGAACGTGTCCGGGAGTATTCATTCCGCAACGGAGTAAAGCATTATCTCATGGCGGAATCTGACCTCAATGATGCAAATGCTGCCAGACCATCAGACAAAGGCGGATTAGGTCTTGATGTTCTGTGGTGTGATGATTTTCATCATGCACTGCATACATTGATTTCAGATGAAGATGTCGGCTATTACATTGATTATGGCGCCGCGGCACATCTTGTAAAATCGTTGAAGGAGGGTTTTGTTTATTCAGGACAATATTCAAAATACAGAAAGCGAAACCACGGCACTTCATCTAAAGATTTACCTGCTGCATGTTTTATCGTATTTCTGCAGAACCATGACCAGGTAGGAAACAGGTTGAAGGGGGACAGGATCTTCAGTCTTGTTTCGTTTGAAGCTCAGAAACTGGCAGCCGGGATTGTCTTACTATCCCCTTTTATTCCGCTACTGTTCATGGGAGAAGAATATGGGGAGACCAGTCCCTTCATGTACTTTACCAGCCACTCTGATCCTGATCTTATCAGGGGAGTAAGACAGGGGCGGAAAAAAGAATTTGAAATATTTAAATGGGAAGCTGAGCCGGCTGACCCGCAGGATATGAATACGTTCATCAATTCAAGGTTGGACTGGTCTTTGAGGGAAGCCGGCGAACATAAAGTTCTCCTTGATTTTTACAGAGAGTTGATTCACGTAAGAAAAAACAGTGCTGCCCTGTCATACCTTGACAAGGAATCGATGACCGTACGGGGAGACGACGCACGTAATATGATCACGGTCGAACGATGGCATGAGGAGAACAGGGTACTGATTCTTATGAATATGAATGGCAGTGATCAGTCAATCAGGAAACTGGATAATGGTTATCAGTGGAGAAAGATCATGGATTCATCAGACCGAAAGTGGAAGGGTCCCGGGACACTCCTGAAGGAACATATGAATGGCAATAACGAGATTAACATGAGGGCGCACAGTCTGGCGCTTTATGAGATAGAAAGGGAATAATCTGGCATGGCAGCACAGCAGCTTGTCTCAAAACCTTTACAGTGCGATATGATTTTGGAATAAATGACAACCATGGAAATGAGCGAATTTTGAAATGTAATAAACGTCAATCTGTATTGCATAATTTTTCTAAGGAATCGCAGGTAAAGCTTTCACGACAAACTCCTCTGCCCTTCGGATCATTCATGCCAATGTATGATACGGATGATATGGTCTGACAGATGATGGAAATTAAATGAAAATCCCTATAGCCACATACCGGCTCCAGTTTAATCCGGAGTTCGGATTTCAGAAGGCAAGAGAAATCTTGTCCTATCTTGCTGAACTTGGTATTTCAGATATCTATGCATCTCCTGTTTTTAAGGCAAAGGCCGGGAGTCCGCATGGGTATGACGTAGTTGACCTAAATCAGCTCAATCCTGATCTTGGCTTACCGGATGATTTTAAGGCGTTGACTGACGATGTAAAACAACTGGACATGGGATGGCTCCAGGATATCGTGCCCAACCACATGGCATTTGATGGTGAAAATCAAATGCTGATGGATGTTCTTGAAAATGGACGGCATTCGGAGTTCTTCGATTATTTTGACATTGAATGGGCCCACTTTTATGATAGCCTTTCGGAAAGACTACTGGCACCTTTTCTTGGCAAACACTACAGTGAATGTCTTGATGCCGGGGAAATAATCCTGAAGTATGACAGTAACGGTTTTTCGATCAACTATTACATGTTGAAGCTTCCGCTTAAGATAGAGTCCTATGCCCGCATGATAACTCACAGGTTGCAGACGCTGAGAAAAAAACTCGGAGATGATCATACGGACCTTATCAAGTTTCACGGTATTCTTTACTCACTCAAAAACCTTCCTGAGACCGAAGAAGAGAGGCTTGGCCGATACAGTCAGATACAGTTTATCAAAAGTATGTTATGGGAATTATATAACGGTAATGAGGATATAAAGAAATTTATTGATAAAAATATTCAGACATTTAATGGCAGAGACAAAAGCGGCGGTAACATGTCACTTCTTGAGAGCCTGCTCTCGGAGCAGTTATTCAGGCTCTCGTTCTGGAAGGTGGCAACGGAGGAGCTTAACTACAGAAGGTTTTTCAATATCAACGGCCTCATATCAGTGAGAGTTGAGGAAGAGCGGGTCTTTAACAATACACACAGGCTGATTCTGAAACTCGTGAAGGACAGGACCATTACCGGTCTGCGAATAGACCATATTGACGGTCTGTATGACCCGACCGCGTATCTCCGCAAATTAAAGGATAATGCAGGGGATATATATATTATTGTGGAAAAAATTCTTGAATTCGGGGAGGAACTGCCGTCTTTGTGGGCAGTTCAGGGGACAACGGGATATGACTTTCTGAATTATGTAAACGGGATATTCTGTGATGAAAATAACGGGAGGGCATTTAACAAATTGTACTACAGCTACACCGGCTTTAAGATTTCCTATGAGGCGATGCTCTATGAAAAAAAGAGGCTGGTCATAGAAAAGGACATGACCGGTGATGTGGACAACCTCGCACATCTGTTAAAAAGGATATCGAGCAATGACAGAATCGGCGGGGACATAACGTTATATGGGTTGAAAAGGGCGATAAAGGAGATCCTTGCCCTGTTTCCTGTATACAGAACGTATACATCTAGTGAGCATTTCAGTGATACAGACCGCGGATACATAACCGAAACAATTAACACGGCCCGTGACATGAACCCGGCGTTGCTCTATGAAATGAATTTCATAGAGCGGTTTCTTTTGCTTGAATTTGGCGATGAAACATCTGTAGAAGACCAGAAGGAGTGGGTTCATTTTGTAATGAGGTTTCAGCAGCTGACAGGACCTCTGATGGCAAAGGGTTTTGAAGATACAACTCTGTATGTGTATAACAGGCTGCTTTCGTTAAATGACGTGGGCGGCAGCCCTGACAGGTTCGGGATCTCGGTCGGGGAGTTCCATGAGTTCAATGAGAAGAGAGCGCTTCATCAGCCGCATTCCATGAATGCTACAGCCACTCATGACACCAAGAGAGGTGAAGATGTGAGGGCCCGGATAAATGTCCTTTCTGAAATACCCGAGCTGTGGGAGTCCAGCCTCAGAAAATGGAGCAAATTAAACAGGAGGAGAAAGAAGGCGATCAGGGGATCTGCCGTACCAGAGAGGAATGATGAATATTTTCTGTATCAGACCATGATAGGTGCGATGCCCTTTGATAAGGAAGAGATTGATTCATTCAGGGGCCGGCTAAAGAACTACATTATCAAGGCTGTACGGGAGGCAAAGGTACACACTGCATGGTTAAAGCCTGATTCAGATTATGAAGATAACTTCATGGCATTTATTGATAAAATTTTGATCCCTTCTGATAAGAATAATTTCTTAAATGAGTTTATGACCTTTCAGAGCATGATCGCAGATTACGCAGTGTATAACTCTCTCTCTCAGGTTCTAATTAAAGCGACCGCTCCCGGCTTTCCTGATATGTACCAGGGATCTGAATTCTGGGACTTCAATCTTGTGGACCCTGATAACAGGAGGCCGGTTGATTTCGAATTGAGGACCTGGCTGTTCAGGGAACTTAAGGCAAAGGATGCTGAAGACAGCATGAAACTTATCAATGAGCTGTTCTCAACCCGAAAGGACGGAAGAATTAAACTGTATCTCATGTATAAAGCACTCGCAGCACGAATAAAATATAAATCACTGTTTGAAAAGGGTTCTTATATACCGGTCGAGACTGACGGTACGTATAAAAATCATATCATAGCCTTTGTCAGAGAGCGAAGGCCTTCCTTTTCAATTACTGTTGCCCCCAGATTCCTGACAGGTGTTGTGAAACAGGGCGTAAAACCAGTGGGCAGAGAAGTGTGGAAAGATACCCGGATTATTCTTCCTGAGGGAACTCCCGTATCATGGAAGGACGTTATTACAGGAACAGAGATCAGGGGAAAGAAGAAACTGTTTGTCGGGGACATTATCAAACATTTTCCTACCTCATTGCTCGTCAGCAATACAAAGAAGTAGAACTATATAACCGCTAACATACGGTCAAGGGCCCTTTTTGCAGGGACCCTGATCTCTTCCGGTACCTTGATCTGATGGGTCATGGTTTCGAGTGCATGTAACACGCTTCTGAGGGAGGTCTTTTTCATGTTGGGACAGACCATGTCCTGTCTCAGGGGATAAAAGATTTTACCCGGGTTTTCTTTTCTTAAATTATATAAAAGACCGGTTTCGGTTCCAATCACAAACTCTTTGGCATCTGAGGATTTTGCATACCTGATCATGCCTGATGTGCTGGTTATATGATCTGCCTGTTCAAGCACCTCCATTCTGCACTCAGGGTGTGCAAGTACCATTGCGTCAGGGTGGGCTTCTCTGGCTTTTATCACATCATCAGCCGTAACCCTGTCATGTACATGGCAGAATCCGTCCCAGGCTATGACTTTCTTTGTACTGTTTTTCTCGATCCATGCAGACAGGTTTCTGTCCGGTATGCATATCACCGTGTCAGTGTCGAGTGATTCCACGATTTTGATGCTGTTGGCAGACGTACAGCATATATCACTTTCGGCCTTTACATCTGCGGTCGTATTTACATACGTTACCACAGGGATGCCGGGATGGCGTTTCCTGATGTCCCGTAATGTAAAGTCAGCTGGGTATGTGTATCCATCCTCATATTTAAATCCGGGGAACTGGTTCCTGATCTTTCTTTTGCCGCTGACCGTGACCATGTCAGCCATGGGGCAGCAGGCTTCCATAACAGGCAGGAGCACGATTTTGTCAGGTGAGAGAATGGAGGCGCTTTCAGCCATGAAATTAACACCGCAGAAGACAATAACATCAGCGTCAGTGGTTGCTGCGGTACGGGACAGTTCCAGGGAATCTCCGGTATAGTCGGCAATGTCCTGCACTTCTTCCCGCTGGTAATTATGTGCAAGAATGACCGCGTTCTTCTTCTCTTTAAGACTCAGAATATTATCAGAAATTGAATCTTCGTTCGACATGAAGGTACTATTTTAGACTTTTTATCAGAAATTTAAAAGACTGATCTATATGCCCGAAGGATTGTCTGTGAACAGGATCGTTCCGCTGTCATCTGTCACTTTATAGATTTTTGCCCTGGGAGGATGGTATTGCTTGTTGTGAATCGATAATACTTTCCTGATATAATTTCTGGTTTCCGCTATGGCAGGGACCCCGCCTGACCTCTCGACCGTTGTCGGTCCTGCGTTATAGGCCGCAAGGGCCAGATCAAGATCACCGTTAAACCGGTCAAGCAGAAAGCTTAAGTATCGTGTGCCTGCCTCGATATTCTGTGCGGGGTCAAATGGATTTAATATCTGCATGTCATCTGCTGTGGATGGCATAATTTGCATTAGCCCGATGGCGCCTTTTCTTGAAACGGCAGTTGAGTCCCAGTTTGATTCAACAGTTATCATGGCATTAATTAATGACGGATCTATGCCGTATTTAGATGAGGCTGATCGTATGAGCTGGCTGAAGCTGGCTTTTCTCTGGATATTATGTTCAGTGATGATTCTTTTATACTCATCATGTTTTGGAATATTTGTCAGATGAATAACACCTTCATCATCAACAAATTTATAAATGTCTGCATTGCCGGAAGCTGAAAATGACAATACTGCAAGCATCAGACTTATTATCGAAATTATCTTCATTTATACAAGTTCCATCGTCATTGCAACTGTAAATATATTTTACACTAAATATATTTAAAATAGTGTATTCTGAAATACCTTATATACATAACGTGATAAAATATGAATTTCTTAAGCTTATGCTTATGCTATAATTATTAAATTTTACCATATATTAATAAGGATTAATATAAAATTATCAACGATTCCATCCTGTTTTTTGATGATCCGGTGCTCCGGTACTGACCCGGTGAAATAAATTATGAGCAAACAGATTGTTGCGATTATAGGCAGACCAAATGTCGGAAAGTCCACCCTTTTTAATAAAATGGTAGGAAAAAGGCATGCGGTAATTGAGGACGTTCCCGGAATTACGAGGGACAGATTATACGAAGAGGCTCGATGGGAAGATAAGGTATTTGATGTGGTTGATACAGGGGGATTTCTTCATGACCCTAAAGAGGAGTTCGCAAAAGAGGTCATAAAGCAGATTCTCATAGCTGTTGAGGAGGCTGATATCATTTTAATGATGATGGATGCGGAAAGCGGCGTCCTTCCTCTGGATATTGAGTTAATTGACAGGCTCCGCAAGTACGGCAAGAGAGTCATGTACGGGGTCAATAAAATAGACGGGCCTAAAAAAGAAAAGACCCTGCTCACAGATTTCTATTCAATTGGAGTGGACCTGTACCCGTTTTCAGCCCTGAACGGGTATGGCTATGAGCATTTAATGGATTCCCTTACCGGGGAGATGACGGCACATGAGGAAGAGAAGAGTGAATACCCCAGAATAGCCATAGTGGGAAGGCCTAATGTGGGAAAATCCACTCTGGTAAACGCGTTACTGAGTAAAGAGAGGATGATAGTAAGCGCCACACCGGGCACAACACGGGATGCAGTGGATTCGGTCTGTTCATATTACAAAAAAAAATATACTCTTGTTGATACAGCCGGCATCCGCAGAAAAGGGAAGATGGCAAAGACAGTTGAGAGGTACTCATTTCTCAGGACAATAAGGAACATTGAAAATTGTGATGTCGCTTTGATAGTACTTGACGCGTCAGAGGGTATTGTTGAACTTGACCAGAAGATAGCCGGTTTTGTGACCGCTGCCAAGAAAGGCGCGATCATGATTCTGAATAAATGGGACCTGGTATCAAAAGACACTGCAACAGCAGATGATCTGAAAAAAATAGTATATGACAGACTCTGGTTCATGAAGCATGTCCCGGTACTGACCATTTCAGCATTGAACAAAAAAAGGGCAACCAAAATATTTCCTATCATTGATACGGTCCTTGAAGAGTGCTCAAAGAGAATCAGTACGAATGAGCTCAACCTGTTCCTCAGAAATGCTGTCTCTGCAAAAGAGCCTCCATTGTACCGGGGGAAAAAAGTTAAAATATATTATATCTCGCAGGTCAAAACCAGCCCTCCGGGGTTTATTATCTTTACAAACAGGAAAGAGGGAATAAAGCCCCAGTACATAAAATACCTGGAGCATAAACTGAGGGACCGGTTTACATTTGAAGGAGCCCCGGTTGATTTTTATATCCGCCAGAGAAAACAGAAGCAGGGTATGCACGCATGAGGGCTTTAATTAAGAGTTCCTCGAAGCCCTGCTTCGGGTACATTATTATTCTCTTTTGTTTGTCATTCCCGCAGTCTTTTGAACGGGAATCCAGAGTATTATAAGGAACTGGGTCCCGGCTTGAGGACTGCCGGGATGACAGATCCAGGACACTATGGGGTCAATAATCCCTTTGCCTTTTTTTATACTCCGCAGCTCTGCTGTGGGGTAGTTCATGCAGATAATGAGCTGACATTAATTTCACATACAGGGTGACAGATGTATTTATTTAAAACCATGGGCAACAGTCTGAAAGCTTTTTTCAGCGACGAGTGTTTTTATCTTGCTGCGTCAGTTGCCTATTTTCTGATTGTAGCGCTCGTACCATTAAGCCTCCTGATAGTTGCCCTATTCGGTTACATGCTGGGTGGTAATCAGGACTTGTATCATTACCTTCTCTCCAAGCTGGTCAATTTCTTTCCTGCGGTGACATCAGGTATTACAAATGAACTGACAAAACTGATCACATACAAGGGAATCAGCATGATCACGTTATTTATATATGGCTTTCTTGCGCTGCAGCTTTTTTACTCAGTGGAGCATGCAATGAATGTCATATTCAAGGTACCTAAAAAAAGGCATTTTCTGCTGTCCATGTTCTGGACCATATTTATTGTTACACTGGTAATTTTTTTCTGGCTGTTATCTTTTACTGTAAGCTCTCTGGCAGGGGTGGTGCTCCATTACCCTGTTAATGTATTTGATATACAGCTGAGCTACAGAGCGGCAATCGTGTTCAAATATGTAGCCCCGTTTGTGCTGATCCTGTTGACGTTTACCACTGTATATAAAATCATTCCTCATGTCCGGGTCAGGACGAAGCATGCTTTTTACGGTGCGCTCTTTGTCACCGTCCTGTGGGAAGTCGCAAAGCATTTTTTTACATGGATTGTTAAAAATATAGCATATATCGGCACTGTATACGGTTCATTGACCGCGTTTATTTTATTTCTGTTATGGATGTATTATTTATCGTGCATATTTCTCCTTGGAGGAGAATTTGTGCATTGTCTCAGGGAGGAGTGATGCAGCATTTAACAGGTAAAGAAGTGATTGTTCATACTATAGAGACCACGTACAAAGGCAGGTTTGTCGAACTGAGTGAAAAAGAACTGTATCTGCAGGCTGAAGATGGATGGATTGTCATTCCGGTTGAAAAGATAGCTGACATAAAGGAACCGGAGTAGTTCTGTACACACATATCAAATTTAAAATTTCAAATGACAACAAGAAACACTTGTCAGCCCCCTAAATTCAGCGTGTATCATTGTCATTAAGCCAGGGGGAGCATGTTTTTGGAATGTGAGCCTTGAAATTGTTAATTAATACTTCAAAGGTCGATACTCACATCATCCTGAAGGAATGAAGGGTTGAGCTGAACAAACTTGCTTTTAAGGATGGTTATTTCCTTGCTCTTCTGTAATTTGTCGATAACCCTGGTTACCGTTTCGCGGGTAAGTCCCGTCATATCAGAGATGTCCTGATGGGTGAGCTTAATATTTAATGTTATCCCCTCTGGGGACTTCACTCCATACTCATCAATGAGTGTGAGAAAAAGCATTTTTGTCCGTTGCGACGCATTATTAAAGTTCAGTAACTGTATCGTGTCCCATGATTTACGAAGCCTGCTGCACAAAATCTCCATCATTTTTTTTGTGACTTTGGTCTGGGAGAACACAATAGAGAGAAAATCATTTTTTGAAATCAATGCGATAAGGGAATCTTCCGTTGCTATGACTGACGCAGGAGTCGTCTTGCCGTCTATCATGGACACTTCTCCGAAGAAGCTTCCGGATTTATGCATTGCCATTATGATCTCCTTGCCGTCTTCGGTGGACTTGATTACTTTGACCTTTCCCATGAGAATGATATACATGACCTCGTTTGTGTCTTCTTCATAGAGGATCGTTTCATTTTTTTTGAACTGCTTGACGATGATTTTATCGATGATCTCTTCAAGTTCCGCGTCATTAAGCCGGGAAAAAATCTCTGTCTGTTTTAAGAAACTGTTTTTACGTGATTCTTTCATATGTTAAAAAATGAGGCAATATTTTTAATCATCATTAACTTCATATGTTATCTTATTTATAGAAGAGAAAGCCAGTTAAAAAACCTGCCCATTTTATAAAAAAATTGCATTTCGTTTTTGATGCCATGAGAATGGCCTTACCTATTTAAAAAACTTATATTCATCTAAATATAGTTGCATTTCATTATTGATGCAGTTATAATAGCTGTATCTCTTAGAAAATAACACAAAAAACCAATTACATGTAAATAAACCAAACAAATATTTGTGCAGTTTATAAAATTGTTATACATTATTGCACTTCAATTATTTTTTTTAACAGGATATTTCTGTTTAAAACAGGTGATTGTATCTATAAGTTATCGATTAAAATTATTTTTTAGCAATGTCATACGAATTATGTGACGATCTATTAAGGGGTAGAATAACGCAATTTATATTCACTGTTTATCATTGATAATTCATGAAACGAGCCTTAACACCACTTTTCTGTAAAGATATACATTTTTTTGTCTGATAAAGATTTATGAATACAGGAAATTTCAGAAAGAATTTATACATAAATTTTTTTAAGGGGGATGTTATGTCAAAGCACAAGAAGGTTCTGGCAGTATTGTTTTGTACGCTTGTTTTATTTTTTGTAGTATCGACGGACGGAGCATTTGCCCAGACAGAAGGTCCGTACGGGGACCCAACCTGTACTGATTTCATTGACAATGATGGTGACGG
>CP070632.1:1968495-2000439 GCA_020356065.1 Nitrospiraceae bacterium
GGTTGATAACCTGGGATGTCCTCTGGACAGCGATGGTGACGGAGTGGTGGACAGTAAGGATAACTGCCCTGATACTCTATCCGGGGCGCCTGTTGACCCGGCTGGCTGCCCTCTGGACAGCGATAAAGATGGGGTTTATGATTATATGGACAGGTGTTCCGGAACTGCAGCAGGCATAAAAGTCGATGCTGTTGGATGTCCCGTGCCTATCAAGGAAAAAGTATCTATTGACCTGAATGTGGAATTTGTCACCAATAGTGCAACTGTAAAAAATACATTTCACGAACTTATTGAAAAGGTGGCAAATTTTCTCAAGACCTACCCGGACACGATAGCTGTCATTGAGGGGCATACAGACAGTGCAGGAGATGAGAAGTATAATCTGCGACTTTCCCAGATGCGAGCTGAAAACGTCATGAAGCATCTTATCAGTCAGGGAATTAATCCATCCCGGCTCAAGGCAGTCGGGTATGGTGAAACGCAGCCCGTTGCTGACAACAATACACGGGAGGGAAGACAGAAGAACCGTAGAGTGTTTGCGGTCATTTCAACAATTGTTGAGAAAATGCCGTGAACCACGGAAACACAGAACAGTCTCGAAATTTATTATATAAACGTTACGATTGACAGTCCGTCCTGAGTAAGACAAAACTCAGGACGGACTTTTTTCTGTTCTCCAGATTATATCCTTCAAATATAAAGACCATTATGTATGCGTCAGTCCCACGGTAATCCCACTTTTTTTAAAGATCCTGTCTTCACAATCCGATAAATAAGTATGCAGACAAAAGCTCTCAACGGATGAAACATAATTCTTTACAGGTCTGCATGCATTACAGGAGATCAGGCCGGCAGTCCGGCTGTTGGATTAATGACAAGATTCAGGTTCTTTCAAATAATCATTTTGCATATTCTGTACGGTATGCACATCCTTGTAACATGGGGTACGCTTCATGAAACCGCTGTTGCCGGTCTACAGCCTGATGATCAGGCTGCTCATTCCATAGTCCAGGTATACTCTGTTGTAAATGAACCATATTACAGCATCCCCTGGGTCACATCACCTGAAAGCAATGAAACAGGTACGGGAAGTATAATTTCCGGTTACCGGATAATCACCAGCGCCCATCTTGTTGCAGACAGCAGATCGGTTAAGGTCAGAAAAGCATCAGCAAACAGACAATACGAGGCATATATTGTCTTTGTATCTCATGAGTCTGATCTGGCAATTCTTCGTGTTCATGACATGGGTTTTTTCAGCAATACAGTTCCGCTGGAAATCGCTCCCGGAGCAGCAAGTCAAAAAAAAGTTCGAGTCTATGGATTCCCTGATGAAGAGCGACTGAATATCACGGATGGCATATTAACCGACAACAGGCGCAGGCTCTACAGGCACAGCAGCAGCACCTTGCTCGCAGGAGAATTATTGTCACTGATAGAACCGGGGTACAGTGGCGGGCCGGTTATGTATGACGGCATGATTGTCGGCATTGTTATGCAGGCAAATAATGCAGGGACTGTAGCTCATACTGTCCCTGTTCCTGTAATCCGTCATTTCCTTAATGATATTGAAGATGGATCATATAACGGATTCCCCCATTTGGGACTGATCACAGATCACAGAGATAACCTTTTAACGGAAGATAACACTGCGAGACACGGTCTGCCCGGTATATGCATAAACAGGGTGGCGGACGGGTCTCCAGCGGAAGGAAAGATAGACATACAGGACAGGCTTGTGTCAATCAATGGAAGGACTGTTTTTCCTGACGGGACAGTTGAACTTGAACCGAATGTATTTACTCATTATGAAACTGAAATCGAACAGTATCAGGTTGGGGATGACATTCATGTACAGATATTGCGGTCAGGAGAAATAAAAGATATCGTTGTTTCACTTGATACAGTCCGGACAGATTTTATGCTCGTTCCCCCTGAGCAGTATGACACCCATCCGCGATACTTTATCTTTGGAGGTCTGATTTTCAGCCCTCTCACAAAAAATATTCTCAATGAATGGAATTCTGAGTCAGATAATCTCAGAGAAAGAATATCGGCATGGGGTACAAGAGACAAAGAAGAAATTGTTGCGGTTATTAATGTACTGCCTGCTGAAGTCAACAGGGAGTATAGGGAAATGGCAGGCTGGATCGTTGACAGCGTTAACGGGTTTTCTATAAAAAGCTTTGACGAGCTGTACAGAATGATAGAATCTTCCGATGACCCACTTGTCACTTTTTCCGATGAGCAGGGATCGCAGATAGCGATTGACCGTCAGATGGCACTTGCCAGTCATAAACGTATTCTTGAGACGTACGGCATCACTCAGGACCGTTCTTCTGATCTCCTGACGGCAAGCGACAATATTCGATTAATTTCAGCTATTGAGCATATAACAAAGTCATCCTACTAAGCAGGTCCTTATTCTGCTTCATAACAAAGAATCGTTTAATATGTTCCAATTTTTAATATATTTGATATATTGGCTCCTGGACTGATAATCGGTTCTATATTTGATGTCTTGCAGGTCATGACTGTTGTCACTCCCGGACCATGTCCGGCTTTCAAACAGTTACTGTGTACCACGATACCGATCGTAACAGCTCCTCTTCTGTAAGCCCTGCCGTATCTGTTATCATGGTCCAACAGGGCAACAAAATCACCAAACCTTATTTTATTCAGCCCGTATTTTTTTACTGTGCCCGGATCGCTGGTCATGATATCATAGTCACCTTTTGCAACATGACTTGCGCCCAGTCCCGACCCCATGCATGACGCAGGGACCATGGTGGTAACAGGCACGGACAGTTTTTTCCTGCCGGTTTCTTTGATACCCATTTTCTTAAGCAGAGAGGGGTCAAGATTATAAAGCATGATATCAGGGTAGTCAACAAGTTTCAAACCCTGACCCTTTGCGTATACAATTATTTTGTCATCGTATGTGAGTTTTTCTTTCACCTTTCTGGGAAATTCCACAACAAGGTGTTCTGATCCTCCGTGATGACCTATCACATGACCAACAGATCCTTTGGCATTGCCGGTTATCACCTTTGCCTTATTCCCAACGCAGGAAAACATCTGCAGAGAGAGGTTGGGCTGATCAAAGGGTTTTAATGAATTTACAATACAGCTTACGCCGGGCTCTATATGGTCTCCGGCCCAGCCAAATGCAGGATCGCCTGCCTGCACGTTCAATGTGATGCCGCCTATTGCCGGCAGTATAAATGGCTCACCGTCATGGTCAACTCCCCAGTTACCACTTGTCTTGGGAGGACCGGGCTGACATTGCAGCAGGAATTCAATAACTTTTTTTTCGTTCGTCTTCAGCATCGTTTCTCTCCGAATAATAAATGGAAAACTATCATTCAATGAGTATCAAGGTAAGTCCGCAATCCGGGCATTCTACAGCATCACTAGCCACAGAATGTCCGCATGCCGGACATTTCCCCTGGTCCTTCATTTCATTTGAGGCCCTCAGTTCAGGATCAATCTCGGCGTAATATTCTTCGATGCGTGCTTTTGCCCTTTCACCATCCTCAGCCGATACCAGAAGTTGATACGTTCCTCCGCAGCAGCTTTTATTGCATCCTGCGTCTGACGTTACGAGGCAGGGAATGTTCGAATCAATGAGCACATGAAAGAGTTCGTCCATCCATTTCAGGTCACCTTCTCGTATCACAACATGGTTTTCAAGCGCTTTTTCCTTGCATTCCCTCCTGTTGTCCTGTAACTTCAGGTTATCTTCAGGAGTGAGAAGGTCAGACCCGCAGTCTGCACAAGTATCGATATGAGCGAAATATTCAGAATCACAGTCCGGACATATTTTTACCTGTTTCATTACCTTAACCTCTTTTTGATGTATAAACTATCTTTAATAAAATAACATAAAAGGGTAATTATTAATCACAAAGATCTTTAAAGTAATATAAGATCTTTGACAGAGGATTCAAGCGAACAGGATTCGTGTTCATCGGTGATGGAATTATTTTTATTATTTATTCCACTCAAATCTTTAAGCCTCAATTCCCTGCATTACAACCACTGGAGCAGAATTCACCATGAACAATGTGGTTGAGATGTTATGCATCTGATATACAGGTAAAAATAGTATTGACAGGAACAGGGTTGCTGATATAATTTAGTAATCAAATGATATTTCGTATTATTTTATGAATAATTCCAGATAGTTAAGTATCTAACGGCTATAGTGCTCATAATCTAAAGGAGGTGCCGCATGTTTAAAGAATTCAAGGAATTTGCCATGAGGGGGAATGTTGTTGATATGGCTGTTGGTATAGTAATCGGCGCTGCATTTGCAACAATCGTAAAGTCACTCGTTTCTGACATAATCATGCCGCCAATAGGCCTGTTACTTGGAGGTGTTGATTTTTCCAATCTTTTTGTCACGATAAGGGAAGGCTCTGTTGCGGGACCATTTGCAACGCTTGCTGATGCACAAAAAGCCGGAGCAGTGACCATCAATTATGGTCTGTTCATGAACACGGTCATCTCCTTTCTTATCATTGCATTTGCCATATTTATGGTAATAAAGGGAATGAACAGTCTCAAGAAAAAGGAAGAAGCACCTGCAGCTGAACCGACCGAAAAAGACTGTGCCTTCTGTTTCACATCTATTCCGATCAGGGCAACACGCTGCCCTCATTGTACGTCGGAATTAAGTAAACAAACTTAATCGGAAAACTTGTTCTCAAAGCATCAGGGCTGTCCCGTTGTCTGAACGTTAAATCTAATGGGCGGCCCTGTTTTACCTGATCTAACATGTACCCCATATCGAAACCAACAAATACATGATCATAGCCTGATCTCCTGTCCTTTTTTATCTTTCTTCTTGAGGTCCTGCCGCACCATGTATAATCCGGAAATCAGAATTTGAATTCCTGTACTGGTGAGGAGAACACCGGACAGTATATGATTTGCAGCATATGATAATATTTTATTTGATCATGTATAGTTTGAATATACATGTTACGATATTTTTCTCTGATGCAGTACTGGCATTATGTATGAACAATATGTGTAATTACTAAACACAGGGGGATTAGACGATGTTTCTTTTTAAAAAAATTGCGGGGCATTTCTTCAGTCCGTTATCAATAATAATCATGTTGCTAGTTGCCGGATTTTTATTACTCTCATATACATCTAGAAAGAAGTCGGGCAAGCTGTTAATTGCAGCAGGCATTTTGGTTCTTGCCTTGTGCAGTTTCAGGGCAACAGCAGATATCTTTATTCGGCCTCTTGAAGCACAGTATTCTCCTTTTAATTATGACAATTCCCTGATATCTGATGACATACCGAAACTGGTTGTTGTTCTTGCGGGAGGACATTACGCCGGATTCGGTATTCCCATGGTGAAGCAAAATGACATACAGTTCTCTGGTGCGACTGACAGAAGGCATCAGAATATACAGGATGATTCCGGGAAGTAAACTTCTCCTGTCAGGCGGGTCAGGAATTAATGGTGATTCCAGCGCCGAGGTCATGGCACAGGTTGCGACATCAATAGGCATAGACGAGCAGGACATCATTATGGAAGCCAGATCCAGGGACACCCGGGACGAGGCGCTTGTTATTCAGTCAATGGCAGTGGATGAGAGATTTATTCTGGTTACCTCGGCATTACATATGCCCCGGTCCATGGCATTGTTCAGAAAGCTCGGTATGAATCCTGTCCCGGCACCAGCCGGATTCCTGAGTACCGAGACTATTTCAAGAGGTCCCAGCCGTTTTTTCCCCTCATCAGTTAATCTACGCAAGGTCGAGTTTGCTGTGCATGAATATCTGGGTATTCTATGGGCAAAGCTGCAAAATCAGATGTAAGCAGTTTTAAACCGTGACAAACTGTATCGATGAGTAATCTGCCCGGATACATAGAAAATATAAAGCTAAAAGCATGATACTGAGGGCTGTCATTACATTGCCTGCCGGGAGGATTTGTTCTTTTGAGCAGGAATTACTTCTTCGATAAGATGATATCCCAGTTGTGCAATTGATTCTTTGAGCCGGTCATAGTCTTTTGGAAATACCATAAACTGTGAACAGCCCATGACTGTGCATAACTCAATCATACCCGCATCATCTTTTGAAGACATCATAAAGGCAGGAATGCTTTTCAATATGTTGTCCCCTTTGATCTTGCGAAGGATTTCGATTCCATCAATATCGGGTAATCTAACATTAAGAATAGCGATATATGGCACCCCTTCCTGCCTGTGTGGTTGAGTGCCTTTCCTGAACAGAAAATTCAGGATCTTTTCTCCATTACTGAAGTGAATAATCTTATTCTTTATGCCGGCACGTTTCAGGTTCTGTAAGATCAGTCCCGCGTAACTGTAATTATCTTCACCCAGTATAATTACCGGATCATTTTCTGAATTATGCGATTGGGGATTAACAAGCTCAAGCATATTACCCTCTCCCTGGCTCCAGCCCTTAAGTTTCAATACTATTATAGCTTAAATTTAATTATACAACATGGAAATCGGGATGTCATGAGGGTTATAAGCGGATACTTGTCTGGTTATTTGTTATAGTGAAATATTGGACCATTTTTTATTAAGCCATTTGTTTACACTAACAAGAGATTGTACTATTCTTACAGAAAGTTTCCCTTAATTTGACTTCCGGCAGTGATAGCCCGATTACTGCAATTACGTCCGATCGTGATAAAAGAGACATTGGCAGAGAAGGCCTGTCCGATTACACTGGTCAGAACGCTTCTCTTACATTTGCAACAATTCCGATTTTATCGTCTACCCAGGACAGATCAATTCTGAAATTAAGTCTTTGTTCCTGATGCAAAGAATAACGCAGTCCTGCACCGATACTGGACGTGAATTGTTTAATTCTAAAATCTGTAAGATCCGGTGCTACCTGAGCAATTTCGGCAAACACCGTTCCTGAGAATTTATTTGTTATGGGATATCTGAATTCTGACTGCAAAGCGACAAGGTCCCTGTCTAAGGAGCGTCCACTTTCCGTGCCTCTCAGTATTTTGATTCCGTCAGGTTTTGAAAGAAAACGAATGGGAATCCGTCCCCTGCTTATACGCAACTTGCCTGAAACAGCGAAGGTCGTTCTTTCTGAAGTAGGAAAATAGTGGCGCAGGTCTACGTCATGGATACGAAAGTCAAGGTCACTTCCAAGATCGGTCAAATAATTTAAGTATTCATACCGGATAAGGTTTCCCATGTGAGGGGCATTGGTATTGTCCCTGCTATCATATCCTGCTGCTAAGCCGGCACCTGAGTAAAAATCACTGACTATTCCGTAGGGTGCATCTGCTTCCATTTTCCCTCCCGGTTTCGGTTCAATCTTGCTCCATCGAACATTAAGAATAGGGCCAAGGGTAAATCCGTTCTGAAACAGGCGGTCAAGGGACAACCTGAATCCAATGTTTTTTGAATCATAGTCTTCCGGGTCATCAGGCAGATCATTTCCGATTCCATAGTAAGAGGCTGTCCAGTATGACCCGAACAGTTGGGGGTTAAGACGGTAGCTTCCTCTGTCAAGGTACAAATCCGGGCCCAGAGTTATCAAGAACTGCCCTTTTGTTGTCCCAAAGAGAATTATGTCCAGTGATGAGTTCCTGATATCATCGATTGATGGTGAAGGGAAATAAAATAGAGATACACCCAGGATGGCTCCTGTATCAGATCCATATGCGGCAAGAGGAACAACAGCCCACTTCTGATGGATTTTCAGAACCATCTCGTCTGAGATGCTGTCATTCTGCTGAGCACAGGCACTATAATATGCCGGTAATATAAAGGTGATTGATACTACAGCCTGTACGATCAGTATTGTAAGAACCCCCTTTATTCTATTGAAGTCAAACATGAAAAGCATGAGAAGATTATAACAGTATCACCTTCTGTCTCACAAAACAGGGTGAATAGAAAAAGACCGGATCGTGTGACGTGTATGTGCTGACTCAGTTATACTTATGAACATGCTTAAGAACATAATTTGTGACAGAATCATCAAAGAAGGACCAATTACATTTGAAACTTTTATGGATATGGCCCTCTATTATCCGGAGCTCGGGTATTACAGTAAGCCCGAAGCTGCAATCGGAAAGGGGGGTGACTTTTATACAAGTCCTCACCTGCATCCCATATTTGGGGCGATATTATGCCGGCAACTGATTGAGATGTGGGAATTGATGGACCGGCCTGCTGTATTCCATGCTGTTGAAATGGGCGCAGGTTCGGGGTATCTCTGCAGAGACATTATGGATTACCTGATTAATACTGTGAATAAAGCGGATAATCAAGATGCTGCAAAAAACTTCAAGAAGTGTTTGCACTATGTGATCTTTGAACCCTATGATCACTTTAAACAGATGCAGAGACATACGTTGCTGGAGCATAATCTGAATGTTGCGTGGATAACATCACTGGATGAACTTGGACGGATTGAGGGATGTGTGTTATCCAATGAACTGATCGATGCCTTTCCCGTTCATGTAATAGAGATGGGCAAAGAACCGAAAGAGATGTACGTGACCATTCACAAGCAGGAACTTGTTGAAGATAAAGCGGGTGTATCTTCAGACGAGATTCAGAAATATATTGACCGGTTTGAAATCCCGATGCTGGATGGATACAGGACTGAAATAAATGTACGCATTAAGTCATGGCTTCAAAAGATCAGCTCAGTCCTGTCTCATGGATTCATACTTACGATAGATTACGGGTATACAGCCAGGGAGTTTTACAGTGCAGACAGGAGCAAAGGATCATTGCTGTGCTATCACCGGCACGAGGTCAATGAGAACCCGTTTCATAATATCGGCAGTCAGGACATAACATCACATGTGAATTTTTCATCTCTTAAGATATGGGGAGAAGAGGCTGGTCTCAGGACGTGTGGATACAGTTCGCAGGGGATTTATCTCACAGCTTCAGGAATAGATGAAATTATCGTAGAGCTCTATAAAGGCTCCCCTGACTATATGAGGGAAATTTCGAGAATAAAGGGTCTTATCCTGCCGCAGGGTATGGGAGAGTCACACAGGGTGCTGATACAATATAAAGGAGAGGGGACCCCTACATTGAGAGGGTTTTCGATAAGAAACGAGACAGGGAATTTGTAATATGCTGTTATGGAATGATGAAGTCGTTAATTCTGCTGAGACTTTTTTTGACACCCTCCTCGGAATGGGCCTCTATGGTATATGCGCAGTCCAGGCCTTTCAGCTCATTAAAGAGCAGCTTAAAATCAAACGTTCCTTCACCAATGGCAAGATGATCATCCCCAGCTCTTGAATTGTCATGAAGATGAAGCTCCTTGATGTGAGGCTTTATCATCTCCAGCCATATGGGCAAAGGCAGTTTCGAAAAAAGATTGAAATGGCCTGTGTCAAAACAGATGCCGAAATTGTCAGAGTCCATGGCCTCTGCAAGCATTTTAAGATTGCCCGGTTCATCTTCAAAAATATTTTCAACCGCGATCTTGACACCAAGATCGGAGGCCCTCCGGTTGATCGGCTCCCAGGTTTGAACACTGTTCTCCAGCCATATGTTCACTCTGTTGTTGTATTTCCATTTATCATATCCGGAATGGAAAACAATGACCTCCGGCTTCAGGGTTTCTGCCACATTCAGTACATCATGAAACCGTCTTACCGTAACTTCCCTTATGTTTAAATCCACCGCACCCGGTGATAAGTCCATGAAAGGAGCGTGTATGGTCAAACCCGGATCATAATCCAGCTTATTCTTAAGGCTGATTACATCATCAGCAGTTAAATTATCAAAGCTTCTGGAGCCGAAGTAAATCTCCAGGTTTAACTTCTCTTTTTTTATAAATGACAAATATCTATCAACTGAATCATATGGCACATGTACAAAGGGTGTCATAGCGGGTGAATCATCGTGGCGAGAAGACACTACTGATTGACCGCTTTCTTGCCGGTCTCTGTTTTTTTATCAGATGACGTGCTCTTGTCTTTGGTTTCAGTTTTGGCCTTCTTTGACTCTATTGCCTTTTTTCTCTCAGCAGAAGGATAATCAGTGACATACCAGCCTGAACCCTTAAGAACAAAAGATGTATGTGTGATCAGTTTCTTAAGCTCTCCACCGCATTCCATGCATTCGGAAAAAGGATCATCAGAAATTTTCTGCATTATTTCAAAATGCTTGTTGCATTTTGTGCATTCATACTCATACACAGGCATATAACCAACCTCCAAAAGGGAATACCCGGGAGCAGGCAGCTCCCTGACGCAGTAACAACAATATAATATCAGATTAATTTGATTGTTGACAAGCTGCAGATGATCATTAAAGTGCGGATAGGGTCAGTTTTTCAATGTCAAATTTTAAAGTTCAAATTTCAATTGAATGTCCACTGACGTAATGTCAGAAAAGAACCATGAAATAAATACCTAATCAGCCCTTTCTTTTGTCATTAAGATTTGATTTGGCATTTGAGCTTTGACATTTAGAATTTAAAATAGATGCAATTCCGGCTCAATCCCCCATATATCGCTTGGTTCATGTGAGACTATTTTATATCTTTCATCCTCGGAGAGATCAATTATGGAGGGTTTAATGTAGCGGTTCTTATGTGCATTGTAGACCACCTTCACAGTCGGATGAAGGAGGCTCTTTTCACCATGTTTCAGTACTACTGCGAGCAGCCCGCTTTCGAGTCTGACAAGGGTCCCCACAGGGTAAATACCTACACAGCGAATGAACTGCTGCACCATCTGTTTATCATAATAGTGCTCGCTCCATTCAAAGAGTTTTCCGAGCACTTCTGTAGGCTCAAACTTCGGCTGGTATTTCCGCTTTGAAGTCATTGCGTCATAGACGTCGGCAATGGCTGCCGCCCGGCCAAATTTTGAAATTGCATCTCCCTTAAGGCCTTCCGGATATCCTGAACCATCAATTCGTTCATGATGCTGGGACGCTATCTGAACTGATAATTCAGAAATGCCCTCGGTCTTCTCAAGCAATTTACGGCTGTATATAACATGCTGCTTCATCAGTTCATACTCGTCTTCATTCAAGGGATGTTTGCTTACAAGAAGATCCTGGGGAATCTGGGTTTTGCCTATATCATGCATCATCGCGCCGATACCTATTTCATGTAAAACCTGTTTGTCCAGACCAAGATGTTTTCCGAATGCTATCATAAGTATTCCAACTGTCATGCAATGCATGTATGTGTACTCATCGGTCTTTTTTAATCTTCCCATACTCAGCAGGGCGTCCTGGTTTCTGAAAATAGATGTAACCATTTTGGTTACCACATTATCAACTTTTGCCTTTTCGATCTGTTTGCCAAACCGTACATCGTCCATGATGTCATGAATAGTCTTTTTTGCTTCCTTCTTTATCTCCCTGGCCTTTTTAAGTTCTTCTTTTATGGGGACCACGGGCGCTGTATCAGGCTCTGTTTCGGCCATTTTATTCATCTCTGCCTGAATTCCTCTTGCTACATCCTCCCTTGTAGGTGCGTCTTCTATCGTAATTCCCTTATTTGTGTCTATATATACCTCACGAATGCCGTGTTTCATGATCCTCTCGATCATTTCGTCATCGATGATAGTTATTTTATTTGTAAGAAAGGGATGACGCAGCCAGCCGCAGTTCATATCATCAATAAACATGCCCGGTTTAAGCTGTTTTGTACTTATTCTCTTAATCATGTATTCAGAAATCCGGTTAATTGTTAAATCTTTTAATAAATTATCGGATTTTTCTCGATAAATATTTATATTCATTTCCCCGGGGGATACACCTTCATTGTAAAAAATGACTAACTCAATGAAAAAATTGATAAAATGCAGTGAGTTATAAGGAGGACGGTTCAGAAAGGATGCATGGAGATCAGCATTCAGAGCCTGTATTCTCTAAACAACTGATAATCTCTCGTATTTTATTCTTCAGATCATCAAAATTTGATGATTTTACAACGTAGTGGTTTGCAGCTACCGCCGAAAATTCTGTTTTGTACACACTATATGCAGAACAGATGATAACCGGCAGATCATATTCTGTTTCCCTGATCTTACGCAAGATACTCAGCCCGTCCTCTCCAGGCATTTTTATATCCAGCGTGACAAGATCGGGTTTTTCACTCTTAATCAATTCAAGGGCTTCGGCACCGTTTTGAGCCAATATAACATCATATCCTTCATCCGTTAACTCTTCCTTGAGGAGTATTCTTATATTTTTTTCATCATCAACAACAAGAATCTTCTTTTTCACTTTCATAACCTCCCGGGAGTGTTATATTGTAATTGATTGATCACCCCATGAAACTGATCCAGTATTCTCATTTCTCATTCCAGCGCTCAAGCAGGTACGGTTTTAATTTTTCAAACACGATACATTGTTCGTTAATGACTTCTTCTGCTTCAGGTGAATCAAGATTGATCGTCTTACTGACAAACGAAGCGACCTTTGCATAGTAAATCGGCACCAGCGCATCTATGATCTGGTTTAGACTTAATCCATCAAGCTGTTTTTTATATGCCAGGGCAAAGTCAAATAAACACCTGATCCATACCTCAACAGGAAGTTCAAAATGAGACGGCTCCATTTTTGCCACTTCAAGAATCTTGCGACAGTTTTCCGCTTCAAGGACTTTTTCCCAGACAGGCAGGTGTTCCTGAACATTGTCCTTGAATTTACGTATCATGTTGGTTACGTCTACATGGAGCGGGTTTGGAGCAAATTCTGACTCAAAACCAAAAATAGCTGTAGGTTTGCTGCCTTTAACCTTCAGCCAGATATCACTATATATGTCCATGAGGTTAAAAATCGTACCCACAACCTGTTTAAACATGGGGCTGAGATCTTTGCCCGGGTCTTTGTCATCATGGATTTTTGAACCAAGGTAAGACTGGCATATGGTAAACTGCTCGCATATGGCAACCGTCGTCATCCAAATATCGATACCGAATCTTGCGATGTCTGATTCCCAGACATCTTTTGAGAGAAGACTCTCGATAAGACCCTTTGAAAATCCAAAGTCACCTCCTATCGGCTGTCGTACACGCCTGCCGTATAAAGACCAGGTCAGTGGATAGGCAATCATATTTGTGATTGTGCCGTCATATTTATGCCGACAGTAATAGGGAGTAACAAATCCGAAATCTTTCTGAAGTATCGGTGCGATCAACAGCTCTATCCAGCCGGGTGAAATGCTCCTCAGGTCGGAATCAAGCATGCAGCCCGCCTTGACGTCCAGCATCTTTGCCGCTTCAAATATGGCTTTAATGGCAGTGCCTTTACCTGAAGGTCCATTGTACCTGGTGGCCAGAATCCCTGTTTCAACACTCGGCCTGTGAATAAAAGAATTATCAAAGTAATGTTTATCTTTCAGTGATTCAATGGTATGACGGGTTGCATCAATATCTCCGCCTTCGGAAACCAGGATTACTCCCCGGTGCTGTGGAAAATATTTGGCCAGTCCAAGCTCTGCTGCCTTTATGACCCTGCTGATCGTACCAGCGTTGTTGTAACTGGGAATCCCAACAATGATATCGGCACTCTGTAATGAGATCAAATCCTGCCTTGTTGTATCGTCAATGGCAGATGGACTGTTTGCTGAAACTGAATCACGTTGATTCAATATTGTATCTCCCTTCTCTGTTATAAATATTAATACTATCCTTTCTTTGAATAAAAATTCTACCTCACTGCAAAAATTAATCACGAGAGCGGCAGTTCAATTCTGAATGTAGTCCCCTTTTTTTCTTTGCCGTTTACTTCAATGCTTCCGCCGTGAGAAACAATGATCTTCTGGACAAGTGCCAGTCCAAATCCTATGCCTTCCTGTTTTGTAGAGAAAAAAGGGAGAAATATCTTCTGTCTGATATCTTCAGGAATACCGCACCCGTTGTCTTTAATTGTTACTTCCGCTTTGTTTTGTAACTCTTTTAGTGTGATATCAATTCTGCCCTGTCCTGATATCGCTTCAATTGCGTTGATAAGCAGGTTTGACAATGCCTGTCTCAGGAGTACACCATCCGCTTTTATTGTAACGGGGCTGTCTGCTTTTAAAGCGATGGGAATATCTTTTTTGTCTCGGGCTATTGATGAAATGGTCCTCTCAATGAGGGAATTCAGCTCAACATCTTCCTTGACAAGCACTGATGGTTTGGCAAATGACAGCAGTTCGGAAATGATCTGATCCATATGGCCTATTTCGGAAATGATGGATTCTACTGTGGACCTGTTTATTTCATTCACTTTTTTACCCAGCAATTTGGCATAGCCTGAAATAACTGACATGGAATTTCTCAGCTCATGTGATATACCGGCGGACATCTCACCGAGCTGGCTGAGTCTGTGTTTAAGCTCCACCTGTGCCTGCAGAGATTTAATATCGGTAAGGTCTGAAAAGACCAGGGTATAACCTATTTTTGATCCTTCACCGTTATACAGTTCTGATGACGTAATACCAAGCCAGATATGTCTGTTGTCAACTGTTACATACTGATATTCATCTCTTGCCAGTGGATGTTGTTCATTGAAAACTGATGACAGCGGCTCTAGGAAGACCTCATTGAACTGTTTGCCGATCGCATCACCGAACCTGACCCCGAGTATATTCTCTGCGGAATTATTAATGCTTCTGATACGAAGTTCATTATCCAGACTTATGACACCACTCGGGACACTCTGTAATATGTTCTCATTATAAGCTTCAGCCCTGTCTGCCTTTTCCTCAGCAGATGCTTTGAGTTTTTCCAGCTCCGCTTCCTTTTCCTTGAGCTTGCTGACTACGTCATGAAACGTATCGACTACAAATCCAACCTCGGAATCTGCCTTTGGATTAGCGGGATTCCTGATGATCGTCCTGTGACGTGAGATAACGATTTTCACGAGAGAATAGGTCAGGACAATTGCAAGCATTACAACTATGCCCCAGAGAATGTCCAGCCCGACTTTTTCAAAAAAAGGCCCGAGGGTGATACCTGTGATAATGCCGATAAGCAAGAAAGATGTGAGGACTACTCTTGAGACAGTGTGAGTGCGCATAGTATTAATAGATAAAGCCCTTTGATTTCTTTTGTAATATGCTATCCAGTCAATTATATATATTTAAATGAATATATACATAATAAACGGCATATTCCATGTATACCTGAGCAAGGGGGTACTTTTACCCCATATAATTCATATTTATTTTCATCACGACAGACAAGCAAAAAAAAATAATTAGATGCGATGAGATTGATTATATTCATAGTTACCGCTTAAGAATATGTTTCACAGAGTGTTTTTGACAGCAGTCTTTAAGGTATCGATACATAAATTTTTGGTATTTCTGTCACATGTTATGAATTATATGGGCTGATCTGGTAAAAAAAGGATGTCTATATTGTAAACATGGAAAAGCTGAAAAGCATGATATGAAAACTAATACAGATACCATCTGAGAATTTCTTCTCCCCGGAAAAGGCTTATCAGTGCTCCTATTGCCAGATAGGGACCAAAGGGTATTTTTGAACCCCATTCTCTCCCTTTCATCATAATCAGAGATATGCCAATGACAGAGCCGAGGAGGCTGCCGAGAAACGTGGTGAGAATAATGCTTTTCCAGCCCAGCAATCCTCCCACCATTGCCATCATCTTAATATCTCCGCCACCCATGGCGTCCTTCTTGAAAATTGCCTTTCCCATAACAGCAATCAGGTAGTAAGAACCCCCTCCGGCTATGAAACCTGTTATCGAGGATGTAAAACCCAGGAGATCAGTACGGGAAAATGGATCTGGCAGGATGGTTGACCCCAGCAGCACAGCGATGGGCATGCCGGGGTATGTAATGCTGTTTGGAATAATCTGATGTTCGAGATCAATAAAAAAAATAACAATAAGAGTTGATATAAATACCAGATAAGTTGAAAGCACCGAAATTGATCCCAAACCGAATGTATCAAGAGCAAAAACATAAAGGGCAGCATTTAAAAACTCGACCAAGGGATACTGGAATGAAAGTTTTGTTTTACAGTCCCTGCATTTCCCTCCAAGAAATATAAAACTCAGAACTGGAATATTGTCATAAAACCGGATGGGGCTGCCGCACGATGAACATCGGGAGGAGGGGGTAACTATTGACCGTCCTTCAGGAACTCTGTAGATACATACATTCAGAAACGAACCGATCAGGGAACCGAAAATAAAGAATATAATATAGAGCATCAGTCAGGAAGCTTATTGATGTTTTCTGCCCGGCTTTTATAGTCATCAACAGATTCCTGCAGGTTTTTAATCTCATCAAGTGCCTGCTGCACTATAAAGTCCTTCAGAATATCCTCTTCCCCTTTTTCCTTTAGCTTCATCACTCTATTACCTACGTCACTGTACAGATCATTTATCTTATCTTCAAGTTTTGTTTTTTCATAAAGGAGTTTGGCAACAGATGTCTCGGCCTTTGTCCTTTCAGCAAGAAAAGAGGCGATCCACCTGACTCTGAGCAATCCTGTGCTGAAACTCTTTTTGACCTTTTCAATCATAGATCCTCCCATAATTATAGATTATAAACTATAAAGTATAAGACTATATGCTATATTAATCAATAAATTAAATCATGGTTCAGCTCTTTATTAACTCAAGCCTTCCCATCCATTTTTTATCTAATGTTTCTTTTAACGCAGGATATTTTTTTAACTCAGGCTCTGTCTCTGCCAGTGTAAAGGCCTCATTTCTGGCCCGTTCAAGAACTTTTATATCCCGTATGACATTGGCTATTCTGAGATCAGGGATGCCTGACTGCCTGGTCCCGAAAAAATCACCCGGCCCCCTTATGGCAAGGTCTTCCTCAGCTATCTTAAAACCGTCAGCTGTGGATTCCATTGCCTTAAGTCTGCTTTTCCCGTCCTCGCTGAAAGGAGGGTAGGCCATTAAGAGGCAGAATGAATCATACGTTCCCCGTCCGATCCTGCCGCGGAGCTGATGAAGCTGGGCCAGGCCAAACCTTTCAGCATGCACGATGAGCATGAGCGACGCATTGGGGACATCGATTCCTACTTCAATTACTGTTGTCGCTACGAGGATGTCAATGTCTCCAGTTTTAAATCGGGCCATCACGTTCTCTCTTTCATCATGTCTCATTTTGCCATGGACAAGGGACACGCTGTTGTAAGGATATTTTTTTTGCATTGCCTCTGCACCTTCAATTGCGGACTTGAGATCAAGTTTTTCAGATTCCTCGATCAGGGGATATACAATGTATATTTGCCTCCCCTTTGAGAGCTCATCGTTAATCCTTTCATGTATACGGTCTTTCTGGGAAGGAAAAAAGACTTTCGTAATCACTGGTTTTCTGCCTGCGGGAAGTTCGTCAATTACCGAAATATCAAGATCTCCATAAAGGGTAAGGGCCAGAGTCCTTGGTATGGGTGTTGCCGTCATTATCAGGATATCAGGGTTATCCCCCTTGCTTCTCAATGTAGCCCGCTGAACAACTCCAAACCTGTGCTGCTCATCAATAATGGCAAGCCCCAGTTTTCTGAATCTCACCTGTTCCTGAATAAGGGCATGTGTTCCTATAATGATCTGGATGCTGCCTTCTGAAATCTCCTCCAATATATTCCCCCTGCTGCTTGAGGTAAGAAGTGAAACATTAATTCCGAGGGTGTCGAGCATTCTGTGAATATTAATAAAATGCTGTTCTGCAAGAAGCTCGGTCGGTGCCATCAGACATGCCTGATATCCGTTTTCAACCGCGATCAGCATGGAGTGCAGGGCCACAACGGTTTTTCCGCAGCCTACATCACCATGTACCAGCCTGTTCATCGGAAGGGGCCTTTCCATGTCCGACACTATCTCCTTAATAACTCTCTGCTGGGCAGATGTAAGATGAAACGGCAGGGCATGAAGGAAGTTTCCAGTTAAGCCGTTCCTGCTGTATGCAAAGCTGATTCCTTTTTTAAGTGCTTCCCTTTTTTTAAGAAAAGCAAGACCTAATTCCAAAAGGAAGAATTCATCAAAGACCAGTCTCCTGTGCGCAGGACTTACCATGGAGTTGAGAGCAGTTATATCAGAATATTCCTCAGGAAAATGTGCCTCTCTGACCGCCCACCGCAGTGGCCTTAAATTATTTCTCTTCATTATATCTTCTGGCATATATTCAGTGATAATTGATGCATAGGTAGCAATAGTGTGAAACATCAGGGTCCTGAGCTGTTTAACTGAAATACCTTCTGTAGCGTTGTAGACAGGGACTATGCGTGCTGTATGTACCAGTGTATCTTCATTGCCGATCAGCTCAAAGTCAGGATTGTCCATCTCCAGCCCGAAACCTGAATAGGGATTACCCTTTACCATCCCGCTCAAAATGACTTTCTGATCTTTTGGAAAATATTTTTTCAGATATGCCTGGTTAAACCATCGGCACTTGAGCTGCCCGGTATCATCAGCAATCACAAGCTCAAAGATCTTCATGCGCTTACGGGGGGTGGTCATAACACTCGATGACACAACCCTGCCCGCTGTGGTTTCCTGGGAGCCTGGCATAAGACCGCCAATTGTCTTGAGGTTTTTTCTGTCCTCATAACGCCAGGGAAAGAAGGAAAGCAGATTGCCGAGAGTTTTTATTCCGAGTTTGTCAAGGAGTTTTGAACGGGCAGGTCCAACGCCCTTGATGTACTGGACAGGGGTGTCTTCAGAAATCTGTGGCTTACTATCAGAGGTACTGCCCTGAACGTAATTACCGTTCTTGCTGTTCATCCTCAGAGGCTGACTCCTCCTGGGATTCGGCGTTGGTCTGGCTGTTGTCATCCGTATCAGCTCCGTCTTCGCCCAGCTCATTTTCTTCCTGTAATTCTTCCAGCTGTGACTCGATTTCACCTTTACGAATCTTGTTGTACTCGGTTTCGCTGATGATATCTATGTCCCAACCCGTGAGCTTCATTGCAAGTCTGACATTCTGCCCTTTTTTCCCGATAGCAATCGATAGCTGCTGATCATTGACCACTACCATGGCAGACTTCCCTTCCTCATTAATGCCTATGCTTTCAACAACTGCCGGACTCAGGGCCTTTGCTATCAATACCCTGGGATCGTCGGTCCAGGGGATGATATCGATTCTTTCACCCCGCAGTTCCCTGACTATTGACTGCACCCGCGTACCCTTCATGCCGACACACGCACCCACAGGATCAATCATGGGATTTTTTGATGTAACGGTAAGCTTTGTTCTGTCTCCTGCTTCCCTTACGATCTCTTTAATTGATACAAGTCCTTCATAAATTTCCGGTATTTCCATTTTAAAAAGCTCACCAACAAAATTCGGGTGTGTCCTTGACAACAGGATTACCGGGCCCTTGGGTGTGACTTTAACTTCTTCAATATATGCCCTGATTGTTTCACTGCGTTTAAGCGTTTCACCGGCAAGGGTGTTCTTGATAGGGAGTGTTGCCTCTGCCCTTCCAAGCGCAACGTAGTAACTTCCTTTTTCTCTGCGGATTACGACGCCACTGACAATCTGTCCGGCCTTGTCCTTGTATTCCTCGAATATTGCCTCTTTTTCAGCCTCTCTGACTCTCTGAAACAGGACCTGTTTTGCTGTCTGGGCAGCAATCCTGCCGAAATTCTCAAGAGAGATGGGAGCCTCCACTGTGTCGCCTGTTTTTTTGCCTGTTTCAATTTTAGACGCATCCCTGACCGAAATCTCTTCATTTGGATCAGATACCTTCTCAACGATTGTTTTGACCGCTGTCATGGTAATTTCGCCGGATTCAGCGTCTATTTTTATATTTATCTCGGGTGTGAGGCCGTATTTTTTTCGAACGGCAGACAACAGTGCAGATTCAAGTGTGCTGAGAATCGATTCTTTTGGGATTCCTCTTTCCTTGCTCATCTGCTCGATGATATGAATAAGTTCACGATTCATTATATTTAAACCTCCACTTCCAGTCTGGCACTGGAGATAATGTCATATGTTATGTTGACTTCCCTGTCTTTGGGAAGGTGCAGTACAATATTGCTGTCTGTAGCCTCTGCAAGTGATCCGATAAAAAACGTCTGCTTCCCGATCGGTTCACGCGTTACAACGCGGATCATATGCCCTTTAAATCTCACAAAATCTTCCGGTTTTTTCAGGGGCCTGTCAAGTCCCGGCGATGATACTTCCAGGACATATGAACAGGGTATGAGATCTTCTACATCAAGTATGGTTTCTACCTCCCTGCTTACCTGCTCGCAATCATCAATGGTAACACCGGTTTCAGAATCTATGTAAACTCGTAACAAGGCTTTTCCACCCATCTTTTTCAGGGCTATATCCACAAGTTCAATCCCAAGGTCTTGTATGACCGGTTCGATCAACCGGGTCACTGCGTCCTGTAATTCCTCTATTCTCATTTATGTATACAAAAACAAAAGAGTGGGAAGACCCACTCTTAATATAGTACTGCCAGGTATGAAAAACTAATCTGAAGAATAGCACTTTTTAATTAAAAAAACAAGGTGAAAATGAATTAATCAATAAATATGGGGGGATACAGCGAAATTCTTAAATCAGGTTCAGAGTTGAGACGGTGATTATGATGTTCTAAAGTGCAAACGACGGTCGGCCGTCGAACGTAGGAGTATGTCAAGAACGACGGAGAACAGGAATGAAAATGGTCGGAGCGAGAGGATTTGAACCTCCGACCCCTGGTCCCCCAGACCAGTGCGCTAACCAAGCTGCGCTACGCTCCGAATATGTATGTAAGCATAAATGCATTAACTGTAAACCTATCAAGGATAAGCCCTGATTAATCTTTAATCAAGACCGGAGATGATAAAGTGGAAAATCAGAGAAACAGTCTTGCCCCTCCATTTTCTTCAGTTGTCTCGCGGGTTTTCTTTTTTGCGGTTTCCTTCTTTTTTAAAGCAGATCTCGGTCTCTTGCCGTCAGGACTCCTGTTCAACGTGTTTAATATTTCCTTTAATTTCTTTTTTATCCCCTGGATGGTCTGTATCGATATGGTACGCCTGTTCTGAGGTTTTTTTTCGAATTTGTTTCGCACACCTGCTATGGTGTACTTTTCCTTGTAAAGGAGATCTCTTACTTTAAGAACCTGCTCAACGTCTTTTCTTGAATACACTCGCTGGCCGGTTTTGTTTTTCCTCGGCTTGAGAAAAGAGAATTCCGATTCCCAGTATCTGAGGACATGAGGTTCCACTTCAGCGATATTGCTGACTTCGCCGATTTTATAGAACAGCTTATCTGTAACTAATTTTTTCTGAGGTGAGGACCCCATGTGGAATTTAAACCTTCTCTACAAGTGCTTTGAACTGAAGACTTGGCTTGAAGGTAACTACCTTTCTCTGCTCAATTTCAAGTTCTGTACCTGTTTTTGGGTTTCTGCCTTTGCGAGAGCCCTTTTTTCTTACCAGAAAGGTGCCGAATCCTGTTATTTTTATGGACTCGCCTTCGGAAAGAATATTTTTCATTGAATCAAATAACGTCTCCACAATAGCTGTGGCTTCTTTTTTTGGAAGACCGATTTTTTCATAAAGTCTGTCAGCTAAATCAGCTTTTGTCATAACAACCCTCCTATCATTTTTATAAATTATAAGAGGACATAGCCTCATTGTCAAGAGAAATCAGGTAAAGATATCAAAAAGCATCAGCAGCCGACATGTAAATCATTTCATTCTGGTGCAGACACGGTCTCTTTACATGCCTGAGAAAATACTCAGAATATTATACTCTAATCCGGCATTGATTAAAAGACAAACCATGGCTGGGGCAGAAATAGCTGATCATACATCATAAGAGCAAACCTGTCGGTCATGCCTGCAATAAAATCACAGACCATTCTGTTTTTGCCTGATATCTTTTCTTTTGGGTATTCTTTAAATACCTCATCAGTGTGTTCAAGATAATAATTATATAAATCCAGCAGGATCTTCCGTGCCTTTTTAAACTCCAGTCTTGAATGGTCGCTTTCATACACATTGCTGTAGAGGAAGTCTCTCAGCTTATGAGTGAGATCTTTCATTTTTCTGCTCATGGTAATTTCGGTCATATCTGCCTGTATGGTGCTGTAAATAACATCCTTGACCATTACATCTATTCGTTTAGATTGGGAATCACCAATTTTTAAGAACTTATCAGGGATCTGTGTTCTCTTTAAAACACCGGCACGAATGGAATCATCAAGGTCATGATTTACATATGCAATAACATCGGACACTCTGACAATCTGGCCTTCCAGGGTTTCGCTCCTGGTCCCTGAGGAAAAAATGTCTCCTTTGCCTTTGGAGTGTTTCACGATGCCGTTTCTGACCTCAAATGTCAGGTTAAGGCCCCGTCCGTTTCTCTCCAGTATATCAACCACCCGAAGGCTCTGCTTGAAATGATCAAACCCCCCGGGATAAATCTCGCGAAGCACATCTTCCCCTGCGTGTCCGAACGGCGTATGGCCGAGATCATGGCCAAGAGCAATCGCTTCAGTCAGGTCCTCATTCAGTCTCAGGGCTTTTGCAATCGTCCTTGCTATCTGGGAGACTTCCAGTGTATGAGTAAGCCGTGTCCTGTAATGGTCACCCTTGGGAGCGAGAAACACCTGTGTCTTGTGCTTCAATCTTCTGAAAGCCTTTGAATGGATAATCCTGTCCCGGTCACGCTGGAAACATGTCCTGATCTCACCCTCTTTTTCTTTCCGCTTTCTGCCTTTGCTTTCGGAACTCAGACACGCTCTGGGATGGAGGGTGTTTTTCTCTATTTCCTCTGTCTGGCTTCGGATTGATATTTTCTGTTTGCCCATAGTTTATAAAATAACTTGAATGCCCGTTATGTGCACGGGTATGAAAAATTCTTTTTCAGGTATCCCCTTTGGAAAAAGCCGGTATGACTCTATTCTGAAGAAATACGGGGATTGTTCGAATAATTTCTTTAAAATCTCCCTTGCCCCCTCTTTGCCAAAGAGGAGAATGCAGATTGAATTATGATTAGTAAAATTAAAATGAAACCACGACTTAAAGGCGCGGAGTTTCACTTATCAAATGTATGACCATACATGGGACAATAATATGGATCATAGTACTATTTCCATGCACTGACCAGGACCCCGTCTGCTACCTCTTTTTTGCTGACCTTTCTTAAGCCTGCTTTCTTAAGCCATTTACGTATTTCCCCGGGTGAATATGTCCTGCCGCCTGAAGTGTTTACCAGCATATTAATGGCAAAGAGTGAACTATTGACCGGGGCTGTCCTTTCTTCATTGATGATAAATTCATGTATAACGATTTTCCCGTTGTGTGACAGGGCCTTTTTACATTTACGTATCAGGTTCATATTGACCTTTTCTGAGAACATATGCAGGATCTGGCTTATCAGAACAAGGTCATAGTCCATACCGATATCATCTCTCAGAAAATCACCGGACATGAATCTGATGCTGTTTCTGGTAAGCCCGGACTCCTTAGCCACTTTTTTTGCGATCCTCATTGTCTCCGGCAGGTCAAACAGAGAGACATCCAGACCTTTTTTTGCCATCTCGATGGCATATGTGCCGGGACCACCTCCCAAATCAAGAACCCTGTGAACATGATCTAGCCCGATACCCTTTAATATTTCATCTGCCTTGAGCACCGACAGGTTATGCATGCCGAGAATAAAAGCAACATGGTTTCTGGGACCTGTATAAGGCTTGCCTGTTTTTAGAATTCTGTCCAGTGCGGCCCAGCGGTCCCATATCATTTCTGAATGACTGATAATGTCACCCTGATAATATTTTTTACCTGTTACAAGCATTCGCGAGGCCAGCGGTCTGTTTTTATACTTTCCCCGTCTCTTGTGCAAAAGATCCATTCCTGTAAGCGCATTCAGGAGTATTTCAGTTGCCCTCGGGTCTGCCTTTATTTTCCGTGCAATTGCGAGCGCAGTCCGTTCCTTTTCCAGAAAATCAAAGACTCTGTAGTTGTTGGCCGTGATGAGAGCCCTGGCAGTCTGAAAGCCGCCGGACAACCTTCTGACTTCCTTTGCCTGTTCAAGTATATCTGGCATATTTATATTCCCGGACTGTCTGTGATAGACAGATGATTATGATGTGCCGTTAAAAAATAAAATTGATGTTAAACGTCGAGTCCCATTTTCTTCAGGGCCTCATCTCCTACGTCCTTTGCCGCAGGAGCTTCGTCAGGGAGATAAAGCATGACGCCGCCCTTAACAGGTCGTATGACAATCTTGCCTTCACCGGCCATCTTGTTTGTGGCAGTAATCGGATCGGCCCCGTCAAAGTACTTCTTGAAGGCATTGTTAAAACCGGAATACACGGTATGTATGCCCTTGTAACCGTCTTTCCTGAGGCTGACTACCGCCTTTTTTATGAATTCTTCCTGTGTTAGTTTTTCTGTCATAAAGCCTCCCTTCAGTTAAGGTTATATGAAACAGATATCAATCAAGCAGTGATGCTTCCTTTTCTGCCGGTCCGTTATTTTCTCCGATCAGCTCCTGTTTTCTAAGCTCTTCTATTTTTCTCATAGGTTTTTCAAGCATATTGGTCCGTGTTGTAACCAGTGCATCATATTCTTTTCTTGCTGACTCCAGTCTCTCACCCATAATTCTGAATTTGTCTTTATAAGCTCCCCACTGCTTGATGAACTCTTCAAGCAGTTTTATCATTTGAGAAGCAGTACGTTCAAGGTTAAAGTTCTCGATCGCCTGACGTATCACCGCAAGGACCGCGTAGAGCGTAAATGGTGAACAGAGTATGACTTTCTGTTTTAAGGCCTCATCCATAATGGATATGTCTGACTCATTGATAAAACTGTATACCTGTTCATTGGGAATGAATACAATGACGTAGTCAACGGTATTGTCTGAAGGATTAATATAATCACGTGTCGTCACCTGTTTGATCATCGTCTTGGTGTTTTTTAATAACTCATCTTTGTAACGTTTTCTTTCATTATCGGAACCGGCGTCGAGATAATGGATGTAATTGTCCAGGGGGAATTTAACGTCCATGTTGATCTTAAGATTATTAGGCATGAGAAATGTAAAATCAGGTCTGCCCGAAGAGCCATCAAGGGTCTTCTGCTTAAGGTAGTTGATCCCCTCTACCATACCTACAAGGTTGATGATATCCTCGGCCATACGCTCACCCCATTCGCCCCTTTTCTTTGAGCTTGCAAGTGCCTGTTTAAGATGATCAGTTGTGTCCTTCAGTTTGGAAGTTATATCCTCATGTTTCTTAATGAGAGTTGAGACCTCGACATTTCCCTTGCCCACATCCTCGATTTTCTGTTTCACATCTGCAAGGGTTTTGTCCATTGAATGCAGCGTTTTATCGATAAGCTCTTTTTTGCTCTCCAGCTCTTTTGTACCTTCAACAGACTGTGACTTGAGTTTTTCCTCGGCAAGCTTGAGAAATTCCTCAGAGTTCTTTGACAATGCATCAAGTGACAGGGAACTGAACTTGTCGATCAGTTCCTTTTCGATCGCCTGGAAGTTTTTGTCTGCCTCAAAATATTTCGCCTCAATGGCAGCCCTGCTCTGGGACTCATTACGAAGGTCTTCCTGGATTTGATGCAGCTCCTGAGCCTTCTGTTCTATCTGCTGTCTGAGCTCATTGTTCACTGCTTCGGTGCTTTTTGATTTGCTTTGCTCATACGAAAGCTGCCGGGTATGACGGGACAATGCCACAAGCCACGTTACTACAGCGCCTATTGCTATGCCGGACACAGCCCCAATTATTAAATATCCCAATGCCTCTGCAGTCATCATATCACGTAATCATCTTTGGTTTTATTATCCAGTCAGTTGACCAGTTCTGATCGTTGTCCCGGTGTAAACAGACAATACATCCTGTCTCAAATTCCAATATTTTTCTCTCTGTCGTGCCGCAGAGTATTGACGAAGCCAGATGTGCCATGTGAGGCAGATGTCCCACAAGCATCAGATTTTTTTTAAGGGCAGGTAATTTAGCAAACCATATTCCGGGGTCATCCATGGGAGCGAGCCCGTCTGTCACATTTACTTTATCTTTGATTTTCAGATGGGTTGCCAGGACCTGTGCTGTCTGATCGGCTCTTTTTTTACCGCTGTGAAGGATCTCCTCAACATCTATATCCAGACCGGAAATATAACTGGCGATCCGGTTAATATCTTCCAGACCCTTCTCCGAAAGGCCACGGGAAGGATCGATATCTTTACTTACTGCCTCTGCATGCTGAACCAAATAGATATACATACCTGTTATATAGAGAACCTCGGATAGATAATACTCTATGTAAACAAACTTGTAAATAAAAAAATCTCTAATACATACTGTCAGAGCGGCTCATATGCCCATACTTTACCGCCGGACCGTGTTTCATCTGTTCGTATTACAAGTCGTTTCTTGTGAAGGTTAAGCAGCCTTGTCCCGCTTGTATTTGATTCAAGACCGATTGCCTCAGAGAGGTCTTTGGCCGTAACTCTCCCTTTTTTCATGATATGCTGAAGTGTTTCCCTCAGGTAATTATTCAGATCCCCCATCAATGCTTTATTTCCGTCTCTCATTTCTGCCATCACAGCAAGATCCTTTCTTTCGAGAGCGACTTCAATGTTTTCCTTCTGGTTTTCGTTGATTCCCTTCAGCATTATATATTTGTCGCCGTACTCACCGCCCAGAAGCCGTGACACAAGTTTAGCTACAATCTCATCAGCGCAGGAATAGTCGACTATTCCTACGGAGGAAAAATCCAGGGCGACGACAGTCCCGTCCTTCTCACTGGTAAGGTCGGTCTCGATTTTTTCCCGTATGACCCTCCCTGACTGCCTTGTTACGAGATCGGTTGAGCCGTTTCCAATCTCATTGTTCAGGATTGAGTAGAGATTATACGTAATCATCACTCAGAATACCTTCATTAACGTGCGCAATGCTTATACGACCCATTATTAGCATTATGTAATGATATAACACGCCTTGAAATGATGAGTTCATTGAATTTATCATTTAACGGGGAGTCACGTGACAAAAATGCGAGTGGTTTAAGTTAATCTGAAATGTATGATTCAGTTTCTGTTTAACTGCTTTCTTGAACGGGATGAACCGTTGCTTAACGTCATTGACGTACCAACCCGGTCAATTCCGATCGCGAAATTTCTTTTTACCGAATCTATGCGTCTGTCTTCAAAGACCGGAAGGTTTCTGTACGTATCGCTTTCCTGCTCTTTTTTACTCAGCTTTGCCTTTTGCATGTTACACCTCCTTTAATCATTAAGATAGCAATGCCAGATTTTAATGAAATATTTATACCGTACCAGCGGGATTTCAGTTACCCTACATGTATAAAAAATCCCATTCATTTTTAATATCAACATAAATCTCGCAACTGGTTGATTTTCTGCATTCCGGACAGAAATAATTACAGGCATCATCGATGTAAGAAAAATCAAAATCAGAAAATACATCGAGAAATCTGTCCTGCGGTTGCTGAGAATTATCATCTGTAACCCTGTAATAAGCCACTGATTATCCTCAAATTTGTCTTATAATTCAGATGATTCTATTAATTCAATTGAATCAATTGAATCATAAATGGAAATCTTTGTCAAGAAAAAAATGAAGAGGGGAATTTTTTTCTAATCCAGAAGTCTTTGTCTTATCGAAATGAGGTGCTGAAAATACTCAACAAATGCCCTGTAAAGTTTGGCATTGTCATTTTCCAGACTCTTCAACAGAGGATCACAAAAAAAATGAGTGCAGCGAAAGGGCCTTACATACCGTTCAATGGAGCAGCCTTTTTCAGCCATATAACGGCATGGCCCTGACTCATCGCGGTCGGGAAATTCCGGAAGCATGTTCTCACCAAGTGCCTCAAGAAACGTTACGTCATCTTTATCATATCTGCCATGTTTATCCTTGCAGCAGAGGTTATTGCATTCCGGGCAGACACGGGCACTATGCTTTTCAATAAAGGGAGAAACCATATTAAAAGCATGTTTGATCTCCAGGGCAAGTTCCCGCGTATTGTCTGGTTTCATAAAAAAAGTTAAAAGTAGAAAGTGTGAAGTGAGAACCTTTACGTTCTTGGTTCTTACTTCTA
The DNA here is from genome assembly GCA_020356065.1 of Nitrospiraceae bacterium. GTDB lineage: Bacteria > Nitrospirota > Thermodesulfovibrionia > UBA6902 > UBA6902 > CALZJD01. Next base: position 1,996,512 of record CP070632.1, read on the forward strand.
CGTTAAACTTCTGGCAGCATTATGTTGATCTGGGCACCGGGAAAATGTATCAGGTCCTGCTCCCTGGATTTTCCCCATGACCAGGAGGGAATAATCGAAACCTTTGCTGTTCCTGATCTGATCGATATCTTCCCGTTCCAGTTCTGTACAAACTTTCTGACTGCTGCAAGTCCGTGACCTCTGCCTTCGTCACTGTGCCTCGATACTCCCTGAAGCAACGCCATTTCAATGGCTTCCAGATCACCGATCAAAGAAACTCTGTCTGATAGCGATCCGGAAAAGCCGATTCCAAGATCCATGACCGCTATCTTTACCACGTTCATTTTGTATTTCTGAAAATGGTATTTCTGAATACCCACAAAACCTGTATTTTCGCTATGCTCAATAATATTCTGACATACTTCAGAGAGCGATACGATAAATCCGTTAATTCTATTTTCATCATAATGAAGATGACTGCTGAGAATATTATGGGCCCGTTTTTTGACTTTACTTACAATGAAATGAATATCATCTGACTTTTCGATCGGGGTTATCTCAAGTAATACGTCAGAAAATTTTTTCCTTAAATATCTGCCGGATATGGCCTGGGTTTCCGGCTGAATAGAAAAAAATCGCCTGCAGTGTTTGAAAAAATCCATGCGCTCGAGATACTTAAGTACATGTGAAGAATTCGGAAGGACCATGTTCCTGGCGGCATTCATTGATTTATAATATCTTCCTGTCTCTAATACCCCGACCATTCCAAAGGGATCAATGAATGTTATGTTTCCAAGGTTGATGGTATTTTGAACTGATGCCAGTAACAGGAACTGTTCAAAGGTCTCGTCAGATAGGTTTGTCAGCATATAATTAAAAAATTACAAATACCAAATTAAATTCCACACAGCCCAATGAGACCAATTAATTGCAGGTACAATATCAGGCAACAGATTTCGTATCATTGATTCATTTTTAATTGAAATTTGGATTTTGATATTTGTCATTTATAATTTATTGTATTGTTCCGTCCTTCATTTTAATCACTCTGCTACACCGGGATGCCAGGATCTCGTTGTGGGTTACAATGATAAAAGATGTGCCCTTTTTATTGAGACTTCTCAGCAGGTAGAAAAGATCGTCTCCTGTCGCTGTATCAAGGTTACCTGTAGGTTCGTCAGCAAGAACTACTTTGGGATCGAGCATCAGGGCCCTTGCAACAGCAACCCGCTGCTGTTCACCTCCGGACAGTTCACCGGGTTTATGGCGGTATCTCTCGGAAAGTCCTACTTCATCGAGGAAATACATCGCCTTTTTTCCGGCATCTTCATAACTTGAACCGGCGATCAAGGCAGGCATTAATGTGTTTTCCAGAGTGTTGAATTCAGGCAGGAGATGATGGAACTGAAATACAAAACCGATAGACCTGCTCCTGAAGCGGGCAAGTTCATCATTGCTGAAATTAAATACATCGTTGTCTTCATACAGGACCTGTCCGGATGTAGGTCTGTCAAGGGTTCCCAAAATATGCAGCAGTGTGCTCTTGCCAACTCCTGAAGGCCCCGTCAGCGCGGTCATCTCTCCATCACCAATATCCAGCGTGATATCCTTTAGGATATGGAGACTTCTTTCGGACGTTACGAAGGTCTTATTCAGGTTTCTTACTGTTATTAACGGTTTCATTCAGATCCTGTTTTGCTTTCTTCGGGCTGAGATCATTTTCAGTAAATGTGTCCCTTAACTGATCATATGTTTTCTTGACTTTTTTCCCGCCTAATTTAACATCATCTACAAAGGTGCCGAACCTTGAGACTATTTTCCCGGCTTCTTCAATCGTAACTCCCGCTTTCCTGAAAGGGTCCCCGCCTTTCCAGATGGCAAGACCGATAATCAGGAACAGGACGAACAATATGAGCGTTATTGTGCGAAATATGAATTTAAACATAATAGTCCGTCTCTTTTTTGTGTTTTTTATTATTCATATCTCAGTGGCTCCACCGGGTCAAGTTTTGCAGCCTGCCATGACGGATATATGGTAGCAAGAAGAGTTATTAAAATAGCGGAAACAGGCACAACAGTGAAGTCAAAAAGGTTCATCCTAACTGGAAGATAACTGAGATAATAGACATCTCCGGGTAAATTGATGAATTTGTATGTCTTTAATAACTGGCAAAGTATATATCCTCCTGTTACGCCGACAAACGTGCCTACAATACCAATGATTAATCCGTGTATAACGAATATGGACATGATGCCTCCACCGGTAGCACCCATTGTTCGCAGGATGGCTATCTCACGGGCCTTCTCGATTACGATCATTATGAGATTGCTGATGATATTAAAGGAAGCAACGAGAATGATCAGCGTGAGAATGATGAACATCACTATCTTTTCCAGTTTAAGGGCGGAAAATAAATTTCTGTTCATCTGCATCCAGTCTCTTGCATAATAGGGAGGGCCGAGCATATTTTCTATATCATCTGAAAGTTTGCCTGCATTATACAGATCATCTATTTTCACTTCAATGCCCGTAACTGACTCTCCGTAGTTGAAGAATTTCTGTGCCTGTCGGATATTAATAAAGGCCAGACTTGAGTCATATTCATACATACCGGCCTCAAAGAAACCGACAACCCTGAATTTTTTCATCTTCGGTATCATCCCGAGTGGACCGACTTCGCTGACAGGAGATATCATCTCAATCTCGTCGCCCATGAAAAGACCGAGGCTTCTCATAAGTTCTCTGCCGATTATGAGCCCGGGCAGTCCTTCCCCCTCGATGAGTCCTTTTATGCTTCCGGATTTCAGATTATGGAGAATTTCTGTCGTGCCTGAGCCTTTTACAGGATCAATTCCCCTGACCACAACACCATGGGCCCGGTCACCTGACCTGAGCATGACCTGTCCGTAAATAAAAGGTACGGCATCAATAACTCCTTTGACGATCTTGATCTTCTGCTGGACTGTTTCATAATCTCGTATCCGCCCTTTGTATGTGAGTGTTACGACATGTGCGTTAACACCAAGGATCTTCTCCTGAAGGTCTGTGTGAAAGCCGCTCATTACCGAAAGAACCGTTATAAGGGTCATAACGCCAAGGGCGACCCCGGCAATGGAAATGAATGTATTAAGCGAGATCCCCCTGTGTCTTTTTTTTGATCTGAAATACCGAAGAGCCAGCAGAAATTGATAAGGGAGTTTCATAAACTGCAGTCGTCACGGGTTTGAGGATTCATGGGTTCAGGTGAATTTATGTGTTCTCTGCTCATTGTGTGTTGTTTGAGGGCCTTCTTAATGTGCAGTCAATCATTAGTAATTTCTTTCCCCTCGGCTCCCCGAATCCTTTTTCAGTGTTCCGGCCTTAACTGCGGGAAAAGGATAACATCTCGAATCGACGCAGTGTTGGTCAGGATCATGAGCAGCCTGTCGATGCCAATGCCTTCTCCGGCGGCTGGCGGCATGCCATACTCAAGTGCTCTGACAAAATCTTCATCCATATAACTGGCCTCTTCATCGCCCTGCTTCCTTGCTTCTACCTGCTCAAGAAACCTGCTCATCTGGTCTGCTGGGTCATTCAGCTCGGAAAAGGCATTAGCTATTTCCCTGCCGCCGATAAACAGTTCGAATCTCTCTACAAACTCAGGGGCATCTTTCTTTCTCTTTGCAAGGGGTGAGAGTTCAAGCGGGTAGTCAGTAATAAACACAGGCTGAATCAGCCCGGGCTCGACCTGTTTTGAAAAAATCTCATCCAGAATTTTCCCGTGACCGGCTTTTGTCTCAATGTCTATGTTATTACCCTCAGCGAATTCCCTGGCTTTTTCAATATCTTCGAATACGTCAGCCGGTACTCCGTGCTTGCCCATGGCATTTATCATGCTTATGCGGGGCCATGGCGGAGTAAAGTCAATCATTTCTCCCTTATTGTCCGGCGACTCCTCACCAAAAGGGA
>CP070632.1:2000539-2032168 GCA_020356065.1 Nitrospiraceae bacterium
GGCAATTCATGAATTGCCCCTACATTTCACTGTTAATTTGACATAACGTACGTTTTATGGTACGTTAATGAAGGAGGTGCTATGTATGACAACATTATCGGCAAGTGAGGCAAGGGCAAAGCTGTACAAGCTCCTCGATGAGGCCGCGGAGTCTCATGAACCCATTCAGATTACCGGGAAAAGAAACAATGCCGTGCTCGTCTCTGAAGATGATTGGCGTGCAATACAGGAGACACTCCATCTTCTGTCAATACCCGGCATGCGAGAGTCAATCCGCAAGGGACTGAAAACTCCTGTAGACAAATGCAGTAAAGACATTAAGTGGTGAGCTGGCAGCTCGTCTTTACACGACAGGCGCAAAAAGACGCAAAGAAGCTCTCCGCCTCAGTGCTTCGTCCAAAAGCCGAAGAACTTCTGGATATTTTAAAGAAAAACCCGTTTCATCAACCTCCGCCCTATGAAAAGCTAATGGGCGACCTGTCAGGGGCATATTCCCGCCGGATCAACATTCAGCATCGTCTGGTATATCAGGTCATAAAGGATATCAAAACCGTCAAGATAATCCGCATGTGGACGCATTATGAGTAACTGCATTTCATAAAATCTGTACGGGTAATTCATGAAGTTCCGGTAAAAATGAAATACATCTATCGAAGTTCAACCTCGATAGATGTGCTGTAAACTTGCTCTTAAATCCTTGCCTTAGGTATACTTCAGGGTTAGAAATGTAGAATTTATTCGGACATAATCGGTTATCGGAGGTCTTCATGCCCCTTTTCGGTGAGCTGTTTATCAGCGAATTGCTAAAAAAACCTGTCCTTGACCCAAAAGGGGACGAACTCGGAAGATTAAAAGACTTTGTTGTCATCAAGGGCGATCCTCTCCCCCGCGTGTCCGCCCTCATACTGGAAGAAAAAAAGAAGCGCTATGTCCTTGAGTGGGAAAATGTAGGTATTTTCAATAAACGTATTATCTCCTCCAAGGTGTATGCCCCCAGAGTCGAACCCTATGAACCTTCAGAAGACATTTTCTTAATCGTCAGGGACATTTTTGACAAACAGATCGTTGATGCTGACGGTGCAAAAGTTGTGCGTGTCAATGATGTTCAGCTGGAGGGAATTAATAACGATGCCTGCGTCAACGGGGTAGATGTGGGACTGCGGGGTATCCTGAGGCGTCTGGGGATAGAGCGTAAAACAGACAAGTTCTACCAGTTTATCGGGAAATCACTCCCTCAAAACATTATTAATTGGGGGTTTATCCAGCCGCTTGAGCCCAGACTTTCAAAAATCTCATTGAATATCCCGCGCCAGATGATCTCTGCGCTCCACCCTGCTGATATTGCTGACATCATCAGTAAAATTCCTCAAGATCAGGGAATCGCCCTTGTGAAAGGACTGGACCCCAATGTTGCTGCCGAGACACTTCCAGAGCTTGATCCGGATATTCAAAAAGCCATTATTGAAAACATAGATAAGGACTATGCAACCGATGTTGTTGAGAGGATGCCGCCTGATGAGGCCGCTGACCTCATAGCTGATCTTGAAAATGACAAGGCACAGGAACTTCTGGAATCCATTGAAGAGGAAGAGGCACAGGACATTCAGGAACTTCTTGCACATGAAGAGGACACTGCTGGTGGTCTTATGACAAACGAATTCATAGCGTATCCCCCTGACATGCAGGTGCAGGAAGCGATCGAGAAATTCAGAACTGATGCCCATGATGTTGAAATCATTTATTACATATACATTGTAGAAGGTGAGAAACTCATAGGTGTTGCATCTTTGAAAGATCTTCTGCTGTCAGCTCCCAATATTTCCCTGTCCGAAATTATGCAGACCAAGATTAAATCCGTATCTCCTGAAACTGACCAGCAGATTGTTGCAGAAACGATCTCAAAATACAACATGCTTGCCATTCCTGTACTTGATGAAGATGAAGATCTTCTCGGTATTGTAACCATAGATGATGTAATAGAAATTCTCCTTCCCCCCTCTTCCAGGAAAAAGCGGAGGAGTGTATGACACTAAGGAAGCCTAAATCATTATGGAAAAACTTCCTCATCTTTCTGGCAATTATAGGGCCCGGAATTATTACTGCATCCATTGATAATGATGCTTCAGGAATAACTACCTATTCAGTAGCAGGGGCCCGTTACGGCAACATGCTCCTCTGGACATTGATCCCTACGACAATCGCCCTTGTCGTAATCCAGGAAATGGTCGCCAGAATGGGTGTCATAACAGGTAAAGGGCTTTCAGACCTCATCAGGGAAAACTACGGCATCAAGGCAACATTCTTTATGATGGCGATTCTGCTCATTGCCAACTTCGGGACAACAGTCGCTGAATTTGCAGGATGGGCCGCGAGCATGGAGATATTCGGCCTGAGCAAATATATCATGGTACCGGTAGGTGCGTTCCTCATATGGATACTGGTTACCCGGGGCAGTTACCGGGTAGTTGAAGGCGTGCTGCTTGTCGCATGCCTGCTTTATTTTGGATACGTCTTCTCCGGTTTCATGGCAAAGCCTGAATGGAGCAGAGTTATTCACAGCACCTTTGTCCCCAAAGTCAAAATCGAATCAGAGTTTATTATGCTGAGCATAGCGATTATTGGTACAACCATAACACCCTGGATGCAGTTTTACCTGCAGTCCTCAATCGCGGAGAAGGGCATTAAAAAGGAAGATTACAAATACTCCAGACTTGATGTCATTTCAGGATGTTTCATAACAAACATCATCGCTTTTTTTATAATAGTTACTTGCGCGACAACCCTCTTCCCTCATGGAATCAGAATCAATGAAGCTCATGAAGCTGCGCATGCATTGACGCCGTTCGTCGGTCAGTACGCTTCAATTTTTTTCGGGATCAGCCTTGCCAATGCCTCAATCCTTGGAGCAATAATTGTACCTCTTGCAACAGCCTATTATATATGTGAAGCACTTGGCTGGGAAGCAGGGATAAACAAGACCTTTAAAGAGGCCCCTCAGTTCATGTGGATTTATACGGCCCTGATCGTTATTTCATCACTGCTTGTACTGATTCCCAGGGCACCGCTTGTGTTGTTAATGGTGCTTTCATCAGTACTTAATGGCATTCTTCTTCCCTTTGTACTTGTTTTTGCATTGTCACTCGTGAATAATAGAAAGGTTATGGGTGAACATGTAAATTCCAGAGGACACAATTACATTTCCTGGGCAACAGTGCTTATTCTCATTTCGTTGACCGTAACTCTCATTGCAATAACAATAGTACCGAATTTAATATAGGGGGAAATTATAATTACTTGTTATTCGTTAATCATTATTGGCATATGCTAATACCCGCTACGAAATCTCAACGTTTATTCTCATAACATAGAACGAATACCTATATAAGGAGAAAAATGGTTAAGACTATTGAACTGGTAGATGGAGTTGTCAGGATGCTGGATCAGACGAAACTGCCAAGAGAAGTTGTGTATGTTGACTGTAAAGATTATCTCATGGTGGCCAGGGGCATTAAAGACCTCTGGATCAGGGGAGCCCCGGCAATCGGCATAGCTGCTTCCATGGGAATTGCCATTGGAGCAGCTGAAATAATGACAGACAGTTATGATGAATTCATTAAAGGACTGGAGACTGTATATCAGACCCTGCTGGCTACCCGGCCTACAGCAGTAAATATCCAGTGGGCTGTAAACAGAACCAGAAAGCTGCTGGAAGCACGTAAAGAAGATTCAGTTGATACACTTAAATCTTTCCTGACACAAGAGGCAAACAGGGTGCTTGAGCAGGACATTGAAATTAACAAGACCATAGGAAAATGGGGAGCACAATTTATTAAAGATGGGGATACCATAATCACCCATTGCAATGCAGGCTCGCTTGCAACCGGCGGATACGGTACAGCGACAGGTCCGATACGGGTTGCTGTGGAGCAGGGGAAAAACATACAGGTCATTGCTGATGAAACAAGGCCTGTGCTTCAGGGCTGCCGCCTCACATCATGGGAACTGATGCAGGACAACATCCCTGTCACGTTGATTACTGACAACACAGCAGGGGCGCTGCTGCGAAAAGGAGAGATAACCCTGGCTATCGTAGGAACAGACAGGACTGTTTCAAACGGTGACGTTGCAAACAAGATAGGGACCTATTCTCTCGCTGTTCTTTGCAGGGAAAACAATGTCCCCTTTTATGTGGCCGCACCATTAAGCAGCATTGATTTCTCTATCCCCACCGGCGATTTGATCCCGATCGAAGAGAGGGGACCGGAAGAAGTGACCAGCATATTCGGATGCCGGATAGCGCCGGAAGGGGTAAAGGTAAGGAATATAGCATTTGATGTTACACCTGCGAAATATGTGACAGGAATAATCACTGAAAAAGGCGTCTTCAGACCTGAAGACCTTCATAAACTCAATGAAGAGGGTGCGGACCTGGAGTCCATTATGCTGAAGGCGGAGTAGTAGTTAGAAGGCAAAAGGGAACAGCTGGTAGAACTTGATTTTATTCCTGTCATGCCCGAAGTTAGTTATCGGGCATCCAGAGGTTTTTTGATAGAACTGGATTCCGGTTTGAGGACTGCCGGAATGACATGCAGATGGATTTATGCATAGTCTATCACTAGATAGAAGTTTCTAGTTGTTAAAAGAAAGTATAATTTATTATTTATAACGAAGAACATATTACAATTAAATAATATCATGCAACAAATGACTATCGATGAAATATGGGAACATTACCGGGTTGACCTGGAGCAGGCTGAAACCAAGATCAATGACACGTTAAAGACAGTTGCCCCTGCTATTTCAGTTGTGGGCAACCATCTCCTTTCAAGCGGGGGGAAACGCATACGGCCGTTTCTTGCAATTCTCAGCTCGAAATTATTTAATGTGAACGGTGACAGTGTCAGCACCCTTGCATGCAGTGTTGAATTTATCCATACCGCCTCGCTGATACATGATGATGTGGTGGATGGAGCAGGTGTAAGAAGGGGCAAACCTTCTGCTCATTCTCTGTATGGAAACCAGCTTGTAGTTCTCGTGGGTGATTTCCTTTATGCCAATGCCCTGCGCCTGGCTAACCTGCTGCAGAGACAGACGATCATGGACGCCCTCTGTAATGCCACGGCAAAGATGAGTGAGGGAGAGCTTGTACAGCTCAGCAAAAAGGGCAGAATCGATATGACAATGGATGATTACATGAAGATCATCCGGGGGAAAACAGCAATATTAATGTCTGCAGCATGTAAGGGCGGTGCTGTCCTGGGAAATGCTTCGCAGGATCAGGTAGACAGCCTTGCCGCATTTGGACTGAAATTCGGATATGCATTTCAGATGGCTGATGATATCCTTGATTACATGGCAGAAGAAAAAAAACTGGGCAAAAGTCTGGGAAAAGACCTTGAAGAGGGGAAAATTACACTTCCCTTAATTTACCTCCTTCAGGAAATAGGGAGGGAAGAGACAGAAGAGATTGTAAAGATCCTGAAATCAGATATCCTGTCTGAAACTGATCTTGCCTATGTGCTGCACCTTTTTCAGAAGCATAACACCATAGAAAAGTCATTTAACAAGGCAAAAAGCCTTCTACATGAAGCAAAAAAAGAGCTTGAACCGTTTGAAGATTCCGTGGCAAAGCAGTCGCTCCTTACGATCGCCGATTATGTAGTAACAAGGCAAAAGTGAAAAACAGGAGTTAGCCAGGAGTTAGAATAATCAATCAGGATTGATGAATATATTAGTGCTTTATAATTCTTAAATTTCTTAATTTTTATTTATTATTATGCACCCTCTGGTTCAACTGGCCAAAGAAACGATAGAAAAATTTATACTGGACGGGCAAATAATGGAGATTCACTATCCCCTCGCTGACGAGATGACAGAAAAAGCCGGGACATTTGTATCGATAAAGAAAAAAGGAGAGTTACGGGGATGTATCGGCACGTTCCATCCTGCCGCCGAGAATATGGCCGCCGAAATCATTCAGAACGCCATTAGTGCGGCAACAAGGGACCCGCGCTTTCCACCGGTCACTGCTGATGAGCTTGATGACCTTGAATATTCTGTTGATGTGCTTTCTGCACCTGAAAGAATAAAAAGCAGAAGAGACCTTGACCCAAAGATATATGGGGTTATTGTGGTCAGCGGAGCGAACAAGGGGCTTCTTCTTCCGGACCTTGATGGTGTTGACACGGTTGATGACCAGATAAGCATCGCCTCTGCCAAGGCTGGTATTTATATGGATGATGATATTGAGTTATATCGTTTTAAAGTGAAAAGGTACAAATAGCATGGCAGACAAGACCCCGCTTGAACGTGATATAGAGACGCGTGAACTGGTACGCACTCCCGGAATAATCAAAGTCATTATACTTATATTAAGCTCCGCGTTGATTATTGTGTCACTTTATACCTTGTTTCTGAAACAGGAAATGATGAAAAAAGACCAGAAGATCCTGCTTATTCAGGAAAAATATCAGAATGAACGATCAATCCTCCTTGAAGAATTAAGAGAACTGAGAAACAGAATGGCGTCAGAAATTAAGAATGGGGATCACACCAATTAGTATCTGTCTATTTAGTGCCTTTTTTGTCATGCCCGAAGCATTTATTAATAAATCACCACTTCTTCTTTCTTGCTGCTATCTGCTAACTCCTGACTCCTAACTACTTGCTACTGTCTTGTCACTTCTTCCTCTTCCACGTCCCGCTTTTCCCTCCTTTTTTTTCCATCAGCCGTATATCAGAAATTATCAAGCCCCTGTCAACAGCCTTGCACATATCATATATAGTGAGAGCAGCAATGGACGCAGCCGTAAGGGCCTCCATCTCTACCCCGGTCTGGCCTCTGCATTTCGCCTTTGCTTCTATGTTAACTTTATTTAGTGTATTATCGACAGCAAAGTCAACTGTGACAGTTGTCAAGTTCAGCTGATGACATAGGGGAATGAGATCAGCGGTTTTCTTGGCTGCCATAATCCCTGCAAGCCGAGCGGTCTCAAAGACATTCCCTTTGGCTATTTGATTGCCTGAGATGAGTTCTATCGTTTCTTTCTTCATAAAAACCGCACCCCTTGCCGCAGCTTCACGAAGAGTAGATAATTTAGCGCCCACATCAACCATGGCGGCTTTTCCCTTACTGTCAATATGCGTCAGTCTCTTTTTTGTTCTCTTGATCGATTTTGCCATCTTCATTCCTCATTATCTCCTCAATGATGTCCATTGCGGTATTAACAAATTCAGGACATCGCCGGGATATTATTTCATCATGTCCCGGATGATTATAGGATTTTATATCAAAACCTAAAAGCTCCCGGCATTTTGTCGAACTTTTTCGGACCTGAAATTTCTGAATAAATATATCAGCACATTTATATACCCTGCTCTTTGAGATCCTGTCATTCACATCGCATGTACCGTATTTCAGGCCTATCAGCAGAACAGCACCTGTCACTACACCGCAGGTGTCACCCGACATACCCATACCTCCGCCAAAGGCAGTGCCTATTTTTAAAGAGGTCCTGTAATCAAGTCCTAGCTCAGGTCCATAAGCTGCAAGAAGAGATTGTGTTCAGTTAAATCCCTGCTCAAACAGTGAAGCCGCATCATTTTTTTTCGTCATGAACGTATAATACCCGGAGATAAATATTTTTTCTATGGAGTTGACGCGGAACAGATAACAGATAATAGGTGATAGAACGCATTACCCAGGACCCATCACCTGTCACCCGTTACCCATAACCTCTCCTTATGCTAATATACTCAAATATGCGAAGAGTTGTCATATCAGGACTGGGTGCTGTAACCCCTGCAGGCAATGACATCCGGTCTACATGGGACAGTTTAATCAGCGGAACCTCCGGAATATCTGCCATATCCCGCTTTGATCCTTTCGGACTTCCTTCTCAAGTCGCCGGGGAGCTTAAGCAGTTTACACCAGAAGAGTTTATCCCCCTGAAAGATATCCGGAGGCTCGATCCCTTTGTGCAGTATGCTGCGGCAGCTGCCTTGATGGCATGTGAGGATAGTGGATTAATTTCGTTAGACCCATCATTCATTACTCATCACGTTGCACTTGATTCAGCAGGTGTTATCGTAGGATCCAGCAGGGGAGGAATATCAAGTATGGAAAGCGCTCTCTCAAAACACAGCACTGACAAGAGACCAATCTCTGCGTATTTAATGTCATCAAGTACAATAAGCATGGCTGCCTCATATATTGCTATGAGACTGGGCATAAAGGGACCTTCGCTCGGCATATCAACTGCCTGTGCATCCGGTACGCATGCGATAGGAGAGGCCTTTAACATGATACGGTCCGGAAGAACTGATCTGGTCATTGCCGGCGGTGCTGACGCCCCTCTGTGCAGGCTTGCCGTTGGAGGATATGGCTCTTCAGGATCCTTATCACATCGTAATGATGAGCCGGAAAAGGCAAGCAGGCCATTTGATGCTGACAGGGATGGTTTTGTGATATCCGAGGGAGCAGGAGTTTTGGTTTTGGAGGAATTAGAAAACGCATTAAAAAGAGATACAGATATTTACGCAGAAATTATTGGATACGGAATATCCACGGACGCCTATCATCAGACCAGACCGGACAGTAAAGGTGAGGCAATAGCAATAAGCAACGCATTGAAAGATGCCGCCATAGATGTGCATAACGTTGATTATATAAACGCACATGCCACATCGACCCCGTTAGGGGATACGGCAGAATCCAAGGCGATCAGGAACGTTTTTGGTAATTTAACTGATGAGATATATGTAAGCTCCTGCAAATCCCTGCTTGGTCACATGCTGGGCGCAGCAGGGGCGGTTGAAGCAGCGATCACCTCATTATCAATTCATGCCGGAACAATCACACCTACCATAAATCTGGACAATCCTGACCCGGAGTGTGATCTTCATATCACAACCCAGCCTGTTCATCGGGAAATAACAACAGCGATATCAAACTCATTTGGATTCGGCGGGGTAAATGCGGTAATTGTATTAAAGAAGTACATGCGATAACAACAGATTTTCACAAGTACATAGAATACGTCTGCTACGCCATGTACTAATCCCTTTTCATTTCCTTGATCTCATGCATGTTCTCATCAGCCTGAGACAGCACCTCATTTATTGAAACAGGGTGTTCAGGATCATAGAAAGCGCCGCCAAAACTGATCGATAACATTATATCATCCTCTTTGCCAGCATTATATTCATCAATGCTTGCATGTAACCGGTCTGTAATGAGCTTATCATGGTCTTTGGATGAAACAAGCGTGGATATGACAAACTCGTCTCCCCCTGAACGGGCAAGTATGTCGGCCTCCCGAAAGGTCTTTCGCAAGATATTGGCAACATCAACCAGTACACCATCGCCTGATTCACGGCCCTGAATTTCATTAATCGCCTCCATGCCATCTACGCCTGCATAAATAATCAGCATGGATTTCTTTTCACGGTGGGCTGACTTAATCTGCTGCTCGGTCATACTCATAAATGTATGCAGGTTATAAAGACCGGTAAGCTCGTCCTTTGCACTTATATACTGCAGCAATTCATCTGCATTTTTTTGCTCTGTCACATCAAATGCGCATCCCTGGGTGCCGGCAATTTCCCCTGCATCATATACCGGAACGATATTCATCGCCAGGTTAATCTCATCTCCGTTTTTTGATAAAAACGTCGTTTCAAGCCCGGAGACAGATTCTCCGATAAGACAGTTTCTGAATGCATTTACATAATGTTCTGCGGCCAGGGACATAAGAAAATCGGAAAGGGGCTTTCCAAGCATGCTTTTATCGTGATACCCAAAGCTCTTATGCCATGCAGGATTCAGGAATGTCAATCGTCCTTCAGTATCTGTTCGCCAGATCAGGGCGTTGGTTGAAAGGACAATATCTTTATACAGGGCATCATTATCAACAGACTCAGGTATAGATTTCTTTTTGGTCACTTTCTTTCCCATAACCGGCTCCTTTTATGAAAGTTACTTGTTGGTAATGCATGATTGATCAGAATGTGCATATTTACGGTAATCCGGATCCCGTTCATTATATGAGATAATATGATATCACTTATTTTTCCATACGGTGACATTATAATCCGAACAGAGAAAATCTGAAAGTCTTTTCAGTTTTTTTATTACTGAAAGAAGCGATACGAAAACCTATACTGTCTGCCATATATACGTAATAAGCCCTATCAATAAAAAGAAACTGTCTATTAAGACCTCAAACAGTCTGTTAGACCTTATTCGCTGCTTCTGGATAATATAAAGACATGCCACCATCAAGACGGGGGGGAGGATGAAAAAATACCCAAGTGAGGGAACAAGACCAACAACCGCTGAAAGACCCATATATATCCCCATAATAACAGTAATGATAAGCAGCATGATTTCAGTATGTTTCGGGCCGATGAGGATGGGAATTGTCTCTCTCCCCACTATCCTGTCTCCCTCAATACTGACAACATCAAACACAACAGATCTTATAAAAACAGTCGAAATGACAAAAAACAGAACCGAAAGTGATTCATATGTATAAAAAGTCTCCTGATTGAGGTTTGGTATCAGGACTATTACCCATGCCCATGCAAGGGCAACAAAGACATCTTTAGACCCTGGAAAGTCTTTCAATCTCTTGTAATCGGTCATGTGTTGCAGTCTCTCCGGGACTATCCGCAGGCTGTAAATTACGCCCATAAGATACGAAAATAAAAGGAGAATAAAGTATACGACGTCGAGCATATATGAAAGATAAAGAGAAATTGCTGATGCAATCATTGCGGTAATAATAAATGCCTTACCATATTTTTTAAAAAATTGTGACTTTATGGAGTCATAGAACTCGCTCTCGGCTTTTTCCGTGTACCTGTTGAAGATATGGACACTGAAAATATAAAGAAAAATAATTGATAAAATTGTTGCCGATGGGGTAATGCCCTGGAAAACGAGGCTTGCATATCCCATACTCACTGCCCCGAGGCTCAGGTACAGACTGCTGCCAACGATGAAATCACCTACTCTTTCCAGCACACTATAGAGTTTCCGCTGTCTCTTTTTTAAGAGAATTTTTATTCTCTCTATGACCTTATTGATTACCCAGTTCGGAGTTGAGGCCCCTGCCATGACACCGATATTTTCATACTGTTCAAGATCCAGCGATTCAAGCTCATCTTCCCCCTCAATATGATAAGACGGAACCCCTGCAGACAGAGATATTTCGTGCAGCCGAAGAGTATTTGCGCTGTTTTTCCCTCCAACTATCACCATGGCGTCAACTTCCCGGGCAAGCTCACGCACCTCTTTCTGCCTGATATTAGTTGAATCGCAAATAGTATCATGAATCTGAACATCAGGCACTGTTTTCCTGATCGCATCAACGATTGCAGCAAAATTATGTCTGTCCTGGGTGGTCTGTGCAACAATGCAGGCCCTGTCAATTTCAGGCAGTTCTGCAACATCAGATTCAGATTCAATAACATATCCCCTGCCCTCAGCATATCCGAGAAGCCCATTTACTTCAGCATGTCCCTTGTCACCGATAATTATGGCAGTGTATCCCTGGTTTATACCCTTCCTGATAAGTGCATGCGCCCTGGCAACATGAGGACACGTTGCATCGCATATCAGATTCCCGGATTCCTTGATTTTTTTACGCTCTTTAGGAGGAATCCCATGGGCCCGTATAATAACTGTTGCATCCGAAACAGAAGTATCAGTGATGACTGACACCCCTTTTTCCTTAAGCATTTCAACAGCCTGGGGATTATGAACAAGCGGGCCATACGTATACAGCTCGCCTTTTTTTTTGTTGGCAGCATCGAGAACAATATTCATTGCCCGACGTACTCCCATACAGAAACCTGCGGTCTTGGCGAGTTTAACCTTCATCCCGATACCTCATGATCTCTGCTGCTCATCCAGTTCCTTAATGATCCGCAATCCATGACTTGTACCTATTCGTGTTGCTCCGGCATTAATGAATGCCATTAACTCATTCAATGTTTTAATACCACCTGCTGCCTTTATCCCGATTTTATTTCCTGCTATGGACTTCAGCATTGTAACGTCTTTTATTCGCGCTCCCCCCGGTCCATACCCGGTAGATGTCTTGATATATTCAGCCCCTGAATCAATAACAATTTCACACATCCTTTTGATCTCTTCATCGTCGAGGTAACAGGTCTCTATTATGATTTTGTGCACTGCATCCGGCGTGGCAGTAATGATACCTTCCAGTTCACGTGAGACCAATTTCCATTCGCCCGACTTTACTGCGCCAATATGTATGACGATATCAAGTTCTGCTGCCCCCTGTGTCACTGCTTCCATGGCCTCATATATTTTGACATGGGAGAGATGTGCTCCAAACGGAAAGCCAATGACAGTGCTGACTTGTACATCCGTTCCCTTGAGATAGGCCGTGGCTTTTTTTATGAAAGGCGGATGCAGGCAGACAGAATGAAAATCATGTGTAAGCGCCTCTTCGCAGAGCTTGACTATTGAGGCGTAACCGGCATCCGGAGCGAGCAAAGTATGATCAATAACACGAGAAATAATCACTAGCTTTTATGATCTCCAATATACTCGGCTACCTTCTCTTTATACTTTATATGAATTAAACCTGTCAGATTACCTGCCTTTCTCCCGATCCTTACGTCATCCACACATGTGACCGGCATAACTTCCATGGACGTGTTGGTTAAGAAGACTTCTTCAGCATTATACAGGTCGTTACGTCTGAAACATCCCTCTTTTGTTTTGATCTTCAGCTCACCGGCTATGTTTAAAATAATGCTCCTTGTTATTCCGTCCAGGATGCCAACCTTCAGCCCGGGGGTACAGAGCACGCCATTCCTGTTTATAAAGAACACATTACTTACGGTACCCTCTGCTACATACCCCTGATAATTCATCATCAAAGCTTCATGCGAAGCATTGCCTTTTGCTTCAATTTTTGCAAGCACATTGTTCAGGAAATTCAGGGATTTTATCCTTGGATCAAGAGCAGGACCATAATTGCGTCGGGTATTGACTATTGATACCGGAACACCCTTATCGTAATACTTTGCCGGATAGTTGCGAAATGCATGTGACATAATCACAAATGTCGGTATCGTACATAAAGACGGATCCAGCCCCAGCGGGCCGGTTCCCCGCGATATGGTAATTCTGACTACGGCTTCGCTCTGCCTGTTTGACTTAACGGTTTTATAAACTGCTTTTGTTATCTCTTTGGCTGATTTGGGAATTTTTAATCCGATCATCTCAGCAGAACGGAACAGCCTGTGCACATGCTCTTCGAGTTTAAATATGACTCCCTTATATATCCTTAATGTTTCATATATTCCATCACCATATAAAAAGCCATGATCAAAAACTGAAATCAGAGCCTTATTTTCTGGAACGAGTTTATTATTAAGATAAATCATCCATTCAGTTTATCACGCCAACTGTGCATTTTTCATCCATGGTCAAACGCTGCATATAATCATTCTCATCGCAGTTAATAAGTTTTATTAGCTATGCCTGTCTTGATTAACGTATGTGTAATATTCAAGGTCACGGCAGTGCGTAATTACATGTACTGAAGATAGTCAACATAACACCCTTTTCTTATTGAAAAAATTTCTTATAATCTTTACAATATTCACATTCGGTTTGTTACACACTCAGACAAGGAGTCATCATGGATAAATGGAAATGCACAGTATGCGGTTATATTTATGATCCGGCAGCAGGTGATCCGGACAGCGGGGTGGCTGAAAATACCCCTTTTGAACAACTGCCGGATGATTGGGTCTGCCCGATATGCGGAGCCCCCAAGGACCAGTTCGAAAAAGTAGGATAGGAATATTGCATTATTCACTACGTTATGTCTTCAGTTTCCGCAGGGGCAATGCATAAATTGCCCCTTACTCGATGTTAAATACAGCCTCTTCTTTTACACCGGGCAGATACTGCCCTACCGGTACCAGTTTTTTGCCCTCACTCACACAACCTATGATTAATGTCCACATCTGATTAAGCTCAGTCCTTTCCCTGTCATTTTCAGGAATCATTTTTAGCAGACTCCCTTCAAGTTCAATTTTCATATGCATCCTCCTTATATATTGGTGTGACAATAAAGTATAGCAGAAAAAATCAATTAATTTAATTCTTAAACTCCCCTTCTGCCTCCTGTATCAGCCTTTCTGATTTCATAATGTATTTCGGTGAAAAATGCATGGCTTCGAGCCTTCCCACCCCGGCCTCCCTGGCTATGATGCCTGCTTCCCTGGCCGTAAGATGGTAACGGTCCCTTGCCCGGTCTTTGTCTTCATCAAGAAAATATGTTTCGATATAAAGAACATCAGATCCTCTGGCAAGGTTTATTATCTTTTCCATGTTCCTGGTACTTCCAACTGCGTCAACAACGTAGGTTATTTTTTGTCCCCGGGAGATGGCTGCCACGTCTCTTAGCTCTGCATAATGATAAGGCTCTCCGTCAATCGTGATCAGACTGTCAGTCCGGTTTTCTCTTACTGCCTTTTTCAGTTCTGAGAGCCAGGGACCAACCGGCAGATTCTTTTTTGCAAGACCGGCTTTGTCAATATTAATATGAAAGTCTTCCTCCAGGCTGAATGCCAGGCAGGATATCCGGTGATCAAGTTCTACTGAAGAAATGGCGTAAAATGATTCCTCCAGTAGCATACCATTAAATGGTTCAGATCCATAATGCACACACCGGAAAGAGTTTGAGGCTGAAAATACCGCTTTTTTCAGGTATGCTCCGTTTACTTCAATGACATGCAGTTCAAGTGGATACTCTTCAATCAGGTTCCATGTATAGCTGTTCAGCTTACCCTGTATCCGGTCAATGAACCCTTCAGGACCATAGAGTCTTAATGGTTTTTCTCTCCGCAGGCTAATTCTCAGGATATTATCAAATCCCATAAAATGATCCATGTGTGCATGGGAAACGAAAATGTCTGAAATCTTCAATATATCTCTTGCGTTAAGGCTGGTTGTTAATCCAAGATCAAACATAAGTGCCCTCCCTTCCCTGATGAGTCTGATATAGAGTCCCGGGTCTTCAAATGGCCCGTTCAGTTGTCTCACATGGAAGGAGGGTTTCATGAAAAAATTATAGCTGAATTAATGATATAATATTCACAAATTTCATATAGTATATAAATAAACGGGCGCCATTTTTTCTTTTTGATAAGCAAATGTTAGCACAATGGCTTCTGCTCGTGTTATGTAGTTAAATTTTAAGACGCGGAGGAATGAATGCCTGAGCTTAGAAAAGATCCCATTTCCGGAAGATGGGTGATTATATCGATTGAAAGAGGGAAAAGACCGTCTGACTTTGGGATGCGTATTTCACCAAAAAAGGGCGGCTTCTGTGCTTTTTGCGAAGGGAACGAGCGTACGACGCCACCGGAGATCCTGGCCTTCAGGCAGAACAAGGGTGCTCCTGATTCTCCCGGCTGGAGCCTGAGAGTCGTTCCGAACAAGTTTCCTGCTCTGCATATTGAAGGAAAGGAGAACAGGGTCGGCGAGGGCATCTTTGATAAAATGAACGGGGTGGGAGCGCACGAAGTAATCATCGAAAACCCTGACCACAATCTTACCCTTTCATCCCTGCCAATTAAATCCGTTGAAGATACGCTCTGGGCATTTCATCAGAGAATGAGAGACTTGAAACAGGACGAACGTTTCAAGTATGTTCTGATTTTTAAAAATGAAGGCGATGAAGCCGGCGCTTCACTTGAACACAGCCATTCCCAGCTTATTGCTCTGCCAATCATTCCTCATCTTGTGCAGGAAGAAATTGATCAGGCCAAACAGTATTATGGGTATAAGGAGAGGTGCATCTTCTGTGATATTATTCATCAGGAAACATCTGCTCATACAAGAATCATATCCGAAAATGATCATTTTGTTACCCTTTCGCCTTTTGCACCCCGATCACCGTTCGAGACCATGATCCTCCCAAGGAATCATGAATCCAGCTTTCTGTTAAACACTCATTTCAGTCAGCTTGCAGAAATGCTGCAGAAAACATTAAAGCAGATAGATAAGGTGCTGGACATGCCTCCCTATAACCTGATGGTTCATACATCACCTTTTCATGATGAAACAAATGAATATTATCACTGGCATATCGAACTTATTCCTAAACTTACCAAGATCGCCGGTTTTGAGTGGGGGTCAGGTTTTTACATCAATCCGACTCCTCCGGAAGAAGCGGCAAAATTTATGAGAGATGCAGAGATTTAGCGTAAGGGAATTACGTATCATGATGATGAGATTTAATCATCATTCACCTGTTCAGATAACCTTATATACCTGATAACACGATGGCAGAATCAACCCGGAATAAGAAGCATATAGACAGGGCATCGGAAACTGATATCCTTATAAAGGTGGCTCAGACCGCCAGTTCCGCCCTCGACTTGAGAAAAATTCTTGATACCATCTCTTTTATCGTAGCCAGGTCCCTTGAAAAGGATATTTGCTGCATTTGCATCTTTAAACCGGAAAATAAGATTATATGCGTTCAGGCGTCAGGCACCATGGATCAGGACGCCATCAATGTGTTCTGTCTCATTGATAGAGATGCGACTATAGAAAGCATATTCAGAAATTTACAACCCGTGGTCATCAGTGATCTGAGAGATATGCCCGAATTAAGAGCGGCGTTCTGCTCCGAAGCAAATGAAATGATGTCAATCGCCGCAGTCCCGGTTGTACGTGACAGCGTGGCAATAGGGATATTAATGGTTCAGACCAGAGATACCTGTGAGTATGAACAAAACGAAATTGATCTCCTTACTATCATATCTCATAATATCAGTTCGGCCATCCAGAATGCGGAACTCTACAGAAATGTGAAAAGCCAGCTTGATGAATTAAGAGTAATTCATGAAATAGGGCAGGCAGTCACTTCCATTTTAAATATCGATGAGCTTTTCCCTTATATCTGCCGCGAAGTATCGAACGTCTTTAATGTAACAGGTTGTATACTAAGACTTATTGAGGGTGACAGCCTGAAGGTGAAAGCCAGTTATGGACTCCTGGACAGTATTTATCAGGAGATGGATCTGGGCAAAGGTATAGCAGGCCAGGTAGCGCTTACGGGAAAGCCATTACTGATTGATGACCTTTCAGTCATGTCTGAAGATCAGATAGACCCGGGAGTAGATGCCACGACTGCAGTCTGCGTTCCTCTCACAATCAGCGGAAACAAAATAGGCACAATCGCCCTGTACGATAAAAAAGATGAATGGGGAGTGACGACATTTACGGAAGAAGATCTTAATTCCCTGATAACATTTGCCTCCGCATCGTCAATCGCTATTGAAAATGCAAGACTTTACAATATTGAAATTGAAAGGGAAAAAGAAGTTACACAGACAAAAGATTACCTGAAAAGTCTCATCGATTATTCTGCAGATGCCATCATCACAACTGATATCGCTGGGAACATCACATCATGGAACAAAGGCGCTGAAAATATATATGGCTTTACAGAAGACGAAGTAAAAGGGACGTTTCTTCCCATGATTCCTGCTTTCCTGTTGGAGGAAGAAAAAATATTCATGGATAAGATACGTCAAAAAGAGACATTACGAAATATGGAGACCATCAGGCAGACAAAGAACGGCAGGCTCATTGAGGTTAGTCTTACCCTGTCACCAATCGTCGATTCGTCCGGAAATGTAAGTGGAATCAGCGGAATATCCAGGGACATATCAGAAAAGAAGATGGTCGAAAAGGAACTGATTAGAAAAAACCAGGAGCTGTCCAGACTGTTCTTTATTAACTCTGTTGTCCGCAGCACCCTTGAACTTGACAAATTACTGCAGATGGTACTTACCGTAGTAACCATGGGTGACGGCCTGGGATTTAACAGGGCCATACTTTTTCTTGTTGATAAATCGGAAAACCAGTTGAAAGGCAAGATGGGGGTTGGACCGGCAAGCCCTGAGGAAGCGAAAAATATCTGGCTGTCAATGGAAGGAAAGAGTCTCGGCGCCATCATTGAAGAAATAGAAAAAGGCCCTGTTTCCATGGATACCCATCTTGACAGGTTGAGCCATAGTTTAATGATAGGTCTTGACGGAGATGATATTTTATGCCGATGTGTAAATGAAAAAAGGCCGTTCAATATACCTAATGCAAAAATGGAGCCATCCGTTTCGCCATATATCATACAGATGCTTGGAGCTGACTCATTCGGTATCGTCCCTTTGATATCCAGAGACAAAGTGATAGGACTCATATGGGTGGACAATCTGTTTACCGGTAGGCCGATTAAGGACGAAGATCTTCAGTTTCTCATGGGGTTTTCCAGTCATATCGCTTCAGCGATAGAAAACGCCAGGCTTTTTGAGAATGTTTCTCTTGCCAGATCTGAATTGAAAAATATATTTGAATCAATTTCTGATATGGTCTACTTTACCGATCATGAACAGACAATTAAACGTGTCAACCAGGCAGTGGTGAATAAAATAGGCAGACCTGAATATGAGATTGTCGGCCGGAAATGCTATGAAATATTTCATGGTAAAGACCATCCCTGGGAGGCCTGTCCCCATCACAAGTCACTGGAGACAAAAAGGTCCCACATCGGTGAAATCGAGGATCCCCACCTCGGCGGTACGTTCGTTGTATCAAATTCACCGATTATGGATTCTGCAGGAAACTTCGTGGGAACCGTGCATATCTCCCGTGATATTACCGAACTCCGGAATCTGAGGGAAAGAGTAACCCATTCAGAAAGGATGGCCGCTCTTGGGGAACTGGCAGCGAGAGTAGCTCATGAAATACGAAATCCTCTTATATCTATTGGCGGATTTGCCCGAAGGCTTGAAAAGAAACTGTCAGGCGATATCCAGGAATATGCGAGAATTATCGTAAATGAAGTGAGCAGACTGGAGAATATTCTCAAGGAAATACTTGGTTTCGTAAAAACAGCTCGAATCAACAAATGTTCGGTTGATGTAAACGAGCTTATGAACGACATAGCCGACTTTGTAACCCCTCAAATGGATGAAAAGAATAACACGATTGTGAGAGAATTGTATAAGGAGCCTATTACAGCCGTCATTGATCCGGATAAGATGAAAGATGCCATTTTAAATATATTCACGAATGCCTGCCAGGCGACAGATTGTGGTACACTGACGGTAAGGACCTGGCAGCAAAATAACGAGGCAGTTATCGAACTTGTTGATACAGGGCAGGGTATTAGGGAAGATGATCTTAAAAATATCTTCAATCCTTTTTTTACGACAAAGGCGCAGGGAACCGGCCTGGGACTGGCAGTGGCCCATAAAATTATTCAGGAGCATAACGGGAAAATCAAGGTAGAAAGCGAATGGGGAGGGGGAACGTCCTTTAAAATTTATCTGCCCGTAGAGACGTCCTAACAGAAAAAATTTTTATGTACATTACATATGGAAAAAAAACAGATATAATGGATTATAGAAAGGAGACGCATTCATGAAGCTACTTATAGTTGATGACGATACTAATATACAGAGACTGTATAAAGAGGAGCTGGAAGAGGAGGGATATGACATTGTCATTGCCAGTACAGGCAAAGATGCTCTTGAAATGTTTGAAAAAGAAAATCCGGACATCGTGACACTGGACATATTAATGCCTGACATCGACGGGATAAGCCTGTTAAGAAAAATGAAAGAACAGCGGCCTGATATTCCAATCATTATGTCAACGGCCTATGACTACCGGGATGATTTTGCTGTTTGGGCGTCTGAAGCATATATCGTGAAATCCTCTGATCTGGGCGAGCTTAAAAAAACAATTAAAAAACTGATTGATAAGTAGATCTCGTATGTTCTTTCATGGATATGAAATTATTGGAGTACAGGTATTCAATCTCGGGTTTTCTCATAAGCGTCTTGGGTGATCATTAATATTTAAGCATTAAATCAAGGTGTTTTGTTTTTCTTCAATAGCAATCGTTAGCATCTGCAGGTTTACAAAATCAAGCATAATTAGGTAACATTCATGGGTAAAACAGCATTTGAACCTTTAATCTTATATTCGCTGACCTTTAACAAACAGACGCACTGGAGAGGTGGCCGAGCGGCTGAAGGCAACCGCCTGCTAAGCGGTTAACTTGGGAAACCGGGTTCCAGGGTTCGAATCCCTGCCTCTCCGCCATAGACTGAAGAGTAGAGAACTGCTTAATAAAAAATAGGAATTTAATAACGGAGGAGTGGATATGAAACAAGTATTTTTGATAGTTATTTCAATGGTGATGATGCTTTCTTTTTTGGGATGTGATACACAGGAAAAACAGGTTGTATCGGAAAGCCCGACGCCTAAAGGGCCAATTATGGATACATCTCCTGGAGGGGCAGGACACGGTGCCGATGGACCCAAAACTGTGTTCACAGTGGTTGTACCACCTGAGGTTGAGGAAAAATGGACCGCTGTGGTAATCGTTGTTGAAGACAAGCAATCAAACACGCAGGAAGAATTTACAACAGACATCGGTTCAGAACTCGCAATTCCGGATTCAGATCTGGTTGTCAAGGTAGGTCCTTTTCTTCCTGATTTTAAAATGAGCGCTGATACGATCACTTCTACCACAGCAGATCCCAACAATCCTGCTGTTGGCATCGCTGTGTTACAGAATGGCAATAAAATATTCCCTCCCTCTGGAGAGTGGGGCTGGTTATACGCAAAATTCCCAACCATACATTCTTTTCAGCATGACCGTTTCGGCCTGATGCTGAAGGCCGGTCTGTTTAAAGAGGCTAATAAGGAAGGGTCCCCTCATTAATGATGCGCAGGCATGCGCCCATAGCTCAATTGGATAGAGTGTCTGACTACGGATCAGAAGGTTGGGGGTTCGACTCCTCCTGGGCGCGCCATTATTTTCTCTATAAATCAAATGGTTGAGCGGCTCAGTGAAATATAGACGTCTGACCCGGCACACTCGATGATAACAGAAAATCAAAAAATATTGATCCCCTTCACGTCAATAAATTATGCCCCAATTTGTCCATTTGACTGATTAATATTGACATCTTCTTTTGGATACATACGGGGCTGACCCCAGAGACTGCACTAATACAGTGAAGAAAGAGAACTGCGCGGTTATGTCCTGTTGATTATATGAAGCAGTTTGCTGGCAGAATTACCGTCAATATTTCTCAGTTTGACATATACATCCATTGCTTTTTCTTTTTGCCCCAGTTTTGAATAACTGACCCCTAACCCGGCAAGTGCATCCACGTATGAAGGATTAATAGAGACAGCATTGCTGAATGCGCTGACCGCGTCATGATACTTGTTCAGATAAAAGAGACAATACCCGATGCCATTATGATAATCGGAAACGTCCGGAGATAATCGCGCAGCTTTTCTGAGGTACTGAATTGCCTCTTCCGGCTGTCCCATTTTCAGCAATATGCTTCCATACCATCCATGCATCTCTGCGGCTTCAGGGTGCTCCGCCAATTTTGGCCGTATAAATTCCAATGCTTCTTTATATTTATTTGCCTTTATCATGCGTGTTATCGTCATGACATGTTCTTCTGCCGGTGTGGCCTGCACTTTTTCAGTGACCTTATCTTCCTCTTTTTCAGCGTCCTGTGGAGTGCGCATTACGGACGCAGGTCTCGTGAGAGGCTTTTCTTCAGTCTGAGATAAACTGGCTGTATGAATATGATAGGATTTCTGTATTCTTTCTTCTCTGTAATAAGCCTCCATGAGAAGGGAGTCAGCAATTCGATCCTTGATTGGCTGGAAGAATTTTTCTGCCTCATATCTTTTTGAAAATTTCCCCAGTCTTACCGTATAGAATCTCCCGATTTTCTCTATTCTGAGATGATCAATTTCTTTTTCACGAAGTAGCTTCGCTGTTGCTTCGAACTGTTTTCTGGCATCTTCAATGCGTTTAAAACTTCCCATCTGGAATGTATAAATTGATTCTTCTGCAAGTAGTGCCCCAACTTTTTCATTAGTTACATCCCCCTCTGTCTTATTATCCTGAGATATGCTTGTGGCGGATATGCGGCCGGTGACAGGCTTCCTCTCAGTCAGGGGCATATTGGTCATTTCCGGTTTATATAATCTTTTAATCCTGTTTTCTTTATAATATGCCTCCATAAGAAGATGTTCCTTAAGCCGATGTTTGATCGGGAGAAGGAATTTCTCCGCCTCGTCTCTGTCAGTAAATTTGCCCAGTCTCACAGAATAGAATGGTCCAATTTTTTCTATCCTGAGATGATCAGTTTCATGTTCATGAAGTAACTTCGCTGTGGCATCGAACTGTTTTCTTGCATCTTCAATGTCACTGAAACTTCCTATCTGGAACGTATAGATTAATTTTGCTGCAGAAGAAGTCAGCGGGAAACATACCAGCAGAAATAATAATGTCAGGGATCTCACTATATGAGTTGATATAAAAGAAATAATTTTCATCAATAGTTACTCAATCCATCTGTATATTCTATGTTTATATTAACGGATGTTTTTTTTGCCGACTTTAGCTGCAATTACTTACATCGGGAATTACCTCATTTGGACAACATGTAACGCAGTCTTGACAATCATAAAATTACAATTATCATGTAATTATAAGGTAAGAGGTGCATGATATGCTTGCCGAGAAAGGTTCTGCAGAGATACACGGCAATAAACCGGACTGGTATCAGGCAACGTCCAGATATGAGACGCCTGATCCGAGAAAAGCAACGTGGCAAATACTTGACACTTTCATTCCGTACATAGCCCTTTGGGCAGGTATGATCTATACTGTTGCATATGGTTATTCCTACTGGATCACTTTTGCACTTATCCTGGCAGCCTCGGTTCTGCTAGTGCGCATTTTTATTTTTTTCCATGACTGTTGTCACGGCTCCTTTTTTGCGTCATCCCGGTCAAACAGGATACTCGGTTACGTATCAGGCATATTAACCTTTACTCCCTATGAGGACTGGCGTCGCAGCCATGCCATACATCACGCTACTGTGGGAGATCTGGACCGCCGGGGTACGGGTGATGTTTCCCTTTTGACAGTCGATGAGTATCTGGCATCATCCGGACGAACACGGCTTGCGTACCGCCTTTACAGAAATCCCCTTGTCATGTTTGGCTTCGGCCCTGCTCTTATGTTTCTGTTCAGATTCCGGTTACCCAGTAAGGGCGCGAGAAAGCATGAGCGCAGAAGTGTACTTGTTACCAACCTTGCAATAATTGCCGTTATCATACTTGCTAGTTTTATTATCGGTTTTAAAACGTATCTTCTCATCCAGCTGCCTGTCATACTCATTGCCGGGGCCATCGGTTTATGGCTGTTTTACATCCAGCATGATTTTGAAGGGGTGTACTGGGCCCGTCATAAAGACTGGGACCAGATGAGGGCTTCTCTGGAGGGCTGTTCGTATTATAAACTGCCCGGTATTTTGAAGTGGATTACCGGCAATATCGGACTGCATCACATCCATCACATCAGGCCCCGTATTCCAAATTACAATCTACAGAAGTGTTACGAGGCAACCCCGGCCTTACAGGAGATAATCCCTCTGACATTCTGCAAAAGCCTCAGGACCCCATGGCTCAACCTGTGGGATGAAAAACAGACAAAGCTGGTAAGTTTCCGCTCTGTGAAAACGCAGCAGCAGGGCACATTGCAGAGTTGATTCCCGGCCCTGCTTGCCTGAATCCTGACGCACGTCTGAGAGAATCGTCAATCATGCCTGACAGGATCCTGATACACTGCCGATATGCGTCATTCTGATATTGTTATGAAGCGATGATAAGCATTGAAGTTCCACATGACAGCTAAAAAACCATTTTATAACAACCTGTTGAATTATTGCATCTTGTATTGGAGATGATCCATAATAGTTTATGAGCAGTTATTAGTAGACAAACTGCATAATACATGGTATTGAGATAGTATCGTGTTATCCCGATAAAGCCAAACCCTTTGTGAGAAGGGGGCGGAAAGTGGCGGGTCTTAGTTATTTGAAGATGGCCGAGCTGCCTGAGGATAAACCTTTGGTGAGCCCGGCTTTTTTATTTATTTTGAATACTCTTGAATCGAGGTGTTGATATGCCTGATCGAAATAAATCACATATTCTCGGCATAGATATCGGCTCAGTTTCCATCTCAATTGCCGAGATCACTTCGGAAAGGGACATTGTCAAAACCGCTTATGTGTTCCATCACGGAAATATTATTGATAACCTCAAGATTGTCCTCAGTGATTTTGATCTTTCCCGGATCTGCGGGATCGCATCCACAACCTCCACCCCTTCAATTATCAAAATAACCGGTCAATATGATAACCGGATTTCCATAATTACCGGGGCCCGGCACTTCCACAATACTGTAGGCTCAATTTTAATCGTCGGGGGGGAAAGATTTGGGTTGATACGATTTGACGATGACGGCAATTACCTCGAATTTAAGTCAAATACCCTCTGTGCTGCAGGCACGGGAAGCTTTCTTGACCAGCAGGCAAAAAGACTGAACCTGAGCGGCATACAGGAACTAAGTGAACGGGCATTCAGCAATAATGGAGTAATCCCAAAAATTGCCACACGCTGCGCGGTCTTTGCAAAAACAGATTTGGTCCATGCACAGCAGGAAGGGTACTCATTGGAGGAGATCTGCGACGGTCTCTGTAAAGGTCTGGCAAAAAACATCGCGGATACGCTGTTTAAAGGAGCTAAAATCAACTCTCCCTTACTGTTCACCGGAGGGGTATCAAAAAACAGGGCGGTAACTGGGCATCTTCAGTCAATTATCGGAATGGATATCACAGCTGATGAAATGTCCTGCTACTATGGAGCAATAGGAGCAGGACTGAACCTTCTCAATGACATGCACCTCATCAATCCACTTGATACCTTGTCACTAGAAAAAATCCTTATGCACAAGCCCGTGGAAAAAAAGCATTACTACGAACCCCTCAGTCTGCGGCTTTCTGATTATCCTGATTTTGAGAGTTGTGAAACATATGAATATGCGGGGTTTGATGAAAAGGACCTGTATCCTGTAGAGGTTGATATTTATAAGGATCTTGTGCCTTCAGACCAATATGAACTTTACCTGGGGATAGACATCGGCTCTACCAGCACCAAGGCGGTTATGATGGGCAGAGACAGGGAGGTCATTGCAGGATTTTATACAAGAACCGCCGGGAGACCCGTGCATGCGGTTCAGAAATTACTGGCATCCATGGATGATATGATTCAAAGAAAAAAATTGAAAGTTGAGATTATCGGGACCGGGACCACAGGTGCCGGAAGGAAATTCTCAGGCAGGATCATCGGTGCTGATATGGTCATCGATGAAATTACTGCTCATGCCCGGGCTGCGGTTGAACTGAATCCGGAGGTAGATACCATCATAGAGATTGGAGGACAGGACTCCAAGTTCACCACACTGATAAAAGGAATGGTTACCTTCTCGGCAATGAACAATGTATGTGCTGCCGGAACCGGCAGTTTTATCGAAGAACAGGCACAGAAACTACGATGCCCTTTATCTGATTATTCCTCACGAACTGAAGGGAAACAGGCGCCGATATCCAGTGACAGATGCACGGTATTTATGGAAAGAGATATCAATCACTATCTGAATGAGGGATATTCTGTAGATGAAGTGCTGGCATCAGTGCTTCACTCCATCAGGGAAAACTATCTGATGAAGGTGGCAGTCGAAAGCAGTATCGGGAATACCATATGCTTTCAGGGAGCTACAGCAAAAAACAGGGCACTTGTCGCTGCCTTTGAACAGAGGCTGGGAAAGCCGATACATGTCTCCCCCTATTGCCATCTCACAGGGGCACTCGGAGTAACGCTCATGCTTCAGGAGCAGAAGGTAAAGGGAAGCAGATTCAAGGGGATGAAACTCTATAAAAAGCATATACCCATACAGTCTGAAGTATGCGGTATATGCACCAATCATTGCAAGATAACCGTTGCTGACATTGAGGGAGAACGTGTTGCATATGGATTCCTGTGCGGAAGGGATTACGAGACTATGAAATATGTAAGCAATAATCTCTCCGGTTTTGATCTATTAAAAGAGAGAAAAAAAGTATTTTCAGTGAAACGGGCAGAAACGTATGAAGGGGAAATAACCATCGGCATTCCTGCAGCACTTCATATATATGATGATCTGCCATTGTGGAAGAGCTTCTTTGAACAGTTGTCCATAAAGACCGTGAGCAGTGAGTCCTGCAGCGGAGCCCTTAACGAGGGAAAGCGCCTGGCCGGCGCTGAATTCTGCGCGCCCATGACCGCACTGTATGGACACATCAGATATCTTATGGATAAGGCCGACTACATTTTTCTTCCTTTCTATCTTGAACAGCAGAAAAAGGGAAAGAACATGAGGCAGTCCTACTGTTACTACACCCAGTACTCCCCCTCCCTTGTCTCTCAGGTGACGTCTCAGAATGAGAGGGGGAAGTTTCTCATGCCTCTTGTATACTACTTATATAATCCCTTTTATGTTAAGGTGCAGTTGTACAGGATGCTGAGGCCTTTACTGAAACAGAATACCGGTTTTCTCAATGTTTCCTCAGCATATGACAGGGCCCTTGAATTCAGAGATGCCGGCGCAGGTACATTGAAAGAAATATACAAAAAGGAGACAGAACAATCTGATAATATTCACATCGTGTTTCTTGGCAGACCCTATGCAATCCTTTCTCAATCCATGAACGCGGGCATCCCCGATATTTTTGCATCCCTGGGCATTAAAACTTTTTTTCAGGATATGCTCTCCTATGATCGGGAGGATATCAGATCAGTGGAGACGCTGTGCGATGAGCTTCGCTGGCATTATGCCGCTGAGATTATGAAATCTGCCGAATTCATTGCCCGGTCTGATAGGGCATATCCCGTATTTGTGACCTCTTTTAAATGTTCTCCTGATTCATTTGCTGTCGAGTACTTTAAAAAGCTCATGGAAGCACATGAAAAGCCCTACCTCATACTGCAGCTGGATGAACATTCTTCAAGGGTGGGATACGAGACGAGGGTGGAAGCAGCAGTCCGGTCATTTCAAAATCATCATCGTACAGTTATCTCCGGGAAGATAAAAAAACCTGCTGTATACGGACCCTCGATCATTCCGGCCAAAGAAAGAGACCTTACCGGAAAAACTCTGATTATTCCGAACTGGGATGATATTACCCTGACTCTCATGGTTGCCAATCTCAGAAGTCAGGGTATTGATGCGCGGCTTCTGGAAGAAACCCACACGAGCATTCAAAAGAGTTTACGATTCAACAGCGGCCAGTGTATCCCGCTTACCATCATTGCCCAGGAGTTTATTGATTATGTTGAAAAACATGATCTCGACCCTGCAAACACCGTCCTCTGGATGATGGAGACAACCCTCGCCTGCAATCTCAGAATGTATCCCCATCATATAAAACATATCCTGACCTCCTATGGCAGAGGTATGGCAGACGCCGGTGTATACACAGGCAGGCTGTCATTTATGGACATATCACTAAAGCTGCCTGTCAACACCTACTTTGCAAATATGTTCGGGGGACTTGTCAGAAAGATGGGATGCAGGATACGGCCTTATGAAAAAGAAAGGGGTGCTGCTGACCAGGCGATTAAGAAGAGTATTGATGTCCTGGCTGATGCATTTCTGGGAAACAGATCAAAGGAGTCCGCGGTTGCCGAAGCTGTATCGTATTTTGAAGGCATTGAGACACAGCATACTCAAAGGCCGAAGGTGGCGATTTTTGGTGATATGTATGTACGGGACAATGAGGTGATGAACCAGGATCTCGTGCATTTTATTGAGGACAACGGGGGTGAGGTAATAACGATTCCCTACAGTTCATATGTAAAAATGGTATCCCGTCAGTATTTCAGGAAATGGTTCATTGAAGGAAAGTACTTTGATGCTCTCTCTTCCAGAACACTGATAGCCACGGTAACTATGCTGGAGAAGCTCTACTACAAATACTTTGAACGGATCCTGCATGAACCTGAACCGGAATATGATGTATCACCGGAGAAGATTCTCTCTGACTACAATGTTCGGATAGAACACACCGGCGAATCAATGGACAACATATTGAAAATCTTTTATATAAAGAAACACTACCCCGATGTATCTCTCTTTGTTCAGACAATTCCGGCACTCTGCTGCGCCTCTCTGATTACCGAGGCGATGGCAAAAGAAATCGAGAAAAAAACCGGGACTCCCATGGTATCTGTCACCTATGACGGAACCTGCGGCAACAAAAACGATATCATAATTCCCTATCTCAGGTATGCGACAGTAAAGCATCCGGGCGGCATGAAGCCCCGGAGACTGTCAGCCGCGGCCGGGGAGTAATCGAAAAGACACGTTCCGTACCCGGGAATGCATATTTCAAAAACAGGCATACATTACATGTAACGGAGAATGGGCAGACCCTGTTATGGCTATTTAGATCTCTGTTCATGCAGAACGGGCCGGATTTCCGATACAATCCTGTTAGTGATCTCGTCAATGTAGGGGGAAAGTTTTTCCTCTATTTCAGACTTTGTGGAGTAATATACCTGGCTCCTTCCCTCTGTAATCGACTTTTCAAGCTTTGATTCGCTCAGTACCGCCTTTGTGACAAAACCGGGAAAGTTCCGGTCCTGCACCATACCGGTTATTTTCTCTTTTCCAAGCAGGGCAGCGCTCCCTCCAAGGAGCAGTCCTCCTAGGGCGCCGATGAGAAACCCGACAGGCCCCGTGGTATGCAGAAGGGTTGATATGACAGCCACACCGAGGGCCTTGCCGAATCCCCCGCTGATGGTCCCGAGACTTGCTGCAATGACTGTAGTAACTGTAATGTTTATGGCAGTGGTCATGTCCCGGGTAACGGGGGCTCCGTACTGCTGACGGATACCCCCTGATAACGTACGAACGTCTCGGTCAAGGCTCATGAGGGCCGGTGAGAGCTCCCTGCCCACTGTCTTACTGACGCCTGATGCAAGGGATATGTTGAAACTGGACTGTCTCTCCCTGAGAAAAAGTTCAAGCTCAGGTTCAAAGGTTGTACTCTCTTCTGCAATCATATGTTCAAGATCACTGATCCTCCCGCCATGGGTGCGAAAATCATTCAGTCTGGGGACGACATGTCTGTCATAAAAGTTGTCCCGGGCATATACGCCGACAGCCTCTGCCATCTGTGATATTTCCGTTCGTACAAGGGATTCTATCTCTTCTCTTAAATGGCTAGTTTGTATCTCCCGCGCATAGCTGATACAATCGGCATAGTAGGGATCATTGGGATTAATAGATATGAGCGAGGAAAGTCTTTTCCCTGTTCTGAGTGCAAAAAGCATGAAAATGATGCGCGGGACCATTACATAAAGAAGAGAACTTAATGCGAAGATATGGATCCATATAGCGGCCGGGGCCCCGCCGGAACTGAGCAGGGGATCAATGTCCTGCTGTTGAATCATGGATCCGTCTAAGATCATCGAAGGAAATGCGAAAAAGATGTTGAGAAGGAGCTGTACCTGTGAAGGGTCTTTGATAAAGGTACTCTTCCAGACTATGTTATATTCGGAAAAAAGTCCGCGCATATAGACGCCTGATAGGGCTCCGAGGACAAGAGCCATAGCAAGGATGTGAAAGATCACAGCGCATCGTGCTATGACAGTACCCCTGTGGAGCTCCCACCAGAGATCCAGATAGCGGGAAGATATGTTCGGCAGGGACGGATTGTCCGCATGTACTCTCTTTTTTTGAGAAATGCCCTGGTGAACAGCGGTCCATTGCTTCTTCAGCCTCCGCATGAGCATTTTTCTCATCAGTGGGGGACCGGCGGCAGGCAGAGAGGAAAATGAGAAATTTCTCCTGAGGTGAAATGCCGGACCATGTGTACCTTCATCTGACTGTCCCGTCATAACAGATAGCTTCTTCCCCTGACGGGATCCGACCCTATCCTTTTTCCGGGGAAATATAAAATATCTTGAGAGAACAAGGGCAAAGACGAGAAAATTCCAGAGCACCAGCATGATCACAGGATTGTACAGCACATGGATTTGTTCTCCCGGGCCGAGATAGTTGATTATCACGCCGAGGAAAAAAGAGAGAACCACAAGGGAAACAATCCATAGTTTTGAGAAGTGCAGTGACGAAGGTACAGCCTTGATCCTGTCAGGAAGGGAGTGGAACAGGAACTCTGAACGGTTGCGGATGAATGCAGTTTCATCACCGGCATCACCCGACTCTTTTACAGCACGGAATCTGAGCTCAGCTGAAAAAAAGCCCGGATCAACCTCTTCCACTGAACGGACCAGGAGTATACGTGAAAGTTCCTGGTCTCTCATACTCGATTCCTGACCCGCTGCGTTCTCTTCCTGTAATTTAGCGAGGGCATGTCTCTATTGTATCAAATTGTGATCATCAATCTTACCAGAGGAGCATTTCATTTTCTCCAGTGCCTCCGCTTAAATTCCCAAGGAGGCAGCGGATTGCTCTCCTGCCAGATACCCAGTCCCTGCACCCGTGCCTTTTTTTCGGCCTCGATGTATGCAGATGCATAGGGGCTTTTAAGGTGCTTTCTGTATGCCCATGCATATCCTCTCCTGACCATTTCAAGGTTTATATCCATTCCGTCTTTTTTGATGATACAGACCTCCCTGCCGTGGGTTTTCTCCCCGGTAGTGATCACCTCTACATTCTGAGCAAAAACAAGCTGCTTCAGCTCTTGCCCCGCCTCTTTGGAATAGGGCTGCCCTCTCCTGTCCCGTGTTGGCTTTTCCGGGGAGTCAATTCCGTATAATCTGCAGGTTATGTCCCTGTCCCCTTTTTCAATGGCAATGACAACTGTGTCCCCGTCTGTAACCCTGATTACCTCTCCTTTTAACGGCGACTGAGCTGAGCAGGAAATCATTCCCGAGACAAGAAAGAAAAAAATAACTGAGGATAGAGCGGCTGTTGTGTATTTATTCAGGAACATTCTGTTTATTACAATGAAAGATAAATCCGCATTGAGTCAAGTCTCTCAGAAACAGGGGATTCTCTTTGCTTTATGAATAGTCAGGATTACCCCGGATCATTACATATCAGGATCTTGAACATTTCAATTCATCAAAGCTCGATACACGATACATACTGTCATGTTAAAATGAGTGCACATGGGAGGATGAGTGAACTCATGTCTGGATGGTCTCCTGATATGAATAGGATAAAAAAAGAGAAAGCAGCAAATGACAAGTCAGGTCAGCGGAGGCAGGCTCCGTATAAGCGACAACTGGAATGCCATTACCATCATCACCCTTTCCCAGAGTAATCCGTTAAAGGCGCTGGCTGAATTCGTAGAAAACAGTATTGACGCGGGTGCCACCAATATAACAATAATTCGGGGGATAGAAAAAGGGGAACATTATCTCAGGATTATTGATGACGGTGAAGGTATCAGGCAGGATAAAGATGGGCTGCCTGATTTCAAGTATGTTGCCACCCATAAAACTAAAGGATAGGGCTCGCTTTTTGCATAAAGATATCAGGTTTTAATTATGCTATACTTAGCATTGATTGATTTTGATTTAGAGAAAAAATCAATTTAGAATCAATATATTGGGAGCGTATAGGTTTCTGGTGTGCCTCCCGGACTTCAAATCCGGTGTTGCCT
>CP070632.1:2032268-2063802 GCA_020356065.1 Nitrospiraceae bacterium
CAGATGGTGTTTCATACGACTGGCAGGTAAGGACAGTTGACGATAGCAGTGCAAACAGCAGCTGGGTTGCCTTCGCCGGAACACCTGACTTTACTGTTGACCAGACAGCACCCTCATACACATGGAACACTCCTTCTGCCAGTACATGGTATAAAGATACAGATAATATCAGCGTAGATGCAACAATAACTGAATCCGGGGTAGGGATTACAAACGGGGCAAACTGTAATCCCAAAATTGACGGAGCATCATCAAGCTTCTCCGGCTCTGTCACGTATTCAACAGGATCTGGGAAATGCACGGGTACCCTGACTCTGGGCAATCCCTCAAGTCTTACGAACGGTGCGCACAATCTGACAGTTGAGGTGGCAGATGATCTGGGTAATACCCAGCAGAGCGCGAACAGGAGTATTAATATTGATAACTCAGCACCTACAGGGCTCAGCAACTCAACACCGGCTGACACTGCGACAGGCCAGGCAACGAACGTGAACGTAGTGGCAAATACTGCATCAGATTCGGACAGCGGGTCGGTACAGTACTTGTTTGAGGTTGCAGAAGACAGCGGGTTCTCTGTAGGGCTTCAGCAGAGTGGATGGCAGGCGGGTACAAGTTATGCTCCGACTCTTGCTGTCAGCACGACCTATTACTGGCATGTGAAAGCAAAGGACTCGGTAGGAAACGAGACCGCTTACACAACGACATGGAGTTTTACGACCAGTACACCGACAGTCAATCCCGATGATCCTGCGAATCTCGCCCAGTACAGGAGTGACGGTTCTACTCCGATTGCCTCCGGGAATTATACAGAGGAAGCTACCGTCGTTATAGAGGCAGACATTAATGATGCCGATGGTGGTGATACTATTAAATTACAGGTTGACCTTGACAATAACGGAAGTGTCGATTGTGAAGAGGCAGGATACGGGGCCAACCCGAGGACGAATGTACAGGTTACCTGTAGCGTTTCTAACGGAGTGTCCTATGACTGGCGTGTACGGGCGCAGGACAACAACAGCGCAAACAGCAACTGGGTGGCATTTGCCGGCAGCCCGGATTTCATCAGTGACCAGGCAGCCCCGGGTTATGCATGGAATACTCCTGCAGCAGGATCATATTACAAAGACGGAGACAATATAAGCGTGGATGTAACCGTAACTGAAACTGGTATAGGGATCACAAATGGCGCCAGTTGTAATCCCAAAATAGATGGCGCAGCTACAGAATTTACCGGCAGTGTGACGTATTCAACCGGATCAGGTAAGTGTACGGGAACTCTTACCATAGACGATCCCTCTGGCCTGACAGATGCAGCCCACAACCTGACTGTTGAGGTGGCTGATAATGTTGGAAACACCCAGCAGAGCGCTCCCAGAAGCATCAATATTGATAATGCAGCGCCAACAGGGTTGAATAACTCCAGTCCTGCAAATAGCGCAACAGACCAGTCAATCTCAGTAAATGTAGTTGCCAATGCCGCATCTGATTCAGGCAGCGGATCAGTGCAATATTACTTCGAGGTCGCAGAGAACAGCGGATTCTCGGTTGGGCTGCAGCAGAGCGGATGGCAGCCAGGGACCAGTTACGCGCCGACACTGGCAGTGTCTACGACCTATTACTGGCATGTAGCAGCAACAGATGCTGTGGGTAATATAACGGCATATACGGCTACATGGGATTTCACTACAGGAACAGCTGCAAATCCTCCAGATGCACCCTCTGACCATAATCAGTACAGAAATGATGGAACGACATTAATAGCCCAGGGCGGATCAATCAACGGGACTACGATTAAGATAAAGGCAACCGTAAGTGATCCTGACACCGATGACACAAAGCTGGAAGTGGAGATATTGGACAATGGAAGCGGTTATACCGGAACGCCGAACTGCAGCAGTGACTATGTAACGAGTGGCTCAGTTGCGACTGCTGTCTGTACCGGACTGAGTGACGGTATTGCTTATAAATGGAGAGCTCGGACAAATGACGGAACAGACCAGAGTGCATGGCAGATATTTGGCGGATCAGATCCTGATGTGACAATAACCTTGGACGGTCAGTTTGACATTTCAGCCTGCTCTCACTGTCATTCAGCGCCTCCTGCTGACGGGTCGTTGAGAGATACCCCGGAAGGTGCGGTCATCGGTTCACATGGGGTAACCGAGCATGATGCAGCCAACTGCGGCAATTGCCACGTAGAGCCCGGTGCAGCAGAATATGACCATAGAAACGAGAATATCGAAATGACAGCAACTATACACGCTCAGACAGGCAGCAGCTACAGCAAAGGCACGAGTTTTGTCCAGACCAACAGCCCGACACTGGGTACGTGCAGTGCGACATACTGCCATGGAACAGGATCTGATACATGGGGTACGGACCTGTCAGCCTATGACACATGTACCAAGTGCCATGGCGAGAAGACAGCAAGTCCGACCGATCCACAAAAGGCCCCGGGCGGATCCGGCGTTGACACAAATAATGACTCCTCAAATCTCGATGCAGAAGTTGGTGCCCATCAGGTCCATCTGACAGCCGCAGACAACATCAGCAGTGCAATTGCATGCGGGGAATGTCATAATGTGCCATCCTCTCCATCTGATGCAGGTCACTGGGACACATCAGGTGCTCGTGATGCCGCAGAGCTCACCTTTAACGGACCGATCGGTGATACCGATGGACTTGACAATCCTTTAACAATAACCTACAGCAGCAGCCAGTGTTCCAACACATACTGTCATGACGGCAGAAACTTCAAAAACGGCTGGTCTACTGCTGCACAGATTGACTCTGATTTTGAAACTCCCACATGGAATAAGCCAATTATCAGTGGGGATGAAACAGTATATGGTGGTGATGGTAATATCTGTAATAACTGCCACGGCTATCCACCTGCAGGGTCTCATGATCCAAGTACCGACTGCTCTGGCTGTCATGACCATGTCGATCTGACAGATGATGGTTTTACTGGTGTAAATATAGCAAAGCACATAAATCATATCGTGGAAGCGCAGGCCGAATGTATAACATGTCACAATGGCGTTCCAAATGGCGCATCATATGTGACCAGAGATATTGTCGGAAGTGACTTTACACAGTCATACCGCCATGTCTTTGGCGGCACCGTGACGAACTGGGACTGCATCGTATGCCACAGAGAGGGAGACGCGACAGCAGCTTCAACAGGCACTGTGGGCACAACAGCATTGCATGGAAACGGCGGCACACCGGTTGTTGACATGAGAAATGTAGACAGCATTAGTACAGGATGGGTATGGGACAAGAACAATATCACCAATGCAATGCATACGGACATGGATACCTTCTGCATGGGCTGTCATGACAGCGATGGTGCAAGCGGAATTAATGTAAAGGCGACAGATGATGGTGTGAACCTCAGTAATGCAAGGGCGTTAACTCCCTTCAACTCTACTGATGATGTCAGCCAGGGTACTGGCGGGGGAACTGCAAATGTTGCCGGGTATGAAAGGACAGCAGTGCTTGATGTCTTCACGCAGTTTGATACAACCAACCCGTCCCACCATGCTGTGAGAGGACAGGCATATACAAGTCATAATGCAAACTGGGGAGACACTGCATGGGTAGACAGGACTTTGAAAGATGGGACAAGGCTCATTACCGATAATATTTATGAGTCTGCGCAACTGCACTGCGCCGACTGTCATACTACTGATCAGAACGCACACGGAGGAGCGAGCGGATTTATGCTCCAGGCATCGTCAATCGACGGAACATGCTATCTCTGTCATAATATAGCAACATATGATGATGTCAGTTCAAGTGACACCAGGTGGGATCATTCGAATGATGGAGGTGTATGGGATACTGGGAAAGGTTCCAAGTTAGGCTTGTACGGAGCAAATGCCGGTAGTATCTGTCTTAACTGTCATGGTGGAAATCCGGTTACAGATGGATTCGGGGGAATCCATGGCCTGCCTGCAGGATCAGATCCACGGAGTAGCCAGCAGCGTTACCGCTTTCAGGGTGGTTCGTATATGAGTTATTCCCCGAGCAGCTGGACAGGGACATCAGGGGGAACACCGACCTGTTATTTCGATGCCACGACAGACACCCAGCCCTGGTCAAACTGTACTCAGCACGGAGGTTCCGGGTCTGAAACAGAGACCGGAAGAACGGCTGATCCTCAGTACAGCAGGGGAGTGCCAGGTGACTACTAATACATTATCATTGAATTAAGAAAATGGACCTTTAATCAGGTCCTTTTTTTTATCTTCAGTATTATAATGGGCAATGTGAATACAAATGGCTGGATTATAATATAGTTTAAGTTCAAATCCGGTTTTTTTAGGAGAAGTGCAATGACTATGTCAAGAAATGTGATGTTGATATTACTCATCTCAATGGCTGTTACGGGCTGCCAGACAATGACCGTCCAAACTCAGTCCCGGGATACTGATCATCAGGTCAACAATAAAGAGGAAATGAAAAACAAGGCCTTTTTTGAGAATATACGAAAAGGCCGCACAGATGAGGTGGTAATGTTTCTGGACAGAGGAATGTCTCCTGACATAAAGGACCAGAACGGATCTTTCGCTGTGCAGCATGCGGCAGAGATAGGAAACATGGATATTGTCAGCATACTTCTTGATCGGGGCGCTGATGTAAATGCCC
This sequence comes from Nitrospiraceae bacterium, assembly GCA_020356065.1. GTDB lineage: Bacteria > Nitrospirota > Thermodesulfovibrionia > UBA6902 > UBA6902 > CALZJD01. The sequence goes on from CP070632.1 coordinate 2,036,922, forward strand.
GTGGAGAAGACGGAGAGACAGCTCTTGCAGAAGCTGTCTGGAGCAATGAGTATGATATGGCGATACTGCTTCTCGATCACGGTGCTGACCCTGACATGGAATTTAATTCCGGTGGAACAGTGTTGACAGATGCTGCTAAACAGAAAGATACGAAGATATTGCAACTCCTTCTCACACGTGGTGCTGATACCGGTAAGAGGGACCGACAGGGGAGGACCGCTCTGATGGAGGCTTCGCGAAAAGGGCTTTCTAATAACGTACGAATATTGCTGGAGCATGGTGCAGATGTCAGCAGCAGAGATAATAACAGGAGAACAGCCCTGACATATGCAGCCTGGTTCGCTTCCAGTGAAACGGTGAAGATGCTGCTCGATGCCGGTGCTGAAGTGAATCTCAGGGATAATAACGGAAAAACTCCATTAATATATGCAGCATGGACAGGACGTACTGAGGGGGTAAAAACTCTTCTTGCTCATGGAGCGGACGTTCATATAAGGGACAGGAGCGGCAATACGGCGCTGATGTATGCCGAGAGGGAAGGGCATGCCGATATTGTTACAATTCTGTCGAATTACTAATCAGATCTGAGTACATCCGCTTAGTACTATTTAATTTGACTGACAGGCTGTGACTCAAGCTTAATGTCTTTGAATTTGTCTTTATGGCAGGCAATACATATCTGAAGGTTTTTTGCGGCGAGACGCAGCCTGTACTTTTCACTGGCCCCCTGGGCACTGGCTTTTTCACTTGGCAGGACCCCTCTTTCATGAGGGTTGTGACAGGTGGGACATGTGACTTTCCCTTCATCGTCCAGGGGAAGAATAACGCCGAGTTTTTCTTCTGCTTCCTCCATGTTTGCCATGATGGCTTCTGAAGGGACTTTCAGATGATTAGCATTGATGGGATGAAACTGGCTCTGCTTGTAATGACACCTGAAGCACAATACCTCAAGTTTTCCGATCAGTTTCACGTCCTTGTAGGTCTGGGTCTTTTCTTCAGGCATTTCGAGGTGGCAGTAGAGGCACTTCTCATGATTGACGGTCCCGTCCTCCAGAACCTGATTATGAGGATCGAGCATGGCATATTTTTTTTCATCATGACACCTGAAACAAAGAGCCGTACGCTGCATATATGGAGCGCCCCTTAAGAACCGCCTGTTCAGCGCTTCTGTCTGTTTATCGTCCTGACACTGAAGGTACATATCATGACATGTGGAGCAAACAAGCTTTCCATTTACAAGCGGAAGGTCTTCAGGAATCTTGGGCTTTTTCTCTTCACTGGGGAATATATCTACAGGATGAATATAGCTGCCGGGTGTGTACCCGTGACATTTGCACAATTGCGTATAGTCACCGTTGTACTTCAGGAGGATGTCCCCGCCCTTTTCAGGTGCCTTTTCATGGCATTCTGTACAGTACTTGCCGGTGAAATGCAGATTCGTGCTGTCCATTAATTCCCCGGCTTCCTTTTCTTTTACACGTGCAAATGAGATCATTGCAGGGATAACCATAACAATGAGCAGGAGAAGAATAACTTTTTTCATTTGTATCAATTATTGCATGAGATACGCATTTTTACAAGAGATGAATATAAAAATTACCTTTATTAATAACACGTAAGGAATGAACCTCAGCTGATGCCTGTTACACGAAGTGAGTAAAATTCCTCATGGGGATGCCAAATCACTCCTGATCGTCACTGTTCCGGGATATTGCATTGAAAAAACAGTGGGTTATTCCAGGTATGCAATTTGCAATTATGGTGTATGCTTGAGAATGAAATGAGAAAAAACGTGAAACAGATGACAAAAATGAATATTCTGCTCATAGATGATGAAAAGCTGATAAGTTCATCTCTGAGTAGTTATCTGGAAAAAAATGACAGTTATGCAGTTTATATAGCATCTAATGGTCAGGATGCCCTGAGTTTACTGCAGGTTAATCATGTTGATATTATTCTGACCGACCTTAACCTGCCTGACTTTAAGGACTTTGAACTTGTAGAATCAATACGGGCACAGGATGCGGATATTCCGATAATAATCATGTCCGCACAATTTCCGGACACAATACATTATCACATTGTAAAGCATAATATATTCAACTGCATGACAAAGCCGTTTGATCTGGACGATATCTTTTATTCTGTTTCTGATGCATTGCATTGCAGCTATGGAAGCAATCAGGGAATGGAAGGTATTACAGAACCAGATCTCTGTTGACGGTGATATCAAGCTGCCGCTTCATTCCTTCGATATAAGCCTGCAGGTTCTGGCTGCTTTTTGATCTCAGGAATATCTGTTCCAGCTGGCCCTTATTGTCCCCTTCAAGAGACTCAAGCATCTTGTATTCATCCGTTGAAAGTTCAGCTGTCTCTCCGATGACATTGCTGATTTTTGTAATGATAAGGTCCTGTCTTAATCCTGATTCAAAAATCTGGGGGGTGGTGCGGTTAAGACGTAACGCTCTTTTATAAACCTGCGGATTAAAGACGCCGTCCTTCTGGAAATATGGCATACCCGTTATGGCATCCTGAAGCTCTTTGTCACTTGCGGTGATACCAGCCCTTTCGGCAACAATCAGGAGTACCTTTCTGTCAACAAGTGCATTAATGACCTTGTCAGGAAGATTCAGGGCTTCTATCTCTTTCTCATCGGTGTACTGCTGCTTTGCTCTCTCGAATTCATTATCATATGCTCTCCAGTACTCTTCGATCGAGACTTTTTCATCTTCAACATGGGCAACATAGGATAATGCAGGATTATCTCTGGGGCCGATACCCCAGAACACGAAGGATACAATAATCATGAATGTCACTGCAGAAAGCAGGAAGACGCTGAAAAACTTGTTGCTGCGCATTATTTCTAGCATAGGATAATATAGCCTATGTAATGTTCAATGTCAAAATCCCAATATCAAGGACATGCAAGAATTAAAAATAAAATTGGACAGAACCCGGCTGGATATGCCTTGTCTTTCAATAAAACATTTATACGTTAAGGCATTTGATTGGCATGTGAGCTTTGGCATTGGACATTACATATGACAGAAAGGGTCTATGTTTTATGCCACATATACAAATGGGAATGACAAATATTACTTACTGTCCTGTATCTAAAAGGCTGTCCAGATCTTTCATGATCTTATTTGCTTTCCATTCTGAGACCATGAATGGGTAGTCATTTTCAGATGTGACAGCAGGATATTTTTCGTCCTGCTTTTCATAAAATGATATGGAATACTCTTTCACTCCTTTAAACGTGGCAGTATAAACAGGGGATGTAAAATCCTCCCTGGTTTTTCCATCTATAAATTCATCACACTGGTAATCTGAAAGGCTGTTGATGATAGACTCTACCTCATTGTCCTTGACCTTCATCCCATCAGACGTGGTCCATTTTGGAGCGGTTACTTCGGGCGCGGATTCCTCTTTTTGGGAGTCGGTCACATCGACAGATACGGGTGAGGCCGCCTTTATGATAGTCATTTTTTTATCGCCCTTTTCCAGAGTGAGTTCATGAATTTCATCCTGAACAGCCATGACTCTTTTGTCCCTGAGATCAGGAATCGATCTGTCGAAATCTGCTCTTATGTTTCCCTCTGCATGATACACCCTGTGATCATCATCTATCATTACAAACGTATGTCTATAAGATGACGCCGGTTTACCTATGCTGACGGTACGGATAACATCATCACCTTTTAATATCCTGATCTCGATTTTTTTATCATCGTCAAGTTCGTATATGGAATAATTCCTGGACTCAGATGCAAGAGCAGTAAGTGATAAGGACGAAATGTCGTTCAGCATTTTATCGACTGCTGAAGGGTCTGCCGGATATTTTTGTGTACCAACCAGCCAGATGTCATTTTCCCTAATGAGTGTTGTCACAGAATCTTTTTTATTGATGTTAATTCCGGTAACATCCTTAGTTTCAATGTTCGTAATATCAGGGAGATCATATCTGGTCTTATCACCTTTTTCTGATTTAATATAAAACACCAGTACAACGATAAGAAAAAAAAGTATGGCGAATTCCTTTTTACCTTTCATGTAGTGCTCCTTGGATAGTATAGTTACTCAAAGAATTCTTCGCAGCTCTGCCTTGTTCTCATCATAGTCTTGTCATTCCCGCAGTCAGTTGAGCGGGAATCCAGAATTCCTACATGAAAGGCTGGATTCTCGCTGCGAGTCCCGGTGCGGGTCTCTCGGTACGAGTCGATTCCGACCGCTAAGGGTCGCTCCGACTTCGCGATAGTCGCTTCGACCGGTTAAAGGATTGCCAGAATGACCGACAAACGAACAACCTTCCGCTAGCTGAACAGCTTCTGAATAAACCTCTTTCTTGATGTGCGTCTGAACCAGATTATCAACCCCGCAATTATAACTAGTACCGGTAATCCCGCAATATTTGCTGTTTTAATAGCTGTTTTTGCCCCGGGCTCAATATCGCGCAGGGGGTTGAAGCTCTGTGTCTTGCTTCTCATAACAGCTATGTTTTCTCTGTTATTCAGGTAATCAACCACGTTCATAATAAACTGGGAGTTGGGACTGGCTCCCTCTTTGTCCATGACATTGTCCTTAAGTATTTCTGATGTTCCTATCACAAATATTCTGGACGGGTTGCCCTTCTTGATGATTGTACCTTCAGCTTCAATGGCGGACATATCTATGCCCTTGCTTTCTGTATCTTGGCCTGTTTCTTCCGTACCGGTTTCTTCAGTGCCTGCCACATCCTTTTCCGGTATAGGTTTATCTGCGAAATAACTCGGGAACTGGCCTTCAATTGTATAGGCCAGCGGTATACTGCTGAATTCACTGTCATCAGCAGGCGGAGACATGAACATAGGGTTCAGGTTTATTCTTTCTGACATCTCCCATGATTTTTCTGATGATGAAAACAGCCTGGTTGCAACCAGTCCGTTGTCCTCTATCTTTTTTTCATCAATGATCAGGGGGGAGGCCTGAAGCATGACAAGCCCTTTAATATTACTCAGGTACCCTGTTTTTTTATTGATCATCTCATTTTTTATGATCGGCGCAAAGTAAATCTGTCTCTCACCGCCACCAAAGGCACTCGGGACTCTTTGTTTATATGAGTTTGTATCAAGGACAATGGATTTTTTAACCGTCACTCCATAATGGGCAAGTAATTTTTCGAGTCCTGTATTCAGCGGCAAAAAAACAGGCTGCCTCATCTGCTGCATGGCCTGCTGTCCCTGCGGTGTGACCTGGTTAAAGGAATCCATAAAGACAGCGAGTTTATTGCCCCTCATCAGAAACTGGTCAATCTGATACAATTCATATTCTGAAAAATTTTCCTTTGCGCCTGCAATAATAAGAAATGAAAGGCCGTCAGGTATGCCTTCCTCTTTTAAATTGATCTGTCTCACTGAATACTGATCTGACAGCAGGGCACTAAGACTGCTTAATGACTCTTCCTGCTGAAATGCCATCATCTGTGGTGCTGCCTGTCCAAAGGAAAGCGTGCCGTGATCAGCCAGGTATCCTATCTCCTCATTTATATTGATGACCTTTTCTATGGTTTCATCTATGGCTGTTTCAAGTGCATCCAGTTCTGTAAGGTGATACTGTGTTCCGAAAATCGGCAGCCGTACAACATCTATAAGCTTGATCTTCTCCCGGTTATTTCCGTGCTCCACGATAATGCCCGCATACCCACTGTCAGCAGGGATCGTCTTTCCCCGTCTGTCCTGGAACTGTTCCCAGTTGAGGCGGACAATATTATACTGCTCTGCCTCGTTTGCACTGTCAGGATGTATGCTCGGATTGAGATGCGAAAATTCCAGCTTTCCATAATTTTTGCCATTTAACTTATTGACGATTGCCTTTACGTTTGAAGGGAGCTCGGAAAGCCCGGATATGTTCATATAGGGTCCGACAATACTCAGCGAGGAAGACAGGAATAACTTTACCCTGATGTTATCTTTCAATCGTAAGAGTGCGCTGATCTTGTTATTCATTTTCTGAATGGCAGATGTTATCTGATACTCGAGCCCGTCAGTAGAGGTAATGGACGGAAGGGCCTCGATTATGTCACCATGCATCAACACGATTCCCATATATGCCTGCTGAAACTTGACCTCATCCTGTTCAATATTCTGTATCTGCACCGGGTGCACGCCATAGCTCTGAGCCAGTTCCCTGTTACGGCGGGACTGGTCGCTTTCTTCGCCTGACACATCATGGAACTGATAATTGAAGTATCTTTCTCCTGCGACAGCATATTCTTCCAGAAGGTCATGAAGATATCGATCAATATTATTATAGGGAGCAGGCAGGTTGCTGCTGAAGAACACCTTGACCGTCAGGGGCTCTGAAAGAGTTTTTACCACTTGTTTACTCGCGTCTGAGAGGGAGTAGACCTTGTTGGACGTCAGGTCTGCCCTGAAAAACAGGGTAATTCCGGCCAGGTTTATCAGAACAATGATGATTACATATATAAGAAATTTTGAATATGTATTAATGTTTACTTTTTTCCCCATGGCAATTACTTACGTCTTCTCCTGAATAACAAGGTTGGTGCTGTAGAGCATCACAAAGCATACGCTTATAAAATACAGCAGGTCCCGTGAATCGATGACTCCCTTTGAAATGTTCCTGAAATGAAAATCAGCGCCTAGGAACTGAAAAAAGTTAAGTGCTGATTCTGGCAAAAAGAACAGTATCTTGTCTATCAGGGTGAGCAGGAAACATAATGACATCCCTGTTATAAATGCAATGATCTGGTTTCTGGTAATTGACGAGGCGAACAGGCCGATAGCGGAAAAAGACGCTACCAGCAGCACCGCCCCGACATATCCCCCCATGACCGGTCCCCAGTCAAGATCTCCCAGAAATGAGATGAACACAGCGTAAGAGAAGGTAGGGACGAGCATGATGGCTGCAAATGCAACGGCAGCCAGGAATTTACCAAGAATGATATTCAGAGATGAAACCGGTAAGGTAAGCAGAAGCTCATACGAGCCCGTGTTGAACTCCTCTGAGAAAAGCTTCATGGTAATGGCCGGGATAATAAAGGAAAAGATAATGGGAAGCAGTGAAAAGAAACCCCTCATTTCGGCCTGGCCGTACAGGAAAAACGTTGAAAAGAAAAACCATCCTGTAAGTATAAGAAATATGGAAATGACGATATATGCTATGGGTGATATAAAATATCCCCTGAATTCTTTCCTGAAAATATTAAGTGTATTTGTCATTTAACCTTCCTTTGTCAGCTCCCTGAATATCGTCTCCAGAGTTCTTGATTCCTTATGGAACTCCATCAGTATCCAGTCATTATTCCTGATTGCCTGATAAATATCCGGCCTCACATCTTTTTTGCCGCTGCAGGCCAGATGAACATCCAGGATTTCGTTCTCGTCGCTGATAAGAATCACATCACTCACCTCAGGTACGCTCCGGAGTGTACTGCTGACCTCTTCAAAATTACCGTGCTTCAGCGATACCTGTATGATGTAATCACTTCCTGCTTCCCTTTTGAGTTCGTCCGTGGCTCCGGCAGCCACAATTTTACCCTTATTAATGATTACGATCCGGTCACAGGTGGCCTCGGCCTCACTTAAAATATGAGTAGATAAAATAACGGTCTTCTCTGTACCAATCTTCTTGATGATGTCCCTGATCTCCACGATCTGGTTAGGGTCAAGGCCTGATGTCGGTTCATCAAGGACGAGAATTTCAGGATCGTTCATCATGGCATGGGCCAGACCAACCCTCTGTTTATACCCCTTTGAGAGTTCATTTATGGATTTATGCATCACCTCATGAATGCCGCAGATACCAGCCAGTTCCTTAATCCGGGAATCAATGCTGCCCTTTTTCAGTTCACGTACGTCTGCAATAAATCTCAGATAATCATAAACGATCATGTCAGGATAAAGGGGAGCGGATTCAGGCAGGTATCCGATCAGTTTCTTGATCTCCAGCGCGTTGTCTTTTATGCTGAAGTCCTTTACCTTGATGTCACCGGAGGTGGGTACAAGGTAACAGGTGAGCATCCTCATGGTGGTTGTTTTACCCGCACCATTGGGTCCGAGCAGGCCAAGGACCTCGCCTTTTCTGATGTCAAAGTTGATCTGATCTACGGCACATGTCTCACCGTAGTATTTAGTCAGATTTTCTATCAGTATCATGGAAACGCCACTCATTTTGTTTAATGGTGATTACGTCAGAAAAAATATTTTACGAATGAGAAAAAATTTTTTCAAGCCCTCTGATCTCAGTCATAATTATGCCGTTAAAAGATCATAAACTCAATAGAAGGACGATATTCAATTCAATCTTCCAGCAGCTGCCACTCTGCAAACCCATCTTTCCTGATTTCCAGATGAGATCTTTTTAACCGGCAAGTGGTCCTGATGGGATGTGTCTTGATATGAATATAGGCCCTCACGAGATTTGCAATTGCTGCTTCCTGGAACGTAACACTTTTACCGTCTTCAAAAACTATCGTTGTCCGTATGTGCTTATGACCCTCCGGGATTTCAGCGACTATTTCTTTAATGTCTTCGTTTTGAACTATCATACCCCACTCCAAGCCTGACATGTATTAAAGTGGAAAAAAGGATTAAAAAGATATGGAGGTTCAACCTCCTTATCTGGTCACTTAGTTCACGCTTACTTTGACCCTGTCTGCAACGGTGTTGCCTGTCCGGGGATCAAATGCATGCACCATTATTTCATAATCACCTTTGTCGGAAACCGTTACCTGTTCCGGAACATAAAAGTCCTGATAGTATGAAAACGGCCATTAAAGTTCTACGCACCATATACCTCCATCGATATATCAATTATATATGTTTTTGCATACGGGTATCGATATGCTCAAATATTTTATGAATCGATCGATGTTTTATACAAGAGCAAGTTTAACAGTAATTGCCGGCTGTTGCAATTTACTTGAACTAACGTACTTTTTTACGTTATTATTTAAGAACTTATATGGCAGGGTATACGTATCAGCTGCTCTTTTCAGGCTTCCCAGGCGGAACATGTCCCGGGGGGTATAATTATACAAACGCTTCTGCAGACAGTTCTCCATATGAAAGGATTGCATAATGTATAATTTTGTGAGTTTTGCCGGGATATTTATTCTCATGGCATTTGCATGGCTCGTATCTTCTCACAGGAGTATAGTGAACTGGCGTGTGATAATATGGGGGCTTGCGCTTCAGATAATGTTTGCCTTATTCATTTTCATTGTTCCAGCAGGGGCACAGCTGTTCATGTTTATAAATGATGCCCTGGTCAAGGTCATAGATGTTGCCAGTTCAGGGACGAGATTTCTGTTTGGGAGGTTGGCACTTCCTCCCGGGACCACAAATGAAGTTGGCGAGGAGTCCCTGGGCTTTATTTTTGCTGTCCAGGTACTTCCGCAGATAATATTTTTTGCCAGTCTCATGGCGGTCCTGTATTATGTGGGGATAATGTCATGGCTGGTCAGGATGTTCGCAAGGGTTTTTACATATTTAATGAAGGTCAGCGGTGCAGAATCCCTGTGTGCTTCAAGCAATATTTTTGTGGGTATAGAATCTGCGACAACTGTCAGACCCTACCTGGAAAAAATGACAAAGTCTGAACTCTGCACTATTCTGACAGCCGGAATGGCCACAATTGCGTCAACAGTGCTGGCAATTTACATTCTTATTCTCCAGAAGCAGTTCCCTACAATTGCAGGGCACCTTGTATCGGCCTCGTTTCTGTCTGCTCCTGCTGCAATTATCATGTCAAAGCTTATCATGCCTGAAACAGCGCACCCTGAGACTATGGGAGAAGATGTTAGCCCGTATTATGAAAAAGAATCATCAGTGATCGAAGCAATCATAAATGGCGCAAATGCAGGGCTTAAACTCGCTGTAGGGGTCGTAGCACTGCTCGTTGCCTTTTTAGGCCTTGTTGCTCTCGCTGATTTCATAACCGCAGGTGCAGGGGCAAAAGTGAATGACTTGATGGGCCTGCACATCGACTGGTCGTTAAAGGGACTGCTTGGCTATGTATTTTACCCCTTTACCATAATTATAGGGGTACCTCCTGCTGATGCCTTTGAAATATCAAAAGTAATCGGGGAACGGGCCATTGTTACGGAAACTAAATCCTATATGGATCTGGCTGTACTGATGGATAAAGGAGTTCTTAAGGACCCGCGATCGGCCTTTCTGGCTACGTACGCCTTATGCGGCTTTGCACATATCGCATCGCTGGCTATTTTTGTAGGGGGAATAGCCGCTCTTGTTCCATCCAGGACAGCGGATCTGTCGGAAGTAGGACCACGGGCATTGCTTGCGGCAACTCTGGCATGCCTGATGACGGCCGCTGTTGCCGGAACATTCTTCAGCGGAGGCTCTATCCTGCTCGGACAGTAACGTATTAAACAATGCCTGATACGTCCACTCACTTTCACATTATCATAGCCGGGGGAGGTCCTGCCGGTTCAACAGCGGCATATATATTAAGTAAAGCCGGTCTGAATGTCCTGATAATAGACAAAAACAAATTTCCGAGGAAAAAGCTATGCGGAGGGTTAATTACATATAAAACGTTAATGCTGATCGAGCGAGTCTTCGGTGCGACTCCGGCTGATCTTCATCAGCCAGGTATTATAACGTATGAGTCTGACAGATACGAAATTTATGGTAAACGGAGGCTGATATCGCAGAGATGTTATAAAATTCCTTTCCGTTTTGTAGACAGGGAAAAGTATGATAATTATTTATTGCAAAAAGCACGGCAGGCAGGGGCAACACTGGTTGAGGGAGATGGGGTAAAGAGGGTAGATGCATCAGGGAGCAGGATCGTCACGTATAAGGGATGGGAATTCACTGCTGATGTGATAGTCGGCGCTGACGGAGTCAACAGCAGAGTGCGAAGAAGTTTTCCTGTTGATCTGTTTGGAAGGGACGACTGGATGCATAAAGTTGCTTCAGCTCACGAAGCTGTTATAAGCAGAGACAAAATAAAAAAACAGGTGGACCATCCCATCCTTTATTTCGGTTTCTTAAAGGATGGTTATGCATGGTTATTTCCAAACAGGGATACCATCATTGCGGGAATATGCGGACTAAGGGACAAAGCAGGAAAAAACATTCTTCACATATTCAGAGAGTTTCTCAGAGAGCATGCTGTAACGACTGCAGGTGATGAAAAAATACAGAGTTATGTCCTGCCATACGGATGTTATCTACCATCTCCTGTTTTCAGAAATATCGTGCTTATAGGAGATGCTGCCGGTTTGGCTGATCCTCTTTTGGGGGAAGGTATTTATTATGCCCAGAGGAGCGGAGAACTGGCTGCGCGGACCATTATGCATATCAGAGATCATAAAAAAAGTTTTTATGACATGGAAACATATTATCTTCCGGCCCTGCAGGAACATATCCAGGTTGAGATGGAGTATGCTGAGAAGATAAGGCAGGCCATCTTCAGTTATTTGAGAATATATGACTTCTTCCCGTTAAGCAAGGTCATGCATATATTTAAAGATAAACCTGTCGAGACAATCCATGGTATTAGGTCTTACAAGTGGATGAAGAAAATGCAGGAGCAGGGTGTCTTTGGCCAATATGCTTCATAAAAAAGGACAGCAAATATTAATGAACAGGTTTTGGCTAGATTCATCAGTCGGATCTCCTAAAGAGAAAAGAGCAGTTTCCAGACCCTACGCATTTCTGCGGTCTGTTTTCCTCTTGCGAGCATCATCCTTGATTCTCCTGATGTGGCCTCTGCCCAGCCCCTTTACTTCACAGCCCAGCTCAAAGTACCGTTTGATTTTGTCATCATCAAGAATACCAAAGCAGTCGATAACTGCAAACGTGTTGCCAACTGATTTAAATACCTGGTCAGGGTCAAGGTCAAGGTAATGACTGTGACGTACACCCAGAATAACTGCATCAGCACCTTTAAACGCTTTCTTGAGATTTTTTTCGATCTTTAAGTCGGAAAGCCTGTCCTGATTTCTGAAAAAACGGGCCAGGCTATGGTCTTTGGCAGGATAACTTTCCTGTTTTTCAAACTCCCACCAGTTGGAAAGATACGGGTCATGGACGCGCATGTTTGCTCCCATTTCGGTCAGTTTTCGCACGATTAATTCTGAACCGCTATATCTGGTATCGCCCACGTCTTCCCTGTATGAAGCACCGAGTAATAATATATCCGCAGCAGCAATAGGCCTGCTCATATTTCTCAGGGCGTCCCTGACAAGCTGTCCAACATGGAGTGAACGGGTATCATTAATGTTTATTGCCATGGGAGTAATCTTGAAAATATCGTCTTCAAATCCATGAATGTGCTTATAAGCCCAGACCCCGAGGCCCCCGTCTTTCGGCAGACAATAGCCTCCTATCCCGGGACCGGGAAATATGATATTGCTATGGGTAGGCCTGACCTTGATCGCATTAATGACCTTCAAAAGGTCAACTCCATTCCGTTCTGCAAAGAGGCTCCATTCGTCCATGAATGCAAGTATGGTTGCACGAAAACTGTTTTCAATTATTTTTGCTGTTTCAGACTCTATCGGCTTGTCAAGCACGGTCAGGGGAAAGTCTTTCGTATTCAGCACGTCATTGAGAAATTTCGCAACTCTCCTTTTTGCTTTTGCATTGATACCGCTGCATACCCTCCAAAAGTCACGTATACTCGCAACATAGTTTTTGCCCGGCATTACCCGTTCGAAACTGTGGGCAAGCAGAGGGTCTGTCTTAATGCCGCGCCGCTGGAACACTTTTTTCATTATAGGATATGCAATCTGCTCTGTTGTGCCGGGAGCAACAGTGGTCTCGATAAGTACAAGAGTATCAGGAGAAATATATTCAGCCATTATGGCCAGTGATTCCTCCAGCGGTCCCATCACTGCATGGCCGTTGCGTACATTTCCGATGTCCTCCTTATGGTAGTCGCACTGAATATCAACCACGACAACGTCAGCAAGAGACAACACATCATATGTAAAAGTAGCGGTCAGGGTCTTCTTGTCCAGGACACATCGCTGAATCATTGGCGCCAGTTCTTTGTCTTCAGATACAACTGGTGAAATACCTCTGTTCAGTACAGGGATTTTCCAGAAGCTTCTTGGACTGGGCCTCTGCATGCCGATAACATATTTTGACGGTTCCCCTTTGTTATTCTCAGTGTCGGCAACAACCGCAGCCATTGCCGCACCTACAAATCCGACTCCCATTACCACCACGATTTCCCTGTTTAATTTCTTTTGTCGTACAACCGCGGTTTTCAGGCGGCGTATCTCTTTTGTATAATCCGCCTTTTCAGGTAAAGCAAACTTTTCACCGTCAGGACTTACAGAATACTCAACAGTCATTTTCAACCTCTCCTTTTTATTCAGTTATAGTAAAGAATATAAATGTATAACGATTTGATATAGTTCATTATATCGGTTAGTTAAGATTATTTCTTGAAATTCGTAACTTTCAGGAGCAAAGGCAGATAGGCACACAGGAAAAAAATTTAACATCGATACATGATTTTTTTTGCTTTGTCCCTTTGTTCCTTAGTGTCTACCTATATCGGTTTTGGCCTGTCTCTTTTGGCATTTACTATGCAAAAAAAACCAAAGGGCTCAGTAAAAGGATTATAAAGCCTGTGCGGCTCATCCGGCTTGATATAGAGAACATCCATATAATTCAGATCAATACTCCTTTTCCCAAGTCTAGCCCTGCCCCTTCCCCGCACTCCTATGACAACATGTTCATGCCTGTGCTTTTCAAAACTGCTGTATCCGTCCGGCTCTATTTCAAAATATCTGAGATGAAACTTTGTTGTTTCACCGGATGCCCCGATAAGGGCCTGCCTCGCGATCCCGCTCCAGTCCTCTCCTCCTGATTTATACTCCCGCGTTTTGACGCCTTTCCATCTGAAGTTTTCCTGAAACCTGTAATGCCTGTTTTGAAAGCGATGGGTTTTATTTCTGATTTCCGGCAGTTCACATGATGAATGATTGCCTTTATTACGCATGAAAGATTATAGCCAAACAGCAAATATATGACAATCCTGATGGTATGTTACGGGATACGAATGCTTTTGTAACTCAAATGATTTATGTTATATTTTTAGTCTATGGAAAAAAAGCTGATAAATGAATCGAATAAATACCTGATGAGCACCTATAATCGCTACCCCATTGTCTTGAGGAAGGGAAGGGGAACGAGGGTCTGGGGTGCTGACGGGAAAGAATACCTGGACTTTATCGCGGGGATAGCGGTAAACTGTCTCGGCCATTGTCACCCCCGAATCGTAATTGCCATTCAAAAGCAGGCTCAGAGGCTGTTGCATGTTTCCAACCTCTACCATATTGAGCCCCAGATAGAGTTGGCAAAGCTGCTGGTAGAAAACTCATTTGCTGACAGGGCTTTTTTCTGCAATTCCGGGGCAGAGGCTGTTGAAGGAGCGATCAAACTTGCCAGAAAATACGCCAACGACCATGCATATCACGATAAATATGAAATAATAACGGCGTATGGATCGTTCCATGGACGCACTATGGGTGCTTTAAGCGCCACGGGTCAGGAAAAACTTCAAAAGGGTTTTGAACCTCTTGTTCCGGGATTTAAGCATGTTCCTTTCAATGACATAAAAGCACTGGAAGGATCGATAACCAAGAATACATGTGCGGTCATGCTTGAACCTGTTCAGGGTGAAGGAGGGATCAGGATCCCTTCGCCTGACTATTTAAAGCAGGTACGCGAGTTGTGTGACAGGAACAATATTCTGTTAATACTAGATGAGATACAGACCGGGATCGGCCGTACGGGGAAGCTTTTTGCATATGAACACTTTGATATCAATCCTGATATCATGACCCTTGCCAAGGGACTTGGGGGAGGCATTGCCATAGGGGCCATACTGGCCAGTGAATCTGTTGCAGCATCATTTCAGCCCGGAACGCATGCATCTACGTTTGGAGGAAACCCCCTGGCCTGTTCAGCTGCGATTACAACTATTGAGATATTACTTGAGGATGGTTTTCACCTTGCAAACTGTGAACATCTCGGGAAGTATTTTCTGCAGAAACTCAACAAACTGCAGAAAGAATTTCCATCAATTATTGTGGAAGCCAGGGGAGTGGGCCTTATGATCGGTCTGGAACTGACAAAGACCGGTGGTTCTATTGTGGAGAAGAGTGCTTCACGAGGGATGCTTATTAATTGTACAAGCGGCAATGTGCTCCGGTTTACACCTCCCCTGATCATACTGGAGAAGGAAATTGACCGCTTAATAGATGTTCTTGAAGATATCTTCGAAAGAGAGCCGCACTAAGTTAAATTTCTTTCGTAAAAGTTGAATTGGATGTAAAGGATGCAGGGGTCCGGGAATCAAGGATTCATGTGAAATGATAAAGGCAATTATAAATTGTTAGAAAATAAACTCTTGATTCCTCGTCTCCCGGATCTCAATACTATTTGATTTTAAGTGCATGTTTATTTTAACTTGAACAAATCAACTAAAAAACGAAATAAGGAATTTTATAAAAATATATAAGGATAGGGAAAAATGAAAAGGGATTTTCTTACTCTGCAGGACATTTCGTCAGATGAATTTGCTGCGATTATTAAACGGGCCTCTGAATTAAAATCAGGGAAAGATGCACATGCATGTCCGCTCATGGGCAAGAGCATAGGGCTGCTGTTTGACAAGACCTCAACGCGCACAAGAATTTCATTTCAGACCGGCATTTACCAGCTGGGCGCCCAGCCGATTTATATTAATTCAAAAGAACTTCAGCTTGGAAGGGGAGAGACGGTTGAGGACACGGCAAAAGTTATTTCAAGATATCTGCATGGCATTGTGATCAGAACATTTGCACACAGTACCATCGAAAAGCTGGCTTCAAACTCATCCATTCCCATCGTGAACGGGCTTACAGACCTGCACCATCCGTGCCAGGCGCTTGCTGATATGCTCACGATATGGGAGCAGAAAGGTACGTTAAAAGATGTGCGGCTTGTTTATGTAGGTGACGGGAATAATGTAGCCAATTCATTAATTGAAGCAGCCCTTCATACAGGAGTTGATCTTGCGATCGCATGTCCCCGGGGTTATGAGCCTGACCGGAACATCTTTCAGAATGTAAAGGATAATGGTGGCAACGTGCAGTTATATATAGATCCTGAAGAAGCGGTAAAGGATGCTGATGTGATTTATACTGATGTCTGGATTAGCATGGGACAGGAAAGAGAGACCGAAAGAAGAAGACAGATTTTTAAAAAATATCAGGTGAATAAAGAGCTTCTTTCACTGGCAAAGCCAGATGCGATAGTCATGCACTGTCTGCCTGCGCACCGGGAGGAAGAGATCACGAGTGAGGTGCTTGACTCGCCGCAAAGTGTGGTTATTGACCAGGCCGAAAACAGACTTCATACCCAGAAAGCAATGCTTGAGATGCTGATCAGATGAGAAAACCGGTCATACTGTTAGTACTTGACGGATGGGGTATTTCATCAACTCCTGACTCTGATGCCCAGGCCAAGGCCCACATCCCTTTTTACAGGAGCCTGCTTTCAAAATATCCGAATACTGCTCTCGAGTGTGCCGGTGAGGCGGTGGGACTTCCGGAGGGGACAATGGGAAACTCTGAAGTGGGGCATCTTAACCTCGGGGCAGGCCGGGTAGTGTATCAGGACTATGCAAGGATCAATAAATCCATTATTGATGGAGATTTCAGAGATAATCCGGTGTTTATTCATGCAATGGACAGCGCTGGACAGAGCAGGGGGGCTGTTCATTTTCTCGGACTGTTATCAGATGGGGGAGTTCACAGTCACATCACGCATCTCTATGCTCTTATTGATCTTGCGGTTTCAAGAGGGGCGGAGAGAATATATGTACATGCATTTATGGACGGAAGAGATACCCCTCCGGATTCAGGCATCAGGTATATAAAAGAGCTTGAAGCATTTCTGAAAGAAAGGCCTTCAGCAGCGATAGCAACCGTGACGGGCAGGTACTGGGCAATGGATAGGGACAACAGGTGGGAAAGGGTTGAGAAGGCATATAAAGGTCTTGTATACGGTGAGGGCAAAAAGTTTCAGTCAGCGGCAGAGGCGGTTGAAGAGAGTTATGCATCGCATGAGACGGATGAGTTCATTAAGCCGTCAATAATCTGCAACGATAATATACCCGTCGGCAATATCAGTGATGGAGATTCAGTGGTATTTTTTAACTTTCGTGCCGACAGGGCTCGGGAGATTTCTGCCGCGATTGCAGGTAAGAATTTTCACGGGTTTGCAAGAGACAGGGTCCCTTCGCTGAAATCATTCGTAACGATGACCATGTATGATGATGACTTTGATTTTCCTGTTGCCTATCCTTCCTTAAAACTGACCAATATTCTTGGTGAAGTATTAAGCCGGAAGGGCCTTAAGCAGTTACGTATTGCCGAGACCGAGAAATACGCACATGTTACGTACTTTTTCAACGGGGGTGAAGAAGTTCCCTTCCCCGGAGAGG
Source organism: Nitrospiraceae bacterium (assembly GCA_020356065.1). Taxonomy (GTDB): domain Bacteria; phylum Nitrospirota; class Thermodesulfovibrionia; order UBA6902; family UBA6902; genus CALZJD01. The sequence continues at coordinate 2,054,400 of CP070632.1, forward strand.
ACAGGTGTCTCATACCTTCGCCCAAAGAGGTCGCTACGTACGACCTGAAGCCTGAGATGAGCGCATTTGAAGTAACTGATGAAGTTCTGAAGAGGATTAAAGAGAACAGGTATGATTTCATTCTTCTGAATTTTGCAAACCCTGACATGGTTGGACATACGGGTATAATAGATGCGGCCATCAAGGCCTGTGAAACCATTGATATCTGTCTGCAAAAGATCGTTGAAAAGATCCGGTCTCACGGAGGGCTGGTCATCATAACCGCTGATCACGGCAACTGTGATCAGATGCAGGAAGGCTCCGGTGCTCACACCGCTCATACGCTTAATCCGGTACCTTTTTTACTTCTCAGTGAAGGTGTCAGGTTGAAAGACGGGGGAAAACTTGCAGATGTGGCACCTACTGTTCTTGATATAATGGGGATTAGCAAGCCGGTTGAGATGACCGGTGAAAGTTTGATAAAAAGATAGGGTTCAAGGAGTCGATGATTCCAGGGCGGGGGGGCAGTTAATGTACGTACATGCATGAATTATTTGCTACTGCCAGTCAATCAGGCAGTTCTTAAGACGGTCAAAGCGACTCTTGCGAAGTTGGAGTGACCCTTAGCGATCGGAATCGACTCGTACCGAGAGACCCGCACCGGGACTCTCAACGAGAATCCGGTGTTTGAATATATATTTGTTAATACCCTGGCCCCCTTCATTTAAATTATGCTCAACCAATTTTTAAACCTGCTGTTTCCTGAAGCGTGCCCGATCTGCCAGCGTACATCCCGGAACCATGAGACAGCTCCCATCTGTGCTGATTGCTGGCAATCGATTGAGCGCTATGATGGCCCCCTCTGCAGCAGATGCGGTAGTCCCCTGGTGTCTGACTATGCAACAGTATGCGGAGAGTGTCTAAGAGAAGATCCGGCCTTTGAATGTGCACGCAGCTTTGGATTGTATGCTAATGTGCTGCGAACGGGGATCAATCTCCTTAAGTAAGTATCACGGCAAAAAAAGATTGTCCCGTCCCCTATCTGCATTAATATCAAAAGCAGGGCTCCCGGTGGCTGATGCAGTGGTTCCTGTACCGCTTCATCATAAGCGCCTGAGGGAGAGAGAGTTTAACCAGTCTGCTCTCATAGCAAAACATATTGCAGAAGAAATAAAATCTCAACTCTTACTGGATTGTCTGCTAAAAATCAGGGACACTTTACCCCAGGTTGGTTTACGCTATAAAGCAAGAGTGAAGAATATCAAGGGAGCATATGGTGTCAGCAACAGTAATGTAATAAAAGACAAAAAGATACTTCTCGTTGATGATGTTGTCACGACAGGGGCTACCATAAGAGAATGCTCAAGTACTCTGAAAAGAGCCGGGGCCGGGGAAATCTATGTGATCTCTCTGGCCCATGGAATGAGGGATTAATTAAAAAAAGCAGGGGCACAGCGCGCCGTGCCCCTGCAACCTGAATCGTACATGATATTCAAACCGGCAAACTGCCGGCAGCTAGACCCCTCAGGAGCCTCCATATCCAATGGTGACTTTTTCTCCTTCAACAATAACAGGAACTTTTCTTGCGCCATTTGAATGTTTGAGCATTTCATTCATTCTGGAACTGTCGGATTTAACATCATAGTAAATAGCATCATCATAATCCACACGGGCCTTGTCAGTATAAGGACAGCCAGACGTACCGTAAATAATTATTTGATCTGACATCGTTATCGCCTCCTCCTTGTTATAATAACCACATCATTATATCAGAAAAATATGTATTAACCATATCGGAACATAATGTCAAACAATTCAGGCGAACCCAGATATCTCATCATTCCGGCTGCAGGGCTCGGAACAAGAATGCGTTCAGTAAACAGAGAAATTCCAAAAGAGATGCTCCCGATAGGAAATAAACCCGCAATTCAGTATGCCGCTGAAGAAGGAATCTCCGCCGGTATCAGGAATATCATTCTTATTATCAGTAAGCACAAGGAAATAATCAGAGATTTCATTGAAAGACAATATCGGGGTGCCGATACATCTGCAGACGCAATTTCGTTTACCTTTCTTTACCAGAACGAACCCCTGGGTGAATCCGATGCAATAGGCTGTGCAAAGGATATTGTCGGCAACCATTCTGCTGCGGTTATTTATCCGGACAATGTATACCTGCCCGCGCCCGGAGCTCTGAAGATTCTTATCCCTGTCTATCACGCATACAGGAAAGACGTTATTGCTCTTTCGCATGTGAGCCCGGACATTGCTCGTACCATCAGTAATGCCGGACGTGTGGATATAACCCCGTTGAATAAAAGTATTTTCAATATACGTAATTTCATACCAAAAGGAGACGGATATTTCGTCCTGCGCCATAAGGATGAACTGCGTGCCTGCGGAATTTACATTTCAGGTCCGCATATGTTTGATCATATAGAAATGACACGAGACACTATCAGCAAAGGAGAGTTTACCGACTATACGGTAAGGACATCTATTTTAAAAGAGAGAGAAATGATCGGATGTCTTCTTGCCGGCACAGTCTTTGATATAGGCAACCCAAAGGGATATGATGTATGTTTACAATATATCAATGAGAATAAGATAGCAGGATGAGCTCGACTCGTGACAGAGCATAAAGTCTATTGCAACAAGTGCATTTATTACTATGTGACGTGGGACAATAAAGCCCCCCGGGGATGCAGGGCCATGGGTTTTAAATCGAAAAGTATGCCTTCATATGTTGTCTTTAAATCTTCAGGGGTAAGGTGTTTGAAGTTTAAGCCCAAGGAAGGGTAGCCCACATCATTCACACAGCCATGGAGGTAAGCCAAAAAACAGTTTTGAATACGACGCAACGCAAGGGGATATGATCAATCTTAGTACTTTATCAACGCTCAAAGCGTACGCTAGCGTTCTGCTGTGAATACCCCTCCCAAAACTTTTTTGAGGCTTACCTCTGTGGCTTATATATTTATGAATATTATGGGGTTGGCAGGGGCCGGCCAAATTGCAATTCAATAAAACCCTGTGTGATAATGATAATTGCCCATGAATTATGCAATTTTCAGGAAACCAAGCAGATATATCGGCAACGAACGTAACATTATCCTTAAAAAAGGGGACATAAAAGTTGCTCTCTGTTTTCCCGATACGTATGAAATCGGTATGTCCCATACAGGGCTCAAGATTCTCTATTCCATTATTAATGAAATTCCAGATGCATCGGCTGAAAGGGCATTTGCTCCGTGGGTGGATGTTGAGGAATATTTGCGTGAGAACAACCTTCCCCTGACGTCGCTGGAGTTTAAACGGCCTTTGAAAGATTTTAATATTATTGGCTTTACCCTGCAGTATGAGCTTTCCTACACAAACATCTTAAATATGATTGACCTTGGCGGAATTCCATTGAAATCAAAAGACAGGGGAGATAACGATCCTGTTGTCATTGCAGGCGGTCCCTGCGCTGTCAATCCATTGCCGCTCTCGCCATTTATAGATGCTTTTGTGATCGGTGATGGAGAAGAAATGATAAGGGAAATTCTTGAGACATATTCTGAGGTCAAAGGTCATGGGTCATGGATGAGGGGTGACGGGTCAGGGAGCGAAAACAGGGTGAAAATATTACAGAGACTTGCTGAGATGGAAGGTATATATGTTCCTTGTGTTCATGACGGTACCGGCAAGGTTATCAGGAAAAGGGTTGTTTATGACCTTGAACATGCCGGTTTTCCTGATTCCCCTCTCCTTCCTTATACAGCAATTGTGCATGACCGTATCACTATTGAGATCTCAAGAGGATGCACAAAGGGCTGCCGCTTCTGTCAGGCAGGCATGATGTACCGGCCGCTGCGGGAGAGGTCTCTTGAAAACGTACAGTCCATTGCTCAGAAGTCAATCGCTGCAACAGGGTATGAAGAAATATCTTTTACATCGCTCAGTGCCGGAGATTACAGTGATTTATTACCATTAATCAGAAAATTTAATAAATTATGCGAGGGTTCTCATACAGCAGTGTCGCTACCGTCATTGCGGGTAGGCGCCATAAACACAGACATTCTTAAGGAGATAAAGAGCGTCAGAAAAACCGGGTTTACCATTGCACCTGAGGCAGGCACAAAAAAACTCCGGGACATCATAAATAAGGATTTTACGGAAGAGGAATACGATGAAACTCTGAAGAAAATCTTTTCTCTGGACTGGACGAATGTCAAGCTCTATTTCATGATCGGCCTGCCTCAGGAAGAGATGTCAGACATTGACGGACTGATTGATATGGCGGTAAAGGCTCTTGTAAAGGGAAGGCAGGTAACCGGTAAACGAGTGAATATAAATGTGAGTATATCGCCATTTGTTCCCAAGCCACATACGCCATTTCAGTGGGTGGGACAGGACCCGAAGAATGAATTGAGAAAAAAGCAGGATTACATCAAGAGGGCGTTCAGAAAGAAGAAGATAAACTTCAAAGGTCAATATGTAGAACACAGTATTCTTGAGGCTGTATTTTCCAGGGCTGACCGGGATTGCGCGGTTCTTCTTGAAAACGCATGGAAGAGAGGGTGCCGTTTTGAAGGATGGTCAGAGCATTTTGATTTTGAAAAATGGCTTGATGCGGCTGATGAAGCGGGCATTGACCTGTTTGATTATGCTGAAAGGACGTTTGATCCTGAAGATGATCTGCCCTGGGATTTTATTGACACAGGGATTAAAAAGAGTTTTTTGAAATCAGAATATGACAAGGCATTGGAAGGTACAAAGAGCCAGGACTGCAGGGAACAGTGTCATGGATGCGGACTGGGATGCGATGAAAGAGGTGAGAAGTCTGAAGTACGAAGTCGGACCGCAGAAAACGGATCTCTTCAGACGCCCGACATTCAACGTCCTTTGGTGAAAACAAAACTGCGGGTAAAATTTTCAAAAACAGGGAATATGCGTTACCTCTCCCATAACGAGATGGTATTAGCAATATTGAGGGCGGTCAGGAGGGCGCATATCCCGGTAGCATATTCTGAAGGGTTTCATCCTCATCCAAAAGTCTCGTTTGGACCGGCCCTGCCTTCCGGAGTGGAAGGCCTCCAGGAATTTTTTGATATTGAACTAAATGAATACATGAATGAGATTGAATTTAAAACTATGATGAATACTCAACTTCCGGAAGGACTTGAAGTAAAAAGTGCCATTCTGATTCCCGAGCGAGAGAGGTCCTTGAGCGAGATAATAACCTGTTATGATTATGAAATCAATATTGACAAAGGGGATGAGAAAAGAATACATTCATTCACCGGAATGGAGAGTGTTTTTATATGGAGAAAGAATAAAAAAGTAGATATTCGTCATATGGTTACTGAAGCTAATATACAGAATAATAAGCTTTTTCTTTCGCTCGCTGATACGGGCACTGCACATGCCAGACTGCATGAAATACTGCAGAACATGCTTCACAAAACAGATGAACAGGTACAATCCCTGATCGTAAAAAGGACGGGATTATATGGCAATAATAAAGATGATCTCATAACATCCGAAAAGATAAGAGAATATGGCCGGTAAAATTATTATAAATGTTACCCCTGAACAAACCAGGGTGGCACTGCTTGACACCAATGCCCTGCTTTCTGAGCTGTATATTGAACGTGCAAAGGATGCAAGCCTTGTAGGAAATGTATATAAGGGAAGGATCGTGAAGATTCTTCCCGGAATGCAGTCTGCTTTTGTGGATATCGGTCTTGAAAAAGCTGCGTTCCTCCATGCTGCTGATGTTCTGTCCGGGTTTGATTATTCGATTTTCGGTGAGGACCTGGAGGACCCTGTATCACTTCAGATGCCGATCGAAGATATGCTGCAGGAAGGCGAAGAGGTGTTTGTACAGGTTTCAAAGGATTCCATAGGGACCAAGGGGGCAAGGGTCACATCGTATATCACACTTCCCGGCAGATATCTGGTATTAATGCCCGATGTGGAACATATCGGGGTTTCAAGGAAGATAGTCGAAGAAGGGGAAAGAGAAAGACTTAAAGGGCTTATTGAGCAACTGAAACCGCAGAATTTCGGATTTATTATCAGGACTGCAAGTGAAGGCTGTACAGAAGAAGAACTCAAGAGGGACATTGATTACCTGATGCGACTCTGGGAAAACATCCAGAAGAAAAAAGAGAAAATCAGTACACCGCAATTACTGTACAGTGATCTTGGTCTCGCTTTACGCAGTGTGAGAGACCTGCTCAGTCATGAGATCGATAAACTTATCATTGATTCAAAAGAAGAATACAAGAAAGTATTAGATTTTGTTAATACGTATTTCCCAAAACTGAGCGACAAGATACAACTATATGAAGGCTCTGAGCCCATTTTTGATGCTGACGGGATAGAGCTTGAAATACCAAAAGCGCTTGGAAAAAGGGTATGGCTTAAGTCAGGCGGGTATATCGTCATTGATCAGACCGAGGCATTGACATCCATCGACGTGAATACCGGCAAATTTGTCGGTAAGGCCTCACTTGAAGACACCATTTTTAAAACGAACATTGAGGCGGTAAAGGAGATAGCATACCAGATCCGGTTAAGAAATCTCGGGGGTATTATTATTATCGACTTCATCGATATGGAAAAGGAAGAAAACAGGCAGAAACTGTTCTCTGTATTTCAGGAGGCAATGTGCAAAGACCGGGCCAAGTGTACCATTCTGGAAGTATCCGAGCTTGGCCTGATCCAGATGACCAGAAAGAGGGTGAGAGAGAGCCTGGAGCGGATCCTGTGCGAGCCCTGTTCATACTGCGACGGAAAGGGGTTCATAAAATCTCCCACCACGGTCTGTTATGAGATTTTTATGGAGTTACGAAGGATAGGCCTGACCCAGAGAAATGCCAAGATACTGATATCAGCCAACCCCCAGGTAGCAGACCTGATTTATGATGATGAGCGTGAGGGGATCGAGGCGATCGAGAAAGAGAACGGGTTTAAAATTATAGTCAAGGCTGATAAAAACTTTCACCAAGAATATTACGAAGTAGCAACTCTATAATACAATCGATCAACTATAGTTCAACATAGTTTAAGATAGTTCAAATATGTTTAACCCGGGTCTATAGTATTTTTTTCATCAATTTACTTTAATAATAATTAACCAGCTCTTGAACAAGAGTTAAACTACTGTTGAACCGCTATTGAACCATTTAAAAATGAATACCGACGAAAAATTCACTACTCTGAAAAACAGTCTGAAGCAGATGGACAGGGTGATCATCGCTTTTTCAGGAGGAGTTGACAGCACATTTCTGTTAAAGACAGCCTCTGTTTCTGACATGAGCAAAGTGTTGGCTGTTACCGGTGTATCAGCCAGTCTGTCGCAGGAAGAATATTCCTTTGCAAAAAAAATGGCTGAATCATTTGATGTTGATTACAGGACGATCACAACAGAGGAACTTGACAACAGCAGCTATACAGAAAATTCTCCGGACAGATGTTATCACTGTAAAAAAGACCTGTTTACAAAACTGAAAGAGATCGCTGCAGAAGAGAATTTCCCCTTTATTCTTGACGGTACAAACGCAGATGATGCCCGTGACTGGAGACCCGGCAGCCGCGCAGCTAGGGAAGAGGGAGTAGAGAGCCCCCTTTGTGATATCGGGTTTACCAAAAAGGAAATCAGGGCAGTATCAAAATCTCTCGGACTACCGACCTGGAACAAGCCTGCCACGCCATGTCTTTCCTCCCGATTTCCATATGGACAAAAGATTACAGTTGAAGCATTGGACCGGGTTGAAAAGGCAGAGGCATTTATAAAGAAGTATGGTGTAAAGGAGTTACGGGTGAGAAACCACTCTGAGGTAGCAAGAATAGAGCTCCTGCCTGAGGATTTTTTTAAGATTATGGACGTACCTGCCAGGGATGAGGTCAATAATTATCTCAAGTCTATCGGGTTCAAATATGTGACAATCGATCTTCAGGGTTTCAGAAGTGGCAGTGGTAACGAGGTACTGGGAATGGCAGATTAGAACCTGATTCCATTGACAGTTCTTTTCTGAAGATTGGAGACCTGAAACCTGCCAATTGATATGAATCCAGTACATGCTTTTCAGTACTGTTTGAAATCCTCTGAAGCCTGGACGAGTTCGTGGCTCATTCCGGCTTCAGCCGGTGAATGAGCCCCGTCCGGCACTATCCGCAGATCCGATTCCGGAAGGGTGTTATGCAGGTCCCATGCAGAGATCACGGGGCACACGATATCGTGCCGTCCCTGTACGATACGGCAGGGGATGTTGCTGATTACGTGACAGTTATCAAGAAGAAAGTTGTCGGATTTCATAAAAAATGTATTGAAAGTATAGTGGCACTCAATTCTCCCTATGGAAAGGGCTGTGTCTTCATCAGTCATCTCTTCAAGTGCTTCGGGTTCGGGCAGAAGGGTCATGATTGAAGCCTCCCACCGCGCCCATGCCCGGGCTGCGGCGAGCTGTTCCTCCTCAGTGCCTGAAGTCAAAAGATGATAGTAGGCCTCAACATTGTCTTTATATGTATGCCTCGCGATAGGCGCCATGTACTTTTGCCACTCATCAGGAAAAATCTGTGAAGCCCCTCCTTCCTGGTGAAGCCACATAATCTCCCGGGGACGTCCCAGAAAAATACCGCGGATGATGATGCCGGCTACGCGTTCGGGATACGTGATTGCGTAACTCAGTGCAAGCGTGCTCCCCCAGCTTCCACCCATAATTATCCAGTCTTCGATGCCGAGATGCAACCGGAGTTTTTCAATGTCTTCAACGAGATCCCACGTGGTATTTTCCCGTAATTCTGCATGGGGCCTGCTGCGACCTGCGCCGCGCTGATCAGGGAGGATCACCCGGTAATGGACAGGGTCAAAAAAACGGCGGTATACAGGCAGAATGCCCACACCCGGTCCACCGTGAAGGAAAAGAGCGGGACGACCCGAAGGATTACCGACTTCCTCATAATGGATCATATGAAGGTCTGAAACTTTTAAATAATCAGTGTTATAGGGTTCTGCCTCGGTGAATAATGTTTGTCTGTTCATGACCTGCCTGTTGCTCACACTCTTCGTTTGATACTTCAATTATTAACAATATAACGGCACAGTTAAATTATAGCAGAACATTAAAGGATTCAGGTCTACATATGAATCGGAAAACTAACAAAGACAAAGTGAAGGTATAGACGTGACACAAAGAATAGACCTCAGGCAAACTGAAAGTTTCAAAGCGTTGTAAATAGGGATATTCTTCGTCGGAAAAATGATTGCAATCGATTATTATCAGATTTTAATTCTCTTCAATATATTAATTCCACCTGCATATAGGTGAACTGAGAGTAAGATTGCTTGTGAATCTTTTACCGACACCCATATAGTGGGCACCTGTCAATCAAAAATATATTTTACCAAGAAGTGGTCTAACGTCTTTTTATG
>CP070632.1:2063902-2094724 GCA_020356065.1 Nitrospiraceae bacterium
CCTCAGATACAGCCAATTCAAACCAATCACAGCCAAATTACAGAGAAAAGAAAAGCCTTTGAAATTAAAGAATATATCCTTAATATCAAAGGCTTATGAAGCTTGTGAAATTAGGTTGTTATTGGACTTAAAATCCCTCGCTCTTTTTGAGTGTGCCGGTTCAAGTCCGGCCTCCGGCACCATTTTAAGCCGGGAAGAAGGCAAAAGAAAAGAACTTATGAACTTTCTAACGTAGACGCTAACGATCTTTCAAGCCTATCCACTTACTTTTTTAAAAATAGCCAGATAGGGCAGATTTCTGAACTTATCTTCATAATCAAGACCGTAACCGACCACAAATTCATCAGGTATTTCAAAACCTCGATAATCTATCTGCAGGTCTACTTGTCTGCGTGATTTCTTGTCCAGTAGAGCACATATTTTTAGTGATGCCGGATTTCTCTCCAGGAGCATCTCGTATAGATATTTCAGAGTGAGACCCGAATCTACGATGTCTTCAACCAGTATTACATTTTTTCCATTTATGTCTTCTCTCAGATCAGCATGAATCTTTACGTTGCCCGTTGTGCTGTCCTTTATGTAGCTTGAGACAATTAAAAAATCCATGCTCAAGGGTACACTTATCTGTCTCGTGAGATCGGAAAAGAACATAACCGCACCTTTTAATATGCCAACCACCAGGATATTTTTGCCCTCATAGTCTGATGATAACTTTGCACCCAGTTCCCTGACTCTGCTCTGAATCTGCTCTACTGTTAAGAACGGTTTCCCGGTAACCATTGTATCCCTCCATACATTTCATTTATACTAAATCATGACTTTACAGGCAGTTATATCTTTTAATCGTTGTCTCGTATTCTCTGTAAATCTGTTTATCGGTGATTAATACAATATCCTCTATATGTTTTCAGACAACCCGCTTACATAGTAAAAGAACCCTTATTTGTCTAATTATAAATGAAAAATTATAATATCACATGCTGAAGAAACTTGGCAAAAGCATAACTATAGCGAATGCACTGGCTTTTATTGTCGTCATAATGGTTGGAGGCGTGAGCATATTTCTGTCACAGATGATTCTTCATAATCAATACAAAATTAGTGAAATCAGCAGAGACATAGTAACTATTGACAACATACATTCTGACACCTACCAGTTAATTCTTTCCATGCATCACTTCTTCATTGATCCTGACGAAATCTACTCGACAGACGTAAGGGAACTGACCGAAAAATTAGAGCGCACAGTTACTAACTACAGGAAATATGAGGTAACGGAATCAAGTAATGGCAATAATCCTGAAGTCCAGCACCTTGATACCATGCTGTATGATATTGAGGGACTGAAGGGTATTGGAGATATGTTGGATAAATATGTTGATACCGGTCAGCTGGACAGTAAACAACTCAACAGAATGGAGATGTATGGTTATGAAATTGAAGAGCTGGCAGCCAAAATTAATGCCATACATTTTCAAAAAATAGAAAACAGCATCAGCAAGTCGTTATCCATAATGCGGATAATACTCTTTATATATCTTGTCTTTATTACCTTAGGGGGTCTGACCATTTATGCCGGACATCTCGCTCTTCTCAAAAAGGTCGTCAATCCGATAAAGGCTCTGGCATCTGCAACAATAGATTTTGCTGAAGGGAAGATGGATGTAAGAGTTAATACTGATTCTAAGTCTGAAATTGGACAGCTTTATAACTCGTTCAATCAAATGGCCGATAAACTGCAGGAAAATGATGAAATCCTGAGAAAGTTTAACGAAGCCCTGGAAAGAAAAGTACGAGAGAGGACAATTGAGTTACAACAGGCAAATGAAAAACTGCAAAGAACCCAGGTCGCACTGATAAGAACGGAAAAGGAGGCTGCTGTTGGACAGATAGCGGCCGGCGTTACACATGAGGTTAAAAACCCGTTAAACTCTTTGTCCATAAGCACCCAGATGCTTCTCAAGGAGCTGGCTGACAAATTCGGTCAGGATTCTTCTGCTTATGAGTCCGCTTCCTTGATACGTCACGAGATCAACAGGATCAATAACATATTGGAAGCCTTTGTCAAATTTGCAAAGTTCCCTGAACCTCAGTTCTATAAAAACAATATCAATACGGTCATTACTGAAGTTGCTGCCCTGGTATCATCCGGTACCCGGGACAATAATATACAGATTGAGTTACAGCTTACAGATGACATGCCTGATTTCAATTTCGACGCCAGACAGTTTAAGGAAGTTCTGATTAATCTCATTCAAAATGCTCTGAAATCAATGAATGGAAAAGGGCTGATAGAAATAAAAACAGATACTGTATCGGATAATGTTATTATCAGTGTCAAGGATTCCGGAGCAGGTATCCCTGAAAAATATCGTGAAAAGATATTTAATCCCTTTTTCAGCACGAGGGAAGAAGGTCTGGGTCTTGGCCTGCCTATCGTACAGAGAATAATTGAAAGTCATGGTGGTAAAATAAAATGTACAAGCATTGATGGGAAAGGAACAGAATTTGTAATATCCATTCCTGTAGAGAGAGGGTAATCTTAATGTTACAACCATCTGTATTGATAGTAGATGATGAAACTGCCGTCAGGGAAAACCTCGCTAAATACCTGTCCAGCGACTACATCACATATACAGCATCCAACGGATCGGATGCAATAAAAATTATTGAGGAAAACAGCGACATCGAGGTTGTACTCAGTGACATGAAGATGCCTGAAATGGACGGTATCGAACTCCTTGATACCATCCAGGGAACAGGTAAAGACATTGTCACTATTTTTGTTACAGGATTTTCAACAATTGAATCTGCAGTAAACGCCATGAGAAAAGGGGCGTATGACTATCTCACGAAGCCCATCGACCTGAACAAGCTCGAAATTACCCTTAAGAATGCCATAGAGCACAAAAAACTGAAGTCTGAAAATATACTGCTCAGGCAGCAGATCAGGGAAAAATTCGACGCTACCACCCTCATCGGAAACTCTGCAAAGATTAAAGAAATAATCGATCTCGTTAAACGGGTCGCATCCACGCGTGCAACAATTCTGATCCAGGGCGAAAGCGGAACAGGAAAAGAACTTGTGGCTAACATTATCCACTATAACAGCTCTGTTGTAGACGGACCTTTTATAAAGGTCAACTGCTCTGCGCTTGCTGAAGGTGTTCTTGAAAGTGAGCTGTTCGGTCATGAGAAAGGGGCCTTTACCGGGGCTCTGTATATGAAAAAAGGACGATTTGAGCTGGCTGACGGTGGTACACTGTTTCTCGATGAGATCGGAGATCTCCCACCATCAATTCAGGTCAAGCTTCTCAGGTTTCTTCAGGAATCTGAGTTTGAACGGGTGGGAGGAACAAAAACATTAAAAGTCGACGTTCGCATTATATCGGCTACAAATAAAGATCTTGAAAAGCTCGTCACTGAAGAAAAGTTCAGGGATGATCTTTTTTACAGACTTAATGTTGTGTCGGTGGAAGTGCCTCCCCTAAGAGAGAGAAAGGAGGATATCCCTCCGATTATAAACTACCATCTCAATAAATTTGCTGAAATTCATAATAAGAAGATCAGCGGGATTTCAAAAGATGCCATGAAACTGATAAAATCCTACTCATGGCCGGGGAACATCAGGGAGCTGATGAACTGTATAGAAAGCGCAGTTGTTGTGAGTGTTGGAGACACGGTCACGGCAAACAGTCTGCCGCCCTTTCTTACATCTTCAAAGACATCAAAACTATTATCGTCACAACCCGATGACAAACTTTTTGAGATTGAAAAGAAGGCAATCCTTGATGCATTGGAAAAGACAAATGGGAATAAGGCTGAAGCCTCCAGGGTGCTGGGAATTGGATTGCGAACGCTGTACAGGAAATTAAAGCAGTATAATGTTAAAGGTTGAGCCGCTATAGTCAGAACTTTAATGTATTCGCTTCTGCGTCAAGTTTCTCAATACATCCAATAATATTCCGTGATTGCTTCAGTATGCGTTCTCCCGTACTGCCTGCTGCAGGAAGTTCACCAATTAAGCGGGATACGTCATCATATGCGTTTGATATCGATTTGAATTTCCCGCGTAAGCTCTCCCTCATGATGTCGATTTCTGAAGCCACGTCCTGGAATTCGTCATTCTTTCTAAGTTCAATGCGAGAAATCAGGTCTCCTTCGGTCATGTTCCTGACATACCAGGACAATCTGTTGAGAGGCCCTGCTGTTTTCCTTATCATCCAGCGGCCCATAAAAAAAAGTGTAACAGCAATGAAAAAAAAGTCGGCAACATTCACATATATAAATAGGGAATTAATTATATCGCCGGTCGAGTTAGCACTTATATGTGTACTCCATATCATATCTTCCAGTTTCTTGAGAGCAAAGTGGTTAAAAACTGTTATTGAGATGATGTTTGCAAAAAATGTAATGAGTACAAAGGAAATGACGATCTTCATCTGATAACCAGGATTATTTATATATCGACGCCTTTTTAGTTTCACGTTATTCTCCTTTTAACCTGCATATAATCCCCATCATATTTCCTCTGCATCATTTTATATGACACTCAAGACATAATGTACTGCGCTCATTACTGATCACCAGCATATATTTTTCTTTTGAATATATGTTATGGCAGGAACCACAGCCAATTTTTCCTTCATATAGTTTAACCTCTTTTCTCAGCAAACCGGCAGGTTTGAAGCCATGCTTTTTTCTGTCGTGACTTTCCTCATATGATATTCCAACGGGATGAGGCAATAATGTTCCTGTACCGTGCTTCCAGATACCGGCCCCCAGGGACGACCTGGATTTAGTAATGTGCTCGTCATGACATTCTATGCACGTCAGTGATTCCATGTCTATTCTTGTCTTACGGCTCTTTTCCACATAAGACCCCTTATGCACTTTGTTAAATACAATATGCTTGTTTTCATCAATTATATGGCACGTACTGCAAAATGCCGGACCTTTATACGGTCTTCTTAAAAAGAAATCCCCTGTAATAAACATTTGCCGTTTCTTGCTCGGATGCGCATAATGACAGGTCAGACAGGTGAGCCGCCCTTCGATCAGAGGCATATCCTCGGGAATTTCTGAGCCGGGGTAAATATCTGTAGGATGAGATTGGACCTGTTCAAGCATTGCATGACATTTTCCACAGGATAACGTGACATCAGGCAGGATAATATCGGGACTCGTGTCCACATCTACATGACAGAGATTGCACTCACTTTCTGAGAACTCATGGGACTTGCCGGATAAAGCATAAACAAGCGCTCCCATACTAAAAAACATCAGACAGAAGAACATGAATTTATTCTTCATTGATCTTTATAGCTTTTAAAAGGCCGCTTATTCGTCTGTCTGTATCAATGATTTCTTCAAGTACCTTATCAACAGGTCTTCCCTCTTCTGCTAACTGTTCAAGCTCATGGGCAGATTTCCTTAATTGATCAATTTCTGATTTAAGTTCATGATTTCTTCTCCTGTACGCATCGGTCATTTCATTAATGGTCGATGCAAATGTGTCAATTGCGTCCTTGTGCCTCAATTGCAATATCTTCTCAGGCGTCCCATCAGCTATCGATCTAAGAAAGATTTTTATCCTGTGCAGAGGGCCTGCGACCCTGTGTGAATAGAGCACTGAAAGCAGTCCGATTCCGGTGCTTATGAGAATATAGAATATGACGTTAATTTTAAGGGTCTTTGCTGTCAAAGACTCCTTTAACCCGCCAATTATGGACAGAATTGCCCCGTAGTGCGTATTTAACGGCTGATAAATATCTGAATACAGGACAGCGGCTGATATCGAGGTACCGATAACAAATGTGATACCTATGCATAAGAAAAAATTTCTCAGGTACCTCTTACTCAGTACCTCAAATATATTCAACAAACAAGTCCTTTATCATTTTACAAGAGATGCTTTATCAATTACTGCCTTATACGTATACCCGGAGCCTAAATTTATATCTGCTTTAACTGTCCCTTTAACGGTCACTGTATCAGCAATGCCAACAATATCTGACGATAAAGCAATGATGGTGTTGTCAGGAGCACTGCCTGTCCCATCCTGAAGTGTAATCCAGTTCGTGCCGAGAATATTCTTACTGACCTTCATGACCCGTGCACGAACAATAATGTGCTTGCCATTCAGTTCATTCAGTTTCGTATAAATTTCTTCTATCGTGTTTCCATTTTCCGCCCTGGTTATTTCTCCTTTTTCAGGAGCAGTTGCCTGTATGTTCTCTGTCTGAATATTTTTGTGGACATTATCATCAGGCAACGAAGCATCTTTGGATAATGAAGGCCCGCTAATGATCTTAACTCCACCAGTAAAATAGATTTTATCAAGGGTCTTCTTAAGAGATTTGGCCTCAAAATTCTCCATAAGCAGCGCCTCAGAATAATCAATGACGTCACCGATCATAACATTTGAGGATGTCGTTGCAACCCAGACTTCTGTTCCCTTCTGATCAAGTGTGAGATATGTATATTGGCCGGCTTTTTGCAGCTGTTTGACTGTTCCTGTCATCAGGCCGTCATCAGAGAAGCTCATGGAAACAGTGATTAAAATAATCATGAATAGTAAGACATATTGTTTAACCCTCATTAGTAATCCTCCTTATGCATTATTAATACGAAAGTGGTTCATGCGCTGCATTATGACAGCGGAGAAAGCATTGTCCGCTGAATGTACCGTTATCTTCAAACCTTAACCTCCCCTGACTGTCAGCTTGCACAATGGTGATATCAAAGTTAATTAGGTGGCTGTTATTCTGGGAGTTGCCCTGAATAAAATCTATTCCATGAGCATCATGGCAGGCAGCACACGGAGTTGACTCATTTACGACGTGATTATTGTGGCTGAAACCGCTCTGATCAGCTAACAGGCTGTTTCTATCGTGGCATTTATAACAAAGTTCATATGTCAAAGGACTTTCTGACGTAAAGTCCAGCGTTACATAATTATCAGAAAGTAAATGTTCATAGATAGAACCATGGGGGCCTGAGGGTTCCGACGAGTCACTGCTATGACAATCTGTACAAAAAATTATGCTTGATTCTGTATACGGAGGAAGAAGACTCGGGACATTAACGTTTATTCCCTGAGATTCGACAGGATGATAAGAAGGATTTGAAGAGTCAAATTCCAATCTCGTGTTTAACTGCTGAATCTGCCGATCTATTGACATTACGTCAATAACATTATTGTCCGCATGACATTTAAAACATATTTCATACTGGTTTGATACTGTGGACACGTTCTGTCCGGCTGCATTGATTCCGGTCACTCCCTCACTTACCCCTGATATCAGTGGAGCTCCGGATGATGTATTGTCATTTGACCAGTGAGGATTGTGACAATCTGTACATTCTACATGTTCCGTGACTGAACCCGAAGTAAAATCTTCAGCCGGATCATGAATACCGGTATAATTTTGTACCGGATGTCTATACTGTTTTGATAACTGCAATTCAATATCCGTAGCTGCGACATTGCCGTTGTGACAGGCAAGACAGGTATCTTCTTCAAATTGATAATTCAGAAGCCTTTCATGGCCCCCTGCGTTATGAGATACATGGCAATTCTTACACCCGTTTTCAGAGACGGTGTCATAAGAAGATACCGGCCATGGATCGGCACCCAGACCATTCCATACTGCATTAGATGTAGAATGAGTAGATATTCCCCAGCCATTCTTATCATGACAGGCAGTGCATAAAGCAGAATATGAATCAGACATCACAAGGAATTTGCCGTGAATATCAAAATGAGGGTCATGGCACGAATTACATTGCATCTCTGCATTATTGTCAAGTCTTATTTGAGGAGGTAAAGCAGACGGCTGAATCAGTTCTCCATTGTTATTTGCAAGTGTGCTGTTATACACAAAAGAGACGGGATGGTCATCTGAAAGATCAGTTCCGAGTTTTGACGGCCCCTCAGGGATAAACCGTATACCTCCTGTAAACGGTATTTCAGGAGGAAACAGCAATGCTCCAAGTGCGATAGTACCATCATGGCAGCTCAGACACATTTTCGATGCGCCGGTCGGCTGACCGATTGACGCGTATAGTGTTGTGCTTTGATACGGAATATGTCCTGTCGTATCCTGACGGTTCCACAAATATGGTGAATCCACTCGTGCCAGGTGTGGCGTATGACAGAATACACAGATTCTATCCTCTGTTGATGATTTGATCCATCCGGGACCTGAGATAGAGAGGTTATGCTTCGTCATTTTGATGCTTGCTGAAGGATCAGGCGGCGGCGGCGGCGGTATTGGTCCCGGCGGCGGCGGCTGGGCTGAAACATACGCCGGATGTAAAACCGGACCACATAAAACAACACACAACATGGTCATGAGAATGATAAGCGGCCACTTTTTTATCGTGCCACACTGATACTGACCGTACACTGATATATTTTTTATGTTTATCGAATTACTCAAATTGTATAAGCTCCTCTGACTTCATATATTGAAAAACCTGTACGCGTTTATTGTATGCGTCAGACACATATATCCTGTCTCTTTCATCAATAAAAATTCCTGTCGGCAGCCAGAATTTTCCATACTCGGAACCTGTTCCGCCGAAATCCATTAACAGCCTGCCTTCGGAATTGAACATCTGAACATTGTCAAAGAGGGCATCTACCACATAAATATTCCCGTCGCTGTCAACGGCAACCCCCCTGGGCCTTGAAAAATAACCCGGACGATCCCCTGCCTGTCCAAATGCACGAATAAACGTGCCTTCGGACGTAAATATCTGAATTCTGAAATTAAGTGAATCTGTTACAAAAATTTTACCGTCCTTTGATAGAAATATATTCGTAGGATAATGAAACATGCCATTTATACTGCCAACACTTCCGATATCTCCCTTGAATCTCAGACCCTCTAAATTATATTTTAGTATTTGAGACATGACAGTATCAACAACAAGGAGTTCACCTGTTACATTGTTAACAACCAGGCCTGTAGGCCTCACAAGAAAACTTCTGCCAATCTCTTTAACGAACTCTTTCCCGCCATTATTAAACACCTTTACGACCCCGTCTTTTGAATCAGACACATAAATCATCCCTTCACTGTCCAGTGCTATATCGATAGGTGACAAAAAAGATGTGTCCCCGTCGGGAAAGGTGTAATACACATTATTTTCAACATCAAACACGTGAACACATGGACATGATGTGTCTACAACAAAAAGTCTGTCCTTATGATCAGTTAATACTCCATATGGATTAATGAGGGATGCAGGCTTCTCACCTTTAAGGAATCTGAATATTTTATCAAAGCCGCTTTTTCTTATGTTGTAATCCTTTGGTCTGGATATGGAGTTAACAAAACGGATTCTTGGAATATCAGGAGGATTCGGCCATATGATGTCCGGCAGCGGCCCTCTTTTTTCAACAATCTCTTTAAAACAGCCATGTAACATAAAGACGGTAATGATTATCAATACCGTAAGCATTATGCTTTTCCTCCTCTGTTTCCTATGTATTCTCATTCCCAACATCATCAAAAAAGGTTTCTCCTGAGATTGAGAAATAAATAATGGTTTCTGAATGTCTGATCAGTTATTGAATTCTTTTCGTTGGTAAAACTATACGTCAGGTCAATTTCATAAATATTGTAAATCCAGTTTAAAAACGTGGAGAACCCGATATTATTCAGGTCCTGAGATTCCCCCGTCACATCTCTCATAAATACTTCAGCCCTCATTTTTCCATTATAAAATATCAGTTTTTCAGCACTGGCAAGTATATTACCAACCTTTACTGTTTCATCGGTTTTGTGATACTTATTTATGGTATAGCTTGCCGTTATATTTAGAAACCACTCATTCGCTGTCTTTAGATATACTGATTCCATAAGTCTGGTCCGTCTCAATGACAAACCCGTTACCGAATCTACATCCTCAACTTCGATCATGGAATTGCTGTTTTTCCATTCGAGTTCAGCTCCTGCTCTGTGTATAATATTCTGATTTAGTTCTTCGGGCCTGAAACCCCGAAGAAAATTCTGTTTGAGTTTTGAATAATTATAATGCAGTTTCAGTCTGGACCAGAGATCCAACCTGATCCCATATAACTGAAATCTTATGGAGTAATCAAAGGGGAACCTGCTCCTATAGGTGTAATCTACAAATACATCGACTCCGGCCGTACAACCCGGGAGTGCCAGTTTACATCGAATCCCTTTGACATCTCCTATCTGGATCAGTTCATAATGAAAATCCTCGATCAGCGGGGTGCCAAGGCTGTCAGACACCGAGACCGGTATATTAAAATCTACATTGGCATTAGCAAGAGGGGTAACGGTTACATCGTCAATTCTCTGTATCTCATCAATGACCCTCACAAAATCCTCGGACTCCAGGACCTCAACGTTCCTGTACGACTGTCCCATTTCAAGACGAAGAATTCCCCAGGGTATTCTTCGTTTATAATCCCAGATAGCTCCCACTCCATATCGTTGATCGGTGTTGTTTATGATTTTCAATTTTTCGTACGTAACATTTATGTTTGTCGCAAGGTTTTCATACAGGGTATGAGTTAAATTCAGATCATGCGACATTGTTTCCCGTGGTATGGGAGAGAGCAGTTTCTTATCGAATGTGTCGATATTTTCATAATTAACGGTATAACTGGATTTCAGGTTAGGTTTGATACGCCATACGAGAGTCCCATCTGCCAAATACTCTTCCTCATCCTTGTTCGTGCTGAAAGACTCTTCATATGAAACACCGGATGAGAAGGACAGTTTATTTTTTTTTAAAATAACTATGCTGTTCCTCAGATTAGCATGTTTTACCTCATTATCAAGAATCTGGTTATTGACAACTTTATTTAAGTCTCTGTAAAAAGAGCTAATACTCATCGCTGCCCGCTGATTTCTCAGAGACATTGTTAAATTAAAACTGTCCTGATCTGTTTCCGATTCATAAAACCCGGTTTGACTGGATTCAATGTGATCATACCCGAAAACGACCGGAAGAAACCGGTATTTCAGGGTCAATCTTCCACCATACGTATCGGAATTCAGTCTTGTCGTTTCTGCAAAATTACTCCGTATTCTTCGGCTGGTCCTTTCTGCAAAAACATCAACTGTATACGGTTTAAACTGCAATAAAGTCATATCACCAGAGTAGCCATGAAAAAAAGAATTCTCATCTCCTGAAATACCGCTACTGTTCGACTGCCCCCACTCTGGTGAGTAATTAAGAGAGTAAACCAGAAGTGCTGGGTGATAGAACCAGCCCTTCGTTTTAATATCCAATCCTTCCCTGAACCTGCTGGCACTGTCTTCTCCTTTTTTGGACCTTACAATTCTCACGTCTTTATCATATTCAAAAGAAATGTTAAACGCGAGTTTAGGCCTCTGTAGATATAAAGCCCGTGCAGCAATTGTTTCAGCCGGATTAATGCTGAGAATGACTGAAAAAAACAGAACAACGAATCCGCTCTTCAGTACATAACCGATACATCTGCAAAGAAGGTATTGCCCCTTTTCATCAGTATATCTCAACATAATCTTTTTTAAGCAAAAACCTGTCCTTTCCCACATGGGCGTTGTGACAGTCCAGGCAATCTTTACCCTCTGTGTGTTCAGCTATGTCTGTAATAAAATCACCGGTATGACACTGGGAGCAAAGGTCAACAGATTTCTCTGCTAACAGCATATAGTCTGTCCTGGATGCATGATAATGATGGCATACGGTGCAGGTACCGTTTGACACAGGACCATGAATCCAGAGATCATCCTTAAATGCAGATTTGTACTCTTTTGTTACATGACATTCAGTACAGATCTCATTTTTGGGAAGTAAAAGTTTACTTGGCAGATCCTGCAGTCTGGGAAACCCCCCTGCATAGTCCAGAGTTTCTTTTGGTTTTGCCTCTACAACGTGGCAAAGATAGCACTGCTCAGAAGCGTACGGTCCATGTACAAAGGTTGTTACTCTCTCACCTTTTCTCTCTTCTTTTTCTGTCGGTCGTGAGGAGGTATCTTCAGCGCTTTCAGCTTTCATAACACCGTGAACAGGCGGTACTCCCGTAAAAAAAAAGGTTTCCACCTTATACCGCGTGTATTTGTCACATCCTGTTGTTGAGAACAGAAACAAAATGCCGAACAGAGTTACTAACGTTACAGTCCAATTTTTTTGACTTTTCACTAGATTCAACCCATCCCCTGACCCGTACATCCCAATTCAGCATGGAGGTCAAGTCAGGATTAAACTTCTTGTTATAAAATAAATCGGCAATCTGATGGAACTCCTTAATAAATCGGCAATCTGATGGACAAGTTAGACACCTGGCATTTTGATGGAGACTCTTACATATCACCGGTAAGAGGATCGCCTATCCACTCACCAAAACCATACACATTCAGCCTGTAGGGCCCAGCCATGTTACCGACATATAAAAGATATTTAATGCGAAAATCCTTATCAGCATATTGCTGAAAATATGCTACATTCTCGTAATCAATCCATATGCCGTTGGGCAGCCACATCCCGCCCGGTTGTTCGGTAAAGCCTCCGATAAAAAGCATAATCTGACCTGTTTCTGCATCAAAGATCTGTACATTTTCAAACGCAGTGTCAGCTACATATATATGAGATTCATTGTCTATAGACAGGCCCTTGGGCCTGGCAAAAGCTCCTGGGGCATCCCCATGAAAGCCAATCACTCTTACAAAATCACCATTTGGATTGAATTTCTGAATTCTGTAATTAAACGCATCTGTTACATACAGATTTCCCTGAACATCAACAGAAATTTGTGCCGGTTTGTAAAACTCTCCCTCATCATTACCGAGAACTCCTATTGTCTGGATTACCTCTCCTGTTTCCTTGTCATAGACAGATATCTGATGTCTGTCAAAATCACTGACATATACCCTTCCCTCAAATACAGCCACATCATAAGGCTTTTCCAGCTCCCCTGCCTTGCCGTATGTCCTAACATAATTGTCATCCCTGTCATATACAATGACCTGCTTCCTCTTAAAATCTGTAAGATACTTGAAGTCGTCCTCTGTGACCCAGATACCCACCGGATGACTGTATGCACCCAGTCTCGTTCCCTTGATGAAACTGAATTCCTTTTTCTTAAGATCCAGGATAAGAACTTTTAGATGTGTCCCGTCAACTATATATATCCTGTCTTTTGAAGCGCCTATATCAAGAGGTCGGCCAATAGCTTTTTCTGAAGTATCATCTCCTATGAGAAACTCCTTAAAGGCACTTTTACCTCCTCCACCTAAATCAGTTTCAGTCGAAATACTTGTTAAAAACTGGAGACGCGGCTGTTGAGGAAGCGGTGGATAGAAAAGTGTCTCTTTCTGTTCTTTCACCTGTCCTGCACATCCTATGCATACGACTATAGCAAACATACTGCATAACAACTTCCTCATGTTACCTCCTGTTTTGAGATATAACGTCTCACTGTTAAATCATCGAGCATAGAGAAACGTTCAATAAAATGTCAGGAAATTGATTCATATCATATCAGCGTTTTTCTTCCTTTACCGGATCCGATTCATCCTGCTGGATCGGCATGTTATCTGATGACGCTTTCTTTTTTGCCATTTCCCTGTCTCTCTCTCTGCTCAACTCAAGTTCAGCTTTCGTCGCATCAACGCCAAGCCTGGGCGTTGTTCTTATGTAATTAAAAGCCGGTTCATATCTATCGTATTTTGCAATCCTGTGACACGTTGAGTTGCAACTGCCACCTGATTCTGTCTTTTCATAGGTAATGGTGAGCTCTTTTTTGCCAAACTGAAATGTTTCATTTATTATCTTTGGACTTTTTGAATAGTGGTTGTCATGGCATACGATACAGGTCCTTCCTTTTTCCTTATTCACATGCCTGAAATGAAGGTTAAGGTTTCCGTTTCTGAATGCAGTAATGGAAAGTGTTCTTGGTTCGTTGAACACCTTTTCTAGACCTTTGTGACAATCTGCAAGAAAGCATAAACCATACGTGCTGTCAGAATACTGGGCATATGGAGTTTCCGGGTATTCAAACTTCAGGTGACGGTAATAATCACTTTCATGAGCATCATGACACGCTGTGCACAAGCCATCAGAAAACGGCTTGTGCGAAAATGCCTCTTTATCTAACGGCAACACTTTAGGAGGAAGTTTTTTTAATTCGCTAGGGGAGGTAACATCCCTGCTGTGACATTTCTCACAGAGACGCTCTGTTTTCAGCGGCAGATCTCTAAACCTGTGCTCGCCACTCGTCATGAGCTCATGACAGCGCTTGCACTGAGCACCGTCAATACCAATTTCGTGTACAAATTCTTTTTTCCCCATGGAATCATGACACTTTAATGATATGCATGAAGCATCTGTGTCAATATACAGCAGTTTTTCTTCTCCATGGGCATATGACATCAACAGCAGAACTGAAGATAATAAAGTGAATATAAACATATAGTTTGCTGATGATTTTATCATATGTAATGCATTATAATATAATTTATCCCTCATTTACTACTAATCCATGGTCGTTGCACATAAAAAAAAGGGAGAGAAAACCCCTCCCTTTTTTCAAAAAAACTCAATACTGTAATTCTTACTTGTCGTGACATGCCAGGCATAATGCTGAACCTGCATTATCAAGTCTCAGTAAGAATGATCCATTGGCTTCACCAGTTGTGTTATGAACGTCATGACATGTTGAACACTCAACCCGTCCACCAGGAAGAACCTGATCCAGTGTATTAGCTCCCATGCTAACACTAGATGCTGGATAGTTCAACCAGTCATCTGAATTTGCTCCAGAATCATACAGAATTGAAATCGGATGCTGACCTCTCAGATCATCACCGCCTTTAGCTATCTGGAGTGCACCAGTAACTGCAGGACCTGTACCAGTTTCACCAGGGAATGCATTGACCGCTACCGTACCATCATGACAGCTCAGACACAGTTTTGAGTGACCAACTGGCTGACCAGGTGTATCATTCAATGTTGAAGATGTATATGGCTGATACGTCGCAGTTGTTGATGGATCATGGTTCCAAATCAGGTTATCAACATCTGTGTTTGTAGTATGAGGAGCATGACATGCCTTACATATTTCACCAGTAGTAACCTGCCAGGGGACACTGTTTGAGAAATCATGTTTACTGTTTGTAATAGCTGCCATTGCCATTCCTGTTACGCCAACAACAAATAAAAGCGTTACAACGAGAATTAAAGTCTTTTTCATTTTTTTCACCTCCTTTCGTTTTTGGAATGATTGATGGCAGCATCGCGATCTTTTTGGTAAAGACCCTTTGCTTTCCGCACCAGCCTCACGACAGGATTGGCTTTTTCATCATGACTGCTTGTAACATTGCAAATGCTATGCCAAGAGTATTTGTTTTTAATTTCAATAAGTTATAGAATAAATAGGTATTACGTGATCATGCCATTATGGCGAAATAATGTCATATTGGCAATGTTATTTATTTTAACATAATATTTAAATACTGTAAACTAATCATTCATAAGTAATCCTTATGGACATATAAAAAAACCTGAGCCTATCTCACGATAAACCCAGGCTTTCTTACCTTTTATTTAATTAAGCAGGAGTTACTTCCTGTCAGTGTCCTCCTGCTCCGCTTGTACCCATGAATCCTCCATGTCCACCTGCAGGTCTTGGTACTACAAACGAGTCCAGCATATCTTCGTTTGTCACCACGTCATACCGGCCCTTCAATTCTTCTGAAACAGTATTGATGATCTCTTCCTGCTTCTGCTGAGTGATCTTTCGTCTCACATTCGACATCACAGGCGGAATGAGTGAACTTTCAAAAGCGTCTATTCGGGAGTTAAACTTAATAATGTGATACCCTTTCCCGGTCTTTATTATCCTGCTTATGTCACCTTCCTTTTTCATGGCAAAAGCTGCCTCGTCAAATTCTGCCGGCATCTTTCCGCGTTCTATATATCCGAGGTCTCCGCCTCTGTAGTTTGAGGTAGTATCAATGGAATGCTTTCTGGCAAGCTCCCTGAAATTCTCTCCCTGATTGATTTTAGCAAGCAGCTTTTCTGCCAGCTCCTTATCAGACGTAACGATATGGCTTACCCTTATTCTCTCAGGTTTGTCATATTCACTCTTATGTTCATTGAAATATGCAATCACTTCCTCATCAGAAACCGGGATATCTTTGCTGAGCAGGTCCTGCAAAAACTCCCTCAGTATTAATCCCCTTTTTATTCTTTCAAGTTCTTCAACAACTTTCTGGTTGCTATCAAACCCTCTGTTTAATGCTTCCTTGTATAACAGCTTTTCCCGTACAAAATTATTCAGGGCTTTCACCTTGCTTTCCTTGTCAACAATCTCTCTCCGCATTTTGGACGGTAAATTTTTCACATGGTCTGAAAAATCCTGCAGGGAAATAACTTCACCATCAATCATTGCAAGCTGCGCGCCGTCAGACGTACCGGCCTTTGTGGATTCTGCCTTCCCGGCTTTTTCTGCAGCTTTTTCCGAACACCCGGCAAACAGATGTAAAACACATACCATCATTACCAGAACAATAAAATTTCTTTTCATGATACCTCCTGCTTACCATCATATGTAATTTAATGATTATTATTCAGATAAGTATTTTCATTAATAAAATAACATTTGTGACAGGAACATTTCAGACGTCAACATAATTTTCCTGCATCTGGTCAGTTTGATTCCCGACATGCCAGCAAGCGAAGCAGACGGGAATCACTGTTAATGCTTATGAAAGAAATAATGGGAGTGTCTATGTTTATGAGTTTTATCACCGTGAACATGCATATGTTCATGAATAAGGTTTGCCCTGAGAAGCAGGTCTTCGTCTTTAAGAATCTCATCAGCACTACCTGTCTTCTCAATCCGGTGTTCCTCGGACAGAAGCGCTACGTTTGTCTCAAGTTCAGCTACAAGTGACAGATCGTGGGTTGCTATAATTAAAGTTTTTCCTGCATCGCC
Source organism: Nitrospiraceae bacterium (assembly GCA_020356065.1). Classification (GTDB taxonomy): domain Bacteria; phylum Nitrospirota; class Thermodesulfovibrionia; order UBA6902; family UBA6902; genus CALZJD01. The sequence continues at coordinate 2,080,872 of CP070632.1, forward strand.
TAAAGCAAGCATCAGTTCTACAAGAAAACACTGGGTCCTCGGATCGAGCCCGTTTGTCGGTTCATCAAAAAGTATGACTTCCGGATTAATGGTCAGGACCGATCCTATGGCCACCCTCTTCTTCTCACCACCTGACAGCATATACGATGGCCGGTCCCTGAGGTCTTGTATTTCCAACATCTGCATGACCTCTTTTGCCCTTTCCATTGCTTCACTCTCCTTTATCTCAAGCTGGAGAGGGCCATAGAGAAGTTCATCCATGACCGTGGGACAGAACAGCTGGATGTCAGAATCCTGGAATACATATCCTACCCGCTCCCTGAAAAACTTAAGAAAGCTCCTGTTCTTCAGGGACTCCGCCGATACCTCATTTTCCCTGAAGAATACGCTTCCCTCTGAATGATGCACAAGGCCGCTCATGATCTGAAGAAGGGTTGATTTCCCTGTGCCATTGGCACCGATAATGGAATAGCATTCTCCCTCCATAATATCAAGTGAAATATCACTGACTGCAGGTATCCTGTTGTAGTAGCTGTAGCTAATATTTTTGAGAGTAATAATATTGTCCATTTACGTCATAAGCAATTTAGTTCAACAATGGTTCAATGGTTGTTCATTTTTCATTTCAAGATTGTTGCACGCAACACAACAACTTTGAACAACAGTTGAACTATGCTTGTACAATACTGAACAAGTTATTTTAAAAGGCTTTTTCAAAATTAATACCATATAAAGAAAACCCCGGTAATCATAAGAATAGCACCCGCTATAATGTCTCGTGATTTAAGCTTTCGGGGCTTATATATTTTCACTTCTTCGGAAAAGCCTCGGCTTAACATTGCCTTAAAGATCTCGTCGCAGCGCAGCCTTGTTTTCCTGAATATAAATCCCATTCTTCCTGCTGCCCATTTCCTCGCTTCTGCACTATTCACCTCTCTGAGCAGCCTGCTCTTTTTTGCCCGATGCATGTCTTCAACTGTTTTAGAAAAAATAAATATGTACTTGTACGACAGCGTTATCACCATCAGAAAACTGTCCGGCACCTTTAACATCTTTAAAGCCTTTATGATATCCGGAAAAGGGGTGGTGGATAGAACAAGAAAGGCAATTGACAAAGAGTTCACAACCCGTATGGTCAGCATGGAGACCGCAGAAATCCCCTCTCTCGTAATACCTATATCTGCAGGAATGTGATACACCCAGAATCGATAATCCTTTGATAATTGAAATACGGGAAATATAATTTCTCCTTTCACAATGACATTAAAGGCTGAAGGAACGGCTATGAGAAATCCAAATAAGAATCCAAGAAAAAAAACCTTTTTATAGAAACTGAAGATATTCAGACGTGACATCAGAACAAGAACAAATATAAAACTTCCCAGATAAATTTCAGGCATGATCTCTTTTTTCAGACTGACAATCACAGCAAAGAACAAAAGGAAGATCATTTTAATCCGGGCATCCAGTCTCTGAAAAAAACCGTCATTAGTGGCTGTGTCCCACTGAATGTAGCCCGACCTGATCACATCTGCCACCTGATTAATTCCTCTTTCGATAAAGGACAGTTTTATCTTTCCCCTGTCCTCCGAATATATATCAGAATCAGGTTTATCCAAAAGAAAAGAGGGTATCCTATTTGCCATTTTTAATCACCACTTTTGATATCAGGTATATCACAAGGGTTACTGCAAGGATACCTACCAGTCCTGACGTGATATAAGAAATAACCTTTATAGTCATGGAACTCTCCTCTCCTCCGAGAATGTAATCAGGGACAGGCGCCTTCCAGAAGTCCGCATATTTTCTTAATCCCTCAGGGATATAGCCAAGGAGTTTATGCAGTGTTTCTGTTCCCCACTCGCCCCATGCATCTCCTGAATTAAAAAGCTCGGGCACAACAATACCCAGCGGGGAGATCAGCGCCATGATGATTAATCCAATCCATAATTTTTTCTGTGTCTTTGTCATTCTATGTGCCGTTTCCCGTTTCTGCATAAATAAGTTCCGGTTCGTTCTTCATAAAATACTTAAACAGCAGGAGGGTCACAACGCCTTCAACAATACTGAACAACAGCAGATGTTCCAAAGCCATTACCGGAAGTGCCACTGACAGAGGATAAGGAGCATACAGCGGGGTACCGCTGGATGATCGGGCAATCAGCGGCTGAATACCCAGCTGTATTGCAACAAAAATTGCTGATACGGTAAGACTTGCATAACCGGAAAAAAAAGCAGCGAGGGAAAGTCGTTTTGGATCTCTTGATTTTCCCTTTATCAGATTGAATACCCAGAAGGCCACGAAAGGCATGACCACCGCTATATTAAAACAGTTCGCCCCGATGGCGGTGATCCCTCCGTCACCAAAGATCAGGGCCTGAATGATCAGGACAACAGACACAGCGATAACCGCTGTCCACGGCCCCAACAGGACCGCAATGATGCCTGCTCCTGCTGCATGGCCTGTTGTCCCTCCCGGGATCGGAATATTAAACATCATGATAAGAAAGGAAAAGACCGCAGCCATGGCAAGGTATGGGACCTGTTTTGTGGAGAGCTCTCTTTTTATTTTCTTCAGTCCAATTGACCAGCATACCAGAGAGGCACCGAACAATGGCACATAAGTTTGCGGACTTAGATAACCGTCAGGTATATGCATATGTTTTTGCTTCCTACACGGGTGGGGGCACCCATTTTATAATACTGAACAATGTTGTATTTCCAGCATTCCTGATTGTTGTAAAATGTGAAGGCCTGACCCCTTTACACTATTTAAGCCTTTTCCCTGTTGTAGTCGCTATTAACTTTCCGTGCTTTACCCCTTTTGTCCCGATCAGTCTGTCTGCAACTGATTTAATATCTTTTGCCCTGCCCTTTACCACGACAACCTCCAGGCAGTTATGCCCGTCAAGATGTATATGCATGGTAGACTTGACCAGTTGATGATATTGGTGCTGAATATCATTCAGATTATCACTCAGCTCTCTTATATCATGGGAATAGACTAGAGTAATCGTTCCGACAGTTTCTGTTGTGGATGATTCCCATTCCTCTGTAACAAGGCTGTCACGTATCAGGTCCCTGATCGCCTCACTGCGGCTTGCATAATCCTTCTTCCTTATGAGACTGTCAAATCTTTTGAGTAAGCGATGTTCAAGTGATATGCCGAATCTCGTAATTGACATGGTGTTACTAAATTATAATTAGTAACACTGTAAAATGCAATACAGAAATACCAATGGTCATATGTTGGAATCCTTACTGTATTTATACTGCCGTCATTCCCCGAACCGGATATCCGGGAATGAGGAAAAAGATGACATCGCAGGAAATGATTACTTTAAAGGGGATGATAAAAACCGGTTACGTGGTGTTCTCACATATATCCTTCACTTTGTTGAGCACCGCAACAGCTTCCGTTACATTCAGCTTTTCAATAACGAGCTTGTCTGCCATCACCCCCAAAACCTTTCCGGGGACATTATAACGGATCTCAAAGGTAAGCAGTGTAGACTGCTCATCTCCCTGAAAAGTAAAGGTCTCTCTGATCGGAAATGCCCCCTGCATTTCCATGGCAAATGTACGGTTCTTTTCAAAATTGACGATCCTGCCCGTGCCGTCAAGGTTGATGCCGAGCATCCTGTAGGTCCATTCATACTCTGTCCCTGCCACCAGCGTTTTGGAAGTTATGTTCCTGACATCCACAAGACTTGTAACATAATGTGTCCAGTTATCAGGGTCGGTAACATATGCAAACACCCTGCTGATCGGGGCATTGATATTTATTTTTCTGATAATACTTGATTTCAGCTTCCTGTCCGGTTTTATTTTCGGATGTCCCTCACCCATGAGCTTATGCATCAGTCCCTTCATCTCAGGGGGCATCTGCTCACCTGAGCCATAGGTAAGACTCCCCATCTTTTTCTTTATAAATGACGTGGTCATCATCAGCTTCATCGATGTTATGAGGTAATTCTTCTTGAACTCGTCTTTTTCCTCCATCATTTCATTGAATTTTTTTGTGTAAAAGGTCTTGTAGCAATGAATGATGGCATGGTCTATTTCTTCAAGGGTCATCGCCTTTGGCTTGATAATGGGATCAATGAGGTTATATTTCCTGTAATCCTTCACCGCGATATAATCTTTTAACTCGTTATAAATATCCGAATAGGGCCAGGGAGCAATGGCCAGAAAATGTCCGAAATCAGGGTTATACTCTATGATAAGACGCAGTGTTTCTGTTATATTTTCTTTCGTTTCATCGGGAAGCCCGAGGATCATGGATGTTTCTGTTACAATGCCCACTTCCCTTAGCAACCGCAGTGCTTCTTTCGATTCCTCAATACTGAGGTCTTTTTTAATATAGTCAAGGCAGTCCTGTTCAGTTGCCTCAGTACCAACATAGATATGAATGATTCCTGCCTTTTTATATTTATGGAGGATATCTGAGTCCCGTATGATGTCCTTGGCCCTTGTCTCCATGAGTATCTTTATACCCATGTCCTTCTCGATCAGGAGTTCAAGTATCTTCTCCCACCGGGCCCTGTCAGGTGATGGGTAGTCGTCAGTAAAGAGAATTACATCTACTCCGTATGTTTTATTCAGGTGCTCCATCTCGCCTACCACATCTTCAGGCGACCGCCCCCTCCATGTCCTGTTCCAGTATTTCTGCTGCGAGCAGAAAGTGCATTCCTGTTCGCACCCTCTTGAAGTGCAGACAGCAGCAAGGCGGGATCCGGGGAGGATAAAATAGGTATAGTCTTCCCAGTCAAGGAGATCCCATCCCATGGGCTGTGCATCAAAATTGTCCATAAAGGGCCTTGGCTCAGTGGCAATAACTTTCCCCTTCTCCTGATAGACAATTCCCAGGACGTTAGATGGTGATTGGTTGTCAGCAAGTGCGTTTAAGAGATCAGTGATGGTTATCTCTCCCTCCCCTCTAATAATATAGTCAATGTCATCTGAAAGAGAAAACATCTCTTCATACATAAAGGAGGGGTGCACACCGCCCATAATTGTAATGATCTCCGGATTAATGGATTTTGCAAGCTCCAGAACCTTGATTGAATCAGGAACCGTGCATGTAAATGATGATATCCCCACGTAATCAGGCCTGGACTCTTCTATCCTCTTTTTGATTTCATCATACCCGACCTTTTTGGTCATTGCGTCGTATATCTCTGCCTCAAAACCCGCTTTCCTGGCAGCGCCTGCAATATATACAAGATTAAGGGGTATCCAGCTTCCTGCTACTTCAACGACACCGGCATGAAAAGGCGGTGTTATAAAAAGGATCTTCTGCTTTTTCATATGTTACTTATGACGCACTTATTATTCTAAAACGAAAGTTATAAAATCCATTGAAATTCTTGGAGTTATCTTAATTAACATAACATATTTTATTAAGGGATAACCATAATACTGTATTCACTGCATAACATCTGTATTGTGAATTCAACCGGAATGTTAGCTTATAGACAATGCTGAAATTAATATTGTTTAAGACGGGAAACATGCAGGGCATTTATAATCTGATTATAACCAGATATTTTGTGCAGATTCTCAGTGACATGAATGAGCACATCAATCTGTCTTACAAAATAAAACATATTTCTTGTACGTTATAACCATATTCATTCCAGCAGCATCATGGACGTATGACTTTCCGGTATAAAGCCGATGCCCCAGAAATAAATTATTGAGGTAGACAGCGACAGAATAACGAGGACCGCCATCTTCGCACCCTTCCAGCCCATCATCAGCCTGAAATGCAGGACAAGACCATAGACCAGCAGGCATACGAGAGACCAAGTTTCAACCGGGTCCCACCCCCAGTATCTTCCCCAGAGCTGATGCGCCCATATGGCGCCTGCTGCTATCATAAATCCCTGACAGATAAATCCGAACAGGATCATTTTCATCATCAGTTCATCCATGATCTCACGGGAAGGGAACTTTTTCATAAATCGTCTCTCTTCCCTGCCCGGAGACTTAAAGAGATATGCAACAGCCAGAACTGTTGCCACGACAAAACATCCCCATGCAAACCATGCAAATCCTATATGAATAAATATCCAGTTAGACCGGTAAGGAGGCCTCAGGGGGTCCATTTCTGAATAAGTATTCATTCCTACTCCAAGCATGATCAGTATGACTGCTGCAGAGCCGATAGCAACGATTCTCATCTTCCGGTAGTAGAAACCACCCAGAACCGTGCATAGTGAAACAAACCAGGACCCCAGCTGATAATGCTCGTAACTTACCATAACCGGAATTCTTCCGCTTACATGCCACCTCCACGCTATTGAAGCCGTCTGAAACAGAAAACTCACAAGAAAAAATCCCCATGCCCAGTTTTCAAATCTTTCCTTTGAAAACACGGTAATAATAAGATACAGTAGGAACGTAATCGAATATCCGAACAGAGCAGGCCATAAAATCAGGCCTTCAACGTTTGACATGGATTAATCTTTTCTCCGTCGTCAGTATGCACTTTCAGTTAATATTGCTTTTCAAAGGAATTATACATTATGTGAAAATGGAAATCATATAATTGGGATTGAACAACTCTCTTTTTAATAAAAGGTGAAAAGGGATAGATGAAAACTGAGTCAATCTTCAGAAGGCTCTATGATATGTGCAGCGGCCCGACATTCCTAACAATTAGACGTACAGAGAAGGTTTTTTGCAGCGATAAATTCAATGATATCATTGTCATCCGTATTGACCGGGATGTGTTTCTGCCTAGCAACCTGCCTTAACTGTTCAGGTCCTGCGCCATAAAAGAATGTATATTTGAGTGATGTATCAAACTCCTCGATCCTTTTACTTATTGTGTCTGCATGATCCTTGTTCGGCAACAGAGACCCGATGAGTAAAATGCTGCCTCTTTCATTCAGGTTCCATCCGTACACATTAGGGAAGACCATGGAAAACGTCTTTACAATGATATCTGTCCCTGTCTTCCCTAACAGATAAAAGGGGATAAACTGGCAGTAGATACCGTCTAAGGTAAGTTTTGATCTGACAATTTCATAAAACTCCCTGGTAAAAAGATATCCAGACGAATGATCCGTCGGATCAGAAGGCTGAGAGGTGATAATATCGTATTTCTTATCTGTCCAGGAGAGATAGCTCCGCGCGTCATCAACAATAAAGTTAATTCGTGCATCTGTAAAAAGAGAGGGATAAAAAAACTTCTCAACCGCTTCAACCACCGCTCCATTGATCTCGACCGCATCTAACGACGTGATTGTCTTAAATTGAGAAGCAGTGAAAAGGGTAACACCGGGGCCAAGACCTATTTTGAGAAAACTCTTCGCCTGGGGACGCGATGCTAAGGGAAGATATGCCATCAGAAGCTGTTTCGGATCGTTCACATGCTTGAGAGTACCCTCTGGTTTTCCCTTGATCCTGATACCGTAGTTCGGAATATCACCTCCGAGAGCCACCTGAACAGTCCCTTCGACATCGTCCTTTTCCCATATGATGTCATATTTGTCTTCAGTCTTTTCAAACACATCGTATGATACAAGTCGATTTGCATAATAAAGATTGAAAAGCGAGTGTTGTGAAGGCATCCAAAGATACACAATTAAGATAAATACATATGAACCTGAAACAGCTATCAGCCTGCCATAATTTTTCAGAATAGAAAAAGTAAAAAGGGCAACCGTCAAATTGATAAGAGTAGCGAAGATCTCGGTTTTCCCCAGCCCGAGATACGGAATAAGGATAAACCCGCAGAGTATCGCACCAAGTACAGATCCGACAGTGTTGACTGAATAAAGACTGCCTGCATCTTCCGAGACTTTATTAAAGTCTTTTGCATATGCCTTCATGGCAAATGGAAAGGACGCACCCATCAGAGAAGTTGGTATCAGTATGAGGAGGAAAACAGATACATACTGTACAAGGAAAAAAACTGTGGGGAAGTCCCTGAAAGAATAAAACATCCATGCGAAAAAGGGTGACAGATTATTATTGATGAAATGAACAATCAGGACTGTAACTGCTATTAAAAACTGAAGATAGCCAAACACGAGGAACGGGTCTCTTTTCACTGACATTTTCCCTCCAAAAAAGGCACCCGCGGCCAGCCCGCTTAAAAAAGCAGCTAATACAGTAGATAAAGCATATGTGGTACTACCGATAACAAGCGAAATTTCTCTGGTCCAGTGAATTTCATAAATCAGGGCCGCCATACCCGAAAATCCCAGACCCCAGAATATGACCCATTTCTTCATTTATTTCTCATTTCCAAGTTAATCGTAATCAATTTAATTAATGAACTCCCTTGATATGAATGCCTTAACCCTCTTTAAGGCCCAGTAAGGAAGTATAAAGCAAACGTGCTCATGCTCCATTTTTATATAATAACATTATTAAATAAGTTAATAAGTATATCTAAAAAATTATCGTGATCGTTTAAGTACTGTTGCTTACCCGTGTGATAACATGAAGCTGTCTTTCTTATCGACGTGAGCTGTTAATTCCTAAACCTGCTGCAATAACAATAGATATGTCAGCCCGCAAATTTTATGAAGAAAAATGGGTGTCTGAATACAACTACCAGTGAATGCTTAAAATATTTTATACTAGTCCTGTTATAACCGCTGGAAGGAGAAATCTATGAGATTCGTAATGTTGATAATCTGCACTTTTTTAATACCGGGTGGATTTATTTCTTCATGCACAGAGAAACATGAGATTCAAAAAGAAGTAATCGATTACACGATTGATGATGCGACGTACAAGGGGTATCTTGCCTATGACAGACTTCTCAAGGGGAAGAGACCCGGCATTCTGATTGTTCATGAATGGTGGGGACAGAATAAACACGTGCGCAGGAGGGCTGACATGCTTGCTGAACTTGGCTACACAGCATTGGCGGTTGACATGTATGGCGAGGGAAAACAGGCTGACAACTTTGATGAAGCTGCCAGATTTGCACAGGAAGTATCACAGAACCCGGAGATACGAAGACAGCGGTTTATGGCTGCCCTGGATGTTTTAAAACAGCAGGAGAGTGTAGATGCAAACAACATTGCTGCCATAGGGTACGGTTTTGGTGGGAATGTCGTGCTGCAGATGGCGCTTGACGGAATTGATATTGATGCAGTAGTAAGTTTTCACGGGGGCATGCTGGTTACGCCACCAGAGGAACCGGGTTCAGTCCGGGCCAGAATCCTGATTTTGCAGGGAGAAAAAGACTGGTATGTGACACCGCAGATGAGAACCGGTTTTAAAACCGCCATGAAAAAATCTGAAACCGACTATGAAATCATATCGTATAAGGACGCCCAGCATGGCTATACAAATCCCGACGCAGGCCCCCTTGCAGAGAAGTTCAAGGGAATGCGTATTGAATATAATGAAGAGGCAGATAAGAAATCATGGGCCGACATGCAGGAGTTCCTTAAAACAGTTTTTTATACATTATAAATAAGATATAAAGCACAAAATGAGGCGGAACATTTAGAGCTCCACCTTTTTTTTCTCCTTCGTTTCTTCGTCACCTTTCAGGTTGCGTATCACGTTTTTAAGTTTTTCCCTGAGCATCCCCTCAAAGTGCTTCCCCGTATAATAAAAGTCCGCGATATGTCCATCGTCAGTATTCTTTATCCTGGCAATGATTCTCATATCAGGATCCATAACCCGTATGAACAGCCCTGCCAGACCGATCATCGAGCACATAAAGAAAAAACCGATCCCTGTTTCCCTGACCAGATTAATGGTAATCCAGTTACGTATATCAGCAAATGCTATGGAATACGGTCCGAATTCCCCCCTCTCTCCCCTACCAAGGAGTCTTCTGAAAACGCTCTTGCCACCAGCAAAAATCTCCAACCCAAAATACGGGTTTTTCGGTCTGTAGGTTTTTGTATAAACGCCTCCATCCTCAGTTTTTGCCATGTCTGGAAAAAACTGAGCGACTATATATAATCCATGTTCAGATATATTGAACGTCGCCCTGTTATCATGATCAAATTCAAGAGCTACGAGGGCGTCAAACACAAGTACCTTATTTTTATAAAGAATAAAATTGGGAGAATATCCCTGTTTGATCATGAGAAAGTCTATGCCCTCGTATGTTAAAGGATCATTAATCTTAAACGTCTTTTTCCACGTCATCCCTGTCTTTTCATCAGTAATATCAAAATTGCCGGTAAAGTCTGTTGCCGTAAAATCATCATGATATACAGCTGAGAAACTGTTAAACTGGAATTGTAATTGTGGCAGTGCAATTCCAAACATGGGCATCCTGTCAATAGTGAAAAGATTCTCTTTACTTAATCGTAGCGACTGCCCCTCGGTGATACGCATTGAAGCATAAAACCCTGAGAGAAAATAAGCAACAAGTCCGGCCATTAATGTAATCAGAATGGCGTGGAAAAAGATCGAACCCCAGAAACCTAGGTTTCCCCGGTGTGCTGAAATGATTGTCTCCCCTTCAGTATCAGAGACCACTGTTTTCCAGCGTTTATTCTTCAATATCGAAACAAGTTTTTCCTGCGTTTCATTTAACTCTCCGGGGAGCCTGACTGACAGGCTTTTTTTGCCTGTATCAGGCTCAATCCCGGAGTCTTTCCGCATTCTGAATTTCCTGACCAGCCTGTCCATGCTGCAGAATGTCGTTGATACTATGAGAAGTATTCCGATCAGTGCGAAGACAGGACTCCTGCCGATTTTCATACTGTTAAAATTTCTGCCGAGTTTCATGAGCACAGGTGAAGTTTCCTCCAGTTCAATGATTCTGTAAGCTGGCAGGAGAGCGGGATTTGGGAGAGCTGCACTGATAAAAAGGATTGCTGAGACAGCAGTTAACAGCACGATCGCTGTGTTTCTGGAGGTGAGAAATTTCCACAGCCACCTCATCTGAATTATTCCTCTCCTTTTTCAATGACCCTGCTGACAAGATCATCGATTACCCAGTGGCCTTTTATTTTTTTGAGATGATATGTGTTTCCATTCAGGTCATCAAATGTTTCTGATATGGCATTTTTTGAGACCGGATCAATATATTCCCAGATCCATCTCTCTTTCGTAATCACTGTTGCTGTGTCTTTTTCGACTGATATATCTTCAAACTGCATCTCCTTCAGCTCACCCCTGATAAGCCGTCTGTTTTTCATGTTCAGGGCTATGTAACTGTCAATTTTCTTGTACTGCCAGTCTGAAGTGAGCTTTCTTACATGCACAGGTTTCATCTCCGCATGGGCTTTTCGCAGGAGCTCATTATAGGTGATAACGAGATTTTTCACTTCCTGCTTTTCACCCTGCGTAATGAGAAAAATTGTGCCGAAAACAATGAGAATAACTATTGCAGCAGTCATCAACACCTTTGCTTTTCGTTTCAAGGGATAAGATCCTCTCTGTCCTGAATCTTCCTGATATCAAGAGTTGTTACAGTGCATATATCATCAAGATTGTCCGAAACTGCATAGTAAAGAAACTGTTCTTCTCCTTCCTGGGTAAATCCGAGAGACTCTCCTTTTATTTTATCGTATATGCGTAATGTGCCCAGCGACGAGCCGTTCTTATCAATAATGCTGATTTCGTATGCTGGGTCATCCCTGCTAAAGGATGCAGAGTGGCTTAACAGTCTTTCGGATTTCCATGCTTTAAGAAACCAGACAAAATCCTTAAGCTTTTTCGCATCGACCGTCTCCTGTCCGATGAACCAGTCGTCTCCTCTTCTCACAAGTTCATATGCATGTTCTTCCTTTTTAATGTCTATTTTCCAGACATCCTCTTCTGCAAAATGAAAAAGGTCACGATACCGGAAATCAGTTGCCTGCCTGTTCACAAAATTCCAGAAATCCCTCGGCAGTCGCCCCGCATATTTCATCCCTTTTTGATATGCCACTGCACCTTCATTATATCCTGTACCCCAGAAATGAACATCTATGAGATACGCTTCATTTTCCCTGGAAGACAGTTTAAGCGTTATTGTATCGCGATAGTTTCGTGCATCCGGGACCTGTCCGTCATAAAATTCATCAGCCCGCTGATTACGTATTCCAAAGAGAAAATCCATGATGTCATCTGTACTTGCCCGGCCTGAAAACGGATGGTATACCTTCCAGATATCTTTATTTTTTCCCAGCACAATCTCTTCTTCTTTCTTTACAATTTCAATGTCTGTAATACTGTCGGGATCAAAATCAAAAAGCGACTTTGATCTAAGATCATACAGACCAATAGTGCGTATCTGAGCGATATCCTCATCAACAAGAAAGATGGCATTGATACCTTTAACAAACGCATAATATCCTGACATTGACGGGGTCATGCCTCCGATCACAAGTTCGTCTATGATCCCCCTGTAACCGATGGCCAGAACCGCGCGGGGCTTGTCAAGCTCAAACTCGGCCGCCCTGCTGATATCAGATGTTATGACTTTCAGTATTTCTCCTTTAATAATAATCCGGAAAATTCGATCGAGGGTCTTGCTGTCTGCTGGCAGAACGGTCGGGGACGTCAGTGTCCATCTTTTTTCTCCCCGTGATAACTGAAATGTTCCGTGCGGGTTCTTAATTCTCAGAAACTCTACCTGGAGCTCATCAACACGAAAAAACCTTTTTAATAGCTCTTCTTTTATTTTTCTTTCATTCTCAGCAGGAAGAATATAAAAGATATAGAAAGCTCCTGTGACAAGGGCAGCTATGAGGAGAACAAAAGTCCCTTTAAATTTCATAGCACTTTTCGCTTCCGCCATACGTTAAAACCCAGAGCAAAAACTGACAATGGCAGGGCAATAACTGATATGTAAAACAGGACCCTGGCCTGCTGTGGGGTGATGTAGAGCGGTATGAAATCATCCCTTTGAGGAATTATGGATATAAGATCTCCCTCTTCCAGAATCCAGTTAACGCTGTTAAGAAAAAAATTTCCGTTCCCCACTACATCGAAAAAAGCGTTTGTTACAAAATCAGCATCGCCAAAGACCACCATGATATCTTTCCCCGATACAGAACCCGCGGCAGCAGCTATAATGTGCTCACCTTTCCCGCTCACGGCTATACCCTCGTCGATTACCGTGCTTTCGGGTGATGTGGAAGCTATGGTGAAATACTCATATACATCCGGGAAAGCACCTGTCTCTAGCGGTGCTACACCGGGGAAAACCGAGCTGAGTGTAAAGTTTCTGGTTATCGGGGTATCGGGATACGATGAAACAAGCGGTACCATAACATCTCTCCCCCCCAGGTTGGAAGAAGGGTCTGTGATCTGGCCTTTTAGCATCTGGATGCCTGTCCCGCCTATGATGGGTGACGGATCAAAACCCGGATCAAAGAGTCCCAGAATTTTCCCATCCTGTGTAATGAATTTATTGATCTTTATAAGATCCTGATCACTGAATCTTTCTTTTGGTCCTGCAATGACCAGCAGGTCCGCGTCATCAGGCACCGCTTCTCCTCTGCCGAGGACAAGCGTGGTCAACTCATAACCAAGTGCACTGAGTCTGGATACAGCACGGGACATACCATTCCTTCCGTTGTCCTGTATATCATTCTCACCGTGTCCTGTGAGAAAGTATATTTTTTTTCTTATTTCCCGGGTGGCTTTAATGATGCCGTTTGTTATTGATTCCTCACTTATTCCGTAGACAACAACATGATTGCCTGAGGATTCAACGACTATACTGTCATACTGATCAATACCAAACTCTTTTGCCAGAAGGGGGGCCCTGTCCAGATCAACAATTGAATACATGACATTTCTGCTAACATACCTGTAGCTTTCAAGCAGTTTTTTTGCCCTGTTAAAAGAGGGGCTGCTTTCCTGTCCGAATACCCTGATGTGCACAGTTGATCCCAGTTGCCTGACAACCTGCACTGTTTGCGGGG
>CP070632.1:2094824-2125255 GCA_020356065.1 Nitrospiraceae bacterium
CGGTCGGAAATTCTGTAAGTATGGGGTAGCCGTGACAATTGTTGCACATTATTCCGTCCGTATCACTTGCAGTGCCCCATGGGAGTGTTGTCTGATATGACGTTGACGTAACAACAAAACTCTGCCATGGTGGATCGTACTCTTTTGGGAATACATATGGTGTAGGCTCAGGAACTGCTGCACTTGTTGAAAAATCTGTAACGCTGTGGCAGTAAACATTGTCACAGGTGCCTTCTGTGTAGTTCATCCCGTCTGCATCAGCGTAGATTGTTGAGCCTGGATTATATGACGCATTTGATGGATTTAATGCCTTGAGTGAACCTGCCGGGGCATCGGGATTGTACAGTTCAATTTCTGCATCACCTCCACCGGCATTAAGAATATTGTTTTGGTGATTAGCTGAATCGAGCGGATGACAGTTGCCGCAGTTCATTATGTATTCAGTACCCTGGCTGACATAATCCCGGGTAATACCTGTATCGCCATAGGATGCGAGATCTGGAAGACCGCCATAATGTTTGAGGTGGCTGCCCGTTGGGGGCGGTACGGAATGGCAGCTGCCGCAACTGGGTTTAAAACCTTCCGAGTGAAGATGACATTCGGCACAATCAGTATTGTCATTGTGAGCCACAGCTGAACCGTCATTGCGATGATATAACGTCTGCGTGTGGCACATCTCACAGATGTTCTCATTATGGGGAGGTCCGTCTGCAAAAGACCCCGGCCCTGATGCTGCGGTAAACTTTATGATCTCCTCTATGTTAAGTCCGGTCACGGGATTGTCAAAACAGACATACTCCTTCACCAGCTTGCCATATGATGTCCCATATGCTGCATTCTGCTCCTGCAGATGCGGATTATGACAGGTCACGCAATCCATGTCCCACGCTCCGTACTTTGTGCCCACGACACTTGATGAATGCACCTGTACATCAGGTGCTGATCCAAATCCAAACGGCCATGGATCAGGATACAGGGCCTTTGATGATCCGCCCGGTGAATGGCAGCGGTCACAATCTGATCTGATCGGGTCCTGAAGGCTTGCACCATGACACTTGCCGCACAGCAAAGTGCTGTTTTCAGGATGCACAATATCGTCGCCTGTATCTGGCTGACCGTCCGGTCCCGGAGCCATCATGGTTTCTACATGGGGACCGTCCTTTGGATTTGCTTTTGTTTCACAGCTTGGGGCCGCACATGCCGGATCAGATGCATCCGATCCATTCTGGCAATCGTTGTCCAACCCGTCTGAACAGGTCGCATCTCCAAACGGACCCTCCGTCAGGTTTGGTGATTCTCCTGCATTATTGTCATTACAGTCTCCCGCACAAAGCGGAACGCCGTCTTCGTCCTTGTCCTCATCCGTGCTGAAGTCCTTCTTCCCGTCACAGTTGCTGTCCTTGCCATCACACACCTTTGGTGCACCCGGATATACATTCGGGTCGGTATCATCACAGTCATTTGGACTGCTGCCGTCTGCACAGGCTGCTGCTCTGCAGTATCCATCTCCATCATTATCTTCCGTATCATTACTGCAGTCAGGATCCTCTATTCCGGGCTCCTGGTCTGTAAGTCCGTCACAGTCATTGTCCAGTCCATCTATGCACACTCCAACAAATGGGGTATCCTCAGGCACCGGCAAGCCCGGCTGACAGATCGTTTCCACTCCACCTGTACAGCTGCTCGGCGTGTTATTGGTGAGACATTCACCTGTTCCACACGTGCTGTCTATCACATACTCATCATCTGCTGTGCCGGAACAGTTGTTATCTATTCCATTACAACTGTCATCTATCTGTCCGGGGTTTACCGTTGCATCAGTATCATTACAGTCAGATACTCCCGGTACTGTACAGTCCGTACCTCCGTTTACTCCATATCCATCTCCGTCCTGGTCTATACAGTTCGTTAAACACCCCGGATCATTTGTATCTGCCAATCCATCGCAGTCTTCGTCCAGTCCTTCTGAACAGGTCGGGTCTCCCAATGGACCCTCTAATATAGGTGCTCCGGGCTGACAGGCTGTCTCCACTCCACCTGTACAGCTGCTCGGTATGTTATTGGTCTGGCACTCTCCCACTCCACAACTGGCATCTACTATATATCCACTGTCAGCTCCGCCTGCACAGTCTTCATCCAGTCCATTACAGTTTGCGTCATTTCCTGCCGGATTGACTGTAGGATTACTGTCATCACAATCAACCTGACCGGGAACATCACAACTCACATCTCCGTTCACTCCGTATCCGTCTCCGTCAGTATCTATACAGTCTCCCTGACAGGGTGGGTCGGCAAAGTCAACCAGGTTGTCACAGTCATTGTCTATAGTATCTGTACACACTGCACTGCCGAATCCGCCTTCAAAGAAAGTCGGCGCTCTGTCCGGATCGTTATCATCACAGTCGGCTGCACACCACGGCACTCCGTCATTGTCCTTGTCTTCATCCGTGGTAAAGTCTTTCTTGCCGTCACAGTTGTTGTCCTTTGCATCACACAGCTTCGGTGCTCCCGGATAGATTGTTGCGTCTCCATCATCACAGTCGCCCTGGTTCTCGGTAAATGTATCTCCATCATCATCTACATCCAACGAACTGCAACCTTCTGAATCTGCTGCATCGGTCATTCCGTCACAGTCATTGTCCACTCCATCTATACATACCCCAACTCCCGGGGTGTCTTCTGCTACCGGCGTTCCGGGCTGACAGAGCGTCTCCACTCCTCCTGTACAGCTGCTCGGTGTGTTGGTGGTATTGCACAGTCCGGTTCCGCAACTTGTATCTACCAAATACCGGCTGTCAGCTCCCCCTGTACAGTCCTCATCTATTCCATTACAGTTTGCGTCATCTCCAGCAGGGTTGATCGCCGGATTTGAATCATCACAGTCCAGTCCTGCAAACTGACAACTCATGTCCTGCGTCACTCCATAGCCGTCTCCATCAAAGTCCTGGCAACTTGTCAGACAGGCAGGGTCTGTATCGGTCATTCCGTCACAGTCATTGTCCACTCCATCACTACAGCTGGGGCTGCCCGCTACTCCCTCAGGGGAAGGGCTGCCAGGCTGACACGCTGTTTCCACACCATTCACACAGCTGCTCGGTATGTTATTAATCTGACATTGTCCTGTTCCGCATGCGTTATCCATGACATACTGATCATCTTCTAAGCCCGAACAGTTGTTGTCTATTCCGTTACAGCTGTCATCAGTCTGCCCGGGATGAACCGTGGCATCATTGTCATTACAGTCATTTTCCCCGGGGAACGTACAGGTCGCGTCTCCATTGACTCCATATCCGTCTCCATCGCTGTCAAAACATGTGAATTGACATCCCGGATCTATGCTGTCTGCCTTGTTGTCACAGTCGTTATCTATCCCGTCCAGACAGACTGGTGAGCCCATCGGGGCCTCCAATATGTTCGGCGCACGGTTTTCGTTATTGTCATCACAGTCTCCGGCACACCACGGCACGCCGTCATTGTCCTTGTCTTCATCCGTGGTAAAGTCCTTTTTGTTGTCACAGTTGTTGTCCTTGCCATCGCAGAGCTTCGGCGCTCCCGGATATATGGTATCGTCTCCATCATTACAGTCTGCCAGTCCGCACACCCCTCCCTCGATGGCAAATCCGTCACCGTCTCCGTCTGTACACGTCTGGGGAAAAACAGATGCAGTAAACAGAGCAACAGATAAAAGAAGGGTAAAACAGAATATTAATTGTAAGAGAAATCTGGCCACTAACAACCCCTGTAAAAATAATTAATTGTTCATTCTTTTTTCTCAGGGTAATATTAAAAATATTTTGCAAAGATAAAATTAATTCATCTCGTTTCAGGTAAATTTCAGATAAAGGCATGTCAGAATGTCCTTTCATGTCGTTACATAAATTAAGTGCTCTATGATCAGCTTTAGATTTTTCTTTTTGCTGGAATATATCTATTGTTACTCCTTACTGCTCAGCATTCAATAGAAAAGTTGTTTACTAAAACAGAGATTTTGTGAAGGGAAATTCACATTTAAGGACTAATCCATGTTAATAGAAGAGTTTTATTATGTCTATGAAATTATGAAGTAAAGGAGGAGGCTGCGGAGAATAATTTATAATTCTTAAATGTGAGGCCTGTTGTCAATGCCTTTGCAGTTTATGACCTGTATCTGTAAAAAATAAGTGTCTCCACTCCGTCTGAAAACATACACATTATTATACACACGGATTTTCACGTATGTAAGAGAAGAGTTATTAACTGTAAAGGTAATTTGAGAAGAAAATTTCAGATGCAGGAGTGATAGATATTAGTCTGAGAGATGTCTTTCTATAATATTAAGGCAGTTAAAAGCTTTCATTCCTTCCTTTGTCATATGATATCCCTTTTGCGCATTCTTCTTTATCAGTCCTGTTTTCATAAGATTTTTCAGATGAAAGACAACTTTTGTGTGGTCATCTATGTCGAGTTTACTGGCAATCTTCATGAGATGTATACCATAATGCGTGTGGATTAATTTTAAAATCCTTCTCCTGATGGGATTAGATAAGGTACTCAAAGTAAAGTCAAGGTCGAGCTTCTCAAGACACTGACTGAACTTCTTTTCCTCCGCGCATCGCTTGATTAAGGAGGACAGCTGTTCAAAATCGAACGGCTTCTGTATATATTCAGTGGCTCCTTTTTTAATCGCTTCAATTGCATCATGAATTGATCCGAATCCGGTCATCATGATTACCTTTGACTGGGGAGTGAACTTCTTTAGTTCTAAAAGTACATCTGTCCCTGACATTTCAGGCATCATCTGATCCAGTATGACAACATCATAATCGTTCGTAAGTGCCATTTTAATTGCGCTTGTTCCTGAAGAAGCCACATCTGTGTGGAACTGCTTTGCCTGCAGAAATTTGGAAAGGGCTCCCCGAATTCTGGCGTCATCATCTACTATCAGAATATTATTCATTAAGTATTCCCAAATTTCTTAAGTATTTATAATGAGGAATCTTAAGTACACATGCTTCTTACCTTATTCAGAATATCAGCAATAATCATACCACCTCAAAAATAATTTAATATCAGGATATTACCTTTATAATATTCATTGCTCATGGTCAAATTGTCATAAATTGCCATTTTGACATTTATGGATCGTAATAAATCTTCTGTATTCATTTCACAGATCTTGTTATGAAATCTTTCGAATAATTAATGTCTGTCCTTGGAAGCATCTCCTGAATAATTTAACAGAGTATTGAAATGAGTTATAATATATGTGAGAAGACAGAATGCGATACCCTGGAGAATATTAAGCCTGAGGATCAAGCAAATTGACCAGGGAGCGGAAGTTGGCTGTGGTGAGCAGGTCTCCGAATCAAGGGAGAAAGTCTAAAACAGCTGACGATGCACCCACTTAAAAAAAGCTCAAGGGTTTAAGTTACCCGGGGCATCGCTCAAATTTCATAGAGCCATCGAAGGCAAAGGGTCACGCTGCGATAGCTGTGACGATGTTGGACGTACCTCTAGCGGGAGTGTCCAAGGAAGCTGGCCGAAAGATGACTCTATGTTTATTAATTTGAACTGTTTGACCAGTGTTTCCATATCCTTTTTTCGAGTAACAACCTCAATTCCCTGCAATTTTTTAATAAATTATTCTTTACATTTTTTTATAGACAGGTCAAGCATTCTGTGATAAATAAGAAGTATAGAGTATGGTTACCAAAAGCCATGCCATCGTAAAAAGGGGCGGAAAGCGACGAGACTAATAAAAAATTGCCAGATATCAGATTTAATTAGG
The DNA here is from genome assembly GCA_020356065.1 of Nitrospiraceae bacterium. Lineage (GTDB taxonomy): Bacteria > Nitrospirota > Thermodesulfovibrionia > UBA6902 > UBA6902 > CALZJD01. The sequence goes on from CP070632.1 coordinate 2,100,592, forward strand.
GATAAACCTTTGGTTATCTCGTCCTTTCAAATTGGAAAGGAGGGTTTAATAAGCATGGTAAGAAAGCTGAAAGAATTTTTAGACAGTAACAAAGTTCAATATGACACAATCCTTCACACACCATCCTATACGGCGCAGGAAATAGCGGCATCAGCGCATATCTCGGGAAAAGAAGTTGCGAAAACAGTGCTGGTAAAAATCGATGGTAAAATGACTATGGTTGTTTTACCCGCTTCTCGTAAAATTAATCTCGGACTTCTAAAAAAAGTGGCAGGGGCTGATATTGTGGAACTGGCAGGAGAGCAGGAGTTTGAGCGCAGATTTCCTGATTGCGACTTAGGCGCCATGCCTCCTTTTGGAAACCTTTATGGAATGGATGTTTTTGTTGCAGATGAATTGACCGAAGATGAAGAAATTGCATTTAACGCAGGCTCTCATACAGAACTGATTAAATTGGCATATAAAGATTTCGAAAAGCTGGTACATCCAAAGAGGACACATATTTCCTGTTAAGAGCTTAGATTGGAAGCGCGAAAAATTAATATTCGGGCTCCTGGAAAATATCCCCGGCATTTCATGTCCATTGATCCAATAGAGCACGCAGTCGAATGAGACACTCCGGATGGTCCAGCACGATAATATCCGCACCGCCTTCAATATAGGCCAGGGCCGTTACAGTCTCCCAGTTAATCCCCAATTGCTCACTTTTCTGCGCCTCTCTGGTCTTCCATGATTCCTGCCCGACAAAATTAAGCATTACAGATGAAAGCATATGGTCCCCTTCGAGCGCTGCCAAACGGCTCTTTTCTAAAATTGAATAGCAGTATTCCAGTCCATATCCGAGAGCTGCCGTTGCATGATGCATGACAATCCTTTCCACCGGCAGTCCCATGTTCTGAATCAGGATATTCAGCTGTTTGGCTAAACTGAGATCAAGAGGAGTTTCTGCAATGAGTGAATGATCATTCACTGAACAACTGACAGCCAGCATACGATAATTTTCTTCCGTAGCTACCCCCAGAAGTACATTTTCGTCTTTCATTTCGTCGCTCAAAAGGGGAAGCATTTCTTCATCCTTTGTATTATCGCCACATCCGGTGATTATGAGAGGGAGATCTGTCACAGCTTTTGCCTGTATTAATAACTCAGCAGGCTGCCCCTCGGCTGCAATGTTCACATCCGGACTGGCTGAGATAAATCTCAAACAGAGAACATCAGGTGAATATGATTCCGCCTTTTTTATACGGGAAATGAAATCTTCTGCAGACCATATCTTTTTTAAGTATTGATTCTGATCAGGGAGTATTACATCATACACTTCCAATGCCAGAAGAGGTCTTTGATAGGGAGTGGAAAGAAAAGGTGGTGAGGTATGCCCACCGCAGGAAACTGTTTGTCTCTTCATTCCTCCTACATGCAGGGTGCATATCTTTCCCTTATATTCTGCTCTTATCACTTCCATCCTATACCCAGTGCGCTTTCAGGAATTGAGGGATCATGGGAGCGTCACCCGGCCCTATAAGCGCTTCCCAGCCACTCTCAGTCTCCAGTTTCATTTTTAATGAGGCAACACATCCGGGAATAATTATTTTCCGGTGACTCACCTTATCTTCTATCCTTGAATTTTTTATAGACTTCGTGATGATTTCCGAACTGAATTTATCCGCTGCCCATGCAGAAAGTACAGAGAGCCCGTCAGATGCTGTGATCAGGAGAAAGCAGGGGACATGTGAAGTTACTATTTCTGAGTGGACCATATGATAGGTAAGAGCAAAGTTTGTAGTTACGAGAACAGGGGAGTTTTCTCCAGGTTTCCCTATTTCATACAGTTTTGGCTCCATCATCAGGGGTTTCCGGGGATCACTGTATATATTAAACCGCAGGGTCATGAGAGTAAGGAGTTCTTCATAGTCAGTTGTTTCCAGAATGATAATCCCAGCATACTTGCAGATAAAATGAGCAGCTATGACCAGGTCCTTTCCTGCCCGGCCCAGGAGTGGAAATCCCAGGGATTGACAGTTTGATTTAATAGCCATCTCCCGGGAGCTGCTGAATGTCACTAATGCCTCTTTAATGTTCTTCACTTCAGGATAAAGGATAATATTATTGAAATGATGAGATTGCACCTGTTTTGACTTTTGTGCCAGTTCGTCTAGGCTGCTGCCCCTGATTACCAGAACCGAATCAGCATTATGGGCAAATTCTATCCATTCCTCTGAAGAATCCCCCAGTATGATCGGTATCTGGTCCTTTAATACAGAACGTGCTTTTCTTACTGAGTCAATGTCTTCACTTATCAGAAGCAGAGGAAAATCCCGTGCTAAATGAGCACACTCTGAAAAAATGTCCGGATTTCTTGAGTCATTTTTTATTGCCAGCATATCGATTTTGAAAATTTCTCCTAATAGCTCAAAGTCCATATCCCTTATTGTCTCTATTGCATCCTTCAATTCTTCAAGCGATACAGTATCACTCAGGAGTAGTGCTAAAGCAGGCTGATGATAGAATGTTCTTTCATGGCGGTAGAGCACCTCTTCGCCGCCGATCTCCATTTCATTATGTTTCAATCCAAATTTTATCTTGTTCATGGGTGGCCGCATTGCTTCAGAGAGCAGTTTCTCTGCTTCTGAAGAGATATCGGGGCAGTTGTCAGGAGACACTCTTCTCTGGGATATTGCCATGGCAAAGGCAAGGCATGTAGGGAAGCCGCATTTCCTGCAATTTGTTTTTGGCAACTGATTGTAGATCTGCAGGCCTGTCATCATGGCGTTACCCAAAAAAATACATTTAAATGATGCAGGCGCTGGGAAACCAAATTTTGTTCATTGCTTGCATTATCCAGCTACATTAAAGGATTCATGGTTAAAACAGGATGCTTTGCAGTTCGAAGAAAGTCCATCAGTTCATCCGGATTCGTGGTGGTCTCCTCTCCAGCGATGATATCCATGAGATCAGGAACACCCTCTTCTGTGCACCTCTTCCTGAATCTCTGACCCAGAAACTCCTTCAGTTCCCTGTTCATCCACACAATTCGCTTTATTCCCCCGTCCGCTTTCAGAAATTTATTTGATAAGAGATAGAGCCTTCCCACGCCGATGAATCCAGGGGTCTGCTGTCCTCCGCCGATAATGCCTGCTAATGTGGTGAAGGTCATGCCTGCAGGTGTCATTCCCTGGTATTGCCTGTGAATCGCCATAAAACCGTTGACTTCAGGAATAAAGCAGACAATGCATTCAAAACATCCGCAACTTGTCTCGGGAAAGGTCATACAGGAATAGGCATGGAATCTTTCGATCCTCTTTCCGGATTTTTCCCGGACTGCATTGTTTACTCCTTCCCATTCACCCTGTTCGGGATCAATACAGTCTCCCTTCAGGACAGGTTGATTGGGACCGACAGGATTGATTTCATACGATACCTTGCAGTCAAGCCAGTTGTAGGCGCCACAGAGACCCAGCCTCTCCGGCTTGACAATGCAGACATGATGGGGCGCAAAGCTCTGGCACAACGTGCAGGAATAAAATTCATCAACCGCTTCGTCGGTCATGCCTGCTGTTCTTTCATCCCGTGCATGATAGGTCTTTCTGGCCCTATTCAGCAATGTTTCAACCGTCTCTTTTTCCGTGCTTATCGTGATCCGGACCTTATCCAGAATATTCCCGAAATCTTCATGCAGGCGGGCATGAAGAATCACTCCCAGGTGGTGAAGCCTGAATCCTCTTTTTTGCGCTGCCTTTGAAAGGCGTATCCAGTTCATATCTCTCTGCCCGAGATGAAAAATGCCCTGGGCATGATTAAGATACCCATGGATCTGACGTTCCAGTACGGGTTCAAAATCCTTTTCCATTTTTCTGCCGGCAACTTCAATCCACAGCGCCAGGGGATATGCCTCCCCTTCACTCATTTTGGTAATCTCTCTTCCCTCTATTTCAATATTCCCATCTTCAATTTCATTTAAATCTTTTGACGTGATACATTCAAGACTTGTGGAATAGTTGCCACCGAACTGGACAAACATCTCCTCTTTTCTTACCCGTTCTCCTTCAAAGGCGGCAGAGTATGATACCGGTACTGGAATCTCACTGATCTTTGTCTTGATCCCCCTGATCTGCAGGGCCGCCTCAGGGATTTTCGATATATCGGCTTCTCCGGCAAGGGCCTCATATTTACATATTTCCGGGAGTTCAATCTTTTGCATCTCTGAATTGACCACTACAGGAACCCCCATATTTATCACTCCCCAGACAGCGGCAACTTCTTCAGATGTAAGCTCACCCAATTTCACGCCTACTGCCGGTACTTTCTCACGGGTATACTGCAAAAGACTTTCTCTGTCACCTTTTTGAACTGCCCCGAAGGTAAGGGCAACTCTTATTGCCCAGTGAACAGGGAAGATGATACTGATAATGTCCCGTCCATAAGGCACGAGGTAATGTTCCCACCCCATTTCAATGCCCTCTTCTTTCAGTTGATCAATAAGAGAAACGCCGCTACAGTCTCCACCGACAAAGGTGAGAATATTTTTTCGCTGAAAATCCTGCACAAGTCTGGCAGCAGAGAATGTATCAGGTGCGGCTCCGATGAGCAGGGCACATCCCGGTATTTTCCCCCCCGCCAATTTCAATCCCAGAGAACGGAGTATGCTGTCAGTAAAGAATCCTGTACAGTCCTGTTGGGGTTCCTCATTGTTGAGATAACGGATTGCGGCAATAATTTCCGCGCAAATGAGAGCAGCCATACCGGCATCAAGAGCCTGATCTGTGTTCCCCGAAGTTTTTTCCTCCAGCAAGGTTTTTGCGGCAACCAGTATTCCTGATACATCGCGAACACAGGCTGCCTCTACCCCTAAAAATCCATACGCAAGGGGCAAGTAATATGCGGTATCAGGGAATCCAACTGAAGTCTGTTCCCCTTTTTCATCGAGACTGTGCTGATAGATATCTTCAGTCGCCTTGAGAATGGTTTTTGCACCGTCAATTCCCTGCTGGATTAATCCGGTAATCATGGAATTCCCTTTTCTATATATTCATGCAGCCTGGCCAGCATGTTATCTTTTTCGCTTTGTTTGAGAAAGGAAGCCTCGAATGAATTTTTTGCAAGCCTGTATATATCCGCTGCTGTTAAGTCGAGCGCTTTCGTTACAGCTAAATAGTTTTCATTGATATACCCGCCAAAGTACGCAGGATCATCGGAATTTACTGTAACAAGGAGACCCCTTTCCATCATTATTCGTAAGGGATGCCTTTCCAAACTGTCAACCACTTTCAGTCTGAGGTTTGACAAAGGGCAGACGGTCAGGGGTATTCTGCGTCGTATGAGTTCTTCTGCCAGTTCATAGTCATCAAGGCAGTGATTGCCATGGTCTATTCTTGACACCTTCAGTAATTCCAGGGCTTCCCGGACATATTCTGCAGGACCTTCTTCGCCTCCGTGTGCTACGGTCAGAAACCCTGCGTCCCGTGCCCGGTTAAATACTTCCCTGAATTTTGCAGGAGGATTGCCAATCTCTGCAGAGTCCAATCCTACGGCTGCAATACGGTCCCTGTAAGCGAGCGCATCCTCCAGCGTCTTCATTGCGTCGGTTTCATCGAGGTCTCTCAGAAAGCACATTATCAGTCCTGTTGATATTCCCAGCTTTTCCCGGGCATCTGCACATGCTTTTTGAATTCCATTGACCACAGTTGAAAATTTAATACCCCGTCCTGTATGGGTCTGGGGGTCAAAGAATATCTCACTGTGCAGGACATTTTGTGAAGCGGCCTTTTCAAGATATGCCGATGTCAGATCATAAAAATCCTTTTCTTCGGTCAATATGCCGGCCCCTTGATAATAGATGTCAAGGAAATCCTGAAGATTGCTGAATTTGTAGGCCTCTCTGATCTCTTCTATTGATTTTTGTTTAAGCTGAATAGTATTCCGTCCGGCAATTTCAAACATCAGTTCAGGCTCAAATGTACCTTCGATATGAAGATGCAATTCAGCCTTGGGAATACCTCTTATAAAATCTTCAATAGAAATTTCCTTTCTCATATTTAACATTGTAACCCGGAATACGGCAAAGTAAACCCCATGAGAAGCCGTTTGCTCTTCCAGCGGGGAACATGACAACACCCATATTTAGTAGTAGGTAACAGTTAAAAAGGATGTTCTGGGCAATGAACAGACGGGAATTTATAACTCTCTCTGCAGCCGGTATTCTGTCGGCCATAACCAGCGGGGAGAAAGGATTGAGGCGAACGTGCCAGAGACCACGAAAAGCAAAAAATCATCAATTTCTCTTGTAAGGACCTCTGACCGGGCATCAGGCATCAAGAGGGCAATAAACCTTTTAAAGATAAATCCTGTCAGTAACAAGGATGTTCTGCTGAAGCCGAATTTCAATACTGCTGATCCATTTCCCGGATCAACTCACAACGATACGCTGACCACTTTGATCATTCATCTTAAAGATCTGGGGGCAAAAAGCGTTACGATCGGAGAAAGAAGCGGTCCACCGGACACATCTGATGTCTTAAAAGATAAAGGGATATATGAAATCTGCAGAAAATCAGGAACCAGACTCATAAACTTTGAGGAACTTCCTTCCAGTGACTGGGTAAGAGTAAGGCCTGAGAAGAGCCATTGGAGAAATGGCTTTGATGCAGCCAAACCTGTACTTGATTCAGAGTGCGTTGTCAGTACATGCTGTCTTAAGACCCATGGTTTTGGAGGGGTGTTCACAATGTCTCTTAAGTTGTCTGTTGGCATAACACATAAGAAGAACATGTCTGAACTTCACACATCCTTTCTGAGTATGAGAAAGATGATAGCTGAAATAAACCAGGTCTACAGTCCATCCCTTATCCTCCTGGATGGTATAGAGGCATTTGTAGATGGAGGTCCTGGCACAGGAACAAGGAAAAAAGGCGATGTAATACTTGCAGGAACAGACAGGATTGCAACAGATGCAGTTGGACTTTCCATACTAAAGGAACTCGGCAGTAATAAGGATATCATGGGAAGAGGCATATTCGAGCAGGAGCAGATAGCAAGGGCAGTTGAGCTCGGACTCGGGATAACCCGTCCGGAGGAAATCGAGATATTAACAGACGATGATGAAAGTCATACGTATGCAGAGAGATTAAAGGAAATACTTTTCAGAGGGTAGCAATAGAGCCATCAACTCCCTAGCATTCCCGGGAGCATATGCGAATGCGTCATCATTGAAATATCTTTGTAATCTCATCTCTGTCAAAAACAGGCAGGTCTGCAACCTCTTTATGCTTCTTTATCTTCAACCCATGTTCTTTTGGCATGATTCTTCCGATCTTTGCGGCAGGTATGCCGTTATTATTTAACCCATCCAAAACCTTTGCGGTGTCGCGGGGATTCATTGCAAGGAGCAGTGAACCTGATGCGATAAGCCCCAGGGGATCCAGTCCATAGTAGCTGCAGAGGGTTTGACACTCCGGGAACACAGGAATACATTCCTCCTCAACAATCAGTCCTACACCTGCTGCAGTGGCAATCTCAGAGAGTCCGGTTGCCAGACCACCTTCTGTAGGATCGTGCATGGAGTGTATCTCACCATATGCTGTCGCAATTTGAGCATCCCTGAGAACACTTATACCGGGGATGTCAGTGAATCCTCTGCATGTATTAACAAATCTTTCGCCAAATACACCAGTAAGTGCATCCCATCTTTCCCGTGCAATTATGGAAGTCCCCTCAATGGCTATCGCCTTGGTCATGATTATGTCATCACCTGCCATTGCTCCCTTTGTAGTTATGAGATTGTTCTTCGCCACTTCGCCTATCATCATCCCTATGACAACAGTCCGGTCAATTCCGACAGTAATTTCTGTGTGCCCGCCACAGAATGAAATATCTGTCTTTTTGCAGGCTGATGACAGTTGATGAAAAATACGTTCTACGAGGTCCTCTGTTGCCTGTTTTTCAGGGAGGAGGATCGTTGCGAGAAACCATTTCGGTACCCCTCCCATTGTTGCAATATCGTTTGCATTGATAAACAGGGTATAGGTCCCGATGTCTTCGGTCACAAACGTAATGGGATCTGTTTTCAGGAGTAAAAATGAATCTCCGCGATCGACGGCAGCAGCGTCTTCTCCGATTGACGGGCCGACAACGACGCCGTGTTGTGTTGAGGTATAAAGCTTTAATAATCTATCCAGAATGTCTGCAGGCAGCTTGCCAACCGGAAGTCCCCTAACTTTCTGGTTCATTTTTAGCTATCCATTGAGGGTCTATTTCCCTTAGGACAGTATTCCTTATATCTCTGAATTTATCCTCAAAGTCCGGGACCAGATCTTTCAGAACCATTTTTACGGACTCGATCTCCAGCCTCAGGGAGTCTGCCGCCTCCTCCAGATCAAGTCTCATTTTCTCCGAATCGTCTCCCAGGAGATGAACTTCTTTCTCCAAAAGATTGACTTTCTCTTCCAGCTCCAATTCTTTTTTAAGCATACATCACCTCCTTGTTGAACGGCCAGATCTGTTATGATTTCCTGTCCGTTTTTGCAAAGAAGCCTGTAAACTTTCTCAGTATGTAATCACTCCCGCAGTGCGGACACTTTATCTCTGGCTTTTCACCGTATTCCTTGAGAGAAAGAAAGACTGTAAAATCCTTCAGGCAGTCTTTGCATTCATATTCATAAGCTGGCATGATGCCTCTCCTTTATACCAGAAACCCTGTTAAGGTATAGATCTGCTTATGTAAATCATATCACAGAATCCGCGGGACGGCACCCTGAGGGGACCCATGTACACTTTATCTGCACTTATCAGCTGCGTTTATGTTTCAGTCTTTTTATCAGAACATTATAACCAAGCGCATTCAATAGATCCTTCTTTTCGATCCATCCCCTTCTCGCCGTACCTATCCCATATGTCATGAAGTCAAAATGTAAGGTCACGTGGGTATCCGTATTGACAGCAACAGGGACACCCATATCTTTTGCCTGTTTGATGTATATATCATTCAGGTCAAGCCTGAAAGGATATGCATTAATTTCCATCGCAGTACCAGTTTCCGCTGCGGATTTTAAAACCGAATCCATATCAACTTCATATGCATCCCTGTCACCAATAATTCTTCCTGTTGGATGGGCAATGATTGACACATATGGATTATGTACGGCCGAGACAAGCCGCTTTGTTATCTGTTCCCGTGACTGTCTGAATCCGGAGTGAATAGAGGCAATGACAGTGTCAAGCCGTTTCAAAACCTCCTCAGGATAGTCCATGGATCCATCACTCCTGATGTCCATCTCTGTACCTGACAGGAGGTGAAAGCCTTTCAGCTTCTTATTTAAGGCCTTTATCTTTTCATTCTGCTCAAGCACCCTTTCGATACTTAATCCCCGTGCAATCCCCAGCCCTTTTGAATGGTCGGTTATGGCAATATATTCGTAGCCCCGTGCCTTTGCTGCATCAATGAGCTCCTGAAGGTCATGACTTCCGTCACTGTATTTTGAATGCACATGAAGATCTCCCTGTATGTCCTGAAGCTTCACAAGAGACGGGAGGGTGCCGTTAATCGCCGCTTCTATCTCCCCGGCGTTTTCTCTCAACTCGGGATCTATGAACGGCATATCGAGTATTTTATAAATGTCTCCCTCATGTTTGCCGCCGAGCTTCTTTTCTGTCTTCACGTCAAAGATGCCGTATTCGTTTATTTTGAGCCCTCTTTTCACAGCCATCTCACGAAGCCGTATGTTATGCTGCCTGCTGCCGGTAAAGTAGGCAAGAGCCGCCCCGAAGGAATCTTCACTGACTACTCTTAAATCCACCTGAATTCCTTCATGCGTAATAATGCTCGATTTTGTCGACCCCTTCATGAGGACGTCTTTTACCTGTGGGAGATGAACGAAAACGTCCATTACCTTGCGGGGGTCCTTTGATGTTGCCAGAGTGTCAATATCTTTTATGGTATCCTTCCAGCGTCTGAGGCTTCCTGCAATGCTCAATTTATTCACAAAGGATTTTTCCTTCAACGCTCCTATTATCTCCTCAGCAACCGGCAGCACCCGTCCTATGGGGAAGCGTCCCGCATGCTTTTTTATCATTCCAATCCCTTTGAGGATATTATCCTCTGTCTTTGCCTTGATGCCTGGCAGTCCTTTCAATGAGCCGTCTGTTGCACGTTTCTCAAGGTCGTCAATATTTTTTATATGGAGTTTCTCAAAGAGTATCCTTGCTGTCTTTGGTCCAAGCCCGGGCACCGACAACAGATCAACAAGACCTGAGGGGACCTCTCTCTTTAATTCATTGTAAGACCTCAATTTTCCGGTCTTCACATATTCCTGTATCTTCTCCGCAAGATCAGCCCCTATCCCCGGGACCTTTCTCAAATCCTCAACGGAAATCTCCGCTACATCTTTTGCAAGGCGGTCAATATTCTGCGCAGCCCTCCTGTATGCCCTTATCCGAAAAGGATTATCCCCCTTTATTTCGAGGATATCTGCAATTTCATTAAACACCTTTGCGATTTCCTGATTTCGCATAAGAAAAGTATATCACCATATTTAGTGCAGATTGTATGTTTTAGCCCATATAATTCATAAACGTAATTAAGTAAAGCAGGATATCGTAAAAACGTATTGAATGTGTTGTGATGTATTCAAAGGGTCAAAGAAAATATTGTTTGTTCATATACATTCTGTTTTTTCCGTTGATCAGGTACTGCCGCTAGCAATTCGTTTTTTACGGTATACCTGCTATCCTTCATGAATAATCAGGTTTAGTTGAATATAAAAGATAAATCAGATGTGATCGCACGTTGCAACCACCTCAAGAACTTGAATTCTCACCAAATATGCCTTTTGTTTTTACTGGGGAAATAGCAAAACTTTGATGCTTCATCAATGTATCTGTTAAAATGAAATCAGGCTTTAAGAGCTTTTTTCTTATATGTGGAGATGAAACGGATGAGGCCCTGTATGAAAGCAACATGGATGAAGAAACAAAATCTTATATAAAAGACACGGCCCGCAAACACGACATCTCTCCATCCATCCACACTTCATTGCAGGACAGATCCCTGGATTATGACAATCAAAACTGAAAAACCGTCAGTGAATAATCTGTTAAAAAATGAAGATGTTGTAAAAATAATAGTCGATGCCAACCGTACCTGTCAGAGCTGGAGAGAAAAGCTTGACTGGGTAAGGAACATTATATCTGTCGAGACATTTTCCCTGAATGAAGAATGCCTCATCTATCTGGCGATATACCTGCGTTTTATTGGTACCGGTGAGGTTGCCTGCATTGAGGATGGCCGGCATTTCCGTCCATGCCATCATGCCAATTCGGCACTTCGGATAGAAGAGCGGCTTAAAGATATTGCTTCCCCGTCCAATGCCGCCATTTCAAGAAAGATCTATCCGTGGCTGCCTTCTCATGACAGCGCTTTTATCAGGGCAGAGCCACTCACCCGGATACGCGACATAGCACACAGAAATGACATACCGAAGGAACTCAAAAATGAAATAAAACACAGCCTTCAAAACAAACTGCATCGATGTGCCGGCCCTGAAGACCTTGCCACATCATCAGCCCTTCTTGAGAGGATAACTTCACCCGGTGCCGCATATTCACCATCCTTTGTGGAACAGTTCAGGATATTTCACGAAGAGATGAGGGAGTTTTTCAATGCCCGTTCTCTTGAGGTCCTGCTTCGCGCAATTATACGTAAAGGAGAAACTGAGGATACGGAACATATTATCAGGTTTCTTGAAGCAAAAGAAAGCGGTGAGGATACCCCTGATCATTTGGTGACCGTCATGGCACGGCTTACAGAGCTTCGAAGTTTTTTTCTCAAAAGAACAGAAACAGAATCTGGCTCTACGGCACAGCAATTCAGACTGGCCGATATCCGGCTTGAGGATTTTGCATTTGTTATTGTAAGCCGGTTCATGAAGAGAATCGATTGCCTGCCGGAGAATGGGGCATACTGGGAGCTGACCTTGTACGTCCTCTCCCTGACAGTCAGAAATCTCTTTCTGAGCGGCATTAATCCCGAAGAATGCAGTGCCATCGAACCGGAGCTAAATGTTCTGCGGCAAAACTTTGATGCTTCTGATAATGACATGCTCCTTCGCCTGAAAGCATCTCTTGACAGATGCCGGCGTTTATGTAATGGACATACAGATAATGTCCTGGCACTATTTGCAGAGAGGGTCGAGACATTAGGGCGGTCGCTTGGGGTTGATGATCATGCGATAAAGCTCTTCTGTGAAGGCGATATCCGGAACAACCTCATTTTTCAGCTCTCAAAAATTGTCTCTGCACTCATTAAGAAAATCCGGAAAATTACTGACCTTTCCCCATGGGAAGCCCTTGTGACCGGACATACAGCCGGTCGTCTGGTTGCTGCTGAACATTTACATGATATGAGAGATCTGTATGGCGAACAGGTTATAGCGTTTTTGAAAAAAGCGGATGGTGATGAGGACATTCCGGAGGGCATAGGAGGGATCATCCTGGGCCATGAAATGCCTCACCTGTCGCATATTGGTGTGAGGGCCAGACAGAGGGGGGTCGTGCTTTGCATATGTGAAGATAGGGACAGGTTTGTCCAGATGGAGCATCTTATCGGAAAGCAGGTCGACCTTGATGTCACTGCTGATGAGGTCAACCTTGAAATTTCCTCAAAAGGTATAAACAGCGATGCGACTTTAATGACATATCAATCTGTGCAGATACAGGAAATCTCACCGGCCGCTGAGAAAAGACTGCTCGCACTGGAGCATGTCACTCTCTCAAACGGAGGCGGCAAGGCCTGGTCAGCCAGACGGCTTGAAGAGGTCTCCCGCATCAGCAGGTCCGGTTTTAAAACCCCGCCGGGAGTTGTGGTCCCCTTTGGTGTCATGGAGGATGCAATTCAGGCCCTGCAGGAGAGTACATCACGGTACCGGCAACTGGCAAGAGAATTGAACGGCATGCCCCTGCACGATTTTAAGGAATCATTACAGTATCTGCGTAATTTTATTGGTCAGCTCAAAGTCAATAAAGAGCTTATTCATGGCATCATTGAGACCTTTGGATTGAATGTAAGACTAATGGTACGTTCAAGCGCCAACTGCGAAGACTTGAAAGATAATGCCGGGGCAGGTCTTTATGACTCATGTGCTAATGTATCACCGTCCGGCCTGGAGTATTCTATTCTAGAAGTCTGGTCATCACTGTGGACTGAACGGGCAGCCGGGAGCAGGAGACCGGCCAATATTCCGCACGACAGGACCGGAATGGCAGTGCTCATACAGCAGATGCTCACACCGGAACTTTCGTTTATCATGCATACCGTAAATCCTGTAAACTGCGACCCCGGAGAAATATATATAGAGCTGGCTGTGGGGATGGGCGAGACGCTTGCCTCCGGAGCGGTACGAGGCAGTCCATACCGTATGGTCTGTAATAAATCATCAGGAGAGGTGCGTATGCTTGCCTTTGCAAATTTCAGCCATGCCATATGGCCTGATAAGGCAGAAGGGCTGTTCAGCAAAATCGTAGACTATACCGGGATTGCCATGTCGACGAATGCTGAAATTCGTAAAACACTTGGAAACCGTTTAGCCGGTATCGGCCGGTTTGTGGAGGACGCATTTGGGCGGCCTCAGGATATAGAAGGCGTAATTATTGGTAATGATATATATCTCGTGCAGTCCCGTCCCCAAACAGGTGGAGTGCAGGGATGAAGCCCCCGCTTTTCTTGGCCCTCTTTCAAAAAAGGATTGATGGTGACGATGCCCTGCTTGAGCTGGCACGTCTCCGTTTTGAAGAGGCCTGCCTCGGGATAGAAGTTTACGCAAAAACACCGGATGAGCTGAATCGGCTGTTGAGGTTCAGGCCGACACCGGAATCACCCGTTGTGGTCCACATGGACCGGGGCGTTGATCTGTTTAAGGAGGAAGGGCTTCATCAGATAGCGGAATTTGCCGGACGCTTCGCCGAAAAGGTTTTTGGCCTGGTAATACACGACCAGTCAAAAATTGCTGCGTTCATTGATGGCTATACAGCCGCTCTCAGGGAAATCGGAAAGAGAATTAAAAAAGGGCCTTATCTTTTTATAGAATACGCCACCGGCCTGGAGCCTGATCTCTTTCTTGATATTTTTGAACGAGTACGAGATATGGAGCGCATAAGCGCCTGTGTAGATATCGGCCATATCGGTTTAAAGATAACAAGGGATGCCTATGCGCTTAAACATCCTGGAAAGAATGTATGTGCCCTGACTCCAAATGATCCGGGGCTGCCGGATGTGATGGAAGATCTGGAGGACTCCATCAATTCTGCACTGCCTGGAGTGCTTGAAGTAATCAGGAAACTGGGTAAACTGAAAAAACATGTGCATTTTCATATGCATGATGCCCATCCGCTCTCGACCTTCAGTCCGTTCGGGGTTTCAGATCACCTTAGTTTTCTGGAGGAAATTCCAATCCCCTTTGAACACAGGGGCAGAATCTCTCTTCCGCTGATGTTTGGCCCTTCAGGATTATCAGAGATTGTAAATGCATCTCTTATTGCCCTAAGTCCTGAACGTACTTCCTTTTCTCTGGAGATCCATCCCACCGAGGGAAGGTCAGCTCTTGGATGTGCTTCATTCCTTTTTGACCATTGGGAAGACAGGACAAACGCTGAAAAAATGAACTGCTGGTTATCGGTTCTACAGCAAAACCATCAACTTTTACTGGATGAGTATAGGAAATCATTGTGAACCTCAACGTAATTGTTCCATCGCCAATCCTCACTGTTAAGTACATCCTTACACAGCACTTTCTGCTTTCGCACTTTTAACGGGTCTTACAGAAACAATTGACACACGAAGCATTCCGTGATAAGGAAATGTTATATAGTGGAGTCTCTATTAAAGGCGTATTCTTGAGAGATGGAAGCGATCCTTTTATATGGTATACAACAGTCAAAGCTTTACCGATGAAATAATCAGAACAATGTTGCCTAATGGGGAATATACTATGGAGAAGAATAAATTTATTTTCATATTATCACGTGCCTCCAGAAATCCTATTGAAGCAGTGGGACTAATGCGCATTGCTGCGAATATGAAAGCCTTTGATGAAAACTGTGAAGTTGATTTTTTTCTTATTGATGAGGCCGTACTGATTGCAAAGAAAGGATTTGCGGAAACCATTACAGTGCAAATTGAGGAACAGACGGTATCAGTCGGGGAACTGCTCAATACACTTATTGGAGACTTCAAGGTAAAGTTCTATGTCTGTCCAATATTCATGCCGGCGTTTGGTGTTGCGAAGGAGGACCTCATAGAGAATGCAGAAATAAAACCCAGTTCTCATCTTGGTGAGCTGTTGTTGGAGGGGCGTATACCTTTCTCTCTAAGTCTCTAATGAAACAATTGTCAGTTCATAAGAACAAATATATTACGTACTGCTGGCAGGGTAATCAGCAAATTAACATAAGTCCTGATTATCAATTAAATCAAGACAGGGTTCATTATTCCTGTAAAGATCGATTATTTCATTCACTTTTTTGAATTCTACTTTTCCTTCTTTTACTAACGGCAGGAGTTCCTTTTTTATTTTAATTGCAGTGGCTTTAATTATTTCATCAGAAGTCATGCTGTCCTTCATCTGATCGTCTGAAAGATTTGCAGGCTTTCTCCATTGGGCCGGGATTTCCAAATCTTTATCATCAGCAAGAAAATGCCTTGTGGCATTAAAATCATAGGCAGGTGATATGTAGTGACCAGTTGGCTTGTTTTGCATCATTTCTTTCATGTCTGAATCCAGACCGGGAGAGACAATGATTGGTGAGTCGCTCACATGTCTGTATAAATCTGTGTAATAGGATACATCTCCGGGTGCTGAAATCCTGTATACGAAGGGTGGTGCTGATTTATCCCCTATATGAATTGAGTAATCCAGGGATATAATATCCATATGAAAACGATTGAGCTCGATGGCAGCCATGGTGAAGGGGGTGGTCAGATCCTGAGAACCGCGCTGAGTCTGAGTTGCATGACTGGGCATGCCTTGAAGTTGTATAACATCCGGACAGGCAGAAAAAAACCCGGCCTCATGCCCCAGCATATAACATGCGTACATGCTGCTTCAGAAATCAGTAATGCTGAAATAAAAGGAGCAGAGGCTGGATCAACGGAGTTGATCTTTGTTCCGGGGAAGACTATGCCCGGGAATTACATCTTTGACATTAAAACAGCCGGGTCCTGTACTCTCGTATTCCAGACCCTTCTTCCGCCTCTCATGCTCGGAGGAAAACCTTCCACTGTCACAATAAAAGGCGGCACTCATGTTCCTCTCAGCCCCACCTATCATTATCTTGCGGATGTTCTTTTCCCGATGTTACGAAAAATTGATGTATCTGTTGATTCAGCTATAGACAAATACGGCTTCTACCCTGAAGGTGGTGGAGA
This sequence comes from Nitrospiraceae bacterium, assembly GCA_020356065.1. GTDB lineage: Bacteria > Nitrospirota > Thermodesulfovibrionia > UBA6902 > UBA6902 > CALZJD01. The sequence continues at coordinate 2,117,000 of CP070632.1, forward strand.
AGTCAGCTTTACCGTTCATCCCGCCTCACAGGTGAAGGGACTTGACGTATCTGAAAGGGGTGCATTGACTGCTCTCTATGGGTATTCCGCTGTCTCACATCTTCCGGTACAGATTGCCCTGAGACAGAAAAACGCCATGGAGCAGAAAGTCACATCCTTCCATGCTGACATACACATAATGAATGTAGAGTCTCCCGGTGCAGGCACATTCACTTTTTTGGCAGCTCAGTACAAGAACACCGTGGCGGGGTTTTCGTCGATAGGGAAAAAGGGGAAACCTGCCGAGAAGGTTGGAGCAGTGACTGCCGAAGCTTTTTTAGATTTTCATCATACGTCGGCCGCTGTCGACCTTCACCTCGCGGACCAGATCGTTCTGTATCTGAGTCTTTCCCGGGAAGATTCCTCATTTACAACATCCTGCATCACAGAGCATCTCCTTACCAATTTATGGGTCATAAAACAGTTCATGGATATTCACTATGAAGTTGAAGGTCAATTAAACTCGGAAGGAAGAATCAAGATATATCGTTCGTAGAGTTGATTGAAATACTGTAAATGGCTGGTGTAAGGTCTACACACTCTATAATGAGAGTTTAATGTATAGATCTGATAACTTAGCTTTTTGAATATTCAATCAAATTCTATATCCTGTCGTTACGGGGATACTGGCTGTGCTAAACCGGGCAGCTTTTCAAAAGCCTGGCTAAATTCAGCCTTGTCCCCTAAACACATGGCAGCATCCCCATTTTATTCTTTACATCCCTCTGAGCTGTTGATAGAATGTAGTGAACTATGGGATTTTTTAGCAGTAGAAAGATCCTTTTCTTAAGAAAATAAGGAACAGCAAGTGAAAAAAGCTCGTCAAATATCTTCTATCACAAATTATATGTATGATATAGGTATCGCTTTAATCTTGATCTTTTTATTCCCAAATAATGGAGAGGGACAGAGTAAAGATGGTTTTTATATTGGTGTCGGGTTGACTCACAGTTCAATTGGAGGAGATTTTGACGGAGTAAGTTTCGTTGCAGGCGGTGGCACCGTAGAAGCAATGCCTGAGATTGAAGATGCTTTTGGCATTAAATATATAGTAGGATTCCAATCTTATATTGGTGCTATTGATTTTAATTATAACCGCAGTGAGCATGACGGGAACTGGGAAGGTTTGGAGATGTCTACGGTATTTGAAACATATAATTTGGATTTAAAAGGTCTTCTGTTAAGAGATTATTACAGCGCACGACCTTTTTTGGCTATCGGATTCGGAATTAACAGGTTAACGGTAGAAGATGGCTCTACTGATGGATTTTTTGTTGCTGATGCTACATTTGAAGGATATGCTCTGCGTATTGGCGGAGGAGTGGAGCTATCTTTGCATGATCAAGTATCAATTGATGTAATGGGTCTTTATCGATGGGATAGATATGACAAAGTAGAGGGACTTGTAGAAGGTGATTTGCCTGACAATATTGACAGTCATGGAGCTACTTATAGTGCAGAGGTTAAGTTTATATTCTAACAGAGACGCCTGATGTCAGAGAGTTTATCGTTATGACGACGTGCCGTGCCCTGGTTTAAATGTAATCAGTAAAACCGGCAGGAGCGTAAGGTTGGCGATCAGCGCTACGGTCATTGCCAGTCCGGTGAGAAAGCCGAAGTAAATGGTGGGCATGAAGCTGGAGAGCGCCAGGATCGAAAAGCCTACGATCACTGTAATGGATGTGTAGTACATTGCTCGTCCTATACTTGCATGACAGCGTTTCATCGTTGCAATGTAATTATTATCTTTCGGTATCTCGACCAGAAAACGATGCATATAGTGAATGGTGTCATCAACAGCGATCCCTATGGTGATAGCTGCAATGGTTATTGTCATGATGTCCAAGGGGATCGCCATCCAGCCCATAAATCCGAGGACCATACCGGCTGATATGAGGTTCGGGATAATAGCAATCGCAGCCAGCTTGAGAGAACGAAAGAGAAGAATGAACATCATCATTATAGCCAGAAATACCACGCCGATCGTCAGTATCTGTGATCTATATAAGCTCTGGAGCATATTATTGTACAGTACGACCATCCCTGTGATGTGGAGCTGACCTACAGGCAATCCAATATTATTGACCAGATCGAGGCGTATCTTCTTCAGGAGTGCATTGCGACGCAGAGAGATATCCGACTCAAATACCCGCGTTGTAAAACGGACCTGATTACCATCTTCCGAAATATACGGATCAAAAAGTCTCTTCTTTATCTCTGCAGGTAGTTTTTTGTGGATAATGGAGAGCGTAATATTATCCAGCGGCTGATCTTCATTTAACTGCTTCATCACATTTAAAGTGGTAGCTATTGAAAGGACCTTTCCTGTCTCCGGCAGGTTGTCGAGATAATCATGTATGGCATTGAGCATATCGATCCTGAACTCGTTATACCAGTAGCTTGTGCCGCTGAAACCTGCTTCAGCATCATATTCATCATCAAACTCACCTTCATAAATAACATCCTCTTCATCTTCTGAACTAATGAAGTCAGCAGGAGCATCAACGATAATATCCAGGGGCGTGGTTCCGCCTAGTTCACGATCTATCATTTCCATACCCTGGTAGATCTCGGTTGATTTTTTAAAATTATCAATGAATCGGTTTTCTATCGTCAACCTGGATATACCCGTTACGCTCATTATTGCTATCACAGTGTATAAAACCAGAATGGATCTGCCATGCTTTTCAACAAGGTTTGAGATTCTACGAGTGAGAGAACCTATAACATCATGATGAGGTAATGCAAGTTTGGGTTTCAGCAACATCAATGATGAAGGGAAGATGACAAAGGAGATGATAAAGGCTACACAAATACCGATCGACATCATCCAGCCAAAATCAATGACAGGCCGGATGCCGCTGACCAGCAAAGATCCGAAAGCCACGATCGTAGTTAAAGCTGTATAAATGCTCGGTACGACTTTACTCTTCATTGTCTCTGATATCAGATACTGTTGATCTGCCCCTTTATTCTCTGTATAAAGTTCATGATACCTCACTATCAGGTGTACTGTTAAAGACAGGGTTATGATCAGAAGAAGCGATGTGAAATTTGACGAAACAACCGTTACCCTCCACTGGAAAAGGCCAAGCAAGCCGAACATTATGAGAACTGTTGCAAGGCAGCATAACATGGAGATAACCACCCATCGCGCCTTATGGAAGAAAATTTCAAGCATCACGATAAGGAAACAGAGTACGCCAAATCCGAAGACGCTGAGGTCATGACGTATGAAGTCGATCATATCAGAGGTGATCATCGGGACACCTCCCAGATAGAGCTTCGCATTATCCCGATATGTATTCATGATCGCACGAATTCTCACGATATCCCTGCTCTCCCGGTCCATAAGGTCGGCGCTGTAATCCTTGAATTCATTACTGACCTCTATGAGTTCATCCTCTTCCTCCTGCGTCAATTTCGTGATCAGTTCTTTTTCCCTGAGTCCGTCCCGTCTCTCAAGAAGTGAATAAAAGGTCTCATCTCTTCTGAAGATCACCTGCAGGGCTGTTGTATTGCCATCGGGACTGACTATCATATTCTTATACAGTGGGCTTGTAAGGAGCTCCTTTTTTGCAAGCGAGATATCTGTATCAGGGTCTTCAAGCCTGCGTGCCTCATCACTTACACCGGCCAGGGTTATGGGAGGACTGTTTATCAACGGCACATCAAGGATCGAGGCAACTGATTCCACCCTCTTGATCTGTGAGAGACTGTTTCTTAATCTCTTCAGATCCGAGAGTGACTCTTTTGAGAAGAGATCATTGTTTGGTGTATATGTGATGATCACATAGTCATCAGATCTGTAACGGGCCTGAATCGAGCGGTAATACCGCAGGTCTTCGTCATTCTCCAGTACCAGAGAATCCCCGGATGCATCCAGTTTGAAATCCTGAACGAAAATGGAGAAAAAGGCAACAATCAACACAACCGCAGGTAACGTCAGGATCGGTCTATGCAGTACGATCTTTTCATAAAGCGATGATATTCTTAACAGCATGTTACCCCATCAGAATCCCCGTCTTACTAACGGGGTATAAATTATCATCTTTATACATAGACTAATTATACGTTAGCCAACTGAAATTCATAGTAATCATTGGAATAAATAAAATTAAAATGTCAAATAAAAAAGCGTCCTAACCTGACATCAGCTCTGATAAAACCTCTCTGACAGTCTCGATTTTAATCTTGATATTGTATTGCTCTTCAAGCCTGCGTTTTATATCCTCTTCATTATGAATTCCTGAATCTGCGATCCTTCTGACAAACTCGGTCAGATCCTCCCAGATATGCCATGGGAATATTATCCACTTCCATTTCATGACTTTTCTGACAAAGAAGTCAGGTTCGACTTTCGAACAGGTCTTATGTATCAGCGTTGCGGTTCGTATCTCCCCTGGCGTGAAATTCTTCAGGTACTCGATGGAGACTTTCAGGGTATCGCCTGTATCTGTGGTGTCATCTATAAGCAGGACATTCTTATCTTTTATATCAACGCATAATGGGAATTTTATCACTGCTTTTTCTGATGGGGTTGCGGTAATTCCCCAATGTTCTACCTTTATCGTGGTCAGATCTCTGATTGAGAGATAGTCACTCAATATTCTGGCTGGCACCAGTCCTCCTCTGGCAATAGCCACAGCAATGTCCAATTTATACCCGGATTCCGTTACGAGATTCGCAAGTCTCTTTGCATCCCTTGCGACCCTATTCCATGAAAGAATTTCACATTGTATCTGTTTGTCGGAAGACATTCCTGATCCTCAATTAAAACGTAGGACTTTTTCATTGAGATGTCAAGTTTAAACATCGTTACATCTCCATTCTTTAATGTCCGCTCAATCGAACGCCTGTGAGCCGCACGTTCCTTTCAAAGTCAATCCTTCCCAGACATGCTAAAACTGACGCATTGCTTCCCGGCTACCTGCTTAATGGTGAAGGATAGGCATCGTCTTACCCTGTTTCTGACTTTTCGATCTTCGTGCACAACCAAAACCATGCCTGTTTCCCACACAGGACCTGCTTACAGAGCTTTGAATGACAGTTTGCATGCAACCGGTCTCAATATGTGCTATAAAAAAATTATGGTTACGGTTTCTCTGGTAAAAGGGGAAAAGAGAAGGGACACTGTCAGACGTTCACTTGATTTTATCTCTCATGGTATCAAAAAAGGGCTGAAGCCAGGGAAACTCATCATTAAGCCCAACTTTGTCTCAACATCGGTGCAGCTTGCGGCCAGCCATGCTGACCAGATCAGGGGAATCCTGGATTACTTTAAAGAATTTTATGATAAACAAATAACTGTCGCTGAGGCAGCGTCACCCTTTACAGGTGGTACGTCAGAGGGATTTGAAAATTTCGGTTATCATCATCTTGCAGAGGAATACAACATAGAACTTCTGGACCTGAATAAAGGCCGATTTGAAAAGATCCCGATTCTGGACAAAAGGGGGCAAACCGTTCATGTGAGAATATCCAGTCTTTTGCTTGACAGAAACAACTATATTATTTCGGCGGCCAAACTGAAAACACATGATACTGTAGTCATAACGCTCTCAATCAAGAATATGGTAATGGGAAGTATATATGCGAGTGATAAGGCAACAGTACATCAGGGATATCAATATACAAATCTTAACCTTGCAACAATGGCCGGAAGTGTTTGGCCCGACCTTGCGGTAATAGACGGCCTCGTTGGCATGGAAGGCAATGGCCCTGAACGGGGGACTCCGATTGATACCGGCATTGCAATATCAAGCACGGATCCTCTTGCTGCCGACAGGATCGCATGTGAAGTTATGGGAGTGGACTCCGATAAGGTCGGCTATCTATTCTACTGCTGGGAAAAAGGATTTGGAGAGTATGAATTGGAAAATATTGATGTCAGAGGCCACAATCTGAATGATTGCATCAAACCTTTCATCCTCCACAGTTCCGTGGAAGAACAGTATAAGTGGAGATGAACAATGGTATCAGAGTGACGCAGGGGCAGGGATACAGCATTTACATGTTCAGTTTTTCCAAAAAGCTGGTTAAGTCCCGTTCATCTACCCGATAATCAACATTCAGGGAATTTTTCCAGGTCCATGTACAGCAGTATCCCCTGCGGGTCACATTTAATGCACATATCGATTCCCTGTATTATCTGCATGCCCTCACACATTATATAGGCCGTTTTAAGCTCCATATTCTTTATTCTTGCAAGCACCAGCTTTTTGTTCCTTATATGGACTTTCCCGCAATTCATGCAGATCCATATGAAGTTATATCTGGCAGCTTCCAGGCAATCATCACAGACATAAATTTTAATACCGGGCATGGCTTCGACATGAAGCGATGTATATTCGTGCCTGCAGATCTGACATAGCTCAATCTTCTTATTTGCTACTGACAAATTACTTTCACCTCTCGTTCATTCAGTACTGTTTACAAAGGAACCAACGCTCCATGTTTATTTTAACTGAAAAAACATGATTATACAATATGTAGTGGTTATGCAGGATTGATAAATCAATATATAGTATAATCTAATATTTTACTGAATAAAATCGGAGTATTGCCCGAGGCTTAAAATGAACTATACTATAAGCAGGAACAGAGGTTGCGATACCTTGGGTTGAATCAGGCTCAAAGCCGGGCATATCGGATGTGAACGTGAGTTGACGGCAAGGAGTTCATTCTGAACTTCAGATGAGGTTTGAGACTCTGAAACGTTCGCATAAACAGCATTAGGGGTTATCCTGCCAGGGCATCGCAATTTATATATACTACCTGTATTCAGTACTCTCCTCTCATTTCTGACCATTATCCAGATAACTAACCAGTCCCGTTTCCGCTTACATGGATCGGGTATCACTTCATGAATGCTGCAAAGCAGAAGTTACATGATCGGTGGCAAGATATATCACTTTTTTTTAAAGGGCTTTTTCCTCAAGTTCATCTTAAGGTGTTCAATAATTTCCTCTGCAATAGATTCAACGGGTTTCCCTGTGACGCTGATAAGATGAAATCCTCCCTTTTTACAGGTCTTTCTTACAGCCTCAAGTTCTTCAAGCACTGTTAAATGGTCAGTGTATTTTGAAGGGCCGGATATTCCCATCTCTTCCTGCCGTTTTTTTCTGTGCATCATAAGGTCTTCGTATGCAATGCTCAAACCGATAACACGCCTGCGATTTATCCTGAATAATTCCGGGGGAGGAGGGACCTCTATAATGAGAGGAATATTCGCCACTTTCCATCCGTGAACAGCCAGATACATACTCAGCGGCGTCTTGCCAGAGCGGGAAACCCCTAACAGAACAATATCTGCTGATGATAGATCCCGGGCCCGCTGACCGTCATCATGGGCAATGGTAAACTCAATTGCTGAAATCCTGTCAAAATAATCTTTACGCAGCTTGCGATAGAGACCGGGCTTGCCCTTTGGCGAGCATCCCAATACGTCTACCAGTCGCTCAAGCAGGTCACCCATGAGGTCAATTGTCACGACGTTCTGTTTCTCCCCCTGAAAGATAAGGGCCCTTCTCAGTGCAGGATCTACCAGTGTATGAACTACCGTCCCACCCGTTTTTGACGCTTTTACTGTCACTGCGTTAACCTGTTCCTTGCGTCGGACATGAGTCATTTTAATAATTGGCACCTGAACGCTCGGGAATTGTGCCAGAACAGTTTCTATTATCTGTTCGCCACTGGCTCCTGATGAACCTGAAACCAGATAGATAGGGGGAGGATCACTCTTTATCCTTCTCTGATCGGGTGATCCGCTTTTCTTATTTTTTGACTTCATCCTGTTTAGTTGAGGAACATTAGAATTAGTCCAGGTCTAGTGTTAAGGTATTGTCCCTGTTTAATTCAAAACGCGTTCCGAGCTTATTACCTTCCCTGTTTAATAGATCTCTTAACCACAGGACATCGGCTCCTGATGCCCGATTCACTCTGAAGTGCCTGATCTGTGTCGGGATCATATGTAATTGTACGAGCTTTCATGATGACGGATCCACAATCACAAAGTACATCAGGCCAAGATCATCTCTAAAATTCTCATAGCCCCGAATACCTTCATAGTCATTGAGAAAGTCGCCGCAACCATAGATAATCAGCTTTTCATTATAAATTTCAATTCCCTTTACATGGTGAGATGAGTGTCCATGAATTATATCAATGCCTGCCTTATCTATAAGCTTACGGGCAAATTCCTTCTGATCAGAAGGA
>CP070632.1:2125355-2155599 GCA_020356065.1 Nitrospiraceae bacterium
ATGTACACCTCCTTTTCAATACTACAAATTATTAGAAGTGTCCATCAATTCGGGGAAGGGTTATATGTAAGCGCTAAAAATTATTAGAACTTATCTCAAAATATCTACTTATGATAAAAACACTCATTATTATTCCCCGATTTGGAGGCTGTGTCGTAATCCAGTAACTCATATTTTGTCATTCCGGGCTTGACCCGGAATCCAGGCTTTTGAAGGGCTTCTGGATACCCGCTTACGACATGCGGGTATGACAGAAATGACATCTTTAATTCAAGATAGGTTCTGGTTCTTGGGCACACAAGGAATGTTTGCCTGTATATCCATATAACGTATAACTTACAGCATTGAAGAAAGGCGGAAGTGTCGGGTGATTTTTAAAGCAACATGGAAATAATTACTACTTGAGGTAAAACAATTTCATTTGATCATTCCCTGCCTGATGGCATGCAGGAAATGAGTGATAACCTCTTGCATTATACAAATGAACATTATTTATTTAAGACCCCGGGCCAGTTTTTATCAGCACTCTTTATATGGTTTACCATGTCTTCATTCCACTTATTCTGTACTTCGTCGTTCAGGTTGAGGTATAGCTTGCCATCCACAATTGTCCAGAGTTCAGGTTTGATATCCGCCGTGGACCCACGGCTTACTGCGTAAGCTCAGTAACCGCCATATTGAGGAGTATATTTTTCAGGTGCAGCAGCAAAAAGATCGAGGTTTTCCTTGCTTGCAAAAAGCCATTTGGCGTCATTCCATTCATGACTGAATTGTCTGTTTCCCTTAACAGGCTTGCCTTCCGTAAAATATGCGACCGTGTCATAGCCTTTTATGGCCAGCCCTTCAGAATCTGTATTTACCGGACTACTGGAAGAGCTGCAGGAAATAATTCCTGTCATTAAGAACAGCGTAATAAAGTAAAATGCCATGCATGTTTTCTTCTTATGCATTTTTACCCCTCCTTTTGTCATTAACTCATGTCAAAGATGACTTTGCGACTAAATGATAAGTTCTAACTTAAATCAAATGACCGCGACCGTTGTCGCCTGTGGACCTTTTTCGCCCTGGGTCTCCACATACCTGACCTTCATACCAACTTTCAATTTGTTAAGGTCGCTGTTCACCACACTGTTTTCATGGAAATAGATCTCAATATTCTCTGGGGTAGTTATAAATCCGTACCCAAGCTCCGGGAACAGGGACTTAATACTTGCCTCTGGTGACTCCTCGTGGCGTTTGACATCCCCCCTCTGCTTACGGGCAAAATCCTCAAGCTTGCGCCGGGCAGCGCTGAAACTTTCCCTGATGGCCACCTTGATATCTTCATGAGGTTCACGTTTGATCACCAGCTCATTTCCGGGAAGAGTCAGATGAATTTTTATATGAAAGAGTTTGCCCTGTCTGCTGTGGCGATGTGGAGATTCTACAACAATCCTGCATCTCAGGATCCTGTCATAGAATTTGTTAAGCTTCTCTGCTTCTTTACGGATCTTGTCTTCAACATCCTGAAACAGCTTAAAATGACGGCTGGTAATCTGAACTGGAAATTCCATGGTTTCTCTCCTTTTCTAATTAAAATATTATCAGCCTATCAGATCTCTGTCAACGCTTATACTGGAGCATTGAATCCTGTAAAATGGAGGAGTTCCGGTTGGACTAACCTGATCTGCTCTTTTTTATTTTTATGTATATGTGTATCATTGTTAATGAGGATGTATCCGGATGTATCATGCATGTAAATAATGAAGAAACAGCGTAATAACAAGGCAGGTTAAGACACGCCATGAATATTCTTGATATCACCATATTAGCCATCATTATTATCACTACATCTATGGGTCTCTGGAAGGGAATGCAGAGACAGGTTTTCGGGCTGGGCGGAGTTGTTGTAGGTTATATTGCTGCCGTAAAATTATATGAACCGGTAGCAGGATTCATCAGCAGTGAAGACTCTTCATTTGCCCAGATAGTGAGTTTCATCTCTATTTTTGTGCTGGGCAAACTGGGCATTTCATTCGCCGGCTGGCTTTCGAGAAGTCTTTTTAAAGGTATCACCATGACATGGATCAACAGGACAGTCGGGGCATTGCTTGGCATGTTAAAGGGGTTCATTATTGTTATGATTCTTATATTAACAGTACTGGCTTTTTTGCCTGCTCAATTGAGTCTTATACAGGATTCCGTTACCTTACCCTATATGGCTTCACTACCGACAATCACCAGCAGTGTGATTCCAGAGCCTATCAGGACTAAATATAACGCAAAAGTTGAGAAGCTCAGGGCAACGTGGGAAGAACATGAGAAAAAGTAACATCATTTCCTTTGCAACACTTATTCATATCTCTCTTCAAGGTCTTTCATAGTTTTAATAAATTCCTTTTTTTGCAGAAGTGCAAATCCAACATAGTCGCCGTTATCCATAATTGTAGACTTCAGGCGATCAAGGTCTCCGGCATGATCTTCTCTCCAGTAACCAGAGAACAACTGGATATCCAGAGGCTTGAGTTCGGGAAGCGTGTTATAGTAGGCACCCTGGGGACCGGTGCGGCCCGGTAAAAGCCTCTTCTCTCCAAGGAACCCTTTAAAAGTATAGAAAGCATCATCAGGGGGCAGAAATGAGAGTTCATAATTGACCTCAAGAGCGCTGTCTGTAACATCACAGCCACCAAGCAGAGGTTTTTTCTTCCCGCTAAGCAAAAAATGCATTGATGCAGGATCAGGCATGTTCACCGCCCTGTGTTCGGTCCGGCCTTTATTATGGGGATACAGTTCATTTGACCTCTTAGCTACGTCTATGACGACTCTTTTATCCAAAGGCATTAAAATGCGCTCTTCAAAAAGATAGGTTCTTACATTATTATGCTGCTGGAGCATAACCGCTATCGGTTTTTCTTTATCAACACCATCTCCTGCCAATACCAGAAAAACTGCAGTATAGTGGTCCAGTTGATGCCAGTCATTTACATCACCGATGATGTCCAGTATAGCCTCCTGCCACCCCGGTATTCCGAAAGGCAGACCTGACGTCCTGAACACCATGTGATAACTCAGAAACGTGAGTGGCTGATTAATCCGGTCTTTATCACGCTGAAGGGGTGTTGTAATACGGTTAATTGCGCCGTATACTACTGCATTGCCCGCCGATGTTCTCTCAACATGCTCAAATACTGTTTCCGGTTCGTCCCTGTATTCATTCAGGATCTCCTGCGTTACCCTGCGGCTAAGAATTTCCCCATCACCATTTTTTAAAACACCACTTGAAATATAATCCCGGTAAAAATCAACAGGCATCTGGTTACCCTCAGCAAGCATAAATCTCGGACGATACCGATAGATCAGTTCCTTATCTTTCTGGTCGGGAAGTTCAGAGGAAGGAGGATGGGCTTCAAAATATTCGGCAAAACCGGGATACTGCGAAAAATTTTCACTGTTATTTGAGCAGCCAGGTACGAACAAACATAAAATAAACAGAACAATTCCGGCAGTCAATATGAGGTGTGGATGCCAATCACGCATGAAATATTATAATGGAAGCCCAGACAGGAATGTCAGTTCTCGCGGCAGTTGATTAATTCTTCACATGAAGTAAAATATAGCAGGATAGGGATGTTACTGATAATTTATTAACACGAGAGAGAATTGCTCTTGAATGTTCAGATGAACATCTGTCATATGCAAAAAGCAGAATGACTATAAAATAAAAGAACGCGGGATGAAACCTCTTCGACACTATCTGCCGCTTGCCATTACATTTGCCATAGGGATCCTGGTCTCTTTCATTCTCTTTGCAATTGTGAATAAATGGGAGAATGAAAAGCAGCGCATTGAATTTGAATCACGCGCAGCGAGGTACGCACATATTGTTCAACACACTATCCATGATTATGTAGAGAGTCTCAATTACATTGGAGATTTTTTTAATAATTCAGAACAGGTTACCCGGGAGGAATTTTCCAGTTTCGTGTTACATGCCATAGCCCGTCACCCCGGTATCCAGGCTTTCTCATGGAATCCTCTCATCCGGAACAGTGAACGGGCATATTATGAATCTCTTGCAAGAGAGGACGGATTTGAGAACTTCATGTTCACGGAACATGCAGATGATCAGAAGCTTGTAAGGGCCGGTCAGCGTGAGGAGTATGTCATCGTTTATTATATTGAGCCCCTTGAAACCAATAAGCCTGCCTTTGGTTATGACATTGCATCAAATCCCATACGCCTGAAAGCCATTAACAAAAGCTTTGATACCGGCAACCTGTCTGCCACTGAGCGCATAACTCTTGTACAGGAAACAGAAGAACAGTATGGCGTCCTTCTGCTCCTCCCCCTATATGAAAGAAAGGTTTCTTTAAAGACCACTGAAGATCGTCGAAAACACCGAAAGGGATTTGTCGTAGAGGTCCTGCACATCAGCGACATTATGGAAGATGCAATGAAACATATCTCAAATCAAAGGATTGATATGTATCTTTACGATCTGTCTGCCGATGAAACAAACCAATTTCTTTTCTTCAGGCCGTCACATACTCCAGGGATTACAACACAACCTCAGAAGATAGATGACATTCAGAAAGGCCTTTACTGGAGTACAGAGTTTGACCTTGCAGATCGTCAATGGCAATTGCTGTTCAGCCCATCTTCGTTCTATCTTAAATCCCGGACATCATGGCAGCCATGGTTTGTCCTGACAGGCTCGTTGCTGCTAACCTTTATGTTGGCCTCCTATATTTCACGAACATCGAAATACACTGCCAATGTCAAAAAGCAGTTACATAAAAACAAATTAATACTTGAGACAACTATGGAAGGGTTTATCCTTGTAGATACCTTGGGTAATATCGTCGATGTAAATTCTTCATATTGCGGAATGTCAGGTTACACGCGAGAAGAATTGCTGAAAAAGAACTTAAGGGAAATTGATCTCTTGTTATCATCCGAAGAAGTTGAACATCTGATAAAAAAAATGGTTGAGCAGGGAAGAGACCATTTTGAAACAAAGCACAAGTGTAAAAACGGGAGCATTATTGATCTTGATGTTAGCGTAAGCATAATGAAACTGGAGGAAACGCATTTTGTTGCGGCATTCATTCGTAATATTTCCGATCGCAAGCGGATTATGAGGGAATATGAACTCGAACGAAAGAAAGCACAGCAATATCTCGACACAGTTGAAACAATCATTGTTTCGCTGGATAAGGAAGGTGCTATAACAATGATCAATAGAAAGGGATTTGAATTATTGGGGTATAAAGGGGATGAAATGATCGGGAAAAACTGGTTTAAGATATTTCTGCCTCAACCTGAAGGACTCGATCATGTGTATCCTTATTTCAAACAATTAATTGCCGGAAAAGTTAAAAGTAAAGAGTACTTTGAAAATTATATAGTGTTACGTGATGGGACGCAGCGGCTCATAGCATGGCACAACGTTCTCCTAAGAAATGAAGAGGGACATATAATCGGCACCCTAAGTTCAGGAGATGATATCACCGAACGCAGGAAGGCAGAAGAGGCCTTGATGGAAAGCGAATACAGGTTTCGGAGTGTTGTGGAGTCCTCTCCCATGGGCATGCACATGTATCATCTGGAGTCCGAAAACAGCCTGGTCTTTACCGGTTTCAATAATGCCGCAGACCAGATTCTCGGGGTGGACAACAGCCAGTTCATCGGCAGGACCATAGAAGAGGCATTCCCTCCCCTTTCTGCCACAGAGATACCTGAACGCTACCGCCGGGCAGCCGGGCAGGGGGAATCATGGATGGCCGACCAGATATCTTACGAAGATGAGCAGATCTCAGGTGCCTTTCAGGTCCATGTCTTCCAGACACAACCCAATAAGATGGTGGCCATGTTCCTTGATATTACCGAGAAAAAGAAGGTAGAAAACAGGTTAGAGGAGAGTGAGAGGAGGTACCGTAATATTACTGATCATTCGTCTTTTGGAATCAGTACGTATGACGAGTCGGGGAATTGTGTTGTAGCAAATAAGGCAACAGCTGATATCATCGGCGCCACTGTTGAACAGGTTATCGCTCAAAATTTTTATACGATCAAATCATGGCAGGAATCAGGAATGCTGGACTCTGCTCTGGACGCTTTGGAATCCGGCAGGAAAATAGCAAAAACATTCCATGTCATTTCATCTTTTGGCAGAGACGTATGGATAGATTGCACTTTTGTCCCTTATTACGAAAAAAGGAAGAAGTTCCTGTTGGTTATAACCGAGGATGTCACCCGAAGCAAGAATGCAGAAGAGGCGCAAAAACAGCTGACTGAAGAACTTATCATCAAGAACAGGGAGTTGGAACAGGTATTATATGTAACATCCCACGACCTGCGGTCTCCGCTCGTTAATGTTGAGGGTTACAGCAGGGAGCTTGCGCATTCACTGGATGAGCTGATGTCTTTAATTGAACATGAGCCTGATCTCTCCGGAATAAAAGAGAAAATAGAGCCGCTTATAAAGAAAGATATTCCCGGGTCGCTTCATTATATTCAGGCAAGTGTTTTAAAAATGGAGACGCTGATAAAGGGGATATTGAAACTTTCCCGGTTGGGAAGATCTGAACAGAAGATAGAACAGATAGATATGAATGAGATGATGACCGGTATTATCGATACACATCGATTCAGGTTAGATAAGTTAAACATAAAGACAGAAGTTTCAGATTTGCCTGAGTGCAGGGGGGACAGTGCCCAGATAAATCAGGTATTTTCCAATTTACTGGACAATGCCATTAAATACTCAGATGCAGAGCGGTCCGGTATCATACAGATATCAGGACATCGGGACGGGAACCAGTCGGTGTACTGTGTTGAAGACAATGGGATCGGGATAGCGCCTGAGCATCAGGACAGGATATTTGAGATATTTCAGCAGCTGGCTCCCCGTGAGATAAAGGGTGAAGGGATGGGGTTGACCATCGCACAAAGGATAATAGAGAAGCACCACGGCAGGATATGGGTGGAGTCAGAGCCGGGGAAGGGAAGCCGGTTTTATGTATCACTGCCGGGGGAGTAAGGGATGAAAAGAGAACCGGTGATCATATTGGCAGAGGATGATGATGGTCATGCAGGGCTTATCTATAAAACCCTGAAGCGGGCAGGAGTGAACAATGATATTCTGCATTTTGAAGATGGGAATAAACTCTTAAACTATCTGTTCAGGCGGGGAGATGATTTTTATCGGGAAGAAGGGGTGTCACATATTCTGCTGCTGGATTTACGTATGCCGGTAGTTGATGGCAGGGAGGTCATCCGGCAGGTAAAGCAGGACCGGGAACTTCAGCATATACCGATCATCGTTGTGTCTACGACAGATGATCCGGCGGAAATAGAGAATTGTTACTCCATGGGGTGTGCTAAATATATCGTGAAACCGATTCAACATGGAGAGTTTACTGAAGTGATCACACAATTAGGCCATTATCTTCTGGAGGATGTAATCCCCGGGCTTGATGCCGGTGATGCATAATTGAAGTGTTCAATAATGATGTATCTGTTCATATCCAGCGGATAAATCCCCTCTTAATATCAGATTTTGATTCTGTTTCTGGACTGTCTGTCCCGTTACGCTGCGTCCATGGGATTTTTTTCATCAACAGTTATTATTCCCTTTCACTTAAGTTCCCCCCTTATTCAGAAATGTCAAAAATTGTGATCTCGATTACTCACACTGATGCCCCTTTATATCTATCATAATATTGAAGATCATAGAGAACGGCTTTTTCGATAATGCAAACCATGGTAATCCTGAGGATAGAAAAGTTAACGATCACTATGCGTTTCAGTATGCAGGATAGCCAGTATGTCCGGTCAATATTTTTCATCCTGCAGTTTTTTCATGAATGAAACTGTTTCCCATATCGGATCATCTTTAACTGACCGTGATTCTGTGCCGCCTGTTTACAACCAACATATACCAGGAGGAGATTACCCCGGCACCATCAGAGTTCCGCTGCGGCTTGACATACTAATGGCAGGTAATTGCTGATGATGGCAAAGGAGAAAAAACATACAGCGATGTATGGAGCTTCGAGACTCAATAACATGTGCTATTGGGAAGGAATATATATTTCAAATAACATTGATCTCTCAAGCATAATCTCAATAATACCGAAATATCATGTACATTCAGATGATTTTAATGGAGAATAAAAAATGAGATTCTTCATAAGTTATTACTCTGACGAAGAAGCAGACGCGGAAGACATATCCAATCACTTAGTAACAACATTTCATAAGTACAATCCAGAAGTGTTCATGGCCTCAAGGTGGGACTCCATCGCTTCCGGAGATAACTGGGAGAATAAGATGATTGATGCCGTTAATGAAGCACATTTACTTCTCGTGTTAATAAGTTTCGATGCACTTACAAGGCCGTGGATCAATTTTGAAATTGGTGTAGCATGGGCTAAATCAACCCCGATTATACTTGTATGCCATAAGGGAATGGATCCAGACGCACTTCCGAGACCTTACAGAAGCCTTCAATCTATTAACTTGAATGGCGTAACACATGAGGTTAAGCTGAAAAAAATATCTGATGCCGTCTCCAGTGTACTGGGTATAGAAGCAGCAGACTCCGACAGGATACCGGATTTATCTTTATATGAACCTGTGGAATCATTCTTTTCAGCACATCGCAGATGGCTCCTTCGCCCCACTGCGCATGTAAATGAAACCTCAGCCGGACTTTTCCTGGTTGGTGCTGTAAGACCTTCGCAGTCAGATAGAGCAGTCTTGGCTGGTCTGGCTCCAGAGGAAACATTATTTGTGCGTCTTTTTTTCGGGAGAAATCCGGAAGGGAAATATATACATGCGATGGTAACCGGAGATCTGGCTGATTTCTTCGAGCATGTCGTCAGAGATACCCGCATAGTTGCAAAGATCAGACATGCCGCAGTGATAAAGGAGGGAGAAAAAACGACTCCCTTACTTGTAATCGACGATGTTAAAGAAATTACGTCAAACGATGAGCAGGAGCAATCACGGGACAGAAATGTGAAACTGATTGAATCTTTCTGTAGAAAATAATTAGAACCTATCTCAAAATTGATTTTATAAGTAACAAACCATGAATCGTCATTCCCGACTCGATCGGGAATCCAGTCTTTTCAAAATGTTCTGGATGCCCGCTTACAAACTGCGGGCATGACAATTACTGCTAAATTGATTTTAGATAGGTTTTAATTTTTCCTACCCCGGACCTTTCTTCGTTCTGATTATCACATTTGCACAAAGGCTTTTCACAAGATCTTACTTATTTGAAAAAAATCGGATGATGAATAACTGATCTTCCCGAATATACATTTTTCTGGACTCCGTTATGCAAATATGTTATAACGAATATATGGGAATGTGTATCCGATCAAAAATCTGGCTTGAAATCGAGAGCGAAACAGTCTTCGGAGGCGGCAGAAGGGCCTTGCTTGAGGAAATCGAGAGGCTCGGATCAATAAACAAGGCAGCCCGGGCCATAAATGTTTCATTCAGAAAGGCATTGAGTTATATCCAGTCCATGGAAGCAAGGTTGGGGAAGGATCTTGTTATACGTCAAACCGGCGGAAGAAATGGCGGAGGAGCAAATCTGACAGATGAAGCCCGAAAAATTCTGGCGAAATACCGTGAGCTTGAAAGCGGTGTCAATGAAATGCTAGACAGAAAATTTAAAGAGATTTTTGCAGAGAATACCTATTAGGAGGTAGTTCATGTGTGACATGTACGATCAGAAGGTCCGTGACAGTCAGCCAGGAAGAGGGACAAAGGTTGTTCCTGTTGAAGAAGCCGTTGGTATGATACTGCCCCATGACATCACCGAAATAATCCCGGGCAAATTCAAAGGCTGTGCTTTTAAAAAGGGTCATGTTGTACAGGAACAGGACATTGAACACCTGAAGAGAATAGGAAAAGAACATTTATACATCCTTGAGATCAGTGATGATGAAATTCATGAAAACGATGCTGCTATGGCAATGGCCCGTGCCCTGGCCGGTCCGGGGGTTGAACTGGAAGGTGAAACAGCTGAGGGCAAGGTCAATCTTATTGCCGGAATAGACGGACTGTTAAAAGTCAAGCATCAGGAGCTGACAGAGTTCAATATGCTTGGCGAGGTGATGTGTGCAACACTTCATAATAATAATGTTGTAAAAAAGGGACAGGTTCTTGCGGGAACACGGGCCATCCCTCTGCTGGTCAAGAAATCAGTTGTTGATAAAGCTGTCAGAATTGCTGAAAGCGCAGGGGCCATACTCACTATCAAATCTCTCAGAAAACCAAACGCCGGAATAGTCATAACAGGGAATGAGGTCTATCACGGAAAAATCAGGGATGCCTTTGAACCAGTTATTACAGCAAAGATCAAGAAATTCGGGGGGGAGATTACAGGTATTCATTTCGCACCTGATAGTGCGGAATTCATAGAAGACAGGATACGGGTGTTGATCCGTGCAGGCGCTGATCTGATCATCACAACAGGCGGCATGTCTGTGGATCCTGACGATGTGACCAGGTTTGCCGTAAGAAATTTAGGTGTTGATGAGCTTTACTATGGATCTCCTGTGCTTCCGGGGGCGATGTTTCTTGTTGCATATCTTCAGGACACACAAATCAGAACACAGAAATCGAACAATACCTGCATTCCGATACTCGGGATTCCGGCCTGCGGCATGTATGCCAGTATCACTGTCTTTGATCTCATCCTGCCGAGGGTACTGGCCGGCGAACGGCCAGGCAGAAGAGAGATTGCAGAACTCGGTCATGGAGGGCTGTGTCTGAAATGTGATACATGCCGGTATCCGGTCTGTCCGTTCGGGAAGTGATATCAGCATTCAACTTTCAGCTGAATGATTATTGAGCTGAGAGCTGAAAGGTAACAGCTCATTTAACTACTATGAATAACTCAAATAACAAGCAAAAAAAAGTATCTCATCTCAAAGATAAATACGACCGCAGGATAGACTACCTGCGTATTTCAATAACTGACAAATGTAATCTCAAATGTATCTACTGCTCTCCGGAAAAAGCACTGAAACATTTCAATACGAATGAAATCCTTACCGATGAAGAGATAATCAGATTTTTAAGGGTCGCTCACGGTCATGGACTGAGCAAAGTACGAATCACTGGTGGCGAGCCGCTTTTAAGAAAAAACATCACCGGCCTTATAACTACAATCAGGAAGACCGGCATCCGTGATCTCAGCCTTACCACCAATGGCCTCATGCTTGGATCACTTGCCCGGAAACTAAAGGATGCGGGCCTTAAAAGAGTTAACATCAGTCTTGACACACTGGATGCGGATCGATATGAAGGGATAACGAGAGGCGGGAATATTGCTCTTGTATGGAAAGCAATAAAAGCTTCTGAGTCAGCTGGACTTACGCCTGTAAAAATCAATGTTGTCCCCATCAGGGGACTTAATGATGATGAAATTGAATCATTCGCATCTCTGACCTATGATAATAATTTTCATATCCGGTTCATAGAATTCATGCCCGCTGTTGGTGACGGGATGTGGGCCAGCGACAAATATGTAAAATCCGACCAAGTCCTGAAAAAAATATCTGCACTGGGGAAGCTTGAACCATTCAAATTCAGGGGTAACGGACCGTCAAGAAATTTCAGATTAAAGGGTGCAAAGGGCGTTATCGGGATCATCAGTCCCCTGTCAGACCATTTTTGTAAACACTGCAACAGGCTGCGGCTCACAGCGAATGGCAGGCTCAGACCGTGTCTTTTTTCAAAAGAGACAATTGATATAAAAACGCCTATGAGAAACGGGATTTCTGATGAGCAGCTCGAAGAGCTCTTTCTGCAGTCTGTGAACGCGAAACCGAGGGGACATGGTCTTCAGGATAAACATATAAAGTCAGGCCTGATACCTGCCATGTCAGAGATAGGCGGATAAGTCAGCTGGATTATCAATGTAAACTCTTCAAAGTATCCCTGCTCATTCCTCGTAACTGCTCAATTAGTCTTAATAATCTCATTACCATTTCTTATTTGCATAATAAATATATTTTGATAAAATACTGAGGATGAGGGCTCCTTTGATGAAAATATGTGTTGTCATGGCGGTTTTGAGTCTGCTGTGTCCGGGACGTGCGATTTCTGAAGATACCAGTGTATCCGAGTTTTTTCTGCTTGGGGTGCAGAACAGTCAGAAAATGGAATACTCAGAGGC
Source organism: Nitrospiraceae bacterium (assembly GCA_020356065.1). Taxonomy (GTDB): domain Bacteria; phylum Nitrospirota; class Thermodesulfovibrionia; order UBA6902; family UBA6902; genus CALZJD01. The sequence goes on from CP070632.1 coordinate 2,137,540, forward strand.
AATAGACGCTTTTCAGCATGTCATTAAACTCGACCCCAAACATGCTGAAGCTCACTATAACCTGGGGCACGCCTATTTCAAGCTTCACAGATATGAAGAAGCTCTTAAGGCTTATCAGATGGCTTCAGAGCTTAAACCCTCCTATGTAGATGCTCATATCTCTGTTGGTATTGTATCTTCCATGCTGAGCATGTATGATGAAGCGATCACCGCATTGAATAAAGCCGTAAAGGCAAAGCCCAATCATGCTGAAGCACATTATAATCTTGGCAACATTTACAGTGAAACTGAAAATTATGAAAATGCTATCAAGTCTTATGAAAAAGCTGTCAGCCTGAATCCAAAATTTGCAGAAGCCCGCTTTCATCTGGGCATGGCATACATGGAATACAGAAAGCAGCTGCTGGCATCTGCCAGAAAAGAATACAAGGCCCTTCGAAATCTTAATAAGGACCTGGCCGAGGAACTGAACAACATTGTAAAGTAAGTTTAATGTTCCAATCACTGCTTCTCCCTTTGATTTGATCAATCCGTTACAATATTGAAATGACAGAAAACAAAATCTACAAAGTCATGTTTCTGTGCACAGGCAACTCATGCCGCAGCCAGATGGCTGAAGGACTTGCAGGAGAACTGGGCAGGGGCATTATCAAGCCGTACAGCGCAGGACTGATTCCTGCGGGCATTAACCCCAATGCAATTACTGTAATGAAAGAGATCGGCATTGATATAACATCCCAGAAATCAGAAGCTATTGACGAAGACCTGCTGAACACGATGGATGTAATAATGACCCTCTGCAGCCATGCCGACGCGTCATGTCCTGTCACGCCGCGGAATATAAAAAGGTTTCATACACCCGTTGATGACCCGGTAGGGGCTGTCGGGACAGAAGAAGAGGTACTCGATGAGTTCAGAAGGGCACGGGACGAGCTACATGACAGGATCAATGATCTTATTAAATGGCTCAAATCGAGCAGCTTATAGATTATATACAAGCCTTAATTAGAGTTTCTCCCATAAGGTGATTTATTATTTTTGTCATATCCGAAGTCATTTAACCAGGCATCCAAAACAGAAAATACTGGATCCTTGGTGAAAGTCTATGCAAGAGTTAATCAGACCCGGTCAACAGACCACGGGAATGACCATGCTGATAATCTGCAGCATGAAGGCTGTCTAATACTTGTAAGCCTGAACGTGTTTCAGAATCCAATCAGCACGCAGGCATATTGAAACTAAAAGATTCTGAAAACATTTGCCATACCCCGATAAACTCATTTCTGCTCGGCAGTTCCTTATAGCCTCTTAGTTACTGAAAAGCAGCTTCACATTTCTTAATTCATCCTTCCAGGTCTTCACCGGTATCAGCTGACTGTCTATGAAGGTATTAATTCTATACCTGCCATTTTTTATATGTATTGTAACAGCCCCGTCCCTGTCAGTCCTGTAAACCTGCACTCCTGCCTCCTTATACTTTTGTATCGATGCTTGATGAGGATGATGAAAGGGATTATTCATGCCTGCACTCACAACAGCCACCTCAGGACTTACAGCCTGGATAAAGGCAGCTGAACTTGAAGTCCTTCCACCATGATGAGGCATTTTCATGATATCACTTATCAGCCATTCATCAAGATTAAGCAGGTCATCCTCTGCCTCCTCCTCTATGTCGCCGATAAAAAGTATTGCTGTATTCTCAGCTTCGATTTTCAGTACGAGAGAGGTGCTGTTTTCATCAGAAAATTTCCCCCTTGGTGAATCAGCATAAAATGAATCATAGGGGTGAAGTACAGTGATCTTATAACTATCATTTTTTATCATATCTCCCCTCTCAACACCCTGTGTGTTAACTGCCTGTTTTTTGAAAACTGAAGAAATGATTTTTCAACAGCCACGGAATTCCCATTTGACCATATTTCTCTTACATTAAAATTTTCAATAATATGTCTGAGCCCTCCATAATGATCAGGATGAGCATGACTCAACATAAGAAAATCAATCCTGTTTATCCCTTTTGATAACAGGTATGGCGCAATAACCCTTCGACCCATATCAGGTCTTTAAGTTCCTCCATCAATGACCATTATTTCCTTGCCGGGCAACTGCACAACTGATGACTCGCCCTGCCCCACATCAAGAAATGTAACGATAAAATTCTCACTACTAACCTGGGGGCAGACCAGATAAAAAATGAGCAAAAGAAAAACAGGAATGAACCTCCTTATAACACTTTTCTTATTTACAAAAAAAAAAGGAGCCCACAATAAAAAAGTATTATCTCTGCAATAGTTGGTGAATGGACGGAAACCGTTGTATAAGGGATATAAGAGAATCCTTTGACCAGTTTTAATGAAATGAGTGTAAGCCAGTCAGTAAGCCTGGACAAAGGGATCAGGGGCAAATCAAACAACAGGGCTGTAAATCCTGTGAAAAATCCCAAAGGCAATACAATAAAACATATGAGAGGAGTAATGATCAGGTTAGTTAAAGGGGATATCAGGGGAAAACGGTTGAAATGAAGCAATACAAAAGGTGCGGTGCCCATGACTGCTGCTATTGTTATTAATAAAGTATATCCGATTCTCTTCTCCAGTCTCTTTAAAAATTTTTTTTCTTCATGAGTTTCAAGTTCAAAATTCATTTCGAGTTTCTGTTTATCATGATTCACCATGTACTCCATAACAAAACCAATAGATAAAACCGCTAAAAAGGACAGCTGAAAAGACAGCTCAAAGAGTGCTGTTGGCTGCCATAAAAGAATAACAATGGCTGCAATGGATAATGAATTTAACCATTTGCCTTTTCTGCCAAGAAACACTGCCAGCATATATATGATGACCATCACAAGGGAACGTATGGTAGGCAGGCTGGCGCCTGAAATAAATGTGTACAAAATGAGAACAGGTATTGTTATTAACACCGCAATCTGAGTGGGTGTAATAATTACCGTCATTCTGATCAGCATGTTCGATGGCACTCGTTTAACAAGTTCTTTGATTAATGTAAATATCATGAATCCCAGAAGACCAAAATGAGTACCTGAGATGCTAAGCAGATGGGAAAGACCGGTAGAGCTGAAGCCATCCCTCATCTCCTGTCCAATGCTGCCTTTCAAACCCGGCACAATTGCCTTGAGCACTGATGAGCTCTCTTCAGAAAGGCTGTTGTCCATAATCCATGCGAGCCTCTGGCGTTTTTTATGTATCCAGGTCGTCAGTCCCTTACCTCTGCCAAGCACCTTCAACCCCATGACATAACCGACAGCATATATCTGCTTTTTTCTCGCGTCAAAGGAGTACACTCCCGGATTATGGAAGGACCGGGGTCTCTTAAGCTTTGCGACAACGCGTATTCTGTCGCCCGCTAAAAGCATTTCCCCCCTTAAACCTGACAATACAAAATCCTGAAGTATCGTCAGGTTCACAATGCCCGGTATTGCGGAAGTCTCAGTTAAAACGTCCCTGACAGTAAATCTGAGATTACCGTTACGCATCTCAGGCACATCATTTACTGTTCCAATGATATGCACTGCTTCCGATGGGATTGATACTTCTGGCAGCTCATGATGTCTCACACGGCTGTAAAAAAAAACCGCCACGAATACCACGAAGATGAAGAATACTTTTTTTCTGTCAGTGCATCGAAAGAACAGATACAGGATGATCCCGAAAGAAAGAGCTGAAAGAGTGAAAGGGAAAAAACTGTGCAGGTTAAACACAGCTATCCCGGCCATTAATGCACACACAAAATGAATCATGTCCCCTGAACGTTAATTTTACATTACAAATCTTGAATTTCAAATCCATTATGACACAAGTTCAACAGTAGCTCAACAGTTGTTCAACGCAGTACAACAAACTGTGCACGCTTGTAGGGATTGCTGAAAATATGTATCCTTTATTTATGTCTTCTCAGGAATCTTTAAGGATAATATCTGTTACCGGTGCACATAGCAGTGTAGGCAAGACCACTCTGTGCTCATTGTTGCTGAGGAATCTTCATAATTTTGGTGCGATTAAATTTACTAAAAACAGTATGTTTACATCAATATCTGATGATCCTGAGACGATTTCAGTAAAAGGTAAGGACACTGCTGTTATGTCTGAAGCAGGGGCAAAAAAAGTCATCTGGATACAGAGCCCGTATGATGGTCTTCAGGAATGTCTTGATATAGCACTGTCAAAAATGCAGGGACTTAGGGGAGTTGTGGTTGAGGGCAACAGCCCTGTTGATTTTATTAATCCTGACATTAATATATTCATCATCGGGCCAGAAGGAAATATCAAAGAATCGGCAGATTCGGTAATTAAGAAAGCGAATGTCATTGTCATTAATGCTGAAAAAATACCTGACAATACTGACTCTTTCCTATCACATATTAAAAAGGAACGATTTGAAGGAAAGGAAATTTTCTGGATTGATCTGGTCAATATCAGGGGAGAAATTGATAAGATCCTCACATTTGTGGAAAAAATGTTAACAAAAAAGTTAAATTAAACATATGATTAGCTGAGTTAATGTAAATTCCGGTTCTGCCGAATATACATTACTGTATGGTTATCCTATATAAATCATGAAATGAGACAGGCATGCTAAAAATATATGAATAATCCAGGTCATATAAACCCACAGGAGCAAAAGCATTGCAAATCGAAACAAATGTCCTTCTATTTGAGTTAGCACTTACCTTTTATTTTCTATCAACCATATCAGGTATAATCGAAATTTTTCGCGGAAAAAAGGCGGCTTCAAAGATCTCGATCTATCTCGCAGCAATGGGATTTCTCTTTCACACCGGTAATATCATTGTCAGATATGCCCAGGGAGGTCACATACCTGTCACAAATATGCATGAAGCAACCTCGTTCTTTTCCTGGTGCATTCTGCTTCTCTTCTTTTTTCATGAGTTCCGGTACAGGCTTGGTATGCTCAGCTCCTTCATCATGCCGATAGTTTTTCTCTTCATGTTTTCATCATCAATCTTTCCCCGGGAAATAAAAGTATTAAGCCCGGTACTGCAGAGCTACTGGTTCGGTATTCATGTCATACTGGCATTTCTTGGAGATGCAGCATTTGCAATGGCCTGCGGTATAGGGATAATGTATCTTTTACAGGAGCGGTTCGTAAAATCCAAGCACCTGGGAGGACTGTTTCAGAAGCTGCCAAGCCTGCAGGTACTTGATGAAATTAACTACCATCTGATAACTCTCGGCTTTCCGCTTCTGACCCTTGCCATGATCACAGGTGTAATCTGGGCAAACTCAGCCTGGGGTTCATACTGGAGATGGGACCCGAAAGAGGTCTGGTCACTCATAACCTGGCTTATCTATGCGCTGGTTCTGCACTTACGGCTCACTGTAGGATGGCGCGGGAAAAAGGCTGCCATACTTTCGATTGTTGGTTTTATTATTGTTATATTCGCATTCCTGGGTGTTTCCCTTATTCTGAAAGGACAACACACCTTTATGTAAGAAGGTTACCCACTGTATAAACAATGAACATTATCGTAATCGGTCTTAACCACAAAACAGCAACAGTAGAAATCAGAGAAAAGGTCGCATTTGATGGGCCCAAGCTTGGTGAGGCTGTGTCGCAACTGAAAGAAACCCCGGATGTAAAAGAAAACATCGTTTTGTCAACCTGCAACAGGGTAGAAATATATGCAGGGGTGGGGAATAATGATAACGGCGCTGAAAATATCAAATCCTTTCTTGCTGAATTTCATGAGGTGCCCAGAGGCCCCCTTGATGAAGCGCTTTATATTTATAAAGGACATGACGCTGTAAAACACATTTTCAGGGTTGCATCCAGTCTTGACTCGATGGTCGTTGGAGAACCCCAGATACTCGGCCAGCTCAAAGATTCCTTTGACTTTGCGTTAAAAAGCAAGTCAACGGGAATATATTTAAACAAGCTGATGAAAAAGGCTGTTTCTGTAGCAAAGAGGATCAGAACAGAGACAAAAATAGCTGAAAGTGCAGTAAGTATAAGTTTTGCCGCTGTTGAACTTGCAAAGAAAATTTTCGAAGACCTTTCCTCAAAATCATTTATGCTTATCGGAGCCGGAGAGATGGCAGAGCTGGCTGCCAAACACTTGATAAACACAGGTGTGCAGGATGTGTATGTTACAAACCGCACTCATGAACGGGCTGAGGAACTGGCCCGGGAATTTGAAGGCAAGGTTGTTCCGTTTGAAGGTTATGTAGATGAGCTTCAGTACATAGATATTGTTATATGCTCCACCGGTGCTCCTGATTATATATTAATGAAAGACCAGCTGCATAGCGTAATGAAGGCAAGAAAACAGAAACCAATGTTCATTATCGATATATCTGTACCGCGAAATATTGATCCTGAGATCAATGAGATGGACAATGTGTATCTTTATGATGTTGACGACCTGCAGGGAGTTGTGGACACAAATGTAGAAGAACGAAGTAAAGAGGCTGCAAAGGCCGAGAGGATTGTAGAGCAGGAGGTCCATTCATTTCTTAAATGGCAGGACTCACTTGCTGCAACACCCACAATAGTCGCTCTCAGAGAAAAGGCCGAAACAATCAGAAAAGAAGAGCTTGAAAAAGTTCTGAGAAAACTTGGTCCACTGGAAGAAGAGAAAATTAAAGCCATAGAGCATCTCAGCAATTCAATCATGAATAAACTTATCCATCATCCAACTGCAGCGCTCAAGTCAGAGCAGGATGACAGGGATGTGATGATTGACATAGCCAACAGACTGTTTAAACTGGAAAATGAGGAGAATAATGGAGATAAGAAATAAAATAGTAATTGCCACTCGGGGCAGTATGCTCGCACTGTGGCAGGCCGAATGGATCAAGTCACTGCTCAATGAAATTAATCCTGTTCTTGAGATAACACTTAATAAAATAAAAACCACGGGTGATAAAATCCTTGATGTACCCCTTGCACAGGTTGGAGGGAAGGGACTGTTCGTTAAAGAGATAGAGGAGGCCATGCTCAGGAATGAGGCCGACCTTGCAGTCCACAGCATGAAGGATGTGCCAACAGAACTTCCTGATGGTCTGCATCTGTCCACTATCACAAAAAGAGAAGATCCAAGGGACGCTTTCATAGCCAGAGAAGGCGTTAAAAGTTTCAATGATCTTCCGCAGGGGTCACATATAGGCACGAGCAGTCTCAGAAGAATATGCCAGCTCTTGAATAAAAGGCCTGATCTCAAGATATCACAGCTCCGTGGCAATGTTGATACTCGCCTGAGAAAGCTTGCAGAAGGAGAGTATGATGCAATCATCCTTGCTACCGCAGGCGTAAAGCGACTTGGCTATGCAAACAAGATAACTGAGACCCTTCCTCCGGAACTCAGCCTGCCTGCGATCGGACAGGGAGCTGTTGGTATCGAGTGCAGGGTGGATGATGAGTTTATCAATGACCTCCTCAGCAAACTTAACCATAATGAAACCTCTGTATGTGTCACAGCAGAACGTGCCTTTCTGAAAAAACTCGAAGGCGGCTGCCAGGTCCCCATAGCTGCATATGCGCAGCTTCAGAATGGCAATATTGTAATCAACGGTCTCGTGGGAAGTCTGGACGGAAAGACCCTGATTAAAGAGACAATTGAAGGCATGCCTGAAGACGCAGTTTCCCTTGGGACCGCCCTTGCAGAAAAACTGCTCGCCAAGGGTGCCAAAGAGATCCTTGATGAGGTGTACGGACAGCAGTAAGTTGCTGACCGGACCGTCTATCGAAGTTCAACTTCGATATTTACTGTATGTCCTCAAGATTTTTTTATTTACCCCTTGACAGTGAACAATCGTTCACCTATAATATACCCATGACAACAAAAGACCAGAAAGAACAAACACTGCGCTCCAGGGTCAAAGAGATCGCACACTTCTATTACCAGAGGGGCAGGATGCCAAGCTTCTCTGAAATCGGAGAAATGGTCGGGCTTAAGTCCAAAAACGCAGTTTCCAAGCTTGTGAAAAAACTTGAGACATTAAAGGTCATCGAAAGGGACGAAAAAGGCAGGCTCATCCCGGGGTCGCTCAGGTTTCCTGTGAGAATACTCGGCACAGTAGAGGCGGGATTCCCAAGTCCTGCAGAAGAAGAACTGGCAGACACCCTGTCTCTGGACGATATGCTCATACAGAACCACGAATCAACATTCCTGCTCAAGGTATCAGGAGATTCCATGTCCGGGGCCGGCATACTCCCCGGTGACATGGTGATAGTGAATAAGGGTCAGACCCCCAGAAGCGGTGATATTGTAATTGCAGAAGTTGATGGTGAGTGGACAATGAAGTATCTGAAAAAAAGCGGTAACAGCGTAACCCTGGTGCCGGACAACCCGAACTATCAACCTATAAAACCAAAGAATGAACTTAAGATAGCAGGCGTGGTAACAGCAGTGGTGAGGAGATACCAGTAAATAATGTCCAATGTCAAAGCTCAAATGACAAATGAAATTCAAATGGCATATGGGAAATACATTCTACCTGAAAGGATAGAACTACCCGATTTCCCTCCCCCTGAACGGGGGAGGGTCAGGGTGGGGGTGATTACAATTCATGACAAATAGCTTAAAAGCTTTTGCAAAAGAACTGAGAAAAAGACCAACAGATGCTGAAAAATTACTATGGAAATATTTACGATTAAAACGGTTGGAAGGACTCAAATTTAGAAGACAATATCCTCTTGATCATTACATTATTGATTTTATTTGTCTTGAAAAAAGACTGGTAGTAGAAGTTGATGGTGGACAGCATTCAGAAGAAAAGGATAAAGATATAAAAAGAGATGCTTACTTAAACCAGCAAGGATTTAAGGTCTTAGGATTCTGGAATAATGAGGCATTAAGGAACACAGAAGGTGTTTTAGAAATCATAAGGAGAAATTGTTTATAGACACCCTCCCCCTTGCCCCCTCCCGTCAAGGGAGGGGGCATATATTTTCTAAAGGGGTTGAGCTTTGACATTTAACATTAATTAGTTATGCAAGATCAGCCAATTACCATACGATCATGGCCGCAGGCCATACTTCATCTCGATGCAGACGCTTTTTTTGCATCCTGTGAACAGGCGATACATCCTGAACTGAGGGGCAAGCCTGTCATAACCGGCAAGGAGCGCGGCATCGTAGCTGCTGCCAGTTACGAGGCAAAGGCACGGGGCATTAAACGGGCAATAGGGCTTGTTGATGCAAAGAAAATATGTCCTGAGGTTATAGCCCTGCCCTCGGACTATGAGACATACAGCCTCTTTTCTGTCCGCATGTTTGAGATACTGAGACGTTTTTCTCCGGATGTGGAGGAATATTCCATAGACGAGGCATTTGTAGACTTGACCGGTCTGAGAAGAAAATTTCACTGCTCATACGAGATCCTCGCTGCAAAGATACAGGAGACAGTTGAAAAGGAGTTAGGTATTACCGTCTCTATCGGGGTAAGTCTCTCAAAGGTACTGGCAAAGGTGGGCTCGAAGTTCAACAAACCGAATGGGCTTACCATCATACCGGGCAGGGACATTCATCGTTACCTTGGCAAGCTGTCTGTAGACAAGATCTGGGGCATCGGACCCAACACCTCGGCATTTCTTAACAAGCTGGGAATAAGGACAGCCCTTGAGTTTGCAAGAAAGGACATGGATTTTGTAAAAAAGCACCTCTCCAAACCTTTTCAGGAGATATGGGGTGAGCTGAACGGCATAAGCGTGTATCCTGTAACTGCGGAACCCAAAAGCAGCTATCAGTCCATAAGCAAGACAAAGACATTCACCCCTCCTTCAACTGATGAGAGGTTTGTCTTTGCCCAGCTTTCAAAGAACCTGGAAAATGCCTGCATTAAGGCAAGGCGTTACGGTCTTGCGGCCAGAAAGCTGATAGTCTTTCTCCGGAAAAAGGATTTCAGGAACATCGGGATAGAGTTAAAGCTGAGCCGTCCCACTGCTTATCCCGCAGAACTTTTTGATCCCTTAAGAAAGGGGTTTGACCAGATCTTTCAGGCAGGCATTCCCTACCGCCTGACAGGTGTTGTACTTTCGGACCTGGGACCGGAGAACAGGATACAGCAGACATTGTTTGACGATCCTGCAAAAATAGAGAAGATGGAAAAAATTTATCATACTGTCGACGAGCTGTCAGCAAAGTACGGCAAGCATACGGTCCAGCATGCCGCAAGCCTTCCCACAAAACTGCAGATGCAGCATGAAGGAGCAAGAGGAGACATTGCTGCGAGAAAGACAGCACTTTTTCAGGGGGAAAACAAACGCCAGCGCCTCGGCCTGCCCATGCTGCATGTGAAGGTTTGAAATCTATTCCAGCAAGCTGTCATTCCGGCAGGTCATTGACCGGAATCCAGCCCCTATTCAAAAGACTCCAGATTCTCGACGCGAGTCCCGGTGCGGGTCTCCGATAAGGCTCCTCCGACTGCACAAGAGTCGCTACGACTCACCCAAAAATGCGGGAATGACCTCTAATAATATTACTACTACTAAAAAACCATATTTATATATAACGCTTTCTCATTATCTGATAAAATAACTCCTATAATAACCATAACTATCAAAGAGGATAATCATGAACGAGAAGATGAACGAAGAACTATACGACGTAATTATAATCGGGGGCGGGCCTGCAGGCTTAAGTGCTGCACAGTATGCATCACGTGCGAATCTGAAAACCATTGTCCTTGACAAGTCTCCGACTGCAGGGGCCCTTGCCTATACGAGCAGGATCGAGAACTACCCCGGCATTGTTGATCCCATATCCGGAAAGGAGCTTCTGGACAGGTTCAGAAACCAGGCCATAAAATTCGGTGCTGAGTATGTAGAGACGCAGGTGGTTGGGGTAAAAATGGATGAGGAGATCAAGGAAGTGTATGGCATGGATCAGAATTACAAAAGCCGGGCAGTAATTATTGCTACCGGTTCCATGGGAAGGAAACCGGGCATACCGGGAGAAGAGGAGTTCCTTGGCAAGGGTGTCAGTTACTGCGCCATATGTGACGCTGCTTTTTATAAGGACCGCTCAGTCTGTGTTATAGGAAACTCTGAAGAGGCTGTAAAGGAGGCAGGTGTGCTTACCGAATTTACCGATAAGGTACACCTGATAGCTCCATCAAAAGAAATAAAGACAGGTGATGATCACCCTCCCATGGATAGAGATAAAATCGATGTCATTTTAAACCATAGAGTGTCTGAAATTGAAGGTGATTATTATGTAACAAAGATCAGGATCAAAGATATGGATTCAGGAGAAGAAAGGGAGATCCCAATGGACGGGGTATTTGTTTACCTTCACGGGACCAAGCCAGTAGTGGATTTTCTTTATTCCTCAGTACCCTTAAGCGACACGTCATGCGTCATGACCCACAGGACGATGGAGACGTCCATTCAGGGTGTTTATGCTGCAGGAGATGTGACCTGCTCCGAGGTCAGGCAGGTTGTTTTATCAGCAGCCTTTGGAAGCATGGCAGCTCTTTCAGCTGAAAAGTACATACGGAACAGAAAGCGCATGAAGTCTGACTGGATTAAATCCTGATTCCTCATAATAATCCCATCCCAATGAAAACCATTCTATTCATAATAGTCTTCGTTCTCTGCATACCCGCTTTATGCCCTGCTGATGAAAATATCATTACAATTAATAACGGTCTTGTGATCGTACAGTTTGAAAAACCATTACAAAAGGTCGCTGAAACAGTAATCAGGATGTATCCGGAGATCAGACTGGAGATCGAGCAGATGTTTCAATCAGACATTGACTTTAATCCGACAATCAGGCTCATGAGAGATAGAGACACTTTCCAGAACATGGTACATACCGGTCCGGTCGTTGCGGTGGCCATTTCAGAAGACAACCTGATCATTATTGATAATTCAAAGATGAAGACCCATCCTTTTTCCCTGGAAACAACATTAAAGCATGAATTATGCCATCTTTTTCTCCATCAGTATGTTGGGAATGGAGAACTTCCGAGGTGGTTAAATGAAGGTATCTGTCAGAATATCAGCGACGGCATAGCAGAAATCATGATAGGTGAAAACAAAAACCTTATGAAACAGGCAGTGCTAACAGGCAGATTAATACCCATGAATTCCCTGAACAGGGGATTCCCTTCTCAGGATCGGCAACTGCTCCTTGCATACGAACAGAGCAAGAGCTTTGTTGAATATATGGAGAACAGGTACAGTCCTGAAGGTACAATACATATTCTTGATTATCTCAGACAGGGAAAAGATATCGCGACTTCTGTTCAAATGGCGTTATCGGTTCCATTTTCAGATCTTGAAAAAAACTGGCAAATTCACTTAAAAAGAAAGATCACATGGCTTACATACGTAAGCAGCCACATATATCAGATATTATTCCTCATGGCGGCCCTGGCAATGGTATATGGATTTATCCGGTTCTGGATCAGAAAGAGAAATTATAAAGATGAAGATGATGAGTTTATCCCGGAATAGATTCAGCTCCAGCCGGATTACCTTCCCTGCTTCTTAATAAAATATTCAGGCTCAAATCCTTAACATAATATTTCCGAAAAACAGAGTATTAATTATTTATATATCAGGATAACCTGTATTAAGTTTTCAGGGGATATTCCGATAAGACTGTTGATTGATTTTAAATGGGTGGATGCATATCCTGACAAATGAAGTTTAAAGATTGGGGAAAGTATAGGAGGGAAATTGTATGTTTCTTAAGAAGCTGAAAATATCGCATAAGATATTAATTGTTATCATCACGGGAATAATCGCATCCTCAGCCTTTGCTGTCTGGTCAGTTGCGGTCGCCAAAAAAGGCACTGATACACTTCAGAACATCTACGTTAAAAATGTCATACCTCTCGATAACCTGCGAAGTATTCAACTCATATTCAGGGAACTTGAATACAGGATGGTGGGGGTCACGGCTGATGCAGTAGCTGCGATTGGATCAGGACATCACCTTGTAGACTCAATGAAAAGCCTGGATACTCTGGTATCAAATGTTCATAATGAGATGGAGAATCATAACCTGTCTGAGGATGCAGTCAAGGAAATGGAAACTTTTAACAAGGGATATAAAGGCTTTCTCGCTGTTGCCGAAAGACTAAAAAAGGTCTATTTAAATAATCAGCCTGATGAGGTTGAAGACCTGTATGATGAATATCTTGATTATAAGCCTCTTATCTTTAAATCCATAGATTCACTCTCTGAGCAGATCAAATATAATGTCAGGGACCAATACGAACAAAGCCAGAAAAATACTAAATCACAGGTTAAGATTATTTTTGTTCTTGCGGTTTCAGGTATAGGCTTATTTGCTTTGCTGGCCTTGCTTATATTGAGATCAATTAACAGACCCATAAGAAAAGTCGTGCAGGCGGCTGAAGAAGTGGCCAGAGGTGATCTTACCCATACGATCAAGATTGATGCCAACGATGAGATGGGGATAATGGCCGATCAATTAAATAATATGATCCAGAATCTTCAGACATCGTTCGGCACCATCGTATCTTCAGTCAAGAAAGTTGTTGTGAACGCAGAAGGACTATCTGAACTTGCCGACAAACTCTTCCATGATGCAGAGGAAGAGCATACAAAAGGCAACCAGGTTGCTGTGGCCTCAACAGAAATGTCACAGACAATTCTTGATATGGCTAAGAATTCAGCGGATGCATCAGATGCCACAAAGGAGTCCTTTAACTCGGCAACAACAGGAAAAGATATTGTGAACCAGTCTGTGGCAAGCATTACAAAACTTTCTTCATATGTTGAAAAAACATCAGAAAAGATAAAAGGCCTGGGAAACCATCTAAAGGATATCGGAGAGATTGTATCTGTTATTCAGGATATAGCAAACCAGACTAATCTGCTGGCATTAAATGCCGCTATTGAAGCTGCCCGTTCAGGGGAACATGGCAGAGGATTTGCGGTTGTAGCGAATGAGGTAAAAAAGCTTGCAGAGAGGACTGCAATGGCAACGGATGAGATAGCTGAAAAAACAGTCATGATTCAAAGGGAAAGCGACGACTCTATCGCCACCATGGAAAAAGGAAAAAAACTGGCTGAAGAATCAGTGGCTAATGCATCACGGGCAGGAGAAGCCTTACAGCAGATTGTAGAAAGTTCTGACAGGGCCATGGATATGGTCCAGAACATAGCAACGGCAACAGAGGAGCAGTCTGCAGCATCTGAAGAGGTGAGTCAGAGTATGGAACAGATTTCCGGGATAATCAGCGAGAATTTCAAGCTGGCAGAACAGATGAAGAAATCAGTGACAGATCTGGCATTTCTTGCTCAGGATATTACTGCACAGACTTCATCATTCCGAATAAACAAAGACCGGAATTTCGATACGATAAATATTGTTAATAACACCAAACCGGACCTTCAGGATAATACTTCCGATTAGACAATAACAGTCTAAAGCTTTATTTTCCGCCTTCCGATAAGTAGTTACATATAAAATTTTTTATTACACAGTACTTATAGTGCTCAGTGCAGGAAAGGATTTAAAGGGGAATTTTAGTCAATGAACGTAAGACTCCTGTTAGCAAAAGTCAAGATAAGTCACAAGATAATTGTATTAACTTTAACAGGAACAATAGCGTTGTCAGCATTTGCCGTTGGAGCTGTTATTCTGGGCAAGACAGAGATCAGCGCACTCAAACATATATATGAAGATAATGTGGTTCCACTTGATCAGCTTAGAAAAATACAGCTGATTTTCAGAGAGATCGAGTTTAGAATAGGTGGCGCCATGGCTGACATCGTAACTCCCACTGCAGCAGTTAACCATCTGAAACAGTCACTGAAGGATATTGACTCATTATGGACAGATGCCAGTACTGTATTAACGGATAAAATAGCATCTGAGAGCAAGGAAAAGTTTGAAAAAGGTTACCAGGGATTTAAAGCAATGTCGGGTCAGCTTGAAGAAGCCTACATGAAAATTTTTTATGATTCCGATGTGTCACCGATGGAGGATGCTTATGATGAATGGCTCGAATTCAAACCGTTAATTTTCAAATCAATAGATCACCTGGCAGAGCAGCAGGAAAAATCTGTTGAGACCTATTATCAAGCAAGACAGTCTTTAATTAGCAGGATCAGATATTCCGTTATTTCAGGTTCATTAATATTAATCGGATTTTTCATAACCTTGGCAATTCTGACAAAAAAATCAATCACAAATCCGATCAATACGGTAGTAACAGCCGCAAAAGAGGTGGCAAAAGGTGATCTTACTTATTCAATAGACGTAGACAGCCTTGACGAAATGGGTGTCATGAGTTGTGAGCTAAACACCATGTTTAAGAACTTGAATAATGCCTTTACTATCATATCCCGGGAGTCAGAAAGCATACTGGATTACTCCAAATCACTTGCAGATGTATCCACAATGCTTGTTGAAGGAACGAATGAGCAAAAAATTCAGCTAGATCAGGTAGCAAGATCAGCAAATGAAATGTCACAGACCACTATTGAGATGTCTAAAAATACGGCGGATGCAACTGCTATTACTACATCGTCCTTTAATTCCGCACAGGAAGGAATGGCCGTCAGTGAACAGACAAGGAACATCATTGAAAAGCTCGTGAACAGTGTCAGCAGTGCGTCGGAAGCTATTGCAGAACTGGGAAAAAGCTCTGATGAGATCGGAGAGATTGTTTCGGTCATTAAAGACATAGCTGACCAGACAAACCTGCTCGCCCTTAATGCAGCGATAGAGGCCGCAAGGGCAGGAGAACAGGGAAGAGGTTTTGCCGTCGTAGCAGATGAGGTGAGAAAACTCGCAGAAAGAACAACATCAGCAACAGAGGAAATTGCAAAAAAGATTTCAGCAAACCAGAAAGAAACACAGGAAGCTGTCCTGAGAATGCAGCAGGGTAAATCACAGGCTGATGAGGCCATAACCACGACATCTGATGCAGGTAATGCTCTAATGAAAATAGTAGAGAGCTCTGAAAATGTCATGGACACGGTGCACAGAATTGCAGCAGCAACAGAAGAGCAGTCAGCAGCATCAGAGGAAGTGAGCCAGACCATGGAAAGTACCGCTGCAGTATTAAATCAGACCTTTGCAATGGCAGATAATATAGACAGGGTAGCTGATCAACTTGTTGCAGTAGCAACAAATTTAAAGGAACAGCTTGAAGGATTTAAGACATTTTCATACGATTTCAATTCAACACCTGATGAACATACCATTGAGGAGGATGTTGCCCCGGAAGCGGTGTCAAGCCCTGCATAATTATTCGGAATGATGTATTTATGGGCCGTTGGCCTGATTTATAAACTTCTTACAGGGAGGGATGTAAAATGAAAAAAGTATTATCAATAGTTATTGCGATGTCTCTGCTGCTTCTGGCGGGACAGGCAATGGCAGAAGAGGTCATGACCCCTGAGTCAATTGACGGTGTAAAAACAGTTGATTCAGATTGGGTTAAGGCAAACAAGGACACTGTCAAGGTATTTGACGCAAGGAAAAAAGGTGAATATGTTGAAGGACATATCCCGGGATCAATCTCTGCTCCTTATAAGGAAAAAAGCGCAAAATCTGTTGATTTCGACCCATCAATGGACAAAATGGAAATGAGCGATTATCCTGCGGACAAGAGTGCACCGATTGTTGTCTATTGCAACGGTGTCAAGTGCTGGAAGTCCTATAAGACGATTGTCCAGTTGAAGAAAGCCGGCTACTCAAACCTTAACTGGCTGAGAGACGGATTTCCCGGTTGGACGGAAAAAGGGTATCCTGTAGAATAGCATTTAAATCAGTCCATTTTTAAGGGGAGACAGTGGTCTCCCCTTTTTTTTGTGCACTTCATACATCCAATATCAATTGCCAGCAACCAGATATGAACCTGTCTCACAATATCTATTTATTATAAAAAAACCAATGTCATTCCCTGACTTGATCGGGTAATCCAGAATTTTCAGAGGATTCTGGATACCTGCTTACGACATGCGGGTATGCCAGAAATGACATCTTTAATCTTGAGATAGGTTCATAAAATAAATGGTAAAATGCTGTATGTCTTTTGTAAATAATACATTCAGCAGGTTTCCCATATTATTTTTCTTACTCCTTCTTATATTTTCCCAGCCGGTTTGTTCTGATAACAATAATCATGTCTCCCTCTCTCTTCTGATTGACTATAAAGTCATAAATACATTCCCACATGATGATCAGGCCTTTACCCAGGGACTGGCCTTTAAAAATGGACTGTTATATGAAGGGACAGGTATGTATGGTAAATCAGAACTGACAAAGCGCAGGCTTGAAAGCATCCGACCTCTAAAGAGATACAAGCTGCCGTCAAGTCTCTTCGGGGAAGGAATAACTGTGTATAACGATAAAATAATACAGTTGACCTGGCGATCCGGGACCGGTCTTGTGTATCAATTATCTGACTTCCGCCTGCTGGGATCTTTCAGTTACACCACAGAGGGATGGGGGATCACTCATGACGGAAAACAATTAATAATGAGTGACGGAACTGATTCGTTACATTTCCTTGATACCGAAAGCTATAAGGAGATAAAACGGGTCAAAGTTTTTGACGACAGCACCCCTGTAAGAAGACTCAACGAGCTTGAATTTATTAAAGGCAAAATCTATGCAAATATCTGGAAGACAGACCGCATCGCTGTTATTAATCCAAAATCAGGTCAGGTGGAAGCATGGTTGAATCTGGAAAAGCTTACGGCACAGGCCGGGGGGGACAACACATATAAAACTCTGAACGGCATTGCTTATGATGAAGAAAATGACAGGCTCTTTGTAACGGGCAAGCTATGGCCCAAAATTTACGAGATTAAAGTAATCCCGGCAGAATAATAATCGCAGCGAGTTTTCTCTGTGTTCACTTGTTTCTACAAAATTCCAAATTTCAAAGTTCAAATGCCAAACAAATACTCCGATAACTTAATGTCAGTAAGAAAAGGGAGTTTAAGACATGTAATTTTTAAAATTTGTCATTTGAAATTTTTAGGTGATTATAAAAGATCTGGCACTAAATTACAGACCTTTTGAACGATTAATTCGAACAAATCATCATGTCTATTGTTATATCTAAATTCCATTTCTTTC
>CP070632.1:2155699-2185630 GCA_020356065.1 Nitrospiraceae bacterium
AATAAAAACTCAAAGCCATTTATGTGGACAGCTACTGCTGATTCTATATTTGATAAAATGACGAGACTTTTATCACTTATTTCCGGGACAGGACACTAGCATGAATCGGAATTTCTGAGGCTGGTGACGAATTCCAGATATGTCAACGGCGCTTTTATGATCTCAACACCTATGCCGTCATATAGATCCATCGATTTTCTCATCCAGCGAATTTTAACAGGGACTGTGAGCATATCTTTTTCTCAACATCATAATAATATAAAGTTGAGTCTCTAGTGGAAAGCACATTTCAGTGCTGATACACATGCCTTTCTCTGTCAGATTTGTGGCAACTCCCGCGTAATAATCAGTTACACAGCAGCAAAACTTTACGTTAATATTAAAGTATATCCTCTCAAGATATCTCTTAAACATAACAATAGTCGTAGCCTGGTATCGTAATTACGCGATCGTTCAGGGATAGGACAAATGAGTTGCAAAAAAAATCCCCTGCAACAAAAAAATCATGCTGCAGGAGACTGTTATTCTACGATTCATTCTATTAGCCACCGGCATAACCGGGGGATGGGTAATCTTTCTGCTTCAAGTTATCCAATGAAGGAACTGATGTACTGGACTCAGCTTCTTTTCCGAATTTTCCCCAGTCTACGGGACATTCTTTGGCAAAGATCTCCATCTTCCATTCTACATTTTGAATAAGCTCATTCAGATGTTTTGTGTGAGTCGAAAAATGCCCTTTGTCCTTACCTTCCATGAGTTTAATCTGGGTCAAAAAGGCATCCAGGCTGTCTTTTATGTTAGACAGTTCCGAATACAGGCACTCGCAATAATTGTTGATATCAATGTTCGTAGTAGCCATAATCGAAACCTCCCTTCTCAGGTTTAAAACCTGATCTTTTACCGTTATCAAAACGTATATATTCTTTACCTGAATGTATCTTATGCCTGTTTTTATGGAAATGATATGATATTTGTCATGTGTGAAAAAAGACGAACAATAGTTGTGTCTTGCTTATACGGGCAGGGTTATATTGAATGTTACTACTCCAGAAAACTGGACAGGGCTTCTTCTCTAATCATGATTCTGTTCTTTGTAGTCTTCACCATGCCCTTCTTCTGGAATCTGCTCATTGCGCGGATGCAGGTTTCAGTGGTTGAGCCGACCATCTCAGCTATTTCCTTGCGTGTCAGGGGGAAATTAATTTTTCTGTATTCAGACTCCTCAATGCCCGCCTTTTCAGAAAGTTTAAGCAGGATTGCGGCAATTCTTCGTTCAACGATCTCGGTCGATATGTGCTGTAGCATTTCGTATGCGTCGGTAAGCTTGTCATTCAGGTAATTGGCAATTCCGGCTTTCAGAACCGGATACATATCAATTAATTTAAGCAGGTCCCTTCGTCTGATCTTTATTGCTGTTGAGTCACCTTTTGATTGGGCAGATTCAGGGTATGGTTTGTTGTCCAGGACAGCAGCACAACAGAACATTTCCCCTGGAGATTTTATTTCAACAATGACGTCTTTGCCTGATTGTGTATGTTTAAATATTTTAACTTTCTCTGTACTTACAACATATAACCAGTCAGAAGGGTCCCCTTCCATGAAAATAAACTGATCATTAATGAAACTGACCTTTTTGAAATACGGACTGATCTTATGCAGGCCCTCATCATTAATGCCAGAAAATAATTTGCTCTGTTTTAATGTAGAGACAATCTCAGCCTGGTCTTTTGTTGATCGTTTCATCTGTTATCCGTTATTCGTCTCAAGTTCAGAACCGATGTCAGTCTGCTTTATTATAGATATCAGCGTCCAGCGCTCTGTTCAGAATATCTATGGCCTTTGCAAGGGCCTCTGAAGCTTCCTTTTCTTTTCCCTCCTGTATGAGACTCTTCCCTTCGGCAACATGCCTGTCTATATTCTCCTGCTGCTCGGATGTGATCGGGAATCCTTTATTTTGTAATTCATCAATTTTCTTCAGCTGGCTCTGTGTGTCAGCGCTGCTGCTGCAGCTGATAATAATAGTACATGTGGCAATCATCATAAAGTGCATCAATCTGTTCATCTTCCCATCCTCCTTAAAGCGAGCGTATATTCGTCATGTTTTCAACAGCTAATGTAAAGTGTTTAGAACGCGATAGTATTGTACGTTATTTGCTTAAAAAAATCTTATGATGAATTCAACGGCAATTCCGCTGTATACAGTAAGAATATGCAGACTCCACGCTGAATGTTCGACATTCGATGTGCAAGGCCATACAGCATGCATTCACTGACTTAAGCTATATGAGAACCTATCTCAAATTTTTTATATATGCTCAGTAACACTTTTTTTGTCATTTGCGCAAGCGCAACGCTACGGGAATCTACCCTGGCAGATTCTGGACAAACCAGAATGACGAGCTAAGATTGTAGTTGTGTCGAAAAAAAGATAAATTACAATACCTGCTATTGCAATAATTTTAAATATTCTCTCGAGAGTACCCGGCCTGTTTTCTTTTTTACCATAATAACAGACTGGTCCCGTATATCATCGAAGCCGACATTAACAAAAGCTTTTTCTGCTTTTACCACATCATCAACAGCAAGCGTTAAGTTGCCATGCCTTTGAAATGATTTTAATAATGAATCGTCAATCGGTATGGTATTTAAATGATACCTTGAGCTTTGCCCTGTAAGCCTTTATTTTTCCTTCTTCCATCTGAACGTCAAGCTTGACAACCTCAGCAATCCTTAAATCCCGGAGACTCTTGGAAGTAGTCTCGATCGCTTCCTGAGCTGCTTTTTCCCATGATTCAGTACTCGTACCGACAACTTCAATGATCTTGTAAACACTCATACTTTCCCTCCTTTACCTGATAAATATTTTAACTGCCAGTCTCAAGATCATTATACTATTTTTTTCTACGCCTGCATATGAAATTTAAAAAAACCCGGGGAAATCCAGCCCCCAGAAAATGTTACTTCTTTCTTTCGAAGATAATGCCGGCTGTTACTGTAAATACTACAGAGCAAAAGACGAGAACCGCAATATCGGTGGCAACAGAGAAATCAATCAAATCACTTCCCTTAAGCATTGCATGTTTTAACGCGTCAACACCATAAGTTAATGGATTTATCTGAGAAATAACTTTAAGTATTACCGGTAATTTATTAACAGGGTACATCGCACCGGACAGAAAGAACATGGGCATTACGATAAAGTTCATTATCACACTAAAGCTTTCAAAGCTTTCATAAAATGTTGCAATGACTATTCCCAGGGTTGATATTGCAAACGACAGCAGAAGGCAGATAACAATCACGTATAGAAATGACATAAGCGAGAGCTTGATGCCGAGAAACGGAAACAGGAGAAGTATAATTACAGCCTGTAAGGCCGATACGATTGTCCCGCTTAATGCCTTTCCTATAACAATGGAAAACCTTGAAACCGGAGCTACCAGAATGCCCTTCATCAGTCCGAATTCCTTGTCCCAGATGATGGAGATAGCGGAAAAAATGGAACTGAATAAAATAGTCATACCGAGGATACCGGGAAAGATGAACTGCATGTAATCTACTCCTATACCGGGGGAAACAAGTCTTGACATGCCCCCGCCGATAAGAAAAAGCCAGATCAGGGGTCTTGCAAGCGTGGTAATGAGTCTGCTTTTCGCCCTGAAAAACTTGATCAGTTCTCTCAGCACCAGAACATAAACCGCATTAGCCTCTATCAAATCTCCTCCTGTATGCTCGAATGTCTTCTTTCATGGTATAGGTTGACGATACCTCTTCATCTCTTATCTGTTTGCCCGTCATTTTTATAAATACATCGTTAAGGGTAGGGCGCTGCAGTCTGACAGAAAGTACTTTTTCACCGATCGTCTTGATTATTTCCGGTATGCAGGAATCACCTCTGAGGGTGGTAAGAAACAGCTCATCATTTTTTTCCGAAACATCAATATCAAACAGTTCCTGTATCTCAGTCTTCGCTTTGTCATTATCAGATGTCTTTATATATATGACATCGCCGCCCACTGTTTTCTTCAGTTCATCAGGAGTTCCGGTCGCAATAATACTGCCGTTGTCTATAATCGAGATCCTGTCACAGACCTCTGCTTCATCCATATAATGTGTGGTCATGAAAACGGTTACCTTATGTTTGGCCGGCAGCTCTGTGATAAAGTCCCACAGGTTTGCCCTTGACTGAGGATCAAGACCAAGCGTTGGTTCATCTAGGAAAAGAATCCTCGGCCTGTGAATGAGTCCGCGGGCTACTTCAAGCCTTCTTTTCATTCCTCCTGAAAATTTCTTGACAACATCGTCTTTTCTCTCATACAGGTCAACAAAGCGCAACGCATCATGTATCCTGTCTTTTATCTCCGATCGTTTGACATTATACAGATAGGCATGCAGCATCATGTTTTCATACGCTGTCAACTCCTTGTCAAGGGTAGGGTCCTGGAACACAATTCCTATGGCTTTCCTTACCATTGAAGAGTCACGTATGCAGTCGTATCCGGCTATTGTGGCTTTGCCTGATGTGGGAGATAAAAGGGTGCAGAGAATATTTATTGTCGTAGATTTGCCTGCCCCGTTCGGACCGAGAAATCCAAAAATAGTACCTTCTTCCACCTCAATGGATACATTGTTGATGGCTTTGACTGCGCCAAACTGTTTTGAGAGATTTTCAACTTTAATAATAGACATCAGGGAAGTTTAACAGAAATGCCGGACAGGAGTGAAGTTGCCAGTCGGTTTCAGACTGTTTTACCTGCAACATGTGGCATATTACTCAGCTTCCCGAGATGGCCTCGAGAAATACCACGAGCTGTTTCTGAAGAGCGCTGTCCATTGCTTCGAACATAAGACCTGCATTAAACTGATGAACCGCTGTTTTCCCATTGTCAGCAGAATCAGGGGATGTCCAGGCAACCCTGACATGCGTATTAATCTCTTTGGTTTTTTCGCGATAGAAAGTTATGTGATATACGTTTCCCTCAGTCAGCCGGTCAGGTGTCCTAATGCATACACCCCCTGCGCTGATATTTGTTATTGCGATGTGCTCAAATGTTCTACCCTCCTGATCAGCCAGACGAACGAAACAGCGATCATGTACAATCCTCCGGACATAATTGCGCCTTTCGGCTGCAGCCGTATTCCATGATGCAACAGAAACTGTATTTTTATGGGATACCTTATCCTGATACATCCTGGAATCGGCCTTCATGAGCATATCTTCTATGGAGCACGGCGCGGAGGGATTATAATGTGAGATGCCGATACTAATCATTAATTCATAATCCCTTCCCGCGTGTTCATTATGGTCCGAGATGTTCCTTATGAGATGGCTGATAACCGCGGGTTCTGCTCCCTCTGACGGCTCTGTGAGCAGCACAGCAAACTCATCACCGCCCATCCGTGCTATGATGTCTGATCCTCGAAACGAGTGTTTCAAAAGGGTTGATATGTCTTTCAGGGCCTGGTCACCGGCACTGTGACCCAGTTCATCGTTAATTGTTTTCATTCCGTCGAGATCAATGAATAAAAGAGTGATCCCCCGTTTTGTACGGTCTGACAACCTGCACTGCTGTTCTGCCATGGCAAGAAATCCTCTGCGGTTTAGAAGACCGGTCAGTATATCGGTAATTGCGGCTTCCTGCAACTTTTCTTCCATCCTTTTTCTTCGGGTAATGTCACGTGCAACATGGACCGTGGAAATGACATTGCCCAATGAATCAAGAATAGGAGTTGCACTGAACTGGAAATGACCATTAAGATTATCTTCGTACATTTCCACTACCTGTTCCTTTTTATGAGAAAGGACTTCCATATGGGGACAATACGACGGGGGCTCTGAAGTCCCGTGCACCACGGAATAACAGGATGTGCCAATAATCTGTTCCCTGTCAATTCCGAGTTTGTCCGCCAATGCCCTATTGGCCCGTCTGATCCTGTGATTTCTGTCAATGACAATTACTATATCCGGTATGGTGTCAAAGGTCGTCTCCCATTGCTCTTTTGCCTGTAAGACCTGGTCCTCTTTAATCTTCTGATCAATACCAATTGATATTTGATCCGCAACTGACGTTAATGCTTTCTCGGTGATCTCAGGTAGGGCATTACGGGAGAACATGGCCAGGACACCAATCAATTTGTTTTTCAACATCAAAGGGTGACCGGCAAAGGAAACAATCCGTTCTTTTTTTACCCACTCCTGATCATTAATCAGTGGATCATCGAGAACATGATTTGTGAAATGGGGTGTTTGACTCTCTGCAATTTTCCCTATCTTGTATTTGCCATAGGGGATAAAGCTGTGAGGACCGTCAAGATGTGTGTACAATCCGGCACTTGCCTTTAATGCGAGGACGCGTTCATTTTTGTCGAAGAGCCATATGCGGACAAACAGGGCATCCAGGTGGCGAACGATTGACTCTGAACACTTCTGCAGGGAATCCTGCAGTGACACAGACGTTGTAAAAGCGATCCCGATATCAGCGCTCATCTCTGAAAGCTTCATTCGCTGGTTTAAAGCTGATTCTGTTTTCTTACGGCTGGTAATATCCCTGTCAGTTGCCAGAATATAATGATTATCTCCAATTTGAACACGCTGGGCCATTATTTCAACGGGGAACGCAGATCTGTCCTTTCTGACATGCATTGCCTCAGCATGCAGAGTCTTTCCCCTCAATAACAGGGAAACTCTCTCGGGAATACTTTTTCTTGTTGCCGGATCATCAAGCATGCCTATGGAATTGCCAAGTAATTCCTCTCTTGTGTAACCGTGTATCCTGCAGGCAGCATCATTGACGTCTTCTATAATCAGATCATTATCAACCGGACGCAGAAGGAAAATACTGTCTGAGGCCTGATTAAAAAGTGAGTGAAACTTTATCTCGCTCGACTGTAGGGAGAGTTCTGTTTTTTTCCGTTCGATTACCCCTGCTATGGCATGTGCAATGGACAAGAGAAAGGAATCCTCTTCCCTGGTTCGCTGATGTCCGGTTTTAACGTAGAACGTCAGCACACCCAGTAATCTGTCAGCAGACAGGATGGGCACGCAGTATTGGCCATGCGGTGATATATCGTGATAATGAATTTCATGGCGCTCATCAATATGATCGGCAAATATTATCTCCCTGCCGGAAGCGGCTTTTCCGCAGAGGCATTGACCGAGCTCTAAAGATGAGCATTTCGTCTTAATTCCTTCAGGCATTTCCCTGTCTGCCTCGATCTTCAACCTACTGTTTTTTTCATCATATAAAAAAATACATCCTCTGCTTTCGTTCCCGAAGAGTGGATTTCCAAGCACAATATCGAGGATATGACCCAATTGTTCCTTTAAGGAAACTGATTCAAGACTTTGTTCCAGGACTGCTGAAATAGCACTTTGCAACATATAATTATTGAGATAATTCTCTTCAGACGTATTCAATGCTTCTTCCACCCGACGGTGACGAACAAGGACATAAACAAGAAATATAATGACAATAGCGAGCGCCACGAACATGGACCGCATATAGAATTCATGAATGCCGGGAGAGATTAGCTGTTTGAGAAATGTCCCCTGGAATCCGAAAATATATTTCTCCAACAGCGTTTCAATTGTCCAGATACATACGGCAAGGACAAATGCATAAAGATAAGCGGTTGGAGGAAGGCTGGTAAAGATATTCTGTCCACGTGATGTTCTTTCCATACGTTCCATCTGTGTGACAACATGTTTACACTGATTATCTCTTCCAATAAAATTATATCAGGCATTATTTAATACTCATAATAGAAATCGTTATATGAGTATAAGATCCCGTAAACCGCACAATGATTGAGAAACGCGATAAACCATGATTCAACCATATCATTGTCAATCCAGATAAGGCGGTGGTATTATCTGTATATGGAAAACGTTGGTTATATACGGCTCGGCTGTTTCGTCGGCATCTTTGTGATTATGGCATTGTGGGAGGTTCTTGCGCCTAAAAGGAAATTGACGACATCAAAGTCCATGAGGTGGTTCAGTAATCTCTCCATAACAATATTAAATACTGTTCTGCTGCGGTGGATATTTCCGGTGCTGGCAATTGGAATGGCATACGTTGCAGAAGAAAAGGGACTGGGGGTACTTAACAGAATTGAGATACCGGAAATCATGTCAGTGCTGATCGCGGTATTAGTTCTGGATTTTATAATCTATGGCCAGCATTATGCGTTTCATGTGCTGTACCATCCGTGGAAACTCCATATGATGCATCATACGGACATGGACCTGGACGTTACTTCAGGCGCACGCTTTCACCCGATCGAAATCCTGCTCTCCATGTGCATTAAGGTATCTGTGGTCATGATAATTGGGGCTCCTCCTCTGGCTGTGCTCACATTTGAGGTTCTATTAAATGCCACTGCCATGTTTAATCACAGTAATGTGAATATACCTGCAGCTGTTGACCGTATTCTAAGATTATTTGTTGTTACTCCTGATATGCACCGTGTACATCATTCTGTCATTATTAATGAAACCAACAGCAATTTCGGATTTAACTTTCCATGGTGGGACAGGATATTTGGTACCTATCATGAGCAGCCGGTAAAGGGCCATTTTGATATGAAAATCGGACTTGCAAACTTCAGAAATCCAGAAGAACTGGGTTTCTTAAGATTACTCGCGATCCCCTTTCAGGGTAGAGAAAGATAGAATATGTACTTTGCGGTTGCCGGCATTGAAGTACATCCACTCATACCTCCAGCAGTGGCTTTTATAATTTCGTTTTTTACATCAATGGGGGGAGTTTCAGGTGCTTTTCTTATATTGCCGTTTCAGGTAAGTGTGCTTGGTTTTGGCACTCCGGCAGTAAGTTCAACGAATCAGCTCTATAATATAGTCGCCATACCCAGTGGCGTATATCGTTACATCAAAGAAGGAAGGATGGTGTGGCCGCTCACATGGGCCGTTGTCACTGGAACATTACCGGGCGTTCTCATTGGAGCTATTCTTCGTATAACATATCTCCCTGATCCCGCTAAGTTTAAATTATTTGTAGGACTGGTCCTTCTGTATGTCGGCGGCAGACTGTTGAAGGAAGTATTGATAAAAGATAAAGGGGACAGGCATGACTCTTCAGCTGAAGAACAGTTTCAAGCCCTTCTACATGATTACAGGTCAAAACAGAAACAGGGGAAGAGGTTACCAGCTGTAGTAGTGAAAAAATTCAGCCTCTTTCGCATTGTCTATGAATTCTACGGTCAGGAGTTTGATATAAGTGCCATCGGCATAATGGGCCTCAGCTTTATTGTGGGAATTATCGGTGGGGTCTATGGTATTGGCGGCGGCGCCATCATTGCTCCTTTTTTCGTAAGCTATTTCGGGCTTCCGGTTTATACTGTTGCAGGCGCGGCTTTAACAGGTACGTTTGTAACGTCTGTTGCAGGTGTATTGTTCTACCAACTTATGGCCCCTTATTATCCTGAGATGGTCATATCCCCGGACTGGACCCTGGGATTTTTATTCGGTATCGGAGGTTTTGCGGGTATGTATTTAGGGGCAAGGACGCAAAAATATTTCCCGGCGAGGTTAATCAAGTTCATTTTGGTAAGCTGTATCCTGTTTGTTGCCGTAAAATATATTGTTGGATTCTTCTTTTGAGATGCAGGGAAAACAAAGCGCTGTTGAGGCATGTTACTCTTGCCCATCCTGTAATGCATGGGATATACTTTTCTGAATAAATCAATTTCAGTAATTTCAGCAAGTAACATAATTTATTTTCCACGCCCATTCGATTTAAAATCGTTAGGGCTCTCATGATAATCAGTCATTACAAATACAGAAAGGAAAATACAATGAACAGGAATATAATCCCGGTACTGGTGTTAATATGCATTATATTAACCTTTAATTATACCGTTTTTGCAGAGGCGCTGCCTGACAGTACAAAGGGTACTATATCCACAACAGGCACGGCGACCAGCAATTATCCGCCTGATACGGCAGAAATTATCCTGGCTATTGAGATTACAGAGAAAACTGTGTCAGAGGCATCGCAGAAGAATAACACAATATCTGATAAAGTCATCAATGCGTTGAAGGCAATCCTCGATGAAGCTAAAGGAGACATGATCAAGACATCTGCCTACTCCATTCATCCTAAATATGAATATGACAGCACAAGAAAGATAAATGAATTTGTCGGATATCTGGTCACAAACCAGATCACGGTTACAACAGGCAATATAAGCAGCACGGGAAAACTTATTGATATTGCCGTAGAGCAGGGCTCCAACCGTGTTCATAATATTAATTTCACCATCTCTGATGATAATAAATATTGCGAGGAGCTTCTCGATAAGGCAACCAGAAGAGGGAAATTCGAGGCTGAAGTAGTTGCACGATCTCTCGGCACGGCCATTACCGGCATAAAATCTGCAGCATCCGCATGCAGTGACGTCAGTCAACCGCCGATATCTCAACGATTTTTTGCACAGGAAGCGGTTACATCAAAGAGCACAGCATCTATTGAGCCGGGTTCCATAAAACTGGTGGGAAGTGTAAGTCTGGTTTTCTTTATTGATAACAGTAACTGACATCATATGGATAGGGTCAAGACATGAGAATATTTAAATTTATCGAGGTCCGACCCCAATGAGATTCTGGTATATTCACTAACTTACGAGCACCAGATCGATGATGTCTTTAAGATTATCAGCAAAGTGAATGTCCAGGGCTTTCTTTATCGCATCAGGCAGGCTGTCGATTTCCACCCTGTTTTTTGCCGGGATGATGATGGTTTTTACGCCAGCCTGTTTTGCAGCAAGCAGTTTTTCCCTGATTCCTCCTACCGGGAGTATGCGTCCTGTGAGGGTTATTTCTCCGGTAACTGCTACATCTTTTTTTGCAGCTTTGCCTGTGAAAAGGGAAACAAGGGCCATTGCAATTGTTGCACCTGCAGAAGGGCCGTCTTTCGGAATGGCTCCGGCAGGCACATGAATATGGATGTCAGTCGATTTGAAAAAATTATCATCGATTTCAAATGACTCGGCATTGCTTCTTATGTAACTGAGCGCTGCCTGGGCTGACTCACGCATCACATCTCCCAGGGAACCGGTCAGGATCAATTCACCGCTTCCCTTCATGTGTACCGCTTCGATGAATATGATTGATCCACCTGACTCTGTCCATACAAGACCGGTTGCAACACCAATCCTGCTTTTTTCTTCTGCAACCTCAACATAATATTTTCTTGGTCCGAGGAATTTCTTTATGAGGTCCGGAGAGACTGTCATATTTTTGGTGTGGTTCCGACTGTGCACAATGTCTGTGGCTATCTTCCTGCAGACCGATGCTATCTCTCTTTCAAGACCCCTGATTCCCGCCTCTCTTGTATATTCATGAATAATTGTTGAGATTGATTCTGCCGTGAATTCAGGGGGGATGTCAGACAGTCCTTTGGCATACACCTGTTTTGGTACCAGATACTGAAGAGCGATTTCTGTCTTTTCATCCTCGGTATAACCGGAAAACTCGATAATCTCCATCCTGTCACACAAAGGCCCCTGGATGTTATCTGCTATATTGGCTGTCCCGATAAACATGACATTGGAGAGATCAAACGACATATCAAGGTAATGGTCAATAAATGTCTGGTTCTGCTCAGGATCAAGTACCTCAAGGAGAGCAGAAGAAGAGTCACCCTTGAAATCCTGCCCGATCTTATCAAGTTCGTCAAGCATTAATACAGGGTTAATAACCCCGGCTCTCCTTATTTCCTCAATGATCCTTCCGGGCATTGCTCCTGCATAGGTCCTTCTGTGTCCGCGAATTTCTGCTTCATCCTTGATCCCTCCCAGGGAAATTCTGGAAAATTTTCTTCCTAGTGCCTCTGCCACAGCTTTGCCGAGAGAAGTTTTTCCGGTTCCCGGAGGGCCTGCAAAGCAGAGGACTGATCCTTTCATTGTCTTGGCTGTCTGTTTTACCTCAAGGGCATCCCGTACAGTTGACCTGAGGAGTTCAGATCGAACAGGTTTCTGAATATAATGGAACCCTCCTTTTTTTATGGATTCTATTGCAGTGTCCAGAGATGCATAACCGGTAATGACAATTACCTGAGTGTCCGGTGATTTGCTTTTTACCCTTTCCAGTAAACCAATGCCATCCAACATATTCATTTTCAGGTCGGTCAATACAACATCAAAATAAGAGGTCTTTAAATTATTTACTGCCTGAAGTCCGTTTTGCGCTGTATCAACAATGTACCCTTCTTTTTTGAGAATAATTTCCATGTTCTCAAGTGCTATCGGCTCATCATCAACAACGAGAATTCTTGGCGTTCTTGTGGTTCTTAAAATCTTTACTGCAAGGTGCTCAATTATTCTCCTCTTGATCTTATCAAGTCCGTAATGACGCTCATTGAGAATTCGTTCGGCTCTTTTCAGGTCAAGATTATCCTGTGTTCTGCTATTCCAGGGAAGACTCAGAGCATATTCGATATAGGTAAGGCCGATAGTAAATTCTGTTGTGCTGGAATTTATTTTTGAAAGGGTGTCGAGCTCATTTTTTACAACCTCATGGACATGGTCTGGAAGGTTGCTTGAGACTATTGTCCGGCGCAGTTCTTCGATTATTGAAGAATTATCGCTGTCATCTGTTTTTCCGAATAAACTCATAGTCAGTGGCCAGGTTCGTTGATCAATGGTAAAAAGAACTGTTTAAATTTATCACAAAAGCTTATGAAATGCATTTTTTTTAGGCCTTGAATATAAAAAGAATAGTTCACTCATGTTCATAATTCAATTTGTTGCACTCTGCAACATTATGATATCTCCGATGTTACATTTCTGCAATCTCTTAGTTTTAAAAGAATTATCATAAAAAAACATAATTATAGTTGCAGAGTGCAACGTTAAGGGCAGTATTCTATTTTTAATCTTAAATGATTTTAATGTTTATATTTCAATGACTTAAAAAATTAATTCCGGTTTGGCACGATTCTTGATCTATGTTAAGCGATAAACAATTCAATAACTTTTATAAAGAAGGAGAACAGAAAATGAAAAAGTTTATGAAAAAAATTGAAAACATCTATGCTGCAGTAGCATTTGCAGAAGCAGGAGAGCACGAAACCGCACGGGAAATCCTGAGGGAAGACAAGCGCCCTCAAAAGAGAGACCGGATGTCACAAAGACCTCGCAAGCAGTTGAGAGCGCCCGGAATGGGATGGTAAAGAATCACGGACAAAATAATGGAAAAGAGATCGGAAGCTTAGGATATGAAAAATTGGCTCAAAAAGTTTGATGATGCGATGGTCGCCGCTACCTTTGCCGAGGCCGGAGAGTTTGAAACTGCCCGGGAAACCTTAAAGGAGCGGAGGACGATCATGCTTGCCCTGACTGGAAAAAGGGAAGATGAAAAGGCGTTCAGGTTTGCCATCAATGCCTGCCAGCGCATCAGGGCTGATCTCGAGATTCTCTATTCCGGCCAGAAAAAGGGAAATGTGCCGGGCTGGATACAGTCTGAACTTCGATCCGAAGGTATTGAGTACAGCTTCATCAAGGTTGATGGATGCATCAGATTGGCAGTGCAGAAACATACTTCCAGGAGGTCGGACATCCTCTTTGTTGTTGTTGAATCATCTGACAGGTTAAATATGAAATGCAAAAAATCACAAAAATTGATTTCTAAGTCCTGGAAAGATTTGAAATGTCCTTTAGTCGTTGTGAGTGAGCTGGCTTCAGCTTGATGAATACAGAAATATAATGAAAAGGAGGTTCTCATGAAGGAGAAAAAGAAGAAACCATATGTAACAGCAATCATAATGGGTATAATCTCTATTGTTTCTTACATACTTATTTTTAATAACCAGGAAACAGTAACAGATTTGACGACAAAAAGCGGATATTTTGTTGCACTTCCCATAGTGGCAGCGTTCTACTTCTCTTTTATTCACGGCGCATTTGCCAGCAGCATGCTGAGCGTGCTCGGAATCGAAGCGAAGAAAAAGAAATAATTCTGATAATTTTAAATTTGATAAAGGAGATAAAGTAAAATGAAGAAGCTAGCTGTAATCTTACTGGCAATAGTGTTGACAATATCCTTCTCCTCTTCTGTTTTTGCAGGAGGTGCCCCCCGGGGGGTGTTTAAGAAGGGTATAATCACGGAATTCAACGAGCAGGCGGGAACCATCCTCTTTAGTCCCAATGATGCAGAAGAAGAAATCACCCTGACGCTCGATAAATCTGTCAAACAGGATGAAATTACCTTAGGGAAAAGAGTGATCGTGTCTTTAGATACGAAAGACCACAGTCTGGTCCTTAATGTCACCAGAATGTTCATTGATCTTAATATAAAGAACATGCTTTTTATCCTTTTTGTCGGTTTTGTCGGAGGTCTTGTGAGCGGTTTTATCGGATCAGGAGGCGCCTTTGTGCTTACACCCGGCATGATGAGTCTTGGGGTACCGGCAGCAGTAGCTGTTGCAAGCAATATGTGCCACAAGTTCCCGAAAGCAATGGTCGGTGCATACAAGAGATTAAAATACGGACAGGTGGACCTCAAGCTCGGTTTGATAATGGGAGTTTCGGCTATCGCAGGTGTGCAGATCGGCATTAAGGTACAGGAATACATCTTCAACGCTTGGGGTGATGCGGGCTCAAACCTGTATGTGAGCATTGCATTTGTAGCTATTCTTGTAACAGTCGGTGGATATGTGTTCCGCGATGCAATGAAAATAGCAAAAACAGGCGGTGAGGAAAAGCCTTCGAAGCTTGCTCTTGCGATACAGAAGATAAACATACCTCCGATGATACAGCTGAAAACAGCAAACGTAAGGATTTCAGTATGGTTCACTGTTCCGGTCGGCTTTGCCACCGGCCTTATGGCAGCAACAATTGCTGTCGGCGGGTTTGTTGGTGTTCCTGGCATGATGTACGTAATAGGTGCATCAAGCCTGGTAGCAAGTGCATCCGAGCTTGTTGTGGCGTTTACAATGGGATTCGCAGGTTCAATTAAGTGGGCAATGGCCGGACTGATCGATATAAGGCTTACATTGCTGATTCTAGCAGCTTCCCTCTTTGGCGTACAACTCGGTGCGCTTGGAACAACTTACGTGAAAGAGCATTTGATAAAGGTGGTTATGGGATCAATCATGCTGATCGTTGCGGTCAGCAGAGGGTTGGCCATTCCCAAGTACCTTGCAGATCTGGGTCTTATTTCACTTCAGCCGTCAACGGCCAATATGCTGATGAAGGCAAGTTTTGCAGTTATGGCTGCAGCACTGCTTATCGGCGCCTTTATTATCCTGAAAAACATGATCAGAGGCATGAGAATGGAAAAACAGGGAGAAGTGAAAATTGCAGCACATCATATAAAATAACTGCTTTATACATGTGACAATACAATATAAAGAAGCCTTGATTAATTTCAGGGCTTTCTTTTTTTACATGAAGCTGTTCAATTTCGGGATAACATGAAAGACGTGAAATTCCATTTCTGAATAAATGTACGAATTAACGCTTCAGGAATGTATTTAATGCATTAATACTCTGAAAGTAATATAATTCATTCTTAATGTTTCAGTTGCCGAAGAACGAAGCACGTAGGCCTTTTCACTGATCATTTTTTTAAAGATTAAGATTTATTTTAAACAAAAAATCGGAGGGAACAATGGCAAAATTTAATAAGATACTTGTGGCGGTCGACGGATCAGAGGCCAGCAGGACTGCTCTCAGACAATCCTTTAAACTGGCATTTGATGAAAAAAAATGGATAACCGTGGTGTCCATAAACCCTCCATATCAGGGTGATCTTGATTTAGTAGGTGTGAGCAATATCAGCGAGGTACTGAAGGGGCCGGGAGAAAAAAATCTGGAAGAAGCCAGACAGATAGCGGAAGCAGAAAATGCCTCGATAAAAACCAGACTGGAGGAGGGAGAACCCTTTCAGAAGATCGTAGAAGTTGCTGAAGAGGAAAGGTGTGAACTGATCGTAATAGGAAGGAGGGGTATGTCCGGGATTGAGCGGACTCTCATGGGAAGCGTTACATCCAGGGTCATCGGATCTTTCAGGGGCAGGACTCTTGTAGTGCCAGAAGGCACCTCTCTTGGATGGAATACTATTCTGGTAGCTACAGACGGTTCTAAATTCAGCAGTGCAGCTGTTGATGAAGCAATTGACTATGCACGGTCATACGGTGGA
The DNA here is from genome assembly GCA_020356065.1 of Nitrospiraceae bacterium. Classification (GTDB taxonomy): domain Bacteria; phylum Nitrospirota; class Thermodesulfovibrionia; order UBA6902; family UBA6902; genus CALZJD01. The sequence goes on from CP070632.1 coordinate 2,171,862, forward strand.
TCGCTTAAAATTGTCAGCGTCGTGTATACCAATGACGAGTTCCTTGCCAATGCACCGGATGTTATCGAGAAAATGGTTGAAAAAGCCAGGGCCGGACTCAACAAGACCAGGGATAAAGCCAAAAAAGGAGGAGTGGATGCTGAGGTCTTTGTCCGTGAAGGCGAACCGTATCAGAGTATCGTTGAGCTTGCTAAAGAGCTGAATGTGGACACGATAGTAATGGGCAGCCACAGAAAATCGGGACTTAAGAGAATATTCATGGGAAGCGTCACATCAATGGTTATCGGCCATGCCCCCTGCGGGGTTCTGGTTGTCAACAAATAGAAATCAGGTTATGCAAGGGTAATCCGGTCTATGTACATTGGTGCCAGTTTCTGAATTACATACCCGTACTTTCTGTATTAATCAATTGAAATTTTGTATCCTTGGTTGACTGGAGCAGATACATGCGTCTGAAAATATGGCATAAAATGATAATCGGGGTTACCACCCCTTCCATGATCATAATAATCGGTGGACTGCTCACGTTCAGTTATTTAAAAAATATAGAAGAGCGGCAGGAATTTGCACAGATTGCCGATGATCTGAAAAACGATGTCCTCGAAATTAAAAGGAGAGAAAAGACGTTTCTACATTTCAAAGACTCTGAGCATCTCGATGATGTTCATAACTATATATCAATTTTCAGAAAAACATTAGTTAATATCGCCCCTTCTGTTGTAAAAGAAATAGGAGAAAGTGATATATATGATTTGCGCAACTCACTCTCGTCATATGCCCTGCATTTAAATGATCTTTACGGTAACTTCAGTAAGGAAACAGAAATTGGGGAGAGAGTCCGCGCTGAGGGCAGGAAACTGGAAGTGTTTGTCTCTGAACGTGATCACGCCCAGGAACTCTCTACAAGTTTTGTTCTTCATCTCCGTCTTCTTGAGAAAAACTACATGCTGTTCAGGGACAAAAAGTCCCTGGATGAGTTAACTCAGTCAATCAAGCGGTTTCATAACGTAATGCCTATCTGTTTTGAGTGTGACCCTTATGCTGATTCCATCGCTCTGCTTGTTAAAACATATGAAAAAAGTTCATCTATTATCGAAGATATTCAGCGTACCGGCGACTGGCTCGAAATTATTACCTCAAAAATACAAACACAAGAGCGGGAAAGAATTAAATCTTTTCTCTCGAAAACCAGGCACCGTATGTTAGTGATACTCATATTTGTTTGTGCCATTGGTCCCCTGTTCATTTATAAGACGTCTGCTTATGTAGTTGCTCCTATAAAAAGACTCGCTAATATAGCAAGAAAAATTGCTGAAGGTGATACATCATTACGTGCTCCGCTTCGTGAGCATGATGAAACATATGAGTTGTCTCAGTCAATTAACAGGATGCTTGACAGGTTGCATCTGACGCACACTTCTCTGGAAAAGAGTATGGAACTGCTGAAAGAGAAGCAGGCACAGCTGGTTGAGTCTGAAAAGCGTGCATCCCTTGGTCTGCTTGTCTCAGGAGTGGCGCATGAACTAAACAATCCATTGAACAATATTTCACTCATCGCAGAAAGAATGGTAGAAGACAAGGACGAACTGACAGTACAGGAAATGAGAGACATGAATAATATTCTTATGCAGTGTGAACGTGCCAAAAACATAGTGGAAAACCTGCTTGATTTTGCAAGAGCAAGGAAGTCTACGGTTATGGAGAAACTGGACATTGTGGAAGTTGTGAAAGAGTCTTTAAATCTCGTAGGCAATCAATTGAGAATAAATGAGATAGACCTGAAGACTGATATTCCAGATGCATCTTTGTTTATCGATGGAAACAGAAGTAAGATTGAACAGATTATTGTAAGTATCATGACAAATGCCATACAGGCCATAAAGTCTAACGGGTCAATTGAAGTCAAAATTGACTCTGAATGGGATACAGGGAATATTTTAATACGCATAAGCGATACAGGTCCGGGAATACCGGAATTAGACATTAAACATATTTTCGAACCCTTTTTTACAACAAAGCCGGTAGGTAAAGGAACCGGACTTGGACTTTCAGTCGCTTACAGCCTTGCCAAAGAGCATGGAGGAGACATTCGGGTTAGCAGTGAGATAGGTAAGGGTTCAACGTTTACGATTATCCTGCCGGTGTACAGGGATGTCGTGTGAATATCCTTCTTTGATTCCGATTACCGTTTATTTCCTGATATTTACTTTTATAATCAAATGTTATGGTCTTTCTATCATATGTAATGATAAATGAATTACATTATAAGTGTTGCATGAGAATTGGGGCTAGTTGCATTTTGCAATAGTTGCTGATAATATATGTACGAATGTATTAGTGGAACGAAAGGATTTTATCAGCAAGATGGGAAATGATGCAAGGATTTTAATCGTCGATGATGAGCAAATTACTCTGGAAAATCTTGAGATCATAATGAAGAGAGAAAATTATGACGTAACTACTGCGTCCAGCGGAAAGGAGGCAGTAAAGATCCTGAACAAACAGGAATTTGATGTCGTTCTTACCGACCTTCGTATGGACGAGATCGATGGAATACAGGTACTGACTGAGTGCAAAAAACTGTATCCCGATTCGGAAGTAATAATAATTACGGCATATGCTTCGTTACCCTCGGCCATTGAAACGACAAAACAGGGTGCCTACTATTACCTGGCGAAACCGTTCAAACTTGATGAAGTGAGGAAAATCGTTAGGGAAGCCCTGGAGAAGGTAAAACTGAAGAAAGAAAATGCTGAACTGAGAGAACAGATAGAAAGTTATAAGGGGAAAGTCAAAATCATCAGTCAGGATTCCAGAATGCAGGAATTGCTTCAAACAGCTCAGCAGATCAGTCCTACTGACTGTAATGTGATTATAAAGGGAGAAAGCGGTACAGGGAAAGAATTGTTCGCACGATTCATCCATTCATGCAGTAAAAGAGCAGAGGGCCCTTTTTTTGCAATCAACTGCGGTGCCTTTACTGAGAGTATTCTGACAAGCGAAATGTTCGGTCATGAGAAAGGAGCATTTACCGGTGCTGCAGGAATGAAAAAGGGCCTCATCGAAATGGCCTCTCACGGCACGCTGTTTCTGGACGAGATCACCGAAATGGCATTGTCGATGCAGGTAAAACTTCTACGAGTGGTCCAGGAAAGGGAGGTACTGAGACTTGGGTCCACAAAACCTCTTTCAGTCGATGTGAGATTTGTTGCCGCAACAAACAGGGATATAAAGGAGCTGGTTAAAACAGGGGATTTCCGTGAAGATCTTTATTTCAGGCTTAACGTTGTATCAATTACAATTCCTCCACTTTCTGATAGACGGGATGACATTCCCCTGTTGAGCTACTATTTTCTTAAGAAATTTTCGACATTGATGAAGAAAGATGTTCATGAGATAAGCCCTGAAGTTATGGCTATACTCATGAATTATGATTTTCCGGGCAATGTCAGGGAGCTTGAGAATATAGTTGAAAGAGGGGTCGCTCTTACTAATTGTAACAAGATAGAATCAGGTCATTTATCAGAAGACCTGAGGGAATTGAGTATACGTACTTTCAGGAGGAAAGAGGGTAATATACCTACTCTTGAAGAACAGGAAACCTCGTATATCCAGTGGGTACTCAAAGAAGTCGGCGGTAATAAGACAGCTGCTTCCCATGCACTGGGAATAGACCGTGTGTCTCTATGGAGAAAGCTCAAGAAGTCAGGTCTTGACGAGCAGGTTAATACTTAATATTCACCTGCAGCCAAAATCACTGTCAATACCATTTCAACGATACATATCTTCAGGATGTCTGCTATTCGGCCAGAATATTCGCTGTAGCGAGAAACAGGTCTGAATCACGAAGCACACCAACAACCTTATCGTTTTCAAATACCGGCAGCACAGTAACTCTGTTTCTGTGCATTAGTTTAAGACCTTCCATTATCTCAGCATTTGCATCTATCTGACCTCTGAGCTTGAGCATGACGGTACCGACACTGGTCTTTGCATTTTTCAGTACCCGTTCCTTGAATCCGGCCTTGGCCTCATCAAGATCATGAGCGTCGGCTTCGGCAAATGCGATGGACTGGCCCAGAGCAGCAAGCCTGTCACTTAATTTGCCCGCGATTTCAGGCATGAGAGCTCTCATGATACTTTGAAAATCAATGATACCCACTAGCTTGTCATCCTCCATTACAAGACCGGTACGGTGTCCGGCCTCTGTACATTTACCGGTCTCAACTTCGCAGTATACCCTTCGCATTTCAAGCACAGCTTCCTGAAGAGTCCTGTCAGGAGTTGTAACGACATAATCTTTGATAGGTATCATCAAATCTTTTACTTTTTTATCCAGAAACATTCTCATTCTCCTTTATGAAAGCTTGATATAAATGTGAATACTAATGTCCCCCGGAACCCAGAAGTCCAGATGCAGCAACCACAAGGACAACAACTTCTACAATAACCAGAACCACATATGCAGTATCTTTCTTCCGCATCAGGCCCGGGAGAATCGCAATATAACACACGATAGTCAGCAGTGAGAGAAAGGCGATAGGCAGAAAATTAAGCATGTCTCCATAGCCGAGGTTCCCCAGCCAGGCCCATCCTGCATGAATCCCGCTTTTAGCAAGATAATCGCTTACCGGCATCACCCAGTAATTCTGAACCTGCTCCAGGGGTATTTTGGGTTCAAGAATACCGGCGCCATAGATAATAAACGTTACAATAAGTCCGATCAGTCCGAATAACATTCCCTTGTTTAAAATGTTTGCATATAAAATCTGTTCTTCTGTTGCCTGGCTTGCCATTTATACCTCCTTTATAGCTTTTCGCCGTAAGCTATCAGCTCGAAGCTTGCTCACTGTTAAAATATAAGAGAATCGTCATCTGTATTTTGTAATTTGTCATTTGATATTTAATATTTTTTTATCCTATCCCCAGTCCTTTCAAAAGGGCCTTGAGTCCTGCAATACCAAGAACTACGATTACCAGGATCCTGATGATTGCAGGCTTGGTGACTGCCAGCACCTTAACACCGATAAATGATCCGAGCATAATACCAACTACGGAAGGCACTACCATAAGAGGGAGAACTGCACCGTTGTTCAGGTAGATCCATGCTGCTGATGTATCAGTAATGGAAAGCAGGAATTTGCTTGTGGCAACCGAAATCTTGATGGGCGCTCCCAGGAGGAGATTCAGCACCGGAACATTGGCCCATCCGGCACCGAGTCCGAACATGCCAGCCATCACCCCGATGACGACAAACAGACCAAGCCCGATCGGCGTTCTGTGGATCTGCCAGCTCACATCCTTGTTTAATGTAGGTTCGTGGTAAACACCCATGATCCTCAAGGACTGAGACAGCGCGTCAGGCTTGGGGACTTCAGGGTATTCTGATTTTTTTGCCTTTATCATAATGACAACAATACCGAGAATGGTTGCACCGAGCAGCGTCTGCACGATATTGGTTGGGAGTGCCAGTCCTATCATGGCGCCGACAATTGCACATGTTGATGCGATAAGGGCCATAGGTATGGCAAGTCTCAGGTCTGCCATGCCTTTTTTAAGCAGACCCGGGCCTGCAGCAAGTGCACCGGCAAGTGCAACAATAAGACCAGCCCCTCTGACAAAGTCAAGATGAAAGGGAAGAAAGCCACTTACAATTGGAACATAAAGGACGCCTCCACCAACTCCGGCCAGTACTGCAAAGACACCAAGGACAAATGAAAGAATTAGTAATATTAGCGGCCAGAACCACCATGCATGCTGAGAGGTTGCCTCTACTGCTTCCGCAGGATGAGCGGCGGACACATCAGAAACTCCAACCACACAAACTGAAACAAAAATTATGGGAATAATGAATTTGAAAATCTGTAAAACCCTTTTTGACATTTTCTCTCCTTCCTTAGTTGGATGTATTTTAAAAAGAAGATAATGAACAGAAAAAAGACGTCGCAAATCGAAAAGATACTGTTTTATCTTGCAACGGCCATTTATTGTAATGAACTCATCTCATAAAATCAATGAAAAGATGATAAATTTATAAAGTTATTAAATTGTTTCATGAATATGACCGATATTCTCTGATTCTCTAGATCTTTATGCATATGGTTGAATCTTTGATCGTACTGTGACAGAATATATTTTTTTAAAATTTCACTAAACTATTTAACTGAACGATTTAACATTACCCATTTTATTGGCGTGAATAGAAATCCATGCATGGAGATTTAGGAGAGATACTGACTTTATGGAGCACAATACCCTTTGCAGGAATGCTTCTTTCCATTGCCCTGTTTCCGCTCTTTGCACCGAAATTCTGGCATCATCATTTTGGCAAGACTTCTGCGTTCTGGTCGCTCGTGGCAGTAGTGCCTTTCACCCTTCTTTATAAAGGACAGGCGGTCCATGAGTTCCTCCACATTGTACTTGCTGATTATGTTCCCTTTGTAATACTCCTTTCAGCGCTCTACACGGTGTCAGGAAACATACTGCTGAGAGGTACGCTGGTCGGGACCCCGGTTCTGAATACAGGAATCATTATCATCGGAACAGTGCTGGCTTCATGGATGGGAACAACCGGAGCTGCGATGCTCCTGATTCGACCGTTTTTAAGGGCGAACAGTCACAGAAAAAACAGGACATTTATGGTGGTCTTCTTTATTTTTCTCGTGGCAAACATCGGTGGATCTCTTACCCCTCTGGGTGACCCGCCCCTGTTTCTGGGATTTCTGAGAGGTGTCCCCTTTTTCTGGACATTTGAGTTGCTGCACCAGATGGTTGTTGCTGTAGTTATCCTGCTTGTCATTTACTTTTTCATGGACCTGTACTTTTACAGAAAAGAGGGCATCAAGACAGTGTCAGACAGTTCGGAAAAGGAGCGGCTGCGGATTGACGGGCTTCATAATCTGATCTTTCTTGCCGGAATAGTGGTTGCCGTGTTAATGAGCGGTGTGATGCATTGGGGCGAAATAAGCATCATCGGTGTTCATCGGGCAACAGCTGACGTTGTGAGAGACGGGGTGCTGATTTTATTGGCTGTTCTGTCAATGCTGACCACCAGAAAGGAGATCCGCGAGGACAATGAATTTACGTGGTTTCCCATACAGGAAGTGGCTATATTATTCATAGGCATATTCCTGACAATGATGCCCTGCCTCAAGATACTTCAGGCGGGTGAAAAAGGAGCACTGGCGTTTCTGATCGAAGCTGTACGGGAGCCGTATCATTATTTCTGGATTACCGGAATCCTGTCCAGTTTTCTTGATAATGCGCCCACCTATCTGACTTTTTTAAGTTCATTGCTTGGAAAGTATCATCCCGGAGTTGAAGCCAGGGAAGCAGTTGCTCTGTTGATTAAGGAGTACAGCATTTATCTCAAGGCGGTTTCTGCAGGCGCGGTATTCTTCGGAGCAAATACGTATATCGGAAATGCCCCGAACTTTATGGTACGATCAATCGCTGAAGAAACAGGCACTCCAATGCCCAGCTTTTTTGGTTACATGCTAAAATATTCAATACCGATTCTGGTCCCTGTATTTATTATTGTTACGGCAGTATTTTATCTTTAAAAGGAAGAAATGATGATCGAAAAAATATTGTTTCCAACGAAATTCAGAGAGCTTTCATTTAATTCGCTTGCCCAGCTTTTTTCACTCAAGGAGGCTGGATTAAAGGAAATTGTTTTATGTCATGTAATTTCCCGGGATGATGTCGGGTTTGTTCCGTTTGGAGGGTATTTAAAGGAAGAGGAAAACCGGCTGAGGGAAGAAGCGATGATTCGCTTTGAGGACTGGCAGAAATCACTTGAAGAAAGGGGCATCGGATCCAGGGTGCTTATTAAAGTAGGCGAACCTGTACCCCAGATACTTCATGCAGCTGAGGATGAGAAGGCTGATCTTGTCGTCGTAGGGAAAAAGAAAAAAACCGTGGAGCTTTCCTTTGCCGGATCAAATACGATCGAGATCGTTACCCGGAGCAAGGTGCCTGTGCTCGTGAGTAAATATCACGTAAGCTATGACGTGGAAGGCGAACATCTCGAAAAAATAAACGATCACATTTTTGAAAGACCCATGCTGATATGTGACTGGTCAGAACCTTCGATGCGGGCCCTGGATACTCTGAAATCATTTCAGTCTGTTATTGAAGAAGCTATTGTGTTTCATGATATTAATGTTGAGGAGGCCCATAAAAAACATGCCGGGACTCTTGATGAGATTAAGAAGGTCAGCATTGAAAAACTCGATCTGCTCTGCGAAGAACTTCAGCAAGAGGGGGCATCGTGTGAGACTCATCTCGGCGCCGGAAAGATATCCAGTGAGATACTGCGTATCAGCAGGGACAGACATGCAACTATGATCATTATGGGCACCAGCGGAAAAGGACGACTGAGTGAATTCATACATGGAAGTGTTTCACATAATATCGTGCGTGAATCCGAGTTGCCCACACTTCTTGTCACATAATGGTGCGGGAACCTTTTTATTTTTTTTACGTAACAGCAGAAACATATGCGCCCGGTGGATAAAGAAACCGGCTGCTACACATTATCATATGGCGGGAGACAGGGGGCTCTGCATAATTTTATAAACAATTTGTCTGATATTAAGAGTTTGCAAGAAGAGATCAAGGTCTTTATTTGAGCGCATAATTCAGAAGCTCGAAAACATATTATCCCCAACATGAACCGCCAATATAGAATATTCTGCTAAAATAATATATATGCCCACACTTTTTGTTACCAATGATGACGGTATTGCTTCCCCTGGAATTAAAATACTTGCAAAGACATTAAAGTCTATCGGAGAAGTTTATGTCGTTTCACCTGCAACAGAGCAGAGCGCTGTTTCACATGCCCTGACTCTTCACAGACCTCTGAAGTCGGCAAAAGCAGGAAAAAATAAATATTACATCAATGGTACTCCCACTGATTGCGTGATCATCGGGGTAAACAAGCTGCTGCCTTCAAGGCCTGACATAATTGTATCAGGGATTAATAATGGTGGAAACCTCGGAGACAACGTGACATATTCAGGTACGGTGGCCGCTGCTATAGAGGGGACTTTGCTTGGAATACCATCTATAGCGGTTTCTTTAGTCACTGAATACAGCAATAACTACGGGCTGCATAAAATGACCACAGGGTTTAACAGGGCTGCTGCCTGTGCAAAAGATATTGTGAATAGAATTATTAAGTCAGGGCTTCCGAAACATACATTGCTGAATGTTAATGTACCTCACACTCAGGAAGTTATGGGAATAAAAATAACAAGACAGGGTAAACTCGTATACGACAACGGCATCCAGGTAATCTCTGACCCGTGGGGAAAGGAGTGTTACTGGATAGGAGGCGGAGAACCTCAATGGGAAAAAGGCGGAGACACAGACCTTGACGCCATTCATAACGGTTATATATCTGTGACACCTGTTCATCTTGATCTTACGAACTACAGGGCGATGAAGTATCTTGAGGAAATATGGGGATTATAAATATAGAAATGGGTCATGGGTGATAGGCGGTAGACTTAACCTTTTCCATCAATTGACGAATAATCTAATCCCCTTGACCAATAATCTATGGCCGATGACCTATAACCTGTTCTCATAACCATGAAAAACTACGACGTCATAATTGTCGGTGCAGGGCCTGCCGGTATTTTTGCCGCTCTTGAAATCATTGCAGCGAAAAGCAAAGCAAAGGTCCTTTTAATTGAAAAAGGCAGAAACATCGAAGACAGAATATGTCCATCTGCCGTCAAAGATGTTTCTTGCAAGGCCTGTCCTGAGTGCGGACTCTTATGCGGTTGGGGAGGGGCAGGGGCTTACAGCGATGGAAAACTGACGCTGTCGAAGCAGACTGGCGGTAACCTGTTACGGTATCTTGGAAAGAAAGATCTTGAAACACTGATCGAGTATACTGACGGGCTTTATTTAAAATATGGTGCACCTTCCGAGATTTTTGGCGATGATGCTGATAAGGTCAGGGCCCTGAAAAAGACAGCAGCAAAAAACAGTATTTCTCTCATTCCTTCAAGGATCAGACATATCGGAACGGACCGATGTCCTGAAGTCCTTAAGAACATGAAGAGTGATCTCAATTCACATGTCAATATTATGTTCTGCAGGGACGTAGGGAATATACTGGTTGAAAAAAACAGGGTGGTCGGGGTGAAAACAGATGACGGAGATATATTCCATGGTGACCATGTTGTTGTTGCACCGGGCAGGGAAGGGGCCCTGTGGTTCGAGAGACAGGCAAAGTCAATGGGGCTTTCACTCCTGAATAATCCGGTTGATATTGGTGTTCGGGTAGAACTTCCCTCTGATGTGCTCGAACCCCTGACGAAAGTTATATACGAGCCGAAGCTGATTTATCTGACTAAAAAGTTCAAAGACCGGATCAGGACGTTCTGTGTAAATCCATACGGAGAAGTGGTAAAGGAGTATGTCAAAGGCGTCTGGATTGTAAATGGCCACAGTTATTCAAATAAGAAAACAGAAAATACAAATTTTGCCCTCCTTGTCAGTACATATTTTACAGAGCCCTTTGACGAGCCCCACCTGTACGGTAGGTATGTGGCAAGACTGGCCAACCTGCTTGGAAAGGGGGTAATTCTGCAGCGCCTGGGAGACCTGAAAGAAGGACGAAGGTCAACCCCTTCCAGAATTGCAAAAGGAAAAGTAAAGCCTTCTCTTACAGATGCAGTGCCCGGTGATCTCAGCTTTGCCCTTCCTCATCGCTACCTGACAGATATTCTTGATATGCTCAAGGCCATGAATAAACTGGCGCCGGGTGTGGACAGCAGCCATACACTTCTTTATGGAGTGGAGGTAAAGTTTTATTCAAGGCAGCTTAAACTTGACAGAAACCTTGAGACTGAAATAAAGAACCTCTTCGCCATAGGTGACGGTGCAGGGGTAAGCAGGGGATTGATTCAGGCATCGGCATCCGGGATCGTTGCGGCAAGGGAGATCTTGAAGAGAATATAAATTAGAAGTAAGAAATAAGAATTGAGAAGCAGGTGTGTGAAGATAGTAGGTAGTAGTCAGGAGTTAAGGAAAAGGGGGATGGATAGCATTTATCGACACATCACCATTACTCCATAAGTACCTGAATACAAACTACTATCTCCTTACTACCAAATTCATATTTCTAAGTTCTTACGTCTTACGTTACATATACCAATGAAACAGAACTACTTCGAGAAAAAACGACTCTCAATGGTGGAAAACCAGCTGGAACACAGGGGGTTAAAGGACATTCGTGTACTTGAAGCGATGAGAAAGGTGCCTCGGCACCTGTTTGTTATCGATGAGCTGCAGGAGCGGGCTTATGATGACTGCGCACTTCCGATTGGTGAAGGCCAGACCATCTCACAGCCGTATATGGTTGCCTGCATGACGGAATTACTTGAACTGAAAGGTGATGAAAAAGTCCTGGAGGTAGGGACCGGTTCAGGGTATCAGTGTGCGGTGCTTTCCATGCTTGCCAGGGAGGTTTATACTGTTGAACGGATCCGCTCCATAGCCTCAGATGCTGAAAAGCTGTTGACATCACTAAAATATAATAATGTTAAGGTGATTGTATCGGACGGGTCCATTGGTTTGCCCGAACATGCTCCATTTGACTGTATTATTGTTACAGCAGGAGCACCTGAAATCCCGCGGCCTTATATTGATCAGCTGGCGGTTGACGGAAGATTAGTCATACCGGTGGGCAGCAGATATTCCCAGGTGCTCTGCAAAATCAGAAAAACCTCCTCGGGCATACAAGAATCCACATACACTGCATGCGTGTTTGTCCCTCTCATCGGAAAAGAGGGATGGAGGAGTGAAAACGATTATTGACAGATTTTGTTGGATTTGTGAAATAATATAGGACCTAATTTGCAGGAAATGCCATGGAGGAACAATGATTGAAGAATCAAAGAAGATCTGGATGGACGGAAAGTTTGTAGACTGGGCCGATGCCAATGTGCATATACTTACCCATACACTTCACTATGGAACAGGTGCTTTTGAAGGCATTCGATGTTACAAGACAAAAAATGGCCCAGCGGTGTTCAGACTCAAAGAACATGTTGACAGACTGTTTGATTCATGCCATATCCTTAATATGAAATCTCCGTACACGCATGAGAAAATATCAAAAGCCATAGCTGACACCATCAATATAAATAAGCTCAAGGAATGTTACATCCGTCCCCTAGTGTACCTTGGTTATGGCGCAATGGGGCTTTATCCCAGGGACAACCCCGTAAGAGTTGCAATAGCGGTCTGGCCCTGGGGTGCTTACCTGGGGGAAGAAGGACTGAAAAATGGCATCAGGGTAAAGGTATCTTCGTTTACAAGGCTTCATGCAAATATAACCATGACAAAAAGCAAAACCTGTGGAGACTATGTGAACTCTACACTTGCGAAAAGCGAGTCAATTGCCTGCAACTATGATGAGGCACTATTGCTGGACACCAATGGTTATGTTGCTGAGGGAACCGGACAGAATATATTCATATTGAGAAACGGGGTGCTTCATACCCCGCCGCTGCCGTCCGTTCTTGAAGGAATCACGAGAAAGAGCATCATGGAGATGGCAAAGAAGGAAAAGATCGAGGTGAAAGAGACATACTTTACCAGAGATGAACTATATATAGCTGATGAGGCTTTTTTTACGGGTACCGCTGCTGAGGTGACGCCGATCAGGGAAGTTGATGGCCGTGCCATTGGCGGAGGCAGACCCGGTCCGATCACAAAAAAACTTCAGAAACTTTTCTTTAAAATTGTAAAGGGAGAAGATCCAAGATATAAGACGTGGCTGGCTTATATTTAGGCGTTATCCTTCATATCTGATCTCACATTTAATCATGCTGCAGCAAAAGGATTTTTTGCTTCCTTCAGATCTTCAATATTCTAATTCATACAAACCCTGATTGCTGTGTGTACATTAACATGACAATTAAGTTGTCATTCCCGCAGTGTGTTGAGCGGGTCCGAGCGATTCCTGCGTAGACTCGCATCGAGAATCCAGCCTTTTCAGTGAGTTCTGGTCGAAGCGACTCCTAGCATAGTCGGAGCGACCCTTAGCGGAGACTCGCACCGAGATGTCCGATTACAGACTTCGAGCATGACAAGAAACATCAGTTTAAACAAGCCTCTCACTAAAGATTTTTCCTTTCCCTGTCGAAATTAAGGTCATATAAGAGGAGGAGGGGAGATATGAAAACAATTTATTATCCACCGCTTGAAAGTATTAAGCCGGCCAGACAGGTGTCAGGTAAAAGCACTGCCACAGTATGGGGTGACAGCATGCTCATTAACCAAAGAGAGCGTCGCGCCTTTGACAGGGTTCCAACAGGAATGGAAGCCAGGTTTCTGTGTGGAAACAGATACTATGCCGGGAAGATAACAGACGTTTCTGAAAAGGGGATGTTTATAAACACAGATATCAGGCTGCCCAATGACATTAACCTGGACATAATTATGCTGATTGATAATGCGATCACCATAGTCCCGGTTACAGTTAAAAGGAGTGTTGAGGCATCTTTCCGCTCTGATGATTTTTCATGTGGTGGAATGGGCGTTGAACTGGTAAGGACTCCGATAGAGTATCTGACGTATGTCACTAATCTGAAATCTGCTGCTTAAAACGGCATAAAAAGTGTCTGTGTATAAAGTGCCGCTCTTATGTTTGTCATGCCCGAAGTCTGTAATCGGGCATCCAGACCTTATTAAAAACACTGGATTCTTGATGCGAGTCTAAGCGAGAGTCGCTTCGACCCGCC
>CP070632.1:2185730-2214925 GCA_020356065.1 Nitrospiraceae bacterium
GGAGATCAAATGCGATTGAAAGACCGGTAGTACCCTGTTCCAGCAAATACCGGTAGCGCAGGTTTGATTCAGATGCTGTTGAGAAACCAGCATACTGCCTCATAGTCCACAGGCGTCCCCGGTACATGGTGGGCTGCACGCCACGCGTATAGGGATAGCGTCCGGGAAAGCCAATATTTTCCAAATATGTTTCATCAAGCGTATCGGGTACTGCAAGTCTGTCAATTTCCTCTCCGCCGTGATTTGTAAATTTCTCTTTCCTCTCAGGGAAACGGGTAAGATTTGCGGCCAGCTCTTTTTCTTCCCAGTCTTTATATTGCTGATGTTTTTCTCTGTTTTCCATTGCTGATTCCTTTATGAATCCTTTTCAAGCAGTTTCGCCGCCAGCTGTCGCGGATCACCTTTCCTTTGAAAATCCGATTTATAAATCTTCTCAAGAATGGAGGGTTTCAGTATCTCGATGGCCCAGTCCAGGACCTCAAGGTCATAGGCTTTTTGCCTCCGGACTCTCCTTTCTCCACTTTCCCTGTGTGAAGTATTAACGCATTCAATGGTATTCAGCAGTTCATCTATGCCTTTCCCTTCCGAAGCAACTGTTTTCCTGACTTGAGTAAGAATTTTCTCTTTATCCCTGCCCTCTCTGACTATGGACTCCATATCCATGGCAAGAGTGTCTGCACCTGAGCAATCGGCTTTATTTACGACAATTATGTCGGCCACTTCGAGCAGCCCCGCCTTCATTGCCTGAATGTCATCCCCAAGGCCTGGAGCGAGAACCAAAGCTGTAATGTCAGCAAGCCTGATAATATCCATCTCAGACTGCCCCACTCCCACAGTTTCTATGATGATTACTGAGCAGCCGGAGCCGGCAAGAATTCTCACCGCAGCTCCTGCCGCGGCACATAACCCCCCAAGCCTTCCTCTTGTTGCCATGGAACGTACAACCACGTCCTGGTCCAGGGCATGTCCCATCATACGTATCCTGTCACCGAGGATTGCACCGCCTGATATGGGAGAAGAGGGATCTATTGCAATGACACCCACTCTTTTTTCCTGCGAGCGGTAGCCCGATATGATCCGGTCTGTTAAAGTGGACTTGCCGGCACCGGGAGGACCGGTTATTCCCAAAACCATGGCCTCTTCTACAAGGCCATCATCAATTGAAGCCAGTATTTCATCTGCAAGAGGATCGTTTTCTTCAACAAGAGAAATGGCCCTTGCTATTCCCCTCGGGTCACGGTCTCTTAGTCCTTTAAGTATCTGTTCACTTATCACCAAAAAGTATCTCCACCGATTTTTATAAGTTCCGACGACCTTCCTGTGTTTCGCATGCTGTGCGAAAATAGTCTATGATCTTCTCAACAGGGGTACCCGGAGTAAATACTTCGTTAATCCCTGCTTCTTTGAGCGGACCTTTATCTTCATCAGGTATTATCCCTCCGCCCAGGACAGGGATATCTCCGGCTCCTTTCTCATTAAGAGCTTGTACCACAGCCGGGAAAAGACTCATGTGCGCACCTGACAGAGAAGACAGGCCCACGGCTGATACATCTTCCTGCACAGCAGCAGCGGCTATTTCTTCGGGTGTTCTTCTTATGCCTGTATATATTACTTCAAACCCGGCATCACGAAGCGCGCGTGCAATGAACTTGGCGCCCCGGTCATGACCGTCAAGACCCGGCTTACCAATAAGAACTCGATGTTTTTTTTGTTCACTCATTTAATTAAAATAATTCCTCAATGCTCTGCATCGGGGTTCATCATATACTCCTTTGTTTGTCATTCCCGCGGTTTGTTAAGCGGGAGTCCAGAGTCTTTTGATACGAGGCCGGATTCTCGATGCGAGTCTCGGAACAAGTCGTACCGACTTCGCGAGAGTGGCTTCGACCGGCTAACGTACTGCCGGAATGACATCTTTGTATTCTGACACCTCCCAGCTCTGTTGAGGAGTTTTTATTATTCTATCTCTCCAATACATTAAAAAACCCCGGCGCAAAATTCACCGAACCTGCCGAGGTCTTCACATATGTGAATGCCTGCTTCTTTCATGACTTTAATTTTTGACTGTGCGGTGCCGCTGCTGCCACTGACAATGGCGCCGGCATGTCCCATCCGTCTGCCAGGAGGAGCGCTTAATCCAGCGACAAAGCCAACAACGGGCTTGCCGACTTTTTTTGTGATATATGATGCAGCCTCTTCCTCTGCAGTGCCGCCAATCTCGCCTACAAGGACAATTCCCTTTGTCTCGTCATCTTCTTCAAAGGCTTTGAGGCAGTCGATAAAATTCGTACCTGTCACCGGGTCACCCCCTATACCAAGGCAGGTTGTCTGGCCGATCCCCTTCAATGTCAGCTGATGGACCACTTCATAGGTCAGGGTTCCGGAGCGAGACACAACCCCGATGGGCCCGCCCGGTTTGTGAATAATACCGGGCATAATACCAATCTTGCACTGTCCCGGAGTGATTATACCCGGGCAGTTTGGTCCGATAAGCCTGGACTTTTTACCTTCCAGATAATTCTTTATCTTCATCATATCAAGTACGGGAATGCCTTCGGTGATGGCAATGATTACCTCCATATCACCGTCAATTGCCTCAATAATTGCACTCGAGGCAAATGCAGGGGGAACAAAAATCATGCTGCAGTTTGCACCTGTTTCTGCTGCAGCTTCCTTTACGGAATTAAATACCGGTACATTGTCCATGTTTTGCCCTCCCTTCCCGGGAGTCACTCCGGCCACGACATTTGTGCCGTATTCAATGCACTGCCGGGTGTGGAACTGTCCTTCTCGCCCGGTAATCCCCTGGACAAGCAGTTTTGTTTCTTTATTTACAAATATTGACATGTTTTATTAATATTCCTGAAAATACCCATTCACTTTCCAACGATCTCAGATATTTTTGTGGCTGCATCGGCAAGGTCCTCTGCCGTAATCAGATTCAGTCCAGATGCCGCAAGTATTTCCCTGCCCTTGTCAACGTTGGTCCCCTGCAGCCTGATCACAACCGGAACGTTTATCCCTGTCTTTCTGGCAGCTGTGACAACACCTTCAGCCAGCACATCGCACCGGAGGATACCGCCGAAGATATTTATCAGGATACCTTTGACATTTTCATCTTCCAGAATAATCCGGAAACCGTTTTCAACCATCTCCTCATCTGCCCCTCCCCCTACGTCAAGAAAATTAGCGGGCTCTGCTCCGGCATTCTTGATAAGATCCATGGTTGCCATAGCCAGTCCTGCGCCGTTCACCATGTTACCCACATTTCCATCGAGGTTGATGTAGTTCAGATTAAATTTCGACGCCTCCACTTCAAGCGGGTCCTCTTCATCGGTGTCCCTGTATGTAAGGAGGTCCTTTTGACGGAACAGAGCATTGTCATCGATATCGATTTTCGCATCCAGTGCAATCAGGTTCTCCTGCTTCGTGATCACCAGTGGGTTGATCTCCAGCAGAGAGCAGTCGGACTTGATAAAAAGCCCATAAAGGTTTTCAACTAATGCGGAGAACTTATCGGCAAGGGACTCGGGAATGTTGAGACCAGTGACCACATCCTTGCAATGAGAAGGTTCGATTCCAGTAAGCGGATTGATCAGTACTCTTATTATTTTATCAGGATCTGAAGCTGCTACTTCTTCTATATCCATGCCCCCTGCCCGGCTTGCAATGATCATGATCTTTGCCGTGGACCGGTCCGGGATGATTGAAAAGTACAGCTCCTGGTCAATATCAAGCCCCTGTTCCACAAGAACCTTCCTGACCTTCTTTCCCTGAGATCCTGTCTGAGGTGTCACTAGTGGTCTGCTGAGTATGGCTTCCGTGATGCTTTGCACCTCATCAAGGCTCCGGGCAAGTTTAACACCGCCGCCCTTGCCGCGCCCGCCTGCATGTATTTGGGCCTTGACAACAACAGGGAACCCTCCAAGCCGTTCAGCCAAAACCGAGGCTTCGTCAGGGCTATGGGCTACATGACCTTCGGGTACAGGTATATGGTGATTTCGAAATAATTTCTTTGACTGATACTCGTGTAATTTCATTCAGCAGCTTTCTTTCTCAAAATTCCTGAGATCAGAAATGTTACAGGACCCCTGTTTTTATATATAACGTTCATCACACGCGCTTTTGTGGTTTCTACTCTTTTTTGTTCAGCGTGAGTCATGAATCCCCACGGGTGTATCAATGGGCTGAGGATTCCGACGCTTATACACCTGTCCATATATGCGGTAATTATTACCGTATTTTTTTATGAGCTCTATCTCCCGGTCCCCAACATCTTTCTTTACCATAGCAGGAACTCCGGCCACAAAAGAACGGGGAGGAACTTTCATGCCTTCGCTCACTACTGCCCCGGCAGCAATTATACAATCATTACCAATAACAGCACCGTTCAGAATAACCGCGCTCATACCAATCAGTACGCGGTCCCCTATGGTGCACCCATGAAGACAGCAGTGATGTGCTACCGTGACATCGTCACCAATGATAAGAGGAAATTCATCGCGCATCACATGGCACATACTGAGATCCTGAATACTGGTTCGACTGCCAACTCGGATAAAATTAACGTCACCCCGCACAACACAGTTAAACCATACGCTGGACTGCTCACCGATCTCCACGTCGCCTATAACCACAGCACCATGAGCTATATATGCAGTTGGATGAATCACAGGCTCCTTATCCAGATATGGCATTTCTAATTCATGTGTATCCATGTTCAACCTCCAGCAGAGTTTGTCTTTATGAACTATCTCCCGGTTAAGTGACGTTATCTATCAAAACTCTGCAGAGAAAAATCGTTATACATTTCCCTTTGCATATCCCATCTTTTTTAAAGCTTCGACAATCTCATCCAGAATCGCAGGATCATCAATAGTGGAAGGTACTGAATATTTCTTGCTGTCTGCAATCTTGCGCATAGTGCCCCTCAGTATCTTGCCTGATCGCGTCTTGGGCAGTCTCTTAACAATTACTGCCTGTTTAAAGCAGGCAATTGCCCCGATCTCTTCCCTGATCATCTTAACGAGTTCCTGCTGGAGTTCCCCCTCATCCTTATTTATTCCGGTCTTTAATACTACAAGGCCGACAGGTATCTGCCCCTTCAGCCCGTCTTCCACACCGAATACAGCACATTCAGCTACATCCTTATGCGTTGCAATGATCTCTTCCATTTCTCCTGTCGAGAGCCTGTGGCCCGCAACATTAATCACATCATCAACGCGACCCATGACAAAAACATACCCGTCTTCATCAATATACCCCCCATCACTCGTAAAATAATAACCGGGCAACGGGTTGATATAGGACTCAAGAAATCTCTGATCAGCCTGCCAGAGGGTGGGCAGTGTTCCTGGAGGCAGTGGGAGTTTTACGGCAACGAGACCTTCTTTCCCCGCCTCTACCTGTTTACCATCATTGTCCAGAATCTGCACATCAAAACCCGGGACTGCCTTTGTTGATGATCCCGGTTTAACAGGAAACTCCTCTATCCCCATACAGTTTGCCGTTATGGGCCATCCTGTCTCTGTCTGCCACCAGTGGTCTATTACAGGACGGTTAAGCAGTTTGCTTGCCCAGTGATATGTATCCGGATCTAGTCTTTCGCCTGCAAGAAAGAGGTATTTAAAGTCTGACAGGTCGTATTTTTTTAGATATTCTCCCTGAGGATCATCTCTTTTTATGGCACGGAAGGCAGTAGGTGCTGTAAAAAGCACCTTTACCCCATGTTCGGATATGACCCTCCAGAATGCTCCCGGATCTGGAGTGCCGACAGGTTTTCCCTCAAAAATTATTGTTGTGCAGCCAGTAAGCAGCGGACCGTAAATAATATAAGAATGCCCCACGACCCATCCTACATCGGATGCGGACCAGTAAACCTCTCCCGGTTTTACATTATAAATATTCCCAAAACTCCAGCGAAGTGCAACAGCATGCCCGCCGTTGTCTCTTACGATACCCTTTGGAGTTCCCGTTGTACCCGAGGTATAAAGGATATAAAGAGGGTCTGTTGCCTGCACAGGGACACATTCGGCAGGTTCAGCATTTGTCATCATTTCGTCCCAGTCATGATCACGTCCTTCTGTCATCTCTGCCTTTACAATTGACCTTTGATACACAACACATTTCTCAGGCTTGTGCTTTGCAAGTTCAATAGCCTTGTTTACCATTGGCTTGTATTCAATAAGTTTCTTTACCTCTTTTGCGCCTGATGCCGTTACGATGACCTTTGGTTTTGCGTCATCGATCCTTATCGCAAGCTCGTGAGGGGCAAAGCCACCGAATACAACTGAATGGACGGCTCCCAAACGAGCGCAGGCAAGCATAGCCATGGCTGCCTGTGGTACCATCGGCATATAAATGATGACCGTGTCGCCTTTTGAAACTCCAAGGCCCTTCAGTACACCGGCAAACTTTGAGACATGATCGAGAAGTTCTTTGTATGTGATTTGCTGTTTTGTGTCCGTCACAGGGCTGTCGTATATAATGGCTGCCTGATCTGCCCTGCCGTTTTTCACGTGGCGGTCAACAGCGTTATAACAGGTGTTCATTTCCCCGCCACTGAACCAGCGGTAAAAAGGCTTGTTTGAATCGTCAAGGACTTTGTCCCATTTTTTATACCAGTCAATATCCCCGGCTGCCTCACCCCAGAAACCATCAGGATTACTGATGCTCCTCTTAAAGACCTCTTCATACTTTCCCATTGAACTCCTCCTTAAAAGTATTTTATCCTTCAGTGATTGGTTTGACTGTTGTTATCTTTTTTATCTCATAATAGTTTTTGCAGCTTGCCGGGTTTCTAGTATTTAGCGGATATGTGATGTCGCATTTATTTTACTACGGTATCAATTTTCTTGTATATAAAATTTATGAACTTAAGAATGATAAGAAATTTTGTTTACATGTTGATTGAATTGTAACAAAATAACGCTGAGTCGGCAATGTTTTTAATTTCCCGACGTTCCCGAAAATTCAGCTCTTCCCTGGTTTAAATCTTTTTTTTTATATGCACTTCTCCTGCCGGGAGCTGAACTAAACCATCTGATGTTTCAATCATCAGATAACCTTCATCAGATATTCCCCGGGCAATTCCTCTTACCTCCCTGTTATTCATAACAGCAATAATTTCACTGTCTCTTGTGGCAGAATTATTCTCGAGAATTTTTTTGAATGGTGACAGGCCCTGTTGCAGCCACAGCTCATAACACTTTTCAAATTCTGTAAGTATAGAGGCAATCAAGACCTGTCTGCTGGATGTCGCTCCCGTTGCATCTCGCAGAGATATGGCACGTTCTCTCAGTTCAAATGGGTAACTCTCACTTTTTCCGTTTACATTAATGCCTATGCCAATAATGACACGGCTCACTTTGTCCTCTTCAGTCTGCATTTCACAGAGGATCCCTGCCAGCTTTCTCCCCTGCACAAGAATATCATTTGGCCATTTTACTTCGGGGTGTAGGCCGGGATATTTTTGTTTGAATACCTTCATCAGCGCAGCTGCTGTGACCAGTGCAAGGAGAGGCGCTTTTTGTGGAACAATTTCGGGTTGCAGGAGAACAGAAAAATACAGGTTAGTTCCTGGAGGTGAATACCACGTATTCTGCATTCGGCCACGTCCAGCAGTCTGACGGTCAGCAGCAACAACTGCGCCATGAACTGCTTTGTCATTATCCATTGAGGCAAGATATGAGCTGGTTGAATCGACTGATTCAAGATAGACATAACTCTTGCCCATAAATTTTGATTTGAGCAATTGACTGACTTCCAATTTGCTCGGAACATCATCAGCAGTGTTCATTGTTGCACTCAATTTGCATCCTTGCCCCGTCTGCAATAATATCATTTCCATTCTACCTCATCCCGTGGAATTATTTTCTGAGATACCTGTACAAGGCTGTCAATACCATGTTCAATAATATCTCCTTTTTATAGTATTCAGCCGGTGTCCTGCCATGAGCGATTCCAGTTTACTGCATGGGTATTACTTAATCTGGCGTGCCAGGCTGCTCAGAACGGTCCCCGGGCCAACCTCGATGAATGTGTCGGCACCTTGTTTACGCAGGCCTTTGACCGTTTCAATCCACCGAACGCTGCTGTAAATCTGTCTGATTAGATTCGATGAAATCGATTCATCAGTGTACGGCTCGGCACTGCAGTTTGCAATACAGGGAATTTTCAGGCTGCCGAAGCTGAAGCCGGCCAGGAATGCCTCAAACTCATCCGCCGCCGATTTCATATAACGACTGTGGAAAGCGCCACTAACTGGGAGTATCACCACCCGCTTGGCTCCCCTTTCTTTCAATTGCGGGGCAAATGTATCGATATCAGTCTTAAGACCGGAGATTACTGTCTGACGTGGGGAGTTGAAATTGGCCACATCAATACTGTCGGCCCCGAGATCGGCCAGGGCTGTAGTTACGGCGTCAGCGTCCATGCCCAGAATGGCGGCCATGCCACCGCCGCTCGCCGCGCTCATCAGGGCGCCGCGCTTCTTGACAAGCTTGAGACCGGTAGCAAAATCAAAGGCACCGGCAGCATACAGGGCGACATACTCTCCCAGGCTATGCCCGATTACAAAATCCGGTGTAATGTCCTCGTCCTCGAGCTTAGCCAGGAAGCTTATGACATCAACGGTGTAAAGAGCAGGCTGAGTGTAATCTGTACTGTTGAGCGAACCATCAGGATTTTCCAGACAGAGTTCCTTGATTGAGTACCCGAGAATTGCATCCGCTTCCGCGATATGGTCAGGATAGCGTTCAAAAAGATCGGAACCCATACCGACGGCCTGGGAACCCTGACCCGGAAACATGAATACCGTTGACATTTTTTCTCCTTTCACTAATCACACTATTAAATATATTATAGAAATGGATTCAAGGATTCAAGGAGTCTAGTGTAAGGAAAGGTCTGAGGATTTAAGGGTTCAAAGATTCGAGTGTTTGTTTTCCGGTTATTTGATTAGTGCCTTGAGCATCCTTTCCCCCTCAGTCAGATCTTATTTACTTTCTTTAATTACGCAGACTTAATATATCCGAAATCCCCTGAGAGTTATATTTTAGTCTCTAATTCACAGCTTGATCCATCAGCTAAATATGAAACCTTATGTATTCAGGAGTCGTCTTTCTTCCATAACCCTCTCAATATTACTTGGAACAGATACTGCAGCCCTCCTTATCTGCGATGTGAGAACATATTGTTCATCTTTAGAGAATTTCTTTGTTATCTTATAGATAAACAGACACAACTTATATATCTTTTGCCAGACCTTTAACTCCTTAAAGTTCTTCAGCAGTATCTCGAATCCCGCCTGGCGGCAGGTTGTCCCCCTGAATCGTTGGCCCCTTAAATTTACAACCCTTTTGCCTCTTTGATTTTTTTGGTAAGCAGAGGTACGATCTCAAACATGTCACCGACAATTCCATAGGTAGCAACATTAAAAATAGGGGCATCAGGATTCTTGTTGATCGCTATAATCATGTCTGAAGATTGCATCCCCACCAGATGCTGAACAGCTCCAGATATTCCACATGCAATATATATCTTCGGATTAACAGTCTTTCCCGTCTGGCCAACCTGATGACTGTACGATACCCATCCTTCGTCAACCGCTGCTCTTGATGCCCCTACGACACCACCAAGCACCTCCGCAAGTTCCTCAAGCATTTTAAACCCCTTTTCACCGCCGACACCCCTTCCGCCTGCTATTATAAATTCAGCTTCATGCAGATTAACACTGATTTCTGATACTTCCTTGACAGTCTCAATCACTTGTGTCCTGCATGAGATACTGTCCGTAGACATATTGATGATCTCTCCTGTTCTGTCTTCCTGATATTCACCTTTTTTCATAACACGGGGCCTGACTGTAGCCATCTGAGGTCTGTAATCAGGACAGAGTATCGTAGCCATGATATTTCCTCCAAAGGCAGGCCTCACCTGCAGGAGATTGCCTGTTTCACTGTCAATCTCCAGGGACGTACAGTCTGCTGTCAGACCTGTTCTTACCTTTGCAGCAACTCTTGGAAGAAATGATCTGCCTACAGGAGTGGCCCCAGCGAGTACTATTGAAGGTTTGTACTTTTGAATTACTTCCGTAAGTATCTGCGCATATGAATCATCATTAAATTGCGTAAGAGAAGAATCACTGCATAATATAACTTTATCTGCACCCCATTTGATAAGTTCGCCGGCTTCCTTTTCCCCTGTCCCCAGGAGTACGGCATACAGTCCAACATCACGCTTATCCGCGAGCCGTCTTCCTGCTCCAAGCAGCTCATATGATACAGCAGCAATCTCACCTTCCCTCTGCTCCGCAAAAACAAGTACGTCCCTGTAATCAGCAAACTTTGCTTTTGTCCTGAGGCTTTCTTCCCTGGCTGCCGCATCGAGCGTTTCTATAATTGCACCTTCGGGACAAACTGATAAACAGGTCATGCACTCATTACAATACTCATTAATAACAGCCTTCCCGTCTTTCATTACAATTGCATCGTATGGACAGGACTCAAGGCATGTCTCGCAGCCGGTGCATTTATCCAAATTGACAACTACAGGCATTTAGTAATCCCTCCGGACATACAATGTAAGGATTTTACTGTTTTTCATATACATTCGCCTTCGGCTCATATGCATTTAATCGCCTTTAATTCACGTATCAAGCTATCCACCTGTTCCTCGGGACTGCCCTCAATCATCTTTCTCTCAGCCTTCAATTCCGGTGCAAAAATATTTTTTACCTGCGTAGGCGATCCCTTAAGTCCCAGACTGTTCTCATCAGCCTCGATATCGGCAAAACCCATGACTTTTATTTCTGCTTTTTTCGCCGCCATCTTGCCTTTCAGTGATGGCATTCTTGGCTCATTTAGTTCCTTGACCACTGTCAAGAGAACGGGCAAACCCGACTCCACAATATCGTATCCCTCATCCATCAGACGCTGGACCCGAATTGAATTGTCTGAAACCTCCTCAATTTTTCTTATATATGATATGTGAGGAATATTGAGAAACTCTGCAGTCTCAGGACCCACCTGTGCTGTATCACCATCTATTGCCTGTTTACCGCAGAAAATTATGTCAGCCCCAAGTTTTTCAATCGCCTTTGCAAGGGTGTAGGATGTTGCCCAGGTGTCTGAACCGGCAAAAGCCTTATCAGATAAAAGAACAGCCTCATCGGCTCCCATAGCAATAGCGTCTCTAAGCGATGCTTCTGCCTGTGGCGGTCCCATAGTCAACACCGATATCTTACCGCCAGACTGTTCCCTGATCTGCAGTGCTGCTTCGATTGCATTCAGATCAAAAGGATTGATGATACTGGGAACGCCTTCCCTCATGAGCGTGTTGGTTTCGGGATTAATCTTTATTTCAGCTGTGTCGGGCACCTGCTTTATGCAGACGATAATATTCACAATTTGAAATCCTCCAGATATAAGCAGGAAAAAAGAGCTGCTCTTAAAATTGGAAGATATTATACGACATCGTATTCAGATAGGTAAAGAAGTTATGAAGGCGTTTCTGTATATCCGTCCTGCTCAGATATGCTGTCCGGCGTATTCTGCAGAAGATCAGTATTGCTTTCTATGTAAATTTTACATGAATCGAAATTCTTGGCGCAGTAATATATGGCTTTCTCAATGTCCTGACTGGTCATATTATTACAGTAGCAGTCAGCGAGCGGGGCCTCAATATTTGGGCAGAGCTTTCTTTCTTCTTCCGGTATAAGCATACCTCCATATACGGTAGATTAGTGGTAAATCTTTATACTGGCAACTAAACTGAATTAGTCATGATGCACTCTGTACCAATGGAGCAAGTTAAATGGTATTTGTTATACGAACTTACCAGTGTAGTGCGTCGTAAATTCTATTACATTGAAGCTCTTGAAAAAGTTTATATTTGTCATTCCCAAGGTGGTAATCGGATATCCAGTGTCTTTAAGAAATAAAAAACTCTGGATGCCCGATCAACTGACTTCGGGCATGACGATAATAAAAAAAGCATTTCATGGGAAGATACTAATGAGAGGTATAAATAAGCTCATGGAAAGTTTTGTCTAATTAACAATGAAGGCGATACGTGAGATGTATAGCAAAAGTTATGTCAAAGATGTGACTGAATGGAGGCATGGATTATATGATTTACTCATTGTCACCACTATTTCTTTTTTGCAGTCTCTTTTATCAGCGCCTGCCCGATGACATTTCTCTGTATCTGGTTTGTGCCTTCATAAATCTGAAGGATCTTTGCATCACGCATCATCTTTTCAACAGGATATTCTTTCATATATCCGGACCCTCCCATAACCTGCACAGCATCAACCGTTACCTTCATCGCAACATCAGTAGCAAACAGTTTAGCCATGGCAGACTCTTTGGATACGTCCTTTGCATCATTATCGATATATTTGGTAACTGCATATACAAGGGCCCTGGCCGCCTCTATCTCAGTTGCCATATCAGCAAGCATATGCTGAACAGCCTGAAAACTTATTACAGGAGCACCGAACTGGTGTCTTTCCTTGGCATAGGCTGTTGCTGCTTCAAAAGCCCCCTGAGCAACACCTACTCCCTGGGCGCCCACGCCGGTTCTGGATTTATCCAGTGTCTTCATGGCCACGATAAATCCCATACCCTGTCTGCCAATAAGGTTTTCTTTCGGAATACGACAGTTGTCAAATACAAGCTCTCTTGTTACTGATGCCCTGATGCCGAGCTTGTTCTCCTTTTTTCCAAATGAGAAACCAGGGGTGTCCTTTTCTACGACAAATGCAGAAGCGCCTCTGGGTCCCTTGTTCCTGTCGGTCATTGCGATGATCGTATATATTTCAGCCTCACCGCCATTCGTAATCCACTGCTTTGTACCATTGAGAATATATTCATTGCCGTCAAGCGTTGCAGTAGTCTGCACACCGGCCGCATCACTTCCGGCGCTTGCTTCTGTAAGACCAAATGCCACGAGCCTTTTACCTGCAGCGATATCAGGCAAAAATTTCTTTTTCTGCTCTTCAGAACCGTATAACATCAGGGGATACGTGCCGAGAGCGTTAGCAGCATAGGTGGTGGAAACGCCCAGGCAGGCCCTGCTCAGCTCCTCAATAGCAAGCGTGAGCTCAAAACCGCCAAGCCCCATACCTCCGTATTCTTCAGGAATATATATGCCGAAGAAATCCGATTGGGCCAGAGTTCTGACAATATCCCAAGGGAATTTCTCATTCTCATCCAGTTCGGCCCTGACAGGGAGAACTTTTTCATCGGCAATCTGCCGTGCCAGGTCTCTTATCATCAGCTGTTCTTCGCTAAAAAAGTAATCCATTCTCCCTCCTCAATATAGTCAGTCGTTATCAGTCATATGTTACCGGTTATGTTTGAATCTTGCTGAATATATATAAAATAACGATCCTGATTTATTCCTATAGTCTTTCATTCTTACCATCGAATCATTGCCGATGCCCATGTGAGTCCTCCGCCAAAGGCCTCAAGCATGACATATTCATTCTTTTTAAGTCTTCCCTCTCTTACCACTTCATCAAGCGCAATTGGTATGGAAGCACTTGATGTATTACCATACTTGTCAAGATTTACTGCAACTTTTTCCATAGGGAGATTCAATCTCCTTGCCGTTGCCGTGATAATTCTGAGATTGGCCTGATGTGGAATAAGCATGGCCAGATCAGAAGGTTTTATTTTGTTAGCCTTTAACGTGTCTACTACGAGTTTTTCAAGAGTCTTGACTGCCACTTTAAATGTTTCATGTCCTCTCATTTTGATAAAATGCATACCTTTTTTTACCGTTTCCATTGTAGGAGGATGACTGGCCCCGCCTCCCGGTACACATATATAATCCCACAGCCTGCCGTCTGAATAAATATGCGTAGACAGAATGCCACTCCTGCCCCTTGTTGATTTAAGCACGACCGCTCCTGCCCCGTCACCAAAAAGCACACAGGTTTTTCTGTCACTCCAGTCAAGAAACCGGGAATTAACTTCTGCTCCAACAAGGAGTATGTTACTGAATGTACCGCCCTTTATAAAGTTGTCCGCAACAGACAGCCCGTATATAAATCCACTGCAGGCTGCGTTGAGATCGAAGGCACCTGCATGTGTGGCACCGAGCCTGTTCTGAAGGATGGAGGCAGTTGACGGCATGGGCATATCACCGCTCATGGTGGCCACAATTACAAGCTCAACGTCTTTTGCCTCCATACCTGCTGCCAGCAATGCCCTTTTGGAAGCTTCAAGACAGAGGTCTGATGATGTCTCTCCATCCCTGACCACTCTTCGCTGTTTAATACCGGTTCGCTCGGTAATCCACTCGTCAGATGTATCAACCTTCCTTTCCAGATCAACATTATCAATAATTTTTTCAGGGAGATATGAACCTGTTCCAATTATCTTACTCCTCAACGGCAACCTTGTCTCTCCTTGTTATACCGTCATTGATTTCCTTCGATATGATATTCAGGATTCCTTTACTGTGGAATGTCCCGGCAACCAATATGGCGTTCTTTATAGCTTTAGATGTAGAGCGGCCATGACCTATTATGCAGGGGCTGCTCAATCCCAGCAACGGAGCTCCGCCATATTCTGAATAATCTGTTTTCTTTTTAAAACTCTTCAAAGCATCCTTCAGAAAGAAAGCTCCCACTTTACCGGTTGATCTGTCCATTATTTCTCTTTTAAGCATTTTGGCCATAGTCTCTGCCAGTCCCTCAGCTATCTTCAGCGCTATATTCCCTACAAAACCATCGCATACAACAACATCAGCCTCGCCTTCAAACACATCTTTTCCCTCAATATTCCCGATAAAATTCATATCAGAACTCTTTAACAGTTTAAAGGACTCTTTGGTCAGTTCATTACCCTTGGCATCTTCTTCGCCGATGCCAAGCAGACCGATCTTTGGATTTTCGATATTAAATATATTTCTGGCATATGCCTTTCCCATGACCGCGAATTGATGAAGATGAACAGGTTTGCAATCGACATTAGCGCCGGCGTCTATCAGCACGAAATGATCCCTGAGAGAAGGCATTACAGCGGCAATGGCAGGTCTTTCAACTCCCTTTAGTTTGCCCAGCACAAACAGTGCTGTAGCCATGACCACTCCTGAATTGCCGGCACTTACTATTGCATCTGCCTCGCCTCTCTTCACAAGATCAATAGCCACACTTACAGATGAGTCTTTCTTTCGTCGTATGGCAGTAAGTGGAGATTCATCCATCCCTACCACCTGAGAGGCATGTTTAATGGTTATCTGCGAACCTGAATAATTACTTTTCCTGATCTCGGCCTGAATTGAAGCTTCATTACCCACAAGGACTACGGAAACATCATTATTTTCACTGAGCGCATCTATAGCTCCCTTAACCGTGGTTGCAGGAGCATAATCACCACCCATTGCATCAAGAGCTATTCTCATGCAGATTCTTTTTCTATTACTTCAAGTATCTTTTTGCCGTTATAGCTTCCACAGCTCATGCAGACACGATGCGGAAGTTTTGGTTCATCACATTCAGGACAGACAGCCAGAGACGGAGAAGTTATTTTCCAGTTTGCCCGCCTCTTGTCCCGTCTGGCCCTGCTGTGCCTCGAAGTTGGATTTGCCATTTCTTACTCCTTTCTTTGATTCAGTGATGCTTTGTATTTCGCCAGAGGAGCCAACCTCGGATCAATACGGTCATCTTCACAATTACAGGAATGTTCATTTAAATCCGTTCCGCATTTTGAACATATTCCCTTACATTCTTCTGTACATAATGGCTTCATCGGGACTGCAAGAAGCACCTGCTCCCTGATGATTTCCACCATGTTTATCTCTTCTCCTTCATAAAAACCGGTGCCCAGCTCGTCATCAGATAACTCCTGATCTCCTTTCAGACCAGTATCGTCTAACGGGGTATACTCTTCCCTGAAATCCAGATCAACCGGGCAAAGAAAATATTTCAGACAACGGCTGCACGGTAAAGAGACCGTCACATTTACAGACCCATGCACAAGGATCTTTTTCCCAAATCTTAATAACGTAATCCGGACAGAAGCCCTGTCTGGTTTTGTCCTGTCATTAATACTGACCGGAATATCAAGATCCTGATGTAAGCCATCTTCAGGAATATCATAAATGTTTATCCGCATATCAACAACCTGAAAACCAAATAGGACTTTAAATTATAAGGAGAGTTACAGGCCGATGTCAAATGAACAAACAGTTAATCCGGCTTTATTTTCAGGCTGATATCAGCTGCAGGGGCAGAATGAGTAAGGGCCCCGACAGAAATCCAGTCAACACCTGTAGCCGCTACATCCCTGACATTTTCCATGTCTATGTTACCTGATGCCTCTATTATGGTGGAACTGCTGTGTTTTCTTATTAAGTTTACCGCCCTTTTCATCCTCTCCAAAGGCATGTTATCAAGCATGACAATATCAGCCTCTGCATTCAGTGCATGCCTGACCTCATTGATTGTGTTGGTCTCAACTTCAATTTTCATTCCTTTCCGCTTTACTTTTCCGGCAAGCCTGACAGCATTTTCTATACCTCCTGCTGCATCTATGTGATTGTCTTTAATCAGTATGGCGTCATACAGTCCGAACCTGTGATTGTGACCTCCGCCCATCTTCACCGCATATTTATCCAGATACCTCAGTCCCGGGGCTGTCTTTCTTGTATCCAGTATTTTTACGTTTATCCCTTTTACTCTGCCTACAAAAGATCCGGTCAGCGTTGCTATTCCGCAAAGTCTCTGCAATATGTTGAGCGCGACTCTCTCGGCCTTTAAGATGCTGCGGGTGCTTCCCGTTACCTCAGCAAGTATGTATCCTTTTTTTACTGTTACGCCATCTCTGCATTTCATCTCACATTTGACGTCACGGTCCACCTGGAAAAAAGTCCTCTTCACGAATGGGAGCCCGGCTACCGTACATCGTCCTTTGGAAATAAATGTGCCAGTTGATACATGGCCCCGGGGAATGGTTGCAGAAGTTGTGATATCTCCACTACCGATGTCCTCTTTCAGGGCATTTCTGATGATTACGTCTACTGTTGAGAAAAATACGGATGACCGGATCTGGAGCATATTGATATCAGTCAGACTCTTCAAGTTCTTTCATCTTGTCAATATTATCCCTAATTGACTGTAATTTATCTAAATATTCATCATAGTTACGTCTGCATTCCTTAACAACAGCTTCAGGTGCCTTTTCTATAAAATCCACATTTGTAAGCTTCCTGCTTAAAAAGGTAAATTCTTTTTCTGTTTTGCTGAATTCCTTATTCAGGCGGGTGATTTCAGCATCAACATCAATAATACCTTTGAGCGGTACAAATATCTCCATCGAAGATTTGATGGCCGTCGCTGAATTTTTTGGTACACTTATCTCACTGCCTGTTTCTATTTCAGCTGTCCGAGCCAGCTTCATTATAAACGTCATGTTATCAGTCAGAACTTCTTCCACTTCACCCGTCGTTTTAATAAAGACCTTTAGTTCTCGTGAGGGCGAAATGTTCAGCTCACCCCGGATGCTTCTGACGCCTGTTACTGCATTAATGATGATGTCCATTTTTTTCTCAGATTCCCTGTTATGCAGTTTTTCATCATAAACCGGATATGCCCTTATGCAGAGACTGTCGACATCTGCACGGGCAGGCAGCTGCTGCCATATTTCTTCAGTGATAAAAGGCATGATCGGATGCATTAAGGCAAGGGCTGATTCAAAAACATAAATCAGAGTGCTTAAAGCTGCGCTCTTTGACTCAGCATTGGTGCTGCTGAGATCGGGTTTGATCATCTCAACATACCAGTCACACAGTTCGTGCCATACATACTGGTACAGCAGACTTGCAGCATCATTAAATCTGTATTCATCCAGAGCATGATTAACATCCCTGCTCACTCCTGACAGGCGGCTCATTATCCATCTGTCTGCCAGTGAGAGAGACAGTTTTGAGTCATGTATATCAGAAATGGAACGCACTTCTGTCTCGTTATCCACATTCATGGAGATAAACCTTGCAACATTCCATATTTTGTTAAGAAAATGCCTGTATCCTTCAACTCTTTCTTCAGAGAATTTAATGTCCCTGCCCTGTGCTGCATAAGCTGCGAGTGTAAACCTTACCGCATCGGTACCAAAGGCTTCTGTCATCTCCAGGGGATCAACGACATTACCTTTGGATTTACTCATCTTCTGACCTTCAGCATCCCTGATAAGGGCATGAATATATACATGATGGAAGGGCTGCTCCCCTCTGAATTTAAGTCCCATCATGATCATCCTTGCTACCCAGAAAAAGAGAATGTCAAAACCCGTGATTAACACACTCGTAGGATAGAACGTTCTGAGATCATCGGTTTCTTCAGGCCATCCAAGGGTTGAAAAAGGCCAGAGTGCAGATGAAAACCAGGTGTCCAGCACATCCTCGTCCTGTTTTAATTCAGTGCTGCCGCAGGTACATTTCTCAGGTGTCTCTCTTGATACAATAATTTCGTCGCAGCTCTCACAATACCAGACAGGTATCCTGTGGCCCCACCATATCTGACGTGAGATGCACCAGTCCCTTATATTTTCCATCCAGTCAAAATAGCTGTTCTCCCATCCTGCAGGGATTATCTTTACCCTGCCGTCCTTAACCGCCTTAATCGCTTCCTCAGCCAGCGGCTTAATCTTTACAAACCATTGCTTGGAGAGATATGGTTCTACAACCGTTTTACACCTGTAACAGTGACCGAGTGCATGGTCGTGGTCCTGTGTCATTTCAAGGTAGCCTGTCTTTTCCAGGTCTTCAAGCACCCTTTTTCTGCATTCAAAACGGTCCAGTCCTTTGTATGGACCAGCTTCTTCAGACATTGTTCCATCCCCTGTCATTATATTAATGAAGGGCAGATCATGGCGTTTGCCCATCTCAAAGTCATTGGGATCATGTGCAGGAGTTACCTTTACAGCACCCGTGCCGAACGTGGAATCAACAAACTCATCAGCAATTATCGGGACCTCTCTTTCGATAATCGGGAGCCTCACCTTCTTCCCTATCAGATTAGTGTATCTTGTATCTTCAGGGTTAACTGCTACTGCTGTATCACCAAGATAGGTCTCAGGTCTTGTCGTTGCGACAGTCAGCCCCCCCTCTTCATCAACAAAATCATACCGTATTTGCCATAGCTTACCCTGTCTGTCCTCATGTTCTACTTCAATGTCTGACAGGGCGGTGTGGCAACGTGTGCACCAGTTGATTAAATACTCACCTCGGTAAATAAGACCTTCTTCATACAGCCTTAAAAATACTTCACGCACAGCCCTTGACAGTCCTTCATCAAGCGTAAACCTCTCCCTGCTCCAGTCACATGAAGCGCCAAGCACTTTAAGCTGATTAATAATTGTTCTGCCATACAGCTTTTTCCACTCCCAGACTTTTTCGATAAATGCCTCCCTGCCAAGTGCGTGTCTGTCTGTACCTTTAGAATTCAGGTCTTTTTCAACCACATTCTGTGTTGCTATACCGGCATGGTCGGTTCCGGGCATCCAGAGGGTGTTAAACCCGGACATACGTTTCCATCGAATCATGATGTCCTGCAGCGTATTGTCCAGGGCATGCCCGATATGAAGAGAGCCTGTAACATTCGGAGGCGGTATTACTATGCAGTACGGGGGCTTGTCACTTTTTGAATCAGCTTTAAAGTACTCTTTTTCTATCCAGAAGTCGTACCATTTTTTTTCAATCTCTTTGGGGTCATATCTCTTATCCAGCATACAATCGTCTATCTCCCTGATACATCTCTCTTTTCAATTATCAAAACCAGTGATAATTTTGACATTTTGTAGTCTTAATTTCAATGTTCATTAAAGGCGTCAGTATTTTTTGCAGAAAGAACCTGAATTCAACATGCATCAGTCAGGCAGGTTCAAAGTGACAGAATAAAACTTCCTTTATTAGAATGTCTTATGGAGCATTTAATCGTTTTCCTACTGGAAACCGATCTTTTTTCTGTATTAAATTCTCTATAATGACATTATTTTCCACAATGATAAAATGCAGGGAGAATTGTTAGAATAATTCTGCTTGCCATGAGAAGAGAGATTTAAAATATGAAAATAGCTTTAATTATTCCGATATGCAGCTCCGACAACGAAAAGAGCTTTTATGATTACCGATTTTACTCGAAATTTCTTTTTTCCAGAAAATATATATCATACCTCCTTGCGATTCCCACGTTGACCGCTTTAACTCCTGCGAAACATGAAATACGGGTATTTGATGAGAACATTGAAGACATTGACTATGAATGGGATGCTGATCTGGTCGGTATCAGCGTCAGGACAATGTATGCCAAAAGGGCCTATGCCATATCTGACAGATATCGCAATCTGGGAATCATAACTGTACTGGGAGGGATCCACCCTTCCATGTGCTCTGAGGAGGCACTACAGCACTGCGACAGTGTCGTGATCGGTGAGGCCGAGCAGGTCTGGGAAGTACTTCTTGTTGATGCTGAAAAAAAACTTTTAAAGAAAACATATCAGGCGGAGAATCTGACAGACCTTTCCCTGTCCCCTGTTGCGGACAGAAAAGCGATGTCAAAAGATCTGTATCTTTCTGACATTGTGCAGACAACAAAAGGATGCCCCTTTCATTGTGAATTCTGCTCGGTACATGCCTATGATGGTCAAAGAATAAGGAGCAAGAGCGTGGAACAGGTGGTTAATGAACTGCAGACCATCAGCAACTCCTCTGTGACGTATAAAAAGAAGCATGCCATATTCTTTGCAGATGACAATATCATTGCTAATAAAAAATTCGCCCTGGAGCTGTTCGCTGCGATCAAACCGCTCAACATAAACTGGATGTGTCAGGCATCGATTAATATATCGCGGGATGATGATTTATTGAAATTAATGAGGGACAGCGGGTGCGGAGCCATATTTATCGGCTTTGAGTCTATATCGCAGGAGAACCTTTCCAGTATGGACAAAGGGATCAATAAGCGGTATGACTACCTTGAGGCCATCAATAAAATACAATCACATGGAATACTTGTTCACAGCTCTTTTATTGTTGGATATGATTATGACTCTGAAAAGACATTCAGGGAGTTATCGGAATTTATCCGTGAATCCCGGCTGCTTATGCCACTGATTAATATCCTCACCCCCTTTCCGGGAACAAAGTTGTTCAGGCGCCTGTCTGATGAAAGGAAAATACTTCACACTGACTGGAGCAAATATGACACAAAGCATGTTGTGTTTAATCATCCTACCTTATCATCCGAAGAACTGTACGATGGATACAGAAGCATTGTCAGGGACGCGTACTCGTATGAATCCATCTTCAGCAAGCTTAATTATTACTGGAGCATTGATTTCTGGAAGCGTTCAAATGATCTTGACTCTGTAAAATTCAAATACCGTCTGCTATTTGCCATCAGGCTCTGCACCCTGCTGTTTTCACCCAATATGGATCGATCAAAATTCATTCTAAAAATACTGCCATATGTATTCAGGAAGCATGTAAGGATATCAACGATCCTGTCACTGATGGCATATAATGATTTTGCTTATTCGCTTTAATAAACAGAATTCCTCCAAGCTCTGCTTCGGGTTAACCATATACTACTGAGTCTGACATTCCCGCGGTCTGTGAGAGGGAATCCAGAGTCTTTTTACTAGAGACCGGATTCTCGATGCGAGTCTTCGAGAGAGTCGCTTCGACCGGCTAAAGGACTGCCGGAATGACATCATTGTTTTTAATACATCGCAGCTATACAGTGATGTAATTCAAAGTATGTATAAAACTGATTTACCCTTCTCCATTTATTTCTTTTTATCAATCATTTAAGAAGTAATTTTCGATATGTATGCCTGCTAAAGCAATTGTTCGTTTTCATTCATTGGCAAACTTATAATTAGTTATTTTATAATTTCTGAAAATAATAAGAATCAATACTTTTCAAAGGCATATTATGTCATCAAAGAAATGCAGGGAATGTGGCAGAGAAGTTTCTTCTGAAGATACCGAGTGCCCGGACTGCGGTGCAAGGTTAAAGGACAGGTCCAAGCTGGGATGTTTGTCAGGAATAGTCATAATACTGATTTTATGGTGGCTCGGATTTTATTATGGCAGGTCTTACATATCCAATGATGCTTCTTCCGATGATGTGAAAAACGCTTCGATGAACTGGCAGGACCAGGATAATTCGATTGTTGCTTATATAAAGATACAGGACTATGTTAAACAGGATCTTAATGCGCCGGTTAATGTTAAGTTTCCTGAGATCGTTGAGAAGCACTCAGATTATGTAAAACGCATTGGAGACCAGAAATATCTCATAACATCATATGTAGATTATGAGAATTCGGC
The DNA here is from genome assembly GCA_020356065.1 of Nitrospiraceae bacterium. Taxonomy (GTDB): domain Bacteria; phylum Nitrospirota; class Thermodesulfovibrionia; order UBA6902; family UBA6902; genus CALZJD01. The sequence goes on from CP070632.1 coordinate 2,208,075, forward strand.
TGGAACAAAAATGAGGACCCGGTTCATCGGTGAAATTCAACAGATAAGCGAACATGAATGGAACCTCATATCTCTTTATTTTCTAAAAGGATAAATGGACATGTATTCCAAATTCCGGAGATTGTCCTCCCTTATGTCATTAAAGCCACAGAGGAAGTCCGGTAACTTCATCATAAGACCTTGTAAGCTCGGGCCCTTCGAATGACTGCAACATTATCTCGCAGGCATAAATTAATGTTCCCTGTGCTAGATGACCACCAAATGCATTTCCTTTTTTGTCAGACAGTGTAATATGCGCATGAACAAATGGCGCTTTATCCTTGAGTGATATATTGCCAATAAGTTTCGTTATTTCAAGGGCATGGTCAAGCTCAATATATTGATATTCACGTACAGCCTGGTTGTAATATCCTATACGCGCCTTTTGTACGGCACCTATCCCTTCAACCCTTCCTAGTTTGATATTTTTCTCTATGCACAGGTCGGTAATCTCCTCTAATAAATCTGAACCATGCGATAGCTTTCCCATATACATTTTTGAAGGCTTAATGCTTTTTAACATTATAGTAATCAATCGAGTTGAAGCGAGAGATGTTTTATTCTCCGACATTTATCTGAATACATTTTTATCGTCTCGTGACCCGATCATCTCCTTTTTAATAAACTAGCCATACCTATCACATATGAAGATACGACGTTGCCCGGGTTTTCATTCGAGTTCATAGGAACAATCATAACATTCCCTGTCCATAACACATATACTTCCTCCACATTTCGGACATCTCCATTCAGCTTCCTGTTCCTTAAGCCATTGCTCTGCGCCAATCTTTTTTATTTTTAGCAAGTTATCAATAAGGCTTATTTTATCACTGCTTAGATGACGTTCATCGAGTTTCCTGAGATTTGCACAAGGGAAATTCCTGCATTCAAAACAAAAAGCTATTTCGTTCTTTCTCACTAATGCACAATCTCTTTTAATCCATGCACAATCTTTATCTTGTATTCGGCATCCCTTACATCCATGTTTTAGATTTTTCTCGTTTAATAATCCTTTTGCTCTGGCAAGATAGTGTCTGCAGGTTCCGCAATAGAATCCACATGGGCCTGCCAGGTTTATTTCATAGAAATTTTGACGACTCAATATATTCACCCGATTGAAGTAGTCTTGATCATCGATGCACACCATATAGTACACTTAACAGCCGAATGATGATACGCAAAGCTTACAAAGTATATAGTAAAATTGTCACCGCTGGTGTGCATGCGGATGCTTTATAAGGGTTATGTGTTCATTCCAATTTGCTGAACATTCAAGAACTGCTAATAAGTTTTAATACTGCCCAAAACTTTCAGTCCTGATTGAGCATCCTTTTCCACAACGACAATTTCACCTGAAGAAGGATATACTCCTGTTAGAGCCGTGATGTTTACTTGATGCGTCACCAGAACTAACGGTTTGTCCATTTCCTGCTGAGACAGCCAATCATTTAGCGATTCAGTTCTGACATCTTTTTGTTCATAATTTTGGAAAAAAGAATTTAAAGCGAATAAAGAATATACAGGTCCCAAATCAAGTAACTCGGCAGTATCTCTGCATTGATACCATTCGCTTGAAAAAACACCAGGTTTATTAATACCGTGTGCACGAAAAAGATCTCCGATTCGTTTTGCCTGTTTCCTGCCTTCCTCAGAAAGGTTGCGCTGAGTTTCGCGACGACCCAAAGTAAACTCCGGAGGATCCCCTGTGCCCGGTGCAAGAGCATGTCTTAGTAAAGCAAAATGGTTTTTTGAACGAAGAGCATCCCACAACCATTCTCCAGTAGTCTCTGCTTCGACTACCATGAAGTTCTAGACAAAGAATACACAAACTAATAATCCTATAGCAAAAACGATGTTTTTGTTCATTCAATAATATTCAGTGCAATGCAGAGAAAGAACGCCAGGTTAACTATGATAGTATCATAGAGTACAAGTCTTAATGGTTTTTTTGCTGTATCCCAAGTACCACCCATGTTATCAAAGAAATATGGCCATAATCCTGGCAATCCTGAAAGCACTGATGCATATGGTCTTTTATTTGCTGCCTGTATAAGTGGCTTTGAAACACTAAAAATAAAAAGTCCCTTCTCCAATGCCATCATGATATAAAATAACATATATGTTGCATTCTGCATGTAAACTCGTTATTGTGAATATATATTACATCGCATATTCATGGTAGAACTATCGATTCCGCCGTTTTTAAATATGTATTGCCGAACACTCAAGAAAATAAGCTCCCATATCATCAAGCCATTTAAATATTTTAAGATCCGTTTTGCTCGTACATACCATATATGCGGATTTCCGATTTTCCAACTTTTTGTCAATCAGGGGAAATAAGAAGAACCACAGCCTCAAACGTCCCCACCATGTTTTCGATATAATGATGCATGGGTTTTTCAGAGTCAAGGAGAAAGAAGGATAATTGGTTACAGGTTACAGGTGATGGGAAAGCAATAACCTGTTCGGTCAGATATGCCCTTATTATCAATCTTTCTCTGACAAACATTACTGAGCGGGTGGCGCTGCATTTGTAAAACTGTGGTCCACATCGATGTGACAATCCTGGCAGTTTTTTGAATTTGCATCGTTCTCAAAAACACGTTACCTGAGTAATGAGTTTTTCAGATCCGGCAAACTTGTGATCGTAGCCGCTGTGGCAGTTTTTACATGACAGGGCTGAGGTAAGGTAATCGGTTTAATGGTTCATTGATAATTACCCCATCCAAATATTGGGGGCAACCTTATTTAATCTAAATAAAATATTTACAGGCAGTTACCTGATCGAATGATATGATAAATATCAGAGTAATACTGCTTGGAAAAAGTTAAAATTAAGTATGTTTGCAGTACGAAAAATTAAACAGATATCAAAAAGCGTCCCGACTATTGAGGGAGCAGGGGTTCACCTTAAACGTGCATTCGGTAACAATGACGCGCCGTTATTAGACCCCTTTCTCCTGCTTGATGATTTCCACTCTGAAAATCCGGATGACTATATCCAGGGATTTCCATGGCATCCGCATCGGGGTATCGAGACCATCACGTATGTGCTTCATGGTGATGTAGAGCATGGTGACAGTATGGGCAATTCAGGTGACATTACTTCCGGCGATGTCCAGTGGATGACCGCAGGGTCAGGGATCATTCACCAGGAAATGCCCAGGGGAAATGATAAAGGTCTGATGTGGGGATTTCAGTTGTGGGCAAACCTTCCAGCCTCACAGAAAATGATGGATCCCAGATACCGGGATGTGACAAAAGACACTATCCCTGAGGTCAATCTTTATAATGGGATTAAAGTGAAGATCATTGCCGGGGAAGTCAACGGAACAAAAGGACCGGTCAGCGACATTGTTATCGATCCTGAATACATTGATGTTACCGTTCCACCTGGTACGTCTTTTTTGCATGATACGAAAATAGGACATACTGTCTTTGCTTACATAGTAGACGGAGAAGGCTATTTTGATTCTGATGCGGAACAGGTAATCGAAAATGAAAGCCTTGTTATTTATGAAGATGGTAACACCGTGAATATTACATCATCTGATAAGCCGCTGCGCTTTCTTCTCGTTTCCGGCAAACCGCTTAATGAGCCTGTTGCATGGTACGGGCCTATTGTGATGAACACACAGGAAGAACTTGAAAAGGCATTTGAAGAGTATCGCAACGGGACATTTATAAAATAGGGAAAACACCCTCAGGGGCATGGTGCGCCATGCCCTACGTTTTCCCCTTTGCATCGGCAAGTTTCTTTTTCATTTCTGAAAGGGTATTAAGCGCTTCAAGCGGAGTCATACTCATTATGTCCAGACCGAGCAGTTCTTTCATGACCGGATCTGCCTGTGTGGTAAAAAGGTCGAGCTGTCCAGCTCTTTTCGTGTCTGACGCATCTTTGTCTGCCGTATATGCTAGCTTGGGGGCCCCGAGTTCATTGAGCTCTGATTTCTCAAGATTGGAGAGTATTTCTTTAGCCCTGCTGATTGTATCACCCGGGAGACCGGCCAGCCTGGCGACCTGGATGCCGTAACTCTTGTCAGCACCGCCCTCTTCTATTCTTCGTAAAAATATAATCTCATCGCCCCACTCTTTTACCGCAACATTCAGATTTCGTATACCGTCAAGAATGATCGACAGTTCAGTCAACTCGTGATAGTGGGTTGCAAAGAGCGTGCGTGCCTTAAGTTCCTTTGCAATATGTTCAACCACGGCCCACGCAATGCTGATCCCGTCAAAGGTACTCGTGCCCCTGCCCACTTCATCAAGTAGTATAAGACTTTTGTCAGTAGCGTTGTTTAGAATATTTGCTGTTTCGATCATTTCCACCATGAAAGTACTCTGTCCCTTTGTGAGAACATCGGAGGCCCCTATCCTTGTAAAAATCCTGTCCACTATGCCTATCGTTGCTTTCTTCGCAGGGACATAGCTGCCGGTTTGTGCCATGAGGACAATAAGCGCCACCTGTCTCATGTATGTTGACTTCCCTGCCATATTCGGTCCGGTAATTATTGAAATATTATTTGCACCAGAATCAAGCAGGGCATCATTGGGAATAAATTTATCCCCTGTTGAGAGCCTCTCAATAACGGGATGTCTGCTCTCCGATATATCAATCACCTTCCCATTATTGACATCTGGTCGTTCATAATTATAGTTCTTTGCAATAAAGGCCAGGCTCTGTAAGGCATCCAGTTCAGCAATGGCTGATGATGTTTTCTGAAGTGCTTCGGTGTAGGACGATATGCTCTCTCTTACACCGACAAAGACTTCATATTCAAGATGTTTCAGTCTCTCCTCAGCACCGAGAACTTTGGTCTCATATTCCTTTAGCTCAGGCGTAATAAACCTCTCTGCATTCACAAGTGTCTGTTTTCTTATATAGTCATCAGGTATCTGATTAATATTGGCCTTTGTCACTTCTATGTAATATCCAAACACCTTGTTAAAACCTACCTTGAGAGAAGATATGCCTGTTTTCTCTTTCTCCCTTGCCTGAAGTGATGCGATAAAGTCTTTGCCGCTACTGCTTATGTCCCTGAGTTCATCAATGTCAGGATTATATCCCTTCCTGATAATTCCGCCTTCCCTGATTGTCATCGGCGGGTTTTCATCAACAGCAGATTCAATAAGCGATCTTGCCTCAGATAAGGTATATATCCTGTCCGAGAGAGACGTAACCGTGCGGTCTTCATATTGACCAAGCAGCGTCCGGATTTCAGGAAGTTTTTCAAGCGAATTTCTTAAGGCTATCAGGTCCCGGCCGTTTGCACTCCCATTCGATACTCTGGAGGCAAGCCGTTCCATGTCATACATATCATCAAGAACGTCCTGAATCTTTTTAAGCCTTCCTGAATCTTTCATCAGGTCACTCACTGCATCCTGCCTGAGCCTGATCTCCTTTACATCAAGCAGAGGATTGAGAAGCCATGTCCGTATAAGGCGTCCCCCCATCGGGGTAAATGTCTCATCCATCACCCAGAGCAGGCTGCCGTGTGCCTCATTGCTCTGCATATTTCTGGTAATCTCAAGATTTCTCAGTGTGGGAGCATCCAGCAGCATTGCAGACTCGCGCCTGAGCACTTTCATGCTCCTGAATGTCAGACCGCTCTTCTGGGTTTCTTCCAAATAGTTCATAAGGGCGCCTGCAGCAGAAATTGCCACTATCATTCCTTCACAGCCATAACCTTCCAGTGATGTTACTTTGAAATGTTTTAGCAGCTTTCTGTATGCCTCTATATAATCAAAGTACCAGTCATCATAACCGGTGAGATAATAATCTGCGAGATCAGCTATTGCAGAACCGGCTTTCAGACTGTATGGATAAAGAATTTCTTTTGGCATGAACCTGTTGATCTCATCATCCAGCATGCCGTGGGTCTGATATACCATAAATTCTCCTGTCGTTACATCCGCAACCGCAATGCCATATATGTTTTCCTTCTGAAAGAAGCTGAGAATAAAATTGTTCTCCTTTGGGTTATCAGGAATGAATGTCCCCGGGGTTACCACCTTAACCACTTCTCTCTTGACTATCCCTTTGGTTTCCTTTGGGTCCTCAACCTGTTCGCATATTGCAACCTTATATCCTGCGAGTACAAGTTTTGCCATGTAGGATTCTGACGTAAAATGAGGAACACCGCACATGGGCAACGGGTCTTTCTTGTTTTTGTCTCTGGACGTGAGGGTTATCTGGAGGACTTTTGAAGCAACAACAGCATCCTGACCGAACATTTCATAAAAATCACCGAGGCGAAAAAAGACAATAGCATCAGGATAGTTATGCTTAATATCCTGGTACTGCTTCATTAACGGGGTCAGTTCTGGCATAGTTATTAATATTACTCTGAAATATTATTGGCATAGTAAGGCTGTTCTTTTTATTACAGCCCGTCTGCACATTTATAAAGCTGTCATACCGGACCTGATCCGGTATCCAGAGTCATTTTAAAAAAATGGATTCTTGATGCGAGTCTAAGCGAGAGTCGCTTCGACCCGCTTAACGACTGCCGGAATGTCAGAACGAACTCTCAAGAACCATGAGAACGTAAAACTATAACATAATGACTTGTTCATATAAAAGTGGATAGAGCCAGGAAATGGTGGCAGTCAGAAGAATTTTGATTAATATTTTAGCATTACTTTATAGCTAATTAGAGAGCTTTACTTAATTAACTTTATTAAATCAAATTGATCGGAAATTCACCCTATTTAGAGTCTGTATATAAATTTTCATTATCTCTGTCTGTCATGCCCGCAGTCCTGAGGCGGGTCGAAGCGACTCTCGCTTAGACTCGCATCAAGAATCC
>CP070632.1:2215025-2243116 GCA_020356065.1 Nitrospiraceae bacterium
GTCCCGCAAGTTGAAATCTTACATGGTTTTTGTTAATGTTAGCCTGTGAGGAGGATGTATGATTCACATGCTTCAGTCTCTTGCCCTATTAATTATAAAAGGCAAAATACATCAAATACTGACTTTTCTTTTTACGGTCGTTATTGCTTTTTACCTGTCTTCCTGTTCCACCGCTCCCTCCAGGGGTGATGTCAGCAGAGCTGAAACACACCATAGAATGGGGTCATCTTACATGGACAACGGTCAGTACAATGAAGCATTTGTTGAATTCAAGAAGGCCCTGGAGTTTAATCCGGATAAGAAAGAAACCCTTAATTACCTGGGATATCTCAATATGAGGTTCAAGGAGTATGATAAGGCGGTCGTATACTTCAAGAAGGCAATATCAATAGATCCGGGGTATGCAGAAGCCATGAATAACCTGGGGGTAACATACGCCGAAATAGGGAAATGGGATGAAGCGATACGATACTTTGATGCAGCATTATCCAACCCGGTTTATGAAACTCCGGAAATGGCGTATGCAAATATGGGGTATGTATATTACCTAAAGGGAGACTATATTAATGCCGAGAAAGTAATAAAAGAGGCATTAATGAGAAATAATCTGTATCCCATGGCATCTTATGTGTTAGGCCTGGTGTATACAAAGCTTGAGAACGATGATGCTGCAATTGAAGAATTTAAAAAAGCCATAGGTCTCGCGCCGGACTATGCAGAGGCCCATATGGATCTTGCAAAGACCTATCTGAGATCAGGGAGCAGGGCAAAGGCGCTGAAACACTTTGAGGCTGTGCTGGAACATGATGACAATCCCCTGAGACTGAGGGAAGCATCAGAATATATAAGCGGTTTAAAATATTAAGTGAAGGGTGTAATGGATTTTCTGTTGAGGAGGGACGTATTTTAATGCAGAGCATGCCAGAGCAGATACAGTTAGTGTTATCTATCAAACAATGCTTTGCATTGCCGATATGTATGAGTTTTATTGCATGAACGATAAAGAGATGATTGAGCTATGGAAACACCGGGTCAAATAATTAAGTCAGAAAGAGAAAGACAAAACAGGTCCCTGCATGAGATATCTGACCGGCTCAAGCTGAGTAACGCCTATTTAAATGCCATTGAACAGGACAATTACGCATACCTTCCTGCAGAAGTATTTGCAAAAGCATACCTGCGTCTTTACGCTGCTGAACTGGGACTTGATAGTAACCATGTTATGGACCTTTATAACAGCATGGGAAAAGAGGGTGAGGATGAAAATGAAAATCATGTTGTAACTGAAACACGGGAAGACCTGTCTAAAAAGAAGAGTCTTACATCTGCCCCGATGGCCGTGTTTAGCTTATTAAGGAAAACAGGGACGTCCGTCATAAACAGTTTTGTATCTCTGATTAAACGTACTCCATCTCCTGAGATCGATTTGCGGTCAATAAAAAATATCATTCACTCTCTGAATGTAAATTTCTCGTCTGCAAGAGATGTCTTTTCCTTTATGAGTGCCCTGAAATTCATTTTGATTGCTGTGTTCGCGGTATCGGTGATTGGTACAGCAATTATGCTGAATAATCCCGATACTCCGGTACAGGCGATGCCGTCAGTGAAACAAAAACAAACCATCACGGATACACGGGATCAGGCAAAGCCGTCTGTGACACAGAAGCAAACCATTTTTGATACACCTGTGCAGGAAAAGCCGCTATTGATCCAAAAGCATGCCATCCCGGATACAGCGGAAAAACGTAACAGCACGTTGATGGCATCGGCACCTGCCATGACTGTTGAAGAAGAGAAACCACAGACGGTACAAGCGATGAGCCATGAAATGGTTCTGGAGATAATTGCAGAAGAACTTACATGGGCCTCAATCGGTATTGACGGAGGAGAAAAGAGGGAAAAGCTGTTGAGAGCTGGAGAGACCATTACATTAAAAGCTGATGAACATTTTAATCTCACGATCGGTAATGCAGGCGGGACAAAGCTTATTCTCAATGGCAGGGAACTGGATAAACTTGGTCCTTACGGCAAAGTCATTGACGTAACATTACCGTGATTCTGACAGAGTTTTTCTTGAAATAAAAAACCACGCATTGAAATACAACGACTATGTAGGCAGACTTTATGCAGACTACTCAAAATAACTGTTCCTCAAAGTAAAAATAATTCTTCCTGCTCACCAGTTAATATAGAAATAAACAATTCGAATTTTTTTTATGTCGAGCATGCTAATCCGAATGATTCCGCAGCCATGAAGGTAAGCCCTAAAAGTTTTGAATACGGCGCAATGCATGAAGATATGATCAGACTTAGCACTTCATCAACCCTCACAGTGTATTCTGAAGTACCGCCGTAGAAAGCCGCTCCCAAAACTTTTTTTAAGGCTTACCTCCATGGCTCAAATATTTAAAAATAATGTGGACTAAAGTATTGACAAAGGCGCATCAGTGCTGGTATCTTTCTACATTGCTGTTTTTATAAACACACTAATTTTATATTGAAAGGAGAAATTTTATGACTAAAGCTGACCTGATTGAAGCAGTAGCTGGAGGAGCAGATATAACTAAAGCTGCTGCTGGCAAGGCCATTGATACCTTTACGGGTGCAATCACCAAATCCCTCAAAAAGGGAAAGAAGGTTACACTTGTGGGGTTCGGAACTTTTTCAGTATCAAAGAGAAAGGCAAGAAAAGGACGTAATCCTCAGACGGGTGAAACAATAAAAATCGCTGCTACAAAGCTTCCCAAATTTTCTGCAGGAAAAGCATTAAAAACAGCAGTCAAGTAATACTCCTGATACGTAAGGGGTTCCTCTTGTCGGGACCCCTTAATGTTCTTCTCTTTCAGTGACATCTCAAAACAATCATTATAATTAATATTTGTTTCTTGATTACATTGTATGTCCTGTTTTTCCTTATAAGTAACGCGTTACGGGTTTAAGAAAAATTAAGCTGCAGTCTTTGAATGGATACTGACTCGCCGGTCTTTGTATTGATTTCAAGAACAACACAGGAAAGTATGGGAGTTCCTTTCGCTGTCTCAAAACGGCACGGAATGCCCGTAAGGAACTTGTTTATTATCTGCTCTTTCTTTACTCCAATTATGGAATCCGCGGGTCCGGTCATTCCGACATCTGAGATAAATGCCGTTCCCTTTGGTAATATTTTTTCATCAGCAGTCTGGACGTGCGTATGTGTTCCGATTACAGCGCTTACTTTTCCATCAAGAAACCAGCCGATCGCTGATTTTTCTGACGTGGCTTCGGCATGAAAGTCAACAATTATGATATTTGCATGCTCCTTTAGAAGAGGTATTTCCTTTTCCGCTGTTTTAAAAGGACAATCAAGCTGGTTCATGAAAACTCTGCCCGAGATATTCAGAATGGCGATTTTTTCTCCTCTCGCGGTACTCATCACAATACTTCCTGCCCCAGGGACTTCCGCAGGATAGTTGGCCGGTCTGAGCAAACGGTTTTCTTTGGGTATATAATTGACGGCCTCTTTTTTATCCCATATATGATTACCTGAAGTAAGGACATCTATGCCCAATGTTAAGAGTTCTTCTCCCACTGATTTTGTAATGCCGAAGCCGCCGGCTGCATTCTCGGCATTTGCTATGACAAAATCAATTTTCAGCTTGTTGACTAAATCGGGCACTCCTTCCCTGACAGCCTTGCGTCCGGGTTTGCCCACTATATCTCCTATAAATAATACTTTCATAAATAAAAAAAGTAGTCAGTAGATAGTAGTCAGAAGTCAGGGAGAATCCAGAGATTGTCTTTTCTCCTTACTACTTTCTACCAACTACTAACTGCCAGATTAGGGTTTCTTATTTCGCGTATTCAACATACCTGGATTCTCTTATGACGGTTACCTTGATCTGACCCGGATAGGTAAGTTCGTTCTCTATCTTCTTTGCCAGGTCTCGTGAGATCTGGGCGCAGATGTCATCATTGACTTCCTCAGGTTTAACAATGATTCTCACTTCCCTGCCCGCCTGAATTGCGTACGACTTATTCACTCCTTCAAATGAGGTGGCTATCTCTTCCAGTTTCTCTACCCGCTTCAGATAGTCAACAAGGGTCTCTTTCCGCGCTCCCGGTCTTGCAGCAGATAAGGCGTCGGCAGCGGCAACAAGTGAAGCCTCGACAGTCTCGGGATCGCCTTCACCGTGATGCACTGCTATGGCATTTACCACCTTGGGTTTTTCTCCATATTTTTTGGCCATGTCTGCACCAATTGATTGATGAGAGCCTTCAAGTTCCTGGTCTATGGATTTGCCGATGTCATGCAGTATGCCTGCCCTTTTGGCCAGTTTTGGATCAACTCTGAGTTCACCCGCCATGGCACCGGCAAGATAAGCTACTTCTCTTGAATGCTGCAGCACATTCTGTCCGTATGACGTCCTGTATTTTAATCTTCCGATGAGTTTGATAAGCTCAGGATGTATGCCGTGCAGTCTGAGATCAAATACAGCTTTCTCCCCTTCTTCCTTAATAGTTGCATCAATTTCCTTTTTTACCTTTTCAACTATTTCCTCGATTCTGGCCGGATGTATCCTCCCGTCACCCAGCAGCCTTTCAAGAGACATCCTGCCAATTTCTCTTCTTACAGGATCAAAACATGAAAGAAGAACTGTCTCAGGGGTATCATCAATGATAAATTCGACACCTGTTGCAGCCTCAAGCGCCCTGATGTTTCTTCCCTCTCTTCCGATAATCCTTCCCTTCATCTCGTCGCTGGGCAGGCTGACGGTCGAGATTGTATGGTCACTTACATATTCACTTGCATAACGCTGAACAGCTACACTCAGGACTTCCTTTGATTTTCTGTCAGCTGCCTCGAGAGCCTCATCTTCATAGCGTTTGGCTATCTTAGCCGCTTCATACTTGGATTCCTCTTCGATCCTCTGCAGCAGCTCTTTTTTCGCTTCATCAACACTGAGGTTTGAGATCTGTTCAAGTTTTGCTTTCTGCTTGTTCAGCAGCTCCTCCTGGAGACGTTCTCGGTCCTGAAGGTTCTTTTCCCTGGTAGTGATGTCTTTTTCCTTTTTACTGAAATTGATTTCTTTTTTGTCAAGCTGTTCCAGCTTACGGTCAAACATCTCTTCTCTCTGACGAAGTCGTCTGTCAAGCTGGTTTAATTCCTTTCTCCGGTCCTTCAGCTCCCTTTCCGTATCTGTCTTCATACGGTATGCCGTATCCTTGGCCTCAATTAATGCTTCCTTTTTAATTGTGTTGGCTTCTTTTTCCGCGTTGATAAGAACGGTGCTTGCTTTTTGTTCTATTTCCTGTAATTTTTTTCCTGAACTTACTTTATGGAAAATAAAAGCCAATACGAAACCAATGATGAGCCCTGCAGTCATAATAACGTAGGGGTTCAATGTGCTAATCATTGTCTGCTCCTCCTTTTAGATAATCTTTTTCTGAATAGTTTTTCATGACCTGATTCTGATGGGAAAAAGAATAATTTATTGTTTGTGCAATATTGCTGATCAACATAATGGTCTTTATAATCGTGGGGGTACTTATATCCAATACCTGCGCCAAGGCGGGATGCCCCCTTATATCCTGTGCTTTTCAGATGGTCCGGTACCCGGCTTAATCTCTCTTCCCTCACATTTGACAGGGCATTTTCTATGCCTTTATAGGAAGCATTACTTTTTGGGGCCATGGCTAGATATATAGCGGCCTGTGCAAGCGGTATGCGTCCTTCAGGCATCCCGATAGCTTCAACAGCATGCATGCAGGCAACGGCAATCTGCAAAGCCCCGGGATCGGCATTGCCCACATCTTCGGAAGCACAGATAACAAGTCTCCTAGCAATATACAGCGGGTCTTCGCCTGCTTCGATCATCTTTGCAAGCCAGTACAGAACTGCATCAGGATCTCCACCACGCATGCTCTTGATGAATGCCGAGATAGTGTCATAATGTTCATCTTCACTGTAATAGAGCGATTTTTTCTGAAGAACTTCCCTTGCAAGAGTAACATCATATGTGTTCTTATCCGTGCTTTTGATAATAAATACACCCATCTCAAGCGAATTCAGGGCCCTCCGCGCATCTCCTTCAGATGCTGTTGCAATGAAGTCCAGTGCGTCAGGCTCCATGCGTATTCCCAGTTCTCCAAAACCACTGGTCCTGTCCTGAAGCGCCCTGTTAATCAGCACTTTGATTTCTGATTCACTTAACGGAAATAACTGAAATATCATGGACCTGGATGATAATGCAGGAATTATGGAAAAAAAGGGATTTTGCGTTGAGGCGCCGATCAGAGTTACGGTACCGTTTTCAACATCCGGAAGCAGGGCATCCTGCTGCAGTTTGTTAAAGCGGTGTATCTCATCTATAAACAGGATTGTTCTGCCGGTCTTACGGGCTTTCTTTAATGCTTCCTTAATATCAGCCACACCGGATGTGACTGCATTCAGTGCCTCAAATCCGGCCTGTGTCCTTCTTGCTATAATATGGGCAAGAGCAGTTTTACCGGTGCCGGGGGGGCCATACAGGATCAGAGACACAATAGCGTCTCTTTCGATCGCCTCCCGTAACGGTTTTCCCTGTGACAGAATGTGTGACTGGCCTATAAATTCTTCCAGGCTGCGAGGCTGCATTCTCCAGGCAAGCGGCTCGGTCCTGTCTGATTTAAAAAGTTCCATTTCTATACCAGGGTCTCCCCTGGCCCTCAGACGCAGAAAAAACAACCTGGAACATCAATGACAGTTACGTTATTGTGGCAGCTGGATGGAATTAAGAAATGACTTAAAATCTATTTGTTTATGCCCGCCTGAATTCTTTTTTGAAAACAAATACTTCCTGAGTGTCAATTTTTGAAAGAATTTAAAGCAAGGCCAAGAAATGTGATTTTTTTTGTTTTTATAATAATCCATGCCAATGAACTTTTGCCCTTCACGTTAAGCTGTCATATAAGGTTTAATACTGCGCAGTTAAGAGACCCACCTTGCCGTGTGGTATGTAAACTTGAATCCCTGTTAATACAGGTGGGTGTCTTGCATACAAGATCAGGCATAATCCCTGAATGAACAGGGCGCACAACACTTGATAAGCTCTGACTCCCTAATTCTCGAATGTCGGAAAAAGTTTCCATTCCTATCACAAACAAGGCAGGCAACCTCCATTTATTAATTGTTTTATAACAGATTAGCTATCATTTTATCAAGTAAACTCACGTTGATAAAGGGGTGTGCTGGTTTATATAAGACCATAATTAATAAGGATATTCTTCAGTTTTTCCCTGTTATCCGCAGCCATCGTACAGAGAGGGAGTCTCAGCTCTTCCTCTATCTTTCCCATAAGGCTCAGTGCTGTCTTCACTGATATCGGATTTGTTTCAATAAACATGCCTTTATTCAATGGCTCAAGCTTATAATGTAATCTGCGAGCTTCTTCAATATTGCCATTATTGGCTGCCTTGCACATTGCGGCAAGGTCAGCCGGGGCTACATTCGCAGAAACAGATATGGTGCCAGCACCGCCAAGCATTATTAAGGGGAATGTTGTAAAGTCATCTCCTGACAACACGGTTATTCTGTCACCGCACAGGTTAATTATCTCACTGACCTGGGCCATATTTCCTGTTGCCTCCTTGATCGCAACAATGTTTTTTATCCCGGCCAGGCGCGCAACAGTCTGAGGTAACATATTCAGGGATGTCCTGCCGGGCACATTGTAAAGGACTATGGGAATGTCAACAGATTCAGCTACTGTCTTGTAATGCAGGTACAGGCCCTCCTGGGTAGGCTTGTTATAATATGGAACAACCAGCAGAGCGCCATCAGCTCCGATGCTTTTTGCCCTTTCGGTCATCATGATGGTTTCGCTGGTTGAGTTGGCTCCGGTACCAGCAATCACAGGGACCCGCCCGTTTACTACCTGTACGGTCAGTTCTATGACCCTGTAATGTTCATCATACTCCAGAGTCGCGGATTCCCCTGTTGTACCGCAGGGGACAATGGCATTTGTTCCCTCGCTGATATGCCATTCGATAAGGTCGGTCAGGGCCTTTTCATCAAGTTTGTTGTCTTTAAATGGTGTAACTATCGCTACAATTGAACCCTTAAACATAGTTCCTCCTGATGTGTTGTATATGATTATGAGATATAAAGTTTATTGCAAAGCCTGAATTAAGGTCAAGTGAATTATGATTGAGGGAATGTATTCTTTCAGTTACTGTTAAAAACTTGTTTAAGCGTGTCATTCCCGTAGTCCTTTGAGCGGGAATCCAGTTGCCATGTTTCTGGATACCCGATTAACAGACTCCGGGTATGATAGTCTAAGGTTTCTTTATAACACGTAACTTATTGTTTGCGAACGTGAATAATTAAAAAAATTGACACCTGTCAAGCCTTTCTGATATTTTCTCTGTAACATATATTGGTTTATATGCTGTTAATGATTCATAATATTGATACAATGATTATGCATAACCAGAATACTAACTGTTAACTGCTAACTACTATAATGTTCGACCTTGGAACACAGGAATTAATTGTCATATTTATTGTAGCCTTTCTCGTCTTCGGCCCGAAAAAACTGCCCGAGCTTGGCAGGACCCTTGGAAAGGGTATGAGGGAATTAAAGACTGCCATGAGGAGTGTGAAGGACTCTTTTGAAGAAGCAGAGTCGGATATCACAGAGGAGATGAATAAGGCCAAGAGTGACATAGAAAAAGTCTATGAAGGATTTGAGATACCGGATTTCAAGAAAGAGGCCCTGAAGACGCTCAATGATGAGTCAAAAAAGAAAGATTCAAAAGCAGATACATCTACTGACAGTGATGAAGAGAAACAGTTAGAGAAACCAGAGACCGGTAAAGATGGATAAGGCGCCGCTTACGGAGCATCTCGGTGAATTAAGAAACAGGATATTCATTTCTCTCGGCGTGGTGATCGTAGCGTTTGGCATCTGTTTTAATTATTCTGAACAGATCTTTTCGATCCTCACCTCGCCCATTCATAATACAATACACATTTCTCTGAACAATCCTTATATCACATTTACTCCTAATGAAAATTCAGATTTGAACCTTGTCTTTCTGGCACCTGCAGAAGCGGTCTGGATGCATATTAAGATATCGTTTATCAGTGCCTTTATCGTAAGTTCGCCCGTTATCTTTTTTGAAATATGGAGATTCATAGCGCCGGGCCTTCTGGACAGGGAGAAAAAATATGCCCTCCCATTTGTCTTTACAACGACGGTTCTCTTCCTGATTGGCTCTCTGTTCTGTTTTATTATTATCCTGCCCTTTGCGATGAACTTTCTGCTTACCTATAAGACGGAAAATCTTCAACCAATGTTATCAGTGGGAAAGTATGTGGATTTCTGCCTGAAATTTATTCTTGCGTTCGGTGCAATTTTTGAGTTGCCGGTCCTGACAGTATTTCTCACCAGGATGGGCATAGTTACTCCGGCATTTCTGGCAAAGAACAGGAAGTATGCCGTATTAATAGCCTTTATCCTTGCAGCTCTTCTCACCCCCACCCCTGACGCCTTTAATCAGTCACTCATGGCCATTCCGATAATCATATTATATGAAGTGGGTATCTGGACGTCACGAATCCTGGACAGAAAGAAAAAACCGGAAGCAGAAGATGCGGAGCGGGAAACTAAACAAGACCTTGAATAGTGAAAAGGCTGATTATAAGGTATCGGGGATATGAATAAATATTTTGATGTATCCGCTAATTCCTGCCTGTTGAACCTGCCTTAATCCTGCGATATTTGTCTTCCCCAACGCACTCTTTTGCAAATGAGCACCAGTCAAGGCACGTCGGTCCAATCATTCGGTTTACTGTCTGTCCGCATGATTTGCATCTGGTCTCGGTCTCATCACTCCATATCTCTACATCGGAGCCGCAGTGGCGGCACTTTATTTCTTCCGGCTTTGGTTCTCTAATTTCTTTGCTGCCAGGACAATCATTTTTAAACATTTTTACCTCTCTTTAATATTATAATTTAAATTTACATATTCATGTATGATTATAATCATACCCATTTCTGAGGGAGACATTTGAACAATAAGCTTAACTTTTCTTCATATTTTTCCGATGTAATATGAACAGTCATCTGTTTTCCTCAATGAATAGAAGTATGCTGGTAAACAGTTATTGAGTGTGAACATTGATGATGAGATATACAGGATTTTTATCTGTTAACCGGGCATGATCAAAAAAGAGCAGACGTCCATGAAACTTGAGGCATCAGATAAAATTAAACAGCTTCAGCATACATTAAAGCAGTTGAATTCTGACATTGCAGATAAGGTCGCAGATCATTTTAGCGATATTACAGAATCAGTCAATGACCTCGAGAAAGAGGTGGAGGCCCTTAAGGCACAGCTTGATCAAAAGGACAGGGAAATCAAACAGGTCATGATAACAGATTCGCTTACCAATCTGTATAACCGGTATCATCTGGTTACTGTTTTGGAGCGTGAGATTGCACGCTCCAAGAGGTATGGGCATCCTCTTGCATTAATGATGATGGAGATAGATGATTTCAGAATGTTTAATGACAGTTACGGGCAGAGCGCAGGAGATAAAATGCTTTCATTTGCAGGCAATCTCATTCATGAGAATATCAGAAAGTTTGACAGGGCGTTCAGATATGGAGGAAAAGAGTTTGTTGTGGTTATGCCTGAGACTGATACAACAATGGCATTTTTTGCTGCCGAGAGAATCAGGAATAAATTTCAGAACAGGGTATTTTCAGTAATGGATAAAGATAGCGGTGAAGAAGAGAATGTTTCCAGGACAATGAGCATAGGCATTACGTATTCATTTGCCTATGACACCAAAGCGATTATCATAGACAGACTGTTCAAGCAGGCTGAAACGGCCGTATCCATGGCAAAACAAAACGGGGGCAACGTCAGTCTGAATTATAAGGAACAGGAAACTCCAGCACCTTAATCTTATCTCAACAGATTTATTATTTTAAACTTTGTTCCAGCAATCGGCGTGCTGTATCGACGTATCAAGGATTCTGGTCAATTCATCATCGAAATTTGAATTGTTATTCGTGAGTCCTTCAAGCAGTTTCCTTGGAATCTGCACGGTGCACAGCTTATCATTTTTTATCAGCTGAAACTTATAAGCTATCTGCATAAATATATAAAATATTCGCAATACTATAATTGATCCATCGATCTGCTTGATTTTTTCCTCTACAATTTCGTATGAAGGCACTTCACTTTTTGAAACTTGACGGTCCATTCTTATTCTCTCCAGCTTTTTATATTAGTATGATTGTATTTCATCTTTTTTAGCTTGTCTACTGTTTTTTTGGTTTTAATAAGTCAAATAGTCCAATATATGAATTTTAATCCAGTTCCTGTCCCACCAGTAAACAGGTGATACCTGATATCCATGCAGCAGGATGCCGAAATGCAGGTGGTCTCCGCCTGCGAGTCCTGTTGCACCTGTTTTTCCGATCATATCACCTTTTTTGACCCTTTCTCCCTTTTCAACACTCAAAGAGGATAGGTGTCCGTAGAGGCTCATAAGTCCAAGGCCGTGGTCGATAATTACTGTATTTCCATAAATGCCAAGATCAGAAGAGAATTTAACTATTCCACTGTTGGCCGCCTGTACCGGTGCCTTTGAATACGATGCAAGATCATGACCAAGATGGGCACTGTGGCTGATTTTGCTGCCATTATATAAATAGGTCCGTTCATCTCCATATGTGGCCATTACCTTGCTGTTTTTTAACTGTGAGAAGCGTCCCTGCCAGAGCAGCCTGGGCTCGGAGCTTTCAGCAAGATTAATAAATGTCTCTGCATTATTGTCTCTGAGTTCCTCATTTACCTTTTTGAACGAACCTGCAGGATCATTCATATCAGTCTCGTTCAGGAGTGGGTATACCACTCTTTTAATAAACGAGTCATCAATGCGTATCGATGATCTTTTGAATTCCTTATAATCTATTCTTGTTGATAATGATTTTATATTCATATTTCCCGCAAGATCGCTTGCGACCGCGTACAATAAGCTGTTTTCTGCAATATCGTACGGAGCCGGAAACAAAGCCAGATACGTTAATGGATTTTTATTTTTCCTTACACTTAAAGTGCTGTCACCCATTATATCCTCTTTCTGTGAGGATTCATCCATCACATCAAGGGCAGATGAGAGCTCATACGCTTTAAACTGTCTGAAATCATCCGGTTGCCCAGGATCAACAAGTTTTATAAAAACCGAATCAGCTCCCTTGACCCTGAGCAGTGCAGCACCACTGCTTCCACGATTTATCGTACGCGGAGCTTTAAGGACTTCAAGTACCGGGGGAACTGTATCAATTGTTGAAACAATCGTGTGTTTTACCTCTTTTATCAGACCTGATTTTGCTGTTACTACAATCAATGCCTCTCCGTCGCCCAGGCCCATGGCCTTTGGTGTAATCGTCAGTTTATAGAGCTTTTCTGACAGTTCTGGACGATCACTCAGTAAATCAATCCTGTTGTCGTTTTGATATGCGGCAATATTAATGGACTTGATATTTTCCGCATTAAGCGTAACAGTCTTTTCAGCAGAGAGGACCTCAAACTGATCAAGACCGGTAATGACAGGATCAGGAATGAGGAATAATTTGTAAGATCCATATGCAATAATAAGAATTATAAACGGCAATGCCAGTGTAAGGGCGATGCGGCTAAAACCATTTTTACTGTGACTATTCATTTGATATCTATTTTAATTGAGAATTATAGTGAGACATATATAGCTTATTCAGTCTTAAAAACCTCATATATTAACTCAATGTGTGTATAAAAGCAAATTTTTTTATGTAACACTGTGATGACATTTATAATGCTGGACTGATATGGAGAAATTATGAAGAATATACTGCTTATGCTACATATAATTAGCAGCTGATATTCACAGGCTGTTCCTGGCGTTTAAATGGATAATGTATTTCTTTTGCCCTGAGGCGGGACAGGCGAGTGGTTTTCAAACAGACATGTTACCCTTATACAAGATTCACTTTAGTATTGCCACGGTGAAGATCAATTGACTTGCCACCATAAATGAATTAATATTCTTACAACCATGAAACCTTCTGTAAAATCAGCAGATTTCCTTGTTATTGGCGGTGGTGTAGCAGGTTTGCGGGCAGCAATTGAGCTTGCATCCAAGGGTACCGTAATAGTACTGACAAAAGATAAACCCACCGAAAGCACAACCGGGTATGCGCAGGGAGGCATTGCTGTGGCCTTAAGCGACGAAGACGAGGTAGGTATTCACTATGATGATACGATTAAAGCCGGAGCAGGGTTATGCAATGAAAATGCTGTAAAAATCATGGTTGAAGAGGGGCCTGAGTATATCCGTGAACTCATCTCCTGGGGGGCTGAATTTGACAAGGACGGGACAAAACTTTCATTTACCCGGGAAGCGGCACATTCAAAGAAAAGAATACTCCATGCCCATGGAGACTCAACCGGCAAGGAAATTGAAAGGGTGCTTATTAAAAAGGCGCAATCATGCCCCTTAATTTCAAGGTATGATTTTGCCTTTACTCTGGACCTGTTAAAGGCTGGCAACCGGTGCATAGGAGCCAGCGTTCTCAGGGCAGGATCAGTAATTAATATCTATGCAAAAGCGGTAATACTTGCCACGGGAGGGGCCGGTCAGGTTTATTCAAAGACAACCAATCCGGTGATTGCTACGGGTGATGGAATTGCCATAGCATACCGGGCGGGAGCATTGATCAGGGACATGGAGTTTGTCCAGTTTCACCCAACAACCCTGTATTCGAGGGGGGCTCCCCAGTTTCTGCTTAGTGAAGCCATGAGAGGGGAGGGAGCGGTCCTGAAGAACGTTCACAGGCAAAGGTTTATGCATGAATATCATGAGATGGCTGAACTTGCCTCACGTGATACTGTTACCCGAGCAATAGTGTCGGAAATGGTCAAGACACATTCGAGGCATGTATTTCTGGACCTCACTCATCTTGACAAAACATTTGCAAAGAATCGTTTCCCTCAGATATATTCAACCTGTCTTCAGTACGATATTGATATAACCGAGGATCTTATCCCTGTAAGTCCGGCTGCTCATTATATGATGGGCGGAGTGGGTACAAATATTGACGGTGAAACAAGCATTGACGGTCTTTTTGCCGCAGGTGAGGTTGCCAGCACCGGAGTTCATGGAGCTAACCGTCTTGCATCCAATAGTCTTCTGGAAGGGCTGGTGTTCGGTGCGAGGGTCGGGAAACGCGCTGCAATCTACGCAGGTGCCAGCAGTGAAGTTACTGTTGCGAAACCGGATGTTTCCCCGGACACGGATTCCGAATCGACATTTGACACAGAGAAAGTGCGCAGTTCATTACGACAGATCATGTGGAACAAGGCAGGTATTATCAGATGTCAGAAATCTTTAGATGCTGCCAAAGCATGGATTGATCGAAAAGATTTTATCTGTAAGTCCCCGGGGAGAAACAGACGGGATTATGAGTTAAGGAATATGATGACAGTAGCGCTTCTCATTACTAACTCAGCACGTGTAAGGAGGGGAAGTGTTGGTGCTCATTACCGTTCCGATAAAAAGGATCTTGGAGATAACTGGCAACACCACAGCACATGTGAAAAAGGGAAAGAACCTGTTCTGGAATAGGAGATACTATGATGCGTAAGGTCAAGATCGTCTGCACAATAGGTCCGGCAACGGAATCTGAAAAAAATATTAACAGATTGATCAGTTCCGGCATGAACATTGCCAGACTTAATTTTTCTCACAGTACGTATGAAAAGCATATAAAGGCTGTTACGAATATCAGAGATGCTGCCAGACGAAATAATGCTCCCGTAGCCATACTTCAGGATTTAAGAGGGTTAAAGATCAGGGTGGGTTCCTTAAAAAATGGGGCGATTATACTTAAGAAAAACGCGAGGATATTCATCAGGGCCGGTAGTGCTGCAGGAGATGAAAACCAGATATTTCTGTCTTACCGCGACCTGCTCAGAGATGTAAAGAATGGAGCTGAAATCCTCATCGATGACGGGCTTCTTCGTCTGAAAGTAACAGGCAGAAAAGGCAGCAGATTAACAGCTAAGGTGGAAGAGGGCGGCCTGTTAAGGGAAAAAAAGGGAGTAAATCTTCCCGGATCTAAAATATCAGGATCGGTCTTTACCAGAAAAGATATGGATGACCTGAATCTGGGAATCAATCTCGGGGTTGATTATGTGGCCATGTCATTCGTGCGATCTGGAGATGATCTAAAGAGAGTAAAAAACTGGCTTCGGAAGAAAAATGCAGACATTCCTGTTATTGCAAAGATAGAAAACAGTCAGGCACTGGAGAACATTGACGATATAATCAGTATCGCAGATGGGCTCATGATTGCAAGAGGAGACCTCGGGGTTGAACTTCCGCCCGAACAGGTGCCATTTATACAAAAGGAGCTGATAAAAAAATGCAATATCGCAATGAAACCTGTCATAACCGCTACACAGATGCTTGAATCCATGACCGGTCATTCACGTCCTACAAGGGCAGAAGCTGCTGATGTTGCCAATGCAGTGCTCGACGGCACTGATGCATTAATGCTTTCTGCTGAAACATCTATTGGTCAGTACCCTGTGGAGTCCCTCAAGATGATGGATCGGATTATCAGGACTGCAGAAACAGGAAAGCGTCAGAGCTATCATGCTGAAACCGTTTCATTAAACTATGCCATGGCCCTTGCCGAGGCAGCCTGTTCATCAGCCCGGGACATAAAGGCTAAAACAATCGTTGCATTCAGCCGAAGCGGTTTTACGGCATTAATGGTATCGAAATTCAGGCCTCAAGCCTTGATAACAGGTTTTACAGGAAATGAGGTTATTCGCAGAAAGATGAACCTCTATTGGGGAGTGCATCCTCATATTATGAAGATACCGGACAATACAGATGAGATGATATCAACATCGGAAAAGGTCCTCCTTAAGAACAGGATTGTCAGGAAAGGAGATTCGATTGTCATTATTGCCTCTTCTCCTTTTGCCCTGGGAGGAAAAACCAATATCATGAAACTCCACAAGGTGGGTTACTAGTTCTTGTCTTCAGGCATGGGACTGTAAAAAGATTTCATCTTATACGCCTTTGTAAAATATTCCCTGGATTTGTCCATTTCCTGCATTTCATAGTATGCATATCCGAGAAAGTAATATGCCTTGGGCTCTGGATTGTCTTTTACATAGTCCTCAATTATTGAAATGGCTTCAGCTTTTTCACCCTTATAATAAAGTGAATAAGCCTCTTTAAGGGTTTCCGCCTGCACAGGAACAAACGAGAGAGAGAGTAAAAGCAGGACAGCAATAACCATAGTCATTATTTTCATGTTATCCTCCTATAGTAATTTTTTTTATCACTATATTTTAAACTTTTTTACAACTTTTTGGTAGATTAATTGCTTAAGGTCTTTTCTTCGCCCTCTTTTTCTTTTTTAAACTCCTTAAGCTCATTTTTCTGTCTTCTCACCAGGTCCCTGTAAAATGGGGAGGAATATACTGTTGGTACGCTACCTTCCTTAAAAAATTCAAGCATTTTCTTTGTCTGGTTGGTTGCGAGCAGACCTGTCTCAGGATCAATAACTCCGGTCACAATTCCATCAGGAATGGGGAACGGCTGTTTTTCGTCTTTCACGCTGCCCGAGCTGTCAAATGCGGAAATCTCGGCAAGGGCTTTTTTCATAAATGATATCCATATAGGGGCTGCTGCCCGGGAACCTGTCTCTTCGTCACCAAGAGAACGCATATTATCAAATCCAACCCATACGCTCGTAGCCAGTTCAGGGGTGTATCCAATAAACCAGGCGTCCCTGTATTCATTTGTCGTTCCTGTCTTGCCTGCGACAGATCTCTTAAGGGCCCTTGCACGCCAGCCCGTTCCTTTCTTTACTACATCCTCAAGCATTGACGTGGCAAGATATGCGGTCCGGGGATCTATGACTCTTGTGTTCCTGGGTTGATTGTTTTCAATGATGTTTCCATCAGCATCAATGATGTATTTTATGGAGATCGGTTCAGGTTTGTTCCCTCCATTTGCAAATACACAAAAAGCAGCGGTCATCTCAAGGGGACTTATGCTAAGGCTTCCTAGGGCGAGAGTCAGATTGACAGGGAATGGACCCTTGATGCCGATGTTCCGTGCAAAGCGGATGGCGTTTTCAACTCCAATCTCCTCAAGGAGTTTTACCGTGACGATGTTTCTTGAGTGAATAAGTGCCTCCCTGAGCCTTGTAGGTCCATGATATTTCTCATCATAGTTTTCCGGTTCCCAGTCCCCGAACTCCTCACTTTCATACAGCAGAGGTGCGTCAAGAATTAAACTTGCAGGAGTGAAATTATGGTCCATGGCAGCAGCAAATATGACAGGTTTAAATGCAGATCCCGCCTGTCGTTTAGCGAATACGGCCCTGTTAAACTCGCTCTTGCTGAAATCATAGCCCCCCACAATGGCCCGTATATACCCAGTGTTCGGCTCCATCGCCACGACAGCTCCCTGGACAAGCGGCTCCTGATCAAGAACAAAAACAGGCTTGTCCGACACCATATTGCTTACTCTAACCTCGATAAGATCGCCTGGCTTAAGAAGAGACTTAAAACCGGCAGTCTTTAGTCTCTTTATCACATTGCCTTCAGCATCGATAACTTTTCTGATCCATGTGGAATCTTTGGCATGAATCTTTCCTATATACCCCTTAGCTTTCACTGTTGCATCTGCATCACTGACTTTCAGAACAGTTGCTGTTACAAGATCGCCGGATTTTAGAACGATCTGTTCATTCGTGTCATCGCCCGTTAACTCATCTTTAACGTCTATCTCTTTGTGGCCTATGGGTCCTCTGAATCCCTGCCTTTTGTCAAGACTTTTCAATCCCTGCTTTAAAGCATCATTTGCAGCAAGCTGTATTTTTTTATTAAAAGTTGTATGAACTTCCAGCCCGCCTTTGTAAATCATCTCTACTCCATATTCGTCTTCGAGATACTTTCTTACATATTCAAGAAAATAGCTGGGAGAATATTCCGAATACCGCACACTTGAGAGATAGAGCGGCTGTTCATACGCCTGAGTGGCCTGCGCCTCAGTGATATACCCCGTCTGCTGCATCCTGTTAAGAACAATCCATTGCCGCTCCCTGGCCTTTTCCAGATTACTGTACGGGGAGTATTTGCTGGGAGCCTTCACAAGACCGCACAACAGAGCAGCCTCTGACAGGTCCAATTCCGATACAGATTTGCCAAAATAGGCCCGTGCAGCCATTTCAATACCATATGCACCATGACCGAAATATACCTTGTTAAGATAAAGCTCAAGGATTTCCTCCTTGGAAAGATTGTTTTCGATTCTATAGGCAAGCGTTGCCTCCTTCAGTTTTCGGGCTATTGTCCTGTCAGGAGATAAAAAGACAACCTTTGCCAGCTGCTGCGTGATCGTGCTGGCACCCTCCTTGATTCTGCCGGCAACTACATCCCGGGTAAGGGCCCTGACAATGGCTATATAGTCAATTCCCCGGTGAAGCCAGAAGCGGGAGTCCTCTACAGCGATAATAGCCCTTATGACTGATTCGGGTATATCTGAAATATCAACATGGACCCCCTTTTCGATCTTAAATTCCCCTATGAGTGTGTTGTCATCTGCATAGACCTGTGTGCCGCTTGCAGGTCTGTATCCCTTTATCTCTTCTAACTGGGGGACCCCCTGGACCAGGGCAAAATAACCGCCTGTTAATATCCCAGAAAACACAACAATGAAGAAAATTGCTGATCTGATAAAAATTCGTTTCATCCCGAAAAATTATAGTCGTCGTAATGCACAAGTGTCAATTTGTCCGCTGCAATTATAATTGATAGTTGGTTTTTTAACATTCTAAATGAGCTTGATATCTCCAGCTGTCCCACTCTGTTGATTTGACCGGTTTTCTCTATATGTTAGCATGTAATCAAAAAGTGTAATCATGGAGGCATTATGGTGCGAACACAAATTCAGCTTACAGAAGAGCAGGCAAAAGCGGTAAGGGAAGTGGCAAAATCCCGACACCTGTCAGTAGCTGAGTTGATACGGCAGGCTATTGATATGGTCATCATCTCAAATAAATTTGTTGATATTAATGAGCTGCGTAAAAGGGCAGAGACATAGCTGGTAAATTCAGTTCAGACAGAAATGATGTTTCCAGAGAGCATGACAAGTATCTGTGCGAGGCATTTAAGAAATGAGAATTTTTATCGATACGTCTGCTTTCGGAATTAAAGATGTATTTGCTTTTGACCATCATTTTAAATAACAGGGTTTCCATCTGCTGTCTTAACGCAGGAATTAATTATAGTACAACAATGCTCACAGCCTTAAAAAATTCCATATTTGCAAAGGATATAACTCTGAACAGGAGGAAAATCAATCAATCTTCCACTAAAGAAATAGCACCAACAGGACAGTTTTCCTCGGCTGCCTCACAGCAGTCCTGGATATCACAGCCTTCCGGGTCAACCACCCTGGATATATCATCAACCAGGTTAAATATACCCGGGCAAATGTCCTCACAACCACCGCAGCCGATACATAACTCTTCATCAACAACCGGTCTCACTGTTTTTTCACCTCATTCATGACTGCTGCCGCGAGCAACGGAAACATTATCTCATGATGACCGGTCAGGGCATAGGAGCTGCCCCCTGAGATAACAGGACGTCTCAGAACATTTTCCCTGGAGCGGTAATGCTGAATGAAGTCCATATTAACGGTAGTGAAATTCTTTACCCTGTATTTCAGGTTTCTTGTTATGGCTACCGCCTTCAGGAAAACCTCAGGCATGACAACCGCTGAACCCAGGTTAATATATACTCCCCCTTTCAGATCAGAGATGACTGAAGAGAAAAGCCTGAAATCTCTCAGGCTTCCTTCACCGATAGCCTTGCCGTCTGCTGCAGGGTGCATATGTATAATATCTGTTCCGATTGCAACATGAACAGTTGCGGGTATATCAAGTCTGTGTGCTGCGGCCAATAAGCTCAGCTCTTTATTCTTAAACCTGCCTTTTGAAATACTTTCTCCCATTGCCCTGCCCAGGCCATACCCTGCTTTTACACCTTTATTGATTGCCTTATTTATTCCCCTGCCGGTTTCTTCGGCCATTCCAAACGTTCCCCTGCATAACTCCACATCGACATCTTCAGAGGTATGTCCGATAAGTGCCAGTTCATAATCATGAACAATGCATGCGCCGTTCATGGCCAGAGCAGTAATGATACCCTCCTCTATTAAATTGATAATAATTGGTGACAGCCCCACCTTGATTGGATGCGCTCCCATGCCGAGGACGACTGGCCTGTCCTTCCCGCGGGCATTGATAATGGCTTTTATAACAGATCTGAAATCTGCTGCAGAAAGAATATCAGGCAGGCTTTTAAGAAAGCAGCTGAAGCTGTCACCAACGAAGGGCCTGCCCAGCTTGTCGAAATTTACCTTGCTGTTTCTGGATGATAACCGG
Source organism: Nitrospiraceae bacterium (assembly GCA_020356065.1). Taxonomy (GTDB): domain Bacteria; phylum Nitrospirota; class Thermodesulfovibrionia; order UBA6902; family UBA6902; genus CALZJD01. The sequence continues at coordinate 2,235,518 of CP070632.1, forward strand.
CAGGTTTTAGCATTTTTTAGAGATATGGGCTTGTATTTCCTGGACACAGGAAAATATAACGTGCAGGGGATTAATAGTCAAGGGATCCCCGGGGTATAAAATTGTGCCACTAGGATAGAAATATGTTTACACGATAATATTTGAGCTCTTCAACAGATTCTCTGATATCCTTCATAGCCGAGTGAACCTTTTTCTTCTCAAACCTGGGCAGATCAGGGTACCATCTGGTGCAAATCTCCTTTATGGAACTGACATCAATATTACGGTAGTGAAAAAAGCTTTCCAGATCCGGCATATATTTGATCAGAAACCGGCGGTCCTGCCATATTGTATTGCCGCATAGAGGAGACCTGTTCTGATCAACATGTTCTTTTATGAAATCGAGGGTCGTTATCTCTGCGTCTTTCATTTCAATATCAGACTTTCGTACTCTCTCAGTCAGCCCCGTTTCATTATGGCAATTTGTATTCCACTCATCCATGGAATCAAGCAGTTCATCCGTCTGGTGTATGGCAATCACGGGTCCTTCTGCAATGACTTCCAGCTTGAAATCTGTAATTAATGTAGCTATTTCCAGTATCGTGTTTTGTTCCGGATCAAGGCCTGACATCTCGAGGTCCATCCAGACCAGGTTGGATTGCCTGCCGGTTGTCTTTTCAGTCTTTGAGTTATCGTTCATCTCTGCCATGACTTTTTTAATGCAAAATTAAATTAATGACCATAAGAAAATAGCACACTCTAAAGATAATGCCAACAGTTACAAATATTTTAGGGTCAAAGAGTTCAAGAATTCGAGGGGTCAAGTGAACTACTAAACTATAAAACATGTTTTCAGTGTAGTTCTGATTTCTCACATGGAACAGTTTCATTTAAGAATCTGAAAAGAAGGTTTAAAAATGTCAAAGAACTTATGTAAGCATTTTTCAGATTAAAATAAACACCTGAACCCTGGAATCTCGAAGCGAGTCTGCGCGAAGAGTCGCTCCGATCTTGAACCCTTCACTAGTGTATAATACCTCATGCCAACACTCTACCTTATAGATGGTAATTCTTATATATACCGGGCATTTTATGCTGTGCGGGGGTTGACGGCCTCGGACGGGACACCTACGAATGCCATTTACGGCTTTATTAACATGGTATTCAGGATTTTAAGAGATAAGAGACCGGATTATTTCTCGATCGTCTTTGATACTCCCGGGCCCACTCACAGGCATGAAGCGTATGAAGACTATAAAGCCCACAGACCCGGTATGCCGGATGAGCTGAAGGCCCAGATACCATTGATAAAAGAGATTGTCGATGCCTTCAGAGTCCATACAATAGAGAAGGAAGGATATGAGGCCGATGACCTGCTGGGTACTATTGCAAAAATGGCTGAATCAAAAGGATTTGATGTACTTATTGTGACAGGAGACAAAGACATGTGCCAGGTAGTGAGTCCCAAGGTGAAACTGTATGACAGCATGAAGGAAAAGATAACAGAGGAAAAGGACGTGATGGAAAAATTTGGTGTGCCTCCAGTGCAGTTCCCTGAAATAATTGCTCTCATGGGTGATGCATCTGATAATATCCCGGGCGCACCCGGGATCGGAGAAAAAACAGCGGTAAAGCTGCTGAAGGAATTTGGTGACCTTGATACACTGCTCAAAAACCATGAGAACATTAAAAATACCAGAGCAAGAAATTCAATCGCGGATAATATCGAAAACATTAAAATGAGCAGGGAGCTTGCCACGATTCATACTGATATGAAACTTGATCTGTCCCTTTATGAGCTAAAACGTGAGGATCCGGACTGGGCAAGACTAAGAGATTTTTTCAGGGCACTTGAATTCAGAAGTCTTGCCAGGCTTATTCCTGATAATTCATCTGCTGTTGAAACCGGAACGGAATATATAACGGTTACTGACATAGAGACCCTGAAGGAATTGCTGAAGTCAGTCAAACAGGATATCGCTATTGACACGGAGACGACCTCTGAAGATCCCATGAAGGCTGAACTCGTAGGGATATCTCTGGCAGTGGCTCCTGAAAAAGCTTACTATATCCCCCTTTCCCACTCCTATCCTGATGTGCCGGAGCAACTTGATAAAAAAGAAGTGCTTGATGAATTAAGAGGAGTTGCAGAAAACAGAAAAATCGGTAAGACAGGACATAACATTAAATACGATTATATCATTCTCAAAAAAGAAGGACTGGACCTGAAGGGATTACATTTTGATACCATGCTGGCTTCGTATCTCTTAAATCCCAACAAGGCAAACCATAACCTTGCAGGCGTTGCCATGGAGAGACTGGGAATAAAAAAACTTTCTTTCAATGACATCATTGGAAGGGACAAAAAGGATTTCAGTGAGGTTTCCATTGAAAAGGCAACTGCATATTCAGGAGAAGATGCTGCAGCCACCTTAATGCTGAAAAAAGTGTTTGAACCTGCACTGAAAAAACATGATCTGTCAAAGCTCCTGACCGAAATGGAGATGCCGCTTATTGAGGTGCTAGCTGACATGGAGATGGCCGGGATTAAAATCGATCTTGCCCTTATGAAGAATTATTCAGATAAGATGGCAGCAGAAATGGCTAGCATTGAGAAGAGGATCTACTTTACCGCAGGTGAAGAATTCAATATTAACTCTCCAAAACAGTTGCAGGAGATACTCTTTGAAAAGCTGGGATTAAAACCGATCAGGAAAACCAAGACAGGGTTTTCCACAAATGCTGATGTACTGGAACAGCTTGCCCAGCAGCATGCACTTCCTCAGGAGATTATTGAGTTCAGGGCATTATCAAAACTGAAAAGCACATATGTGGATGCCCTGCCCAGGCTTGTCAATGCCAAAACCGGCAGGCTGCATACCTCATTCAACCAGACCATAGCTGCAACGGGAAGACTCAGCAGTTCTGACCCGAACCTGCAGAATATCCCTGTCAGGGGTGAATGGGGTAAGCGGATCAGGGAGGCCTTTATAGCAGATAAAGGAAATCTGCTTCTCTCATCTGATTATTCGCAGATCGAGCTCCGCATATTTGCCCATCTCAGTAAAGATCAGGGGCTGTTGGAAGCCTTCGGGGAAGATGGTGACATACATACCCGCACAGCCAGTGAGATCTTCGGTGTTGAGCCTGAAAAAGTGAACAGTGACATGAGAAGGAGCGCCAAGACCGTTAACTTTGGTATTGTTTATGGCATAAGCCCATATGGCCTCAGTCAACAGCTCAGAATTCACCCTGACGAGGCAAAGCATTATATTGATACCTATTTTGCCAGACACAGCGGGGTTAAGAAATACATTGATGACCTTATCGAGTATGCTACGGAAAAAGGGTATGTGACCACACTTTATGGAAGAAAGAGGGCCATTCCGGAACTCAGAAGCACGAACAGGAATGTGAAACAGCTTGGAGAGAGGCTCGCAACAAATACTCCTGTACAGGGATCAGCAGCTGATATAATCAAGGTATCAATGATACGTATACGAAAGAGGCTTCTAAAGGAAAAACTGAAATCAAAAATGCTTCTGCAGGTCCATGACGAACTTTTGTTTGAAGTCCCTGAAAAGGAAATAAGGAGTATGGAGAAACTTGTCAGGGAAGAAATGGAACATGCAGTTGAACTGATGGTACCCGTTAAAGTCGATATCGGTATCGGCAGGAACTGGGCAGAAGCACACTAAGTACAAGTAAAAAGTGAGATGTCAGAAGTAAGAAATCTTTTAACTCCATAATTCTAACTTCTCACCTCTTAATTCTTAATTTTATGTCCGGAGGAAAACTATTCCGTCAGTTTTAGGCAACACATCAGGTCTTAAGAAGAGTGATTTAAAGACCCTCGAGAGAATCTACAGAAAACGTATTCCCAGGGAAAAGGCATTAACAACCGAGCTTGCCGGTATTTTGTCTGAATGTTCCCATTCAATAGGCCGTCAGGTGGGTGTTCTTGTCAACAGAAAGGGAGGTGTCTATCATGTAATAGTAGGTGATGCCAATGGCATATTCATTCCTGAACTTACCCTTTATCCGCTTGGGAGAAAAGTCCTGCGCGGACTGCGACTGATCCATACACACCTCAAGAGTGAAGGCATAAACCAGGACGATATTACAGACCTCTCATTACTAAGGCTGGATGCTTTGATAGTGATCGGGTTGAAAGACGGAGTTCCTGATAATGTTACGCTTGCGCATCTATATTCCGACAGGGACGATGCAACATATGAAATACAGGGCCCGGTTCCCTACCACAGTATGGACAGGGAGTTTCAGAATTTTGATCAGGTCCTTGCCATGATCGAAGAAGGGCTCCTGTCCCGGAGGACCGGGTATGATGTTGAGGATAAAAGGGAAAGAGCGGTCCTTGTCAGTGTTACAACTGCCTCAAGATTTGACCAGGAAGACTCCATGGAGGAACTGAAGGAACTGGCTGAATCAAGCAATGTTATTGTCCTTGATACGGTCATGCAGCGGGTAAGGCAGATAAATCCAAAATATCTCATGGGTGAGGGTAAACTCAAGGAACTGGTCATAAACTCAATGAACAAGGGCGCAACACTTCTGGTGTTTGATCAGGACCTGAACCCATCACAGACCAGGACGATAGGTGATGTTACTGAGCTGAAAGTTATTGACCGCTCCCAGCTGATTCTTGATATATTTGCCAGGAGGGCCCACAGCAAAGACGGTAAAGTTCAGGTCGAGCTTGCACAATTGAAATACAGGCTTCCCAGGCTTACCGGCAAAGGGGAGGCGATGTCAAAGCTGATGGGTGGAATAGGGGGAAGAGGGCCCGGAGAGATGAAACTTGAAATCGACAGAAGGCGGGTACGTGACAGGATCAGCCTGCTTGAGAAACAGTTAAAATCATTGAGCCGTGCACGTAAACAGAGAAAGGCAAAAAGAGTCTCCCAGGGCCTTCCTATTATTTCAATTATCGGTTACACAAACGCGGGCAAGTCAACCCTGTTAAACAGTCTGACCAGGAGCAGAACTGTTGTGGAGGATAAAATGTTTGCCACGCTTGACACGGCCAGCAGGCGGTTGAGATTTCCAAAAGAAAGGGACGTCATAATTACAGATACCGTAGGTTTTATACGTGACCTGCCCAGGGACTTGTTTGCTGCTTTTAAGGCGACACTCGAGGAGCTTGAGGATGCTGATCTGTTAATGCATGTCGTGGATGTATCCAATCCCAGATACGAACAGCATATAACGTCAGTTGAAAAAATATTATCGGACCTGAAGCTATCTGACAAGCCGGTATTACTCATATTTAACAAGGAAGACCTGGTTGATGTAGAGGATATTAAACCTCTCTGCGAAAGATATAATGCGCTGTCCGTATCTGCACTAAGACAGGAAACATTATATAGACTTCTTGTTGCCCTTGAGAATAAAATCTGGCCGATGTAGTTATCGTTTCATCTGTTATCTCACATCATAATCTTATCTTCATAGCGATTTTTTTACCCGTTCAATCCTCTAACTGGCAATAGTCATACCTGCTTTACTTTATAAATAATCAGGGGTGAAATCCGAATTTATAGGTGGGAGAGAAATTTTATGTCTCAATGTGGGGAGTGACGAGGTAGTCCTAAATAACCACCTTGACAAGAATGATTCTGGTATGATAATATTTTTAAAAATAGAATGACTCTTTGGAGGTGTATGATGCAAAAGTACAGGGATATGGGAATTAAACTAACACCACAACGGCTTGCCATACTGGAATATTTGGAAGGAAATGAGGATCACCCGTCTGCTGATGATATCTACACTGAGATCAAAAAGAAATTCCCGATGATGTCTTTTGCAACGGTGTATAACACTCTTGAGACGCTTAAGAAGAGAGGAGATCTCGTGGAACTGACAATAGATCCTGAACGAAGGCACTATGACCCTGATACGAGGCATCATCACCATTTAATTTGCAGGAAATGCAAAAAAATATTGGACATTCACAGGGACTTTTCGATCGAGATCCCTGAAGATCAGAAGGGGACCTTTGAAGTATTGGGAAATCATATAGAATTTTACGGCATATGCCCGTCATGTAAAATGAAAGGAGAATAAAAAATGGCAACATTCAAGTGTGAAAAATGCGGAGCTACAAAAGAGGGAAGGTGTAAGCCTAAAAAATGCCCCAAATGTGGTGAACAAGAAACAATGAGCAAGCAGGGCCAGACCTGTGGTTGCAAATGTTAGAAAAAAGAGTATAATCGGCACAAGGAGGATGTGAATAATGTGCATGGATCATAAGATAATCTGTAAATGCGGTAAACGGGATGCAAGTTTTAATTTTAAAAATGAAATTATGCCTCCGGAGACAATCGAAACCCTGTATTGTCCTGACTGCTCAGGAGATGCAGATCTTGACGCGAGCAGAATGATTCAGGACAATGGCTGGGTAATTCACTTCGACATGGATGTAGCCGGGCTTTATGGAAAAAGACTGCCTGCACATGAAGCAGAAAAAGTTTCACCTGAACTGCTGTTTGATGAAGGCTATGTCACCTGGAGGGGCGTGTATCCGGGAGACCATATAGACAGTGTCCATGAGCGGCAGGAACTGGCCAAACTTGCAAAAACAGACCCGAAGAAATATTTCCAGGAAATGAAAAGCTGGGCTGTTACAAGAATGGCCCGTTTGAAAGATCAGGGCTGGAGGAAAGCGGATGAACAGTAAGCCACTTGAAAAAAAGCCCGCATGTTCCATCACATCAGCACCCGTGCCTGAGGACGTACAATGTTCTCAATGCGGTAATGATATGGAGATATGGAGCGATGAAACAGATATTAACTGTAACCTTTGCGGAAAGCTGGTACAAAATAATTTAAACACATTTTTTCAGGAGAATCACTAATGGCAAAAATGAAAAAGGTATATGCATGTAAACTCTGCAATGCATACATGACAAAAGATGCTGACGAGACAGCACCGTTATGCTGCGGCAGGGCAATGACCGAAATGGATGAGCTGTCGGAAGATGAAATCTTTGAAGAGAAAGAGTCTTCAGGAGGCAGGTAATAGTTAAATTTGATGAGACGGGAGGAGCATGATGTCACTGAGTAAAGCGATAGAGACTGCAATCAAAATGGAAACGGATGCAATGAAATTTTACCGTGAGGCAGTGGGCAAGACGAGTCATCCTCTGGGCAAGAGAATTTTTAATGGATTTGTTGAGGATGAAATGAGACACCTGAAGATGCTTCAGGACATAATGAATGATATGGATATTGAGGTCACGGTGGTGCATCCCAAACAGGACATTAAAACGATCTTCTCAGAGCTGAAGGACGAAATGATGCAAAGGGTAACGGCAACGGCAAGTGAAAAAGATGCGGTTAAAATTGCCCTGGATTTTGAAAAGGGCGGTTATCACTTTTATGAAAAAGCGGCTGAGGAAGCACAGGAAGAAAAAGAGAAGGAGCTTTTTGAAGTCCTGAAAGTTGAAGAGAAGAGACATTATGAACTGCTTGAAAACACCCACAGGTTTCTTGAGGATACAGGTGACTGGTTTATGTGGGAAGAACATGGAATTCTGGAAGGATAATATTTACAGTTTAGAGGGGTCAGACCTTGACATTGGACCATTTGTCCAATGT
>CP070632.1:2243216-2271107 GCA_020356065.1 Nitrospiraceae bacterium
GCGCAACTGCTGACGCTGACCGCTCCCGAGATGACGGTTCTCGTTGGCGGCATGCGCGTCCTGAATGCCAACTTCGGCCGGTCGCAGCACGGCGTCTTCACCAACCGGCCGGAGACGCTCACCAATGACTTCTTCGTGAATCTGCTCGACATGAGCACGACGTGGAAGGCAACAGCAGAAGACGATGACGTGTTCGAGGGCCATGACCGCGCAACGGGCGAACTCAAATGGACCGGCACCCGTGTCGATCTCATCTTCGGATCGAACTCCCAGCTTCGGACGCTGGCGGAAGTATTCGGATGTGAGGACTCCCAGGAGAAGTTCCTGCACGACTTTGTAGCCGTGTGGGATAAAGTAATGAATCTTGACCGTTTTGATCTCGCCTGATCGCAGCATAAACGTCTTCGAGGGTTTATGGCAGGGCAACGTAAAACGGTCATACAACAACCGGTTCCAGCGGACGGTGTACAGCCGCCGCTGAACCGGGATGGAACGATCAGCGCCATATTATCAATAAAATTTAATGACCATTATTCATGATTGACACTGGTGTTTTTGATGGTCGCTGAAAATTAAAAAAGAATTGATAACAAGACTCTGCAGTGCATACGATATAGCAGATACCTTTTTCGACGGTGTTTGTTTTATGGTTTTCAAAATAATTTAATGGCTCTTTAACACTGTACAGATCTCGCATCGATCAACTCATCGTTAGGTGCATGAAAAAAGGAGAAAATTATGAATTTACCCGAATACGTTACTTCTGAAGAGGTAAGAAAAGTTTGCAAAGAGTTTGGTTTGAGTGATTGGACAAAGAAAACAGATCCATCTGTTTCGGAAGAAGAAGCATCCACGATCCTTGAAATCGTAAATACGAAATCAATGGAGATACCCCTTGAGGAGTTCAGGAAAGGGCTGGAGGTTGAGCTTGAGCACGGCACTCGCTTTGATGACGCAAATGTGACAAATAATCATCCAGTTTTAACAGGTAAGATTGTCATAGCCCATCTTAAAGAAACTATGGATTATTATCGGAGAATTGATGTTGCTGAAATGGAGGGTGACTTATTAAAGGCAATCCAATCCAAGAATATTGGGAAAATACAAGCTAAATATAAAAGCCTGATAGAAGCGCAAAAGGCACTCAATAAAGCGGTGGAAGATCAGATTAAGTAAGGCATCTCACAAGTCGTTCACCTGTATTGGTACCAGTAACAGCGAATCTGGACGCGATTGTTTTACGATATGCAAATAGTTTTAGGGGCTTCTGGATGTGCTATATGTCAGACATCAGTGAGCTCTGTGATATGTTAAGAAAAAATGACACCAATATTTTCATCATGGCAATTCTGGGCAATTCTTTCTGTAACCGAACAATTCCAGCCATTACATTCAGTATCAAAAAAAGCTATGTATTTCTTATCTTATCCGGCTTAGCAACCGGCGCATCCTGGATATGTTACTTTCGCACTTTAAAACTGGGGAATGCATCACAGGTTGCACCAATTGATAAATTAAGTGTTGTCCTGGCCGCAATATTCGGATTTATATTTCTAGCTGAGAAATTATGTTTTGAATTGGATTGGTATCATAGCTATCGCTCTTGGTGCTTTTCTGATTGGCGTTAAATTTTAGCGTGATCAATATAATAAGACACGGGACCATAGATGATGAATTTGTTGAAGCTGTAGATAAACTTGTTTGAACTTCGAAGAGCTATACGTTTTGCGTTAGACCTGTAAGAATGAGCGAACGGGATTATAGGTAACAACGGATGCAGTGAATGCACACCAGCTGGGTTGATTTGGTTTTGAGAGTTTTCAGCTTTCATAATAGTATTCGAACAAAAATCTGGGCATCCTTTGAGTTTATGTATTAACACACTTAATTTGACTAATCCCGATTAATTCAGGTAATATTTCTATTTACATTTCTCAATAAATCAAATTAGTTATACATAAGCTGGAGAAAACGTGACCATAACAGAAAAGATTCTGGCTGCTCATGCTGGTAAGGACAGGGTATCAGCCGGAGAGCTCATAAATGCAAAACTGGATGTCGTTCTCGCCAATGACATAACAGCACCGATCGCCATTAAGGAATTCAGAAAGATCGGCGCAAAGGATGTTTTTGACAGGAATAAGATAGCTTTCATACCTGACCATTTTGCTCCGCAGAAGGACATAAAGGCTGCCGAACAGTGCAAGATGTTGAGGGAGTTTTCAAGGGAGTATGGCCTGAGCCTTTATTTTGAAGTGGGAAGGATGGGAGTTGAACACGCCCTGCTGCCTGAACAGGGGATCGTGTTGCCGGGAGACCTGGTTATCGGTGCTGACAGTCATACCTGTACATACGGAGCTCTTGGAGCTTTTTCAACAGGCGTAGGTTCAACTGATGTTGCATCAGCAATGGCAACCGGCGAATGCTGGTTCAAGGTACCGGAATCCATGAAGTTTATTTATTATGGGAAGTTAAATAAATGGGTCAGTGGCAAAGACCTTATCCTTCACACCATTGGAGATATCGGTGTTGATGGAGCTCTTTACATGGCAATGGAAATAGAAGGTGAAACGATCAGATCACTTCCCATGTCAGGAAGATTGACCATGTGCAATATGGCGATTGAGGCCGGAGGAAAGAACGGGATCATTGTCCCTGATGAAATTACTGAAGAGTATGTTAAAGGGAAAGCAAAAAGGGCGTATACATTCTATACGTCTGACAGCGATGCTGCATATGCAGATGTCAGGGAATATGACTGCTCCAGGATTGAACCGACCGTGTCCTGCCCTCACCTGCCCTCGAACACAAAGCCAGCCTCTGAGCTGTCAGGTATTTCAATTGACCAGGTCGTTATTGGATCTTGCACAAACGGCAGAATAGAAGACATGCGTGAAGCTGCTTCAGTAATCAAGGGCAGGAAAGTCAGTCCCAATACAAGAATGATCGTTATTCCCGCAACGCAGGAGATCTATCTGCAGGCCATGAAAGAGGGTCTGGCCGAGATTTTCGTAAATGCTGACGCTGTATTTTCAACTCCTACATGCGGACCATGTCTTGGCGGTCATATGGGAATCCTTGCAAAAGGTGAAAAGGCAATAGCCACAACCAACAGAAATTTTGTAGGCAGAATGGGAGATCCCGGCAGTGAGGTATATCTCTCCAATCCTGCGGTTGCGGCGGCCTCAGCAGTAAAGGGCAGAATAGCATTACCGGATGAAGTATGAAGTAAGAAGTTGAAAGTAAAATATTAGAAGTTTATGATGAGAAATTCTCAGTTCTGAGTTCTTACTTCTCAGTTCTAACTTATTTTTTCCCGGAGGAAAAAATGATTCTTAAAGGTAAGGTGTGGAAATTCGGTGACAATATAGATACAGATGCGATTATCCCGGCGCGTTATTTAAACACCTCTGATCCTGCTGAACTGGCCGGACATGTCATGGAAGACGCCGACAGGGATTTCCCGTCCAAGGTAAAACAGGGTGATATGATCATTGCCATGGCCAACTTCGGTTGCGGTTCATCCAGAGAACACGCACCCATAGCTATCAAGGCAGCAGGAATGCAGGCTGTCATAGCTAAAAGCTTTGCACGTATTTTTTACAGAAATGCTTTTAATATCGGGCTGCCTATCTTCGAATCTGATGAGGCTGCTGATAACATCAGCGAGGGTGACGAGATTGAGGTTGACGCAGACAAGGGCGTTATAAAGAATCTCACGAAAAATGAAGAGTATACTGCCAAACCTATTCCTCCGTTTATGCAGGAGCTGATCTCTGCCGGTGGTCTCATTGAGTGGACAAAGAAGAGGATAAAAGCTCCTTAAATTATCATTAGGTTACCTGTTAATCTGTTCCTGATAGATGTGTGCTAAATTTCTCCGCTATTTCATATCCCTGAGTGTCAACTCGTATTGCCTGACGGTTTGCTCCGGCATAGCGCCATCAATTATGACAAGGATATTGTCTTTTACCAAAGACCATGAGTGAAGTTCATTATTATAATTCAAATCCAGATAATGACTCTGTATTGTCTCAAAGTCCTGTTTCTTGTCAAATTCCAGTACGCATCCTGACCAGACCTGTTCATCTGATCGAATGGAAAACTCTACTCCGTCTTTTATTTCAGCAGGCAACATATCTTTTTCATCTTTCGACACATCACTTATCTGGTTAAGTTTCAATCCCTTTTCATTAAATGACTTAATAATTTCTCTTGCCAGCCACATCTGGGGCCAGCCCGGAGGTCTTGGAGCGATTCTAACAACATGATTAATTTTTGCAGTTGGTTCAGGCCCCATAGATTTCATACCAGGGATTGCGTTCACTTTGTCATGTAGCGCGGTAATAGAAATGGTTAACAAGATCATATACAGTACACATAATTTAATGAGTTTCATATATATCTCCTTTCATGTTCTTCCGCATGTCGGTGGCTCATTCTTTGACATGCTGGAGATAAACATCCATAATCCGCAAATCAGAATCAGTAATAAAAGGATAGCCAGTACGAACATATAACCACCCCCTTTAATTTCTTCTATTGACAGTGAAACTGCCATGTAGTATTGCAATTGACTTGCCAGATACTAAATTGAAATCAACATCTATTATTATTTATTATCAATTTGTTAGATGAATATATCTTACAAATTGATTTACATTCGGGTTGTAATGAAATGAATAGCTTATCCGGTAATTCAAAGAGAGAGTATTGTAAAAGAAGAGTTATTTAAGCAGAAGCAAATGTTGCAGGTGAAACAAATGTTGCAGGTCCTGAGTTTTATTCTTTTCTCTTTAATCTGCGGTTAAGAGCCTGACGTGAAATCCCGAGCATGGCAGCGGCAATACCCTGGTTACCTTTGGAACGTCTTAATGCGTCTGATACCAGATAATTCTCAGCTTCCTTCAAGGTGGGAAAGTGTCCAAAAAAATCAGATAAAGCTTCCTCTTTCGGGTCTCCCTGCATGTGACCACTTATATCCCCCGCATCTTTCTGCTTTATGTATCGCTTAAAATGATCCAGAAAAGAAGTGCTAGTGTCATGCTGTGCAACAGCATCATGAACCATTGCCTCAAGCTCCCTGATATTTCCGGGAAAGTTATAACTGGAAAGCAGTATAACAAGCTCACGGGACAACTGCGGCCGTTTCTTATCCATTGACTTGGATGTTTCTTCAATAAAGTGATCAAGCAATAACGAAATATCTTCCACCCTTTCCCTCAGAGGCGGTATATGAATATGATGGGTGCAGAGCCTGTAATAGAGGTCCTGTCTGAATTTTCCTTCAGATACAAGTTCTGAAATATCCCTGTTGGTGCTTGCAATAATGCGGGTACCACTCTGTACCGGTATATCTGAACCAAGCTGATAATATGTCTTTTCTTCCAGCAGACGGAGAAGTTTTATCTGTGATAATTCATTCAGGTCCCCTATTTCATCAAGGTGAAGAGTGCCTCCTGATGCCCTCAGTATCAGGCCGCTTCTTTCCGTATCTGCACTGGTGTATGCTCCTTTCTTATGGCCAAACAGTGTGTCAGAAAAAATTGTATTATCAAGACCGGCAATATTTATTGATACAAGTTCTCCCGTTGCGTTACTTATCTGATGAAGAACTTTAACGATCAGTTCTTTTCCTACACCTGTTTCACCAGTAATTAAAACAGGCCGCTGTGATTTTGCAACAGCCTCCATATAATGGAATAGAGAGAGCATTTTTTTACTCCTTGTGATGAAAGGAGCAAATGCCTCTTTATTCTCAAGTTCTTCTGCGAGAAAGTGCTTCCTTAAGCAGTTGATCTCATCTTCCAGTTCCTTTTTCCCGGAAATGTCCCTGGCAACAGCATATACCAAACCCTCATCAACAACAGTATGTGAAGTCCATGCAAGCCACTTATAAGAACTGTCCTTACATTTATAACGGTGTTCACAATAGGTGAGATTCTCCCCTTTGCTTAATCTATGTACTTCTGCGACATTCTCCTCACGATCATCGGGATGAATAAAGTCATAAAAGGGTTTTGCTGACAATTCATCTCCGGAATATCCAAGCAGCTTCTCGAATGCAGGATTAACAAGTTTAAAATATCCATCAAGTCCGGCAATACAGAGCATATCGTCTGAGTTCTCAAAGAAATGCTTATACACCTTGTCAGGGTCCGGCAACGTTTCTTGATATGCTTCTGGCTTGGTGATGTTGCAAGTCCTGCCTGTCTGATTACAGGATGTTTTTTTTCCTGGAGAGGGTCTATTTCCCATTACTGCACCTTGAAATGTAAAATGCTATATATTAATAAAGAGCTGTATATACAGGTCTGTTATGGAAGAGCATACCTTAATATAACAAAAACTGGAATGAAGTCAAGAAGATTTTTCAAACCGTCATATCTTAACCTGTCCCCGAAAGCCCTCAAACATAAAATTCATGCTGCCGAAGAGATTCTGAGGCATTGCACCTTGTGCCCGCGCAAATGTAACATTGACCGGACAAGAGGAGAACGTGGTTTCTGCCGTACGGGCAACAAACCATTTGTCTCAAGCTGGAACGCCCACTTCGGTGAAGAGGCTCCACTCGTGGGATCTCATGGTTCAGGGACGATCTTTTTTACGCATTGCAACCTGGGCTGTCTCTTCTGCCAGAATTGGACAATAAGCCATGGTGATGAGGGACACGAAATGTCGTTCGAGTCCCTTGCAGATATAATGATCACCTTGCAGAGCTATGGCTGTCATAATATCAATTTTGTCACTCCGACTCACCAGGTCCCGGTGATACTTGCATCGCTTGAGATAGCCATTGATAAGGGCCTGAAAATACCGCTGGTATACAACTGTGGAGGATATGAGTCAGTTGATACCATCAGGTTGCTTGATGGCGTAATTGATATATACATGCCTGATTTCAAGTATTCCAGCCCTGACGCTGCCAGGAGGTATTCAAAGGCTGAAGATTATCCGGCAGTAGCGAAAGCGGCAATTAAGGAGATGCACAGACAGGTCGGAGATCTGATTATGGATAATAAGGGAGTGGCACAAATGGGATTGCTGGTCCGGCATCTGGTACTTCCTGAAGGTCTGGCAGGAACAACCGAGATAGTCAGGTTTTTGGCTGATGAGATCTCAGTTAATACCTATACTAATATAATGGCACAGTATTACCCCTGCTATAAGGCACAGGACCATCCTCCCCTTGATAGAAGATTAACTACAGAAGAATATAAAGACGCAATCAAAGCCGCAAAGAATGCCGGCTTAAGAAGACTGGACCGAGGTTGAACCTCCATATTGGAATGATGCATTGAAAGCCTCATTTGCTGTATTCTATTCATTTAAAATTATGCGACCACATCGGGATAAAGAGCAATGAACATTGATGTACCGGTCATAGGAATTTTACGGGGTGTTGATCCGGCTTTTTTCAAAGACGTGATGAACACTGCATTTGCATCCGGACTTCAGGCAATCGAGATTACCATGAACACAGAAGATGCATTAAGCATGGTGTCATCAAATATACCATCTGTCCCTGAGGGAAAACTGCTGGGTATGGGGACTGTAAGGAATCTTCTGGAAGCCAGAAAAGCAGTTGATGCCGGCGCCATGTTTCTTGTCACTCCGAATACCGATAATGATGTCCTGGAATTTGCAAATGCCAATTCTCTCCCTGTTATTGCCGGTGCACTTACTCCGACAGAAGTGTATCATGCCTGGTCTGCGGGTGCAGACATGGTCAAGGTCTTTCCCTGCAGACCATTTGGACCAGACTATATCAGAGAACTGAGAGGTCCGTTCGATCAGATCCCTCTGGTAGCTGTTGGTGGAATTGCCCCTGACAACATTACAGACTATTTCGATGCAGGAACCAGGGCCGTAGGAGCGAGCACATCTTTATTCGGCAGGAAAGCACTTAAAGATAACGACCTTGATGAGATCGGTCGAAATATAAGTAATTTCATCAAACTTTGCCCATAGTGAGATAAATAATTTATAATAGTGACTCCAATCAGTATCCACTATATTCATTTTAAGGAGATACAAGAATGTACAGACCGGAAATTAAAGTAATAGACTGTTCAGTCAGGGACGGCGGCTTAATGAACAAGTGGCAGTTTGATGATGCCTTTGTGTGCAAAGTTTATAACGCATTGACAGAAGCCGGAGTCGATTATATGGAAATCGGTTATCTCAGTTCAGAGTCTGCCTTTTCAAGGGATGATGTCGGCCCATGGAAATTCTGTGCAGAAGAGGACATAAAGCGAATCATCGGTGATAAAGAAAAGAAGATAAAACTCTCAGCAATGGCTGACATAGGAAGGATCGACTACGATGATATACCTCAAAAATCCGAAAGCTCCCTGGACATGATCAGGGTGGCCTGTTATGCCCATCAGGTTGATGCCGCGATTGATCTTGCACATCACTGTATCGGTAAAGGGTATGAGACCACTATAAATGTTATGGCTGTGTCCACGGTCGGTCTTCGAGAACTGAACGAGGCGCTTGATGACCTGTCAAAATGTAACGTGCCCATCATTTATCTCGTAGACAGTTTTGGTTCATTTTACTCGGAAGATATCGAGACACTTGCAAAAAAATATATGGAACGTCTTCAGGGCAAAGAGATAGGAATACACTGCCACAACAATCAGCAGCTTGCCTTTGCCAATACCATATCGGCCATCATTTCCGGTATCAACTACCTTGACGGCAGTCTCTATGGTATCGGGCGCGGTGCAGGCAACTGTCCGCTGGAACTGCTGATATCTTTTTTAAAAAATCCAAAGTTTAAAGTACGCCCTCTTATTGAAGCAATAGAGGCTGAGATACTTCCATGGGCAGAAAAAATTGACTGGGGATATTACATACCGTACATGATTACGGGTACAATGAACCAGCATCCCCGGACTGCAATGGCCCATATGGATTCAGAAGATAAAAACAAAGTGACTCAGTTTTATGATCAGATTACAAGTGCAACATAAATGAGTTACAGCTTTACTTTTTCTCCGTCAACAATATCTTTAAGATCTTTTCTTCTTAAAATTCGGACACTGCGTCCTTTTATCTCAAGAATGTTCTTTTCGCTCATTTTCTTGAATATTCGCGAAAGTGTTTCCGGTGATGTGCCTAAAAAGCTTGCGAGCTGACCTTTGGATATATCCATTTCAACAGTGTCGCCGCACCCTGTCCTTTTGCATAAGTAAAGCAGGTAGGCCCCCAGTCTCCCCGGAACTTCTTTAAGTGACAGGTTCTCAATCATGTTTGTAAAATGCTGGAGCCTCATGGACAGATTTGCCATGATATTCATCACAACAGACGGCTCTCTCTTGACTAAACTCACAAATTCATTTCTTGGGAAAAAAAAGGCTTCTGTCTTTTCTATCGCATCAGCATGTGCAGGATATGGGTTTCCGGCAAAGGCAGATACAGCTCCCAGAAGTTCCTTTGCTTCCATGATGTGAAGGATCTGTTCTTTCCCCTCCATGGAGAGTTTAAAAACTTTGACTCTCCCCTTTATTAATATGTAAAAACCGGCAGATTCATCTCCTTCCGAAAAGATGTTTTCACTCTTTGCAAACGTTTTTCTTATAAGAATTCTCTCAAGCATCTTCAGGGCATGCTCAGAAAGGTTGTGAAAAATAGGCATCTTGGACATCAGAAGTACATTGTCATTTTTTGGATTCGTCATATCGTTTTTATTAACATGAATACCATATTTCTGTCAAAAAGACACGAATTCTCTTTTTTTGACTTAAGTCAAGGATATGTTTTATTGACTTGATTAAGCTAGCAAATAATGATAAAAGGATTACATGAAGGTAATCAAATAAAAGCCAAGGAGGCTAGTCATGTTTTGTAATCAATGTGAACAGGTAGCAAAAGGGGGAAGTTGTACAACAATAGGTACATGCGGCAAGAAGTCAGAGGTTGCCGCATTACAGGACCTTCTGGTCTATGCACTGAAGGGACTTTCGATGGTTGCCGTAGAGGCCAGAAGGATGAAAATCGTCGATAAGGCGGTAGATGAATTTACGGTAAGCGCCCTTTTTTCAACCCTGACAAATGTGGACTTTGATCCCGAAAGATTTATAAACCTCATAAAGGAGTGCGTAAAAAGGAGAGAAGATCTTAAGAACAAATTAAAAGCAGCAGGAGGAAGTACTGATTTTAAAGAGGCACCGGCAACATTTACTCCTGATGAAACCATTGACGGTTTGATCAAACAGAATGAGGAACTGTCAGATTATCCTGAAGAGATAAATGAAGATATAAAATCATTGAAACTGACAACCCTGTACGGTCTGAAAGGTGTCGCAGCATATGCTTATCATGCCCAGATTCTGGGATATAAGGATAATGCAATTTACGATTATACGCATGAAGCATTACGTTCCATGCTCAGTTCGGATATGTCTCTTGAAGACTGGATAGCATTGACCCTTAAATGCGGTGAAATCAATCTCAAAGTCATGGAGATCCTCGATGCCGCGCATACGGAGACATATGGTCACCCTGTTCCGACCGAGGTCCCCCTTGGGGTAAAAAAGGGGAAGGCGTTGCTCGTTTCCGGTCATGACCTCTATGACCTGGAGCAAATACTCAGGCAGACAGCAGATAAAGGGATATATGTCTATACACATGGGGAAATGCTCCCGACACACGGTTATCCGTCATTAAAGAAATATCCTCATTTTTATGGTCATTACGGAACAGCCTGGCAGAACCAGTCAAAGGAGTTTGCAGAGTTTCCCGGATCAATCGTCATGACGACAAATTGCCTGCAGAAACCTCATGATTCATATAAAGACAATATATTCACATGCGGGCTTGTGGGCTGGCCCGGAATATCACATATTCAGGGTCAGGATTATGAACCTGCAATCAAGAGGGCACTCGAGCTTCCGGGTTTTAAGGAAGACAAACCGGGCAAAACCATCATGACAGGTTTTGGCAGAAACGCAGTCATGGGAGTAGCAGATAAGGTAATTGAAGCTGTCAAGAGCGGAGCAATAAAACACTTTTTCCTGGTAGCAGGTTGTGACGGAGCAAAACCCGGCAGAAACTACTATACCGAGTTTGTTGAGAAGGTGCCCCGGGACAGCGTCGTGCTCACCCTTGCATGCGGCAAGTTCAGGTTTTTTGATAAAGACCTTGGTTCTATAGGAGGAATACCCCGCCTTCTGGACATCGGCCAGTGTAATGATGCGTATTCTGCGATCCAGATAGCGGTAGCACTGTCAAAGGCATTTGGAGTAGGAGTGAATGACCTGCCCCTCTCCATGGTACTGTCATGGTACGAACAGAAAGCAGTTGCCATTCTTCTTTCACTTTTGCATCTGGGTATAAAAGATATCAGGCTTGGGCCATCTCTTCCCGCATTTATTACGCCTAATGTGTTGAACTTCCTTGTTGAGAAATACAACATTAAGCCGATCACCACACCTGATGAAGACTTATCAGCAATCCTGAATAAGGAAATTGTGGAGGCATAGTCAGTATGTCACGGAGGGGGAACAACAGTTCTCCCTCCTGAAGTACCCAGCTGCAGTCTGATTTTGGATGGCATGCCGTATTGATGGGCTACTTGTTGTCCAACCAGCACAACTTCATATTCAGCTTCAATTTATTATTGTGAACACGTTACTTTAAATTCATTCTTGCCTGCTTGCTTTAATAAATACAAAGTCGGTTAAATCAATGATAATAATAAAATGACAACGGCGAGAATTTCATATTAAGTAATATTATGTATAAAGAAATGTTATGATACGTTGCCATGGATAACAGATTCTATAAAAGAACACAGGTTCAGCTTAATGCCAGGATCATCACCGAAGGAAAAGAATTTGACGGATCCATAGAAAATGTTTCAGAGGGCGGTATAGGTTATTTAATTAACTCCTCTATCAAGGACTCCACAGATTTTTCACCCAGAAAAATGATAGAAGTTGATTTTCTTACGTCTGCCGGAGAAAAGATAAGACTTGAGTGTGAAATTGTCTGGTTTTCAAGATCGCCTGCCGGAGATAATGAACTCACCCTGGGGATGAAAATAGTGAATCCTCCACCGGAATATAAAGAATGGATGAGTAATTTGAGCGGCAACAGTATTATAAAGAAGATAAAGTAGCAGCTTATAGTAGCCCCAGGTATCAAAAGTAAGATTCTTCGTTTTTCCCAACAGCATTTAATTTTTTCGAGTTATCATCCGAAAAGTAATTGAAGGATTTGTTTTGAATATGGAAAATTCTCGGATGAAGAATTATATCACTTTTACTGCAGCTAAATTACTCATCATACTCATTATTCTGCCCGGTATTCTCGCTGCCTGTTCGTCTATCAAGACCAGTAAAGAGGCGGTGACATATTCAGTAATTACTTATAACAATAATTATCAGGTGAGGGTCAGAAGCGGCAACATACATCTGGATAAAGTCATTCATGACACGGCAACAAGAGAATTTGGCAAATATCTTCCCATATCAGACCAGAAGCCATTCACCGGCACCATTGACATCACCTTCTTCTGCACGGCAAAAAGAGGTATCACCGGCTCTTCCCACAGATACATAAATAACGTTGTGTACGGCAATAAATGGTACACGGGTGAAAACACAATAAATAATAGCACAGGATTCCCATCTGCAGAATCAGGCAACAGCTCAATCGGGATGTTCTATCTGCAGAAAAGCAACATGCAAATTGTTATTAACAAAAGGGATGGCATGCCCGTCTGGAGTGCTCAGGATGCTTACAACGGGGTGAGCGATTTTTCACGCCTGTTTGTCCAGACAGTTGATGATACTGCTGCTTTTTCCCTTGACAGATTAGTTGACCGGTTTAAACATGATTTTTATGTAATTGGAACATTGTCAGACAAAAACAGTCACAGGGATCCCCCGGACGCTTCACTGGTGATAAAAAATAAACAGTTCAAAGCTCCTCCCGGTTCACCCGGGCGCATAAAAATAAAACACGAAGATAGCTACCTGGATTTTTAAGTCTTCATTGATCTTAAAAACCGGCAATTAGCCCGTTTAACGAGGGATAATAATCACCGGATATCGCGATATCCTCTTTTAACAATCTTATTCCTTCGGGTATGTATTTCTGAAAATATTTTTTTCCTTTGATTCTTGAGAGATATCCATACGCTCCAAGAGCCTGCATATGCCTCTGTAAACGACAATAGATCAAAGTGTTCGAAAAGTTCCGCGCATCAAAACCACTACCAGTACTTGTCTTCATTTCTGCTATATAGTAATCAAGAAGTGTATCCCGCATCCTGTCATCAAGCCGGTAATAGGGATCCCATAAGATTGACGCGATATCATATGCAGGAGGCCCGATCCTTGCGCCCTGAAAATCTATCACCCTGAGATCCATATCTGTGTTGATCATTATGTTCTGCGACTGGAAGTCCCTATGCATGACTGTTTTAGGTATTACATCAGTTTGTCCTGCAAGCAGGTCAAGTTCTTTCTTCAGGGTGTCAATATCATTTACGCTGATATTCTTAATGCCGGCAATAAACTGAGATAAAAAATAGTCTGTCTCCCACCTGAAATAATCAAAATCAAATATTCTTTCCTCCAGTAATGGGCATTCCTTAACCTGCTCAATTTTTATACTGTGAATGCCTGCTGCAACATCAAGGACTTTTTTATACATACCTTCAATATCTTTTTTATGACGTCTGCACCTGAGGTAACTATACAGTGACATGTCACCTGCGTCCTCAAAGACGGCCTGCAACTGATCCGGGTCCCAGCTTTCAAGTTCAGGAACAGGAATGTCATTCCTCCTGAAAAACTTTGTATATTCGATGTGGCGCATGAAATCCGGATCATCTTTCCTGCTTTTCAAAAGCACAACGCTTTTGTTATTCTTTCTGATCCTGAAGTACTTTCTGTCTGATCCTCCTGTGCCGATGAGTATTCCTTTATCCGGCCCTGACATCTGATGAATTTCTGTGTTATCCAGATGAACGGTAAAGTCAGGACCAATAATACAGTTCGTAAGGAAGGGTGCTTCGGCCGGATCGACTGATCTCCGATCCGCTTCGGGAATCACCCCTACTCTGGTGCCCGCAAGGATGATACAGTTATGAAGCGTAACCGGAATACTGAAGGCACACTGTTCTTCAATGACCACATTCCTTTTATACTTGATATCACTGCATCCCTTCACCGTAGGATGGATATAAACAGTTTCTCCTTCATCCCGTAATGTATTGAATACTGAAGCAGCATATGATTCAACCGTCCCTATGTCGCTCCAGAAGCTGCCGGTTATGTCAAGCGTCCCTATGCGATGTCCATGGTTAATTGCTGTTATCCATGAATCAACTACACTTGATGCACCATCAGGCAGATATGTTAAGAATTCAGACTCGTACACAGCCACCCCCGTAAAAGCCAACAGCCTGCCCGAAGAATTCCTGTCCACTTTTATCAAACAGCCATTTGTGTCAAGAACAAGGCTGTTAAATCTGCTAAAGTCATGCACCGCAAGAGTGATGAGATGAGATGACTCACTGTGGTGTTTAATAAGCCTGTCAAGATCAATATTACTCAGCACATCGGAATTATGAACAAGGAAAGGCCCCTGTTCCAGCATTCCCTCAGCATTTTTTAAAGCACCGCCGGTCCCCAGCTCTTTATTTTCACGAAACAGATCGATTTTATCTTTAAAGGGCGATTGGGCTATCCAACATGAGATATCCTCGCCTTTATAATGAACGTTGATTCCGATTTTATTAAATGACAATGCTGATACACGCTCAAGAACATGCTGCAGGACCGGTTTTCCCAGGACCGTAATAAGGGGCTTGGGGATATGATCAGTAATAGGCCTCAGCCTCTCACCTCGTCCGGCAGCAGGGATAAAGATGTTTAATAGTTGGTTGGATGACATAGATGACTAACAATTTCAGGCATTTGGGAATTGGGTATTTATTGGTTTTTGAACTTTGGCAATTGAAATTTATTTATACATAAGATAATTCATCCTGATCTTCCTGTTAAACGCAAGACACTCTTCTTTCCACCAGTTTTCCATATGATTAACAGATCTGCCATCCTCTATTTCAATTCTGAGCCTGTCTGATCCGGCAAGAATATCAACGGGCATCTTTGTTTCCTCATACTCATACGGAGGGTTTTTCCATTCAAATGTATTGTTATACCGATCATGAATTGTTTTAATAACAGCGACACCGGTTTTAAATGATTTATATTTCTTTCTGTTTATAACATGAATCTGTGCCCCTCCACATAATTGATCTGCAAATTTATGAAACGTGGGTTGAAAATAAACAGGCCTGAATACAACGCCCGGAAGCTTCAGCAACATAAGGTCTTTCACCACGAGATCAGGATCTATATAAGGCGCGCCGAACAATTCAAAAGGCCTTGTCGTTCCCCTGCCCTCACTTAACTCAGTCCCTTCAAGAAGACACATTCCCGGGTACACAACGGCTGTGTCCAGTGTAGGCATATTCGGGGAAGGCATGAACCAGGGCAGTCTTGTTTTATCAAACCACATTTTTCTTTCCCATTCCTTCATGGGGATGATATGGAGATCAAGTGATGGATAAAATACATCTCTTAAATATCTTGCTATCTCGGCAATAGTCATGCCGTGTCGGACAGGCAGAGGACGCAGACCTACAAACGATGCGAAGGCTGGATCAAGCACTGGACCTTCCGAGAGGTTGCCGCCAAGAGGATTGGGCCGGTCAAGGATGACCACAGATTTAACCGACTCATGGCATGCCTGCATGCACAAATCCATGGTCCATATAAATGTGTAATAACGTGCCCCCACATCCTGCATATCGACTACCATTACATCAATATTCTGTAACATTCCAGCAAGAGGTTTTCTTGTTTTACCATACAGGCTGTAAACAGGAAGTCCGGTTTTTTTATCTTTAAAACCTTCCCACTCGATCATGTTGTCCTGTGTCTCTCCCCGGATACCATGCTGAGGCCCGAAGAGCGCTTTCAGCATAAACCTTGCAGATCCGGCAAAACAGTCAACAGCATGATTAAATTTGCTGTCAACAGATGCTGGGTGAACAACAAGACCTACGCGTGATCCATTCAACTTTTTTGGCCATCTTTTGTTAATAATATCCAGTCCGGTTCGCACGATATAAACCTTTCGCGATTTAAAGTAAGTTCTAATGTACGGCAATTCATGAAAATCTTCAACTTCAAAGTAAATATATGAAAGATTCTTCCGGATATTTGAAACACAATGTCTCCAATGAATGACCTTCAAAGAATACCGCATGTAAAACTATACATTCTTTCAATTCGAATTAAAACATTTTGATCACCTGATAAAGTTGAATAGCATTTTAATTCAAAAGGATAGGAATACATCCATTACAACTGGCATTACTTTTGCGTTACAAACTCTTCGATAATGATTTTAATGAGATGCTGGTAATGAAATAAATGAACTGAAAAAAAATATGCACGCGTGATATGAATCACTTTTATAAAAGAATAATATTTTTAAAATCTCTTCTATACCCCGGCTGTACGAAGGGAAAAAAGGGCTCAGAAATTCCAATAAATTTTATTTATTGAGAATGAATGAGGAGGTGGAAAAAGTTTCATAGCAGTAAGTGCCAATAATATTAAAAGTGAAAATGGAGGTAGTGATGAAAAAATCAATAATCATGTCGTTGTATGTTATCGTTGCGATGACATTGCTGTATTGTGTACCTGAGGCTGGTGCCTGGATTAATTATGATGACGACGGATATGGCGGCTGCAAAGAGTGTCATGGCGATTTCAGACAAAGCCCCTACAATTCACTTGCAGATAATGCATCGTGGGGTGACGATCTCCATGATATCCATCGCAGAAATATGCTCGGCGGAGACTGTAATACATGCCATTCGGGTTCCTCCAGGTATCCGGTTTATCTTGACAGTTCAAATGGAGGGAGCGCAGGAGATAACACTATGTCATGTTTAAACTGTCACGGCCGCATCGAGGACGCAAGCCCAGGTGCGGGACTGAGGCAGCACCACTGGAATGCTTGGGATAACGATCCTCAGTCACCCGACTTCTGCATCGATTGCCGGGGCTGTCTTGAATGCCATGATGACTCTGACCCGTCTAATTACACACCGGTTGGGGAGGATGTTCTTCCTCCATTCTACTATGCCAACAGCAGTTTCCCCAGCAAACCTTCAGACCCGTGCAACCCTGCCCCTGAGTATCCGGAAGATTATGCCGGCAGCTTATCCGGACTGGACAATGACGGAGACGGTCTGTATGACGAAAATGATCCTGACTGTTCAACAGTACCTGTGTGTTCAGACAATGACACTGACGGGTATGGTAATCCCGGAGACGAATCATGTGATAAGGGTGCAGCAAATGACTGCAATGACGATGATGCAGCTATTAATCCAGGAGCGGCAGAAGTATGTGACGGTATAGATAATAATTGTGACGGTAACATAGACGAGGGATTTGCGAGTAATGTTGAAATGTGTGACGGTATAGACAATAATTGCGACGGTCAAACAGATGAAGGATGTGACTGTACAGATAAATCTACTCGCCCCTGCGGAATCAGTACAGGAGAATGCTTACCAGGTGAAGAAATCTGCGTTAAAGGCCAATGGGGTAATTGTTCGGGTGGCGTTAGCCCGGCACCGGAAACCTGTGACGGTAAGGATAATAACTGTGACGGTCGGATTGATGATGGAGTTACGAATGCATGTGGTACTTGTGGAGCAGTTCCGACAGAGGTCTGTGACGGGATTGACAATGACTGTGATGGAACTGTAGATGAAGGTCTTACGAATGCATGCGGCACTTGCGGTGAAGTTCCGGCAGAGGTTTGTGACGGCATTGACAATGACTGTGATGGAGCAGTAGATAATGGAATTGCAGATACACCAACAACCTGTGGACAGGGTGAGTGCAGCTCAACAGGAGTGTTGCAGTGTGTAAATGGTGGACTGCAGGACACATGTGCACCGGGAAGTCCATCAGCTGAAGTATGTGGAGATGGTGTAGATCAGGATTGTGATGGCAGTGATCTGGAGTGTCCTCTTATTGACAGTGACGAGGACGGATTTCCCGAAGACGTAGACTGCAATGACAGCGATCCAGCTGTTAACCCCGGTGCAGAAGACATTTGTAATGATGGGATTGACCAGGACTGTAGTGGTGAGGACAGAACAAAAGGGAAAGGATGTAAGATAAGAGGAGTCAAAGAAGACAGAGGAGGTAGAGAAGACACAGGAAAAACTTGTTCTGACCTGATAGATAACGATGGTGATGGTCTTTTCGATTGTGATGATTCAGGCTGTTCAGGAAAAGGGTTATGCAAATAAACTAGATCTGCAAAGATGTGATCAGGAGAAGGGGCTTTTAGCTCCTTCTCTTGATTTATGTTCCAATATAGTGAAAGGATAATAATATTATGAGAAAAAATATATCTCTTGCAGTATTAGTTTTTACAGGACTCTTGGTATCAATGCTTTTATTAACATCTTGTGGGGGAGGCAATTACACAAATGAAAGCTCATCGGTAATAAGTTTGTTTTAGATGGTGGCATGGATAACAATAAGTTGATATCAGGGAGATATGATTGGAATCAATAAGCATCTTCCTGAATCAATTTTTTTGTACGTTTTTTCTTCCTGTGCAGCATAATGACTTATGATCGGTTGAGTAAATTTGCGTGTTACTGCACCAAACTTGACGCTGAATATGCAGGTAATAGAGAGCCTGTACCTGCTTCTTACAAAGCTGTATTTTCAAGAGCAGGTGAAAGTGTATTATCAGTAAGAAGTTAAGAAAGAATTCGGCACTGAGTGCAGGAATGAGAAACAATCCTTTTCATGATAAAGATTTTACAGCCCTTTTAAAAGAACTTTCATAAATTCAGACAAGCTTCAAACCTGCCCAGAGAAGATCTATCGAAGTTGAACTTCGATAGATCTTCTCTGGTACAATTATCCATGGCATCATCCCTGTACATTCATATTCCTTTCTGCCTGAAAAGGTGCGTCTACTGTAATTTTGTATCCGGAGTGTATGATCCTGAAAAACTGTCATCCTATATAGATGCATTACAGATTGAGACTGAAAAGATCCCCGCAGAGACACCCCTGAGCACCCTGTTTATTGGCGGAGGAACGCCAACGGTACTGCCTGCTGAGATATTACATAATTTATTACTTTGTCTGTTTGACCACTTTATTTTTAACGATAATTTTGAAGCAACCATTGAGTCAAACCCCGGCACACTGAGTGATGAAAAACTGCAGATTATCATATCATCAGGTATAAACAGAATCAGCCTTGGTGTCCAGTCATTCAACGATAAAGAGCTGACATTCCTCGGAAGAATTCATGGCAGCAAACAAGCTGAACAGGCAGTCACGATGGCCCGTAAAGCCGGATTTAAAAATATCAGCATTGATCTCATATACGGAATACCCGGCCAGAGCTTGAACAGCTGGAAGCATACCCTTGAAAATACGGTCCGGCTTAACCCTTATCATATCTCCTCATATGAACTCACCGTTGAGCAGGGCACCGCATTATCGAGGTCCGCCCTCGATAGGGATGAAGAGGAGATTATTGATATGTATGATTACGCTGTTGACTGGCTTTCGTCACAGGGATTTATTCATTATGAAATATCAAACTTTGCCCGGCCAGGTTACGAGTGCAGGCATAATATGAATTACTGGGACAGGGGTGATTATTACGGTGCGGGGCTTGGAGCCCATTCATTGATCGATAATCAGAGATTGAGAAATACTGACGACCTGAAAAATTACATCAGACTGATTACCCGGAATGAAAGCCCTGCCCGTGTCATTGATCATATATCAGATGAAAAAGCGCTTTCAGAGGCTATCTTTCTAGGCCTGAGAAAAACCGGAGGAATCACCATTGAAACTCTTGCCATGAGATATAAGGTTAACATTCTTTCCAAATACCGCAAGGTGATCGAAGACCTTCAGACTGCAGGATTAATTATTGTCAGCCCCTCAGGATGTTCTGACGAAACAAACATAATCTTGACGAGAAAAGGTCTGCTCCTGTCCAATGAAGTTTTCGAGAAATTCGTATAGTTTTCATATGCAGTTAAAAAAAGGTAAAATATTATTTGTCGTAATAATTCAGGTGCAAACAGCTGTTTGCCTCTAAAATGAAAAAAATAATGTAAGGAACATCATGATTGATAAATTTGAACCAAAATGGATCGCGTGGGAAATTACAAGAAGGTGCAATCTCAATTGTGTACACTGCCGGTCCTCTTCTGAAATGGAAATAGACGGTCATCCCGATTTCTCAACTGAAGAAGGATACAGGATCATTGATGATATTGCCAGCTATGCCAAACCTGTTGTAGTTCTTTCAGGCGGTGAACCTCTGTTGCGCAAGGACGTCTTTGATTTTGCGAAGTATGGAACTGAGAAAGGTCTGAGGATGTGCATTGCCACCAATGGGATGCTGGTGACGGATGAGATATGTGAAAAAATGAAAGAATCCAATGTCAGGATGGTATCACTGAGTCTGGACGGTTCATCTGAGGAAGTCCACGATGATTTTAGAAAAGTAAAAGGCGCCTTTGCTGCTGTTGAAAATGCTGCACGGCTTTTCAATAAACATAAGGTCCCCTTTCTTATTAATTCCTCTTTTACAAAAAGAAACCAGGAGGAAATACCAAAAGTCTATAAGCTGGCAAAAAAGCTCGGAGCCACTGCATGGTACATGTTTATGATTGTTCCTACAGGAAGGGGCGAAGATATCATGAACGAGCTTATCACAAAAGAAGACTACGAAGAGATTCTGGACTGGCATTATGAAATGGAAAAAAATGAAGACGACCTACTGGTAAGACCGACATGTGCTCCGCATTATTACCGTATCGTGCTACAGAAACAGAAAGAGCAGGGAGAGAAGTTCAAACAAAGGACACTCAAATTTTCAACCGGCGGTTCAAAAGGCTGCATAGCCGGACAGGTCATAGCATTAATAGACGTCGATGGCAACGTGCTTCCCTGCAGTTACTTTCCCAAGTATGCCGGAAATGTAAGAGAACAGTCATTCAAGGACATATGGGAGAACTCGGACCTGTTTAAAGATCTCCGGGATTTCAAGAAATATAAAAATAAGTGCGGTGCATGCGAATTCATAAATGTCTGCGGTGGATGCCGGGCAAGGGCCTATTCAGTCTCGGGCGACTACCTTGAAGAAGAACCGTTCTGCAACTATGTTCCTTTCAGGGTAAGGAAAAATTTAAGTAAAAAATAAGAAGCGAGAAGTAAGAAGTTTAAACGGGGACATGAAAACTGACTTAAATAAAAGATTTTATACATTTGCATTAGATATTGTTTCACTAGTCAGACATCTTCCTAAAGAGATGGCAACATATGAAATTGGCAGGCAATTGATCAGATCAGGCACATCAATAGCAGCAAATTATGAAGAGGCGAAAGGTGGTTTCAGTAAAGATGATTTTATCTATAAAATTAATATCGCATATAAAGAAGCTCGAGAAACAACTTTCTGGTTAAAATTACTGGAAGACTCGAATATAGTAAAATGTGGTTATTTATCATCATTAAGAAAAGAATCAGAAGAGATACGAAATATACTAGGAACAAGCGTAAGGACAGCGAAGGGTAATAGTTGAACAAATAAATATTAAATATTTTTTTAATCTTACTTATTGCTTGTTACTTCTTACTTTTAACTTTTTATGGAGGAATAATGAACGATACTTTTTTAAAAGCTTGCAGAGGAGAAGCAGTCCCCTACACACCAATATGGATTATGCGTCAGGCAGGACGTTATCTTGAAGAATATCGTGCAGTCAGGGGTAAGGCTGATTTCCTGACAATGTGCAAGACTCCGGAACTGACTACTGAGGTTACGTTGCAGCCTATTGATATACTGAACGTTGACGCTGCAATTCTGTTCTGTGACATTCTGATCCCCTGTGAAGCAATGGGACAGGGCCTTGAGTTTCATGAGGGAAAGGGACCGATACTGTTTCCGGAAATCCGGGATGAAGAGACTGTTAATAAATTATTTGTGCCTGATCCTGAAGACACAATGAAGTTTGTCATGGATGCAATCCGCATGCTGAGAAAAGAACTGTCCGACCGGGTGCCTCTGATAGGTTTTGCAGGCGCACCTCTTACAACCGCAACGTATATGATTGAGGGAGGCACGTCAAAGAATTTTCTCAATACGAAAAGAATGATATTTGAAGCCCCGGACCTTTACAGCACGTTCATGGATAAAGTAACCGCTACCATAACGGAGTACCTCAAGGCACAGATCAGTGCAGGTGCCCAGGCCGTGCAGATATTTGATACATGGGGCGGCATTTTCAGTCCTGAAGATTTCAGGGAATATGCTTTAAGGTATGTTCAGATCATCATAAAGGATCTGAAGAGCGCAATGGCATCGGGCAGTATCAATCAGGTGCCCCTTATTTATTTCGTCGGTGAAACTGCGGGTCTTCTTGAAGAAATAAAGACATCCGGGGCTGATGTTCACGGCGTTGACTGGCGTATTAATCTTGACGATGCAATCTCAAGGCTGGGTGACGGCGCTGTTGTGCAGGGTAATCTGGATCCTTTGTCAATGTTTTTACCTCAGGATAAAATAGAAGAGAGAGTAAAAGATGTCCTTAAAAGAGCTGCATCAGCCAAGGGTCATATTTTCAACCTTGGACATGGTGTTGTTCCTCAGACACCGCGGGACAATGTGATAGCACTCGTTGAAATGGTCCATAGACTCAGCAAAAAATAGATCATGCCATATAAAATTGAATACCATTAATAAAAAAACAGGGGTATTGCTTCTTAACCTTGGGGGGCCTGATTCTCTCGAAGCTGTAAGACCATTCCTTTACAATCTCTTTTCAGACAGAGATATCATAAGACTGGGACCGTCCTTTCTTCAAAAACCCATTGCATGGCTCATCTCAACATTCCGATCCAAAAAAACAATTGAAATGTACAAACAAATAGGTAACAAGTCACCTATCCTTGAATTAACCTCCGCACAGGCCAAGGCACTTGAGAAAGCATTAAACGAAAGTTCAGACCTCAAACTTATATCGTCTGACTCAAAATCCGATTTCAAGGTGTACATTGGAATGCGCTACTGGCATCCTTTTATGAAAAACTCCGTTGCCCAGATCATTAATGATCATATATCGAAGTTAATAGTGCTAAGCCTCTATCCCCATTATTCAAAAGCAACGACGGGTTCATCTGTCAATGACTTTAAACTGGCAATTGCAAATGCTAATACCGATTTTCACCCCTCCCCCTTGACGGAGGACAAGGGAGGTAGTGTACAAGACATCGAGTACATTAATGAGTGGTATGATTTCCCGCCATATATCGATGCGCTTGCTGAGCTAATCGCTGAAGGAATATCTGCATATAATGAAGAGAATTTCCATCTCCTGTTCAGTGCGCACAGTCTGCCCCAGTCATTCATCGATGAAGGCGATCCCTATCTGGACCATATCAACTCAACCATTGAGCATGTTTTAAAGCGTCTTGCCGACAACCCGTATAATTTCACAGACCTGCAATACCAGCTTTCCTTTCAAAGCAAGACAGGACCGGTAAAATGGCTTGAACCGTCAACTGAAGAGGCTATAGAAAAACTGGCAAAATCAGAATGTAAAAATCTCTTTGTAGTACCCGTCAGCTTTGTATCAGACCATATTGAAACTCTTTATGAAATAGATATTCTCTACCGGGACCTTGCTGCATCTCATGGGATAACCCTGCGCAGGTGTAAGGCGCTGAATATTTCAGATAAATTTATTGAAGCGATGAAACAGCTTGTGCTGGATAAAGTAATAGAACAGGGTACAAGGGACCAAGGATCATAGGATTCACTTATTCACGGCCGCCCATCCTTGTCATTTGAAATCCTAAATTTGGATTTTCTTAGTTTACCTAAGCCGACATATCAACAAAGACGCCTGTTGTTCCCCTGACATCTTTAAGAAACTCTTCATGTGTTTCCAGTGATGCAAGTATCTTTTCGATCAATCCGTCATCATCTTTTCCTGATGATCCAAAAAACAGCTCATTCACTTCACTGCCTTCTTCAGACAGCTTCTTGACAAAATCAATTTTATCAAGAAGAGTATAGTCAAAGACCCTGTTTGCCGTACTTCCGAAATCAAACGCAAGCCCATAGCCGCTGTCCACGTCAGTCATGGTCGATCCAAACCCGTCCTGAACAGCAGATTTCAGATCATTTCGCAGAGCTTCCAGAAAATCTTCAAATGGACTGTACTTCTCAGCCTGCAGTTTGTTTTCATCAAACAGTCTGTTAAATGCGACAGCAAAATCCTCAATCGCCTCTGCAATTCTTCTTGACCTTGCTTCAGGCATAACAGTCCTGTCAAGTGACTCCCTGGTCCCGATCGATGACTCACTGGTACCGTCAAACATTTTGAGAGCAGCAAAAAATCCTGTTGTCCCGCTGTCAAGTTCGAGGGACTGGCCAGCATCATTTGACGCTATGATAAAGCGCTGATCAGCATTAAACAGACTGGATGTAACTTCTGCTGCTGAAGCATTTATTCGTGCGATAACATCATTAAGAGAATCAACAGAGACATCAATAGTAATATCAACACCGTTTATGGTTATTGTACCGCTTGACATGGAAGAGAATTGTGCAACAGAGGAAAATTTTTTGTCCACATCATCTACAGCCCCTCTGGTCAGATTCAGATCGGAACCTGAGCCGGCAGATGCGGCTTTAACATAATTATTTTTGGTTGTGTCAAGGTCGAGCGGATTTTGAATCTGTTCGAGAGCATTCCGTATATTCACAACCTCCTGATATACATACTCAAGACTGGAACGGAGCTGTTCTTCTGTGTTCCTGGCCTTTATACGCTCTGATGCAGTACCGAAACTTATTTGCAATCCCTCAGACGCGGATTCTATAGAACTGCTGATTCGCACAATTACTCCATATAATAAGTGTTCTTTATTAATATATCGGTATTTCAGACCATGTCCTTTATGTGCAAACAGTACTGACTGAAGGACATTGCTTTATTGAATAAATATGATATTATGTATTGGATTATAGTAAGTTATTCATTAAGGAATGTCACATATATGAAAAAAATATCCATCATCGGCGGTGGCCTTTCCGGGCTTACCCTTGCGTACGTTCTGCTCAGTAAAAATAAAGACCTCGATCTGGCAGTTATTGAAAGTGAGAGCAGACCGGGAGGCAAGGTCTGGTCAGACAGATCAGACGGGTTCCTCTGTGAAAAAGGGCCGAATGGCTTTCTTGACAGTAAGCCAAAAACACTTGAGCTCTGCAGCAGTCTTGGTATCGATCCCGTCCGAAGCAATGAGAATTCCAAGAAGCGGTTCATATTTATGAATAACAGGTTAAACGCCCTGCCAGAATCACCTCCAGCCTTTCTCAAATCAGATATCATTTCCTGGAGCGGTAAAATACGCATGTTATATGAATTGATCGCGTCCAAAGGACCTGAGGATGAAACAGTATCAGACTTTATCATCAGACGGCTCGGCAAGGAGGCCCTCGACACACTGATTGACCCGATGGCTTCAGGTATATATGCCGGTGATCCATACAATATGAGCATTAAGAGCTGTTTTCCGAGGATCAAGGAGCTTGAACTGGAATACGGAAGTCTCATCAGGGCAATGATCAAAATCCAGAAGCAGAAAAAGCGGGAAAGGAAAAAAAGCGGTGACTCAAAAGTATCAGTTGCCCCGGGAGGCACCCTTACTTCATTTATGAACGGTACACAGACATTGACCGATGCTCTTGCTGACAGGATAGGCGATAGTTTGAAGCTGGGAGTGTCAGTTAACAGCATGAGCAAAAAAGATACATCGTATGTACTGCATACATCAGACGGTGACAAGGATGCTGATATAGTTGTTCTTGCATCACCTGCGTATGCAGCATCTGAAATTCTTATGGACCTCGATGCTGAAATAGCAGGCATACTCACTGATATTCCCTATCCTCATGTTGCTGTAGTCTGCTTTGGATACAGGAAAGATAAAATCACCCGGTCCCTTAACGGTTTCGGTTTCCTTATTCCTCACAAGGAACGAAAGAAAATTCTTGGTACGCTCTGGGATTCCAGTGTATTTCCCAACAGGGCATCAGAAGGTCATGCTCTGCTACGATCAATGATTGGCGGGGCAAAACATCCTGAGATTGGGGATATGGATGACGATAAGGTTGTAAGTATTGTTTTTGATGAACTACGGCCGATCATGGGATTAAAGTCCGATCCTGATATGGTCAGGATCTACAGATGGGAAAAGGCCATTCCTCAGTACCTTTTGGGCCATCCAGAAAAACTTGATCTCATTGATAAAAAACTCAGGGCACATCCCGGACTCCATCTCACCGGCAATGCATACAGGGGAATCGGAATGAATGACTGCGTAGCAAACAGCTATGAG
Organism: Nitrospiraceae bacterium; assembly: GCA_020356065.1. Taxonomy (GTDB): domain Bacteria; phylum Nitrospirota; class Thermodesulfovibrionia; order UBA6902; family UBA6902; genus CALZJD01. The sequence goes on from CP070632.1 coordinate 2,269,733, forward strand.
CTGGCTGATGAAATATTACAATCTGTGAAATAAAAAGGGAGTATTGCAATGCATTCCTGCATTCATTATTCGCAAAGCCATGGAGGTAAGCCTTAAAAAAAAGTTTTAGGAGCGGCTAACACAGCAGCACGTTAGCATACGCTGTAAGCGTTGATGAAGTACGAAGTTTGATCATACCCTCCTGCATTGAGCCCTATTCAAAACTTTTTTTTAAGGCTTACCTCCTGGCTCATTTATGTATGAATGTGTTAAGAGGTCAAAATTCCATTCCTGCTTCAAAAAAGGGACCACTGAACGAAATAGAAGCCTTGACATCACTCTCATCAATCTCTACATCCTCATACCTGTATCCCGCAGCTACGAAAATCTGATTCAGAGGCTTGCCCTTTACTCTGCCTATAAAATCATAATAATGGTTTGAATTATATGCTATCCCCCTGAATTCACCCTCAAGAGCCAATATGTCTATGGGCTTAATCTGAAGTCCCAGATAGATCATAGGCACAGGCAAAGTAAATTCCTCTGATTCAACGATGGGATTACTTAAAAGATCAGTTCCTGACACCTCTGCCTTAAAATCAACAATTCTTGCATTCAGACCCAGATCTGCATTCAGCTTCCCTGCCGATCCCAGACTGACAAATGGCAGTGAATAAAACAGTGCAATATCATAGTGGTTAAGCTGAACAAGGGTATCAAAGGGTAATGTAACATCAAAGGTCGTATCACCAAACGTAAAGTTTGTCGTCTTTGAACCGGTTTCCTCAAATTTCATCGGAGTTGCTATGAAATAAATGTTAGGAATCAGACCGGGCATGTCAGCCCTGACCCTTCCGAATGGCTTATATTTTCTGTCATACTTCAGGTCTTCCTCAATATCAAGTTTATCAGTGGTTAAATCTGATTTATAAGAAATATCCCCCGAAGGGCCCTGCCCCCATACACCAACCGCGACTTCTATACCGATCGCAAATGATACATTGGGGCATAGAAGAACAGTAACAGCTGTTAAGGCAATAAGTAATACCGAACTTCTTTTCATATAACGTGACCTCCTGTTTTTTAGATTCCTGCAAATTATAGCACATCAGATTGTCTCATGGATGTAATAATGATCACTATGGTACCTGTCTGACATAATAAAATGGAACGTACACTTCAGCCATGTGACACGTGTCATCTTTAACCTGCCTGAAGTAACGACGGCTTGATGCATGATCCGGTGATTTGTAATATAATGAAAAGAACGCACTTAAGTTACACAATTAATACAGTCAAACAGAGATGCCTTATTAACTGATATTTATTAATTATATATATTAAGAACAGGAGAAAATATGATTTCAAAGATTCTCATACCAACAGACGGCACCAG
>CP070632.1:2271207-2298388 GCA_020356065.1 Nitrospiraceae bacterium
AATAAAAACTCAAAGCCATTTATGTGGACAGCTACTGCTGATTCTATATTTGATAAAATGACGAGACTTTTATCACTTATTTCCGGGACAGGACACTAGTGACATTGAAGACTAAAATTGCAGATGTTGTTTTGAAGATAATAAACGTTATTAAATAATAGATAGATATCATATAAGGATCTAATAAATGCTGCTGACCTTTCAAGCCGATAACAGGGGTTCAATTACACTTGGGGACGCCGGAAAATTCAGAGGGTTACGCAGATGCGTAACCCTCTGAATTTTCACATAGCAAATGAAGAATCATGTTTGACAACCCCTGTTCAACTAAAGATCTGGTCAAACATCTTTTTGATTTCTTTCAATAATAACCGGAAGTATCATGTCTTATTTCTCTTTATTAAATAATATCCGAGCGACAGGGCAAGAATAATTGCAGATATCCCTATGAGAGTAAGACTGGGAAGATCTTTAACATCAAGAACTACAACTTTTCGGCCAACAGCAATTATAGCCACCATAAACACTACCTCGACATGGACAACATTATCTACAAGATATACTTTAATCATTTCAAGCAGCTCTATGCCAATGAGCACGAGCAGGAAAATCCCGAATATCTCAAGGAGCTCGTCTATCTCAAGCAGTACCACGGGCGGTGTTGTTATATCCTTAATAATTATCCATCCCAGCTCTACTGCAGAGAGAAATACTACTGCTGACATCATCACTATTAATGACATAACAATTATCCGTTCAAACTTTTTTACGTAATCAAGCATGTCAGTGCCTCCTTTCATGCGATTGAACTATCTTTTCGACAGCTTTCTGCGCGCCGTCAACATAGGGAAAGAGTACTAAATCCACTCCTGTGCGGGAAAGAGCTTCGAAATCTTTCATATTAGCAGCACGAACTGCAACTTTGCCTCTATAATTATAATGTTGAAGTGAGGAAATGAGCGACAGGTTGGCGGAGCGCTCATGAACTGTACTGACTACCCATCCTGAACCCGGTAAGCTCATTGATGCAAGAAATTCCGGGTCTTCTGCATCGCCATAATGTACAGGCAATCCGTCTTTACGTAACGAGGCAATTACTTCCGGGTCAAAATCGATACCCAATATTTTCCACCCACGCTCTTTCAGTCGATTGACTATCTCACTCCCATATCGGCCGAGACCGAAAATGACTGCATCAGCATCCGCTTCATCAAGACCAATGTCTTCCGCCTGCTCACGATAAGGTATGTTCCGTTCGAAAGGATGCAGCCATTCTTTTATACGTTCATACAGGGGATGAGAGTAAAGTATCATATATGTCGATAGCGCAATTGTGACTATTCCTACGAGGGTAATCAATCCGACTGTCTCATTACTGATATGTCCAAGACTGAGGCCCATTGCCGCAATAATTAGTGAAAACTCACTGATCTGGGCTACTGTCAGACCGGTAAGGAAGCCTGTCCTTCTGCGATAGCCCATGATTCCCATAAGAATCATAACGATGATGGGATTTCCTATTAATACAAAAAAAGAGAGAACGATAGCCGGGAAGATGCTTACACCCATTACGCCAAGATCCAGCTGCGCGCCCAGATCAATAAAGAAGAACAGGAGAAGAAAATCCCGCAAGCTTACCAGGCGTGAGGCAATCGATTCCCTGAATGCAGTGGACGCCAGCGTCATACCGGCAATAAAAGCGCCCACTTCTTTACTGAAACCGAGATAGGCACCCAATGCAGCAAAAGTTACCGCCCATGAAATTGCAAATAGCACTAACAGTTCCTGTGATGATGCAAGCCTCTGAAGCAGGGGAGGCAGTATAAAGCGGGTAACGAGGACGATACAAACCAGTGAAATTATGCCCTTTAAGAAGAGCATCAACATTTGATGACTAAAGTCTGCACTCGCAGTAACATCAGAGCTAAGAGAGGGCAACACTATCAGTGTTACGACAACAATCAGATCCTGGACAATCAACAGGCCAATGGCAATCCGTCCATGGAGAGAATCGATCTCCCGCTTATCTGACAACAGTTTTACGATAATAATCGTGCTGGAGAAAGTAAGCGCAACTGCTACATACAGTGAAGATACCTGCTGCATTCCAATGGCACGCGCAATACCGTATCCGATAACTGAAGTGAAAATGACCTGCCCCAGTCCTGTTACCAGTGCTACACTTCCCGTGGATCTAATGAGATGCGTGTCAAGCCTGAGGCCAACGACAAAGAGAAGAAGTGTTATCCCGATTTTTGCCAGAAGGTCAACTTCGTCAGCGCTGGTAACCCACCCTAATCCTGAAGGCCCTATCAGGAGGCCGACAACGATAAACGCCATTATTAATGGCTGGCGCAGCCGAATCGCTATGAAACCCAGGAAGGCTGCTATCATGAGGATAGCGGCTATTTCTGAATATACATTAAATAATATTGGCATCACCTCATTTTTGCTTTAAGCTGAGTATAAGAAGTCACGAAAACATATTACCTTGAGCATAATAAATAGGTTTCTTTTTTTCATGTTAAAGCAGGACATTGTTTCTGAACAGGCGAATAACACGCTATCTGTCCTTATTGCAGGTGAATAGGGGTTTCAAAACCATCCGGTTTCACCGTGAGAACTGAGCAATCGACACGCCCAAGAATTTCTTCTGCTGTATTGCCAATAAAAAGTCCTGCTATACCGGTCCGTGATACTGTTCCCATGACAATTAGCTCGATTCCTATTTCTCTGGCAACTTCAGGAATCATATAGCCTGCCCGCCCTTTCAATATATGTATCCGTTTTTCCGGAAGACCGGGGGAATATGTCATGATGAGCTCATTTACCATTTTCACATGATTACGTTTACTTTCCTCGATCATATCATTTATATCACTTTGAGATAACCCGGCCCGGTTCCTGAGCATGGTCTCAAGGTATAATTCCCATGTATGGACCACATGAAGTTCACTTTTCTCCAATCGGGCAAGAGAAGACGACAATTCCATGATCTTTTTATTGAGATCAGTCTTTACACTATCAGTTTCATTTAATGATAGTGGAGGATCAACTGCTGCAAGAATTTTTGCAAACTTGCTCTTCTGCTGTTTTTTGATAACCCAGACAGGACAGGGACATTTACGCATCATATGCATGGCAGTAGATCCAAAGAAAAACTCTTTTAACCCTTCTTCTGCTGAGGGACTCATGATTACAAGATCATGCTTTCCCCGTATTACTTCCCTGATCAGTTCGATGAAAGGTGTTCCGGTAAGTAATCTGGTTGAAGTGTCCAGTCCCCGATTTTTTGCAGCGGCACCCATATGTGTTAATGTATCAGTGCAGGTGATCGATATGATTTCTTTTGGATCGGGAATTTTTTTGGTCCTCATGAGCGCCAGCAATTCCGATGGAACATCTTCTATTACCTCTACGACCTTTAAACGGGCTTTGTTATTATCGGCAAGAGTCATGGCTCGAATAAAAGACTCACTTTCAATTCCCCTCCCGTCATTTACATACATGATATTTTTGAATCTCTTCATAATATTTCTCCTCTTATGTCCGGTTTTGATTACATCTCATGAGACAGCTCAAGCAGAAGTATACATTCGATTAATCTGATTATGAAATAAATTTATTCTTGCCTTTACTCATAAAGCAATCAGCCTATGCTAAAATCATATATTGTATCTATCAGAGCTACCAGGCCAACTGATAAACTTATGTTTAAATAATTTCTTGTATTATTATCATATACTTCATCCCATCGCAAGAGTATCAGGACTTTAATTATTTAGCATTCTTATCTCTTTTCATTTTCATAACGTAATCGCATGATAACAACTGCATTATTTAACAAATAATCCGTACTCATAGTGAAATTGGTGATTAACATTTAAATCCACAAAAAAAGGCAGAGCTGTTGCCACATGAATAAACCTGACTTTGAAACTGGTATCGACATCTTGGGCCGGTCAGTTCTGCTCATGAATTAACAATACACAGTTGAATATACTGCCGCAAAACCCACTTTTATGCCGTAGTCAATAAATTTGCAAATTAGAAACACTCCCTCCTTCACGATAAAATGAAGACTTGACCAGCATCATAAGAATTTATTAGGAAATGCGGGAAATTTAACCAGGGTTAAAATATCATATATAATCAGGGTTTCATATCAGTCAATCATTGGAACCCCGCCCTGCAAGGGCAGCCCAGCCCGAAGCAGACAGGTGCTGAATAAACGCAAAGGCTTCCTCAAGATTTCTCTCTGCATCTTCTGACAGCCTCTCTTTAAACCGGTTGAATTCATAGCCCCGTATACCGAGCATATATGCCCTGACTCTGGAATGAAACATGTTTTGAGCAAAGGACAGAACCGCCTCGGGAGAAACGCTGTGAGTACTGAAACTCATGGGTGATTGAGGCAGTATTTCATGAAAAGAGAATGGTTCCTTTCCTCTTATTGCGGCATCAGCAAATATCACGATATCGTGTTTTGCAACGTCATGAGCGTCTTCCACTGTCAGCTGATAGTCTGATTCAACCGTAATTCCTCGAATTGAAGATACCTCGAGCTTTGCGGCAAGCGCCGGTCCAAGACCGTCATCACAGCGAGCCGGATTCCCGTAACCGATTATGAGGATTTTTGGCATTTCCGGATTCATATGTCTTTATGTTTTCGTTCCAGCAGCATACCATCTGCATCATACAGTTCTGCCGTCAGAGGCATCTGCCCCAATGCATGGGTTGCGCATGAGAGACAGGGATCGTAGGCGCGGACAGCGACTTCCACATGGTTGAGCATTCTCTCTGTTATCCTGGGTTTCCCGGAAATATGGTCATGGGCCACCTTTGTAACTGCCCTGTTCATTGCCTCATTGTTGCTGGTGCTTGATACAATCAGGTTACAGTAGGTAATCTGATCGTGCTCATTGACCCGGTAGTGATGAAACAGGGTGCCTCTCGGGGCCTCGACCAAGCCGACCCCTTCTTCAACACGATCCCCTGTCACACGAAGGTCCTCACCCTGAAGGTCGTGGTCATGAAGCAGCTCCTCGATTTTCTCGATGCAAAAGAGCACCTCGATCATGCGGGCCCAGTGATAGGCAAGAGACATGTTGTTCGGCTTTCCCCTTGTCAGGGCTTTAAACTCCTCCAGGGCCTTCTGGGATTCCGGCACATCAATGAAACCTGCGGTGTTCATCCTGGAGAGCGGACCTACGCGGTACCACCCGTCAATATGACCCCGGCTTTTAATAAAGGGGAACTTGTTATATGACCAGGACCGCACCTCTTCCATGATATAATCGCCGTAGTTCCGGTAATCTAGCTGGTCAAAAATTATGTTGCCGCCGGCATCAATGGCCCTGAGATTACCGTGATACAGGTCAAGCGCGCCATCCTCTCGAACAAGGGAAAGATGACTGGAATTGAAAGCAGCAAAATTCTGGACTACATCCATGTGTTCAAGGGTGTAGTTTCTCGCCATTGCAAGCGCATCACGGGCCCATGTCTTCATCTTGCGTATATCTTTCAGAAAAAAGTCTCTTTCTTTTATGGACAGGTTTTTATTGACACCGCCGGGGACTGCGCCCGTTCCATGAATCTTTTTCCCTGACGTTGCCTTAATGATTTCCTGGCCGTACTTTCTCATCATGACACCCTGAACAGCGAGATCCGGCATTTTACTGATAATACCGAAGATGTTGCGTACCTTTGGGTCGGCATCAAAGCCAAAAAGCAGATCAGGTGAACATAAATGGAAAAAATGCAGGACGTGGCTCTGAAAGATCTGTCCGTAATTCATCAGACGGCGCATTTTTTCAGCGGCAGGGGTTATCTTTTTTGCACCAACAATTATGTCCATGGCCTTGGCAGCAGCCAGCTGATGGCTTACGGGACAGATACCGCACAGGCGCTGGACAATGACAGGGATCTCCCAGAAGGGACGTCCCTTGATGAAACGTTCAAATCCCCTGAACTCTACAATGTGCAGCCGCGCATCTTTCACAATGTTTTTATCATCGAGGTGAATGCTCACTTTGCCGTGTCCCTCAACCCGTGTGAGCGGTTCAATTTCCAGCACTTTTGTTTTAGCCATGTATTTCTCTTTCCCGTTTATTAATTTCAGTCATACCGGATCAGCTCGTATGGAAGATCTGCGGGTACTCCCCTGATCAGCGCATTGAGTGTCTGCCAGAGCGTATCTCCTGAGGGAGGACATCCGGGAATCTGGTAGTCAATCTTTACGACCTCTGAGCAGTTGTACACTTTATCAAGTATCAATGGCAGGGCCGGATCATTGGGTATATCATTGGTTGAATTGTATACACTTGAACTGTTCATATAAGCCTCTTCCAGACATTCCCGCAGCGGATCCACTGCATTCATAATGGCATTTCTCATTACCGGAAGCCCTCCCATAATTGCACAGGCGCCGACAGCCACCAGGACATCACAGTTCTTCCGGAATTCCTGCAGTGTGTGAACATTCTCTTCATTGCAGCAGCCGCCTTCAACAAGACCGATATCGCAGCGCGTGGTAAACTTTTTCAGATCGTTTAAGGGCGTTTTATCAAACTCCGCAACTTTGAGCAGGTCAAGAATCCGTTCATCAATGTCAAGCAGAGACATATGACAGCCGAAACATCCTGCCAGAGATACAGTGGCAATCTTTTTCTTCATTGTTTCCCCCGCCCTGATCTGGTATTCTCAATTTCACTGCCAATGGGAGCGTTGTCATACTTCCTCTGCCCGATCGGCTGATAAAAACCAAGTCCCCTCCTGATGATACAGCCTACAGGGCATGTCCCCGGGGAAACAGCCCTGTCGTTCACATCAACGTTTGTGTCTGCAAGGTTCTTACCGTCAACACCGACCCGTTTATTGATTCCCCGGCCGATATATCCGAAAACGTTTTTCCCGTCTATCTGTCTTGATGCCCTGATACAGCGTCCGCATCGTATACAGCGGTTTTTATCAAGCAGGATATCCGGGTGAGATGCATCAATCGGCCGCACAGGCTGCAGATAGGGATATTTTGCCGGTTCCACGATAGCCAGCCGGTAAGCCATAGCCTGCAGTTCGCATCGGCCGCTCGCTTCACAGATCGAGCACAGGTGGTTGCCTTCCTGAAAAAGCATCCTGATCAGATCACGCCGGTAGTTCAGTATTTCCAGGGTGTCATTTTCAACGACAATGCCCTGGGCAGCAGGCTGTGTGCAGGCAGCAGCAGGCCTGCCGTTCACTTTTACCGTGCAGACACGGCAGCTCCCCTGCGGCTCCAGTCCTTCAACATCACAGAGCCGCGGGATATAAATACCTGTTTCGTCAGCTGCATCCATAATTGTCTGACCAGCACGGGCTGTTACCGTCGCTCCATCGATTTTGAATGTAATACTCTTGCTCATCCGTGCGCTTCTCCCTCGAGTAAAAAAATCATTAATCTGTGCTCTCTCCATAGATGGGATCATAGATCATTGACTGCCGCTTGGCGATCCTCCTGGATTCCTCAAGTGCCTTTTGAATATCAAAGCTGGCCTGACGTCCATCTGTCAGCTCCCTTGTCAGGGAAGCATAGACAATCGGAAAGTGTGCAATCGAGCTCAGGACAGGCCTGGGAGATGTGTGCCCCAGTCCGCACCGGCTGGTCATCATAATTGTGTTACTCAGTTCTATCAGGTAATGAAGGTCAGCCTCCTCTGCAAGCCCGCTCTTGATCTTCTGAATGCGCTCGCGGAGAAACACATTTCCAACACGGCAGGGAGTGCAGTACCCGCAGCTTTCATGAATGAAAAACTCCAGGAAATAATCGACAATGCCCAGCACATTTCGGGTTGAATTGAATGTCATAAAAGAACCTCCCGTAGGAAGGTCTTCATAACAGATTTTTTTGTGGAATGCGGTCCGACCGATCATGTCACCGCTTGCGCCGCCTATCTGAACAATAGCAGGGTCGTCAGCTCCGGCCATATCAAGTACCTCGGACACTTCAATACCAAAGGGCACTTCGTATATACCGGGGCGCGCACAGTCCCCTGCAACACTCAGCAGTTTTGTCCCGGCACTCTCATCTGTCCCGATACCGGCAAACCATGGTGCGCCACCATCAAGAATACGGGCCGCGCAGCAAAAGGTTTCTACATTGTTCACGATCGTAGGATATCCGAGGAACCCCTTTTCCGCCGGGAATGGCGGACGGTTTTTCGGCTCTCCCCTCAATCCTTCGCAGGAACTTATGAGTGAACTCTCCTCGCCGCAGATATATGCCCCTGCTCCCAGCTGGATGCGGATATCAAAGGCAAAGCCCTTTTTCCCTGCAATGTTTCTCCCTAACAGACCTCTCTTCCGCCTCTTTTTCAGCACATGTTCCAGATAGGGAAGGAGATATGTGTACTCGGCCCGCACATAGAGAATACCCTTTCTGCTTCCGATAGCACGGGCGGCAATCGTCATTCCTTCAAACATGAGGTCTGTCCGTTCAGTCAGCAGTACCCGGTCCTTGAATGTTCCCGGCTCACCCTCATCAGCGTTACAGATTACATAACGCTCTCTCGCTGTTTCCCTGCGGGCAAGGTCCCATTTTAACCCTGTAGAAAACCCTGCGCCTCCGCGGCCTCGCAAGCCTGAAGCCCTGATTTCCTGAATAACAGCATCCTCTTTCCTTTTCAATGCCTTTTTAAGGCCTGCCTCTGCTGGTATTCCCTCACAAAGGAGGACCTCCCCTCTTACGCGGATATTATTTTTTACCATCGCATTGATCTGCAAACATGCATTGTTGCCATCTCCTTTTCTCGTCAGCAGCTCTGATGTTTCCGGGTTCTTTTTCAATTTACGGGCAATGGTCCGGGCAGACTGTGGAGTTAATTTTGTGACGACCGTCTGATTGATCAAGGCAGATGGCGCCTGATCACTCATGCCGATACAGGGGGTGTATTCAAGAGAAAAAATCCCGTCAGGCGAGGTTTTACCCATCTCAATGCCAAGTTCATCGGAAAAAACTTTTGCCACCTTACTGACTCCGGCAAAGCGGTCAATGATGTCATCACAGAGACGAATCGCAATTTTGCCTTTTGGCTTTTCAGAAAAAAAGGAATAAAAAGAGACCAGCCCTTCTATTTCTACACGGTGAGTAGAAAGTTCCTTTGCCAGCATCTCCATTGTTTCACCGCTGATGCAGCCGAGCCCCGATTGAACTTCTCTCAGGATATCGAGAACGCGGGTACCGTCATAATCAAAGTCCCTGCAAGCCTTATAAACAACCGGGTTCATGCCTTTTTGCACTATTCTTCACCAGAAGGTTCAAGCATTCAACTGAATGAGACAGGTTTCTACACTGTGATAATTCTTGTTGATAATTAAATCATAAAGCTGACGTGAGTGCAAGCGTGAATGTCGTATTTTCTTAAAAGCAGGAAGACGGGTCAGGTAGGCGACAAGATCGATTGGCATTAAAAAATATATGAGAAAGTTAACAGTGAGATAGACGGGTGGTTCTTATCTCCTGCTGTGAAAGAGGCACATTGCTTTCTGTCCACTGATTAAGCAAATTCAGAATCATACAATGCTATTTATTGATAAGTATACCCGCCTTTATTATAATGATATCTGGACAATCAGTTTATAAATGCTAAAATTTATCAAAATGGTTAATTCAGGGATGTTAAGGTCAAAACAATATTATTTATAACATAAACATTAATCATGGAAAAGAGAGTCAAATTTTCAGCCTGGTATGTTTTTCTTGCTGTCTGGGCGGTGCTGATAATACACAGTTTCATTGTTCAGACCTTTCAGGTCAAGACCATTCCATATAGTGAGTTTCTTTCTTCTCTCGAAAATAACCAGATAGAAGAAATCTCTATTACGCAGAATCATATACAGGGAAAAATTAAAACCACTGCAGATGTTATTGGAAAACCCCAGACCTTCAATACGGTTCGAGTGGATGATCCTGAGCTTACCCAAAAGCTTGTTGAGCGGGGAGTTAAATTTACAGGGGTCATAGAAAGCACTTTTTTAAGGGATATACTAAGCTGGATCCTTCCGATTGCGGTCTTCGTCGGCATCTGGTATTTCATCATTCAGAGGATGGGCGGGCAGCAGGGCTTTATGACTGTGGGAAAAAGCAAAGCCAAGATATATGTGGAGGAAGAACTCGGTATCACCTTTGAAGATGTGGCCGGGGTTGATGAAGCTGCCGAGGAACTGATAGAGACGGTAGAGTTTCTGAAGGACCCCGGTAAATTTACCCGTCTCGGGGCAAAGCTGCCGAAAGGGGTTCTCCTTGTCGGACCTCCGGGGACCGGAAAAACCCTCCTTGCAAAGGCAATAGCCGGTGAAAGTAAAGTGCCCTTTTTCAGCATCTCTGGCTCAGAGTTTGTGGAAATGTTTGTCGGTGTCGGTGCTGCCAGAGTGAGGGACCTCTTTGAACAGGCAAAGACAAAGGCCCCCTGCATTATTTTTATTGATGAGCTTGATGCCCTTGGCAAGGCCCGAGGCGGCATGACCGTCGGGGGTCATGATGAGCGTGAGCAGACACTGAACCAGTTGCTTGTTGAAATGGACGGCTTTGATCCCACATCAGGGGTCATTCTCCTTGCAGCAACAAACCGGCCTGAAATACTTGATCCCGCACTCCTGAGGCCGGGGAGGTTTGACCGGCAGATCCTTGTAGACAAGCCGGACAAAAAAGGCCGCGAAGATATCCTGAGAGTTCATATAAAAAACATCAAGCTTGCTCCGAATGTCAACCTGCCTGAAATCGCAGCAATGACACCGGGATTTGCCGGTGCTGATCTTGCCAACATCGTAAACGAAGCCACCCTTCTTGCGGTGCGCAGGGGAAAAAATGAAGTTGACACAGATGAATTTAAAGAAGCAATTGAAAGGGTCATCGCAGGCCTGGAAAAAAAGAACCGCCTCATAAATGAAGAGGAGCGGAAAATAGTTGCATACCATGAGACAGGCCATGCACTCGTGGGACTCGTCGTCCCGGGCGCAAGCCCGGTCCAGAAAATTACTATTGTACCAAGGGGGGTCGCAGCGTTGGGATACACGCTGAATGTCCCAACCGAAGAACGGTACCTCATGCGAAAGTCTGAACTGCTGGACAGGATTGCCATGTCGCTGGGTGGACGTGTTGCCGAGGAAATTGTTTTCGGTGATATATCAACAGGCGCTCACAATGATCTTTCCAAGGCAACGGAAATCGCCCGTACCATGGTTACTCAATATGGAATGGATGAAACCCTCGGTCATGTATATCTTGAGTCAGGAGGAAGATCACCCTACCTCAATACCCCCGGGCTGCCGGAAGAAAAAAAGTACAGCGAAGAGACTTCCCGGGAAATAGACGCTGCGGTACACAGGATACTCGATGAACAGTATGCCAGGGCCAGGGAAATCATTACAGGGCATCGGCAGGTTCTTGAAGAGGGGGCACAGCTGCTGCTGGAAAAAGAGAAGATTGAAGGCAAGGACCTCAAGGCCATCCTCGACAGATCAACCCGGGAAACTGCCTAAAAGCCCTTTTGCCATTCCTGCCAGCCTTCATTATTCATTAATTTTCTAAAGTAAGACAGGCATAATCCGGGCTAATGGTCAAGATTTGAAGGGCACCATGTAAAACAGAGCGTTCCATCCAAAACGGCAGGTATGCCCTCTGCGATGGTGGGATATTGCGGTTCCAGATTCAAGACATCTGAAAGTGTACCTGAAACAACGGGAAGACTCATATTCCAGCTTTTTACGGCATCCTGTGAAAATCTGTTAGGTGTTTTACTGAAGCCCAGGATGATATCCAGAGCCCCGGTTACGGACAGAGCCAGCCGTTCGGGAATATGTATGACCTTCAGCCTCGGATAAAAGCCCTGCGTAATTTCAAAAAAATCATTCCATGTGCAGGACAGATTATCAGCAATGACATAGGTCCCTTTTAAGCCTGTCTCGGCCGCAGTAATCAAAGCCCGGGCAGCATCAGCAACATGCAGGTGAGCAAACAGATTATCTCCTGTGCCGGGGAAAAAAACCTTTCCCTTGCGAATCTGATGAAAGAGCAGACTCTGTGCGCCGTAAACATGTGGCAGGCGAAGAGAGGTAAAATTGACACTCCCCTTTCCGGCCAGATCTTCCATCCGGGATTCCGCCTCAAGCTTTGCCTGGCAGTAACCGCTGCAGGCCCGTGAAGCGGTTTCCTGGTTGATCGGTCTGGTTTGATTATCATATACAAGCAGGCTTCCCCCATATATAAAATTTTCGACCCCTTCTTCGATGGCTGCATGCATGAGATGTATCGAACCATCCACAATGGATGGTTTAACTTTGCTGTACGATTCAAATGTTGCCATTGCCCCAAGGTGAATTACTGAATCCATCCCTGCCACGAGTCTTTTCAGACTTTCCGGTTGGCTCAAATCCCCCTGCATCAGTTCTGCATCAAGGGAATTTAACAGTATGCCACGAATCGGCCGTCTCACCATCAATCTTGGACGATAGCCCTTTCGAACTAACTGATTCGCTACCTCATGCCCAATAAATCCTGTTGCTCCAGTTACCAGTATATTTTTCACGTGAGATATTCCTGCTAAGGTGTTTATTCATTATTTATCATAGAATAATGCATCCACGGGTAATCTGCAAATAGTGCTAACTGCTCATATGCCTTCAGAGAATTGCCACGCATTCAGAAGAAATGTCTGTTATTTTGATGTACTGAGAGGAATGAGAATTATATCAAATGTTCCCTGGAGCTCGCCTTTTTTCTCATCCAGTGCAATAATGCGCAGGGGATCATTTGATTTACATCCGGGGCCGCAGGCATCATTTGGCCATAGATACGAATCTCCCTTAAAATATAACTGCGTGGTAACGGTCATAAAATCAGGGTGAGAAATCTTCAGATGAATATGTGCCGGCCTGAAGCCGCTCATTATCCTGTATCGTCCGGGTCTTATGGTACTGAACCGGTAGCGCCCCTTTTCATCTGCCTTTAACTGCCCCCTGAGCCTGAACTCATCTTCACTGTAATAATATTTCCCTTTTGCATCTGTCTGCCAGACTTCAATAAGCGCATTCCTGACAGGGGTCTGACAATCACTCTTACGTACAGTACCCGAAACAATGATCCGCTCACCCTGTTCATCCGGATCTGCAATCTTGTCTCTGAACGGCGAGCCCGTGAGATAGTACGGGCCCTCTACGTCATTCATTGTCGGCCTGCATGTACCGGCCTCTGTAACAGGGGACGTATCTACAAAATAATATGTTACAGCAAATACGATGAGAAAGATTGGCATGAATCTAATCGAACGCATTACCAGGGTTCCTTCCTGAAATGTAATCAGATATCTGTTATATCTGTATGCTCATTTAAACATCTCCTGTAAATTCAGGAGAGTCTCAATCGATGGATGGTCAGACGGGTCTTTTGAAAAATAAGAATAACGAATATTTCCCTCTGCATCTATCAAAAATACTCCGGGTAGCTGCATCGTATCTCCCCGGGGTATGCCCGGCATGTATCCCTGCGACATTGCCCTCAATCCTTTCAATAAAACTCCCGGTGATGCCGTATTCACAATTGAGGACCTTCCGAGATCAAACATCCGGTAAAGTTCCTTCTGAGGATCGCATATGATCGGAAATGACAGGGAGAAATCATCTCTGAACTGCTCAGCCTGCCCAGGAGTCCCAAGCCCGACCAAAACAACAGAGAAACCCGCATCACTGAAATTGTCCCGTGCGTTGTGCAACTGCACCGCCTGCTTCCGGCAGAAAGGTCAGCCAAAGTGCCTGAGGAACACAAGAAGCAGATGTCTGTCTCTCCAGAAGTCGCTGAGAGCATGGGACGTTCCATCAGACATGGTCACCTCTGCATCCGGTGCTTTCTTAATATCTGACGCATTCAACATTAATCTCAAATATGTTTCACCTGTTTGAACCGTATGCACAAATCGAACAGTTCAAAAGCTCAAGAAGCTGGAACGGTCAAGCGGCTGAAACATTAAGGCCTCCCGGAATTTAATAAGCTTTTTTACTGCCTTTATCTTTACCTTCCTTCATTTTTATACTTCCACAGGCATCACGTGATCCGCCGGCACACCCTTTTACTATCCCTTCAGGACAGTATGTATCCATATTAGTGTGTATGATAAAGGCGCTGCCGTCTTCGTCAAAAATACTGAGAGGCCCCGGCGAAAGCGTTATCCTGCTCGTAGTCGTCTCCATAACACCTTTTCCATTTTTTGATTCTATATTTATAAGGTCTCCGGAATGGAAGGGATGGTTGCCGTCAGGATTTGAGAACCCATGCGGACCGGGATCAAAATGTCCCTTGGCTTCACCGCACGGTTGACATGCATCGGTCTCATGAATATGAAAAGCATGCTTGCCATCAGACAGTCCATTGACTTCGAGATGAATGTCAACTAATTTTACCCCCTCTTCCGACCATCTCTCCTTCAACTCTGCTTTTCCGGTTATATTCTGGTCAGTGCATCCCTGTATCTGAGCTTCAGCGCGGATATTCTTCCCTCCCCAGGCGTCGACCTGATCAATCCCACCCAAAACAAATGTAATGATTGTCAGTGCGATTAATAGTATAACGTTCTTTTTCATAGCATCTACTCTCCTCTCAGCATAGGCATTTTTCATTATCACATAATTAAGCTCGATCCCCTTAGGGAGACCCGATGTATGCAGTGAAAATGAATATCAGCTTTATTGTCCATAGTTTTCAGCCAGGTAATCTATAATGATCTTTGCCTCCTCATCTGTTATGGGGCAGTTGTTTACGTTCTTCATTCTCATGACTGTTGACTCCCATGCTTCTTTTGTCTTCTTTTTTGACTTCGGCCTGTCTATGGAATGGCAGACACTACATTTACTTTCAAATAGAGCTTTGGCATCTGTCTTCTTATCTTCGCCAAATAAAACTGCAGTGCCTGCAATAAGAAATACTATGGTTAAGAAACATATTGATATCCTTTTCATTCAGTTCCTCCTGTTGTTAAATTAAAACGGTTTATTGATTTTTTAAGAACCATGGAGACATAGAGTTCTTAATCACATTACATATTATCATATCAGAATGATTATTTAAAAAAGCAAAAAGCCGGGAAAAGGATTATCCGAATCCCCGGCCTTTTTCAGGCAGAGGTTATTTAATACACTCCATGAAGACCTTCTCAATCATTTCCTTATGCATTTTATCATTCTTTACAAATCCCTTGACATCTGTTACTTTCTTCCAGAATTCTGCATCAGCATTGTACTTGTGGCATGACATGCATGTGTTTACCCGGAGGATTCTTTCCTGCTCCTCTCTGTTAAAGGGTCTTGCCCCGTCATGATTTGTTGCCTGGATCTGTTTGCCGATTTCATTCACGATCCGTTCCAGTTCAAAGTCTATGTCCAGACCATTGGCTCTCGAATTATAGATCCCCGTGCCAGGGCCAACGGCTTTTCTGCTGGTATGTCAGCCATAACACTGTCGTGCCCACTTGGCGTGACAGGCATAGCACTCCATGTTATTCATGTGCGAAGGGATCCCCAATGAAGCCTGAGCAAGAGAAGATCCTCCGGCTATTGCATCTTTTTTTCTGGGGAACCGTCCTTTCTTTGCCATCCATTTTTGAAATAGTGGCTTATATGATTAACTCTCCATTTCCTTCTATATATCACTAATGCGAATACCGGTCAAGAGCTATGAAGGCAGCTGTCAATTCACATTATTCATAATCTATACGGAACAATTGATCGTAGGGGTAATTCATGATTTACTCCTGCAGTTAATGAATGAAACGTTCCGTTTGTGCGTTGATTAAGATATAAGCGAGATACTGCATACAGGTGACAAGACCAATGATTTGTTTTTTTAATCGGGGATCTCAATCCGATAAAAGGCCTCACCGAGCTCAAAATCTTCTCCTTCAGCCATGTTGTGACAAAACTCTCGCAGCCATCCCTCGATATCCGGCTTGTTCATCTCCCTGACCTGACTTTCATGACAGCGCAGGGCGGCTACCTTCTGACCAAAGGTGTCTGTAATATCCGATCGAAAGTTGGCATTCTCTGCGCCCCAGAAATAAAGCTCCCTGACTTTGTGAGGTTTAAGCCCCTTGTCCAGCAGATCAGGATAGGCAAGATGGTCTCTTGCATACGGATAGACGGCATCGAGGATCACCTGACCGATAATGCGATGGTCCCGGTGCCATATGTACCGGCGGTACGGATCGGACGTGACAACGGTATGAGGACGATACTGCCTAATGATGCTCACGATCTCTTTTCTGAAATCCGGGGTGTCCTCAAGTCCCTGATCAGGATAACCCAGAAAAACGGTTTCCCGCACTCCCAGCACATATGCTGCTGCACGCTGTTCTTTTTCCCTGATCGCAGCAAGTTCTTCAGGCCTGATTCCCGGGTCAGTTGTCCCCTTTTCACCGCCAGTGCACACTAAATACACAACTCCTTTTCCTTCGCGCGTCCAGCGAACTACAGTTCCTGCAGCGCCAAATTCTGCATCATCAGGATGAGCAGATACGACCAGTATGTCAGTGGGGTGAGTCAAAGTAAAATAGTTAGTTCGTGTTGTGAAAAGCCAAAATTCTCATAACTGTCATTCTGAACTTGTTTCAGAATCTCACGGTTGCACAGATTTCTGAGACCCTTGAGTATATTCAGTGTGCCGAACAACAGCTCGTTCGAGTGGAAGCAGTTAAATGTCAGTACTGTTCAGTACTTGATTATCGCAGTTATGATACAAGCGCCTGCTGTCTGCACTCAGTACCTTCACAAACTGCCCGCTCATATTCCTTTATGAGTCTTAAAGCGCTATTCCTCCAGCCATATTGACTTACTGACTGCCGAATCGCTTCTCGATAAAAAGCGCTCTTAACAGGTTTCAATATCACGGCCCTGATCGCCTGCGCCAGGGTCCGGGGACCCGGATCATGCACAATGGCCCCTGTCAGATCACTCTGAATAATGTTATCCATAGCACCTACATTAAACGAGACCACTGGTGTGCCGCAGGCAAGTGATTCAAGCGCCACAAGTCCGAAGCTCTCATAATATGATGGTAATACAAGCATATTAGCGGCACTATAGTAGAGAGGAAGCTCATCATGATCTACCTGACCCCTCAGCATTATGGAATCCCTGATTCCCATCCTGTGGGCCATTCGTTGTATGGCTCTGGAATTCACACTGTCATTGCCGTCTCCACCAACCATAATGAGCCCAATGTTTGGTTCTTCCCGTAAATGCCCCATTGCATACAAAAGCCTGTTAATTCCTTTCACCGGCGCAAAACGCCCTACATACAATACAAGCCTTCGTTCTGCCGGAAGACCGAGCACTTTTCTGGCCTTCTCCTGATCAATGGGATTGAACCTGTCGAGATTGACCCCGCAGGGGACCAGTCTGATGCTGTCATCAGGGACCTGAAGATATTTAATGAAATAGTTTTTTTCTCGGTAAGTCGGTGCGAGGATGCAGTCACATTCGTTTGCAAGTCTTTTTTCAGAAATGAGCCTGTTTATGGATTCCATCTCCTGAAAACAGCTTATTTTTTTTATTATTCCGGTGGTATGCAATGTGAGAAAATGAGGCACATTCCAGCGCTTCTGTGCGAAAGTCCCTATCTTGCCCGATACCCAGTAGTGACTGTGGACCAGATCATACAATAGGGAATTCCTTAATCTATAAATTTCAAGTGACGTCCAGAGTTCGGTGATATATGAATAAAGCATGCTCTTTGGAATATGACGGGATCTGAAATGATTCAGATATATAACGCGGACATTGTCTGCTATCTGCAAAGTATCACATTGTCTTTCCCCTGAAGACCTCGTAAAAATATCTACATGGTGTCCGGCCCGGCCCAGCTCGCGGGACAATTCACGTATATATATACTCATGCCACCCGTGTCCTGCGTCCCCAGCTTACCCAGTGGGTCAGAATGAATGCTGAGCATGGCAACTCTCATTGGTTTATCTGTAATTGATTTCATATATGACTTTTCTGAATAAATTCAATCTCATGTCATCTTTTCATTTTATACAATTTCTTATTTCAGTTCAATCCAAACCCTTCGCAGCATTTCAGGCCTTCCCCCAAGTCTCCTTTTATATGTCTCATCTCCCTTTAAAAAATTAAAGCTTTTCCTTCCTCTTTGTATGCTGTCCCTGATACCTGATAATTTGGAAAGAAATCCCGGACTCAGATTCCGGTACTGCCTGTTATAGCCATTATTGTACAGGTATACTGATGAGCGGTAATCAAAGCACAGCACCGCAGCGGCCGCTTCTTCATTGATATCGAGAAACAGGATTCTTAACAGCCCCGCCTCAGCCATTGCCGCAGTCAGCAGCCTGAAAAAGGACTCCATGGAGCCGGTCATAAATTCTGATTTCTCCGGCATATTCATCCTGAAGAGCTTAAAAAAAGTGTCCATTACTGAGCCGATGTGTTCAGCCGTCTCCACTATCCGAATATTGATATCGCCAGCCTCATAGAGACGTCTCAGTTTGCGCCGTATCTCATGCCTCTCCTTTGAGGTCAAACGAGAAAGATACCCTTCCCATGTCTGCGGGAGTTCAAATGTGTATATATGTTCAGAAGGTTCTGAATGCATGATACAGTGCAGACTGTCGGCATTCTTCATTAAGGTTGAGATTGTCGAGAAATATTCCCGCATGTGGCCGCAGTCCAGATGCAAAATTCCCGTTTGCCTCAGATGATGGAAGATCGCCTTAAAAAAATGCATTTCCTCACCGGGACTTACGATAAAGTCGGTATAGTCACACACATTTCCATCACCTATAAGAAACGCAGTATCCCCCTCTATAAACAGGGGGGCAATGCCGATTATGTCGTTCTTTATCATAACTGAGCATATATGCAATGATTTTCCGAAACCAAAGGTGCTCCACCATGCAGTGAGCCAGGGGGGAAGAACAAACAGACAGTCCCAGCTCAGACGGCTTTCCGGATCATTCCAGATATTAAAGAGGGAATCAATGGATTCAATGTTTACTTTTGCTTGTAAAGACGATTTGATAAGAGTGTCTCCCTGTTTGTACCATTGATCTTGTCATTCCCGCGGTCTGTTGGACGGGAACCCGGTCTTTTCAGATGATATGAATGCCCGATTAAAGACTTCGGGCATAACATAAAAATTTATAACCTGATGGATAACATTTATTATTCACACAGCCCCAGCCGCCATCTCGAACCTGAATCCGTATCTTCTACCGAAATGCCCGCCCTTCTGAGACTGTCACGGACTGCATCCGCTTCCTTCCACAGTTTGTTGCTCCGAAACTGTTCCCGTAAAGCGAGAAGCTCCTGAACCAGCGGAGTGAGACATGCTTCCCGGCTTTTCGGTAAAGAGGAAAGCCGTGTTCCCAGGAGAACAATCAACTCCCGAAGTGTATCTCTTGACTGGGTTATGAACTCAGCGTTTTCCATGTCCTGCCGGGCCTGCCAGATGGTCCTGTCAAGTTCAAGTATGGCGTTTGTCGCTTTCCCGGGCTCATCTTCAAGATTTTCATGAAAGATCTTCTCAATATCGTGCACTTTGTCCCAGAATTGACCCTCGCCGGATGTCTGAGATGCTTCCGGTACTGATAACGTTGTACCTTTTTCATTGTCACTTTTCTCCATGCCCAGACCCCGCAATACGTCAAGTGAAAATCGCTTACCCGTGCTGAAGACTTTCTCTGCATTTCCAAGACGTACAGTTACCGAACCTATTCCCCTGATCTCCGCCTCGTTCCTTTTGAGGTCCATAATACAGGCTGTGTGCTCATCAAGCCCGAGAACACCCACATCATCAGGCAGTTGTGATTCAAGTATCCTGAACCGCTGCTCTCCGATAAAACAGCATCGGGTATCATGCGTTCCGCCCTCTGCATTGTTCCAGTGAGGAATTACAACAAGACTGAACCCGAACCTGCCCAGGATGTCCATACCTTCAACCCAGTGCACTTCCTGTCCTACTTTATATATTTCATATACAGGCAGGGTAAATCTCCCTACCGTGAGGGCTGCAGCACTGGCAGCAGTAAAACAGGCCCCCTTTTCAATTCTGTCTGTGAGCAGATCAGGAACCGGGGTATCAAGCCATTGCTGCACCGCATAGGTCGGACTGCCGGGCCCGACGAGGACATAATCAGCCTGTCTCAGAAATGCAAAGGCCTTCTCAGCCTCAAAAGGGGGAATGTCCTTTGACTTGAAACTGACTGTTGACATGGGATGTTGAATATTCTTTCGGAAATATTCACCTGCTCTCTGAGATAACTCATCAGCGTTGAGCTGAAATCCTGCCGGTGTATCAAGGAAGAAGGCCCTTTTTTCCCCACCGATTTTTGAAATGACATCTTTATGAACTTCTACCATTGTAGATGTCAACTCACCGGAACCCATGAGAACGATAAAGCCTTTATCTGATTTGCTGTTTGAAGACATAATGCTGATTTTTTACATAAAAAGATGTAGTGCAAGACAGAAAGTAATATTGAAAGCAAAGAGTTATACACTCAGGCACAGTGATTTAAAAGTGCCATATAAGATGTGAAATGTCAAATAACCCTGCTGATAAATTATCAGAGAAATGTTTGTCATTTGAAATGATTTAAGATTTCAGCTTTGCCGATTCCTGTTAAATCAGCAGTAATATTTTTAATAAGTCTGTTTTTTACTGCCGGCTTCAGGTTATCAATAATTTTCCTGTTTATTTTCTTGCCTGATGCAAGGTACCATTCATTACACCCCTCTCTCTCAATTAAAGCATCAATGTCCATTGCCAGCATTTTTGAAACTTTCTTTTCGAGTTCCAGTTCAATGTTATGTCTTTCACCCGACCCTTTTGCTACCTCATCTTTTCCGCCAGACCTCCTGAACCTTCCTCCGGCATCACTTAATTTATCTCCCAATTTACCATGTCCTTCAATAGAGTCATAACTTTCAATAAGCGTGACTTTTGGACTTGGCTGCCGTGGTTCTTGAGTAATTCTATATGCTTTAAAATGTCCCAGATCAGCTATGATAATTATTTTTTTATCCATGGCTTACCTCCTTCTTACTTAAATTTTAATCCTTATTCTTTATACTTTCAAATCATTATGAGAGTTGATAAAAATATCTTTCTATGCTGATGAACTTTGGAAATATAATTTAAAAAGCTGATTGTTGACAGCTTTTTCCCACATAATTTCAGGTATTTACGGTAGAACAGCCAATATGCAGAAAAAACCAATAGAGAGATGTTATTTAAGAAAAGTCAAATACCAGAGCCGTATTGTTGCATCAAACAGGGTATTGATTTGCCGTGATATGGAGTTATAATAATAGTAGAAGGTTGCGATACCTTGGAGTGAAATTAAGCTCAAAGCCGAGCATATCGGCTGGTGAGCGGGAGTTAACGGCAAGGAGTTCAATCTGAACTTCAATTACGTCTGAGACTCCGAAACGCTCACATAAACAGCTTTGGGTAAACCCAGCCAGGGCATCGCAATTTTTTATTGTTCGTACATACAATGCCACGCATAACGATGCAGCACTTATCGCAGTATGTACATCAGCGCCGCAGACGCTGCACTGGCAAGAAGCACCGCGGGCAGCACAATCATTGCGAATGATTTTACTGCCGCATATCCCAGACCTAATAGCGTACATATCATAACTTTCAGACTGTGTAACATTTTTCTCACCTCCTTTTTACCCCTCTAACTCATCAGGTGTTTCCTGACTCTTACGGTGGCCCGTCCCACCAGCCCTGATTACCCACAGGGTCGCCAAGGTTAAGTTTATTTCTTGTATACCTTTTAATAAAGCAATTCTTTTGCCAGAGACATAATCATCTGATTTCTAACGGTTTAAATAGATTACTCTAATAGATGATATTGATATTCGGTATGGGAGAAGGTAGTTCGGTATCAATGGAAGTCTGTTCAGTGGATGTAACTCTATTTACATGAAGAGCTTTGACTTAACTGATATGAGGCGAAACCAGAATGATGTTATTATAGGGGAGAGCACCATGAAACCAGAGCGAATAGAGCCGGGGCCCGGACAGGAGTCGGTATGGGATTATCCCCGGCCGCCACAGATAGAAGATTTTACCGGTCATGTCAGGGTGATTTCTAATAGTATTGTCATTGCTGATACTCAAGAAGCTAAGCGTGTGCTTGAAACGAGCCATCCTCCGGTATATTATATTCACCCCTCTGACATCCTGATGCACTATCTCATGGAAAGTCTTCAGACATCGTGGTGTGAATTTAAAGGGCACGCCCGCTACTATATGGTTGCAGTAAACGAAAAAGAAGCAATAAACGCCGCCTGGTACTATCCTGATCCGGCTCATGACTTCCTGGCAATCAAGGACCATGTTGCCTTTTATCCCGGTCTCATGGATGCCTGATATGTGAACGACGAAAAGGTAAAGGCCCAGGAGGGTGACTTTTACGGCGGGTAGATAACTGAAAATATTGTGGGTCCCTTTAAAGGAGAGACCGGGACCCGGGGCTGGTGACATGCAGAAAATTATACAGTTTAAAGAGATGATTCTGCCATTCTGTTCAGTATTCATCCTTGTTGTCCTATCCCTGTCGAGTGCAAGCTGCGCAGCGCAAAACATTAACCCTGATAAGCCGCATCATACTGAAAATGGATTCAGAAACCCTGACCTTAAAGACGATCATGGTTTTTTTGATTTCCTTCGCTGGCGATGGCAAAGGCTCTGGAAAGACATCCCCGGAGCTGATGCATATGATTTCCCGGTGGCAAAGAACGACCCCGAATTTCTCAGGGCAAATAATACAAAAAAAACGCTTACCTGGATCGGACATGCCACATTGCTTCTTCAGATTGACGGGGTAAATATTCTCACTGATCCCCACTTTTCCAAACGATCATCGCCTGTTCAGTGGGTAGGACCAGAGAGGGTGGTGCCTCCGGGAATATCCATTGAAGATCTGCCTCCTGTCCATATTGTTGTCATTTCCCATGATCATTACGATTCCCTTGATAAACAGACAATACTGAATCTTTATCATCGAAAAGATGGAAAGAATACCCGTTTTTTCGTACCACTGGGGATGAAAAAATGGTTTGATTCCATCGGGGTTGATACTTCAATTGCATTGGACTGGTGGGAAACATACACCATGAATTCGCTTAAGATAATTGCCACACCCATGCAGCACTGGGGCAAGCGGTCACCTTTTTCCCGGAATGAACACCTGTGGGCAAGCTGGATCATCATGTCAGACGATTTTCGCTTTTATTTTGGCGGGGACACGGGTTATTCTTCGCATTTTAAGGAGACAGGAAACAGGTATGGCCCCTTTGATCTGTCAGCCCTGCCCATCGGAGCCTACGAACCCCGATGGTTCATGAAAAATCATCACATCAATCCCGAGGAAGCTGTACAGGCACATCTGGACCTCAGGTCAAAGAAATCCATTGCCATGCACTGGGGAACATTTATGCTGACAGACGAGCCACTTGACGAGCCTCCCCTTCGTCTCAAAGCAGCAGTGAAGAACGAGGGCCTGTCTGATGAGGATTTCCTTGTCCTTCAGCATGGCGAGACGATCATTCTTGATTAGGAATTACAGAGCAGTTTTTTTTAGCTTCCAGAACATCATGTATATCACAGTATCAATTAAGTTTCACCTCTTCTATAACTTGATCTATTTCTCCCCCTTAATAAGTTCCGTCTACAGGCCCGAAGCTTGATTGATTCAGATATCTGAAATATACTCTTTTATTATGGGTAAAGATATTGTCCTTGCAGGCGGCGGACATGCACATATGACTGTTATGGCAAACTGCCAGGCATATCATGAACGGGGACACAGGGTGACTTTGATCAGTCCTGAAGATTATCACTACTATTCAGGTATGGGGCCGGGCATGCTGTCAGGTATATATAAGCCTCAGGAAATACGGTTCAACGTAAAAAAAATGATGGAAGACCATCACGGCCGCTTTCTCGCGGGCAGCGTTAACAGGGTAAATCCGGACACCAGGCAGCTTACTCTCGATTCGGGTGAAACCATTACCTATGATGTGGTTTCCTTTAATGTGGGAAGCGGTGTGCCTGATGATGTTTCTCATATAACCAATGAAAAAATATTTCCGGTCAAACCCATACTGAATCTCCTGAAAGCAAAGGAACAAATAACTAAATGGCCAAAACACGGGAATATTCGCATCCTTGTTGTGGGTGGAGGCCCTGCAGGAGTGGAGGTAGCGGGAAATATTCAGAAGCTGACATCGGAAAAGAGACTGACATCAGACATAACCATTGCAGCAGGGACACAATTACTCAGAAAGTTTCCTGAAAAGGTACGCGCGATAGTGGAGAAATCCTTTCAAAGAAGGGAAATCAAAATTATTAAAGGAACACATGTTAAAACCGTGCATGAAAGAGAAGCCGTGCTGGAAAACGGTGAAACGATCAAGTTCGATTTTGCATTTCTTGCATTGGGAGTAAAGCCCCCGTCACTCTTTCAAGACTCCGGTATTCCAACAGACAAAGCCGGAGGAATGCTCGTTAACCAGTATCTCCAGAGCATTGCCCATCCTGAGATATTCGGAGGAGGTGACTGCATCGGCCTTCAGGGACAGCTCCTGGAAAAAGTGGGCGTGTATGCAGTACGGGAAAACCCTGTTTTGTATCATAATCTTATGGCCTGCGCAGAAGGGAAAACATTGACTGCCTTTGATCCCGGAGGAAGATATCTCCTGATATTCAATCTCGGGGACGGCACCGGAATTTTCTGGAGGGGGAACTGGGTCTGGAACGGTAAACTTCCTTTTCACCTTAAGGATTATATAGACAACAGATTCATGAAACGGTTTCAGGTGTCCGGTGAAAGGAATGAGACTGAGCCTTCATTATAAACCGTCTGTATTGTTCAGTTCCGATATGGGATAGGTAATGTTTCTTTGGATCAAACGGTTGAACCCGGTATTTCTGGATATGTTATACTTTCAACTTTAAAGAAGTACTCAATTTACTGTCTCTCGTATTCAGGAGAACAATATCGTGTCAGGGCAAAATATTCTACTTACTACAGTCTGCCGTCCGTTCAGCGGACACGGTGAGGGCGACTCTGTAGGTGCCGAACTCTTCCATGCCCAGGTAACCCGGGAACAGGGCATATTCAGTTACCGTCAGGTTATCCGGTGCTGGGGGCTTGACTATATTGCCGAAAACATCGAAGCCCCTTCTGTCGTCCTCCATTATCCTTCGGAGCGGGAGTTTATCCGGGAGCTGAAGAATCATAGTTATGATTACATCGGTATCAACTTCGTTGTTGCGACTTTTCATAAGCTTAAACGCATGACCAAGTTAACACGCAGCCACGCACCCGGGGCAAGAATTATTCTCGGCGGATACGGCACAGTGCTGTCTGATGAAGAGCTATCCCCTTACTGTGACCTCATATGCAGGGAAGAAGGAATCGGGTACATGCGAAGATTGCTTAAGGAAGATACAGCGAAACCGATTATGCATCCCTATGCACCGGTTGAGTCACCCCGTATCTACTCATATCCTCTTAAGACAAAAGTAGCGCATATCACGGGCGGACTGGGTTGTCCGAATGGCTGTGACTTCTGCTGCACCTCCCATTTTTTCAAGCGCAGATACATCCCTTTTGTAAAAAGCGGGCAGGAGCTCTACCAACTCATGCTTCATATGGATAAACAGGCTGAAAGGGCAGGTGATGAATTAAGCGGCTTTATATTAATTGACGAGGATTTTTTCCTGCATGAAAAAAGGGCACGGGAGTTTCTCCAGTGTGTACGGGAAGGAGGAAAGCCCCTGTCAATAATGGGGTTCGGCAGTGTACGCGGACTTTCCAAATTTACCCCCGATGAAATTGCCGAAATGGGGTTTGATATCCTCTGGACAGCATTTGAGGGCACTGAGTCAAATTTCAGCAAACTCAAAGGGAAATCTCTTTCAGAGCTTTATTCTTCCCTGAAATCACGAGGTGTCGCCCTCCTTTCATCCATGATCATAGGATTTCCCTATCAGGACCGGACAAAGGTCATGAAGGAGTTCCGGATGATCACTGAACTCGGTCCGTCTCTCTGGCAGGTCCTTATTTATTTTGCCTTTCCCGGCACGCCCCTTCACAGACAGATGCTTGAGGAGAACCGTTACCTTCCCGAATACCGTGATGATCCGGACTACCGCACGTTTGACGGCTTTGCCATGCACTTCAGGCATCCTCATTTCACTGCTGCAGAGTTAAAGGAGATGCAGCGGGAGCTCTATCGGAAAAACTTCGAGATCCTCGGCCCCTCCCTCATGCGGGTGGTGAGGGTCTGGTTCGAGGGATATCGTAATTTAAGAAACTCATCAAACCCTCTTCTGAGCGGAAGAGCAGAACGAATGAAAGAATATGTGAGAAGCGCTATCCCTGCACTTTACCCTGCGAAGTTTCTTGGACCTAACAAAAACCGCAGGGATGATGCAAGAAAACTGCTCCGGGATATAAGCCAGGAAACGGGAAAGATCTCCATGAAGGAACAGCTGTTCAGTCTTGCTACCATCCCGCTTGCAGTATGGACATGGCTCACATCAATACTTAATATTGCTCAACAGCCAAAACTGCTTCGTATCGAGCATCCTGCAACTCCTGTTCACAGGTCTGAGAGTAAATCAGTGAAACTGAAATCAATTTCTCCAGTCACTTTATCAGGCAGCTCCTGCCCTCTTTGTTCATGTGCAGTTGAGTCGGAGACAGCGGAATAATTGAATTGATATATGCCATTCTGGAAGAGTTACTTTAAATCTGAAACTACTATATAATTAAAAACCATTTCCACCATCTCCCAAATTGCATGATTATTTCCTGTAATGCTCATTTAAAAAACGACATTTGATATAGAATTTTTGACAAAAGTTGCACTTATAAAATTGCTCTCACCTCTGAAAAAATTAGTCAGTAATGTGTCGTTAAGCAGAGCCTTGTACAGCTAATATAAGATAGTCTGAAGAATGGAGCCCTGACACAATAGACAAGTCGGGGATGTAATCTCACCAACTGCCCATCCAGTATTCGTGTCTAAAAAATATATACTTGAAAGATTGTTGGTCGTCCCGCTAGTTTGTGATGTCCAGTTTGCTCCACCGTCGGTTGTATTAAGGATTGTACCATT
>CP070632.1:2298488-2325256 GCA_020356065.1 Nitrospiraceae bacterium
AAAAAGAAAACTGCCAAAAAGAAAACTGCCAAAAAGAAAACTGCGAAGAAAAAAACCGCTAAAAAGAAAAGAGCTCCTAATCCCGCATTTATGAGACCTGTGAGTATTAGTGATGCTTTGGCACAGATAGTTGGCAGCAAGCCCATTCCCAGAACCGAGGTTACAAAAAAGCTCTGGGCATATATTAAGAAAAACAAACTGCAGGACGCTGTCAATAGGAGAATGATCAACGCTGATGCCAAACTGAAGGCAGTGCTGAAGAAGGCCAAGGTATCAATGTTTGAGATGACTAAACTGGTCAATAAGCATCTCAGCTAGTTTTTACAGGATGTAATGTCCCGTAAAAAAAGTTGATGCATATGGTGAACATTCTCTGGTTGAATATATGAGAAAGTGCTGATCTGTGTGCTGTCAAACGTTTTGTGCTTCTCATCGTACATAACAGGTCATGTAAAAATCTTTTTTGCCATTACATATGACAGCATGCATGATTACTGTTGCCTCGTTTTACCATACTATTGTAATCCAGCAGAAGATTACTTTTCGCCAGAGATCCATATTGCTTACGTCTGCCGGCGTGCGGGAATAGTAAACCTGCCTGCCGGCAGGTAAGCTCGGTGGACGCAGCATATTGATTCAATATCTAATTCAATAATAAGTCGCCGGAGTGGTGAAACTGGTAGACGCACGGGACTCAAAATCCCGCGAGGGCAACCTCGTGTCGGTTCGATTCCGACCTCCGGCACCATTTTTTGTCTATACTGCTTTTCTCATGATTAATGCCATTAAACAGTTTTTTGAAAAAAATATCCAGACCTCTTCAGATCCAGCAGACAGGATTTCAGAACATTCTCTTCAGCTTGCTACTGCAGCATTAATGATCGAAATGATGAGAGCTGATGCAGAGATCAGTAAAGATGAGAAGAATTCCATAACAAGAACAATAAAGTTGAAATTCGGGCTGAGTGAAGATGAAACTGAAACAATATTAAGGCTTGCTGAAGATGAAATATCCAGATCCACAGGGTACTTTGAATTTACCTCCCTGATCAACAAAGGGTATACGTATGAGCAGAAATTAAAGGTTGTTGAGCATCTCTGGGAAATAGCATATTCGGACTCATCACTTGATAAATATGAAGAACATATGGTCCGT
Organism: Nitrospiraceae bacterium; assembly: GCA_020356065.1. Classification (GTDB taxonomy): domain Bacteria; phylum Nitrospirota; class Thermodesulfovibrionia; order UBA6902; family UBA6902; genus CALZJD01. The sequence continues at coordinate 2,299,645 of CP070632.1, forward strand.
AAAATAGCAGATCTTATACACGTGTCTCATAAAGATTTTATTGATGCAAAACTGCGGGTACGCAATATATAATTTCTATCTCCTTAAGGCTGTAGGATAAATTCTTACAGCATGATCAGACTAAATCCGCTTAATAATGATATCTTTCAGGTGATATAATGCTTGTATGGGTACGTTCCAGAAACGGGTTTTGGAAGTCATTCAAAATTTAAACTGGCTCCTGGAATCTCATGACAGTACTGTTGAACTGATTGCAGTAAAAGGTAATAAGGTTGTGCTGCGCTGTATAGGACATTGTCATGACTGTGAGACTGACTGTGTCGGCGTTGCTTTCAGAGAGAGAATGCCTGAGGTAGAACTCGTATTCCAGTAATAACTGCCGGGTTTAAAGTCTTTCATTGATCCCCTTTATATTCCAATTTCATATGGACAGGATTATCCAAGCTTGTCTATCAGGAGAAAAAAATATAAAATAGTTCTTACTGTTGTTGAAGAACTAGTTCTTCTCTTGTTTGGACAGAAAAATTGAATCAAAAACTGCACATAAAAACTTTTTGCATTATTCTGGGACTGATAGCTTCGCTATTCATGCCGGGTGGAGAGCAGGTATATGGTTTTGACGCATCATTACTTGACGCTGATATCGGCAAAAAGGCTCCAGGATTTATACTCAGTAATCTTTCCGGAGAAAAGATCTCTTTAGATTCCTTCAAAGGCAAACCTGTGTTTCTCAATTTCTGGGCTACATGGTGTCCGTACTGCAGGAAAGAACGCTCTCACCTGAATAAACTGCATGCAGAATACCGGGATAAGGGATTGGTCATCATATCAATTTCCACGGACAGGTCCGGCAATAAGCTCAGAAAATTCATGGATCATACACTGGCTGATTTTATTGTACTGCATGATGATGAAGGTCGTGTATCATCTTCGTATAACATAATAGGACTTCCTTCATCACTTCTGATAAATCGGGAAGGAATTATCAAGTACAAGTTCACCGGGTTCAGGGAATGGACCAGTGAAGGTTCAAAGAAGGCCATCGACAGTCTTTTTTAACAGCGGTATATTCTTGACAAAATAACATTCTATGATTAGAATTTCACACACATTTAATTGTACGATTATTAAACTATGACAATATAGGAGGGGAACATGTATCCTGATGATATTAAATATCACAAAGAGCACACATGGGTAAAAGTAGACGGTAACAAGGCAACAGTTGGCATTACATTTTATGCGCAGGAGACTCTTGGAGACATCGTGTACATTGATGAGGCTGAGGTTGATTCGTCTGCTGAGGCCGGTGTTGAACTGACCCAGATTGAGTCTACGAAAGCCACGTCAGCAGTCATCAGTCCTGTTAGTGGAAAAGTTATTGAGTTTAATGAAGAGCTCGGAGATGCTCCTGAAATAATTAATGAAGATCCATACGGCAAGGGGTGGATAGCTATACTTGAAATGGAAGATGAATCAGAGCTTGACAAACTACTGGATGCCGGAGCGTATGAAAAGTATGTTGAAGAAGAGGTAAAAGAGAAAGAATGATGATAACGGTGTTGGGAGCAGGCCCCGGCGGGTATGTTGCAGCAATAAAAGCTGCACAGCTTGGGGCAGAGGTCACGGTGATAGAAGAGGGGGAAGTAGGGGGTACCTGCCTGAACTGGGGATGTATTCCTACCAAAACTCTCATTGCATCCGCAGACGTACTGCATAAAGCAAGAAATGCAAAGAATTACGGCCTTGAACTTGAAGGTACGGTTACACCCAATATAGCGAAAATAGTTGACAGAAAAGACAAGGTTGTAAACACACAGATAAAAGGAATACGTGGACTCTTTAAATCATGGGGGGTCAGGCTGATTGAAGGCCGCGGAGTCATCATTGATCCAAAGAAAATCCAGGTGACGCTTAAGGACGGATCAACACAGGATGTTGATACGGACAAAATAATAATAGCAACCGGATCAAGGCCGGCCCAGATACCTGTATTTCCATTTGACGGTAAAAGAATATTGTCTAGTAATCATGCGGTAAACCCCGATTCAATACCTGAAAGTCTGCTTATTGTTGGTGCAGGCGTAATAGGCTGTGAGTTTGCGTTCATCTACAAGGAGTTCGGAGCTGATGTGACCATGGTTGAATTGATGCCTAACGCGGTATCAACTGAGGATGAAGAGATCTCACAGATACTGGAACGAGAGCTCAAGAAAAACAAGATAAAGCTCCTCACCAATACAAGTGTAGATAACGTGGATGTATTAAATGATGGTGTGTCAGTACAGCTTTCCAATGGGAAATTAATAGAGGCTGAAAAGGTGCTTGTCTCGATCGGACGTGCTGTAAACAGTGAGAACATGGGTCTCGAAGAGGTCGGTGTGAATAAGGGACAGCGGGGTGAGATTATCGTGGATGAAAAACTTCAGACAAATGTTGATGGAATATATGCTATTGGTGATGTGACTGGTGGTATCATGCTTGCCCATCTTGCCTCAAAAGAAGGTATTGTAGCTGCAGAAAATGCCTTGGGAGGAGATGCAAAAGTTAACTACGATGTTGTACCTGCGGCTATCTTTACAAGTCCTGAAATAGGATCTGTGGGCATGAGAGAAAAACAGGTCACAGAAAAAGGCATAAACCATAAGATTGGAAGATTTCAGTTCAGGGGACTTGGAAAGGCCCATGCCATTGGTGAAATTTCAGGGCTTTTTAAGATAATTTCTGAACGGGAATCTGACAAAATACTCGGCGCTCACATCATCGGCGCTCATGCCTCTGATCTGGTCCATGAAATAGCTGTTGCCATGGAAAAGGGTTTGACTGTCAAGGATATTGCACATACCATTCATGCACATCCGACACTTGCTGAAGGCATCATGGAAGCTGCAGAGGATGTTCACGGCATGGCCATACACTCACCCAAGACGTAAGCGAACGTCCAGATAATCAGTTAGGAAGAGCACAGGATCACCTGTCAGTTTCTGTACTTACCCACTTCCCCACTAAAGACATATTTTATGTTAATTTATATGTCTGATATCTTTCATGATTAATGAATAATCAAGAACAGAAATATCGCATGGCAACATTAATTTAAAAAATTCATGTGATCATATAATAGTATGAAAGTGATTTATTAATCATATGACAACCCGCGAAATCAGTGCAGGCAACATAAGAATTGGAAACAGAAATCCTCTGGCCTTCATAGCGGGTCCATGCGTAATTGAAAGCGAGGAGTCTACTCTTAAAGCCGCTCATCAAATAAAAAGTGTAGCAGATAGATTGAATATTCCTGTTATTTTTAAAAGTTCTTATGATAAGGCAAACAGAACATCGCTTACATCATTCAGAGGGCCGGGTATTGATAAAGGACTAGCTATACTGGATACAGTGAAGAAAGAAACCGGGTTGGCTGTTCTCTCCGACATTCATTCCATACAGGAAATCGGCAGAGCGGCAGAAGTGCTTGACATAATACAGATACCGGCTTTTTTGTGCAGGCAGACAGAGATTGTCCTGGAAGCAGCAAGGACAGGCAGGACTGTTAATGTCAAGAAGGGACAGTTTCTGGCACCCCGGGATGTTAAAAATATAATAGAAAAAATAATATCAGAGAATAATCACAACATAATCATAACTGAGAGAGGCACATCGTTCGGATATAATAACCTGGTTGTGGACATGAGAGGAATACCGATTATGCAGGGATTCGGGTTCCCAGTAGTATTTGACTCGACGCATAGTGTGCAGCTTCCCGGAGGGCAGGGCAGCAGTTCAGGAGGAGAGAGGGAATTCATAGAGACCCTGGCCCGGTCTGCGGTAGCTGCCGGTTGTGATGCTGTTTTTATGGAGGTTCATGAAGATCCTGACAAAGCCCCCTGCGACGGTTCTACCATGCTGCCTATTGAAAGATTTTCTCATATCGCCGGAAGATTAATGGAGTTGCATAAGATGGTTAAAGGCTGGGAAAACAACTAGCTGAATAAAATTAATCGTTACTGGATAACAGGAAGCGTAATATTTCATGGAAAAGAATGAAATAATTGATGAGGCAAAAAATATACTCAAAATAGAGGCTGAGGCTGTCCAGGCGCTTGTCGACAGAATAGATGAGTCTTTTATTGAGGCCATAAATATTATGTATACCTGCTCAGGTAAAGTAGTAGTGACAGGTATGGGAAAGTCAGGGATAATAGGTAAAAAGATTGCTGCCACACTCGCTTCTACTGGAACGCCCGCTCTTTTTCTGAATCCTGCAGAAGGAAGCCATGGTGATATCGGGATGGTATCAAAGGGGGACGTGGTGCTTGCAATTTCAAACAGCGGGGACACAGAAGAGATAACCAGGATTTTACCGACTCTGAAGAGGTTGGACATAAAGATTGTAAGTATGACGGGAAGTAGAGAATCGTTACTTGCAAAGTCTTCAGACGTATCTCTTGATATTTCAGTCAGTGAAGAAGCATGCCCCATGGGCCTTGCACCAACTGCCTCTACAACCGCCACTCTTGCCCTCGGAGATGCGCTTGCAATTTCACTTCTCAATAAAAAGGGATTTACCGAGGAGGACTTCGCACTTTTTCATCCTGGAGGTAATCTGGGAAAGAGGCTTCTGCTGATTGTTGAAGATCTTATGCACACAGGAGATGCCATTCCTATTGTCAGGGCTGATACCCTTATGAAAAATGCGATCATTGAAATATCTTCAAAGAGACTGGGAATTACTGCTGTTGCTGGTGATGATCTTATTCTGGAGGGTGTCATTACAGATGGGGACCTGAGAAGAGGTCTGGAAAAATGGGGAGAAGATTTCTTCTCATTAAAAGCAGGTGATGTTATGACGTACAAACCTAAGAGTCTGAGAAAAAACATGCTTGCAGCCAAGGCGGTTTCACTGATGGAAAAATACTCCATAACTGTACTGATGGTAACAGATGATAACAATACGGTAGAGGGGATACTTCACCTTCATGATCTGCTTAAGGCAGGGATAGTATGAAAAATTGCAAATTTCCAATTACAAATTACAACTTTAAAATATCAAATTATGGATAAAGAAATTATTGAAAAAGCGAGCAGGATAAAACTCCTTATTCTGGACGTAGACGGTGTTATGACCGATGGCAGTATTATCCTCGATAATGAGGGAAACGAGCTGAAGAGGTTTCATGTCAGGGATGGTCATGGTATTAAAATGCTGGGCAAGGCGGGAATTGAGACAGCCATCATAACGGGAAGAGAATCAAAAGTAGTTGAGTTACGGGCAAACGAACTGGGGATTAAGGACGTATATCAGAAGATATTTGTAAAATCTGAAGTATATGAGAAACTTCGCCGGAAGTATAACTGTGAAGATGATAACATAGCCTTTATGGGGGACGATGTCGTTGACCGGGAACTCTTTAAAAGGGCAGGATTGACTGCGGCACCGGCAGATGCTGAAGAATCTGTGAAAGAATGGGCCGATATCGTCTCGGTCAGAAAAGGCGGCAGGGGAGCTGTGAGGGAATTTGTGGATATTATTCTCAAGGCTACAGGCAGGTGGGATAAGGTCTCCGGGGAATCCCTTGGTTAATATCCCGACTATTATAACAGTAAGCAGAATTATCATTATCCTCCCTTTTATTTTGATAGCCCCGGAAAATCCATTCTGGGGGGCAATCCTTTTTTCAATAGCAGCCATAACGGATTACTTTGACGGGTATCTGGCAAGAAAAACCAGACAGGTCACAAAATTCGGCATTCTCCTTGATCCTATAGCGGATAAGCTTTTAGTGATATCAGCTTTGATTTTATTTGTTGATATGGAACTTATTCCGGCATGGATAGCGATCGTTATCATTGCAAGGGAGTTTATGGTAACAGGACTGAGAATAGTTGCACTTACAAAAGAAATCGTTATTCCGGCAGAAATGGGAGGGAAGATAAAAGTGACTGCCCAGATCGCTTCAATTATAACCCTTCTCGTGGATAAGACATTTATTGCAATTGATTTTTATGGCATGGGAATTCTGCTGCTCTGGATTGCCATGATCCTTGGTCTCATTTCCGGTTTTCAGTACTTTATTTTATTCTGGAAAAGGATTGATATGACGGACAGGGATACATAATTTTCATTCAGATGGTTAATTGTAGTTAGTGAAAGGGATGAATACACCAAACAGTTGCTGCCAATGAACACAGTTTTATTTTTATATCTTTTAGTACCCGTAGCATTTCTCATCGGATCGATACCTTTTGGACTTATTTTTTCAAGAGGATCTGGTGTAGACCTGAGAAGCACGGGAAGCAGGAATATAGGCGCGACAAACGTATTAAGGAGTGTGGGTAAGGTGCCTGCGATACTTACGTTACTGTCTGATGGCTTGAAAGGGGCCGTTCCTGTAATTATTTGCAAGTTCATCCTCAGTGCCGGTGGTTCGGATATGTCAGTTGCAGAACTTTGGATGTCTATAGTTGGACTGGCTGCTGTTCTTGGACATATGTTTTCGGTTTTTTTGGGATTTAAGGGAGGGAAGGGAGTTGCAACGGGCATAGGAGTCGTTGCTGCATACAGTCCGGTTGTATCCCTTTTATTAATTGGAATCTGGATTACAGTTGCTATCATGACAAAATACTCTTCCCTTGCTGCTATTGTATCGGTTGCTTTACTCCCCTTAATTTATTTAATGCAGGGAGGATCATTCATAAAAATATCCTTTGGCATTATTCTGGCTGCATTAATTATCGTTAAGCACAAGACAAACATTAATAATCTCCTGTCAGGTAGAGAATCGAAAATCGGAAATAAAAAAGTAAGAACTAATAGGTGATAGGTGATAGGTAAAAAAGCGGTTGTTCTGTTAAGTGGTGGGCTTGATTCTGCTACGACTCTTGCTATTGCAAATGCAGAAGGGTATGAGATTTATACGATTAGTTTTAATTATGGTCAGAGACATAAAATTGAACTTGATGCTTCCCGGAGAATAGCAGATCACTACAGAGTTAAACAACACCTTGTCATAGATGTCAATCTCAGGGATGTAGGCGGGTCTGCGTTAACGTCGAGTATCGAGGTTCCGAAAGACAGGGCAAAGAAAACAGATCCCAAATTACAGACGAAAACTCAGATTCCAGCTACCTATGTACCTGCCAGGAACACAATATTTCTATCTTTAGCACTTGCATGGGCAGAGACATTGAAAGCATCTGATATTTTTATTGGCGTCAATGCCATAGACTACAGCGGTTATCCTGACTGTCGACCTGAATATATACAGGCATTTGAGGATATGGCTAATCTTGCCACAAAAATTTCGGTGGAAGGAGAGATAAGGTTTAAAATCCGCACGCCTCTTATTGAACTCTCAAAAGCAGAACTTATAAAAAAGGGCAATGACCTCGGTGTTGACTACTCACTGACCTGGAGCTGCTATGATCCGCAGGTATCATCGCAGAGAACACAGGATTCGGAACATGCACGGTTTATACCATGTGGAAAATGTGACAGTTGCATTCTCAGGGCTAAGGGATTTATGGAAGCAGGTTTATCGGATCCTTTGGCTTAATATTCAGACTAATCCCATTTTAATAATACTTTTGAATCTTCGAGATGATAGAGATGATTCAGTACTATCAATGGTCCATTAATTCGGGAAGGTCATGATGTTATCATCAAAGCAAAATCGAATTCTTAGTATAGATTTTAATCATGATTACGCATTCAATCGTTTTATAATATATTTAATAAAGTCGAATTTTTTACACTTTATAAAATATTTTACACTTTAGTCAGGAACAGGTAATTGAAAACCATTTAAATCCAAAGGTTACATCATAGCAATAAAATTGCTTGTTAAAACTGTATATTGTTCTTAGATTTATTATTTCCAGAAATACTGTAAGTTTTCCTAAAAGAAAATTTAAAGTATAGGTAACTTTTTTGTTTTATATTAAAATTAATCTGGAAATAGAAATGTCTTGGAAATATTTTTTCTTATCGTAGAATTAAAAAGATGGAGTACTTTTGTAGAATACGATTGTGGGAGTGTGCATGTACAGAAATGGAAAGATAGCAAATAAGTGCAGGATAATTTATTTTCTAACAATCATGGTATGTATGCTTTCCTTGGGGATAACAAGTTTTATCTGTGCCCGGAAGGCCTCGGCAGATTCAGATCAGCCAAAAGAAAAACAGGTATCGCAGGAGTCTGTGTACACAATTCAGACGGGAACTTTTAAGGATAGACAAATTGCCGAAAAGCAATTCAGGTTTATTGAACGATCGTTAGAGGGGACAGCACTTCAGGCTCTCCGGATAGAAATGATAGGGAGTTTATATGCTGTCCGGGTAGGAAGGTTTGCCAGACATGAAGAGGCAGAGCAGTTCATGAGGGAGCACGAACTCATTCCTCAGGGGGCCATGGTGATGAAGGCACATTTCATTGACGAGCGGATTCTCCTGATACGTGATGGCGTGATATCAAAAAATGATATCAAGGATTTTGATTATTATCACCGCCTTGGTCTTGCATATGGAAAAGAAGGAAGCTATCAGGAAGCAATTGATGCCTATAAAGAGGCAATCAGAATTAAGCCTGATGCAGATGCATATCGAGATCTTGGTTTTATTTATAGTGATTTAGGCAAGTATCAGGAAGCAATTGATGTATTCAAGAAGGCAATCAGGATTAAACCTGACTTTGCAGATACACATTATAGTCTTGGTGTTGCCTGTAATGATATAGGCAGGCATCAGGATGCGGTTGTTGCCTACAAAGAGGCAATCAGGATTAAGCCTGACTTTGCAGATGCTCATTATAATCTTGGCATTACATATGGGTACTTACACAAGTATCACGAAGCATCTGATGCCTATAAAGAGGCAATCAGGATTAAGCCTGACTTTGCAGATGCACATTATAATCTTGGTATTGCCTATCTGATGATCGATGACAAAGTTTCTTCACTTGATGAATATAAAATTCTCAAAGACCTTGATAAAGAATTGGCAAATAAATTATTCAATGTTATTAATCAGTAAAGAAGTTTCTAATGTTTCTGTCTTTTTTTACATTAAGATATAATCAAGGAATTGCGCAGTAATAAAAATTATTAATTTGACATGAGCTGCACACGGAGTTAATGTTAAGGTATACCTGAGAGGGGTGTGTCATATGTGTATGCATTCCTTACGAAGTACCTTCCTATTTACAGATGGATATCTCTCATGGAATTGTGGGAATCATGAATGATATATCAATACCGGAGGAGAATACCGAATCGACAGAAAGTCGCAAGCTACCGGAGCTTAAGAAAATGCCAGTTATTCATGAAGTTTTGTGGAGGATATTGACAGCATTTCCTGGATTAGCAGCATATAAGAAAAGTGGACTGTATGATGCTGTTAGCTCTAATGCGGGACTCATTTTTATTGGTGGCGTGATAATCTACTGCTACCTTGCTGTCTTCATACGTGGATTATAGTGCACATAAGTTAAGAGTAACTTATTGAATAAATTCTCTGGGAGGAATTGGAAGTTTGTCACGCGTCCTAATCTTTCGATACATATATATTTCAAAACTGTTCAATGTTATTTAAAAGAAGAAAATTAATATACTATTTCATTATTGGTATTTCTAGTTCATTTTTTATGCTATCAGGTTATATCACCGTCAAGGCATTAAGAATCACTGATAGTAGGATTTTTCATCAACCTGTATCAATGGAATCGGATCCGAAGCAGTTGTATAAATCAGAAAATATGTTGAGAAAACCTGTTAAAGAGCGGGCAGGCAGTAGAATTTCAGATGAGGATACCCTGTCAAATAAAAATAAAGAAACTCAAATTGATGATAATAAAAGTATCATGCAGGCAAGGTCTGATAATAATACTGACACAAAAAATAAATTGAACGGGAAATTAAAAACAGACGAACTGTATACGACGTCACAATTAGTTTATACAATTCAGATAGAGAGCCAGCCAAACGTTGAAGATGCTCAGGAGCAATTCAATTATTTACTCCGATCACTTAATAAAAAGGATCTTAAGTTGCTCAGAATTGAAAAAGTTGGAAAATATTATACTGTGAGGCTTGGTAAATTTGAGAATTATGATACTGCAAATAAATGTATTCAAGAAAATAAATCACAGCTGCTTGAAGCTATCATATTGAAAGCCCATATAAAAAATGAAAGAATTGTAAGACTGCATGAATAATCATTAAGTTATTCTGAGAATCATTGCGAATCATTGATAATTTAGATCATTTCTCAGTTCGCACCTTACTTATACCTGAAGATAACCGAAATACATTGTGATTTTGAAAAGTTTACTGATTTTAATCTATGTAACTATTATTTTTATTTTATTAAGCCTGGCCCTGAAAGTTTCTATCTTATAACTATTGAATATCATTTATAAATATGTATTATCAGTAAGCCACCATTTCAGAGAGGATTGTAAATTTCAAATGATAATTGTTTTTTTGATATATTTAGCTTGACATGCAAAGAAAATGAATGATATATTCAATTTATTCAATTGAAGTGATTGAACATTATAAGTCAGTTGTGGATTTACTCTTTCAAAGTCTCTGAAAAGAGTTATTAGTGGCTGAATACTATTGGCAAGTCACTATAGCCGGGAAGATTAGGCGAATGATCTATAGTGAAAGAAGATATTTTCAAAGAATACCTTCCAATCTATATGCCTTTTTCTACTGTGGTAACACCTACTACTCCGGAATCATAGTGAATCTTTCCTTCAGAGGAGTGTTAATCAGCACGAAAAATATATGCTTCCCTTTTGACCTTCATTTTGAATTATACATTCCTTTGCCAGATATAATCTTACGCATCCCGGTCAAAGTTAGCAGGTTGATGAGATTACCCGATTCATTCGATTGGTTAGGTGTTGAGATACAAAATCCACCCAAAGATTTTTTAATATTTGTAGACAGCCTCAGTTCTCAACATCAGAGTGACTGCGAGTCATTGATTATTTAGATCAATAAATAGCCTTCTTTAATTATTCTGAGCATTATTAGATGGTATGTGTAAGCCTCATAAGAGTAATCGCTAATGGTAATCAATTGACATTAGCATGTTAGACTCATGTAAAAGCTTTTTCTATGTCTGCCAATATATCTTCCTTTTTTTCAATTCCTACCGAATATCCTGGAAACTGGAATGCATATAAATATCAGGGAAATCCTTCAGACGCTCCTTTGCCCTGCTTAACATATAATCAGAACCATCAATCAGTGTGGCCCTGATGGAGCTGTCGATGCTTAATAATTCATGAGTAATAATACCGTCTCCACATCCAATATCGAGAATGCCGATACTTTTTTTACTGGAAATAAATTATCTGAAAAAAGACTTCATTATCTCAAACATCTGTCTTCTTCCAATGATATACATATCAGCATTGTCTCTCTATTGCTGAATGAAATCAGTATGTGACCAGTTTGTTTTATTGAAATCAGGCATAATCACTGCTTGCCTTTATACTGTATATTTTCAGTCACAACAATTCATTACTTCCCGACTGATATTTAAAATGGATTTGAAACAGATCTGATTCAGTGAATGTTCCGGTGCCATAGTCAGGGTCCAGAATGTGATCAGCTTTCCTCACATCAACCAGTCTGGACTGCTCCATGCCTTACTCAAACGGTTGAATGTTAATCTTGTCGTACTTTTCTGCATCCTATTTCAAGGCATACCTCGTATATTGAATTCCAGCCCTGAAGGAATGGTAATATGCGTATAAAAAAAAAGCCACGAATTTAATCCGTGGCCTACCGGTATTACGATGATCTGTTACCTAGCTAATAGAATCCCCTTTCAGCCACGGCTTCGATAGCCCAGCAGACGAGCAAGCACTAATGGCATGTAACAAATGTAAAGTAAACATTGCTCTAAATATAAATTTATGAAAAAATGTATGTCAATTTATTTCTTAACGATGGCATCTTCAACCATGACAGTATACTTATAGCCACTGCCAAAGTCCTTGTCTTTTGACACTGTTCCTTTAATGGTGACCATATCACCCACAGCAAGAGTGTCCTGCAGTGTAACTACCAGATCATTGGTCCCTTTTGAAACATCACCACTTCCGTCCTGAAGGTGCATCCAGTTTTTCCCCATTATCTGTGAAGAAAATTTAATAACTTTACCGCTGATGACGACATTTTTATTATCCAGCTCAGCACGTTTTTCATACAGTTCCGCAATTGTGTATGAATCAGGACCATCAGCTTTTTTTACATTTAAAGCTGTTGCAGGCGGTTTCATATCTGATATCTTGCCAGCCGGTGCAGCCTTGCTCTCTCCCTTGATACCTCCTGAAAATACTATGGTATCAAAGGTCCTATTAAGGGTTTTACTCGTGAAGTCGGTCATAACTGAACCGGGTGTAAATGAAATCTCCTGACCAACTGATATGCTGGTTTGAGGAACAGCCACCCAGGTACTGTTACCTTTGTTCTCAATATTGACGTAGGTATAACCGCCACTGTTCAATGTTTCAACAACTTTACCGGATAAATTCTCCACCGCCTGTGTACTGCTAACATGGAACAATACACAAATGAGAATGAGAGTACACATTAATAATGCTTTTTTCATTCTATATCTCCTTAACTCGTCCTACTTCACCACTTGTAAGACGGACTTTGATCCCGTATGGATGGGTAGGTGATTTAGTTAATATGTCCTTTACAATTCCTTTTGTAAATTTGCCACTTTTCTGGTCAGCTTTCGTTATGATAAAAACTGAATCCCCTGTTTTGATATTGGACCTCGTATTTCCGTTTGTAGATTGTATCATTTGCTATGTTTCTTAGAATGCAGGATGGCGTAATGCATCTAATCATCTGCAGGTTCGTCTATCTCTTCGGATGAGCCGGACTCAGCCACAGGCGCGTTTGTATTGTCAGAATCAGTAGCAGATTCTGTGAATTCCTTTTGACGCCTCATTCTTTTCTCTTCCTGTTTCTTCTTCCTCGCCAGCTCTTTCTTACGTTTATTGCTGCTGTACATCCCGGAACGTTTTGACATGACTCCCTCTCAGAGTGATAGTCTGATGTATTGTGAATCAAGAAAGCTGATATAAAACAGCTTTCATCGATAAACTTTGCGATTTTAAAAGTAGGAAAAGGTTGAAAAAAGCAGTTCCCCTTAAGAGGGAACTGCTTATAAGGCTAATCTTTTGTAATATTCGTTGCTTTTGGTCCCTTATCTCCTTCAACAATATCGAAGTTTACAACCTCGCCTTCAGTCAAATTCCTGAAGCCGTCACCCTGAATCTCAGAATAGTGAGCAAACACATCTGGCCCCCCATCTTCAGGTGTGATGAAACCGAATCCTTTGGATTCATTGAACCATTTAACAGTTCCTCTTGCCATACTTAAAAAACCTCCTTCTTGATCAACCGGTCAATTATTATCCGGCCTTAATAAAAAAACCACAAAGTTAAAAGTCTTTGTGGCATGATTGTCGTCAAAAACTCCTGAAACTTCTACGTAATGATGGCATCTTTAATCCTGAAATGTCAATAGAATATTTCATATTATCAGGTTTTTCCATGTGTATTACCAGCGGCGCTTTCCCCTGCGATAAAACCTGTTGTCCAGCATACCTGAAGATTATATCCCCCTGTTGGCCCGTCAAGGTCAAGAATTTCACCCGCAAAATAGAGGTTTTTTATTATTTTTGACCTCATTGTCCTCGGGTCAACCTCTTTAAGGTTTAATCCCCCTGCAGTAATTATTGATTTGCTAAAACCTGCAAGGCCCTTGACTGTGAGAGGAAACTCCTTGAGCAGCAGTCTGATTTTCTTTCGCTCTTCCCTAGTGATGGAATGGGCTTTTTTCCTTTCATTGATATGAGCCAGTTCGATAAAAACAGGAATAATCTTCCCTGGGAGAAAACCATGAAGTATATTTTTTATTGATTTATTTTTATGAATATCAAAGTCGCGAAGGATCCGGTTTTCGAGCTTGTGATGGTCCAGTGCCGGCTTGAAATCGATAACAACTTTCACTTCTCCTTTTGAAAGCAGTTTTCCTGCTGACTTACTCAGATCCAGAATTACAGGTCCACTCAGTCCATAACCGGTAAATATGGCTTCACCGAACCTGTCCTGCATTTTTCTGTTATTCTGATAAAGTGATATGAAAACATTTTTAAGGCTTACTCCCTCCAAGTCTTTAATCCACTTTTCCTCTACTATGATAGGTGTTAAGGCAGGCAGAGGTTCAATAACAGAGTGGCCAAACTGTCTGGCCCACGTATAACCATCTCCGGTAGATCCGGTCTGAGGATAAGAAAGCCCCCCTGTTGTTATAAGGTAATTCTCTGCTTTGATTATATTCTTGTCTTCAAGAGTAATGTTTTCTATCATTTTCCCTTTCATACCCAGGTTTTGTATTTTACAGCCGGTGAGCAATGTGACATTGCCCTTTAACAGTTTTATAAAAAGATTCAGAACGTCCCTTGATCTGTTACTTTCGGGAAAAACCCTGTTACCCCGTTCTATGACTGTAGCAAGATTGTTCTCATTAAAAAAATTCAGGGTTTCTTCAACCCCAAAGCGATGCAGACCGTTTAAGAGAAATTTACCATTTATTCCAAACTGATCAGAAAATTTACGCGGATCCCGTTCCGCATTCGTAATATTACAGCGTTCCTTTCCCGTTATTAATAACTTTGCCCCGGGGGAATGGTTTTTTTCCAGCAAAATAACCTTTGCACCGCACTGATATGCTCGATAGGCGGCCATCATTCCTGCAGGGCCTGCCCCTATGATTGCAAGATCGTATGTTTCTGATCGATTCATTGTTTCAGGTAAATAGCTACTGTAAGTTAATTGATTACGGAAGATAGGCCGCTATTTATTATTTTACACGTTGTCCATAAAAAAATTCATAGTAATTCATATGCTATACTTCATCAATATTATTAATATCCGTATAATCATGAGTGCTTTTGTCGAGAGTAGCGTACTTATCAGCCCTGATATCAAGATTATGAGGCTGCATATAATTGAAAGGATGTAATCAATATGAGTAACGAGTCAAACAAAGTCATTTACTCCATGGTCGGGGTTAGTAAATATTACGATAAAAGGCCTGTCCTGAAAAATATCTATCTTTCCTATTTCTATGGTGCAAAGATCGGTGTGATAGGACTTAACGGGTCAGGAAAGAGCTCGCTCCTGCGTATTCTGGCAGGCAGAGACAAGGAGTTTAATGGCGAGACCGTTCTTTCACCGGGACACACAGTTGGATTTCTTGAGCAGGAACCTGAACTTGATGAAAACAAAACGGTAAGAGGGATTGTTGAAGAAGGAGTGAAGGAGATGGTTGAAACATTACATGAATATAACCAGATAAATGAAAAATTCAGCGAGCCGATGTCAGACGATGAGATGACTCGGCTTATCGAGCGTCAGGGACAGGTTCAGGAAAAGCTGGATTCCCTGGATGCCTGGGACCTTGATTCAAAACTTGAAATGGCGATGGATGCACTACGCTGTCCTGCCGGAGAAACCCCTGTCAAGGTTATTTCTGGGGGTGAGAGAAGACGGGTGGCACTATGCAGACTTCTCCTGAAGAAGCCTGACATACTTCTTCTTGATGAACCTACGAACCATCTTGATGCCGAGATTGTGGCATGGCTTGAACACCATCTGCAGCGATATGCCGGGACAATAATAGCTGTGACACACGACCGATATTTTCTTGATAATGTTGCAGGGTGGATTCTGGAGCTTGACAGGGGAGAGGGAATACCATGGAAGGGCAATTACTCTTCATGGCTTGAACAGAAGAGGACCCGACTGCAGCAGGAAGAGAAGTCTGAGAGTGAGAGGCAGAAAACGCTGCAGCGCGAGCTCGATTGGATAAGGATGTCTCCTAAAGGCAGGCATGCAAAATCAAGGGCACGAATCAGTTCGTATGAAGCACTGTTAAATCAGGATATTGACAGGCGGTCAAAGGAACTGGAAATCTATATGCCGCCCGGGCCACGCCTCGGTGATGTCGTCATTCAGGCGGACAATGTCAGCAAGGCCTATGGAAACAATATTCTGGTTGAAGGTATGGCGTTCTCCCTGCCGCCTGGTGGGATTGTAGGAGTCATTGGACCGAACGGTGCCGGAAAAACAACTCTGTTCAGAATGATTACAGGGCAGGAATCCCCTGACACCGGGACATTTAAAATCGGAGAGACTGTAAAACTTGCTTATATTGATCAGAGCCGTGATGACCTTGAGCCGGACAAATCAATCTGGGAGATCATTTCTGATGGTCTCGATGTGATTCCACTTGGCAAAAGAGAAGTAAATTCACGTGCCTATGTAGCACGATTTAATTTCTCGGGTAGTGACCAGCAGAAAAAGGTTTCGATGCTGTCCGGCGGCGAAAGAAACCGGGTACATCTGGCCAGAATGTTGAAGGAGGGGGCCAACGTGCTTCTCCTTGATGAGCCTACCAATGACCTGGATGTACATACCATGCGTGCCCTGGAAGAAGCGCTGGAAAACTTTGCCGGATGTGCTGTGGTAATCAGTCATGACAGATGGTTTCTTGACCGTATTGCTACACATATTCTTGCCTTTGAAGGTGACAGTACTGTAGTCTGGTTTGAAGGTAATTATACCGAATATGAAAATGACAGGAAGAAGCGTCTGGGAGCAGATGCAGACCAGCCGCACCGGATAAAGTACAGACATCTGACCCGGGATTAGAAAAATTGGGGAAAAGATAAATCAAAAAATAAAAGATACAACATCCTTCAAATGTTCTATGGTTATTCGTAAGTATCTGCCATGTTATCATGTTGATCTTTTATCTATCTTTTTAATCTTTAATCCTTAATTTAATTGATCACTGCACATAGGCTGCTCCATGTAATGAACTGCATTATTTAATAGCAGGGATGCAATAAATTAGTGAATTACACTTTCCCTACCGGTGCCATATAGATTGTAAACTCTTCGCCGCCGTCTACTTTCAGTAATCTGTCAATGAGATCCTGATTATATGCAGCAACAGCGCAGGTGCCTGCTTTAATAGCTTCACAGGCAAGGTATAAATTCTGGCAGACATGTCCCGCGTCTATGGCAATTACCTTATGGGCTGCGATATCATATCTCCATTCCATTCGATAGGGGACTGTTGTCCAAATAAAACTTACAGGAGCCCTTCCCAAAAAAGGCTGACCCAGAGCTGCTTCAACAATACGATTTTCAAGATTGTCTTCAGTATGTTCAAACAAAAGCTTGTGTCCAAGCGGCAGATATCTGTAAATGCCTTTTTCCAGTCCTGACACATTCAACACGCAGAGGTACGTTTCAAACGAATGCCGGCAGCCGGCTGAGGGTACAGTCCTGTAAGCGGTTGCATCGTCAATCTGTTTCCGAACCCCCTGGACAGACCAGAGTAAAAATGATATCTCATCCAGTGTTAATGGCTGCTGAAGATATTTCCTGCGGCTTCTGCGGTTACCAATGGCCGTGGCAAGATCCATATCGGGAATGTTCTGCATCGTGTTAACAGGTTTCAGTTCAATAATGCGGCTGTCTGCATGAACAGGTTTTTCTATAGCTGGCGGCTTTTTGCCTCTGTTCTGATCCGTCTGATAAAAATCAATCGTCATGCGTACATTATCTTTAAGAAAATATCTGTATTGATCGATTGCTTTTTTATTCATTCTCTCACTCCTTTAATTTAATTGAATATTATGATCATGTACGAGTATTTTACAACCGGCACATCATGATATGCCACATCATTTTATTTTATATATAGTATTCATGATGAGCTCTGTTCCAAGAGAGCATGGTATGCGAGAATTGCATACAACTATCGCAGCTCAAAGATTTCTTTTGTACCTGAAAAGGTCTAACGTGTAACATGTAATGTTTTGTTCCGCACCTATTTATTTTGAACTTCGTTATACTTATTAATAAGGATCTAGAATGCCATCTCTCAGAGGACATCATCTCATCTGCCTTCAATTCTTTCATGGTGAGGGATATGATGACTCATTTATTCATAATCTGAAGAAAATAATAGATTCAGCAGGAAAGGAGATCGTAACGATATCATCAGGTGCTGACGATGTATGTAATAAATGCATTAATCTGAAGAAGGGCAGGTGTGTATCGTCAGATGATGCTGATAAGTTTATAAAAAAAATGGATATCAAGGCTCTGGCGCTCCTGGGCCTGACAGATGGCAAAACTGTGAACTGGGCAGATGTAAGAGATGATGTGAACAGAATATTCCCGGAATGGTACTTTCAGTACTGTACCGAATGCGAGTGGAAAAAGGTCTGTGCAAAAGATGATTATTTTAAAGAATTGCTTCATCATCTCCTTTAGTCCATCTTATTTCTGAATGGTATGCCTGCTTTACCTCATGAATAATCGAGACAAGTCCTTTTATAAACATAATCCATGATTCTCATACATCCACCAGTCGCAAAACCAAGTGAGCCTCCTGCCGGTATTGCCAGGCTTTCAGGCGCATTAACATCTCATGGGATTGACCATGCTGCCATTGATGCAAACCTGGAGGCTTTGTTGTTTTTCAGAGATAGGACTCACGATCAGTCATTAATTAAATATGGCAAATGGACGGCCCGTTCACTGCACAATATCTCAAACAATTTTAAATCAGTAAAAGATATAAACACCTATAAAAATATAGACAGATATAAACGTGCCGTAATTGATCTGAACCATGCTATAGAGGTCAGGGGAAACAATGGAGCGAGTCCGGGGATAACCAGCTACAGACACAAAGAACTTTCACCGTTAAAAAGTGCTGATCTGCTAAAGGCGGCTGAATATCCTGACGTTAATCCCTATTTTCCTTATTTCAGCAGGCGATTGACGCGCCTTATTCATGATTGTGACCCCCGATTTGTCGGGTTTTCCCTCAACTATTTAACTCAAGCATTAAGCACCTTTGCAATGACAGGTTTTCTGAGACAGAGGTTCCCGTATTTGCAGATCATCATTGGTGGAGGTCTCGTCACATCCTGGATGAGAAACCCTGACTGGCATAACCCTTTTAAAGGTCTGATTGATTACCTTGTTGCAGGTCCCGGAGAAAAACAGCTGCTTGATATATTGGGAGTGAGACATGTTGAGGATACACATACAGTACCGGACTATACATCGTTTCCTTTACATGAGTATCTTTCACCCGGTATTGTGCTTCCATATAGCGCATCAAGTGGATGTTACTGGAGTAACTGTTCTTTCTGTCCTGAAAAGGCTGAAAATAATCCGTATGTCCCGTTTCGGGCTGATCATGTTATTAGTGATCTCAACGTGCTCAATGCTGCATCAGGCCCCCATCTTATTCACCTGGTTGACAATGCAATCAATGCTTCATTATTAAAAAAACTTTCCGGTCATTCGGTGAACACTCCATGGTATGGTTTTGTTCGTATTAGCGAACTGCTGTCTGATCCTGATTTTTGTATGGATCTGAGAAAATCAGGCTGCATAATGCTTAAACTTGGTCTGGAGTCCGGAGACCAGCGTGTGCTGGATGCATTGCAAAAGGGTATTGAAGTCAGCACTGCTTCACGTGTTTTGAAGACACTGAAAAAAACTGGCATTTCAGCGTACGTATATCTGATATTCGGCACTCCTGCTGAAACAGAACGGGAAGCAGAGAAGACACTTGATTTTGTTATTGCACATAACAGGGAAATAGACTTTCTCAATGTCGCGATGTTTAATATGCCTGTAAGCGGACCTGATGTGTCAAAATATAAAACCAGGAAATTTTATGATGGAGATTTGACCCTTTATACGGATTTTGAACATCCTGCTGCGTGGAGCAGAAAAAAAGTCAGATATTTTCTGGATAATAAATTTAAAAGAAACAAAGCAGTTTCATGCATACTGAGAAGAGATCCTCCTTTTTTTACATCCAACCACGCGCCCTTTTTTGTTATGAAAAGAAAGTTGCGAGTATTTTAAGCACCCCGGAAATCCCCCCTAAAACTCCCGCGAAGAACAATATTTTACATAGCCCCCTGGAGTACTGGGATGTATTTGAAACGTAATAGGCAGTGCATATAATCATACTCATCAGAAAAACGGTTATCGACAGGTAGTTGTCTGAAGTTTCCGGAGATGAGAATATGTTGAGAATAATTGCAGGAAGGAGCCATACGGGAACCAGCATGCCGGAAAACGTGGCCAGTACCCCAATAAACGGGTTTGCACGTTTCAGGATATTTAACAGTGAAATAACAGTGCCGGTGCGGCTGAACCTGAAATCAAAGGATACAGTTGAAGAGATAATATTCATCAGCTCGGACATATTATCATGCTTTAAATTAATCCAGAATATAAAAGAGCTGATAATAATAACAACGGTAAGAGTTAGAGTAACCTGAAGTAAATAGGTGCAGGAAAGTGCAACACCAAAAAAAAGAAATAACGTAAATCCTGTGGAAACAAGAATTCCTGTGATCAGGGACATGAAAGGAGTCAGTTCCGGAAAACCTCTTGATTTATCCATTGGCCGGGAAATATCAAAACTTCAATCAGCAGAAGACCTGTTCATGTATTCTTCCCATTCCATGGGGAGCGAGTGTTTCTTTTTATTGTTGCATTCCTTGCAGGCCGGAACAACATTGCTTCTGGTAGATTTGCCTCCACGGATTACGGGAATTATATGGTCCATTGTAAGGTCTCGGGGGGCAACAGCACCACCGCAATAAAAGCAGATGCCTTTGCTGCATTTCCTTTTCCACCACTGTGATTTACGCAAATCACGGGCCTTCTGCTTTTCTTTTTTAATCTCCTGATCTGTTACAGTTGAAATAAATGGTTCCATAAGCTGTTATATATAATTATAGTACACATATAAGATCGTTGACTACCAAAGAAAACTGTCAGTACTCCTGAGGTTTTGCAGAAAATAAATGGCAAAGAATAAAACGAAGCCTGTCAAGAGGACGTATCAAACATGATAAGATGATTCCATGAAAATGCACAACTCAAGATTGGTATATTCAACAGATAAAAATATTCCGGGAAGAAAACCGGTAAAGTTAATTGAGCGTTGAGCACATCAGAGTCTGATCATAAGAAAGTACTCGTCAGACTGGAACGAAAGGGCAGGGGTGGCAAGAAAGTTACCATAGTTCAGGGTCTCCCGATGAACCGGAAAAACAAGATTTTATTTTTTAAACAATTGAAGGCAAAGCTCGGCACAGGCGGGACAGTCAGGCAGGATTGCTTCGAATTTCAGGGAGACCATTGTGACAAACTTATAGATGATTTAAAAAAAATGGGATTAAAACCAAGGCTGTCAGGCCGATAAATTATTTTTTCCCCTGTATGTATTGGTCACATACTCGCTGTTCCTAATTGTACAGTTGAAGTATACGAAAAATAAAAAAATATGAGGATGTTGACACATGTTTAGGGGACATGGTGTGGGACTGTAACCACTTGATTAATAATGGCAAAAAAGACAAGTAAATCGCTCAGGTACAACTCAGGTACAAAATCTCATTCCCAGTATTACCAGCAGCCGGGAAAAAATGGGGATCAGTAAAAGGGTCAGCGCTTATTATTCAGAATGTAATCAGATTTCAGGTGTCTGGTCTATCGCATAAGCATCAAGGTGATGATATACCATAACACCAGAGGGCGTAGCAGGATGACCAGTCATAATAATCATATATATGCGTAAGATTAGCAGGTATTCCGTCTGCACTCACACAAGGCAACTTATTTATTGTATTATCTTCAAAGGTGCATTAGTTTGGGTTCTGCTGATAAATCATATCTATCATCATTTCTGAGAATTTTTGCCCTTCCATCGGTCATTTTCATTCATAAATCCGCATTATCAATGAAATAGAATCAGTCTAACTTCTGAAGATGTATCTGTATTATCTTCTTTTTCCACGGTCTTTCAGATTGCAAGATAAATAATAGTTACCATTAAAATAATTTTTTACTGGATTCTGTTTTTTTCCTTCTTTTTTTAAATATGCTCTCATATAAGAAATTACCCAATAATAAGCTCAGTAAAACTACCATTGATAAGTAATTAGATTTATCTGGTAAAATTAAGTAACATCAAACCATCATGAGATTTAAATTGATATATGCACTACAGAGTTAAATTATTTTTGTAATATAATCATGAGTGAATCAATATTACTTCAATTAGAAAAAATTCATAATTTACCTACCTTACCTTCGATCGCCCAGGAAATTTTGAATATTACTAATAAGTCGACATTACCAATTGATGATCTTATAAATAAGCTGCCTGTTTTCCTTCTCTTAAATTACAAATCAAGAGACATATCTACATATCTGCGCAAATATCCATAATTAAAGATTTTTTGCTCATATGGCATGGTCGTTATGCCAATGTGACATTTCCCAATTTGTCCTGCTTTGCTAAGCAATTGATTATTAATTGAATTTTAGCTGGTACTTTTTTTGCTCCGTAAAGTCCGGTGAAAGGAATGTTTATTCACTTTTACTTTCGTTACTTCTTAATCCTAAAAAGAAATTTAAGCCATAGGATAGCCGGACCTTTCTTTTCTATGAGGGTAGACAAGAAAATATGATTTTTCAATAGGTTTTAAACAATATAATGACGGGATAGTTATATCTATAAAGTAAAAAAGAGGGGTTATTATGAAAAAATCTATTATCTTTATAATTCTCGTTTTATTATTCATCTTTTCTGTCAATTCATCCTTTGCTCAGAACTTATGCGATACCTATGTTGATCCAGAAAATCATACATGGATGGCTGAATGGACAGATGAATTTGGACAGACCACATATTCCCTGATTGCACCATGTAAAGTATTTGTTACTGTTCCATTTACCATTACAGCTACTGTTACTGATATTAACTTCCCAGACACCTGGATAGGTGGAGTCTGGTCCATTGAGGATACACCTGATGGTGGTAGCACCAGAATATTAGATAGCGGCTTCTCTATCTGGACGGACGTAAACGGGGAATGGAGCCAGGATCTTAATGTGACATATACTGGAGCACCTGTAAATCATACGGTCGAATTTTCTTTTCTTGATTTTGGTTGGGGCAATGGTGCGCATCATTGGGGCGGCAACGCTATTGGTGATATTGTTGTAGATCCTTATCCAGCTGTAGTTCCTGAACCAATTAGCTCGATTCTCTTTATTACAGGTGGAACACTGTTAGCAGGTAGAAGGTATTTTAGGAGAAAAAATAAATTACGTCTTAATCCTACTTTGGTAAATAATTGAAAAGAAATGGTGGAGCTGATTGGGATCGAACCGACGACTTCTTGAGTGCCATTTATAACAATAATCAGTAGTTTACCTTCTATATCCTTGCAAATATGAACTGCATAGTTACTGCATAGAAGGAGTATGGGGAGGGAGAGCGGTTTTTATTCCACATTGTAAATTTTAATTCTAATTTACAACCTCGCACATTTTGAATAGATAAAAAGAAAAAATGCAAAATTTGCAACTTAAAATGAATAGGATATTTGTCGACACATACCCACTCTAATCCAAAATCATATGACAAATATCATAGCAATATTATTACAATGGGCATAGGAAGAGGTTAAGAGAACAAACATAAAAGATAGGAGGATATCATGGCAAGAAAATATATAGATTGTAGACATTATCCTGGTGATATTAAGTGTTCCGTTGCCCTATCCGCTGATACGGATGAGGAGCTGTTAGAAGCTGTTGTGCAACATGGAACAAAAGTCCATGGATATCAAGACACACCAGAATTTAGAGAAAATATCCGGAAAGAGTTTAAGGAAGGATCACCTCCGGCATAGCCTGGAATTCTCGGTGTAGATTTTACCAGTTAGTGGGGATGCTGACACTGATTTAAAAGATATACCTACCTACGCTAAGAGATAAAATCTTTTATTTCAGTCATGTCCACCAAGAACGTCAGCATCCTCATTAATAATCCTCATGACCTCACACTGACTCTGCTCTTTTTATTGACTTAATCCGATAATATTCAAATTTCAAAATACATGAGAATGAAGCTATCAGGATGCATTCCTTGTTTTCGACCCTCATCTGTTCTGACGATAAATCATATAATTCTTCATATCAGAGAATTTTTTCTGCTAATCGAACCGTTTCATTCATATATCCGCATTATCGTTGAAATGGAGTCGGTCTTGATTATGTTTATAACTCCCTATTATCAATAAAGTCTCTTTTTGATTTTATGCAAGATTAATGTTGGTAATCAGTTGAGAAACTACTTGCGTCTCTTTGCATATATAAAATTCTTATATCACCTATAAACCCTATTGACAACAAGATAGAATAGATGCATTATTTAATAAAGGCTCTTAACAAATAACACTGCGAACCATAACGAGGGGGGTGTCATGGTTACCATACTATTAAGTATTTCAGCTATAATTCTAATCGTAATTATTATGGCTCTTTTTGCTAGCACAAAAGGAGAAGATAATTTAAGGAATAATTCACATTAATGTTGATATCCAAAATAACTCATGGTAGTTATTTGGCTGACATAAAACAATATTTTCTTTTTAGATTTTTGAGAATGAATTGAAATATTATCCTATATCTCCAAATTTCGTTTGAGACATAATCCTCATTTATCCGCATTATCAATGAAATGGAATCTGTTTAAATTCTGCGAATAATACTTAATTATTAATAAGAGTTAGAACGATAACATTATAAGGAGGGTACATCATATATGATGCCCCTCCTTTTGATATCAGTTACTCGGTACTTATTGATCATTTCCTTTTGTAGATGACATGATAAATGCCCTTTTCATCTTCAAAAGAGCCAAGAAGATGATTACCCAGTCTTTTCGCGAACCAGGGAGCACTTCTTTTAGCTATTGCGTTATAGCCTATGACTTCGAGTATTTCACCTGTCTTCATTTTATCCAGTGTTGTTGAGGTCTTAATTGGCGGTAATGGGCACGCAACTCCTCTCATATCAAGTGTGACATCTGCCCTAACATTTCTTAAATTCATTTTATTTCCTCCTTTTTGAAAAGTTTTGCTGCTTCTACACATTTAGACGAGCATCGTTTCAAAAAGGATACACTCTTGAATTCAATGAATTAGCAAATCTTCATATAGAAGTGATAATATATTCCAAAGGCCGGTTATCAACGAAAAGACATACTGCATTAAGAGGGGAACCGATCGATGGGCAGCGAAATTACCTTTCAAGATATTTATAGTGAATATCATCAAAAAATTCTCCGCTACATCTCGAAATTAGTCAGTAATGAAGAAGCTGAAGATATAACACAGGAAGTCTTTGAAAAAATAAATCGTGGGCTTTCAGGTTTCAAGGGGGAATCCCAACTATCAACATGGATATATCGTATTGCTACTAATGCTTCTTTAGATAAATTAAGATCTCCATCATTCAAGCGTACCACAGAAGAATTAATAGAGGAAGCAGAAGACAGAAATGCCTGGACAAGTCATCAGAAAGCTCCTGTTGACCAGCAGCTTATACGTAAAGAAATGAGCGAGTGTGTACAGGAGCATATAGATAAGCTTCCATCTGATTAT
>CP070632.1:2325356-2352060 GCA_020356065.1 Nitrospiraceae bacterium
AGGGATGATTGGCAGTCTGTCAATCTTTCCGAGTACGAGTGCGCCACCCGGGGAAAGACGGGACATGAATTTCCTGAGCAGTTCTGTCTGCAGTTCATGATCAAAATACGTAAACACCAGATATCTGCACAGGATAACATGGAACAACCCTTCAGGCATGTTCTCGCGCACATCCTGTTTTACAAACCGCACTGTCCCGCGGAATTCATTATTCACAATGTAATGATTCTTCTGAAAGGTGAAACCGGCCTGCAACAACTCGTCCGGTAGATCTTTCAGACTGCTCTTTGTGTAAAGACCGACTAAAGCTCGATCTATCATGACCTCAGAGGAGTCAGTGGCGATGATCTCGATATCAGTTCCTGGAAATTCGGGTTTCAGATCCCGGTGCCAGATGAGAGAAAGCGTATATGGCTCTTCTCCGGAAGCGCACCCGCAGCACCAGACGCGCAGCAAATTTGTTCCCGTTTCCGAAGCAAGCCTTTTCAATACTACATTTTTCAGAAAATGAAATGTGCTTTTGTCCCGGTAAAACCGGGAGATGGTGATCCGGCACAAGGGATCCAGCTGTTTCCATTCTTGCGGATTGCCGTTGAGGTATACTTTATACTCCGAAGGTCCTGCCAGTTGCAATTCTTCAAGCCTGTCAGAAATCCTCCTGCAGACCTGCCTGCGCACCTTTCTGAATCCTGCCCACCGCATCCTCATCTGTGGCAGGACCCACCGTAAGAAGTCCACGCACTCGCTGTCGTTCATCTTCTATGTTAGCATGTCCTTGGGATGAGGCCTGCACATTTTACTAAAGCTGTAAAATGTGCAGGCCTCATCCCAAGGAGTTTACTCTTTAATATATCTGCTTTTCCTGCCGATATTAAGAGCATGGACAGCTCCAGAAAAATAGGAAATATTGTATATCACGAGGAAACACATTTCTTCAGCCTGATCTTCTTCATTATTCTAGCCTTTATCATGGCTGCAGCCCTTCTGCTGCAGGTTCAGGGTATGGGAAGTGCATTGCCGCTGATCATCGCGGCTCTTGCCCTGCCACTTCTCTTTGGTCGCATGCTCATAACAGTAGACGGCAGAACCCTGCGAATATCCTTTGGTTACCTCAATCTGATAAAAAAAGAGATCCCCCTTGCTGATATCAGGGAGGCCCGGGTTGTTGAATACCGACCGGTCCGTCAGTTCGGTGGCTGGGGCATCAGGACCGGAACGTTTGAAGGAAAGAGAACAGGATGTTACTCCATGAGGGGAAGCAGGGGCGTTCTCATATCCCTTGCACATGATATCGGTATATGTTTGATAAAGACGAACCGCGTAATAGTTGAACGTGTATCCCCGGAAAAACTAAAGGCATCTCTTAAAATTTGATGGGGCCAAACCCACATTTAACTAAAGCTGTAAATGTGCAGGCCTGACCCCAAAGACAAGAGAATTTATTTGAAACTCAATCCTACCCCGATTTTCACATCAGGATCGTTACTAGCCAGACCTAATTTCAACTCGAAAAAGAACTTCATGCTGTTGTTTATAAAAGTCTCGACCCCTCCGATCGGGTTAAAGGAAAGATTAGTTTCACTATCATCTTGATGAACAGGATGATTGTCGTAGTTAACGTAGGTCAGTCCCAGTCCGCCTCCGACATAGGGCAGCCAGGTACGGACTTTCGGGAAAACATAATGCGCCTCTGCCAGCGTCTGCAAAAGTACCTGATCATCACCGAATCCGAGTTCCATACTGGGCCTGAAGCGGACATTTCTGGCAAACTCTCCCAGGTTGACATGAAAACCAAAGTATCCCTGGTCAGGACTACTGCTCACACCTGCCCGCACTCCCCATCCTGTCCATCGGACGCCATCCAAGCCCTGTGCCATGGTTTTCGTTGAGAAAACTAAAAGGATACACATGATAATACCAAAGGTGAGGCAGATATTCTTTTTACCGATCATAAATGTCACTCCTAAGCTGTAATAGATTTAATGTGTTCAGGAAGAAATTTCTTCCTGTTTATTTATGTTAAACATATTCCTATTAATAATAGAACCTTCATTTAATTGTTCAATTATATCTTGATGCTTATTAGCTGTCAATATTTAGCCACTCACATCAAAGGAATGTATAGCGAACGTATTCAATGGATTGCCACGATAAGTCTTTAACTTTTCAGGAAATTAATGTGCCCTGTACTCCCATACTGCCAGGATTTCGGGAACACTCTTTAAATGAAGATAAATTATAGATATTAACAAGTTTAATTTTAAATATGATGCAGGAACTCACGAGTCATATCAACATTAAACATCTCTAAGCATGAAGCCGAAATAATGTAAGAAAAAGACGTAATAGCGTTGGGGAAGATATGATTCGCAAATTTTAATATTGGCCTTTCATTTTTATTTGTGCCATTATGAATCGGTAAGAATTATGATTGATTTTTAAGATAAGTATGAATGTAAGAATTTTATCGCTAACAGCTGCAATAATGCTAGTACCACCGATCATCGGGGGTATATTAGCACAAGAGAATGCTAATTCTGAATATATTGATAAAATTCAAGATGTAAGGGACATTGCAGAAGATGCTGGCGGATTATATTTTGAAGGAAATGACGTTCCTTACATTAGAGGGAATCAGGTTGCTTTACCGATAAAAAATGAGGCAACAGGAAAAACATTAGGATATATCGTTGCTGAGATGGATAACCTTGAATTTGCTCTTGAGAAAGCCGGATATGTCGGGCTCGCTTCTATCATAACCGATTCTGAAACTGAGAGGAGAAACGCTGATTCACAAAGCAGTAAGTTAACAGCGGTGCAGTCAGACACTTCTTCTGCGAAAAAGGAAGTTACGAATATGAAAGAAACAGTGTCTAAAGAAGCTTCAATAGTAACTGAAGAGTATTATGTCCAGGTTGGTGCCTGAAAAAATCAGAATTATGCACAGAAAATGTTGGTAAAAATAAAAAAATATTATCCTGAAGTATATATAGTTGTACACGACAACCTTTATAAAATAAGAATCCCGGGAATATGGAATAGGAAACAGGGCGCTATTTTATCTAAAGATATTGAAAATGCTTTCAATATGAAGCCTCTTTTAGTTCAAAAAAAACAATAAGAATTATGTATAAAAATAACGCGCTCTGTTAAAAATCCCTGTAATTACCTTCTGCCTGCATCATTTCTTTGCAGGTGATATGAATCACTACTCATAATTTTTATCTTGACACTCCTGCAATGATTGCTCATACTATTAATACTTCCTGTGTACTTTAATTTTTTCTAAAATCGTCTGTTTGGGGGAAGAGAATATCCCTGAAGATATTCTTAACTTATCTGAAACCCTTTTAGATGTATAGCCACCTTTTTGTTTGAAGGGTCACGATGATACCGGGATAATTCCGGTTTATTATTTTCACATACATATATCTTCTATATGAATAATAACTGACTTACAGCAACCGGATATTTTGTCTATTCAACGTTGGACTATTGTTGAGGATACAGATTAATGAGCTTTTTTATGAAAAGTATGGTTTACGTTATTGCCAGTATTATTTTGAATCTGACTTCAGTTTCACTTGCCGATCCTCCGGTTGAACCAATCTATATTTATGGCTCACAGCCGGGTGAGGGAACATTAGATCAGGGAGAAGACGGCGGCAACCCATTTGCCAGTGCTTTTGTTTATCTGTTGACTCATGAGATCCTCACATCAGATGACTTCCGCAGTATTATAATAAACCGGACATTAGAGAAAAGCTGGGGTCTTCAGTATCCGGACATATCATCCAGTATTGACAGAGAATTGTGGCAGTTTCTACCGCTATCATCTGCAGACAGACGGATAGCCCTTGTAGTGGTTTTTTCAGATTATACAAATGCCGGTACCACTTCCCTTCCCGGAGCAAGGCATGATTTAGATAGAATTTCCCAAGCTCTTTCAATAACAGGATTTGAGGTTCATACCACAATTGACCCTGATCAGTCACAGCTTAACAGTATACTGACAGAGTTTTCTGAACGATCCAGGGCTTCAGACATAGCGGTGGTCTATACTACGGGACATGGCGTTGAGGTGGAAGGCACAATCTATCTCCTGCCCGGGGACTATCCTTTCATACATGGACAGTCTCAACTGAATGCACGTGCAGTCCGTCTTGAAAGAATAGGGGGGGCTGTGCAGGCCAGCAAGGCTAATCTGGTTTTTTATGGCGGCTGCCGGAATAACCCGTTTGATGAGTATTGATTATTCTGAGGAAAAAATATTATTGAACCCTTTCCACCAGGATAGACGTTATCTCGAATTTCATTTTTATGTCTTTTATCACGCGATTCCCCTGCTCATATGTCTTGATATCGGGTATGCGCAATTTATAATAATCATTTTGTGTGAAAAGGTAAGCTGCAGGATATTCCTTTTTTAATTCTGACAACATGCCCTGTGCAATATCAGAGTCCTTGAAAGAAGCAACCTGAATGTAAAATTTATTTTCTTCTTTCAGATCATTTATTTCCACCGGCAGTTTTACAGCAGAATTATTTTCCTCATGTTGTGAGTGAATATTTTCCTTTATCGCCTGAAGTAAATTGCTTTTATCGACGGTGCGTGATTGCCCCGGATGAATCACATCTTGTATATCACTGCTATGCAGCTGAGTATTATTAAATTCATCTGTCATTTTTTCAGGAACAGGTATTTCCATTGATTTACTGATGTTTGCTACCGGTCTGTACGGGGCATCATCAAAATTATCTATTTCCGCAGGTAGTAAAGAAATGCCGGCAGCGGTTATGAGTATGACTGTCGATTTATATAACCAGCTGTATCTGCTTCTGTATCTGTTCTGTATTCTCGATATCAGTTCGTTGCTTACTAATGTCCCGGTGTCATTGCTCTTAGACAGGGAGGGGAGAGGTATACTGCAGCTATCAGATATGATTTTTAACATAATCTCTTTATTCTGTTTGTTAAAATCACAAAACCTTACCCCGGCCAAGTAATTAACATTTTTCTGTTCCTGCCATATAATATCTCCGAGAAAGGAAATCATCATATTGCTCTGAGGATGTTTTAATTTAAACTGTAACCTTTGTCCGGGCTCGAGCGCAGTGTTCTGAAAGGCAAAACTGAATCCTTCGTATGAAAGATTCCTGGTCAATCCCAGAAAGTATGATGCTGCTTCCTGTAATGGCTTGAACTGAATAAAGAGACTGCTCTCAAATCTATTGTATTTTCTTCTCTTTTTCAGTTCCAATGAGCTATGAGACGGCCTCATAAAAATAAAGAGTATGAACACGGGAACAGGCAGATCACCAGTATCAACCGGAGTGAAATCAGGTATCGTGTTCTTCACATTGCCTTATTTAATTATACATATGATCTCATATTTTACACATATTGGTCGCAATACTCTATAAAAAATCATCATTTGATTTAACAGATGGATGTTATGTCGCCCACTGTCTTAATAATGCAATAATTTATACAGGCTGAACTGATATAAGGTCTTAAAAACTGGTGATATTGTATTCATCAGCATCATCTATCGTTATTAGTATGATCTTAATCGAACACTGGATGATGTAAGAAAACATCTATTAACATTCACTTCAGGACTGAAAATAAAGGATCTTGCTGTGCGTTAAGTGAATAACTTCTGCAGCTTTCAATTGAAGTAGTTGAATATAATAAGTTTGAAAATGAATACCGATAAATTAACAAAAATTTAAGAGTTCGAAATGACTTTTGATCGATCGTTTCTTATGCACAGCGCATGAAGCTGGGTTCGTACAGTTAATAGAAGAGAATTGAACCCGATGATAAAGCTTTACGGAATTTCTTTGCCCAGAACTGATTCTGCTTCATTGGTCCGGGCAGATTAATTCCCAGAGTTATGCAGTGGACAGCGCCTCCTCTCATAACGATCGCGTCTGACGGGATTAAGGTCAGCTCAATATCAGGAAGTGCTGATTGCACGGCATTTACTGCAATATCTTCGATTTCAGATGGTACGTTATGAAATGAGGGAATTAAATATGTATCTTTTAATCTTGTACCGTTTATATATGAATAAAAATATTCATCGTCTACAATTAACGGCAGGCGAATGATAGTTAAAGGCTGATCGATTTTTTCAGCGGCACTTTTTAATAATGTGACAGTTTCCTCCAGTTCCCTGCTAACAGCAAGATTACCTTTCTGATATACTTTAGCTACCGCAACTAATTCAGGGGATAAAAACTGGGCACTAATATCTGCATGTCCCGTAGATTCACCGGTAAGGGCAGGCAATACAGCTAGGGCCTCACATCCGAGTATATCCTTGAAGTCCTCAAACGCTTCAGGCTCCAAAGGGTCTACGGCAGCAGCTTCAAGGCTTTTATCAGTTATGGCACATAACCCGTTTCCATTACTGATAACCGCTCCGCCGTCCAGTAAATAATCACCATGTTCAAGGGAGGCCCCCATAAGTTTCGCCAGCTGGTCCGGCATCGCATCATCATTGAGGCGATCAATCTTGTAAGCAAAATCTATCCATTTAAAAGATCCACTATGTGTTTTTAACTGCAGGGGTCCGTAGTCTCTCACCCATGGAGAATCGAGAGAGATATTTAACGACACACTGTCGCTGCTTTGTTCCTTGAGCATCATATGTTCTCTGTACTGTTGATCATTACTGTTCTTGAGCACATAGACTGGGATCATATCGGCATGTGCGGCTGAAATTATTGCGTCAACCGATTCCTGCCATTCCTCGAATTCAACTACAAGTAAAACATCCGGCGGCTCCCAGTCACCCCTTTGTATATAGAATTGAGCTGATGCGGTGGAAAGAGCAAACCTGTCAACATCATCTGATGCATGTGTTGACTGATCAGAAAAAAAGGCAGAAGCAGCACCGGGCATTATAAAGGACAATGCACAGTAACATGGTAAGAGTTTCTGAAACATCATACGTAAATCCGATGGAAATAAGAAGGACCGGTATTTCATGATATATCTATCAATCCTTCAAAGCTCCATACTGTTTTACAATGACGCATGACAATAGGTATATGTGATAATCTTGATACAGACATGGACACATGATATTTTATTCCTCTATGAAAAAGCATAAATACTATATCGAAAGAAATGTGTGATAACTTTAAGAATGGTTTCTTTGTGTGAGGCTGGGGATTGTTCTTCAGGTGAACATCAATAACATGGGCATTACATTTTTACTCACCGTGATTATTCATGATGTACAGCAGGTATGGCGGATGAATGCAGGCTTTACGAAGCAGAGCGATCCCATCATAAGATATACCTTACATTGAGGCGAAGCCTCCAAAAGAATTGGGAGAGGAGATACCTGGGCAACCGAAAAAAATTCTATGTATATTAAAAACATATGTATTTGGTCCCATGAATTGATCATAACTATTTTATAATGCTTATACGGTATGACTGCTTTTCTGTAATAATTTATGCATTCTGTCATTACGCTAATGATCTTTCCCAATTTGCTTGATCTTTCTCTTTATTTTATTTTCGTGTTCCCTGCCGTTTGTAATAAAATCGTTGAACGAGGCTTCATTGTCACATGACAGAAGGTAGACGATTAATTTATTTGTATATGTTTCCACTATTGATTCTTCCAGCTCCAGAGTCAGGTCAAGAGCTTCTTTGAAAGTAAGGGAATTATTGTGTATCTTTTTACTGATTTTGTTTGCCAGCTTTAATGCATCCTTAATCATGGGTTTTGTCGGGAGTACATCCATTTTCTTTACTTCATCAATCAATCCAAGAGCCCTTACATCGTTCAGGAACGATATGTGCTCTTTTTCATCATTGTATAATTCTTCCCAGAAATCATGTTCCTCAGGAAACAATTGCATGAGCTTGCTGTAAATCGAGGAAGCAGCACTTTCCACTTTAATACAACCGTTAATTATTTCAATTCCTTCCATATTTTCCCCCTTTAATATTGCTTGAACATATATAAAGATTTCGCGAAAGAGTTTTAATTTTATATGAACAATTAGACGATATAAAGGGGATAATGAAATGATAAAATTTATTAATAAGCTACATATTCATTTCCAAGAACAGCAAATCTGTCCGGGATATTTGTATCAAGACATACAAAAAAATATAACATGCGATGAATGTTCACATCCTGATGATAGTCTGGGCATAGGGAAGGGCAAACCTGTATTTCTCAACTTCATCAAATAGAATGACAAACTCTTCATGGGCCTCAATCACATTCACATTCGTATAAGAGGACCCGGTAAAATCCAATAGATAATAACCTTCCTGGCTCAGGTCAAAGTGTGCTTTTTCCCCTACGTACGATTCCAGCAATTCCTTATATGTCATCGTGATTCCTCCTTTGTATTGGCAGGTACGGAATTATGTACCTTTATATCGAGTTTTATTGATTATTTCTGAACTTCCATAAAGTTTCCGGATTCTCGCAGAATGAATAAGCGTAAGAGACCCCAATTTAATAAATAAATACATTATGTATCGGCTTTTGCAAGCCTGGATACTTTTATATATATTTATCCTGTCTGTCTCATGTAATGAATTATCAGGGCTGAGAAAAATTATCGAATAATGCAGCCAAAGAGGTGTAATGACTCAATGAGAGAGCTGTGATCTGTGTAATGAATGCCCCTGAATCCCATGGAGCATGCAGCATCAGTATATTCCCTGATATCATCTATATATATACATTCTTCAGGTTTGAGATCCAGTTTATTCAGGGCATCAAGATATATTTCCTTATCAGGTTTCATGGCCTTGACCCTGTAAGAGACCGTTACAGTATCAAACAGGGGAAACACCCTGATGTTCTCTATTTCATATGTATAATCCCACTCGTTTGTATTTGATAGAAGTCCAAGCCTGTAATCCGGTTTTAACCGTTCGATAAGATCCAGTGTTGATTGTATGGGAGTAAAAATACCGGTAAAAGCAGAGATGAAATCCGAACAGCTCATATTCAGACCACAGAGTTTTTTTATTTCTTTAAAGAATTCGTCTGATGTAATATGTCCGGTTTCATACAGCTCGGGCAAGCCCGATTTTACATAAATCAGAGCATGCAGCTCTGCAGCTGATTTTTCAGAAAATTTTGCAATATTTTCAATGAATATATTGTTGTCCAGAGAACTGATTACATTTCCATAGTCAAAAATTACCGCCTTGATCATTCTCACTCCTGACAAAATAAGGATAAAATATTTTGAATTATATTACATAATATATTCTCAATAAATCGATATAACGCGGTAAAGAATGAGAAGGAGCATGAATTTAAAAAAGAAGAAAGACATCCAGCTTGTCATTACCTTTGCTTTGAAAAAAGAGGTGCCCGTCAACTTTTTTGATTCTCATGGTGTTCCTGTGTACACTCTGGCAGCCCTGAAATCCGGTGTATTGCGTCAGCGGCACCAGGCAGGCATCGGGATATTAGCAGTAGTTACCGGGAGCGGTCTTCAGGCCAGTGAGGAGGCCGCGATGTGGATAAGGGACAATATTTCGCCCTGCTTTGTCATCAACGTTGGCACATGCGGGGTGACCAGCAGGGCCTATGAATTGGGCAGATGGATCAGACCAGAAAGGGTCGTTAATGAAAGCGGAGAAGCACTGGAGATGGATGTAAGATCTCCAGTGCAGGACATTGATGCCGCTTTGAATGTTTCTTCCCTTATAAGCATCAAGAAACATGCTGCAGATATGTCTCAAAGATGGAACATGTATGATGCTGTTGATATGGAGTGTTTTGCTCAGGCAAAGGTGTTTGAAGCAACGGATACCAGTTTTCATACTCTTAAATTCAGTACTGATTATGCTGACAGTCATACAGATAATGATTTCAACAGGCATTTACATCTGTTTGAAAAGGCTGCCAGTAGATATTTCAGTTTTCTTGATGACAGAATTAAGAATGTAGCTGTCGTGATTCCTGTCTATAATCGGAAGGAGACGGTCAGCAGGGCAATTGACTCTGTCCTCGATCAGTCTCTTGCACCGGAAGAGATTATTATCGTTAATGATGGATCAGATGACGGTACTGCAGACGTGCTGGAAAGATACGGTAAGAACATAACGTGTATTGATCTGCTGCAGAATTCAGGACCTTCTGCAGCAAGGAATCGGGGACTGAAACATGCGAAATCAGAATGGATAGCCTTTCTGGACTCTGATGATTACTGGGAAAAAGACAAGCTGGAAAAACAGCGGAAATATCTTGAGCGATATCCTTTTTATCAGATAATGCAGTCCGAAGAGATCTGGATACGTAAGGGAAAAAGAGTGAATCCCTGCAGGCATCATGAAAAAAAGAAAGGCTGGATCTGGGAGCATTCTTTACAGAGATGTCTTGTTTCACCGTCAGGAGTTCTGTTGAAGAAATCTTTGCTTGAACAGTATGGAGGATTTGATGAGCGTCTGCCTGTATGTGAGGATTATGATCTCTGGCTGAAAATATCCCGTGACCATCCTGTCGGTCTGGACAATACATTGTCGGTAATTAAATCCGGAGGACATGAGGACCAGTTATCACTGAAATTTCCTGCTATGGACAGGTTTCGCGTAACATCCCTATTGGGAATGCTTGAGAGCGAACAGGTCCCCTGCTTTAGAGAGAAAATAGTAGACGTACTCAACAGGAAACTATCAATTCTTGTTCAGGGATGTCAGAAGAGGCGGAAATATCTGGAAGCTGAAGAATATCAGAGTATCATGGATTCTCTGAGAGTTTAATCTGAATAGTGTAAAATATCTGCATGTCGATTGAGAATGTGGAAGTTAAGAATCTGCTTGTCAATGACAGTATATTCTCTCTAAAGAATTATATTCTTGAATCAACCCCTGACCCTTCCTGCCAGATCAGTTCGTTTCATACGTTTGGCATACTGTATCCGGTCATCGTGTACAGAGACCGCAAAAAACAGCTTCATTTGATAGATGGGGTCAAAAGGATGCATCATGCCAAATTGATCGAGCAGAAAAAAATCCAGGCAATGATACTTCCCGAGACTACTCCTGTTACTGATATTATTTCTCTCATGATATGCAACAAGCGGCATGAAATAGGTTCGAGCATTATAAATAAGATACAGTCAATCTGTTTTGCCATATCGTTAAATGCCCCTGAAGCCTGGATACGGGATACTCTCTGTCTGGGATTTGATTTTAAGCCGCATACTGAATTTTTACGTGGGTGCGAACGTATCAATAACCTTCCCAGAGAAATAAAGCAGTTTTGTCATGATAAAAAAACATCTCTTAAGCAGCTTGTTAATTTCACTTATTATCCCCGGGAACTCCTGAAGACACTGATCAGCTGGAAATCTGAGCTGCAGCTGACCGCGTCAATCCTTGATGAGATAGCTTCTCATCTCAACGATTACCTCAGGAGGGAGCATAAGAACATCAATGGTTTTCTTTCTGAGCCTGAGGTCCAGGAAATATTTGATTCTTCGCTTGGTCCACGTGAGAAGACAGAAAAGGTCCGCCAGCTTCTGTACCTTAAAAAGTTCCCTATTCTCAGTTCTGCAAACAGAAGGATAGAAAACATGGTCAGGAGGATAAGTCTGCCAAAAGAAATTGACATACATTGGGACAGGACCCTTGAGAACAAAAAAATCGACATCAATGTATCAATCAGTGATCCCATAAAATGGTCGGGGAT
Organism: Nitrospiraceae bacterium; assembly: GCA_020356065.1. GTDB lineage: Bacteria > Nitrospirota > Thermodesulfovibrionia > UBA6902 > UBA6902 > CALZJD01. The sequence goes on from CP070632.1 coordinate 2,337,053, forward strand.
CTTAACTACCCTCCGGTCAGATGAACTCAAAGATTTGATGGAATCAATTCTGGAAGAACTTTAATAAGGACCAGGTCGGCACATAAAACAGATTTTTCGTACATACATGTATAAAGACAGGCATGTAAAAAACTTAATATGAGATGAGATTGATTATAAGCATCGTTACCATTGCAGAATATTTTAAAGAGTGTTTTTGATAGGTGTCTCCAAGGTACCTGCCTGTCGGCAGGCAGGTCGATGAATAAAAATATTTACGTGCCTTTCTTACGTTATGCATTGAAGTGGTTAAATAAATTCTCAATATCTGAAAAACCGTGATACTTATATATATGGCGAATGAATAAAAAGACAGTTAATTTTCGGGACGGAAAAGACGAGCTTCAAAAGATCGGGAAAAAAGGGCGGGCATTGGGAGTGTGCGCTACTTTTAATGAAAAATATCTGTGCTGCAATGTCCATGTGCTGAGGTCAGTTCATAACTGTCCATATCAGTGCTCATACTGTTTCCTTCAGAATTATCTTACCGATGGTGCCACTAAGGTAGTAGATGATATCTCTGAACTCATGTTTGAGGTCAGGGACATAATAAACAGGAACCCGCAGAGACTGTACCGCATAGGCACATGGGAGCTGGGAGACAGTCTGGCTCTGGAAAACAGCACCGGTCAGGCTGCGAACCTCATCAAGGAGTTTGCCTTGCTTGATAATGCTGTACTGGAGCTGAAAACAAAATCTGACAGGGTTGATTCCATCCTTGGTATAAAACACAGGAACAGGACGGTCATTTCATGGTCTCTGAATGCGGCCCATGTCATATCCAGAGACGAGCATGGAACGGCATCTCTTGAAAAAAGGATTAAAGCAATGCAAAAGGTCTTTGAGGCAGGTTATCTGATCGGTCTTCATTTTGATCCGATGATTGTTCATCATGACTGGAAAAGGGGATATGAAGAACTTGTAAATGATGTTTTTTCCGTTGTTGAGCCGGACAGGATCGCCTGGATATCGATGGGCAGTCTGCGGTTTAATCCTGAGATGAAAAAGAAGATAGAGAATAATTATCCTGACAGCAGGCTGACGTCCGCTGAGATGGTGCTTGGTGATGATGCAAAGGTCAGATATGTAAAGCCGCTGAGACTTGCGATGTACCATCATCTGTACAGTCTGCTGCAACATCATATTACTGATGAAAACCCTGTATACCTGTGTATGGAAAGATGGGATGTCTGGGAAAAGGTGTTTGGAACGTATCCTGAATCAATAAGCCATCTGGATTATCTCTTTGCCAGATCGCTATACAGGCGGTATGGATTGGGAATAGCGGAGCCTGTAAAAATTAGAAATTAACCGGCTGCCCTGCACATTTCAATATCGAGATCAGCATCTCCTGATTGCACATACTCTAAAATTCCCTGAGGATCGCAGTCAATGCAGATATCAATGCCCATAATGAGTTGCGCCCCATTACAAAGAATAGTTGCATTTTCCAGTCCGTAACCCTGCAGTCTGTTAAGCACCTGATCTTTAGGTCTGAAGTATGTCCTGCCGCAATTGGTACATACCCAGATAAAGCTGTTCTTTGCCTTTTCAAGACAGGCTGAACATGCATAAATCAGAATGCCCGGCTTTACTTCCACATGCATGGACGTATATTCTTTTTTGCAAATGTGACACTGCTCCAGTGAATTAAACATCATTACACCTCCCTGTGCTTATATGTTTATCATTCCTGCTTATGTAATCGGAATGTCAGGGAGAGAACTTGATTGAGTGGAAATTGTATGGTTGACATTGTGTTTGGAGAATGTCATTTTAATTTCAGGAAAAGATGAGGCAGAACGCATACTCTTGCAGGGGTTGTGCCTTAGGATTTCTCCTGGCTTTAACGTCCCGGAATCCTATCCCCATCTATTTTTTTCCCACGAGATGGCCCGCTCATAATGCCTGAATAATTTTTCACGTCTTTTAAATTCTCTATTATGTACAGTTCGCCTGCCGTTTGATGGTTCATTCTTCATAGCAGCATGGAGCATTTCATGATACACCACAAATTCCAGAACGTATGCCGGCACCCTTGCCGAGTCGAGGACCGAGTTAATCCTTATGAGGTCATTGTCCTGGGAATAACTTCCAAGTGTTCGTTTCGCCACAGACCTTTTCGGCCGTCTTGTGCTCCATGTAATGGATGATGATATCGGGCTGTCAAAATACTCAGAATTAACCTTATTAAATATGTCCAATACATTAAACCTCTTTCCTTTATGAAGACACCGTATTTTTCGGGGAGGTTTTTTCTTCAGATGATAAGAATTATTGTTGATGAAGTCTCTGATCAGTGGTGTCTTTTTCCTTTTGTTCTTAATATATTCAGCCAGTTCATCAAGGACATCAACGTTTGCAGAAAGAAACATCCTGTGCAGCCTGAGAGAGAAATGGTCCTTATTGATCCTAAACGAAAGCATTACAGTGGAATTATCAGTAATTACCAGATGTACATTCCTACCGGCTGATTTTTCAAGATATCTCTTTATATGAGTTGCATCGCGGTTGGAAAAAAGATATAACTGCTTCATTGTTTACATATTATACATAATGGCCAACGAATGAAATATGAAATCTCACAACCATGCATAATTGAAGGTAAAGTTATGAGTAACCATAACCGATAAGAAATAATAATAAAAATATTCATTCTGAATATGTATCGTTATGGGACTGTAATAAAACTGGTCAAATTATTAAATGAAATTATTTCATAAAATAATACTGGGATTTTTTGCTGTTTTAATAATGGGATTTGCAACCGGATTCCTGGCCGTTGATTACAGCAAGAAATTAATGCAGAAGACGTTCATCGCGAGTACTGAATCCATGGCTTTAAAAGTACTTGATGAAATAGAACGGGAAATTGATTACAAGATTGAATTGCTGCAGGGTTACTCCCGTAGTTTGACACTTCAGAAGACGGTCGAATCATCCAATCGTGAATTCAGCAAACTGGATAATGTCAATGAGTATTTAACAAGCGTAGATGATAACTGGGAATCCGCTTCCAGTGGGAACATATCGGATGTGATACTTGGATTAGAAAGTAATTCGCTGGCTTTGGAGTTAAAAGAAAAACAGAATTTTTATAAAGACTCTCAGGGATATAATGTCTTTGGAGAGATATTCGTAACAAATGTGTATGGTGCAAATGTGGCGCAGACAGGCAAGACGAGTGATTACAAGCAGTCAGATGAAGAGTGGTGGCAGATAGCCAGGGACAAAGGCGTATATGTAGGTGATATAGAATTTGATGAAAGTTCACAGATGTATTCCTTCAGTATAGCTGAGAGAATAATGAATGAATACGGAAATTTCAGCGGTGTTATAAAGGCTGTCATTAACTTTCAGGAGGTATTAAACGCCATAAAAATGGATTCCACCGGATTACACAAGAAACATAAAACCATGAATTTTACGCTCGTTAATAATAAGGGAAACGTTATTTATTCAACTGAGCAATTTAAGTTTCTGGAAAATGTTGCGTACCTCTTGGGTGAGGAAGCAGAATTACATCTCAACGATCAGCATGATAAGGTGAATTCCACGTATAAATATACGCAAGTACCTGGGAATCATGAAAATGACCTGTTTATTATTCATGTTCATTCAAGACAATTGATTGACACCAAGGGATTGAACTGGACATTATTGGTCAGCCAGGAAGTGAATGAACTCTTTGCACCTGTTAAAGAATTACAACAGCGCATGTTAATGACGACGTTTGTCGTCGCATTAATCGCTATTCTTATAGGCCTTCTCTTGTCAAAATACATCACAAGAAATTTTGAAAAGCTTCAGTATGCTTCAATAAAGATCGGCAGCGGTGAACTTGGAACACAGATTAATGTAGAGTCCGATGATGAGATAGGCCAGCTGGCACATGCATTTAATAAAATGTCCAGGGATCTGGAAAGCACGTCAGTTGCCCGAAATGAACTAGCCCAGGAAATTAAGAGGAGAAAACTTGCTGAAGAAAGCATAATTGACAGTGAGGAGCGTTTCCGGTCTGTAGCAGAGAATGCAAGTGATGCCATTATTTATATAGACAGCCGGGGTGAGATAATATTTTGGAACAAGGCCGCGGAACATATTTTTGGTTATACCGGGGAGGAAATCGTTGGTCAGGTGGTGACAAAAATCATGCCGGAACGTTACCACGATCAGCATCAGAAGGGCATCAAAAGGTTTATCGAAACGGGTGTGCTTAAGTATCATGATAAAGCTTTCGAGATGATCGCCTTAAGAAAGGGGGGTACTGAATTCCCTGTAGAACTCTCCATATCATCATGGAAAATACGGGAGGACATCTTTTTTACGGCAATAATACGGGACATATCAAAACGTAAACATACTGAGGAAATTATTCAGCAGCAGGTCGGCAGGCTTAATGCGTTGAGATCTATTGACCGGGCCATTATTGCCAGCCTTGATCTTCATGTGACTCTTGATGTTTTCCTTACCCAGGTTGTGGCGCAGCAGAGTATCGATGCTGCATCTGTGCTGCTTCTTAATCAGCACACACAGATGCTTGAATATGTGGCCAGCCAGGGCTTTCGCTCTGAAGCCCTGAAATATACAAAATTAAGGCTGGGTGAAAGCAATGCAGGTCGTGCAGCGATTGAGAGAGAGATTGTAAGCATTCCTGATCTGAGAGATGACATGCTTGCATTTTCCAGATCAGACAATTTTGTTGATGAGGGGTTTGTGTCTTATTATGCCGTGCCACTGATTGCTAAGGGACAGGTCAAAGGTGTAATGGAGTTATTTAATCGGACATATAAAGAACATGAGGCTGGCTGGCTTGATTTTCTTGAGGCGATTGCAGATCAGGGAGCCATTGCCCTTGACAACGCCTCCATGTTTGAGGAACTTCAGCGTGCAAATACAGTTTTGACCCTTGCATATGACAGCACGCTTGAGGGATGGGCCCGTGCCCTGGATCTGAGAGACAAGGAAACAGAAGGACACTCAAGGCGTGTGACAGAAATTACCGTGAGAATAGCACGCGAATTTCAGTTAAAAGATGATGAAATGATACATATAAGAAGAGGAGCCCTTTTGCATGACATAGGTAAAATGGGAATACCGGACAGTATTCTTCTCAAGCCGGGCAAACTGACAGAAGAGGAGTGGGTTATCATGAAACTTCACCCTGTATATGCCCGTGATCTTATGTATCCGATAGAGCACTTGCGTCCTGCGATAGATATTCCCTATTATCACCATGAAAAGTGGGACGGTTCCGGTTATCCGGATGGTTTAAAGGGAGAACATATTCCCCTTGCTGCACGAATCTTTGCTGTTGTTGATGTGTGGGACGCACTGCGTTCAGACAGGCCTTACAGACCTGCCTGGCCAAGGGAAAAAGTTGAGGATTATATAAGATCGCTGGTTGGTACACAATTTGATGCAGGTGTCGTGGAGATGTTTCTGGCACTTGACCTGGAATCAGAGAAGGCACCTGTTAATGTAGTAAAGATTTAATCAAGGGGGTTGTACATGAAGACTTCAAAAAAATTAAACTGCTGGGAACTCAAAAAATGCGGCAGGGAACCGGGCGGAGTAAAGGTCCATGAGCTTGGGATCTGCCCTGCTACTACAGAAACCAGACTGAATGGTGTGCATGACGGTGTAAATTCAGGAAGGGCCTGCTGGACGATAGCGGGAAGCATGTGCGGCGGTAAGGTCCAGGGTTCATTTGCCCAGAAGTACGGTAACTGCGTTATCTGTGATTTTTTTAAAAAGGTAAAGGAGGAAGAGGGGGCAGGCTTTACCCTTTCAGCTGTACTTCTTAAAAAACTTGAGGAAAAATAACCCGATTAATTTCAAATAACAAAGCTCAAATATTAAATTAAATTAAATAATTCATAAGTTCAATCTACGAAAGAAGAACCTGACCTGTACATGCTGCCTGGTTCTTTACATAAAGGCTTTAAATTGGCATTTGCGATGTGAGATTGAAATTTATTTGCTTGACAGGTAAATAATTTACATCCTGAACATAAATATATCGTAATACTATTCTTTACTCTTATATTCCCCATATCCACCACCGCCCGGTGTCTCTATAATGATGGAATCACCTGTGTCTGTATTAATCATCTCCCGGTGCTTTAATCTGACTAATTTCCCATTGGATTTTCTGATGTAATTTATCCCCTTCTGTCCGGGTTCTCCGCCATTGATGCCGTAGGGAGCATATTCCCTTCGCTCAGAAATGATCGATACGGTAGCTGGCTTGAGATATTGCATTTCTCTTATGACACCATCGCCGCCCCGGAACCGGCCCCTGCCACCGGACCCTCTCCGAATGATAAACTTCTTCAGCCTCACTCCGGGATGTCTGTACTCCAGTATCTCAGGGTCTGTCATGCGTGTGTTCGTCATATGCACCTGCACACCGGATGCTCCGTCACATGTATCTGTCGCACCTGAACCACCGGCGATGGTTTCATAATAGGGCGGCTCTCCTTCTGCTTCGAATAACAGGTTGTTCATGGTGCCCTGAGAAGCAGCTGCTGCGCCAAAGGCACCAAGGAGCACATCAACTATTCGCTGGGAAGTTTCTACATTTCCGGATGCAACAGGAGCAGGATATACCGGACTGAGAATCGTGCCTTCAGGGATAATGATAACTACCGGATTCAGGCATCCGCTGTTTAAGGGAATATCCTCATCTGTTAAGGCCCTCATAACATATAATACAGCTGAACGACTGATTGCTTCAGGGGCATTCAGGTTGTCATCAACATGCTGACGGCCTGTCCCGGAGAAATCAATAACAACATTAACTGTTTCAGGTGGATTATTACCTGCACTGATTTTCACGGTTGCCCTAATCCTGGTGCCATCATCAAGGAAGTCCTCAAAAGATGATTTAAATTCATTGCCCTCGCTCACAAACTTCTTTAAAGCCTTTTTTACCGAGTATTCAGCATTATTCCGGACATGTGCCATATATTCCGTGACAGTCCCGGGCCCATAACGTTTAAGGATATTTTCAAGTTCAGAAATGCCTTTGCGGCAGGCAGCGATCTGTGCCCTGAAGTCATGAAGTCTTTCGTTAATATTCCGCACAGGATACGCACTTTTTAACAGCATGTCTCTAAGAGGTGCTTCTCTGAAGGATCCTTTGCGCACCAGGACAAAGTTATGAATAAGCACACCCTCCTCATCGATATGCGATGCCTGGGGAGGCATTGATCCGGGAGTGGCGCCGCCAATATCTGAATGGTGGCCCCTTGCAGCTGTAAAAAACATAAGCTTGCCTTTATCGGAATAAACAGGGCTGATCACTGTCAGGTCAGGGAGGTGCGACCCACCATGGTAAGGACTATTTGTAAGATACATGTCTCCCTCATGCATATCACTCTTTCGTTCATGTATAAGGTCTTTTACTGCATCTGACATGGAACCGAGATGCACCGGGATATGAGGGGCATTGGCTATGAGATTGCCTGCTGCATCAAAGAGCGCGCATGAAAAATCGAGCCTCTCCTTGATATTTACCGAAAATGAAGTGTTTTTGAGAGTTATACCCATCTCTGAAGCTATGCCCATAAACAGGTTGTTAAATACCTCAAGCAGCACAGGGTCCGGATTGCCATCTTTCTTTTTGTGAAAATTCTGCATCTTATCAACTCTGTTTAAAATTATTACCCCTGTGTCATCTGCTTCTGCACTGAATCCCGGATCAACAATGAGTGTAAAATCCCTGTCTATAATATATGCAGGACCGGTTATTTTTTTATAAGGCTCAAGAGATGCGGTCAGATATACCGGTGCCTTTACTGCACCCCCGGGATAATATATTTCGCTGTTTGAAACAGGTCCGCTTGTGTTACTGCCCATATTGAAATCTCTTTTATACATAGGAAGATACTGCACTGATTCCTGGAGTTCTGTTCTGACATTAACTGCCTCGAGCTCAGTGATGTCCGGAGTAAACCCGAACAGTCTCTTGTATCGGGTCGTGAACAGCTCTGCAGTCTTGTTGAAATCTTTACATTCAACCGTCAGGAATGCATCAGACCCCTTTGGCCTTAGGTCAATCTCATGCTTTATTATCACACTTTTGTTTCCAGGCCGGTGTAACTGAATAAGCTCTGTTTCTATTTCCCTGAGTATAGCCATAAGTTCCACATATGTATCTTGATTAAACGGCCGAAGAACTGTTTTTGCCCTCTTCCATGCACGTCTGGAGAGACCGATTCCATAGGCTGACATGACACTGCTCAGGGGATGTACCAGTACCGTATCGATTCCGAGGAGAGTTGCTATGGAACAGGCGTGCTGTCCTCCAGCTCCTCCGAAGCAGACCAGCCCGTAATTTCGTACATCAAACCCCCGTGAAACTGAGATCTCCTTGATCGCCATGGCCATTTTCTCATTTGATACCCTGAGAAATCCCATGGCTACATCACGGGAACTGTATGACGTGCCCATGGAGAAATTTATCCTGTCTCTGAGAGCACTGAATCCCTTTTCTGCTGCCTTTAAATCAAGAGGAGAGATTCTGTCTGCACCAAATCTTTCAGGAAAATAGGTGGGGATGATCCTTCCGGTGACAAGGTTTGCATCAGTAACGGAAAGCGGGCCCCCGAGCCCGTAGCATGCAGGGCCGGGATCAGCGCCTGCGGATTCAGGGCCTGCAATCATGCGCTGCCCGTTAAATTTTAAAATTGAACCACCCCCGGCTGCAACAGTGACAATATCCAGCATCTCTGTCTGAATCGGTATGTCTGAAACTGTTTTCTCAAAAATCTTTTCCAGACGGCCCTCGTATCTGCATACATCAGTAGAAGTGCCTCCCATATCAATCCCGATAAGCCCGCTTATCCCCCTTTCTTTTGCCATGGCCCCGACAGCCACTACACCTCCGGCCGGTCCCGAGAGTATTGCACTTTTCCCGCTAAAATGTGCCGGCCGTGTGAGTATGCCGCTGCTCTGCATGAATTCAACAGGAATGTTCCGGGTCTGATCCCGTATACTGCACATATATTCCATTAGTACCGTACTCAGATATGCATCAACAAGAGTGCTCAGTCCCCGGCTAACTACTTTAATGAGATTCACTGACTTATGGGAGAGATAAATGTTGTCAAATCCATTCTTAGTAAGCGCACGTTCCAGACATAATTCATGATCCGGATTCGTCCATGAATGCAGCAGAACAACGGCAACTGCCTGCACGTCAGCGTTCTTCAATCTGTTCATAATGTCTGATAACTGATCGGTGTGTATGGGTTCAACGATATTGCCCCGGTGGTCCATGCGTTCTTCCACTTCGTAAACAATTGAATAAAGGAGAGACGGCTTCTTAATGCAAAGACTGAATATATCAGGCCTGCTCTGATACCCGATTTCGAGAAGGTCAGCAAACCCTTTCGTTATGATTAACGCTACCTTACCGCCTTTTCGTTCAAGAAGGGCATTCGTTGCTATAGTTGTCCCGAACCGTATCCACTCTATCTGATCTTCAGGAAGGGGGTGGCCTGGAGGCAGCGCCAGGATTCTCCTTATTCCCTCTATTGAAGCCTCTTTATATGCACTGGAATGTGAAAGCAGTTTTAAGGAATGGAAGCGGCCGGCCGGATCGACTCCTACTACATCGGTAAACGTGCCGCCCCTGTCAACAGCAAATTTCCATTTCATTACATTGCCCATAACCATATATAATACAGGATGATCTTATGCTTTTGATTTACCAGGAAAGGATATATGACAACCGGCAAACAACCTGGGGCTGATGTACACGTCTTTCAGGAGCATTCTGACTGCCCCTATTTTAAGGACAGCAGGATATCTTCAATTGAATACCTGATTCCAAATGAAGAAGAGGCGGAAAATTTTCATGTCTATCTTTCACATGGATACAGACGGCTCGGCAGAATATTCTACCGGAATGTGTGTGATAATTGTGAAGAGTGCAGACCCTTACGAATACAGGCAGACTCATTTAAGCTTGGTAGAAGTCAGATGAGAACAATGCGAAAAAATGAGGATGTACGGGTAGAAATTTCAGACACATCTTCTCTGACAACTGAAAAAATCATGCTCTATCATAAATATGTTAATGCAAAGCATGCTGAAGATAAGAAGGAGGAACTGGGTGATTCCGTAAATATTCTGATGGCCATTCATCACGGGTACGACCGGATAATTGAAATGGAATATTTTCTGGAGGATGATCTTATAGGGGTCGGGATTGTAGATCAGGGAAGAGACTCGCTATCATCCAATTATTTTTATTATGATACTGACTATCTGGACAGGAGGCTCGGTATATTCAGCATTCTCCAGGAAATAGAGCTTGCCAGAAAACTTGAAAAAAAATATTACTATCTCGGTTTTTATATAGAAGATAATCCCAAGATGTCCTATAAAAAATACTTCCGGCCTAACCAGATTCTAAAAAAAGGGGAGTGGAGAGAGTTTTTAAGTTAAAAGAAATCAGGACTGCTGTCAATTACATTATCGACCTTGCCACAGGCAACATATTACGTTTTAGTTGAAATTATATATAATAAAATGAGTTTCATTCATTCAGGATTGTAAATGTTAATATTCAGCCCTTATATGTGCATCATCTCGCATATATGAAACTTTTTTTTTCTTATAAATATTTATTATTAGACATTACACGAGCTCTGTGATTACTATTAGACATAAGTTAACCTACATCATTCTGAAATGGCATATATGCAGAGAATGTTTCCTGATAAAATCCGTGTTAATCTGAGCGGTCATATTTATTCGGGAGGCAATACGTATGCAGGAATTATAGAGTATATTTCCAATGAAGGAATGGAATATACGTTATGTTCTTCGATTAAGGCTTCAAGAGATTTTACTCCTCCCCAAATTATTCAACTGAATTTTCTCACTCCCTTAGGTAGCTCATTTAATCTGACATGCAATGTTTTATGCTTTATGAGACCTGAATCTGAAGATAGAACATTAACCATGGGAATGAAAGTCTTAAACCCGTCCCGGCAATACATGGAATTCATAGAAACTTTAAAGCCCGGTGAACTTCTTAAGAGGTGGGAATAATGCCTCTTCTTTTCTTGTTGACTTAAATTGCCAATCCACAATTTCATTATCTCAGTGAATCAATCGCAATATCGACAACTCATTACACAGAGAATTGCCTGGGAGTATTTATTTATCTGGAAAGTCAATAATTCTCGATGACATTGATTTTAAGACTTACAGGTTTCAGTCAATAAAAAAGGCAAAGCCATTTCTAACCCTGCCTTTACTTTTGTCTTTTATTTGAAAACCAGTTCCCGATACGTAATCCGGAATATTCTATATTTCTTCCAGTTTTTTATAATCTATCCCCTCTGCATAAGCTTTTAAATCATCTATACTTACATCATCTCCGTTAATAGTAACGAGAAAACGCTTTGCAACTATTATTTGAATTTCTCCCTGTTCAGTTGAGGGGTCATATTTCACGAGAGCTTTTTGACGTTTGATTCTTTCCATCTTTCCTCCGTCAGAGGATGCAAACATCGGATTGGAAAACATCATCATCATACTTTGTAACATTGGAGAATCTGTTACAATCTGAACTGTTACCCTGCTGTCTTCCTTAGTATACCTACGCTCTGCAGTTACACCACCACCAAACATTGCAGCTCCCACTGCCTGTGATGTAGATTCCTCTGCAGCCCATCCATCTAAAGGCTGAGGAAGAAATGATGTCAGGTTTTCACTCTTCTTTTGCTGGATTAATTGGGTAGCATAATTAAGGCTTTCAACTGCACCTGAATAATCGCCTTCATCATAATACTCTAACGCTTCCTTTATGGAGTCCTTAACATCATCTGCATATACAAGTGTAGAAAAAGCAATCAATATACATACAATTGCGAATCCGATAATCAAGCCTCTTCTTTCATTAATGATAAACATAAGAACTCCCTCCTTTTTAAGAACAGGTTTAATAAAATATTCTATTTATATCTCTTACATAAACGGCTTGATCTGCATGTTAATCATGGATTTGACTCCTGTAACATCGAAAGCCATTGTTAAAAATCCTGTGTCCTCCGATTTTTCTATTTTGGCTATTCTGATCTGCTGCATTCCCATTGAATCAATAAGATCAACTTTTTCACTGTCTGTTTTTACAAAGACACCCATTTCCCCTATCTGTTTAGTCGCGAAATCAGGCACGTACTTCCATTCTTTGCCAAGATTCTTCTTGTACCAGGCGATAACTTTTTCGGGGTCGTCTTTGGAAACCAGCTGGACTGAACTTAGCTCACCATTGCTTTCAGCAGATGTCCCCATATAAGAACCGGGATATACTGGAAGCCCCACTTCGGCCTTGGTCGGAATGTATTTAAGGGCATCTGCTACAGTCTTACCCTGTGCATCGAGCATCTGTTTTCCCATATCGTTATAGGGAAGAAAGGGTGCTACCGGTTCAGCTGCAGCAAAAACAGCCCAGCTCATCAATGTGATAACAGTCAAGATAAAAACTCTTTTCTTCATTTATTCCTCCCTGTTATAAAAATACCGTCATTTATATTGATGTTGAACTTCAATAGTATACTGCATTAATGAACTTAAGGTATGAATGTTCAAATAAAAAAAAGGCAGAGCCATTGCTGACCCTACCTTCCCCCCTGGTAATTCCCCCTTATGCGAAAGAACCTAATTCTTGAATTTCTTTCTTAAACGTCTGAATCCTATCGTTCCTCCGCCCACTATAAATAATATTGAGCTTAATGGTTCTGGCACGACGGCGAGTCCGGGACGAACGGCAATGGCGTTATAGTTGCTGACCTTATTGCTGTAGTCCTGTTCGCCGGGGCTAAAGTGGATGTACCACGCTAGGTTCGTATCGGCAGCATACTGCGTACCCGACCAGTACAATGTTGCATTTAAATAATTGAAGTCTCCCTTGTTTTTTAATCCCCAGACGGAGTTTTGATTACCCGCTGTATCAATATAACCATTATTCCCAAGCTCTCCATAATAAAGATGGCCCATCTCGCTTGTTATTATGTTGTAGCCAGCTGTAGTTGTTCCGTCAAAACCCTAAACTCTAAGGCCATCCACAGTTGAAGGCAGACGCCAATCATTACTCCAGGTCATGGTTAATCCAGGATTAAAATTGTATGTCAAGACCTCATCAGTATTTAATCCTGCTGCCCAGTCCACCTGGTTTTGCCAACTATCTCCAGCATTTCTGTAGTCCAGCCAGGTGATATTTAAATCATCATCGTAAATGAGATTATAGTCTGATGAGTTGTACGTTGCTGTTCCGATGACATTCAAGTTGGCATGAGCCTGGATGGAAAATACCAGGACGATTACGAATAAAAAAATACTCACAACAAAAAACTTTGTGGATTTCATTAGCATCCCCTCAAGAGACAAGAATCATTCATGCATATTGTTGCTGTCCGCTGTTAAATATAATAGTTTTTAATTCATAAAATGAGTAATTATTTTAATTGAGTATTCTATGAAAAAAACAGGCTTATTGCTTTATTACTATTTTTTATTTGCAAGTCAGCGCAAATAGTCCATGTACGACAGCGTTATCAATATTTTCTGAAATTAAATATTAAAAAAAAGTTTGGTAGGTGAAAACAGAATATCGAGGGAGTTTGTTAAGCGGACTGCACGCGTGTCACGCATACGAATTGCTTCAATAATATTGTCATGTTTTGTGCCATCAAATGATGTGACCACTGTGCCGAGAATGATGTTCAAATGATCATCGCTTGAACCTATTGTGGCAAGACCTGTTTCAGCAGAGAAATCTTTCTGATAGCCGTGGCCTGCACTCATATCCTCTATTCCGTCAACGAGACCGGCAAGGTGTTCTTTTACAAAACCCGACGATATACCAAAAGGGTAAGAACGTTTAATGTCAGGATGTGTCACTATCGAAACAGCGCCCATTTCCCTTATTAAGCCGGCTGTCAATTCCACGGGTACGGAATAGTGATCGAACCTCGAAAAGTACCGTCTTATTTCTCTTAGCCGCTCCGGTTTAAAATAATCTTCAGGAAACACGGCAATGAGATGTCCCTCTTTTGTGCTGATTTCAAAAGCAGGATAGATCGCCGGAGGTCCCATTTCTCCATAATTCCACCTGTTGAAAATATTCCACTGTGCCTTGATTGAATCAAGGCAGCTCTCCAGCCTGTATGTGCCGGGGGTGAGGTGCTCAGTGATAACCAGAAAATCAAGGCCGAGCAGGGATGAACGGAGCAGAAGGTCTCTGACGGAATACGCCCCATCGGAATAGTATGAATGGCAGTGAAGTTCCCCCACATGCAGGTTCCGGTTGTCTTTCTTTAACTCAACTATCCTGTTTCGGATTTCGTCGTTCAGCCGATTTTCTGAAATCAGTTCAGCAAACGGTTTTACCAGTTCAGCCTTTATCCCGTTCGGCAAGACCAGTCCGCCTGCCATTACTCCCAGGGAATATCCTGTCAGTTTTTTTAAGAAAGACCGTCTATGCATAATGTGGTTTTATGGACATTAAGGAAAATACTGTTTGCAACAATGTTTATTATAACAATCACGAAGGATTTAATACAAAGTTTTTTTAAAATTTTCAATTAGTTATGCGCAGTTGCGCAATCATTCAACTGATGGGTTGCGTTCTTAATCTGGCACCAGGGGAAAAAAAATCCATAAGTATGGAGAGCAGAATCTGAGCTTCCCGGTTATGGGAAACATTAAATGTTTTTTCAAGAAAGAGAAAATCTGAGAAATCAGCTTGTCAACATGAATACAGTCATAGAAATAAGCAACAGGAAGAGCATGGTAGAGATAACATATTTCAAGCAGTTAATTATTATTGTCAATTTCTTATCCTTTCTTTGTAAAATGTATAAAGCAATATAAATGCCAATTCATTTTTTATTTTAAATCAAACAGTTGAAAGATTATATGTAAATAAATTATCAATAAATGACAAT
>CP070632.1:2352160-2378358 GCA_020356065.1 Nitrospiraceae bacterium
TGCACTGAAGATTACACCAGTGGCACACCGGTCACGCTGACACCGGCACCTGATACCGGATCAGTTTTCACAGGCTGGAGCGGTGATCCAGACTGTTCTGATGGTGCGGTGACCATGGATGCGGGAAAGACCTGTACTGCGACCTTCAATCTCCAGAACTTTACGCTCACTGTGACCAAGGCAGGCTCAGGTGGCGGCACGGTCACCTCAAGTCCTGCAGGCATAGACTGTGGCTCGGACTGCACTGAAGATTACACCAGTGGCACACCGGTCACGCTGACACCGGAACCTGATACAGGGTCGACATTTGTAGGCTGGAGCGGGGTTCCAGACTGTTCCGATGGTATTGTGACCATGGATGCAGCAATGAACTGTACAGCATCTTTTACCCTTAATCAATATACATTAACCACATCTGTAACCCCTGCGGGTAATGGTAGTGTAAATCCGGACTGTTCAGCAGGGTGCATATATGATTACGGTACAGTAGTTGTCATAAATGCAATAGATTACAGCGGTTATCCCTTTATTGACTGGACAGATTGTGAATCTCCGAGCGGGAGTAATTGCACTATGACCATAACTGCAGACAAGGGAGCGACCGCAGAGTTTGATGTGTGCATGTATGATGTTAAGAGAACGGGCTCAGGAACCGGCTATTATGATTTCCTTCAGGATGCCTATGACAGTGCTTCAGGTTCAGATATCATTTACAGCCAGTATGTAACTCTGCCGGATTTAAATATCGACTTTAACTCCAATATTACGGTCACCCTTGAAGGCGGGTATAACTGCGATTATTCTGGCATTACAGGATCAACGGTTATCAACGGCAATATGACGGTGAGCGACGGAACAGTCATAGTCCAGAGCGGGACAGTGGAGGTGCAATAGAGGAATAAAATGGCTAAATATGTGTTTACACCTGAAATGGATAAAGAGGTTCTTCATACATATTCAATAAATACAGACAACAAGCCCCGGTTGATTAATCTTGCTAAAAAATTCAATATGCCAAGATGGGCTATATATCAAAGAGCTTTAAAAATTGGCGCTGTTAAATCATCTCATCAGAAGGTGAAGTGGCAAGATGAGGAGATAAAGATACTTGAAAAAAATGCTCAATATACCCCCCTGACTATAAAGAAGAGACTGGCAAAAGCGGGATTTCAAAGAAGCACAGCAAGCATTGTATTGAAGAGGAAAAGAATGAGGCTTTTATCAAATCTTGAAGGGATGTCTGCGTGTTTATGTGCTCAATTTCTTGGTGTCAGCCTCCGCATAGTACTGAATCACATTAAAGCAGGTTTGTTAAGGGCGGAAATAATCAGATATGATCAGCAAGGCAAGGCTAATTATTATATCCGGGAGAAAAACCTGAGAAGTTTTATCATAAACAATCCAGATGTAATAGACCTTCGCAAGGTAGAAAAATATTATCTCATAGAATTACTTGCAAACGGGAAAGTACATTAAAGCTGTTTCAACCAAATCCAGAGGGGACTGATTTTTGAATGTTGAAAAAAACTGTCCAGCGTATGATTGATCTAATGATCAAAGATGCATGCCCCCCTGGTCGCGTCATTTCAACTTAACAGATGAAGGGACAGAATTGATTATCTCAATGTTCAGGTTTATGGACGGACAGTGGATATCATCTTTTGGTCAGATACCGGGATTAAGGAATTCGTGTCCAGTTGTGCCAGGCTGCCGGGAATGAATGGTAGAAGTGGCACTTCCATCCTGCTCGCAATTTTCCTCGCCCTGATACTTGTGGTCTGCACCGATATGTCCCCCGACCCGAGGCGCAGAGAGGTGTTCACTACTCTTGATCAGTCTCTCAAATGGCTTGATGCACATCCGTCAGATCCAGCCGGGGCATCGATCGGCGAGGTGGCTCTTGATGCATGGCCGTGGACAATATGTTCAAGACTCCATCCTGATCCTGAGATACGCGTGCGTTGTGCTGAGGAAGCAAGGGAGCGGTTGCAGGGTATAGAGCCGAAAGTAGAGGCCACGCTTGTATCTCTGAGTTACTGGGCCCTGCTGCTGAGGAACTTCGAGTCGCAGTCCCTGGATATCACGGTGTACCGGGAGGCTCTATCTGGTGTGGATATTGACTCGATTCTTCAGGTCGGGAATCCGACGACCAACCTCTGGATCACGGAGCTGTTGCGATATTCGGGTATCCCGGGTGAGTCTCGAGTTAAAGAGACATACCTCGCTATAAGCGCAGCTGCCGGTGTTGAGCGATTCACGCCGACAGTGCGGGGTGCCTATGCGCTCTATCATGAGATCATACCTGCCAGCGATCTGGGTCGCAAGCCGATACGCATCTTTAGTAATGACCAGCTGGAATTCGCGCGGCGCGTTCTCCCTGCACTGTGTGAGGCGAGTCATAAGGCGGGGGATACTGATGCTGTTGCAGAGGTCCTTATCACAGCGGCCATCCTGGGTGAGCGGGAGCAAAGTTACTATAGCAAAGGCATAGGATGGCTCCTTGCCCAGCAGCGTGAGAACGGTACTTATCGCGACGCCCGCACGAAGCGTGAAAACATGCCTCCTGCTCACTTCCGTCACGGCATCCTCGTTGCGAGCTGGGCCCTTCTCGAATCTCTCCAGTAACGCCCCCTCCGGTAGTTGAATAACCATATTTCAGCCGGGATATTCTCAGCATCTAATATCACATTATTAATATTACCGGATAAATCATCTGGAATCTTCGGGGTCAGGCCTGCACATTTTACTAAAGCTGTAAAATGTGCAGGCCTGATCCTACCCACGTATCATAAGTACTCAAAATATTGAAATATGTAAAATGTGTAATGAATAATCAATGATTTTCTCTGCTCTCCGCTCTACAGAATATTAAATTAACTTATGTCATTAGTTAAAAATCTTAGTAGACAGCAGTCACCATTAGTGATAAATAGAAATTAAGAGAGAAAGAATAATTCAATTCCCTGCAAAGCCAAATACCGGGTAATCTGGAGACGGAAAACGCAGGGTCTTATAGTAAGATAGCCTGGCTGCCGATGGAGGAACATTGGTGCGATAAGTCTACTTTTTTTGAGTCTGCCATGGGCTATGTATTTTTTCAGGATGTAACAAGAATGAGTCACATTACGTTCAGAACACTTAAGACACAGTGGGATAAGGTCAAACCTTTTATAGAATTTGCTGATATTGCTTTTATTTTTTTAAGGATCATTATTCTTTGCGGGGGTATTGGCTGGCTCATATTCTCGCGTATTTCAGAGAAGACATTTGGGGATGTGAGTAATCTTTTTATTTTCTTTATTGTGTATTCAATTATTATCTATCTTTGGTTATTCTTTTTCCCTGAAAAAAAAAGACGTATCCATGTTTTTTTCCTTTTCCTTGATTTTATCTTTACTTCTCTGCTTGTGAAAGTTACCGGCGGATTTGCGAGCCATTTTTTAATTGGTTTTTATTTAATGACCGCCCTCTACTCCTTTTATTACGGACTCGTGCGGGGAGTTGCTATTGCTGCCATAGCCTCTGTGCTTTATCTCGTCAGCGGAAGCTATAATCCCAGTATGCACTACTGGGCTGACTTTTCCGTTGGGATTGCATCCCTGTTTCTATTGGCCATACCCCTTGGCATCCTTTCTCAGAAACTCAAAAAGGATGGGCAGGAAATAACTAATCTCAATAAGGATCTGAAGAGATACATTGACGAACTTCAGAAAGTCCACGGAAGATTAATACAGGTGGAGAAGATGTCCGCGCTTGGACGGATGGCGGCGGATGTTGCCCATGAGATAAGAAATCCTCTTACATCCATTGGAGGCTTCGCAAGGCGTCTTGAACTTAAGTTATCACAGATTAAAAATGAAAAACAATGCATTCCCATTATACAGAAGGAAAAAGAGCATGCTGAAATCATTATCTCCGAAGTTAACAGACTGGAACGGATACTGAGAGATATCCTGACCTTCTCAAGAGAAGTTAAATATAATCTTGAGTATCATCAGATAAACGGAATTGTAGATGATTCAATAAAAACTTTTATTGATTTGTGTAAGGAGCAGAACATAGAAATAAATAAAGAATTAGATACATATCTTCCTGAAATATTAGTAGACAGGGATCAGGTAAGGCAGGCAATTAATAATCTTATCTCGAATGCCGAGGGCGTCATGCCTGAGGGGGGAAATATACAAATAAAAACTTCCAGGGAGGAATTACATAGTGTCAATTACGTTGCAGTAAAAGTATCAGATACGGGCCATGGCATACCAGAAGAAAATTTAGATATGATTTTCGAACCATTCTACTCTTCAAAGGAAATAGGCGCCGGCACTGGACTCGGTTTGTCCATCTGCAAAAAAATAATAGATGATCACCGTGGATTAATACATGTTGAAAGTGAACTCAATAAAGGCACATCCTTTACACTGTTGTTCCCGTACCAGAGCAGGGAAGAGGGACATAAAATAAAATGCTGGGAATTCCTCAAGTGCGGTGCGGAGAAGGCAGAGGGGGCTGCGCACATGATATGCCCGTCATATCCTCATTACGGGCGCATATGCTGGGCTGTAGCGGGAACATTTTGCGGGACGGAAGTCAATGGAGCCATTGCCAAGAAATTAGGTGACTGCAAAAAGTGTGAATTCTATAAACGAGTAGTCGTGCTCAAGGATCTTTAATTTGAAAAACTATCGTGAATTCTGGATCAGTTTACCCCGTTAGATCCCCTCATCGATATTGAAGTTAATCTGTTTATGATACGATTGTTGATTGCAAGTTATCTCAAGCGAGATGTGAGACTATCCATATTGAGGACGCTTGCTCTAAAGAATGCTACATTCAGCCTCTGATATGTATTTATTTTTTCTTAACACTTTCAATAATTCCTCAGCAATCAGACGATGCCCATTAATATTGATATGTCCGTCATTTGGAATTAATACATCCTTATCCTTATTCTTTAAAATAGCTGGATATAGATCAATGACTGGTATTCCGGTATGATTAATTTTACCACTTTCGCTGAGATACCTGTTCCAATGAATTATCATTATTTTAATCCCCATAATTTTCAGTTCATTCGACATCTCACTTATTATGGCCTTGAATAATTTAATGCTATAATCATCAATTACAGTTATATTCTTGTTCTTTGTTGAACGTTCAGCATTACTGTTTTTAAAATATGTACCCAGACGTAACATCAATTTCCGATGACGTCTATCTATGACATTGAAAGCAACGCTTTTACGTTTTAACCAGTCAGTAAATGGTATATGCAGGCATTCCAGATAGTACTGTGCTGATGAACTGCAGTCTTTTTTTACTGGTATATTTTTTAAAAGTAGTTTTCCATTGTGAAGAATGAAAAACGGTTTTGGTTTTTCATACATGACGGGATTCATGATTTCTGTGAAATCATTTTCTGATATTTGTAAAATCACTAAATTTGGATGATATGCTAGTCCTTCTTTTTTCAGACGAAGAAATTCTTGATCGGTACCATATCCAGGAACTGATAGATTAATTAACTCAACGCCTGCCAAGCGCTGATCTATAATCGTTGCAAATATATTTTTATCCTCATTTATCCCCCATCCGAAACCATGTGAATCCCCAATTAAAACTATTCTAAATTTACCAAGAGGTTTATTTTTGCTATAACTTTTACCACGATATCCAAATTTATTAATTCTATAACGGACATTAAATACATCACTTTTATGAGTATGCACGGTGTCAGGTTTAAGGGTATATCCGAGTGTTTCATCATACACATATAAAGATCTGGACAGTATTCGTGAAGACCCTTCTAACGCAAAGAGTAAAATCCAGATTGTAATAATAGATAATAATAAATTTTTCCACATTGTTCGCTGCATATCTCCAAAGATACTTTTCTCATTTAATTAATGTGTGTCCTTCGCAATCAGTAGAATAATCAATAAGATGATTTCTGACGGCCACCTTCAGATGTAAGGGAGTTAAAGTCGAAATTAATTCTGAATTTATCCGTAATAAAACGTGAGCATCATGATCTCTATATTTGTCATTACATCATTGTCCCAATTTTCGCATAATAATTTCTCTGTATCGGTTTATTATACGTATTTTTTTGACTGTTGTTACTTATTTGGCAATTCTATTCACCCCCATCCTAACCCTCCCTTGTAAAGGGGAGGGGATAAAAGGTTCCCCCATTTTTTTGATAACGTTGTCAATCAGGTGATATTTTCACTTTTTCTTTGTTTTTCTAATGATTATGTTTAAGTTTGCCGGAGAACGCCAGCAATAATGAGATGCATACCTGTTTCAGCAATCCCTGTCCAGTGACAGATATTATTCTGCGGTACCCCAGACAATTAAATGCCGGTCACTGACTGTTTCGATTGACAAAAAATCCATCCCTGTGATTGACAGCTGCAGCTTTACTTCATCTGTCTGATAAGCAGCCAGAAGTGAGTTGTAAAAATCATCCCTGAGTATGGGCGGTGCATCAGAGGCATGAAGCTTTACAAGCTGATCGGCCTGATGAGTACTTTCGGGTCTTAACAGGTCCATAACAAAAATGGATGCGCCCGGTTTTGCACATCGCTTGATCGTATGCCAAAGTACTGCCGGGTCAGTCAGGTGATGGAGAAGGCTGTTAGATATAACCGTATCGAATTCATGCGCAGGAAGTGAATTATCGGGAAGCAGGCAATTTCGCAGGGTGATCCGACCGGAAAAACCTCCGTTCTTTACATTATTTATTCCGATGGCAAGCATTTCCTGAGAGCCATCCAGTCCTGTCATCACTGTCTCCGGAAATGACTTTGCAAAACGGATAATGACATCAGCAGGTCCGCAGCCAAGATCAAGAACGTGCCCTCCTGTGAAATCGGGAAACCTCGTTTTGAAATATGTAACGAACGCATCATGAGGTCCTGAGTAATCGGCATCAGCGTATGCCTGTGCCTGTTCGGTTGTGTCCATCAGTTCTTTTTCAGGGATGCGGTTCATACATACATAGTTCAATAATAGTTTAAGGATGGTTTAAATATTGTTCAATGGCTGTTTTTAATTACATTTGAACTACGTTGAACAATTATTGAACCAATTTCAGATCACTAATTCAAAGAGTTTTTCAGATATTTCAGCCGCTGACTGCAGCTTCTTTCCACTGGCTTTGTATATCATATGTGCCGTGACGGATGAATCTTTTTTTGAGGACATTCAGGTTGTCACCCAATACATTGTCAAGAGAATACGTGCCCATCTTTTCCTCGTTTTGTAAATAATAGAGATAACCGATTTCCTCAGGTTCAAACCCGATTAATCGTGCGCCAATCCCGTCTGCTTTAACAGGGTCGGTAGAGGCTATGGCAACGCGCATATCAACGGAAGTTCCGTCAACAGGACCATCGCCCTCCATACACACAAAACCATCCAGGACCACAA
This sequence comes from Nitrospiraceae bacterium, assembly GCA_020356065.1. Taxonomy (GTDB): domain Bacteria; phylum Nitrospirota; class Thermodesulfovibrionia; order UBA6902; family UBA6902; genus CALZJD01. Next base: position 2,359,595 of record CP070632.1, read on the forward strand.
GGTCAGGCCAGGTCCTTTTTGCAAATTCAACGATGTTGTGATGGATCATCTTTACGCTCTTTCTATATGTCGGGTACTGTCTGAACAGAAAATTTATAAGCCAGTTCGGTAATGTTCTGCGGGCCTTTGATACGGTTCCCGCAGGCAGTTTGTCCAGCAATGTTTTTGGTGCATCCACCTCTATGCCGCCCTTCATCCCGTGGATCATGGCCATGTCTTTTCTTAAAACAAGTCCCGCCATGTTCTTGATGCCGAATGTAGCGACTGCAAAGTTATGGGTTTTTGGAATTGAGAGAGATATTTTGTAATCGTATTCTTCAACTCTTTTTGTTATACGCAGGTGTGTATCACCAACGACAGAGTGGATAGGGCTGTCAATAACATCCTTGTCATCATCAAAGTCTGTCAGCGTGACATTTACATATTTTTTCTCCAGTTCATAATAACCATAGTCTTCAAATACACTGGTCGTAGGGAGACCCATGTAAAATGCAGAGGCCGAGCTCTCTCCAACGGTAATGGGAGTATCAGGCACTATTTCCCTTATACATTCAATAACAGCTTCGATCGCTTCCACATGGGTATTTGCAAAAGCCGGTTTCAGGGCCACAAGATTGGGTTTAATAAGAATATTCATTGCCTGTTTAATGGTCTCCATGTCATCGCGGATCAGCTCGATACATCTCTTTATGTTGTCCTTTCTGTTATCCCCTTTTATTATTGACGCTTTCTTATTTTCCATCAGGCCTCCGGGTATTTATAGCAAATGAAGCAATGATATATTTTAAACATATCCATGTTATTTATCATTAATATTCTACAAAAAGATTCAAGATTTGGTGAAACGTCCATGAGGAGGAAAGTAAACGTAATACATTATCAGGTATAGAATGAATACCTTGCTGCAGGATTTCCGAATAACAGATAACTTACTTCAGAAGTACAAGACTCTTTAAATATTCCAAGGAACCGTCATTGGTCCAGATATCAAGAAGAGACGGTTCCTTCAGCTGCTGTCCGCGGAATCTTGACACAGATACATACGAAACGCCTATATCATCCAGACCTGTCATATCACCCCACAGCTTTTCGAACTGTGCGACAGGGTAATGGTCTTCCTGACCGTTGCCCCAGATATATTTTACATTCTTAATAGTCACATAGGTCGGTATTTTCTTTTCAACAGCATGAATCGCCTCCTTTACCCTTTCCCTGTCTTTCAGGCTGCTTTCTGCTCCGATCACCGTCTCTCTGTCCAATCCCATAATGGCCAGAAGAGGATCTATGGTGATCCAGTTAGTCAGTGTATTATAAAAACTCAGTTTGTACTCGTCCTCTTCCCGGGGTAATGCCATTCCTTCCATTAATCTTAATTTCCCGTTCACCCTTGCGAGCCCTCCTCCTGCGTCTTCAATCCGTCGCGGTGTAACCTCAAACGAGAGACAGGCCCTGCTTTTTATATGCATTCCGCATAAAGAAGGATCCAGGCTGGCACCCAGTGTGTCTACATTGTGACAGAAGAGGTATTTCAAATCAGGGTATCTTTGTAATAACCCTGCAAGCACACCGTTTCTGATCAGATTGGGTATTTCATGCCAGTGGCCCGGAGGATTGAATCTCAGTATCGGCTGATTATCACGGTAATCTTCTCCCTCTCCTTTGGATTTTGCCCATTGTATTAATGCTTCATGGGCAGCATCCAGGACTTTTTGTACATTGTCATCCATTTTCTGCTGTATCTGTTCCAGCCAGTAAAAACGAAGGTCCTGCTCCATAGGGTACACTCTGTGCCCGATTGATTTTGCATGAGAAAGATATACACGGTCCGGGTATCCAAAATAATCTTGTCTTTCGAGGTAATCTGAGATCGCATCATGTGTGAGATAGCTTGTCGTGAAAATATGAGGGGTTTCAGTCCCTGACAACTCATTGCTCATTCTGGTTTTTGCAATATGAAGTTCAATGAATGTCCTGTATTTCCCCGAGATCCGAATAAAGGGACTGACAGGTTTAATTACACTGGACCCACGGCTCCATCTGCTTCCCATTCCACCGGCAAAAGTGACAACAGCAATCTCATTCTGCCTTATGGCATCAAGACCAGTTTTACAATATGTATTTTCAGTTGAATCAGTGCAACATCCCCCTGCATCCCCTTTCGAAAAAGGGGGATGATATTCATTTTCAAAATGAAGAATATCATCATAGGCGATATCTTCTATGATGGTAGAGATGGGCAAACGGTTTTTTGACAGACCTATGTCACCCTTTTTAAGAAGATCCTTCATATGTTTATGGGAATGTTGATCGAAGCCGTAGGTATGCCTGATCACACCTTCATCCAGAGAAATAGACGACATCCCTTTTATTCCCCCGTTGCCAAGGGGGGATACAGGGTGGGGGAAGTCGGAAACAGCATTCATCTCCGGGACGTTTGCCTCTTCTCCAACAAACAGCTCAGCAACAGCTCCCTTATGATTGATCTTGAAATCATAAGCAACGGGATCTATGATAAAGGGAAGGGCATCATGATATTTCTGTTTCAGATCAGTCATGATATCGAGAATTCTGTTCTTGCAGTATTCGTTCACTTTCGGGTTTACGATGAAGGCCATTCCCCCCCCTGACATTCCTCCGAGCATCAGGAATCCCCAGAAATCTTGCTTTAGCACATGTTTGACAACATGAATTAATTCTTCAGTAAAAGCGTTATTCACCCATGGGATAACTTTTTGAATCGCGTTTTCCCAGTCCTCGGTGGTAAGTGATCCCAGTCTTTTCATATCTCCGTTTTTAATTGACATCACAATATGATCAAAAAGGTCCAGCCCCTTCAGACGTGCATTCCACTCTTCTTCGTATTTAAGCAGGTATTTTTCTGTGACCATTTCAAGAATCGGGCCTACATCCTGGGAAATTCCTCCATGGACGAGAATGAGTGAACTGATGATCCTTTTTTCCACTTCCTCAGAAATTTCACTTCGATTGAAAACGGCATGTTCCGGCAGTAGACATCCTCTGCTTACCCCATACTCCGGGTGGCCTTCTTTTGCCAGCTGCCCGGTAATAACTTTTATACCTGGCCAGAGTCCGCCCGAGTCCTGCCAGCCGCCGCCTGATCCTCCCAGCCATTCTCCAAGAATTGCCCTTGACGCGATGATACGCCGGTCACTGTCCTGAAGAGGTCCTGTCAGATGTTTGATCTGACCGCTAAACCGCATAAGCCTTGTGATTATCGTTGCAAGCAGAGTGGTACTGACTGCGAGCCGGGAACCTTTTGGAATTCCGCGTACCCTGGTAACAATCTCTATTCCACCAGGCTTTTTTAATAACCTTGTGAGTATGTCTCCTAATGCGATGTCCCTGTCTTCGAAACTTGGAGGGACAATGCCGGAAGCAACGACGCCGGCCTTAAGGAGGGAAAGGTAATCATTTCCAAAATTAAACAACTCTCTAAGCGATGAGATCTTTTTGGATGATTTCAGGTCAACAGAGATTAGATGAATAACAGCCTCATCTATATAGCGGCAGTAGCATTCACAGGGGGGCATAACCGGTTCTGAGCTTCCATGTACTCTCAGGTCAACGGACATATTAATTACCTTTGCCCCTTCAGGGAAATCCATCCCCAGAAAAAAAATATCTGACCAGCCGCTGTGAGAGGGGTCAAGTCTTACCGGTGACGCGTCTTTGCCGACAGGGTAATTTCCGGTTCTTTCACAGGGGATCGTCAGATTGTCAGGGACAGCAAAGGGATAATCATCAAGACCTGTTATATTGTACAGATGATAGTTTTCCCTGCATTCGCTGATTGAGAGTTTTACCTGGTCGAGAAGATACTTAAAAGACAGTTTATAATATGCATCAGCCAGTGCACTGAAAACAGCCCCGTTTTGATAATTATTATCCAAATAAATATCTATAGAGGTTTCAAAATCCCTGTCACAGGCAGCTTTGATCCCCGTAAAAGGTATCTGTCCATGACGTATTGCACTATCGCTGTTCTGAAGGTAGAAGCGGTATATCACAGACAGGAATAATGATGCCCTGACTTTGTGATACAGGTTGGTTGTGGATCTGCGGAACTGTTCAAGTTCATCGGCGTCTTTCAGCAGTTCGTCAAATGATCTGTTGTGCAGCAGATCGGTTATTGAACGGTTGCGAAGGGCATCAGCAGTGCTTACAATTGTTTCGATAAGCTTATTGGACATGGGCGGATGTAGTATTCTAACATATACAAAATCGTGAGAATATTGGTCCAGAGAGTTAAAAAAGCAAATGTAGTTGTCGATGGTCAGATCATATCAGAGACAGGAAATGGTCTGTTATTACTTGTAGGTGTCGATAAAGAAGATACGAAAAGTGACATCGAATATCTTGCGGCTAAGATTCAGAATCTTCGTATTTTCAATGATGATCAGGGAAAGCTGAATCTGAATATCAGGCAGGTGAAAGGACAGATATTAAGTGTCTCACAATTTACCCTGCTTGCAGACACAAAAAAAGGAAATCGCCCGGGATTCGACAGATCTGCACAACCCGAATTCGCGAAAGATTACTGGAGCAGGATTAATATGCAGCTTCGTGAAACAGGCATTGATGTAAAAGAAGGAGTCTTCGGAAAACACATGGAAATTACTCTGGTAAATGACGGGCCGGTCACAATATGGCTGGATTCTAAAAACAGATAATCCGTAAAAAACCTGATCATTCATAAAAATGGGATTACAGTATAGCTTTAGATTAAACTACTTAGTGAACAATCTGACCATAACTCATTATATTTAAAATGTTATATTAAATGTAGGAAATATTGATAGCGTAGCCCCGATTATTCCTTAGCTCTATCATGACGGATGTACGATACCTTGCAATATTATGAAATTGATAAGAATAATTGCTTATAAATAAATGAGTTATCTTTATGCAGCGATGAAATTTCCAGAAATTAGGGTATAATTCAATATTGAGGATTGAATACGTTGTCATAGATTAAATTCTGGCTTACAGGGTAAGATTTTCATTCTTAGCGAAGAATTGCCAGGAAGCAAAACAGAAATGTCATTCCGGCAGTCCTTTAGCCGGTCAAAACGACCCGTTCAGCAGACCGCGGGAATGACAATAAAACGTATATATGATTAACTCCAAAGCAGAGCTTGGAGAGCTTCTTTTAATTGAGCGAATTTCTATTATTTGATCTGTAACCATGCTTAAGAATAAAGACAGGACAAAGAAAGAGCTATTACAGGAACTCGAAAAAATGTCCCTTCGAGTATCTGAACTGGAGAATAAGCATAAGATGGCTGACGAGCTTATTCTTCAGTCAATTCTCAACTGGGAGGATACTTTTAACAACATAACGGATATGATCACCATCCATGATAAAGATTTCAATATCATATTTGCCAACAGGGCCGCAGAAAAGTTTCTTCAGCTTCCTCTTCTTGATATATCAAAAAACAAGTGCTACAAATACTATCATGGAAAAGAAAGTCCTCCTACAGGATGTCCGAGCTGTGCCTGTCTGAAAACACGAGAACCTGTATCGTTTGAAATATTCGAACCTCACCTTAAAAGATTTATTGAGATCCGGGCAATGCCACAGTTTGACAGTAGAAAGGAATTGATCGGGCTGATCCATATTGTAAGAGACATCTCTGACCGGAAACGTATGGAAGATGCCCTGCAAAAGGCGCATGACAGAATGGAAGAGCACGTTAATGAAAGAACTGCCGAGCTACTGCGAACCAATAAAGAACTTCTCAGCGAAATTGCAGAGCGTAAGAAAGTTGAGAAAGCCCTGCAGGGGAGTGAGAGCAGTTTCAAGAAACTGTCACAGGAATTCAACGTGCTTCTGGATGCCATACCTGACTGTCTTGTCCTTCTCTCACCTGAACTGGAGATCATGTGGTCCAATAAATCAGCTGAACTTGAACTTGGATCTGATCAATCAGGTCCGAACGGACAGTACTGTTATAAGTTGTGCGCAAATTTTTCAGATAATAATAAAAACTGTCCCACAATAAAGAGTTTTACTTCCGGTAGGGAGGAGACATCCCAGATTGCCACTCCTGACGGCAGGTTTCTTGATGTGAGGGCCTTTCCGCTGAAGGATGATGCAGGCAAGGTGAAAAGTGTAATGGAAGTAGCAAGGAACATCACGGCCAAGGTGAAAATGGAAAAGGACGCCAAAATGTTTCAGGCAAAGATGATTCACGCAAACAAGATGACGTCTCTCGGAACCCTGGTATCGGGTGTTGCCCATGAGATAAACAATCCGAATACCTATATCAAATCAAATACTCAGCTATTGTCCAGGATCTGGAACAATGCAAAACCTATTCTCGACCGTTATCGCGGCGAGCATGCTGATTTGAGCATCGGTGGATTTTCTTATGCAGAGCTTATTGACCATGTTCCAAAGCTTCTTGGAGATCTCAATGAAGGTTCTGTCAGGATACAGAACATCGTTGACAATCTGAGAGATTTTGCCAGACCTGAAAAGGCGGAGATAGATAATGAAATAAGTATAAACGATGTTGTACTGGCATCAATATCGATTCTGAAAAATCAGATAACCAGCTATACTGACAATTTCAGGTTTTTGAGTGGAGATGATCTCCCGTTTGCAAAGGGAAATGCACAGCAGATTGAGCAGGTCATTATAAACCTTATTATGAATTCTCTTCATTCGCTCAGGAGTAAGGATGCCGGTGTTACTGTTTTTACTTCGCATAACAAAAAGAAGGGCGTTCTCATAATCAAAGTAAAAGATGAAGGGTCGGGTATGAACAAGGCGACACTCGACAGAGTCACAGAGCCCTTTTTCACGACCAAGCTGGAAAGCGGGGGGACCGGGCTTGGACTTTCGATCTCATATGCCATTGTAAAGGAACATGACGGAAGCCTGGAGTTTGAATCAGAACCGGGTAAAGGAACGACTGCAACTCTTAAACTGCCATCCAGCACTTCCAGGGATGATTAATACTTCACTGCCAATACTTCTCGTCGATGACGAACCAAAGATACTCTTCAGTTACAGCCTTATTCTCAAGAGCGTAAGCATTAAAAATATTATTACTATTGAAGACAGCCGTAAGGTCATTCCCCTGCTCGAAAAAAAACAGGTAGCATTGATAGTTCTGGATCTTATCATGCCCCATATTTCGGGAGCAGAGCTTTTGTCCAGAGTGAAATCTGAATTTCCTCATATACCTGTTATCGTTATGACCGCTACCAATGAAATTGAGAAGGCGGTTGACTGCATGAAAGCCGGTGCTACTGATTATCTGGTTAAGCCGGTGGAAGAAAACCGGTTCATATCAAGCATTCAGAAGGCAATTGAAATGGGAAGTCTTCAGAATGAGATTATCTCACTCAAAAAACATCTGCTTTCAGGCAAGCTTGAAAATGAAAAGGCATTTGCTCCGATTATCACAAGAAGTAAAAGCATGCAGTCTATCTTCCATTATGTTGAAGCGGTCGCCAAATCCAAAAAGCCGGTATTTATAACAGGTGAAACCGGGGTGGGCAAAGAGCTTATTGCAAGATCCGTATATAAGGCAAGCGGACTTGAGGGAGAGCATATTGCGGTGAATGTTGCCGGTCTTGACGACACCATGTTCTCCGATACCCTCTTCGGTCACAGGAAGGGGGCCTTTACAGGTGCTGACAGGGACAGGGAAGGACTGATCGTCAAGGCAGCCGACGGAACACTGCTTCTTGATGAAATTGGTGATCTGAGCATGTCATCACAGGTAAAGCTTCTTCGTCTTCTTGAGGAACAGGTATATTACCCACTCGGGTCAGACCTTCCAGAAAAAAGTAATGCCCGCATAATTGCATGTTCAAATCATGATATAGAAAAGCAGATACAGGATGGGCAGTTCAGAAAGGACCTGTATTACAGGCTCTGTGCCCATCATGTTCACATACCGCCATTACGAGAACGACTTGAAGACATTCCGTTATTGCTTGACCACTTTCTTACCGATGCGTCATCTTCATTACATAAACCCAAACCCGAGGTGCCGGCAGAACTGATACCCATATTATCCGCTTATCAATTTCCCGGCAATATCCGGGAAATGCAGGCCATGGTGCATGACGCTGTTGCGCAGTGCACGGATGGTAAGCTGTCAATAGATAATTTCAAGGGATTAAAAAAACATAAAGGCCCGTTGTCAATCAACAGCAATATAAACACTGAACGCGGGGATGTATCTCTCAGTGAAGTGTTCGGACGTTTTCCAACGCTTAAGGAAATAGAGGAGCATGTAATAAAAGAAGCTCTTCACATAGCCAATGACAAGCAGGGGCCTGCTGCTGCGCTATTGGGAATTTCCCGGCAGGCGCTTAATCAACGGCTGAAAAAGAAAAAGAAGAGTTGAATCGATGAGGAGTTCCTCCCCCTTTGGAAAAGGTAGTACGACTCGATTCCGACGGGATCGAGGGGGATTTTATGGAAACATTAATCGGATAATCTCCTTTAATCCCTCCCGAAGCGGGTTTCTCGGTACGAGTTGATTCCAGCCGCACAGGGTCGCGCCGACTTTGCCAAAGAGGGGAATAAAGAACATTGATATCATTAATAAAAATTCTACCTTTTTAATACTCCGCATTGCAGGAGGGGAGTTTCACACGTAATTTGAGATTCGTCATTTGAAATGTACTCACCCCTGCTGGTAGTCCGCTTATTTAATCACCGTCCCTGTGGACAGTATCAGGCGAAAAAGCCGGTAAACAGACCGCTATATATTCAGCGCCGTCTTTCCCCGGCGTACTGTAACGAACCCACTCATTTGCCCTGACCATGACAGCCTCTCCGGCATGTATATCGAGTGTTCCTGTATGCGATTCCACACAGAGCATTCCACTCAGGACTACCGTGTACTCATCAAATTCCGGCCGCTGTCCGGGTTCTTCCCATCCGGAAGGACTTTTCATCCTGGCAATACTGATGTCGTTTGTTTCCGAATTTACCCGACCTACAAACTCCTTGATAATTTTTGGCTTGTTCCCGGCAGACTCAATGATTGTCGGTTTTTCGATCTTTACAGGCAATTTTAATATCCTCCATCTTATTATTTCTGATAATTAGCATAAGGTATTCAGAAGGTATAGTCCAGACATGAATAAGCAGTCAAACCGGACATATGGCCATATTCGGAGGTATATTCCTGACTGAGAAATTAATGCATGGGAAACGGATCGGTATTACAGCTATTGAACCTGGCGTGATTCTGATTGGCATTAAATTTTAACGTGAATTATAAGATATATACAGAACTGATATCCGTACGAGCTGCCAATGAATTCAATGTCATTATGGTCATTTGAGTTAATGAATGATGTTTTTTCGTTAAGAGCTTCAGCAGGCAAAGAGTATCAACCCGTCAGCTTCCTGTAATCATAAAGAATCCAAGAGTGGCAATAAGGCTGAGTAACAACATTGAAATAAAATATTTCAATATGTTAAAAGCTTTTGTCATTTCATTTCTCCTTTCGTTCACAGATAACTGGTTACTATTTAGCAATACTCATGCTAATTTTACATTGCTTTATATTTCAAACAGTTATGAATATTCATGTAAATATTGTGAGCATAAAATAACAATATGTTTGTCATTTTGGCATGGATTGACATTGTCCATAATCAGCAGCAGAGATTGCACAGGGACAAATTCTATATCAAAACTGTTTAAGAGCAAAGATTTCACTCTGTTCGGTAAACCTCATTCCGTAGTCGGCAATAAGAAGCAGACTATGGAATGGGAAGCCAGAACACCGCGATCAGCAGGAATGGTCGAGTTTTTTAGGAGGGAATGCCCCTGCACTTACGGGAATTGCGATCACGGATGAGTCTGCTCCGGCTAGATTTGGATCAACACTGGCAGGGATAGGTTCGACTGTTACAGAACTTAAGGATCTGAAGGCTGCAAAGAGGTTTTTCTACCCCCGTTCATTATCTTTACAAGAGGATATATCTGATGAACACATGTATGAATATGATAATAGGAATAGAGGCAAGAAAGATTTTACAATTCATATAAATCATGCAGCAAATGAACTCTGATATTACATAAGCGACTCTATTCCTGACTTCCTCACATTTTTTATGGTGAACCCTGTTTCAAATACTGCATGCAAATGTTTAGTTCAATATGGCTCAAAAGTAGTTCAATAATGGTTCAACGCTGTTAATTTGCTGTTTATAACAATCGTGATCTACCATTGAACAATTGTTAAGCTCTTTTAAACTATGATTACAGGCAGATCAGGATTACGTTTACATTCGCCATCTTTTCTTTCTTCATCGATACATCTAAATTATAAAGATCTCTGCTTATTTCATCGTATTTTTATCCCATAACGTACAAAATGATGCAGATTCATCTGCACTGCACGCTTTGGTTACCGACCATCTTAGGGTAAGAGGGGCCATGAATGTAGTGATAAAGGCCATAAGAATCAGGGCAGAGAATTGGTCCTGTGTTAACAGAGGATCCATACCGGGATTGCCTTTAAGAAGTTCGTCGCTCAATTTAATCACAACAGAAGCAACAACAATCTCTACTGCGCCACGTCCGTTCATGCCAAATCCGATAATAACTGATTCCCAGTAGTTGCGTTTGAAAATGGCATACCCGAGGCCGCAGCCTAAAAGCTTTCCTGTTATTGCAGCTGCGGTTATGGCTGATGCGAATACCAAGAATGAGAGGTCCCAATTGAAATGAAGATGAAATGAAAGAGAGGCAAAGAATATTGGTACAAGAAAACCATAACTTAATCCATAGAAACGGTCACTGATGGCATGATGAATTTTCTCATCCATGATCTCTTTTCGTACAAACTGACCTGCCAGAAAGGCCCCTATTATCAGATGCAGTCCCACCAGTTCAGCCAGATATGCCATAAGCAGGGCTGAAGCCATTGCAAATGTAAATGCCTTTCCTTCACGATCATGCAGTCTGGCAGTTAAATGCGGCATCACATACTGTCCCAGCAGTATTGTGAAAATGAAAAAACCGATTACCTTACCGACCAGAATCAGAAGGCCGGAAGCCTCAATAGTCCCGCTTTTAGCCAGACCCAGTAAGATGGACAAACCTATTAATGAGAGAATATCATCAGCGATGGCTGCTCCAATGATTATGTGCCCGATATAGGTCGTACTTATCCTGAGAGAATGCAATATGACTGACTGGACCGCGATGGCAGTGATGGAAATACCCATACCGACAAACAGGGCCTGATTAACAGTTCCCCCGAATGCACGGGTAGTCACATAACCAAGGACAAAGGGCAATACAAATCCTCCAATGGCAACAGCGAGAGATGGCCAAAAATGTTCAACCAGTTCCTTTGGATCCATCTCCATGCCGGTATGGAACATGACAAAGAAAATACCCAGTTCAGCAAGAAGCTCAATTGAGGGAGAGGGTCCTATCAGTCCGAGAAGAGGGGGACCAATAATAATTCCAGCTACCAGTTCACCAAGTACAAAGGGGAGTCCGTACCGCGCAAAAATACTTCCCATGGCCCAGGCCACAACAAGAATAAGAAGCAGGCTGAGCATTAACTGGGTAGTAATCATATATGCCTTTCAATATTATATTTAAAGAATTATATCACAGAGTGAAATCAGGACGCAGTCTCTTTTATAAAATCGGAAAAAAGGGATTACATAAGTAAGAAGTAGAAAGTGAGAAGTGGAAAATAAGAGGAACGAACAATAGCTGATGGATTACAGGTAATCGGTTATAAATTATGGGTTAAGAAAACGTCGAACGACGTACACCGTTCGACGAATAATCATCCCTAACTCACCTGCTTCAGATTCTGGTCGACCATGGCATGTGCCTGATCGATGGTCATAATCGGTTGTCTCGGATGCATTTCTGACATATGCTTTTTTATGGCATCTTCATTCATGATCTCCTTGACCTGAGAAAGGGCCTCTTCACGTGAAGATGCATCGACTGATACTGTCTCACCACAGTTGCATTTTAATTCATATTTCATATAGCTCACCTCCTCTGTTTATGTCTAATTTTTATTTTACGACGGATCTCAGAAGATGAATATGATATTTGTCATGGACTGGTATTCTCTATATAACTTATTGTTTTTTCAAAACTAAAATAGGCTTTACATTAAATTTTCTCTCTATATCTTTGGACATAACAACTCCCTGTTTCCTGGTCAAGATACCCGGGATTCTTATTTTGCTGAAATCATTTTGCTCAACGATATATGCGTCAGGATAGTATGGTTTTATTTTTTCTAACATGTTTTGCGCATCATTGTGATTTTTCGAGGCACTAACCTGAATATAATACTTCTCAATTCCTGTCTCATCCTCTTCAGTCAATGATTGTTTAACGTCTGAGGCGATATCTTCTTCTGTTCTTTTTTTCATCGGAGAATTCCTTAAAAAAGCCACATTTTCTTTCCCCCACTTGTCCAGGATAATTTGTAACATCCCATGCTCATCAATATACGTTTTTGTAACGATCTTTGTTTTATCTTCAAAAGAATATTCGGTAAAATAAATATATTCAGATCTTGTTTTATAAAATGCAGCGATAATTTCTCCCTTCTTCATAGAAGGTTCTTTGGAATTTAAGATAAATGCAATGTATTTGTCTTTCTCATCAGTTTTGTGAATCCCTACTTGATATGTATTCCTTACATTCGACCAGATACCTTCAATAAGTGCTAAATTGTCAAGGTCAGAATTTAATTTGTTCATAAATGTCTCTTCATTCATGTCAATGTATGTATTTTGTCCTCCGACGATATCGCCATGTTCATTATTAATACCGCTGCTATTATTTCCTGTTACTATGAGGTAAGCCGGGAGACTGTTTCCTTGATATTGCGGTGAAGGCGCAGTCTTACAGTTAAATATCAATAACATAAAACTGATTAACGTTAATCCCTTTAACTGTTTCATTATTCTCTTTCAGAGATTAAACAGACTGCTATTCCTGGTGAAATTAATCATAAACTTCTGCTACTTTAAATGTTAAGAAGCAATGATAAGAATGTCTTCTTTTTACTACAATATATCAGAAATCGGACTGATTTTTAAATAAATATTTGATTATAAGAGTAGTAATTCTGAAATAACTCATAATTGAGATAAGTCGATGATCGTACATCCTCATTCTGATTAACGTCTTTAAGAACTCATCATGTACTTGACAGACTACCCGATAGACAATGTTTCAATTTCTTTATGTATAATATCCAATGTGTTTAAAATAGGTAATCTAACTCTTAACTCTCCCCTGCTCCTGGCCCCGATGGCAGGGATTACAGACCTGCCGTACAGGATGACAGTCAGGCCATTCGGATGTTCTCTGGCATTTACTGAAATGGTAAGTACCAATTCCCTGGCCTACAAAAGTAAAAATGCTTTACAGATGATTTGCTCACAACCGGAAGACAGGCCTTTAGGGGTGCAGCTGCTCGGTGATGATGATGATTCAATACTGAGATCACTGGAAAATCTGCCGCATAACAGATTTGATCTTATTGATTTCAATGCTGCCTGTCCTGTAAACAAGGTAGCAACAAAAGGTAGAGGTGCGGGCTTATTGAAAGATCCTGAAAAACTCCATGGTATTTTAAAACTCATAGTTAACAACACGGACCTGCCTGTAACTATCAAGATACGATCAGGCTGGGACAGTACCTCTGTCAATGCAGCAGAGGTCGCAAAGAGTGCCCAGGATGCAGGGGCTAAATGTATATTTATACATGGCAGGACAAGAGCGCAGAAGTATAAAGGTAAAGTTGATTATGATCATATAAGGGTCGTAAAAAAATCTGTCTCAATTCCCGTTGTTGCAAGCGGGGACGGTTTAAGCCCTTATTTGATTAAAAGAATGTTTGATCAGACCGGATGTGACGGGGTCGCAATAGCACGGGGCGCGCTTGGCAATCCATGGCTGTTTCCTGAGACTGTTGAGTACATGAAAACAGGCATAGTGCCTCCACGGCCCGGTATTGAAGAAGTAACACAGACAATGAGGAAACATCTCCTCGCCAACATAGAATTTTCAGGTGAGATGTTTGGTGTTATCCGGTTCAGGAAATTTTATGGATGGTATGTAAGGGGTTTGCCGGCAAGGGAACTGAAAATAAGGGCTTTTTTTAAAAACACGAAAGATGAAATGATGGCAATGATTGATGAGTTATACGATCATGTGCATAACCTTGACCATACAAGAGACCTGACGGTCTATGCCCCGATTACATCATGAAGACCGTTTACCGGCATTGTACGGCTTATTAATTTCGCTGTAAAACACTTCCCTTGCAAACTACCATAATAGATTATAATTTAATCATTTTAAATGGTAAAGGAGGCAGCATGCTGGAAGGACTGTTCGGTAATCCTGTTATAGAAAAAATATTGTTTACTCTGCTTGTGTCCGGTGATGCCTATCCTCTTGGCCTTGCAAAAATATTAATGAACCTGTCAACAGGTTTCAACAGCAGTTAAAACGCCTGGAAGATAATGCAATTGTTGTAAGTCGTCTTGTAGGGAGAGTAAGGCTATACACCTTAAATCCCCGCTATCCTTTTATAAATGAAATAAAAGCCCTTATTGAAAAAGCATATGGTTTTCTGCCGGTCAAAGAAAAAGACAGATATTACCGGAAGCGCACAAGGCCCCGGAGAACAGGGAAGCCAGTATGAAGATTGACTGGAAGAATATACGCATTATGGATCTTGCGGCTATTATATTGACTCAGCTTATCGAAAGAGACATAGATGCTGTTTGTCCTGCGTATGCCGGGATTAATAATAATGGCAGACAGGGCAGGGCGAGGATCAAACTAAGAATTACTGAAATTGGATAAAAATGCTTTATAAAGTTTATCATTCGTAACTTTTGATAGTAATCGCAGATACCGTTTTTAACTAGAACTCTCGCTTCTGAAGAGAGGGGCATATTTTTTGTCCATATCAAGAATATGGTCTGTTAGCCAGTCGGTGAGAAAAACGCTGACTTTTTCAGTAAGGGTTATCCTGCCCTGAGAGAATCGTTTCTGCAGTTCCCTGGCATCAGCAATCAGGTCATCATGTATTCTTTTATGTTCAACAAAACCGACATAACTGAACTGCTGCATAAGTTTTTCTTCGGTTGCGAAATGAATGACCGTATTATCAATAAGTTCAGATAGGGCATTTTCAAGTTCTTCTTTGCTTTTACCTGTTCTCATTCCGTCCTGCAGTTTATTAAAGAGGAGAAACATATTCTTATGTTGGTCATCAATCTCTTTGACATGTAAGCTGTACTTCTCGTCCCAGTCTATATACGTCATCTTCCCTCCGCTCATATATATATTTTAATAAGATTTCTGGACTAATTCGTTGATCAAAAAATCCTTGAAACTCTGCATCAGGATTACACGATACTCCATATGTTTGTCATTCCCGCGTTTTGATGAGCGGGAATCCTGAATCTTTTTAAGAAACGGGATTCCCGAGGCAGGTCCCTTTGAGAGTCGCTTCGACCGGCTAAAGGACTGCCGGAATGACATCTCTGTATTCGATACCGCGCAGGCTCAACTGCGGGTTTACATTGATGCATTATACAAAACTAACAACGTGGAGAGCAAAATAAAGAATGAAATCAGCTTGAGCGTATCTCTCTTATATATCTGAACAGGGCACGGGATGATTTGGGAGGCTTGCTGTTATCGATTTCTTTCCTTGCATTCCTGACCAGCTGTGATAACTGCTGCCTGTCTGCATTATTATTGTTCAAAAGTATCTCTTCCAGCAGCTCATTATTCCCCGCAATAAGCTCGTCCCGCCATTGCTCGGTCTCCCGAAATTCAAGGGCCTTTTTGTAATTTCCCTGTTCGAACCGGTCGACTGCCTGCTGAATGGGGTCTGTATCTATTTTACGCATCAGGGAACCTATCAGCTGTATCTGTCTTCTCAATGCTTCACGGCTTTTGATTGTTCTTGCCAGGTTCAGGGCATCAAGGACCTCTTCAGGGATATCAATCTCACTTAGCTGATTTGAAGAAAGTTTCAACAGCTTCTCTCCAAGCTTTTGAAGAGAATGGGCCTCTTTCTTCTTCTGTGTCTTGCTTTTATGGTCCATAATTTCAAAACATCTCATATTTTACCAGCCTGCCATCAAGCCCGCCTGACATCAAAGGCTTTTTCCATGCTGGATTGAGACCGATCTTTTTTATAAACTCTCTTTCCCCGAAATAAATATAAGCAGTCGAGCCTTTACACTTCTGTTTTAAAAAATCTCCCATTGATTTATATAGACTGCCAAGTTCCTCCTTATCGCCCATGCGGATCCCGTAGGGAGGATTCGTAACAATAACACCGTTTTCAAGGCCATTTGCCCTGTTGAAATCCAGATTATTAATGCTAATATTTTTGCCTTCAGGAATGTTGTTTACGTTCGATCTGGCTGATTTAACAGCCTGAGATGATATATCACTTCCTGAAATTAATCCCTTCGGCAGTCTGGTCTTTCTCCGGTCACAATCTTTTCTGAGTTCTCTCCAAAGTTTTTTATCAAAGTCCGGTAAAAATTCAAATCCAAATGTTTTTCGCAGGAAGCCGGAGGGAATTTTACAATAGTACAGCATTGCTTCAATAAGCAATGTGCCTGAACCGCACATCGGATCATAAAGAGGGACAGACCCGTCCCATTCCGTATATCTTATAATGACTGCGGCAACAGTCTCCTGCATAGGTGCTGCAAGGGAATCCTTTCTGTATCCGCGTTTATGAAGGGGTCCTCCTGATGTATCCAGGCTAATCACGGCCTTGTTCCTCGTGATAAAGAGATTGATCCACAAATCAGGATCTTTTGCATTAACGTCCGGTCTTTTGCCTGTCATCTCCCGGAATGAATCAACAATTGCATCTTTAATGCACAGCGAAGCATAGTATGAGTTATTGATTTTACTGTCAGATACGTTGCTGAATAAAGCAAACGTGTTACCGGTAGACAGGAAGTCTGACCAGTTTATCTGTTTTGCTTTTTTGTAAAGCTGGTCCGTAGAATGGCATTTAAATGTGAGAATGGGAGCAAGTACCCGTGAGATAAGCCGTGCAGAATAATTAATTCTGTAAAGGGCAGCTTTGTCCGCATTGAAATAAATACCACGAAAGACAGGGCTTATATCACAGGCTCCAAGTTCAGCTAGTTCTGTAGCTGCAAAATCCTTTATATCATCTGCAGTCTGGGCAAAGAAACGCGAACTTTTTTGATACTCATACATGGACAGCATTTTTGAAAGAGATTATGGCCTGTCCTTCAAGACAGGCCATATATCAAATTAGCTGCGGCTGGTTATCTCGATAAGGTGATAACCGAACTGGGTCTGGACAGGTCCGTGGACTTTACCCACCTCATCATTAAAAACAACATCATTAAATTCTTTTACCATCTGGCCGGGAGAAAACTCTCCGAGGTTTCCTCCCCGCTGACCAGAAGGGCACTCTGAATACTTCTTTGCCATTTCTGCAAAATCGGTTCCGCCTTCGATTTCTTTCTTGATGTGATCACATTCTTCCTGTGTTTTAACCAGGATATGACGTGCTGAAGCTGTTGTCATGGTAATCTCCTTTATTTTAATTTTTGCTGTTCAATCTTAACATATTGGTAAAATGAGAGTTTGAAATGTGTCAGCCTTTCTTTCGGATAACAGAAAAACCGAATATGTTCATATGGAGTCATTCTTAATGACAATAAAAAATTGTCTTTCTGCAAGAATAGAGTGACAGGAATCAAAAGGCAGGGAATTTTCGGAGCGAGTCTGCTGCAGAGCCGTTCTGCCTGGAATTGCAGAGATCAGAACCGGAATGTTGCATCGCATGTAAAGAGTGATATAATAATCGTATAAGTTGATAAGTATTCCTGTAAGCTTTTATTTTATTCAGGATTAATCAGGAAACTGTTATATATGCATTATATTTTTTCTCTCAAGAGAAAATACTTTCCTTTTGTAATAAACAGAAAAAGTATTTCACTACCTTCCGGCATACGTAATCTCCATCTGATGATGTTGCCTGAAAACAAGATATTATCTCTCGCGAACCCTTTAAAGGAGGTGTTATGAATACCAGGAAACTCCATTCATCAACTCTCAGGAAAACCATGGACACCAGTTCTGACCCTTATATAGATAGAAACAGAAATAATCTCATGGCTGTCTGCACTAAATGCCACATTGTATATTTCAAGAAGAGGTGGTATGTTGATGAGGACCTGTATCAAAAGAAGATAATATTAAAAAAAATTGAAAGGGTTATCTGTCCTGCCTGCCGAAAGATTAAGGATAACTTCCCTGGAGGCATAGTCAGACTCAGGGGGGCATTTCTCGGAGAGCATAAAGCTGAAATAATTAATCTTATCAGAAATGAGGAGGAGAGGGCTCGGGGGTTTAATCCTCTTGAACGGATTATAAAGATTCGTGAAATGAATGGAGAGATGCAAATAACAACAACGAATGAAAAACTTGCCCAGAGAATTGCAAGGAGTGTTCAAAAGGCATATCAGGGTAATGTTGATTATAAATGGTCCAGCGATACCAAACTGCTCAGAGCTGACTGGGAAAGATAGAACGTAAATGACCAATGCCCATAGCTCAAATGTCAAATAAAACCACAATAACTAGTGTACTGTCCCACAAATAACTGGCAATAATATTGCATAAATCGTGTATCCATTAAAATAAGGAGGGTACACGATGAAAGTTGGAAGGCCG
>CP070632.1:2378458-2403873 GCA_020356065.1 Nitrospiraceae bacterium
TATGATATAAAGGAACAATGAATGGTAATTGAGCCATTCAAATAGAGGCAGGAGGACTTGCTTACTATCTGGGTCACGAATCCTTTAATTAGTATGTTCCCTGCCTTCCAAAGCCATAATAAGTTGGTTGGGTCAAAAGAACCCTTGTCAAGATGGAGATTTGGTTGGAAGGCAATTCCTGCCTATATCAAACGATATATCAAGGAGGTAAAGAATTGTCTAACTTGTTTATAGGGATAGATGTATCAAAGGATTTCTCTACAGTACAGGGACTTGATAATAGTGGGGATAAGCAGTTTTATCTTGAAATCTCAATGGATGCTGAAGGGTTTTCTACACTACTTAAAAAAATAAGAGAAGTCAGCAATGATATGTCTAAGGTATTAGTAGCAATGGAATCAACGGGCTGTTATAACATAAATCTTTTTAGCTTTCTTTCATCCCAGGGCATATCATGCTTTATTGTGAATCCTCTTTTGATAAGCAATGATGCAAAGTTATCTTTGAGAAAGACAAAGACAGATAAAAAAGATGCACTGACAATAGCTCAGTTTCTTCTTGCAAACAAAGATTCTCTTAGAAAAAATTATTACTCTCAGAATATGCAAGATGTGCGAGATCTTTCAAGAGAAAGGGAATCCCTAACCGGTCTGATTTCTGCTATGAAAAACGATATCAAGCGTCTTCTGCAAATAACCTTTCCAGAGGTACATTCAGTCTGTAATAGAATCTTCACTGAAACGATGCTGAACTTTCTCAGACAATTTCCATCGGCACGCATGATACAAAGTGCTGACCCAACGGATATTGAAAAAGCCCTTATCCACGGGAAAAGAGTGTTGTACTCAGCAGAAGATATTATAAATGCAGCTGAAAAATCTGTTGCTTCTGAAAGTGATGCAAAAGAGCTTATTCTTTCGGAGAAGGCATCTACAGTTCTTTATCTACAGGAGAAGAGGGAGAAAATCACTGAACTGTTGATAGAGTCCTGTAAAGCAATGAGAATTGATGACCTCACCATTATGAAATCTATAGGTGGCGTCAGTGATATCACTGGGTCAACCTTTCTTGCTGAACTTGGAGATATAAAGAATTTCAGTTCTCACAAGCATCTTATTGCATTTGCTGGACTTGACCCTGCTGTGTATCAGTCAGGACAGTATGCGGGAAAGGGGAAGATATCAAAAAGAGGCAATAAACATCTCAGAAGAGTTATCTTTCTCATGACAATGTGTGTTATTCGTTCTAATCATGTCTTTCAAGAATATTTTCAACGAAGAAAGAATGATGGTCTTGTTCCCATAAAAGCATTGTTTGCAACATCACACAAGTTAATACGAGTTATTTTTGCTATGCTCACAAAGAAAATCCTCTTCAGAAAGGAGGTGGTTGATGTATAGTTGACTAATTGTCAGTGATTATTAGTGACTCTGATTTATCAGTATAACTGGTAATTATCTTGTTTCACCGAAGCCTTCCCGATGTGATCATAACGTGTACTTATCGTGATTATTGATAAGGTCTTGGAGTTCCATACAATAGGATACCGAGAGCTGTTAAGGGCAACTTAAAGTGGTGTCCATTTTTTCGGGGAAAGACCACCCCTTTATCTTCATTTTGGAAACGGGTTAGATTTCAGCTCCTATCTGATTTTCAGCCATCTGTCAGATAGTAAGATTTCTTCCCGTTTTAAATAAGATACATTTAATAAAAAGACCAAAGAATTGTGTTACGAAAATGTAACACAAAAAATAATTGTTACGAAACCGTAATGATTTTGAATCAATATTCACTTGCTCGCTCAAATTTATTATCCCATAACGTCATGATTTATTAATATTATTTAGCCTCATTAGTTTGTTATATATTATTGGCACTAAAAATGCTTATTTTAAAATAAGCAAAATCATATTTAATTTGTGCAGCAGAAAGAGTGATGCCGTGATGTTATTTATAGGGGTAATAATATTATGGTTATTAACTGTCACTATGATAATTGTACTATTCATGGGTTCAAAAGGGGAAGATCACATGAGGTTAATTTAATTCTTCTTAGCTTACATCAGGCTCTTAGAAAATAACTTAAAGAACCATAACAAGGGGGAAGTCATGAGTGTTCTTGTTAACAAAACAAAGGAACAAATAAATGCAATGTTAGATTGTTTGTTAAGTAAGGATTTTGAGTGCAAAAATTGTAAGAATTGTGAAAGTGTTGATGCCTGTTGTTTTTTAATGGAAGCAGTGGTTGTCACTCAACATTTAGAGAAGATCAATTCAAATTCGTGATGTAGGTAATATTAAAAGTTTTAATAAAATTGATAAATTTTATTAATTTGACATGCAAACAAAATAGGGATACAAAATACATATATAAGGATTTGCCCGATAAAGCCAAAACTTTCGTATGGAAG
This sequence comes from Nitrospiraceae bacterium, assembly GCA_020356065.1. Taxonomy (GTDB): domain Bacteria; phylum Nitrospirota; class Thermodesulfovibrionia; order UBA6902; family UBA6902; genus CALZJD01. The sequence continues at coordinate 2,380,870 of CP070632.1, forward strand.
GGACGGAAAGCGACGGATCTTATTAATGAAATCAGATGACTGAGTTAATGAAGGTTCAAGGTACCTCTTTTTTTACAAGAGGTGCTTGAGAAAAGAGGAAAGGTTATTGAAAGAGAATAAACGTTGTATACAGGAAGATAACGTTGTTTACAGAGCCAAAATATTGAATGAATTCAAAACATAAAGCAGAAAAGGAGAAATTAAAGTGCAAAAAAGGGTTACAAAAACAAAGGGCTTATTAATCTTGAACATGTTCTCCATTAAGGTTGATGATGACGTAACGAGCTGAATTTAAAAGTTGATTGTTTATTAAGTTCTTTCTGGTATAGGAATTGATAGAAAGAGATAAAAGCCCGATAAAGCCAAACCTTCCGTGAGGAAGGGACGGAAAGCAGCGGGTCTTATTTATCTAAGAAGTAAGATGGCCGAGCTGCCGAAGGAGATTATCTTTTGGTTAGTTCGGTCTTTTTGCTTTTATTACATAGTAGAAGTGATAAGGTGAAATTATGCAATCTGTATCAGGTGAAATCAGTGAACTAAAGAAAAAGGCCTATTCTATTTTTAAATCAACAGATGATTGGGGAAATATTTTTCATTCTGTCACTGATATGATTACTATTCATGATAAAAATTTTAATATTATCTTTGCTAATGCCGCAGCAGAAAAAAATCTTAAATTACCTAACTTGACTACGAAAGAAATAAAATGTTTCAAGTACTATCATGGCACAGTTTGCCCACCCGAAGGCTGCCCTAGCTGTATCTGTCTGAAAACAGGCACACCGGTGAATTTTGAAATATTTGAGCCTCATTTAAACAAGTACATCGAGATCAGGGCGATTCCTCGATTTAACAGTATGAAACAGGTAATAGGGCTGATCCATATTGTGAGAGATATCAGTCAGCGTAAACTGCATGAAGAACAAATAGAAAGATCACAAAGGAAATTAAAAAACCTAACAGCATATTTACTGGATGTAAGAGAAAAGGAGAGACACCATATAGCTCGGGAGATTCACGATGAGCTGGCACAGACGCTTACAACTATGAAGATGGAGTTGCTAAATCTAGATAATAAATTAATGCCTAATCAGAAATCACTTCACGAGATAACAAAATCAATTGGAATAGCTATAGATTCTGCCATTAATACGGTTCAGAAGATCTCTGCTGACCTTAGGCCAAGGTTACTTGATGATCTGGGACTGCGGTCAGCTATGACATGGCATGCAAAAAAATTCAATGAGCAAGGTATAGTTGATTGTAAACTCAATCTTAATTTTAAGGATGAGCATATTAGTAAAAAGCACGCCATAAATATTTTTAGAATATTTCAGGAGTCTTTGATTAATGTCGTGCGCCATGCGCATGCATCAAAAGTTAAGGTAGTCATTAAAGAGGATGCGGAGAACCTTGAGATGACGATAAAAGATGATGGAATTGGAATCACCACAGAGCAGATATCTAGTTCTTGGTCTTTTGGACTCCTGGGACTACAGGAACGCGTTAATCTTTGTAAGGGAAGGATTAAAATCAGAGGGCGTCCCAATGAGGGGACTACGGTATGTGTTAGCGTCCCCCTTAACAGTTCGGCCAAAAAGCATCAAAATAATACCAAAAGGTTAATTAAAGATATAGAGAATAGACCTGTGAAATATGTTAAGAATAATCATCTTTGACCAGTGATAAGCATATTTAGAAAATGAGAATTTTACAATGATAAATGTAATCTTGGCAGATGATCATGTATTGTTTCGTGAGGGGATAAAAAAGATTCTTTCTGATACAGATGATATTGTTGTAACTGATGAGGTGGGAAATGGACAGACATTGATCAATAAAGTGCATAAGGATGCATGCGATGTAATCCTGCTTGATATTTCGATGCCTGGCAGAAGCGGACTAGATGTTCTCAAACAATTAATGTGTGAAAAGCCTGACTTAAATGTTCTGGCATTAAGCATGCACTCAGAGGAAGAATACGCGGAACGAATGCTGCAAGCTGGAGCATCGGGATATTTAGTGAAACAATGCACACCAAACGAGTTAATTACGGCTATTAGAAAAGTATCGTCAGGTAGAAAATATGTCAGCTCTACTCTTGCTGAGAGATTAGCCTCCCGCTTTAGTAAAAAGTCAGATAAAGTTCTTCATGAGAGACTCTCTGACCGAGAGTTTGAAATTATGTGTTTGATAGCCTCAGGCAAACCAATAAAGGAGATTGCTGAGGAACTGTCATTAAGCAGCAAAACAGTCAGCACCCATCGAGCTCACATTCTTGAGAAAATGGGAATGAAGCACAATTCCGAGTTAATGCATTATGCATTACAAAATCACTTCGTTGACTGATCGAATAATTTGAGAATTTATTAATCTCTTTAACCCCCTTTAGTTATTAGCTTTCAGAAAAACCTAAAATTATTTTTCATTACAATATTTTAAATTCCCAACATAGATTATGAAATCTCATCTATATCAATATTCCATAAGACTCATGCCTATAACATCATAAGCAATAGTCTTACTGATAAATAAGGTAAGGATGAATGAACAAATCAGCTTAGCACCGATATTAATTATTTTGAGCATATTTTAATCTATCTTTGTAAGGAGGTTTCATATTAGTCTCGCCTTTCATGAGAAGGAGTGAGGCAGGTGTCTCATCAGAGGCACAATCTAAAAATAATCTATGTAAAGGAGGCTATCATGAAAGGGAACAGTACAAAATACCACAGGCCAAATAAATCAGGCCTTACACTTGCAGTTTCTATCTTTTTTCTGTTCACAATTATGATACTTTCTACGGCACCCTCATGGGCCTGCAAAGGAGTAACACATCCGGGCTATAACACTACCATGAAAATGATCGATCCCTATACGGGAGATCTGTTTGCCACTGTCACGTTTGGCGAGATAAAAGAAGAAGGGATTGTCAAAATGACAAAAAGCACAGGCAACTCTAAATCTCCGTCTCCTTATAAACTTCAGATCGAACCAGCATACTATGACATTGCCACTACTAGTGATTATTCAGGAGAAGTCAAGATATGCGTAAACCATGATGCGATAGGTTTTGGCAGTACTAATAAATCAACGCTCAGATTATCACATTTTGAAAACGGCACATGGGTGAAACTGGACACTACTCTTGAGAGAGCAAATGATTTAATCTGCGGAAAAGCACCATCTCTTTCCAAATTTGTTATTTTCGAAGATCCTAGAGCTAAGTATGGACCTGCTATGTTCTGGTATCATCATGTAGCGCGCCCCGGGTTATAATGAGGGATCTATTGATTAGATGATTTAAGTTCAGAATGTAACCGAAAGGACAATCTGAAATGAAAGAGGTTGCAAATCTATATGATTAGCTTCTGAATCTAAGACACATACGGAAAGCATTAAACGTTAAGAAAATGACGTGAGAGAAAACGTCAAATAAAAGCACAGAAAGTTAATTCTGACAAGGGAGGTTTTAACATTGCAAATAACAAAAATAATCGGGATTTCAATTGTTTTTCTCATGGCAATATCTTTCAGTATATGCGCAGCATCTATTGCTGAAACCATAAATTTTCAGGGAGTTCTGACCTTTGATGGATTGCCTGTAGACAAAACAGTCCTGGTTACACTATCAGTGTATGACTCAGAGTCTGGAGAGATTCCTTTATGGACGAGAAGACAGAATATAGAAGTGATCAATGGGATTTACAATTTCAAAACAACTTCATTTCCTGATAGTCTGTCAGTCGATAGAGAGTATTACCTTGCAGTTGAAATAGAAACACAGAATGGCCCCATTTGTTTAGGGAGAAAACGGCTGGTTTCATACTCAACAATATAAACCAGAAAAAACCATTCGCGCCCAGCAGGTTACATTCTGAACCAAATAAAGAGGCGAGATAAAGCCAATCTCTCTTTTTTATTGATCGAATATATTTATTATATAAATAAGTTGAATCAGTCGAAAATAGGTTTAACAATACTTGTATTTAATTTTAGTAGCTACCGCACATTTAATCACAGGAAATTTTGATATTCTGGGATCCCTGTTTTGTTGATAGTTTCTTTTGGTAATAAACGATTTTTAAATTCATCCATTCTACATATAACATGATGCAATCCTCACATTTTTGATTCTTAGTGTTTGAAGACTTAATATGATTATCATCATTTTCAGAGTAACTGCTGATTCATTGATAACTGATATAAGTCAGTGACCTTGTAGCCTTTCCCATTTTGAAGACTAGTCGGTACAGTCATCGAAATCCAGACTGAATCAACTTCATTGATAATACAGATTTATATTTAAAGTTAACCACGCTATGTTGAATATAATACAATTCTAAAGTCTCCTCATAATTATACCGATTAAAATTCAAATTGTATTAAGGGAGACGAAACATGAATAAATATTATAGAATCGGGTCATCAGTTTTATTAACGCTCATTGTATTAGCTGGTTGTGGAGGTGGAACCGACGGCGGCAGCATGACTAATGATTCGATAACTATAAGTGGAACCATATCAGTACCAACAGGTCAACCAGCATTAGTTGCCCAATCAACTCTTGGTGGTGCACATGTTAATGTTTGTACTATTCAAGATGGTGCATTAACTGTCCTACCAGCACATACTACTGTCTTAGCTGATAGCAGTGGTGCTTTTGTCATAAGTGTTGATAAAAATGATGTGCCATCTAATAGACAAATGTATGTTTGCGCATCTCCCCCAAACTTAACCAATTATACTGTTCTTGCTCCTATTCCCGAGGATCTTTTACCAGAAGACTTAACTGAAGTTGCCACAATCTCAGTTAACCCAAATACTAATACAACTTTAATCACCAGATATGCCTGCAGCCAACCTGTTTTACTGTTTAATGCTAATCGGTGTCTGGCTACAGATCAAAACCAATTGCAAATTCTGAACAATGCATTAAACAATTATTTTGAAACAAATGGAGGAGCAATCCCAGATTTAAGCAATTTGACTACACTTTTGAACGATATTGCCAATGACATTGATGTCCAACCTTTATTAGAAGCATGGTTAGGTGAAGTTGACGGCGTTGGCCTTACAGATTTCATTGAATCGGCTCAAGATTTTACTAACCCCACCATTCCAACTCCTGAAGCCGTTGATAACAACAGTGGAGAATCAGTTAGCATAAGTGGTTTTAGTTGCGATTTTTCAAATCTTGGGGATGGTATCGTAGAAGCTACTATTGCAGTAGCTGGTTCAGCAGGGGGAGGAAACCTAAATGTATTTACAGTTTTCTTTACCTTTGATGGTTCATCCCTTAGTTCGCCAGACACTTTAGGATGTGGCAATTGGCAACAAAGTGGTGGTTTAGGAACTTGCACCAAGCTCTCTGTTTCTTCAGATACAACCAATTACATTGGAACATCCTCATTTCTTTATAATGAAGGTTTTGAACCAAATTCAGTTAGTGTGCAAGTGAAGGGGTTCCAATCTGGAATCTCAACAGTTTTAGACTCTGCGACCCTAACTGTTGCATGTCAATAGCTCATAAATTGAGAAAGTTCACCTGCTAATGAAGTATCAATTACATCATGTTATATGCATTTTGCTAACGCTATAAGTTGAGGATTAACGGTTTAAAGATATAATAACGATTGTATTCACTGCACTTTTCTGTTAGGTTCTATCTTTGATTTTTTTGTGTTTCATTATCGTCTTACACATTTTCCCAAACTGTTTGTCCTTCTGCCTCTTCTGAAGATATGACATTTCATTGAAAACAGATTCTTTGTTCATTTTTATATAATTATGATATCTTTTCTCTGATAGTTCGCCACGTTCCAGAGCGCTCAAAACAGCACATCCTTTTTCAATAACATGGGTGCAATCATTAAACTGGCATTGTTTTGATAGATCTACTATTTCGTCAAATGTTTCATCAAGGCCTGTATCCACCGAAAAGTTGCCCAGTTCCCTCATTCCTGGTGTATCTATCACCATTGCTCCGCTTCCTAACTTAATCAATTGCCTGTATGTTGTTGCATGCCTTCCTTTACTATCCTTTTTTCTGACTGCCTTTGTCTTAAATACAGATTCGCCAATAAGATTATTTAGCAAAGTAGTTTTGCCCACACCCGAAGATCCTAACAAGCAATATGTCATCCTTGGATTTAGAAGACCTTGCACATTTTTCAAGTCTGATTGACTTTTATTACTGAATGACTGTACATGTAAATGAGGCATTATTCTTTTTATCTCTCTGATTTTTTCTGTAACCTCTTCAGGAGGGAGAAGATCACTTTTGCTTAATAACACAATTGGCGTGATATTACTTTCGTGAATCATGACCAGGTATCGCTCAAGCCGTCTCATATTAAAATCATCATCCATAGCCTGGACAATAAATGCTACATCGATATTGGCAGCAATCAATTGAAAATCTATTTTCTTCCCCGGTGTCTTCCTTTTAAGAAGGGATTTTCTAGGCATTATCCTATGGATTATTGATAAAGTATTTTCATCATAAAACCTTGCATACACCCAATCCCCAACTGCCGGGTAATCAACTGGAGAAGTTGCACTATATACTAATTTTCCGACCAACTCAGCGAAAACATCTTGTTTACCGCTGGTTACCGTATAGCTGTCTTTATGAACAGCCATTACCCTTGCTATCTCAAGTCCCTCTAAATTTTCAGAGTCAGTATTGTCCTGAAACCATTTATCAAAACCAAGATCTACTATGTCATTCGTCATTTTATCCATGTAATTACTTTACGCCTAACATCGCAGGTGAGTGGTGCGTGCCCTTGATTAAACAAACAAGCAAAAAGATGATTTAATTATGTTTATAATATCTCATCCTCAAAAAGTGTAATCTGGTACGAATTCACTCCAAAAGCTTGTTAACTTCCTATCCATTCTACTTTAATCCTTTTTTATAATTTTATTTCAGTTTATCAAGTGCAGCTGATCTTACTTGGTTTCCCCCAACTGCCCCTGGTTTACTTTGTTGACATACTTTCCGTTGACAATCTGTACGGTCGCAACTCGATTATTGCAAGAAGGGCAATAGATGTTAGTACCTTTCTCAGAATAGTCATTTATTAATATGCCGGTATAGTCTTCTGTTATGCGGTCCCGATGAATCTTCAACAACCTTCTTCCCGGCCCTTTTTTATATTTCAGTAGCTTCTGTCCGCACCGACAATAAATTGTTAGTATCTTGTATTTGGATAGCTTCTTCACTAAGGAAGCTTTTCTTGTTTTGGCTCAGCGTTAATAAATTCATACAAATATATTATTAACACAAAACTATGACTTTAGAATCTAAGTTTCAAGACAAATATAATTATTACCGTATGATATCAATAACTTTCTGACGAACGCAGAATTCACCATAACTTCAACAACTCAATGAAATCCCCCTGATATGAAAATGAAGATAAGATGGGATAGTCAACAAAATATGCACCCCCGATAATTAATTATACCTGGTTATACAATAGAAAGAGAAAGCAAAGAGGCGAGCCTTTAAGGCAGCACCAAATCATAGGATGACTGGTCTTCATTCACCGTCACAAAAAGTAATCAAAATCATTTTCACGTTTCATTCTCTTCCTGACCCTAAAGATGTGGGCTGGAACTACCGCAGGATCGAGCTGAATATAATTTTTTTCACCGTGCCATATAAATTTATCATCACTCAGCAGGTCATGCACCAGGTACGGCTGATGAGGATCAACTCCGAGGTCTTTTATGGGAATTCTGACCCATCCGCCCTGCGGGTGATAGGGATCAAGGTTGACCGCTACAATAATGATATTGGACAAATCCTCATTCGTCTTGCCATAGCACATGAGGTAGTCATTATCTGCTACATAAAATGTAACGTTCCATGTATCCTGAAGCGCAGGGTTTTCTTTCCGTATCTTGTTAATCCGTGCAATAAAATCCTTCAGGTTTCCCTCTTTGTCCCAGTCCCAATGTTTTACTTCATATTTTTCTGAATGAAGGTACTCTTCTTTTCCCTCCATTGCTTCCTGAACAAAGAGTTCAAACGCAGGCCCGTATATGCCATAATTTGATGAAAGGGTAGCTGCCAGCACAAGACGCATCATGTATGCCGGCCGCCCACCATATTGCAGGTGTTCAGGCAAAATGTCCGGAGTGTTTGTCCAGAAGTTTGGCCTCAGATATTCTCTCACATCGGTTCTGACAAGTTCCCCCATATATTCTTCGAATTCCCATTTTGTATTTCTCCACGTGAAATATGTATAGGACTGGGTAAACCCGAGTTTTGCCAGTCGGTACATCACCTTTGGGCGGGTAAAGGCCTCTGAAAGAAAGATGGTTTCAGGATAGTCTTTCTTTATTTCATGAATGACCCATTCCCAGAACCCGAATGACTTTGTATGCGGATTGTCTACCCTGAAAATGCGTACCCCTGTTTCAAGCCAGAAAATAAACACACTCTTTAACTCTTCCCAGAGTTCCTTCCACTGGTCCGTCTCAAAATTTACAGGAATGATATCTTCATACTTCTTGGGCGGATTTTCAGCAAACTGTACCGTCCCGTCAGGCCGCCATCTGAACCACTCCGGGTGCTCCTTTACATAGGGGTGGTCCGGTGAACATTGGAAGGCAATATCCATCGCAATGTCTATTCCGTAATCCCTGGCGCTTCCAATCAAACGTGTAAAGTCTTCTAACGTCCCGAGTTCAGGAAGGATATTTTTATGCCCTCCTTCCGCAGCTCCAATGGCCCAGGGACTTCCCACATCTCCCTCTGCACATACAGGAGTATTATTTTTCCCTTTTCGTTTTATCCTTCCTATGGGATGGATAGGCGGCAGGTAGAGCACATCAAAACCCATCCGCGCAATTTCAGGAAGCATCGCTTCGCAGTCCTTAAACGTACCATGTTTTCCGGCTTCCCTGGCACAGGAGCGCGGAAAACGCTCATACCAGGCACTGAAAACAGCTTTCTTCGGGTCAACAACAATGAGCAGTTCTTTTTGATAGCGGCTCGCATATGAAAGGTCTACATACCTGTCCATTAATTCCGTGAGATCTTTTCCCACTGCCGTGAGTACCGCGAGCTCCTGATTGCTGCCCCTTACTTCTTTAGATATATTCTGAAGTTTACTCTTATCATCAGCGCTTGCCTTTTTGATCGCCCTGTCGAGAAATTCCAGACCAATATGGAGGTCCACTTTTACATCCTGTCCGGCATCAATCTTCTTTCTTACATCCTTCTGCCATGTTCTGAAGTGATCGACCCAGCCTTCAACAGTATACTGATATGTCCCTACAGTACGTACCCTGAATTCCCCGATCCAGTGATCGTTTTCCTTAAATAAAAGGCTTGATGTATTCCAGTCAGTATCGTCAGGTCCCTTAAAGAGTATCCTTGCAGAAACGGTGTCATGACCATCCGAGAAAATATCAGCAGTAACCTCAACCTTTTCACCAACAGCCCTTTTAACAGGAAAACGCCCACCTTCAATCTGCGGTCTGACATTCTCAATGACAACTCTTTTCTTCCCATTTTCAATCATGTTATTCATATCCCATTCACGAGTTCACAAGTTTATATACTATACTTATTCATTTATGCAAGTTTATTTTGATTAATTGCATTATATCATCTTTAAATTGCTCCGGGGTCAGGCCTGCACATGTTACATCCCTGTAATATGTGCAGGCCCGACCCCTCATATTTACCTGCACGGGACGGGGTAGGTCATTCCGAATGGATTGTCCGGCCATAGTTTATCGACATCAAAACAGGTTACAGTTCCAACTCCATCCATCCAAAATCCATGAGGATTGAGCGGTTTGGATTTAGATAGGTTCGGATTTAATCCTGTGCGAATTTCAAAATGAAGATGGGGAAAGCCGCCTGCCAGCAGTCCTGTACTGCCCAGAGTTCCGATCTGCTGTCCACGAGAAACAGAGTCTCCTTTTTCCACCAATCGCTTATCAAGGTGGACATATCTGCTAAAGACAAACAATCCATTAACATCTTTTCCATGATTTATTAAGATGCGGTTACCAAACAGGGGTCTGTAAAATGAGCTAATCACGACTCCTGGAGCAGCAGCTATTACCGGTGTTCCCTTTTTACTGATGATGTCTATTCCTTCATGGTTACGGGAAGTATCCAGGGCTGTTTTTCCAAATGTCCCGGGTTTGTACCCCTGTGAAATCGAAGGAGCGCTAGCCGGAATGGAAACAGCCTTACCATCAGCACGGATGCTTTCAGCGTCGGACGAAACATACCCGTACTGTTGAATAAACATGTTCGCACAGCCGGTGAACAGAAATAGCGACATCATCAACAAGAGGATAGTTCCGGGGTCAGGCCTGCACATTTTACATGCCTTGTATAATGTGCAGGCCTGATCCCTCATACGGTGGAAGGATCTTCAGGAGGAAGGCTGTTTTCATCAAAAGGCATGACACCCAGCTGGGTCATAACAGATTCAATGCTGTTAAGCAGTCCGACGTAATCATAATCAGGCATCTCCTGCTTCAGTGCTGTTTCCACTAATGTATTAAAATCATCATAATCAAGGGAGTCATCAAGTTTTCCGGAACGTCTCAATATGTTATATATCATTGCATCATCGTTTAAAAAATCATGCCCCTGAATCGACAGTTTTTTTCTCCTTTCAGGAGAAGCAACATACCACTGGAGAGCAGAAACTACAGCATCGGAGAGAGTTATAATACCGAGAGATATTTTCCCCTGACGAAGCCTTCTCCTGCCGCAGCGTATGTGCAATCGTGCCCGTTGCAGAGGTCCCTCTTCAGGGCCGAGTGCGTTTTCATCCATTAATCCGAAATGCGGCATGTATGAAATTTCCTCTCACGATATATGTTTACATCTAACTGAAATATCAGATAATTTTTTCTCTCATCTGATCCTGAGGCAACGAATAAAAGCGTCTTAAAATTTTTACATTATATCTTAATTATGTCAATCAGATGCTGTGCCATTTTTATACTCACTACTATATCCATATGCCTTTAACATATCAATACAGCATGCATGATATTAATCATGAGTAATTCGATGAAATAGCCTTATCATAAAAAGGGATAGTCTGGGGCAGGTGTAAAGGATGCCGATTGCCGTTTGTTATTAGATATTTCAAAAAATGAGAAAGGAGAAAAGAAAATGGGTATGAACGACAGCATATTTGAGGAAGCAAAACGTCTGCTTGTAGAAGGCAAGGTAAAAGAGAGCATCGATGTATTCACCCGTGCCATTAATGGTGGAAGTAAATCTGATATTGCCTATCTCAGCAGAGGCGTTGCATATCTTAAAAATCACAATCCTGATAAAGCGTTAGATGATTTTAATAATGTTGTGAAGCATGATGATCAGAACTTCAGGAGGCATTTCTACAAAGGGATTGCCCATCTTACAAAGGAGGAGTATGAGAACGCCATCACAGAGCTGAATAGAACAATTGAGCTGAAGCCTGAGCATGGGCCGTCATTTTTTGCCAGAGGTACGGCATATGCCCAGATCGGGAATGATGAACTCGCTGGTCAAGAACATGAAAACAGCCATCACCCTGTCAGAGTCAAATCTCTTTGGCCTGCAGGAGACGATTGGTCTCTGGAGGACACAGTTTGACAAATCGCTCTCGATCTTAAGCGGTGAAAAGAAGCCACCTGAAATGTCACTTACCGATGATGAGTACCGGACAATCAATAAGTGGCTTGAGCAGGAATACGGAGAAGAGACGTTCCGCTAGCCCTATATATTTATGAAAAAGCGGGTTTGTATTGATTCGTCAGATGTCAGATAACAACAGACAGATCATGATGCTAAGATGATGTATATTCCTGCTGTCTGAATTTTTTCAACAGAGTATCAAGTTGATCACGATCAATCTTTTTTAATTCGATCAGTATCTCACCTATGGGAGGCCGGCTTTCCCTCTGAATTTTCAGCAATATATCTACTGACTCTTTTGTCAGATAACCCAGTTTAACAGCAATTTCTCCGAATCTGTCTGTTGTGTTAAACTGGGCATTAAGAATAGCGAAGACTTTTTGCATGGTGAGCATGTTATTCTTAAGCGCAAGCTGTCCTATCGGGGTAGTCCTCGCCTTCTGTATATTCAGGGCTTCAACAATATCTGATACATGAACGACTTTTTCATTGACAAGAAACTGCCCAAATAATAATTCACCGTCTTTTGCTTTTTCACTCATATCTTTCGTTGATTTTTTCTGTATTCCTGATATTCATGACTCACGAGTATGTCATTCAGCGCTGATACGAAATAGCTTATTCTAGACAAAAGGCCATAAATAATCCAGATCACATGTTGCAATCATTGCGATACACAGGTTCTTATCATGTTTTTAGTATCATCTGGTTTACGGCTGACCTTGTTTCTCCGATCGAACTCACGCGTATGGCAGGGTGGTCATGCACAGGGCACTTGTTCTCACAGATTCCGCATCCAATGCACAGTTCAGGTTCAACATGGGGGAGCTTGAGAAGTTTTTTATCCCCATTGCGCGTTTCCATCTCAACGGTCTTGAACCATACAGCCTTTGGTGAAACAGGGCACACCTCTTCACATACAATGCATTCCGTGTGCATGGCCCATGGAAGGCATCGCCCCCGGTCATAAAATGCGGTCCCTATTTTCAGAGGCTTTTGAAATAGCCCTTTCCCCACTTTCTTTTCTACGGAAAGGGGTATGATAGCACCGGTTGGACAGACCTGGCTGCAGAGGACACAGTTATATTCGCAATAACCGATCTTATTGATTAAAAAGGGAGTCCAGAGTCCTTCAAACCCGCTTTCCAGCAAGGCCGGCTGAATCACATTGGTAGGGCAGACCCTCATACACTCTCCACATTTAATGCAACGGCGCAGAAATTCTGACTCCGCTATAGACCCCGGGGGCCTTATCACTTTATGCAGCGGATCACTCTCTGCTGTGACAACGCTTTTCATCATAGGGAGTAAAAAAATGCCTGCTACGGCAGTTTCTATCAATCTTCTCCGGTTCAGATCAACAGGCGTATGGACAGAGCTGTTTTCCCGGGCAATTCCATAATGAATTGCATCCTCAGGACAGTCCTCGATACAATTCATGCAGACATGGCATTCACTTACTCGCAGTTCAGTGTGAGGATCACATGCGCCGTGACAGTATCTGAGACATTTTTTACAGTCAGTGCATTTTTCAACATCCCTCCTGATTCTTAATATTGAGCGGGAAGCAAGCACCCCGAGCAATGCGCCAAGCGGACAGAGCACCCGGCACCAGAATCGGGAGATAAACCTGTTGGCAAACAGGAGCGCAATAAAAATAAAAGAAATGAACATGCCGCCATAAAACAGTGGCTGATTTAAATACAGGCTGACCCCTGAATAGTTCAATGCAGGGAACAGAGAAGCACTGAATGACCGGGTAATCAATGATATCGGATCAAACAGTCCTATCTGCAGGGAACCGAAAGCTGCGACAACAAGGAGAAGAGCAAGGAGATAGTATTTAAATCTGAATATCGGCCTGTAGGCATTGATCCTGTAGTCATCAACCGGCCTTTTTCTGTTCATAAAGTGGCTGATCCACTGGTTGAGAATACCCATGGGGCAGATCCATGAACAGAAAAATCTGCCGAATATGAGCGTTGTAATAATGATAATTAGGGAAAGGGCAAGTCCCTTATACAGGGTCCAGCTTGTGAGAAATGATGAAATGGCTATAAGCGGATCAAGTTCTAAAAATAAGGATACTTCATATCCCTTCATATTTTTGAAGTCTGTAATCCCGATAAGAATTACGAAAAGCACAAAGAAGAAGACGGAGTATGTTCGTCTGATGTTTTGAAGGGTTATAAATTTCATGTGATATGAAAGACGATAAATAATAAAGCAAAATTAAGGAGATACATAACATTGTCCCTATTCCTTCGGGAGCAGGAATAGAGTTTATTTAAATAACCGTTCTGGATTCCCGCCTGCGTGGAAATGATAATAGAACTGCAGGATGCAAGTATTAAAATTGTATTTATTTTTGAAATTTGAAATTTGAAATTTGAAATTTTTTTTCTCATACCTTCATCTCAACAAAATCCAATGATTGCCAGTCTGTCACTCCAATTCCACGTATTTCACCTATTGTCAAAAACGGAACGTCTTCTGCCTTCAGATCAAGAAACCTGAGACAGTAAGAATCAAGGGCGATCTCATCAAGCCCTGCAACAATCGTATTTTCAATCGAAACGTCAGACAGGTTTCCGCCGGTTGGACCGTTGCGGACCAGGACCCTTGTGGCATCAACAACAGTCAATGTGGGTCGTATTGCCGTGGCAAGGTCAGCTATTGATGTATTGATGTCCTGATGCAGTCTGTTCCTCTGACCACCGAGTACACCATACCAGTTCTTCATTGCTATGGTGCATTTGCTGAGCGAGTGATGTTTTACGATGGGTATATTTATTACTTTGTCTGCCTCATGATAATATCTGCTTACCGGCCAAACCTGCAGCACCTTACCTTTCAGATCAGTGAGTAAAAAATCATTTTGAGTGGTGAATTTAATGTTACCGCCCGACTTTTCGGCAGCCTCCTGTATCCCTGACCGGGCAAAGCTCCTATACGGATCATTAATTGATACATCTGTTACCCATACCTCAGCGGCCTTGGCCTTGCGACAGAGATCAACGATTGCCCCGACAAGTACGGGGTTTGAGTTGGCGGCCTGCTCAGGCTGCCTGTCCCAGCCGACATTCGGTTTTATAAGTACCCTGTCGCCGGGGCTGATGAATCTGGACATGCCTCCCAGTTTATTCAGTGCTGCATCAGCCATCTTTTGAATATCTGTGCCATGGATTATTGCAAGAGACGGATGGTCCTTTGACTCAGGCATCCGGAATTTTTTAAATGTATAAATTTTATCGCTTGTACGGCGAACCGGTTCTTCACTGTAGGTAAGGAGTCCCCATAAACCGGCTCCTGCAGCAAGGGCACATGTCGAAGCTGTCCCTGAAAGAAATTTTCTTCGTGTGATGTCAGGTTCTTTTCTGAAATGTTTAGAAGACATTCTCTTATTTAATTATCGAATTTATCAAAGTGTCAGTGTATGAACCGAATATTCCCATTATGGTATCTGGCGATGATATTAAAACCCAGTCTCCCTCATAGGGATCACTTACTTTATATATAGTTTTGTCACCCTCCTTTGATTCCGTGAAGTCAATATCAGAATCATTGAAATATGAGATGAACGAAGCTGCTTTTTCCCTGATATTTTCTTTTTTGGTTTTTAGTATGAAAACCTGAAGTGTTTTACCCTGTATACTGTATTCACGCTCTATTACGTTATTTACAAAGTCCAGACCCCGGTAGGCCTCTTTTATAAAGCGGGTCTTTACAATTTGTCCGATATCAGGCAGGTCTGCAAATTCCGGGAATGGATCAGCTTCGGCAGATATTCTGCTGTTAAGGCTTTCCATAACATTATCGACCGGGACAGTTCTGCTGAACGTGGTTATTTTTATGTAGTATTGTCCCTTTATAAAACCGGTTCCCTGGGGAGTCCTGAATCCTGACAGACCCGATTTCATATCTGTAATATTCCCGCCTGATTCATCAGACAATATACCAAATGCCTGGATGCTGTTTCCCATATCGTATATGTCTATGACAATATCAGGGTCGTCGTTTGAGCCTGTGCTGTATTCCCCGACAGCAAGCTGTATAAATCCCGATGATATGAAATATTCAGCATGGCCGTTTACATATTCATAGAGGTTTTCCCTGGTATATGTACGAATCTGTCCGTCCTGGGTAAGCGTTTCTATCTCCGCCGGGAAAAAACCGGTAATCGTGTCAATAACGGATGATGACGGGTTGAAGTTTAAAAGTGCAGGATCATAATGCTGCCCCCTGTAATACATGAGCAGTGCCACTACAGGGAGAATTGCCAGAATCATAATGCGGTATACGCTTGACATACCCATCTAAACGCCTCGCTCATACATGATTGAAATGATGATTGCCCTGTTCTCCTAACAATCCGGGACTATGCCAGAAAGGTGAGATTGTCATGGGCTTCGCGAAGAATGGAGCTTACGGGCAATCCATAAGGACATGCGCCGTTGCAATCCTCGGTCTCACAGGACAAACAGCTGTCTGCCTTTGATTCCAGTCTTGCATATTGCTTCATGGCGGATTTTTCATCTCCATAATCCTTGAAGTACATCTGATATCTGAGGGTAGTTGCGATCGACACTCCCTCGGGACAGGACGGTTCACAATCGCTGCATCCGGTCCTGCAGTATTCCTGATTAAATTTCTTTGCATACCTGTCGAGGTTTTTCTGATCTGCTGCTGTAAATTTTTCACCTGAAGCGGTCAGGTAATCGTCAAGATCTGCAACAGATTTCATTGTGATAACCAGTCCATTGACTTCAGGGTGTTTCAGGACCCATTTAAATGCTGAATGTGAAAACTTCGGATCATTTCTATCAAGGCCGGAGTCTTTGGCACCGGCCAGGGTCTTCATGGCAATGACGCCTACCTTATTTTTCCCGGCTTCCTTTAATACCTCGGTAAGTTTAGGAAACTTCATAAAATTAAATGAGGGCATGATCATATCAAAATTGCCTGACTTTACAGCGGTCATTAACAGATGTTCCATATTGTTCGGTCCATGGGATGAAACGCCCAGAAAACGGACTTTGCCCGATTTCTTGAGAGTTTCAAAGGCAGACAACATCTCCTCATCAAGCAGCCTTTTCTCTTCCTTCTCTCTGTCGTCACTCTGCTCACCAATAGCATGAACAAGACAGAAGTCAATATAATCTGTCTTCAACCTTTCAAGGCTGCCGTCAACAGATGCTATATATTCCTTTTTTGTGCTTCCAAGAGGCAGATGGCTGGGGTATGTATATGGTGAGCAGAATTTGGAGGCAATGATAATCCTGTCTCTCTGAATTCTGTTCATGGCTTCACCCATGTATTGTTCAGCAGGGCCATAATCAGGAGCCGTATCAAAATAAGTAATGCCTCTGTCAACGGCACGTAATATCATTGAGGGAGAGGAAAGACTGCCGGTGCCAAAGGAGATGTCGCTCATTTTTAGTCCGGTTTTGCCGATCTCCGTATATGTTTTCACTGCAGCTTTTTCAGACTTTGCCGTAATTGGTTCTGCTTCGGCATGGATTGGATGTGATGCTAATGCAGCGGTGGCTGCGACTGATGCTTTCAAAAAATCTCTGCGCTTCATTGCCCTGACCTCCTTCTTAAAATTGTTCACCAGCACAGAAACTCATATGGAGCGTATCATTAAGGAACCCGAAGAGCTGTATAAAAAAATCATATCACACGAACTGCCATTATTCAACTAATCCCCGTAATGAACCGGGATAGACTCTTCTTTCTTCCGACGGCGTATATGCATGAACGGAAGGCCATATGCCGTCTTGCTGTTCAAGGCCCTGCTGAAGGGATTCAGGAGGGTCCTGGTCAACTATCCTGGGATCCTGTGACAGGTTTATGTGTTTTATCCTGTAACAGAATTCAAGCTGAATATTATTCGGATCAGTAGAAAAAAATGAGTGTATAAAGCCGTTATCCAGTTCTTCGGTGCACCATACATCTGCCGCTTCCAGTTCATTTTTCAGTTCCCATAATTTATCCTGGTCTTCAAGCTCAAGGCAAATATGATCAAAAACAAATGGACCCTTAACCGGAGTCCCCGGTTCTTTATCCTGCACAGGTTGTACATCAGGCCATTCAAAAAAAGATATCATGCTGTTTTCAGAAATCTCAAAAAAATACTGCCGGACCTCTTTCGCTCCAATTCCGGCAATCACTTTCATCCCGAGAAGATCTCGCCAGAAGCGAATAGTATTGTCCAGATTGTTTGTTGCAAATGCGATATGGTTTATTCCCTTGAATTTCATATGTTACTCCTTATCGATAAATGACTGATATGTAATAATGTAACAGCTTGTATGACGAAAAACAATTTACATCATGACGCTCCTGAGATCTTGAAATGGCTTCAGAATTTAGGGTATAATTTTTTGTCCCACCCATTCATTTTAAAAAGGAGGAGTTCAACGTGATTGATGTTCAGGTAGATACCGAAAAGTGTGACGGATGTGAAGAGTGTGTAAATCTTTGCCCGTCAGAAGTTTTCCAGATTACTGATGGTAAATCCGATCCCTATCAGGCTGAAGATTGTGCAAACTGTTTGACCTGTGTGGAATCATGTCCGCAGGGTTCGATTACAGTTACCGAAATGTAATAAAGCGAGGAAACTATTTAAAAAGGCGTTCCGGATGTCCGGAACGCCTTTTTTGTTTTTTTATGTTACATGAAAGACAATAGCGGTCTCTTATGGTTTCTGGATGAAAATTTCCCAGTATCCCTTTTCCTCTATTTTTACGAGGTCAATGCCAAACCCCTGCTTTTCACAGTACTTTGGGATTGTGTCTTCAGCTGATGCTGGTGCATCACAGAGGACCTTTAAAAGAGTCCCACCAGGGGCCTTTTCCAAAGTTTTTTTTGTAATTACTAAAGGATAGGGACAAACTCTTCCCAGAACGTCCAGAGTCTGTGTCGGTTCTTGTGATCTTAAATCTGCCATTACTACCTCCCGGGGCTAATATTGTTTAGAAAAAGAGAAGATGCTTCATCTCTTCCATCATTTTTGTTATTTCTTCATAAGGAACTACTTTGACTTCAAGGTCTCCGCCCATCTCATTTGCGTCTAACACGATATCGTTTTCCGTCAAGCCGTATTTATCGAGATCTTCTTTACAAACAAAAATATTCAAGTCGCACAGCAGGGCCATCTTAATATGTGATTCCGTGCTGTTGAGTTGATAGTTCTCAACGGCCTTCTGGTCTTTAATGCAGTTCAGTACCCCGTCGCCTATAAAAGCGACATCACATGTAACTTCATCCTCGTCATCAAGGTAAATTTCAACACTCTGTGAAGCAATAGCATGAGTAAGAGCGAGTTTCGGGTTTTCACTCTTATATCCGGGTCTTTGAACTATAAATCCGAGTTTTGTCGTAGCCATTCTTATTCACCTCCTATATGAAGGACCCTGTCAGCGTCGAACGTGCTGCCGAGGTACCAGTCCATACTGAATCTCTTTACGCCTTCAAGTGTATTGCTGTCATGATACCCCCTTGCTTCTGCACAGGCTTCACATGCGGTGACGTTAAGGCCTTTTTCCATAAGTTCCTTTACAGGTTTTTCAAGGTATGAGTAATCCTTGAAAGCACGCTGGTCCTGAAGTGAGAGCATGGTGCCGTTTCCTGAGACCCAGAGGTCAACTTTATGACCTTTGTCCAGAGCTGCACCGGCAAGCTTTACAGCAAAATCGAGGTTCGTCGAACCTACTAATGAAGCGAAACAACCGATTGTCAGTTTGCCCATAATATTAACATCCTCCTATAACCAAGCTGTTTTTTCATAATCATTGAATATCAGGTCTACTACGTCGCCGAATGTGACAACTTTTACCTTGCTGTCAATGCTGGCAGGATCAATCCCCCTGGTTTCCAGATCTTCCTTCAGAGCAAACAGATCGGCAGAACTGTCCAGTATTGAGGACGTTTTTCCTTTTTCCTTGACAGATGCATGGTATACACCGTTTTGAACAAGAATAATCCCCATTTTTTCAGGTTTCAGACGTTCAAGGGTGTCAACAGTCATCCTGTAATCACTTACAAACACGGCTAATTTCATAAAAACCTCCTGTGGAAATTTTGGGAGTAAACGAAAGTCCATAATTCTAATATTACCCTCTACTTTTGTCAAGAAAGAATGAGACTATAAAAATTCTTTATATTATTAGTACAATAATTGATGGCTTGATGACTCTGAATTATCCAGGGTATTACATCCTCAAGAAAGAGAAAAAAGACTCAATGTATCTTCTTGGCCAGAAGGTTTCCACCAGTCCTACTCTCCATACGCCCTCTTCTTTGTACATTTTAACTTTTGACGGCATGTCTGATTTTTTGTACGTTATCAAAATTTCAGCGCTGTTGCTTTTAACATGACCTATATCCCACTTACTCTCCTCGAGGACCATGTCAGGATCAAATTTTGCCCTGGCAGCATTCCAGAAATTTCTTGCTATCAAACCGTTTTGCTGAAAATTTCTACGAATGTCTTCTTTTTCTATGTCTACCCCCCTGTCCCGTGAAACTTCATATATCTCTTCTGTAATTTTATTTCTTGATTTATCGGACAGTAATTCCCAGACTGTTTTAAATTCACCCTCATTAATGGAAATAAAAAAGAGTTCTGCAGAATACAGGATAGCGTCGATGGTACCGGACGTCTGTTCAGGGTACCTGTTATAACTGGTGACAGCAGACGAACAACTCAGGAGAATTAACAGGAAAATTGCCGGGAGCTTGTTCATTATTGCCTTTTGGGGTCAGGCCTACACATTTTATAAAAATTATAAAATGTGTAGGCCTGACCCCCCGTCTTTTCTCTCAAGGGTGACTGGGCGTAGATTTGCTGCCACCACTGCTTACCGCAATCGCAACCCCCACTCCCAAAGCAACCGCTGCGGCAACGGCCCCTGTTGTACCCAGAGCGAATCCTGTTCCCGTGGCCGCTCCGGCAGCGGCTCCTGCTGAAACTCCTGCTACAGCAGATGCAACTTCTGCAAGACCTGCTTCGTTAAGGACGGATATCAACTTGATCTGATCTGCCACAATATACCCCAGCACTTCACCGGTCGCTTCATCAAGTATGGGCAAAGCAACTTCATTGCCGGACAATACCGGGGCAGACGCGCCCTCTATATATGTGCCATCTGCCTTTATAGCCAGTTGCCGGGCTACATTTTCCGAATCTATTTCCTTAACAACCGGTTCAGCGTATGAAAGAGAAGGTGCAGCAATATGAAAGAAGAATGATAATATAAGGAACATTGTTGGTACTGAACTGTATCTGATCAAGGCCCCTCCTGATAATATTAAAAGTTCAGGGTATTAATGAATAAATTTCCTGTCTTTGTCCAGATATATTGTCACGTTTCTTCCCATAAAATCAAATAGGCTGTTAACATGCTCAACGTCCTGTTGTGTATCCCTTGTCCAGGGGGATACTGAATAACTGTAGAGAGTCCGGGAATCACTTCCCTTAAACAGCCTGAGCGGGATGGAAACACTTATTCCCTTGTCATGGTATCCTGAATTAATGTCATCATTAAATATCGACGTATCTGAAAAACTGTACCATGCCTTCAGTGTGACCCCCTTAATGAATTTGGACAAGGTTACCCGAACCCCGTTATCTCCCGCAAGGAATCTTCCGGCCTTTAGATCAACTGCCGATTCAATCTCCGGGATATTAAGCCGGCCATTCAAAAAAACAGTCGTATATATGTCCTTCACATTGTCTTCCTGTAATTGAAAGGCACTATCGTGAAGTCTCTTTTTAACCGCACTTCCACTGACACCGACAAGGACCCTTCCGTTCAGTACCGGGGATGCAATCTCTCCGTCTATCCCTGAATACTGAATCTCAAGGAGACCCGCTGAAAATCTTCCGTACATATCAGGGGAGAGCTTCGTGATCTGGTCAAACATGAGTCTTTCAAGCGCAAGGTCACTGTTTAAATAAAGCGACAGATCACTCCTCACCGGTCGTGATGATTCTTCCAGGCCTTCCACAGGAACCGTGTTTACCGGATACCACTGAACGCCTGCAATAAAAGAACCCCCTTTCCATGGCTGGTACTCACCCCATCCAGACAGGCCAAACCTGTATTTAAAGAACCCTTCGCGGGAATTCAGGTACATCTGTAAATTGGGTGTTATCCCGTATGTAATGGATTTTTTGTAACGATCAGGAATATCAGGCGTTGACTGCACTGATGTATCCAGTCTTGAAATATACATAAATTCCGCAACATTCATCTTCTCCTGAAACAGTTCACCTATGTCGATACCGGTTGTTGTAAATTTCATAACCGGTATCTCGTTTTCCTTTAAAATAATATGCACTGCACTGATTTCATCAAGGTCTGATCCGGACAGAATGTTGAGAATCACGCCTATCGCCCTGGTGCTGTAGAAGTATGTGTCGTTTTGTGCCTCTATCCACAGATCTGATCCATGTACCGCTACCCCGACACTGCTGAATCCGGAATTATGAATGGCCCTGGTCAGATTTATCGTAAAGGGATCTTTTCTGTCAAAGGAGTCTTCCGCATATATGCGGTCATAAATCGGTACCAGTGGATTACCGATATCAAAAGCGGTCGATATGCTGAAACCAACCTGTTCTCCCCTTTGATAGCTCAGATCCATCTCCATCCACCTTACAGGCTTAAACCGGATGCCATAATTAAATTTCGAGGGAACAGGTTTCGTAAAAAAAATCGGTTGGACCGGATCGGCCGTCTGTTTGTGAAACCTGACAGGACTGTACTCTAACATCATAGCAAACCTGTCAGATGGAGCAAACTGTATACCCCAGAAGAACTGTGAATCATCAAGCCATTTTTTGGGATCGGACAATAATTCCACTTTCACAGATTCAGTCTGAGCATTGAGAATCGGTTTGCTTCCAAACCTGCCGTTTCCAAATCCGAGTGTGAAGTCAAAAGGGTACATCTGCTTGCTGGCAACAACATACTGTGTAGAAAATATCTTGGTGCCGTGAGGATCTACGATACCTAATGCGATTGCCGGCAGATACTTGCCTTCAGAATGAAACTGATACTTCAGACCAACCGCCTTGTCTTTGGTTGAAGACTGTTCTTCAAATGTTGTATTTGAAAATGACGTAACCTGCCCATCGATTTCCAATCTTTTTAATGGGCTGAGAGCGCCATAATAAATATTGTATGGATCATTATATGTAAATCCAATACGATAACTGTTTTCCCTCATTATCCGGGCAGTAGGTATCTCCATCAGTCCTGTACCACCTCTGTTTGATGGATAGGTGAAAGGGAGATCTCCCGCGAATGAAGGGGAAAGAA
>CP070632.1:2403973-2428966 GCA_020356065.1 Nitrospiraceae bacterium
GTGCAAAAGACGGCCGGGACTACTGGCTTGACATTGACGGGTCATTCTGGCGCGCGCTTAGCTTTATCGACGCACAATCATTTGACATTATCAAGGATGTTGAGCATGCACGTGAAATCGGCTGCGCACTCGGCACGTTCCATTCTCTCCTCAGTGACCTGCCGATCGCCAGACTTGCAGATACGCTGGAAGGATTTCATATTACCCCGCTGTATCTGCGTCATTATGATGAAGTACGGGCACAACATGCTACGGGCAGATCTCCGGAAGTTGATTTTTGCCTTAAATTCGTGAACGGGCGGCGGGACCTAGCGCATATCCTTGAGCATGCCAGGGCGCAGGGAAAACTGGGCCTCAGACCGATTCATGGAGACCCAAAAGTCAATAATATCATGATTGACCGTATGTCCGGGCAGGCCGTCGGCATGGTCGACCTGGACACTATCAAGCCGGGGCTTATCCATTATGATATAGGTGACTGTCTCCGTTCCGGATGTAATCAGCTGGGAGAAGAGACCGGAAAATGGGAAGACGTTCAGTTCGACACCGACCTGTGCAGGGCAATACTGCGGGGATATGTTTCACAGGCAGGAGGGTTTCTCACCGGCAATGATATCGCATATATATATGATTCAATCCATCTTATCACGTTCGAGCTGGGACTGAGGTTCTTTACCGACTACCTTGAAGGGGATGTCTATTTCAGGGTTGACCGGCCGGGTCACAACCTTGCCCGGGCCCTAGTGCAGTTCAGGTTGACCGAAAGCATTGAATCCCGGGCAGCATTGATAAGGGATATTATACGGGACATGAGATGAACGACCGGCCTTTTCTGCTGAGACCCTTCCCTGCTTCTGCTGCTCTCCCTGATCTTACGATCAGTACGAACATTACCCGGCGTTTCAATACGCTCAGTGTCCGGTATCATCTCACAGGCCCTCTGGACGAACTCGTGATTCCCGGACTGTCAGACAGACCGGCGCGCAGGAATAATCTGTGGGAGGAGACCTGTCTCGAATTATTTCTCGGTCCTGATAATGCAGACCACTACTGGGAATTCAATCTTTCACCTGCCGGACACTGGAATATCTATCATTTCAGGTCTTACAGGAAAGGGATGAGGGAGGAACCGGCCTTTACATCGCTTCCGTTTATTGTCAGAAGACAGCAGGACATGTTCCGGCTTTCCCTGGAGGTCGGTTTGGATAAGATAATTCCTGCTGATCAGACGGTCGATATCGGCGTCAGCGCGCTCATCAGGTCCATAGAGGGGGAGCTGACCTGCTGGGCGCTGGTCCATACCGGCACAGAAGCAGACTTTCACCGGAGAGACAGTTTTATTATTAAAGTATAATCCGGCAAACGTTGTTCGTTGTCCGTCGTGCAGCGTGTGTTTAAGACCAGTCATTCCTTCTCCCGTTTATACCCGATCTTTCTTTTATGCTTTTTGGGGCTTTCCAGTTATTGTTTTATCGCTTCAAATACAACATGAAACTGCTCGTCATATTTTTTAACTGTTCAATTGTTTGTTTCAGATCCTTATGAGTAGCCATAAGTTCCCTTGGTTTGGTATATGTCCTCATTATCTGGATATTCACATGGATCGCTCTCTTTTCATTCAGCACACTTGAAAGCATGGCAACTCCTTTTTCGGTAAAAAAATAAGGCATGTAATTATTGTGCCGACCTCTTTTTAAGGTGGCAATTTGGCACTTAAAAGCTGTTCATACTCTTCTTTGGATAGTTGAAACATAAAATCTTCAGGAAACCGGTCAATATTCCTCGTGACAGCACGAATGAAAATCTCTGTCTCCACTCCATAAAGTTCTGTTAGATCCCTTTCTATCGTTACCTTTTGGTGTCTGATTAAGTAAATTCTTTTCTCCACAACTTCCTGCCAGGGGTCCAGGGTCAGATTTCCATCGTGACAGGACCAACAAACACTTATAAATTTCTAATTACGCATTATTAACAGCAAGAAACAAATAACGAATGATGAAGGATAAAAAAGAATGAGCAATAGCGACTTACGATTTACGAAATAAAAAAACATTTTCCTTTCTATCTGTTCCTTCGTCACTTCCATATCGTGGTTGAAACTCGATATGGTGATAATTGATATAATCTATACAGATATTACCGGTAATCAGGGACACATCATATGTATCATAAACATATGGGATGTATCCCTGTCTTTGCACACAATGAAACAGAATAACGATTATGACATCCTTGTAACAGGCGCAGGACATGCAGGCTGTGAAGCAGCGCTTGCAGCAGCACGCATGGGCTTCAGCACCGCCATCTTTACGATCAATCTTGAGAACATCGGCCAGATGTCCTGCAATCCGGCAATCGGCGGCCTTGCAAAGAGCCACCTCGTAAAAGAGATCGATGCCCTCGGCGGTGAAATGGCCCGGGTAACTGATAAAGCGGGCATTCAGTTTAAGGTGCTGAATAAGAGCAAGGGGCCGGCAGTATGGGCAACACGGGCACAGGCAGACCGGGCGCTTTACAGAAAATACATGAGAGAGGCCCTTGAAAAGCAGAAGGGACTGGACATAAGGCAGGAGAACATCGAAGAGATTGTAATAAAGGACGGTAAAGTTAATGGCATCAGGTCATCAGAACGTTCGTATACGGCAAAGGCGGTCATTATAGCCACAGGCACTTTTTTAAACGGTCTTATTCATATAGGACTGACAAACTATCCTGCCGGCAGGGTAAACGAGCCTCCATCCCTGGAACTGCCTAAGAGTCTGGCCAAACTGGGTTTTAAAATTGGAAGACTGAAGACAGGAACCCCTCCGAGAATAGACGCTCACAGCATAGATTTTTCCGTCATGGAGGTACACGCTGGAGACGACCCGCCTCCTCCCATGTCGCTTTTTACACAAGAGATAACAAACCCCCAGCTCCCGTGCTTTATGACATACACCAATGAAGATACTCACAGGATAATAAACTCCAGCCTTAAATACTCTCCCCTGTACAGCGGTGTCATAACAGGGATAGGTCCGCGCTACTGTCCCTCCATAGAAGACAAGGTCGTCAGGTTTAAAGATAAGGAAAGGCACCAGGTCATGCTCGAGCCTGAAGGACTGGACACTGAAGAATATTATGCAAACGGGATCTCAACAAGCCTTCCTGAGAAAGCACAGATAGCACTGGTAAACAGCATTAAGGGGCTGGAACATGCAAAATTAAACAAACCGGGATATGCAATTGAGTATGACTTTGTCCCCCCGACCCAGCTGAAACCTACCCTGGAAACCAAGCTGATAGACGGGCTGTACCTTGCGGGACAGATTAACGGCACATCAGGGTATGAGGAGGCCGCAGCGCAGGGATTAATGGCAGGCATTAACGCTGCCCAGAAAATTAAAAACAGGGACCCCTTTATTCTCGGACGAGAGGAAGCATACATAGGGGTTCTGATTGATGATCTGGTAACAAAGGGGACAAATGAGCCTTACAGGATGTTTACCTCCCGGGCGGAATACAGGCTTCTGTTGCGACAGGACAACGCTGATATAAGACTTATGGAAAAGGGTCACAGACTCGGACTCATTACTAAACAGCAGTTTGATGCATACAGCAGGAAAATATTTCTGGTTGAAAAGGAAATGAAGAGGATAATGACCAAAAGGCTTAAGCCCGCTCAGATTAATCCGCTTCTGAAACAGCTCGGTACATCTCTTATAAAAGAATCATCAGCCATACATCAGCTCCTGAAAAGACCGGAAGTTAAGTACCATGACATTCTAGGGATTGAGAATAACCGTAACAGTCTTTCCGAAGATATTATCAGTCAGGTCGAGATTCAGACAAAATACAAGGGGTATATAAAGCGGCAGGCAGAGCTGGCTGAAAAGTTTAAAAAAATGGAAGCAATGCTCATTTCTGAGGGCTTTGATTACCGGAGCATTAATGGTCTCTCAGCAGAGATCATGGAAAAACTGGAAGACATAAGACCCCTGAACCTGGGACAGGCCGGCAGAATTCCAGGTGTCACCCCTGCAGCTATTGCCCTTCTCATGGTGGCTGTAAAAAAGTAGTCTGATCATACTCATTATGCAAGATGTATAACTCACTTTTTATTACGCACTGGTATTCACTGCATCGATATAATTAATATTGATAATACTTTATTTATGAGCTTCGTCATTTCCGAAATCCTTAATCGGGAATCCAGTCTTTTCATCATGTTCTGGATGCCCGATTAGTGACTTCGGGCATGACAAAAACAGCACTTTATACACAGACGCTAATTAATAATTGTAGTTCAGGAGTCTGATTGCCACAGCTAAACAACACAGTTGATTTAACCACCGGAAGTTTATGGGACAACATCTGGCACATGACCTGGCCCATGCTGCTGGTCATGTTTTTTAATTTTCTTGTCGGAATTGCGGATATTTATGTTGCTGGCTTTATCGGCCCTGAAATTCAGGCCATTGTGGGTTTTGTAGGTGAGCTGTACTTTTTCATCATAATAGTGGCTAATGCGATAAGCATCGGTACCGTTGCCATAGTTTCAAGAGCCGTTGGTGCGCATAAATTCAAGGATGCCCTGTCTGCTGCAAAGCAGTCCCTTTTCTTTGGTTCCATATGTGCTTTCATGCTTACCCTTGCAGGGCTTTTGCTGAGAAACCATATCATTGACATTGCAGGGTTCTCCAGCAGCACAAGGCAGATAGCGCTGGACTTCTTTGTAATATTTGTTTTTGCCCTGGCGCCTAATTATATTGTCATCATCTCAAATGCAATTTTCAGGGCAGGCGGTGAAGTACGACTGACTCTGCTTGCAATGTTCATCGTCAGCATGATAAACATTGCCCTGAACTTTTTACTTGTCTTTGGCCTTTTTTCCTTTGAGGGATTCGGGTACAGGGGCATTGCCCTGTCAACAGCAGCCGCGATGTCAGCTGGTATGCTTATCTGCTTTTTCCTGTTCAGACGGAGCAGATGGAAGGATATATTTTCAGGTTCATGGGTCATAACATCCGACCTTGTCAAAAGAATTTATATGCTGAGCTGGCCGGCAGCTTTAATTTATATCTCATGGAACTCAGGAAATATTTTTTTATACAATATCCTCAGCCGTCTTGAGGAAGAGAGTATTACTGCCATGGCATCACTGACGAACGGACTGCGGATCGAAGCCATCATATATCTTCCGGTGTTTGCCCTCAATATGGCTGCATCTGTGCTGACAGGACAGAACCTTGGTGCTGAGGCGCCCGAACGGGCAGAGAAACTTGGGTGGAAAATATCTCTATCAGGGGTTGTCTTTGTAAGCCTCATTGCACTTCCCATCTTTATATGGGCCGGGACCATTTCAGCCCCGATTGCAAAGAATGAGATGGTTTTATCAGAGACAGTACGCTATCTGAGAATAACCATGCTCTCAGAGCCTTTCATGGCCATCAGTGTCATATTGGGCGGATGTCTCATGGGTGCGGGTGATACAAAGGGCGCGATGTTTGTCATACTTGCCACTCTCTGGGTCATCAGGCTGCCTTTAGCGTATATACTGTCAGTTGTTTTCGGATATGGAGCGGTCGGGGTCTGGCTTGCAATGATCACATCCATGTTCTTTCAGGGAATTGCCATGACGTACCGGTTTAAAAATGGTTACTGGAAGACGTTACGGCCCTGATGTTGACAGAAAAGCAACAGGAAGCAACCGTTGAACCACTGTTGAAAACCGCAGATAAAGATACTGCTAATTTTTCATACGCATAAATAAAATCAATATTGTAAAATATGATACCTTTAAACTACTTCACAGGAGGACTGTCATGATAGACAAGAAAATGGAAAAGGCAATCAATAAACAGATTAATTGGGAACTGTATTCATCATATCTGTATTTTTCGATGGCAGCATACTGCGATTCAGTCAACCTTAAGGGCTTTTCACACTGGATGAGGACGCAGGCCATGGAAGAGCTGACTCATGTAAAACGTTTCTATGATTTTCTTACATCCCGGGGAGGACGGGTCATTTTTTCTGAAATAAAAGCTCCGCCAACTAAATGGAATGATCCTCATAAAGTCTTTGAGGAAACACTAAAGCATGAACAGCATGTTACCAAGCTCATCAATGATCTCATGAATCTTGCCCATGATCTCAGGGACCATGCATCGATCGGTTTTCTCCAGTGGTTTGTTGACGAACAGGTGGAGGAAGAGGAGTCAGTTGATGATGTCCTGCAGAGCCTCAGGCTGAATGAAAACAATCCCGGCGGTCTTTTCATGATCGACAAGGAGCTTGCCCAGCGCACCTTTGTACCACCGGCTGGTGTCACAATTTAAAATATTATAACTGAAGGTTGTCTCAACGTTCGGGACAACTTTTTTTCTTTCGCCAGATTTTCCCATTATAGTCAATGCTGAAATGAAATCTCTTCCCCTCCAGCGAAACGTATCATTATGTGATGGATTATTTGAAAAATCCCCCTTACGCCTTTTTCAAAGGGGGATTATGAGAAACTGCTACAGAGATTACCGGGTAAAAAAGGAATAAATGAAGTTTTATTGATAATGCGATATATTAAAATTAAGGGTAAAACAATAGAGGGAGGTTCAACATGAAAAAATTCATGCTCATTTTAATTGCCATCGCCATGGCACTGCCGGTAACAGCTCAGTCTGCTGTATATGACATTGACCCGGAGCATTCTGATTTTGGTTTTTCTGTAAAGCATATGGTCATTGCAAATGTGAAGGGCACGTTCCAAAAAATTGAAGGCACCCTTGAGTTCAATGACAATAATAAACTAACGGCTGCAAGCGCTGTGATAGCAGCAGAAAGTATATACACAAAAATAGAAAAACGGGACAACCATCTCAGAAGTCCTGATTTCTTTGATGTAGCCAAATATCCGAATATTACCTTTAAGACAACGTCTGTCGAGTACAGCGGTCCCGGTAAACTTACCATAACAGGCGATATCACGATCAGAGATGTTGCCCGGGAGATAACCCTCACAGGTGAAACTCTGGGACCTGTCAAGGATCCATGGGGAAATACCCGCATGGGATTTAATGCATCCGGAACACTTAACCGTAAGGATTTTGGGCTTTTATGGAACAAGGTCCTGGAAACCGGCGGACTGCTTGTAGGTGATATGGTTGAACTGATCATTGAAGGAGAAGGGATTCTGAGACAGTAGTTGTATATATGAAATTCAAAATAGACCTGCATGTGCACTCAAAATTCAGCGGTGACAATGATGCCGAGCCTGAAGAAGCAGTGATTCATGCCATACAGTCAAAACTTGACGGCATCGCCTTTACAGAACATTATTCATATGAGATTTCAAAGTATGCTGAGAAGCTAAGAGAACAATATAAAGAGCGAATCAGGGTGTTCCGGGGGGTTGAGTTTTCTTCGCTTGAGGGGCACTGCCTCGTATTTGGTGTCAATACCGACAGCCTCTCTATAAAAAATGCATCTGTGGAAGAGCTGGTGCAGAAGGTAAATGAAAAAGGTGGTGTTGTCATCCCCTCCCATCCATTCAGGGGAAACAACAGTATGGGAGAAAGAATAATGCAGGTAAATGGTTTCTGTGCCCTGGAAGGGTATAACGGCTACTCCCACCATTCACAGAATAAAAAGGCGGTCAGGGCTGCTGATGAATTACGCCTGCCGTATACCGGAGGGTCAGACGCCCATGCACCCCGTGAAGTAGGCTCCTGTTATACAGAGTTTGACAGTGAAGTGACGCATGACAATTTCATTGACATGCTGAAGGCCGGAAACTACCTGGGAGTTGATATAAGAAAAATCAGCCGGATCTGGCCTTTTTAATCCATATCGAAGTTCAACTTCGATAATTATTTCGATAACAGCACAATTGTAGATCTTGGTTTTATCAATATCGTGTTACCACTGATAAGAGGTTCATGTCCTGAAGGTGGGATACTTTCAATATTATCAAGAAACGTGTTTATGGCCTGATACCAGAATGTATTATCAGGCGGTGGCGGTATCTTCTGCCATATCTCTTTATTGCCCGCATTTAAAATAACAAAGAAATTATTATCAGGGTTTTCAATAACTGAACCATCAAGGGAAAAAGCGATTGATCGCTTGCTGATATCGTTCCAGTCAGGATGACGCAAATTCTCATCAAGCCATTTTATATCATGCAGGCCATTATTGTTCAGGTCTTTTCCCTGGAAAAAATGTCCCCGTCTAAATACAGGGTGGGCTTTTCTGAACTGTATAAGTCTCTTTACAAAATCCAGAAATGTCTGGTTTGCATCTGCCTTTTCCCAGTCTATCCATGAGATGGGGTTATCCTGGCAATAGGCATTATTATTACCGTTCTGCGTCTGCTTGAATTCGTCGCCTGCCAGCAGCATGGGAACCCCCTGGGACAGCAAAAGAGTAACAAGAAAATTTTTCATCTGTCTCTCCCTGATTGAATTAATCGCAGGGTCATCAGTGGGTCCTTCCGTTCCATAGTTAAAGCTGAGATTATCATTAGTTCCGTCCCGGTTATCCTCACCATTGGCTATGTTATGCTTACGGTTATAAGAAACCAGGTCATTCAGCGTAAACCCGTCATGACAGGTGATAAAATTTATACTGTGAAATGGGCGCTTTCCGGCATGCTCATACAGGTCCGCGCTGCCTGATATGCGGGTAGCCAATTTTGAAACAGATCCCTCATCCCCTCGCCAGAACGCACGGACATCATCCCGGTATTTACCGTTCCACTCTGCCCAGCGTTCACCCGGAAATGAACCTACCTGATATAATCCGGCTGCATCCCATGCCTCGGCAATGATCTTCGTGTCACGCAATACCGGATGTTCCGAGATGCTTCTTAAAATAGGGGGATTTTCCAGTACCCTGCCGTCACTGTCTCTGCCAAGGACTGACGCCAGGTCAAAACGGAACCCGTCCACATGCATTTCCAGCACCCAGTAAATAAGACAGTCCAGGATAAAATTTTGTACGATGGGATGATTGCAGTTCATGGCATTGCCGCAGCCTGAGTAGTTTTTGTAATAGCGGTTGTTCTCCAGCATGTAATAAATTGAATTGTCTATCCCCCTGAAGCAGATCGTTGGCCCCAGTTCATTGCCTTCTGCAGTATGATTAAATACGACATCCAGTATGACCTCGATATTTTCTTTGTGAAGCGCCTTGACCATCTTTTTGAACTCTTCGACCTGCTGACCAAAAGCGCCCGAAGATGAATAACGACTCCTGGGAGCAAAAAAATTTATAGTGCTGTATCCCCAATAATTCTTCAGTTTTTCTCCTGTCACCGGATTAATGCTGATTAACTCATCCTCATCAAATTCATGAATCGGCATAAGCTCAACAGCAGTAATGCCAAGCTCTTTGAGATAGGGGATTTTCTTGGTAATTCCCCTGAATGTGCCGGGATGCGTAATGCGGGAAGAGGGATGCACAGTAAAGCCCTTGACATGCATCTCATATATGATTGTGTCTGAAAGAGGAATTCTCGGGTGCCGGTCCTTTCCCCAGTCAAAAATATCATGCATGACAATACACTTCGGCGCACCGCCCGCACTGTCAACTGTACAAAATGAAAGGTCCTTGTCAGGTGAGTTGATATCATAACCACGCGCATCAGATAGGGACCAGTTAAAATTACCGGTGACTGCTTTTGCATAGGGATCAACAAGCAGTTTGTTTCTGTTAAACCTGTGACCATGTGCAGGCATATACGGTCCGTCCATTCGGTATCCGTATAAACTGCCCGGTTGTATACCACAGACCGCAACATGCCACACATCGCCTGTGCGATGATACTCAGGATCAAGGTGGATTTCTGATTCCGGCTCTGCGTCCTGGGCGTTTTTAAAAAACTGCAGGCAAACGCCCGTGGCATTACGGCTGAATATGGAAAATTGAGTATATTCACCCATAAAGGTTGCGCCAAAGGGAAGGGGATACCCCGGAAAGTAGCTCAAGCCATGATTGTTCATTCTATAATCCTTGCATATAACCATACGATCAATCAACAGATACTATAGTATACACGGCCCGTACCATACATAATGAACTATGATACTGGATAAATTCAACATAAATATTCCCCTTATTAATTATGGCCCATGACCAGGTTCTTAAAAGCTGTTTCATTCGTACGTCACCAGCAATCACGTAATTGATGTATCACATGCAGCCTTTGCTCTGCGTTCATTGTTAAACTTTATGAAAGCATGATATATCATGCACAGATCTTATCTGTATCGATCGAGTTTAGTTGCAGGATTGGAATTGGAATGCGTATTGAAGGGTATATGAAATGCCACCAACCCAGGAAAGACGCCGTTACCCGGATGTGATGCTGCCAGCTGTCAGCAATACGATGATCATGTACGGCAAGTATTGTACAGCATTTCTTCAACTGCCTCCCTGAGAAGGCCTGCTCTTAACGGTCTGTATATGAAAGGCAGATCGTTGTCAGCAAAGAATTTCATGTAGTACCGTGCCAATGAGCCCGTAAAAAAAAGAAACCGGCTTTTTAAGGCCTGATTATGATTAACTGCCTCCTTATAGAACTCGATCCCATCCATCAGCGGCATGGAAGCTTCCGTGACAATGAGATCATATGAGTGACTGCCTATTTTTTCAAGTGCTCTCTGACCACTACATGCAATATCTACAATACCGTATCCCTTTAAAATGTCATACAATATTTTACACTCTGCATCTGGCTTACTGACGATCAAAATTCTCCTGGTGATAGTCTTTTGCATGACTTTTCCATTCTGAATATTGCTATCCTTCATATCCCGACAGCTCATCTCTTTTTACTCAAATTCATTCCGGTCGCGGCCGGCTCCCGGTCTTTTATCTCGACTCACATTCCATGACTTCCGGCTATATTTTTTTATTTCTGGTCTTTTTATGTGTATCTCGTTATTCTTTGTTCCTTCCGCAGATTGTACTCATCGGTCATTGTTGCTTTCTGATCATTTTTTCCATGCATGGTCTTTTTACGATAGATAGAATTAACACCTGTTCTCAATGTAACTGAATTCAGATATGCAATTCTTTTTTATTACCGCCCTGTATATTGTTTTGTCTGAAAAAGGGAATGGTTCACAGGAACACCCTCATTTTCCTCTTTCTCAATTTCGATCACTTACTTCATCTCCATCATATTGATACCGGGA
Source organism: Nitrospiraceae bacterium (assembly GCA_020356065.1). GTDB lineage: Bacteria > Nitrospirota > Thermodesulfovibrionia > UBA6902 > UBA6902 > CALZJD01. The sequence goes on from CP070632.1 coordinate 2,415,148, forward strand.
CGGGAATCGCCCGTCAATTCAGTCTGTCATTGCCCTCATATTCAGGGAACAGCATTTTATTATCAAGAAATATGCCAGTTAAAATAAGATAAAAAATACAATATTATCAGGGGATTTTGAGGTACATATTCAATCAAACGTTCTTTCAATGATAAAATAAGTACATACTGCGCCATATTGACGTATTTATTATGCAATCAAAGTATAGACCGCCAATTTGACATGAAATTCATCTTCTCAGGACTAAACCAGGATCAATACATGTTCTTAACAGGACAGATATGATATATGAATGAGAAACAGGAAGACCTTTCATTTTTTAAAATCCTCTTTCTGTAACTTAAGACGCTTCATTTTATTGTAAAGACCCCTGGGATGAATGCCTGCTATCCTCGCAGCCTCTCCAACACGCCCCCTGGTTTCCTTGAGCACCATCTTCAGGTATTTATACTCCACTCTGTCGAGCATTTCCCTTTGCACCTCGGCTAGAGATTTTCCGATCCATGATGCATAATCGTCATAATCTCCCTCTCGCAGCTGCGGCAGGGGCACTTCCCTGTTAAGCATGGCAGGCAGGTCATCAAGGCTAATCTCATCTGTTCGGCAGAGAAGCATTGCCCTTTCGATAACATTCATGAGCTCACGCACATTTCCGGGCCAGTCATATCTGCAGAGACTGATCATGGCATGATCCGATATGCTGTCAACCTCACGGCCGATTTTATCATGAAACTGCTTGATAAAAAGCCGGACAAAAGCAGGGATATCTTCTTTACGTTCACGGATAGGAGGTATGGTCAGAGTAACGACATTTAACCGGTAGTAAAGGTCCTTTCTGAAATTGCCTGCTTCAACCTCTTTATCCAGATCACGGTTGGTAGCGGCTATCACCCGGACATCCACCCATATGGAGTTTTCCTCTCCAATAGGCTGCACTTCGTAATCCTGCAAAACACGGAGCAGTTTTGCCTGCAGATGCAACGGCATGTCCCCTATTTCGTCAAGAAAAATCGTCCCTCCATGCGCCATTTCAAATGCACCCCTCCGCGAACGTACGGCACCGGTAAATGCTCCCTGTGTATGACCAAAGAGTTCACTTTCGAGTAACTGCTCGGGTAACGCCGTTGTATTGACCGTAACAAATGGCTCAGAGGCCCGCGAACTCTCGGCATGAATCGCTTTTGCAAGATGCTCCTTCCCGACACCAGTTTCTCCAAGGATCAAGACGACAGAATTACTGGGTGCAACAAGGCCGACCTCGTTCATAAAAATTCTCATTGTTTCGCTTTCTGAAATAAAATCAATGAGTCTTGGCTGTATTCGTTTCTTTGGATCCTGCCGCTCAAGCATATTCAGCTGACGCCGTGACTCGAGAGTGGCGTCGATAGCTTCCGCAAGACTTTTTCTTGATGCTCCGGAATAAAGAACAACATCTGCTCCTGCAGCAACCAGCTGGGCATGATCCTCAGAAGAATCACGGTCACTCAGTATCACAGTGGTCGGATGCTCCGGCAGATTATTCAGCACGGCAATACCTGATTCTACAGGACTCGGTATAAGCGTATCGCTGATGACGATCACATCCCCGCAGCTTTGCACAACTTTCTGCCATGGATTTCTTAACTGGCCGCATGTTTCAAGCAGAACATTGGCATGAGAAGCGCTCTTTTCAAGATATTGCTGTAATGATTTACTTTTTACCGCAAGAACCAGCTTGGATAACATAAGACATCTCCTTTATTCGGCATACATATACCTTTTTTATCTGTATATCTGTCAGTTATACAATAAAAGCACATTCATAATATATTAATTTAACTAATTAAATCATTATATTCTCAAGATTACCATATTTACGGTCCATAATAACAGTATAATTTAAGTAATATATTTCTTGTTAAGCAGATTATTAAGCATATTATTACTGATTATTGACATATTTATCTGATCCTTGCCTCAATTATTAAAATATTATTATATTTTATAATGAGTTACACAATTTATTAAAAGTGGCATGCATTGTGCTTATGACGCTATTCGACATGAAAATTAGAACGATACAATGATACGAACATAAAAAAAATTAAGGAGGATAGAAAACAGCAATGCAAACATTAGAGCATGCAGTAGCAGGAGAAAGCATCGATGGTCGGCGCATCATGGAGGAAGCAGCAAGACGAAATGTATGGGGAATTGCATCTGCAATCGATATCTACAACTGCAGTCCGGTAAAGATCAGGGATGCAGAAGAAATACGGAGATTTGTCATGGAACTCTGCGAGCTGATCGAAATGAAACGGTTCGGAGAAACACAGATAGTACATTTCGGCGAGGATGAGCGAGTAGAGGGATTCTCAATGGTTCAACTTATTGAGACATCCCTTATTTCAGCCCATTTTGCAAATATGTCGAATGCCGTATATCTCGATGTGTTCAGCTGTAAACCATATGATCCGCAGGTTGTGGGGGAATTTGCCAGGACATTCTTTGAAGGCGGATATTTCAGTCTTAACGTAACAATGAGGGCATAAGGTGCTGAGAATCCGCGAATGCAGTGACCCCGATGAGTGTCAGCACATATGGAAACAGGTATGGCCGTTACAGGGTATTTTTGATTTCTGGGAGATCAGGGCCTGCTTTCTGAAGGACTTTAATCGCCCTTCACATTTCCTCGTAGCTGAAAAGCGGAACAGCATAAGGGGGGTCTTGCCCCTGAGCTGGGTAAGCGAGGAGAAGTATTTTGCCATGTTCCCGGGAGAGACATGGAAGGGGAAGACCTGGCTCGAGCAGAACAGGATTCCAGCACACACCGCGTATATACGCAATGCACTTCTTACCTCAATTCCGGGGGCAGCCCATCTGCGGTATCTCACACCGGAATCCACAAACATTCCTTCTATTCATTGCGAAACAGACGAAACAGGGTATATTTTTTCGCCCAGGCAATACGGGTATACATTCAGCAATTACATTCAGCAGCTCTCAGCAAAGTTCCGGAAGAATTATACGCGAGAGATCTCACGTCTGGAGTTATTTGGGTTGTCGTACAGACATAATTGTGTTAATGACGTAGACCATCTGTTCCGGATGAATTTAGAAGCTTTCGGAGACGCATCGTATTTCTGTGACAAACGATTTCTGAGGTCGTTTGAAAATCTGGTTGCATGGCTCTCGAAAAACAAACTGCTTCGAATCACAACAATACTTATCGCCGGTCATGTCGCGGCCGTTGACATCGGAGCTGTATGGGCCGGTAACTACACAGTCCTTGCCGGGGGAACAAACCCTGAATTCAAGGGTGTAGCCAAACTGATTAATTTTCATCATATTGAGTGGTCATGTGCAGAGCGCATCGCATCCGTTGATTTTTTGTGTGGAGATTTCGGTTGGAAGGAGCGTTTTCGCCTGAGTCCGCGACCACTTTATCAAATCAAAACCGGTACCGCTGATAACGTCATGCCCGACGCGATTCATTCTGAAAGGAAGGTGTCCTGTGCACTTTAATCCACGATATGCAATTGACCAGCAAACTCCGATGCTGTCTTCAGAGGCCCTTCATTCATATGTGGAATATTATTTTAATCTGTCAGGTAAATATATGGACACACTCATGCGTCATGCATCCCCTCTCTACATTCTTGACACGTCCATTCTCAGGGAAAGGGCTGAGCAGTTTAAAAGGGCCTTTCATGACGTGCTCCCTGATACCGCTTTTTATTATGCCATGAAGAGTAATAACCACCCTGATGTTGTCAGGACATTGGTTTGCTCAGATTTTGGAATTGATGTCTCCAGCGGGATGGAGCTTGAACAGGCAGTAGCATCCGGAGCTAAAGACATAGTATTCAGTGGTCCTGGCAAAACACGGGAGGAGCTTCTTCTGGCTGTCAGGTACAGTGACAGAGTAACAGTTCTGATCGACAGCTTCGGGGAACTGGCCCGGTTGGAGGACATTGCCGCAGCCGAAGACAAAATCATCAGGGCAGGGGTGAGACTTGCTGCTTCAAAGGGGAGTCTCTGGCGAAAATTCGGCATTACCCCTGAGGAACTCCCTCTGTTCAGGGAGGACACGATAAAGTGCTCCCATATTAATTTTTGCGGATTGCAGTTTCACTGCAGCTGGAACCGGACCCCTGATGCACAGGTTGAGTTTATCAGTACCCTTGGTCACATATTGTCCGGGCTGCCCGACCTCTGCAGGGAGGAGCTGGAGTTCATTGATATTGGAGGAGGGTACTGGCCTCCGCAGGGTGAATGGCTTCAGCCTGCAGGCACAAGGGAAGGAAAAATGAAGATCGGTCTCGGCGCTGAAGCAGGACCTGCAACAGACCATTACTGTCTTCCTTCGGCCGGTATAGAAACGTTTGCCGAACAGTTACATATCGCATTGTGCCAATATATTTACCCGATTCTTTCCTGCAAAATATGTTTTGAACCCGGCAGATGGATATGTAATGATGCCATGCAGGTAATCATGACGGTTGTGGACAAAAAAGCCGACGACCTGATTATCACTAACGCAGGAACAAATACCGTTGGCTGGGACCGGTTTGAAACTGACTATTTCCCGGTCTTAAACCTCACCCGCCCTTCCCTCCAGGAAAGAGAATGTCACATTATGGGTTCTTTATGCACTCCCCACGACGTCTGGGGATATACGTACTGGGGAGATGAGATTCAGGAAGGCGACATACTTATGATTCCGGAACAGGGGGCGTATACGTACAGTCTGCGTCAGCACTTTATTAAGCCCCTGCCTCATGTCGTAACGCTGTAAAATGTTTAAGGCCATTGACAGATATCTGAAACGCCAATCACCATGTGTTTTGATCCGTCTTCCGGTTCCATACATTGGTATTCAATGACAGATTTTTTGTCTCTATCACAAAATAATTATCAATGTCAATTATACATTACACGGAATGGAAATATTATATGCAATAGATCCCTTTAGCTGGAACGCCATAGGGACAACACTGTTGTGCGGTTTTATCATCGGGCTTGAACGTCAGCTTCGAGGGAAACCAGTAGGAATCCGCACCTCCATATTAATTACACTCGGAACATATGTATTCATAATGATGGCAGCATCGGTAAGTAATAATGCGACAGATCCCTCCCGTGCAATCGGACAGGTCATAACAGGTGTTGGCTTTCTCGGAGCTGGCGTGATGCTCAGCCGTGACGGGGTCGTGTTGGGAGTAACATCTGCAGCAACCATCTGGGCGCTTGCATCTCTTGGCGTCTGTATCGGTACAGGTCATTATGTTACTGCCATTAAAGTGGCACTTATAATAATATGTGTCCTGGTAGGAGTTGAAACACTTGAAAAATACTTCCAGTCCCTCACCCGCGGCGTACATAAAAAATACAAGGTCTGGCGTCGGAAGTAAAAGTAATAATGATTATCGGGGTCCGACCTCGATAATCGGCATGGATGGGAGCGTGTCGCATAATATGTGCTTCCATTGCACGCGGCGCTTCATGATATTCTGGTTTATCTCGAGTTCCACCCCTGCATACAGGTCTGGAGGAAACCTCTTCCTGAGATGCGTAACAAGTCCGTCTGCCTTTCCCAGATAAGGATAATTTCTGCGTATGCGTATGACAGGTTTTTTTTTGCTGATGTTTTCTTTCCATTGTAGGCAGAAGACTTTTTCTCTCTCTCTTGCGGGATCATAGAGAAGCCCGATATCCGCATTTTTCCTCTGCCCGTTCATGACCGGAGCAAAAGAGTGTATCGAGATATGCAGTGTCGTTATTCCTTTTGTTGCTGTTGTGGTAACTCTGGATGTAACCGCATTTCGATAGGGGATATAATATTTATTTATGACATCCCTCTTTATTCCGGCGCCAAGTCTCGCGGAAATGGAAGAGAAAAGTTTTGGGTGATGGGGAGAACGGTTAAGGTCAATCAGCAGACGGGTTATCTCAGCATAAAAAAAAGGGGTGTTGAGCGTCTGTGCCAGTTCCCTGGCCAACGGGAGTGCATATCTGTCATATCCCCGGTGGCTGTTCAGCAACCGCTCCTTCCCGTCAAACAGCTTTCTGAAACGGGCCGGTACCTTATTGCCGCCATGCTCACAGGTGATTATGATTTGCATGTTTTTTTAACCGGTGAACAATTCATTTCGTTCCAGGCATCTGCACAGCTTTTGATATACGTTCCTGATTTGAGTGTGTGAAGGGTTTCCGGGAAGTGATGCAAGAATGCGTGTTGCAAGTGTACCATGATCAAGGATGAACCGTATGACACGCAGTGAGCGAGAATCCAAAATATTATTTCCGTATTGTTTTGCTGCGAGGTGATGCCATAATTCACCAGCTTTTGCTTTTGCTTCCGGAAAGTCAAACATTGCGAGATATCTGGTATTATCTATCACCGCATGCTCCCCCTTTTTTATCGTCTCCTTCAGAATGGACAGGAGGGGAGACACCTTCCAGGCCTTCTGGTCTTTAAGTGGCTTCCACTGTTCAGACACACACCTCTGCAATACACTGATGATCATGCCCGCAATAGCGATGTTGGAGGCCGGACACTCCTGCGCATCTATCAAGCGAATCTCGATTGCATTACGTTCAAAACGCGGGATCGCGCCCCTTGAGTTAAGCCATTCGTATTGAATGGTCCCATCAGGGTCATACGCAGCAATATCACGGTACATTCTGTCCAGAATATGTTCTCTGTAGCCGGCTATGGTAAACACAGGTTCCGGGATCATTCTTCCTGCTATTGATGGCACCTTGCTCTGGTTGGACCGGTAGTATGCGAGGCGGGTGTCATGCATGCCTGATACATTTCCCCCGGCAATGGGGGAGCTAGCTGCAAGAGCCGGGATGATGGGTAAAATCAGCCGCGTTGCTGCGTGAAGCCGTTCGAATTCATCGTCCCCGTTAAAGGAAATGTTGAGATGGAGACTCTGGAGATTAGCCCACCCGTGCCTGCGGCAGTTAAAGATGCGATTGTAGGTGTTGTAAATTTTGCGGTATCGGTGAGGCCAGAGTCTTGTCTCCTTTGCGGGATCCATCCACGGGTGCATGCCCGACGGCAACATTATGCCGCCCAGAGGTTCAAGGATTTTGTTGATACGTGCTATTTCATCGAGAAATAGCTGAGGAAGCCCTGTAAGGGAAGATGCCGGTCGTATGTTTTTAATCTCCATTACATGGAGAACGAACTCATTTGACCAGCCCATGTTTCCCCTTTGATAATCATTGGCGTACGTGCCCGTGACACTGCGCATGACTTCATCAGACACGGGAAAGACATCAAGTGTGGTCCTTTGAACAATCATGTATTCAATCTCTATGCCGAATCCCTTAAAAAGAGAAAGAACCGGCTTCTTCATGAAAGGTATCCTCCCTGTTTCTTCTGCTCAATCCTGCGAAGCACCGTCCTCATTATCCGCATATAGAGTTCATTTTTTAATACTGCGTCTTCAACCCCGGTGTCTATGCTTGGGTTATCATTGATTTCAATTACATAATACTTTCCATCCGACTCCTTTATATCCACACCGTAGAATCCGTTCCCGATAAGGTTAGCAGCCCGAAGCGCTGTGCTCAGCAGAGCAGATGGAGCATGTTCAACCGGTAATGTTTCTGACGGACCATCTGCTATTTTTGCTCCTCCTGTGTCTCTTTTGACGATCTGCCAGTGTTTTCGGGCCATATAGTATTTACAGACATAGAGGGGCTGACGATCGAGGATACCGACACGCCAGTCAAAGGGAGTCTCAAGAAACTCCTGTGCAATGATGAACTCCGACCGGTCGAACATCTTTCCGGCACTGCGAACCAGCTCTTCCTGGTTATTAATCTTGATAACCCCCTGGGAAAAGGAACTGTCAGGCCTTTTCAGGATGCAGGGGAAACCGAGCGTATCGCCTGTTTTCTTTACATTGTCGCGGTGCACGATTATGGTTTTTGGCGTCAGCACCCGGTGTATTTCAAGAAGCTCGGCAAGGAACACCTTGTTCGTGCACTTAAGAATTGATTCAGGATCATCGATTGCCACAATGCCTTCAGCTTCGGCCTTGCGTGCAAACCTGTAGGTATGGTGCATCACATTTGTTGTCTCCCGTATGAACAGCGCATCGAACTCCGCCAGCCTGCCAAGGTCCTCTTTTTCGATAAGCTCGGTTTCAAGGCCGATTGATTCTGCAGCAGTCATGAATTTCCGGATTGCCTTTGCGTCAGAGGGCGGTTCTTCTTCCTCAGGATTGTAAAGAATTGCAAGATCAAAGCGAAAACCCGCGCGTTTTCGGGCAGACCTCCGTTTTCTGGTGAAAAACTCCTTTGCCGCTTCGAGCACAAAATCACGATGTTCCTCGGGTATATCACTTGCAGCAATTGGGCTGATTTTCTGAATCTGCCATACTCTGTTTTTTTCATGGAAGTAAAAAAATACGCGGAGAAACGGCACCTCGAAAAGCCTGAACAGATGATGGCTCAGCATGTCGTGGCATCTGGCAGTATTTCTGCCGAAATAAATGCTGAGTACAAACGTGCCGGATTGAATTGATGACAGGCTTTTCTGAATTCGATCCTCAAGATCCTCTGAAGCGATCCTGATGATTGACTGTGATTTAAGGTCCTGTATGGTGCTTATGTTAGGAATGGGCTTATGTCCCCGTGCAGCGGCAAGAAGGGATACGTAGTACCCTGTACTCTGGTAACGGTACGAACGGCAAAGATTGAACACCTTCACACCCTTCATGTCAGCATATCTCCTCTCTGTCAGGTATTCCCTTGCGGACACCAGTTTACAGCCTTCAAACCGGAGAGGAAGTTCTGCCGGGTCGTTAACGATTATCAGTATCGGCTTTGTCATGTTTTCTGTGCGGTTTCTTCGGCATGATGATAAGGAGATTTGCATCATAGGTGAGGACCCCAAGGAGGATGGAGCACAGCACCCGCTCAATGCCTATCATATAGTGATGACTCTCAGAATAAGGATTTGGCAGAAATGGGTCTGCCACCATTACAGTCTTCTCGGCTTTGTCATAACCGCAGAGTATCACAAAATGTCCCGCGGGAATGCCTTTGATGTCGTCCCATTCCCCTTCATATCCGTACTCACGGGCACAGCGATAAAGATATGTAGAGCTGAGCCCGGTCAGAATGGGCAATCCGCGGTTCAGATATTTTCTTATCAGTGAGGGAGTCAGGTCCTGAAAGCTCAGTGTTCCTCCAAGTGAAAGGAACTCGAGGTATCCCCTGGTGGCCTCATGAAGGATCGGGGTATCCTTGACTTTTATCTGCATTTCAAGTTTTTCCCGTATGTTAACCTGTTTGTCCGGAAACCAGGTCGGATCGAACACGTTCAGATTATAGGTATAGATATGGGCAGAGTATCCCAGTTTAAGCGCATGGCAGGCCAGAAATACTGCGAGTGTTCCCCCCTCCCGCAACATCGCCGTCTCCTGGATAACCTGCTCCAGGGAGATGGTATCATCGAAATATTTATATACTGCATGCAGACATGCAGGGCCACATGTCGTATCCGTTGGCTGGGTCTGAATATTAAATTCCAGTCTCTTCATTTATCTTTCTTGTTCATCTATGCCTTCAGAACGGATCTTTCCCCGAGGGAGAAAGATCCCATATTCATGGTCTGTATCACCATTAAATATCACAAACATTTACTCAGCACTGTAAATTGTATTGTAACTCACAGGATCAATATCAGGGGCGTCTAAGGGAATGAGTTTCTGATCGCTTACACTGAGCCACTGGTACTCCGGCCATAACCGGCGGAGCTTGCCGTCTTCAGGCGGTTTTGAATGAATGGAATTGCTGTAAATTACCTGTAAGATCGCGACTCCATGATCATTTTGCAGGTCGAGCAGAAAGACATCTCTGAACTTTTCAAAGCTTACTCCCTGTTCAGCAATTATTTGTGAGATATCAGACATGGGGACTTTTACAAGCACATATTTACTTACTCCCCTTTCACTTAATCGGGTAAGAGTCCGTGCTTCAGCACTGGCAACATACACAGTGGAGATAAAATGCATTTTTTTTAAAAACTGCGCGGCAACAACTGCGGCTGTCCTCCGTCCTCCTACCGCACGATGAAAGCCATAATTTTCAAAAAGCTTGCTATGCAGGCTTTGAGCATATTTTTCGTTTTTCTCGTAAAGCTCCTTTGAAATGTATCGCAAATGCTGCGCCATGTCCTCTGTCGCATCATCAATAGGCCAGTCAATCCTGACATGGAAATGGGTCATTACATAGCGGTTCTGTCTTTTAATTGAAGGGTCCTGCTGCACAAGAATTGCATAGTCCACAGGAGTGAGGTCCAGAAGTAACTTCCCGAAGTTCGGGTTATCAAAATAACGCAGGTTTTTTGTGTACCTCCTGTGCAACTGAACATTGAACAGCTGCTCGTGAACGGCTTCTTTCGTTACTTTATTGTCATCGAAAAACCGGATATATTTTTTATACTTCCCCGGGATCATTCCTTCACAGAAGATCACCAGAAAGTGGTTCTGATGGATATATTCCTTTTCAATCACCTTGGCTCTTGGCTTTAATTCACGCTTTGGAACGAATGGATAGGGTTCTCCCGCTTCCATGAATTTCCAGTATGAATTAACGAGAGCATGTTTCATAAGATAATCATCCATCTCGTCACGCAGGATTTCATATACAGACCGCCTGACGCGGTGTTTTAAACTCAGCTGATACCGGTACGGCCAGACAGGCATGATCGTCTCCTCATATCATCAAAGATTTCTGTACAATATGTGCAAAACAATAATATCATTAAATCATACATTATATATTTAATGCATCAGATTTATACATGTATTAATATTTTCACGCTGAAATTCCATATGCGAATTCGTGGATCAGGATTTATTCCGGTAATTGAGTGGGTATCAGCAGATCGGCTTTTTCAAATCAATCAGGCGAGAAATTGAAGATCAGGCCTTGATCGTCGGATGCAGCCGCATCAGCATCATGGTGAGAGTCATCCTTCCCGTATCAATCTCGATCCTAATGACCGTTGAAGTCTTTTCCTTCCCCATGTCAAAGCATAAGTCCATTTTTATGCTTGCCTCCATATCCAGTCAGGCCATGTAAACGGTAAGCATCGGGGACCAGTCAGAATTCATCAGGAAGTTTTTTTGAGTGGGGCCCCTTATGGCGAAGTCTGTTTAAGCTATCCTGTTATCAGTAAAATGAGATGTTTAGATATTGAGGCTTCAATGTAGTTTCACATTTGAGTATTTGAGATAAAAAATTAAAGAACGATAAAAATCGACGTTAATTGTTTGTTAAGTCAGCTCAGGCTTATGTCAATTTATGGGCATGTAACTTAAGTAAAGTAATACACGGCATTTATTTTCACAATTAATTCACAATTAATTCATTATTTCTTCAAATCTTTCAATTAGTTTATTACTATGCATCAGAATGTCAGGATCGACATAATTATAATGAGAAGGGATGAATATAACTATATTCAACAGTAGGCACCCTCTTTAGAATTATCGAATTAAATAAACATATTACATTATAAACGGCAGTAAACAACACACAGGCAAAATATGCCCGGAAGGAGGAACAGGAGTGAAAAGAGCATTTATAGGCAGTATAATTTCGATGTTTCTGGTATGTGGAGCGGTGTATGCTAATCAGTTCAGTGCAGATGAAAAAGCAGGGGATCTGAAGGTAAAAGTAGAAATACAGAATAACCCTCTCATAGTCGGTGACAATATAATAGAAATCCAGCTTGTTGACAGCTCAGGAGCGTTAATAACAGATGCTGATGTGACTGTATATTATTTCATGCCATCAATGCCTGCCATGAATTATGAAGTTAAGGCCTCAACTGACGGAGGCCGGTATGCTGCTGTTATCAAGCCAGTGATGCCCGGCACATGGGATGCGGACATTAAAGTTATAAGAAATGGTGGTACTGTGCAAAAGGCTACGATCAGTTTTGACGCAAAATGACACAGCATGCGCATATCTCACGTCTTATAAAAAAGACAGTAGCGTTCTATATCTCAGCATTTTTCATTGTTCTGTCAATTATGCCTGCCTATGCTGTCGAACTGGACAGCCATGACGCGCTCGAGAGCCTTATATCTGAAGCCATAAAAAACAATCCCGAATTAAGGTCATATGAGATAAAAATAGAAGCCTATGAGCAGCGACCCTCACAGGCAAGCGCGCTCGATGATCCGAGGATGACATTTGCAATTGCCAACCTTCCAGTTGATTCCTTCAGATTTGACCGGGAACCAATGACGCAGAAGCTGATACAGGTTATGCAGAAAATCCCTTTTCCGGGAACACTGAAGCTGAGAGGAAATGTTGCGGCAAAGGATATTGCCATTGCACGGACAGAATATGATGAAGCAAAAAACACCATGATAAGGCAGGTCAGCGTCCTTTACAATACGATACTGTTCCTTGACAATGCCCTCAAAATCACCGGTGACAACAGAAACCTGCTCGCAGAGTTTATTAAATCCGCTGAGACAAGATATGAAACCGGGCAGGGAGGACAGGGTGAAATATTAAAAGCCCGGATCGAGCTTTCACGTATCATTCAAAAAGACATCTCCCTTAAGCAGAAGAGAGAAACGTCTGTGGCCCGTTTGAATACCCTGCTTAACAGGGCTGAGCGTCGTGATATTCATGTTGGCGGAGAGCTTTACCAGAGACCCTTTGTATTTACATTTGACGAACTGCAAAAAATCGCCCGGAAAACCCGCCCCGTTCTCAGAGGCCTCGAGCAGAAGATCGACCAGTCCCGCATGGCAATAGACCTTGCGAAAAAAGAGTATTACCCTGAAATGGACTTTGGTGTCAGCTATGGACAGCGTGAAAACAGCACAGCAGCTGACAGGCCCGATTTTCTTTCAGCCTCTGTTACCATCAATCTCCCTCTCTGGTACCGGTCCAAAGAGAGCAGAAAAGTGATGGAAAAAAAGGCCGATCAAAGGAAAGCTGAAGAGCAATATATTGCCATGCAGAACAGCATCACATTCCGGCTGCAAGAGCTGCTGAGCCAGGTAAACATGTATAACCAGGAAATAGAACTCTTCAAAACAGGTTTGATACCACAGGCCACCCTTTCTTTTGAGTCAGCCATGTCAGGATACAGGGTAAACAAGGCAGATTTTCTCACAATCATTAACAATCAGATCAGTCTCTATAACTATGAAATCGAGTATTATCGTTCCATTGCAGACCATGCTAATACCATTGCTGAGCTGGAAGAGACAGTAGGAAGACGGCTTTTTTGAATTTAGTTTTATGAATTACGGAGGAGACAAAGGATGCTTAAGAAAATCGTTCAATACAGCGCATTGATACTGCTGCTTGTTCCTGTGCTGCTCTTCTGGTTTGCGTACCAGGCAGACAATAAATCCTCAAATGATGTGGAAGAAGATTCAGGGCAGATTTCCCGTTCACATGACACAGATAACGAAAAGTCAAAGGGGAAAAAGATAAAGTACTGGGTTGCGCCCATGGATCCTAATTATATTCGTAACGAGCCCGGCAAATCCCCGATGGGGATGGACCTCGTGCCTGTGTATGAGGATGAGGATGAAAAATCATCAGAAGGCATAATTCGCATTGATCCCGTCACTGTTCAAACGATAGGTATCAGAACTGCGTCTGTTTCACGTGGTCAGCTCCGGAAAAGCATACGGGCTGCAGGAAGAATAGCGTATGACGAAAAACTTGTTGAACATATTCATACAAAAGTTTCCGGCTGGGTTGAAAAACTGTATGTTCAGACAACGGGAGAAGAAGTGAAAAAAGGTCAGGAACTTCTCACCTTCTATTCTCC
>CP070632.1:2429066-2453521 GCA_020356065.1 Nitrospiraceae bacterium
TATCTAATACAAAAATATACTCCTCAAGGTATCTAATACAATCCTAAGTTCTAAGTAATTAATACCTGCCACATAGATTCATTGTGACTTTCTCAAACAATATCCCCCCTTGCAATCTGGCAATTATACAATATTAATTTGGGTATCTCGATTTGATTATAACATCATGATATTGATGATTCTGACATAAGATCAATAGTGATGATTCTTTAGATTTATCTTCAGAAGATTCGAAAGCTATTTAACAGTTAAAAAAGATAATGTCGTTATCACCGATGCGCATGAGGATTGACCTTAATTCCACAGATATATTTGATCTTGCTAACAAGAAGATCAAAATTAAAAGGCTTTTCGATGTAGTCATGGGCTCCAAGCTTTAATCCCGTAATTCTATCATGATGTTCACCTAGAGCGGACATCATTAGTATTGAAATATTCTCTGTCTTTGGATTTTCTTTTAAGGCCTTACATATATCTCGACCATCTCCGATAGGCATCATGATATCCAACATAATAAGATCTGGTTGTTCATTTTCAATTTGTGCTACGATATTTTGACCGTCATATGCATTGACAATTTCAAACTCGTCAGATGAGAGAACTTTAGTAATTAATTTATGAATCATGACGTCATCGTCGACTATAAAGATCTTTTTCTTTTTTCGCATTAATATTCTCCCTACAAGAATGTATTGTATTTAATAATAGATAACGGATTTATTACCATAATTCTTAAGTCATCGTTGTTAATACTATATGAGGATTATTATCAAAATATAGACAGACTCAATTATTATTGATAATTCCGATCAAGTTCTAAGTATTAGGGCAAAATAAAATTCACTCATAAGACTGATTCATCTTTGCCCAATGGATTGACCCTGTGTCACTTATAAGATGGGAGAGTCATTGAAATTCAATATGTTAGAAAATAATTGACTCTTATTAGATAATAAATAACTACAACTCGACTATATCCAGCTTAATGCTTAATTCTTTAAGCTGTTTTTCATCAACTGATGAAGGTGCATTGCTTAACGGGCAGACCGCTTTCTGGGTCTTGGGGAATGCGATGACGTCCCTGATGGATTGGGCATTGGCAAGTATCATGACAAGACGGTCAAGACCAAGAGCGATACCTCCGTGAGGAGGAGCTCCATAATTAAGGGCCTCAAGGAGAAATCCGAACTTTTCATTTGCCTCTTCAGTGGATATATTTAGTAACTGAAACATCCTGTTCTGAATGTGTTTCTTATGAATACGAATACTGCCACCGCCTATTTCATACCCGTTTAAGACAAGATCATAGGCCTGTGCACGTAAAGTCGAGAGTTCCGAGTCCGGAGTTCTAATTGATAATGAGATATCCATGGATTGGAATTTTGCCATGTCCTCTTCCATCGGACTTGTAAAGGGATGATGCATGGCTTCATAACGCTTTTCATCCGGGTTCCACTCAAAAAGAGGGAAGTCAGTTATCCAAGCCAGTTTATAGTCACCCTCCCTGATAAGGTCCAGTCTTTTGCCCAACTCATTTCTCAGCCGTGACAGACAGTCATTGGCAACACCTTCTTTATCAGCCACAAAGAGAAGGAGATCACCTTCTTCTGCCTCGAACTTTTCTGCAAGCGCCGTTAAAACCTCTTCAGGAAAAAACTTTGCTATCGGAGATTCTATGCTTGACTTGATCTTCATCCAGGCAAGCCCCTTTGCTCCATATCCCTGAACATCCTTTGTGAGATCGTCAAGCTCTTTTCGTGAATAGCCGGCAAGGCCTTTTGCGTTTAATCCCTTGACGATTCCGCCATTTGACACAGTGTCAAGGAATACTTTAAAAGAGGAATCTTTTATAATGTCACTCACATCCTTCAGTTTCAACCCAAACCTGAGATCGGGTTTATCACAGCCAAATGTGTCCATTGCCTCATGATATGACAGTCTCGGGAAGGACTCACTGAGATGAACACCGATAGAATCGGAAAAGACCTTTTTTATCGCTCCTTCTATAACAGTCATGACGTCATCTCTTTTTACAAAAGACATCTCCAGGTCAACCTGAGTGAATTCAGGCTGTCTGTCCGCCCTCAGGTCTTCATCCCTGAAACACCTGACGATCTGGTAGTATTTCTCCAGGCCTGAGACCATGAGAATCTGCTTGAAAATCTGGGGCGACTGGGGCAGGGCAAAAAAAAGGCCGGGATTAGTCCTGCTCGGTACGAGATAGTCCCGTGCTCCTTCAGGGGTGCTCTTAGTAAGCACAGGAGTTTCAATCTCCAGGAAACCCTGTTCATCAAGGTATTCACGAAAGGCCCTTGACGCCCTGTGCCTGATATGCATGTTTTTCTGGATAACCGGTCTTCTGAGATCAAGATATCTGTGCCTGTATCTGAGCGACTCTGAGGCATCGGTGTCATCCTCAACCATAAAGGGCAGAGGGATGCTTTCGTTTAATATGGTGAGCTTATGTACCACGATTTCCACCTGACCGGTCGGAATAGAAGGATTGACCGTTCCCTCTGGCCTCTGTCTTACCTCACCTTCAATCTGCAGTACAAATTCATTCCTTATTTTATGTGCAGCCTGATGAAGGGCCGTATCAATTTCAGGGCTGAACACGATTTGAGAAATGCCGGTCCTGTCCCTGAGATCTATAAATACAACACCGCCGTGATCACGCCATTTATTCGTCCACCCCACCAGGGTAACGCTGTCTCCTATGTTTTTTTCGGTCAATTCACCGCAGTAATGTGATCTCATGCTGTATCCTGTTTTCTCCGTTCATTTCTCAAGTGCATATTTTAACACTGATGGCACTGATTATTCATGTTATGAGTACTCAAAGATCACTTGACATTAAGAGAATAGACGGTAAATTAAAAAGTCATCTCGTAGCTAAACATAGTTCAAGATAGCTCAATGGTTGTTCAATTGCAGTTCCGGAATGTTATAAACAGAAAAGAAACAACGTTAAACCAATATTGAACTACTATTTGAACCACCTTGAACAAAAGGCTTGCATACAGCCATGGGAACAGAGTTCTCATGGATAATGTCTAATAGAAAATTAATTATGGGACAACACTTCCTTTTTGAGTTTTTTCAGTTCATCAGGAGTCAGAAATCTGTATGCACCCGGCCCCAGTCCTCCCAGTTCCAAACCATTAATTTTTGTCCGGACCAGCTTTATGACAGGATGCTTCATCCTCTCCATCATTCTTCGAATCTGTCTCTTTCTGCCCTCATATATAGTCATCTCAACCCAGGAATTTGCTTTCGTTTTTTTGGCTACTCTTCTGACCCTTGCCGGTGCAGTCATGCCATCATCGAGACGGATCCCTTTTTCAAGTTTCATGATGTCTTTATCATCCAGCACACCGTCTATCTTCACCATATAGGTCTTCGGGACCTTCTTCTTCGGGTGCAGTATGGCATTGGCAAGATCACCGTCATTGGTAAGCAAAAGCAGCCCCTCTGAGTTGTAGTCGAGACGGCCAACAGGAAAGACCCGTGCCTTTACTCTTTTTAAATAATCCCTGACCATTGGTCTTTTCTCTGTCTCACTCATCGAGGTCAGGCATTTGAGAGGTTTATTGAACATGATGTATACCATGGATTCAACCTTGTTGATCAACTTTCCTTTGACCTTGATGTGGTCTCTGTTGATATCTGCCTTCATCCCGATAGTGGCAGTCACACCGTTAACCGTTACCAGACCTTCCATTATCATCTCCTCGGCCTGTCTCCTGGATGAGATGCCGCACCGGGACATTATTTTCTGAATTCGTTCTTCCATAGCGATAAAAAAATATGTAGTTATTTCCCCTTCACACGTGTATCAACAGCAACGAGACAGGGATGCACATGTATGAATCAGGGACATTAATACTATCACAATTCACGTCAGTCATGCCTGCAGGAAGGGACTCAGAGAAGTAGTGATATAAATTTCATTAAGTTAAAACATTGACTCGTATAACACAAACCTGGTTTCACCAGGATTTATATATACAGTCTCAACAAACTGCTCTCCTTCGCCACACAGGCTGATATTGACATCATATTTTCCTGCAGGAACAATCAGGCGTCCCAGATATATTTCTCCCGGCAGGGTCCTCCATGAACGCGTGTCAGCTTGCTCAACAAAAAGATTGGCAATGTTGAGAAGCTGTCTGGCTGTTTTGTCTTTCACCTTATGAATGGCAATCTGTTTTGCTGCAACCCGGGCAATCATTTTTAACGTTATCCGGCCTCTGCGGTCCTCAAGGTTTTTTACTGCTATGCGGTTTATGTCCTCCACAATCTCCGTATCCGACACAATTTGCTGTGAGGCTGATGCAGCAATCATTCTGCTGTTCCGGCAATAAGGCTCTACTACATGATAACTCGGAAATGCCAGAGCAACCGGTCCTTCTTGTGTAGGAATAAATATCTCTGCACTTTGTTTAACAGGGGCTATGCTGTTAAAATGGATAAGTACTATTTTCCCGTGATCAGGTGCCGTATTGCCATTTGAGCGGCTTGCACTGATGTCTTCGTCAAAATAAGATTGAATCTCATCAGTTCTGCCCGTTGACTGTGCTGCTCTGACGAGGTCTTCAATAAGAATGGAAGGGACCGGAGTCCCATAGTGCTCCTCATATGTCTCAAATATATGTAATGCCTTGTAATAGTCAATATAAGCATCATTCAGGTTGTTATCTGCTTCATATATTAATCCGCTTAAATACCTGCCGAAAGCATCTTCACTGTACACATTTTTTTTGCTGTACTTGTCATTGATCATATTAAGGACTGCATCAAGTCTTCTCACTTCAACAAGGGATTCATCCAGCTGTCCGAGCTGAAGATAGTTTATTGAAGAAAAAAGATTGATTAAGGCTCGTTCAAAATCTTCACCTGAATAGGGAATGGTATAATCATTTAAAAGGAATGATGCTGATTCCCGTGTGATGCTTTTCGTCCATAACTCCTCAGCAAAGATTTCAGCTCTGTGAAAGTATGCATTGCTCTTTTCGTAATTGCCGCAAAGCATATTAATCATGCCGGCATCCAGAAGAAACAGGAGCTCTCTGTTAGAGCCGTAATCTTTCTTATTATTTTCAATATACTCAGTGGCGGCAACGCAGTCATAATTCACCATATGGCTCTCAAGTGCATGGTAATTCAGTCCTTTTGAGCAACCGGACAGGACAATGAAGATGGTTATGAAGAGGAGAGGTTTTTTTATTCTATGTGATGCATCAAACAAATATTGTAATTTGGACATTGATGAATAAGCTTCCAGTAAGCTCAGAGGTGTCTCCCCTCCCGTTCAGGGAGGGAGACTCTACGTCAAGTCATTGATATACTTCGAGAAATCCTACATACTAATAATCCTATATTGTCGCATAACACGGTGAGCTTAAGGTTTAAAATCCGGACGCTTAATGAGTTTTTTTATCTTCTTGTCACCGATCCATACTTTTTTGTGGGATTCCAGATCCGTCAGTTCAAGGTTGACCTGATAAAACATGACGGCCTTATTGTTTGTCCTGTCAAGGATGCTGTTAATTGATCCCTGAAGCATAAAATCAGCACCTGTTTCCATCCTGTCTTTCTTGACCGTCTTTTCAGAGGCGTGATAAGCCTGGTCCACCCGCTCCTCTCTTAATTCAACTCTCTCTTCCCTGCTGGATACAAACTCGACCTCACCGGAGTTTATCAGGGACCGTTCAAGATCTTTGACAAACGTCTGAACATTGATATGTTCATGGCTGAGATTTTGCACTGTTCCCACTATAACGACAGGCACGTTTCCATTATTCTTCTGCATGAACTGCCTGATCCATGGACGGTCCAGTGCATCCTGAATCATTTCCTCGGCCACCAGCCGGGAATCTGTATCATTCCACCTTCCGCTCAGGTCAATGACCTCATCGGTATCTACCCGCTTGACGTCAGGAGAACATCCTGCGATAATGAGTCCAATACAAATTAATAGTAACGACAGATGCTTGGTCATTGATAAACCTCCGTTTCTCATATTGGTTTTCATTTAAAATTTCAGCGTCGAACAGATTAAAGACTCCGGGTCTAACAATCAGACGAACTGTACTTAATAAACTCACACGCTAAATAAAATATAACATAAACAGGCTTTGACTTTTTAGACTATATTCTTCATATAGCCATGGAGGTAAGCCTTAAAAGGTATAAGCTCTAATCTGAAGGGGTATGAAGATATTGTTGAAGACCTGCCTATTCCCATTCGATAGTGCCAGGAGGTTTTGAGCTTATATCAAAGACGACCCTGTTAACACCCGTTACTTCATTAATGATCCTGTTGGAAATATGTCCGAGCACATCATAGGGTATTTTGGCCCAGTCAGCTGTCATACCGTCAACACTCGTTACCGCCCTGAGGGCAACCACATTTTCATACGTCCTTTCATCTCCCATAACCCCAACAGTTTTAATGGGGAGCAGTACAGCAAAGGCCTGCCAGATGTCATTGTACAGCCCTGCCCTCTTGATCTCGTCCAGAACAATTGCATCCGCCTCCCGCAATATGTCGGCCCTGAGAGGGGTAACATCATCTATTATCCTTATTGCCAGTCCAGGGCCGGGGAATGGATGACGGTGAATGACCTCATCAGACATTCCCATTTCCTTGCCGAGAACCCTGACTTCATCCTTAAAGAGTTCCCGTAACGGCTCGATGAGTTTAAGATGCATATTTTCTAAAAGTCCGCCGACATTATGATGACTCTTGATTGTTGCCGAGGGCCCTTTAAATGATGTGCTTTCTATGACATCCGGATAAAGCGTTCCCTGGGCAAGATATCTGGCCCCCCTGATCTTGCCGGCCTCTTCCTGAAAGATATGAATAAATTCATTGCCAATGATTTTTCTTTTCTTCTCAGGGTCTGTGACGCCTTTTAATTTCTTCATAAATCTTGCTGCAGCATCTACACAGACAAGGTTGACATGGAAGTTTCTCTTGAGCATGCTCTGAACCTTTATTGCTTCATTTTTTCTGAGGACCCCGTTGTCAACAAAAATACAGGTAAGTTTTTTCCCTATCGACTTATGCATAAGTACGGCTGTGACCGATGAATCAACTCCCCCGCTTATGGCACATACAACTTTATCCTTACCTACCCGTTCCCTTATCTCGGCAGTTGTTGTTTCAATGAAAGACTTCATTGTCCATTTGGGTCTGCACTTACAGATATAAAATATGAAATTTCGAAGGATCTTTGATCCATGCTCAGTATGTACTACTTCGGGATGGAACTGAAGAGCAAAGAATCCCTGCTTTTTATCAGCCATGGCAGCGGTAGGAGAGTTAGTCGTATGGGCAATGCGCGTGAATCCCTTAGGCCTTTTTTCAATCCTGTCACCATGACTCATCCAGACCACATTATGCTTCTTTGATGCCAGTCCCCTGAACAGGTCTGTGAAATCGTCAACCTTCAACTCGGCACGGCCATACTCCCGTTTTGCTGCTTTTGCCACTTTTCCCCCGAGACAGTGAGCCATAAGCTGCATGCCATAACAGATACCAAGAATAGGTACCCCCAGGTCGTAAATACCCTTGTCAGGTATGGGGGCTCCTTTCGTTATTACTCTCGACGGACCTCCTGAGAGGATAATTCCTTTTGGATTAAACTCCCGGATGGCATCCAATGTAACATTAAAGGGCAGTATCTCAGAGTACACCTTATTCTCCCTGATCCTTCTTGCTATCAGCTGGGTATACTGGGAGCCAAAATCAAGTACGAGTATCTTTTCTTTTAATTCCATAATTAAAAAATAACTAAATGGTAGTTAGTAGTGAGAAGTAAGTAGTTACGGGAAAAGAATTGAACAAAAACCTATGTACTATCTACCTTTCCTATAATTAATCCTGACTGTAATTTGGGGCTTCTTTTGTGACGGTAACGTCGTGAACGTGACTTTCTTTTAATCCAGCAGAGGTTATCCGTATAAAACGTGATTTTTTACGGAGTTCATTAATATTTTTGCATCCGCAATAACCCATTCCGGACCTGACACCGCCGATCAGCTGATGAATACTTGCGGACACCGGACCTTTATATGGGACTCTGCCTTCTACGCCTTCCGGCACAAGCTTTTTACTTTCTACCTTTTCCTGAGCATATCTGTCCTTGCTGCCTGCTTCCATTGCGCCGAGAGAGCCCATCCCTCTGTAAACTTTATATGTCCTTCCCTGGTAGAGCATGAGTTCACCCGGACTTTCGTCTGTTCCTGCAAACAGGCCGCCTATCATGACCGAGTGTGCACCCGCAGCTATTGCCTTGGTGATGTCACCGGAATATTGAATTCCTCCGTCAGCAATAATAGGAATACCGGAAGCATCAGCAACTTCAGAACACTCCTTGATTGCGGTAATCTGAGGAACCCCTGCACCGGCGATAATTCTTGTAGTACATATCGAACCGGGTCCAACGCCTACCTTGACTGCATTGACTCCGGCTTTAATAAGGTCCCTCGTTGCTTCTGCAGTTGCAACATTCCCTGCGATGAGTTCAAGGTCAGGGAATTTTTTTCGAAGGTTTTTGACGGTATCAATTACCCTTTTTGAATGACCATGTGCGGTATCAACAACAAGCACATCAACTCCTGCTTTGTGCAACGCAGCAGCCCTTTTGATAGCGTCTGCTCCTACACCAAGGGCTGCACCGACTCTGAGTCTTCCAAAATGGTCTTTACATGCGTTGGGGTACTTCTCTTTTTTCTCAATGTCCTTTATCGTAATCAAACCGATAAGATTATATTTCTGATCTACGATAGGCAGTTTTTCTATCTTATGCTTGTGAAGAATCGCTTTTGCATCTTCAAGGGTTATGCCTTCACTTGCGGTAACAAGTTTCTTCCGTGTCATAACCTCTGATGCCTTTTTTTGAAAGTGGGTTTCAAATTTCAGGTCCCTGTTGGTAAGAATTCCCACAAGCTTTCTGTTTTTTGTGATGGGAACACCTGAAATTCTGTATTTCTCCATAATGGCAAGGGCCTTGGATATTTTCTCTTCCGGTTTCATGGTGATCGGATCAACGATCATCCCGCTTTCAGATTTCTTCACTTTATCTACTTCTATAACCTGGGATTTTACGGACATGGCCCTGTGTATAAAACCGATGCCGCCTTCCCGGGCTATTGCAATGGCAAGACTTGCTTCGGTAACCGTGTCCATTGCAGCACTTACTATAGGAGTATTAATCCTGATATTTTGAGTTAACTGGGTGCTGACATCTACATCTCCGGGCAGAATCTCTGATTTTGCCGGTATCAAAAGGACATCATCAAATGTTAATCCGACTTTTACATTATCTTCCAGCATATATAACTCCTTAATCGTAAATTCGCTAGACGGTTACAATCAATATCTATAGTTTTATCTCAACATACGCTTTTTCCCTCAGGTCTGCTCTCCACTGACTGTAAGCAGACTGAAACGCTTCCTGAAAAAGCACATCTTTTATCTGCTCTCTGACTTTTTCCACGGTTCCCCCCTCTTTTTTATCCTCGAGCCTGATAATATGCAGACCTGCAGGACTCCAGAAGGGTTTGCTAACCTCACCTATCCGTAAAGCCAAAGCAGCATCTTCAATTTCTTTGAGGGCACTTCCTAATGTAATGTATCCCAGATCGCCGCCAAATTCGCTTTCAGGTCCTTCAGAATACTGGCGTGCAAGGTCGGAGAAATCACTGCCACTCCGAATGCCTTGCAAAATATCTTCAGCACGTGCAACCAATTCAGATCGTGAATTCCGATCATCCGGATTTTTAAAAAATATCTGTTTTATCTTAAGGCTTTCTTTTTCTGAGTAGAGGCCCCTGTTTTTTTCGAAATACTCCTGAATTTGTCTGTCAGTGATAACGATTTTATTTCGTACCGCAAAATTAACGGTTTTCTGTAAGAGTATCTGGTCCCTGAGCCTGTCTCTGTAACCCTTCATGGTCAATCCTTCGGCCTTGAGCGAGGCATTCAAAGAGTCTTCTGTCAGATTGTATTTACTTTTGATCTCATCAATAGAGCTGTCTATCTCGGACTCCCCGACACTCAGTTGCATCGTTCGGGCCTCCTGCAGTTGAAGTCTGAGATTAACTAACTCCTCCAAAAAAGGACGCTCGAGCTCTTTTATCTTTTTCTTTCTTTCTTCAGCAGCAGTGTTATCAAGTATATTTCTGCCATCCATCATAATTGTTTCCACAAGCTCACTCCACGTAATCACTTCATTATTTACGGTTGCTGCGACCCTGTCCAGTAAAACCGCGCCGTGCACAATAGATTCTATAGTTACTAAAACAGGAAGAATCAGAATTAAAATGAGACAGTTCCTCGTGTGCGCCATAAAACTTGCTGAATTTAAATTATATTTTGACAACATACGCATAATATTCATCACTCTTCAGTGTATAAAGTAATGGCAATTATGACATTCTTTGGAAGGTTAATTCAAGCATGCGTAATAAGTGAGAAAATGACAAATGTCAAAGCTCAAATATCAATGAATGACTAACTTCACATTTGTAAAGAAGTTAGTTTCTTTAGCATATATGTTGAGCGTTGAAGATTTGCTAAGATTGATTATATCCCCCTGCATTTGTACCGTATTCAAAACTTTTTTATGCATACCTCCATGGCTGTGAGAATAATGTGGGCTAATATTTTCTTAATCCTGAAAGTTTTAAGCCTGTTGAACTTGACGTCAGGATGCTTTGACATTAAGGCATTGGAAATTTATTTGAAATTTTATTTTGAGATTTTAATTAATACACAATAAAAATATAACATGTTTGCAGATCAAGAAAATAAATTTAGTATAAGGGGCAGTTCAGGCCCCTACAAGTTTTTCCAGTTCCTGCAGCTGTTTTTTTTCTCCCATTACGACAAGGGTATCCCCCTTTCTGATCACACATTTTGAGGTCGGATTAAACTCCATATTTCCTGTATCCCTTTTTATTGCGACGATAATTATGCCCATGTCCCTTCTGATACCGCACTCATCCAGGCTGTGATCTATAATATGTGAATCATCCTTAAGCTTGACCTCTTCCATCTGTAATTCGAGATTTTCACTTCTCGTGGCAAACTCTATGAAATCAACTACAGCAGGTTTTATCAGTGAATGGGCAATTCTCAGACCCCCAATATAATATGGGGAAACAACACTGTCAGCGCCTGCCCGGATAAGCTTTTGTTCTGCTCCCTCCTCACTGGCACGGGCAACAATTCTGAGGTTGGGATTCAGTCCCCTTGCGGACAACACCACATAGAGATTGTTGGCGTCAGATGAAAGCACAGATATCAGCCCCTTAGCCCTCATTATGCCTGCCTGCATCAGGATACTGTCCTGGGTAGCATCACCCTGCAGAGATAAAATGTCCGCGTCTACGGTGGCAAGCAGGTCAGCACTTGCCTCAATCACCACAAAGGGAGATTTGCCCTGCATTAATTCCTGGCATATTATGTTGCCCATTCTGCCGTATCCGCAAATGATATAGTGGTTTTTTAAATTCTCAATTTTTTTGTTCAATCTTTTCCTCCCTAATATTTCTCGGATTTCTCCTTCAAGGAGAATTTTTGCGCCTACACCCAATGCATAAAACATTGCGCCCACACCTGACAGAATAAGAACAATGGAAAAAATTCTGCCGGCCTTGTCCATTTCATGTATTTCGCTATACCCCACGGTCGTAAGGGTAATGATGGTCATGAAAAGCGAATCTATAAAATTCCATCCTTCGATGATCATGTACCCGACGGTACCATAGGTAACAACTGTTATTATTACGATCGCTGGAATAAAAAATTTTTTTCGCAAGCTCGGCATAATTCTAGTATCGGCCTAATTCAGGTTTCTATTATATTGATGTGGTAAATTATACAATTTTTGCAAGCTCATTATGTAAGAGATAATAGCTCTGACAGTTTTTTCCTGAGGTTTTCATGATGAGAACCCTTCCAGTAAAACTTTCCGCATATTGCACAGTGCTTAAAGCTGCTGCAGGTATTGTATGTATACTCCGGAACATGGGGCCGTGCTTTTTCCCTTGCAACATCTGTCAGCGGTTCATTACAAACTGAACATCTGCCTTCCGCAGGCAGAGTTATCTTTCCTTTTTCAGTTAATTGAGGAAGCATGTCAAATGTTGTGATCACGTTTCGTAACTGATTGAAGGGATCATTATCTTCCAGCAGCAGATATGTATTGATACCTTTTACTTTTACCAGGCGAGTGTCTCGAGTCAGTATTATCCTGTCCTGCTCTCTTGCAATACGCATAACAAGGCTGTCTTCAATATGAGGGAAATAAAGAGTGTCAAATCCGAGCAGTCTCAGCCATTTCGCAAGGCGGCCGAGCATGGCATCAGCAATGAATTTCATAAGAAAAAAAAGGGACAGCGGTCATATCATGACCTCTGTCCCGTAACGCTAGTTATCACTTGCTTTTCTTTTAATCTTCTTCGGTATCGGTAGTTACAAAGGTCTTGTTGTAAATGTCTGTTCCCGTTCCAGCAGGGATGAGTCTTCCCATGATGATATTTTCTTTCAGACCTCTAAGTTCATCCTGGGCTCCGTTGATGGAAGCCTCGGTGAGGACCCTTGTTGTCTCCTGAAAAGACGCAGCAGATATGAAACTGTCAGTCGAAAGTGATGCCTTTGTAATACCAAGCAGTATTGGTTTGGCCTGTGCAGGTTTGCCCTTTTCCCTGAGCACTTTCTGGTTGGCAGCTTCAAATGCAAGTTTGTCCACCTGTTCACCTACAAGAAACTCTGTATCACCAGCGTCCTCGATCCTTACTTTTTTCATCATCTGTCTTGCAACAACTTCGATATGTTTGTCATTAATACCAACACCCTGAAGTCTGTACACTTTCTGGACCTCATCCACAAGATATCGCTGTAACTCATTGGGCCCGAGTATTTCCAGAATGTCGTGCGGATTAATGGCTCCATCCATCAGGGCCTCTCCTGCCCTGACCCAGTCACCTTCATGTACGCTTAAATGCTTTCCTTTGGGTATGAGGTATTCTCTGGTATCAGCACCGCCTCGTACATTGACTACTCGCTGCCCTTTATGAAAACCCTTAAATTCGATGACTCCATCAATTTCACTGACTACAGCCTGTTCTTTGGGCTTTCTTGCCTCAAAAAGTTCGGCAACTCTTGGCAGACCGCCCGTGATATCTTTTGTTTTTGTGGTCTCACGCGGTATTTTGGCGATCACATCACCGGGATGTACGATTGCACCTTTGTCAACAAGCACGTGTGAACCTGAAGGCAGAAGATAACGGGCCAGGGCTCCCGTTGAAGGTAGCTTTAATGTTGCCTTGCCGTGTTCATCCTTAATAGATACCCTTGGTCTCATGTGAGCCGGGTATTCAATAATAACTTTATGTGCAAGCCCTGTTACCTCGTCCACCTCTTCCTTCACAGATACCCCTTCAGTTATGTCACCGAGGGCGATTTTTCCACCGACTTCAGTAATAATCGGGAATGAGTACGGGTCCCATTCAACGAGAAGCTGACCAGCATCTACTTTCTGTTTGTTTTTAATTTTAAGTTTCGCACCATACACAACAGAGTATTTTTCTCTTTCCCGTCCCTTATTATCTACGATCGCGATGCTTCCATTACGGTTCATGACCACCAGGGCACCTTCTCTGTTTTTGACCGTGGCAAGCTCAATGAATTTTATCGTTCCACTGCTCTTGGCTTCAAGAACGGTTCGCTCAACAAGCCTTGTTGCTGTTCCCCCTATATGAAACGTCCTCATGGTAAGCTGTGTTCCTGGCTCACCAATGGACTGTGCAGCCATGATTCCAACGGCCTCTCCAAGCTCGACCCTTCCCCCTCTGCCCAGGTCCCTTCCGTAGCATTGCTTGCAGACACCAAGACGGGACTCACATGTAAGGACAGAACGTATCAATACCCTGTCTATTCCTGCAGCTGTAACCTTCTGGCCCAGTTCATCATCGATTTCCTGACCGCCGGAAACTATGGTTTCGTTTGTCACTGTATCAACAATGTCCTCGGCAGCCACTCTTCCATAAATTCTTTCTTCAAGCGGTTCAATGATTTCACCGCCTTCAAGCAGACTGGTAATATGTATACCTGCATGTGTTCCGCAGTCTTCCTCCCTGATGATAACGTCCTGGGTAACATCTACAAGCCGTCTGGTAAGATATCCCGAATTTGCCGTTTTCAGAGCCGTATCTGCGAGTCCTTTTCTTGCACCATGGGTGGATATAAAGTACTGCAAAGGGGTCAATCCCTCTCTGAAATTAGCCGTAATAGGAGTCTCTATGATTTCACCTGATGGTTTTGCCATCAGTCCTCTCATGCCGGCAAGCTGTCTTAACTGGGCAGCAGAACCTCTTGCACCGGAATCAGCCATCATGTAAATGTTATTAAAGGAACGCCTCTCTTCCAGTTCTTCCTGGGACAGTTTTTTTATGTCAGCAGCTTCTTCTGCACCAAGCTCTTTCATCATTTCATCTGCGATCTCTTCTGTAACTTCCGCCCATATATCGATGACCTTGTTGTAACGTTCACCGTTCGTTATCAGACCGTCAGCATACTGCTTTTCCACATCAAGAACCTCATGCTCAGCTTCCTTGATTAACTCGGGCTTTCTGCTTGGTATATGCATATCATCTATGCATATCGAATTCCCTGAACTTGTAGCACTTGCAAAGCCCAGTTTTTCAATATTATCAAGAAATATGACAGTTGCTCTCCGGCCAAGTCTTTTGTAGCAGAACTCTATCAGCTTTGCCACTTCTTTTTTTGTCATCTCCTTGTTGATCATGGAAAAGGACAGTCCTTCCGGCAATATTTCGCCAAGAATAATACGGCCCGGCGTGGTATCAACAAACTCACCGTTCATCCGAACCTGAATGGGCTCATGCTGGTCAAGGGTGTCTGCATCATAAGCGATCCTTACTTCCTCAGGACCTGAAAAAATCTTGCGTTTACCTTTGACGCCCTTTTTGAGCTTTGTCAGATAATAAATACCAAGAACCATGTCCTGTGTGGGGGTTGCAATCGGCTTTCCGCTTGCAGGGCTCAAAATGTTATTTACCGACATCATGAGCACACGGGCTTCAACCTGGGCCTCTATGGATAGCGGTACGTGTACAGCCATCTGATCTCCGTCAAAATCTGCATTAAATGCTGTACATACAAGGGGGTGCAGTCGTATTGCCTTACCCTCAACAAGCACAGGGTCAAAGGCCTGCATACCCAGACGGTGCAGGGTAGGGGCTCTGTTGAGAAGGACAGGGTGCTCCCTGATTACTTCATCAAGACAGTCCCAGATAATGTCTTCGCCCCGTTCAACAATTTTCTTTGCCGCTTTGATTGTGGTCACATATCCCTTCTCTTCAAGCTTGCTGAATATATAAGGTTTGAAAAGCTCAAGGGCCATTGTTTTGGGGAGTCCGCACTGGTGAAGCTTCAACTCCGGTCCCACCACGACGACAGAACGGCCTGAGTAGTCAACTCTTTTTCCGAGAAGGTTCTGCCTGAACCGGCCCTGTTTTCCCTTGATCATGTCACTGAGGGATTTTAAAGGTCTCTTTGTAGCGGCCTTCAATACTCTGCTTCTTCTTCCATTATCAAACAGGGCGTCGACTGACTCCTGAAGCATTCTTTTTTCGTTTCTGATAATGACGCTTGGGGCATTGAGTTCCATCAGTCTTTTTAATCTGTTATTTCTATTAATGACCCTTCTGTACAGATCATTCAGATCAGACGTGGCAAATCTTCCGCCTTCAAGTGGAACAAGCGGGCGAAGATCAGGGGGAAGAACTGGGATCACATCCATTATCATCCACTCAGGTTTGTTACCCGATTTTCTGAACGCTTCAACAACTCTTAATCTTTTAGTGAGCTTTCTTTTTATTCCGATGGATGATGATGCATGGATTTTGGCCCTCAGATCCTTGGCTATTTCATCGAGGTCAAGATTGCGGAGAAGTTCTTTCACTGCTTCAGCACCTACGCCCGCCTTGAACTGGTCTCCGAACTCCTGGACTCTCTTTCTGTAATCTTCATCACTGAGCAGTTCCTTGGGCTTCATTTTTGTCTCACCCGGATCAACAACAATGTAGCTTTCAAAGTAAAGGACTTTTTCAAGCTGACGCATGGTCATGTCCAGTAACGTGCCTATTCTTGAGGGGATTCCCTTCAGGAACCAGATATGGGCAACAGGGGTTGCCAGTTC
This sequence comes from Nitrospiraceae bacterium, assembly GCA_020356065.1. Lineage (GTDB taxonomy): Bacteria > Nitrospirota > Thermodesulfovibrionia > UBA6902 > UBA6902 > CALZJD01. Next base: position 2,445,305 of record CP070632.1, read on the forward strand.
AATATGGGCTAGTCGTTCGCGACGGGATTTTGACTGGATGACCTCAACGCCGCATTTGTCACACACCACGCCCCTGTGTTTCATTCGTTTGTATTTACCACAGATACACTCCCAGTCTTTGACCGGGCCAAAGATCTTGGCGCAAAAAAGACCGTCTCTCTCAGGTCTAAACGTACGGTAGTTAATGGTTTCAGGTTTTTTGACCTCTCCATAGGACCAGGCCCTGATCTTTTCAGGTGAGGCCAGACCGATCGTAATGGCCTCAAATTCAGTCGGATTTTTTGGCTTCTCAAATATTGAGTAAATATCTTCCACTTAAATCCCCCTTACGTTTATACGAAGTAATTTATAAATTTTCATGAGTTATGTTCTCTCCTTAAACTGATTGCTGATCAGTGGTTGTCATCTGATAAGTATCAGGCTTTTATTTTACTGGCCGACTTACGTTTTGAGCTGCTGCTCTCTCCAGTTGACGATATCTTTTCCTCGAGCAGATCAACATCAAGTCCAAGACTCTGCAACTCCTTAATCAATACATGGAATGATTCAGGTACCCCGGGCTCAAGGTTGGCATCTCCTTTGACAATGGCCTCATACACCCTGGCCCTGCCCGCAACGTCATCACTTTTAACTGTCAGAAATTCCTGCAGTGTATGAGCAGCGCCATATGCCTCCAGCGCCCATACTTCCATCTCTCCAAGTCTCTGACCACCGAACTGGGCTTTCCCGCCCAGGGGCTGCTGCGTAACAAGTGAATATGGTCCGATTGATCGTGCATGTATTTTGTCATCAACAAGATGGTGCAGTTTGAGAATATACATGTTTCCAACAGTAATAGGCTTCTGGAAGGGCTGACCTGTCTTGCCGTCATGAAGAATGACCTGTCCCCGTAAAGGGAGTTTAGCTTCCTCAAGCAGCGCCTTGATCTCATGTTCCTTGGCCCCTTCAAATACAGGTGTGGATACATAAATGTCCAGCTCTTTGGCTGCCCATCCCAAATGTGTCTCAAGTATCTGGCCTACATTCATACGGGACGGGACACCAAGGGGGTTGAGAATAATGTCAACAGGAGTTCCATCAGGAAGGTACGGCATGTCTTCTTCCGGGACTACAATGGAAATTACTCCTTTGTTACCATGTCTTCCTGCCATTTTGTCTCCCACCTGGATCTTTCGTTTCATCGCAACATACACCTTTACGACTTTCAACACTCCTGGCGGAAGTTCATCTCCCTTTTTAAACTGATCCAGTTTCCTGCTGTAAGTCAGTTCGAGATTGTTAACCTGTTCGGTAATCTCATCATCGATGGATTTCAGTGCTTCCTTCTTTTTTAAATCAGCAATCCTAATTTTCTTAAGTGACTTGTCAGGTATCTGCTCCAGAATTGACTCTGTAAGCTTCTTCCCCTTTTCACATAAGGTCCCCTTGACACCGGAAACCTTCAGGTCTTCTTCCACTTTTTCATTCAGGAGCAGGGCTCTCATCCTGGCGAAACTGTTTTCCTTAAGAATCCTTATTTCGTCATCAAGGTTTCTCTTTATCTGCTCAATCTTGTCTTCCTCAATGCTTTTGGTCCGTTTGTCTTTGCTGGCGCCTTTTCTGGTGAAGATCTTGACGTCGAGTACTGTTCCCTCTATACCCGGGGGGACATACAGACAGTTTTCTCTTACCTCTTCAGCTTTTTCACCGAATATGGCCCTGAGAAGTTTTTCTTCAGGAGTAAGCTGGGTTTCACTTTTTGGAGTGACCTTGCCAACCAGAATATCACCGGGCTTTATTTGAGCGCCCGTTCTGATGATACCGCTTTCGTCCAGTTCGCTAAGTGCCTCCTCTCCGATATTGGGAATATCCCGTGTTATCTCTTCAGGTCCGAGCTTTGTTTCCCTGGCTTCTATGGAAAACTCTTCAATATGAATCGAGGTGAACACATCTTCCTTGACCATACGCTCGCTCACGATTATGGCGTCCTCAAAATTGTATCCTCCCCATGGCATGAAGGCCACCAGAACGTTTTTACCCAATGCAAGTTCACCCAGGTCCGTAGCTGGTCCATCAGCAATGACCTGGTTCTTTTTGACCTTGTCACCGGCACTTACAATAGGTTTCTGATTAATACAGGTGGCCTGGTTAGACCGGTAAAACTTAATGAGATTATATACATCGACTCCGCCGTCGTCACACCTGACTACGATTCTTTTCGCATCAACAGACTCTATTATGCCTGCCCTTTTTGCCGCAATAATGACTCCTGAGTCACGGGCAGCCACTTCTTCAACTCCCGTTCCGACCCTTGGAGCGTTTGTACGGAGAAGCGGGACAGCCTGTCTCTGCATGTTTGATCCCATCAGTGCCCTGTTGGCATCATCATTTTCCAGAAATGGAATCAAGGCGGCTGAGGCGCTGACAATCTGTTTGGGTGAAACGTCCATATACTGGACCTCTTCTGGAGAGACGAGCTTAAAATCTCCTCCTACCCTCGCTGAAACTGTTTCAGCTATGAGATTGCCTTTTTCATCCAAAGGAGACGTAGCCTGTGCTATAACGTAGTTTTCACCATCAATGGCCGAGAGATAATCAATCTGGTCTGTTACTCTTCCATCTTTAATTTTTCTGTACGGAGACTCGATAAAACCGAAATCATTGACCCTGGCGTATGAAGCCAGAGAGGTGATAAGTCCGATATTCGGTCCTTCCGGTGTCTCTACGGGACATATACGTCCATAATGCGTCGGGTGTACATCCCTGACTTCAAAACCGGCCCGTTCTCTTGTCAGACCTCCGGGACCAAGCGCGCTCAATCTCCTTTTATGAGTAATCTCGGAAAGCGGATTAGTCTGGTCCATGAACTGGCTCAACTGGCTTGACCCGAAGAACTCCTTGATGACCGCAATCACAGGTTTTGCATTAATAATGTCGTGGGGCATTGCCGTCTCAAGTTCAGTGAGGGTCATTTTTTCCTTAATGGCCCTTTCCATTCTCACAAGACCGATCCTGAACTGGTTTTCCAGAAGTTCACCTACCGCTCTTACTCGTCTGTTACCAAGGTGATCAATGTCATCTACTTCGCCTTTTCCTGCTCTCAGATCAAAGAGATATCGAAGGATTTCGACGATGTCCTTCTCTGTCAGGACCCTGGTTTCCAGAGGAACATCAAGGCCGAGACGTTTATTGAGTTTAAGTCTTCCCACGACCGAAAGATCATATCGTTTGGGTTCAAAGAACAGACCTTCGAAAAGGGACTGGGCGTCCTTTATTGATGGAGGCTCTCCGGGCCTCAGTTTCTTGTATATTTCCACCAGTGCTTCTTCTGTCGTGTTGACTTTGTCCAGTAAAAGCGTATCTCTCAGTGATGGGAGATAGCGAATACCGTCGATAAAGAGTAACTGGAGTGAAGAAATCTTCATGGAAAATATATTTTCAGCAATCTCTTCTGTGATCTTCTCATTGCTCTCCAGGATAACTTCACCGGTTTCCGGATCGATTATATCGGTCAGCGTCACCCTCTCAACGAGTTCTTCCCTGGAGATAGGGATCTCCGTGATACCTGCTGTCTCCATTTTTCGTAATGAGACTTTGGTTATTCTGCCGCCTTCCTTCACGATAACTTCTTTGGACCGGGGAGTTTCGATATTTTTATAAGCCCTTAATCCTGCGAGGACAGGCGATACCTGGCGTGTTGCCTCTCCCTTGTTGATTTTTATTTCTTCGATGGGATAATAGGTCCTCAGAATCTGCTCTTCTGAAAAACCGAGAGCTTTAAGAATAATAGTAGCGTGCAGTTTTTTCCTGCGGTCAATACGAACAAACAGTGTATCTTTTGTATCAAACTCAAAGTCAAACCAGGACCCTCTGGCTGGAATTATTCTGGCAGAAAAAATAACCTTGCTTCCGGTCTGGGATTTTCCTTTGTCATGGCTGAACAGAATACCGGGAGAACGATGCAGCTGACTGACAACAACTCTTTCAACGCCGTTTATAACAAAGGTACCTGTATCGGTCATTAGCGGCAATTCGCCTATATAGACTTCCTGCTGACGTGACTCTTTCAGTCTTTTTTCACCGCCTTCTCCCTTTTCCCAGAGGTTCAACTTGACCTTGATCTTTAAGGGAGAAGCATAATTAATGCCTTTTTCCAGGGACTCTCTTAAATCGTACTTGGGAGGTCCGATGACATACTCCATAAATTCAATCGAAGCAGTTTCATTGTAATCAACAATTGGAAATACACTGCTGAACGCTCCCTGCAGACCACTGTCCTCCCTTTTGTCAGGATGAATTTTTTCCTGTAAAAAACGATCGAACGAACGTTTCTGAATTTCGATCAGATTGGGAATCGCCAGTATCTGGGGAGTCTTCCCATAGTTTTTTCTAACCCTTAAACCCTCTGCCATAACTCTCCTTTGAAGAAGGATTCCAGGATTCCAGGATTCCAGGATTCGAGTGATTGAAAGATATCCCTACACTTGAATCCCTGGCCCCCTGGCCCCTTGGACCCTCAATTAATTATTTTAATTCTACGACTGCTCCTTGTTCCTCCAGTTTTGCTTTCATGGCATCTGCCTCTTCTTTTGAAACACCTGTCTTTACAGGCTGCGGAGCGCCATCAACAAGCTCTTTGGCTTCCTTGAGTCCGAGGCTTGTAAGTTCTCTGACGGCCTTGATTACCTGGATCTTTTTATCACCGGCAGCTGAAAGGACAACATCAAAACTTGTCTTTTCCTCTTCAGCCCCTCCCTCTGCTGCAGCTGGTGCTCCTGCAGCTGCTACTGCTACCGGAGCAGCTGCAGTCACATCATAACGCTCTTCAAACTCTTTAATAAATTCAGACATCTCAAGAATTGTCATCTTGTCGATGTATTCAAATACCTGATCTTTTGTTACTGACATGTTGTCCTCCTGTTTTTATTTAATTGATTAATATACGTTAATTTTAGGTTTTGTTTTTTTTGTCTTTTAAAGCTTCCATCGCATAGGCAAACCTGGTTAATGTAGCACTCAGCAGCCCTGCAAGTTTGGTCGCAGGAGCCTTCATCACACCGGCAAGCATAGACAGCTGTATCTCTTTCGGCGGGAGCTTTGAAATACTCAACAGATCATTCAGTGCATATACATTACCCTCTACAATTCCACCTCTGACTTCAAGTTTGTCATTGGATTTGTTAAACTCCAGCACTTTCTTGACGACAAGCACCGGATCATCAAATCCAACAGCAATTCCTATAGGTCCGGAAAGGATGTCCTTTGCCTGATCTACAGGCGTGCCTTCGGCAGCGATCCTGGCAAGGGTGTTTTTTACTACTCTGTACTCAAGTGCAGATTCGCGGAGACTGTTTCTCAGTTCTGTAATCTCCTCCACATTGAGTCCCCTGTAGTCAGTAAAGACGATGCCTTTTGCACTTTCGAACTTTTTCTGAAGTTCTGAAACTACCTGAGCCTTCTCTGTCCTGTTCAGATTATCCACCTCCTTTTGTTATCAGAGACTTCAGTAAAAACAAGCAGTGATAGTGGGTTGGGGACACTGTAATATGACCTTACTTTCCCTAAACTTCCCGTTTCATACTCAAGTCTGTGCAGGCTGACCATGTGCGGTCCTATTATGCAATTCCGTGCCCTGAAAGTCTGGGTGTAAGAAAGGCTGGAAGGCTACGGACGTACACCTGCAGTCTCTGACTTAATATATATGTTTTCAAGTGGCAGCTCAATAAAACTGTCACTTGAAAACATACAACACCTGTATATCGCAGTTTACGCGGATGATAAACTGGACACTGTTACCGGAACGCCGACTCCCATAGTTGAAGATATCGATATTTTCTTCAGATACTTTCCCTTGCTCGAAGAAGGTTTTGCCTTTTCCAGTGATGATATCACGGTTTTGGCATTGTCTATGAGCTTATCAGCTTCAAAAGATATCTTCCCTATCGATACATGAACAACTCCGGCTTTCTCGGTCCTGAAATCTGCCTTCCCGGCGGTAATGTCCTGGACTGCTTTTCCCACATCAAATGTAACGGTTCCTGACTTGGGGTTAGGCATCAACCCCCTCGGTCCGAGGATCTTTCCCAGTTTGCCCACGAGACCCATGACATCCGGGGTGGCAACAACCTTGTCAAATTCAAGCCATCCGCCGCTTACTTTTTCAACAAGTTCTTCTGCTCCGACGATATCGGCTCCCGCAGATTCAGCTTCCGTAGCTTTTTCTCCCTTGGCAAAGACAGCAACCCTTACTTTTTTCCCCAGTCCATGAGGTAATACCACGCTTCCCCGTACCATCTGGTCTGACTTTCTTGGATCAACGCCAAGGTTTATGGCCAGGTCTACGGTCTCGTCAAATTTAGAATGCTTCAGTTCCTGAATAAAACCTATCGCCTCCCTGATGTCATACTGTTTTGTCTTGTCTATTTTTGCCTTGGCTTCATTATGTTTCTTGCTCATATTGCCTCCAGTTAATAAATCAAAATAACGTAGACTACTCCTGCACTGTCACGCCCATGCTTCTTGCGGTCCCTTTAATTGTCTGAGCAGCTTTTTCAACATCAAATGCATTAAGGTCCGGCATCTTTGTCTTTGCAATATCTCTTATCTGATCCATTGTCAACTGCCCGACTTTATCTTTGTTTGGCGTCCCTGATCCTTTAACGATCCCGGCTGCCTTTTTGATAAGTTCAGAAGCGGGCGGGGTCTTAAGGATAAATGAAAAAGACCTGTCTTTATATATGGTGAGAACAGCAGGAATAATTGTATCTCCCAAAGACTGGGTCTGGGCATTAAAGGCCTTGCAAAAATCCATTATGTTTATACCGTGTGGTCCAAGGGCCGGTCCTATCGGCGGTGCCGGGTTAGCCTTGCCTGCCGGTATCTGCAGTTTTACCATTGCCATTACTTCTTTAGCCATCTAAACCTCCAAATTATCAAATGACAAATTATCAAATGACAAATTCCAAAAAACGACCAAGATAAGCGAAGAACATTACACGGCATTTATTTGAAATTTGTACTTTGAAATTTGTCATTTATTAGTTCATGTTTTTTCAACCTGTAAATAATTAAGTTCGACGGGCGTCTGTCTTCCGAATATCGTTACCATTACACGCAGCTTGCTGTGATCTTCATCGATATCATCAACAAATCCGTTAAAATTGGCAAAGGCGCCGTCTATTATTCTTACACTGTCACCTCTGTCAAAATGTGCCTTGACCTGTGTAGCAGGACCCTCTTCAATCTGCTGCACAATGACGTCTATTTCCTCCTGCTGCACAGGAGTAGGGCGTTCACCTCCCACGAATCCTGTGACCCTGGGTGTGCTGCTGACAATATGCCAGGTCTCATCATTCAGTTCCATTTCAACAAGAATGTAGCCGGGATAAAATTTCTTTGTAGATTCCTTTTTCTTGCCTGACTTGAGCTCAACAACCTTTTCCGTAGGGATCAGGATCTGGCTGATCTTGTCGCTGAGGCCCCTTCTCCTGGCGTTATCCTCTATCGTTGTTTTTACCTTCTCCTCAAATCCGGAATAGGTGTGTACGACATACCATTGATTTGACATTGGTTCTCCTACTGAACTAGCATTCCGATTAGTTTTGACAGCAACATATCTATTAATCCTAGAAACACTGCTATGATAATGACCAGTACGACCACAACCTTGGTTGAGCCGATAACCTCATCCCGTGACGGGAAGACAACTTTTTTAAGCTCTATTTTTACTTCCTTAAAAAACTGTTTGATCTTTCCAAACACGATATTTTCCTTTACAATTTATAATTGCAAGTATGGCAGGCCAGGAGGGATTCGAACCCCCAACCCTCGGATTTGGAGTCCGATGCTCTACCAATTAGAGCTACTGGCCTATGCCTAAAAACTCCAAATTTCAAATTACAAATTCCAAGTTGCATTTTGGTGCCTGGTTATTTGGAATTTGCTCCATTATGCCTTTGTCTCTTTATGTTCAACATGCTTCCGGCAATTCCTGCAGAACTTCTTTAATGCAAGTTTTTCCGGGGTGTTCTTTTTATTCTTGGTTGTTGAGTAATTTTTATTTTTGCAACCTGTACACTGTAAAAGCACGATGTCCTGCATGTATTGCGTCCTCCGTTATGTATAGTTCGTCGCACCTTGTACGTCGTTCATTATTCAATTACTTCTGTCACGACTCCGGCTCCTACTGTCCTGCCTCCCTCTCGCACCGCAAACCTCAACCCCTCTTCCATCGCGATC
>CP070632.1:2453621-2477014 GCA_020356065.1 Nitrospiraceae bacterium
GAAAGAAATGGAATTTAGATATAACAATAGACATGATGATTTGTTCGAATTAATCGTTCAAAAGGTCTGTAATTTAGTGCCAGATCTTTTATAATCACCAAATTTTATAGTAAAGCCTGTAAACTTTTTTATTTTTAAGACGCTAATGAATAGGCGAACAATGATAAGTACTGAGATAACTGCTGATGAAGAACTGGTTAAAAGATGTAAGTCCGGAGATGAATCAGCATTTAATGAGTTGAAAAGAAAAGAGGATGTTCAGAAACAGGATGAATAAAATAAAGCGTTGAGTTCTTTAAAAAGGATCATACAGGTTCGGGTTTAATCGCTGATACGTTAACATCTGATTTATCAATAATATCTCAGGGAGATTCTTGATTTCTTGTAGTTACACAATGTGAAATGGAATAGTATTACATGATAGAAGTAAACCATATACCAGGGTATCTGTATGACTGAAGAACCATACATATTCTTATCTCTGTATTAACTTTCAAATCTCCTCAGGCCGATTTAATTCTAATAAAATTAATCCTTGTTCTTCTCTGAAATCGTCTGGTATTACTATTGCATAATAACATTCCTTGTTACGAAAAGTACCTGACAATATTTACGTTGCAAGAACTAAATTGCTTGGAAGGGAGATATGATTTTTTAAAATCACTGTACAGCTTATAAAAGGATCAGGTAAATGAAATAAGATAACGATAACCAATTATTCTTGCTTCGTTTTAAATTGATGTTCATATTTGGTGACATGAGTCACATTATATTTACTGAATGGCTGGTTAATATCACTGATTAAAAAAGGAGGTTGTGACGATGAACTTATCTAGAACCATAATGCAGAGGATATGGCAGAAAATAATTATACCGGTAATGCTTTTAATGGTTTTTTCTGTAATGATTTATGCCTGCAGTGGAATTACTGATGAAAAAGGAGTGCTTTCGACATCAAACAGCGGCACGTTATACATTACTGATGATCTGAACACTGACTACCATCAGGTAATCTCAACTATTTATAGAGTTGAAGTAGAAAAAACCTCGGACGGATCAAGATTGCAAATATTTAATGATGAACTCGGAGATACCTATGACCTGAGGAATCTCAACGGTATTCTTGCTAAATTGTCAGAAGCATTTATCCCTGCTGGCATGTATAACAGGGTAATCATCACGGTCGGGAGAGAATTAATACTTGTTGATGACAATGACGTTCAAATGACTCCAAATCCAGAGTTGAAAGGAAATAAATTAACATCCTGTGATAGTGACAAATGCACTATCGAAATACCGGGAGATGTAAACGTTGCTCATGGACAGAAAGTTATAGTGGATTTCGACCTGAAACAGTTCAAATATGATCCTGTTACCAATCGCGTGACAGCAAAAGTAGTTGTTGATGTCGAAGGATCGAAGTACCGTGATTATTTAGAAATGAAAGAGGATGATTATAAGCTCAAGGGAATAATCAATGGCATAGGTACAAACAGGTTTGAAGTGATCCTCAAAAGGGCCAGGCAGTTTATGCCTGAGAAGAATATTGTGACTGTTCTGGTGGATACACTGACACAGTATGTATGTGATGATGATGACAATGTCAAGGCATGTCTAATATCGTCTTTCGATGACCTTGAAAAAGGAATGAAAGTAGAATTGCATGGTACCTGGAATGGGCAGGCATTTGAAGCAGAGAAAATTGAAATAGACGAAGATGATGACTTGTTCGATGATGAAAGGGATAACACCGATCTTGATGATTATTCAGATGGAGATGATGGAGAAGATGGAGATGGGAATGACGATGCAATGCACAGCCGTTTCAATTGGAATAATGATGTTGAACAGCATCAAGACTATGTTGATCAGAGTAACATTTCCGAATGTACGGGATGTCATAATATCGAAGACAAAGATGCTCCCTTAAGTTGTTTGCAATGTCATGGTGATCTGTTGGAAAACAGCGGTCAGATCACACACAGTAATTTCGGATGGACTGACGCTAATCAAGAGCATGGAGACTATGTCGATCAGAGTAATATTTCTGAATGTACGGGTTGTCATAACATCGAAGACAGAAATGCTCCCTTACATTGTTTGCAGTGTCATGGCAATCTGTGGGATAAAGATGGCAGCACCGGACATCGTGGCTGGTCTAACGTCAGAAGCTCACACCAGTCCTGGTCCGAACAAAACAGTATCAATGAGTGCTTGGAGTGTCACAATACAAGCTCGTCTGATAGAGCTAATCCTCTGTCCTGTTACCACTGTCACGGCAGAGAATGGTGATGCCCAAGACTTCTGAAGCTATTACCGGATATATGCGATCGTAGCAGACGAACATACGGCCCCTGATGTTGGATAATTGTTATAAAATTATCAATGTCACGGGCTTGTAGGTTCTTCTGTGCAGTCAGGTTCATCATGAGAGCTAAAAAACCCTTTTTAAGAGCCTGTCGAGCACGGACCCCATTGCCCTTCCTAACTGACAGCTAATCGCTGGTTTGCCGCTCTTTTATTTTTTCCCTTTCCCTTAGATACTCGTCATAACTCATTGGCTCATTCATTGGAGACGACTCGTTTGGAGGTCTTTTCAATTCCTCACGTTTTTTTAATCCTTCAAAGACACTCTGGTTTAATCTTTCCTTACTGCAGCCATAAGACATTCCCAGTGAAACCATAATGATACATAAAGTGATAATCTTCATGGCATTTAGAAAAAGAAGCGTATAATAATTGACTGTATAACAAATATCATGAGTAAGAAACCTTATCATTCTTTAATTTTCATCTGCCAGGATTTAGCTTTGGAAAGGACCTCATCTTCATTCAATGTAGTGGGCTTTCGATCTTCAATAAGAATTTTACCGTTAACCATAACAGTTTCTATATCAGACGGATGCAGGGAATATGATATGTGGGAGTATATATCATATATCGGTGCCAGATGCGGTTTATTTAGATCAGCGATCACCAGATCAGCCTTTTTCCCGACTTTAATCGATCCGACCTTGTTACCGAGGCCGATTATTTCAGCGCCGTTTCGAGTGGCCATTAAAAGGGCTGTCCTGCTGTCCACAACAGTTGCGTCCTTTGCAACGGCTTTATGAAGTTTAGATGCGGTAGACATTTCACCCAGTATGCTCAGATCATTATTACTTGCCGCCCCGTCCGTTCCCAGGCCAACTTTTACTCCCGCCTTTAAAAGTTCTGGCACCGGAGCAAAACCGGAGGCAAGTTTGAGGTTGCTTTCAACACAATGAGACACGCCGACTTTTCTGTCGGCAAGAATTTCAACATCTTTATCAGTAAGCCATACACAATGTGCGGCCGATACTTTCTCAGACAGAAACCCTATGGAGTCAAGGTGTTCAACCGGGGTTTTGCCAAACTTCTCCCTGCAGTGTGCTACCTCAAACTGTGTCTCTGCAAGATGGGTGTGTAAATGCACATCGTACTTATCAGCCAGCTCTTTTGCCCGAATATAATTATCCGGACTGCAGGTAAATGTGGCATGAGGCGCAATGCCGGTGGTGATCAGCTCCTTGCCCTTCCAGTTTTTTATATACTCTTCAGCCTTTATGAAGTAATCATCAGCTGACTGTGCGTAGTCTCTCCAAGGAAAATCTATCACGCCCGAACAGATAAGACCTCTCATTCCTATTTGATCAACTTTTTTTGCAGCTACCCCCTGGTATAAATACATATCGGCATATGTGGTTACTCCAGCCTTAAGCATCTCGAGGCAGGCAAGTTCGATTGCATCATCAACAAACTCTGCAGTGAGCCACTTGAATTCAGCAGGCCAGATATGCTTCTCAAGCCACTCCATGAGAGGCAGATCATCGGCAAGTCCCCTGAAATAGACCATGGCCGCATGTGTATGTGTATTGATCAGTCCGGGGAAGACGGCTCTGTTTTTACCACCGAGGATGTTATCAGAACTGAATGTGTCTGAAACTTCATCAAATGTTCCGACCGAAACAATGCAGTCATCCTGAACAGCAACAGCCCCACCACTGATCACAGGAAGATCACCTTCCATAGTAATAAGATAGTCAGCTTTTATTATGTAGTCTGCTTTCTGCATGAATGGTACGGAAATAAATGCTTAACAGGAAATTGCTTTTTTGCCTTTACTGGTCATCCCCACAGGTCTTATGCGGGTCGAAGCGACTCTCGCGAACGTGGAGAGATTCTTAACGGCGACTCGCACCGGGACCCGCATTGAGAATCCAGCCAGTCCATGTTCCGGATTCCTGTTTACACAGGGATGACAGCAAAAACTGGAATACGGGTCTATATCATCCGGCAAACTCTATTAACTTCTCCGCTATCTGCACCGCATTTAATGCAGCGCCTTTTCTCAGGTTGTCAGCAGTTATCCACATATTTATCCCGTTTTCTATTGTGTTGTCCTCTCTTATTCTGCCAACATACACCTCATCTTTTTCAGCACAGATAGTCTGCAAAGGATAAATATTTCTTTCAGGAGCATCATATACAATCACACCCGGTGCAGCGGAAAGAATAGCGCGTGTTTCATCAGCTGATAATTTCTTTACGGTTTCAATATTAAGTGATTCGGAATGCCCCTTAAAAACAGGGACCCTGACGGTAGTCGCTGTTACATTTACTGTTTCATCACCAAGGATCTTTTTTGTTTCATTGACCATTTTTATTTCTTCTTTTGTATATCCGTTATCCATGAATGAATCAATATGCGGTAAGCAGTTGAAGGCGATCTGATGAGGATATACAGATGGATTGACATCCTTGAAATTGAGCAGGTCTTTGGTCTGGTTGAGCAGCTCGTCCATTGCTTTTTTCCCTGTACCGGAAACTGACTGAAAGGTGGTAACTACCACTCTTGTTATATGTGCAGCGTCATGTATGGGTTTTAAAACAACAACCATCTGTATGGTTGAGCAGTTCGGGTTTGCAATAATACCTTTATGCTTTTTTATATCTCCGGGATTGACCTCAGGCACCACCAGCGGTACTTCCGGATCCATTCTCCAGGCGCTTGAATTGTCAACTACGACACACCCTGCTTCTGCCGCGGCAGGGGCAAATTCAATGCTTCTGTCTCCTCCCGCAGAGAACAGAGCAATATCGATTCCGTCAAATACCTTGTTAGTAAGAACCTCTACCTGTACAGGATCGCCACGAAAGTCCAGTGTCTTCCCTTCAGACCGTTCTGATGCAAATAATCGCAGCTGATCAACAGGGAAGTTCCTCTGTTCAAGAACGGATATCATCTCATTTCCGACAGCTCCGGTAGCTCCTACAACAGCAATAATATATTTTTCTTTTTTCTTTAACATCCTGTCTCCTCAATTACTCTAAAGCGTATTTTGTAACCAGGTCTCCAACCTCGGCGGTCGTCATTCCCATCTGCCCGGCTGCCAGACTCTTTAAATGACTGCCCGTCACTCTCATGACGGCACCTTCAATCTTTTTACCGGCATTTTCTTCTCCGAGATAATCCAGCATTAATCCAGCCGCAGAAATGGCAGCAAGGGGGTTGATCATATTTTTTCCAGTATATTTTGGTGCTGAACCGCCGATAGGTTCAAACATTGACACTCCTTCAGGATTCAGATTGCCGCCGGCAGCTATTCCCATGCCACCCTGTATCATAGCCCCTAGATCGGTGATAATATCTCCGAACATGTTATCCGTAACTATTACATCAAACCATTCAGGGTTTTTCACAAACCACATGGTAATCGCATCGACATGCGCGTAGTCAGATGTAATATCAGTATACTCTTTCGCTATCGCATTAAATGTCCTCTCCCAGAGATCAAAGGCATAGGTCAGGACATTTGTCTTTCCGCAGAGCGTGAGCTTTTTTTCTTTGTTCCTCTTTCTGCAGTATTCAAAGGCATAACGGACACACCGCTCTACACCTTTTCTTGTATTAATGGATTCCTGTACAGCGACTTCATCAGGAGTGCCTTTTTTCAGAAAGCCGCCGGCACCGGCATAAAGCCCTTCGGTGTTTTCTCTCACTACAACAAAATCAATATGTTCAGGCCCTTTGTCTTTGAGAGGACACGCAATGCCGGGGTAAAGCTTGACCGGTCTCAGATTTATGTACTGGTCGAGCTCAAATCTTAATCTCAATAATATCCCCTTTTCCAGAATACCCGGTTTTACATCAGGATGTCCTATGGCGCCGAGATATATTGCATCGAATTTGCTGAGATCCTCGACTGCACTGTCCGGGAGGACTTCACCGGTTTTCAGGTAGCGGTCACCCCCGAAATCAAAACTGGTCAGGCTGATGTTAAAACCTTCTTTTTCAGATAAGGCATTAACAACCTTCAGTCCCTGAGCAACCACTTCCGGTCCTGTCCCGTCGCCCGGGATTACAGCAATATTATAAGACCTTGACAATATATCTCCTGACTACTTTTTCTTACTTCGCACTTTATAATTGGTGATCCCAACGGGACTCGAACCCGTGTTTTCGGCGTGAGAGGCCGACGTCCTGGGCCACTAGACGATGGGACCGGTATCATTGATTATTCAGTGCTGAATTAACAACTTAGACAGATATATTAGTTGTTTATTCTTTGCGTGTCAAGATAGTTTAAGCTGGTCCTGTCATGAAGAGACCGGGAAAAGAGAATAATGTTGTACATGACTGTACACAGTTATCGGAATAATCACATACTGCTTGAAGGGACTCCCTGATGGTTGCTGCAGATCGAGATGATTTCGTGAGCTATTTGATTGAGCGGAAGGATCTTGTCAACGCAGCCTTTTTTTATGGCTTCCGCCGGCATGCCGAATACAATAGACGTGTATTCATCCTGAGCTATATTGAAGGAACCTGACTCTTTCATTTCCAGCATACCCTTTGCTCCATCATCCCCCATGCCTGTCATGATTACACCAATTGCATTCTTTCCTGCATATCTTGCGGCCGAACGAAAGAGCACATCAACCGAAGGGCGATGACGGCTGACGAGTGGTCCCTTCTTGACTTCAACATAATATCGTGCCCCGCTTCTTTTAATAAGGGTATGACGGTTTCCGGGAGCAATGAGCACCTGTCCCCGTAAAAGTGTATCATTGTCTGCAGCCTCTTTCACTGTCACACGGCACAGGGAGTCCAGCCTGTTGGCAAAGGCTCTGGTAAATTTCTCAGGCATATGCTGGACTATCACTATGGCTGGAGCATCTTCGGGCAGGGCCTCAAGAAAGACCCTGAGCGCTTCTGTTCCGCCTGTAGAAGCGCCTACGGCAATGACCTTTTCCGTTGTCTGAATCATTGCCATGCTCCTGGGTCTGGACAAAATCGCATCGGCAGTGAGTTTTGGTGATACGGTCAGAGGGCGTTCAGAAATTTTATATATCTTTGCCACTGAGGCAGCCTTGACAGCATCACAAATCAATATGCGGGATTCTTCAATAAACTGCTTTGTACTAATTCGGGGTTTTTCAATAATCTCTACGGCTCCGTATTCCATTGCCTTGAGGAGTGTCTCTGAACCTTTCACCGTGAGACTTGAGCATACCACAACGGGTATCGGGTGCTGGGTCATAATTTTTTTCAGGAATGTAATACCGTCCATGCGAGGCATCTCAATATCAAGGGTAATGACATCCGGTACCTGCTGCTTAATTTTATTTGCGGCTGCATAGGGGTCCGATGCAGTTGCAATGACATCGATCTGAGGGTCTGTGTCAAGAATTTTCTGCAGCGTTTGACGTACAACTGCAGAATCATCAACAACGAGAACTTTAATTCTATTTCTCATACCGTGAGCCTCAGGTTAGCATTCACAATATCGGTTTTTTTCAGGCGTTTCAGGAATACGTCGCCTGCGTGCGGCAGAAAAAAAAGTTTTCGTCCCACTGATCCGCCCGTATCAGAAGCAGTGATATTATATCCAAGCTGGCTGATTAGCTTTTTGGCAATCTGAATATTCTTTTCTCCTATAGACATGTTTCCCGGCATCTTGACCCGATCGAGAAGCACTTCTGCTCCTCCGAATAGCTTTATTTCTATTTCGTCATGGTTCATGGAAAAAGTCTGAAATTTCTGCTGTATATGCATAAACGCACAATCTATGTATTTATATGGTTCAGGACAGGTTGTCTTACAGTTATCCCGGAGTGTGCGAGTACAGACAGGGAGCAGCCCGTGACAGATGGCGCCTATTTTTAAAACCCTGTGATACATGGTTATGGACACACAGGAACCGAGTACGGTTGAGACAACAGATGGTTTGCCGGATATATACATCTCACCCGGACTCAGATATACCACGGGTAATGTCTTGTCAAAGGGTCTCATACTGGTTTCCTGAAGATTGTAGGAATGACCGGGACCAGCGGCACGGAAAGCTGATTCAGTGTCTCAGAGTGTCCAAGAAACATGTATCCTCCGGGACGAAGATTTGAGCATATTCTTGTCAGAACCTGTTCCTGTGTCTGCCTGTTAAAATAAATAATCACGTTTCTGCAGAAAATAATATCTGCAGGTTCGCTCAGTATAAAGTGCTCTTCCATAAAGTTCAGTCTGCTGAAGGTCACAAGTTTTCGAATGTCCGGAGCTATCCGCACAAAGTCTTTCCTGTTTTTTTTCCCTTTCAGGAGATATTTCGATCGCATATGCATTGGGACAGGCGCTATATGATCATGACCATAAATGCCGATTTTTGCCTGTTTAAGAACAGTCAGTGAAATATCAGTGGCAAGAATCCTGAAATCAAAGCAATTACCATATAAACGTTCGGAGAAATCGCTCAATACCATCGCTATTGTGTAGGGCTCTTCTCCGGATGAACATCCCGCGCTCCACAGGGATAGTGTTTTTCTCATCCCGGCTCCCTTTGTTGATATCAGCTCCGGAAGTACCTCACGGGTCAGATAATCAAACTGGTCCGGTTCCCGGAAAAAATCCGTCTTGTTTGTCGTAATGGCATCAATCAGATTATTCAGCTCATTTTTTATACCCTGGGAACTGAATAAATAATTGCAGTAATCGGACAGGGAGGACATCTTTAAAATGCGAATTCTTTTATGCAGACGAGATTCAACCAGTGTCTTTTTATAATCCGGCAGGTTGATACCGCACTCGTTGTAAATACATCTTCTTAATCGGCGAAAGTCCCTGTCTGAAAGAGATGATTGCCACGGTGTATCTGGTGTCTTATCCTGAATTGTACGTTGCATTGCCAGTCTATTCTCACAGTCAAGAGGATATTAAACGAGATCAGCTACGAGCCGGTACTCTCAGGAGTGCTGTAAGCGGTTTCTTTTATATGCTTTCTTTCAGTTGCAAATGCCTCGGTCTGCTGTATTAACGAAAATTCATCTGTTGAAAATACTCTGTCTATATCAAGTATAATGATAAATTCATCATCGCGCTTTCCCATTCCTTTAATGAACTCGATCTTCAGCTTTGTGCCAATTCTCGGAGCAGGCTCTATCTGACTCGACTCGAACTCAAATACCTCCTGAACAGAGTCAACAAGTGAACCAATAATCGTTGTTTCTCCGTCCAGGGTTACTTCTGAAATAATAATGCAGGTGTCCACTGTCTTTGCTGCTTCCTCCATTCCGAACTTCAAACGCAGGTCCACAACAGGAACGACACTGCCCCTCAGGTTTATTACTCCGCACATGAAATTCGGTGTCTGCGGAACCTTTGTTACTGGTGAGAACTCCAGTACTTCACGTACTTTTGATATATCAATTGCAAAGACCTCTTCATCGAGTTTAAAGGTAAGGTACTGCATCATTTCGATGATGCTTTCTGTTCCTGAATTCTTGTTGTTAAGCATATGCCAACTCCCGGTTTATACTTGCTGAAAATCTGCAGCAGATCAACAGACAGTGTTTCTTAGATCAGTATTTCTCAAACTCCTCATCAGTGTTTATGTCTTTATCATCCATTTTAATCTGAAAGCCGGATACCGGAGCTGAGTCATCGAATTGATTTTGCCCGACCGGCGAATGCTGTGTTTTAACCACCGGAGCGCAGAACGGGGTTCTCGTACTAACCTTCAAGGTGTTTTCCCTGTTCGTAATTGTTTTGACATCATGGTTGATGGTATCCAATTTAAAAAAAGCTATCGTATTCTTTAACTGTTCTGCCTGGCTCGACAGTTCTTCTGCAGTAGCAGACATCTCTTCTGCAGCACCGGCATTCTGCTGTATAACACTGTCTAGCTGCTGGATGGCCCTGTTGATCTGGTTGGCGCCACTGTTCTGTTCATTACTGGCAGCGCTGATTTCCTGGACCAGTTCAGCTGTTTTCTGAATATCAGGCACCATCTTTGACAGCATATCACCGGCCCTCTCTGCAACATCAACACTTGAAGAGGAAAGCTCACTGATTTCAGCAGCAGCGGTCTGACTGCGTTCGGCCAGTTTTCTCACTTCAGCAGCTACTACTGCGAATCCCTTGCCGTGCTCACCGGCTCGCGCTGCCTCAATTGCTGCGTTGAGGGCCAGAAGGTTTGTCTGCCTTGCTATCTCCTCAATGATTGACGTCTTACCCGCAATATCTTTCATTGCATGCACTGCTTCTGATACAGCTTTACCCCCTTCTGCAGCATCCACAGATGCCTTGGCAGCAATCTTTTCTGTCTGGATTGCATTGTCTGCGTTCTGTCTTATATTGGCTGCCATCTGCTCCATTGACGACGATGCTTCCTCAGCTGACGCAGCCTGTTCTGTGGCACCCTGAGACATGCGTGATGAAGTCAAGCTCATCTGCTGGCTGCCCATGGCCACATTATCGGATGTAATTTTTACATCTTCAATAATTGAACGCATTTTTTCTGCCATCTTGCTGAATGATATGGCCAGCTGACCAAATTCGTCTTTTCCTGATCCATGGACCTCGAATGACAGGTGACCATCCTCAAACTTTTTGAACATATTCATAAAGGTATTAATGGGAGTGTTAATTGATTTGTAAAGTTGAATGAGAAGTAGCGTTATCCCTAAAAATATAAATGCATTGAGTACATTTAATACCCGCTGCATACGCTTTGTTGTAGATTCCGCAATTTCATGTGATAAATCAGCAAGGTCCTCCACTTCCTTCAGTAAGAACTCGGTCTTTGTTATGAGCTTCCCGTACTGAACCATGGCATCATTGTCTCCCGCATTAATATAAGGATTATTCTTTATGAATAATTTAGTCTCTTCCTTCACTATTTCCCATTGAGGACCGGTTTTCTTCATGACAGTTTGCCGTATTTCAGGATTATCAATCAGGGACATGGTCTTACTGTGAATCAGTTCAAAATCCGTGATGCTGTCTTTTATCAGGGAAACAGAAAGAGGCTCCCCCTCATCAATAATAAACTCGTTAATTCCCCTGAGTATTGCCTGTAAATACATGGTTTCCTGCTCAAATGCTCTCACGATAGCAATTTTTTGCATGGTGGTATTGTGTCCGTACCAGGAAGTTAAAACCGTTGTTATAAACAGAACTAGCAGGAAGCACGACGAATATATAATTTTATTCTTTATTGTCATTATATGATATCCTCCCTTGATTCATACCTTATTGTTCGGAATAATCCGGTCTGGACTTTAGCTGTTCCTAGAATACGCTAATTGCCTACTCTTTCGAGTTTTAATGAACCTATCGGGCATTTAAACTTTAGTTTTTGTGAGCGTGATCACAAAGCCTTCATTATTCATGCATTTATAAAGCAAACAGGTATGCAACAAAAACGAATTGGGAGCGCAACTGCTAAAGGGTGTCTTTAACGGTCAGCATATAAACAAATCATTGTTATGTTGATCCGGTGAATGCATTACAACGCATTCAATAAGATGTTCCGGTATGCCTGCTTTGCTTATGAATAATCAGGGATAGATATCTTGAAAAGGAACTGAATATCGGTGCCTGTTCTTTTATGATGATGGGTATTCTGAACAGTGAGAGAAGTGAGCACCGGAAAGAAGTATTGAAAGATCTGTATAGAACTGCAAAGGAGAAGGCTAACTGGAGACAATGAGAATATGGCTCTGTTGTTTAGTGATAAAACCTTGATCCTGCTCTTCAACCACCTGTATCAGTTTTGAAGCATCAAGAATGAGAGCCAGTGTTCCGTCCCCAAGAATAGTTGCACCGGAAACCCCCTCCACATGCTGATATGCCTTGCCGAGTGATTTTATCACAGTCTGGTGCTCGTCAACTACATGATCTACGACAAATCCTACCCTCATACCGTCCGTGTTTGTAATAACGAGCTGTTCCAGTTCCGGTCTGTTTTCATGAATATGAAACTGATTCCGCAAGCTGATGTAGGGGACAACAGCGCCCCTTATATTTGCAATATTTCTGCCATGACTGTTGACAGCACTCCCTGTTAGTTCGACGCATTCTTCTATTATAGAAAGCGGCAGAACAAAAAAGGAGTCACCCACCTTCACCAGAAGACCGTCTATAATAGCAAGTGTAAGGGGCAATTTCATGGTTATCGTGGTACCGATCCCCTTGTTGCTGCTTATTTCGAGGCTTCCGCGGAGATCATCGATATTTCGTTTGACAACATCCATTCCCACACCCCTGCCCGAGACATTCGTTACTTTTTCTGCGGTGGAAAAACCTGGTGAAAGGATCAATGAAAAGAGCTCCTGGTCCGAAGCAGTTTTATCATTTTCAAGGAGACCTCTCGATCTTGCCTTTTCCCTTACGGCATGTGCGTCGATGCCCCTGCCGTCATCTGTTATCTTTATTAATACGTATCCGCCTGAGTGCTTTGCTGCGAGATGCACTACTCCATGCTCTGCTTTACCATGTTTTGTGCGGACCTGGGGAGATTCAATGCCGTGATCAATACTGTTTCTGATCAGGTGCACCAGGGGATCATTGAGTCTCTCAATGACAGTCTTATCAAGTTCGGTTTCTGCCCCTTCAGTCGTCATCTCGATTTTTTTACCGGTCTCCTTTGCCAGATCGCGCACAAGACGTTTGAATTTTCCAAAGAGTGTACCGATCGGGACCAGACGTACACTCATTGTATTGTCGCGCAGCTCATCAGTAAGGCGCTCTACTTCCTCTGCAATCATGATTAATTCCGCATCATTTTTTGACAGAGACATCTGTGTCAGCCTGGCCTGGAGCGTTACCAGTTCACCAACCAGATCCACCAGAGTGTCAAGTTTGTCGGAAGAAACCCTGATGCTTGATACCGGAGTTATTTGTGACTGCTGCTGCCTGACATTTTTGACATGCTGCTGTTCCGCAAGGGTGGAATCAACCTTGCCCGTATCAACCATTGAAGCTTCAATTAACTTTTCATTGATAGGTCTTGTTTCCGATGCGCTGTCCGGTTCTCCGGAGCCTTTCTCTTGCCCGAGCACCTGCTCCAGATCCTCTACTGTCAGGTCACCCCGCTCAATCAGGATATCGCAGAGTCGTTGTCGCGGATTTGTAATTTTATCGAAATCGTCCCGTGTCATGACTCCGAAATTGTTAAGCAGGTTTTCAAGGTCTCTTTCAGGCGCTGCGGAGTCCCTGTCAAGTCTCCCTGAGTCGTCAATGGTATCAATGGTTAACTCACTATCATCCTCAGTGAAAATAAAAATATCACGGATGGCGTTTTTATCACTGTTTGTGGTTAGTATAATATCCCAGTAAGTATAGCAATGTTCCGGGTTGATTTCGTTAAGGGGCGGGATTCCGTCTTTTTGCGCAATGACCGTGCTGTAGCCAAGTGTACGGAGTTCGATTAGCAGAGCAAGGGGATCTGTACCTTTCAAAAATATATCAAGCGAAGGTCGAAATCGTATGCGGTATGTTTTGGAGCTTTCACTTTCATCACTGTTTGTGTCGAGCTTTTGATCAGTGCCATTTGAGGTGAGCTGTGACAGAGATTCCACAATGCCCGGTGATTTCTCTGCAAACAGGGCATTTCCATCTTCAGATGTGTTGAGTACGGAACGGATAAGGTCACAGACAGAAAGTGTAGTATCAATGAGACGATCTGTGATGGTCAGTTCACCGCCTCTGATCATATCAAAAACTGTCTCTACATTGTGAACGAACTTTGCAAGCCCGTTAAACCGGGACAGGGCCCCTGATCCCTTAATTGTATGTAGAGCCCGAAATGCCCGGTCAATGGTTTCCTTATCATCAGACGTATCTTCCAGTTCCAGAAGTGAGGATTCCAGCTCATTCAGCAGTTCATAGACTTCTTCTTTTTCCTGTTCTGCAAGGGATTCCGGACTTTCATACTGCTCGTCCAAAGGGACTGTTATAGTTCTGAGAGCTGTCAATATTACTTCGGCCTGTTCATTGAAATAGGCCCTCTCTGTCTCAGAAGTATCCATCATTGTTCTGATGAGGTCACAGGCAGAGACGGTATGCTCAAGCAGGTCTCTGCTTACGGACAGTGAGCCGCTACGCAACATGTCAATGATCGTTTCCATATCATGGATAAAATCAGCCAGCTCCGTCATACCTCCCATGGAAGCAAGTCCTTTAATGGAATGCAGTGAACGGAAAACAACATCAATAGTGTGAGTATCATCGGGACGGTCCTCAAGGTCGAGGAGTGACAATTCAAGGTTGTTCAGATGCTCATAGGCTTCATCCCTGCAAGCATTCCAATGGTTGTCTAAATTGGACACACGTTCTCCTTAGTACATCCGGATCGTTCGATCATTACATGTAATGTCATAGAGATTCCTTATTAGTTTGCTACCTGTCGGACCATCTTAACCACAGGCAGCTCTGATTGTTGTCCTGTCTGCAGCCTTTGTGCTGAGCGTATCCTGAATTGCCCACGGTACGCTTCAATACTTCCGAGCATTGTGTGCTGATCTCAAGTGATTTGTTTTCATTCAGATATGTTTTATGGGCAGAGCACAACAGTTGAAGACATGAAGCGTCAACTGATTCCACGTTTGCAAGGTTGACAATAATATGATCTGCATTTTCTTTTATTTCGAGCAGTATATTTTTTAACTCTTCCACATGCTCAATTGTAAGAGACCCATTGATCGTGAGAACCTTTTTTTTGTCCTGATGCTCTACTCCAAAACGAATCATGGTATCACCCTGATGGTTTCAGTTTACTGTTTTTCATAACTGACTGTGCAATATACAAATGCAGTTTTAGCCGAATTATTCATGCTGTGTATCATATATCGGTATTTATTGTTACATCTTTAAGGATCATCTGAATTGTCCGGTACCCGTGTACCTTATCTGACAAAAATCCATCTGGTTATATAATTCATAATATCTTCAGATTTTATTGGTACATTAATTACGCTATCAAAACTATGTGTGTAAATAATTTAAAGGACGGTAATGAATATGGATGGAGATACACAAAGTCTGATTTTTGGTTATTTGATCTTTGCGGCGCTGCTGCTGTTTGTGATAAACAGGCTGCGGGGCGGCTGCTGCGGAAGTTATTCAGGTAAAGAGGAGAGACAGGTCTGTAAAGATAGAGCCTGTTCAGACGATCACAAGAAGAAATAACTCAATTTATCATTAATATTCATGAGTTGGAACGCTCAGATACTCTTCCTCGTACGGTTTTGAGAAATGTTTTAGTCTTATTTATTACTTTTAATACGGATTCAAGAGCACTGGCCTTTGCCCTGTTCATTAGTGTGGTAAGTGAAATTGAAGTATCCTGAGATGCCAGGAACAGCATCACTTTTCCATCTCCTCCACCGACAATTATGTCGTCAATCCCGTCATTGTTCCAGTCAGTGACATCAAGGCGTGATCTCGGACTTTCTCCCGGATATTTAAGGGCATCACCATGTTTCAGAAACAGTTTGTCAACTCTTTTAAAAGCGGGATCATCATCTGATCCGACATTTTTCAGAAAGTAGACATACCCGAATAATTCTCCAACCAGAATGTCGTTTAAGCCATCTTTATTAAAATCATATATTCTTGGTGCTGAACGGGATCCAACATTAACAATACTCTTGCCTGCCTTCAACAGGAAGTAATCGTTAAATCCGGGAGATTCATCGGAACCATGATTAAGATAGATCCTGATTGTTCCGTCCATACCACCCACGATAATATCCTTGCTTCCGTCCCTATTCCAGTCATATGGTACTGGTAAAATTCTCTGGGCTGCTGAAAGATCACGTTCACTTATCAATAAGGTGCCATTACTAAAAGATGGATTTTTATTGTCAACACTATTCAGATATAAATATACATCAGTGAGGCCATTGCCGATGATAAGGTCATTGAATCAGTCATTATTCCAGTCAACTACTGAAGGGTAGGACCCCTGTCAACCATCAGGAATGACCGTAAAATCAGCACAGATATCAGTACATGTCTTGACAGGGATAGAGCCTTCAAATGCGGGACTGTTATCTGTGCCTTTATTCGGGTAGAAGTTAATGTGGCCGTTACTGCCATCTCTGTTTCCGATCAAAAGATCTTTTCTGCCGTCACCGTTCCAGTCTATTGCCAGCGGAACGGACCATGAATGTGCGATGAGGTCAGTCTGTTTATCCTGTATATATGTGCCCTGAAGGAGCGATGTCTGATAATCATCATAGTAATGCATATTGAGATAGAGAATGAAAATTGATACAGAAAAGCATATAAAAAAAATCCATAATACTTTTTTAAACATTGCAATATTGTAACGTTCTTGTTTTGTGTATTTCTATAAAAAAAATTAAAACGGATTGCGAGATCAGACATTCCTGCTGGCATCCCGTGATGGAAATATAATTTATATTTGCATAATTTGCTCATGACTATGATATACTGAAAAAAATTTACAGGGGGATGTTGTATGGATATATTTAAAGCATTTGAGCAGATTGTTACATACTTGCAATCCAATCTCATCATAGCTGCAATAGCTGCCGCTGTTCTGCTTTATCTGCTCATTAAGAAACCGGGACTGACAATTGGCGCGATGCTTATAATTTTATTTGTTGCTGGTGTTATGCATTTGATCTCAAAACTTTTTACATTACAGATATTTGAATGATTCATAATCATCTGCTAATCTCAATCCTGGAGGTTCATGAATGAGACTCATTAAATTTACATTTATATTATGTGTAGCAATATTAGTGACTTCTTCTCCATTGGTATCAGCTCAAGATATCGAGAAGCTGTCAGGTATGCGTTTTGTTCAGCTCGTGAGGGGCGGACTTATGTATGACAACTGGCCTGCAGATCTCGGAGTTTCGGTTGAGGGAACACATCCTGCTTATCCTGACATAGGACAGCAGAAAGGTCCTGATACGTGGCGGTGCAAAGAATGTCATGGTTGGGATTACAAAGGGAAGGCCGGGGCATATTCCAAAGGGAGACATTTTACAGGTATCAGAGGTATCCGTAATTATGCAAACCATGACCCCAAATCAGTTGTTAAGATTCTGATGAATGACACTCACAATTTAAAGGATAAGCTTACAGATAACGATTTTGACGCTCTTGCCATGTTTGTGTCCTACGGGCAGATCGATGTCGATATATATATTGACAGAAAAACAAAAAAGAGCATAGGAGATGCTTCAAATGGCGGAAGAATTTATCTTTCAACCTGCATTAAATGTCATGGTGCTGATGGAAAAGAAATGAACATGGGAGATGACAGTAGCCCCGTTTATGTAGGAACTGCGGCAAATGATAATCCATGGGAAACGCTTCACATTATCAGATGGGGACATGCCAATACACCAATGATTTCCCTTGTTTTTCTCGGATTGAAGGAACAGCTGGATGTCTTGGCTTTTTGCCAGGCTCTTCCCAGGTGAGATAATCGTCAAAATTGATTGAGTCATTTTACAGCTAGGTCATGAGCAGATATGTATTCCGGCAGATAACAATTTGATTTGCAGGATGAATCCTGAAAAGAAACAATATCTGTATTAAGAGTAGCAAAATGCTCTGTTTTCCTTACTTAACTGTAAATAAAATAAACAGATGTAAATATAATTTACATAATATTTTTATGTTTTTTCACTTCCTATTTCTTAAAAGCCCCTGTTATCAATAAGTTATATATATCAATTTAGTGGCATATTAGTTGCATTTCTTCAGATATTCTCATAACGATCCCATCATAATTACTTTAATCCTTTAATCGGATTACGCTGTGATAAAAATTGTCATCACATTATATTCTTTTATTTTTTTGCTTACAGGATGCTCGTCAACTGCAAGATATCAGAAAGCAGAGGAACTGGTCAATCTTGGTATGACATACGCTAATAATGGACAGTTTGACTCTGCATTAGAAAAATATGACAGTGCAATTAAAATCAATCCAGAATTTGCAAAAGCATATAATGACAGGGGAAATGTGTATTTCCTTCGGGGTGAGTATGACCTGGCCATGAAGGAGTATGTGAAAGCCATTGAAATTGATCCTTATTTTGCAAAAGCATACAGCAACCTTGGTTTTGTCCATTTCGAGAAGAATCAGCTTGACAGAGCAATAAAAAATTATACACAGGCTATCAAAATAAATCCGGCATATGCAAAAGCCTACAATAACCGTGGATTGGTATATTTCTCATCAGGAAAGTATGACCGTGCTCTACATGATTACAACAAGGCAATACAGCTTGATCCCTTACTTGCCAAACCTTATGACAACAGAGGATTAGTGTATCTGCAGGTTGGTGAGATTGAAAAGGCCTGTGCTGACTTCACAAAGGCATGTGAGTTAGGTGAGTGCTCTACATTTGAGATGTTTCAAGACGATGAATTCTGTGCATTCACGTATCTGGCCATGGCAGACATGTAATAAGACACAACACTCACGGGGCACTTCATTCATATCCTGAAGACAGGACCACAAATATATCTATCTTAAATGTCAGTCTTCCACTGCTTCTTTTTTCCTATATCCTTCAATGCTGCTGAAAGTTTTTTATTGAATTCATCCCTGGAAATTTCTCTTGCACCAAAGCTTGTAAGATGTGCAGTTGTGATCTGACAATCAATAAGAGTGAAATGCCATCTTGAAAGCTGCTGAACGAGATGTACAAATGCGACTTTAGAGGCATTGCTTTTCCTGGCAAACATGGACTCTCCAAAAAAGGCAGAACCGAGTGAAATTCCGTACAGACCGCCAACGAGTTCACCCTTATACCAGCTTTCAACAGAATGTGCATATCCCGACTTATGCAAACCAGTATATGCATCTATCATGTCACCCGTAATCCATGTCTCTCCGTTCTCTTTCCTGTGAATAGTTGCGCATGCTTTTATTACTGACTCAAAGGCCCTGTCCATGGTGACCCTGAATATTTCTTTATTGATCGTCTGTTTGAGACTTCTGGAGACCCTTAATTCATCAGGAAACAATACAAGACGGGGATCAGGTGACCACCATAAAATCGGATCATGACCTGAATACCAGGGGAAAATACCCCTGGAATAGGCCAGTAACAGTCTTTCTTCACAGAGGTCTCCTCCCACCGCAAGTAAACCGCTTTCATCAGCCAGTTCAGGAGGAGGAAAGATATGTTCATCTGATAAATGAAAGATGGGCATTATAATTATGGACAAGTAAGAAGTAAGAAATTAGAAATTCGAGTTCAGAATTTATAAGATGTTAAGAGTAACATTCCTGCTAATCAGTTCTCACTTTTTACTTACATTGTCATACTGAAAGGAAAGAATATTATTTATAATATCAATGGTTACTTTGCCGCCCCTGTGCAGTTTTCCAAAAAGTACTTCTTCGGACAAAATATCCTTGATTTCCACCTGGATGAGCCTTCCCAGCGGTCTGGCTCCAAACTTCGGATCGTACCCTTTGTCAGCGAGCCAGTTCCTGGTGCTCTCAGTTACATCGATAATGACCTTTTTATCAGTTAGCTGGTCCTGCAGCTGGCTGATAAACTTGTCTACTACTTTTTTCATGACATCCGATGTAAGAGCGTTGAATGTAATGGTGGAGTCAAGCCGGTTTCTGAATTCTGCGCTGAACAATTTATTGACAGCATCTTTCCCTTTGGCGTGCGTATCACCGCTCCTGTCTCCAAAACCGATGGTGTCCCTGCTCATCTCGTTTGTTCCGGCATTTGAGGTCATGATAAGAATCACGTTTCTGAAATCAGCCTTCTTGCCATTGTTGTCGGTTAATGTTGCGTAGTCCATGACCTGAAGAAGAATGCTGAATATATCGGGATGCGCTTTTTCAATTTCATCCAAAAGAAGAACACTGTATGGGTGCTTTCTGATCTCGTCTGTGAGCAGGCCACCCTGGTCAAATCCGACGTAGCCAGGTGGTGCTCCTATCAATCTTGCAACCGTATGTTTTTCCATATACTCGCTCATGTCGAACCGGACAAAATTAATGCCCAGCACTGATGCTACTGTTTTGGATACTTCTGTTTTGCCGACTCCTGTTGGCCCAGTAAACAGAAATGATCCGATAGGTCTGTCAGGAGCGCCAAGACCGGCACGCGCCCTCTTTATTGATGATGCCAGTGATTGTATCGCACTGTCCTGTCCGAACACCGTCTTTTTCAGTTCATCCTCAAGATGCTTTAACTTCTCCATGTCAGACGTCGATACATTGCGTTTAGGTATACGGGCTATTTTTGCAACAACGGATTCTATTTCATGCTGTCCGACCGTTTTTTTGCGATCAAACGAGGGAGACAGTTTAATTGAAGCTCCTGCTTCATCAATAACGTCTATGGCTTTATCGGGGAGAAACTTGTCATTAATATATTTTGCGGAAAGATCGGATGCAGCCTTGAGTGCCTTATCCGTATATTTAACACCATGATAATCTTCATAATAGGACTTGAGACCTTTTAGAATTTTATATGTCTCTTCTTTGTCAGGTTCAGTGATATCGATTTTCTGGAAACGCCTTGAAAGCGCTCTGTCTTTTTCAAAAAAGTTTTTGTATTCCTCATAAGTGCTTGCACCAATGCATCGCAGCTTACCTGAACCCAGGACAGGTTTGAGAAGATTGGATGCGTCCATTGATCCCCCGCTTGTTGATCCCGCTCCTACAACGGTATGTATTTCGTCAATAAATAAAATTGCATCCGGTATCTGTTCAAGGCCCGATATTGTCGATTTGAGCCTGGCCTCAAAATCACCTCTATACTTTGTCCCTGCGAGGAGGCTCCCCATATCGAGTAAAAATATTTTTGCGTTTTCAATTGCCTTGGGCACGTCACCATTATGAATGTTTAACGCAAGACCCTCTACAATGGCTGTTTTTCCAACTCCCGGCTCTCCCACAAACACTATATTATTTTTTCTTCGTCTGCACAGGACCTGCACTGATCTTTTGATTTCATGTTCCCTGCCAACAAGAGGATCTATGTTCCCCTCCGCAGCCTTCTGGACCAGGTCAATCGTAAACTGTTTAAGGGCCTCACTCTGCGGGGTCTGCTGGTCTCCGGGGAGGCTTTTTGCGTCGATATGGCGTTCTCGGGATGGTTCTGAGATTACTTTTGATATCCCGTGTGACACATAATTGAGGACATCCAATCTGGATATGCCCTCTGATAAGAGAAAATACACTGCATGAGAATCTTTTTCCTGGAATATTGCGGACAAAATATCACCTGCATCAGCCTCGGGTTTTTCGGCTGATCTGATATGATTAACTGCAGTCTGAAAAACGCGTCTGAACGCAATGGTTGGTTCAGGGTAGGTTTCGGAGTCATCAGCAAGTTTGGGAATTTTTTTATCAAAAAAATCATCCAGCAGTCCTTTTAGTTTGGTTACATTTCCGCCGCAATTGACCAGGATATCTATACCCCAGTCATCATGAAGCACCGCCAGCAGAATATGCTCTACCGTCAGGAATTCATGTCTTCTGTTTTCTGCGTCCCTTATTGTAGATTCTATTGTGATTTCCAGTTCTTTATTTATCATTCTTTCTCCATGGTGCATTTAAGGGGAAAACCATGTTGATTGGACAGATCTTCTACTGATGCAATTTTGGTTTCAGCTATTTCACGGGTAAAAATACCGGCAAGACCTTTACCGTTTTTATGCACGTGCAACATGATCTGGGTTGCTTCAACAGGGTTTTTATGAAAAATTTCTTCAAGAATCCGCGTAACAAAGTCCATAGTTGTATAATCGTCATTAAGAAGAAAAACTTTATAAAGAGAAGGGACATTAACTTTCTGACGCTCTCTTATTTCTATTGCTTCATCTATGTTAAGTTCGAATTTGTCCATACTGATATCCTGAAAATATTTTAACTCGAAAAATTATTTAAAGGAAGACAGAGGAGAAATATACAGATACATCCAGGGATCAACGACAACATGCAGAAATGCTGACTTCATGAAAACCATTTGATCTCATTGTGTTTCCAGAATATTTCTGATTTCTGCAATATCTTTCTTTAACTGATCGGACAACTCATTAACAGAGGAGAATTTTATTTCATCTCTTATACGTTTTACAAAATGGACCCTGATTGTTTTACCTACGAGATTGCCTTTGAAGTCCAGGATGTGAGTTTCAAAGCTGAACTTCTTGTCCTTAAATGTCGGGTTATGACCGATATTTGACGCGCCGCCATACATGATCCCATTAACTTCAACTCTGACTGCATATACCCCGTCTTTGGGAAGAAGTTCATTAGCGGTCAATAAGTTTGCCGTAGGTGTTTTCAACAGGCGCTTTCCTCTCTTGGCACCTTCAATTACGATACCCTCTATTGAATATAACCTGCCCAGCATGGCTGCTGCTTCGTCAACCTTTCCCTTGGCTACAAGCGTTCTTATCCTGGAGCTGCTGAGTGTAACATTGTTATTTTGCACTTCATCAAGAACCGTGACTTTAAATCCCAACTGTTTTCCCAGTTTTTTGAGAAGTTCCGGAGAACCTTTTCTGCCTTTTCCGAAATTGTAATTTTCTCCTATAATGATCTCCTTAACGCCAATTACTTTGTGAAGCATATCTCGTACAAACGATTCAGCTGAAATTGTTGCAAATTTCTTTGTGAAGTTTGCACATATTATTGCATCTATGCCTGTTTTTTTTATTAAGTAAATCTTGTCCTTATATGTAGTTAACAGTCTTGGAGCTCTTTCCGGAGCTATTACTCTCAGAGGGTGGGGAACGAAAGTATATACAACGGAAGTGCCATTCATTTTTTTTGCCCTCGCTATGAGTTTTTTAAATATTGCCTGATGTCCAAGATGCACGCCATCAAAATTACCAAGTGTTAGTACGGGGTACGGCAGCTTCTTATGTGTTTTTTCTATCTTGTCAATTACTTTCATTATTAAGCCCTTTCAGGGCAATCCAGATATTAACTCTCAATCAGATATTGAATTCAAATTTAATGTGATATGTGTGATGGGTAAAAGAAAACTGATCTTATCAGATTCGGTAGTAAGATTTTAATTAAAAAATATGATAGTTAATATATCATGGTTTGTCAAATGGA
>CP070632.1:2477114-2500397 GCA_020356065.1 Nitrospiraceae bacterium
CAATGTCCAGAACCTTACGCCGGAGGTGTACAGTCAGCTTAACATCCCTGACAAGCTGAGGGGCGTTGTGATTACGAGCATTGAAAGCGGCAGTCCATCAGAGACGGCATTGATGCGCGGTGACGTCATCCTGGAAATTAACAGAAAGGCGATTGCAGATGTCGATGATTATGAGGCCTGGGTTTCTCAGATAGAATCGGAGCAGGACGTTCTCCTGCTCATTTTCAGGAGAGGTTCAACCATATTTGTTACACTCAGCGGGGAATAACAGAACTTTGACTTTCACTCCCCGATTCGCTGGATCGTCCGTGGGGCCAGACCTGCACAATTTACTAAAGCTGTAAAATGTGCAGGCCTGGCCCCAGAGATAAATGGAGCGGGGCGAACCATTTATGACAGTTGACTGATTGAAGGATCTTACCCCTCTTTTAAGCAATAACGTTCAACTTTATCGCTGACTTTATACTGCATCTCATTATTGAGCAATGCTTGTGCGATTTTATAATGAGTACATGCCAGATCCAGCTCCCTGAAATGTACATAGAGGTCTGCCAAAGCTATAGATGCTCTATAATCATACGGATTTATATCATTGGATTTTTTCAGGAACTCAAGAGCTTTTTTGAACTTATTTGCTTTTAGAAGGACTGCTCCTGCACGTGCGTAAAACTGGCTATGCTTTACCAGATGGATCGGGGCTTTTTCGATTCTGTGTACGTATTCACGTGCGTTATCATAATTATTTTCGGTGATTACGTCCGTTGCCGCGGTAAGCAGTATATCCAGATCTTCATAATCAGCTGTGAAGTTCATTGACGGATAGTCAAAGGTTTCTTGAATTGACTTTGTACGTTGAGGATATGCGAATCTTAATGCCGTGTCCCGTTTTATGATATAGTCGAGCATTTCAGGGTTTACATACGTTGCCCAAGAGCGGTCGACAGGGATATGAAGTTTATTATAGTTCAGTATTTTTCTGAAGAAGAAATCCTGTCTGAAATTTCTGTCAGACGTGTATCCCTTTATGTCAGGAATCCTCAGGTTTGCCTGCAGCAGTGTGTTGTTTTGCACAGCCGTGTCTGCATAAAGGGAGAAGGGAGCATTAAATTCAAGTAACGGCAAATCATCGGAGTTGAGTGGTGCTTTATTGGTCATAGCACGTACGCCATCAGGGCCTGTCATGTAATAACTGAGAAAATCCAGCGGTTCATATATGTTCAGATATGCTCGCAGGTTATCGGTAACTTCTCCCTTCAGCTTCGCTGACAGACCCTGGTAATCAATTTCTCCAAATTCATCGGTAGAACCGATGAGCATAATGTCTGCAGGATTACTGTGCCAGACTGTCGTGTTTGCAAAAGTGGAACTGAAAGTATTGATGATCATTTTCAGATCTTCTGACCTTAAACCGTAGAGCTGAACCCACTGACAATACACACCCCCCTTGTTCAACTTTGAAATAGCAACATCGTAGAAATTTTTTGAGAAAAGATTGCCGATGCCGTTTATCCACGGGTTCGAAGGCTCGGAAATAATAACATCAAACGTACTTTGCGACGCAATTATGTGACTGCGAGCATCATCAAGAAAAATCTCAACATTAGGGTGACTGGCTGAGGCTACTCCTGCATGCTCAAACAGTCTGGCTGCCTCCAACACAGCAGGTTCAATTTCAACACTGTCTACCTTTCGTACTCCAGGGAAGCTAACAGCAGCATTGACCGTTACCCCTGTACCATAACCTATCACGAGGACATGCTCCGGTCTGTCATGAAGTAAAAGAGGAAAATATGCCAGTGCCATTTGCGTGCTCATGTCTTCTCCTGTACTTCCATCTGCCTTACCATTGGTGCTTAATGTAATCGAGCCGTCACTGTTGGTTGTCACAGCAATGGTTGCATTCAATCCTTCTTTCAGATAAAGAAAATGCTGTTCACCAGGCTCAAGCTTGAAGTCTTTGCGGTTTCCATAAATGGATACGCCGGTTACCAGGGTCTCATCAGCAATTTTTGCCGGAATAAAAGGAATTATCATCAGAATCGCTGCAAAGGCAAAAGTACGTTTTTTACCAAGTACATAAAAGCCTGCCATGCCTATGAGCATGTTTAATATTGTGGCTATCTTAATGGTATGACTTCCTCCGAACACCGGAAGAAATAAAAATGCTGCCAGGGAAGAGCCGAGGATGGCACCAAACGTATTTGCCGCGTAAATATTCCCGATATTCCTTCCCCTGTGATCAGGGCCTCCGCTGTAAACAGCTGCAATGATTGGAAATGTAGCCCCAAAAAAAGATGTCGGAATAATGATAAAGAAAAGGACAATGAACATCTGAACAAGAAGCACTCCATAATAAGATTCCCCTGCCAACTGCATACCTTTTAACATCATGGGCGGCAGTAAAGGGAATGTATACAGCGTTGAAAAACAGGTAATTCCGATCAGGATCTCAATAATGGAAAAATGCAAAAGTCCGAGGCGTCTGCTCGCTGAAATTCTCGCGACAAAAAAACTCCCCAGTCCGATTCCGGAAAGATATCCGATCAGAATTATACTGAAGGAATATGTCGTGCTGCCGATGACTCCGACAAGCAGCCTGTTCCATGCTATTTCATAGGCCATGGCAGCAAAGCCTGAAAGGAAAAAAGCAATCAGTGCGAATCCATACCCCTGGTTTTTCTCAAAAGATTGTTTATCGGATAATGGTTCAGGAGAGATACCTGAAATATGTTTCATACCTAGATAATAGGACACTGCGCCAATGCATATGTTCAGTACAGCTGTAATCTTCAGTGTTGCGTTTAATCCCAAAATGCGGATGAGAATAAAACCAACAAGAAATGTTCCGAGAACCCCTCCCAGCGTGTTGAGGGCATAAAGAACCCCCAGTCTCTTTTCTAATTCAGACTCTGAATGAATGAAATAGCGGCTCAGCACAGGGAGTGTGCCCCCCATGAGAGTTGTCGGTATCAGCAGTACAACAAAGCTGAGGAGATATCTGATAATGGACACTGTCCACAGCGGCATTGTTGTGATGGAGAGCGTAAGATATGCCTTTGACACAAGTTCAAGGAGTAACGGGGACATTAATACCGAAAGAGCAATTCCTATTTCAAGAATGCCATACCCCTTGAGAAGATTATTTCCCCTGTCAGCCCATCTTCCGAATAAGAGACTGCCAAGAGACAGACCGCTCATAAAAGATGTTAGCACAATCCCGATGGCATAGACCGTATTGCCGAATGTAAGAGCCAGCAGGCGTACCCATATTACCTCATATATCAGTGCTGTTGCCCCTGAAAGAAAAAAACATGTAAGTAAAATCATAAAAAGAAGCATCATACATTATATATTAAACTTTAAAAACAGTTCGTCCCTGTCATATATTACATAAGGTCGAGTTCACGGGATAAATGGAAGCCAGGGAAGGCAAGGGTCCGGTTTCGATACAGGGCAGTGACGATCATGAATTGAGGTCGGAGGCAGGTTTGAGAAAATATTTCAGGATAACTGCAGGAATCCTTTTTTGATCATCATATCTTCTATTTTTGAAATATGTTCTTTTTCAGCCATGATTATTCGATCACTTAATGATTTATTATCAATAGACAAGACATTTGCTATTAACTGATTTGTAAACGTTTCAACCATTGTTTCCTCAAGTTTTAGTGCTGTATTGAGTGCGTCTTCGAAAGTCAATGGATGGGCATAAATGTATTTTCTTCTTTCCTCAGCAAAACTCACACTATTGTCAATAAGTTCTGATGCTGGTATTAAATCTGCGGATGGCAGTAAATCAATCATTCCGGTAAAACTGGCTTTGGATAACCATGAAGAATGTTCAATCTCATCCTGATACAGATCCAGCCAGAACTGCTTTTCATCAGGAAATAGCTGCATGAAATGACTGTATACAGATGAAACAGTTTGTTCCATTGCAAAACAGCCCTGTATTAATTTAAGTAATTCCATAGGTAATTGTACAATATCAAAAGCAAGTTATCGATTCAGACATTAATCTATGTCGATCCCGACATACGATGTCCATTTGCAATAAAAGTTGAGTTTCTGATTTCATATAACAAATTCACGGTGATACCTTAACGGATCTACTCCCATTTGAAGTATCGAAATATGAGTTGGTGGTAATATTTTTTATATGTGTATGGTGGATTGATAACCTCCAATCCGACATGATTTATCAAACTGCCTGGCCTGAAATGATACGACCATCTTTTGTTACAGTTTAAATTTACCGGCTTACCGGAGGGAAGTCGCAACTTCAGATAATAATTGTCTGAATTGAACGGATAATTTACATCTGTCTCTCTCGCAGGGATTATTGCGTATAAGCCTTTTTCAGAAATATTGTTAATAATGGCAATGCATTTTCCGTTATCAGAAATAAGTTCTCCATCTAACTGCACAGGTATTCTCTTGCGCGCTCTGCTTGCCATGGATTTCCTCATTGAGCAGACTGATTATCAGAGTGATTTATTATATTAATTATTTGTGTGATATTCTCTGAGATATTTATTACGAAAAGAAAAAACAGCTTCTGTTAGGAAAACACACGTATCCACATCAGAACAGTTTTTGCAGGTCTTCTCGTCTTCAATTAACATGCAGTCGATCATCCTTTTAAAGGATTCATTAACTTTCATCCTGAAAATTGATTTATCTATTTTTCTGTTAATTTCTTCTATCATGAGCCCTCCTTTATTCCCGTGAAATTAACAATTACTGACACCGGACACTCCTAGCACTCCTAGTAATTACATATATGTTAAATCATCATGTGTCAAGGGGTATTAAACTTATTATAAAAATTATATATATGGACGTGCCGGTTATCATTCTTATCAGGCGGACACAATTATCAGGTTTAAAAGGGGAGAGTAATGAGAACTATATTGATTATTTTCAAGAAATTGCGTATGCCAGCGACTTTAAGGCATACCATGTATCATGATACCAATAACATATAGCGTTGTATGAGACAGGCATGCAATAAAAAATATGGATACCCTAGTTTAAAGGGGAGCAGGCATCCGGATGCATAACTACTCCCGGACCAAGGATGGAATCTAACTGATAAAGCTGACTGCATGGAATGTTATCATTACCTTCCAGATTGAGTCTTGCTAAATCAATCAGGAAGAATAGCGGACTGACATCGGATATATTGTGGTCCACAAAAAAACCATCAGACAGGTCGAGGTCAACGAGGCCTGTCAATAATTCTATCCCTCCAAGTCTGCTGATCGGATCAAACGGACAATCTAACGATGCTATGTCATCCGAGCATATTTCATCATGATTCTGTTCAAAAGCTATACACTCTCTCAGATTAGCATCTTCAAAAACTATATCAGCAATCGGTTTGTCTGTGCAATCCGGAGCAAAAGGTGCCGATGTCCATGATCCGGACGTTTGTATGTAACCACAGGGTTCACTAACAGTAGATATCTCATATGTACCCTGACTGCTGCTGTCACTGACAAACGCACCGTTTACCGTCCAGTCGGTTTCACTGTCATCAACAGTCAGGGAAAAACTACCGTGTGCATCTATGGTAATGGATGGCGATCCTCTTCCAACTGTTATGTAAAAATGCGGGCACGATGGAAAAGTAATTGGGCCCAGGCTGATTGCCTGACCAAGCAGCAGGCTCCCCTCTTGCGTAATATTCTGACGATCAGCTGATACATTAAATCGCATAACATTCCCGGACCAGAATCCCTTCGTAATGCCCTGGCAGGCTTCGTCAATACCATTACAGTCCTGATCTGTCCCGTCACCGCATACTTCTGTTGCACCGGGATGAATGCTTTTCTCTTCATCATTGCAATCACCCTCATTCTCAGTAAAACTGTCCCCATCGTTATCTGTATTGTTAATGTCCGGATCAAATGATGTTGCTATATTCTCCAATGACAATGGCGTTTTTTCATAACATGTAAATACACCGGAATAAATTTCATCAGGACCCTTAGTAATGACTATCTGGTGGTCTCCTGCTTCCACTTCTGCAGAGAAATAACCGTTATTGTCTGTAATGACTGTAACGGGTTCACTGTGAATGATAACCTCAGCACCAGCGATTGCCTTTCCATATACATCAAGGACAGTCCCTGAAACTCTTGTTGTCTCAATGGTCAGATTTCCACTGCTGCCGCAACCAGTAGCAAGAAATGTAATGAATAAAACTATAAATAACGACTTTAGTAATTTCACATTACTCTTTCCTGAACAGATTTTGTTAATGAGAATGAGATGAATTCGACGGAAATACGCTTACAAATAGTATAACACACCCTCTCACATTGCATGAGATTATCAGTGGTTGCCAGAGATAAACATCAAAATGTATTGATGATTGCGTTACTTTATTGATTTCAGAACGTCTATAAGAGGGATGTTATATTTTGCAGCAATTTTCCTGCAGTCTTCATATTCAGGGCTGAGTTTTCTAATATCATTTCCCTGCCATGATTTCTTCACCCTTATCCTGCCCCATTTGGTAGTCACCGTCTTACTCTCTCTCTGAAGGGTTTTTCTCGCGGCGTGGTAAAATCTCAGACCAATACTTGTTGTCTCGGTGAGAATTATATGTATCAGATCTTCTTTTCTGTCATCACTGCATATCGTCGTAAGCACAATGCCCGGTCTGCCTTTTTTCATGATCACCTGTGTCAGATGGACATCCAGTGCACCTGCCTTAAATAAACGGTCCAAAATATAATCATATACCTGGGGATTCATATCGTCTATATTGGTCTCAATTACGGTTACGGAGCCATGGCCATCTGATAAATTTCCCTGTGAAGTCTTTTTTGTCCTGTGACCGATGAGCACTCTCAGGACATTAGGGTGGGTCTTAAAATTTTTGCCACCTGCTCCGGTCCCGATTTTCTCTATGCTCATGTCCGGTATCTTTCCAAAACCTGAAGCGAGAGATGACATGAGCACAGCGCCGGTGGGGGTTGTCAGTTCAAATGTGGTCTCGGAAGAGTATACCGGGATGCCTTTTAACAGTTCCGCAGTTGCAGGAGCTGGAACAGGAAGAATTCCGTGAGCAGTTTTAATCGTGCCGTTACCAAGATTAATTGCGGAACAGTATACATCTTCAATACCCATCATATCCAGTCCTGTTAATGTGCCCATAATATCTACAATGCAATCAACAGCACTCAGCTCATGAAGGTGGACTTTGTCATATCGACTGCCGTGAACTTTTGCCTCAACTTTAAAAAGCCTTTTAAAGACATCAAGACCTTTTTTTCTCAGTGAGGGGGAAAGCCCGGAAGAATCGATGATTCGTTCTATGTCCTTCCATTTTCTGGATGGAGAACTGCCTGAAATTATAACATCAAATTTAGAAGCCCTGATCCCGGCCTTCCTGACTTTCCTGACTCTTAATGCATACCCCGTGACAGGCAGAGTCTTTAATCTGGTTGACAGATCATCAAGCGACAGTCCTGCATCTATCAATGATCCAAGGATCATATCACCGCTCACACCGGAAAAACAGTCAAAGTATGCGATCATAATTAATAAATGGGAACCACGAAGTGAGAAGTCGGAAGTATGAGATTTCGATTCCTTCTCACTTTTTCCTTTTTACATCTTACTTCTTACACAGCATATTTATCTTATGGGCCAGGACACCGGCGCCAAAGCCGTTATCAATATTCATGACACCAATACCCGGTACGCATGAATTTAGCATTGCAAAAAGAGCAGTGATACCGCCGAGGCTAGTACCGTAACCGACAGACGTAGGAACAGCGATTATGGGTTTGTCTGTCATACCTCCGATGACAGACGGCAATGCCCCCTCCATTCCTGCTGCAACAATTAATACATTCGCTTCTGAAAATATATCCCTGGCATCAGCAAGCCTGTGAAGACCGGCAACTCCGACATCGGTTATCGTACTGACCTTACTGCCAAGAAATGCTGCGGTGACTGATGCTTCTTCAGAAACAGCCATATCTGAAGTGCCGGCACAGAAAACGGCAATCAGTCCGGATTTCCTTTGTTTCTGACCAACGGTTATCACCCCTGATTTCTCAAAATAGACAGGCTTTTTCTTAATTTTATTACACAGCACACCTATATCACTGTAAATTTCTTTTGAAGCCCTCGTAATAAACAGTCTCCCGCTTTTTTTTAGCATTGATTCGGCAATTGCCTTAATATCTTTTCTCTCCTTGCCTTCAGCAAAAATAACTTCAGGTATTCCATGACGCAATTCTCTATGGTGATCAACCTTTGCTACCCCTATATCCTCATAAGGCAGGTCCTTCAATTCCTTTAAGGCGTTATTTGCAGAGAGGTCTCCCTTTTCTATTAACTGAAGAAGATGTTTAATTTTATTGCTATGCATAATAAAAAAGGTTATGGGTCAGAGGTAATGGGTTATAGGTTATGAGTTACACCTGTGGCCTGTCACCCATCACCTGTTACCTGTATTATTCACTCCGATTTGGGACTCCTTCTCATGAGTTCTTTTACGGCATCATGAGGCTGTTTGTTATCTTTTATTACCAAATATATCTGCTCAACTATAGGCATTTCTACCATGTGTTTTTTTGCCAGCTCATAGGCTGATTCTGAAGTTGCGACACCTTCAGCAACCATTTTCATTCCTGACAGTATGTTTTCCAATGTTTCTCCTCTGCCGAGCCTGAACCCGACAGTGTAGTTTCTGGAGAGAGTTCCCGTACAGGTAAGGACCAGGTCTCCCATACCACTTAAGCCTCCGAAGGTTTTCTCCTGGGCACCCATTGCTACACCAAGACGGGTCATTTCAGCGAGACCACGCGTTATTAATGCAGCTCTTGTGCTGGTACCCAGGCCTAATCCGTCTGATATTCCTGAAGCGATTGCCATAACATTTTTTAACGCACCGCCAAGTTCAACTCCGAGAACATCACTGTTTGTATATATTCTGAAATGTTCAGTAGTGAAAAGTTCCTGAAGTTTCAGGGCATTGCTATGGTCATGGGAAGCTAACGTCACGGCAGTCGGTAATTTTTTCATTACCTCTTCAGCAAAACTCGGGCCTGACAGCACCGAAACTTTTAACCCTGTAAGATCTTCAAGGATAGAAGATACAGTGAGAAGAGAACCGTGTTCTATGCCCTTGGATGCACTCACAATGACAGATGTATCTGATAGATACGTAAGGGCATTTCTGAATACTGAACGGGTGAATTGTGTTGGTATGACGCTCAATATATATTCAGCATCTGTAACAGCATATCCCAGGTCAGCTGTCACATCAATATACTGTGACAGCTGAATTCCCGGCAGGTAAACACTATTGATACTGGTACGTTTTATGTCATTTGCAAGATCTTTCTCAAATGCCCAGAGCTTTACTTCATATCCCTTCTCAGCCAATAAATTTGCCAGGGTCGTGCCCCAGCTTCCCGCCCCGATAACCGATACCTTTTCCATGTATTTAATTATTTAATCTCTCACGCAGTTTAGTTACTTCCATTCGAAGATCATACAGCTCTATACACTGGTTAATGGTTGATTTCAGATCAACGGTGTTCCAGGGTTTTGTCAGGTATCTGTCGATGCCTCTCTCATTAACAATTTCCAGCACAAGCTTTACATCAGTATGGCCTGAAAGAACCACCCTGATCATGTCAGGATACAATGATTTTACCTTTTCAAGCAGTTCAAAGCCGTCCATGACAGGCATTTTTACGTCTGAAATTATTATCTTGCAGGGAACATTTGACAATATTTGTAAGGCCTCATCACCGCTTTGAGCCAACAGAGTATCGTAATGCTCATCCCCGAGTTCTCTTTTAAGAGCAGATAGGATGTCTTCTGAATCATCAACGATTATAATATTGGTGTCATCCATTACTGATCACCTCACATGATATTTAACCTAAAAAAAAGCATCCCAATGATGATATCAGTAAAAAGAGAATATGACAATATATTGATAATGCCCTAACGTTAGAATCTTATAAACCATACTTCTCCAGGAGAGCTTTTCTCTGTAAGTCGTATTCGGGCTGCGAGAGTTCCCCTTTGAGATGAAGTTCCTTTAATTTTCTGAGCCCTGACTTTAATGGATCATTATTATGAAGAGATGTATTGCTGTCTGAAAGCCCCATCTTTGACAGATTCTCAATTCGATCTCTCAGAATTTTTATTTCTCTTAAGATTTCAGCCTCGCTGCGAATTTCAGACAGTGTCAGTTTTAATGGTGCATTACCATACCAGTGAGCATAGTCAGGGTTTTGATGAAAAACTCCTTTGTATGAAATTACGTAGTAAAATTTTTTCATACGGAAATAAAGGGCCTCCACACGTGAGAGGTCCTCATACAGCATCTGGGGACCCAGATCAAGTCTTTTACCGGAAAGCGGATGAGCCGGCCGTTCTGAAGGGGAGGGGAGAAGAAGACCCTGATTATTGAGATCATGAATGATGCTATCTGCTTCTTCCAGAAGTGCCATGGACTGACGCTGAATTGCATCTCCGTCGCTCAAATTTTGCTCAGCGAATGACTTTGAATGGCATCCGGAACAAATACCAAGCATCTTTTCCCGCTCTTTCTTTCGAATTTCTTCAGGATACTTCTGTCCGGCAAGACCCATTGTTATGCCATCGCTTACATTATGAGTTCCTTTGGGCATATGGCAGGTTGTGCAGTCAGGGGAATACTTCTTCCCTTTTTGCTTGTATAAAATACCGTGTTTTGAGCTTTCCCACATCTCGTACTGGGGGTGGTCAGGACCCATATGGCAGGTCTTGCAAATAGCAGGGTTTTTTACTATTGACAGGTCGGTGCTGTGAGCGGAATGGCATGCATCGCATTGGTTCTCAATCTTGTGACACATGAGACATCCCTGGCGCTGCATTTCCGGAGACTGGGTAAGAAAGCGTGAACACTCTGCATCCTGGCGCGGAGTCAGCGATCCCTTTTCATGACAGTCTTTACAGCCTTTTGCAATCTCATCGGTCCTTTTTTCATTTCTTGTGCAGGCCTGCCCGGCCCTGAAACCTATGCCGTGCTTGCCTGCAAAATGCCCCCTGGCTGCCTTGTCATGGCAGCGAGCACATACATGGGCCTTCACTTCGATACGCTTGTGATCGGATGTATGATCAGCTTTGTACTCCTCTCCATGACACTCGACACAGTCGACCTGGGCAATGGCATGGGCTGAAGATGTCCACAGACCCACAATGACAGGAGTTTCCCGGTTATGACATGAATAGCATGACTCTTTTTCAACTGCGCTGGCATTATTAAGACTAAGAATATAAACAGA
This sequence comes from Nitrospiraceae bacterium, assembly GCA_020356065.1. GTDB lineage: Bacteria > Nitrospirota > Thermodesulfovibrionia > UBA6902 > UBA6902 > CALZJD01. The sequence goes on from CP070632.1 coordinate 2,488,424, forward strand.
AGAAATGAATATGAACCGTATAATTTTTTTCATGGGCCACTCCTTTCCGGATCACTCAGTACTTGTAATTTTCTTTCGTTAAACTCATTGATCGTTATGAGACCGTTTATATACAGGTCCTTTAGTATACGCAATTTGTCCCTTGCCAGTGTGTGAAATGAATCAAAAGCTCTGTCAGGGGGAATAAACGAGGGAGAGACATGTTTTACATACATCATATTATCAGCTGTAACTATGGCGAGTTTCCCGCCATCAGGGGACCAGGTACCGATGGAATGAAATGCATCAGGTAACATCTGATCCAAAACCTGACCGTCTGAATTCACAAGCCAACCGCCAAGATAGATCTGGCTTCCCTCCGGATTCCAGGCAGGTACAAAGCCTGTTATTTCAAGACGGACCAGCCGGGCATCTTCAGAATCATTTATGTCTATTATGGTCAAGAACCCGTCATCATTCGTAACCGCAAACCGGGAGCCATCGGGAGACCATGAGGCAGGTACGCTGAACCGTCTGCTCCTGAATTTTGTTATTTCATTTTCCATACCCGTAACCGGATCAACAGTTTTGAAATCTGTATAGGGTTCAATCACAGGGGGCTTGTGAAACATTGGCGTTATCACAGTTTCATGTAATGGTCTGATCCGGGGATACATCCATCCCGATGTAATATCAACATCGCTACGAAGAGTAGGGTAATATACTTCACCTTTGAAGAACTCATGCTCTCTGTATTTCGTTACCCGCGATAAATAGTACGTTGCGAATGTACCAATTTTCATACTTTTAACGTCTAATGAAATGACGAGTATGTCATCGGGAGGATTAAACCAGCGTGCTGAAATGGGAGATGTATTCAGGGGAATGTATGTATGTCTGCCTTCATTACTGTTAATTCTCACAAGCTTCCTGCGGTCACCGTTCTTAATAACAGCAAGAAGGTCATTTCCGGGAGCCCAGCTGAGAAATGAAGGAGTTATTTCTTCAATCATATCTTCACTTCCTGAGACCATATCGATAATGATAATTGAATGGTCATTGATGACTGCCAATTTGGAAGAATCGTTTGACCATGCAACCGATCCTGCATGCAATGGCACCCCTTTGTACCGTATGTCACCTGCACCGTCTTTTACCGATTCAGGGAATGAGGTGCATGACTGAACAAGAAAAAAGAGAAGGAGTGTTATGAAAAAAAATGATTTCATCAGAGTTGAGTTAATTTCCCGGCTTTTTGTAATTTGGCCCAGGTGTCCCTGAGCGTTACTGTTCTGTTAAAGACAGGGCGGCCAGGGGAAGAATCAGGATCAACACAGAAATATCCAAGCCGTTCAAACTGAAACCGGTTTCCGGGTGAAGCGTCTGCCAGGCCGGGTTCAATTTTACATGAAGTTAATACCTGCTGAGATTCGGGATTTATATAACGTGGCAAATCATCACCTGATTCCGGGTTTTCAGCCGTAAAAAGGCTGTTGTACAGTCTGACTTCGGCGTCTATAGCATGACCGGCAGATACCCAGTGAAGCGTTGCCTTAACCTTTCTCCCATCAGGCGAGTCGCCCCCTCTTGTTTCCGGGTCATAGGTACAATGCAACTCAACAACTTCTCCTGTGCTCTCATCTTTTATCACATCGGTGCAGGTAATGAAATAAGCGTATCGCAATCTTACTTCTCTCCCTGGTGCAAGCCTGAAGAACTTCTTTGGAGGGTCCTGCATGAAATCCTCTTTTTCAATATACAGCACTTTAGAAAAAGGGACCCTTCTGGTGCCTGCATCAGGATCTTCCGGGTTGTTTACCGCTTCCAGTTCGTCGACCTCATCTTCGGGATAATTGGTTATTACCACTTTTAACGGATTGAGAACAGACATAACCCGCAGGGCACTTTTATTAAGGTCTTCGCGAATACAATACTCGAGCAATGCCATGTCTACCGTGCTGTCAGCTTTTGCCACTCCTATGCGGTCGCAAAAATTCCTTATCGATTCAGGTGTATAGCCCCGTCTGCGCAGTCCTGATATGGTTGGCATTCTCGGGTCGTCCCATCCACTTACATGCCCCTCTTTTACGAGCTGCAGCAGTTTTCGTTTACTCATTACTGTATAGGTAAGGTTAAGACGTGCAAACTCTATCTGTTGCGGATGAAAGACATTAAGTTCATCCAGAAACCAGTCATAGAGGGGGCGGTGGTCTTCAAATTCAAGCGTACATAATGAGTGAGTGATTTTTTCGATGGAATCAGAAACACAGTGTGCATAATCATACATGGGATATATGCACCATGAGTCGCCTGTGCGGTGATGGGTCGAGCGCTGTATACGGTAAAAGACAGGATCGCGCATATTGATATTGCCGGAGGCCATATCTATCTTGGCACGAAGAGTTCGTGAACCGTCTTCGAACTCGCCGTTCCTCATACGCTCAAAGAGATCCAGGTTTTCCTCAACCGACCTGGTACGGAAAGGGCTTTCCTTACCCGGCTCAGTCAGGGTGCCCCTGTACTTTCTTATCTCATCAGCTGTCAGATCACAAACATAGGCCCTGTTGTTTTTAATCAACTGAACAGCATACTGATATAATTGTTCAAAATAATCGGAAGCGTAAAACATCCGGTCTGCCCAGTCAAATCCAAGCCAGTGGACGTCTTCGATTATGGAATGGACATATTCCGACTCCTCTTTGCTTGGATTCGTGTCGTCAAACCTCAGATTACAGAGACCATTATATTCAGCAGCAACGCCGAAATTGAGACAGATCGATTTTGCATGTCCTATATGGAGGTAGCCGTTTGGCTCCGGAGGGAAGCGGGTCTGGACTTTTCCGTTATTTTTTTTATTCTTTAAGTCTTCTTCAACAATATGCTTGATAAAATTGGAAGGACTCTTTGAACCTGCATCAGACATATTTCTCTCCTCAACATATCTAGGTCGGACCTCGATATAATCTATATTGAGTTTACTGCTTTTTCAAGCCTTCTTATTGTTTTATCTTTTCCGATTACATCAATGACTTCAAAAATACCGGGACTCTGCGTACCGCCTGTCAATGCCACACGAACAGGCTGTGCCAGTTTGCCTAGCGTTACTTCATGTTTTGCAACAATGGCCTTAAAGAGTTTTTCAATCTCCTCTTCAGAAAAATTATCCATTCCATCCATTCCATCTTTCAGTTCTGTGAGCATATCACGGCTGTTTTCATTGAGAAACTTCTTCCGTGCCTTTTCATCAAACTCAATGTCTTCCGCTATGTAATACCTGAGAGACACAGCAATCTCGATGAGTGTTTTTGAACGTTCCTTTAGCGTGCTTACTGCCTTTGCGAGCCATGACATGTCCACCTGCCGGTCTTCGGAAATGGTGCCATCTTTCATGAGAAAGGGGAGGACACGTTCCGCAAGGCTCTCGTTTGATGAATTGATTATGTATTGCTGATTCAGCCAGAGCAGTTTTTCCGGATTAAACACCGCAGCTGCCTTGCCGACATTGTCAAAGGAAAAATACCGGATCAGCTCATCTTTAGAGAATACTTCCTGATCACCATAAGACCAGCCAAGTCTGACGAGGTAATTGACCAGTGCATCCGGAAGATACCCCATTTTGCAATAGGCCATAACAGAGGTTGCCCCGTGTCTCTTTGAAAGCCTGGACTTGTCAGATCCCAGTATCATGGGGAGATGGGCAAATTTTGGGACATCATATCCAAGGGCATTATAGAGCTGGACCTGTCTGGGAGTATTGTTTAAATGATCATCTCCCCTGATGACATGAGTGATCCCCATATCAACATCATCAACAACAACAGTAAGGTTATACGTCGGGGTCCCGTCAGAGCGCTGCATAATAAGGTCATCGAGCTGCTCATTCTCAAAGACCACACTTCCCTTTACCATATCTTCAACATGGGTGCTACCCTTTCTGGGCATTTTAAACCGCACAACAGGCTTGATTCCGGTAACCGGTTCTTTCAGGTCTCTGCATTTGCCGCTGTACTTCAGGGCCCTGCCGAGTTTCATGGCCTTTTTTCTGTTTTCCTCAAGCTCCTCAGGAGAACAATAACAATAATAGGCCTTCCCTTCGTTGATAAGTTTTTTAATATAAGTCTTATAGATATGAAACCTGTCAGTCTGCCTGAATGGTCCTTCATCACATTCAAGTCCCAGCCATTTCATTCCCTGTACTATTGCATTAATATATTCATCGGTTGACCGCTCGCGGTCGGTATCTTCGATCCTTAAAATAAAAATACCTTTACTCTGTTTAGCATACAGCCAGTTGAAAAGAGCAGTGCGCGCACCTCCAATATGCAGATAACCGGTAGGGCTTGGCGCAAAACGCACTCTTACTTTTTCAGACAATATGGCCTCCTTGGGATCTAAGAAGTGAGAAGTGCGAAGTAAGAAGTAAGATTATTTATCTGTACTTTCTGACTTCTAACTTCTAACTTATGACCTATTCTGTTTTCGAATCCGATATTATAAGCTTTAAGATTTTTTCTGTCTTCCCTGAGGGCTTGAATCTTTCATCATCCCTGAAACCGGCAATCCATATAATATCATTTCCTGATAATACGATGGGGACGGTATTCCTCTCATCACGCGGCACTTTTTCGTCCACAAAAAAATCCTGGAGCTTTTTCTTTCTTCCAAGTCCTCGTGGATAAAAAAAGTCGCCATCCTGTCTCGGTCTTATTCTGAGAGGTAAAGAAAGAGCCTGCAGGTCACATATAGATATGTTTCTTCCATCTGACTCGATCTCCTGTTTAATAATTTCTGCTTCTATTATCACTCCCTGTTCCGGAATTATGATTTCTCCGGGTACATCCAGTATATGTTCTGAAAAGCTTTCAGGCACTTCCAAAGTTAATTTAAGAGTAGCATAGTTTCGTATCGCTCTAAGACCTTTTGGCATGATAATTCTATCACCGGATGTTCCATTTCTTATCAGCTCTATAATATCTTCCACATGAACAAAACTGATACCCCTCAAACCTGAAGTTGCATCTATGGCCCTCCTGAGCACTCGTCTAAGCAGGGATTTCTCAAGAGCCTCCAAAGGTGTGAGAAACAATTCGATGGAGCTGTCGTTTTTTCTGCTGACAAGCCTCATGAGGGTTTTGGTAACGATGATCTCAAGGTAATTGTCCTCTTCCCTCAGTATATCAGCAGTCCTTGATAAATCTTTTATTAAAGAGGGATTATGCTTCTTTACTTCATTCATAACATTAATGCGAAGCCAGTTTCTCAGGTAGTCCTCATTCAGATTGGAGCTGTCACGAAGAAAGGAATGTCCCATCTCGTTATCGAGAAACGTCTCTATCATTGACCGTTCAATCTCAATAAGAGGCCTGATAATAGATCCTCTTACCGGCAGTATTCCAGACAGGCCACGTCTGCCTGATCCACGGACAAGCCTCATGAAAATCGTCTCAGCCTGATCATCAGCATTATGACCAACAGCGATCTTTGATGCTTTAACATCCTCGGCAAGGTCTTCCAGCAGTTCGTACCGTAATTCTCTCGCGGTCTCCTGGACATTACATCTTTTTTCGCTGGCGACACTCTTAACGTTAACTGACCTGGTATGAAATATAACACCAAGTCTCTCGCACAGCTCTTTACAGAATGCCTCTTCTTTTGTATTTTCATCAGGACGTAATCCATGATTAACATATAATGCATGAAGAGATATATTGAAATTGTGTCTGAGTTTATCTAAAATAACGGTGAGACAAACCGAGTCAGGTCCTCCGGACAGACCTATCAGGATAGTGTCTCCTCTGTTGATCATTGAGTGTTTCTTTATTGTTTTGACTGCCCTGTCTATTATTTTCATGGTCAGGTTAATTATACCTTAATTTATGCAGGATGGATGATGCATTGTTTTACGTATAAAAAATCCGAATTATATGCTGAAAATGTTCCTGTCAGAAAGATCGCTGACACAGTTGGTACACCTGTCTACATTTACAGTGAGAAGACGCTGCTTATGCATCTGACGTCCTATCAGCAGGCGTTTGATGGTTATCCCAGCACTATCTGTTATGCTCTGAAGGCCAATTCAAACCCGGCTGTTCTCAGACTTCTTGCAAAAAACGGCTGCGGAGCCGATGTTGTTTCAGGAGGAGAGCTTTACCTGGCAAAAAAAGCAGGCATCCCTTCAGAGAAGATTGTATATGCCGGTGTAGGAAAGACAGAAGACGAAATAGCTGCTGCGTTAAAGGCCCGCATACTGATGTTTAATGTTGAATCCTCTGATGAACTGAAGGCCATTGACAGGGTTGCGGGAAAACTAAACGTAAAGGCGCCGATAGCTCTCAGGGTAAACCCGGATATTGACCCGAAGACCCATCCCTATATATCTACCGGACTGAAAAATAGCAAGTTCGGCATCCCCATTGAAAATGCCCTTGAGTATTACCGGCTGGCAAAAAAACTCAGAAATGTTGAAGTCCTTGGCATTCACAAGCATATCGGTTCTCAGATAACATCGATCAATCCTTTTGTGGATGCTCTAAAAAGAGTGATACTGCTTGCACGCAATCTGAGAGAACAGGGAATTGAGATAAAAAACCTTGATATTGGTGGCGGACTTGGAATCACGTACAGGGATGAAGCCCCCCCTCTGCCGGGCGACCTCTCCGGGGCAGTGATGCCTCTGCTCGAAGAGGGTGGATTTAATCTCATTGTTGAACCGGGCAGATCAATTGCCGGAAATGCAGGGATATGTGTGACAAGAGTGTTATATCTGAAAAGGAATCCTGAAAGGGAGTTTGTCATTGTTGACGCGGGAATGAATGATCTCCTCAGACCGAGTCTGTATGAAGCATTTCATGATATCAGGCCAGTGTTAAAAAATAACCGTAAAAAAGTCCTTTCCGATATTGTAGGGCCTATTTGTGAGTCAGGGGATTTTATTGCGAGAGAACGCATGATAAATAGGGCGGTCCAGGGTGATCTGCTGGCTGTCATGAGTGCAGGGGCGTACGGGTTTACCATGAGTTCCAACTACAACAGCAGACCCAGGGCAGCAGAAGTGCTGGTGAGAGGGAGTGACTTTTTTGTTGTGAAAGAAAGAGAGAGTTATAAAGACCTGATAAGAGGGACAAAACTCCCGGCACACTTAAAATAGTTAAGCCAAAAGACAGGGTTACGATGAATCTTCATTTTACAAAAATGCATGGACTGGGTAATGACTTTATTGTCATTGACAACAGAAACGGGAAAGTTCGTCGTATGAGGACATTGTCAAAAAAACTCTGTGACCGGCGGTTCGGTATAGGAGCAGACCAGGTTCTGTTATTGTCTCGCTCAAATAAAGCTGATTTCAGGATGCGCATCTTTAATGCTGATGGTTCTGAAGTTGAAATGTGCGGTAACGGCATCAGGTGTATCGGAAAATACATCTGGGACACGATCCTGTTCGGAGATAAAACTGTCCCGGGAGATGACAAGATCAGAGTTGATTCAATCACTGTAGAGACCATTGCCGGAATTATGGTTCTGGAGAAAAAACATAATATGTATACAGTGGACATCGGTGAACCGGTATTGGAGCCATCAAAAATACCGGTCAGAATCTCAATGCTGGACAAGGACTTTAACGATGACAGGTTGCTGAAATATTCTCTTAAGGTGAATAAAAAGACGTTTAAGATTAACTGTGTTTCCATGGGCAACCCTCACGCAGTAATTGTTGTGACAGATGTGAATGCTGTGCCACTTGAAATCCATGGTCCTGAAATTGAGCGGCACCGATTTTTCCCAAACAGAACAAATGTGGAATTTATGCAGGTCCTTGACCGGAGTAATGTGAAAGTGCGGGTATGGGAAAGGGGTGCAGGCGCCACACTGGCATGCGGGACAGGTGCGTCGGCATCAGCTGTTATATCAGCGCTTCTTGGTCTGACCAGTCGAAAAGTCAATGTACACCTGCCGGGTGGTAAAATGGTTATCAGATGGTCTGGTAAGGACAACCATGTGTATACAAGCGGTCCGGCAGCAACTGTATATGAAGGCTTTATTAAAATATAGACGATACTAATATTGGGCAAAGAGATACAGGTTTGAATCATGAAAGTTAAGTGTCCCACATGCAGAAAGAAAAATGAATGGAATGACAATCCTTTCAGACCTTTTTGCTCCGAGAGATGTAAACTGATTGATCTTGGAGCATGGGCTGCTGACAAATATAAAATTGAAGGAAAGATTGACAGTGATGACAGCCAATCTATCGAAAAGGAGATAAATGATGCTTAAACTGGCGGTAGCCGGGGCAACCGGAAGAATGGGCAGCAGAATTAGCACGCTTGCCAGAGATATTGAGGAGATACAATTAAGCGGCGCACTGGAAAGAAAGGGGCACGGCGACCTGGGCCGTGACATTGGAGAGATGATAGGCATCGGTCAGACAGGCGTGAAGATAACGGACGATATAAAAGCGATTGCAGGGGAGATAGATGTTCTCATTGATTTCTCATCGCCTTCAGCAACGATCGGGAACCTGAAAGCCCTTTCGGACAAACCTATACCTGTTGTCATAGGAACGACAGGATTCAGCAAGGATGAGGTCGAATATATAGGTCTTTATGCCCAGAACACGCCTTGCGTGTTTGCACCTAACATGAGCGTGGGAGTAAATCTCCTTCTGAAAGTACTTGAAGATATTGCAAAGGTCACGGGAGATGATTATGATGTTGAAATAGTCGAGGCACATCACAGGTTAAAGAAAGACGCACCATCAGGAACGGCCATGAAAATGGCCCAGGTACTTGCGGCAGCATTGAACAGAAATCTTGAGGAGAAAGCTGTCTATGCCAGGCAGGGCATAATCGGGGAGCGAACCAGGGATGAAATCGGTATTCAGACAGTCCGCGCAGGTGATATTGTCGGTGAACATACGGTATTGTTCGGTGGACTGGGAGAGAGAATAGAGATTACACACAAGGCGTCAAGTAGGGATACATTTGCCAGAGGTGCATTGAAAGCTGCCCTGTGGGTGAAGAAACAGACCCCGGGTCTTTATGATATGCAGGATGTTCTTGGGCTGAAGTAAATATCAGTTATTGATCGAGTAATGTGTGAGGGACGGGTGTAGCCCCTCAATAACAGTAGTATACCCGCTGCCGTCCGGATCAAATGTGATGGCTTCGCCCTGTTGTCCAAGTGATTCATCCACGGGGACACCGCATGATACACCTGTAAATGAATGAGCCATATCTTCTGCATCATCACGAAACAGAATAACAGCATTTAAGTATGATCTCAGAATGATCATTGAACCGTCACCCGATACATCCCCGCCTGTTACAGCATATAAAAAAGAAGTGCCCAATTTTACAGTTGCAACTTCCTCCAGAGTAAATATCTCATCAGCATTGTGAGGTGAGGGATTTCGGAACACTTTTGATGTGGCGGTATTGTTTTTCGTCACAATAAATATATCACCCGATACAGGGTCAACGAGGAGAGTCTCGGCATCAAATGCCTGGTTATCAGGGTATTGCATCTCTAGTACATCAACGTCCGTGATATCCATTGATACAGGGGGCTGTGTTTGTTCAACTTCAGGTTCCCGCAGTCTATATACAAAAATGGAAGTGCGGATTCTGCTGTTATCTCCAATATCGCCTATATAAAGATACTGTTCTCCATCAGCAGGTCCGGGACCCGCAGCAATATCCTCCCAGTCATGATTCTCAGTATTGAGCAGATTAAACTCACCCAGATGATCTCCCTTCAGGTTCATGGCGAATATCCTGGGCTGGTCACCTGAGTCATTATGCGTCCAGAGCACACCGCTGTTTGTTCTGCTGGCAACTAGGCCCGAGGCCTCATCGATGAGGTCAGATGAGACAGAACCCATGACTTCCGGTCCTGATACTTCAGGGCATGAAGAATTACTGTCAGGGCTGTCATTTGTCAGATTATCTGAGTTTATCAGTCCAGCTCCTCCGCATGACACCAGAAATATAAATGAAATGACTGTAGTGAGTGAAAATTTTAAAAGCCAGTATATTTGTTGCATGATCAATTGTATTTTTATTGAATGTATTAATATCATATTTGAGAACTAACGTTTAATACTAAAGCGGCATTAATATCAGTCTTTAGATATCAAATGAATTATATCGCATGGACTTGCAATCCAGAATCCCTGAAAATCGACCGGCAACTTTTCAACATCATCACGTCTCTTCACTATCTTTGATTTTAAATATTTCTTTGCTTCCTTAATATCATTACAGCAAATCTCCAGCCAGATCTCTGACTGGCCCAAGTCATCAGCATTATCAATCCATAAATTCTTGTCTCCGAATTTAAATACAACAGAGGGGCTTTCCTGTTTTATTTGAAATAAGCCTAACACGTTTTTGTAAAACGCTACAGTTTGTTCATATTGATGCGAGGGTACTTTCATTGCGATGTTTTTTCCCGCCCTGAACGTAATGTTCTGGTTTTTCATAGTTACCTCCTGTTTTTTTATTGACAGAGGTATGAAGGGTTCATTATTCTTTCAGGCTGATAAGCAGATGACCATCCCTTACTTTAAGGTCCTTTATGCCTTCAGAAAAGAGGTCCCAGAAACCGCCTTCGCCGCCGAACTCTTCGACCAGGTTTTTGTTTTTTGTATAAGCGAGCCACGCATTAGGTATCGGGATTCCTCCCATTGAAATGCCTTTCAGTGCAACGACCAGTGCATCATTTTCATAAGAAAGTATAATGCCCATATTGAGACGCAGTGTCTTGCCTCCAAAAACAATGATATCATCGTCCACCGGTACAACAAGCTTCAGGCTGACAAGATTTTCAGAAAGATCAATGGCTACCTTGCTGGCAACCTCGGGGTTATTGGCAATGAGTGCGTTAAGTTCCTTTTCGCTGAGACTTATTTCTCGCTTTGCCCCTGTTTCTGAATATGCTTCCGGTTCAAGAGGAAGTGCTCGTACTTTTTCAGGTGGAAGATACGCAGAACCTGCGCTGCCAGAAGATTCCTGAAGAACATCGAGTTTACTGTCCAGAATCTTCTTCTCTTTTGTACTGAGCTTTATCGGGGTAAACTGAGATGCATATAAATTATATTTGACCCAGCCGGCTGTGATCAGTCCCACAGCGATTACTATGATGAATGCAATTCCGAGAATCTGAAGACACCCGAAACGGGATTTTTTCTCAGGTAAAGAGTTGTCTGTGACGGAGTTAATATTCATATGATTAAAATGGTTACACTTGTTCTATAAATTATACACCATTAATACCCATCATCTGGAATTATATGAAAATGCATACTGATAATATAAAACAGATGAACCTCAGCAGGGGCAACAGGTGAAATGTAATGAATGAATAGTTCTCACAATAGTAATATTAATCAATGAAGTTGCCAGGATGTTGTAACTGTACTGCCGTAATTAATATGATCTTGCTGGATTTAGTTATACTTTATTCACAAGCATATTAAATCTAAAGCTTTGATCCTCGTTCGTAAATGAAACTACTCTCTAATTTATAAGTGATCCGGATTGATTCTCTGCAGTCATCATTTCTGACGTAAATCGTATGCCGTGTATATCGTATGACTAGTCGGTTAAAGTCCGACCGTGGGAATTCGGCAGTTCGCCCACGTAGCACGAGGGAGGTGCAAAGGGTAACCTGAAGCACTAAGTTCCCTGACAAAGGCTCATGTAGTGAGTCGAGCAAAACTGCGTGTCGTAGCGAGAGCGAACCTATATGTAGCCTCGTAAATGAAAAACTGGAGTTGCCGACTCCCTGATTTACGGAGGAAGGCTGGAGCATCTATCCTAACAAAAACTGTCAAAACCGATAGATGGACTCCCGGGGTATCAGGGTCGACACGCAGAGGAAGCCATACGGGGTAGCACGGGAGGCCCTTGCAGATGCTGAACAGGACAGCAACTGGTGGATATAAGGGAAACCGAAGTTTCATTGGGTCTGTAAGGGATTCGGAGTTGCCCATAGT
>CP070632.1:2500497-2523361 GCA_020356065.1 Nitrospiraceae bacterium
ATCTAACCTGAATTGATGTGTATCGATAATACTGGTCATCATCTCATTCATGTCTATCTGTTCTATCTTCACGGGTTTTTCTTTCATCAGAACTATAGTGAATAAACAGATCTAAGAGCTTACATTATGCTTCATAGCATCAGTATATCAAAGATGGATATTTCGATGGATAACGTTACGATATATTGCATTCGTGATTGAGCGACCATGCGGATTGACATAAGCAGTATTACCCGCAAGGCCTTCATAATTCTTAAGGCAGACTGATTTCTTGAATCGCAGGATTATAAAAATGGGATTATGAATATGCAGTCTAACGTCATAGTATGGAACTTTCAGCAGGAGCAGAAACAGAAACTGACTTATAATGCAGTTTTAATTTGGAATTCATTAAATTATGTCAAAAGACTTAATATCCGAGAAGATAATATTATAAAGTTCGTATTCTACATTAAGTATCATCAGAAACTGTCTGAGTTGTATTTCAAATGCCGCACCTTTAGAATTTGATCGTATCATTTAAAACTCACTTCAATAGCAGATTAATATCTCTTATATGTGATCAATCAAGAAATCCTATGTGTAAACCGAATAACAGATACAGGAATAGACGATGTATTATGTCCAGTAAGTAAAAAATTGATGAAGCAGAAAACAAAACATTATAAAGATGTTCCTTTTTTGGAAAACAAAAGACGACTGAATTTATTAATACATTTCAGGTCACTGGTGAAAACATATTTTGATAACAGCATTCTCAATATGGTGTCAGGCAATTACAATGAAAAACCTGAAGCTTCAGAAGCAAAGAAAGAGATTAACCTGATCATAAAAGACGTTTACGCGATAATGGTTCATGCAGATATAAAAACCTATTCCGCCTCTACTCCTTCTGTATCCGTTAAAGGACATGGCAAAAATATAAATTTGATTCTCAATATCTTCAATCTCGGCCGAAATGATATTGAACCGGATACAGCCATAGATTATATAGACCGTGCAATCGCTGTTTACAAAGCAAACCGGGCAGCCTCATTAATAAGAGTGATAAATCCATTTTTCTGGTTATCTGTCGCAATAAAATATCGATAATATTATTTATCCAGAGTCTCTCAGTACATCAATAACGAACTCTCGTTTCTACTATTTCATATATACATGATAGCAGGAACAAATCTCATGTATATTCTTATTGTGGCCAGTTGATATGAACGTGAGTTGAATCACATTTTATCGGTTTATTGCGTAATAATGTATTAATCATGAATGTGCGATCAACTTAGAAAGGAGAAGGATAATACGTTCATGGATACACTATTGTTTGTAGTTTTTTTGTGCTGTTAATGGCTTGGAGCTATTTTAATTGATGTAGAACAGAGGAGGTAAATTATAATATCAGGAGTACGTCGTCAGGATGTGTCATTGAGAAAGAAACAGGGTCTCCTGAATATGAAAATGAAAGATGTCAATAATATGCTTATTATAAAGGCTATTTGATTATTTTTTTCTTGCCTGGGAAGGAAAATTATTTCATACTAATGTTATTAAACAGTTACATATTTAATAACATAATCCGGCAATATTCAGTTTTCTTATCCAGGAAAAGACTTGTCCATTTAGGAAGGGCATCATTTCAGAAATTATTTTAAGATATAGCAACTAGGGGGTTACACCGTGAATCTTGTAAAATTCTTGTCTGTTATTTTACTTTCATCAATTGTATTGATCTCTTGCGGCACAACAGAGGAAAGCAGTAATAATAATAAAGATACCGGGCAGGGAACGATGACGGTATTTACGAATGAGGACGAGCTGGAGGCCTTTCTGAAAGAACAGATTGCGTCAGCAGTTGTCGAGTATTCGTTTGATACGACAGAAGCGGAAACAGACACAACAGGCGGTTCAGGGAACAACAGCCAGGGACAGGGAAATTCAGATGGGTCACAAAGATACTCTGACACAAATGTACAGGAATCCGGCGTGGACGAATCAGACAAAATAAAGACTGACGGAAATTATCTATACCTGGCCCAGGAACAGGCAGTCAAAATCATTAAACTTGATACAAATGAAGGTATGAGTGTTGCCGGCAGCATTGCTGCACGTGAGAATATCGAGTCGTTACATCTCTATGGATCGATACTTGTAGCTTTGTACCTGCCTGCCGATGATAACGATGATTTCTGGTGTGGAGATGCGTCTGCGGGAGGCACAGTTGAATCTCTCCCTTCAATTTCAGTAACTATGCCCTGCTGGATCGGCAGATCCCGTACAGGAGTCCTGGTTATTAATGTTAAGGATCCTTTAAAACCGGAACGCATCAAGGACCTGATCTTCGATGGCGAACTGGTATCATCGCGTTTGATCAATGGATTACTGCACATAATAAGCAGGTTCAGACCAACTCTTCCTCCTCTGGAATATTATTATGACAGGGCTCAGGACGAGAAGAGTGATGTGGTCCGGCGGAATCTTGATGCTCTTAAAGATGTTCCGTTACATGATCTGGTTCCGTCATTTGAACTGTTTGATAAAGACGGAAAGCCCTTTGACTCCGGACTGCTGGTGTCTGCTGAGGATTTTATGAAACCGGGTGATCCACAGGGTTCAATGGTAGTTTCCATAACAACGCTGGATTTAAACAGTCCAGAGGTTGATCATGAGTCTACGGGCGCGGTCCTCGACGCAATACATGTGTACGCATCCACATCGTCACTTTATCTTGCGTCCGAAATCTGGAATTATAATGTAGCTGATGAAGACATTGTAAGTGCTGTACAGACTGCCATTCACAAATTCAATCTCACCGGTAAAAGTATATCATTTTCAGGAAGCGGCCTTGTACCCGGATCGATCCTGAACCAGTTTTCATTTGGGGAGTACAAAGACATATTGAGGGTTGCCACATCTTCATGGAACTGGAACACTGACTCCGGAGGTGAACGCAACAATGTGTATTGTCTGAAAGAAGATGAGAATAAACTTGCTATTATAGGCCGGCTGGAAAACCTGGCTCCGGGTGAACACCTTTACGCTGCCCGTTTCATCGGAGATAAGGGTTATCTTGTCACGTTTGAGAAAGTTGATCCCCTCTTTACTCTGGATCTGTCTGATCCGTCAGATCCAGAACTCATGGGAGAACTTAAGGTCCCCGGATACTCAGATTATATTCATCCCCTTGGAGATAACCATCTCCTGACTATCGGTAAAGATGCCATACCGTATGAGTCGTGGTCCTATTACCAGGGTCTTCAATTAACCATCTTTGATGTAACTGATTTTAAAAATCCTGTATTACTTCATAAAGAACCTGTCGGTGACCGTGGCACTGAATCTGAGGCCCTTCACAACCATAAGGCCTTTACATACTGGAGTGAGAAAAATCTTCTTGCAATTCCTATAGACCTTTATGAGCATCAGCTGAAACCGCAGACACCTTGGGAGCGGGGTATCCACGTATTTTCAGGGTTATATGTTTATAGGGTAAAAAGTGATGATGGTTTTTCTTTTCTCGGCAGAATATCAACATCCAATAGTACATTGCAATATGACAGATTCTACTCATGGTCCCGAGGGCTGTTTCTGGAGGACAGGGTATATGCTATAACACCTGATACGGTTAATTCAGCAGCTATTGATGATATCAATAATACGATGGAGGTTTTACCTGTTAAATAATATATACAATTGATTTAACGTTTCGGATATATCTTAATTACATGAAATGAAGGGCTTCATTTCAGATAATTCCAGAGCTACATATACTAAATAAAATTCTCAGCTATGAAGATAATTGGGACGGGATATATTTCTGCCAGTTTAAAAAGATTAACGATGTACAGGCAAATATGTTTATCACAGATCTTTTTTTCTTTTCTTTAACAGAATTTTAATAAGAATTATATATCCAGCAGCAGCAAAAGGAATTGAAAGCAATTGCCCCATAGTAAATGGGAAGGATGAACTTAGTGCCTGATATTCCTTGAAATACTCTACAAAAAACCTTAGCGTAAAGTATCCCGCCAGCAGAATACCGACCATCAAACCTGGGGGACGGTCCTCGCCAAGTTTGCGGTCTGTAATAAAAAGAACCAGAAATACTACAATTGCCATGGCAGCCTCATATAGCTGGGATGGATGCCGTGCTGTCGGAGGCAGACCCATCATGCGGTCATATTTTGTAAAAACAACAGCCCAGGGAACTTCAGATGCCCGTCCGACTATTTCGGAATTAAAAAAATTACCAATTCTGACAAGGGTTGCACCAACGGTGACAGATATGGAAAAACGGTCACATGCCTCTGTCATCGTCATGTTATATCTCCGAGAGTAAGCCCATAAGGCGGTTAAAATTCCTATGGCTGCTCCATGGCTTGCCAGACCACCTCTCCAGATATATAAAATATGTAACGGATTCTGAATAAATCTGTCGGGTTCATAAAAAAGAACATGACCAAGACGTGATCCTATAACGACACCAGCCACTCCCATCCACAGAAATGCATAAGCAGCATTTTCATCACGACCACTTCGTATTATCTGCTTATACCAGAAATAAAAACCAATCAAAATGGTTAGTGAGAACAGGATGCCATAGTATCTGAGCTGCAGAGGGCCTAATTCAACGATAATCGGACTCAGGTCATGAATCCAAAAGGGGTTTGAAGAAATATCAGAAAAGTTCATTGGTTATCAAGATACATTCCGGTAAGACTGTAACCTGCCCTTTTTGCAGCTACTATATACAACAGCCTTTTAATACTTCTTCTACTGCTGATATGTCAGCACTTACCTTGATTGGCTGTTCTGACAGCTGGATTGCATTGTCAGGGTCTTTCAGACCATGACCGGTCAGGGTACAGACAACAGAGTCTCCCTTTTTAAAGAAGCCCTCGTGTGAAAGCTTTATAACACCTGCCAGCGATGCTGCTGATGCAGGCTCACAAAATACTCCCTCTTTTGAAGCAATAAACTTGTATGCTGACAGGATTTCCTGATCAGTGACCGCTTCAATGCGACCACCTGATTCGTCTCTTGCTGCGACGGCTCCTGACCAGCTTGCAGGATTTCCTATTCTGATAGCGGTTGCTACCGTTTCAGGATCAGGGACAGGTGCATCACGTACTATAGGGGCTGCACCTGCAGCCTGAAACCCGAGCATCGTTGGTAATGCTTTTATCTTTCCCTGTCCAAAATATTCCTTATACCCCTTCCAGTAAGCGGTTATATTACCAGCATTACCCACCGGCATTGCATGGTATACAGGAGCGCTGCCGAGTTGATCACATACTTCAAATGCAGCGGTCTTCTGTCCCTCGATACGATAAGGATTAATTGAATTGACCATTGCAAACTTATGCCGCGCAACAAGCTCCTTAACTATTCTCAATGCATCATCAAAATTACCGTTGATCTGGATAACCATCGCTCCATGTATCATCGCCTGTGCAAGTTTGCCCATTGCTATTTTCCCTTCAGGAATGATCACGATAGCTCCGATTCTTGCTCTCGCTGAATAGGCAGCAGCAGATGCAGATGTGTTGCCCGTAGATGCACAGATAACAGCCCGGGAATTCTCTTCCACAGCTTTGGAAATGGCCATGGTCATACCACGATCTTTAAAAGAACCACTTGGATTGGCCCCTTCAAACTTGAAATATAATTCAATATCTTCCGTGATGATATCATTTGCATGACAGGCCCTAATAAGGGGTGTATTACCCTCATTAAGTGAAATAACAGGGGTGTTGACTGTTACAGGAAGATATTCTCTGTAGTGTTCAATAAGACCTTTCCACAATACCATGTTATTCGAGTATGTCACCTTCAACAAGTTCAACATCCACTCCCAGTTGTTTTAAAGACTCTATCCCTTTATCGACATTTTCATCATCGCCCTCAACCTCAAGGATCATCTCTCCAACAGTCTCTGTTACGCGGGCCCTTCGTATGTTCGGTATCACATCAAATTTCCGGGCCATTGTAAAAATTACAGGCTCTTTTATCAAGTCCTGTGGAAATGTGAGTCTAACCCTTTTTTTCATGGTACTCCCCCTCGCTGAAATATAAAATTATTTTTAAGATCAGAATATATATTGCCCGTAACGCAGAATTCACGGGTATCAATTAACAGCCTCCGGCTATAGCCGGGACAATAGAAACTTCGTCACCGTCTTTTACCTCCGTTTCCTCATTTTTCATAAACCGTACATCTTCTTCATTAACATATATATTCACAAATCTTCTCAACTTTCCCCCTTCAGACACTCTCTCTCCCAGTCCGGGATACTTCTGATCAAGGCTGTTGATCAGTGAAATTATGGTACCCGCATTTCCTTCTACTTCCTCTTTGCCCTGCGTAAGCCTCTGAAGAGGTACAGGGATCTTGACTTTAACCGCCATCTATAAACCTCCTTTAAAAAATCGTTATTCGTTAATTGTTAATCGTTACTTCTATAAGTTATTTCCAATAACAATTACTTATAACAATTAACTCTATCTTATTTGATTATCTTTTTCAGTGTCGCCTCAAAGGACTTCAAATTAGGATCAATATGATACGGCTCTACAGTATGGCCGACTATAGCCTCCCTGGTCTTAAGACCGTTACCGGTTATGCACAATACAGTGACCGCATCCCTGTCAATATGACCGCTCTCTACAAGTTTTATTGCAGATGCCAGTGTGACGCCTCCGGCTGTTTCTGCAAATATACCCTCGGTCTTTGCCATCAGTTTTATTGCACTGATTATCTCCTCATCAGAAACATCGGCGCCAAAACCGCCCGTTTCCTGAATGACTTTGGTTGCGTAATAGCCGTCAGCAGGATTTCCAATGGCAAGAGATTTGGCTATCGTATCAGGTTTAACAGGCTTGATTACATCAACATCATCCTTGATGGCTCTCACAATAGGAGAGCATCCGGTTGCCTGGGCAGAAAAAACCTTTGTATGCAGATCATCAATCAATCCGATCTCCTTCAGTTCCTTAAAGCTCTTCCATATTTTTGTAAGTAATGAGCCACTTGCACAGGGAACAACAACTGCATCAGGGGCTTTCCAGCCAAGCTGTTCAACAATCTCATATCCCTGTGTTTTTGAACCTTCAGCATAAAAGGGCCTGATATTTATATTTACAAAAGCCCAGTTGTATTTATTTGCCACCTCACTGCAGAGCCGGTTTACGTCATCGTAGTTACCATCTACCGCAATCAGGTTCGGTTCATATGCAAGAGATGCAATAATTTTGCTTTTTTCAAGACTGGCTGGAATAAAAATGAATCTCTTAAATCCACCGGCTGCGCCATGAGCTGACACAGCGTGGGCAAGGTTTCCGGTTGATGCACAGGCAACCGTATCAAAACCGAATTCCTTTGCCTTGGATAGTGCAATGGCAACAACCCTGTCCTTAAAGGAAAGCGTGGGATGCGTGACGGTGTCATCCTTTATATAAAGCTCTCTCATTCCAATGTGCTTTGCAAGATTGTCTGCCTTGACCAGCGGAGTAAATCCTGAGTTAAGACCACTCGTAGGGTCTTTGTCTATAGGCAGCAGCTCTATATATCTCCAGAGAGTATGCTGACGGGATTCTATCAGTTCCCTGGTCATGATCTTTTTTATACCGTCAAGATCGTAAACGACCTCTAACGGTCCAAAGCAGAATTCGCACACATAAATAGGATCAACAGGGTATTCTCTCGCGCATTCCCGGCATTTCAGTCCTTTTACATAACCCATTTAATACGCCTCCATGAATACAATATCTTCTTTTTCATTTCTATATCTTAATGATATTCTCAAGCTGATATCTTAACGTTCTTTACTGCAAGCTTTTTATATCGAACAGTACTCCTCAGGCAGATCAGTAAGTTCCGTTATCGTTGGACTTTTGCCGCATATGGCACAATCATCATTTTTCGGTATCTTCACCTTTCTGAAGTTTACGCCCAAGGCATCATAAATCAGCAATCTGCCCTTCAGGGGGGTCCCCTTTCCTATGATCAGTTTTAAAACCTCAGTCGCCTGAAGTGCACCAATAACTCCCGGAAGTACACCGAGCACACCAGCCTCCTGGCATGAAGGCACAAGACCGGGCGGAGGCGCTTCTTCAAAAAGACACCGGTAGCATGGTCCGTCATGAGGCAAGATGGTGGTAACCTGTCCTTCAAACCTCAGGATCGCGCCACTGACTAATGGTTTTTTCAGCATTACACATGCATCGTTTATAAGGTACCTTGTAGGAAAATTATCAGTACCGTCCACGATAATGTCATAGTCCCTGAACAGGTCAAGTATGTTCTTACTGTTAAGTCTCTCTTTTATCGGAATAACATTAACGTCGGGATTCAAAGCTTCAAAGGTCTGCTTTGCAGAATCAGCCTTATGAACGTCAAGAGTCTTCACACTATGCGCTATCTGTCTCTGCAGGTTGCTCAGTTCCACTTTATCGTCATCAACCATTGCAATAGTCCCTACACCCGCGGCTGCAAGATAGTATCCTACAGGACAGCCAAGGCCTCCGGCACCTACCAGCAGAACTTTTGCCTCTGATATCTTCTTCTGTCCCTTGCCTCCGACTTCGGGCAGTATGATATGTCTGCTGTATCTCTTTAACTGCTCTTCTGTAAAATCCATCAGTCTTCTACCTCTTTTCTTACCTGTACTATCCACTCCTTATCATTGATCTTATTCACCTTGAGAACTGAGTGGCCGTAATTAAGCATAGCCTTTGGAATACTGCTTGAAGCTTCGGGATAGTCAAGTAATATTTCGATGACCTGTCCCACCTCAATGGACTCAACTCCTAGCTTGGATTTGACCAGAGTGTAGGGACAGACCTCACCTCTTATATCAAGTTTTTTATCTATTTTCACGTCATTCATTTTAAGCGTTACCTCCTTCAACTCTAAGGTAAAGAGGTTTTCCTGAAACGACCTTTAACTTCTTTATCTCTTTTAATGCTTTCATCATGTCCTTTTCTTTTGCTTCATGCGTCATTAGGACCATTGAAACCGCCTTTTCCTTTTTCCTCCCTTTCTGAATCATCGACTCAATACTTATGTTGTTCTTCCCCAGAATGCCTGATATCTTCGAAAGAACTCCGGGTTTATCAATCGCCGACATTCGAAGGTAATAACATGTTGATACATCATCCATCTTCTTAACTTTCAGGCCTGACCTGCCTGATATCTCGTAATTTTGCATTCGATCAACTGCTCCAGCCCTGATATATCTGGCTATGTCTGCAATGTCACTGACCACTGCGCTGCCTGTAGGCATATCACCGGCACCTTTTCCATAATAAAGCCCCGCTCCGGTAGCATCACCTTCAACATAAATGGCATTGAAAACACCGTTAACACCCGCAATAGGCATACTCTCATGCACCATCGTCGGATGTACCCGTAGCTCAACCTCCTGTCCTGCCGGTTTTGCTATGGCCAGCAGTTTTATTTTAAAACCGAATTCTGATGCGAACTGGATATCAAGAGGAGTAATCTCTGTTATTCCCTGCGTATACACTTTTTTCAGGGAAATCGGCAGGCCATATGCAAGTGATGCTAGAATTGCAAGCTTATGAGCTGAATCAATTCCCTCTATATCAAATGTAGGGTCTGCTTCCGCGTAACCCAGCTTCTGTGCCTCTTCAAGGGTGCTGCCAAAATCAACACCTTCCTCAGTCATCCTGGTCAGGATGTAATTGGCCGTACCGTTTATAATTCCAAATATATTCCCGATTTTATTACCGATCAGTGACTCTCTTACCACTTTTATGATCGGGATACTTCCTGCAACAGAAGCCTCAAATCCTAAAGCCACACCGTTATGTTTAGCGGCCATGAACAGCTCCTGCCCTTTCTCTGCCAAAAGTGCCTTATTGGCAGTAACAACATGCTTGCCCTTGCTGATTGCTTCAAGTATAAAATCTTTTGCAGGGCTTATTCCTCCAATAAGTTCAACAACTATATCAATCTCAGGGTCATTTAATATTTTTTTGGCGTCCTTTATGAGCACTCCGCTGCGCAGTTTTATTCCCCTGTCTGTTCTGGTATTAAGATCTGCTATATATTTAAGCTTTAACGAAGTACCCAGCTTTGATTGAAGTTCCTTATTCCGTTTCAGTAATATTCTTGCAGTTCCCGCGCCAACCGTGCCAAATCCAATTATTCCGATATTGATATTACTTTTTTTCATATTAATTGAGAAATGTAAATATTTTATTTGACTGATTTTTTTTGTAACTAAATATTATGCTTCAAATAATGAGATTAATTCAAGAGTTAACCAAATAAGACATTGGGGGGAACAGATGTGTTGAAAACAGGGACACTTCCGGTGAGAACTGTCCCTGCAAGCAAAACAAACCAGTTTAAGAACCAGCTATATTATCCACACATCTATGGAGGTAAGTCTAAAAAAGTTTTGGGGGCAGCTTTTACAGCAGTACATTAGCATACACTTTACGCGATGATGAAGTGCTAAAATTGATCATATTGCCCTGTGTTGCGCCCTATTCATAAGCTTTTTTTAAGGCTTACCTCCATCTGAAAAATTTTGAATAATGCGGGTCGTTATTTGTTTAAAGCTTTCTTTATGCCTCTCGTGGCCTGGCGGATCCTGTGCTCATTTTCTACCAGGGCAAATCTCACACATCCTTCGCCAGCGGGACCAAACCCGATTCCCGGAGATACAGCAACTCCTGCTTCCTTTATCAAATATTTAGAGAACTCAAGCGAGGCCATCTCCTTGAAAGGCTCCGGAATTTCAGCCCAGACAAACATTGTCGCTTTCGGAGGCTCTATATCCCAACCTGCATTTTTTAATCCCTGAATCAGAACATTGCGTCTGTTTTCATATACCTTGGCAATCTCTTTTACACAGTCCTGCGGACCCCTCAGCGCAATGATGCTTGCAATCTGTATAGGCTGAAACATTCCATAGTCAAGATAACTCTTAATGGTCGTCAGCGCTTCAACGATTTCTCTGTTTCCGCAGCAGAAACCTACTCTCCAACCTGCCATTGAATAGCTCTTTGTTAATGAAAAGAACTCTACGCCCACATCTTTTGCTCCGGGCACCTGCAGAAAACTGGGAGGTTGATACCCGTCAAATGTCAGATCAGCATAAGCAAAATCATGGAGGACGATAATGTTGTTCCCCTTTGCAAAATCAACCACCTTCTGAAAAAAAGCAACATCTGTACAGGTAGTTGTAGGATTGTGAGGAAAGTTAATGAGCAAAACCTTGGGGCGTGGCCAGGCTGACGTAAACTCGTTTTCCATGGCTTCAAAAAAATCAGCATCCTTTTGTACAGGTATGCTTCGCACATCACCTCCCGCAAGAATGAAACTGTATGGATGGATAGGATACGCAGGAGCAGGTGTCAGAATAAGGTCGCCGGGTTCAACCATTGCATACGCAAGGTGTGAAAGACCCTCTTTGGATCCTATTGAAATAACTGCTTCTGTCTCGTGATCAAGATCAACATCAAAACGTCTTTTATACCACTCACATATGGCAAGACGTAATTGAGTGATGCCTTTTGAGGCGGAATACCTGTGGTTCTTTGGATTTCTCGCAGCTTCAACAAGTTTATCAACAATATGACCAGGTGTGGGAAGATCTGGATTTCCCATTCCCAGGTCTATTATATCTTCGCCACTCCTGCGAGCCTCCATCTTGAGTTTATTAACGATGGAAAACACATACGGAGGTAGTCGTCTGACTCTTTTAAATTCGTGCATGTCAACTCCTTAATTAATAATATACAGCTTAAACAGGTTAACACAAAATCAATTATCTTTTAAAGACAGCAGAGTAGTTTAAAACTCGATCTTAAATAAACGCTGATTCAGCGGAAGCTCCTTCGAAAAGGGCTCCCGCATTCAATGAACTTCTTGTCAGGGGGGATGAAGCAACAGCTCTGAAGCCCATGTCAAGGGCCTCTTGTTTATACTGCTCAAACACTTCAGGCCTGATATATTCAGCAACCGGAATATTATTACGTCTCGGCTGCAAATATTGACCTATTGTCAGATAGTCGCATCCAGCTCTTTTAAGGTCTTGCATTACTTCAAGAATCTCCCGATACGTCTCTCCAAGTCCGACCATCATGCCTGACTTTGTCATAATATGTGGAAACATCTGTTTGGCCCTCTTCAATATATTTATTGATAACAGATAGTCAGCCTGGGGCCTGACTGTGTCGTATAGTCTGGGTACAGTCTCTATGTTATGGTTAAACACGTCAGGTCCTGCTTCAAGTAAGCTTTTCAAAGCCTGATAATTTCCCTTAAAGTCAGGTGTTAAAACTTCTGTTTTAATGTTCTTTTTTAACTTTCTTATTGCTTTGATTGTGTCGGTGAAATGCCCCGCTCCGCCATCTTTCAAATCATCTCTGGTAACGGACGTTATAACAACAAATGCAAGACCCAATTTAACCGAGGCTTTGGCAACTCTATAAGGTTCGTCCGGATCAGGAGGCCCGGGAATATCTGAGTCAACTGCGCAAAAAGAACAGTTTCGGGTGCATTTATCACCGAGTATCATAAAGGTTGCAGTGTTATTGGAAAAACATGCGCCCTGGTTAGGACAACGGGCCTCTTCACAAACGGTTGAAAGGCCAAAACTTCTTAGCAATTTTCGCGTCTCGTGGGTTCCGGTCAGAGGAACTTTGATCCATTCCGGGTGTCTCATTGTGCTCATATCCTGCTCCTGAAACAATGTATCAATTTGTTTTTCATTATTCGCAGATCAAATGATTATTGTCAGGCCATATCTTATGACCGTTTATTATAACAGCTTACTGTTGTAACAAGCTTAATGATAACAGATATTATCAATGAAGACACACCGCTTCAGGCGAACGGCTCAGTGAATAACAGATGATTATCATAATCCTGTCTTATCCCCCTTTCCAATGGGCAAATTATAAAAGCCCGCCGTACAGAATGGTACATTATAAAAATAAAACTTCATAGAACAGTATATTTATTAGTGAATTTTATAAATTCATAAGCTTTTCCACTTGACTGCCGGGCAATTTAATAGTAAATAGAATATAGAATATAAGGAAAGATTATTAAATAGGAAGGACTAAAGAATGCTTGAAAAGCAGAACTGCTGGGAATTCAAGGAATGTGGGAGGGAACCAGGTGGATATGAAGTCGATAAATTCGGTATCTGTTCTGCGTCAACACTTATTGAGGCTGACGGTTTGAATCATGGTATAAACGGGGGCAGAATCTGTTGGGCAGTTGCAGGCACTTTTCTCAATGGTAAAGTCACAGGCAAATACGCAAGTGATAAATTCTCCTGTATTAATTGTGATTTCTTTAAACTTGTAAGTGATGAGGAAGGAGTTAATAATTTTGAGATGGTAACCCCTGTCCAGATGATTCACTTTAAAAGAAAGAACAGTCAACCCTTCACACAACTGATCGAAAAAAGATCATCTGAAAGGATTCATTCATCTTTAAATGCCAGTTTCTGTTGTACCAAAAGAGACTATTCAGGAACGGTTAAAAATATATCTGAAACCGGTATGTTTATCTCTTCAAGACATATTAACTTTCCAGATGACGCACAATTAGACGTGAAATTAGATACAGGCGGAGATCATCTTAATTTGCCTGTAAGAATATGCAGACTTACCATATCGCCTGATCTTTCAGACGGTATTGGTGTTGAGGTTATTAATCCTCCTCAGAGTTATCTGAATTTCATGGAGAAGCTTCGGTCAGATGCTCCTGATAGAATGTCGAAATATTAATTAACCCAGTCGACCTGCCACCTTAGTTGCAATCACATCAAATATTTCTTCTGTTTTTTTATTGTGACGAGATATATGGGGAACAATTCCGATGACAGGAACCTTGCCTATACGGGCGATCACTTCGGGATTTGATTTTATAGATATATCAGTTATTGTTTTTTTAACATGATTAAATATCAGGCCCATGATCCGTATGCCTCTTTTTCGTGCTGCATTAAGAGTCAAAAGTGAATGGTTAATTGTGCCAAGGCCCGGGTGTGCAATAATTAAGAGAGGAATATCAAGGTCACTTACCAGGTCGAGGAAGAGATATCGTTTATAAAGAGGGACCATAATGCCTCCTGCTCCCTCAGCAATAATGAGCTCATAATTATGTGACAGTTTTTTGTAAGCATTCAGGATAACCTTCTTTTTTACAATAATCCCTTCTTTCTCTGCTGCAACAGCCGGGGCAAGGGGATTCTTCATCCTGTATGGATTAATTGCATCAATTGGTTCGTCCACACCGGATGCCTTAATCAGCGTTATCGTATCTTGAGGGAATAGCTGACCTTGCCGCACCCTGCATCCTGTCTCAGCCGGCTTCATAGGACAGACAACCAGACCCCTTGTCTTCAATGCCTTGATCAATCCTGTTGCTACAAAAGTTTTACCAACTCCTGTATCAGTTCCTGTGATAAAAAAACCTTTATTCATGTTGAGATTAATAAATCTGTTTATACTTTCTGTTTTATTCCTTACTCCTGACTTCTCAATTCGATTTTTGACATCTAATTAAATTATCCTGCTGTCCAGGTTAAATACCTGACCGGTAATTCCTGTTGTATTAACAAGATAGCAGATGAATTCGGCAGTATTCAGAGGCTCAGAAAAGCCTTTCACGATGCCGTCCCTGACTGCCCTGTCCTTTGCTTTACTTGATGATGCAGATCCCATGTCTGTAAGCATATATCCGGGAAGAACAGTATTAACCATTATGTTGTACCTTCCCAGCTCAAGTGCGGCAGATCTGGTCAGTCCTGTTAGAGCAGCTTTTGATGAAGCATATGCTGATAATCCCTCTTTCCCTTTTATACCGGCATAGGATGCAATATTGACAATATGCCCCCTTCTCTGTTTCATCATCTGCCTTCCAACAGCCTTGGTCATATGAAAGGGGCCTTTCAGATTGGTATGCATTACATCAGTAAAAACCTCCTCCGATGTCTTTATCAGCAATGATTCATTTGTAATTCCGGCATTATTGACCAGAACGTCTACCATGTCCCATTTATCCACTACGGATTTAACAAGCATCTCTGCTTCATCTTTGTTACGTAATTCACCTTTTATAACAATTGCATCATCTATTCCCCCGGCCGTTTTTTCAGCGCCTTCACGATCCTTATGATAATGAACTGCAACACTATACTTTCTCATGCCAAATGCCAGGGCGATAGACTTTCCCAGTCCCCTTGATGAACCTGTGACTATACAGACCATTGGATATTATTCAATCCCATTGAGGGACATATTCCATGAGATGTGCCCCGTTTTTCATTTGTATTGTCTTAGTAAATCGATTACACGATCAATATCATCTGACGTGTGACCGGCAGTTACTGAAAACCGTATTCTGCAAGTGTCTTCAGGTACAGTTGGAGGTCTTATTGCCGGAGCATAAATGTTATTTTTATATAGATACTTTCCGAAACGAAGTGTATCTTTCACATTTCCGGTCAGTATGGGAATAATCGGGGTCTCGGATTGAAGAGTGTCAAAACCAAGCTCTTCAAGTCCGTTAAAAAGTCTTTCTCTGTTACGCCATAGCCGCTTTCTTAAACGCGATGAACTGGTGTTTATAATATGAAGGGCCATTGCTGCTGCTGCTGCTACAGCAGGAGGCAATGCAGTTGAATACATAAAACTCTTAGACCTGTTTACAAGAAGGTCTATCAATGACTTTTTCCCGGCAACAAATGCGCCGAAACATCCAACAGCCTTGCTCAGAGTACCCATCTGCACAATACCGCTGTCTTTGATATTGAAATGTTCCAACCCTCCTCTTCCTGTGTTACCGAGAACGCCTGTACCGTGTGCATCATCGATTATCAAGAGAGCCTTGTATTTTTTGCTTAATTTTAGTATTGATCTTAAAGGCGCGATATCACCGTCCATACTAAAAACAGTCTCTGTAACTATCAGCCTTCTTAATATTGATTTATCATCCAATGATGTTTTCATCAGTTCCTCAAGATGAGATATGTCGTTATGTTTGTATATCCTGGTTTCAGCCTTTGACAGCCTCGCTCCATCGATTATACTTGCATGGTTCAGTTCATCACTGAAAATTACAGATTGCTCATCTGTAATAACCGGTATTAAACCTGTGTTGGCTGCATAGCCTGTATTAAATACAAGGGCCTTATGAGTATCTTTAAATCTTGCGACTGTTCGCTCAAGCATGACATGGGGTTCAATCGTGCCGCTCAACAATCTTGATGATCCTGACCCCACTCCATATTTCTGCATTGCAAAGCATGCTGCCTTCACTACTTCTCCATGTCCGGACAAATTAAGATAATCATTGGAAGAGAAATTTAGGAATGTGTTACCTTTGATCGTTATGCGCGGACCCTGGGAAGATTCAATACATGTGAGATGTCTGAGAAGTGATTTATGCTTGAGCTCTTTCAGTTCTTCCCTGAAAAGTTCTGTGTGTGTTCTTTGCTCTGAGCTCTGAGGTCTGAGGTCTGAGGTCTGAATTTTATCTTTTACGTTCTGCGCTCTGTCTATCCTAAACGCCTTCACGTTCATCAGGAGCCCATATGTATTTATGGATCTGGAGCTGAACTCTTACCGGCAGATTATCATGTAAGATCCATGAGACAAGATCCTTGGGGGAAAGTTCGCCATAGGCTGGTGACATGAGAATATTATCAAATCGTTCGCTTAATTTATTCTCCGCTATAATACTCCTGGCCCAGTGATAATCTGATTCATCCATGACAACAAACTTGATCTGGTCAGTTCTTTTCAGAAAATCAAAATTCTTGGGCCTCATACGCTGACTCATGTTACTCTTCGGCGTCTTGTAGTCCATAATAATATTCAACCTTTTATCAAGACAGCCTATACAGATGGAACCGTTGGTTTCTATGAGCACTTCATATCCCTTATCAAGAAGGGCCTTTAACAGCTTCGGGGTCTCTTCCTGAAGAAGCGGTTCTCCTCCGGTAAACTCCACACACTTTACGCCATATTCCTCTATCTTGGCAATAATTGCATCATCACTGAGTTCTTCACCATTGTAATAAGCGTAGTTCGTATCACAGTATGTACACCTGAGGTTACAGCCGGCCAGTCGTATAAATGTACAGGGCAATCCGGCATACGTTGACTCACCCTGAATACTTTTGAATATTTCGTTAATCCTTAGCATATATACAATAATTTTTAAAATTAAGGATACCCTGAACGTAATCATATCATACCATGAAAAGTCTTGACAATTACAATGATTATACAGTTATACTTTGTTTACATGAAAAAGATTTTCTTTGTATTCCTTGCCATATGTGCTATCTCATTTTTCTACCCCCTGTATTCCTGTGCTGACATCTTTGTTATAAAAGTGAACGGGGTTGTCAATCCTGTCATGTCAGAGTTTATCTCAAAGAACGTTGACATGGCTGACAGGGAAAATTCAGAAGCGATTGTGATTGAACTCGATACGCCGGGAGGCCTTGATACGTCAATGCGTTCAATCGTAAAAAAAATCAATTCAAGCAAAACCCCTGTCATTGTCTATGTGTCTCCGGGCGGTGCTAGAGCGGCATCTGCAGGAGTGTTTATAACCATGGCTGCACATATTGCGTCCATGGCCCCCGGAACAAATATCGGGGCAGCCCATCCGGTCGGCGTTGGGGGTAAAATGGATAAAACAATGTCTGAGAAAGTTGAAAATGATGCTGCTGCATATATTATATCCATAGCCGAGCAGAGAAAACGAAACGCAGATTGGGCTGAAAAAGCGGTGAGGGAAAGCTTATCGATAACAGAAAGCGAAGCATTGAAGATGAATGTCATCGATCATGTCTCACCTGATTTAACATCATTACTCGAAGCAGTTGATAATACAGAGGTTGAAACCTCTGCTGGAAAACGTGTAATAAAAACGAACGGAGTCAATATTGCATACCGTGAAATGAGTATACGGCACAAGGTCCTGGATATTATCAGCGATCCCAATATTGCCTACCTTCTTATGCTGCTCGGTTTCTACGGCATATTTTTTGAGCTTACCAATCCCGGGGCGATATTCCCCGGAGCCATAGGGACTCTCGCACTCATTCTCGCTCTTTATTCTTTTCAGACGCTGCCAGTAAATTATGCAGGTTTTATGCTGATAGTATTAGGGGTAGTGCTCTTCATTCTTGAAATTAAGGTCACCTCATTCGGCATGCTTACCATAGGAGGTATTATATCCATGACGATTGGTTCTATTATGCTGTTTGATTCTCCGCTTCCATTTTTTTCATTATCATTAAAAGTAATATTGCCTGCTGTTATCATTACTGCCCTGTTCTTCAGCCTCACGGTGTATCTGGTGGTAAAGGCATATAAACGCAGACCGGTTACCGGTGCAGAGGGTCTGGTCGGTCTGACCGGTAAAGCAAAAACAGACATACATGACGAAGGCCAGGTTTTTATACATGGAGAAATCTGGAGTGCCTGGAGCGAAGAGCCAATTCAGGCTGGAGAAGCGGTGGTGGTTGAAAAAGTTGATAACCTTATATTAAAAGTAAGGACTCAGGACTCAGAACTCAGAACCAAGAAGTAAGAAGTAAAACTGAAAAGTCATATCAAGAAGTTCCATATGTTAACTTCTCACTTCTTACTTTTAACTTAAATAAAAGGAGATACATCATGCCTCAGATCGGGTTTTCAGGATTTGTTTTCGCAATTATACTTGTCATTTATTTTCTTTCAAGCGCTATCAAGGTCCTGCGTGAATATGAAAGAGGGGTTGTTTTCAGGCTCGGCCGACTGATACCGGTTAAGGGACCAGGCCTCGTGATTATCTGGCCCATTATTGATAAACTTGTCAAAGTAAGCCTGCGTACGGTAACGATGGACGTACCTTCCCAGGACATCATTACCAAAGACAATGTCACGGTAAAGGTCAATGCAGTTGTTTATTTCAGAGTCGTTGATCCTACGAGAGCAATTACCGAAGTGCTTGATTATGAATATGCAACTTCTCAGATCTCCCAGACCACGTTAAGAAGTGTACTGGGTCAGAGCCACCTTGATGATCTGCTTGCAAAAAGAGATGAGCTGAATGCAGAACTTCAGAAGATCATTGATGAACAGACAGAGCCTTGGGGAATAAAAGTAACAACTGTCGAAGTAAAAAATGTTGATTTACCCCTTGAGATGCAAAGGGCTATCGCAAAACAGGCCGAGGCTGAGCGCGAAAGACGTGCAAAAATCATCCATGCAGAAGGTGAATTCCAGGCATCACAAAAACTGGCAGATGCTGCAAAGATTATAGGTACCGAACCTACGGCAATCCAGTTAAGATATCTTCAAACCCTTACCGAGGTGGCGACTGAAAAAAACTCCACGACTATCTTTCCTGTTCCAATAGATCTGCTTGAACCATTTATAAAGAAAGCCAAAAAAGAAGCTGAATAAGGTTTTCACTTGAAAAAAAAAGACACCTTCACAATTAAGACTGTTAAACAGGCAAAGCGGGTGATAAAGGTTGTTATAGGATTTACTGTATTAGTGCTTGGTCTGATAATGCTTGTGACACCCGGCCCAGGCGTTGTTACCATTATTCTTGGGCTTGCAATCCTTGGGACTGAATTTGTCTGGGCAAAAAAGCTTATGAAGCGATTTGAAAAAGAGGCCGTTAATGTGAAGAACTCATTCGTTAACAATTATATAAACAAGGCAAAGTAACATTAAAATAAAATGACCAATTTCAAAGCTCCAATGAAAAATGCGGGCCAACTGATCTTATCGTAATAAAAAATGCTGAACGTTTTCCTGCATAACCTGATATGGTCATTAGGATTTGATTTGACAATCTGATTTTGTCATTTGACATTTGTATCCCATTACGCACTGATATCCATATCTCCTATCAGCAGGCTGGAAGCACCCATGTTGCCGTAAAATGTGAGATCGGTTCCTATCTCTTCAACTCTTTTGAACATATCCAGAATATTACCTGATATAACAGCTTCTTTCACAGGATATTGAATTTCACCGTTTTCGATCCATTGACCGGAGATACCTACGGAAAAATCACCTGACACAGGATTTGCCGTATGAATTCCCATAGCAGAAAGAATTTTTACACCACGCGATAAACATCTGACAAGATCATCACCGGACTTTGTGGCTGGACCGTCTAAATAAAAATTGGCAACACCAATGCCGGGCATTGATCTCGGGTTTGCCCTTAATGCATTCCCGGTAGAATGTACCCCGTCCTTGACTGCAGAATAGTGATTATACATATAGCCTTTTAGCACACCACCTGATATCAGTGTCTTGTTTTTACAGGTCACTCCTTCATCATCTACAGGTCTGGTCCCTGCTTTCCAGGGCATCGTACCATCATCAATAATATTGATATGCCTGCTGATAATTGCCTTGTCTTTTTTCCCGGCAAGGAACGACCGCTTTTTCTGGACTGCCTCGGCAGATAATGAAGCACTTAAAATTCCAAGGAAACTGATCGCAACCGATGGACTCAGAATTATAGGCACTTTAACTGCGCTCATTTTTCGTGAACCAAGAAGCTCCAGTGCCCTTTTTGCCGAACCCTGCCCTATCGCTTCCAGATCAATATCACTTTTTCTTCTGCTCACCCCATGTTCCCATCCCATCTGGCTGTCACCGTTTCCATCATGTGCAAGCGTCGAAACCATGGCAGCATAATAACTGCTCCTGTATGAAGCATTAATCCCACTGGAATTCAATATCAGCGTACTGCTTATACCGGAATCTGCTTCAGCCTTTCTTACCTTCTGTATACGTCTGTCATACGAAAGGGCTTTCTCTTCAAGCAGGAGTGCGTCTCTGATTATCTCATCATCTTTTATTTCATCTATGAGCGGATCAAAAATCTGCACTTCAGCAGCAGGGGAAGACTCAGGGATACCAGTATATGCATCCTCACTGTTCCATTCCGCACCCTGAACTGCCTCATCAACCAGATTTTCAATGTTTTCCATGTTTGTTGTAAATGAAAAACCCGTCCTCTTCTTTTTGATTACTCTCAATGCAATGTTAAAACCCCTTGAAGCCTCAAGGGACTCTACTTTTCCTCCTTTTGCTTCAACCGAAATCCCTCTGGAATTTTTAATGTAAACTTCTGCCTTGTCACACCCTTTTTTCAGTGCTCTCTCAATAATTTCATTGAAATTCATGTCCATTGTGTTCCTCTCACCTACCGCATTCATAAATGAGACAGGCATGCTAAAAAAACTTATTAAATGCAAAGAGATTAATTATATGCAATGTTACTGTTCACGAACATATTCTTACAGACTGATTTTGATAGTTGTTTCTATGGTATCATTGTATAAGTTTTTTAATCATGCCTGTCTTTATGGATATATGCATGAATAATCCAGGCTCATTTTAACAGACCTAAGTATACACCATAAAAAGCTGCAATTAAAATTCCATGTGGCAGTTCATGACTTTTTATCGCGTCTTTTATGTAATACATTACTGATTAATATGTAATGCGTTACACAGTCCTACCTTTTCACTAGTGAATCACTTTGATTTTAAATATTTTATTTTTGGCATGCTAATTGCTTTTTCAATGATATGATAATTGTGCGAAATAAAATAAATGGCTCTCCTGTTAATCAATATAATCAATCACCATATCGCAAATATGGGCCATTCAGATGCACACAAACATGTGATGAGGAGTACACAATGAAAAAGCGTGAAACAAACAAACATAAAATTATCAAATTTCTATGTGTATTGATCACTTTGTTTTTCGTTCTCATGTCCTTGCCCTCAAGTGCATCTTCCAATATGAGCAATTACTGTGTGAAGCCTCCCTTTATTACAAACGGCGTGCAGCCTAATCTCTTGATAATGTTCGATAACTCGGCAAGTATGTATGACCTCGCATATGTAGACAACGGTAATGCTCCTGTAAGAGAGTCCAGCTACTGCTATGACCAGACGTACAGCAGCAAGAATTCATATATTGGATATTTTGAAATGGATACTGTGTATACCTATGACACGGTTACCAGCAGTTTTAAACCAGGAGGTTTTACCGGCTCCTGTTCTCATGAGATCAGCAATGAACTGTGTGTAAATATAGTTTCCGGAAGCCCCAGCACAGTGAATGAATTTAGTGCAAGGGGGAATTACCTCAACTGGCTGACTGCTTCAAAGCTTGATGTCCAGAAACAGATACTCACCGGGGGTAAATATGATACTTCAGAAAAGGAGCTTGTGTCGGAGACAAGAGGATGTGTAGGAAGGGGTTTTGTCAAGGAGGCCCTTACTTCAGATTATGTTGAGGGTGGCTTAAATAACTCTCTGGGTCTGACCTTCAAAATTTCAGGTCCTGATAATAAGTATAACCCAGTCGGACTATCAAACGGCGGTCAGACATCTATTAAAATTTATGAGGGTGACTACAATGAAGTGTTGTGTCAGGAAGCCATTGAGCAGATAAACTATGCAAGTAATCCGGCGGCAATCAGAACTGCTGTGGAAGACTGTTTATCATATGACGCTCATGCCCCGGCAGGTTCACAGTACTGCCGCCTTGACCCGGGAAGGGCATGTTCAGTAGATTCAGATTGTGATAATGTTAGTGCAGCAGGTGAATGCTCATCCGGTGCCAAAGGCAGCAGAACTTGTTTATCACCTCTAACCAAGGCAGGTCAATCATGTATAAAGGATTCAGATTGTGACGATGTAGGTATCAGTGTTGGTCCCTGTGTGGGAGCGACTCATAGTGCTGAAGTCAACCAAAAAATTGTTTTCAATCAGTCCATGCAGGAGTGCTGGCAGATATGGACGGGTGAGAAAACAGTAGTTGAAGAAGACG
>CP070632.1:2523461-2545776 GCA_020356065.1 Nitrospiraceae bacterium
AGAGGTGTCCGAGCGGTTGAAGGAGCACGACTGGAAATCGTGTAGGCGTTCATAGCGTCTCGAGGGTTCAAATCCCTCCCTCTCCGCCATGGTAAGTGAGACGTGAGAAGTAAGAAGTAGGTAAGTGAGCATATCTGTCTCTTCCAGATTCCTACTTTTGACTTCTTATTTACTAAATTCGGTCAGGCCGTTGGGCCCTGTGCAACAGGATGCTGTAAATCCCGCCAGGTCCGGAAGGAAGCAACGGTAAGCAGTTATTGTGTGTGCCGCAGGATCACCTGATGGCCTGGCTGATTAATAAAATGCAAGGGAGTTTGTAGCTGGTAGTTAGTAGTCAGGAATGCTTCGCATTTTTCCTTAACTGCCAACTCCTAACTCCTGACTACCAGTTTTATATGAGCTATATTGTTCTTGCACGAAAATGGCGTCCCCAGGGTTTTGAAGATCTGATAGGTCAGGAGACCGTTGTTAGGACCTTTCACAATGCGATCTCCAGCGGAAAGATTGTTCATGCCTATCTTTTCTCAGGCCCCAGAGGTGTAGGAAAGACTTCATCAGCGCGGATCCTTGCAAAAGCCCTGAACTGTGAACGTCGAACAGGCAGCGGACCCTGCGGATCGTGTCCGAGCTGCCGGGCCATTACAGATGGAGCATCAGTAGATGTTTTTGAAATTGACGGTGCTTCCAATAACAGCGTTGATGCTGTCAGGGAATTAAGAGAAACGGTGAAATATGCTCCTTCTGGAGGAAAATACAAGATATATATCATCGATGAAGTCCATATGTTGAGCACATCTGCGTTTAACGCCCTTCTGAAGACCCTTGAAGAACCGCCAGAGCATGTGATATTTATTTTCGCAACGACGGAGCCCAAGAAAATCCCGTCCACAATTTTGTCCAGATGTCAGCACCATGCGTTCAGAAGAATTTCAAAAACCAGGATTAAAGAGCAGCTCAAAGAAATCACGACAAAGGAAAAAATAGAGATAAAGGACAAGGCCCTTGATATGATATCCAAGGCTGCAGACGGCAGTATGAGAGACGCGCTTACCCTGTTGGACCAGGCATATTCATTTAGTGATACGATATCTGAACAGGAACTGCAAATCCTTCTCGGACTTCCTGAGATTGAGATCATTCATAACCTGTCAAAGACGATTCTGAATGGGAATATCGCCGAAACTCTATCCATTATCAAGGAACTTACCGACAGGGGCAGTGACCTTCGGCAGTTAACAAAGGAGCTGGTTGAGCATTTCAGAAATATTGCCATTGTCAAAGTTTCTGATGATGCAGGCGGTCTGCTTGAGTATTCAGAAGATGAGGTCGAGAAGTTTAATCAATATGCTTCGGGTGTAAGTATTGAACAGCTGACGTTGCTCCTGTCAGAACTTCTCAGGCTTGAAAGTGAGGTAAGAAATGCGATCAATCCCAGATATACTCTTGAACTTGGACTGCTCAAGACATCTTTTATCAAGGGAATGACATCAATTGAGGATATTGTAAGCATGATTTCAGGGCGGGAAAGGATTCATCCTGTTCCTGATAGGGAGAATAACCATCCTGACATTGCATCCGATCCATCGAAAAAAAAAATAGCAGCAGCAGATGAAGCAGCTGATTCAGCCAAGGATCATAATCTTGATAAAGGTGAGACATGGAAGCGTCTGATTCATAATATTGATGCAGATGATCACCTGCTTGCCTGTAAACTTGCCGAAGCAAAAGTAATTGATATCAATGAGAGCGAGCTCTCGATAGGATTTAACGGCGGCATGTCGGTATTGGCGGATTCGATCGAAAAAAATTCAAACATCATCAAAGAAAAGCTCAGGGAGATTAGCGGACGGAATCTCAAGCTAAAAATATCGTCGTTACCCGGACATAAGAACGTACCTGAAATACATCAGATAAAAGAGGAAGTTTTTGCCGAGCCTATTGTGCAGGATGCCATGAAGATTTTCAGCAGTTCATTAATCAGGGTCAAGTCGCTTCGAGAGCAGAAGAAAGATGACTAAGCACTGAAGGTACAGAGGAACAGAGGCGCAGAGTAAGAAAATAATTTTAAAGTGTGCCTTTGCCGCCTTGCTCCCATGTGCCTCATGTAAAGGAGGGAATATGTCTAAGAAAATGATCGGAGACCTGATGAAGCAGGCCCAGAAGATGCAACAGGAGATGGGCAAAATTCAGGAGGAATCAAAAAAGAAAACCGTAGAGGCCTCTGCAGGAGGTGGAATGGTGGTGGCAGTTGCTAGCGGGGCAATGGAGATAGTCTCTATCAGGATTGAAAAGGATGTGGTAAATCCTGATGATATCGAGATGCTGCAGGACCTGGTGGTTGCTGCTGCGAATGAGGCTTTGCGAAGGGCCCAGCAGATGGTCAGTGAGGACATGGGTAAGGTAACGGGGGGTATGAACATTCCGGGCCTCGGGAATCTGTTCGGAGGATGAGCAGCGGCGTTGTTGAAAACCTTATCAGGGAACTTACCAAACTGCCCGGAATCGGACAGAAGAGCGCACAGCGCCTGGCTTTTTTTATTATGGGTATGCCTGACGAAGAGGCCATCCCCATAGCCAGGGCTATTATTACTCTGAAAGAGAAGGCCCGTTTCTGCAGGGACTGTTTCAACATAACTGAGGACGACGTCTGTTCCATCTGCAGCAACCCTCACAGGAAAAAAGATAAGATATGTGTGGTTGAAGAACCGAGTAATCTCAT
This sequence comes from Nitrospiraceae bacterium, assembly GCA_020356065.1. Lineage (GTDB taxonomy): Bacteria > Nitrospirota > Thermodesulfovibrionia > UBA6902 > UBA6902 > CALZJD01. The sequence goes on from CP070632.1 coordinate 2,526,181, forward strand.
AGTCATAGAAAATACGAAAATCTATAACGGCCTGTATCATGTGCTTCTTGGTGCCCTGTCCCCGATAGATGGGATAACACCTGAACGGCTTAAAATCACTGAATTGAGTGACCGAATTAAAAAAGGGGGTATATCTGAGGTTATTATCGCAACGAATCCGAATACAAAAGGGGAAACCACTGCTCAGTACATTGCACAACTCCTGAAGCCGCTGGGGGTAAAAATCAGCAGGATTGCTTATGGACTTCCCATAGGCGGAGATATTGAATTTGCAGATGAAGTAACTCTTGCTAAGGCGTTGGAAGGCAGAAATGAGATGTAGCCTGTCTGCCTTATTCATGAATTTATGGGTGTAATTTAAGTAAACGATAAAGAATCGGAATGAAACCAAAGAGTTGGCTTGCACCAACGGCTTTGCTGATGACGATCAGGATGAATGCAGTTTTTTAATTCTATCTTTTTTTATATAGGCCTTCATTATCCTGGCTGATGAGAGATGAGGCCTTATTTTTTCATGGAAATTTTTTATATGCCTCTGATCCCCGAACTTTCCGATCCTTACGGCATAATACTTCCCGACTTTCTCTATTCTCAGATAAGCAAGGTCTTTTTCATTTAAATCATTCATCATGGAATCATACAGTTTCAAGGCACTATGTAAGTCTTTAAAGCTGCCGGCCTGTATTGTAAAGACTAATGAGAGAGTGTTATCCGGGCCGGGGATGACATTACTGATTTTACTGTCGTTTAATCCTGAAACACTGAAATCCACTGGGTCGGCATCAGATAAGTCACCTTCTTCCTGTATACTGATATTATCTGATGAAGGAGCAGCTATCTCCTTATCTGTTATGTCGTTGCTCACAATTTCCAGACGCTTCAAAGCTGCTTTTTCAGCTTTCTCACTGTTTATTTTATAGATAGCCGGAAGAGCAACTACAAGAATCATGAAAACAAACGCAATAACGGAAATACACGTAACAATTGCGGGAGCTACATTTGTCTCTTTTTCCCGTTCAATTTCCGGCGTTTTTTTTTGTACCGATTCCATTATTATCTCTCCATATGCAAGGATCAGTAAACTGAACATGCAGACAGACTGATATTTTATTGCTTAAGCCTCTTTATTTAATCGGCCTTTTTTAGGGGAAAGTTTAGAACAATTGGAGTGAAAGGCATGAATGTGCATATAGAAGGCAGTTCTGCCCTCTATTATATTTGACAGGACTCTATCACATCCCTGATTAACTGCCGGTCAACATTATCTTCTATGCGTACTTTACCGATAGCCTCAGGAAGGACAAATTTCATTTTACCTGCCGTGACCTTTTTATCAAGTTCCATGGTGTGTAATATTTCTTCCGTGTTAACGTCACCAGGAATTAACGACGGCAGGTTATAAGATTCGATGACCTCTCTGATCAGAGATGTATCATCTGAACTGAATATACCGAATTTCAACGCAAGTTCTGCAGCCGCACACATACCGATCGCAATTGCTTCACCATGGAGGAATTTTTTATATGCCGTAACAGTTTCGATAGCATGACCGATCGTATGACCAAAATTAAGAATTGCCCTGAGCCCAGACTCCTGCTCATCCTTTGAGACAACATCAGCTTTTATTTCACAGGACCGCTTAATCACATGAATGATGCTGTCACCGCACGAGAGAATATCATCTTTGTTGGTTGTTAAATAATCGAAGAACTCCCTGTCAGCAATAATCCCGTATTTGATTACCTCTGCCATTCCCGACAGGAACTCGTTCGTGGGCAGTGTTTTCAATGTGTCTATATCGATAACAACAAGTGAAGGCTGATAAAAAGTGCCGATCATATTTTTGCCCAGGGGATGGTTAACACCAGTTTTACCACCCACAGAGCTGTCAACCTGGGACAGCAGGGTGGTAGGGACTTGAATAAACCTGATACCCCGCATATACGTTGATGCAACAAAACCTGTAATGTCTCCGATAACTCCGCCTCCAAGAGCTATAAGCAGTGAACTTCGATCACATCTGGACTTAAGAAGTTCGCCATGAAAATGATACGTCCAGAGAAGATCTTTATACTCTTCGCCGTCTGGCATAAGCAATATTTCAGGATCGTAATTATAATCCCTCAATGATTTCAGAATGCTGTCCCTGTATATTGGGAACACTTTTTTATTGCTGATGATTGCTACCTTGGATGGCCTGAATTCCCTGATCCTGAGCCCAAGTTTCTGCATGAGCCTGCTTCCGATAATAATCTCATAGCTCCTTGCACCAAGATCAACCCTGACGCGCTCTGATTTCAGACCAAGCTTCTCGATTATTTCATGGGCAGTCTCTCCGGGTGTAATATAGGTGGTATCAATTGAAGTATCGGCTTGTCTGTAAAGCTCCACTCTCTCTTCAAGCAGTTTATTTATTTCATGCAATGGTTCTTCCACGTCAAGGAGAGGTCTCTTCCCTCCTTCCAGCATCACTCTCTTAAGAATGATTTCAGGATCTGCCTTTAACCAGACAAGGACCCCTCTTTTGCCCAGGTTAATAACATTTTTTTTGTTCTTGATTACGCCACCGCCCGTAGCTATCACTACATTATCTAATTCTGATACTTCCGCTACTGTGGCCTGTTCAAGTTCGCGAAAATAATTTTCGCCCTTATTCTTGAAAATCAGGGAAATCGGCATACCTTCCTTCTGCTCAATTAGGATATCAGTATCAATGAATGTATAATTGAGCTGGCCGCTCAGTTCTTTCCCGACAGAGGTCTTTCCTGTACCCATAAAGCCTGTTAACACGATTTTCATAATCTTAATAATAATGCGGTTAGTAGCTGGAAGTCAGCAGTTGGGGAAAAATCTCTCCCTAGACTACAAACTACTGTAGTTAAAATTCTCTTATCTGTTTGAGATATCCTTTGTAATTTCGCTTTATTTCTTTTATGCTATCGCCGCCGAATTTATCCAGGAACGCATCGGCCATGACAGTTGCCGCAACAGCCTCACCAATCACTGATGCGGCCGGGACTGCGCACGTATCAGAGCGCTCGTATGCAGCCTGAAACTTCTTCTTTGTATTAATATCAACTGAGGCCAGGGATCTTTTGAGTGTCGGAATGGGTTTCATGGCTGCCCTTATTATGATTGGCATACCGTTGCTCATGCCTCCCTCAATACCGCCGGCATTGTTGGTTTTTCTGTAAAAACCACCTGATTGATGTGGAGTTTGGTAAAATATTTCATCCATGACTGCTGAACCGGGTTTTCTGGCTGCGCCAAAACCGAGACCGATTTCTACTCCCTTAATGGCCTGGATGCCCATCATGGCATATGCGAGCCTGGCTTCAAGTTTCCTGTCCCATTGTGTATAACTGCCAAGACCGGCTGGAACCCCGGTAATTGCCACTTCGAATACACCCCCAAGTGTGTTCCCCTGTTTCATGGTCTCTTTGATCCTTGCAATGATCTTTTTCTCAACAGCTATGTCAGGGCACCTGACTTCCGATTTCTCGGCGTTGTTAAAAAGTTTGTGCAAATATTTTTCTTTTCCCTGACTCACTCCTGATTCCTGACTCTTAATATCCCCAATTTCAGTTACATAACTCATTACATGAATATCAAATTCCAAAAGAAGCTGTTTGGCAATTGCTCCAATCGCCACCCTGACAGCGGTTTCCCGTGCACTGGAGCGTTCCAGAACATTGCGGATGTCATGGTGATCATATTTAAGAGCCCCGGCAAGATCGGCATGACCGGGTCTCGGGCGGCTAACAATTTGGAGTTTAGAATCAAGTATCTTGGGTCCGGTATCTGTGCTCATAATGTCAGTCCAGTTTTTCCAGTCTTTATTCTCGATCAGAAATGAAACAGGTGAACCAAGAGATTTGCCGTGTCGTACGCCTGAGAGTATCTGCACCCTGTCAGTCTCTATCTTCATACGACCACCCCTGCCAAAGCCTTTCTGCCGCCTTGCCAGTTCATTATCTATGGATTTAGAGGCGACGGACAGACCTGCGGGAAGCCCTTCAATTATTCCAATAAGGGCTTTCCCGTGTGACTCACCTGCTGTAAGAAATCTGATTTTGGACATATAGTTTATGCAAAGAAATTTTAACTACACTATGTTATTAAAAACTCTGTGGAAAGTAAAGGATAAACAGCATTATGATTTATTAAATACAAATAAAAAACCCCTGCTTGATAAAGCAGGGGTTATGGGAGATAAAATATCTAGATGTTAATCGACAGTGCCGGAAGCAAATACAACATACTTGGTGCCTTTCCAAGTTACTTCAACGGAAATTATGGCCGGTTCTGGCGGATCAGTATCGGTAACTGAACTATCAGACAGAATAATACTGAATTCTACAGGGCCTGAAGATACAGTGTCTGCTAAAGGAGAGGGAGGAAAGGCTGTTAGCTTGCCTGCCGATGTTGCAACAGAAATCGTAGTTCCCCCAACAGGGACATTTAGGTTTACATCACCGATTACGATGGAAAATGATAATACCCCACCGTTTGGAATAGCAAATGAATTGGAAGGATATGGTGCGAGACAAGCAGGATTAGTTGTGTCACAGACAATCTCGAAATTGTCAGGATGGCCTGTGAACATGACCGTAATCGTGTCAAATATCATCTTACTGTCCTGTCTCCCTGCGCATGAATAGCTAACACTGGGATTAGGTCCATCCCAGCAGCCGTTCGGACCATCATACACACCATTGCCATTAGCGTCTATCCATTCTTCAAAGGGATCTACCGAGCCGTCGTCACGTATGCCATCATTGTTTTTATCATAAAAGGGTTCTCCCAGGTCAGTAAAATTCTCTGTAGGATCAAAAATACCATTGGCATTGGCATCTTCAAATGCCTCTTCGCCTTTAACCGTGGCAAGAATGGTAACCCAACCGTCTCGAGGATGATATGGAGTACTAATGCCATATGTTGTGTTCACATAATTTCGCAATAATGTTTCAGTACCGGTTTCTGCTACATCAGCCGGCATAGGAGACTGTGTTCTGAATGTTACGGAAGCAGAACCTGAAGAGTCTGTCAGACTGCTTCTGTCGATTGCACCTGCTTCTGTATAAAATGAAACGGACGATCCTTCAAGTACATTATAATTACCGAATCTGTCTGACAGGAACGCTGAGATGGTTGATTGTTCGTTTACAAACCCAATACTTCCTCTTTCCGTATAACCGGCTAAATTTAGCACACTGGTAGAGAGGGAAAAGTGAGTTGCAGAAGGCACGCCGCCTCCGATTGATATCACTGCTGAAGATGACGATATGTCAATACCGGATACCGATACAGTTGCTATGATAGAAACAGGACCTGCAAGTGTTCCGCTGTGCAGAAAAACGGAAGCAATGCCGTTTAATGTTGAAGCACTAGCAGTGGTAGGCGACGTATCGAGATCACCGATATATTCTCCTCCATCAGCAGGAAGCCTTCCACCACCCGGACCAATCATGGTAAAACTCACGGCCGTACCGTTCGTTACAGGATTACCGTTTATATCATTTACCGTAAACTGGACCAGGGAAGTCTCTGTCTGTCCGAACCCTTTGAGCCCAAGCACCTGTGGTGTAGCAGAGGTAAATGCTATACTGCCTGATGAGGGAGCGGTAATCGTTAAAATGGTATTAGCGGTTGCACTGCCAGAAGTTGCTGTGACCGTTACCTGGCCTGCAGTATTTAAGGCAGTAAAAGTATTTGATGCAATTCCTTGAGAAGTCGTTGAAAATGCTGATGAGAAAGTTCCTAGACCAGGCGGACTTAGAGAAAAGGAAACCTGTATTCCATCAGTAACATTTGCACCGTTACTATCCAGTACCGTAGCGGTAATGCTTGATGTTCCAGTTACAGATAAAGCAGCAGGGTTTGCAGCGAGTACTATAGAAGCAGGTTGGGCGGTTGAACCGGACCCCCCGGAACCTCCGGACCCGGGCAAGCCGACTCCTGGTCCACCATGAGGCGGTAAATCCTTTCCACCCCCGCAAGAGGATACCAGAAATGTCATTGCTAAAAATAATAATCCAAATAATCTCATCTATTCCTCCTAGGACCCAGTTTCACTCCCGGAACTGACAGCAAAATCTGCAGTTCCGACAACAGAACCTGAGGTGACCTGTATTGTCCCTGTATATTCGATTCCGCCTCCCCGCAAATAATCCATCCGCAAGTTAAACGCACCATTGGAGTCGGTTTTTACGGGCATTGGCGAATCCTGCGGGTCATCACCGTCATAGAGCTGCACTGCTGCCGCCGGGCTTGGTATTGCCCAGGGATAGGTAATCCAGATTTGCACATCATCAAGGGGGACACCGCTCTGGTTCTTGACAACTATCGTAAAAAATGCACTGTCAGTAGACGTTGTTGGAGAGCCATCCGTAATTGACTCAGGTCCGGTGATAGTAATCGTAGAACCTGCAGGAGCTTCGTAGGTTCCCCCGCATCCGGACCATATAACAAAGGCCCCAAATAAGCACAATCCGATAATTATCTTCTTAATCATTACGCCTCCAATGTTTACCAGTATATTTAAATATCTTCATTGTTATTATTTATAGCCTTTATATATATTCGACAATAATCATTATATTCTTAAATTCTTAATTTATTATTTCACGATCCTCGGTGTTATAAAGATAAGAATTTCGGTTACATCGTCCTGCTTGAAATCAGATCTGAAGAGGCGGCCAATAAAAGGAAGGTGTCCAAGACCCGGAACAGAGGTAGAGCTCTCTGATTTATCGGTCTTAAAAATGCCGCCAAGTGCAAGGGTGTCACCGTCAGTGATGAGGACCTGTGTAGATACCTCATTTGTGTCAATAGTAGGTTTGCCTGTTGTTCCGGAGGTCTGATCAAAATTTGCATCGTTTTTATTGACGTTCACATTCATTAAGATTGTCCCCTCCGGGGTTATATGAGGAGTAACCTTAAGTTCAAGGGCAGCATCCACAAACTCAGTTTTTGTGCCTTCATCAGAAATCGTTTCATACGGAATTTTCTTACCCTGGCGAATACTTGCTTCCTGGTTATCCATGGTCATGATTCTCGGGTTGGATATGGTCTTTCCCTTTCCCGCGTTTTCTATTGCAGACAGCTGAACGGTCAGGGCCCGCAGTTCTCCGGCGCCGATGAATCCGAAACCGATTGTACCGGCCGAAGACGAAGCCGGCAAATTAACCATCATAGGTTTACCTGAAGCGAATGCTGTATCACTGGCGAGCCCAGTGCCTGAAATTTGTGTCTGCGGGCTCGGTTTTCCCAGAATACCCCACTCGATACCGAGGTCCTGAAGAGAATTGGAACGCACCTCGACAATTCTTGCCTCTATGCTGACCTGAGGCGTAGGCATGTCAAGCGCATTTATGATTTGTTCATATTCCTCGTGTTTATTTTCAACGTCTTTTATAATGACGGAGGTAGTTCTGTCATCAACACTTATGAAGCCTCTCTTGGTGAGTATTTTGGCATCAACAATCGCCGCTTTAATTGATTCTACATTTGCATAGTTTATCGGATATATTTTAGTTACAAGGTCTCCTGCCTTTTCCTGGGATTCTTTCGCCCTTGCAATTTCTTCTTCCTCTCTTGCAAGCACTGAGGTTGGAGCAATACGAATAATATTGCCTTCAATAGATTTTGACAGGCTGTAGTTTCTGAGAATAACATCCAGGGCCTGATCCCAGGGTACATCCTCAAGCTTCATTGAAAATCTGCCTTTTACATCAGGGCTGACTACCATATTGTAGCCGCTCACATCGGCGATCAACCTGAATACATGAACCAGTTCTGCGTCCTGAAAGTCGATTGAGATCTTTTCTCCTGTATACTGTTTTTCTTCTATGACCGGTTCTGACTCGGGCTCCTCAGTTTCCACAACGTATTCTTCATCGGCTGACTGGGCAATTTCCTCATATTCCTCAGATTCAACAAGGGCTTCCCCTTCAAAGTCAGGGTTATCGAAAGCGAGAATCAGGGAACTCTCACTATAAATTGGTTCTACATCTGCAGGTACGGTTAATGCTATTTCCAGTCTGGCCACACCGGGAGTGCCGGGATCGGTCGTAGGATTTATCTCCAGTACTCCTGCCTTGTCTATACCCATTTTTTCCCTGAACATTCCCAGTTCTGTATCCTGTATATCTACTATTACCCGGTACGGATCAGCAGGTTTGTATATGGTGTATTTGAAGGGAGCGCTGCATTTAATCTGAATTTCAGAAGTGCCGTTTTCGACACTGACCGATATGTCAGTAATTTCTGATTTCATAGCTGCCGACGGGGCCTGCCCGATTATTACCGGAATACCTGACAACAGTAAGATCATACATATCAAAAAGGCTCTCCTGATTATCATTATTTTGTCTCTCCTTTATGAAACTCTAAAATTAATTGTCGTTCTTTTAGATCCCCTCTGAAATCTTTTGAGTATTCGACCAGAATAACTCTGTTACTCAGGATTTGATTAACCTTCCCCTTGCTTAACCCTATTACATCACCTTTGTTCACCGTAAATGACCTGTTGTCCGGAGTAACAAGAAGAGCAAAATAATCTGTTCCTTTTTTTGCTATGGCCGATAACTTAAATTCACTGATATCATAGCTTTCCAACGTGCCTATTTTACGTTCAGCTTTTCCAACAACTTCCTCTGTCGTCACGATAAGAGGTACAAACGGATCCCTCCTGTCACGTTGCTGATATATATAGCCTTCATGTTCGGCCATATCCTGTAAAACAGCTTCTGTTTCAGTTTCTACGGAGGAGGACGACGGTGTAACCGCTTTTGGAGGTACCGCCTTTCCAACAGTTTTGACAGGTGTCGTATCACCACAGCCATATACAGTCATAATTATCATTAGAAAGGCTGCGGCAACTATTCTCATATTTCTTGGTTTTCTGATGTTCATTTGCCCGCGTTTCCTTGTGCAGCCTGTGAAGCCGCGATGTCCTGCTGGTTGGCTGATGCAAATGTCCGGGCTGTAAAACTGGCATTTATTAAACCGCTGCCCGCTTTTTCTTTCGAAGCCTTTGTGTCAGTCATAAGTTGTATATCGGAGATATTCACCAGCCTGGGAAGACGGCTGATATGGCTGTAAAAATCTCCAAGCTTGTGATATTCTGCAATTACTTCTACATTCACAGGGATTTCCACATAGAGACCGGAGGATTCAGTCTTTTTGCTCTGAGGTTTCCATAAAACGATTTCCAGGCCTGCCATGAGACCAAGCTCTGATATCTGCTTTAAAAGAACAGAGACCTCTTTTTCTTCAGGAAGCTGCTCCTTGAGCTTTGCCAGTTTGGCAGTTAGTATTTTATTCTCGGCAATCAGATCATCGAGTCTCATGATTTTAGCTTCACTGCTGGCGATATCTGAATCAAGCTTGTCAAGCTGTGTATTGAGAGTTTGGATCTTCTCGTTTTTAGGCATAAAAACAAGAATGACGAATAGCGCGATAAATAATACTGTCGGTATTGCGGCAATGATGCCCTGATACAGCATCGGAAGTGATTTTATTTTATTTATCTGTGATGTGATATTACTTACCATAATGTTTATACCTTAATATTAAAGGTCAATTTAAATTTGTAAATTGAAAAATCACCGACCTCAGCCTGCCGCGATTCAATAAGCATTACATTCGTAAAGTATTTTGAGTTTTTTAAATTTTGCACATACGTGACAAGGTCTGAATTTGTAAATGCATAACCCTCCATACTGACTGCGCCAAGCCGGTCTGTGAGATTGGTTAACCATACGCCTTTGGGTAGCATTTCACTTACTTCGTCAAGAAGCCTGAGAGGGACAATCTGTTTCTTCTTAAGCTGCTCTATGATCTCGGTTTTCTCTCTGACTTCCTTGTTGTTTTTTTCATAATTCTGCACTTCTGTCAGTTTGGCTTGCAGCGATTTCAGCTTTTGTTCTTTCACAGCTATCTCCTGCTCCTTTGCTGAAACCTGTTTGCTCAAATAAAAAGAAAATCCTATTATGAAAATGATGGAAATGAGTGCGGCGAGAATTCCATAAAGTATGGACGGAGGCAGAACCAGAGGCTTCTTCTTTCCTGATGGGAGCAGGTTAATTCTTATCATTTATCCCCGATTCTCCTAATGGCCAATCCAACAGCAACGGATACTATTGGGGCAACGCTGTTTATATATTCATTATCAAATGATACCGGAACGTCAACATTCCTGAAAGGTTCAACTATTTTTGCGTCAATACCTACTCTTTCTGACAATAAGGTAACAAAATTCTTGGTAAGGGCAACACCGCCACATAAAATAATCTCATCAATATTCTCATAGTTGGTGGTATCCCTGAAGTAATCAAATGATCTGGAAATTTCAGTAATGATATCAGTAAATGCAGAATTGAGAACTGCTGACGCTTCGTCCTTGGATACGCCTTCTATCTCTTCTTCCTGAATTAACTTTTCTGCATCCTGGAATGACAGAGTAAATTCTCTTTGTAATGCCTCGGTCAGAAGGTTGCCACCAACGGAACTGTCACGGGTGAATACAGACATCCCGCCTTTTAGAATATTGATGTTTATCATGCTGGCCCCGATATTAACGAGAGCCACATTAGATTCATCGCTGGTCTCGTAATTGAGTTCATACATGTTTTCAAGGGCAAAAGCATCAACATCTACAATAACAGGCTCAAGCCCTGCGTCTCTTACCACAGATACATATTCATTTATCTTGTCCTTCTTGACTGCAACAATGAGCACATCCATCATATTGTCTGTTTCAGCCAATCCGAGGATCTGAAAATCGAGGTTCACATCTTCAATATCAAAAGGGATGTACTGTTCCGCTTCAAATCTTATTGATTCTTCAAGTTCATCTTCGGACATCTGGGGTAAACTGACCCGTTTGATAATTACGGATGAATGACCGGACACAGACAGCGTAACGTCCTTGGTCTGTATGTCAGTACTTTCGATAAGTTCTTTTATCGAGTCAATGACACGGGTGGAGTCAAGAATTGATCCGTCAACAATAAGTTCGGGTTCAAGTGAAGAAATGCCGAGTCTTTCAAGTGTAAATTTGTCTTTATTATTTTTTAACTGGACAACTTTTATATGTTTTGAGCCTATATCTAGTCCGATTATATCTTTTTTGCCGAATAACATCATCTGTCAGTTACCATAGCAATCTTTTCATCCCTGCCATTGCATGCTCCACGATAGTTTCTCATCATATCGTTTTTTTACAATGGTATTTAGTATCGGCATTTTCTGAAAAATCTTTAACACATGATTTTTTTATTTGCATTCTGTTTACATTCATATCAGGTGTCATTATTGCACACATTCAATAAATTTTCATCATAAAAAATTTAATTTAAAATATTCTCCTCATATACATAAAATCAGATTTGCGGTGTACTTGTCAAGGAATGAGATCACTTTTTTAAACATGAAAATATGCTTGTTTAATTTTTGAATCCATTTAGCCCTTATATATGATCCCCCGCATCATTACATAGTGAATTATTTTTCCCAGAACATCGGCATAAATAATAATATGACCGTATAAATTTCCAGCCTGCCTGCAAGCATACAAAATATCAGGACCCATTTGCCGGCAACCGGGATTGTCTCATAGTTTTCTGTTGGCCCGGCATCGCCAAGCGCAGGGCCCACATTTGCCATTGCCGAGATAACAGTACTTGTGGCAGTTATCATATCCACGCCCATGGCGGAAAGCAGTAAGGATGCAACAACGATTATGAGAATAAACAGAAAGAGGAACCCCCAAATACCTCCCAACGTCTCTTTTGGGACGTTCCTGTCATCCAGCTTAAGGGCAGATACTGCCCGGGGATGAATCAGGTGATACATTTCACGATATGCCTGTTTTAACATTAATAATATTCTCACCTGTTTCATACCGCCTCCTGTGGAGCCGACCATACCTCCAAAGAGCATGAGGCATATCAGAATCATCTGTGACAGGACAGGCCATAATTCATAGTCAGCAGTCGCAAACCCGGTTGTTGTAATTATCGACACAACCTGAAAAGATGCATAGCGAATGGCTCCGGACAGGGTAGAATGTTCTGACATTGTATTGACCGTTATGACTGTAATCGCAATCAGGACTGTTGTGCAGTAAAACCGGAATTCGCTGCTTTTTGCATAATTAAATACATTGCCACGAAGAGCGAAGAAATGAAGGGAAAAACTGGTGCCGGCAAGGAACATAAATATAGTGATGACAATGTCGGCGTAGGTATCCTGAAAATAAGCGACACTTGCGGTCTTTGTGGAAAAGCCCCCTGTGGCCATAGTTGTTAGGCTGTGGCAGACAGCATCAAACAGACCCATACCGGTTATCGAGAGCAGAATTATCAGGGCGACGGTAAGACCTGCATATATGTACCAGAGCGATTTTGCCATGTCCAGAATCCTTGGTTTTAGTTTTTCCACCCGAATATCAGGCACCTCGGCCTTAAAAAGCTGCATCCCGCCTGCACCGAGCATTGGCAGTATGGCAAGGGAAAATACGATTATCCCCATGCCGCCCATCCACTGGGTCATGCTCCGCCATAGCAGAATCCCTTGAGGAAGACGTTCAAGGTCACTCATAACCGAAGCACCGGTCGTGGTAAAACCTGCCATGGCTTCAAAATAGGCATTGGTAAAGGACAGGGAGGTATCAGAGAGCATGTAAGGGAGACATCCGAAGAATGTCATTGCCAGCCAGCTGATGGTTACAACAGCAAATCCATCCCGATGTTTCAGCTCAACCTTGTTCTGACTTTTGGTTATGTAATAAATAATCAGGCCACAGAAAAAAGACAATGAAAAGGCGGTTCCTAATGCTGACAGGTCAGGTCCCTTTTGAATCACACTGGTCAATAACGGCATGAGCATGAACAAAGATGAAAAAAAGAGAACAACACCGGTCAGGTTTAAGACAAGGGCCGTATTCATTACAGCAGTTTTTCTACCTGTTTAATTGATTCACGGAGAGTGAATATTATCAATTTATCGTTATAGAGAATATGATCTTCCCCGGAAGGGATAATAACCTCATTGTTTCTTATAATTGCCCCGATTAATGTCTTTTGGGGAAGTTCAAACTCAAGCAGAGATTTTCCGGTAAACGCAGAACCTTCCTTCACCTCCACTTCCATGATCTCTGCTTTGCCTTCAGCCACTGTCGTAAGAGACAGAATATTAGCGCTGCGTACATACCTTAGTATGGTACTGGCCGTTATGAGTCTGGGACTGAGTACGGCCTCAATCCCGAGGTTGTGGGCAAGAGGTAAATAATCTGTTTTGTTGACAATGGTTATGACCCGTTTGACCCCCAGGCTTTTTGCAAGCAGGGAAGCCATTATATTGAGCTCCTCATTATTGGATATGGCCGCGAATACATCCATGTTCTGGATATTTTCTTCTTCAAGCAGTTTCTGGTCTGAACCGTCACCATTTAAAATAACGCTCTTTTTCAAAGATTTCAGTAAAAACTTACATCGATCGATATCCTTTTCAATGATTTTTATACTAAGGTTCTGCTCTTCCATGGTTTTGGCCACATAAAAGCCGATCCTTCCGCCGCCAAGGATCATGACTCTCTTAACCGGTCTGGATATAGCCCCTATACTTTCACATACCAGGTCAAGCTCCTCCATCCTTACAGGGAGGTAGATGATATCATTTTTTTTCAGGGTATCATTACCAGAGGGGATGATGATTGTATCACCTCTTTGAATTGCACCGATGAGGACTTTCGGCTTTCTCAGATTCAGTTCCTTGAAGGCCTTGCCGATAAGCTTTGATTCTGGGGGTATTCTAAAACCAATAACTTTTACCTTCCCATTCTCAAAATCATCAACGTCAGCTGCAAAGGGGACCTCTATCAATCGTATGACGGCCTTTGCAGCTTCTATTTCAGGACTGATTGCGGGATTTATTCCGAGACTCTGGAGCAGCACATCATTGGAGAAATACTCGAGGTTTCTTATCCTCGCAACATTCCGGGGGATCTGAAACATGGCTTTTGCAACAAGGCATGCGATCATATTGGTTTCATCCATATCAGTTACCGCAAGCAGTATATCAGCCTCATCAGCGCCTGCATTCTTAAGAACAGAGGGGGAGCCGCCTTCTCCTTCTGTAAGGGCAACATCAATCTCGTCAGAAATTCGCTTCAGCTTTGCCTTGTTTTTGTCTATAACAACAACATCAATATTCTCTGCGGAAAGAAATTTAGCCAGTTGAAAGCCGACCTCTCCAGCGCCTACTATGATCACTCGCATAGGCCATTATATCACATGGATCGTAAGAAATGAGAAAGGAAAACCCAGCGATGAGCCCAAGGGAAGAGATCTTTATTCACATGTCAAAATCAGGTGGTTTGAAATCAGGATTACCTGCCATTACTTTTTATCAAGTTTGAAATTTGTTCTCCAGCTTCCATGTACATTGCAGTGAGAGATAACAGAAAGAGTCCCTGTGTCTGCTGACAGATGTACCAATGCAGCAGGGAAAATGGTTTTTGATGTAAACATCAATCTTGAAAAGTATTTTTTATTTATATATAAATCAATGAACTCAATCAAATGTTCACTATCCATTTTATGCTCCAGTGCTCCGACCTTCAATGAAACAACCGAACATTCATTGTTGTGATGTATATCGCATTCCCTGCTTATGTGTACTACCGGCACATGTTCCTTGTCTGTGTTAGTGAGATTTTCCAAATCTGCCGGAACTTTTATGGCTTCCTCATCTTTTTCGAAATGCTCTATTGCTGATTCGCAAACCGGACAGTCTACCGGGGCTTCATCGAACGCAATATGATTGCACACCTGACAAATAAATGTTTTCATTGTTCCCCCCTTTGCATTCAGATACTCTCTTCTGACGTAACAGGATAATTATATAATTTTTCCGGTTATCTTGATGAACCGGAGCTGTCGCTCATTATAACCTGTATTGCTCAAAAACAGTAAAAAAATTCAGTCAGACAGTAGATAAATATTTTAATCTAATGATATACTTAATTCCCTGATTACTATCCTTTAAAAAAAATATTTTATTTTCGAACGATGAAACCGCTAGGTAGACAGCTCATTGCAGAATTCATATATTGCTCAGGGAACATGCTGGGTAATAAAAAAACCCTTGATAAGATTCTTACGCAGGGTATACAGGAAAGCGGGCTTACGCTTGTAAGTCTCACAGGCAAACAGTTTTCTCCTGCAGGAGTTACGTCTATAGCACTTATCAGTGAGTCCCACGTTGCAATTCATACATATCCAGAGGCGGGACATGCCTCTGTGGATATCTTTACGTGTGCAAATGGATCACAAAACGTTAACAAACTTTTACGGTTCCTCAAGGACAAGTTTAAACCGCAAACTGTCAGGATCATGGAACTGGACAGAGGAAACCCCCTGTCCCTGAACAGGAAAAACTGGATCACATCTTTTTCAGGCACAGGATTTGAGGTCAAATACCATATTAAAAAGAAACTGTTCAGAAAGAGGACAAAATTTCAGCAGCTCGATATTATTGATAATGAGAACTTCGGCAGAATGATGTTTCTTGATCAGGACCTTCAGGTTGCAGAAAAAGATGCGGGCATTTATGACGAAGCCATGGTGCTGCCTGTTGTTAACAGGAAAAATAAGAAACCGGGCAATGTAGCTATTCTCGGAGGTGGAGACGGTGGAGTGTTACGAGAAGTCCTTGAGCATAAACCCGCTTCAGCTTTCCTGGTAGAGATCGATGAAGAAGTAATAAAGGCTGCAAAAAAATACATGCCTGGTGTCTGTAAAAAGGCATTTGATCACAGGAAAGCCCACATCATCCTTGATGATGCGAATAATTTCCTTGATAAAAAACACGGATTTGATACGATTATTTACGATCTTACCATGCATCCGGAATCAATCACAGACATGGACCGGACTGTATTTCTGGATCAGATATTCTCAAAGATCAAAATGAACCTTAATAGAGGCGGCGTCGTAAGTATGCAGTGCTGCTCAGAGTTTGACGTTGAAACCCTAAAGCTGTTAAAGAAGCTGTTACCAAGATATTTTAAGAATATACAATTTCATTCTGTATTTATTCCCTCATTTTGTGAAAACTGGATATTTGGTTCAGCAGAGATAATGTAAATTATTTATATCTGCGCCTTATTTTTCAGATTGTTGATTTCTTCCCTCAATCTGTCGACTTCTTTCTTGAGTTCTTTCACTTTCAATTCTCTTTCTACAGCCATTTCATAAAATTCTTCCAGCTCTTTAACCCTGCTGTCAATTTCTGCCCTCGCAGTTTTAAAGTCTGTTATATCACGGAATATACCCATGACCGAAAAACTTCCGTCCGGATTACTCAAGGGAGTAGTTAAGAGATCATATGTTTTTTCATTTCTGGCGGAATGCCATTCCAGACGAGAGGTTTCATATTCACCATGATCATTTTTTTCACACCAGGAACATAATGATTCATTATCCTCTAGAAAATAATCACTGCATTTTTTTCTACTGAAATTTCCAAAGGCCAGCTGAAGGGAAGGATTTGCATATTCAATCTCATGACGTTCATTTTCTATATAGACACCGTCTGCCATTGTGTCAAGAATATTTATCATCCTGTGTCGTTCAAGCTGCAGGGTTGATTCGGTAAGGTTCAGTTTCTTTTCCCTCTCCAGATCACACATGATTCTGGACAGGATATGAGGGAGGATTTCTCTCAGACCGGTACTTTTCACAATATAGTCTCTTGCTCCCATCTTCATCATTTCTACTGCTATTTTCTCGTCACCATGACCGGTCACAATAATAAATGGTACGACACGGTTGTGTTTCCTCAAATGTTCAATAACTTCTTTTCCGGTCGTGTCAGGCAGCTCGTAGTCCAAGAGCATTATTATTTCCCTATTTCGTAACGCTACCTCAATGGCTTCCCTGCCGTTCGATACCCCTTTTGTAGAAAATCCTGCCTGTTGAAGAGTTTTTTGTATCAATTGATTTAAACCGGAATCGTCTTCTACGACCAGGATTGTCATGTCACCATTCGGGACTTTCTGGATTCCATTCATAGCGTGGTCTCTTTATAGTAAAGCAATACGTATTACGTTCCCTGCAGATTCATCATACAATTTGAGCAATGCCAATAAAAACATGTGCCCATGCAGTATTCTTAGGAATGCATTTCATGAAAATTATTAATAAAATCTGTTTATAAAAGGTATATACCACTTTTGTGCTTAGATTCATAGTATGAACAATTGCAGGATCGATTTAACATCAGGGAAATCCCCAATTAATTGAGTAACGAATTGATTTTTATATATGTATTGTATACCCTAATTAGTCCGGGGCGTAGCGCAGCCTGGTAGCGCGCCTGCTTTGGGAGCAGGATGTCGGGGGTTCAAATCCCTCCGCCCCGACCAGTTTTTTCTTCTATTTCCTCATTCATATACTTTTTCATCTGTGATTCACACTTTCCTTTTCATTAAAGTTATTTATCAAAATGTGCGATTAAATAATTGAAATATTAATTTTTCAGAATGTGAAACATGATAAGTATGAAAAAACAACATGCCATGATGTTATTTGTGATATTGACCGTTATGTCTGTTCTGTCGCCCGGTATGGTGCAGGGTCAATCAAGAAACAATATTGATGTGGCGCTTGTAATTGATAGTTCGGGCAGTATGAAAAAGACAGACCCTAATTCCCTGCGTATCCCTGCAGCCAAACTTTTTATTTCACTCCTGGGTGGTGGTGACAGAGCGGCTGTTCTCAGTTTCAGTGATCAGGGCTATCAATTGGCAGGTCTTAAATCGTTGGACAGTGAATCAGATAAGGAGATGCTCTTACATGCAGCAGAAAAGATCAACTCAAGGGGGCTTTACACTAATTTATACAGTGCATTCAGTAAAGGAATGGAGGTCCTGCTACATTCAAGAGAAGAGGACAGAGATCAGATTATTATATTGATGTCTGACGGTATGATAGATGTTGGGAATTCAGCAGAAGACGAACAATTACTGACAATGCTTAAATCTGATCTTTCCCTGGAGTTGAAAAATAATAATGTCAAGGTGTACTCAATCGCTTTTACCGACCAGTCAGACAGGAAACTACTTGAGAAACTGTCTAAGCAGACGGGAGGATTCTATAACCTGGCGATGACAGACAGGGACTTTCATTTAATATTCACATCCATCTTTGAAAGCCTGAAATCACCTGAAATGCTTCCAATGGATAGAAACGCATTTCTCATTGATCCCTCTGTACAGGAGGTAACAATAGTAGTATCTAAAGAATCACCAGATTCAGATATTTTGATTCATGCACCGGACGGTCAGCAGTATTCAGGCAAAAAGCGATATTCCGGTATCAGCTGGTTTGAGTCGGATAATTTTGACATGATAACGATCCAGAGGCCAGTTGAAGGCAGGTGGAAGATCCTTTACAGCACCGACGAAAATAATAAAGCCTATATAATTACCGACCTGGCGCTGGAGACAAACTTCGAACAGCTCTACGCGGTATTTGGCGAAAACCTTGCCATAAAAGCGTGGCTTGAAAAAGAAGGATCTGTTATCAGGGAAGGCGAGGTGCTTGAGACAACGGAGTTCTTTATTGAGCTTAACAATCCTGATGGCAAAGTATCAAACCTTAAACCTTTAAATAAGGGAGATGGTATTTTTCACAAAACGATCACCCCTTTTAAGGATGGAAATTACCGACTGAGGGTGGTCGCAAAGGGACAGACGTTTGAAAGGGAAAAGGCATTTCTTTTTAATGTTGCTAATCTGCAGGAATCAAAAGAGGATTTAAAAGCCGCACGTGAGGCAAGGCTTGCAGATAAGAAAGACCAGGGAGTCTCTGAAGTGCAGGAGGAACCAATAAACTGGTTAAAAATCAGTTTTCAGTTCCTCTTAATTAATTTATTCATCGGGCTCTTGGTAGTAATGTACATGAAGAGACAGTGCATAAAGGACTTTAAACTGCTTCATAGAGCTTTTAACCGGTTTAAAGGCGAAACACTACAACAGACGCAGGAGCCGGTATCCGGTGAGAGCGGGGCAGCGCCTGCAAATGAAATTAATGAAACAGTGAAAAATAAAAATGCGGATATCAAAAAAGAAAAGATAATCCTTGACGAAGCAGATCCTGAAGCGGAAACTGAAGGGAATAACATAGAGGGGATGAAAGAACCTGTAGCAGAAAGCAGCCCCGTGGAAGAAGCGGAATCTGAGGCATACGTTGAAGAGAAGAGTGAAGAGAATGAGTTGAGTAAACTGGACGCAGAGATACAGCGGTTAGAAAAACTGAAACAACAGGATACAGACGATCAACCAGCTGCGGTCACAAAAATTACTGCCCCAGAAAATAAAGAAGTAGCAGAAAGCAGAGAGCAGGACCTGGCAGAAGACAAAGAGGATGAAGAAGAGCATGTGGATGATTTGTGGGCTGATGCATTAAATGAACGGGCTGAAGCAGAAGATGATACTGAAAAAGGAGAAAGCTCAAAGCCGGAACATGCAGTACCTGATGAGGCGGTTACAGAAGATGTGAAAGAAACAGAAGAAGAACAGCAGGC
>CP070632.1:2545876-2568179 GCA_020356065.1 Nitrospiraceae bacterium
GAGCTCGGTTTTCAGATTTAGTAATAAATTCAAAGGATTCGAGTTTCATTGACACCTAAACTTAATTTTAAGTTGGTGTCAAAACTTTTACAATTACCATATTTTATCCTGAATCTAAGATTAAAAAAAATATTCATGTAAACCTTATTCTCCTCATGAGCATCTGATATTGCAGAAAAGGATAACACCTTAAAAAAGGAGAAAAAGCATGAAAAAGATGCTAGTTATACTCACAGTCGGATTGGCCATGGCTTTTACAACATCAGTCTTTGCAGAGAACATGTATGATCCGGGAGTGAACAGGAGGCAGAGACTTCAGAAAAAAGAATCAAACAGGGATTGCAGAGTGGTGAGTTGACCGGGAGAGAAGCAGCCAGACTTGAGAGGGAGCAGGCAAGAATAGCAAGGAAACAGAGAATATTCATGTCTGATGGTGTGCTTACGAAGAGACAACTGCTATCTCTTCACAGGGATTTAACACGTTTAAGACGGCATATTCACAAACAGAAACACGACAGACAGCACAGGTGATAAATCTCAGAACATTAAAGGCGATGCTTTAGTGCCTCGTCTTAATTTTATCCCTATGGTCAGAATAGTCACGATTTAATTTATGCAAGAATATATTCAGATCGTTCACGCCAATCCCTCTGACGCCAAGTGGACGTGCTTTTTTATCGTGACAGTCAGAACCGCCGGTTACAATCAGATTATATGTACTGCACCATTCAAGCAGTAAATCTTCATGTTCATGTGTATGTCCGGGGTAATAAACCTCAAGTCCATCAATCCCTATAATTTGAGGATCAAGAAATTCGGGCATGATTTTTTCAACTGTTTCTACAGGGGGCAGTACCTCCTTGTAATGGCTGTCGCCGGGAAAAGATCCCGCAGCAGGATGAGCGAGCACTTTAACAACTTCATATTTATGTAATAACGGTGTTAATAACCCCATATCTATACCAGACGGAATATATGCCGGACTGCTGTTTCCGATTAACAGGTCGATCATCTTTTTATCTTCAATGCCATGCTGTTGTGAAAGAGCCATGAAAAAATGACGGCGGGTAACATTGTCAGCAAGAGATGTTATCTCATCTACCGTCAATTCTCTTTTTAGCAGTGGGGCACGTCCTTCGGGTCCAAATTCCCTGTTAATGGCATCAACTCTGTCTGTTACCAGGGCCAATCCCCTGCCTTTGCTTAACACGTTCGTTATGTCATTTCTGAATTCAGTCCTGCCAAGCGTTTTCTCCGTAAAATATAGAAGCAGGTGAAGAGATCCGGTAAAGTATTGTCGTGTAAACCTCAGTGACACTTCTACTCCGGTAATAACCTGCATCCCGGTTTTACTTCCGGCCCTGACAAACTCATCCAGGCCCACAATAGTGTCATGATCGGTCATCCCGATAGTCTTGATACCCAATTTTTGTGCCTGTGAAACAAGATCTGAAGATGAGTACTCTCCATCCGATGCAGTGCTGTGATTATGAAGGTCGGCAATAATTACCGGTGCTGTCATAGTAAATCCTTATATATCCTTTAAGTTTAAATTATATTAATACATCTCATTAAATAAATCCGAGTTCTCTTCGACATATACTTTAAGTGTATTGAGTCAGATTTTTTATATTATCCGGGCAGCTTTCGTTATCCATACTAAGGAGCCCGGAATCAATCATGAGAGTTTATTGATTTTTCATCAGGAAATGTGTAAGTTCTTATGAATGATTAAACTTTTTATATTGCAGCTGGCGGAGCTATTGGGACTGTTCTGAGATATTCGCTTTCCGGACATGCTTATAAAATTGCACATAGTGTTTTTTCATGGGGGACGCTACTGGTTAATCTTACAGGTTCTTTGGCCATAGGAGTATTATGGGGCTTTTTTGAAGTTCAGAATATTTCATCAAATATGCGGAATTTTATTTTTATAGGTGTCCTCGGGGGGTTCACCACATTTTCAACGTATGCGCTGGAAAGCCTGAACCTGTTAAGGGATGGAGAAATAAAGCTTGCCCTTATGAACCTTCTCATCAGCAATATGTGCGGTCTGCTTCTGGTATCTGCCGGATTTATGCTCTCAAAATTTATTATTTACACCATTAAAGAGGATACAGACATGAAACTGCCTGATGCAGGACAATTACTGAGAATATTTGTAGGAGAAACAGACAGACATAAAAGCAAGCCGCTCTATGAGGCAATAGTCTTGAAGGCACGCGAACTGAACCTTGCGGGAGCTACGGTATTCAGAGGAATAATGGGGTATGGAGCTACAAGCCGCATTCACTCAATAACGTTATTGCGCCTGTCTGAAGACCTTCCGGTAATGATTGAAATTGTCGATACTGAGGATAATATCAATAAAATTCTTCCCTTTCTAGATGAGACAGTAAAAGAAGGACTCATAACACTCTAGAATGTCAGGATCATTAAATACAGGCATGGAAAGAATGATTAATCAGTGACTACTCAAACACGGATTTTTCTTTTTCATACGTATTCATTACTTCCATCTTTAGATTCTCTGCCCTGTCTCTGCTGATATTCAGAAAAACTGCTGATGGCAATGTGTGAAGTTCTATGGTCTCATCAGACTCCCGGTATCCTATTCCAAGTGACTTACAGAAGAAGTTTGCAAGGTTTACGCACGCTACCCCTTTTGCAGTCACCTCATCACTGATATCCTCCAGCTTATAATTGTTCAGGTGGTGCATCTCTATGATCCTGACCAGAAGGGTCGGAAACCCCCATTTCCCGGCCAGCGCAGCTCCAATTTCAGCATGATTAAACCCATATATTTCCTCCTCTGCGTCAATTGAAACAACATTGTCGTTATAGGTTTTCATCATTACCTCAGAAAATGCATCGGGCGTTTCATTATTCATAAAAACTTTTCCCAGATCATGCATTAATCCGCCTATAAAGGCAATGTCAGCCACTGCTCTGCCATGTCCTGTGGATAACAGCCAGGAAGCAAATGCAGCCCCTACAGAGTGGTCCCACATTTTCTGTTCTGTAATTCCGAATTTTTTATATAAGGATCGTGTAGATATTGACAGAACCAGACTCTTTATGGCTTTTAATCCAAGGACCATCAATGCCTGCTTGAGGCTTGTGATTTCCTGAGGCAATCCGTATAAGGCACTGTTTGATATTTTCAGCACTTTGACGGCAAGGGCCTGGTCGGTCTCGATAATATGCTCGAGATCACTTATTGAAAAACTGTCATCCCCCAGTGCGTCGAGTATTTTTCTCGCAACGAAAGGAAGAACATTGATATCCCCTGCTTTTTTAATCAGATCTTCTTTAGAAACTACAGTATCCATACTTCCTCCGCAAAAGGCTCATAATGAAATATTAATAATAACCAGTTACATACTTATCGAATATATGTGTTAAAAACTTGACATGAGTTAAATATTTTAGTTTTTCTCCCATTGTGCCGCTGAGCATGATTCAGGGGATCGAGGAATCCCGAAGTCAAGTGAACTACCAATAAAAAAGAACTGAGCTATCTATTATTTTTTGTTTATAATAAACTGCATTTCTCATAAAATTATTAAAGAGAGGTTGAAAGAAAGTAAAAAACTTCTCTATATGTAGAAAATATAGCCTTGAATTTCCGGATCCTTGAACCTTTGAATCCAAAAAAATTGCTCTTATTCGGGAGTCGATCCATATTTTTTTATGCTGAGACATGTTGACAAGGGCATCAGAATTATTTTAATATGTTGAAGTCAGTAACCTTTAATCTGGTCCGGAGAGACCCGAAAGGATGAAGAAGTGCACTCGTACATTTCAAAATCACTCCGCACATTCAGCGTTTTTACACCATTTTTTTCAATATCGTCTCTATTCATAAGAAGGAAAGGATCGTACTATGCCTAAGGAACTGCTGGACAGTAAGGAGATAAAAAGGGCTCTTACAAGAATATCTCATGAAGTGATCGAAAGAAACAAGGGGATTGACGATCTTTGTCTTGTCGGTATTCAACGGGGTGGTGTTCTTCTGGCAAAGAGAATAGCATCGATAGTTGAATCTATAGAAGACAGGTCCATTGATACCGGCACTCTTGATATAACCTTTTACAGGGACGATTTTCATCAGGCATTGAAACAGCCCGTAGTCAAGAAAACCGATATCCCATGTTCTATCACTGACAAAACAGTGGTCCTTGTTGATGACGTTCTGTTTACGGGACGGAGTATACGTGCGGCAATGGACGCGTTAATCGATTTTGGAAGACCTGCTCAGATCCAGCTGGCAGTGTTAATCGACAGGGGACACAGACAACTGCCAATACGTCCTGACTATGTCGGGAAAAACATACCAACCTCTTTTAATGAAAGAATTGAGGTTGAGCTTGAGGAAGACAACAAGCGTGACAGGGTTACATTGGTAAGCAAAAAGAAGAAGGAATAAACTCATTAACGTTATTTTTTTAAAAAATGTTTGAATCAAAAGACCTGCTTGGGATTAAAGACCTCTCACCTGAAGAGATCAGCTATATTCTTGATACAGCATCAAACTTCAAAGATGTTTTAAAGAGGGACATAAAGAAAGTTCCTCCGCTTCGTGGAAAAACAGTAGTCAGTCTTTTTTTTGAACCCTCCACCCGGACTAAGACCTCCTTTGCCCTGGCAGCCAAAAGATTGAGCGCTGATTTTGTTAATTTCTCAGTATCAACAAGCAGCGTTGTAAAAGGTGAAAGCATCAGAGATACCGCGCTCACTATTCAGTCTCTCGGAGCTGACTTTGTCCTTATCAGACATTCATCTTCAGGTGTTCCTCATTTTTTAAGCAAGATAGTTGATATGTCAGTAATAAATGCCGGAGACGGTGCAAACGAACATCCCACGCAGGCACTGCTTGATCTGCTGACCATCCAGTCCCACAAGAAATCCTTTAAAGGACTGTCTGTCTCAATAATAGGAGATATTGCTCACAGCCGGGTGGCCAAGTCCAACATCTATGCACTGACAAAACTCGGGGCTCATGTAAGAGTTATATGTCCTCCTACCCTTATGCCGGCAGATGTGAACAGGCTTGGGGTTGAAGTGTATCATTCGATTGATGACGGCATAAAGGATGCTGACGTTATAATGACTCTCAGACTGCAGCTGGAGCGCCAGACCAAGGGATATTTGCCATCCTTAAGGGAATATTTCAAGCTCTATGGCATTAACCACGACAGAGTCAAGCTGGCAAAAAAAGACGCAATCGTGATGCATCCCGGCCCCATGAACAGGGGTGTTGAGATCGCATCTTCCGTAGCAGACGGTCCTCAGTCTGTCATACTCGAGCAGGTCACAAATGGTATAGCGGTAAGAATGGCTGTTCTGTATCTGCTTGGAGGTGTGAGAAAATGACTGTATTGATTAAGAATGGCCGCATCATAGATCCTTCGCAAGGCATAGACGGCCGGAAAGACCTGTTAATCAAGAGCCGTAAAATTGAGGGCATCTATGCTGCTGGAAAAGCCCCTAAAACCGACAAGATTATTGACGCATCCGGCTGTATTGTAATCCCCGGCCTTGTTGATATGCACACCCATCTGAGAGAACCGGGGTTTGAATACAAGGAAACCATTTATACCGGGACAATGTCTGCTGTAAAGGGAGGCATAACAACTGTCTGCTGCATGCCGAACACAAGCCCCATAAATGACTCAGTATCCATAACACAATTTATCCTCGATAAAGCCGCAAAAGAAGGGGCCTGTACGGTTTATCCCATAGGAGCAATAACCACCGGACAGAAGAGTGAAGAACTTACAGAGCTGGAAGCGCTCTTAAAGGCAGGATGTATAGCATTTTCTGATGATGGCATGCCTGTCATAAACAGTCTGATCATGAGACGCGCACTAGAATATTCAAAAATTTTCAATGTACCCATTATTTCTCATTGTGAAGATATGGAACTTTCAAAAGGCGGTGTCATGAATGAAGGGTTTGTGTCCACCATTCTGGGATTGAAAGGAATTCCAAAGTCTGCCGAAGAAGTCATGGTGGCCAGAGACATATCCCTGTGTGAGTTAACAAAAGGCAGACTGCACATTGCACATGTATCAACTAAAGGCTCGGTAAATTTAATAAGAGACGCCAAGAAGCGTGGAGTGAATGTCACAGCCGAGACCTGTCCTCATTATTTTACACTTACTGATGAGTCACTTATCAGTTATGATACAAACCTTAAAGTCAATCCCCCTATCAGAACGGAACAGGATGTTGCTGCCATTAAACAGGGATTAAAGGACAATACAATTGATGTAATCGCAACTGACCATGCACCTCATCATTTTGATGATAAGGATAGAGAGTTTGACGCAGCGGCCTTTGGCATCTCTGGATTTGAAACAGCCTTTGCCCTTGGTCTGGGACTTGTGGACCAGGGCATTCTTGATTTAACAGAATTTATCAGAAAATTTACGATAACCCCTTCTCACATATTAAGAATTGATAAAGGATCGTTAAGTGCCGGCGCTGATGCTGATGTTGCAATCATTAATACTGAAACGACATATACCGTTGACTCACTAAATTTTATATCGAAAGGAAAGAACTCCCCTTTTCATAAATGGAAACTTAAGGGGATAGTAGAAAAAACCATTGCAATGGGTAAGGTATATGACTGGAGATAAAAGGACAGATAATAGGTCATGGCTTATAGGTGTTCCGCTTTATGATCTATTACCTATGACCCATAACCTATCACCTGAATACCAGCAACAATTAACGAATAACAAATAAATATATCAAACTACAGCATGGATAACAGGAGAATTAAAGCACTACTCGTACTCGCTGACGGTACTTTATTTGAAGGATATAATTTCGGAGCTGAAGGCGAAACTATAGGGGAAGTGGTATTTAATACGTCTATGACAGGATACCAGGAAATTCTGACAGATCCTTCTTATAAAGGCCAGATAGTATCCATGACTTATACACAGATCGGTAATTATGGTACGAATCCTGACGATACAGAGTCCCGTTCTCCCCAACTTGAAGGTTTTATTGCAAAGGAGTTTTTTGACTATCCGAGTAACTGGAGATCAAGGGAATCCCTTGGTCACTATCTCAGCAGTAATAATAAAGTGGGAATCTGTGGTATCGATACGAGGGCGCTCACCGCTCACCTTCGTGATAACGGTGTACAGATGGGGATCATTTCAACTTCAGACAAGAATCCAGGCAGTCTTCTTGAAAAGGTGAGAAGCCATCCCGGAATATCTGCTTTTGATCTTGTAAGCGATGTCACCACAAAAGAAAAGTATCAATGGAATGAGTCACTCTGGAAACTGGAAAAAGATGATCGTCACACATCTCATAACAAACTAAACGTTATTGTGTACGATTTTGGAGTAAAAAGAAATATTCTCCGTCACCTTGCCGAAACAGGCTTTAATATAACTGTCGTCCCGGCAAAGACACCTCCTGAGCAGATCATGGAGGGAGCAGATGGCATTGTTCTCAGCAATGGCCCGGGTGACCCTGAAGTATTGACGTATGCGGTTGATATTGCAAAGCAACTGCTCGGGAAGAAGCCGATACTTGGCATATGTCTCGGTCATCAGATACTGGGCCGTGCCCTTGGTGGTACAACATATAAGCTGAAGTTCGGTCATCATGGAGGTAACCATCCGGTTATGGATTTATTGACCAGGAAAGTTGAGATTACTTCACAGAACCATAATTACTGTGTTGATATGAAGATGCTTAAGGGTGAGGTGGAACTGACGCACAAGAATTTATATGACGGTACTGAAGAAGGAATAAGGCATAGAGACATACCGCTGCTCTCATTCCAGTATCACCCTGAAGCCGGTCCGGGCCCCAATGATTCAGGTTACATATTTGAACGTTTCAGGGAAATGATTGAAAGACAGTAAAAAAATCAGGGTTCAAGGGGCCGAGGGGTCCAGTGGCCTCGTAAAGAATATTTCTTTATACTCACTTAAATCGTCATCTTTGATCATTTATCTGTGAAGAACAGTGATCAACATAGCAGGTATGAATTGAACGTCATGGACAATATGCTTATATTTACAACAGCTTCTTTTAAGGCAGAAAAAACCAGCGTTCTCCATTCAGGAGTTTATTCAAAGGAGTTCTCCTCAATGCTGCTG
Organism: Nitrospiraceae bacterium; assembly: GCA_020356065.1. Taxonomy (GTDB): domain Bacteria; phylum Nitrospirota; class Thermodesulfovibrionia; order UBA6902; family UBA6902; genus CALZJD01. Next base: position 2,554,012 of record CP070632.1, read on the forward strand.
GCATCTGCCCTGTGTGTCATAATGTATATGTTTACTGGCGCCATAAACAGTACAACACTTCGTTTAGCATTATGTATATTATTTTTTATTATCCTTATTTATGGGTCAAGGAAATACATTTTTTATGATAAAAAAATAAAAGTTATATTCGACAATAAAGTAAAAGCGGTTTTCATCACCCGTCCCGGTATTGTTCTTACCAAAAAAGAAGAAATCCCTTTCAGCAGTATAAGCACAGTAGCAATCGGAAACAGAAAATTCATCCCTGATAATCCGGATGGTGTTACATTTGTGGAGAAGATATCTGCTCAGCACGGCAGTTATATTCCCGGACTGGGAGAGGCCGAAGAGTTTGTTACATTATCTTTAATATTACATGATGGCACTGAGAGACTTATCTATGCGGGGCATATAGAGGATGAACCCGATATACCCTTGAATACGATAAGAGCCCATATGGGTATGAAGGGAAATTGAATGCCTAAAAGAACAGATATTAAGACCATACTGCTCATCGGTTCAGGCCCGATAATTATCGGACAGGCATGTGAATTTGATTACTCCGGTACTCAGGCATGCAAGGCGCTTAGGGAAGAAGGATACAGAGTAATTCTGGTAAACTCAAACCCTGCTACCATAATGACTGACCCTGAAACCGCCGACATTACGTACATAGAACCCCTGACGTCAGACATCCTTGAAATGATAATTGAAAAGGAACGCCCCGAGGCCATCCTGCCTACCATGGGAGGGCAGACAGCACTCAACCTTGCTGTGGAACTGTCAGAAAATGGAGTACTCGACAGATATAATGTTGAGCTTATAGGAGCAAAACTCCCTGCCATTAAAAAAGCTGAAGACAGGGAGCTGTTCAAGGAAGCAATGACAAAAATAGGTCTTCATACACCAAAAAGCGCGTTTGTAACAACTCTTGACCAGGGCATTGCATCTCTTGAATTTCTAAAATTTCCACTTATACTAAGGCCTTCTTTTACCCTTGGTGGAACTGGCGGAAGTATTGCGTATAACAGGTCGGACTACGATGAACTGCTCAAGACCGCGTTGAAGCTCAGTCCTGTCACTCAGGTGCTTGTCGAGGAATCAGCTCTTGGTTGGAAAGAGTACGAACTGGAAGTCATGCGCGACAATAAAGACAACGTTGTTATTATATGTTCAATCGAAAACTTTGATCCCATGGGAATTCACACCGGAGACTCCATCACGGTTGCTCCTGCCCAGACATTAACTGACAAGGAGTATCAGCTCATGCGAGATGCATCTATCGCAATTATGCAGGAGATAGGAGTTGATACAGGTGGTTCAAACGTTCAGTTTGCCGTGAATCCCGATGACGGCCGGATGATCGTGATCGAAATGAATCCCCGGGTTTCAAGAAGTTCAGCCCTAGCCTCAAAGGCCACGGGTTTTCCCATAGCAAAGATAGCCGCAAAACTTGCAGTAGGTCTGACACTTGATGAAATACCGAATGACATCACAAGAGAAACACCTGCTTCTTTTGAACCTACCATAGATTATGTTGTAACCAAGTTTCCGAGATTTGCGTTTGAAAAATTTCCTGATGCCGATGCAACACTCATGACCCAGATGAAGTCGGTAGGGGAAGCCATGTCAATAGGAAGGACGTTTAAAGAGTCTTTACAGAAAGCCATGAGGAGTCTTGAGATCGACAGTTATGGCTTTGAGAGAGTTGAAGCAGACATTGATACCATCAGGGAAAAATTAAGGGTTCCGTGCTGGGACAGGCTGTGGTATCTTGGCCAGGCGATCAGATCAGTCATGAGTTCTGAAGAAATATATGAACTGACCAAGTTTGATCCATGGTTTCTCTACAATATCAGACAGATAATTGATTTTGACAGTATGCTGCATGATACGGCCGTAAAGACCGGCAACAGGATCTCAAATGATCTTCTTGAAGAAGCCAAGTCATACGGATTTTCAGACCGGAGAATAGCACACATTTTTGGCCTTGATGAAAAGGACATCAGAGAACAGAGAAGAAGCACGGGGCTCAGGGCCGTTTATAAAATGGTTGATACCTGTGCTGCTGAATTCAGGGCATTCACTCCTTACCTGTATTCAACCTATGAAAGACCCTTTTTCAGAATACAGAGCTCAGAAGACAGAACACAGACAACTACAGCGGAAATCGAACAACACGATATTAATCCAGGTCTGGGCTCTGATGTCTGTAATCTGGTTTCTGAAGTTCAATGTGAAGCCAACCCCACTGAAAGGAAAAAGGTCATTATCCTTGGCAGCGGTCCGAACAGAATAGGACAGGGAATTGAGTTTGATTACTGCTGTGTTCATGCAGTATTTGCACTGCAGGAGCTTGGATATGAAACCATTATGGTCAACTGTAACCCTGAAACAGTTAGCACAGATTATGACACTGCGGACAGGCTCTATTTTGAACCACTGACGTTAGAGGACGTGTTAAACATTATTGATACAGAAAAGCCTGAAGGGGTAATCGTACAGTTTGGAGGACAGACTCCGCTGAAGCTGGCTGTGCCGCTGGAAAAGGAAGGGGTGAAAATCCTTGGTACATCGCCAGACTCCATAGACCGTGCTGAAGACCGAAAAAGGTTTAAGGAAATCCTTCATAAACTCGACCTTTCACAGCCTGACAGTGAAACAGCCCTGTCAGTCGGAGAAGCGGTGCAGGCTGCCGGTCTTATCGGGTATCCGGTCATGGTCAGGCCCTCGTATGTCCTTGGCGGAAGGGCAATGGAGATCGTATATGATGAAGCCAGCCTTCATGATTATATGAAGCGTGCGGTGAAGGCATCTCCCGAACACCCGATTCTTGTTGACAAATACCTTGAGGATGCTATTGAAATTGATGTCGATGCCATATCTGACGGCAATAAGGTTGTCATAGGAGGTATTATGGAACATATTGAAGAAGCTGGTATTCATTCCGGTGACTCAGCATGTTCGCTCCCTCCCTATTCTCTTTCATCGGACATACTGGACAAAATCAAGTCTCATTCGAAAGCGCTTGCAGAAGAATTGAATGTGATAGGACTCATGAATATCCAGTTTGCTGTTAAAGATAATAAAATTTATATACTTGAAGTCAATCCACGGGCGTCACGGACAATACCATATGTCAGCAAATCCATAGGAGTCCCCCTGGCTAAAATAGCGGCCAAGACCATGGTAGGAAAAAGCCTGGATGAACTGGGTCTTACTTCAGAGCGGGAAATTACACATTTCAGCGTGAAAGAGGCTGTATTTCCCTTTGACCGCTTTGCCGGTGTAGATACGCTTCTGGGACCAGAAATGAAATCTACCGGTGAGGTAATGGGTATTGATAAGGATTTTGGCCGGGCATATGCCAAGGCACAGACGTCGGCAAAGAACATGATGCCACTTAGCGGAAATATATTTATCAGTGTAAAGGACAAGGACAAACCTGCCATACTGCCTCTGGCAGGTACACTGGAGAGCCTTGGTTTTACCATTGTTGCGACAAAGGGCACCGCCTTTTACCTGAAGCAGCAGGGCATTAAAGTGAATACAATTAATAAAGTAATGGAAGGGAGCCCTCACTGTGTAGACCTTATTAAGAATAATGAAATTGATTTTATAATAAATACCGTAACCGGAGCCAGGGCGCAGAAAGATTCCTTTTCGATACGGGAAACAGCATTACAGCACGAAATACCATATACAACAACAGTTGCCGGTGCCCGGGCAACTGTTAATGCTATAGAAATAATGCTGAAAAAACAGATAAACGTACGATCAATTCAGGATTATCATAAGACGTAAATAATTATCTCTTAACTTTACTTTCATCTGCACAGCCTGTTACAATTTTTTGCTGGAGAAATTTCAATGAAGAAAGAACCCATGACCCCTGAGGGGCACCGGAAAATTAAAGAAGAACTCGACAACCTTTTAAAAGTCCAGCGACCTGAAAACGTAAAAGCAATTGCAGAGGCTCGTGCTCACGGAGACCTTTCTGAAAATGCGGAATATCATGCTGCCAAGGAAAGACAGTCATTTATTGAAGGACGCATCCAGGACCTGCAGAGTAAAATAGCACGAGCACAGGTAATAGATCCATCTACTATCAATCACGATAAGGTGGCTTTCGGCGCTACGGTTAAAGTAGTGGATGTGGACACTGATGAGGAAAAGACATATAAAATCGTGGGACCTGATGAGGCTGATATAAAGGCAGGCAAACTGTCAATTCACTCTCCCATGGCCAGGGCACTGATAGGTAAAGAAGAAGGCGATATCGCTACGGTTAAAGCTCCTGCACGAACAATCGAATATGAGGTAATAGAGATAAACTTTGAATAGAGTATTCAAGGCAACGGTTGTCGAGAATAAAAAACTAATCAACAACCATTATCTTCTTACTCTCCATCCTGCAGTAAAAATAAAGAAACCAAGACCGGGTAATTTTTTTATGGTCGCTGTGGAAACCGGGCTTGATCCTCTGCTTAAAAGGCCTTTCAGTATCCACCGATGGATTGACGGTAACTTTCAATTATTGTATCGAGTCACGGGAAAGGGCACAAAAATTCTAAGCGAAAAAAAACCGGGTAATATTCTGGACATATTAGGACCTCTTGGAAAGGGATTCCCCTTCCCCGGAAAGGACAGGCAGGTCATACTTGTCGCAGGAGGAATCGGCATAGCGCCCATGTATGCCATGGCTGAGAGTATAAAAGATAAGAACCCCCTCCTCTTTTACGGCACAAAAACTAAAAAGGACGTTTTGCTCGTTGACGACTTCAGGTCTATGGGAGTTGATCTAAGAATCTCTACCGATGACGGATCGTATGGAGTTAAGGGAAATATCGTTAACGTTTTAAAGAAATATATAGCTCGTGACTCTTTAAAAGCTCCTTACGTAATGTATGCCTGTGGTCCGGCAATAATGCTGATGAAGCTATCCGGCTTGGCATCGGAATATAAGATGAAAGGTTATATCGCAATGGAGCAAAACATGGCATGCGGAATCGGTACATGTCTTGGCTGTGTTGTGAAAACAAGAAAGGGACACAAACGTGTCTGCAAGGAAGGACCTGTATTTCCGATAGAGGAGATAATATGGTAAATAATGTTAAATGTTTAAATCCCAATGTCAAATCACTTTTAATGACAAATAACATTAGAAATACCAACCTTGCCTCTTTGTATTTGATATGTATTTATGTGGCATTCAATTGATATTTTGATTTTATCATTTGACATTAAGTTATGAATTATGGCGAATAAACCTAATCTCAAAGTTAATATAGGCAAATTAACACTGAAGAATCCTGTCATGTCTGCCTCTGGTACATTCGGATATGGTGATGAGTATGCAGAGTTTGTCGACCTGAGCACATTGGGCGCTATTGTTGTAAAAGGTCTTTCTCTTAAACCAAAACAGGGTAATCCCCCTCCGAGAATTGCAGAGACCCCATCAGGAATGCTCAATGCGATAGGACTTCAGAATATAGGCATCGACAATTTTATAAAGAAGAAAATGCCTTTCCTCAGAACATGTAAAACAAAAGTAATTGTAAACTTCTTTGGTGATTCCATTGATGAATATGTAAAAGCTGCTGAAAAATTAAGTTCGGTCGATGGTATTGACGCTCTTGAGATGAATATCTCCTGCCCCAACAAACAGGAAGGGTGGATCGTTTTTGGCACTGATCCAAAAGTCACACACAAAGTTGTCAGTGCTGTTCGTTCAGCCGCAAAACTTCCCTTAATAGTGAAACTCTCACCGAATGTAACAGATATATCTTACATGGCGCAGGTCGCTGAAGATGCAGGCGCTGATGCCCTGTCTCTCATAAATACGCTGACCGGAATGGCAATTGATGTACAGTCAAGAAAACCAAAACTTGCAAATATCACCGGCGGTCTCTCCGGACCTGCTATAAAACCCGTTGCATTACGAATGGTATGGGAGTGTTTCAGAAAAGTACATATACCAATTATCGGTATGGGTGGTATAATAACCTCCGATGATGCCATAGAATTTATTCTCGCAGGAGCGAGTGCCGTTGCTGTTGGTACTGCAAATTTTATTTATCCGGGCGTCACGTCAGATATCGTCAGGGGGATCAGAACATACATGTCTTCAGAAGGTATAACATCCATTACAGATTTAACAGGAGCCATAAAATGCCGGACAAACCGTTTATAACCTTAACAACAGATTTTGGATTAAAGGATCCCTTTGCCGGTCTGATGAAAGGAGTAATTCTCAGTATCAATCCCAACGCCATGATAACAGACATTTCACATAATATTGAGCGTCATAATATTTTTGAGGCCGCACAGACGTTATCGATGAGTTACCCCTACTTTCCCCAGACATCGATTCATGTCGCGGTTGTCGATCCCGGCGTGGGGGGAAAGAGAAGACCCATCCTTGTCATAACGGATGATCATTACTTTATCGGTCCTGACAATGGCATATTTACTCCGGTGATTAAAAATACAAAAAACCGGTATTTAAAGGTAATTCATATAACAGCATCACATTATTTTCAGCCGATGAGCGGTTCAACTTTTCACGGACGGGATATTTTCGCACCGATTGCGGCATGGCTTTCAAAAGGTGTTGAATCCGGAAAATTCGGTGATGAAATTGATGATTATATAACCATCCCGTTTCCTGTGCCTGTTATTTCCGAAGGGAATATCTCTGGTGAAGTAGTTTCCACGGACAGTTTTGGTAATGTCATAACCAATATCACCCGAGAACATCTATCAGCTTTAACATCCCCTGACTCATGGGACGGATGCAAAATTTATTTCAATGATAATCAGATACCTCTCGTAAATTTTTATTCTGAACATGATTCATCGGGTACACACGCAATAATTAACAGTTTCGGTCATCTCGAGCTGTTCCTGTACAAGGATAATGCTTCGAGTAAACTGGGCATTAAATTAGGAGACAAAGTCAGTGTTCAGCTGGCCTGATCGGAATGCGCATATTATTGATAGGAAATTTTGGCCCCGGCTACGAAGAAGAAAGTCTTCATAATATTTCTTTCATGAAAAAACTGGAAAGTGATGGTCATAACTGTACTGTTATTAATACTTCTGAAATCCCTGCCACTGAAAATAAGTTTATTGAGACCAGGAGTTTTTTTAATTTCTTAACGACATTGATAAAAGCATGCCGGAATCAGGATGTTGTCCATTTCTCTACTAAAGGGTATCTAAGAATGGGCCTCTTAAAACTGATGATTTCCATTTTTGTAGGAACTCTATTCAGAGCAAAAACGTTCATCACTATCCATTCAGAACTTTTTTCCATTCAGGCACAATTAAGAAGTTCGCTTGGAGGAAGACAAACCCTGTTTGCATCCTTTAAAATGGCAGATAAAATCATATGCGCTGACAGGGACACATATGATGTAGCAACTACGTATATGCGAAAGTCCAACTTTGAATTGATCCATTCTTTTATTCATTTCCCTGAAGAGACAACAAAGGATGGGGAAATTATGCTGGAAAAACTGAAACCTATGGAAAAAGTCATAGTCTTTTCCAATGTATTATTTCCGTCATTTACATTTGATATCCTTAATAAGTTTCTTACTGATTATCCTATTCCCTCTGATACTGCTATTGTTGTTGCGGTAACTGAGAAATCAACCTCAAAAATAAGCAAACTTCTTGAAGAGGAAGGAAATACGGTCGGGGCTAACCTTATTTTAATCGATGCTGACAATTTCAACTCTGTGATGGCAGCACATTCCAGGGCAGACATCATTCTTCGTCCCCTGAGCTGTGAAGGATCAACATATTTTGAACCCTTTGCTGTTTCTGTTAAAAAGACTCTTCGTTCAGACAGTTATATGTATTTTCCCAGTGGACTTCTGTTTATAAAAGAGGGTGACACTTCAGAGATGTGCGCATGCATTATTAATACCCTGCTGTGTGTAGATTCAGGACAGCTCCCTGAGATAAAAGACAGACATTCATACCCCAGGCTACTGAACCTCTATCAGGACAAGGACTGATTCAACGTTCAAACAGTTCCGGCATTCTCTCTTTTGCCAGCTTGAGTTTCTGATCAAATTCAAGGTCAGATTTTCCAAGGTACTTTGAAACCAATCTCGAAAGCGTGGGCTTCCAGTTCCCAAGAACCGTTCTGAATATCCAGTCAAGCCGGTAGTTCAGTGATCTCATTGTAATGAAGAGAAACACAGCCGGCTCAACCGCCCTTTTTGTCATAACATACAGCAGATGTAACACCGCAGTATGATACGACTTTCTCAGGCTCTCCGGAAGATTAAGCCATCGTACTACGGCACCGGGTATATGGGGAGTTATGCTCAGCAATTTGTTTACATAGGTTCCATCAATCTGCAGCAGATACCGGTAAAGGTAGGCATCAGGTTTAACAATACCGTCTTTGGCAGCCCTTTCAGCAAGCGGGGTTCCGGGAAAGAACGTCAGATGGGCCAGAGAACAGATGTAAGGTTTTTTCAGTGTTGCCATTGCACGTATGGTGGTAATCATGTCATCCTCGGTCTCATAAGGATTATCCACAATCATTTCATAAAAAGGAGCAGCATGTGACTCTGATATGATCTCTGCTGCTGCTTTAACAGTATCAAACATTACCCTTCTGTCATACACCTCATAGTTCACCCTGTCACTCCCGCTCTGTATCCCCATGACAACCCAGCAAAGTCCGGCATTTTTCAGCATGAGCATTTTATCACGGTCCATCATGGAGGGAATGACGCGTACAATAAAGGGGAGCCTGATATGTTTCTTATACTCCCTGCAGAACTCTGCAATCCATTCCCTGCTATGGGTAAAAAAGCAGTCGTCCTGAAAGTTCATATATAGAACATAGGAATTCTTTTTTACCTCTTTCATTTCACATATTACATCCGGCACTGAACGCTCCCTGACTTTTCTTCCATATATTTTCGTAAAGGCCGCATTGCCGCAGTAGGAACATGTAAACGGGCATCCTCTTGTGGATATCAGCATATGACATGTCCCCCCGTACAGCGCATATCTGCGGAATATGTCTTCATTTCGGGCAAAGTTATAGATTCGGTTGTTATGAAATCCAAAAAAGTACTCAGGAAGGTATTCCTGCATCGGGAGTCTATCAAGTTCCATTTCTGGCTGAGCGTCCGGCTGCTTTATAATATCTCCGTTATTATTGAACCACACTCCGGGGATCACAGGAGGTATGCCGTGTTCAGCTTCAAGGTGATTAAGGAGTAATACAGTTACATGTTCTCCTTCACCAGTACAAATATAGTCGGCGTGCTCTATGCATTCTTCAGGTTTTATGAGGACATGGACACCGCCCCATATTACCGGGATATCGAACGTGTTTTTTAAAAGCCTTGTGAGGTTTTTGGCAGGAAAATATTCAATTGACATCAGGCTTATGCCGATAAGGTCCGGATTAAATTCATGTATAAACTTCTCTATTTCAGGATGAAGATATGCATCGAGATACCCTGGAAGATACAGGATTTTCACATCATGACCATGCGCGCGTGCATTGGCAGCGACGTATTTTAGCCCGGTAACATATGCATTTGACTGAAGGGAAACAAGAAGCAGTTTCACTCTTCCCTCATTTCTGAAAGAGCTCCGGCATCTGCCTGCGGGCAAGCTCCAGCTTCTGGTCAAACTCCATGTCCCTTTTACCAAGAAAATTAAAAAGCACCTTAACAAGGGCTGACTTCCAGTTGCCGGTCAGAGTTCGCACTGTCCAGCTGATATTGAACTTCAGTCCCCGGGCAAGAACATAGAAAAAAACAGCAGGTTCGATTGTTCGTTTGACAGTAAAGGAAAGAACATTCGTCAGCAATATATGGAACCGGGAACGATCCGATTCAGGTCTGTTCAGGTATGCAATCAGGGTACGAGGAAGGTAGGGCGTCAGGTAAAGGAGCCTGTTAAAATATGTCCTGTCTATCTTGACCATGTATCTCGTCAGATAAGCTTCGGGGTCAATAATCTTCTCTTCAAGTGCCCTTTGCGTCAATAAAGTTCCGGGATAAAAGGTGAGATGGGCAAGTGAAATGATATAAGGACGTTTCAATCGTGACATGGCATTGATACAATCCATCCGGTCCTGCTCGGTTTCATAGGGATTATCAACTATCATTTCATAGTATGGTGCCGCCTTACACTCTGATAAAACTTCTGCGGCCTTAATAACGGAATCAAACTTTACCTTCCTGTTATAGATTTCGAAATTCACGCGATCACTACCGCTCTGAACTCCCATAATAACCAGACTCATTCCTGCCTCTCTCATCATATAGAGCTTTTCCCTGTCCAGTACACCCGGAAAGACACGCACCATAAAGGGAAGGTTAATATGCTTCCGGTATTCTTCACTGAACTGTTTCATCCATTCCATGTCATGAGAGAAAAACCAGTCATCTTCAAAGTTAATGTAAAGCACATACGGATCTTTCTTCACAAGCTTCAGCTCAGCAATGCAGCTCTCAACAGACCGCTTTCGTATTTTTTTGCCAAACACTTTCATTGTATAGGCGTTTGCGCAATATCCACAGTAAAATGGACAGCCCCGTGTGGTAATCATCATGTGGCAAGTGCCACCATACAGGGCATATGACCTGAACAGTTTATGGTTCTGGGAAAAATTGTATATGTTCCCTTTGTGATATCCATAAAAATAATCAGGTATGTATTCTATCTCAGGCAGGCTGTCCAGATCAGTCTCCGGCAGGGCATCTTTTTTGATGATACGGCCATTAGTATTTACCCATATGTTCGGGATATCAGGGATCACCTCCCTGCCCTTTTCCTTCAGGTGGTTCATCAGATTAACCACAGCATTTTCACCTTCTCCATTGCATACGAAATCAGCGTATCGTATGCACTCATCAGGTTTGAGAATTGCATGAAGTCCTCCCCATATGACGGGTACATTAAATTTCTTCTTTATAAGACGCGTTATGTTTTTTGCGGGATAAAATTCTATGGACATCAGACTGATGCCTATCAGATCAGGATTATAATCCCTGATAAACCCTTCAAGTACTGGATGAAGTTTACTATCTAAGTATCCTGGTATTAATAGTATTTTAGAATCAATACCTTTAGCCCGCGCATTGCCGGCGATATATTTTATACCCACGAGTGATGCATTGGACTGTAAGGAAATTAATAGAAGTTTCATGTCTTATGCCGGACATATTATAGACCAGCCCTCAACGGTCAGTCAAAACGCCTGCGATCAGATGGATTTATATGTTCCTGTAAATTATTTATAACCATTGATTAAATATGCCCTCAGCAAGTTTTTTTTCAGTCATTCCGTCTTGTCCTGAATCGGTGACAGAGGAAGCTGGTATGATGTCAGAAAGAAGCAAGATACAAACATTCAAAGGATAAAATATTCCGGAATAATACTTGACAAATTTAGTAGACTATTCTAAGTTATATTATGCTTAAATTATCCACAAAAGGTCAGTATGGAGTGAGGGCAATGTTTGAACTGGCAAAGCATTACGATCAGGGTCCCCTTACCATAAAGGAAATCGCAGCTCGCCAGGGCGTATCTGTTTCATATCTTGAACAGCTGCTTAACAGACTTCGCAAATCAAAACTCATCAAGAGCCGGAAAGGACCCGGAGGGGGATATCTCATAAATAAAAAACCTGATGAGATAAGCGTCGGTATGATCCTGCATTCTCTGGAAGGTCCTGTGGCAATCACTCAATGTCTGGATCCTTCTGCAAAAGGGTGCAAAAGGATAGACGGATGCGTTGCAAGAATGCTGTGGAAGTCTTTAGGTGAAAAGATAGAGGACTTCCTTGACACTATTAACCTTAATGACCTAGTCAAAGAAGAATCAAAAATGAATGGGTAAATCTCATGAGAACAATAGAGGCTCATACAGTGCAAAACGGCGAACTTAATTTTCTGGATAAACCGTTGGAAGCTGATGCGACTACTGATATCATTTACATGATGTGCCCCATGCATTTACTGACCATAGAAGACCAGGTCAAGGAGATTGAGAAGGGACAGGTCCTTTCCATTCTTACAGACTATGACGGTGCCCTTGAAGACATCCCTGAGTGGTGTGAAAAAACCGGCAATGAATTTCTGGGTATTTATGAAGACGACGACCATTATAAATTTTTCATAAGAAAATTAAAGGAGTCATAATGAACAAAATATATATGGACCATGTAGCAACTAATCCGCTTCATCCGGAAGTACTGGATGCCATGATGCCATATTTCAAAGAACATTTCGGCAATCCTTTGAGCCTCTATGAACCCGGGGTTATCGCCAGGGAAGCAATTGAAGCAGCCAGGGCAGCTACGGCAGAACTTATAAATGCCAAAGCAAAAGAAATCATTTTTACGGCCAGCGGGGCTGAAGCAAACAACTTTGCATTAAAAGGTATCGCCTTTGCCCATCAGAATAAGGGTAAACATATAATTGTTTCAAAAGTTGAGCATCATTCTGTTCTCAACTCTGCCCGTTTTCTTGAAAAGCAGGGCTTTGCTGTTACGTACCTTCCCGTTGATAAATACGGTATGGTCAACCCTGCTGATGTCAAAAAAGCCATTATTGATGAAACCATCCTTGTATCGATTATTCACGCCAGTCCTGAAATCGGAACCATACAGCCGATAGCGGAAATATCCAAAATTGTAAAAGAAAAAGGCGTGGTTTTTCATACAGACAGTACGTCATCGGTAGGAAACATACCGGTCGATACAGAATCATTAGGTATTGATCTTATGACTTTTGCGGCTCACCAGTTTTACGGACCTAAAGGAGCAGCAGCGCTGTATGTCAGGAGCGGGACACGAATTGTACCTCTCATATACGGTGGCATACAGGAAGGGGGCCGCAGGGCAGGCACTGAAAATGTCCCTGCAATTGTAGGTATGGGCAAGGCTGCAGAGATTACAAAAAGAGACCTCGACAAACGTATTGCCCATGTTATCCCGTTGAGAGACAGCATCATAAGCAATGCTCTGAAGATTGACAAGGTTATCCTGACAGGCCATCCGGAACAGAGGCTGCCCGGGCATGCAAGTTTTGTGGTTGAATATATCGAGGGGGAAGCAATGCTCATGATGCTTGCTGTCAAGGGTATTTATTCGGCAAGCGGGTCTGCCTGCAGCTCCAAGGCTTTAAAATCATCACCGGTCCTTATTTCCATAGGCATACCGGTTCATCTTGCCCAGGGTTCTGTTGTATTTACCCTTGGTGAAAGTACGACAACTGAAGAAATAAAATATTTTAATGAAACATTCCCGCAGATTATATCTCGATTAAGAGAAATCTCTCCTTATGCGCAAGGATGGGAAGGAACGGAGGACTCGACATGTACAGCGAAAAAGTAATGGACCATTTCACAAACCCGAGAAATGTTGGAGAAATAGATGACGCAGACGGTATAGGAGAAGAAGGAAATCCAGTTTGCGGTGACGCAATGAAAATATTCATCAAGGTTAAAGATGATGTCATCACGGACGTAAAATTCAAGACATTCGGCTGCGCCTCTGCCATCGCGGTATCCAGCATGGTTACTGAAATGGCTATGGGAATGACCATTGAGGAAGCATCAAAAATAACGAGGGAGTCGCTCGCTGAGGCGCTTGATGGTCTTCCCCCGCAGAAAATGCATTGCTCAAACCTCGGAGCTGACGCGCTTCATAAGGCCATAGAGGATTACAGGAGCAGACAGGGCAAATAAAGTTATGTAACAGGAATCCGTTGTCCGTGACCCGTTGATCAAAAGGGAACACGGATTACGGTTATTTCAACATGCGATCTGTCATCCTTCACTTCCAGTGAAATAACACAAAAATCGTCATACGATGTTCCATACGTTAGATTTTAATTTTTAAAAAGCCTAAATTTAAGTCTTACTCACAGACGTGTTCGTCACATGAGATGATTGACTCAAAAGGCAATTCATTAATTGACGAGTCAAATCTAAGCGTTCACAATACCTACACCAATATAATGGACACTATTCAAAATTGATGCAGCTGTTCGGTCACTGACTTCTACATATTATCAATGAATCATGATGAGTGGATTTGAGGACTCATATCTGTTGTCAATAAATGTGAAAGTTTTAAATTTGATGATTACAGGTAGAAAGGTTGAATCAGGCA
>CP070632.1:2568279-2590495 GCA_020356065.1 Nitrospiraceae bacterium
ATGAGGACTCCGCAAAGCTTTTATTACCGATAAAGACCTGCCTGCCGTTAATTATTCCTTTGACACCCTTTCCTGGATAAGCGGTAAAACCGGATACGTTATATCTTCCCCTGTTATTTTCTCCAACGATGGCCTTTGCAAGTGAATGCTCTGACAGCTTCTCCATTGATGCCGCGATATTCAGGACCTCATCATCATCCATACCTATTCCCCTGTGAGATATCAGAAATGGTTTCCCCTCTGTTATGGTGCCGGTTTTGTCGAACATGACAGTGTCCACTTTTCTTATCTGTTCTATTACTTCGCCGCGTTTAATCAGGATCCCCTGTGATGCAGCCCTCGTTGTTCCCACTAACATAGCAAGCGGTGTGGCCAGTCCAAGTGCGCAGGGACAGGCAATTACCAGCACAGCTACAGAATTCATTACTGCATGAGAGACATTGATGCCGAAAAGGGTCCATCCGATACCGGTTAATAAACTGAGAGCAAGAACAGAGGGGACAAATATGCCGACTATTCTATCTGCTGTTTTCTGCACCGGGGCCTGTCCGGCCTGGGCTTCCTCAACGGTTTTGATAATGTGGGAAAGGATTGTTTCCGGTCCTGTCCCGGTTACGGTGAAAACAATACTCCCGTAAAGGTTCCTTGTCCCGCAGAATACCTCACTCCCGGTCTCTTTAGTCACAGGTCTGGCTTCACCGGTCAGCATGGACTCATCAACCTCGGTTGAACCATCTATTACTGTGCCGTCAAACGGTACAGTTTCTCCGGGTGCAACCTGGACAGCATCATGAACTTTAATCGTTGAGATGCCGACCCGGTCAATACTCTTATAGCCCGACTCATCTGTAGTGACCAGTGTGGCTTCCTTCGGGGCCAGGGAAAGAAGTTTTGCTATAACCTCTGTCGCCCGGCCTTTGGCATTTGTTTCCAGATATCGTCCAAGCAGAATGAACGTTATTATCATAGCTGTTGTATCGAAGTACACTTCGCCGCCTTTGAGCATCTGAAATACACTGTAGACAAAAGCGGATAAGGCGCCTGTGGCTATCAGCACATCCATATTAAAGCTTCCTGTCCTGAAACTCTTCAGGCCGCCTTTAATAAATGGTAATCCGGCATAGAATACAACAGGAATTGTGAGCAGCATCGAGATCACCTGGAAGGCTTTTTTTGTCGCGTTTCCCATACCCTGGAAATAACCTGCATACAGGGCCACCGAGAACAGCATGAGCTGCATGGTAAAAAATGATGCTGTGCCGAATCGTATGAGCAGGTCCTGTTTCTGCGCCTTAAGATGTTCATCCAGTATGCATGTGCTGAACGGTTTGGGGATGTATCCGACGGACCTGATCCTGTCGAGAATGAATCCAATTTCTGTTTTTGTGGAAGTCCATCTTATCCTGGCCCTGTGCGTTGCATAATTGACTTTTGTAAATATGACCCCATCAGTCTTCTGTAACACCTTTTCTAACAACCATACACATGATGCGCACCTGACACCGTCCAGAATAATGTCTGTCTCCATGACATCACCGTTCACATATATGTTGCCGGTAAAAGCCGCAACCTCATATGACTGCTCATCCGGGGGGCCCGGCACCCAGGTATGGTCCCTATTGCGGTAAAAGACATTCAGGCCTTCGTTATGAATAAACCTGTATATCCCCAGACACCCGTGGCAGCAAAAGACCTTTTCCCTGCCGGCTATCTCATCACGTACAGCTGCTTTTTCAGGAAACTCTAATAGACAGTGATCACATGTATACATATTCAGAGTAATGTCAAATGCGAAAAAACAAATATCAAATGAGGTTCAAATGACAAAATAAAAAAACCATGTCTCATTTCTTAAATTTAATTTCAAGTCATTTTAAGCATTTATTTGATATTGAAGCTTTGACATTGGAGCTTAACTGGTACCCAGACTTCTGATATATGCCACTAAACTGTTTATCTTGTCTTTACCAAGTTCTTTGTCCCAGTTCGGCATTCCACCCGGTCTTCCCTCAGCTATTGATTTATAAATGTCTTCATCGGTACCGCCGTATTTCCACTCGCCATCAACAAGGTTTGGACATATGCCGCCCTGGCCGTTTGCACCATGGCACTTCAGACATTTATCCTCATAAATTGAAGCCCCGGTTGAAACATCTTTTAAGATGTCAGTCTGTCCGGCAGAAGTTCCGGTTTTCTCCTCAGTACATGAAACAGCAATAAGCAACAGTACAGGTACAAGAATCAATGATCGTAACAACTTGATTTTCTTCATACATCCTCCTTTTCAACATAAATATTTTTTTCTATTTCCAGGAATTCTGAATTTTTTGATACCACAATAATCAACTCCCAGTATCCGAATAATGGAAAGTCTGCCTTTACCTTAAATGTCCCATTGCGGACCTTATCTGTATCGTATGTCCTGTCGTATCTATCAGTTGAAGACCTGCTTATTCGTACTGACACATCTGAAGCATCAAGAGGAAGCCCATCTTTATCACTTAAGTCTAATATCAGATCATTGGTTCCGGTTTTTATCGTGCTGTTCCGTATGTTACATAACCAGCCGAGGTCAGCTTTTCTTTTTGCCAGCCTGTCCCATTCAAGGCCTTTTTCATAAGGTTGGTCAGTAACCGTTCCATCGAATGTGTTTAGACCCACGACGATGGTAGCTGCAACAGCTGTCAGGGCCGCAAGGACTGAAAAAACAATTATTGCTTTCATTTATCCCTCTGGATCCAAAATGGTTGCTGTTTTCTTAATAAGTATTTTACCAGTATATCTGTTTATTACCAATATGCTCAGGCCCTTTTTCCCCTGAGCATGGATTTCCGGTTTAACAGTTACATAGACGGGCAGCTTTTGCGCTTCTCCTGCTTTAATGCTAATAACCGTGTCCGGCACGACCCGAATGTCTTTATCATCATGATCTGTTCTGATAATTATATCATGATCATCTTTCCCCCTGTTTTTTACAGATAGAATAAACGAGTTCACGATGTCTCCTCTTTCGTTAACACGGGGATGATATGCATTATTGGGAAGGACGGTCATATCTATACTGGCGCGATGATAAAACTGAAAGAGGGTAAAAACCAGAAATGCCAATGTGGCCATGCCGATTAACACAGCATTCACACGAAATATCTTCATATCACCGCCAGAGAGGCCGAAAAAGTAATCAATTAATGATGTCTTGTTTCGGTTGCTCATTATCTCCGTACATGCACCAACACATTTTGCGCAGTTTATACATGCACTGTTTGACCCGTCCCTGATATCAATATTGACAGGGCAGGACTTGACGCAGGCAAGACATTCAATGCACTCATTTTTTCTTATGGGGTCCATGGCGATGGTAAGCGTTTTGTTGTCATAGAACGCTCCCTGTAATTTTGCATAAGGGCAGACCGTAGCGCAGAACGCATATCTGATAAAAGAAAAATTCAGAAACATGATTGCTGTCAGACTTATCCAGAAACCCCATGTTATCGTGCCGAGCTCCCATAGAAACAGGTCCTGTAAAAAGGCACAGGGTGAAACAAAATACCAGATGAGGTTGGCTGCTACCAGAACGCTCAATATAAGGACCAGTAACATGGACAGGAAGGTATTGGCAGGACCTTTTTTTTTCTTATCAATAAAAGAGGTCATCTCATTAAGCACGGTTTGAGGACATACCCAGCCGCACCATATCCTGCCAAAGAGCAGTGTGATCAGAATAAATAGAAACACGAGAAACATGGTGCCTGCAAGGACCACAAAGAACTCATCCATCCACAGGCTGAAACCAAAGAAATGGAGCTTTAAAGAAGGGATGTCAAATCTTAGTGCGCTTTCTCCTTTTATTCGCAGAAAAGGGATTCCGAGGATTAAAACTGCTTCTATGATTCTGACTATCCGCCGCCATCGCTGATATCTGTCAGTCGTCATCAAGCATTTTGTATTTTGGGGCTTCTACACTGGTATGTCGCTTTTTGGAAAAATAATAAATGACTACGACTATCAGTATAATGACCAGTGTGAGGCCGAATAAAAAATATGCCATTCCTTGCGGGGTCATATGCTCATATTACTCTTTGTTCTTTTTGCAGCTGCAGGATGCAAAAAGAACAAAGAGTATGCCTGCAACTGCGATCACAGTAAAACCGATGGTTGCGATTACTGATATATCCAATGAGGACCTCCTTATCTGGTTTGTTTTTCTGTTGACTCCTCAAAAGCCTTGGCCTGGCTCCATCCGCTAATAGCCGGGGTATAAGCGGCAAAATAAATAATGCCCCACGCTATCAATCCCCAGAAGAGAATCAGCCAGCCAACGGGGAGTTTGTTTGATGTATCCTTTGCTTCAAACTCTTCAATGTTGTCCAGTTCATCAGCCATAATATCCTCCCAAAATCGTTATTATTGAATCACGCATAAATAATGTCCTCTCCAGTTCGTCATTCCCGAGGTCAGTTAATCGGGAATCCATGCCTGAGGAGTCCTGGATTCCGGCTCAAAGGAACACCGGAATGACAAGGTAACAGATAACATAGGATATTAGTTTTGTGTTTCAATCGGTATTGGCTATTCGACATAAGATGTTTTTTTGTATTTAACAATTAACACTTAAACGAATAACATCCTTTTATTTGCCCTGCAGGGATCTGATAAAAGACACGATTGACCAGATCTCATCTTTCTGCAGTTCTTCGCCATATGGAGGCATTCCGCCCTTTGCGGCACGTCCTTCCATAACCGTTCCTTCATCCGCACCGTTATAAATAATATTGAAATAATGTTTATCAGCCAGATCTCCCTTTGCATAGAGGAACATATCATCAATCAGACTCGGACCGATATCGCCCTCACCATTGTCTCCATGACACATTGAGCAGTTTTCCTCAAACAGTTCTTTGCCAAGAGCTATCGCCTCTGGATCTTTTGCAAGCGGATTTGTCATTTCTTCCATGTCAACCCGTTTTTTCTGCTTATCTGCTTTAGATGAAATGGACGTACCAATCACCTGCATATATGCCACGATTGCATCCATTTCGGTTTTTTCAGAAAGTTCAGCCAGGTTTTCACTGGTGTACGGAAAATTAAGGGCGTCCATATGACGCTGAATATCCTCGGCATCAAGCATTCTGTCCTTCAACCATTCGTATGAGGGCATATTTGATTTGGGATAAAATCCCCTGGGGTCCTCAAAATGCCTGTAATGCCATGCATCGGGATACTTGCCTCCAATCCTGGCAAGGTCAGGACCGGTCCTTTTTGATCCCCATAAGAAAGGGAAGTCATATGCATACTCACCGGCCTTGGAATATTCGCCGTATCTCATCACCTCTGTCCTGAGGGGGCGCACTGTCTGTGTATGGCAGTTATTGCACCCCTCCCTCTGGTAAATGTCCCTCCCTGCAAGCTGCAGGGCGGTAAAGGGTTGAAGGTTTTCAAGTTTGGGGTGCATATGTGACATCATCATTGGGGCAAACATGGTAACTATTGTGCCGATAAGAATAACGGCAGCTGATATTATCGCAAACATAACCGGTTTCTTATAAATTTCTCCAGCCATATTTCACACCCCCTTTGCCGTAGATGCCTCAAGGGCGCTGCCCTTGCGGATTGTCATAAATATGTTATAGATGAAATACAGCATGCCTATGGTAAAGATTACCCCCCCTGCCGTTCTCATCTGCCAGAATGGGTAGTTTTTTATAAGCCCCTCCATAAAGCTGTATTGCAAGGTCCCGTCAGGATTGACCGCTTTCCACAGGGCTCCCTGCTGTATACCGGTAATCCACATGGTAATCGAAAATATGAGCTGTCCCACAAGCACGAGATAAAAGTGGGTATTGGCAACCTTGACACTGTAAATTTCAGTATCATAAATTTTGGGTATGATGTAATACATTGATGCGGTGACTGTCATGGTCACCCAGCCCAAGGTTCCCATGTGCACGTGTCCCGGCACCCAGTCAGTATAATGAATCAGCTGACTCACCACCCTCAAACCCTGTGTGGGACCCTGTACAGTCTGCAGGCCGTAAAACGTAATTCCAAGAATGAAAAATTTAGTAAGATAATTCGTTCTCATCTGTTCCCATTCAGGTGCGACGGTATAAAATCCATTGATGACCGAGCCCCAGGAAGGAGCGATGAGAAATATCGTAAATACTATTGCAAGGGTCTGTATCCAGTCAGGGAGGGGCGTATATACAAGATGGTGGGCTCCGGTCCAGAGATAGGCAAATACCAGGGACCAGAAAGCGACGATTGACAGCCTGTGGCTGTAAATCGGCAGTCCTGTTGATTTTGGCAGGAAATAATAAAACATGGCCAGTATCGGTGTCGTAAAAACAAAACCCACTGCGTTATGTCCATACCACCACTGCACATTGGCGCTGTTTACTCCCGCAAACATGGAATATGATTTGAATAGACCGGCAGGCACCGAAAGGTTATTTACGATATACAGGACAGCGACAGCTACGACTGTTGCTATGATGTACCAGAGGGATATATACATCTGTTCTTCTTTTCTTTTAACGAGCGTGCCAAAGACATTAACAGCAAATATGACCCAGAGAATTACCACTCCGATGTCAAGAGGCCACTCAAGTTCAGCATACTCAAGGGACTGGTTCATGCCTGCAAACAGGCTCAGTGCTGCGAGGGCAATTGCCGCGTTGAATAAATACAGGTGAAATCTGGCAAGCCTGGGAAAGAGCAGGGGCCTTTTTGTAAGACGCATCAATATATAATAGGAGATTCCAAATATGGCTCCCACTCCCAGACCAAAGGCAAGACTGTTCGTATGCACAACTCTCAATCTGCCAAATGTAAAAAAAGGCGCTACATTCCAGGAAGGGGCCCACATCTGAATAGATATCCAGAGCCCGACGACAATGCCTACGACGCCCCAGAATATGGAGGAGATAATAAAGCTTTTAACTGTCTGATTGTCATAATGATAGGTGTTCATCAATGTCTGCCTCCCTGAATATTGAAAGTGACCACATAATAATTCATAATATATCAGCAAACAATTTGCAGCGCAAATAATTATAGATTCAGTCTAAAATTTTTTGATACCCTTCAGAAGAAAAATCAGTCCTATGACAATCATGATGATGGCTGAAAGCCTGTACAGATGCCCCCGTATTTTGATGCTGATAGAATTGGCTATCTTCCCAAGTAACAGCATGGACGGCAATGTGCCAATACCGAACAGCCACATCAATAAGGTGCCGGAGAGAAATCCGTAGAAGTGATTTTCTGCATCCATACCGGCACGGGCAGCAGCTAATAGAGCGGTATACACCAGTCCGCATGGAATGAATCCAAGTAATATGCCTGCCGGAAAAAAGGATGAAACCTTTACATCTCCTGATATGATAGTTTTAGCCTTTTCTGATAAAGATGAAAAGAAATTGCCATGGTTTTCCGTGTACACAATAAAGGGAAACCAGCCGGCCAGACTCATGCCCATAATCATAATAAGCACACCTGCTAACACCATGACAACTTTCTGAAATACCTGAGTGTTGCCGGTTATCCCGATTAACGATCCTGTCATTCCCACGATTCCACCAAGAAACGCATACGTAGAGATTCTCCCGAGATTGTACAGCAGATGCGGGACCATGCTTTTATTTTTTATAACCAGTGAGCAGGAAGTTACTATAGGTCCGCACATGCCCAGACAGTGGCCGAAACCTCCCAGAAAGCCTGATGTTAGCACGAGAATATAAATAGAATTGCTCTGAAACATATTGAATAAATGTATGACTGAAAAAAATATTGATTACAATAAAAAGTTTAAAAATCGCTGAATACTTTAACCCTGCCTAGGGCTGTTCCATTATTTTATTTAATCTTTCCTCAACCAGATGCCTGATTTCTTCAAGGCGGGACTGGCTGCCGGCCTCAAAGCGAAGGACAAGCACAGGTTGTGTATTTGATGCCCGGATCAGGGCCCAGCCATCGTCAAATTTTATTCTGATTCCATCAATAGTGATTGACTCGAATTCATTAAAAGCATTCTGGGCCTTTTCAACTATTTGAAATTTAATGTTGTCAGGACAGTCAAATCGTATTTCAGGGGTTGCTATCACCTCTGGTACGTCTTTTAGCAGAGCATGTGTGCTGTATGGTTTACCGGCTTTTTTGATTATCTCCATCAGCCTCAGGCTCGCATAAACCGCATCGTCATATCCAAAATACCTGTGTTTGAAAAAAAGGTGTCCGCTCATTTCCCCTGCAAGCAGGGCCTCTTCCTTTTTCATTTTTTCCTTGATTAATGAATGCCCGGTCTTCCACATGACAGGCTTTCCTCCATGTCTGGCGATATCATCATACAGCGTCTGGGAGCACTTTACTTCACCGATTACACTTGCCCCCGGGTTGTCTTTCAGGATGTCTCTTGAGAAGATAATCATCAGACTGTCTCCCCATACAATATTCCCCTGTTCATCAACGACACCGATTCTGTCAGCATCACCGTCATATCCGATGCCCGCATGCGCCTTTTCTTCCTTTACCCTTGCAATGAGTCCCTGGAGACTTTCAACCAGCGTAGGATCAGGGTGATGGTTCGGGAAGTTTCCATCAGGTTCACAATACATTTCAATAACTTCGGCTCCAAAGGAGCGCATCAGCTTTGGCGCGACAAGTCCGCCAGTTCCATTCCCGGCATCAACGACTACTTTAATTCCCGAAAGGTCATCAAATTTGTCCTTTAAATAATCAATATAGTCATTAATTATGGGATGACGCTCAAGGCTGCCCTCACCGCTTATGAAATCTTCAGTTTCGATAATCTGCTTTATATCCTGTATGGCATCACCAAATATCGTGCTTCTGCCCACACTGATCTTGAATCCGTTAAACTCGGGAGGATTGTGGCTGCCGGTAATCATAATACCCCCATCAACAGGAAACTGATGGAGTGAAAAATACTGCAATGGTGTCGGGCACATACCAAGGTCAATGACATCAATGCCTGAAGCTGTAATCCCTCCGATCAAACTGTCTCTTATGGCCGGAGAGTGAAGGCGAGCATCCCATCCGATGCTAACTCTGGCCGTATTACTGCCGGTATGTTTCACAAGATATGAAGAAAAGCCCCTTCCTATCTGCTCCGCTGTTTCCGGATTAAGGTCCCTGCCCCAAACCCCCCTGATATCGTATTGCCTGAATATTTCAGGATTTATCATCGTACCTCCTTCAGGATTTTATGCGGAATTATAACATATGCCATCGTACAGACTAGAATTACAAATGTGTCGACCCTACAAAAATGTAGTTTGTTTTACACGCAGTAAGCGATATTTTTCAGGATGTTACAGGCTGGCATGAATCTGGCATTCATATCATGTTGCGGAATAAACCATGCTTGAAACGGCAACATGAACAGGGACAGTTATCAGGAGCAAATTGTATGTATCATGAATATCATGACATTTACAAAAATAAATATTAATTGTTATCATGTAAAGCTAACGATTTCGCTTTAACCGCGTCTCATGCCACGACCTCAGGATTTATGGTATGGACGCTTTTTTTGCCTGTTATCGGACTGAGAAATGTGTAGACTGGCTGCAATAACATCAAGTGAATACTTTTCACCCGTGGAGAATATCATGGCCCTTGAGACGATGAAAGAGGGTCATGACGGCTCTGGTATGGGTCTGATTCTGAAAGGTCTTGGCGGTGAATTTGAAGAATTGAAGGAATTTCCGATACTGTCAGGGATCTGTTCAGAGCAGGGAGTAACAATACTTGATGATTACATGAACAAGGTCGGTTTCAAGGTCAAATATACCTGGACGCCCAAGACTAAGGCGGTCAAAGGCATTACCGGCCGTGACTACTACTTTTCGAGAGTATATGACTATCCCGAGATGTATAAGTACAGATCGCTGGAAGACAAAGAGGCCCTGCTTCTCAAGACCAGGCTGGAATTACGGAGGCTGGGGGAATCAGATGAGTCGATTATTGTATTTGCCTTTTATCCTGATATCCTTGCGCTGAAAGAAGTCGGTGACCCTCTTCAGCTTGGTGAATTTTTTGGGCTTGACAAATCAACGCTCAAGGCAAAAATAGTGCTTGCACAGGGACGACAGAACACCAATTATGCGATTAATCTCTATGCATGCCATCCCTTTTTCATACAGGGATACGGCACCATGACAAACGGTGAAAATACGGCATTCATTCCGATCAGGGAGTTTCTCGCAGGCAGGGGATTCCCGGGCTATATCGGATATAACAGTGACAGTGAGGTGTTCTGTCACATACTGCATTATGCGTGTAAGCAGCTGGGATATCCGCTTCATTATTACAAGGACATCGTGACCCCGCTCAAACAGGAGGAGATTGATGAGAGACCTGACAGGGAGGCGGTCGGCATTCTGAAAAGGTCATTGAGACCGTTATGTATTGACGGACCCAACTGTGTTATCGGATTTACTCCGGACGGCACGACGTTTATGCTTCAGGACGCAAAAAAACTCAGACCCGGGGTGGTTGGAGGGGTGCGGGGGAAATACGGCCTCATGTCTGAAGAATGCGGTCTTGACCGTGTCGTGTCAGAGAGGACCAAGTCAGAAGATATGTTCCCTATGAAATACGATATGGTAATTATTAAGCCTGATGCAGAGGAGGTTATGGTATGGAACCAGCTGCACGGTTAGACAACAATCATGAACTTGCCATAAAGGACTTCCCCTATATCATACGGTGGAGAGACGACAGATGCAAACGCTGCGGTAAATGCACTGCTGTCTGCCCGATGTACTCAATTGAGCCTGCAGTATTAGTGAAGCGGACGCTGCATTCTGAAGGAGCGACCCCCGAACCGGTTGCAACAAGGCGTGTTGAGACGATTATTAAACAGACTACGGATATTCAGAAATACTGCACCGGTTGCGGAACATGTACCCTTGTCTGTCCAAATGAAGCAATCGAGCCAGAATATAATCCTGCTCACAAATTCAACTTTCACAAAAATAAAGGCGGCCATCCATACAGACGGGGAGGAAGGAGAAACGATCCATCACCCTCAACATTGGATAAGCTGAGGTTTTCAAGAATATCGATGCTTACAGACCCGGCCCTTGATGCCGGAAGGCATGAATTCAGGATCAGGACATATCTTGGAAGGATGCTTCCGGCTGAAGACCTTCCGGTAATTGTCAGGAACGGTAAACTTGTTGTTGACAGGAAGTCCGGAAAGTTTATCCCTCCTGTTCGTGAAATCTATCCGGTCATGATCGGCAGTATGTCCATTGGCGCGCTTTCTCCGAACATGTGGGAAGGACTTGCAATGGGGATAACCTATTTAAATGAAGTTGAGGGGATGCCTGTTGTCATGTGTTCAGGTGAAGGCGGTATGCCCCAGAGGCTTCTCCGATCAAGGTTTATAAAATATTTCATTCCCCAGATAGCATCAGGATATTTTGGCTGGGATGAGATTGTCAGGGCCATCCCTCACATGATTGAAGACCCCTGCGCAATTGAGATCAAGTACGGGCAGGGGGCAAAGCCGGGTGACGGCGGACTGTTGATGGCGCATAAAGTACTGAAGCTCATATCCGAAATCAGGGGTGTGCCGATGGGAGTTGACCTTCCTTCTCCCCCCACGCACCAGACAAAGTATTCAATTGAGGAGGCGGTTGCAAAGATGATCCAGTCCATGTCCATGGCATGGGGATTCAGAGTGCCTGTGTATCCGAAAATTTCAGGCAGCCACACAGCAAAGGCTGTTTTAAATAATCTTGTAAGAAATCAGTATGCAGCGGCCCTGTCGATTGATGGAGATGACGGCGGTACAGGCGCGGCATATAACGTGTCCATGGACAGCATGGGCCATCCCATTGCATCAAATATTCGGGAGTGTTATTTGGATCTCGTTGCACAGGGCAAGCAGAATGAGCTGCCTTTGATTGCAGCGGGCGGCGCAGGTAAAAAAGGCAATCTTGCTGCAAATGCAGCGGCCCTGTTTATGCTCGGGGCTTCATGTGTTTCCATAGGGAAATATATCATGCAGGCCGCAGCACAGTGTTTCGGAGATGAATACAACCGCTGCAATGTATGTAACCTAGGCAAATGCCCCAGAGGAATCACCACACAGGACCCCAGGCTCTATAGAAGACTTGACCCTGACAAGGTGGCTGAGAGGGTGGTTGAGGTATTCAAGTCACTTGATGTGGAGCTGAAGAAAATATTCGCGCCTATGGGCAGAAGCACGGAGCTGCCTATCGGCATGTCAGATGGAATCAGCTCGGACGACCCGGCAGTTGCTGAGAGACTGAAGATAAATTTTGCGTGCTGATGCATAAGGTTTAAAAGTAGTTCAATGCAGTTCAACATAGTTCAAGATTATTTTTTTACTACTTTGAACAACTATTGAACCATTTCGAACAATCATTGAACAAAGATAAATGAAGAAAATAACACTACAGGGAACCAAAAAAGGGAAGCGCACTCCTTCAAGAATTTTTGAAGAGGAAATCCAGAAGGCGGTTCAGAAAGGCGCTACCGATATCCATGTGGTCGCCAGCGGTCAGCATGGCATTGGAGGGCGGATCTGGCCAAGGGACAAAAATATAAAGATCACGATTGAGGGGCCTGTGGGGCAGAGGCTCGGTAGCATGGGGATGTTCGGCACTGAAATTGTGGTAAAGGGAAGCGCGTCCGATGATGTGGGATGGATTAACTGCGGAGCCATTATTACTGTCCTTGGTGATGTGACAAACGGTGCTCATAACGCGGCTGCCCAGGGAAAACTCTATGTCCAGGGCGGAGGCGGCGCCCGTTGTGAAACCATGACCAAGCACAATCCCAAGTTTGATCCTCCCGAGTCATGGTATTTCAGGGACGTAGGTGATACCTTTGCCGAGTTCAAGGCAGGAGGGGTCGCTGTTGTATGCGGTGTGAATCCAAGAAATTCTGAAAATATACTCGGTTACCGGCCCTGTGTCGGGATGGTCGGCGGAGTCATCTATTTTCGCGGTCCCATGAAAGGCTACAGTGATAAAGACGTTATGCTCCATGATCTCACGCAGCAGGACTGGAAGTGGCTCACAAAGAATATGAAACCTTATCTGAAGGCCATTAAAAGGACGGAGTATTTCGATGAACTTACCCGCTCAATTGATGAATGGAAAAAGCTGGTCCCTTATACGGCTCAGGACAGGGCAAAGAGAAAAGATTTTAATATGCCTGTTACCGACTTCCGGTCACAGATATGGGAAAAAGAGGTCGGCAAAGGAGGAATTTTCGGTGAATATCTTACTCATCCGTTAACTATTCTTCCCTATATAACAACCGGAGCTGACCGGAGATTTAAACCGGTCTGGAACAATCTCAAATACTCATCCCCCTGTGAGTATGCATGCCCCACCGGAATCCCTACCCAGAAACGGGCGCAGCTCATACGGGAAGACAAGCTTCATGAGGCAATGGAACTTATCCTTCAGTACAGCCCTCTTCCTGCTTCAGTATGCGGCGAGATCTGTCCCAATCTCTGCATGCAGGCCTGCACCAGGATGCACGTTGATACGGCTTACAACATCAAAGAGATGGGCAGGGCAAGTCTTGACCTGAAGGCGCCTAAGCCTGCAAAGAAAACAGGAAGGAAAGTTTCGGTAATCGGAGGGGGTCCGGGCGGACTGTCTGCTGCATGGCATCTCGCATTAAAGGGCCATGATGTTGACCTTTATGAGGCGGAGCAGAAACTGGGAGGGAAGCTTGAACTCTGCATACCCAGGGGCAGGCTGCCCCAGACGGTCCTGCTGAAAGAACTGGAGAGGTTCAGGGAAATGGGCGTACATGTCAAGCTCAATGCCAGGGTCACAAAAAAGAAGTTTGAAGAAATATATAAAGTCAGCGATGCAGTTGTAGTAGCCTGCGGCGCGCACAAGCCGAGAATGATGAAACTGCCCGGCTCAGGGGACATGATTTCCGCCTATGACTTCTTAAAGGGAATAAATATAGGGGACAAACCTGATCTGAAGGGACAACGGATCGTAGTAATAGGAGCAGGGAATGTGGGAATGGATGTTGCTGCAGAGGCATACCACAGCGGGGCAAAGAAAGTGATAGCAGTAGACATTCAGGAACCTGCGGCATTCGGCACGGAACTGACAGTAGCAAAAGAACTGGGGACCGAGATCCTCTGGCCGAAGTTCACCGAAAAATATGTGAAAAAGGATAAAAAAATTTACTTTAATGACGGTACGTCTCTCGATGCAGACGTTGTTGTCATATCAATAGGCGATATGCCCATGACAGAATTTCTGCCTCCCAGTGTCAATACGGACAAAAACGGCTGGATAGAGTCTGATGAAGCCGGCTTTACTTCAGACCCGAAAGTCTTTGCCATCGGTGATGCAACCAGACTGGGTCTGGTTACACATGCCATTGGTCAGGCAAGGAACGCTGCTGGAGCCATTCATGCTTCTTTGTCGGGCAGATCTTACTACAGGCCGGCCCGAAAACCAATGGTCCCTTATGAAAATGTGAAAACTGCCTACTACGAGACCTGCAAAGGCGAGGTGTTCAGCCCGGTATCAGAGGCCCAGCGCTGCATGTCCTGCGCTGCATGCAGGGACTGCCATATGTGCGAAGCTACCTGCTACTATGGAGCCATCAGCAGAAAAGAATTCGAAGATGGTTCCTATGAATATATTGTTGACGCAGATCTCTGTATCGGCTGCAGCTTCTGCGCCGGCATCTGTCCATGCGCTGTATGGGAAATGGAAGAAAATTTTTAAATGAGAATTAAGAATCACGATGAGTGAGTTATGATGTTCGAATTGTAATTCGTTATTCGTCAATTCTTGATCGTAAATCGTCAATATCCTCACATTAATATCTCTGCTTCATCGTCAGTCCTCAAATTATAATCATTCTAACCTCCTGTTAAACCTTAAGGTTCTCATTTTTGATTCCGTATATATATGTAAAAATGCGTATTCACTGGATAAGTAAAAATGATGCCTGAGAATACAGGAAAGCAAATATATTAAATCGATTTTAGGGACTCGGAATCATTAAGCTTGGGAGGACGAATGTTTTTTAAGAATAAGATAATTCGTTATATTTTTATAGGTGCATGTTTAATCTGTATTTCATATCCGGTAGTCAACTATTACGTTACCTATCAGCCCTTCAGTGATTTGCTTGTCAGGAACACAGAAAAAGAGGCGATCAGAGTGGGTCACCACCTTTCTAATATGTTTTTTAGTAAACAGGGTGTATTAACTGAAGATAAATCCATTATGGAGCTGAATGATAAATCAAATAATGTTATTCATGATTTTAATCTTATGAAGTTGAAGATTTTTTCACCTTCGGGAGAGACGGTTTATTCAACAAGTGCAGCTGATATTGGCAAAGTAAATAAACATGATTATTACCATAATATCGTAGCACATGGAAGGCCATTTACAAAGGTCGTGCAGAAAGATTCAAAGTCTCTTGAGGGCCAGGTGGTCAGTAAAGATGTTGTAGAGACATATGTTCCGATCATGCTTAATGGCAAATTTATTGGTGCATTTGAGATTTACTATGATATTACCGAAAGCAACAATAACCTGAAGAAGGTGATGAACAAGACAGTGGTATTCCCTTTTGTAATGAATCTGTTATTTTTACTTGTACTTACTCTGATACTTATTAAGCAGGATAGAATTCTCATAAAAGAGAAAGAACAGGAGGAGGGACTTCGCGCTCTTAACGCTCAGCTTGAGTCGGAAATAATGGTTCGTAACAATGCAGAGAACGAAATACTTCAGTTTGCCGAGAAACTTGAGCAGAGCAACAAGGATTTGCAGGATTTTGCGCATATTGCTTCCCATGATTTGCAGGAACCATTGAGAAAGGTCATATCGTTTGGCAACAGACTGCACAGCAAGTATGCCGATGTACTTGGTGATCAGGGGCTGGACTATCTGAACAGGATGCAAAAAGCAAGCATGAGAATGCAGAATCTGATCGAGGGCCTTCTGACGTACTCCAGAGTTACATCCAAGGCGCAGCCCTTTGAGGAAGTCAACCTGTCAACACTTTCGAAAGAAGTAATTTCTGATCTGGAAGTCCGTATTGATGAACTGGGAGGCAGGGTAGAAGTTGATGATTTGCCTGTGCTGAAGGCTGATCCTTTACAGATGAGACAGCTATTTCAAAACCTCATAGGAAATGCGCTTAAATTTCATAAGAAAGATGAAGCACCGGTTGTCAAAATAACGGGAATGTCACAGGTACATGAAGACGGTTATCAGGAACAGGACAGCCCGCTTTGTCAGATAACATTTGAAGATAACGGTATTGGATTTGAAGATAAATATGCTGAACGTATTTTTGGTGTCTTTCAGAGATTACATGGCAAGTCGGAGTTTGAGGGCACTGGAATAGGGCTTTCAGTATGCAAAAAGATTGTTGACAGACATGGTGGCAGGATTGAGGCGAAAAGCACACCCGGTGTAGGGACTAAATTTATAATTTCCCTGCCTGTTGCCAACCATGAAGGAGAATCCGGTGAAGAGTAAAACGGATTCAATAATCATACTTATGGCTGACGATGATGAAGATGACCGCATGATGGCGAATGAGGCGCTGGCAGAGGTGCAACTGGTTAATAAAATGAATTTTGTTGAAGATGGGGAAGAATTGCTTGATTACCTGTACCGAAGGGGAAAATACATCGACCCCGCTGATTCACCCCGCCCCGGTCTGATATTGCTTGATCTTAATATGCCCAGAAAAGATGGTCGCGAAGCCCTTAAGGAAATAAAGGCGAATCATGACTTAAGTCATATACCTGTCGTCATTTTGACCACATCCAAGGCTGAAGAGGATATTTACAGGAGCTATGACCTGGGTGTGAATTCTTACATAACAAAACCGGTTTCTTTTGAAGGCCTTGTAGAAGTCATGAAGTCTTTAACAGGGTACTGGTTTAATATTGTTAGGTTGCCAGTCCAGGGTAATAAATAAAATGGATGAGAAATTGCTGAGAATTCTACTTGTTGATGATGATGAGGATGATTATATCATCACTCGTGATCTTTTTTCAGAGATCAAGGGCATGGAGTTTGATCTTCAGTGGGTAGCAACATATGATGAAGCAATGAAAGTCATGGGACAGAATAATCATGACATATATTTGCTCGATTATCGTCTCGGAGAAAAGACAGGGCTTGACCTTTTGCAGCAGACCATCAGCAATGGCTGTCGTTCCCCGATTATTTTGCTTACAGGCCAGAGTGACCATGAGCTGGATATCAAGGCATTAAAGACAGGGGCCTCGGATTATCTCGTAAAAAGTGAAATAAATGCAGATCTGCTGGAAAGGTCAATTCGTTACTCCCTTGAGCGCAAACGCTCGGAAGACGATATGTACCGGATGGCATATTATGATGCCCTGACAGGTCTCCCTAACCGTCTGCTTTTTCAGGACCGACTGAATCAGGTTATAAAGCATTCTGAGCGCGAAAAAAATATTATAGCTATCCTGTTTCTGGATGTTGATAATTTCAAGCGTATAAATGATACCTTCGGACATACGGCAGGAGACGGTTTATTAAAAGAGATTGCAGCACGGTTGGGACATCTTGTACGGAAAGGTGATTCTGTTGCGCGACAACATCTGGATAACATGTTTGCCCGTCTTGGCGGAGATGAGTTTACTATTCTCCTTAGTGATATTCATAATGCTGAGGATGCATTGAAAGTGGCTGATCGGATTAACCAGGTGATATCAAAACCATTTGCTATGGGAAACCAGGAAGTTTTTGTCACGGTTAGTAGCGGAATTGCCGTATATCCCAATGATGGGGATAATAGTGATGCTCTCCTGAAAAATGCTGATTCAGCAATGTATTATGCTAAAGAACTGGGGAAAAACAATTGCCAGTTTTATATGCAGTCTATGAATGAACGCGCTTTTGAAAGCCTTGCACTGGAAAATGATTTGCGAAAAGCCCTGGAAAATGACGAACTGCTTCTTTATTATCAACCGCAGATTGACATCATAAATGGGAAAGTTATAGGTGTTGAAGCATTAATCCGATGGCAGCATCCTGAAAGAGGTATGGTATCACCGGCAGATTTTATTCCTTTGGCTGAAAAAAATGGTCTGATTAAGCCGATCGGAGAGTGGGCGTTAAGGACAGCCTGCAATCAAAGAAGGATCTGGCAGGATGCCGGAATGTCACCGATTCCCGTATCGGTGAATATCGCCAGTCTCCAGTTTCAGCAGTCAAATTTTACACAGATAGTGAGTAATGCGTTAAACGACTCCGGCATATCTTCTGCAGACCTTATACTTGAAATCACAGAAAGTACATTGATGAAGAATACGGAAGACATAACAAATAAACTGTATGAAGTAACGAACATGGGAGTGCAGCTTTCCATAGATGATTTTGGTACAGGCTACTCATCCCTGAGTTATCTCAAGCGGTTCCCGATCCATGCTATCAAGATTGACTACTCTTTTGTTAAAGAGATAACCACAAATCCGGATGATGCTGCCATTGTTGAAGCGATCATCTCGATGGCGAACAGCCTGAAACTTGAAATTATCGCAGAGGGAGTGGAAACAGAAGAACAACTTCAGTTTTTAAGAAAAAAGGGCTGCGCACTGGTTCAGGGATTTCTGTTCAGCCGTCCGCTCCCGGCATATGAAATTTATGATTACTGCAAAAAACAGGAAAATAGTTGCGGTGATGTACTATCCGCAATATGCATTGATGTGAAGACAGGCACAGACCCTGACGGATCAGGGGAAGACCATGGTACAGAGATACATGACATTTAACCAGAATAATTAACCAAGGGAGGAAAAAATGACTGAAGACATTAAACCTATCACTATCCTGATGGCTGATGACGACGAAGATGACCGCATGATGGCTGAAGAGGCCATGCAGGAGGCACGTTTGCTGAATGATGTGCATTTTGTCAAAGATGGAGTTGAGTTAATGGAATATCTCAATTATGAGGGAGCATACAATCATGAGAATGCGCCGCGCCCTGACCTGATACTGCTTGATCTCAATATGCCGAGAAAAGACGGTCGTGAGGCATTAAAAGAAATCAAGGCAGATCCTGAGCTCAGACACATCCCGATAGTAGTTCTGACCACGTCAAAGGCTGATGAAGATATTTACAGGACCTATGATCTCGGCGTGAACTCCTACATAACCAAGCCGGTCACTTTTGAAGGTCTTGTCGAAGTCATGAAGTCCTTGACAAGTTACTGGTTTAACATAGTCAAATTGCCTTCCCAGAGCGTCCGGGTATAACCCGTACAGACCGGCAAACCTTAAGTTTATGGGATTCCCCCGATGTATGATTGCGCCGAATTATCCATAAATTCCTGCACGATATAATCATATCTGTCCTAAAGATTACATGGCCTGTAACCGATAGTGAATATACACAGTGCAGAGCTGAATTAATTGCTGATAAAGCAGTTCGTACGATGTTTTTAAGTTATTAATCAGGGATGGCTGATTATCATATAGTTATATGGTTTGTCAACATAACATCAGACCACCTTCAAGCGGCGCGGTAACATACCATGAATGACAGATCATTTTATTTCAAATTAAAGACCTTCAGATACAGTTCTCCTTATATAGCGATGTCAATCATTGCTCTTGCGGTTGTGCTGTGCGAAATTACAGCCATGATAATTATACATGTTATTCCATCTCTTTCTGAATCAGAAAAAAATATTGTGAACTTGTTAACTCTTGTAACGTTCTCAACACCAATTATTTATTTTTTCCTTGTCCGGCCATTGATGAAATATAATGCCGATCCCATGAATCAGACAGGGGAACAGTTTAACAGTATGACGCATGTGCCGGAGCAAAAGAACATAGAATCGGAGATTGCTTATAGAGACCTGAAAGAAACCCAGTCGCAGATGCTGCAGAGAGAAAAAATGGCCTCCATAGGAAAACTGGCTGCAGGAGTGGCTCATGAAATAAACAATCCAATGGGATTTATATCAAGCAATATGAATTCTCTCGGCACATATACAAAAAAAATAACGGAATTCATCCATATTCAGGAACAGGCCCTGATGTCAGTGAACTTTCCGGAACTGACAAAAGAGGTTGAAGAACAGAAGAAGAAGCTCAAGGTTGATTTTATTCTTGATGACATAGGCCAGTTGCTGGAAGAGTCCATTGAGGGAGCGGACAGAGTTACGAAAATTGTACAAAACCTGAAGAGCTTTTCCCGAGTAGATGAGTCTGAGCATAATCTTGCGAACATAAATGACTGCATGGAAAGCACATTGAACATAGTCTGGAATGAGCTTAAATATAAAGCGACGGTAACAAAAGACTATGGTGATATCCCGATGACCATGTGTTATCCCCTGCAGTTAAACCAGGTGTTTGTAAACCTGCTGGTAAATGCGTCGCATGCTATTGAGACACAGGGCGAGATCAGGATAAAAACATGGAACGGAAATGGCTTGGTGAACATATCCGTATCTGATACCGGGCGTGGCATAGAAAAAGACAAAATTAAAAAAATATTTGAGCCCTTTTTTACAACCAAACCAGAGGGTGAAGGCACTGGACTGGGACTAAGCATTACCTATGACA
The DNA here is from genome assembly GCA_020356065.1 of Nitrospiraceae bacterium. GTDB lineage: Bacteria > Nitrospirota > Thermodesulfovibrionia > UBA6902 > UBA6902 > CALZJD01. Next base: position 2,588,901 of record CP070632.1, read on the forward strand.
TTATTAAGAAGCATCGTGGAGACATATCTGTTGACAGTGAAGTGGGTAAGGGGACAACGTTTCATATAAAAATACCGGTAACCGGGGTTGATAACGATGAGTGATCAGATAAGGATACTATGCGTAGATGATGAGAAAAATATTCTTAAGGCAATACAACGGCTTTTTCTTGACAGTGACTTTGAAATACTGACTGCTTCGTCAGGAGATGAGGGACTTGATATGCTCGGCAATAACGGCATGATTCAGCTCGTCATTTCTGATTACAGGATGCCGAATATGAACGGGATTGATTTCCTGAAAGCAGTCTACGAGAAATGCCCCGAAACAATCAGAATTGTAATCTCAGGTTATGCAGATACGGCATCCATTGTTGAGGCCATAAACGTGGGACACATCTATAAATTCATTCCAAAACCATGGAATGACGATGAACTCAAAGTCACAATTGCTAAGGCCCTTGAGCACTATGAAGTGCAGCAGGAAAATATTCAGCTTACGAAAGAACTTGAAAAAAGGAATGATGAACTCAAAGCAATAAACAACAGTCTCGAGAGCTTGGTTGAAGTAAGAACATCAGAACTGATGTTGCAGAATAAGATACTCACCGCGTCTCAGAACATACTCGATGCACTTCCAATGGCCGTTATAGGAGTGGATCCTGAAGGTCTGGTCGTACAGTGTAATCAGCATGGGTATATGTATTTCAGTAAAAGAGGAGGGAGTGTCTTGGGACTCCACAGGGCAGATGTACTTCCTGAAAACGTAAACGGATTTATTGATAGCGTAATCGAGAAGGGTGCGTATACTGCTGACCTGGGAAATAATGGGGCAAAGCTTCATGCAAGAGGGATTTATATGAAGCATGCAACCGGTCAGGAAGGTATGATTCTTGTTTTTGACAAAAAAGAACCTGAACCGGCTAAAGATATAGATGATATCATGAACGATATAATATCAGAGTCAAATTATCATAAGCCGTAATGTGTGGCTGTCACTCTAATCTTTTCCATATACTAAAAGTGCCCCATTTCTGTAATGACAGATGTCAGAGCTCCAAGTTCAAGTCAGGCCACAATGACCCAATGACAAAGCATCCTGCAGTCCGGCATCGCTGAACTCAAAGACAATGTATTATAAGAGTAAAACTGGCCACCTTACCCTTTTGCTATCCATTTCTCATTATTGCATGTAGTAAGTTTGAAACATGTTCATACTTTAAGCTTAATTATATATTTATTGAAGACAAGGCATGCTTATACTGCCTTTTTGATACATGTAAGCAGGACCATTCATTGACTTTCATATTTTTTTTAAGTTATTATTTTCATTGCATTTGGGCCTATAGCTCAGTTGGTTAGAGCGCACGCCTGATAAGCGTGAGGTCGGTAGTTCAAATCTACCTAGGCCCACCAGAAAAGCAAGGATCAGGGATAGGGAGAAGGGTTGAAATAACAGGGAGTATTCATGCATAATGTCCCTTAACCTTAAACCCTGTTGTTTAATGGGGGTGTAGCTCAGCTGGGAGAGCGCCTGCTTTGCAAGCAGGAGGTCATCGGTTCGAGCCCGTTCACCTCCACCAGAGCTTTTGCTAT
>CP070632.1:2590595-2612318 GCA_020356065.1 Nitrospiraceae bacterium
CGGACTATCAGGCCGCCATCTGCTCAATCATATCTTTCCTGAACTTCGGTTTCCTTTCTAATTGGAAGGTAAAGTATGTCCCTGCACATAACAGAATCCCTGCAATGAGAAAGGATGCAGTAAATGAACCGGTACTTGCGGCAATGGCCTGTGATGTCTTACTCATGACAAAACCTCCAGCGCCCCATGCAGTGAAAATTACCCCGTAATTGACTCCAAAATTTTTCATTCCCCAGTAATCTTTTGTAAAGGAAGGGAACAGTGTCAGGTTTGCCCCGTAATTAAAGCCGATAAAAGTGGCGAGAAACACCAGCAGAAAAGCTGATGTAGAACCTGATCCTGTAACTGGAATTGCAGCAAACATGAGAATGGCCTGAAAGATAAACATGCCCGCTAGGGTCCTGGTTTTCCCTATCCTGTCCGACATTATTCCTGCAACAACCCTGCCGCCGGCATTACCAATGGCCATGATAGCAACTGCGAGAAAGGCATGCTCACCCAGACTGCTCTTTGCTATGCCTGCCACATTTCCGATTACCATCAATCCGGCACCGGCACTCATAAAATACAGGATCCATAACATCCAGAATTCAGGCGTCTTTACCATCTGGGACGTAGTAGAGTTTTTCTCAGGGAACACCGCCCTTGATACTTTATTTTCAGGTGTTTCTGCTCTTCTCTCAACAAATCCTTCAGGCACGTACCCTGCCGGAGGATTAACAAGGAATAAGGACAATATGCTCATCACAATAAGAAATGCGATCCCAAAGAAAAGCATTGCTATCTGCAAACCGTATGTTGACAGCAAATATGTTGCAAGAGGTGCGATATAGACAGAAGCAAGTCCAAATCCTGCTACAACTATTCCTGCAATCTTGCCGGTCTTGGTTGGGGGATACCATTTAAGCGCTGCAGGAGTTGCAGAGGAATATCCAAAAGCAATGCCTGTTCCGACGAGGAACCCAAAGCCGATGATCCAGTTCGTGTACGCTGTTGACTGCGAAATAACGATGAAGCCGAGTCCAACGAGAATGCCCCCGGTAAAAGCTGTGACCTTGGGGCCCAGCGTGTCCTGACACTTCCCAGCAATAATCATGGCGCATGCAAACACTATGCAGCACACCGCATACGGATCATTAATGGAGGCCAGGTTCCAGTTGAATGCCCCTGCTCCACCCGATTCTATGGATTGTTTAATTGCTACCTTGAAAATACTCCAGGTATATAAAATACCAAGCGCAAAATTTATGCATGTGCCGGCAATTGTGACCCTTGTACCTTTATTGACAGTTGTGGATGATATCATACTGCTCCTTTACATATTGTTTATCATTTCCTTCATTGTAAATGGCCTTAAAAAATACGTGAGAAATTCATCTAAAGTTATCGGCAATACAATTTGCATTCTTTAAAGGGAAACGTGTTGAGGGCATAAAAAAACGGGAACCATTTCATTGATGAGTTCCCGCTGTTTCTTTATATGCTAATGCAGATATCCGGTCTTATTACCAGCCATCTTAAGTATTCAGTAATTCTTTATCCTGAAACCAAGCCGCTCTATGTTTTCTCTGACTATCTGCTTAAACTGCGCTTCATCCATTTCCAGTTTATCAGGATCATATTCAATGACCGCACTGTCGTTGTTTTTCACAGAGACAGAATGAACTCCCTTCATTTTCCCGACGAATTTACCCACACCCGCTACGCAGTTGTGGCAGTACACGTGCCCTACCCTGAACGATAAAGTAGCCATCTTTTCTCCTTAGCCTGGTTGTCTCATATTATGAATGAAATGGATCATTAAATACTATCATTTCATGTCATATTAATAATACATGATTTACATATACCGTGAGCTGGATATATGTCATATCGTGGAGATGTGCTGAATTCAGTTTACAAACTTTATTCCGTTTTTAAACTCTCGTACTTCAAACTTGCCTGAGTCATTTTTATAAAAATAAAGAGTCTTTTCGATATTCGTTTCATCAGCGCGGACAATAAGGAATTTCACCGGATAACAGCTGCACTCTTTTTCATATTCGCCCCTTTCACGTAGTGAAATCTCAACTTTTTTACTGCTGTAGTAATAGTTGTAATAGCTTGTTGCTATCCGTACCAGTTCATCATCATTAATGGAATTAAAAGATGAACAGCCCGTCAGTGTGATACATGTCATTACAGACATGATTGAATAAAAGCAAATGTTCCTCATACCATACTTTTCGGATAATCGGGAATTAACTTGAAGGGAATGTTAATCAGAACTGTTCAGCATTCAATCATCAAATAATGAAACATCACGTGCATGAGTTTCTTAAATGTCATGAACCAGAAGATCATGAGTGTGTGCATGGGACAGTCACGCATTAGTACTTTTTTAATAAAGCATAAATCGCTTTATGAATGCCAAACTTACCCTGAACATCGACTGTGTTTAACACCTGAATCTCAAAAAGAGGCTTAAACAGTTTCTCCATCTCTGCTTCAGATGAAAAGTACAGCACGGTTTCAAGCGGGGTCGTGCGATATTTTCCTTTACCCCCGAACTGAGGGCTTTCTTCACTAAAGCAGACCGAAAGATAAACTCCTTCCGGTTTAAGAAGCGTATATACATTGCTAATATATGCCTGTCTGTCTTCGGGAAAGATATGGTGCATAACTTCCCAGTCATAGGCAAAATCAAACGTGTCCGCCAATTCAGTCATGTCACCCCGGATATCGGCCGTGATAAAATTACAGTCAAGTCCCTTTTCTGAAGCCAGTTTTCTTGCCATCCCGACTGCTGTTTCCGAAATATCAATTCCGGTTGTATCAAAACCGTTTTGGGCCAGGTACACAACATAATTCCCGGCCCCGCACCCCAGCTCAACTGCCTTGCAGGGCTTGACCCTGCCCCTTGTAACAATTTCCCTCAATATCCCCGGCGGGTCTTTCATATTCCATGGAATCTCATCAGGATGCATTGAACCATATATTTTATCCATCTGCTCTTTAATCACTTTGATTTACCTCTTTACTTACATTCGTATGTACCCGCCTTTCAGGAAACAGACAGGGTCACGTTACAAGGCATCTGTCCCTTATGTTAAGCGCTCTTTTCAAGTTTGATTACATAGTTAAACTCACCTATTTCATCACAGGAAATTTTCTTAAAGTCATGTGTAACAGCAAGCTTCTCAACCTCCAGCTCTGCGAGTCTTATATTGACCGGAGGACCCGGTCCAGAATCTATTTTTTTAAATTCGATGATCATGAGAATGCCATCGGGCTTTAGGACACGATATGCTTCTCTCAATGTTGCATGTTGCGACTCTTTAGATAAATCATGAAGAACCGTTGCCATCAAACACATGTCTGCAGAATCTGTTTCAAGGGGTATTTTTTTTGATATGTCCGCTACGACGGAACGTATATTTGTAATATTGTTATCTGCTATGATTTGATTTAGGGCATCAATACCTTCCTCCCATAGATCTACAGCATAAACAGTATATGGTGATGCTTCAGTTCCTGATATTGCTATACTATATTTTCCCGTCCCGCACGCGAGATCTACTACTGTTGACTTCTGGGGCAAGTCAATAAGTGATAAAAATTTCTCCCGATCTATCAGATCAAAACTGCTTTTTCCTGCCGCAGGCGGCAATCCCGACATTGAATAATCCTTATGAGATGGAAATCATATTCTATGTTTCCTGACAGATTATTCTATAAACCCGATTCATCAACATCGAATTATCAGAAACCATAGTCTCCATCTTCAACTTTTACGACTTTACCATTTTCAAATGTTATAAAGTTCAAAAAATGTCCCGGTCCAAAATTATATGTCCATTCCTCGATATTTACAAATTTTCTCTTCTGCTGATGAATTTTTTCTCTTTTCATTCTAAAGTCTTTTTTAAACTCATTCCCATCTTTAAAGAAACGGGGGATTTTTCGTGTTCTTACTGCACTTGATACACCGGAGAACCGTTCTTCCCAGTAGAACTCTATTGAATAGGGATCACCACATTTAATAATGACCTCAATTTTCATATCACCCTCATCAATCAGCTGGCTGCATCTTGACTTTGTATATCCCGACAGCGTGTCCCTGTCAATCCCTTTCGGACCGTCTTCAATTTTCCTGAGTCTGCCATTCAAAAATGTCAGATACTGTATAAAGCGATTTGATCCGAAATTATATGTCCATTTTTCCAGATGATTAACATGTGATTTTCCAATGTTCGTTTCTCTTCCTATTATGAGGTCTCCCCGAAGCTCATCCGTTTCACCTGTAATGTGTGTTACTGTTTCCTCTTCCCATTCCTCCCTGAACTCCGACTCACCGCACGCTTTCAAAACCTCAATTTTTCTGTCCCCTTTTAAAATAAGATCGCTGCCGCAGCGTAAGGCAAAGGCAGTCGATGAAATAAGCAATATGAGAATGACTAATGATATTTTTATACGTATCACCTTTATCCTCAAATGATCTATTTATTAGTAAAAGAACTGTCATCACAAACGTGATGATCGGAATAATCTGTATCCTTATCCACAGGAGGCATTTCCGGAATCATTCCCTTCATCATGTCACTGCATCTTGTCATTTCCTTCATTGTTGGATCATTCGCAAATTCCTTTCCGAATACAATGGCTTTTTTCTGAGCTTTATCACGTTCTCCACTGTCGCACAAAGATTTTACTTCTGACTCGAACGTGCGTGAACGCTGTTCAAGGGCTTTCAGTTTTGTCTGATCAACATTTTGCATGCAGGCCTCCATTTTTTTCATCTGCTCCCTCATCTTCTGCATGTCTTCCTCGTTCATACCCTGATAATTCTGCGCAGCTGCCATTACAGGTATCAACAGAAATAGAATACTTGCTGATATGTTCATATTTTTCCTCCTTAATGATTTATTAGCAATAACGAGCCTGTCAACAAACCCCGTCACGGATGTATGTTCTCAATAGTAACATCATGATATTTTAATTGAACCATGATTCACATCATATTGCAAAAATGGTCGGCATAAAATACGTTTGATGGTTACAGATCCTTTATGTTTTGTAGAATTATTACATGTAGAAAGCAGGTTGCGCCGTACATAAGATGTATAACAATACGGGGTACTTTGTCTCTCCTAAAATCCTGCCTCTGATTATTCCATTTCGCCCAATAATGATTGCTTTTATCTCCGCTATAAACAAATATTAGATTAATTTATAAAGATAATAATTAATTTAAATGGACAGTATGACTTATAAGTGATATTAAGTGATATATAGACCTGAAAAATTGGGGTAATTTCTATCTCGATCAAGCTCTAATGCCAGAGGGTGTAATTTTGTGAGTCTGGATTTTTTAGCATGAAAAAAGAGTTTTGTATGGAAGTTTCTCTTCAATACATTCAGGGAACGATATAGTTTGATCAACAGGAGAAACCCGTGGGAAAAAGGTTTCAATTCAAGAGCATAGGAGCACGCCTCATATTCTGGTTCTTTATTATGGCCATTATACCCCTGATTATGGTCAATATCGCGATTTATATACATATGGTGCATTCAATAAAGGTATCTGCATTTAATAAGATCGAGGCAATGAGGGATCTGAAGGTTCTTGAAGTTGAAAGCTGGCTGAATGAAAGAATCACGGATATACGTACCATCGCTGCCAGTGAAGAGATACGCATACTGGAACAGTTGCACAATGAAAAGGAAAATGTAAGTCAATCTGACGTTACAATTGTTTCAAAGGCACGTAATCTTCTCAGCAGGTATCTGCAATATTATGATGACTTCGATGAAATCAGTATTATCAGTTCAAATACAAAGATCATAATGGTCTCTTCTGATCAGGTGCTTGAAGGGGAACATCATTCTAATGATGTTCATGTGATGGAGACATTACAGGCCAGAGATGTATCCATCGCAGATATTCATTATTCCAACAGATGGAATAAGCCCGGCATGGCACTTTCAGTTCCTGTTTTTGGTCTGTCGGACAAGAGTCAGATCATTGCTGTTCTCGTTGCCGGCATTAACCTTGAAGCATCTCTGTATAAGATGCTGTTAAATCGTACAGGCGTCGGGGAGACAGGGGAAACTCTTATAGTGAACAAAAACGTCATGGCCCTTAATAAGCTGCGCTGGTATGTTAACACGCCTCTTACACTGAAAATCACATCTGAACCAGCTGTACATGCTGCACGTGGAGAAACAGGCATTATGGAGACAGCAGATTACCGGGGAGAAAAGACTCTTGCCGCATATACCTTTATTCCCCGCACTGGCTGGGGATTTGTGGCAAAGCAGGACCTTGAAGAAGTCTATGCCCCCATCTATCGTCTCAGAAAATGGATGCTTGCCATTGTTTTCATGACGTTACTCGGGGTGATAATAAATACGTTTCTCGTGTCACGATCGATCTCAAATCCGATCAAGGCACTGCATAAAGGAAGTGAAATAATAGGAAACGGCAATTTAGACCATAAAGTGGGCACCGATGCAAGCGATGAAATTGGAGAATTATCAAGAACATTTGATTTGATGATAGAGACGTTAAAGACTACGACAGCGTCGTGGGATGATTTGAATAAAGAGATGGCTGAACGCAGACATCTTGAAAAAATGCTTCTCGAATTCAGGGAACATGAACGACGGCGTATTGGACATGATCTTCATGATAATCTCGGGCAGCAGCTGACAGCCATATCGTATAAAACGCAGGGCCTTGAAAACAGACTGAGAAAAAAAATGATTCCGGAGGCGGAAGATGCTGCCAGGATTACGTCCCTTATCGAAATGGCAAAAACACAGGTCAAGTCCCTTTCAAAAGGTCTATCGCCCATGCTGGGACAGGATGAATACAGTCTCATGGCGGCTGTTGTAGATCTCGCTGCTAATTCTGAAAAACTGTTCGGGATACCCTGTATTATCAACTGTTCGAAACCTGTTCCGATATACAATGAAGCTGCATTATTACACCTTTACCGAATAGCTCAGGAAGCTGTTACCAACGCCGCAAGACACGCCAAACCCGGACAAATCGAGATCAGCATTATAAGAAAACATGACAATATCATATTAGCAGTAAAAGATAATGGAAAAGGTTTTGCCTTACCTGCCCATTATGACGGAATAGGTCTGGAAATAATGAAATATCGTGCAAGGATAATTAATGCATCGCTTGATATCCGTCCGGATCGTGAGAAAGGGACTGTGGTAACATGTATTTTCAGAGATAAACGGGAACGTGAGGTCAATGTCAATAAAGTAAATGTATAGGAAAAAATACGTAATCAAACATAGGTAATTTCTTTAATGAAAGCCTTTGATATCTTATTGATTTACAGGGCAGTATTTTTATCCTAAATTAATATCAGGAGGACAACCATAAAGGGATTTCAGGGAGGGTACAATCATGAAAACACAAAAATACACTACTAAAACAAAAAAGAACAGGGTCTTTATAGTTGATGACCATTGCATATTACGAGAAGGACTGTCACATCTCATAAATAGTGAAGAGGACCTTATGGTATGTGGTGAGACAGATAATGTTTCCGATGCCTTACAGGCCATTGAAGAGGCTGAGCCCGATATAGTTATCGTTGATATCAGTCTTGCAGACGGCAGCGGCATCAGACTGACAGAGAACCTCGTTTATGCTCATCCCGGATTATGTGTACTGGTTCTTTCCATGCACGATGAGACAGAATATGCCGAACGCTGTCTTAAGTCCGGGGCAAGAGGCTATATCATGAAGCAGGAATCATCCAGAAACGTGCTGTCCGCAATACGAAAAGTGCTGAACGGAGAAATATACGTGAGCGATAAATTAAATGTAACACTTTTGCATAAGTTTGTTAATAATAAATTTGAAAGTTTCGATTCCTCCACCAAACCGCTGAGCAACCGTGAACTGGAAGTGTATCAACTCCTTGGGCAGGGACTGAAAAAACACAAGATAGCAGAGCAATTAAATCTGAGTGTGAAAACCATTGAAACCTACATAGAGCATATCAAGATCAAGCTGCAGTTAAAGGGTACGCATGATGTTCTCATGCACGCCGTGAAATCCATGTATTGATATAAAACCATTTAAACCGCTTGATCCGTTTGGACCGTTCAAACGGCTGGAACTGTTTTCCCCTATAAGAAATTTCACCTAGTCATATCTCAGTAATTTCTTCACAATTCATTCCTGTCTTTCGCGTTAAATAGATATACCTAATTCATCATAAGAAATTTCTTCCAAAATACCTTCCTTTTCCTTTCGATTTACAAGGCAATGTATTTATCCCACAATGCACATAAGAGGACAACCCTCAGAATTAATAAAGAGAAGAATCGGGAGCATATTTTGAACAGGTAAGGAGGAAATAATTTCATGTTTAAAATTTTAAGAAAAGAAGTCCTGTCAGAGCACATAACCCTGTTTGATATTGAGGCAAAAGATATTGCAAAGATGGCAAGGCCCGGGAATTTTTTCATACTCAGAACTCATGAGCAGGGAGAGAGGGTACCGTTAACCATTGCTGATTTCGACAGGGCCAGAGGCACCATAACAGCAGTCTTTCAGAAAGTCGGCACATCAACCCATCGCCTGGGGAAGCTCAATGAAGGCGATTATATAACCGATGTAATCGGCCCGCTCGGCAATCATTCCCACGTGGAGAATTTCGGAAGGGTCGTGTGTGTGGGCGGCGGCGTAGGGATCGCGCCTGTGTATCCGATAGCAAAGGCCCTCAGGGAAGCCGGCAATCAGGTCATATCAATTATGGGCGCACGGACAAAGTCAATACTCTTCTGGGAAGAAAAAATGAGGGACGTGTCAGATGATCTCATTATTACAACAGATGACGGCTCGTATGGCACAAAGGCAGTGGTAACAGTTCCTCTCGAAGGAATCCTGAGCAGCAAGAAGGTAGATCTGGTAATAGCCATAGGGCCAGCAATCATGATGAAGTTCGTGTGCAAGACAACAGACAAATATGGAGTAAAGACCATAGTCAGCCTGAACTCAATCATGATTGATGGAACCGGAATGTGCGGCGGCTGCAGGGTGGAAATTGGGGGTGAAACAAAATATACATGCGTCGATGGCCCTGAATTTAATGGTCACGAAGTTAATTATGATCTGCTCATGAACAGGCTTCAGGCATATATTCCCGAGGAACATATGGCTATGAACCATGTAAGAGTCTGTGGAGGTTAAATACATATGAATACCAGGACAGAGGAGAGAAAAACAAGGCAGAGAGTGGCTATGAGGGAACAGCCACCTCTGGTGCGCGCCAGAAATTTTCTGGAAGTTCCGCATGGGTACAGCCCTGATGAAGCGGTCGAAGAGGCACACAGATGCCTGACATGTAAAAAAGCCGCCTGCAGAACCGGATGCCCGGTTGAAGTAGACATCCCCGGATTCATTGATCTTATTAAAGAGCGAAAATTCCTTGATGCCTGTTACAGGGTAAAGGAAAAAAACGCCCTGCCCGCTGTGTGCGGAAGGGTCTGTCCACAGGAGAGACAGTGTGAATCCCGCTGTCTGATGGGAAAAAAAGGACCGCCTATTGCAATCGGAAATCTGGAGAGATTTGTTGCCGACTATGAGGCAGCGAACGGCAGCATGAAAATTCCTGAGAGGCCTTCGCCTACGGGAAGAAAAGTGGCAGTAATAGGCTCAGGCCCGGGAGGCTTGACATGTGCCGTCGATCTTGCAAGGACCGGGCATCAGGTCACCCTGTTTGAGGCATTTCATGAGCCGGGCGGGGTATTAATCTACGGTATCCCGGAGTTCAGGCTTCCAAAAGCAATAGTAAAAAGAGAAATCGAGTATATAAAGAAATTAGGCATTGAGCTGAGGCTCAATGTTGTTATCGGAAAACTACATACAATCGATGAATTGCTGAACGGCAGAGGATACGACGCATGTTTTATCTGCACAGGAGCAGGATTACCCATGTTTTTAGGTATACCGGGTGAAAATCTCAATGGCATATGTTCGGCAAATGAATATCTGACAAGGGCCAATCTGATGAAGGCCTATCTATTCCCGGAGTATGAAACCCCCATAAAGAAGGGCAAAAAGGTTGCCGTGCTGGGTGGCGGTAATGTAGCCATGGATGCTGCAAGAGTGGCGTTACGTATTGGTGCGGAAAAGGTCTATCTTATATACCGTCGCTCCGAGGCTGAGATGCCGGCACGGAAGGCAGAGGTACACCATGCTCATGAAGAAGGCATAGAGTTTTTATTCCTTACAAATCCCACACAATTTATTGATGATGGCAGGGGAAATCTATGCGGAGTTGAATGTATAAAAATGGAACTTGGAGAGCCTGATGCATCGGGCAGGAAAAGACCGGTACCCATCAGGGGCAGCGAGTTTCAGATCGGGATAGATGTGGCAATCCCCGCGTTGGGGGCTAAAGCAAATCCGCTTTTAACAAAAACAATGCCGGAGTTGACTGTAAACAGCGGTGGATATATAGCAGCTGAGGAAGGCACAGGCATGACATCAAAAATGGGTGTATTCGCCGGCGGAGATATTGTTACAGGTTCTGCAACGGTTATCTCGGCAATGGGAGCAGGAAGGAGGACAGCAACTGCAATTAACGAGTATCTCAAATGGAAACACTGGGATTATCAGCAGTAAGCAGTAAGCGGTAAGCTTTTAGTTCTTTGCTTAAAGCCAACAGCTAACAGCTTATAGCTAAAAGAAAGGAGGTGCTGCAATGAAAGATTACATCAGCATAATAGTCGTAGACAACGACCCTGAAGTTATCAAAAGCACCCTGACAGTTCTTTATCACGAAGGCCATTCTGTTGAAGGCGTACTCAGTGGCACAGAGGCGTTACACAAGATAAAGCAAAACAGCTATGATCTTGTTTTCACGGATCTTACACTGCGCGGTATTGACAGCATTACACTCATAAAATGGATAAACCAATACTGGCCTGCCACAGGTATTGTTGCCATAACAGGCAACCACTTAACAAAAGTCATTAAAGAAGCGTACAGGATCGGCATAATAACCCATATCATGAAGCCATTTACCCCGGAAATGCTCATAAACGCATCTGACAGGGCACTGGAGTGGTTAAAGGAACATGCCTTAAAGAATGAACACGAAGAAAATTTCAGACAGGAAATGTTTGCTGAATTAGATGAGGTCATGAGTCAATGCGGGAATACATCGAGCAATGCAATACGGGTATTAACCCGTGCCCAGGAGATATTCGGATATCTCCCATTAGTCATACAGGAACGCATCGCGCATGGTCTGAACATGAGTGTCTCTGAGATACGTAGCATTGTTTTATTTTACTCCAACTTCAGGTCTCACCCGGAGACTCCTCATATTCCAGCTTATCTAAACGGAATTCAAAAAGCATGGAACAGTGTGAACTGGATGACAAAAGAAAATGCATTACACTCTGTAAACGAGTTTATAAAATCGAGACAATTGACATCTCATTGACAGATATCTGTACTGATGCCGATAAACTCTGTTTCATAATTTCGTATAAACGCATCAGCACCTTCCGAGAGGTCTGATGCTTAGGCAAAAAAGGAGAATTATAATGGCCAGGTTAAGCATAGCAGACCTTCAGAATGTCAGGGACAGAAATAAGGCAACGTTTACTCTCAGAAAAGGAGAGTACAAAGCTAAAATCGTTGTGCATATGGGGACCTGTGGAATCGCGGCCGGTGCAAGAAATATTATGACCGTTTTGATGAAGGAGATCGCCCTTTCCGGAAGAGAAGATACGGTTGTGAAAACCACAGGCTGCGGCGGTCTCTGCGCCCGGGAACCCATGGCTATGATTGAATTGGTGGACCAGACACCTGTTATTTACGGAAACCTGAATGAAGAGAAGATAACAGAGATATTCAGAAAGCATGTTATGCACGGGAACCCTGTAGAGAAATATGCACTGGCACTCGGAGGGGAAACGTTCATTTAAAAGCAAGAAGTGAGAGAAGAGAGGTTACAATCACGGCAGCCTGTCGTTACTTCTTACCTGTTACTTCTCACTTCACACTTATTTAAAGGAGGACACCATGGAAACAGCAGTCCGAACTCATGCAATGCTTTGCGGCGGAACAGGCTGTATGGCAAGCGGCACAAATAAAGTCAAGGCAGCTCTCGAAGAGGAGTTCAGAAAGAAGGGAATTGGTGAAGAGGCTAAAGTGGTCCTTTCAGGATGCAACGGTTTTTGTGCTAAAGGCCCTGTAATGGCTGTGTACCCTGATGAGACATTTTATCAGGACATCAGGCCTGAAGATGTACCCGATCTGGTTGAGGAGCACTTTCTTAAAGGGAGACCTTATCAGAAACTTGCGTACAAAGAACATGAGAAAAGAATTGCCATACCCTCAATACATGATATCCCCTTCTTCAAACACCAGGTTTTGGTAGTGCTGAAAAACAAGGGACTCATTGACCCTGAGCGGATTGAAGACTATATCACCATGGACGGGTATAAGGCTCTCTCAAGGGGGCTCACCCTGATGAAGCCTGAAGATATAGTAAAGGTGGTCTCAGACTCGGGATTAAGGGGAAGGGGGGGCGCCGGTTTTCCTACTGGAAAAAAGTGGGAACTCGGATTAAGGATCAAATCCGATGAAAAATATGTAATATGCAATGGTGATGAGGGTGACCCCGGTGCATTCATGGACAGGTCGGTCATGGAGTCTGACCCGCATGCAGTAATCGAGGGCATGATTCTCTGCGGTGTGGCAACTGAATCACATAAAGGCTATATCTATGTGAGGGCCGAATATCCCCTTGCAGTGAAACGTCTGCAAATCGCCATAGACCAGTGTTATGAAGCAGAATTGCTCGGAAGCAATATCTTCGGCACGGGATTTTCTTTTGACCTCGAGATATATCAGGGCGCAGGCGCATTTGTTTGCGGTGAAGCAACGGCCCTTATGCGTTCTATTGAAGGAAAGCGGGGAATGCCAAGGCCAAAGCTGTGGAGATCTGCAGTAAAGGGCTTATGGGACAGGCCGACAATACTGAACAACGTAGAGACCTTGGCAAATATTCCTCAGATCGTCTTAAACGGCGCCGGATGGTACCGAAGCCTTGGCACCGATGAAAGCACAGGAACTAAGGTTTTTGCTCTTACAGGTGATATACATAATGTCGGGCTGGTCGAAGTCCCGATGGACACAACTCTCAGGAGAATCATCTTTGATATAGGCGGCGGCATATCAAAGAAAAAGAGAAAATTCAAGGCCGTACAGCTGGGGGGACCTTCAGGGGGGTGCATCCCCGATGAGTTCCTTGACATACCCGTTACCTATGAGGCAATCAAACAAAGTGGAGCAATTGTGGGTTCCGGCGGCATGGTGGTAATGGATGACAGTACATGCATGGTGAATACGGCAAAATTCTTCCTTGATTTTACTGCTGACGAATCCTGCGGCAAATGTGTACCATGCAGAATAGGAACAAAGGTAATGTATGACCTGCTCGGAAACATCTGTGAAGGAAAAGGGAAAGCCGGGGATTTAGCGGTACTTGAAGACCTTTCACAGGATATTATTGATGCGTCACTCTGCGGCCTGGGTCAATCAGCTCCCACTCCGGTACTTTCAACTTTAAAGTACTTCAGGCGTGAGTATGAAATGCATATACATGATAAATGGTGTCCAGCCGGTGTGTGCCGTGATCTCAGTACATTCTTTATAGATAAAAAGCTCTGCAAGGGATGCGGGGCCTGTCTCAGGGCATGTCCCGCAGATGCTGTTATCGGTGAAAAGAAACAGCCCCATACGATCAATCAGAAACTCTGCCTGCAGTGCAGAACGTGTTGGGAGTCTTGCAAATTTGATTCTATAAAGATCCTTCCCGCTACTGCCCGCGATGCCGGAGATGCTGAACTGGAATATCTGGCAGGAATATCAGCAGGCCGGGCCGGAAACCGAGGTCAGGAGAGAGTAGTCAGGAGATAGGATTCAGTATATGAGGGAAAGCCCCTGACTACCAACTACTATCTACAGTATGTAGATTGTAATTCTTAATTTGAAATTTGGAATTAATTTATAGAGGGAGGTGTCAAATGGTACAACTTACAATTAACGGTAAAAAGGTCAGTACAAAAAAAGGCAACACCATCCTTGAGGCTGCTTTGGACAATAATATAAAAATACCTCATCTCTGCCACGACAAGAGATTAATGCCCTATGGCGGTTGCAGGTTATGTATTGTGGAGATAGAGGGGCGGAAGAAACCTGAGGCATCATGTGCAACATTTGCGACTGATGGGCTCAGCGTCTGGACAGATACACCAAAAGTGATAAAGATACGACAGACCGTACTTGAGCTCATCCTCGTCCATCACCCTCTTGACTGTCCTGTATGCGACAAGGCCGGAGAGTGTGACATCCAGGACCTGGTGTATCAATACGGGAGTCCGCGAACCCGCTTTGTTGCGGAAAAGAATCATGCGCTCCCTGATACCAGAGGTCCCCTTGTGGAGTTGACATCCAGCAGGTGTGTACTCTGCGGCAAATGCGTGCGGCTCTGTGCAGAACATCAGGGAAAGGGGGCCCTCGGGCTGATCGGGAGAGGCTTCCCCACTGTTGTGCAACCTGCATTCGGTGAAGCTCTTGAATGTGATTTCTGTGGGCAGTGCATTGATGTGTGCCCTACGGGTGCTCTTATGAACAAATCCCTTAAATTCAAGGCAAGGCCTTGGTTCCTTGAAGAGAAGGACAGCATTTGCTCTTTCTGCGGTTGCGGCTGCACGTTAACCCTTGGATTAACAGACGGAAAGATACAGAGATCAAGGGGGATGCAGGACAGGGGAGTGAACCGGGGTAATCTCTGTGGCAGGGGGAGGTTTGGGTTTGATTATATCTACAGTGAAAACCGTCTCAGGTCTCCCATGATAAATAAGGGGGGAGAGCTTGTAACTGTCACATGGGATGAGGCACTTAATTATATAAGCGACAGAATGAAAAGTATCATCAATGCCCATGGCCCGTCCTCTATTGGTGCAATAGGCTCTCCCAGGTGTACAAATGAGGAGAATTATTGTTTTCAGAAATTTATGCGGAACGTGGTGGGTTCAAACAACATTGATTCCTCCGCTTCTTTTGGCTACGGTCTCGTAGAAAAGGCATGGCACATGGCCTTTGGATTGAGCGGACACAGGATCGATCTGAAATACCCGACAGGAAAAGAAGTGATACTCGCTATCGAGTCTGACCTTACCGTTACCCATCCTGTATTCGGGCTGAATATCCTGCAGGCGCAAAGGGAGGGTTCAGAGCTCATCGTTGCTGACAGCAGGGAGACAAAGTTGACAAGACACAGTACCCGGTGGGCGAGAATAAAACAGGGTACCGGTGTAGTATTCCTGAACGGCATAATGCGGATCATGATGGACAGAGGTCTTATTGATAATCAGATTGTATTACACATGAAAGACGTTTCAGCATTTGAGGAAACGCTGAAGGAATATACCCCTTCAAAAGTATCTGAGATTACAGGACTGAGCAGGGACGAGCTTGTTACCATTACTGAGACATTGGTTCATGCCAAAACCAGAATGCTCACTCTATCCATCGGTGTTTCTGAAAATTCAAAGGGTCTGGATACGGTTCTGGCTGCAACAAACTTAATTCATCTTCTCGGTGAGAGTCCTGACGCTCTTCAGATACCTGCGGAATACGCCAATACTTTCGGCCTGTACCAGATGGGCGTACGACCTGATGCCGGACCTGCTTATCAATGGACGGGCGTAGAAGGTAAAAACATATTCGAGATGCTCTATGAACCGTATTCCCTCAAGGCACTTTATATAATGGGAGCAGATCCTTTAGTAAACTTTCCCGACAAATCAGAGATTATCACAACATTGAAGTCATTATACCTGTTGATCGTACAGGATATAGCTTTGACAGAGACAGCAAAATTTGCTCATGTTATCCTGCCCGCATCCAGCTGGGCGGAAAAAGAAGGTACGTATACGAACGCCGAAGGAGTTTCACAAATGCTTCCCAGACTCATTGAACCGGCCGGCCAGTCTCTGCCTGATTGGAAGATCCTGAAAAATCTTGCACGGACTATGGGTGAGGATATGGCCGTACATGACACAACAGACATTGTTCGGGAGATAGACTCATTGCGTGTCAAATATTATGACTCATTTCCAATGACCAGGATATTCAATCCTGTTCATTATGTACCAGGTGAGGAACCGGATACAGAGTATCCGGTTAATATGGTCTTGAGGGATGTGCTGCAGCATGCGGGCAGCATGTCAACAAGATCAAAAACGCTTAACCTTATTTCATCCGAGGCGCTGCTTGAGATAAACCGTACGGATGCAGATAGATTTGGCATTTCACACAATGGTTATGTCAAGGTTATTTCGAGACGGGGTACCGTGTATCTCAAGGCCGCTGTCTCTGACAGCGTTCCTGATGGCAATGTCTACGTGCCGACGCATTTCCCTCACAGTGCCGTCAGCACACTTACGCATCAGTCAGGCAAAGGCAGAATAACTACTGAGGCAGTCAGGATTGAGACGGCTTGAACAACTATGAAAAAGATATCAGATTAAGAATTGCATGTTAGTATGTGAAAAATAAGTCAGGTCACCAGAGGCTTTGGGACCTTAACTGATGGGCTGAGTATGTATATATTTTATACATTTTTTTATGAGTTTTATACATCATGAAAATTATGAATTTTCATACATTTTCCATATTTTAATGTATTAAAAACCATACAGTATTATGCCCTTCATGTTGATTCGGTAATGTCTATTAAATTAAATTGTCTTTAAATTTAACATGTTCATATTGTCCTCTTCACTCAGGCATCACTATTGCAATAAACAATTGGCAAACCAATCACAAACATCTTCTAACAACGAATAAAACAGTGAAAGGAGGGATGCCTGTTTATGAATTGACAATCGTCATTGCAGGGAAGGTTCTGCGTGACAGTGCAGTACAGAATATTACCAAAAAAATTTTAATTAATTGAAAGGAGTGGATTACTATGATAAGAGTAATTTCATTTACATTTATTAGCTTGTGTCTGATCATGTCTGTCGGTTTTTACGGTATTGCCGGTGCTGATGATACAATGAAGGAGCAGGCAGAAGAGATGACTAACGTAAGCCGGACCGTGGACATTGTCGAGGATGAGGCTGCCGAAAAAGGCGAGGAAATTATTGATGAAGCTGAGATGAAGGAAGAGGCTGAAGAGATACTGGAAAAAGGTGAAATGGAAGATGATACCCTGAAGGAAGAGGCAAGCAAATAATACAATCCAGAATTCTGTTTTTACTGCTGGTAGCCGGGGCTTATTTCAGGCCCCGGTTTTTTTATTGCCAGCTCGCCGGTACTACGGGGCAACAGACTCTCCTGACCGTTGCTCAGGTATTAATAATGAAATAAGAAAAGCGGTCAATGCAATCAAATTCTTTTTTAAAAATCAGCTTATCGAACAGCTCATGTCCACACCACAACACATTGGAGACTTGATCTTGCCATGTCCATTCGGACATTTCGAAATTTGAACTTCTGAACCATCGTCCATTTTCAAAACATCATCGACGAGTGGTGCATCGCATGTAGCACACGTTGCATTGACAGCCATTCCACATTTTGAACATTTGTATGTAGCCATCTGACATACCTCCTGTATTAATTTATTTACTTCGGCCCACAGCAAAACGTTTAAAAAAATCATCAGGCACTGCATGGTGCAGCTCTCTCAAAGACCATTATACCACCTGGCAAGTTCCAATCCAATTAAATCCGGATTGTCCTCCTGAAGGTAATGAATTCCCTTACCAATATCAATTGTCTTGAGATTCTTCATATGCTGTTGACACCACGCTACTGAATCTAATGTAATAATGCCACCGGGATGTGCATAAAAAAGCAACTTGGGAAGGTCAGACTCCTGCAGTTTATTACTGTAATTTTGCACTATTTCAGCTACATCTGCAGGTTGACCGTTAATAGGTATCTCGTTTGGCCACCTCCACACCGGTTTTCGATACTTTATACTTTTAAACGGTTCTCTATAGTAATGCATCTCTTTATCAGTCAACTGACGAATGATTGCTTTGGGAAGGATTTGCTCTATGAACACGTTCATCCCTGCAATCATGAGCCATCCAATAAGCGGTGTTCTAAAAAGCCTGAACCCAATCTTGAAATCTTTTGGTAATTCATCCCACTTCACAGGACGGATTATTGCTTCCATGAAGGCAATGCCCTTAATGTTATCTTCATGACGCATGGCATAATGAAAACCAAGTGCGGAACCCCAGTCATGAATCACGAGCGTGATGTTCCTGAGTCCCATTTTTTCAATGAAGCCTTCTATATACTTTGCATGATCGACAAACCGGTATTCTATGTCAGGTTTATCTGACTTACCCATTCCGATAAGATCAGGCGCTATGCACCGTGCACCTGATGTGAGGTGGGTAATTATGTTGCGCCATAAATAACTCGACGTTGGATTGCCATGGAGAAATAAAACAGGATCGCCTGAACCTTCATCAATATAGTGGATGTTTGAACCGTGAATGTCTGTATAGTTTGACTTAAACGTATAGTCTGATGATATGATGTTATGATCCTTTGACATGTGCATCTCCCTCACACTCTTCGGCAGTTATGTACAGATGAAACACATAGTACTCGCATTGCCTAATTTAATTATATCCGATTACATATTGAGTGCAAGTCAATGAACAGAGCATTGACAGTGTGGAGTAATCACGATGTCACTAATTGCAGCAGGTTACTTCAATTGGAAGACCTGGTGTAACTGGCTTCACTGTTTTGCAGAAGGCCCTTGACATAGTCAGGTTTTACGCAGTTTCGGAACAGTATCTCTTTTGTGATTAATCCCTGTTTATAGAGATTCACCAGTGACCGGTCCATGCTGACCATGTCATATTTGAAACTTGATTCAATGGTGCTGGGAATCAAGTGTGTTCTTCCTTCACGAATTAATGCTCGGACCGCGTCAGTGGCAATCATAACCTCATACGCAAGTATAAGCTTGTTTTCGCTGGCCTGCGATACGAGCCGTTGGGAGATAATTCCCTCAAGTGCACCGGCCAGTTGTACCCGCGCCTGGTCCTGCTGGTGAGCCGGAAAAACATTTATGATTCTGTCAATCGTCTGAATGGCATCTTTGGTATGAAGACTGGAAAAGACCAGGTGTCCTGTCTCTGCAGCTGTCATCGTAGCGCTAAAGGTGTCGAAATCCCGCATCTCCCCAACCATTATTACGTCAGGGTCCTGTCGAAGAACATGTTTTAAGGCAGATGAAAAAGAATACGTGTCTTCATGCAGCTCACGCTGTTCAATAAGGGCCTTTTTATGCGTATGCAAAAATTCAAGCGGATCTTCGATGGTGATGATATGGCATTTTCTTTCGGTGTTTATAAAGTCGATAACCGACGCCAATGTAGTTGATTTGCCTGATCCGGTCGGACCTGTTATAAGTACAAGTCCGGATTTTCGGCGAGCCAACCGTATCAATGCATCTTCCGGAAGTTTTAAATCTTCCATCCGGGGCAGTAGTGATGGAAGCGCCCGAAACGCTGCCGCCAGGGTGCCTCGCTGAAAGTGCACATTGCCCCGGAATCTGCTTACTCCTGGAATACTCACAGCGAAGTCAAGCTCCCTCTTCTTTTCAAGCATTTTTTTCTGTTCATCGCTTAATATGCAATGGATAAGATTTTCTATATCCGAAGGCGTCAACTTCGTGTTTTCAATATCTTCTAATTTCCCTCCTATCCTTAAAACAGGAGGACGGCCGACTATTAAGTGAAGGTCTGATGCATTTCTGTCTATACAAGTCCTGAATAGCCTTGTTATATCACCTTTTTTATCCAACGTATTAATCCCTTTCCTTATAGAGTTTTTTGAAATACCTAAACATCATGTAACAACACTATTGATCGGTACTTAAGACGATAATCTTTATATGAATTTTTCTAAACACAGAATAAATGCTTAACCCTCTGCAATATTTGATAAAAAAAGATATCCTCGGTCTCACATGCATCACAATGGTTCGGGTTACTCACAGGATGAGGTTTTCGTGAGAAAATGATATCTGACAGTACTATCTGTTAATCCCGGCAAATGTGGAAAGAATCGAAACCTCAAAACCTCCTGCAGGAATGGATTACGATATGTCCGGCATCTGACTGATCCGCTGATTTTTACACGTTACAGACATGCCAGACAAGCACATTAAAATTACAAAAATCGTCATTCCAATGGAACAGGAATCTCATAACTCATAATTGATTTATGCTGATAGAACATATCGTGAGAAATGGTGCAGAATTCAGTGATGTCATCTTAGTGACAACAGGTCAGGAGTGAATTATATGCCAAGAGTATTTTTAATTATTTCGATAAGTCTATCAGAAAAATAATAATACAAAACTCCGATTATCATAATGGCAACAGTACGATTAAGAAACTTTTTAAAATTAAACTTCCGCCTTGATTGAAGTTTCTCAATTGCAGCAGCCTGCTCTTCCGGTGTTTGCTGAATTTTTCCACACGCCACACATCTCATCGCACCTTTCATCACCTTCTTGCCGCAGTATGGACAGTTGTTAAAATTATTACTCACCTATCTCCTCCACATATATATTCGGGTTTTTATATCTAACAACTTAAATCTGTTTAATACATGAACTTTGATGTAACTGTCCTTCTCACATTTTTAACAGATAATGATTAAACCTGTCTCTATTTGATTCTATGTTCAATCTGATCATCCCGGGCACGACTTTATTACAAATATTCTCACTATTGTTCTTTTATCATCATTTTATACAGTACAAATTTAGGAACAAGATAATTACAGTTAGTCTCAAATGAAAATTTCACCCTTTAAAAATTTGAGACATGCAAATCTTAATTTCCTTATTGCGCAAATGTGAATATGCCAGAACTTGCAGAAAAACTGATCTAAATAAAGGTAAATGCATACAGAACTAAATTCAAAAAAACATTAAGTGAAGCATCTCATTAAATTTAAAGATTTAATATCAAATAGTTAGAGGATAATTGTCTCATTAGCACGAATCTTGATAAGTATAAGAAGAAACTACCAGCAAGTGAAGCACTAAATCATTACACTGTTTGAAGGAAAACATCATATTAACAACGGCCCAGACTTTATAAGCAATGCGTACTTAATCAATATATAACCAAAAAGAAACCATGCATTTCATCAGGCCGGCAACCCACTCAACAATGCTTTATGGATGGCTGCATTACACAGCGTATGGAATAATGTTTTATTTTAATCTGCTTCAGGAGCATTGTTCATGCCTGATGAGTAATCGAAGGGTGAATTATGGATTCAATGAAATCCATAAGTATGATACGACGGTTTTTTTTACTTATAAAATTGGACTGAAGGAAAAAGATAAATTATCCGAATATTCAAATTAAAATGGCATTAAGATTGTGGCTAATCCATAAGGAAATTCATGCAAAAAAAAATATAAACAACTGTATATTGGAATAATACTACATTTAATTTTATTATTATTTGCTTCCTCTCTTTTTGCAAATCAAACCACACTATCCTGGATCTCTCCTGACAAGGAGTCCTGTCAATAGGTGTGTAAAAAGCATTCAGGCGGCCTCCTTTGCAAGTGCCTTCGTTTCATGCTTCATTACGCCGTCGACAAACTTTTTTCCCG
>CP070632.1:2612418-2634020 GCA_020356065.1 Nitrospiraceae bacterium
CTGCTCCTCGGTGAATCGCTTCTTCATTTGTGCCTCCTTTTGAGTGTTTTTTATTCTACACTCTAACTACGCTTGGCACAATTTTCCGGGGGTAGTCCCGAGGCAATAAAAAGATCTGTAAAGGATGACCTGCAGACAAATAGGGTTCGAAATCAATATTTTAATATTAATTATTTTTATAATATTTATAAATCTATAGATATTCTTCATAAAATAGTTATAAAATAATACATTATATAATTTTATCGTAATCCCTCTGAGTCTCTTGGCAAAATGAAAACGCAAAAACTTTACGTACTATTATTATTTATATTTATTGTTTCATCTGTTTCAACAAATGAAACCAACACATTCGGCATGTACCAGGCATTTGCGGATACCAGTATCCGTAATAATAAGGAGTATGACAGGCAAATAGAAGAGATGAAGATCAGAATAAAACTTCTGAAAAATGAAATCGAAACAAGACAATATAATCAACATAGTACGTCAGTAAGTCATCAACCTCATACACCTCAAAAAATTTATACAATCCAGACAGGAAGTTTTTTGAATCTTGCACGTGCTCAAAAAGAGTTCAACTCCTTAATGAACGTATTAAATAAAAAATACCGGAGTTTTTTGAGAATAGAGAAAGTTAAAGACTTTTATACTGTTCGACTTGGAAAGTTTGACAATTACAGCAGTGCAGAGGACTATATTAAATTTGTATCTACTGCAATTCCAGAACCACTCATATTGAAAACGATTATATCGCAGGAACGATTACGAAGCTGTATATGTTATTGATCAGACATAAAAAGCAGCTTGCATATAGATGTTATGCAGTAACCCTGATATGCCATGGTTCAAACCTGACGCCCAGCATGTTTTTATCAGGATAGCGAAACGTAATATATCCGAAAGCGTTCAGCCTTTTAAATACCTCTGTCCGTGCGAAGATTCTGCTGAAATTTGCAGCTCCCAGGCCAGTCTGGCCTATATCAAAATCACCAATTCCATGATATGAATAGCCAGGTGGCGCCAGTGAGCGTGAAGCAAGAGATAAATTACCATTGTTATTGTAGGCCTTGTTCAGAAACAACAGGAACTGCTTCATTATCCCCCGGACGCCTGACGTCAATATCAATTGATCACCTATCTGTTTCTTCAGTCTGTTAAATGTTTCCATAGGTATTCCTTTGTAAAGAATTATGTTTGAATGTGGTGCTCTTTCAACATCTTCTTTTTTGATTCTTGCCGTAAGTTCCGTTAAAGGCTTTTTTGAAAAAAATCCGTACTGCTCTGCCTGTGAATAAAAGATCATCTCCATCAACCTGGTTTCTGCTTTAGTAAACGGTTCAACCTGATGATATGTGCTGGCAAACCTGAGCCCGTCATCAAAACTCAACATTTGAAAATTGCCATGACCAACGAACTGCTGCAGCCGTCTCAGTCGCATAACTATCGAAGTAAATATATTGTACGTTTGATCGGGAATATACATATCATCCTGATGGGGTTTATCAAAGTTAATCATCTTATGCAGATAATCCTTGATATAATCATCATGAATATCCGGTAAATTATAAGACGTATGAATTAATTGCTGCGCCAGCACTCCCCTTGAAATACCGCATTGTATAAAACCAAAGGCCAGTGCTCTTAAGATGGTTCTTCTGTTCATTATATAAAAGTAAATTCCAATGAGATAAATTTATACATTGTAACATTTCTTTCCTCTTATCTGGGGCTGCGTAGTGTGTTGCTCCAGACTGTCTATACTACTACCTATTATATTGCCGGGCGGATACAACCCTGGCTGACATAATGGAGAAGCATTATTTATAAACCTCTATATAATCCATGTATGACACAGAACTCTCTCCTGTATTATCAGAATCATTCATGATCGCGATGCTGGCCTGCTCAGGAGGATCCGTTCCAAATATTCTGCGGTAATCATCGATAATATTTACGTCCTCTATTATCCATGTGCCGGCACTTTCAGGTCCTGACTGCAGAATGACTAATTTTGACTCCTTTGCGTAAGGACTTGTCACAACATTGCCTTCATGTTTCCTGTTAGCCCATATATAATTCAGGGTACTCTGAGGAGGATATGTTCCATACATTTTTTTAGCCAGACCATATTTAAACTTTTTACCAAATGAAGCTTTATCAGGATCATATTTAAACATCACATACAAGCGTATGGGATAATCATCACCCTCCCTGGTTGCTGCATCACCCTTTTTATAGACATTATTTATTTTCCACCGCCACCTCATATGTGGATGTTCAATCATATTAAATTCATTCTTGCATACGATGCCAGAAGCGGAAGCGTTGCTTTCTGCCCTTAAATAACTCTGATCTCCGTCCTTAATTATGGAGTACGTGGTGTGTTCTTTTATCTTTTTAAAATATAGAGGTTCCCAGTTATCCAGATCATTGAATGGTTCACTAAAAAGTACCCTTTCCTCCTGGGCATATGATAAGCAAGAGGTTATTAGAATAATTATGATTATATAACATATACTTAACGAGTGTTTCATTATAATCTGCTTTAATTTTATATTGTTTATTGTTTTTTATTTATTTACGATTATCAATAACTGGACCCGGTAAAAAATGAATAAAACGGAGATTGTATTATTTGAGTTCCTAGTTTAACAGCAGGCCCCTCCTTCTCCTTCATTCTTTTCATGAGCTGGAGCGTAGTCAAAGGGTCCATAGTGAACTGATCTGTCTCCTGTTACTTTAAAGTGGTCTGAAAAACGTGTTTCGCTCAGCATGGAGGCAGTATTTCCGCATACAAGCATGGGCTTACCGGTTATAAAGCGATGATGAACATCAAGGTCAAATGCATGGGAATACCCTGAGACAGTTCCCCTGTAAACAGCAACCTGACCGTAATCTTCACAGACGTCTTCGAGATTGTTTAGCTTGAATACTCTTATAGTCATGGAATAAAAATCCACCATGCCCACCTTTTCTTCAATCCCGGGATTGCTAATTTTTGTCCTGTGTTTTGATATTATCCTGAAATCAGGATATCCAATGTCCCGAAGCATTCTTCGAAAGTCATCAATGTACATTGCTCCTCCCAGGCATTCACTGTGCAGGAGCGGATCATTCTGCAGGTCTTCAGGCACTCTTCTTCCTGAAAATGTGTCTGAAAAGAAAAGCTCTCCCCCGGGTTTTAAGACTCGACATATCTCTGAAAAAACCTTTCGTTTGTCTGAGGAAAGATTGATTACACAATTGGACATTACAACGTCCATTGAATTGTCTTCTATGTCGAGCTCCTTTAAGTCTTCTATATACCCCTTTTTAAACTCTACATTAGGTGTTGAATAACCGAATTTTTTCATCTGTGACTCAAGATGTCTCTTGCCTACCTCGATCTGCTCATCAGTCATATCTATGCCTGTAACAAATCCATCAGGGCCTGCCAGTCGAGACGCAATAAATACATCTTTGCCTGTTCCGCAGCCCAGATCAAGAATATTACACCCTTCCAGTGCTGGAGGTATGGGAGAGCCGCAACCATAGAATTTTCTCAGCACTTCGGAATCGATTTCTTTTTCAATGTCCCTGACCGATGGATGGAGCAGATCATCACTGCAGCAGCATGCACCGGTTTTCAGATCGCTCATGCCCTGCAGTACATGTCCATAGTATTCCTTCACAAATTCAGTTTTCTCAGATACGTCCTTCACTGGAAAATTCCTCCTCATATATTACGTAATATATTAAACGATATTTATCACATTTCTATCACATTTCTATAATCGGGGGTTAGGTGATAGGTAATTGGTGATCGGTTTTTTTCACCCATACCCCATGACCCATATCTTATGACCTGTTATCTTCACCACACGCCCTGCCCTTGAAATGAAAAAAGAACTTCAAGGCCTTCTGTACCTTTGGTGAAAAGATCTTCCCGGAATAGTAATTCCCAACTACTCTCTTATTTATCTCTCCTAATGTAGGATAGGGATGAACTGCTGATGCAAGCGCTGATAACTTAACTCCGCCGTTCATTACAGCAACCCATTCGCTTAAAAGCTCACCTGCCTGGGGACCGAGGATCTGTATACCGACTGGTTTTGCTTTCCCATCCAGGATTAATTTAACCATACCAGTTTCCTCACCTTCGGCAAGACTTCTGTCATTCGCACTGAATTCTTCCTTCCAGACTGAATAATCAATCCCTGCTGCCTCTGCTCTCTTTTCATTCATCCCTATGCTGGCAAGCTCCGGATCGGTGTATGTACACCAGGGCAGATAGGTATAATTTGTTTTCTTGGGGATATGAAGTATGGCATTATTCAATACTACCCCTCCTTCATAACCCGCTGCATGGGTAAACTGATAACCCCCGATAACATCACCAGCGGCATAGATATGTTTGTGACTGGTCCGAAGTCTGTCATCTACCTTAATGCCTTTGCGGTCAAAATCAATTGATACATCTTTAAGACCGAGCCCCTCCGTGTTCACCTGTCTGCCAAGTGCAACAAGAATCTTCTCAGCCTTCAGGCTTTTTTCCTTTCCATCGCTATCCTTAATAACAACTTCTTTCTGTGCGCCAAGATCTTTCGTCCTAACCAGAGATGTGTTGAGATGAAAAGCTACACCTTCCTTCTCAAGGACTTCCATGACAATATCTGCCATGTCTCTGTCTTCTTTGCTCAGGATCTGACCGCTTCTCTGCACGACACTCACTTTGGTCCCAAGCCTGCAAAATGACTGTGCCATCTCAATGGCGATCGGACCTGCACCTATCACGATCATTGATTTGGGCAGACTGTCAAGGCTGAAGACCTCTTTATTGGTGATGTGCGGAGTGCTCCCGATTCCTTCAATAGGAGGTATGGCTGGAGAAGTTCCTGTGGCAATAACCCATTTATTTGCAGAGTATGTCTCACTACCAATGACTATTGAATGTTCATCTCTGAATTCTGCATCTCCGAACCGCACCTGTACTCCCAGTTTACAGAACCTCTCTTCTGAATCATGCTTCTGAATAGTATCAATGACTGACTGGATCCTCTTTGCCACGTCCCTGAATTCAACCGGTTTCAGCTCAACCGGAGGCAGCCCATACCTGTTCGCGTTCCTCATCATATGATACACATGTGCAGTCTTGATAAGGGTCTTGCTCGGCACACAGCCATAATGGAGACAGTCACCGCCCAGCGCCTTTTCCTTTTCGATAAGCAACGTCTTTGCTCCAAACTGGCTCGCCCCGGATGCAACGGTCAAACCTGCAGCGCCGCCTCCTAGAACTCCGATATCATAATCATAAGTTGGCATTATTAACTCCTCCGAAAAATAAATTACAAATTCAAAATTACAAATTATGAATTAATGCAAAATATCAAGACATTAAATTCAGAGATATATCTTTCCTGATTTGTCTTTGACATTCATTTGACATTTGAAATTATTAATTTGAAATTAAGAGTGCTTTATTCCTCTCCCAAACCTTTCTTCTTTTTATATAGACCTAAAAGTTTTTTGGTTATCAACGGGAACAGTCCAAGCAATACAAACGAAGCAATCAGTCCGGGGGATAATATACCGGACAATGAGTCAATCTTGGCTAATTCCTTCCCGGCGTTGACATAGACGATTGTCCCTGCCAGCATCCCTATCTGTGAAACCCAGTAGAATGTTTTGAGAGGCATTTTCGTCAGGCCCATTCCCAGATTGATCAGCCAGAAGGGAAACACAGGGATCAGCCTCAGTGAGAACAAATAGAATGCACCCTCCTTTTCAACACCTTCATTAACTGTTTTAAGTTTATCGCCCAGTTTACCCTGCACCCAGTCCCTGAGAATAAACCTCGACACAAAACAGGCAAGCGTTGCACCAATAGAACTTGAAAAGGACACAACTATCGTCCCCTTAATGAGACCAAAGAGCGCTCCGGCAGCAATTGTCATTATTGCCGCCCCCGGAAGAGACAGGGCTGTAACAGCAATATATATCAACATGAAGCCGGCAATAACCATAAACCGGTTTTCGCTGTACAGGGCCTGAAATTTCTCCTGGGACTCTTTAATATAAGACAGCGTAAAATACTCTCCAAGATTAAATATCTTAAACGCAGCAATCACCGCAATGATCACAATGACAATAATTATCTTACTGATATGTTCTTTTTTCATATCAATCAATATCCTGAATGAATGTCAACATTCCTCCAGGATACGAATGTTCATTCGTAACATGGTTTAACATGTGGCAGTGAAACGGCCATATACCGGGATTATCCGCTACCATAATTACATCTACTCTAGTACCGGGGCCGACTCCGAAAGTATCAATTTTTTGTGGTTCATCAACATAAGCCCCATCCCTTGCAACAACTGTGAATTTATGTGAATGGGAATGCATAAAGTGCTGCTGATAACCTGCATTTATAAACCTCATCCTTACTCTTTCACCCTCTTTTACCTTAACCGGCTCTGTCATAGGGAATGATTTCCCATTAATCGTGAACCCATCATATATTTCGTTTCTGGGGGCATATGTTTTTGGATACCAGTCCCGCTTTTTCTTTTTATCTTCGTCATGCAAATGTTCAGGCGGCGAACCCTCATGCATTGTCATTGCACCATGATCATCATGATTTTTCATTTCCTCCTCATCACTACCCTCATGAACATGGACATGCGCTGTAGGCCATTCATCAAGTACCATTACATACTCACGATCATACTGAAGCTTTTCTTTCCTTGGCTCTACAATAAATGCCCCGTACATGCCCATATCCACATGATGGGCACTGTCAACATGGCAGTGGTACCATGACGTCCCAAGATTACTCACCGTGAATTCATATGTATACGACTCACCTTTTTTTATGGGCTTCTGCCCAAGAAACGGCACTCCATCCATGATCACAGGTTTCTTCTGTCCATGAATATGCAATGTATGTTCACCGCTTGAGTCATTATTAATGATGACCCTTATGTTATCTCCTTCTGTCACTCTTATCGTGGGACCGGGTATCTGCCCGTTAAAACCCCATCCCATCATCGGCTTTTCAGGATATATCTCGAAACCGACATCCTTCACAGTCATCTCAAACACTTTTATTGTCTCACCATCTTCTGTGACTGTCTTATGGTCAAGTTCTTCACGTGGATTCTTCATCCCGATCACAGCATTATATCCCGCAGGCGTATCCTCACGTATATAGCTATATTCAAGAGTTGTTCTTACAACAGGGAAATCAAAAACAATACTGTCTTCACTTCCATCCTTGTTAATGTTAAACCTCAATTCCCAGTGTCCGCCCATGACGAGAATAATGTTTTCGATCCGGTAACGACCTTTCCCCTTTTCAGTCAGTACAGGATCTGTGAACACACCGTGACCCATTTCAGGCATCCATGGATTAAACGCAATTTCTGCACCTTCTACAGCCTTACCGTACATGTCGTAAATCATAATATCTACAGCATTCAATCCAACTAATAACCTGTTCTTATCGATAGCCATTTCAACACTGAATTTATCCTTGTCTGTCATTTTAAGCGTGCTATCTTTTAAATGTTTGGTGGGTTTATCATGTGCATGCTGAGCAAATACCGAAGGACATTCAAATATAAGAAAAATAAAAAAGCCTGATATTATTCTATTCATTCCTGCCTCCTTTAATTAAAAGCTCTCTTATCAGGTTTCCGGCGTCAGGAAAGACATTATATGTCAGGACATTCCAAATATCTTATTTTCACTTCATATCGCTCCTAATTTGCTGCAAATCTCAGATCACTGCTCAGGGTTTTTAGAAATGCCTCTATATATTCAAGTTCCAGATCCGTCAGATCTCCATGGTCAAGGTCAGCACTTCTCTCTCCCGGTTTAAGGTCTCGATAAAATCTCAATACATCCATCAATGTATCTATCTGACCTGCATGCATGTATGGGGGACGGTCTGCAACGTTTCTCAATGTTGGTGTTTTAAAGGCCCCTATGTATTTTTCCATATCTGTATCTATAAAACGTAGTTCAGCACAGTCTCTCCGACCGGCATCACTGAACTTACCCAGGCAGTTAAATTCATCTGCAAGTACTTTTCTGATTGCTTCTGCACGTCCTCTGTCAGGAGGCAAGTTTTGCGGCTGGGGAACACCGATATTATGAAAATCCCCGTTTGTGAAAAGAGGACCGGTATGGCAGTTAGTACATTTTGCTTTTCCGATAAACAGCCTTAACCCTTTAACCTCACTATTGTTCATTGAACTCATCATGCCTTCGTTATCATTGCTCATCACTGCCTCAACGTATCTGTCAAACCGGGATGGTTCAGGCACAATGGTCCTGACAAAGGCGGCAATTGCCTTGCCCATGTTAGCATATACATCATTTATAGCATCCCTTGATTCCGGAGGAATGGTCAGCCATTTTTTTAATAATGCCGGATCATCAGAAGATGGACTGGCCACAACAGACAGATCATGTTCAGGCAATGCCTCAGGAATTGAGGGGAAAATTTCATTATATTCATCAGGGTAATGTTCATATATGATAACAGCGCTCTGCGTTCTCGTAAAGCCGTGCTCCACCGGACTTTCCAGTGGCCCGAGCGCCTGTGACCAGAGACTGTCTTTTCTTCCATCCCAGAAAAACCAAGTATAGTATCCTGCACCAACCAGCGTCATGGTTCGCCTGTCTGTCCTGCCCATGCCATGTGCAAGCGGAAGATTATCAGCAAAATTCCTGTTTACCGGATGGCATGTTGCGCATGAGACTTTCATATTGCCGCTGAATCGGCTGTCAAAAAACAGTTTCTTGCCAAACGCTGCAGCTTTTGGATTCTCTGCATATTTATTGGATGGATCCGGAGGAAGCGTTGGAAGATTGCCAATCCATAAGGACTGCAGTACTGCTTTTTCACTGTCACTCCATGCATGCAGATCCATCGCATCAATAGGTGAAATAGAACTAAGCAATGCTGTCATACTGAATGCCAGCACTGCTAAAATCCGGCAGGATGACTTCATCTTTTCTCCCCTCATAAGCTCGTTCATCAATTTAATATCAGGTTGAATTTTACCGTATCCTGATTGTCACCTGATTTAATATTAAAATCAATTACCCACCATCCCGGCATGCTGAACTTCATTCCCTCAACAAGATATTCTCCTGAATTGATCTCCTGCGTTACCTCTGGTTCTGTGGGCAACCCGTGTCCGTGCTCAGGCATATTACCATCCAGGGAAATTTTTGCACCGGTAACAGGCTTCCCGTCAGCAGTTTGAACAATAAGTGTCCAGCTGTGGATCCTGTTGACAGGTGAAGGGTCACGATCACTTGTGTAGGAAACCTTAAATGTCTTATTTGATGAAAGCACGGATGTTGAAAGATCAAGGTCTGCGGGAGCTTTTGTTATGACCATTTTTTGATCATGCCTGTGAGCATGTCCTGTTTCTGCTTTAACATCAGGAAAATCAAATACAACGATGTCTTTAATCGTATCTTTATCTATTTCTATTCTCATTTCCCAGAGGCCGCCCATGACAAGAGTGACATCCTCAACCCTGTAAAGACCGCCGCCACGCTCAGTAATACTGGGGGCTGTAAAAACGCCATGTCCCATTTCAGGCATCCACGGCGTAAATGTTATATCTGCTCCTACTACTTCCCTGTCATTCCTGTCATGAATAATTATGTCAGCAGCATTCACACCCACTTTAAACATTTTATCCTCGATCATCATCTCCACACTGTAGTTTCCTTCATTGCCTACCTTATAAAGGCTATTTTCATAATGCCGCTTGTAATCGTTATGTCTATTTGTTTCTTTTACAGCTGTTGCGCACCCGGCCAGTATAAAAAGCAAACATACTACCATCATTGATCTCAGTGATTTCACGATTCCCCTCCATTGTCACAATTAATAATTAAATCATGTATTAAGTATAAATTTATTAATGTCTATGAAAACTATAATAGTAGAGTATAATTTTAAATAATACTTCATTTAATAAAACGGTGATGAAATGTTTTTATGAAATTAATATACACATTAATAATTAGCACTATCATTTTCTGATAAAAACTTCCATTCATTTTATAACAAATCCCAACATATTGTGACATTCCCATAATTTATGAAAAAAACTGTTTACAATTAATTTAATCAGCATTATAATGTCGCTATAAAGTCATTAAATTTCTTGGCTTTTGCTATCACATTACACATCAATCTAAACATGCACGGCAATTGCGTCATACTTGCTATAATATTACAACGCTAAATCAAAATAGGAGGAGAACATGAAACGAAACGTTGCATTTATCAGCACTATTCTGCTGGTATTAATAATTGTTGGAGTAGCATATGCCAGACACGAGTTAATGATAGTTCCTACACAGCAATTGGCCTTTGGACATAAAACAACCATGCCAATGCCTCAAGGCGGTGATTTAAGGCAATATATCATCGGACAGGAGCCTTACAAGAACTGGAAGATGTGGCCCGGTAAAGAGGCATTTCATAAAGGTACGGAACCTCATGGCGCTCTGCTCACGGTTTATGTCAACGACATTGCCCTGGATTCTTTGAGCACAAGGAAGGGAATGGGAAACAATTCAATTATTTTGAAGGAAAACTATACTCCGGACAAAAAACTTGCAGCCATTACTGTCATGTACAAAGTAAAAGGGTACAATGCTGAAGCGGGGGACTGGTTCTGGGTCAAATATGATTTTGATTTTAACATCCAGAAAGAAGGCAAGGTTGCAGGATGTATCAGTTGTCACAGCAAAGCATCAGATAATGATTACATTTTTACGGGCAAGATTAAATAACCTTGTAAATATTTTTATGAGAACACCACGAATGAGGACATAATGAAACTCGGTTTTGTCGGTTTAGGCAAAATGGGTATGAACATGGTGCAACGTCTGTTAAATGACGGCCATGAAGTAGTGGGGTATGCCAGAACTGACAGTACCGTGCAGAAGGCAGTAGATATGGGCGCCACTGGAGCAGAGTCACTTCAGGATATGGTGAATAAGCTTCCTTCTCCAAAGATCATATGGCTGATGGTACCAGCCGGTAAAGCAACTGAAGATACTCTTGCCAGCCTCTCTGATATTCTTGAAAAAGGGGATATACTGATCGACGGAGGCAATTCGCTTTACAAGGATTCCATACGAAGAGCAGGCGAACTTAAAACAAAAAACATCTCATTTCTGGATGTGGGAACAAGTGGTGGTATCTGGGGTCTGAAGATAGGGTACTGTATGATGATCGGCGGGGAAAAAGATGTATTCAGTACAGTCGAGCCATTGTTTAGGACACTTGCGCCTGAAAAAGGTTATTCTCATGTAGGCCCTCATGGCGCCGGTCATTTTGTTAAAATGGTGCACAACGGTATCGAGTACGCCGTGCTGCAGGCATATGCCGAAGGATTTGAGATTCTGCACGCAAAAAAGGAATTTAACCTTGATCTTGAGAACATTTCCAATTTGTGGAATCAGGGCAGTGTAATCCGCTCATGGCTTCTCGAACTTGCTGAAAGCGCCTTTGGCAAAGACGCTAAACTGGAGAGCATAAGAGGGTATGTTGAGGACTCAGGAGAAGGACGGTGGACCGTTGCCGAAGCAATAGAGCAGGACGTTCCTGCACCCACAATTACGATCTCGTTGCTTGAACGTTTCCGTTCAAGACAGGATGAGTCATTCAGCGCAAAAGTCATAGCCGCTCTGAGAAATGAATTCGGCGGTCACGCGGTGAAATCAAAAAAGTGACTTTAAGTACTTGACTTTTTTAGCAGCATAGCTGCGATGAATCAAAATACAAAAAAGTCTTTGATTTATAAATTCCTAAATATGTCATTCCGGCAATCCTTAAGCCGGAATCCGGTTCTTTTAAAATGACTCTGGATTCCCGCTCAAAAAATTATGGGAATGACGGACAAAGGAGTAATTCAAAGCAGAGCTTCGTGAATTCTCCCGGTTAAATTAATTTCTTATGTCTGATACCAATACCGATAAGGACGGACTTTTGAATGACTCCCCTGCCTGTGAAATAGTACCTGAGAAATTCGACATTGAACCCTTTACCATGGTGATTTTTGGGGGAACCGGCGACTTAAGCCAGAGGAAACTCCTTCCCACCCTCTTTCATCTCTGTATGGACCAGAATCTGCCCGATGATTTTTCGATCATAGGTCTTGCTTCCAGTAAAAGAACCGATGAAGATTACCGGGAACTGGTAAAAAATGCCATCATCAGGTATGGAGACGATGATATCGATAATGAATGCTGGGATAGGTTCAGCAGGCATATATTTTACGTCTCAGGAAACTTCGATGAAGAGGCCAGCTACAGAAACCTCTCAAAGCGTCTTGAAGAAATAGCACCTGCAAATAAAAACAGCATGAAGGAAGTCTTGTATTACCTGGCTGTACCACCCCACTTTCTTCCTGACATTTTTAAGCACCTGAAGTATTGCAGGATGTGTAAGGATATCTTTGATAATAGGGTCATCATCGAAAAACCTTTTGGCAGGGACAGGGAGACCGCTATAGAACTGAACAGGATCATTTCCCGTTCCTTTGATGAGGACCAGGTCTACAGAATTGACCATTATCTTGGAAAAGAGACGGTCCAGAACATACTTTTCTTCAGGTTCGCAAACAGTATTTTTGAACCCCTCTGGAACAGAAGGTATATCGATCATGTCCAGATAACTGTTGCAGAGTCGCTGGGGATAGAGAACAGGGCGAGGTTCTATGACAGTGCCGGCGTGATAAGGGACATAGTACAGAACCATTTAATGCAGCTCCTCTCTCTCGTAGCCATGGAGCCCCCAATAGGTTTTGACGCAGATTCCATCAGAAATGAAAAACTCAAGGTTTTTCGCACCATCAGGGCAATGGACGATGATTATATTGATAGTTACACGGTTATGGGTCAATATGACGGTGGTACCATTAACACAGAAAATGTTGTTTCTTACCGGCAGGAAAAGGACATCCCTTCAGATTCATTGACGCCAACCTATTTTGCAGCAAAATTTTATATAGACAACTGGCGCTGGGCAGGAGTCCCATTTTATGTCCGGACAGGAAAACGACTGGCACGAAGGGTTACAGAGATCAGTATACACTTCAAACAGCCTCCGCTTACTCTGTTCAAATCGACGTGCGATGTGAGAGAACCCAATGTCCTGGTCCTGAGCGTACAGCCTCAAGAAGCCATTGTCATGCACATCGGAGTGAAACATCCCGGAATTGGCAACCAGTTATTTCCGGTAAATATGAAATTCAATTATGAGAGTGATTTTCCGGGCGATGTTCATTTCCCGCTTCCCTATGAAAGACTTTTACTTGACTGCATGAAAGGAGACCAAACGCTGTTTGCCAGACAGGATGGTGTTGAATCAATGTGGTCTGTCGTGGATCCGATAATCAGGCGCTGGGATAGCTCGCCTACTCCTGACTTCCCCAATTACAGAGCAGGGTCATGGGGACCGGACGAGGCAAGGGCTTTACTGGAAAAGGAAGGACGTCAGTGGAGGTTCTGAGATAATCCGGTTTATTTATACCCGGTAATACCTGACATTCCTGCTTGATCTGCTGCTCTAATAATTCGATCAAAGTAGTTCAAAGTTGTTCAGGCATGTTCAAGGTTTAGGGCAGCCTATCGACGATATTGAGCCATTGTTAAGCAACCGTTGAGCCACTATTGAACTACTGTTGAACGATGTTGAACAACTGTTGATCTACCGTTGAACCATGACTTATAATTTTAGAGATATCTTCCTTGGAATTTAATCAGCACATTGAAGATTACGTGCCATTCCTGCTAATATCACTGTATTTCAAAATGGAGGAATACCATGTCTCAAACCAATATGGACCAGCTTTGCATAAATACAATCCGAACTCTGGCAATGGACGCTATTCAAAAGGCCAATTCCGGACACCCGGGGGCACCCATGGCCATGGCACCGGTAGCTTACTGTCTGTGGCAGCAGTTTCTCAGATATGATCCTGAACACCCGATATGGGCCAATCGTGACAGGTTTGTGCTGTCTGCCGGTCATGCATCTGCATTGTTATATTCGTTACTTCATTTATGCCAGGTCAAAGCGGTTGACCCTACGTATGAAGTCCTGGGGAAACTGTCCGTGGCACTGGATGATATAAAGAATTTCCGGCAGCTTGACAGCAGGTGTCCGGGCCACCCTGAATATCGCTGGACATCAGGAGTCGAGACAACCACCGGACCCCTTGGCCAGGGTGCGGCAAATAGCGTGGGAATGGCAATAGCCGGGTTCTGGCAGGCAGGTTATTTTAACCGCCCGGATTTTGAGCTCTTTGATTACGACGTTTATGCCCTTCTGGGAGACGGCTGTATGATGGAGGGAGTGACATGCGAGGCGGCATCATATGCAGGACACCTGAAGCTCTCCAATCTTTGCTGGATCTATGACAGTAACAATATCACCATTGAAGGAAGCACTGATCTTTCCTTTACAGAAGACGTTGAAGCGCGTTTCAAAAGCTACGGATGGAATGTCACAAGTGTTCAGGATGCCAATGATCTTGATGCATTGGAAAAGGCCTATACATTATTCAGAAATACAGATGACCGCCCTACTCTGATAATTGTTGAAAGCCATATTGCATATGGCTCACCAAACAAACAGGACACTCACGCTGCTCATGGAGAACCGCTTGGTGAAGAAGAGATTAAACTTACCAAAAAGAATTATGGCTGGCCTGAAGACAAACAGTTTTATATACCTGATGGTGTGGTTGAGCACTTCAGAAAAGGCATTGGTAAACGCAGCAGAGAAATGCGGGACAAATGGATGGAAAAATATGAAAAGTATAAACACAAATTTCCTGAGCTTGCTGACCATATCTATGCCATGCAGCATCGTAAACTTCCGGAAGGCTGGGACAGGGACATCACCGGGTTCCCGGCTGATCCGAAGGGGATTGCCACACGTGTATCTTCCGGTAAGGTTTTAAATGCAATTGCCAATAATGTCCCATGGCTTATTGGCGGGTCCGCAGACCTTGCTCCATCAACAAAAACAACAATAATATCAGAAGATGCAGGTGTTTTCTCAATAAAATACATGAAGGGCAGAAATTTTCATTTTGGTATTCGCGAGCATGCGATGGGGTCCATAATCAATGGCCTGTCACTTTCAAAGCTCCGCTCATATGGCTCTACCTTTCTGATCTTCAGCGATTATGAAAGGCCGGCTATCCGTTTAAGCTCCCTTATGGAAATACCTGTTATTCACATATTCACCCATGATTCAATCGGTGTGGGAGAAGACGGCCCCACGCATCAGCCTGTCGAACAGATAGCTTCTTTAAGGGCCATCCCGGGGCTTATAACACTCAGACCCGCAGATGCCAATGAAGTCGTAGAAGCCTGGAGGGTCATCATGCAGCTCAGACATGAGCCGGTAGCGCTCATACTTACAAGGCAGGGATTGCCTACACTTGACAGAAGCAGGTATGCTCCAGCCGCTGGACTTCGCAGGGGTGCATATATTCTCGCAGATGCTGAAAAGGAACGTCCGGATGTAATCCTGATCGGGACAGGAAGTGAAGTACCCCTTTGTATAGACGCTTACGAGCAACTTACGTCTGATGGCATCAGAGCAAGAGTCGTTAGTATGCCCTCATGGGAACTGTTTGAACAGCAGGACCAGGATTATCGTGACAGCGTTCTGCCTCCGTCAGTCAAAGCCCGTGTGTCCGTTGAACAGGCATCAACTATCGGATGGGAAAGGTATGCAGGTACGCAGGGTAAAATTATCGGCATGAATACATTCGGCACGTCAGCGCCTCTCAAGGACATTCAGAAAAAATTCGGATTTACCCCTGACAGGATCGTGTCTGCTGCAAAAGACGTTATTAAAGAGAATACGTAATCGATCTGTGCAATCCTATGAACTGTTAAGAGTCTGAAGACCCAGAAAAGCAGCTCCCCAGAGACCGCTCTCTTCATTGTTGATAAGAAATACCGGAATGCTGCCAAGGATATCAGACATCGTGCTGGAACTTCGGAACTCATCTTCAAAGGCTCTATGCTTGATAAGCTGAGGAATTTTGGCTGCAACTCCACCTGCAATGTATACCCCTCCAAGTGAGAGTGTTTCCAGTGCATAATTGCGGCAGACCCTCCCATAAAAACGGGAAGCCCATTCAAGTGTCTCTGATTCATCTGACAGCTCAGCTGAAACTTCTTCCGGTTTAAGATCCCTGCCGCTCAGGAAATGATGCAGATACCTTAATCCGCGGCCTGAAACAACAAAATTGGCTGTTATATATTTCTGGTCCAATTGTTTCATAAGGAAATCGTGATACTGAAACTCACGCTCAGATGAAAAGGGGAAGCTCGCATGACCTCCTTCGGAAGGTACTGCGATATAACCTCCTCTTCCATCCGGCATAAGCACTGCCTTACCTAATGCAGTACCCGCGCCTATTACAGCCGTTGCTGCATCATTTACCACCGCCCCCCTGAGAATTGTTTCAGCAGAATCACCGACAGGAGATTTAGATGCGAATGCCTGAGCAACAAAATCATTTATCAGCACACACTTATTAAAACCATAGTCTGTCCCAGCATGTGATATATCGATGTCCCATGAAATAAAGGGCGGAGCACTGTACACACCCCTTTCAACAGGTCCTGCAATTGCGATGACAGCAATATCAGCACCATCGGGCAAAATCGAAAATTCATTTACATTGAGGTTTGAGATAAGCTCCTTAAACGAAGACACCTCACCTGTCTGTAACCATATGGTACTTACAAGTAACAGATTGCCATTGTCATCAGTGGCAAAGTGAGCAAATCTGCTGTTGGTCCCTCCGATATCAGCAGTGAGAATATTTTTCATATATTATATTTTTTTGTGTATTAATTTAAGATATATTAATTATTGTCTTTCAAAAGCACGTATGGTCAGTTACTATTGAGGAAAGCAAACATTCTAATAACTATCAATCTGAACTTGTTTCAGAATCTTATGTTGCAACGGGTTGTAAGACCCTGAAATAAATTCAGGGTGAAAAATAACAACTCCGTAACAGTAACAAACTAGTTATCGTCATGCCCGAAATCAGTTAATCGGTCATCCAGAACTTACTGAAAAGACTGGATTCCCGCTCAAAGAACTGCGGGGATGACAGCCCAATGTTCGAGTTCACAGACATAATCTGAATACTATAACTAATCAGGTTGTTAAAAATATGTACTTGTAAGTTTCATCCTGCTTAAATAAATGCTTGGCTTTTTAAAACCACAGTATTGTATGTTATCACAACAAAAGATAAGTATTATCATACCCGTCATTAATGAAGCAGGGATCCTTCGAAACACACTGAGCAGTATTAATGTAACTTCTGACGAAGAATTAATTGTGGTTGATGGAGGCAGCACAGATGAAACAATGTCTATTGCTCAAGAATTCACAGATAAGGTGCTCGTATCGAAAACAGGCAGGGCCAGTGTCATGAATTTTGGAGCAGAAAAAGCTGAGGGGGACATACTGCTTTTTCTTCATGCCGACTGTATACTCCCTGATCAGGGTTTTTACATGATTCGGGAAACTTTAAAGAATCAAAAAACTGCTGCCGGTGGTTTTTATTTATCCATAGATGAACATGGACCGGGATTCAGACTTATTGAGTATATGGCAAATGTAAGGGCCCGCTTAACTTCTCTCATCTATGGAGATCAGGGAATGTTTGTAAAAAGGGATATATTTAAAAAGGTTGGAGGATTCAGCGATATGCCTCTGATGGAAGATATCGACATTTCCCGAAAGCTGGGCAGACTGGGCCGCATAGTATTTCTGAATCCCCCGATTAAAGCATCTGCAAGGAGATGGCTTGTCGAAGGAGCAGTGTTTACAACATTACGGGACTGGACGATCGCATTTTCTTACTCATTCTTAAGAATATCTCCTGAAAAACTCATAAAATACTATAAGGAAGTCAGATGAAAAATCGAAACGCACTGATAATTATTGCCAAGTATCCAGCGAATGGAGCTGTGAAGACGCGGATCAATGGATTATCGGACGAACAGCGTGTAGATTTGTATAGCAGGCTTCTGAATGATACAATGGCTAAATTGTCATCCATTCCGGGAATTGATACGTTTATCGCATATGCACCTGATGATACAGGGTATTACTTTTCCAGATATAATGCTGGTCTCATTCCCCTGTCTGAAGGTGATCTTGGCAATAGAATGTATCAGGCATTTCAAGATACGTTCAAGAAAGGGTATGAAAAAATATCGCTTGTTGGTGCTGATATTCCTGACCTGACATCTGTAATAATTAATGAATCATACAATGAGCTCACGGTGCATGATATTGTGTTTGGTCCTGCCATTGATGGAGGTTATTATCTGATAGGAATGAAAAAATTAATAGCTGAGGTATTTACTGATGTTCCATGGTCAGCGGACAAGACACTGGAAATTAGTATAAAAAATGCAAAACAGGCCGGATATTCTATCGGCTTTACATACGAGCTGTCTGATGTAGATACATATGAAGATGCTCAAAGACACGGGTTAATCTGAAGTTTTCTGATCATGTGATTTTATTAGTTGGCAGTTTATCCGCTAAAATATATTACTAATGCAGGAGATATCTGATTGAAATATTTCGGAAAATTTTCACGCTTTTATTTCGTCATATCAGCGATACTTATTTTACTTATTATCAATAGTCAGTCTAGCTACGCAAGTGAATCTGTCACACTGCCCGGTTTTAAGGACAGAGACAGCTCAGCAAAAGATCTCAGGGACCTCATTGACAATGCATTTCCGAGCATTGTCATGATCATCGTATATGACATTACCGGCAATGAGAGCGCCCGGGGTTGCGGTTTTTTTTACGATTCCGGGGGACGGATTATTACAAACGCAAGTATTTTTAAAAACGCTTATTCAGCCAAAGTAATCAGTCAGACCGGAGCCTATGATAATGTATCGATCCTCAACTATGATGATAATGTTGATGCGACCATGATCAGGATTAACACTAATAAGGCAATCCCTCTTGCCATGGATTTTGAAGGAGACATTGCCATTGATGATAAAGTAATCGCCATTGGAATGTCTGAGGAGTTTACCAAAACAGTTTCTGAAGGAGTAGTATCTTCAGTTAAAATAGTTGACGAGTCCAGGACCATGATACAGGGTACAACAGTTGCGCCCCTTTTTTCCTTTCCTCCGAGTAATTGCGGACCCCTGCTGAATGCGGACGGCAACGTCATTGGTTTAACTACCTACTCCATTTCAGACAACCCCGTATTTCAGAATGCAGCTATTTCATTCAGCGGCAGCAGTATTAATGCGGTAAGTGCCCGTTCTTTATTATCAATAACTGATCAAAGCCCGACACCGACTATTCTGCAACCATCCAAATCCAGAATATGGTGGCAATGGTTTAAGCATAGAGTAAAGTCCACCACCGTTACTGCTTTCATAACGTTATATAACATAGGTTTTGCTACAATGCTAGTGTATATCTTAATAGTCCTTATATTCCTGTCTATTCTTCAATGGATGTACCATTTCTTCATGAAGAAGTTCAGAAATCGTTAGTCTTAATATGTTTCAGACTGTCGGTCAGTTCATCTGACCGATATCATTCACACTGCCCGGGATAAAGGGAAGATTCTTCGAAAGATGTAAACATTCAACTGGTTGTTAATGAGGTATCATTCTATTGTTATTCCTGGACACTGTGATATAATAAGCACTTGCAATTTTTAGACTGTGTAACTGCCAATTAATGATAAATAAAATGATTACGGTACCTGACAGCAGGGGGCATTTTGGACCATATGGCGGACGATTTGTGCCTGAGACTTTAATGCCTGCCCTTATAGAGCTGGAGAAGGCATATAATTCATATAAAAGAGATGGAGATTTCAAGCGTCAGTTATCAGAGCTTCAAAAGGACTTTATTGGCAGACCTACCCCGCTGTATCATGCAAAGAACCTTTCCATGAATCTGGGCGGTCCAAAAATTTATCTAAAGAGAGAAGATTTATGTCACACCGGTGCCCATAAGATTAATAATGCACTTGCGCAGGCACTGCTGGCAAAAAAAATGGGGAAAACGAGGCTCATAGCTGAAACCGGTGCGGGTCAGCACGGTGTAGCAACAGCCACTGGAGCATCGCTTACCGGTCTTGAATGTGAGATTTACATGGGTGCTGAAGATGTGAGACGACAGGCGCTCAATGTATTTCGGATGAAACTTCTTGGAGCAACAGTCAATGAAGTATCTACTGGCTCACGGACATTAAAGGATGCGATCAATGAAGCATTAAGGGACTGGACGACTAACGTAAAAAACACCCATTATGTCATGGGCACTGTCTTCGGGCCCCATCCCTACCCTGTCATGGTAAGGGACTTTCAATCTGTTATCGGCAGGGAGGCACGTAAACAGATATTGAAGGCTGAGAAAAGACTGCCCGACTGCCTTGTCGCATGTGTGGGAGGAGGAAGCAATTCCATTGGACTCTTCCACGCATTCCTTAAGGACAATATTAAGATGATAGG
The DNA here is from genome assembly GCA_020356065.1 of Nitrospiraceae bacterium. Classification (GTDB taxonomy): domain Bacteria; phylum Nitrospirota; class Thermodesulfovibrionia; order UBA6902; family UBA6902; genus CALZJD01. The sequence goes on from CP070632.1 coordinate 2,633,005, forward strand.
TGTTGAAGCCGGTGGAAAAGGTATTAAATCAGGGAAACACGCATCACGCTTTGCAGGAGGCTCTCTTGGAGTTTTTCAGGGTTGCAAGAGCTTCTTGCTTCAGAACAGGGACGGTAATGTGCTTGGTACTCACTCCGTTTCAGCAGGACTGGACTATGCATCAGTAGGCCCTGAGCACTGCTATCTGAGGGATATGAAGAAAATAAGCTATACATATGCGACTGATCAGGAAGCTCTGAAGTCATTTGAAATGTTAAGCAAAACTGAGGGAATCATACCGGCCCTTGAGTCAGCACATGCCATAGCTGAGGCTGTTAAGCTGTCAGGCACAATGAAGAAAAATTCGATCATCATCGTAAATCTCTCAGGCAGGGGGGATAAAGATGTTCAGGAAGTTGCAGCGATAAAGGGAATTAAGCTTAAATGAACAGAATCGATAATACCTTCATGAAGCTGCATGATCAAGGCAAAAAAGCCCTCATCCCATATATTATGGCCGGTGACCCATCGCATGAAGCAACGAAGACGTATGTCATTGAACTTGAGACCGCCGGTGCTGATATTATCGAACTGGGAGTGCCTTTTAGTGATCCCCTGGCTGACGGCCCCACAATCCAGCGGGCTGCTGAGAGATCTCTAAAAAATGGCACAACATTGAAAAATGTCCTCAGTCTTGTCAAAGATATCCGAGAGATATCTGAAATTCCCCTTGTTCTCATGACTTATTTTAACCCGGTCTTTAAATTCGGTATTGAGGCATTTGTCAGAGATGCAGTTCATAATGGAGTTGATGGAATTATCATCCCTGATTTAATACCGGACGAAGCAGGCGACCTGATTAAACAGGCAAAGCGCAGTGGACTCAGTACCATTTTTCTCCTTGCTCCGACAAGTACCAGTGACCGCATAGAAAAAGTTTCACGTGCCTCATCAGGTTTTATATATTATGTATCGATAACCGGTATTACTGGGTCAAAGCTCACAACTGGAAATACCATGAAGAATACGCTGAGTAT
>CP070632.1:2634120-2655154 GCA_020356065.1 Nitrospiraceae bacterium
GGAGTCCTGTCAATAGGTGTGTAAAAAGCATTCAGGCGGCCTCCTTTGCAAGTGCCTTCGTTTCATGCTTCATTACGCCGTCGACAAACTTTTTTCCCGCATAGACATCAGGCAATAGCCAGTATCCCTTCAATGCACGGAAGTTCTTCTCCGCGACCATAAGGAGTTTCCAGATCATCGCCGTTGCATTTTGTACCTTCTTGAACCGCTTTGCCGCATCGGTCCTCAGTCTCACCGTACTGAATGGGGATTCCACCACGTTTGTTGTACGAAGGTGCACCCAGTGCTCTTTTGGAAATGAATAGAAGGTGACCATCCGATCCCAATCACAGAGAAGCTTCTCTGCTGCCTTCGGGTAATTCTTCCCGTAACGATTGACAAAGCCATCCCTGAGCCGCTCGCATTCAGAAAGCGTCTCTGCATAAGGAATGCGTTTCAGATATTCCCCGGCCTCAGAGCGTATTCTCTTGGGAAAACAGTCAAGTACGTTTCTGATCTTATGATTCCAGCACCGCTGCTGCTTTCCCTCTGGATAGAGCTCTCCCAGGGCAGACCATATCCCAAGATGTCCGTCAGCTACTGTCAGCCTGCCCAGCCTGAGCCCCCGGGCAGTCAAATTCCTCAACACCCCGCTCCACGATTCTTTGCTCTCCCGATAGCCGCTCTCACAGCCAAGAAATACCTTCTTGCCATTCGTAAGCCCTCCGATGATTATCAACAGCGCCGCTTTGTCTTTTTCAAGTCCAGCCTTTACGTAGATCCCGTCTGCCCACTGATAGACGACTTCCAGTCCTGTCAAATCCATGCGTTTCCATTCCTCATACTCAACCTGCCATTTCCCCTTCAGCCGCCCTATTGAGGAGGCCGACAATGGCGCTCCCTCACCCAATAACCCTCGCATCGCCTGCTCAAAATCCCCTTTGGCCAGCCCGTGCAGATACAACTCCGGCAGCAACTGTCCTACTTCTTTCGACCTACGCTTGAAATAAGGCAGTATCTTACTTTCAAATCGCTCATCCGTTGCCCTAACCCGAGGACGCCTCACCGTGATTGTCCCGTTCATCAGGGTAAACCTTCTCGGCTTCCCATGGCCATTCCAATATCCAGGCATGCCGTCGATCATCTTTATCCTCTCGGACTTCTTCCGTCCCAGAAATGCCTCCACTTCCTCCTCCAGTATCTCCTGGATGTATTCCTGCGCCTTCTGCCGAACCATCTCCTCTAATACCTCATACGTTGCTCTTGACGGTTCTACCGTCTTGGTGATACTCTTCCTCATGGTGGTGTCTCCTTCCTTTTGTTAATTTTGCCGTTAACATTTAAGGGATAAGGATACACCGCCTTTTATCTATTTACACACTTTTTGATTGTACTCCTTTACTTATGGCAAATAGTCTAACAAGGGACCGACCAAAAGTTGCCAAATTTATATTTTTTATGTTCTTATATGAAAGCTGAAGTCAAGGAGTCCGGTATGATACAGATTATGCAATCAGTCTCGAGTATTGAATTTTTTAGACCTCAATATGTAAATCTGATCGCTGAATCTCTCATAGGTTTTAATATCGCTTGATGGGATATCAACAACTATTATCTTAAATCAATACGTACGTATACCTTGATATGTTTGACTTTTAGATATAATCGCCGTTCTTAACCTGCTTCCAGATCTATTAATAATTGAATAATAGACACATTTCCAGCTTTTAACTAAAACTGATGATTTTTGTAGTTATCTCTGTTTTGAGTTATTTCTGCAGGTTATTTTATAATATTGAAGTTTAACTCTCTGTAAATTTAGCATAAAAGCCTCTCATTTAACATTTAAAAACAGGAGCAGTATATGGTTAAAATCGGTATTATCGGTGGGTCTGGACTTGATAACCCTGACATTTTAAAAAATGTAAAGGAAATTTCTGTTGAAACTCCCTACGGTCCGCCTACGTCTGTTCTGACCTGCGGCGCTATTGAAGGGATCGATGCTGTTATTATTGCCCGTCATGGCAAAGACCATTCCATATTTCCGACAGCCGTTAATTTCAGAGCAAACATCTGGGCTTTAAAAGAGCAGGGATGCAGCCATATTCTTGCATCGACTGCTGTGGGTTCTCTCCGTGAGGAAATTGCTCCCGGACATCTCGTATTTCCTGATCAGTTTATTGACCATACACGAAAACGAAATGTTACTTTTTTTGATAAAGAGGAAGTTGTGCATACCGCCATGTCCGAGCCCTTTTGCCCCGAGCTTATCGACCTGCTGTCTTCATCAGCAGAAGAATTAAAACTGACATATCACAGAGACAGGACGGTCATAACAATTGAAGGACCCAGGTTTTCAACAAAGGCAGAGAGCCATATGTTCAGAAGCTGGAATGCTGATGTCATAAACATGAGCACCGTACCTGAGGTATGTCTTGCAAGAGAGAAGAAGATTCATTACGTTGCAGCTGCCATGTCAACAGACTATGACTGCTGGCATGAGGAGGAAGAACCGGTTACGTGGGAAATGATCGTGGCTGTTATGAAGAAGAATGCTGATAATGTAATAAACCTCTTTTTAAAGACTATTCCGAAGATAAGGGAATATGAAGATATTTGTAACGGATAGGTAGCAGGTAATTGATTTCTTTCTACCTATAACCAACAATCTATCACCCATAACCTCAATATAAACAAAGGAGGTAGTTAATGCCGATTAAATCAAAAATCAGGACAATACCCGATCATCCCAAGAAAGGAATAATGTTCAGGGACATTACAACATTAATCAAGGACCCGGTGGGGTTCAGGCTGGTCATTGACAACCTGACTCAGAGATATATTACCGGTGAGATAGATTTTGACGTGATTGTTGGTATAGAGGCCAGGGGATTTATAATAGGCGGGGCCTTGTCATATACTCTTGGGAAGGGGTTCGTTCCCATACGCAAAATCGGTAAACTTCCTGCGGAAGTCGTAAGGCATGAATATGAACTTGAATACGGCACTGACACAGTAGAGATGCATAAAGACGCGGTTGCTGACGGGGCACGGGTGCTTGTTATTGATGATCTTCTTGCGACCGGGGGTACTGCACTGGCAGCAGCGGCACTGATAGAAAAACTTGGAGGAAAGATTGCTGAAATGGCATTCATTGTAAACCTGCCGGATGTTGGAGGAGAAAAGAAGCTGAATGAAAAAGGGTATGACGTGTTCTGTCTGACAGAATTTGAGGGTGATTAAACAGCTCGTAATTTTTTTGAAATCGTATTACATATAATCTGGTTTGAAGACCAGTAAAATCCGTCCGTTCGCATAAATATTATTAACGCGATTAACACTCCGCTGCAGTTTTCTGTGCTTCCATATAATTGAAAATGCCTTCGGGGTCACATACAACACATATATCGATCCCCTGAATTATCTGCATACCTTCACACTGAGTGTAAGCCTGCTTGAGTTCGAAATTGTTCAGCCTTTCCAGAACCAGTTTTTTGGGTCTCACATAAACCTTCCCGCAACTTGTGCAAATCCAGATAAAATTTTCCTTTGCTGTTTCCAGGCAGCTATTACAGACATGTATTTTAATGCCCGGGGAAGTCTCGGTATGAATTGAAGTGTACTCTTTTTTACATATAGAGCATAATTCCTGCTTATTATTAATTTCAACCATCCTCTCCTCCTTTCTGCGTATACTTTCGGGATTTTATGATTTCTTCTTAACGTCATATCTGATTACATGTAAAGCACATTCTGTGCCCATAAAAATGATATTCAGGATAGACTGTTGTAACTGGCTGAAACTAAATGCAGATTGATACAATATATTTCTGAGGATGAATTTGGAAGTGCTTTTAACCTGTGTCAAAATGCGGGAATTGTTACTAATATTACACATTTCGGTCATTTTATTGGCGGTATTATGGTTACATTCATGATCTGTAACCTGATGGAACCATGAATCACAGTTACCTGAACTATGACATTTATGTATGCAGATAATCTAAAATATAATCCATGATTGCAGGAACCAGAGTTGTTCATCCGGAAGAAATAAACAGATGGGATGCAGAGATAGTGCAGATCTCCGTTTACCGCGGGATGAAAAATAATCTTGCCGAAATGAGAGAATGTGCACGATTATGCAGAGATAAAGGGATTCCTTATGTAGTGCATCCAGTCAGTTATTCTATTCAGGATAAAGAGATGTTGCATGATATTTTTGAAATGGCTGAATGTGCTGATCTTGCTCTCATACTCCATGATGAAAAGACAGCTGACGGAAACAGATTGTCCGGAGGGGACAAGGACCCTTTCCGAAATACTATTGAACAGCTTAAGTCAGTCACAGAGGTGTCATTTGAGAATGCAACTGATACGTCAGACATCCAGTGGTACTGGGACAATTTTACAGACATCATTACCCTTGATATCGGACATGTTGAGTCAGCCGGATTGGACTCGGTTGCATTTGTACATTCATTGAATGAAAAGACTATTGATAAAATAAGGTTTGTTCATATGCATAGAAATAATGGAATGCACGGAGGAATTACGGACCACTGGCCCCTTAGAAAGGATTGCAGGGAACTGCAAGCGCTTAAGGAACTCCTGCTGGTTAAGCCGGATGTTGCCGTTATTCTGGAACTGAATGAAACCGAAATGATTGACAACAGCCTTGAGCTGATTAAGTCACTCAGAAAAGAGCTTGCACTGTAGTCTTCTAAATATGATCACAGACAAGTGAAGCCTGCAATGTCCGGGAATTATCAACAATGTCGCCTGTGTTAACATCCGCCCCATTGGCAATGAGCAGGTTTTCCGCTTCAACATGTTTCTTGCCTGATGCATACAGAAGGGCAGTTCTTCCCAGGTAGTCTTTTGCATTTATATCTGCACCGCTTTCAATCAGCAGACTTACTATTTTAGTATGGCCGTTATATGCAGCTGCCATGAGAGCAGTTTCCTTTTGCATGTCTCTAAGATTTACATCAGCCCCACTGGCAATCAGAACCCTGGCAGCTTCTGTCTGGCCTCTCAGAGATGCATAGGATAAAGCAGTTCTCCCTTTACAGTTTTGAGTATCGATATTTGCACCTTTTTTGATAAGGCTTTTAACTATGTCAGAATGACCGGAAAGTGCCGCAAACATTAATGCTGTTTCTTTTTGTGTATTTTTAATATTGACGTCAGCATTTCTTGATAAAAGGGTATCAACTATATGATCATGGCCCGCATATGCTGCTTCCATCAGCGCTGTTTCGTTTTTTGAATCCCTGATATTAACATCAGCACCGTTGGCAAGGAGTATATTTACCGTCTCGGTCTGGCCTGCAAAAGCGGCTGCCATCAGGGCTGTTTCCCCGTTTGCATCTTTTGCATTAATATCCGCCCCGTTTGCGATCAAAGTTTTTACGATATCAGTGTGGTCCATGACGGATGCAACCATCAATGCAGTTTCGCCGGTCGCATCTTTTGTATTGACATCCACACCATCTGCAATGAGCGATCTAACTGTATCCGTAAGACCTTCAAAAGCAGCAGTCTTTAAATCAATACCTGTTTCCGCCATTAAAGATGACGGACCAAACATGAGAGCAACTGCTGCAACAAGTATCATGGAGAGTGCTTTTACATTGATTAGTTTCATATCTGGATCCTCTTTTCCCCTGCTACTATTAGCAGATTTATTATATATTACAACAATATGCCATCTATATTTTTAAGAATGCAAGCACAAATGTCAACAAAAAAATGAAACCATATGTGCTGAATTCTCTTATATTTAAGGCAGATTAAGTTTATTAAAAGCAAAATATATGCCAAATCAGTAAATGAATTAAATTAAATAGTTGCCTATGTTGTATACATCAGTGAATTGTAAAAGTGACAATTAAATTGTCACTTTGACAATATTGTTGTCAATATAATCTATTGTAAGGAGTTGAGATTATTGGATTTTTTGAAAATATTTTTCAGGATTCCCGGAAATGGCTTCTATGACCGATTTTTTTTTCAGTCCTCTGCGGATCAAACAGTCAGCTGATTCTTTAATGGGAATTGACCCACTCGGGAGCTTACTCATGTCATTTCTGACCCCGTCTGCTCCTTTATGTATCATCGAATCTTTAACAGAGTCAGAAATGATAATGATCCTGTCCGATTTTTTTAAGTGAAAATATGATCAACGATCCTCTGGTCGAGATGAAAAGGATTAGCAATAAGTTCGGCATATACATCTCTGTTCATCAGCCCAAATCCTGCGATGCCCGGTTCCCTGTGATGGATTCCTCTCATCGCATTAAACAGGTGGGTAATGCCGCGGGCACAGAGTGATATCAGATCCCTTTTCTTTTGAGCTCTTTTGAATGTCCATTGCTTCTTTTACCGCGCCCATGTTCCGGCGCATGGATTCAACGGCGCATGGATACAACGCTGGAATTATATTTGTGACTCAATGAAGCCCTGTACTTCAGCGATTTTCAGGATCTCATCTGCTGATGTGGTCTGCGTATCATGACTACCGATACCATGAATGTGAATATCAATAATTTTCATGAGCCTATGATAACACAGAGGTTCTTTGCCTTTAAAATGTTACAATGATGCGGATATGGAAGAGATAATCAATCTTGGACAATGGTCAGAAGAAGAGATGAATAGTATCCTGAGGCGTGTTTGCGGTGAATCCGATACCGGGAAAAAAATAAACTGGATTTCCAGATTTTTTTTACATGTCACCTACAGAGAATCTACACTCAAAGGCAGTACCGTTGATCCGGAAATGTTTGTGATCAATCTGGAAGCAGTAGATTGTTTTACGTTTCTGGACTATGTGGAAGCATTGCGTCTTGCAAAATCTTTTAATGAATTCAGGGATCGCCTTAAAAAAATTCGATATCAGGAAGGAATAGTCCAGTACGAAAAACGTAACCATTTTTTTATTAACTGGAAGGAATATCATTCAGATTTTGTTGAAGATATAACACCGGGCATCGGCAAGAGTGAATGCGTGGATAAACTGTTAAATGACAGGGGAGATGGGACATTGTATGTGCCCGGCATTGCCTGCATCAGATCAACATTCAGTTATATTCCCTCTGAATTTATAGATGGCATCGTTATTGAAACATTAAAGACAGGTGATTACATTGGCATTTATTCTGACAAACCCGGACTAGATGTATCACATGTCGGAATATTCATAAGAGACAGGGATAAAACTTTTATCAGGCATGCTTCTCATACATATATGAAGGTAGTTGATGAGGATTTCAAAGAATACATAAAAAATAAACCGGGAATTATTGTGTTGCGACCAAATCCGGAGAATATAGTTTAACAGTAATTCAATAGTGGTTCAACGGTGGTTTTTGGTCGAAGAGATTTGCTTGTAAACAATCTTTAGCAATTACGAATAAAAGTTTATGGTATTTTATCGAGTTAAATGAATTTTACGCAATGTCTACATTATCTGGGCTATCAATAAAATCGATCCTTAACAGAAAAATGCTTGTCTCATTCATCATGGGATTTGCCAGCGGATTGCCCCTTTTGCTTACTATCACCGTGCTTCAGGCATGGATGAAAGAAGAGGGTGTTGATCTTACGGTTATTGGACTGTTCGCTCTGGTCGGGCTTCCCTATACAGTTAAATTTATCTGGGCCCCTTTTCTGGACCGATTCACCCTCCCTTTTCTGGGACGGAGAAAGGGATGGCTTCTGGTCGCCCAGATCGCATTGATATGTTCAATAGCGATCCTCGGTTTTACAAACCCCGGTAAAACACCCTGGATGGTTGCCGTGGCCGCTTTTCTGGTAACCTTTTTCAGTGCTTCCCAAGATATTGTAGTCGATGCCTATCGTCGGGAGGACCTGGCTGATGAAGAACTCGGGCTGGGATCGTCGCTGTATGTTAATGGATACAGATTGGGCATGCTGCTGGCTTCAGGGGGAGGTTTGATAATGGCCGATCACATGTCATTCAGTATGGTGTATTTCATACTGGCATTGTGCATGCTGCCAGGTGTTTTGACTACTCTGCTCACTCCTGAACCTCTCATACCTTCCGGCACTCCAAAGACCATGAAAGAGGCTGTGCTGAATCCTCTTTTTGAATACTTCTCAAGACAGGATGCGCTATGGATGCTGGCGTTTATTCTTTTCTATAAAATCGGCGATACCATGGCCAGTGCAATGACCACCCCTTTTTATCTTGACATAGGATTTTCAAAGACAGAAATAGGGACGGTAGTTAAACTGTTTGGTTTCTGGGCAACCATTATTGGAGGTCTTGTCGGAGGAATACTCATGCTGAGACTGGGAATTAACCGATCCTTATGGGTATTCGGATTTCTGCAGGCGACATCAACAGCGGGTTTTGCCCTTCTCGCACGGGTGGGGCACAGCATCCCTCTTTTATCAGGAGTGATTGCATTTGAAAATCTCAGCAGCGGCATGGGCACTGCCGCCTATGTTGCTTTTATGGCAAGCATTACCAATAAGAAATTTACAGCCACACAGTATGCCCTCCTCAGCAGCCTGATGGGAATACCAAGGGTGCTCGCATCAGCTCCCACCGGCTTTTTTGCAAAGAACCTGGGGTGGGCGAGTTTCTTCATAACCTGTGCTTTGATTGCAATTCCCGGGATGCTTATTTTATTTAAGTTTGCACCCTGGGGGTCACGGGAAAAGGAGCTTGACAGGCAGTGAGCCTTTAAACTCTTTCCTGAGTATCAGGCGGTCAAAAACAGCTTTCTGTGCATTTATTGACGAATCATAAGCTGCAATGAGGGCATCTGCTTTTTTAAAATGTCGGAGTACATATGGACTGCCAAAAGAAATCACAATAGAATTTTTTGCCTTGCTGATAATCTGCTTTATTTTCTCCCGGTCATGATCACGTATTCCGGAACTTCCCTGCCATGCCGCAACAGTGGTAAAGATCGCAATAATAATTTTTCTGTGTGACACCTGATTATACCGGTCTATATGAACAGCATCCGGCACCTGCTGCTTTAAGGCTGCTATGTCGAACCTGTTTTTATCTCCTGTAAAGACAAAATCAGTATTGCTGAGATAATCTTTGGGGTAATCCAGGTTGCCGCTCACAAGCGTTATGGATGTGTTGAATAAATTTTCAGCAATATTTTTATGCTGTTCATAATCAGGATGTATCGGACCGAATATTTTCAGACCGGATTTATACTGCATGATCCGCTGAAATGCTGTCTCGATCGTATCTTCCGTAATCAGGCCGGTGTCAACGGCATGTATTAATTCATCGAGAGTTTTCGTTGGATCTGCAGGATGTAAAATAATATCAATTCCCGCATCTATACATGCAGCCGCAACATTATCAAACTCATTCAATGCGCTCATATTCAATGCATCTGTTATTACAAGGCCGGAGAATCCAAGGTCCTTTCGCAACAGCTCAGTGACAATTTTCTTTGAAAGTGAAGCAGGCAGAGAATCAAGGGAAGGGATGCTGATGTGTCCCATCATTATGCTTCCGACACCTGCTTTTATGGCCTCCTTAAAAGGGATAAGATCAGTACTCATCAGGGATTGCACTGACTTTGAAATCACAGGGAGAGCTACGTGAGAATCAACAGCCGTGTCTCCATGTCCGGGGAAATGCTTGGCACAACTGATCAAACCCGCGTATTGCAGGGTTTTGATATATCTGCTGCAAAACCAGGACACTGTTTGAGGATTATCTGAAAATGCGCGGGTGCAGATAATCGGGTTGTCAGGATTCTGATTCACATCAAGCACAGGAATAAGGGGCATGTTAATTCCGATATCGATGGCTTCCTCTGCTATCGAGGTTATGTAACTGTCCAGAAGGTTCATATCGGACGTGTCGTTTTTATTAATTGCCGCAGCTATTGCCATAAGTGGGGGAAAGTTGGTGGCACCTTTAAATTGCTGACCAGCGCCACGTTCGATATCTGACGCGATAAAAAGCGGGATATCTGACATTGACTGAAGAGAAGTGATGAAGTCTTTTATCGCGTCCCTGTTGCCGCCAAAAATGATAAAACCGCCTATCCCCCTGCGAACAAGATCGCATGTCTTATCACGGTATGATACGTTTCCGAGTTTGTCGCCATCAAGCCTGTTTATGATGAGTTGAAAAATCTTATGGCTGAGATCAGGCATCGTAGTTATAAAAAGGTCAGTTTATAGGTATTAATCTGTACAGGTCATATTGATTTGTAACTAAAGGATTCAAGGGTTCGAGGATTCGAGTGATTATTAAAAATGCAAGTACAGGTGTTACTTTATAAATTTCTTTATAAATTCAGTCATAATATTGACACAAACAAGAAATGAGAAATTTACTGATAATATATTTTATTGTTCACTCCCTGAATCCTTGACCCCCTTTTTAAATGACTAAACCAGCTCATCCTGAACAAGGTTGTACTTCCTGATCTTATATCCGATCTGTCGTGGTGTGATGCCCAGAATCTTTGCGGCCCGTGCCTGTACCCAGCCGGACCGTTCGAGTGCATCAACAATATTTGATTTCTCTATATCCTCAACACTGGATGTGAGAGAAACAGACCTTTCCGAACTTTTTACTCTCCGGATGCTCAGGGAAACCGGCAGATCCTGGGCAGAAATTCTATCCGTACCTGACATGATAACAAGGCGTTCGATTGTGTTTTCAAGTTCCCTGACATTTCCCGGCCAGTTGTAATTTAAAAAGACCTGTAATGCACCTTTTTCCAGAAAAACCGACCGGTTATTCTCCTTATTGAATTTATTCAAAAAATAATCTATTAATACAGGAATGTCTTCGTCCCGTTCCCTTAAGGGCGGCAGGAAAAGGGGGATGACATTCAGCCTGAAATACAGGTCCTCCCTGTATTTGCCTGCTGATACCAGGTTTTCAAGATTTCTGCTGGTAGCAGCTATAATTCTGACATCTACCTTGATGGTTTTTTCGCTGCCAACCCTCTCAAATTCTCTCTCCTGCAAAACACGGAGGATCTTCGGCTGAAGAGTGATCGGAAGGTCACCGATTTCATCCAGGAAAATGGTCCCTTTATCAGCAAGTTCAAACTTGCCGCTCCTCGCTGCAATAGCACCGGTGAATGCTCCCTTTTCATGTCCGAACAGCTCAGATTCCAGAAGGCCTTCCGGAATAGAAGCGCAGTTAAATTTAATAAAGGGCTGTTTGCTTCTTGGACTCATATAATGAATTGCCTTGGCTATGAGTTCCTTTCCGGTACCGCTTTCGCCCCGCAGAAGGACGGTTGCCTTTGAGGGCGAGACCCTGTGTACAGCCTCAAAAACCTCCTGCATTCTAGCTGACTGTCCGATAACATTATCAATATTATATTTACCCTTCAGTTCTCTCTTCAGACTTTCTTTTTCTTTCTCAACTTTTTCATAGCTTTCCCATAATTTCACAAACTGGGCAATGAGAGAAGAAATGATTTCAAGCACTCTTAAGTCATCGTCAACCTTGCCATGCTCCTCTGAGTAAATTCGGTCTACACTGATAACGCCGAGACCTTTGCTTTTTAGCTGAATCGGGACGCACAGGAATGATATACCGTCCTTGGAAGGTCGTGATCCTGTTTTATTCAGGAACTTTGGATCTTCACCGATGTTTGGGATGACCATGGGGGTCCTTTTTTCAAGAACTCTGCCGACGATCCCTTCCCCTATCCGGTATTTCCCTTTTTCAATACTCTGTCTGGTTAATCCATGAGCAGCAACAATTCTTAGATGCTGCGATACAGGATCAAGAAGAAACACACATCCCCTCTGCATATCAAGAAGATTGCCGAGAGTTGACATCACCATTGAAAGGTTTTTTTCAAGATCAAAAGATGAAGTAAGGACTTTACTTACTTCAAGGATAGCACCCAATTCCTGATTTTTCTGAACAATCGGGTCTGTTTTTTTAGTATTTTTTTTGTCAGGACGCATCTGATGGTAATTTTAATACACATAGTAACATCAGGTCTTATTTTTTATCAATAAATACAACAAGCATGATTAATATTTGGGATGAGCGATATACCGGAACGGATCTTATCATCAGGAGAATTTAGTCATATTGATGAGGAATTACACATTAATAACGGTGAGCTTGACATAGTTTGCCTGTAAACCTTAAATTATAAATACTTACATAACATCCCCGCTTATTTGCTTTTTTGTGCAGATAGTCAATTGATTAAAATTAACTACAGGAGTAACATATTATGATTAGATCTTTATATGAATAACGGAGAAACGAATGTCAAAAGCATGCTGTGGATCGGCTAGAGACCAGAGAATTGAGAAATACGAACTTTCAAACTGGAAAGTAAATGAAGCTGTATTTAAGACTTTTAATCCTGATGACATTCTGTATGCAGTTGACTATGTTCAAAAGGAAAAGGACGGAGTTTACCTTTTAATAGATCCCGATCTTCCTAACTGGATAAGCGTAAATGCTATGGGGACTGAAATACTTAAACATTGCAATGGAGAACATACATTTGCGGATATACAGAAGAGCTTTGCAGAAAGATTCCCTTCCATGGATTCAGGGACTGTTGAGAAGGAAGTAGCAGACTTTCTGAATGCAGCAGGAACATTACAGATTATTGCTGAACATCCCATAAAAAAAACAGAATACTCCGGGAGAAACAAGGTAATTGCCCCTGACAGGCTGGATGAGCTCTGGATCTATACTACGCTTGCCTGTAACCTGAGGTGCAAACACTGCCTGGTCAGTGCGGGTGCAAAGCTTAAAGAAGAGCTGACCACCCATGAGATTAAACAGCTTGTAGATGATGCTGTAGCACTGGGAGTAAAGCGGATATACATAACCGGGGGAGAGCCGTTTATAAAAGATGATATCTTTGAAATTATCGAATACATTACCCGGGAAAAGGACCTTGAGCTTATTGTGCTTTCCAATGCTACGCTTTTTGACAGTAAAAAAATCGCAAGGCTTGAAAAACTCAAAGGTCCAAGGCTGGTGTTGCAGGTAAGCCTTGAAGGACCGGATGCTGCTGTTCATGATAAACTTCGTGGTGAAGGCAGCTTTGATAAAACTGTTGACGGCATCAAACGGCTGGTTGATATCGGAATCATCCCGATTGTTTCAACTGCCGTAAGCAAATTCAACGAGGACGAGATCAAGAAGACGTCAGAATTTCTTTCGACCCTAGGCATTAAAGACCACCATATTTTATGGATGCACCAGAAAGGACGTGGTGCGAGCAATGTTGATGAACTCCATGTCCCGGCCGAAAAAGTAACCCGGATAATGAGAGAGCAGAGAAGGGTGTATGAAGAAAATGATGTGATCGTTGACAATGATGAGTCTTTAAAGGCCCGGGTAAGGTACAAAAGAGGAAGAAAGAACGATCTGTGCAATAACTGCTACGAAAAAATATGCGTAAATGCTGACGGACATGTTTATCCTTGCGGTTCACTGAACGGAGACAGTGCCTTTGATTCCGGCTCGATCAGGGAGAGGTCGTTGAAGGATATATGGCTGAACTCTGAAGTCATGAGCTGCGGCAGAGATAATAGTGTCCAGGACAAGTCAGAGTGCTGCAGCTGTTATCTGAAGTTTTTCTGCGGAGGCGGCTGCACGTCTCACAGTTATTATGCAAGTGAAGTCGATTCAGGTAAAGGATCCATCAGGGCTGTTGACCCTTACTGTCATACATATAAGGCTCTATATGAGGATATCCTTTGGGACATGGCAGTAGAGGGCGTTGTTCAGAACATTAATGAGGGCTATACCACACCGCATGTGTATAATGCGATGGACTCCAAGCTCCCTCCTTACCTTGCAAATGCCGTCAAATCCCTCGATGACAGAGTTGAGGTGGGATGTTATCATTGCTCCTGCGTGCTCTCTATTGATGTGGAAGATGAAGAAGAAGTATGTAAACCTGAAATCAAGGGTGATATCACCAAAAAAGTAAAAAAGAAATATGGCGAAGCGGCTTTCAAGCCGGAGCTGAACTATTACTGCCCGACAGGGTACAACCCTGAGGACCTGAAGCATATTCCGAATGAGGTGCTTGATGTCTCATATGGATGCGGTAATCCTGCAGCCATTGCGGCGCTCAGGGAAGGTGAAACGGTCCTTGACCTTGGTTCTGGCGGGGGCATCGACTGTTTTATCGCGGCAAAGAGAGTCGGTGAAAAGGGCAGGGTCATTGGCGTTGACATGACCGAACAGATGCTTGAAAAAGCCAGGGTAAGTGCTAAAAAGGTTGCTGAAAATCTCGGCTATGATATAGTTGAATTCAGAAAAGGAGACCTGACAAACCTGCCTGCTGAGGACAACTCTATTGATCTTGTAATATCAAACTGCGTTGTCAATCTTACCGAAGATAAAACAGGGGTCATGGATGAGGTATACAGAATCTTAAAGCCAGGTGGAAGGTTCGTCATTTCGGATATTACATCTGACAAACCGGTTCCCGGTTACATGAGAAGGGACAAAGAGCTATGGGGCCACTGTCTTTCAGGAGCGCTTACGGACAAAAGGTTTTTAGAAGTTACAAAAGATGCAGGCTTTCCTGATGCCACGTTGACCCAGAATTACCTTTATAAAAAAGTTGAATACATCAATTTTTACTCCATTACACTTAAGGGAGAGAAACCCTCTATTGAAAAGACGGGGAGTAACTGTTGCTGATAGAGTTCAATAATAAATTAAGCGAGAGGAAAATAATATGAGAGTAACCCTAGTAAATTCTCAAGTGCTGGATGGAAATAATGTTGTACCGCCTTTGGGCCTTATGTATATTGCAGCAGTGCTCGAACGAGCAGGACATGCCGTCCAGATTTATGATGCTGACCCTGAGTATCACGGTACAATTATAAATGAGATCAAGGATTTTAATCCTGACCTGATAGGTTTGAGTTTTCTCACAGTCGGGTACCAGAGATCATTAAATTTCCTGAAGAAA
This sequence comes from Nitrospiraceae bacterium, assembly GCA_020356065.1. Lineage (GTDB taxonomy): Bacteria > Nitrospirota > Thermodesulfovibrionia > UBA6902 > UBA6902 > CALZJD01. Next base: position 2,649,051 of record CP070632.1, read on the forward strand.
TTAAGACAGGAACTTCCGGACAAAATGTACTGCGCCGGTGGAGTGCACACGACGGTTAAACCGACGGAGACACTGAATGAATTTAATCTGGATTTTATTGTTGTTGGAGAGGGTGAAGACACGATTATTGAAGTGTGTGAGAAACTGGATAAAAAGGAAAGTCTGGCAGGTGTTGCAGGTGTCATGTACCGTGAAAATGGTAGTGTTGTAGACAATGGACGACGTGAAATGATTAAGGACCTCGACTCAATTCCGTTTCCGGCACGCCACCTGATTGATATGAAGCCGTACCTGAAGCCGCCGGGAATCATAAGGGGCCATGCCGACAAGAACCAGACCACGATCGTTACCAGCAGAGGGTGTCCATTTAAATGTATTTACTGCGGCAGCCATAATATTTTCGGGAGAAAAACGAGAAGACGGTCTGTAAAAAATGTTGTTGATGAAATAGAACATCTGCATAAAGAGTTCGGCATAACCGGTATTTACTACTGTGATGACACATTCACCCTGAGCCCTTCTTGGGTAAAGGAGTACTGCAATGAACTGAAACAGAGAAAGCTGCCGATTAAATGGGCCGGTCAGTCCAGGGTTGACCAGACAGACAGGGACCTTATGAAACTGATGAAGGATTCCGGTCTTGTGCAGCTTGATTTTGGGGTGGAAAGCGGCTCTGAAAAGATACTGAAGGTGCTGGGTAAGGGCGGTGCCGGTGACAGGGCAAACCAGATCAGGAATTCATTTAAACTCTGCAAAGAACTGGACATCAGAACTCTTGCCACATTCATTATCGGTAATCCGGAAGAAACAAGGGAAGATATACAGGAGAGTTTTAATCTTGCCAAAGATATAGCTGCGGACTATACAGCTTTTTACTTTCTGACCCCGTATCCCGGAACGGCCATATATGATATGGCACTGGAAAAGGGATGGCTTGATCCGAACATTCCTTTTTCAGAGATCTGGGCCCACAGACAGCCTGAACTTCCATTAATGGCCATCACGTTTGGCAAGGAAGAACTGAGGGACATGAGAAGAAAGATGCAAAACGCATTTTTCAAGAAAAATTATTTTTCCAATACTGGCAACATCAGTTTTTACTCTATTCTCTCTACAATCCTGTTCAGGCACCCGGCTGTTTTCCTGACCGCTCTGGGCCAGTTTGTCAGAACACGCAGGATCGATTATATTGTTGAAACGCTCAATGCTGAATACTGGAGAATGAAAAAATACGAGGGAGCTGGCTAGCCCACATTATTCACACAGTAATGGAGATAAGCCTTAAAAGGTTTTGAATACGGCGCAATGCAGGGGAATATGATCAATCTCTGCATATCATCAACGCTCAAAATGTATACTTAATTTCTGTTTTTAAGGCCGCTCCCAAAACTTTTTAAGGCTTACTCCCTTGCTCAATAATGTATGAAAAATGTAGGGCAGATATGAGTAATAAGATTTAATAATGAAGGGCTGTACGAATGTGGTACAGCCCTTATTTTTGTAATTTCCTGTCTGATCAGGAATTTGACCATCGCAGGGGTACAGCACCCCGTGCTTCTGCATATCATCCCTGTTATAATAGCCCAAGATGTAATACGAAAGGAGAACTGTTATGGCAAAAGTTGTTATTATTCTTGCAGAGGGGTTTGAAGAGCTGGAAGCAACGGCTGTTATTGATGTGCTGAGAAGAGCAGGGATTGATATCGTTTCTGCCGGATTACGCGAGGGGCCTGTCTCGAGCGTGCGGAACATTAAAATCATTCCTGATACAGTGATAGATAAAATACATTCTGATGATTTTGATATGCTTGTCCTGCCCGGCGGACTGCCGGGATCAAACAACCTTGATGCAGACAAAAGAGTGGGCGATCTGATCAGGGATTTTAATACCAAGGGTAAGGTAACCGGAGCCATCTGTGCTGCGCCATATGTTCTTGCAAATGCCGGAGTGCTTGAAGGGAAACATGCAACGTCCTATCCGTCCTTCAAAGACAGGCTCGGTAATGTTGAGTATGAAGAAAAGACGGTTGTTATAGACGGAAATGTTATGACCAGCCGCGGTCCGGGAACAGCCATATGCTTCGGCCTTGCCATTGTTGAACGGTTCCTGGGACTGGATAAGGCCCGGGAGATCAAAGAAGCAATGCTGGTTAACCAGGACTGCTAACCGGGATTATTCATATATTACTTTTGTTGCTTCCTTTTCCTCCTCGAGACGCTCTGCGAACAGAGAAAAATACCAGGAACGAGGAGTGCCCGACAGAAAGGTAAATGGGAAGCCACGCCAGAAGATCACTCCCGGTGTATGATGAAAAAAACCAGAAAAAGACAAGCCATACTATTACGAGACCAGAATGCAAAAGAAATACTCGACCACTGCGGCTCACTACCGCAAACACAACAGCTAAGACGCCATTAACCAATGGTATCAGGGAGAAAGCAATCACAATTCCCAGAATATTCTGGGCCCAGGCTGGCTGAGGCATGATTAATAACCACAAGCATACAGGTAAAATTTTCTTCATCTTCTATTCATGAACAGAAAATAGTAGTGGCTGAACTCAATAAGGGAAAAAACAGAATATTAAAACCCCTTAACAGGCATGGGGGTGAAAGTGAGGACAAAAATTGCAAAAGATATCCAGCCGATTATTTTTCTGTTTTTGTCCAGTTGAATATGGGGATAAACGACCGGGGGGTGTTTATATCCCATGATAAGCATTAAAACGGCCCATACTATCCAGCCTGGCCATAATGTAATTCCCATAACTATCAAAACCGGAATTGTTATTTTAGCAATCAAACGGTGCTTCTCTCCAAAAAGTGCATATACGATATGGCCTCCGTCGAGTTGGCCAATGGGTAACAGATTAAGAGATGTTATAAGTAATCCAATCCAGCCGGCAAAGGCAACAGGGTGAAGTAGGACATCATAATCTTCCGGACTGACATTCAATACTATATCTGATAGAAAGGTGAAAAGAAGAGAACTGCCGAAAGCTATACTTCCATCAAGTGATCCCGAGGGTTTGACTTCAGACAGGTTGAGTCCGACAACACAGGCGATGATAGCAATTATAAACCCCCCTATCGGCCCTGATGCTCCAATATCTATCAATGATCGTTTATCAGGAATGGGAGGTCTCATTTTAATGATTGCACCAAACGTACCGATGATGGGGGGGGCGGGTATGAAATAGGGCAGTGTCGCAGAAACATGGTGCTTGCGGGAGGTGAAATAATGCGAAAGCTCATGGACCAGCAGTATGAGGAGAAGTGTCAGGGAAAAGGGGAGGCCACGATATATTTTCTCCGGCTCCTCCCAAGGTATGACCCCGTTTAACAAAGCACCTGCAATAAGGGTAGTGAAAAAAGTCGCGATGAATAACAGTATATGAGTCCTGGTCAGTTTATGCGGCATGTTTCTTCCTTCTTATACCTTGCCAAAAAGATCTGTATAATGAAATAGCTTGCAATTGCTGATAATGTACAGATCAGCATGGATCCGACAAAAAATGATGATAACACAGGCCACAGCTTTTTGGTCATACTGATAAGACTTTCAAAGTCTGTGAACTTCCCCACTATCTTTGTCAGCGTTATCCCTGCCCAGTCTACCTCTGGCAATACTTCCCTTATTCCCATCATTTTAGCCCCTATCCAGATGCAGAAGGTGGAGATGGGCATGATGGTCCAGGGATTGTTCACGCTGACGCCAACGATTGCGACCAGCTTGTTTAAGCGGAAAAGCCATGCCATAAAAAAAGCCCCCAGATAATGAAGGCCCAAAAAAGGAGAGATACCCACAAATACACCAAGGGCAAATGCAAGAGCGATCCGGTGAGGCGTGTCCTTCACCGTGAAGATGCTTTTAAATTTATCTCTGAAGTAAGCCATTTTTTTTAAAGTAGTTCGTAGTTGGTAGTCAGGAGAAATAATAAATCGTGTTTTCCCTGCCTACTGCCTACTAACTACCAGCTACAGTCTTTAAAATGTTCGTACCCTTCAGGTTTGAGAGCTCTTTTTCTTCCTTTGCTGTCTACTATTATACGTTCTTTATGAATGATCTCCCCGATCCTGACAGCCCCTGTTCTCAGTCTGTGTCTGGATGTGAACAGCAGCCTGTAATCTTCGCCACCTCGCATGGCAAGTATGAGGGGATCAATGCCTGCTCTGTCGGTAACTTCTCTCAATGCCCTGGAGACAGGTATTAAATTTTCATATATTACTGCACCGACTCTGCTTTCATCGCATATATGACTCACATCTATCAACAGCCCGTCACTTATATCAATCATTGATGTGACGCCTTTTGTATATGCAAGAGGAACCGGTGTTGGCATGAGATGATCCCTGATTACTTTCAAACGGGGAGTTAACGGTGAAAATGTATGCACCTTTTTGCCATATTTTTTTAATAGATATAATCCCATTGCCGAATCCCCAAGACTGCCTTTTACATAAATTCCGTCTCCTTTTTGTGCGCCCGACCGGGGTATGATTTTTTTCGCCCTTCCTGTCAGTGTCCCGTTTAATATGAAACCTTGTTTTGAGGAGCAGGTATCTCCACCGATTATTTTTACATTAAATTTTTTTGCGATAGCATTAATGCCTGCGTATAATTCTTCGATATCGCGAAGCATTATTTTATCGGGTAATCCAAGACTGATGACAAAGTATTCAGGAGTCCCCCCCATGGCAAAGATGTCGCTGATATTAATGGCAAGGAATTTATACCCCAGTTGCTTAAAGGTCGTATATGAGAGATCGAAATGAGTCTTCTCGATCATCATGTCCGAGGTAATAAGAAGGTCGCCTGAGGAATTCTTTACTGCAGCCGCATCATCGCCTATCCCTGTGATGAGGTCTTTTGCGGAAGACCTGCATGTATCCCGGATTTTCTTAATAAGCCCGAATTCACCGATTTCTGAGAGTTGCATGCTATAAGTTTAACCCAAATTATTCATAATTGCAGTGGAAACGTAAGCATATGACAAGCATTGTAACTACTGTTCTCACCTTCTTCAGTAAAGGCAAGGCATGTATTTCTTATTTCTGAACGTATCTTCCCTTTTGTCATTCCTGCGATCCTTTATGCGGGAATTTCTTGTTAAGCACGTTTTCCGGATTCCCGCTTAAAAACTGCGGGAATGACGGATACCATATTGACTTCTACACATGAATTGAGGTTATGAAGAAATAACGCATTGAATTAAAAGGACGTACTGGCGTTTGATAAAAATATATGCGTCGTGGCCTGGTTAGCTGGGTAGTAAAACTACTTCCGGCTCTTCCTCTTTACAACTTTCTTAAGGGCATGTTTCAGCACTTCGTCCATTGTTTCGACAGGGACAAACTTCATATCTTTCTTAATATACTTTGGAATGTCCTCGAGATCCTTTTCGTTTCTCTTTGGAATAATTACTTTGTTAATGCCCATCCTTTTTGCGGCCAGAGTTTTTTCCTTTAAACCACCGATAGGCAGCACCCTTCCTCGAAGGGTCACTTCACCTGTCATAGCTATGTTTTTATGTACTGCTTTACCCGTAAAAACAGAGGCAATTGAAGTGGCCATTGTTATTCCGGCCGAAGGACCATCCTTGGGTATCGCTCCTGCAGGTACATGAATATGAATATCATTATTGGAAAACATTGAGTTGGATATTTTTAAACTTCTGGCTTTTGAGCGGATATAACTCAACGCTGCGTGGGCAGATTCCTTCATGACATCCCCGAGCTGGCCGGTCAATGTGATGTTTCCCTTGCCCTTCATTATTGTTGCTTCAATGTATATTATGTCTCCCCCGGAAGCAGTCCACGCAAGACCGGTGGTAACCCCTACTTCATCTTTCTTGATCTCTTCCTCGGGCAAATATTTGGGGACCCCAAGATACTTTGAGAGATTGGTGGTTGTTATGGTGTATTTCTTGTCCATGCCTTCAGCTATTTTTTTGGCGACTTTCCTGCAAAGATTAGCAATCTCACGCTCAAGGTTTCTCACGCCCGCTTCACCTGTATAGTGGGTGATGACCTGCAACAAAGCGCTGTCATTGATCTTAATATTCTTTTCAGTGATGCCGTGTTCAGATAACTGCTTTGGGATA
>CP070632.1:2655254-2675528 GCA_020356065.1 Nitrospiraceae bacterium
ATGGTCAGGGATTATTTAAACGCCTACACAGACCTGGTAAGAATAAATATTTTTGACAGGGAAGGATTTACAGTATATTCCACGGTTAAAAAAAATGAGGGCAAGATAAATACTTCTGAACACTTCAGATTAGCCGTCAAGAATAATATTTTTTCGGAATTTATAAAGAAAACTGATGATACAAGTGGTGATCCTCTTGAAGAGGATAAATTTAACAAACTCGATTTGCTGGAAGTGTATGTTCCAATTACTATATTTGAAAATAAGGAAGGACATCACAGACACAGGAATGAAAAGGTTATCGGCGTATTTGAAATATACAGGGACATGGGACCGATGATCCATGAGGTTGAAATTGAATCTTTTAAAATGTCCACCCTCGTGCTTATGTTCATGATTGTGCTGTTTATATTTCTGCAGATAATTCTTCGAAATGCCAATAACATCATCAAAAGGAAGAACAAAGAAATAGACAGTTATAATGCAAGCCTTGAGGAGGCGCATAAAAGAATAATGAATGTGATGAATGAAGTGGTGTAGCATGGAAGCTTTCATGTACGATATTCAGGGAGTGATCTTATCAAATGCTGGGAGTTTAAAAACTGCAAGCAAAACCGATGTCCAAGTTATGAGTGCTCAAATCTCCGATGCTGGCAGGTCTCGGGCACGTTCTGCAGCGGAGAAGTTCAGGGGATATTTGCAAAAAAATTCGGAAACTGCAGTAAATGCGAAGTCTATCAGTACGCATTTAAAAATAAGATTAATAACATTGGAGAAAGCTTTAATAATATGATGGTGCTTCTGGAAAGTAAGCATGCTGAACTGATGGACCTGAATAAACAGCTTAACGATCTGGTAAATGTAGACTATTTAATGCAAATCGGTAACCGCAGGTTTTTCCATGAGAGAATTGAGTCAACTCATCAGATGGCGTTACGATATAATCGTTATTACAGTATTATCGTGTGTGACCTGGATAATTTTAAAAAATATAATGACACATACGGTCATCAAAAGGGTGATTATATTCTGCTTACCGTTGCAAATCTTTTTAAAACGCTCCTGAGAAAAACTGATGAGATTTTCCGATGGGGCGGTGAAGAGATCATCATCATTCTGCCCGAACAGGCGCTGTCAGACGCCCTTGTTATTGCTGAATCGCTCAGAGCAGAGGTTGAGAAAATTGCTATTGAACATAAAGGGAATGATTATCAGGTAGTTACAATAAGCTGCGGTGTAGCATCTTATTTTCCGGGTAAAAAATCTGACATAGGATGGGACAATGTTATTAAAGACGCTGATGACGCCCTGTACAGGGCCAAAGAAGGGAAAAGAAATACAGTCTATTCTGTTTGACGTATTATGGTACTGTCTTCTTATTAACTAACGTATTCCGGATAACAGCTGATGCCTCATTGTTTCCACCGGTGGTTTGACTCCGGTCCAGAGTTCAAAAGCAAGAACTCCCTGCCACAGAAGCATGCCCGAACCATCAACAGTCTTTGCTCCCTTTTCAGTTGCTTTCATCAACAAGGGCGTTTTCCTGTAAATAAGATCACATACCACCATGTCTGAAGATATGAGGTCTTCATGAACAGGCAGAGGATCCTCATCATGCAGACCCAGCGGCGTCGCATTAATCAGAATGTCGGGATCACCTGCATTATCAGGACTGTCCAGCACATATACATTGTCTCTTATTTTGCCAAGGTCAGAAACAAGGCTGTCTGCTTTATGACTGTCTATATCAAACATTGACAGTTTTGAGGCCTTTTCACTCACATAATAACTTATGGCCCGGGCTGCACCGCCTGTACCGATCAGGACTACTTCCCTGTTTTCAACTGAAACGGTTTCTTCTGAAAGGGAACTCATAAAACCTCGACCGTCAGTATTGAATCCTGTAAGCATTCCCTCATTGTTGGTAACAGTATTGACTGCCCCGATAAAAGCAGCCTCTTCATCCACTTTGTCCAGAAGGGGAATAACGTGTTCCTTATGAGGCACAGTAATGTTAACTCCTTTAAGATTCAGCGAACGGATCGCATGAACGGCGGTTGGCAGATCTTCGGGAGCTACTTTGAAAGGAATGTAGCAGATGTCCAGACCAAGCTCACTGAAAGCAGCGTTATGCATTAATGGTGATAATGTATGCTCAATGGGATATCCAAAGATCCCGGTTATTTCAGTTTTCCCGCTAACAACCATCTGTTATTCCCCTTATAAGTCCTTCGGGCGTCGGGTCTATGACTTTAACATCCATGCCGAGACTTTCCGACATGTCCTTAAGTGTAACATTATCAAGAAACATATCTGATCCGTTTCTTAATGCTACATCTGGAACAAGGAGGCAGTCTGCTTTTGTTTTGCCCAGAATAGTCTTTACAATATCTTTTCCTGTGAGAAGACCTGAAACAGTAACGCTCTGACCGAAAAACGTATTGTCTATCTTAAACAGATCAAGCGTAAGTCCCTCGACTGATTTGAGTTTCTTTGTGAAATCCTGCAGGAATGGCATAAATGAAGCGCCGGTGAACAGAGCTATGTGTTTGGGAGATACCTTCCTGGGAATTTTCACACGTTTTGCTTCCTGCAGGAACAGCGGAACCAGACCGACCCCGTTTTCCAGCTGGGCAAGGTCACCGTATTCTGTAACTGACGGCAGTGTAACTCCTGCTTTCAGGTAAAACTCATCAGCAAGATAAACCAGGGGATCACCATGACGTCTTTTGAGCCTGCTCCTGAAGCTCTTCACCGTGTCAATAATTTTCAGGGCATCATCTTTCTTGACCGGCTTAACTGTTGTTTTATAATATTTTGTAAGTCCCACTGGTACAACCGCAATGGATGAAATATAGGGATAAAATTTCTGAAGGTCTTTAATCGTATTAGACAGTTCCTCTCCATCATTTAATCCGGGACAGACGACTATCTGGCAGTGTATCCGTATTTTTTGCGATGTGAGTTCCAGCAGTTCTTTAAGTATGTCCGGTGCCTTTGGATTACCCAGCATTTTTCTGCGTATATCATTATTGGTTGAGTGGATTGAAACATACAGAGGACTGAGCTTTTGCTCAAGGATACGGTTCTTTTCTTTTGAATTAAGATTTGACAGGGTAATATAATTGCCAAAAAGAAAGGACATGCGATAATCATCGTCCTTGAGATACAGGCTCTTTCTCATTCCCCGGGGAAGCTGGTGAACAAAACAGAACACACATTTATTTCTGCATGTTTTTGTCCTGAAGGGTTTCAGTTCAAATCCGAATGGTTCACCGTCCTTTTTCTTAATGCTGAACGAACGGGACCTGGTTCCACGTTTGATTTTCAGGTTAATAACATCATCCCTTGCATAATACATGTAATCTATGATGTCATTAACAGGCTTATTGTTCATTCTCAGGACAATATCACCTTTCTTAAGGCCTATTTCCTCAGCCAGAGTTCCTTCGTGCACCTGATGTATTATTGCTGTCATAACTCAGATCTGTTCAATATAACTTAAGGATTGGCAACTTTAAGTCCTCTGTACACGTAGTGCAGCCCTGAAATGGCCGTTAATACGGCCACAGTCACAAATAAGAAATTCAGGAAAGTCATGGTACTCCTGACATTCAATGTGACCAGAATCAGCCCGATAAGCAGGAACTGACACGCACTTGCTGTTTTACCCACAAGGCTCGGTTCAATATCCAGATTATGCGTCACAAGATAAATAATAAAACAGCCTGTAATGACTATCAGATCACGGCTTATCACAATAATAGTCAGCCACATCGGTATGAGACCGGATTTACTCATTAAAATAAATGATGTCAGCAAAAAGAATTTGTCTGCAACAGGGTCGAGAATCGTTCCAAAATAAGTTATCTGTTTTTTTATTCGTGCTATTAATCCATCGAGAAGATCTGTAATCGAAGCTGTCACAAAAATCAATAAAGCATATTGATATTGCTCATACATAAGGGTTGCTGCAAAAAAAGGCAAGAGCAGTATTCTTGTGAGAGTCAGGATGTTGGGGATGTTACCAACCATTCAGATTAAGCCCTCAGCCTACTTCAGGGAAAAAACAGTTGAAATATTGCGTTACAGATCTTTTCTCAATGTATATTAAAAACAGCCCCTGTCAGCTTATGACAGGGGCTGTCGGTTTCTGTATCTTAAAATACGCCTTGGACCTTGCCGGTTTCGGTATCTACATCAACCCTTCTGAAGGCAGGATTTGAACCTGTTCCAGGCATAAGACTGATGGCCCCTGCCACAGGAACGATAAACCCTGCACCACCATATGTTAATACTTCTCTGACCTTGAGCTTCCATCCTGAGGGAACTCCTTTTAATGCAGGATTGTCAGAGAGTGAGAGATGTGTTTTTACCATACACAGGCCGAGCTTGGAAAGCTCAGGGTCTTTCTGGATTCTGTCAAGAGATTTCGCAGCTTCAGGGGAATATTCGACACCGTCTGCACCATATACTTCTTTTGCAACCTTTTCAATACGCTCTTTAACGGGCTCATCAAGCTCATAAAGGAATTTAAAGTCAGTCTTCTCTTCACATGCTTCAACTACTGCTTCTGCAAATTCGATTGCACCATCACCGCCTTTTTCCCAGTGTCTGGACAGAGCGACTTTTGCTCCTGCTGCTTCGGCAAGTTCTCTGACCTTGACAATTTCAGCATCTGTGTCAGTGTAGAAAGCATTGATGCATACAACCGGGCTGATTCCGGCTTTTCTGACATTCTTGATGTGATGAAGCAGGTTGGCACAACCCTTCTCAACCCACTCAACATTCTCTGATCCGTATTCTTCAGGCATTGGTTTGCCAGGAACAGGAACAGGGGCTCCACCGTGGCACTTAAGGGCACGGATGGTGGCAACAACAACTGCTGCATCAGGCACAAGACCGCTGAACCGGCACTTCAAATTCCAGAACTTCTCAAAGCCGATGTCAGCCCCGAATCCAGACTCGGTTACGTGATAATCGGCAAGTTTAAGGCCGATCTGGTCTGCTATAATGGAACTCTGCCCAATCGCTATATTTGCAAAAGGTCCGGCATGGACGATGACGGGCTGGCCTTCCAGAGTCTGCATCAGACTGGGATTTAAGGCTGCAACCATCCATGCTGTCATTGCCCCCGCAACCTGGAGATCTTCAGTGGTAATCGCATTGCCTTTCTTGCTGTATGCAACAACAATTTTCCCCATGCGTTCACGCATATCTTTAAGGCTTGTGGCCACCGAAAGAATGGCCATGACCTCCGAAGAAACTGCAATGCCGAACTTTGATTTCATCATGAAACCGTCTTTATTTCCGTTCACGCCATCGATGCCGATTATGATATTTCTTAAAGATTGTGCGCAGAAATCGATGATCCATCCCATCTCAACGTTTGTAGGATCGATATCAAGTCTTTCCATATTGCTCAGGCGCATGAGCTGTTCATCCGTATAGTTGCGTTCATGCTGCATCCTTGAAGTGAGGGCTACCATTGCAAGGTTATGAGCGTTCATGATTGCGTTAATGTCTCCTGTGAATCCAAGAGAAAAAGGTGTCAGGGGAATGCACTGTGCAAGTCCACCGCCTGCAGCAGAACCTTTAATGTTCATTGTGGGACCGCCTGAAGGCTGCCTGATTGCAGCACTTACATTTTTACCTATTTTGCCGAGACCCTGAACAAGCCCCATGGATGACGTAGATTTTCCCTCACCGAGTGGTGTCGGGGTAATGGCTGTTACATCTATATATTTGCCGTCTGGTTTGTCTTTCAGACGTTCGAGCACAGCCCTGTAATCAATTTTCCCGATATAATGGCCCTGCGGAAGAAGCTCATCCTTGGTCAGTCCCAGGCGTTCCCCGATCTCATAGATCGTTGCCATTGATTTTTCTGCATCCTCTGCAATTTCCCAGTCTGCGTGTTTAGTTGGATCGAGTGGCATAGTTAAAACCTCCCTGTTTTTTTCTTAATTAACATTATTAAGTTTTAGATAATCAATTTTCCCGTGAACTTTGAAGTCGATGATGCCCTGTACGTGGTAGTTGATCTACCGTACTCTGTACCCGTGAAGGTCTTATTCATGTAAATGGGTACCAAAGAAGTTTAAAACTGTAGCACAGAAAAGTCGTACGTGTCAAACATTATATATCATTATAAACATATTTATTATCCTGAATAAATAAATGGCTGCATGAGCGGTCATGTCGGAGTTTTTTTGATTTTTTATGATATTAAATTTATAGTTATTAGTGTTATTCCTGATCAGACAACATATCATATGGCACGGGAACAAATAATCAAATGAACTGGCACAGTAAAACAATCGATGAGGTGTATAAACACCTCGGGTCTTCTGCAGAGGGCCTTTCTTCTGATGAAGTCAAAAATCGGATTGAAACATATGGTCTGAACGAACTGATAGAGGTAAAAAAGAAAACGATCTTTATGATGTTCCTTGACCAGTTCAAGGACTTTATGATTCTGATACTGGTTGTTGCGGCAATCGTGTCCGGCATTATCGGTGAACTGGCCGATACCATAGCCATTGTAGTCATCGTCATTCTTAACGCGATTATAGGATTTGTTCAGGAATATCGTGCAGAACAGGCCATGAAGGCGCTTAAACAGATGGCAGCGCCGTCAGCACTCGCCTTGAGAAACAAAAATATTGCGAACATTCCTGCATCGGAACTCGTACCCGGAGATGTTGTGTATCTGGAGGCAGGCAGGGTGGTACCTGCCGATATCAGGCTATCAGAAACTGCCCAACTCAAAATCGAAGAAGCCGCATTGACAGGAGAGTCTGTTTCTGTTGACAAAGGAACAGATACATTGACTGACGAAGCTGTACCGCTTGGAGACAGAAAAAACCTTGCCTTTAAAGGTACGACTGTTTCATATGGCAGGGGGACAGGCGTGGTTGTTGAAACAGGGATGGAGACAGAGCTTGGCAGGATAGCCACTCTGCTTCAGGAAGAAGAAGAGGTGAAGACACCGCTTCAAAAGAGGCTGGCAAAATTCGGTCAGCGTCTTGGGGTAATAGTCCTTGCTATCTGTGCCATTGTATTTATTGCGGGCTTGATGCGGGGAGAAGCCCCCCTGCTCATGTTTCTCACCGCCATCAGCCTTGCTGTTGCTGCTATCCCTGAGGCCCTTCCGGCTGTTGTAACGATATCATTAGCCCTTGGCGCAAAAAAGATGGTGATACAGAATGCCCTCGTACGAAAACTGCCGGCTGTTGAAACACTGGGATCAGTGACCTATATATGTTCGGACAAGACCGGAACACTCACATTAAATAAGATGACAGTTGAAGAGATGTATGTAGACGGAAAAATAATAAAAGATATTGATGTAAGAGTTAAGCGTCACGTAAAAGATGAGACTCAAGACACCGAACTCGAAACTCTCATGACGGCAATGGCACTCAGTAATGACTCAGGTAAAGACGAGGACGGAATATTAATCGGAGACCCGACCGAAACAGCTGTGCTTGAAGCGGCAGAAGCAGCTGGTTTCATAAAAGAAGAGATGGAAAAAGTTTTGCCAAGAATTAATGAAATACCCTTTGACTCAGAAAGAAAAAGAATGACAACGTTTCACTCTTCTGATGAGCAAGGGATTGTTTCATATACAAAAGGTGCATTGGAATCAATTCTTGACCGGTCGGACAATATTCTCATGAGCGATGGAATTGTACAGCTTGACAAGGATGTGAGAAGTAAGATCATGGAAGTGGGCCGGAACATGGCAAAAGATGGCCTCAGAACACTGGCATTTGCAATGAGGAAATGGAATAGTATTCCCGAAGAAATAACACCTGAGACCTCAGAAAGCGGACTCACGTTTTTAGGGGTAACCGGCATGGTGGACCCTCCCCGTGACGAGGCGAGAGAAGCGGTTGCAACCTGTAAGAGTGCCGGCATCAAGCCTGTTATGATAACGGGGGACCATCCTCTTACTGCAAAGACAATCGCGAAACGTTTAGGCATAATCAACGATGGAGAAGGCGTACTGACAGGTCAGGAACTGGGCAGGCTGTCCCTTGAGGAGTTTGAAAAGCACGTTGAGGAGATCAGAGTGTATGCAAGGGTTGCACCGGAGCAGAAGATCAAGATTGTCAAGGCATTGCAGGACAAGGGAGAGTTTGTCGCCATGACCGGGGATGGAGTTAATGATGCACCCGCATTAAAAAGGGCTGATATTGGCGTTGCGATGGGAATCACAGGAACAGACGTATCAAAAGAAGCTTCGCATATGATCCTCCTTGATGATAATTTTGCCACCATTGTCAAGGCGGTAAAAGAGGGCAGGCGTATCTTTGATAACATCCGGAAATTCATTAAGTATACAATGACAAGTAATTCAGGCGAGATCTGGACGATATTCCTGCCTCCTTTTTTGGGACTGCCTATCCCGCTTCTGCCGATACATATCCTGTGGATCAACCTTGTTACTGACGGACTTCCAGGTCTTGCCCTGGCGGTTGAGCCTGCAGAAAAGGGAATTATGCAAAAGCCCCCCCGCAACCCCGGGGAGAGCATTTTTGCCCAGGGCCTGGGGTACCATTTATTCTGGGTCGGGCTTCTTATGGGCGGGGTATCGGTTTTCACCCAGGCCTGGTTTCTGGAATCAGGAGATACTCACTGGCAGACAATGGTTTTTACAGTTCTGTCAATGAGTCAGATGGGACATGTGCTTGCCATACGATCTGACAGAGAGTCATTATTCAGTCTGGGGCTGTTTTCAAACAAACCGCTTCTTGGGGCAGTTTTACTGACATTTGCTCTGCAGATGGCAACAATATATATTCCTTTTCTGAACCCGATCTTCCGGACCGCTCCCCTGACAGCAGGTGAACTTGCTGTCACTCTGATGCTTTCATCCATAGTGTTCATAGCAGTTGAAATAGAAAAATGGTGGTTCCGGAAGAGAAGTAATAACATTAAAGTTTCTGCTTCTGCAGCATAATATACGAATATCCCATGCATGTTAATGTCTTGTTCCCTATTAATTCGGAAGCCTTTACATATATTGTTCCGGAAGAACTTAAATCACGTATCAAGATTGGTTCACGTGTGGAAGTGCCATTTAAAAGAAGTTATAAAACAGGAATAGTCATTGACCTGGATCGCAGCACCTATTCAGCATCTGTGAAAAAAAGGCAAGGGAAATTGGGCAGGAACATTACCCTTAAGCCGGTAACATCCCTCCTAGAAGAGGAACCTTTTCTTTCTGCTCATTTAATCAGGTTGATTAAATGGGTTGCCCAGTATTATATGTCAACCACCGGACTTGCCCTTAAGAACGCTGTTCCTTCAGCTTTTTTCACCGGTAAGAAAGCGGGCAGGTCACGGATTATGTATGATGAGGAAATCAACAGGACAAAAACGGTACGATTGACCGGGGATCAGAAAAAGGCACTGTCTGTCATAAACAGTGAAAAAAAAGGGGTATTCCTTGTTCACGGTGTTACAGGCAGCGGAAAAACCGAAATATACATGAGGGCTATTTCTGCTCTGCCTGATGTAAAAAAGGCCATTGTTCTGGTCCCTGAGATTGCGATAACTGCCCAGATGATAGACAGGTTCCATACGAGATTTGGAGAAGAAGTGGTATTTTTTCACAGCGGGTTGTCAACAGGGGAAAGAATAACACAATGGCTGAGGATCCGGAACGGAGAGGTGAGAGTTGTTATTGGCGTCAGGAGTGCGGTGTTTGCACCCTTTATGGACATCGGTCTTATTATTATTGATGAAGAACAGGAGGCATCATACAAACAATTTGAGGGTCTGAGATATAGCGCAAGAGATGTTGCACTTGCAAGGGCCAAACTCGAAAATTTTAAAATTATACTCGGGTCAGCTACCCCGTCTCTTGAGGCTTACCATGCTGCGAAAACAGGAACATTCCACTATATAAAAATCGACAAAAGGATTGAGAGCAAACCGCTGCCTGATGTTGAAATTATTGACATGACAAAAGAGACAAGGGACACCTTTACATTATCCGCGAAACTCGTTGATGCCCTGAGAGAGAATGTACATGATCATAAACAGTCCCTTATTATGTTGAACCGCAGGGGCTACTCTCCCTATTTTCTTTGTACGGCATGTGGATATATCCATAAATGCCCCCTTTGCAGTATTTCACTCATATATCACAAAGACACCAATACACTGAACTGCCATTATTGTGGCTCATGGCTGGATCCCGGACCTTTGTGTCCGCAATGCGGAGGAAAGGAGATCACATATCTCGGGGCAGGCACCCAACGTGTGGAGGAAGATCTGAAGAGGCTTATACCTGAATTATCATTTAAGAGGATGGACAGGGACACTACACAGAAAAAACTTTCCCATTTCAGGATAGTCAGACAGATGGAAGAAAAGAAAATCGACCTTCTCCTTGGCACTCAGATGGTATCCAAGGGGCATGATTTCCCTGATGTAACCATTTCTGCTGTCATATCTGCTGATACGGCACTGAATCTCCCTGACTTCAGATCTGCCGAGAGGGCCTTCCAGCTGTTTACGCAACTTGCCGGAAGGGCAGGGCGCGGAGAATTTCCGGGCAAAGCATATATCCAGACATACGAGCCGGATCATTATGTGTTTGACTATGTACGACTGCATGATTGCAGGGGATTTTATGAGACGGAAATTGAACAGAGAAAAGAATTGAATTACCCACCGTTCAGTAAATTAGTCAGGATTATTCTTGGATTCAGAACAAAAGAAAATGCAAAAAGGATTACCTCAGGCATATCGGCCAGGATCAGGACAGGAAAGCATAAAAACATTGAGGTGCTCGGGCCTTCGCCCGCCCCTGTTGAGAAGATCAGAAATCTCTGGAGATGGCATCTGATATTAAAAGGCAAGAATGCGAAGGAACTGCGACGTAAGGCCTGTGAGATAGCGGCTATGCTCGAACTTGTTAAAGATATTAAAATTGATATAGACGTAGATCCAATAAACCTGTTATGAATATGACCGGGAGAAAATAATATATGAGTCGTGTCTGTCCTTCCTGGCTTTCATTCATGCTTTATAATCCGTTGCGGAAGCAATTCACTGACCGGGAAAAAATAATACGTGAGTCAAAGATCGGGAAGAACAGCACAGTGCTGGAAGTTGGAGCAGGCAATGGTTTTCTTACCGAGGTAATAGCAGAGACAGCAGAGAAGATTGTTGTTGTAGAACTTCAGGAAGGAATGGTGAGAAAGCTTGGAAAGAGAATCGGCAGATTCGGAGATAAAGTTGAGATCATTACGTCAGACATATCTTCAGTGAATCTTGAAACCTGTTTTGCTGATGTCTGTGTTGTGTACTACTGTTTTCATGAAGTATCTGATCAGCCTGCTGCAGTCAGGAACATTGCCAGATCCGTTAAGGGTGGCGGCATGGTATCAATATATGAGCCAACGGTAGAAGTGGGGAAAAAAACAATGGCAGAAACAGTGAAGATGTTCAGTGATGAAGGATTTATGAAAGAGGCTGACAGCAACGGATTATTCACAAGGTTTGTGAGGATGAGAAAAAAAGAAGATAATAATGATCTTACAGTGTAAGCAGAAGCTCTTCTATATAATCAATGTAATCCTGTGGAGGATCAATGAGCCGTATTCCAAAACCACTGTTATTTCCCGATCGATTTATTCTTATGAGTCTGCCCGACATTTTCAGAGTCCTTTTTTTAACAGGCAGCTCTAATACTATTGAGTCTTCAGGATGGTCTGTCTGTTCAGCCAGTACAAACAGTCCACTGTCAGACATGTTCTTGATTGTTCCATTATAAGCTTTTCCATTCTTAGCATATGTTATACCGAGACGAATTGGAATTCTGTAAGAAGATCGTTGGACCATGGTGGTTAAGTTAACCGATTACCTCCTCAATTACTTATGTATCACATTTTGATGTAAATTTTCAGTAAATCTTGAATTAAAGTTATCTGCACATAGCAAGTGCAAGATAAATTGCTCTTGCAATGTTTCTTGCATTTAATGAAAAAGGTTTTTTTGCAGCAGGTTAATGCATAAAACAGGCAGCTCGTAAAGTTATCTTAATCCCGTTTTAAATCAACTCATAATCCATTTTAATCCTAACTTGCTAATATTAAAGCAAATTATCACTTCACATCTGCGGCATTATTATTGCTATTTTAAGGTTGAAATCGCAATTAACACTTATTTCAGAGCAGTTAATCGTTTGTTTATAACACATATCTCAGAGGTGTCATGAAAAAGAAAGGGGGAGAGAATCAGCAGTATGATGATGACGTTAAAGGTAAACCACATCACTATTTATAAGGAGGGTATGAAATGCCATTTGTAAAAAGAAGACCATTTTTATCTGCAGGCCTGGCGCTTATATGTGCTGTCTTTGTTGTAGCTGCAATAAGTTATGGAAGTAAACCCGGTGGTGATTATATGGGCAGAGTTCTGGTCGCAGGACATGGAGGTCACATAGCTGATGCCAATGTCGTAATTAATCCAATGGACCTTGATAATCCGATTAAAATACCTGAATACACACTGTGGACAGGTAATAAGCTTCACATGATACCTCTTGGACCTGCAAGTGACCATGCTGTTCATGACGTAAGAATAGACAGCAGGGACAAGAACACGGTATTCTGGTCAACATATCTGTCACCCAAGGCGTATGTAATAGTCGGAAAAGCTGACCTGATCGAAAACAAGTTTATTGCGGAGAAACAGTACCCGCTTCCCAAAGAAGTGATTGAATTCGGAAAGACAATTGATAAAACCCTGTACTGCGGTTCAGGCCAGTCTGAAAAATACTTCATGCCTATATTCATGGGATATCCCGGGTTCATTGATGTTGTCGATAAAGACACACTTGAATTGAAACACAGGGTAATGCTGTCAAGCAGTCCTGATCTTCCCGTAAATTACAAGTTTACCCACGGAGTAAACAGTCCTGACATGAAGCACCTGTACATAGTAATGAATGATGCCGACAAACCGCACGGCTATCCGAGCGGCAAGCAGCACCTCTTCATGCTCGACATGGCTTCACTTGAAAAAGGGGAAATTAAGGTTGTTAACAGTAACTCTGTAGATCTTCCTGATGGCACTATAACGTTCAGGGCTACATTTACATCTGATGGTAAATATATTCTCCAGTCTGCAAGGACAAGGACACTGCTTCTTGATGCCGAGGACCTCTCGGTAGTCAAGAATACCCCTATCCCTGCAGGATGGGAAAACCATGACGTAATGCCTACTCCGGACGGTAAGTACGGAATAGCCGCTCTCAGAGTTCCCGTTGAGAACAAAGAGGGAAAGGTGGTAAAGGATGGACAGATTGCGTTATGGGACATTCAAAAGAATAAATACATTGGAAAGCCTATGTCCACATGCAGGCAATGTCACAAAAAGAATGAAAAACACGGTCCCTTAATGTGGGGCTTTGAGCTTGTAGGTTGTACACGATGCCACCAGGATGAAAGAAGCGTACAGGATGTTATGGGAAACAACATCCTGTGCGGTCTTGACGGGAATCTAAGAGTACGTCAGTAAGTTATGTAAAGAGGGGGAGGGCGTATCTCCCCCTCAACATACTCATAACATACGTCAGTTATGAACAAAAGTTGGCAGGAATAAAACATCGATAAAATTGAATACGATGGGATTAATGTAAAGGTCTAAGCTGAAATGAACGTATCAAAAAAAAGCGGACAGGTCAGGATTGGTGCAATATTAATACTTGCAATTTTCATATCCATAATATCAGGCATGTGGATTACAAAATTTTTTAATGATAATCCACAGGCAAGAGAAGTGAGTGTCTCTGAATACTCGGGAAGGGTCTTTGAACCGCCTATTCCATTGCAGTCATTTAATCTCACTGACCATGAAGGACAATCGTTTTCTCCGGTAAATCTTCTGGGATACTGGACATTTGTTTTTTTTGGTTATACAAACTGTCCTGATGTCTGCCCCATGGCCCTTGTTGATCTGAATGCCGTCTATGATGATCTTGCCAGCAAGTTCGTCCTCGGAAACACAAAAGTGTTATTTGTTTCTGTTGATCCTGAAAGGGACAACCTCACACATCTGGCCGAATATATTTCATTTTTTAATGAGGACTTCACAGGGGTAACGGGCAACGCTGCCCAGATAGCATCATTTGCAAAACAGTTTGGAGCGGTATATAAGAAGGTTGAAAACAGGGAAGACGCTGACGATTATCTTGTTGACCACACAGCATCTATCATGCTTATAGATCACCTTGGAAGGCTGATATCGATATTCCCCCCTCCTCTTGATCATAAAAAAATTGTAGCTGATTTTCTTAAACTCCGGGACCGGTATGGTGACGGGTATGGATGTTTAATAAACTGATGGGAGATGTATGATGAAAATTACGGTGTTATTAATGTCAGCCTGTATTTTTTTCTTCCCTCTCTCAGTTGTGAAGGCAGAAGATGATGTGTCAGCCAAAAATGCATGGATACCTGAAGCGCCTCCTGGCATGAATGTCATGGCTGCTTACGTGACTATCATGAATAATGGCGATCATGCCATGGATGTGACTGGCGTATCAAGTGCCCAGTTTGAAAGAATTGAAATGCATCGTACCGTAATTGAGAATGAACAGGCCCGCATGATAAAGCAGGACCGAATGACAATTAGCGCCGGAGAATCTCTTAAATTCGAACCGGGAGGACGTCATTTAATGCTGTTTAATCCAAAAAAAAGTCTGAAAGAAGGTGATGAAATAGACCTGAAGCTTACATTCACCGGGGAACGTACACTTGCTGTAAAGGCCCAGGTACGTAAGCATGCGAATATGCGTATGGAGCATCACCGGTAAGGAATGGGAAGTAACTTTAAAACCCGGAGAAAGGAGGGTCTGAACAAGTGATGGCCGTCAACCCAATAAAAGGAGGATACAATGAAGAAACTCATGCTTATAGGGATAGTGGCTATGTCATTCGTAATGGTGGTATTTACTGTTACGAATGCATTTGGTGGGATTGCAATTGGAGAAAGAATCAAAATGTATAATGCGCAAATAACAACGTCTGTTAAATGTGTAATCGCGGAAGTTGGTAAGGTTGACCAGGTATGGGGTCCGATGAAAGGTAAATCATACGGAGTCAATCTGACAGTAAAGACAGACAAGGAGACCCTTACCGTATATCTCGGGCCTTCATGGTTTATTGAGAGGCAGGATATGAAGATAGGGAAGAATGATATTATCGAGGTCAAGGGCTGTAAAAAAATCTATAATGGAGAATATGTAATTGTAGCCCAGGAGGTCATCAAGAATAATCAGGTTCTGAAGCTTCGCGATGAAGACGGAAATCCCGTATGGGATGGAGAACGGGCCGTTAAAATTAACTATCATTAATTGATAGCCATAGGGTAGTCACATTATACGAACCATAGTGTGAATAAATAAAACCATATTCTTCGGAGCCTATACAGGTAAACCCAGGTCTCTGTATAGTTTCGCAGTCTCACGCGCGTATGGTATATTCATTATATGCCGGCAAACTTACCGCCTGAATACTACACTGCCGAGTTACGGTTTAAGCAGGCAACAATTCCCCAGGAAAAGATTCTTGCTCTTGAGGAACTCATTTCAACAGTCCCCAAACACAAAGGTACCGACAAGTTACGGGCTGATTTACGACGCCGTTTGTCAAAGCTGCGTGATGAGTCGCTTAAGAAGAAAAAATCAGGTAAAGGCGATCTGTATACTGTTGAAAAGCACGGAGCGTCCCAGGCTGCACTTGTTGGTTTTGCAAACTCCGGCAAGTCTTCTGTACTTGCGGCAATTACGAATGCACATCCGGTGATAGCTGATTTCCCGATGAGTACCGTAATGCCATTGTCAGGCATGATGCCTTTTGAGGACATACAGTTTCAGATAATTGATCTGCCTCCTGTCGGAAATGATTCAACCGATGGATGGGTATCAGGAATACTCAGAAGCGCTCATATGCTGATTCTGGTAGTTGATTCCTGTAATGATCCGAAAACCCAGACCGAACTCCTATTGGATCAGTTAAAGATCTGGAAAATCCCCCTTATGAAAACGGGTGAAGACACTAGTCAAGCAGGTTCACTGAGACCGAAACCCGCTGTTATTATAGTTAACAAAACAGATACGGGAGGTCGAGCTCCGGAAATGACAGACATGAAAAGGATGTACGGAGCGCATTTCCCTGTTGTCTCATTCTCCGCTTTAAAGAAAAAAGGGATTAATGAATTAAAGAATGTTCTGTTTACCAGCTCAGGCATAATAAGGGTTTACTCAAAGGAGCCCGGCAAGGAGCCTGATATGGATTCACCCTTTACTCTTCCATACGGATCAAATGTTCTTAATCTTGCACACATCATTCATAAAGATTTTGTTCGCAGCCTGAAGTATGCCTGTATATGGGGATCGGCGAAATTTGAGGGACAGAGAGTCCAGAAAGACTACCTGTTGCATGACAGAGACATTGTGGAATACCACATTCGATAGTCATCCGGCAAACTAATTCCGGCAATTTTTATATCTCCATATATTGATAATCTGCATTAATTAAACAGCCATAGCTCAAATATTTATGAATAATGTGGGCTAAATTCTTAATTGATGGTTACCTGAAAATGACAACCTTCTTACAATAAAAAGAGCAAGTACGGTTGTGATGGCAGTGGAGCCGGCCAGAATAAGCATGATAATGACCTGATATTTTACGGCTATCAGGGGATCTGTTCCTGCAAGTATCTGCCCTGACATCATTCCGGGTATTGATACAATTCCTACAGACATGAGCGCATTGATCGACGGAATCATCCCGGTTTTTACCGATTCCTTAAAATTAATGATTGTGCTTTCCTGTGGGTCTGCCCCGAGTGAAAGAAACAATTCCACCCGGTCCCTGTCTTTTTTTAATCCTTCAAACCAGCTGTTTATGGAAAGTGATACTGCATTCATTGAATTGCCTATGATCATTCCTCCTACAGGAATAAAGTATACAGGGTAATACCAGGGCTTGACATTAATGATCAATGACATCACGAACATATTGATTAGCATATAGCTTAAAAACATTGATGCCAGAACAGGAAGAAAGTAGGGGACTCTTTTTTCCATAACTCTTCCGGATATGATCCGTGCTGCAAAAAAGATCATAAGTGAAAAAAGAAGAAAGACAGCAACGGGATTGCTTATTGAAAAAATAGCTTTAAGGACGTATCCCAGTAATCCCAGCTGCAGGAACGTTCTAACGGTTCCTATCAGCAGGTCCCTTTCAAGTCCGAGCTTTAAATAGATGGAGCATAATCCTGCTCCAACAATAAAGAGAGTTGTGATGGAAACATGTAACCATGGTATGTTGATAATTTCAGAGTGCATGATCTTCTCGTTTAATTATGTTCGACCCGAAAGTCCTCAATAAGGTTCCTGTTCTGTATATAAAATAATCTGTGCTTCCTGTCATTAAAACTCAATTCACGATGAGTTGCCATGATAACCGTTATACCGGAAATCTCACTTAGTGATTCAATCTTTATTTCGAGGTTTCTTCTGTTTATTTCGTCAAGAGAGGATCCGGGTTCGTCCAGAAGAAGCACCTCAGGCTCTAAAAGGATGGCCCTGATAACAGATACTCTTTGCCTCTGACCAACAGAAAGATTGGATGCTTCGTGTTGAAGAGGTATGTCAAGATTAAAGTATGCAAGCAACTCCTGTGCTCTTTTTCTGTTAAATATCCTGGCATTGTGGACTTTATACTGAAACGGGAACATCAGGTTATCCCCGACAGAGCCTTCAATCAGATATGGTATTTGAGAAAGGTAGATAATAGAACCCCTCACTTTCTCAATTCGATATTCACGCAGCTGTCTTCCATGGAAGAGTAACTCTCCGTCCCTGATGTCGCAAAACCGGTTGAAGAGTTTGAGAAATGTGCTCTTACCTGCACCGGATTCACCCTTAATAACAATTATGTCATTTTGATGCACATTGAGATGAATTTTCTCCAGGACATGTTCACCTCCCGGGTATGCAAAATTAATATTATTCAGCTCAAAAACAGGAAACGTATTTTTCATGCCGTAAGAGTAACATATTTAATATTAGGTTGACTGTTTATATGCTCTATATATATGAGTGTAGTCATGAATATTGACATTATATTTTACAATCGAAAATAATATTGACAAAAACGATAAATAATTTGACATATTTGTTTTTATATGCTATATTTTAACAACTTTAGTAATTTTAATAGCAAAATTGATAAATATAATTTTAAGAGGTGCATGGGGAGTGACTTTTATATCCCGATTTAAAGCAGAGATTAACTTTTCGACAATTAACAGCAATTTTTTTAAAGTCGGCTTGCCAAACTTTCCTTTGCATGACCGGCTTTTTTAATTAATTATTCAAAAAAAATAATAAAAAAAATATGCTTGTTTTTAGCATTAATGAAGACTATGCTTTATTCAGAAAGAGCATTGAAACCGGTTATAACTTCCGGATATCGGTATGCTGAAACCTTCAGTGTGTACGATTAACTGATTGAAAATAAATAATTGAATCTCTGGCAAAGGATTTGCTTATCATAAAGACGTTATTGAAAACGAAATACACATGGTATATGGATATTGATTCATCAGACATTGTTATTTAATTTTCGATCGCATAATATATACTCAAATAAATTCAGTCGAAGTTGACAGATTCGAAAATTATATAGTTCGTATTCAGAAACAGCTTTATTTAGTTAGTTTTATCAAGGGGATATTATCAATACTTTTCAGTTACTTTTATTGTAACTGGGAAGGCGGAGCAGTGTGAGAAATATATTCTTTCACATTTATAATTTTAGTGGTATAGTGACTGTAGCAATAAAGAGCTCAAGTATTTTGATATGCTGTCGATAACATAATATGATCAATAATGAGTTAAAATATGACTGTGATGATTATAATTATGAAATTGAGGCAAATAAATTCGATGTTTAAAAACTGGAGATCTTGATATTGCAGCCTGTAATCATGTATAAAACGATAGTACTTAGACCATTTTCGGTCTTTAAGAATTTGGAATGTTCGTAAAAGTTAATTTCACAGAAGCGTGTAATACGACAAAAATATTTACAATGAAAAAAGAATGTATAAAATATTTATCACTTGCAGTGTTCATGATTGTTCTTTTCTCGTGTGCGACAAATAACAGGACAAAATCTGTAGCTCTTATTGTTCCTTCAGATAAAACATCAGCAGAAATAAACCGTTCAGAATTAATAAACAATGATACAGATAATGAACCTGACTTTTCAGATACATCATTAACAGATGACAGTTTATCAGTTTCCTCATTGGCAGAAGATGAGGACAGCTTCATTACCCCAGAATCAGAGACTACTTCTGCTTATAAAGGCGATTATATTTTAGGGCCTGGTGATCTTATCGCCATAGACGTGTTTCAGGTGGATGAACTGAAAGGGACCTCCAGGATCAGCACGACAGGATATATAAAATTGCCTTTAACGGGAAAAATTAAGATAGGGGGTCTCACTGTTGCGGAAGCAGAATCAGCGATCAGTGAAAAACTGCTGCGATATTTACAGGATCCAATCGTGAATGTGTTTGTACAGGAATACAGAAGTCAGAATGTAACTGTTTTGGGGGCAGTTTCCAATCCCCAGGTCTACACAGTGACTCGTCAGAATTTTTTACTTGATATTCTGTCAGTTGCGGGTGGGCTGACAGGGGAAGCGGGAGATATATGCTATATTCAGCGTAAAGGCGAAACCATAATTGTTAATATCAGAGATCTATTAATAGGTGGACAGGTAAGACTGAATATTCCTATTTTTGCCGGAGATGTTGTTCATGTTCCGGCCGGTGGCGTATTTTTTGTCAATGGCTCTGTTAAATCTCCCGGTTCGTTCGTCATGAAGGGAACTACAACGCTATCACAGGCAATCTCTATGGCAAAGGGATTTGACTTTAATGCTAAACAGAATCAGATCAGAATCTACAGGGACTCCGGAAAAGCAACCATGGATATTATTGAAATCGATTACAAGACAATACTTGAGGAACAGAGTAAAGACGTAGTGTTACAGGACAAGGATATAGTGATAGTGCCCAAAGACGGGGTGAAGAATTTCTTTGGCGGATTTATCAATTCAGTAAGAGGGATAGCCAGAGTCGGGGCTGTTTCTGTGAGTGGCGGAACAGCTTTTTAATGTGCTGCAATCACACTATTTATAGGAGATATGTATATGGGGCGTAACGACG
>CP070632.1:2675628-2695759 GCA_020356065.1 Nitrospiraceae bacterium
ATACTTGTGGAGCTTGCTATAGAATCTCATAACGACCTCCTTCAAAAATAGATTTTGGTGATCTAACATGATACTGCTTTTGCAGTATCATGAGGAGGTCTTTATTAGTATCATGATGTTATAAATGATCAAGCAACCTCTCCCATTTTGAATCTTTGATAATCATATAGCGGACACCTCCCTGAGCATACCGTTTTGCAGTATGCTCACAGTAAGGAATTAATCTTAATCTTTGGGAGGTGCCATATGGGATTATACGTAGGTTTTGATCTCCATTCAAGCAATACATATGTGGGGATTATTGATGAGCAAGGCAAGAGGATATGGAAAAGGAAACTCCGGAACGATCCAGGTCTAATATCAGAGTCAATCAGGCCGTACAAGAAAGATATTATGGGAATAGTTGTGGAGTCCACCTATAACTGGTATTGGTTGGTAGACCTTATGGTGGAGGAAGGTTATGAGATGCATTTAGCCAATCCATCAGGGATCCAACAGTATTCAGGACTAAAACATGGAGATGACGAGCATGACGCCTTCTGGCTTGCCGAGATGTTGAGATTAAAGATACTTCCTGAAGGGTACATCTATCCGAAGGAGCAAAGACCGTTGCGAGACCTGCTGAGGAAGCGGGGGCATTTGGTAAGGCTACGCACCTCTCTCATATTGAGCCTTCAGAATATTCTCGCCAGGAACATTGGTGCAAAGATGAATGCAAGCCATATAAAGGCCTTGAAAATAGACCATGTAACGCCGCTGTTGGAGAGTAACGATGATCTTACGCTTGCCGGCAGAGTCAGCAAGGAAGCAATTGACTCTCTCACAAAGCAGATTAGATCAATCGAGAGGGTTGTGGAAACGAAGATGAATCTGAAGAGGCCATACGAGTTTCTGTTAAGCTTACCGGGCGTGGGAAGGGTATTGGGATTAACCATTATGATGGAGACAGGCCCGATTGATCGTTTTCCGAAGGTGGGCAATTACGTATCGTACTGCAGGAAGGTGCCTGCTGCAAGATTTAGCAATAATAAGAAGAAAGGACCAGGCAACAGGAAAAACGGCAATAAGTATCTGTCATGGGCATATGCCGAAGCTGCCGATCATGCACGACGACTTGATTCTGAAGCAAGAACCTATTATGCACGCAAGCGTAGGAGGACAAATGACCCGATCGCACACAGTGCGCTTGCACATAAGCTGGCAAGGGCGGCGTATTATATACTGAGGGACGAAGTTCCGTTCAAACCCGAAAAGGCATTTGCATGACGAATTGGGGGCAGCAGAAAACCTATTTACCGACTGGAACTAAACCATCTCTTTGATTGGAACGCTGCTGCTCCTAATGACATAGGAGTTCTTGACATCTTTACTGCCCGTGCTGAGAGCCACTACAGGACTGGAGTATCAGCCATAGAATTTGTAACAAACTAATTTGGACTTGGTATGGAGCCGAAGGTTTTCTGGTCCGCAATGAGCGGAAGGAGCCATCTTTGGGGATAAAATCTCCGAGATTGGCTTTGATCCTGATGGGTGTCTGGCACAGTGAAGACTGTAGCTAATTATAAAAGAAAAAACGGCATTGGTAGGATCGTTGGTTACAAGAGCTTATAAAAAGAAGTTAGAAAACTTCATGATGAAATATATTTTTGCTTGACAGGTGTCCGCTATATGGGTGTTATGTATTATCCTCGTGCACAGTTCACGAGAGCGGTCATATTTGAGTGATGAAATGGGACAACTGCTATAGTAAGAGCAGAGGATTTTGATTAATAACACAATAAATCCGAAGCTTTACATGCAACATCATTTATTACCGGTATAGGATACGACAATAAATGATATATAGTTGTCCTGAACTACAAAAGCGTTGACAGAATGTGTAACCTTAATTCTTGACCACTTCGCATAAAGAACTGATAAATCAATTATCTTAAAAAATGTTTTTATCATCTGTTAAGAAATGTTTACTAACACAATCAGGACAATAACCATGGGTTATTTCAGTTTCAAAATGATCACGTATATAAACATCAAAGTTAGACCAGTTGTCTTTATCGTCACGTACCTTATTGCAGGAAGAGCAAACAGGCAAGAATCCTTTCAGAGTTTTTACCTGGGCCAGCTTGTCCTTTAGTTCAAGCATTAACCCCTCTCTTACTTCTTCTGATCTCTTCCGCTTAGTAATATCTCTCACAACCTCAATTCCAGCTATAATTTTTCCCGTTGAATCTCTTATGGCTGATGTTGTAATTTCAACAGTTAAATCCTTCTTGGAAGGATTTCTCCTTTCTAATGTACGTACCTTACCGTCCCTGAAGGATGCTGCCAAAGGACAACCTTCACAAATATTATCTCTATGTTCAAATGCCTTGTAACATAATTCCCCAATATGGTTACCAATAATTTTTTTTGCCTGTTCATTTTGGTACAGAATCTTAAAATTCGTATCTTGTATACTCATGGCGTCACCAATTGCTTTAAAAATATTATTGTTTAAGGTCTCATTAATCAATTGGTCTATGGGAATTTTGTTGTCTTTCATGTTATCTCAATAATTTCGTAATAGCAGACAACTTGTTTAAATAATTTAAGATGATCTTAATAAATCTGTTTAGTATAAAAATCCATGCAATCATCTATTATTCCGTCATAATATGAAATTACATTTCTTACCTTGTGATGTATTTGCAAATTGTATTCCTTGCAATAAATTATAAAAATTAATAGGTTAATATAATTTGGATATGCCTAATGATGTCAAAATGACACATGAACATGTCAATATTGCATTAATATTGTGGGAATTATAAATCTCAGTTTAAAATCAGCAGAAAGTGAGCAATAAAAGAGGCCCGGTGACCGATACAACTTGATTATTCATGTAATCTGATAATTCTTTCATTTTTAATATAGGCTTTTAATATGATGGCTTCAGACAGCTGTGGCTTATTTCCCTGAATAAATTTCTTTGCGGTCCCATTACTCTCAAATTTACCAAGCCTCACAGTATAATATTCTCCAATTTTTTCAATTCTGAGCAGATTAAGATTTTTGCTGGTAAGTGAACGTAGAATAGAATTGAAATTTTTCTGTGCAATGTCTAATGATTTTTGGCTTGATATCTGTATTGTATAAACTAATAGAGATGCGTTCTGATCACCAGCCATCATTTTCCTTTTCAATGTGTCTGCCGATTTTTTATCAAGGTCTTTGAGAATATTATATTCATCAAGTGCAGAATCTTTGTCGCCTGTAAGTAAATAGGTAAGACCGAGGTTTAAATGTGCATCTGCAGAGTCGGATCGAATCCTGATAGCCTCCTTGTACGCATCTATTGCTTCCGGATACTTGCCTAATCTTCCATATTCATAACCGACATTGTAATGTGCATCAGCATAATCAGGTTTAATCCTGATTGCCTGTTTGTATGCATCAACCGCTTCCTGATACATCCCTAACTCACCATAGGCAACGCCAAGATTGTATTGTGCATCTGAATAGTCAGGTTTGATCCGTATTGCCTGTGTGTACGCGTCTACCGCTTCCTGATACCTCCCTGATTCTCCATACGCATAACCTAGATCATGATATGCTTCAGCAGAGGAAGGGTTAATCCTGATTGCCTGTTTGTAAGCGTCTATTGCATCCTTATACTTCCCTGACATCTCATATATAATGGCAAGACGATAATGCGCATCTGCTATATCAGGATTAATCCGTATTGCCTGTGTGAAAGCATCCATTGCTTCCGGATACTTCCCCAATTCTCCATAGGCAACACCAAGATTGTATTGTGCATAGGCAGAGTCAGGTTTAATTCGTGTTGCCTGTAAATAAGCATCTATTGCTTCCGGATACTTACTTGATTGTAGAAAGTCATGACCAAGTTGAAAATAATAATTTTCATCTTTGGCAACTTTATCAGGTGTTTTATCTTCATCTATCCCGTTCAGCAGGGATTTTTCTGGTGTTTCATTATCTGAATCTACTGTCAGTTCAGGCGGAGATTCCACACTTGACAATGTTACGTCCTCTGCATGTTTATCAGTGTTATCATATTCTTTATTTATTTTTAATAATCCGCTCTCGTTCCTGAATTTATCACTCTCCTGTAACGTGGTCTCATAGGAAAGGGGGGATTCTTTCCGTTCTGTTTCAGGGCTCAGATTTCTTTCCGGCTCAGCGTGTACTTTATTATCATTTTCCTGAATTTTCGGTAAAAGAGCTATCGACTTTTTATCGGATTCATCATCCGTACCATTTGCCGGTTGTGAGATAAGGACAGCTGTTGGGTAGAATTTTTTGATTTTTGCCCTTAAATCATCTATGAGCAACTGTTCAAGATATCCCCTGGATTCACAGGATATCCACCCTTTAAAATTATTTCCTGCCCATAATGACGCACGGTAATGAGGAACCGTACGTATGGTCGTTCTGCTGTCGAGTGATTCAGCAATAAAGATTTCATAATATCCGATGATTTCACGGAAAACATTAAGACCCCCCGGTTTTCCACAGTCAGCATATATTGATTGAAACTGGAAGCCTTTATACGGTACATTGAACTCTTTTGTTTTTAAGATACCCTGATCTTTATCAGCAGCATCAATAGTTGAAACCCTTCCCTCAAGAAAATCTATGCTCCATGTCCAGATTTCATTTTGCGGTATCGGAAACGTTTCATGGCTTGTAAATTCATGTTTCACTGGAGGAGCTGATACACAACCCGTAACAAGAATTAATATAATTAAATGGAGTAATTTGATTGATACATGAGTTATCACGTTTAACTTATATGTTCTTGTAACATTAATCATTGAAATAAACTTTTCATATCTCATATTTTCAGTATTATTCCCTTTCAACAATAATATGAGACGGTATGGAAAGTAATTACCGACGGCATAATTTAATTTTAACAGAAAACCGACAAACCGGAACAGTTTCCTTCTTATGGAACTGCTCTGTAAATGAGTCTAATCAAAGGAAAAGAAATGATTAATCTGAGGAAGTCTACTGTTGAATGTACCTTTATAAGAAGCACATCTTGCCATCTTTACCCGACATTGAGAGATTTTTGATAAAATGGTCTATCCTGTAACATCTTTCTTTCAACAGCAATAATAATGTCTCAAATGAGATCATGTACAAAACAAAAAAATAGGACTTGTAATATCCAAGCCCTGTATTAGTTCCCATTTCTGCTCATTTTTTATTATTTTTGCCTTCTTCTCCATAATCAATGTTGTAATCGCATGGGTCACATTCTAACTTGGCAACGCCTTCATCAACTCCGCCTTTTTCGGTAAGATTATACGCGTGTCCATAATCAATGTTATAGTCACAGGGATCACATTTGACTTCAGCAAATGACTTAATTATTGTTGCCTGCTCTTCATGAGACGGCGGCCCCATTTCTATTTTCTGAACGGCCCCGGTCAATAACATTACTATGACCACCATTACTGCTCCTATGATTATCTTATTCGTCATTATCTAGACCCCCTTTCCGCAGCTTAAACAGCTTCTTCAATAGAAGCCGATACTAAAAAAGCCGAGTCTACCTTACGCAATCTTTCGGCAGCCCGGCTATCTTGCTTATGTAAGACCCGCTGCTTTCTGTCCCCCTCTCACGAAGGGTTTGGCTTTTTCGGGACTGACATTATCTCATTATCTAATTCTAAATTAACACATGTTTTTGTAAACAGGTGGTTAATGTTACGTAAATTATATGTAAATGTTTCATTATGGTTAACCTATTGATACTTAATTAAAATATGGTTATTATGGTTAATGGACTGGAGATTACCAGGACAATTAATATGCCTGATCTGAGTATTTACACTGCGTGCGAATAAAACGAGCCTGATGGTTTTCTGAACCTGATATCTGTAAACCTGGCCCCAACAGAATAAACGGACCTGTCACTAGAGATATTATAATTGTACACCACCTTTGCAGCTGCTTTAAATAAGGACGATTCTATGATGATCGTAGATGCATATTTTAATTTCTCATTGCAGATAAAACAAATACCCTGTGGTGAAAGATCGAGCATTTTAGCTTCACTTTTCTTCTGTGATGATGTCATATAGCACAAGTGGAGTCCATTCATTTTTATGCGATTCATTGAACGACGCCGGCTTTTATGTCTCGATGTGTGAGTTTTTCCTGATTTCAGGGTACTTATATTCTTCCAACATATTTTATCTTTTGAAAGATGTTTCAAATATTTCCTGTCATATTCATTGCGTTTAACACTGTCACTCAGCGTTGCATACGCTTCATTAATTATACTGGCATTCCAATGATCACCGCCCAAATCCGGGTGCTGCATTAAGTCCCGCATGAGCGTTCGATAGCTTGCACGGATAATTTCCATTGGTGCATCAGGCTGAACTTGCAGAATACGGTAATAATTTCTTCTGTTTTTCATATTATGTAAATTTATTCCGAACAGGCTGCCATATAATGCACGTCGTTACCGGCTGAACTTTCCGGCAGAAACAGGATATCCTGAAAATCTTTTAATTATTCATAATATTAATAATTCGTTCATTCTTGATATAAGCTTTTAATATGATAGCTTCAGAAAAATAAGGATTAATGTCCTTAAGAATTTCACCGGCGGTTTCATAATTCTCAAATTTACCAAGCCTCAACGTATAATATTTTCCTACTTTTTCAATCCTTAGCGTATTAAGGTGTTTTTCACTGAGTGACCGGATGATATCATCGAACTTATTCTGAGCATCTTCGATGTTTAAAAGGCTCTCTATCTGAATCGTATAAACTAATCGGGATGCAGGCAGATCATCATCCTTCAATGACCCTTTTAATTCATTTTTCCTTTCGATGCGATAGTCAGCCCTCGCCTGTAACATACGTCTGTGATCTTTACTTGAAGTTTCTCTCACTTTCTTAAAAAGCAGATCCTCATTTAAAATCCTGTCGCTTACCTGTTCTTTAACGGGATGTCTCAACATATTTTCTGATTTAGATAAATGTTTCTTTTTTTCAAATACATTTTGCGTAATATGATAGTATGCATTACTGAAAGGTTCCCGTAATCCCTTGAATGTAAAAACACCTACTAATGAGATGAGTGAAATCGCAAGACCAATAGTAACACTGGTTACTAATTTTCTTCTGGATTTCTGTGAGATTTCCGACATAAGTTTTATATTTACGTTCGCTGCAGTTTCTTCATCTTCTCTTTGCGTTCCCGGCTTTTCGGAATATGTTTGATATTCAAATACATCAATAGCAATATTTTTGATTGAGCATAGTATTTCCATCAGCCTGTCTTTCATTTCTTTGTCCATTTTTCCAAACCTGATACCTGCAGTGAATGTGTTGGCTACCCTTTTTTCCCAGATCATATCACCCATGAAGTAAACCATCAAATTACGTTGAGGATACTTTAATTTGAACTCAATATTTTTTTTCTGATCAAAGTCAACGCTATCCAGCTCAAAAGTAAATCCCCGGCAAGAAAAATTTCTTATCAATCCTAATAAAGGCGACGCTGATGTAATTTCGATGACATGAAAAATATCTAATCTCTTACAATTCCTTCTTTCATGAAGCATGGATATTCACCTTGCTGGATTCATATAATGAAATTTATATTTGAACTGTGACTACGTACACATTCAACACACAACATACTATTCAGGTAAAAGTGGTAAGAATATAATATTAAATTTAACATAATATTATCATATTGTCAAAATATATAACATATAACTAATTAATTTAATTACATAATCTTATCAATAAGCGGTTGTAATAGTTACTGATCAATGTAAAGTGGTTATGTTAAAAAAATGGGGAATCATTAAAGTTCATCATCTTCAAATCTTGCCAAGAAGTTATCATACCGGCTTTTAACGTATGCCTTTTCTTGCTCAGGTTACATTTTTACAAAACTGTCTATCTCAACAGAAACATCTTGAGAGTACCGAAATTGTTTCTTTTCCATACTTCAGTCTCTTCTCTGTAATGTTATAAGAGTTTCTTTATGGCCCGTGTTATTCCCACATGGAAGAGCCGCCTTTCTTCTACAGCACCTGGTGAAGTATCAATAGACTGTTTATGGGGGATCAGTTCTTCCTCTGTATCTGCTATAAACACGACAGAGAATTACAGGCCATTTTTAATAGATTAGTGTAACGCCCTGCCCTGCTCTGTACCATGGGTTCTTACCCTTTCCCTCTTCTCCATGGTGGCCATGTTTGTCAAGATAACAGCAAGAATTGGGGACGGGCTAACTCCGCTGTTAATGAGATCTGCGGTCCTCTCCGTAATTACCCTCGTCTTACCTGAACCGGCACCTGCAAGGATCGGCAGGGGTCCTCCCGTATGCATCACAGCTTCTCTCTGTCCGGGATTAAGACAATCGAGTTCTTTATAAATGTCCATGATATAATCATCAGTTATTTAGTTTTTCAATTTTTATCATATAATCGATTATACTTCTGAACCTGCAACATATCAACAAGCTATCTCTCCTTCCTTGACTGATCGTAATCGAATCGTACCGGGAGGGGATTGAGGTGAGGGCGATAAAACCATACTAATACACTCCCACCCTAACCCTCCCCCGTCCAGAGAGAGGACAAATGAATGTATCCCGATTCCGTGTATCGAGAAATTCGCTTGATTATATTGTTGTACCTGTGTTTTTTAAGCTAATACGCTTATTCCGAATTTTTTCAGAGTGTCAACTAATGCGCAGACAGGAAGGCCCACGATATTGAAGAAATCGCCATCTATTTTTTTTATTAAAACAGAGCCGAGTCCCTGGATGGCGTATGCGCCTGCCTTATCAAGAGGTTCTCCTGACCTTACATAGGCATGTATCTCAGCATCTGTATTTTTTTTGAAATAAACGTTTGTTTCCATTGATCTGGATACCATCTTATTGCTTCTGCTGTCAATAACAGTAAAACCGGTTATCACGGAATGCTTCTTTCCATTCAGCATCTTTAAGATCCTGAGGGCATGATCAGGACTGGTAGGTTTACCGAGAAACTTATTTTTATAAACGATAAACGTATCGGCCGCAATGATTACTGCGTCAGGGCATTTCAGCACAACATCTTCAGCTTTCTTTCTTGAAAGAAACCTCGCAAGTGCACGAGGTTCCCCTGAATTGGTCAGGTCCTCTTTATAATTGCTTACGCATGTTTTAAATTGAAGTCCGGTTAACGAGAGGATTTTTTTTCTTCTCGGTGAAGCAGATGCCAGTACTATGTCTCTCATCTGTCTGTTTTCATTACACATACCGCCTTGTAAAAGGGATTGTTGATGAACCTATCCTGCACTATTTTGTTAGTTTCATGTTCACATGCTATTTTTCTGATGGAAACGTTCTATCTTATTCTCCCATGTAATCGCAATTTTAAATTTGTATCGGGTCTACTTACATGCTATGAAGAAATAAGGCGGGTTAAAAACTTTTTGTCAGAAACTACGGCAATGATAAACATAACATTATGTTGTGACATTATCCCAAACAATATATTTTTTTAAATGAATTTACTCGAATTTACAGCTTTTTTTCCTTGCTTTATTTCTTTCTGTATGAGCAAACTAGGATTTCCCTCTCAACAGGTCTGATGACAATAATACCAGATTAGATATATTTATTGAAGAGTGATTTTATTATGTGCAATACAGGAACCTGTTAACGTTTCTTTTCCAGGCGGCCCGACTGTTTTTTGAAAGTATTTTTTCTCTGCTTCCCACGCTGTCCCTGTTTATCTATTCCACGTCCGGATGTCCCTGACTTTGATGTAAATTTTGTGCTGCCCTGCCCGAATGATTTGCTCCGGGGACGTGCGCCCCTCGTTCTGGACCGAACAGCCCTTCTCTGATACTCTGTGACTATCATCTCCTCCGTGATATTCATCACCGGTATCTTTTGCTTTATATAGTCCTCAATACTTTCAAGAGAATGAACATAGTTTTCACAAGCCAGGCTGATGGCCCTTCCCCCCGCCCCTGCTCTTGCAGTCCTTCCAATGCGATGAACATAATCCTCCGGGTCCTGAGGCAAATCATAGTTGATTACATGAGTAACGCCGTCAATATGAAGTCCCCGGCTGGCCACATCTGTAGCAGCAAGAACAGGAAGGGTGCCGTCTTTGAAATGAGCAAGGACTTTCATCCTTTTTTTCTGATGAAGATCTCCTGTAATGGCAGCTGTTGAAATCCCGTTTGCACTCAGAAGCACCTCAAGTCTTTCCGCCTCTGCCTTGGTATTGCAGAAAATCAGATACCTTCCTCCCTGCTCACGTCTCAAAATGCCGAGGAGAAGCCCGAATTTCTCGGATAGACCGACATGATATATCTCCTGTTCAATCTGTTCGACAGTGATCTTCTCGGGAGTAACAGAAAATTTTTCAGGCATGTTCATATGTTCATAACACAGTTCCATTACCCTGTTGGAAAGGGTAGCTGAAAATAGCATTGATTGACGTTTGTTATAAGGGGACATCCTTCTGAGCAAAAACCTCAGGTCACTGATAAACCCCATGTCAAACATGCGGTCAGCTTCATCAATCACCAGGAACTGTGTCTTCTTAAGGCTGTACACTTTCTGCTTGAGATAATCAATTAGCCTGCCGGGAGTTCCTATCAGAATATCGACTTGCCTTGAAAGCTGATCACGCTGCTTCAGATAATCGACGCCTCCAAACACTGATAATATTTTGAAACCGGCCGGTTCCCCGAGCAGTTTTGCCTCTGCTTCTATCTGGACCACAAGCTCACGTGTAGGTGCAATAATTAATGCACGAGGAGAAGGACCCCGTTCCGGAGGCGGCATTTTCAACATACGGGAAAATACAGCAATCAAAAAAGCGGCTGTCTTGCCTGTCCCTGTCTGAGCCTGGCCCGCTACATCCTTGCCTTTAAGCGCCTCAGGAAGAGTAAGGGCCTGAACCGGTGTGCATTCACTGAAACCAGCTGCCTTGATGCCATCCAGAATTTTTTTTGGAATGTGCAGTTCTTTAAATTTCACTATATTACTATACATCAATAGCATCCCATAATCACAACATCATGGTACATTACGGTCGACAACGGCTGATAATCATCAAAAAACCCTTTAACTGTGAAATATCCTTGCTTTTAAATATGATGAGGCCTAAACTAATGACATGAAACTCAAAAAGATATATTGCGATGACCTTGAGAAAATGATTGATAAAGAAGGATGTTATGATGCTAAGGGGTCCACGATCTGCCGGGCCTGCAAAGAAAAGCCGGTCAGGAAAAAACCAGCTCTCAAGTCCAGATCACTCCAGTAAATACCTGTTTATTCTCTGCGTGGTTAAAACTAAGTTTTTCACAACTCAATCATTTCGGGACTGATAAAGATTGGCCCTCCTGCTTTTCACCTGGCTGGATTGCAATTAATCTTTCTGCGGCCAGACAGCTTTGTCCTCATCTTTGACGTAATAACAGAACAGGTCCCATTCAAACTGCTTCTTTGATACCGGACATCGCAGGATGACCTTTCTGTCAGTTGTATCGATGACCTCCCAGTCACCGCTTCGTTTTGAACCCTCAATTCTTATTTTCTGTCCCTGCCGGAAAGAATATGGTTTGAATATTGTAACCGTCTGATGTGTCACTGTTACCTCCTATGTTGCAGATATCTTTTATGCCACCTCATGCTTTCACATGTTTTCTCTCTCATCCTCATCTTAACACGGCCATGAGAAATATTTTTACAGTTAGGAAATTTATATGATTATGAGTTAATATATGCAGTCTTAATACCAAACCATTAACAATTTCAGAGGAACATATGACAAACGGTTATTCAGTAGGTGGAGACGTCGTATCATGGTGTACCAAATGCAAACTTGAACTGGGACATACAATCATCGCTATTGTTGATAACAAACCTGTAAAAGTTAAATGCAATACATGTAATGGACAGCACAACTATCGTTCAGCGCCGGCAGAGCAGAAAAAATCAACTGCAAAAAGGGCCGGCAGGAAGCGAAAGACCCCGGAAGAAATTTATAATGAACATGTAACGAGACTGTCGTCCGAAAACGTTCCTGTGGCCAGAAAATACAGAATCAATGATAATTTCACCGTAGATGACCTGATTGATCATCCAAAATTCGGCATTGGAGTTGTCATGGCTATTGTCAAGACGAATAAGATAGAGACCCTGTTTAAAGATGGTCCCAGACTGCTCATTCAGAATCAGTAAACGTTTTCTTGTTTACGATGTAAGTGCACCTCCTCTAGAAACATCAACGCTCAGATGCGTTACCCAATCATCGGCCTGTTTGCTAGTCCTGGACAAAGTTGGATTCGGTCCTTAATAAAATGATCATTGACAAACTATGTTTCTTGTATAGTTAAATGTATAATCTGGAGTTCCTAAAGAAGTTTCCGAAGAGTCCGTAATAATATGTACATGTAATTTAAACCGTCTGTCATCATACGGTCTGGATCTGTTGGTCAACATTTTATACCGGTCAGTGAAAAAGGCGAGGAATTCATGACTGGCAAGGAGCATATCACAGTGCATACACGGATCAATCAAACAGATATTCTGCTTGAATCAGGAACAAATGAACTCGAAATAGTAGAGTTTCTGATCGGCAGGAATACGTATGGAATAAACGTTGCCAAGGTAAGAGAAATTATCCGTTTTCCAGAGGCAACAGTGCCGGTGCCGAACGAGCACCCGTCATTGGACGGTATCGTAGATCTTCGCGGTCAGGTAGTGCCCATAATCAATCTGCAAAGGCATCTCGGACTTAACGATGTGACAGACAAGGATGCATCATTTGTGATAGTCAGCGAATTTAACAATACAAAAATCGGTTTCAGCGTGAGCAAAGTAGTCGGAATTCAGAGACTGTCATGGCAGCAGATAGAGCACCTGACCAATAAAGTATCATCTGATTCAGGTACAGTCTTAGCTGTTATCAAACTTGAATATAGAATGATTTTAATGCTGGATTTTGAAAAAATAACATCTGATATATACCCTGATTCAGGCACGAAGAGTGAATCTGAAAGTCTTAAAACAAAGGATGAAATGGACGTTAACAGGACTGCCCACACAATTCTTGTTGTTGAAGATTCCAAATATATACAAAAAATTATCATCTCTACCTTGACAAAAGCCGGTTATAATGTTGCCAGTGCTGATGACGGTCTGGTTGCATGGGACAAATTAAATGCGATCACAAATTATGATAAATTCAGATCAATTGAAGACCATGTCAGTATTATCATCACAGATATCGAGATGCCTCAGATGGATGGCCTGCATCTTATAAAAAACATCAAATCTCATGAGAAACTTAAACATATCCCGTGTATCGTATTTTCATCATTAATCAGCCCTGAAATGTCGTTAAAATGCAAATCTGTTGGAGCTGAAGCAGAGATCACCAAACCTGAAATAGCCGATCTCGTTGCTCTGATTGACAGTTTCCTTTTAAAGACATCCGGTAACAGCGGATAGTTTCAATGAAGCCCTTTTCTTACCGTCGTTAACCCGCCAATAGATTATTACTGATCATCTTCTGCAATATATTGCCACACCTGACACTGTGGTAATATACTTCATGGTTCTGAATTATATCTGGGTCGGATTCTTTCTCAGTGCATTTGCAATAGGCATTGTCAGGCTCGTCTTGTTTCATGATGTTGAAGTTTTCTCTAACATCATACAGGCCACTTTTGATTACGCCAAAACCGGTTTTGAAATCTCGCTCGGTCTGACGGGCGTCCTCACTCTCTGGATGGGTCTTATGCAGATCGGAGAAAAGGGAGGAGTCGTGAGAATATTTTCAAAAATGGTCGGTCCCTTTTTCCACCGGCTTTTTCCTGAACTCCATAAGGATCATCCTGCCATAGGTTCAATAATGATGAATATTTCGGCCAATATGCTGGGGCTGGATAACGCTGCTACACCCCTTGGTCTCAAGGCAATGAAGGAAATGCAGGTCACGAACAGTAGCAAGGATACGGCATCAGATGGAATGATTATGTTTCTTGTTTTAAACACATCAGGACTGACGCTGATACCTGTCACCATAATGGTATACCGGTTTCAGATGGGTGCTGCTGATCCTTCTGATATTTTTATACCTATTTTACTTGCAACTTCTTTTTCAACCCTGGCAGGATTTATTAGTGTTTCTATTTATCAAAGAATAAATTTATTAGACAGAGTGATCATGTCATACCTTGCGGGCATTTCTCTTCTCATCGGAACGGTCATATTTCTCCTGTCACAGATGAGCAGGGAAGAGATATCAACCGTATCAAATGTGGCTGCCAATCTGCTGCTTTTCTCGATAATCACTTTATTTATCCTCTTGGCATTAATCAAAAAGGTCAATGTATATGAAACATTTATTAGTGGTGCCAAAGACGGGTTTCATGTCGCAGTGAAAATAATACCTTATCTCATAGCGATACTAGTTGCAGTCGGCGTATTCAGGGCTTCAGGGGCAATGGACATGATTATAGGTTTTATTGAGAATATATTTATATTATTACATATTGATTCTGACTTTACCGGAGCTCTGCCTACAGCCTTTATGAAGCCGCTTAGCGGAAGCGGAGCAAGAGGCATGATGGTGGATGCCATGAATTCGTACGGTGCAGATTCATTTGTTGGGAGAGTGGCTTCCATTGTGCAGGGGGCTACTGATACAACCTTTTACATTCTAGCTGTTTATTTCGGTTCAGTAGGAATCAAAAAGACCCGTTATGCCGTAACATGCGGATTGATAGCTGACTTTGCCGGAATTACTGCTTCCATATTGCTGGCATATCTTTTTTTTCATTAATAACTATTGGTTGAAATTATCCGATGTAACAAGAACATGTGTGATTAACTTAAAATTACGGTTACTTATCTGAGATACCAGGAATAT
Source organism: Nitrospiraceae bacterium (assembly GCA_020356065.1). Classification (GTDB taxonomy): domain Bacteria; phylum Nitrospirota; class Thermodesulfovibrionia; order UBA6902; family UBA6902; genus CALZJD01. Next base: position 2,690,562 of record CP070632.1, read on the forward strand.
TGAAAAAAAATGCCACATGTCAAAGTCTCAATGTCAATTGAAGCTCTAATAACTAATGATATTATAAATCAGATCAGAACATGAGAACCAAAAGTCACTTTATCTCAGTAAACATACGTAGGAACATTTTCCTGTGAATTGCGCTGTCTTGAAATATGGATTTTGATATTCACTTGACATTTGAGCTTTGACATTTGTCATTAATGCGCTAGCGCATGTTATCCGCCCGGTTCCCAGGTCTCAGGAGTCATGTTGCCCATTGTCCCCAGCTCAATCTTCGAGGGTCTAATGATAATTACACTGTAATCGGGATCCTCAGGACCTGAAAAATAGTTCTGCAGATCATCGGTCCAGAATGACTCCCGTTCGCTCTTTTCAGTAGATACTTCCGCAATTCCCTGCACCTGTAACCAGTTTTTTGCCGTTTCCAGGCTAGTCACACCCAACGTGACTTGCACATTGGGATTTTTCCTGATCTGACTGACTTTTCGTGACCCCAGATATGTACAAAATCGGAATACCAGATCTCTATCAGCCTTTCCCATTACGTATCTCACCCAGGGCTTTCCGTCCTCGGTAATGGTAGCAACGTTACTTAACTGCATCTCTTTCGATACTTCATAAATTCTGTCCTTGAGATCACTCATTAAGCACCTCTCTGAAATATCGATGTTAATATCAATAATTTTCAACGATCACAATGTTAAATTGCAATCTTCTATTTACTTATGGTCATTGTACCTGAGTCACCATTGCCAGTACAATAATTGACCTATCAGCCATATTGACCGAGTTTCAAGTAGGCCAAATTGACCTTATAATAATGTACAATAACTCTATCCTATTATATTTAAGTAATTTTTAGTTCTGGCACCGCAATTGCTATATTTAAGAAAATTGAGTAAGAATTTGTTTGTAAAGAACAAGGAGAACATAAATGGCTAGCATATCACAAAAATACATGATGAACAGTGAGACAGCTAATGAGTTGAACTCAAAACCGCTAAATAGTAAAAAAACAGCTTTAAAGCACACAATGAAAATTAATCTGAATCCCTTACTTGAGGTGGATAAATCTCTATTTGATCACATTATAGTGTTTCATCACAAGGAGGGCAAGGCATAGGTATAAGATAAGGAGGATATCATGTCACACACGATAGGAATTGATTTGGGAACTACAAACTCAGCTGTAGCAGTAGTGCAGAGGGGTGAGAAAGTCGTAATCCCGAACCAGGAGGGACACAGAACCACTCCCTCTGTTGTCGCATTTACAGACAAAGGAGAACGACTGGTTGGACAGGTAGCAAAGAGACAGGCTGTAACAAACCCGGAACGGACCATTTTTTCGATCAAACGCCTGATGGGTAGAAAATTCAAGTCTGAAGAAGTACAGGACGCAATGAGAAAACTGCCATACAACATCATTGAGGCTGCAAACGGAGACGCCCATGTTCAGATCAACGGCAAATCCTATTCACCGCCCGAAATATCTGCCATGATCCTGCAGAAACTCAAACAGGCAGCTGAAGATTATCTCGGTGAAAAAGTGACCGAGGCAGTCATCACCGTGCCTGCTTATTTTGATGATAGCCAGAGGCAGGCAACCAAGGATGCCGGTAGGATCGCAGGGTTGGACGTGTTAAGGATAATAAATGAACCGACAGCCGCATCACTGGCCTATGGAATAGAATCTAAAAAAGACGAGAAAGTAGCTGTGTATGACCTTGGCGGAGGAACATTTGACGTATCGATTCTGGAAATTGGAGAAGGCATCACAGAGGTAATATCCACGAATGGGGACACATATCTGGGCGGAGATGACTTTGATATGAAACTTATTGACTGGATCATCAGTAACTTTAAGCAGGATCAGGGCATTGATCTGAGAAACGACAAGATGGCCCTGCAACGTCTGAAGGAGGCTGCTGAAAAGGCAAAAATAGAGTTGTCAACTGCCGCTGAAACCGATATCAATTTACCATTCATTACAGCTGATGCATCAGGTCCAAAACATATGGTAACTAAACTGACCAGGTCACAGTTTGAGCAGTTAACTGACAATCTTGTCATGAGTTCACTTAAGCCCTGTAAAAGTGCTTTAGAGGATGCGGGTCTTTCAACATCTGATATCGATGAAGTCCTGATGGTTGGAGGACAAACGAGAACTCCGAAGGTGTCACAGGCGGTAAAGGAGTTCTTTGGAAAAGAGCCCAACAAAGGCGTGAATCCGGATGAGGTGGTAGCAGTTGGTGCAGCAATCCAGGCCGCTGTGATTAAGGGGGATGTTAAAGACGTTCTTCTTCTCGATGTTACTCCTCTGTCACTTGGCATCGAGACCCTTGGGGGTGTGTTCACGAAGCTTATCGAAAGAAATACCACAGTTCCTGCCAAGAAGAGCCAGGTATTTTCAACGGCAGCTGATAATCAGTCTGCCGTCGGTGTCATGGTCTATCAGGGAGAAAGAGAAATGGCTGCACATAACAAGCTTCTCGGCAACTTCGAGCTGGTAGGCATTCCACCGGCTCCACGAGGTGTTCCACAGATTGAGGTGACTTTTGACATTGACGCTAATGGGATACTTCACGTTTCTGCCAAAGACCTTGGCACAAACAAGGAACAGTCTATACGCATTACAGCGTCGAGCGGTCTATCAGAGGACGAGATTAACAGAATGGTTCGGGAAGCTGAGTCGCATGCGGATGATGACAGTAAGAAGAAGAAGCTTATTGAGGCGAAAAACGAGGCTGACAGCCTGATTTATACTGTTGAGAACACATTGAAGGAACATGGCAATAAACTTGCTGAAGTTGAGAAAAAGGAAATCGAAACTGCTCTCGATGAGTGTAAATCAAAAAAAGACAGTTCAGAAAATCCCGAGGATATACGGACTGCCATTTCTGCCTTAAGCGCAGCATCCCACAGGATTGCTGAGCAGGTATATAAGGACACCCCATCAGCACAGGAAACATCAGGATGTGCCGGTGGCACCTGCGGCAGTTCAGGGTCCCATAAGCATGAGGATGCTGATACAGTGGAAGCAGAATTTGAAGAAGAGCCTGTCGGTAAATAATTATATATTGCCAATTTCATATACATAAAGCAGGAGTGATACAATATCGCTCCTGCTTTATGTATTAGGTGGTTTCCCGTCTATTAATCATTATATTTGTGATAATGATCACGGTCTGTTTTATTGAAATACGGATAATAGTAGTATGACAGGCAAAACCTATAAAAGGTTTTTTACGGACAATATAATGTCACGGCTTGTTTTTTCTCTCTTATTATCGGTACTTATCTCCTTGCTTCTAGCTCATGTCATTTCATCTTTTAGCAATTCTCCTGACAGCAGTATCAGAGAGCCTATCGCATTTATCCAGACAATTCAATAATCGACTTTTTTATAAATACGATTGAAATTTAGTATTCATTGCATTACATTATTCCTTATCGCTATTAAAATATAGATCTCAGGGAGGATACCCATGCCATTTGTTAATATCAAAATAACCAGAGGCGGCGTAACTGCTGACCAGAAAAAGGAGTTAATAAAGGGTACGACCCAGCTTCTTGTTGATGTCCTCGGTAAAAATCCAAAAACTACCTTTGTGGTCATAGATGAAGTCGAAACGGACAACTGGGGAATCGGAGGTCAGTCTGTAACCGAAATAAGAAAGCAGACATAATGAATTAAATGACAAAACTCCAGTTACTAGTATTCGATGAAACAGCTGCCAGCATCTTATCAGGCACGCCAGTATTCCCTGCCTTCGTCGCGGTCACGCAAAAACTGCTGAAGATCATCATATGCAGGAGGGGAGATAAGAAAAAGTTCTATGTCATCAGGCAATTCAAGCAGCTCCCTGTCCTCACCACGCATAATCAGCATCGCAGCTTCGGCTTTTCCAATATTTTTCTCAAGTACTGATTTGATGTACTTGAATCTGTCCTTGACAACGGATTTTAAATGTTCCTGAATTGTGTCGTACACCTTTTGTGTTCTTATGACCATCATACAGTTGTTCCAGTCTACATACGAACCGAATATGTCCTTGTCTTCCAGAGGTGCAAGTTCGGCGCCTTCTTCGATCTTTTTCTGAATGATCTTTTCAAGAGCAGCATTCATGGATTTAAGCACTCTCCTGGCCTCTTTTCCTGACATATACAGGCTTTCACAAAATATCTTGGATACCTTGCCGGCAGCTTCAATTTTCGTCAGATGTTCTTCAACTTCTTTCCAGTAGCGATTATAAATGCTTTTGTACTTGTCAGTGGCGCTTTTGGGAAGATAAAGATTTCTCACAAAATAAATTTTTTTCCTGTTTTTATATGTATCCGCTTCCGGTTTATTGATTTTTCCAATTTCAGTCATTGCATATCTCCTGTCTGAATAATTAACTGGGGAATTATTATGCCACTTTTTTTAAATTTTATATAGCAGTTATCTCTGCCATCAAAAAGCAGGTCTAATAAAACAAGGGATTGCAATATTTTAAATTGATAAACACAGTATATTCTGCTATACTCCGATTTGAGGATGTTGACCTTGAATTAAAGCAAGACTTGTCACCAAGCCTACCTTTAACTTCAGCCATGTCCCCTAAACATGTGTCAACATCCTCATTTTTATTTTTAATTAATTACTTACCCTTTGGCGAAGTGCTTAAACCTTGTACCTGAGTTGTACCTGAGTGCTTTTTGTCCGAAGTGAGGATGTAATGATCTTTGCTTGTCCGGGAATTGGTATGGCCCAGCAGTTCCTTGATCTTGTTCGCAGCCTCTATGTCACACTGCTCCTTAAGCTGGGACGCTGCGCTGTGTCTGCACGCCTGATTGATCGGGATGTATGGCACTCTGGCTGCCTTACAGGCATTCTGCCATATGCGATACAGCCTTCTCCTTTGGAATGGTTTACCGTTAAAGGAAAAGATGAGATCATAATCCTGCTTATCTTTCACATGATCCATCAGGCGTTGCCATAAGCCGAGGGAGATTCGTGCTGTTATAACTTTTGTCTGTCCACCTTTACGGCATAACTTTAATTCACCGTCAGAGATTGATTTAAATATCTTCACACAGCCATCTACAAGGTCTCTTGACCTGCCCCAAGTTATTGTACCACTCCATGAGTAGCACTTGATGTTAAGTAACTGGGCAATATAGCTTCTGGAACAGGTGGTCTATATCCAAGAGCA
>CP070632.1:2695859-2715853 GCA_020356065.1 Nitrospiraceae bacterium
AAGCAGCTGCACATATTATTCTTTTTTTAATGCTCATGTGTTAATCTCCCTTGAGTTTTTAAATCTTTATAATTTAATCGGCATAGTGGGATGCTTGCTGTAGTCACACATCGTGTAGAAAAAGCACATACAACTTTAGTGCAACGTATTTTAAATTCAAATAGAACTCCTTTTTAAATCCTGCAAAGAAAGATTGCTCTCAGTGAGAGTTTTATCGATTTATAAGACCTTAATTATTAAAGAATAATTTCTATATAGCCGTATAATTATTATAGAAAGGTCAAGTGTATATAAGGGATGAAATATATCAACAACTTAAAAGAGATAGAAAATAGAAATTATTTAATCCCATCCTATCAGGAAGAAATCAGCAAAATAAAATCCTTTCTTGTTCAAAACAGCTCTCTCTCAGCTCTTTACATCAACTGTTCAAAAATTACAGATGTAGAAAAACATTATGGAAAAAAGACTTATCTTAAAATTTTAAATAAGATTCAGACAGTGATTCTGGACATGCAAGGGGAGCAGGTTAGAAAAGAGGATATTATTGTTTCCACTGATATTGGAAGCCATGAGTTCTTTATTTTTCTATCAAATAAGCGAGAAGATAGAGACTTTGGCTCTACAGACATTGAAACTCTATGCGATAGGATTTCTAATTGGCTCAATAATAGTATTACTCCTGTAACATTTTCTTATCTCAGAGGAAAACCGAAAATAGATGTTGGATACGCTGTCGTTATTTATAACCCGCTCATCAGAGAAGAAAGACTTATTAACAAACTGATGGAAGATGCAAAACTCATGTCCAATTATCAAAAATTTAAATTGATGATGAGAGATAAAGAAAAACTTCAAGAATTAATATTAAAGGAAGCTATCAGAACAGTCTTCCAGCCAATTATCAGATTATCAAATAATGACATCATTGGATATGAGGCATTGACACGAGGGCCTGAAGATACGGAATATGAGAATCCGTATATATTATTTGATATCGCTAATGAAACAGATTTGATGTTTGAACTTGATAGGATATGCAGGAAAAAAGCCCTTCAGAATGCCATTGGATTAAAATCACATCATAAACTTTTTCTAAATTGTTTGCCATCGGCTGTTCATGACCCAGAGTTCAAGGATGCATATTTAAAATCATTTCTTGAAGATTTAAAGATCAATCCCAATAATATAGTCCTTGAAATTACAGAACGGGAGGCTATTGAAAATTATAATCTTTTTAAAGAAGCCATCAAGTATTATGCTGACGTCGGTTTTGCTATAGCTGTAGATGATATGGGCGCCGGGTATTCAAGTCTTGAAACGGTTGTAGAATTACAACCAAGTTATATAAAAATTGATATTTCAATTGTTAGAGATATAGATAAAAATATTCTTAAACAAGAACTAATTAAAGCCATATTAAGCCTTTCAAATAAAATGAACGCAATTGTTATAGCTGAAGGAGTTGAAACAGAAGATGAGTCAAAAACTTTGAAACAGATAGGAATTGATTTGGCCCAAGGATTCCTCTTTGCTAAACCATCTTCTTTGTTTCCTGATAATAATTGAAAAAAACAGACATAAAGCGGTGTAAGAGCATTAATATTTAATCCACTTATAGTCCCAATATAGTCCTCCTCAGTATGGCAAACTTCATTCTTCCTGCATTATAATTTATTAATAGGTTTAATCTGCCAAGTCTAGACTGAATAAATTCATTGATGACTTGGAGTAAAATAAAAAAGTATGTAAATAGATAAAAGGCGGTGTATCCTTATATCCTTAAATGTTAACCGGAAAATTAACAAAAGGAAGGAGAGACCACCATGAAGAAGGATAGAACGAAAGGGAAGCAGAGGTCAATAGTACAATTCGAGATGCTTGAAGAATGTATACGGATGAAAGCCCAGGAGTTTATTCAGGAAGTATTTGAGGGAGAAGTGAACGATTTTTTAGGAAGAGGCAAATCAGATCGAATAAAGCCAGGGATAGACAAAAGCAGAGGATACCGTAACGGGTATGGCAAAGTTCGCAAGCTGGCGCTAATGAATAGAACAGTAACAATCAGGAGGCCGAGGGTAAGGAATACAGAAGAGCGATTTGAAAGCATGATAGTTCCTTATTTTAAGAGAAAGTCGAAGGAGCTTGGCGATGTATTGCCGGAGCTATATTTGCACGGATTATCCAGCGGAGACTTTGAACTGGCATTAAGAGGATTATTGGGAAAAGGGGCGCCGTTGTCAGCATCGTCAATACAGAGGCTGAAGGCAAAATGGCAGTTGGAATATGAACAATGGCAAAGCCGGGACTTATCGAAGATAGAAGTGGTTTACTGGTGGGCAGATGGGATATATGTAAAAGCCGGGCTTGAAAAGGATAAAGCTGCGTTGCTGGTAATAATAGGAGTATTAAAGAGTGGAGAGAAGGTGTTATTGGCCTGTGAGAGCGGATACCGGGAGAGCAAAGAATCCTGGAAAGGAGTATTGCGGAGTCTGAGAGATCGCGGATTGAAATTTCCAGAATTAACAGTAGCAGACGGACACCTTGGTATTTGGTCAGCGCTTGGAGAACTCCACCCTGAAGGAGATGAGCAGCGGTGTTGGAATCATAAGATCAGGAATGTCCTTGATGCAATGCCCAAGCGACTAAGAGCAGAAGCAAGTGAATTGCTGAAAAGTGTACCCTATGCGGAGACCCAGGAAAAGTGTGAAAAGCTGAGGGACAAATTCATCAGTCGCTACAAAAACGATTATACAAAAGCAACAAAGAAACTGCTATCAGACTGGGAACGGATGGTGACATTTTCCCAATATCCGAAAGAGCATTGGGTCCATATACGGACAACAAATATTGTTGAATCACCATTCAGTTCTGTACGATTAAGAACTAATGCATCAAAACGATTCAAGAAGGTTGAATCCGCTTCATCAATGATATGGAAACTTCTTAAAGTAGCAGAGAAGAGTTTCCGAAGACTGAAGGGCTACTGGCTGCTGACTGATGTTTTAGAAGGAAAACAATTTGTCAATGGCGTTGCAATACAAGAAATCAATAGGGTTGAAAGGAAAGCCGCCTAAATGGTTTTTACACACTTATTGACAAGACTCCATATAAGGATACACCGCCTTTTATCTATTTACACACTTTTTTATTTTACTCCTTCCCTGTTCTTTGTAATATCAAGGATAAATTTAATATGCCCCAATAAAATCAGCAGGTTCCAAAGTAACAGTAAGAAACTCACTGGAACCTATCTCCAATAGAAATATGTTAGCTCTATATTTGAATATGCTTGTCATTCCCGAAGTCTGTTAATCGGGAATCCAGTTTTTTATAGAGGTTCTGGGCGAAGCGACTCTTCGCGTAGACTCGCTCCGAGATGCCCGATTTCTCACTTCGGGCATGACGTTCAATGCGGTTTCAATTATGTGACAGGTTCTCATCTTATCTTTTCTTCAATTTCGCAGGACAGCCCTAAAGCAAGATAACTTGGTTATCTTTATTGTTAAAATAATCTTACAATTGAGTATGAAATTGAAAAATGACTGTTACATATCTTCGGGATTAATGGGATTACGTGCGTTCATTTCCTGTTCAGGATTTATCCTCTTACCCGAACTTGCTATATTATTGATAATACTTATTGTTTCCTTATAAAGTGGGAAACAATGTAAATACCAATATCATGTCATGTGTATGTCGACCAAGATCGGCTTGATTGGAGATCCCCATGCCACGCCTGAACCGCTGGCTGAGGCGCTCGCTATATTCAATAAGGAGAATGTAAATGTGATCGGGTGCACTGGCGATATCGCCGGTTACGGGACGCATCTGGATAGAACAGTGGAGTTGCTGAAAGACAGCGGCTGCCAGACAATCTGTGGCAAGCATGAACAGTGGTATCTTGAGAAAACCAGTCAACGGATGGTGTCAGCGACGGATGAATATATAATGAGTCTGCCTCCAATCATACAGGAAGAATGGGAAGGCAAAAAAGTTTATATGGTGCATGCAAGCCCACCACAGTCCATGATGATAGGCATACGGTTGCTTGATGAACATGGCAAGGTTATAGAGGGAGAAAAGGAAGTCTGGACGGATCAGCTGTCTAAATTTGCATATGATGTGTTGATCATTGGTCATACCCACCAGGTTTTTGCGGAACAGCTTGGGGACACGTTGGTAATCAATCCCGGCAGTACACGGTTTAACCACTGTTGTTGTGTGCTGAGCCTGCCCACTGCACGTATTGAATGGTTTCCACTGTCTGGCCAAATGATTAATTACACCTGGAAGTGGGGTGAACCATTTAATAAATGACTATACGGATGTTTCTGTTAAGCATTAAATGTGGTTCAAAAAAAAAACGAGAACTTATTATGTATGCAGGAAACGGGCATGACCTTACTGTAAAAGATCAGAGTCCCGGTGTATCAGCTTTCCTGCATCTGTTGCACAAGCTCCTCCAGAGTGCTGTCAGCCTCATTAACCGGAACCTGGCAGGTACCGACCTTTCTGTGGCCTCCTCCTCCGTACTTCAGCATTAAGGACCCTACATTAACAGTAGATGACTTGTTGATAATGCTGTATCCGCAGGTCATAACAATATTCTGACGCCGGAAACCCCACATGACCTGTATGGAAATATTTTGTTCAGGATACAGGCAGTAGAGAATAAACCGGTTTCCCGTATAGATCTCTTCCTGTTCCCTTAAATCCAGCACCAGGACATTCCCCCGTACCGAAGCCCTGGATTTCACCATCTCTTTAAACAGTCTGTCTTGCTCAAAGTATCTTTTTTTTCTCTCTTTGACATCCTCTATATCCAATATTTGATCAACGCTTTTGTGTCTGCAGTAATCAATCATATCCATCATAAGCTGATAATTGCTTATCCGGTAATCCTTGTATCTTCCCAGCCCGGTCCGCGCATCCATAATAAAGGAAAGGAGCGGCCATCCATCGGGATTCAGTATTTCATCAACGGTAAAACTGCCCGTATCAGCTTTATCCACGGCTTTTATGAGCTCCCGTGTATGAGGGTTGGTAAATTTACCATCACCACCGTAATAGTTGTAGATTACACGTGCAGCACTCGGTGCGGTAGGATCACATGCGCCTTCAAATCCATTGAGGGATAGTCTTTCATTTTCACTTGAATGATGATCAAACCAGAGGCCACAGCCTTCTACATATGGGATATTTGCAAGAATGTCGTTTTCATTTACCTCTATCTTTCCATCCTGAATATCCTTGGGATGAACGAACTTGATATCATTGATCGTGTCAACTTCTTTCAGCAATGCCGCGCACCCTAATCCATCAAAGTCTGAACGTGTTAAAAGTCTCATAATTGTCTCCTTCTATATTTTCTCAATGTTCTCAATCACATTGCATTTATGAATCAAATACCATTTAATTAATCGGAAATTGTGCCGAATAGCTTAAATCACCGGAAGTAAAAAAAAGGGGCAGGCCCGGACAGTGTGTTCAATGTATATAGAATTATTAAGCCATATTATGATACATGTTATCAGGTAAAGCAGGATATTCCATATAAACGTATTGAATGCTTTGTGATGCATTCACAGGATCAAAAAGATGCTTTTTTGTTTATATTCAAACTGTTGAAATAAAACGTTTGGAAGTCACGCTCCCATTTCGTTTTCACGGATTGTCTGCCATGCCTATAAGTGAAGTTAAAGTAACTCAAATTATGTGTCGTAAATAGATGCATCTGCAGTATGAGTATTGCGTTGTGGAATAAAAGAGAACATAATGTCGAACAAAATTATTATATCCATTATGATTTTGATGTTTGCAGCTTCATTGGAAGCAGTTCAAGACATTAAGATCAGCATTACCGCCCCTCATGATAACGCTGAAGTTGATAGACCGGCAAAGACTCAGGGGACAGTAGCGCGTCCTGACGCGCAGGTTTATATTATTGTTCACCCAGTCGGTGTTCCTGAATACTGGGTTCAGCCGAAAGCAGTTGTTCATAAAGATGGGAAGTGGACGGCAATGGTTTATTTGGGACGACCTGATACCAATAATCCGGATAAACAGTATGAGCTCATGGCAATAGCAGATCCCGAGAAATCCATAAAAGCAGGTGATATGCTAAAAAAATGGCCGGGTTCCAAATGGAGGTCTCATATTGTCCGTGTAAAGCGAAAGCCATCATCAAAAGGCAAGTATTATCTTCAGGTTGGTACGTGGAGAAAACATCACTTTGCACGGGAAATGGTTAAGAAAATAAAAAAATCGTATCCTAAGGCCTATATGATTTCGAGCAATGATTTTACCAGGGTCATGATTCCTGATATAGATACTACATTGCAGGGAAAGAAAATAATCAGGGATATTGAAAGCACATTTAATTTAAAACCTATATTAAAGTCATTGAAATAAGGTCCTTCTCCCATTTCGTTGCTGAACAGGATTCGAGCCTGGCTGACGGCAGTCAGGGATTCAAGGGTTTAGGGTTTACTTGTCCTGAACACGTAAAGCGTTACAATTTCTTAAAATTTAGTAACTTGATAAATCAGAAGATAACTTCCCCTGGCCCTCCTTAGTAAGAGGGAAGTTTTATTCTCTCCTCATAAAGGGGGAAAAAGAGGGGTATTTGAGATTCTTTATTTTGTTATACTCTAAAAATGAAAAGAAACAATAAGGGATGTGAAGAGGATGCCTGCTCACTTGAGAAATACCCTGATGAAAAGGCCCACAAAAGAGTCCTCATGTTTGTTCCTCAGGGATTTGAAGATCTTGAGGTTGCAACATTCACCGACATTATCGGCTGGACCAGGGTTTTAAAAGAAGTCAAATCTGTTGATCTGGTCATCACTGCTTTCAGAAGAAGCGTCAGTTCCAAACACAACCTCATAATACGTGCTCATATGCTGCTTGATGAAGTAAAAATCATGGATTACCACGCGTTAATTATTCCCGGAGGATTTAATGACAGCGGATATGAAGAAGTCTATGATGAAAGGGTACTTGATATCATTAAGAAGGTGTATGAAAACGGTGGTATTATAACAGCCATGTGTGTCGGCTCTCTTCCTGTAGCAAAGGCCGGAATATTGAAGGATAAAAAAGCCACGACATATTCTTTAAGCAGGCGGCATGACAATCTGCAAACGCTGCGTGATTACGGTGCTATCACTGTCAGTGAAAGGATCGTTGTTTCTGACAGAATAATTACTAACAGAGGGCCTGATACTACCATAGAAGTCGCGTTTAAGCTACTTGAAATGCTGAATGGGGAAGAGGACATGAAGCTAATTAAAAAGGCCATGATGTTTGAATAAATCTTAATAATTTGAAATTTTTATATTAATCATTCATAACAGTTTCAATCTAGCCCACATTATTCATAAATAATTGAGCAATGCTGACCCTGCCACTTACCCCTTTTTGCTATGCATCAATATCTGTTTTTTTCTTTTCAGGTATCTCTACTGATTTCAGAATAAACTGTTCCTGAATTGATGACGAAACAAATGCTAATGAATGAATATAACCTTCCTCAAGAGCATCTTCTACCGTATATAGCACCAATGCAAGATTAGGATTCTCCTAAACTACCTCATCTGCTAAATTATTGAGATTTTCGGACGTTGGATGAAATGGTCTTGCCCATCCTGTTATTGCCAGGATAATCACTATGAATAAAATAATATGATCTATTCGAGTCCTTAGCTTCATCACAATATCTCCTTTCTAACAGGATTTCTTTGTTAGATAATGAAATTATTTTAGGCATAATTACAAAAATCGGTGTCTAGAAATGGCAAATTATTTTTTAATATCATATAGTTAGTATCATAATTATACAGAGAGGTAAATAATGCCTAAAAAAATGTCGCTTATGTGGATCTCGGAAAACAAAAAAGATGGGAGTTGTTGCACGAGTTCAACGCTATCTTTGTCATACCTGCGGAAGAAGTTTTCGTAATCCCCGCAAACCCTCTCGTCGTCGTTCTGCACTTTGGAAAGCTTTTCTACAAAATCGAACCACTGTTTCTCAGCTTGCTAAAGACTATGGCCGCTCCGTTCATTGGATACGCAAAGAACTGAGAGCATACGAACTTCCCAAACCTGTCATAGTCCCAGATAAAATTGTAGCAATAATGGACTGTGTGTTTTTTAGAAGCTCAAGTGGTTATCTTGTTGTGCGCGATGCTCACAATCGCCGTAATGTATATTGGAGTGCAATTGAGAGTGAGACGATCAATGAGTATCAGTGTGCAAGAGATACCCTTGAGAGCCAAGGTTTCTCTCTTATAGCTATAGTAATTGACGGCAGACCAGGAGTAAGAAAACTCTTCGACGATCTGCCGGTGCAGATGTGTCACTTTCATCAGAAAGCTATTATCACTCGCTATCTAACACGACGACCGAAACTTGAAGCAGGCAAGGAACTGAGAGAGATTGTTCATGATCTGTGCAATACGAATGAGAAGATGTTTGCAGATGTTGTTGATCAGTGGCATGAGAAGTGGAATGAATTTTTAAAAGAACGCACAGTGGAACCGATTACAGGCAGATGGCACTACACTCATAAGCGTCTACGCTCAGCATATCGCAGTCTCAAGACCAACCTTCCTTACCTGTTTACATATAAAAAATATCCTGAACTACATATACCGAATACTACAAATTCATTGGATGGAAGTTTTGCTCACTTAAAAGAATTGGTTCAAATTCATCGAGGGATCAAGATTGACTTGAAACGTAAATTAGTCCTCTCCATACTCCAAAATAGACACCGAAAATTGTAATTATGCCTAATTATGCCTTATTTTAAAGCCTCAGCAATCAAGGTACCATCAGGTGAGGTTTATTTATATAATTCCCCTGTCTAAAGGAGGAATTACCAAGGCTGCTAGAACGCAGCAGGGCATAAAGAAAAAATATAGATAAGTAAGTCTTGGCAAATTCAGATTAATTGAGGATTTCCCTAAAAAGGACTACAAAAAGGGCCTGGATCTAATCAGACCCTTTTCCTTTAACTGCTCATGTATCTGAATCTGATCCTCTATTTTATTTACTCAGACAATCACCAATGAATCATCAGAACCGAATGTATTGGGAATGTATTTATCTGCACACCAGTCATTTTCCCAGCGTGAGCTGTCTATGAAGTATTTGAACCTGTATTCCCTGTCACGGTGTAATTTCAGGGTTACCTTAAAATCGCCGTTCTTCAGTTTTTTCATCTTATTGTCTGTCAAATTCCAGTTATTGAAATCACCGACTATGGTGACCACCTGAGCATCAGGTGCAGCTTCTCTGGGTAATCTGAACGTCACATTACATGAACCATTTGATTTCAGATACTGCTTCTTGATGCCTGAAATCACACTTTCTTTAACTGGAATTACACTTTTGGCCGGTTTTTTGCCATTTCCTTTTTTCAGACTTAATTTCGCGGTGCTCTGTTTCTGTTTAGTTATATCAAAACTCCCGTTCTTTCTTTTGGAACTCTCACTTTGTTTTGATACTTTCTTACCTGTCCTTCTCATTAACTTCTCCTTCACTATTTATTATTCGGCCAGTTCATAAAAACCGGCTGATTATTATACGGACTACATATCGCCGTACTTTACAGTTAAATTAACATTTAATTTCTTATACCTATCCTTTAAAAAAAGCACAGTGATTTTATCACGATTTGAAGAATTAAGTAAAGATGTCAAATTCTGCTCTCTACAGAAGTAATTTTAAGAACGCGGCAAGAGATATTTAATCTGCAAAGATTTAAAATGATAGAATGAGCAAGCTGTCCTTTCATATAACACTACTTTTCTTACTGCTTGTCTCCGCCTGTGTCAGCATACCTGCTAAACACCTTACCGTAAGTCAAAGAGGAAGTTTCAGTGCTGTGCAGGAGGCACATGATTGTGACATTTACTGGTATAAACACATATTGCGATCAAATTCTGCACAGAAACCGGAGCTGGATTCAGGAGGTTTCAGTATTCTTACCTGGAACGTATTCAAGGGCATAAAAGAGGGATGGAAAGAGGATTTTGAAAATTTGATCGGATCTCATGATATCCTTTCTATCCAGGAGGCCCGCTTAACAGATGATTTGCGGGAGCTGCTGAAAAAGAATCATTACAACTGGGACATCAGTATTGCCTTTAAATTTAATGGTTCAGAGACAGGTGTTTTAACAGCATCAAGGATTGCCCCGGAATTCACCTGCACATTCCGGATAAAAGAACCGATGTTCAGTCTGCCAAAAACAGTTATGGTAACGGTCTATCCGCTTTCCAATACTGACAAGACTCTTATGGTCGTAAATATGCATTCTGTTAATTTTACATTTAGAACAGGGAGCTTTAACAAGCAATTACAGAAAGTGGAGAATATGGTGTCACAGCACCATGGACCGGTGATTTTGTCGGGCGATGTCAATACTTGGAGCAGCAGACGTATGGCAGTTTTGAAGGATATCGCGATTCGTCTGGACCTGAAGACTGTTCCATTTCATGAACACGATCGAACACTGGTCTTTGGCCGCGCGGTGGACCACATATATTATCGTGAATTGACGCTCACCGGTGCAGAGGTGATAAAGGTCACTTCTTCTGATCATAATCCCATACTGGCTGCATTCAGACTGGAAGAACCCGGATAAGAAGAAGGAGTTCGGGTTTCAGGACCCTGCAGGGTTATACCATTCAGGTCATCAGAAAATGCAGAGTCATTTCTGACTCTGCCTTCATTCAGCATCCTTCTGTGCAATGAGCACAAGGACGTAACATATATTTT
Source organism: Nitrospiraceae bacterium (assembly GCA_020356065.1). GTDB lineage: Bacteria > Nitrospirota > Thermodesulfovibrionia > UBA6902 > UBA6902 > CALZJD01. The sequence goes on from CP070632.1 coordinate 2,706,648, forward strand.
ATGAGCAGCCACTTCATGTGCGTTACCCCCTTTCCAGATTATTTAGGCAATATACTATATTATCCTATTTGCCGGTATTTGGCCTGATTATTCATAAGCAAGGCAGGTATGCCTGCTGCTGGTATTTTTTTCGTATCACAAATAACGAATTAAGAATCAAGAAAGCCGAGTAACAGATACCGTATTACACATTACTTTATCCATCGGAGCAGAGTTCTCCATGAATAATGTAGGTTAGCATCAGTTACATATTCCTGATTATCGCTCTTTTATCAAATAAGGGGTGAGTCTGTATTTTTCATGTATCTCCTCAATTATAATATTGGCCTCTTTTAGCGTTTGAATTCCATAAATTTTTACCTTACTAAAATTATCTGCTCTATCAATAAATGCATACAGATAATCCGATTTTAATTCTTCAAATATCTTATGTGCATTATCATAAGTCTTATAAGCGCCTACCTGTACAACATATCCACCTGATATATGCTCTTCATCACCATACCCGGTCATTGAATCTGCTCTTTCTATTCTTGATACATCGTCATACATCTCTGTGTTGTCAGATACATCTTCATTACTTGGAATGTCCGTGTCGTGATGTTCCATTACTGCATTATCTATGTCAGGTTCCATTGTCTTTCTATCCTCTATATCAAAGCGGCCAGAAGTCAGTATCGATTTATCGACTAACACGAATTGTGGAAGCGCTTTTTGCTGTGTATTTTCAATAGACTTAAATGCACATAACGGCAAACTCACCAGTACTACCAGCAAAGACAAAAAAAACTGTTTTTTCATGGATTATCCTCCTGAATACCGTGATATGTTAACGCGTCATAACAACTTGTATTAACATAAAAATTAGTCATACATTCTCACTTTATTATAAGGAGATTCTGCAGTTAATCTTATCAAGAAGTATGCCAAGACCATAAAAATAATTTACCCCTTAATTTGTTTTGAATAAATGGGTAGTTAATGGAAATACACGGTGGTTTTGGGTTGCTGACGTATCAGTTAAATGTGTCAGAAAGTTGTCGGCACAATAGCTAACCTCGGTACCTTCAGCTTATCGAGGTTTGCTATTCTTTAGGTCCTCACCAAAGGATCAGGCCCGAACTCGTTGGGACCGTGGGTGCCGGGTTTGAAACCCGATTCAACTAAAGTCCAGATGGGGCCAACGATCGGAACAAAAATGAGCAAAATCCACAATGCTGATTTATTTAGGTCATGCCACCTCTTTGCCTGAACGGCCATGCTGGGTCCGAACATCAGGATCAGATACAATATCTGTGAATTATTGACTTCTTTTATGTTTATTGTAGCCCCTGTGAAGAAACTGAGTACAAACGCTCCGAATGATACGATAAGCATAAAAATCCAGTAAGGTTTTCTGCTGATTCTTCCCTCGATCGAAAAAAGGAACCATATCCAGTGCTGTTCCCGGTACTTTTTCATCTTCACCCGACTATCATTTATATGTATGGATCCATAATCTTATAGTTTTATGGCGCTGTTTTTTAAAATAGTCCCCACATAACATTACTCATTGCTTTTAGTATTCCCGGCTGCCTTTAGCCGCCATTTTACTCCAATGTAAATCCCGAGATTAACGGATAAGATAACAGTGAATGAGACAAGAGTCCCGGCCCACTGCGGGAGAGCGTCTCCCTGGATAAACCCTGCAAAGGATAACAGGAGAAGCAATATCGGACTGATTATGAATATTCCAAGTACCCCGCCTATAACAGCGCCAATAATGAGCCCTGTTATAAAAGGCAGAGTCTTGCTCTTCTTTTTGTGTTGATTGTTCATAGGCCTGGATAATTCACGGTGAATAATGTTCCAACGGGGCAAGTATATATTAATTCTTATGCGATAATACTGGCTCCAGATCATTCTAAACATACTGAAGTCAATTATCAATAGCTGGAACAGGAAGCAATTTTCGGTGCAGGCAGGAACGCTGGTTATAAGATTATGATGTCAGGTATATATTAAAAATGTGGGGATATTTATCGGAGGTTAGGAAATTGCAGAGAATAATCCTTAACAATCTGACTGTTGTTAAAAATTATTATTAACTTTACGGGCTTACTCGAAGATATATTATCTGATGATGCATCATCATAGAAATAGACTGTTGAATATACATCAGAATTTTTAACTACATCAGCTTTTTTATCATAACTCCAGATTACTTCATCCTGCTTTTGAATTACTGAATCAGGTTTGCCAAAAGCCTGTAATATATCCACCTGTTTCGTTTCTCCCGGATGAATATATACTTTTGCAGAATTTTTATGCAGTTTGCTGGTTTCGTTATTTGTATAAGCGTTTCTCGCAGTGCCAGCGCATCCGTATATGAATACAATGAGGATTATGAATATGCCGAGTGAGATTGATTTCATTTTATATGCCTGCTTCTTATGAATATTGATTTTTCGCTAATAAATATAGGTTAATTTATATTTTAATAATTATTATTACAGGGTGTCAAGATGAAAAAGATGGTAGGTGGCGTAAAATAATCTGTGTAAAATTTGAAGGAAAAAAAGAAAGGGTGTATTCTCCATAAGTTTCGACCAAAAAACATTAAAGGAGGAATACACCCATGCCAGTAAAAGAATTAACAAATTTAACGGTAACAGATTTATTCAGAGAATACAAGAGGAGTTTCAAGGAATATTGGCAAGACCACGACGAAACGGTGAAAGCATTCAGGAGGAAGCTCATAGAGGGGTCATTGGAGGCAGAGCGGGAGATGTTGATAAGTTGTAAGCCCTATGAGCGACATACTAAGCGTAAGGATTACCGTAACGGTTATTGGAGGAGATGGATAACCTTGAAAGATGGACGGCTAGAGATAAGGATGCCAAGGATAAGAGGCGGAGGATATGACAGCACCATAATCCCCCGTTACCAGCAGCGGATAGATGAAGTTAATGCTGCGCTGCTGAAGATATTTTTATATGGGGCGTCAACCAGACTCACGGGAGAAGCTTTGAAACCTCTATTGGGAGAGGGGGTAAGTGCCCAGACAATATCAAATATAGCCAAGAGTCTGGATGAAGAAGTAGCACAATATCATAAGCGCAAGCTAGAAGATCGGTATCTGTATCTGTTTTTAGATGGGATCGTGCTGAAGACCAGGACCGGATTTGGATCAAAAAAGAAGACAGTGCTTGCAGCATATGGGATAACAGTACAGGGTAAAAGAGAATTAATAGATTTTATGGTAACCAGTTATGAGAGTGAAAAGAGATGGGAAGGGTTTCTGAACAATCTGTATAATCGTGGGCTCACCGGTGAAGTATTGGGATTAGTTATCACCGATGGCAATGCAGGGCTTGAAAATGCAGTGGACTATGTGTATCCAAAGGTAAAGAGGCAAAGATGTTGGGTACATAAGCTAAGAAATGTATCGAATTATCTGAGAAAAAAGGATCAGGATCGATGTATCAAAGAGGCCCGTGCTATGTACAATGCTAAACACCGGCAGGAAGCAATTGCGGTGTACAGAAAATGGGCAAAGAAGTGGAGAGCTGTCAGTGCCAAGGCAGTAAAATGTATTGACAAGGATCTGGAAGAGTTGCTCAACTTCTATTCATGTCCAAAAGAAATACGAATTAAAGTGAGAACGACCAACGTTATAGAGAGAGCTTTCAGGGAAGTTAGAAGAAGAACACGACCTATGAACTGCTTTAATAATACGCAAAGCATCGAGAGGATTGTTTATGCTGTTTTAAATCACTTAAATGATAAATGGGGAATCAAACCCTTAAAAGAATTTACACAGAGATCTTGACATTACCAAGATGGTAATTCGGGATAATAATTGTGTTATTCCCGACAAACTGGCAGCAACCTGTATGGAATTCACCATGCGTATTGACAATAAAGATATATTTAACCACCATTTGACTCATATTCCCCCTATAGACAAATGTATACAATATTCCTTCAATCAACCAATTAGATAAAGAATTGCGGTTACCTGTATTACTGTTCTGAAGCAGCATTCAGTTTTTCCTCAAACTCCTTTGCTCTGCTCTCAAGCTCATTATGTAATTGTTCCAGTTCAATAAAAAGGCGGTCCACTCTTGATTTTTTATCATGAATTGCCTTTGAGAGTGTTTTTATCGTCCCACCGTCACCCTTGACCGAAGCATCCAGAAGATCATTATTGTCATTCTCCATCTTTTCTTCAAGACTCATTATATCTTTTTCTGTTGTATCGATCTTCTTCTGAATTCCTCCAAGGACCTTTGATTTTTCGTTAATCAGCTCTGCCCGGATGCGCCTTAGCAGCTTTTTATTTACTTTGGCTTTTGGCAGGAATTGGCTTTCACTGTCTGTTTGATCAGAGGCTTTTTCATCCTTCCACCCTACCCGGTCAAGAAAATCCTGATACGTCCCTTCGAATACGGTTATTTTACCATCATCAAAAATAATGAGCCGTGTTGCCAGAGCATGCAGTATCATCTCACTGTGTGTGACTATTATGACAGAACCGCTGAACGCATCAACCGCTTCAACCAGGGATTCAGTAGCTTCCATATCAAGGTGATTGGTAGGTTCATCGAGCAGCAGCAAGTTTGCGGGACTGACAAGCAGTTTACCCAGCAATACCCTGCTCTTCTCACCGCCTGACAGCACACTCACCTTTTTCAACGCAGTGTCCCCCGGAAACATCATAACACCGCATATGCCACGAGCGATTCCCCTGTTATGATCAGGATGTGCATTCATGATCTCCTGTTCAACAGTTTTCTCCGGATCAAGCCGTACAATATTTGTCTGGCCAAAGTATGCAAGCTTCAGATGTTTGTGATATGTAATGGTCCCAGTTAGAGGGGTAAGATCCCCTGCCAGCAGATTGAGGAGAGTCGTCTTTCCCATACCGTTTTTACCAATTATTGCAATACGCTCCTTTTTCCCGATATAAAAGCTCAGCCCGTCAATCAGTCCCGGGGCTTCAGAATCAAAACCAAAAGAAAGATCTCGTACCTCCATATACTGTCTTCCTGTAAAAGGAGCTGAGTTAAATATAAAATCAAGGGTACTTATTTCATCAAGCCTGTCTTTCACATCTTTTTTCTGAAGGGCCTTTATTCTGGACTGCACAGCCCTTGCCTTGGTTGCCTTTGCCCTGAAGCGGTTAATAAACTGCTCAACCTCCTTGCGTTTTTTTGCATCATTGATTCGGGTCTTTTCGTATATTTCTTCCTCCATCAATAATTGACGGTATACTTTTTCCGTAGGTCCGCTGGTCTTTTTAATCCTGCATCGGTGTATGGCCATTGTATGTGACGTAACACTGTCCATAAAACCTCGGTCATGCGTGATTAGTATCAACTCCTTTTTCCAGCTCTGCAGAAACTGTCCTAACCAGCGCATTGAAACAATATCAAGGTAGTTGGTCGGTTCATCAAGCAGCAGGAGGTCTGGATCAGACACCAGTACCTTGGCAAGGTTCAGTCTGATCTGAAATCCGCCGGACAGGTCCATCGGATCGAGAGCAAAGTCCCGGCTAGAAAAGCCAAGTCCCATAAGTATGGCTTCCGCCTTATAGGTCTCATCAATTCCGGTATCATTGACCGGAAGACTTAAACAGGCCTCTTTTAAGACTGTGTCCTCTGTGAAAGTTACATGCTGGGAAAGATGGCCGATTGCATATCCGTTAGGTGTATTAATCACTCCGGAGTCAGCTTTTTCCTGTCTAAGAATTATTCTGAAAAGCGTTGTCTTGCCATGACCGTTCCTCCCTACCAGTCCCACCCTTTCTCCCGGATTGACAGTAAAACCTGCATTCTTGAAGATTACCTGCCCGCCATATGATTTATTTAAATTGTCTACCCGAATCATGTGTATCTTTCATGGTATCTGTAAGGTTGCAACCAGATCATCTTCTGTGATGATGTTATTCTATGATTTAATACAGGGTTAATTCAATTTATTCCGATTGGAATGATCATCACGAATGAGGAAGAATTTTATCGTCATACTTTAGAATTACTGCCATAAATCCGTTAATATTTCCGGAAGCAGTCCCTGTGTACGGCAGTTTTTGCCGTTTGTTTTGGTTTCTGATTAATGAAATGTGACGCAGTGATAATATATTGACTTGTAATGAGCAAGATCATATTTTTGGAGGGATTCCCATGAGTGAAATGGTTTTGGATGAAAGCATTTATGTAAAACAAAGCAAAAGCACTTTAGGCAGTAGTGTAACGTTTAAAGAAAAGATTCTTGAGACATTCTGGTTTCCGAATAAAATTGAAAACGGCCTTGTAGAGCTCCTTTTGGTAGCAGATGATTTTCAGCGTTTACTGGGCATTAGCGAGACTGTCTCTGTTGAACAGTTTGAGCAGGAATATTCAGCTAAGGAAGATACCCATGAAACGTATATGCACCTGAAGAAAATGATGCCCTGAGTCCACCTTTTATCTTTCAGGCATTACTTGAATACAGCCCCATCTGTCAATATTTTTCCAGATTCGGTGAGAAATAAACTGCCCCGAAGCAAGTAGATAAATGGGGTCATTCCGAGGCCTGTCTGCCGGTATGCATGTCTATGAATCGGGAATACGGATTACCCGGATAGAGTTTTTTATAAAATCCAGGTCAGTTAAATATGATAAGGGCGGTACGGGGAAAAATCCTTTCAGAATTCCGTCTTAAATAAGATCAACAGATACTCATTCAGGGCTTATAAATAAAGACCTTGTTACAGTATTCACAGTAATTGGCCATGTCCTCCCTGACCTGGCTGTCCTTAAAGTATTCCACATGTTTCAGCTCAATCTGCTTTGTCTCACTCTTTTTTTCACATACATGATCAACCTGCTTTTTGTCACATTCAATATACGTATAATTATCATCAGGGTTTGACAGTAGCGCTATTATTTCCATCTCTTTATCATATTCATCCATTTGCCCGCCTCCTTGGGAATAATAATAAACATGCTCTATAGTATATCATGCTTCGAACTGCTGTTGTCTTATTTTTACTTTCCCTTGCAGTCAGTGCCCATGGCTTTTATCTGCCCTGTATTAACAGGTATAATATCCGGAATTTATCCTGCGAGAAAGGCATCGGAAATGAACCCTATTGAGGCACCCGGATATGAATGACAGAAATATGGAATTGAACGATTTTCTAAAGAAGTACTGGGAATATGTTCTGGAGCAGAACCCTGCATTTGCAACATATATCGGGGATCATCGTTATAACAGCAGGCTGGATGATCTCTCAGAGGTATCTATAGACAAACAGGCAGATCATATCAAGGGCTTATTGAGTGAAGCAGAAAACATGGACGAAAGCATCCTGAATGACGACGACAGGCTCAATCTGCACCTGATAAAGAAATCGATCAGCAACCAGATCAGAATGCACACATTTAAGACACACTATATCCCTCTGGACCAGATGCAGGGCCCGCATCTTGATTTTCCGCAGATCATTGAGTTTCATCCTTTCAGGAATGTACGTGATGCCAGGGATTATATTGCAAGATTACATGCATACCCGACTCAAATTGATCAGGTCATTGAACTTCTCAGGCAGGGCATTAAGCATAAGATTACGGCATATAAAAAAGTCATTGAAAACACGATGGTTCAGGTAGAGACCTTCTCTCAATTCACGCCAGAACAAAGTCCCCTATTCACACCGGTAAAAAAGCTTAACAATATTCTGTCTGACCAGGACCTGCAGGAAATCACAGTTGCAATTAAAGATGCCATTTCATCTCATGTCACTCCTGCATACAGAAAACTCTTTGACTATCTGAGCAGGGACTATATAGACCGTTGCCGTGAAAAAGAAGGTCTCTGGGCATTGCCTGACGGGAATGAGATGTACCGTTTTTATGCAGAGTATCATACGACTACCAGCCTGTCACCGGAAGAGATCCATAGTAAAGGGAAGAGTGAGGTTGCGAGAATAAGCAGAGGGATAAATGAAATTATGGAGGAGGTCGGTTTCAGCGGTACTATCAGGGAGTTTGCTGATTACGTCAAAAACAGAAAAGACCTCTATCCTGAAAATGGCGATGAAATTCTTGAGTGTTACAGAGATATACTCACTCATATGGATAAAAAGCTGCCCGATTTTTTCGGTCATCTTCCCAAGGCTTCATATGATATTAAGGCTATTGAAGGGTACAGGGAGCAGGCTGCACCGGCTGCATATTACTATCCCCCTCCAAAGGATTTTTCAAGGCCCGGGTATTTTTATGCAAATACCTTTAAGCCCGAGCAGAGACCAAAATTCATCATGGAGGCCCTGGCCTATCACGAGGCGGTTCCGGGCCATCATCTGCAGATCGCCATTATGCAGGAGCAGAAAGAGATGCCTGATTTCAGACGTCATGAAGGCTCCACCGCATTTATCGAAGGCTGGGCTTTGTACGCAGAAAAACTCTCCAGAGAGATGGGGTTTTATCAGAATGTTTTTTCAGAATACGGCAGGCTCTTAATGGAAATATGGAGGGCTGTGCGACTCGTTGTAGACACGGGGCTTCACCATTATAAATGGACGCGGGATGAAGCCATTGCATATTGCAGAGAAAATTCAGGTGAAGAGGAGCATGAAATAGAAGTAGAGGTAGACAGGTACATTGCAATGCCCGGACAGGCACTTGCGTATAAAATTGGCGAACTCAGGATCCTTGAGCTGAGAGAAAAGGCCAGAAACACCCTTGGCCCGTCATATGATATCAGGCTTTTTCACGACAGGCTTCTGGAAAAAGGCGCCCTTCCCCTCTATGAATTGGAACGGATTATGACTGACTGGATGAACCGGTAATTCAGACCAGTTCTTTATCCCAGTCTTCTGCTTCTACCTGTACCTTCTTTTTCTTTCTGCCTCTTTTTGACTTTTTCTCCGGATTGTTGCATCTTTCATGGATGTTTGTTAACAATTCGGTAGAAGACCGGCAAAAAGACTCGATCTTTTCATCTATTGAGGGTTTTTTTATACTGCTGTTTCTCCCCATTATTCATTCCTCCCCATTTCTGTAATGTCCAATCTAATACTTCTCTACATTTACCACAATATCCTTTATACATTTCATAATCAAACTTATTCATCTTTTTTTCACAATACTTGCAATTATACTCTTCTTTATCCATTATCTTAATCAAATTTCTATATCTCAAGATATTTTATATAGCCTAGTTTTTACATTTTTTTT
>CP070632.1:2715953-2735928 GCA_020356065.1 Nitrospiraceae bacterium
GATCGGGAATCCAGTCTTTTCAAGATGTTCTGGATGCCCGCTTACAAACTGCGGGCATGACAAATACTGCTAAAATGATTTTGAGATAGGTTCTAAATATAATTGTTGAGATTGAATTCTGCAACAGTTTTGATATACTTTACGTAGAGCAAGGAAAGGCGTTGCTGATATGAAGCAAATAAAATTATTCACTGCCCTGGCCTTATTTTTAATCGCTTCCTGTACATACGTTCTGCAGGAAGACCTCATGAAAAGCGGCACAATTGATATCAATCCGGCCAGCCTCAGACAGGACACAGCTCAATACACAGGAAAACTCTATATTTTGGGCGGCATCATTGCAAAGACCACTGTTACAGACGAGGGAACGTTAATTGAAGCCCTGTATGTCCCTGTAGACTCGAGAGGCTATCTGAAAGATGCTGCACCGTCCAACTGGAGATTTCTTGCCTTAAACAGGGGAGAGGAGTTTCTGGATCCTCTTATTTTCAGTACAAATAAAAAGGTCACGATTGCCGGTGTGTTCAAGGAAACACGCAAAGGCATGATCGGTGAGATGGAATACACATTCCCGTTATTTGAAATCAGGGAAGTACACTTGTGGGAGGAAACAAAATACAGGTACCGTTATTATTATCCGGATTACGATTTTTATCCTCCGGTGTACTTCCGTTACCGTCACTATTATCCTGCGTATCCGTATTATTACTGGTGGTATTATTAGAACCTATCTCATAATTGTACCCGCACTGTACGTCATGCCCGAAGTAATTAACCGGACATCCAGAACATCTTGAAAAAACTGTTTTCCCGATCAACAGACCTCGGGAATGACAAGCTTGGTTTAATATTGAGCTAACATATTTTTATTTTGAGAAAGGTTCTAATAAAGGGCTGTATATAAACTCTGTTCGTCTGTCATTCCGTCAGGCCTTAAGCCGGAATCCAGTCTTTCCAATAAGCTCTGGTCGAAGCGACTCGTCGTGCAAACTCGCTCCGAGATATTCGATTACAAACTTCGGGTATGACGATAATAAGTAACGGCTATATCTACACAAACACAGACTACCCCCCCTCTCCCTCCTCTGTTTTCACATAATACTTAAGATAAACAAGTGCGGCCAGGTCATATAAAAAGTGTATGATCACAGGCGCAAGCAGTCCTCCGCTTATGTGAAATATGATGCCAAGATATAACCCCATGATCGCGGTGACTATTGCATAGGCCGGAGACACAAAATGTAAAACCCCAAAGAGCACGCTGGCAAAGACAATCCCGAACCTGACCTGAATCACCCCCCGGAACAATAACTCTTCTCCCACTCCTGCAAGCAGCGATATTACGACAAGATCATTGAGTCCGCTATTTCTGAATATGGCCCCAACTTCTGTGAGCACTATTTTTTTCAGCGGTCCCAGCACGGGAATCCTGTCCGCCCTCTTTGATACCGAAAACAGGAAAAAAGCAAAGGGCGGGATCGTACCGGCAAAGCCTATCACAACATCTCGTACGGGATGGTAAGAGAGAGGTAACAGGGAAATATCAAGATAGTTGGCCAGTAATGCCGCGATTAAAAGTGCCGCCCCTTCAAACAGAAAGGCCAGTGCAATTATGTGTGATCTTGACAGTTCCATTTAGACACGTTAAATTTAATTTTTTACCATGTCCCTGATGCAGGCGCAGTTATGTGTCAGCCTGAACCTGTCCTCGCGACCCTTAGCGGTCGGAATCGACCCGTACCGGGAGACCCGCATCGCATTTCAGGTCTCCTGACAATATGGATATGTGAGCCTGGCTACCACACAAGATTAACAGCATTTTTAACCACGTTAATCTTTACAGGTAGTGTTCCGAAGTACTCGCCGTCGATCTGAACATGGACCTCGTTTTCGGATGTGACTTCAAGTTCCGAAGTTTTTGCATATTCAACGTCATTAAACTCAAGATGTTTCTGTCTCAGCACACCAGAAACAAAGCGAAGCATGTCTAGCCTTGTCCTGCCCTTGAAGACACAAATGTCGAGCAGATGCTCGGATACAGATGCTCGCAGGGTTACATAATGATTCCCGGCGTAACATCGTGCATTACCGATTATGGCAGTATATCCCTCCATCTCTTTTTCATGAGTAATAATCTTGATTAATGAAGGATGATATCTCGTTAACACCTTTACTCCGGATACGACATGGGCAAGCCTGCCGGAGATTTTTTTAATGAAATCATGTTTGACTCCAAGCACTGTGTCGGCATCAAAACCGATACCTGCCATGAGGGAAAAATAACGACCGTTGATCCTTCCAAGAGATATTTTTTTTACCGAGCCCGAAAATATCCGCTGCACAGCTCCGTTGATGTCTTCAGGGATACCAAGCTCCTTTGCAAGAACATTTACCGTGCCAACAGGGATGATGGAAACAGGGATATCCCGTGTCTCCTGATCCGGGGATGAAAGAAGCCCGTTTATTACCTCGTTAATGGTTCCGTCGCCTCCTGCCACAACAAGTCTGTCTGTTTCTTTTAATGTGTGAGCAAAATCAAAAGCATCGCCCTTTTTATCAGTGATATACGTGGAAAGGGAAGATTTTTTCTGCAGAAGCGATTGTATCCTGTTTAATGATGCGAAAGAGTTTCTGCCGGCAGCCGGATTAACGACGAGACTTGCGTTCAAGGATTTCCTTTAAAGACACATTTCCTGAGCAGGGCTTAATTTCATTGATCAGCACCGGGGTCCTCTGAAGATACCTGATAAGATCCTTTACCTCTCCTCCGGTTATAAAGAAGGCTCTGCCGCCATGCGGTATGCCCCGTTTTTTTATACGGGGCAGTCTTATATATCCATGTGTGCGGGTGGCGATATAGCCGGTCGTATAATTGGGATCATCAGAGATACAGAGTTCTCCAAGGACCATCCTGTACCGGTGCACCTTGCTGGCAAGGACAAGGGCCTCCTTAACCGTATCATTATTCAGTCCCAGTCTGCCCAGTTTCCTTGACAGGTCTGCAGATGCTGTCTTGGTTATACCCATTCTGGATACCCGCACCCCACGCAGGAGGTCAGGCTCAAGGCGTACCCCTTCAATGTCCATCAACATGGCCCCACGCATGGTTAATCCCAGATTGAGTGATTTAAATGCTTCTTCAATCGCTCTTGCTGTAATGCCAACTGATGAAAGCACCTTTAGCGCAGCCCTTTTGGCTGCATCTGCATTTCTTGTATTAATGGTGCATAAGGGCAGTGAAGAAATCTTTTTGGGAGCTCCCTTTAACTCTTCGAGGGTCAGCCGTATTTCATCAGCCCTGCCTTTATCGTGCATAAGTGCTCTCTGGGTATATTCCTTAACAAGACTGCTGATCTCATCCATGTCATAAATACCTTCTGCTCCGGAAATATGCTCCCGGTTTCTGGCTGCCCTCATTCTTAAACTGTAGTATTTTTTTCGTACCATCAGATCACAAGTCCCAGGTCATTGATCATCTGCACATCATCATCAGGACTTCTGCCCGCTGTCGTCAGATAGTTGCCGAGTAACATGCCATCCGCCCCTGCAGTAAATATCAACGCATGTAAAGATCTCAGCGTAGCCGGCCTGCCGCCGCATACTCTTATTTCCGTGTCCGGCAGGATTAATCTGTATATGGCAATTACTTTTAAAGCCTCAAGAGGTTCCATCAGCTCCCTGCTGCCCATAGGGGTGCCGTCAACAGGGGTAAGGAAATTCACGGGCACGGAATCCACCCCAGCTTCTTTCAATGCAAATGCCATCTCTATCCGGTCTTCCCATGATTCTCCGAGACCAAATATCCCTCCGCTGCATATTGATAAACCGGCTGATTTTGCCGCACGTATCGTCCTGATCTTGTCATCGTACGTATGCGTTGTACAGATTTCACTGAAGAATGCTTCGGAAGTTTCAAGATTATGGTGATACCTGTGAAGCCCCGCACGCTTTAATCTCTTTAACTGTTCAGGATCAAGCATACCGAGCGTAGCACAGGGAGACATGCCTGTTTTCTTTAATGCATAAATATGTCCGCAGATTTCATCCAGCTCGTTATCCGTCGGACTCTTGCCGCTTGTTACTACGCAAAACCTTCTTACTCCCCGCTCCTGTGCTTCTCTCGCAGCCTCAAGAATGCTTTCCCTGTCTATTAGAGGATAAATTTTAGAGCCGGAGTCATTGTGAGCGGACTGGGCACAAAAAGAACAGTCTTCAGGGCAAGCACCTGATTTTGCATTGACAATAGAGCATAAATCAACTTTATTTCCTCTGCATTTAATCCGTACTCTGTTGGCAAGTGCAAACAGATCAAATAGTTCAGCATCTTTCCTGCTGATTAAAGAATAAGCCGTTTTTTTATCAATTCCCTGATTATAAGTGCAGTTATATGCCGCTGTTTGAAACATCCGATATTATCCATTTCAAAATGGCATATTGTCAATAACGATAGATCAGGAATTTCCCCATTTTCTAAAGCATTACGGAATATGATTAACCCGGATCAGTCACAAATTCTCGTACCACGGAGGTAAGTTTTAAAAAAGTTTTGGGAGCGGCTTTCACAGTAAAACGTTAGCATACACTTTGAGCGCTGATGAATTACTAAGATTGATCATACTCCCAAACATTGCACCGTATTCAAAACTTTTATAAAACTTACCTCCGTGGTTGTGTGAAAAATGATGTTTATCGAATGCTTAGGACAACTGCCTTTAATATCTGATCTCAAACCGGTCAAATTTTCCCGAGTACTTACCCCAGGTTTCCTGAATATCAGCAACAGAGGCCCCCCGTGGTCCATGCCTGCACCATGAAACCGCTTCCTCAAGCATCTCTCCAGGCCCCTCGAACAGGGCTTCAACATTGCCGTCCGGCAGGTTTCTTACCCATCCTTTCAGGCCTTTATTCACTGCCATCTCCCTGGTGCTGGCCCTGAAAAAGACCCCCTGAACCCGCCCAGTAATGATGACCCTGACCCTTCTGTTTTCCATGTTATCATTGTAATATAAAATTTTTTTTAATAGAAACCCCTTGACATATGATAAACCTCATGTTAATATGGAATGATTCTATTTTGATAATAATTACATATTATCGATAATAATATTGTGATACAATGTCTTCAGTGATATACTCGTACAATTAGTATCTCAGATAAATTCTACTTGGAGGTGAATGTGAAAACTGTAGAAATAAAACCGGACATTTACTGGGTGGGGGCAATTGACTGGGCTGTCCGGGATTTTCATGGATATGTAACACCCAATGGTACAACATACAACAACTACCTCATCAAGGATGAAGAGATTACTCTTGTGGACACCGTAAAGTATGATTTTAAAAGAGTGACAACAGAGAATATCAAAAGTATCTGTGATCCTTCAGAAATCAGAAATCTCGTCATCAACCATATCGAACCTGACCATGCAAGCGGGATAGCCAGGATAATGAATCTTGCTCCTGATGCAACCATCTACATTACTAAAAAGGGCAAAGCAGGAATTGATCGACATTTCGACACTTCAGACTGGAACGTTAAGATAGTCAAAACCGGTGATACGTTAAAAACAGGAAAATATACACTTACGTTCCTGGAGACACCGATGCTTCACTGGCCTGATTCGATGATGACATATATTAAAGAAGCAAAACTGCTTATCTCCCAGGATGCCTTTGGCCAGCATTTAGCCACATCTTCCAGGTTTGATGATGAATTTGTGGAATGTGCGTCTCACTCAGAGCTTGATCATGCGGTTGTTGAGTATTACGCAAATATCCTGATGCCGTTTGGTCCTTTGATTAAGCGTAAAATAGAGGAAGTACAGAATCTCGGGCTTGAGATTGACATGATTGCCCCTGATCATGGAGTGATATGGAGAAAAGAGGTTGATAAGATTCTTCAGACATATATGGACCTGGCAAATGGAAAGGCAGACCTCTCCGTATCTATCATTTATGACACCATGTGGCACAGCACTGAGCTGATGACCCTTCCCCTCATGCAGGGCATACGGGATGAGGGAGTTGAGTGCAATGTCGTCAAACTCAGGGCAACCCCGATGAGCGCTGCCATCACCCGGTTCTGGAAATCAAGGGGAAGCCTTATCGGAAGCCCTACCCTGAACAATATACTGTACCCGTCAGTTGCAGAATTCCTGACTCATCTGAGAGGATTACGGCCCAAGAACAGGATAATCGGGGCATTCGGCAGTTATGGATGGGGCGGAGGTGCTGTCAAGGAAGCTTATGAAGAGTTTAAGAAAATGAAACTTGAAACGGTTGAGCCCGGTATTCAGGTTAATTTCAAGCCTTCAGTGGAAGACGAGGACAAGTGTTATGAGTTTGCCCGGGATTTTGCCAAAAAGGTAAAAGAATATCATTCAACCTTTTAACAGCATCAACATTACATGATCCAAAACACTGAAGCCCGTGTCAGGGAAGTCCTTGATAACTTAAACTGGCTCTTGGATGCACATAACAGTTCTGCCACGTTAATAAAAATAGAAGGCAATAAAGTTCATCTTCTCTGCCACGGAGAGTGCGCCACCTGTGAAACCGAGTGTATACAGGTGGCCTTTCATGAAAGAATGCCCGACATTGAAGTCATAATCCATGTAGCAAACAACTGAATCGTGCCGCCATTAAAGAAGAAAATAACAGCGCTGCTGGAGAATCGGGACTTTCAGGGAATCTCCTCATTGCCTGCATCCCCCTACAAGATCGTTAACTCCCTGATCTCACTCACATATGACAAGAAGAGCACTGTGGCATGGCGGGCCATGGAAGCGGTCGGCTTATTCACCGGCAGCATGGCAAAACAGGATACAGAGTTTGTCAGGAACATTGTGGGACGCCTGTTATGGATGATCAGGGACGAGTCAGGGGGAATTGGATGGAGTGTTCCTGAAATGCTTGGCGAAATAGTAAGGAACAATCCGGTGATATGCTCGGACATTGCACTGGTACTCATATCTTTTTATGAGGAGTTGATGCTCGCAACCGGTGTATTGTGGGCAGCCGGCAGCATGGGCAGAGTAAATGAAGAGACAGCAGCATATGCGGTTCCGTTATTACGTCCATTTCTCAACTCTTCAGAAGCCATTCAACGGGGATATGCTGCCCGGGCGCTTGGCGCACTTGGAGCTTCCCGTTATAAAACAGATATAGAAGGTTTAATCAAAGACGATAACCTGATCCCTGTGTATCATGATGGAGAGATTCATGAAAAGACTGTTGGGGACATGGCAGCCGAGGCGTTAAGCATATTATAAACATTATGTACGGATTCACTATCTCCAGTCCCCGTCACATATATTCTGAATGATAAAACAGTACAAACAGATAGATATGTCAGGGGATGTTGGATTGAAGGTATGGGGACAGACCCTTGAGGAGTTATTTGAAAACGCAGCTACGGGCTTATCTGAGCTGATTACTGATGTATCAGCACTACCGGAAACAGAAACCAGGGAAGTGCATGTGGTTGCTGACAGCAGTGAAGACCTCCTTGTCCTTTGGCTCAATGAACTGGTTTTTTTATTTGATTCAGATAATTATGTCGGCAGGAGTTTTGCAGTCAGCATAGCTGATAAAAAGTTAAAAGCAAAGATTTCAGGCACAACGTTTGATCCATCTGAATACGAAAGCAGACTGCTCATAAAGGCAGCCACCTATCACGACCTGACAGTATGCAAAACCAGCACAGGGTGGGAAGCTACGGTGATATTTGATATATAAACGGCAAAAGTAAGAGGTAAGAAGTGAGAAGTAAGAAATATAAAGTTTGAAATATGAAGTATGAAATATGAGGTTCAGAGTTACTGGTTAAGGGAAATAAATCATAACTTCTTACTTTTGACTTCTCACTTCTTACTTCTTACTTCTAAAGCGCCAGAAGTTTCGGCATGAGTTCATCGTGTTTTGAAAGTATTTTCTTTAACATTTCTACCATCCCTCTTCCCAGGCCAATAATAAATTCAATATCGAGATATGTGTCAGCAGTGCTGTCCATCAGCACTCTCAGTTTTGATGCGAACTGATCAGCCGGCATCCAGTAAAGAATAAGAAAAGGCACTTTCGGTAGCGGGTAAATAACCCGGGAATAATCAGCAGAAAACCCGTCTGCGTGTTTAGCTCCGAAGATATTCATGAGATCAAAAAATATATCTGTGTGAGAGTCGGCAAGCTGTCTCATTGGCTCCTCACATCTCCTCTCAAAATACTGCGCTACTGATGAAGCCCTTTTTAACTCTTCAAAGGACACCCAGTGACCGGAAAGTGCCTCATTGCCCCCCATAATTATGTATTTAAGCAGAGGAACTGCTACCCATGCGTTTACATGGATCATGGATTCAATGTTACCCTTTTTATCGACAAGGAAATCCTTGCCAAGACATTTGATACGCAGTCTGTTATTTTTATGCTCTGCGCCTATTCCGCGCGCAACCTTACCAAAATCTATTGTTGATACTTCCTCTTTAAGCGGATCAAGCAATTCAATCAGTTTTTCGTACCAGCCCCTTTTTACTATCTTTTTATCAAGCGCGTCAGCCGCTTCCTGACCCAGGTGAGGACAGTCAGAAAATGTCTTCTCACCATTAATCAGGGCCGTCGCAAAAGCCAGGCAGGTAGGAACCCCGCACTCTCTGCAGTTGGATTTATTAAGGTATGTCAGGATTTCCAGATGACTGATTCCGGATTTTTTCTGTGACATAAAATATTATAATTCATTGGCAAGACAAAAAAGAGACTCCTGAACCAAAGGACCTGTTGAATGATACCTTATGTAAAACCATACATTATCCCTCATTTCGAAAAGTATGTGATATAGACGGGTGTACAGATAATGTAAAGTGAACTTTTCTTAAGAAGAAAATTATGTTAATCTATAAATTCTCTCATTAAAGAATTAGTTAACTCATCATCTTGCGGTACTGACTGTCCCCTTTTTAACAATGACCATGAAAGATAAAGACAGGATAAAGAATCAACGTACTGAAGAGTTAGCAGAACTCCAGTATCAAAATACTCTCTCTCAAAAATTTAATACATCCAAGCTCCATGAACTGGAAAAAATTCTCGAAATTCTCCCCATCGGAGTTGTGTATCTTGATTCTGACTTCAGGTTCATAAGTGCAAATAAGTTTATTTACGATATGACCGGGTTATCTGAAAGTGACCTGAAAGACAGACCGTGCTACGAAACACTTGGTGAGCATGCTCATGATTCTTCAAAAAATGATCTTGAAAAAATCTGCAGTTTCTGCAAAAAAGATGAATGTTTTAAAAGCAAGAAACCCACTGTGATCGAAAGACCATTAGGCGATTCCATGATCAAAGTGACAACGATCCCTGAGTTAAACGACAAGGGAAATATCATACGTTTTCTGGAGATAGTCGAGGATATTACCGAGCGTAAACAGAAAGAGTCCGAGACATTACGGGCAGGTCAGCTGGCCGCATTAGGAGAAATTGCTGCCGGGGTAGCACATGAAATTAACAATCCCATTAATGGAATTATCAATTATGCCTCTATCATAGAGAAGAAAAGCGGACAGGATGATGATTTAAAAGATATTGCCCACCGTATTATTAAAGAGGGGGATCGAATTGCAACTATTGTGAAATCTCTCCTTGCGTTTGCCAGCACCGGTACCGGAGAAAAAAAAGATGTATCTGTTGAATCAATAATATCTGACTCACTTGATCTCACTGAGAAACAGTTAAGAAATGACGGGATTACGCTTCATGTTCACACGGCCCGGGATGTACCGCCTGTATATGTACAGCCGTTAGAAATCGAACAGGTCTTTTTAAATATTATCAATAATGCACGGTATGCCTTAAACCAGAAATACTCAGGCATAGATGATAATAAAGTACTTCAGATTGAGAGCAATACGGTAATGATTCATAACAGGCCATATGCTGAGATTTCATTCCTTGATAAAGGGACCGGGATCCCTGCTCACTTGTCTGATAAAATCATTAATCCTTTTTACTCTACCAAACCTCCTGATATTGGCACAGGATTAGGATTAAGTATCAGCAACAGCATAATAAAAAACCATGGTGGCAAACTGTTAATAGACAGCCTTGAAGGCGAATTCACAAGAGTGAAAATTCAACTTCCGGTATCCGGGCAGAAACAGCATTGAACTGCCCATCAGCAGGTTGCGTCCTTCCAGATATGGTCATTCCCGAGCCCTGCCTGCCTCCATGGTTGTGTGAATAACGCCGGGTAGTATGCTATCTCATTAATAAATTTATACAATTCTGTCGTTCCCAAAGTCTGTTGATCGGGAATCCAAAATATGGCAGGCTCAGATTCTCGATACGAGTCCCGGTGCGGGTCTCTCGGTACGAGTCGATTCCGATTGCTAAGGGTCGCTCCGACTTCGTGAGAGTCGCTTTGACCGACTCATAAGATTACTGGTATAAAAGCGACTCGTAAATCAATATTAAGTTTTTACATAAATAAGTCGAATGTATTACATATGAATCCCGAGGTATCAGAAAACAGAGGGCATACACGGTTAATACTGTCATATCCCCTGGAATTGACGCTCTTCGCTCCGAATCTTCTGGACAGGTCTTTTACAGGTTACATAAAAAACCTTTCAACAAAAGGGGCCTGTATCCGGCTGGAGGATAAATACAACCGGTTCGATATAATCGAGCAGAGAGATTCCTGGATCGAGCTTGAGATAGATGTCCCGCATGGAGAACGTATTTTTCTTAATACCCACATCTGCTGGATGAGAAGAGATCCCCCCCAGCAAGGCTATTCCATCCTGATAGGTCTGGAATTTTCGGAGTTAACCGATTGGCAGGTTGAGCAAATTGAGAGATTGGCTAAAATAAGAAATATAGACAATCGAATGATACATAACCTGTATGATCAGCACATGAAGCAATTATCAAGGTAGTACTCCAAGGCCTTGATAATTCAATAAGTTTCGCTTCCCGCCCGAATAACGGAAACATCTGTTGTTGCACAATCATGATTAAAGAGAACTATGTGCAAAGAAAAATCAAAGTGGTCATATGAACTATCTTGTCATTGAAAAGCACAAATGATAACTTAAAATAAGTTTGATAATCATCATCCTTAGTTCATTTTTAGTTTTTTCTGTTGATTTTTTTCTTGACATATACACATATATATTGAGGAATTAGCTGAGAGCCAAGAGTTAAGAGTCTAGAGCTAAGGGTCAATGAAGTACTGAGGACTGAGTAAAAAGCTAAAAGCAATGGGTCAAGAGATTATGTTCGTTTGATAATGTGATCGTAAACCTTTTTTCTGTGGATAATACCGAGAATCTGTACTTCATCTTTAACAACCTTAAAAACTATCCTGTAATCTCCCACCCGTAATTTCCAGTAGCCCTTAAGGGTTTTTCTTAACGGTTCACCATAGCGATGCGGCTCGGTCATAAGGCGTGTCTCAATTGCTTTCTTAACACGCTCTCTCATCCTCTTGTTCAGGGGAGGTATATCAATATTTCTGACATCGGGATGATACCTGAGTTCAAATGGCACAATTACCAGACCTCGTCATGTTTTAAGGACTTTGATTTGCGGAATGTCTTCTCCCTTTTCTCAGCGAAAGAAGTCAGCGCAATATCTTCCCTTATTTCCAGTGCTTCCTTTACGAGATCACGAACTTTCATGGACAATGACATCCCATCACGCTGGGCCAGATGCTCTACTGTTTCATAGAGAGGATCTTCAAGGATGACATTGATTCTTTGCTTTGTTGTCGGCATGCTTCATCACCTCCTTCATGAAGTGTATCACATATGACGCACTATATCAAGTTATGAGCAATGAGGAAGGAGTTGATAGCCGAGAGTCAAGAGTTAAGAGCTAAGGGCTAAGAGTAAAGAGCAATGAGTGCTGAGGACTGAGTCAATGAGCTAAGAGTCTAGAGCTTAGGGCTAATAGTCATAGAAGTACTGAGTACTGAGGACTAAGTGCTGAGTGATGGGGAATTAGCTGAGAGTTAAGAGTCTAGAGCTAAGGGCTAAGAGCAATGATGATAGAGGATTAAGCCAAAGCTGAGAGTCTAGAGCAAAGAGCAGAAAGTGCTGAGTAATGAGGGAAAAGCAATGAGCTGAGAGTCAACAGTCAACAGCATGATTGCCACTGGCCAATTACAAAGAGTCCTCAGTATAGAGCAAGTAATAGAGGTTCAGAAGATAATATAAAGAAATAGAGGGGGTACCAATTAAAGGCCAGTTATTAGGTGGAAAAATGCATGGTGCAGTATCAACTGATAAGGTAGTCTCTCAAACTGACGATCTTTATGTTCTGAAATTTTCCAAGAGACAGAAGTTCCTTATCACCGGTCACTATTAGCTCAGCTTTGCCTGACATCGCACACTCAAGAATCCTGTTGTCAGGATCATCTTTAACAATTTTAAGTTTCTTTGATGGATTAATAATCTCTCCAAGGTCAGCGATGTAAATTGCAGTACGACTGATGTGTTCCCTGTCACTGCCGAATTTCTTCGCAAGGACTGTCAGAACCTCATCAATGATCACTTTTGAGAGAATGAGGCTGTCAGTACCTTCTATAATCCTCTTAATTGCCTTTTCTGCCTTGCTGCCGGGAATTACCAGTGCTGAAATAAATATATTGGAGTCAAATACGACCCTCATTTCTTCAGGTATTTCTTAAGATCCTTCTCGGTAAGAACGCCTCGTGCTATGGCCTTTTCAGACCAATGACCCTGAAGCTCCCTCAACTCTTTATTAAGCCTGCTTTTCCGGACGATTCTCAGAGCGTCCTGTATAACTGCGCTGAGAGGTTTTCCTTCTTCTTTTGCGATCTGCTCAGCTTCTCGTGCAAGTTCAGGCGGCAGAGAGATTGTTTTCTTAACTGCAGTACCCATGTATGAGCCCTCCTTATATGGTATGAATAAATCATACCATCCTTCTGCACATACTGTCAAACGTACGGCATAGGGGTAACGGCTTGAAAGTGTCAAGATTACCGTCGCGCGTTAGAGGTCGTCCGTCTAAAAAGGATGTAAAACAGGAAGCGATGAGCAATGAGGGAATAGCTAAGAGTCTAGAGCTTAGGGCTAATAGTCATAGAAGTACTAAGGACTTAGTGCTGAGCAATGAGTGATGAGGAGTGAGTCTAAAAGCTGAGAGCTAAGAGTAAGAGAAAAGAGTAAAAAAAACAATGAGCAAGCACAAGATGTGAAGAAAGTAGTATGAGCGGTTTCCTCGTTACAAGGTAAATGTAACAACGACGGACTTGCAAAACTTATCAATGTCCGGGACATTCTTTTTCCAGACGGCATGAACGATTTTCATGTCCGTCTTTTCATACTCATGAACTATCCTGTTTCTGAATCCGCACATCTGGATCATTTTTCTGGCGCGAGGCTTTGAAATAACTTTTTGCTCAGACAGTATTTCATATATCTCCGCCTGTGTCGATGGCGTCCTCCATCCGGAATCACTTATAATATGAGCGCCGATATCAATACATGTCTGAATGGCCTGTATAAGATTAAAAAGAATAATGCTCTGTAAATCCCTGTCTGCCATGAACGACTTAATCCCGGGATCTTTTTTCTCACGGATCTGATTAACATACGCCTCTACTCTTTCGAGTTTCCTGCTGATAAGAGATTTATCTACCAACAGACGATCTCCTGAAACGGTTTGCGACAGCCTTATTGAAGATCTCCTCTATCGGCCTGAAATCGATATATTCAATGATGGCCTTTGTGGTGAAGTTAACTCTCAGCTTCCTGTTCCTGTCAAAGAGTATTTCCCCGGTTTTAAGAATACGGTGTTTGAGGTATGGTGAGGCAGTATTGAGAATGACAATATCGACAGGGCGTAAGGAAAACGTTGGAGATGCCCTGTAGTACTCCTTTTTTAGATTATCATAGTTCCGGCTTTTCAAGCGGCGGTCATCAATGAGGACCGCAATGTCAATATCGCTGTCATCAGTTCTGTTTCCTTTGACACTGCTGCCGAAGAGATATAATGCAGAAACCTCTTTCCTGCTTCTAAAAAAGTCTGTAATTTTCTTTACATCCGTATCCGGTTTTTTCATTTTCAGATTATAGCATAAATGATGGTATGGAAGGCTCGCAAAAAAATGTCTGATTCAGCAAAAAGCTCACAGGTTCAGGAGGATGAAGTAAAGATGAAGGATCAGCTCCGGACATTTATACGAGCATAAAGCAATGAGTGATGGGGAAGGAGTTAAGAACAGATAGTGCTGAGGACTGAGCAATGAGGGAAAAGCTAAGAGCTGAGAGTTAAGAGTCTAGAGCTAAGGGCTAATAGTCATAGAAGTACTGAGGACTAAGTGCTGAGTGATGAGGAGTGAGTCTAAAAGCTGAGAGTTAAGAAAAAAATACAGAAAGTGCTGAAGAGATATTACATCAGCTGGATAAATTCATCGACTGTAAGTCCGGCTTGTCGTATGATTGCCCGCAATGTTCCTTTCGCCAACTCTTTATGATTCGGAACAGTTAATCTTCTGAATGGTGGATTCTGATTTCTAAGGATAATGTGGCTTCCCGTCTGGTGGTCTATTAAAAAGCCTATTTTCTCAAATGCCTTACATGCCTGTTTACCAGAAATTACTGGCAATTTACTCAAACAGCGACCTCAATAATTTCTTCGTCAATGGCAGGAGGGACAGGTTCATCATGCTTTTTTAAACTCTGTATGTAACCTTTAATGGCATCCTGGATATTGTCAATTGCTTCAGCTCGGGTCTTGCCCTGAGAAACACAACCCGGTAATGAAGGGCATTCAGCTACAAAATAACCATCCTCATCCTGCTCTATTAATATTCTATATTTCATAGTTAACTCCTCGTGTTTATTAAAAATATAATAGCATAATGGATCTCTCGACGTCAGCATTAAAAAATTAAATTTAACGGTTGTGATAAGAGAAGGCTGGTACGGGATCCGGGGTTAGAGGGCAGGCAAAGAGCACGGAGTGATGAGGACTGAGTAGAAAGCTAAGAGTATAAAACATAAAGTACTGAGTTATGAGGACTAAGTTAAGAGCTGAGAGCTGAAAGCTAAGAGTAAAAAAAGCAATGAGTGCTGAGGATTGAGGGAAAAGCCAAGAGTCAAGAGCTTATGCTCGTTTGATAATGTAATTGTAAACCTGTCCTGAACTACAAAAGCGTTGAAAGTTGGTCTCCCGGTTAAGAATTAACTATTATATTAATGATTAAAAATGATGGTTATAGCCAGCTTATATCCTCTCACCCTTCACAGCTCACCTCTCACTCCATTGCTTTTTACCCTTGACTCCAGACTCCTGGTTTTTCTCATTGCTGAGCGCTCAATCCTAGTCCTCGGTACTCATCACTCAGTACTTTCCGTTCTTAACTCTTGTCTCTTGCCACTTACCTGCCACCTGTTTTAATACAAATTTCCCATCCCCTTATTTATCTGATACAATGAGCGTAACAGCTGAATTGAGGCATCATGACAATTAATGGGTTAAGACGCATAGACGATTACAGGGTCGAGGTCCCCAAAGGCTTTAAAGAAGGGATGAGGACCAACGGGATCATCTTCATTGACAGAAATCTTGAACAGGACCTGGATCCAAAATCGGTCAATCAGGTGGCAAACGTTGCGACCCTGCCCGGCATCGTTGGATCTTCCATGGCAATGCCCGATATCCACACCGGTTACGGTTTTACCATAGGCGGGGTTGCTGCCTTTGATCTGAAAAACGGGATTATCTCTCCCGGAGGAGTCGGGTATGACATCAATTGTGGTGTCAGGCTTGTTCGAACACATTTTGAAAAAAAAGACCTTAAAACAAAAATGAAAGAACTGATTGATGATTTCTACAACACCATCCCTACCGGCGTCGGATCAAAAGGCAAGTTACGTCTTAGTGCCAAAGAACATAAAACAGTACTGCGTAAAGGGGCAAGATGGGTAGTTGAACAGGGGTTTGGAACTTCTGAAGACCTGAAGCACACAGAGTCAAACGGATGCATTGACGGCGCAGAGCCGGAGCTGATCAGCGACAAGGCCTATGAGAGGGGAAAGGCCCAGCTGGGTACCTTGGGATCAGGCAATCATTTTACCGAGATCCAGTATGTTGATGAAATATTTGATGAACCTGCAGCCAGCAGCCTGGGGCTGTTTAAGGACCAGATAACCGTCATGATCCACACAGGGTCACGCGGTTTCGGGCATCAGGTCTGCACAGACTTTCTTGAAGTCATGCAGCGGGCAGCAAGAAAATACCATTTTAACCTGCCTGACAGGGAACTTGCCTGCGCGCCTGTTGACAGTCCTGAAGCCGGAGATTATCTTGCATCCATGAAAGCCGCTGCCAATTATGCATGGGCAAACAGACAGTTGATAATGCACTGGGTGCAGGAATCATTCATGAAAACATTTAATATCGGCCCTTCTGATGCCGGGATGTCTCTTGTGTATGATGTTGCGCATAACATTGCCAAAGTTGAAGAACATGTTATTGATGGCAAAAGAAGAAGACTCGTGGTTCATCGTAAAGGCGCAACAAGGGCATTTGCTCCGGGACACAAGGAACTGCCTGAAGCCTACAGAAACACGGGACAGCCTGTTATAATACCGGGTGATATGGGCAGGGCATCATATGTTCTTGTTGGAACCGATCAGGGAATGAATGAATCTTTCGGATCCACGTGTCACGGCGCCGGCAGGGCCATGTCAAGGCATCAGGCAATTAAAAAAGCAAAAGGCAGAGCCATCTGGAGAGAAATGGAAGATATGGGTATAATAGTACGTGCCACGGGCAGGAGCACGCTTGCCGAAGAAATGCCTGAAGCATATAAAGATGTCTCCCATGTCGTTGATGTAGTTCACCACGCGGGTCTTTCCAGGAAAGTGGCAAAACTCAGACCGTTAGGGGTCATTAAAGGATAATCTTGTGAAGAACGGCAAACTTAATATAGGCAAAATTCCGTATGCCAATCTGTTTCCCATTTTCCATTATCTTGAGAGAAATGGAAACAGGGAAAAGTACCGGTTTGTCAAGGGTGTGCCTTCTGAACTCAATAAAATGCTCAGACAGGGAGAACTGGACATCAGCCCGTCCTCTTCCATCGAATACCTGCGGAACAAAAGCCACTACCGTATTCTCCCCTATCTGTCCATAAGTTCTTCAGGACCGATAAACAGCATTTTTCTTTTTTCAAAGCTTCCCATTGAAGAGCTTGACGGAACACGTGTTGCGGTTACCTCAGAGTCTGAGACATCAACAGCTTTACTGAAAATAATACTTAAGGAATTTATGTCACTGGAATGCACATTTGAACCGTCCAGCATAAAAAATGTACATGATCTCCTTTCAACATATGCTGCTGCCCTGCATATCGGTGATACAGCCATGTCTGAAGGAAACAAGTATCGTAACGGCATGTCAGGAAGCATCCCCGGACTGAATATCTACGACCTCGGAGAGTTGTGGTATAAACACACCGGTCTGCCGTTTGTGTATGCGTTGTGGGTCATCAGAAAACAGGCTATTGATGAAAAAGATCATCTCATCAGAGACCTGTCTGTTGAACTGCTTAATGCCAAACAGTTCACATCTCAGCAACTCTCATCAATTGCGAAAGACGCACCTCATAATAAATGGATACAGGAAGAGGAACTGGTCAGATACTGGCAGGATATTTCTTATGACTTTACACGTACGCATATGGAAGGGCTGAAGCTGTTCGAGAAATACGCGCTTAAAACCAATGTGTTAGATTGAAAACCCCGACAACAATCTGTGTCCTGCTCGCAGGATAGATCACGGGCCTTCCTCTGCTGTTCTCAATGTCACTTTCATCAAGTCTAAATAATGAATAACTGATCCCGAAATAGAATCCGGTACTGTCCGCAATCTGTGCTGCAGCACCGACTCCGCCGTCAAGACAGGTCCCGCTGGTTTTAAAGGTCACATCAGAAAGGGCACTGTTATCCACCCTGCCCTTTATGTGATATGAGTATGCAATCCTTCCATCCAAAGCCCAGTTTCCCAGTTTATACCCCATCCCTGTTCCTGCCCCGACCCGCCACAGGCTGATCTCTTCTGTTGAATTGCCTGAAATGGGAATACCCCTCCAGACAAGAACTTTCCTTTTAAATGTCAGACCGTCCCAGCCGCCCGAGATATGCATCCGGTAATATATCCTTTCATGACTATTTTTATATCCAAACCTCAGATCATAAAACTGACCTGACATATCTATATCACCCGACCGGGCCTGAACGTCATTAAACGTCCATGTCTCCCTGTCCTCCGTTCCCACAGTCCAGTCAGTTACGATCGCGGTAAAAAAATTCTTCAGTTTTCTGAAGGAATATTCTCCTGAAATACCGAACAGTACCGTGTTCATCGTTGATTCTGATTCTGCGTCAATACCTAATGCAGAGGCCTCTTCCTCATACGTGATAATACCATATCCTCCATGCACACCCACACCGAAATTCCCGGCATGGCTCTGCCCGGCCATCAATGTAAAGACATACACAAAAGATACAAATACAGTTTTTTTTATTGAGAACATTTTAATAATTGTTCAACAGTTGTTTAACGGTTGTTAAAAATGATTAAGGGTTTCAGTAACAGTCTTTAAACAATGTTGAGCTATTGTCGAACCATAGTTGAACTACTGTTGAACCACGGTAATGATTTTGAGCGAAATACAAACTCCCTGTAAATAGTTACTTCAATTCCCCGGCAACAGCCTTATGCGTAATTTCACCTTTGTAGGTATTAAGGGCACTCCTGAGAGGACCATCACCGGCTGCCGATTTTTCTATCCCGTTATTCGCGATCATCTGAATATATTCAAGCGTACTGCTGGTAAGTGCAAGCGTTGATGTGCGGGGATATGCACCCGGCATATTGGCAACTGTGTAATGAACAATACCGTCAACGGTATATACAGGATTCGTATGGGTTGTGGGCTTTGTCGTTTCTATGCAGCCTCCCTGGTCAACAGAGACATCGACAATCACCGATCCCTTTTTCATTCCGGCCACCATGTCCCTTGAAACGAGTCGCGGTGCCCTAGCCCCTGTCACCAGTACGGCACCTATCAGGATATCGCATTTCCCGATTTCTGATGCAATACTGTCCTGAATGGATCTGACAGTCCGCACCCTTCCTTCATACATCGTATCAATTAATTTCAGCTTCTCCTCTCCCCTGTTCATCACCGTGACAATAGCACCCATTCCATAGGATACTTCCAGCGCACCCATGCCCACTGTACCGGCACCGAGTATGAGAACAGCTGCAGGTTTTACTCCGGAAGACCCGGTAATCAGAATGCCGGCTCCCCCATGTTTTTTCTGCAGGTAATACGCTGCCATGACCGGGGCCATCTTCCCTGCGATCTCACTCATGGGTTTGAGCAGTGGCAATTCATTGTTTATTTCAAGTGTTTCATAGGCAAAACCGGCAATCTTCTTTTTCAGAAGCATGTGAATAAGGTCCTGATTTGGGGCTAAGTGGAGATAGGTAAAAAGAGCCTGGCCTTCATGAAAAAAATCATATTCCTGAGGAAGAGGCTCCTTTACTTTAACGATAAGCTCTGCATTTTCAAACAGAAACTTTTTGTCAGTTATTTCAGCTCCTGCCGCTCTATACTCATCATCAGAAAACCCGCTCCCCATTCCGGCCGCGTGCTCAATAAAGACTTGATGTCCGCTTCGTAAAAGTTCTTCCACTCCAGCGGGAGTTAAACTGACCCGATATTCATGTTCTTTTATTTCTTTTGGAATACCTATTCGCATTTGGAATTATAATACAGATATTACGGAGTTGCCATTGGTGCAACGATGTGTCAGCATAATATTAACAGATGCCCATTGCTTGCCAGTTATTAACCAGATTCGCCATACGCAATAATTATAAAATATATCTGTCAAAATGGCATATTCACCTCATCGTTATAGTTACGTTTGGGAGGATG
>CP070632.1:2736028-2755715 GCA_020356065.1 Nitrospiraceae bacterium
TCTGGATTTTCTGACGCCGAAGGAATTTGCTGAAAAAGAGATAAAAGATTTTACTGGAAAACTCTAACTTATACCGGCACTATAGCTGGGGGTAGTCCCGAAGGAGTTAAACATTATGAACAGGTAGATGACTCATTGGTTATAGATTTGAATTTTGATTTGCAGATGGAAAAAATTATAGGAATAAGCAACTATTTGAAAAATAAAGGTTTTATGCCGATCATTATGAATAAAAGTTTTACTGACAGTTTTTGATATCACACCATGTCCCCAGAGATAACTCTTTACAAGTTATTCGTTAATAGTTAATTGGTAAAAAATATAAACAAACTATGAACTTGTAACAATATAACATATATGGACGGAAATTGGGGGAGTATAGGGTAAATATAAATCTGTATTTGGAATAATCAGATGTATGCATTTCATCTATCTGGTCTTTCAGTTTGGGAATCCCGTTTAAAAACTATGTCCCGATCAAGAATATGCTGCAGGTATTCACGATAAGACATACTCAACCTCTTTAACTATGTATGGCTTAAGGTCTGGACTGAGGCTTTCTTTGGTTACGAGCCCAACTTTTCTACTGGCTACATATTATGAAGGAATTTCAACAAGAATAAGCAGAATTTGCAGATAGTGCCTTTCGATCGTAACAATTTTCAGACCGTACTGCATGGCTGATGCATCAATCCGAAAAGATCCCAACCTTGATATATCGTTCTTGCCTTTTTGGAGAGGTAGTTGGTGGAGTAGTTTTGGGTAAGAATATATGATTACGGGCTGTTGAAAGACTCCAAAACACATTGCCGGAACAGCACGTCTTCTGATAACATTAAAACTGTCTTAAGAAGCAGTTTCCTGTCAGTCAACAGTGTTGCGATATCAGGAAAGTAAAGAAAACCGTCATATCGGTAAAGGTTATTTTTTGAGGATAAAACAATGAAAGAGGAAATTCAACACAAATTATCAACGAGAAATCTGAGAATTGAAGATTACGACACACTTAATGAAATCAGTTCTCGGGTTTACAAAGGGGTGGCTATGCCCTGGACCCACGAACAAATAGTTAAACTTATTCAACTTTTCCCCGAAGGACAGATATGCATTGAGGACAATGGAAAGCCCGTTGCTGTCGCACTGACACTGATCATCGATTTCAGTCTCTTTGGTGATCAGCATACATACGACCAGATCATCCGTGGAGGAACATTTAAATCACACGATCCTGAGGGAGACTACCTTTACGGCATCGAAGTGTTTGTGGATCCGGCATACCAGGGGATGAGGCTCGGCCGCCGGCTGTATGATACCCGCAAGGAACTTGCCGAAAACCTCAACATGAAGGGAATACTGATAGGAGGAAGAATGCCGTCCTATCATAAACACTCAGATGAACTGTCCCCGGAACAGTATATTCTCAAAGTCAAAAACCGTGAACTGTATGACCCTGTGCTTACCTTTCAGATCTCGAATGATTTTCATGTGCGCAATCTTCTTGATGACTACTGGCCCCAAGACTACAAGTCCCGCGGTCATGCCGTACTTCTGGAGTGGATCAATATCTATTATCGAAAAAAGACGAAACTGATCGGCAGGACCCACTCCATTGCCCGTCTCGGTGTTGTGCAGTGGCAGATGCGTCGTTTCAAATCCTTTGATGATTTTATGCAGCAGGTAG
Organism: Nitrospiraceae bacterium; assembly: GCA_020356065.1. GTDB lineage: Bacteria > Nitrospirota > Thermodesulfovibrionia > UBA6902 > UBA6902 > CALZJD01. The sequence goes on from CP070632.1 coordinate 2,737,710, forward strand.
AGTTCTTTGTTGATACGGTAAGTGATTATAAGGCCGATATTGTGCTCTTTCCTGAATTGCTCAATGCACCTCTTATTCATACCTATGAGGGCGAGAATCCGACCGATGCCATGCGCATGCTTGCAGGCTATACTGATGATCTGCGCCAGGCAATGATTGATATGGCGCTCAGCTACAATATCAATATTGTTACAGGAAGCATCCCGCAAATCGGGGAAGACGGAAAGCTATATAACGTGTCTTTTCTCTGCAGGCGGGACGGGACCTGGGATTCTCAGGAAAAACTCCATATCACCCCTGATGAGGATGCCTATTGGGGTTTTACCGGAGGAAAGGAAATAAAGGTTTTTGATACTGATGTGGGAAAGATAGGAATATTGATCTGTTATGATGTAGAATTCCCCGAACTGGCACGCCTGCAGGTCATGCAGGGGATGAAATTTCTGCTGGTACCTTTCTGGACCGACACGAAAACCGGATATCTGCGGGTAAGGTGCTGCGCTCAGGCACGTGCAATTGAAAATGAATGCTTTGTTGCCATATCCGGCAGCGTTGGTAATATACCAAAGGTTGAAACCATGGGTATCCAGTATTCCCAGGCAGCTGTGTTTACCCCTGCGGACTTTTCATTTCCCCATGATGCCATTGCCGCTGAGGCGACTACCGGCATTGAAACCGTGCTCATAACCGACCTTGATCTCGACCTGATAAAGGAGTTGCGGGCACAGGGAAGCGTACGCAACCTGGAAAGCAGGAGAACCGACCTATATGAATTAAATTTAAAAACTTCTGGTAAAAATATTCAGTGATTTACAGTCGTAAATAGTTATTTCTTGAGCCTCAAATGAGCCAAATATTCTGGTAGATACTCTTCAGCTTGTATATACTCTGGCATTTGAATGTCGTTGTGCAGAAAATCAACGATATGCTTTACGATCCTCCCACACGTCTTATGCCTCCCACTTAACCTGTCGGTCAACTGCTTCGGATCTCTCCCCATCTTACTCTCGATTCAGATTCATGGTCTTCAACTGAAGCCTCTTATAATAAAAATTCTGTCCGTATAAGACGCTCACCGGGTTATGTCCTGTTACCCTGTCTTTAACTACCAGCGTTGTCACCGGGGCCTCGGAATGTTTTGAGAAGAGCATATCATGTCCGACACAGAGGCCTACGATTATATTCATGTCTGTCTTCGCCTGATTAAAAAGCCGTGCCTGTGCTATGGGGTTACATGCTGGCTCAAACGTTGATGGTCTTATTTTCTCTGCTTCGTCAATACCCAGGTTCAGTTTATCATTGCTACCTGTCTTGCAGCAGATACTCATCGGTTCCAACCCCTGGGCATTCAGAATATCTGTAAGCCGGTTCGTCTCTTCCAGTAATCCTATACACGTGGCGATCCCGATTCTCTTGTAGTCCATGAGTTTTGCAAAGGCAATGGTATCTTCAACACGGGTCCACCGGGCATTTATCGTTTCACTGCCCGGCTCAGAGCGGTAGCATAAACCCTCCACCCGGGTGGCAATCCTGGCTATTCGGGCGTCTTCGCTATCTTCTTTATAAAGACTAAAGGCCTCTTGTATCAATTCATTGTGACTGCGGGTAGGACAGTGAGCAGGCCTGGCGAGTCCCTTTGATGGATCAGTGCTCCAGCAATTCGTGGAGCCGCTTTTTTTCCAGACAGCGCTGCAGAGACCGCAGCTGAATTTGTTATCAGACATGGGATGCATCCTCCTGTACAGTTATTTGAAACATACGCATTTTCATGACAATAGACATCAGTTGAAACGTATTTGATTATAACAGAATGATATCTGGTGTGTATGATTGTGATGAAAGGAAAGACACAATCAGGGCAGACACACAGGTCTGCTCCTACGGTTTTACCTATTTCCCCTGTTTTTAATACGGTGTGTCCTTGGATTTACGCTCTGCAACCACGAGCCAGCCGTCCCAGTTTCCTGCAGGCACAAGGTCCATTTTAACAGACATTTTGCCCTCATCTTTTTCAAGGAGAACGCCGACCTTTTCCCATTGCGCCTTTCCCTTTGTCTCGGATTTTTGCCACAGCAAATCATAAATTTTACTCATACTTCTGTCCCCTTTCTGTTTTTAATCATATTCCCGATACACGAGAATATTCTCATAAGCTTATATATTGATGTGTACAACCTCAACCAGTTCCCGTTTAATAATATAGCATAAACAGAATTTTTTAGCAGGCGATATGATGAGCAGAGAAAGAACCCGGAAGTGGTACGTTCGGAGGATGATTATATCGTTGAAATGTCTTTTAAAAAGGTTTCAATAGAGCGTAACCTGTTCTGAAGAACATCATGTACAATATCAAAATCCAGGGTTTCATAATCATGTGCAACGATATTACGAAAACCGGTCATTTTACCTTGTGCTCTGTTACTTCATCTGAAATTATAGCCGCTTCCCTGAGAATGTGGAATGATCCACTCATTGTAGAAGGTTTTCTCAGATTTTTATACGAGATGATCGCATCAGCAAGATCAATGGTTGCCTGTATGTCAAGGTACAGATATCTTTCCAACGCCCCTTTTTTGTCGATATCATTAAGGATCTCCTGTTGAGAGTACTGTTGATATCTCTTGAGTATGCCAAGATATTTCTGAAGGGAACTGATTTTGTTTTCTATAACAGTATGATCGGTCATCTGGTTATTATGATTTTGTCAATTGATAACTCGACAGTGTCGCATGAAAATCAAAATACTCATTTAGTATTCGCGGCTCTATTAATACTCTGAAAGGTTCTTCACTATAAAGAAGTCGTCCATCTTTAATGATCTTGTATTTCAATTCGGGAGAATCAGTTAAATTCAGCATTAAGATATCGACACGGTCAGTTTTTAGTGTACGGCTAATTTCATTCATTAAAATAAATTTGAGATCATGAAGTGTCTTTGAATCTTTCTCATCAACATAAAAAGCAAAGTCAAAGTCACTTAATGCTCCGGGATCGCCATCAGCCTGAGACCCGAAAAGATATGCAAGTTTGATCTCCGAATGGGATTTAATTATCGGGATAATAATATCTGCTATTTCTTCCTTGATCATTCTCAACCTGTAAGACATTAACGTATTTGATTACACCTGATTTTACGTAAAAGAACGTATACGTTAAAGGTCGTATGATGAGCGACGGGTATTATGATGTCTCGCAAAAAGTGTCTTTCCTCCGTTAAAATAACAGAAAACTCTAATGTAATTATTTTTTAGATAATTATGACCCCTTTAGGCCATTTATCCGTATCGTATATATCCGCCAGATCGATCAGCAGGATATCTGTACCTGCGGTTATTATTGGAGGATTCCTGCCGGACCTGGATTTTTTGTTTGTTTTTTTTGACTGGTTTAATGCATATCATCATGTAACAACACATAATGTTTTTTACATAGGTCTTGCTGCCCTTACCGGGTATTTCTTAGCTGAAAAGAAGATGAGGACAACCATCGCCGGCAGTTTATTAATGGGCGGGTTTTTGCATCTGCTCGTTGATTCCTGCATGGACAATAATCCTACAAACGGCGTTGGCGTGACGTTGCTCTGGCCTTTATATGAAGGACATTTCTCACCTTTCAATATACTGAGTGATTCAGGAGTGAAAGCAGGATGGGGTGAACCTCTTAAAATGGTCAAACCCATGATGATCGTTGTCCTCTATGAATTGCCCCTGTATATTGCAACTGCGATATTATTTTTAAAAAGTAAAAGAATATCTATTAATTAAATCGTATCTATTAACCAGCGTAATATTCTGCTTGTCATTCCGGCAGTCCTTTAGCTGGATTTCAGTCTTTTCTGTATGTTCTGTATGCCCGTTTAAAGATTTCAGGCATAACAATAAACAGCAGTTAATGGATACACACTATTTTGAATCAGTGAATAAACACGGTTTGTCCGGAGGTAACCTTTTTATTTAACTGTTAAACTCCCATTGAGCCAGGTTTGAACTATTTTTGGACAATCCGTTTGACTGCTGTTGAACAATTAAAGGTTTTTTCAGTATTCTTTATTACACCATTATATCTGGACTATAAATTACGATGAAATTAAAACGTCTGACAAGAAGCACTCCGGTGAGGATCCTGGAAGTTGCTATTGTTTATGTGATGATATCAACAGCCGGTTTCGTTCCTATACGAGTAATGAGAGGTATCAGCATTGCACTTGGTGATGCGCTATTTTTTGTCTCTTCAAGACGTCGAAACATTGCACTGGATAATCTGACAAAGGCATTTATCAGTGAAAAAAATGAAAAAGAGATAAGAAGAATAGCCCGCGAAAGCTGCAGGCAATTTATTTTTACATTTCTGGAGGTAATGAAATTCCGCCATCACTTTAACGATCCCGACCGGAGGAACAGTTTCAGACAAAAGACAAAGAACATCAGCGATCTTTTTAAAAACCTCAGGGAAATACATGATTCATCAGGGGGGTGTATTATTGTGACCCCGCATATTGGTAACTGGGAAATGCTTCCGCATATTGCATCAAATGCCGGCATTCCGGTGGCGGTCGTTGCGAGACCTCTTGATAATAAGTATCTGGAGCGGCTTATCTATGCGGACCGGACATCCAGTGGACAGGGGCTGATACATAAGAATAACGCGCTGTCTGCTCTGAGAAAAACCCTTCGCAGCGGGATTTCTGTCGGCATGCTTCCGGACCAGAGCACTGCAAAAGGCTTGGAAATAGATTTTTTTGGCAGACCTGCAACAACAACACCTGTTCCTGCATTGCTTTCGATTAATTGCAAAAAACCGATAGTTGTCGTTGCGTGCTGCCGTAAAAACATACTTGAACAGTATGACGGGTTTGTAAGTGCCCCGATCTGGCCGGGTAATAAAAACAAAAAGGAAGAGATATTCCGTATAACAACGGAAATGAACCGCCAAATGGAAAAGATCATACGAAAATACCCTGAACAATATTTATGGATGCATAACCGATGGAAGACATATAAAGGTCAGAAAGCGATCTTTTCGGAAAGAAAATAATCTGCCTTTCATCGTTGTTAAGGTGTACACCTTACTGAATGACAGGTTTCAGGATTGAAAGTGTGTTATCCTATCAATTCAGACCTTTCTTGTTCATCAGACTCATGAATATATTAAGAATAACAGTTATTATATTTCTTCTGTGCATTCCGTCCGCTACGTTTGCTATTGATACGGATTCAAACAGTGCCTTGCATTTTGGCTATTCTCTGGTATTTGGTGTGTTTGGTGAGACCCTGCTACATTATAATTTTGACATGTCCAATCCTTCCATGATTGTTTATGCTACACTCATTGGCAGTATCCCCGGACTGGCGAAGGAGGTATCGGATAGCTCAGATGATGAAAATCATTTTAGCGGATCTGATATGGCCTTTAATGTTGCGGGGGCATTTACAGGATCTCTGATTTCAAATTATATGAACAATACATTCTTTGTCAGCATGAGCACTCAGCAGGACGGAGCCATAGTTAGTATGTCCTTAAGGTATTAATATGATTTCTTTATTCTTTTCCCACCGGCAATTTCATTGAATTAACCTTTTGAATAATGATATCTTAACGAGTGTCAAAAAAGGTCATGATAAGCGCTGGTGAGACCTCGGGAGAGATGTATGGAGCAATGCTCAGCAGGCAGCTTAAAAAAAAATGGCCTGAGGTAGAAATTTTCGGGATAGGCGGTCCCAGGATGCAAGGGGAAGGGGTATCGTTACTGGCGCCAATGTCGCATGTTCTCGGCATAGCCGAAGCATTCCGTCACCTTTTTAAAATTAAGAAAACACTTAATATCGCCCGTAAGGCACTCGCTGATCAAAGACCTGATGTCCTCGTACTGATCGATTATCCTGACTTCAATATTTCCCTTGCAAAAAGTGCCAGATCTGCAGGCATACCGGTTTTATACTACGTAAGCCCCCAGGTCTGGGCGTGGCGTAAGGGCAGAATAAAAAAAATCGCTTCGCTGGTCAATAGAATGGCGGTGCTTTTTCCTTTTGAAGTTGAATTTTACAGGAATACCGGTCTGGAATGTGAATTTGTAGGTCATCCGGTTGCTGAACTGATCAATGAAAAGAGGTCAATAGAACAGATAAAAGAAAGCATGGGAATTGATCCGGCCACAAGAGTAGTAACCATTCTCCCCGGCAGCCGGCCAAATGAAATACGTAAACACCAGGAAACGGTTATAGAAGTGACTAAGATGTTTGAAAAAAAGATGCCTGATATTCAGATTGTAGTCCCGCTCGTATCCGGTACGGTTTTCAACAGGAAGGTCCCTGCATCTGTCAAATTCGTTTATGACCGTACAGTTGAAGCACTTGCCTGTTCCGATGCAACAGCTGTAGCCTCTGGTACAGCAACCCTTCAGACAGCCCTTGTGGGCATTCCCATGGTGGTTTTTTATAAAGTATCGCCGCTTACCTACGTCATAGGGAAGTTATTAGTGTCAGTGAAGTTTATTTCCCTGGTTAATATCCTGTCCGGGAAAGAAATTGTAAAGGAGCTCATTCAGCAGGATGCAAGTGCAGATAACGTATATGAGGAACTGAAAAGAATCTTACATGATGAGCCATATAGAAAAGAAATGATAGCAGGACTTGATAAGGTCAAAGAGATGATGAAAGACAGAGAACCATCTGCCAGGGTCGCTGATATAATTGGAGAGGTGGCCCGTTGGAAGTCCGAGCATAATGCTGCAACTATATAACATACTCTCCGCATGTGCAGTGCTGGCGTACGCTCCGTGGATTTTTTTTAAAAAAGGGCCTGAAAACAGGACAGCTTTTGTAAAAGAGCGCTTTGGCATGTCCCGGTATATAAAGACCGATATCTGGGTCCATGCGGTGTCTGTTGGAGAAGTGATCGCGTGTCTTCCTTTTTTAAAGGAACTGAAAAAAGAATTCCCTGATAAAAAAATTACACTCTCAACAACCACCTATACCGGTCAGGAAATAGCCCGAAGAGATTTCCCGGATGCTGACAGAATCATGTATGTACCGGTTGATACCGGGATATGCGCGGGAAGAGTGGCAAGGGAATTGAAGCCTGAATTATTTATTACTGTTGAGACCGAGCTCTGGCCGGTGCTGATGAATGCGTTAAAAAGAGAGGGGTGTAACATTATTGTGTTAAACGGAAGGATTTCAGAGAAATCCTTTAAAGGGTATAAGCTCATAAGATTTTTTATGAAAACCATGCTTGCGAATATTGACTATTTTTATATGCAAAGTGATGCTGATGCAGAGAGGATAGAGCTGCTGGGTGCGGCTAAAGAAAAAGTATCTGTTATGGGAAATTTCAAGTTTGACATCAAACTGGACAGTTTTCCCCCGCTGAAATGGCTGGAACGAATTCATGGTAAAATTTTTCTTGCCGCCAGTACTCATGACGGGGAAGATGAGATCATTCTCGACGCATTTTTATCAATTAAAAAAAAGTATGACAGAATAAGGCTTATCATAGCACCAAGACATCCGGAGCGATTCAATAATGTGGCAGAAATGATTGATAACAGGGGCATAAATTATATTCGCAGATCAAACCTGACCGATGAACGCCTGGCAATTGACGACGCATTGCCTGACGTGATTCTTCTTGATACCATAGGGGAGTTATCACGGGCTTTTTCCAAAGTTTCCGTAGCTTTCATAGGCGGCAGCCTTGTTCCTGTCGGAGGACATAATATTCTGGAACCTGCCTACTGGTCCAGACCGGTCATATTCGGTCCTTATATGAACAACTTTCCGGTTGCGAAAGATTTCATTGAAGGGTCTGCCGCAGTGCAGGTGAATGACGCTCATGATATGTCGGAAACGGTAACCGCTCTTCTATTACATGATGAAAAAGCAGAAGACATGGGAATGAATGCAAAGGATATTATAGATAAAAATACCGGGGCGGTACAGAGAGCACTTGAACTGGTGAGGAGGCTTATTGGGACTGCTTAGCTCTCTTTACTCCCTTGGCTTGACATGCAGGACATTTTATTACAGACACTTGAAAACGCCCGGCAGGCTGCCGGTCAAGGTCATAAGTATTGGAAACATTACTCTTGGCGGTACAGGGAAAACACCTGCTGTGATAAAAGTGGCTGAGGAGGCGAGAAAAAGGGGATTTCATCCATGTATTCTCACCAGAGGATACAAGGGGAATATCAAAGAAACATGTTTTGTTAGTAATGGGAAAGAGGTGATGCTGAATCCTGATGAAGCCGGGGATGAGCCGTATTTAATTGCCGCCAGGCTCAATGGGATTCCGGTTGTGAAGGGCAGTAAGAGATATGAAGCAGGACTGTTTGCTTTAAACAGACTTGCAATCCGTCCTTCTCTGATAATTCTGGATGACGGATTTCAGCATATAGCCATCGAGAGGGACATCAATGTGTTATTGATCGACGGGACAAATCCTTTTGGGAACAGAAAGCTTTTCCCGGAAGGAATCATGAGAGAACCTCTTACTGCAATGAGACGGGCTGATTATGCAATAATAACGAAAAGCGATATGATAGATAAAAATGCTTTGGCTGATATAAAGGCAATCATTAAGAATACAAGTCCGGGCATGCCTGTGTATGAATCAGCCCATAAACCAGCCGGCCTGATACATATATCAGGTTATACCGAAGAGCCGGAACATATCTCAAACAAAGATGTATTCGTTTTTGCCGGAATTGCAAATTCCGGATACTTTGCGTCGACGGTAAAGATGTGCGGTGCCCGGATAAAAGGCTTTAAATGGTACCGGGACCATCATGCGTATTCTGCAAAGGACATGAGCTGGATCAGGCAGAAAGCTGAGGGTCTGTATATCATTACAACGGAAAAGGACCTTGTGAAGTTGAAGAAACTGAAGGTACCTGAAAATCTGTATGCACTTGCCATAGATTTTGCCGTTGATAACATTTTTTTAGATTCCATATTCAGGAGGCTTTCATGATTAAGAGCATAAATGTTAAAACCCGTTCACGTGCTGAATTTGTAAACATCACATCTGATGTTCAGAAGATAGTCAAAGAATCAGGGATCAAAAGCGGGATCTGTTATGTGTATGTTCCTCATACTACAGCCGGTGTTACGATCAATGAAGGAGCTGATCCTTCCGTGGTCAGGGATATGCAGGTTTTTTTTAATAAGCTTGTTCCGCACAGCGGCGACTACATGCATATGGAAGGCAATTCTGACGCCCACATCAAGACTGCTCTTGCAGGACCGTCACAGGTCATAATCGTGAATGATGGAAAGCTCCTGCTGGGGACATGGCAGGCGATATTCTTCTGCGAGTTTGACGGAGCAAGGGACAGAAGAGTTCATGTGAAGATTATGAAGGATGCGTAGGGGCATGGCTTACCATGCTTTTATATAATTTCAGTTGTCCTGTTCCAGATATTTAACTTCCTCCCGGCCTTTATGTTCATCTACGAAATAAAACAGTATCCCGCCTGTAACAAAGAATATTGAAATGGACGTTATACTTACCCGTGATGCTATATCACTGCTGTAGCCCATTGACTTTATAAGCAGCCCTGCACCTCCCATGACAACAGGACCAAATACAGCAGCGAATTTGCCAAGCATATTATAGAATCCGAAATACTCTGCCGATTTATTCAAGGGGATGATCTTAGCATAAAATGAACGACTAAGGGCCTGGATGCCGCCCTGTACAAGACCGATAATAATTGCCAGAATATAAAACTCATATTTGCTCTGCATGAAAGCCCCCCAGATCGACACAAACAGGTAAACTGCAATAGCTATAAAAATTGCCTTTCTGGTGCCGATGCTTCCACCAAGATATCCAAATCCTATCGCTGACGGAAAACCCACAAACTGGGTAATAAGGAGCGCAACAATCAGGTCATTGGATTGAAAACCAATTGACATTCCGTAATCAACAGCCATACGCACAATCGTGTCTACTCCGTCGATGTACAGCCAGTATGCTGAAAGAAACAGGAATACGGTCTTAAGATGACGTAACTCGTGAAACGTGCTTTTTAATTGAACAAGCCCTGCTCTTATTGCCATCCTTCCGGAAAGAGGTTTATTGCTCATCGGCTCCTTGACAAGCAGCAGTAATGGGATAGTAAAGACTGCCCACCACATACCTACCGTAAGAAAGGAAAATCTAACAGCTTCCCCCGCATCGGAAAAACCAAAAGTCGCCGGATCCAGTGTCATCCAGACATTAAACGCAAAAAGTACACCGCCACCAAGATACCCGAACGAAAATCCAAGAGCAGAAACAAAATCCAGCTTTTCTTCTGAAGCAACTCCGGTTATTAATGAATCATAAAATATGTTTGCTCCGGAAAAACCGACTGAGGCAATGACAAAAAGCATGACTGCCAAAGGCCATTCACCTTTCGACACCATATACAGTGATGATGTCATTACGACCCCCATGTAGGCAAAGAACATAAGAAACTTCTTTTTGGCTGATCCCCTATCAGCGATAGCACCAAGCACGGGTGCGAGAACGGCAACAACAACTCCAGCGACTGAATTTGCCAGCCCCAGCCTTGCCGTGCTTAATGTTGTATCTGCCCCTGCGCTCCAGTACTGCTTGAAGAATACAGGGAAAAAGCCCGCTATTACGGTAGTTGCAAAAGCTGAATTTGCCCAGTCATATAATGCCCAGCCAAACACAGCTTTTTTGTTATCGCTATGCATGGTCAGTACCAGCTGTCATTTCCCTTCTCATGTTGACGGTATCTCAGTGAATGGTATTATAGCCATTATTCATATGAGCTGTCTTTTATAATTCCGATAATTGGTATTAGTTGATAATCTGGAGCTTAATGATTAGAATTATATTGTATATGTCGGCTTTGATCCTGATTATGTGAACTGGACGTCCGGACATTAATTAGATGCTGAAAAAAATTAAATTCATTTTCGATCTGTACATTTACAAACTGCAGGGACTTCTGGGCATGAAAAGATCTGACATCATGGCATCCATAAACGATTATTACAGGGATGATTTTCATCGACTCGATAAAAAGGATGTTGCTGTAATTCTTCCCCATTGTCTGATCGCTGACAAATGTCCTGCAAAGTTTTCGAAATCTGACGGGGTCCTCTGTAAAAACTGCGATCTGTGCGGATGCGGCAAGATCAGCGAGTCTGCCGGCCGGAAAGGGTATCAGTTCTATATCTCTCCAAGTGTTGGTTTTACAAAGAGACTTGTTCAGAGAAAGCATCTCAAAGGCATCATTGGTGTGGCCTGTGACTATGAGATAGAAAAAGGTATAGCTTCTGAGAATATCTCGAACAACGGGGTCAAAATAGACAGGAGAAGAATCAAGACCCAGGGCCTTCGCCTTGATGTATACGACTGTATTGAGAACAGTGTTGACTGGGACAAGGTTGAAGAGCTTTTATAATGTATGAAGCAATGAGCGATCAGCAGCCAGCTCTCAGCTTTTAGTAAGAAACAGACATTTTTCTTCGTATCATTTAGCTCACCAAATTTATGAAACTCTTAGTTGAATACCCCGTGGCTCGCCACGGGGAGTTTCACTGTATTGATATTCGTTATCCGATACTCTTGTCTTCAATTTTTACCCTCTTTGGAAAAGAGGGAGATGAAAGAATCAAGATGTATAATTGCAGCTGATCCTCCTATTGCAATACAATAAGGTTTATGAGTGACGAAATACGACTCCTTAAGGCAGAGATTAAGCGGCTGAGAAAAAAGGTCAATGAACTTTCTCCATCGCTTGAAGAGATGCTTGGTCACAGGGGGTTCAGAATTTATAAAAAAGAACTCTCCGAAGACCTGATCGTCCCTGATAAAAAATACTCCTCTGCTTTTTATGAAAAACTGAAGAAATATTCATTCAGGCTTTTTCTGAGGGACGTTGTTAAACATCAGGATTTTTTCACTCTTGATAACGTGACAAGGTTTGCGACTAAGCAGGTGTCATCAAAATATCTTGTTTTTATTGTAAAGGCGGGGATTGCTGAACCGATCATAAACGGGTACCGGCTGAGAACGAGACCCATAAAGAGTTTTGGAGAGACACTCGAGTGGTTTGTTGCAAGGCTTGTCAGGAACAGTTTCAGGGCTGAGACCATTTGGGGCATCAGGTTCAGAGGGCGTAACATCGGTGGTGATTTTGACCTGATCGCAAAGGTTGAATCAAAGATCATGTACATGGAGATCAAGTCATCCCCTCCCAAGCAGATATATGCCAGTGAAATAACTGCTTTTTTCAGCAGAATAGAGCATCTCTCCCCTGATTTCTCAATTTTCCTGGTTGATACTGAGCTGCGAATGAAGGATAAAATAGTGCCGATGTTTGAGGATGAACTTCTCAGAAGATACAGAAAAAAAATCCCTGTGATACGCATAGAAAAAGAACTGTTTCATATAAACAGAAAAATATTTGTTATAAATGCGAAGGGAAGTATTTCATCGAACATAAACATCATACTCAATGTAATTTTTTATGAGAAGTTTGATATATATTGAATTGTTTAAGATGTCCTTATTCCTGTCATCCTCGTCCCCATTGTCAGTCAGCGTTAAGAATGTTATTATTTTCTGTAACTAGTATGCATGACCAGACGTAATAAACTTAGATCAGGAGGCAGGTAATGGCTGATTTATTTGATAAGACAAACATCGGGGAGATGACCTTACAGAACCGTCTAGTGCGTTCCGCTACATGGGAAGGCATGTGTGATCAGGACGGCAGGCCTACAGAGAAATTGATAAACTGTTACCGTGATCTTGCCAAGGGAGGGGTAGGTCTGATTGTGACAGGATATACTTTTGTGAGACCGGAAGGGAAGCAGATGCCGGGCAAGATGGGTATTCATACCGATGCTTTTGCTGACGAGATGATGGCCATGACCAGGGCAGTTCACGATGAAGGGGGCAAGATCTGCATACAGCTCGTTCATGCGGGCGGCCAGACTGATTCACGTAACGCCCGCAGACAGCCTCTTGCTCCATCAGCTGTTCAGACAGAACAGTTTCCGGAAGTTCCCCAGGAATTGTCCAAAGAAGAGATTGCAGACATTGTTCATGCATTTGGTGATGCGGCAGGACGGGCCAAATCATATGACTTCGATGCAGTCCAGCTTCACGGTGCGCATGGGTATCTGATTAACCAGTTTCTGTCTCCTCATACAAATAAGAGAACTGATGAGTATGGAGGCGGTATCGAAAACCGATGCCGTTTTCTGTTTGAAGTATACAGAAAAATCAGGGAAATTGTGGGAAGCGACTATCCAGTATTGATTAAACTAACAGGGTCAGATTTTCTTGAGGACGGTCTTAACAATGAAGAAGCTGTATACGCTGCCAAGAAGTTGTCTGAAGAGGGAGTGGATGCCATAGAAGTAAGCGGAGGCACCCCTGCTTCAGGAGAGCAGAGCCCGGCGCGGACCAAGATCAACAGACCGGAGAAAGAGGCCTACAACCTTGAACTCGCAAAGAATATCAGGAAAGCGGTGAACTGCCCGGTGATGGTAGTGGGAGGCTTCAGGAGTTATGAAGTTGCTGATAAGACCATAAATGAAAATGGAATCGACTATATCTCGATGTCAAGACCTTTCATAAGAGAACCTGACCTGGCAAATCGATGGAAACGAGGGGATACTGCACCTGCCAAATGTATATCATGTAACAGCTGCTTTCTTCCCGGTATTAAAGAGGGAGGTATATATTGTGTAGTGGAAAAAAAGCTCAGGGAGAAAAAGCAGGAGAGTTCCTGAGTTTATTAATTATGCTGAACAGCAAAAGCACTTACATGATGAGTAAAGTTTTGTATGACTTGATCAATCCAACAGATAACCTCCCCTGGCCCCTCTCGGAGCGATTCCCGGTGCGGGTTTTCCGGTACGAGTCGATTCCGAGGGAGATACAGAGGGGTAGTGATAAATATTTCTTCAAAATGAAAGGATATCAGCGAGGTTTTCGCATATAAATCAGAAATTCAATATTCCCTTTTGGCCCTTTTACAGGAGATGGTGTTGTTCCCAATACTTCCATCCCCATGCCTTCTGAGGCGGTTTTAATTTTTTCTATCACGGTACGGTGAACACGTTCATCCTTTACCACCCCGCCTTTGCCCACATCTTTTCGGCCTGCTTCAAACTGGGGCTTTATCAAGGCAACAATTTCACCCTCAGGTGTTAAAAATTCCATAATCCTGGGAATGACTTTTAGAAGGGATATAAAGGAAACGTCAATTGTTGCTATGTCTATGTCATTATGAATAATCTCTCTCTTCATATACCGGATGTTCGTTTTTTCGATAACAGAAACCCGGTCATCGTTCCTTAACTTCAGGTCTATCTGGCCGTATCCAACATCTATAGCATAGACTTTTGCAGCTCCGTTCTGTAACAGACAGTCGGTAAAGCCTCCGGTAGAAGCACCGACATCCATGGCCACCTTGTTTTTTACGACAATTTCAAACTCTTTCAAGGCATGTTCAAGCTTCAGCCCGCCCCGGCTCACATAAGGCATTTTGCGTGCTAACGAGATGACGTCATCAGGCCTGACCTGTGTGCCTGCCTTATCAACAACGGTACCGTTGACAGAAACACCGCCTTCAAGTATCAGGGCCTTTGCCTTTTCCCTGCTATCGACAAGACCTTTGTCAAAAAGCACCCTGTCCAGACGTTCTTTTTTTAATGAAGTAGCCACGAAATTCAAGATATGAGATTAGCTCAGATTGTTCACAACCACGCATATCAAGGAAGGCAAGCTAAAAATCTTATTCATCGATACGTTGAGACAACATCAACACACTCCGTTGAGATATGTTCTTAAACGTAACTATGCATTTTATCAATCTCATCCCATTTAATAAGTTTTTTAGCATGTCTGCCTTATGTTACGAATTTTATGGATTAGTTCTTATGTTTGATAACTTCAGGAGTGGCTGATTTATTGTCAACAAGGGAAATGGCTTCTCTGGCTATACCTTCCGCATCTATCCCATATTTCTTCCTGAGATGGTTCTGGGGTCCCTGTTCGATAAAACTGTCGGGCAGGCCGAGCATCTTAATTTTCTTTCCCTCTATCCCTGCTTTGGTCAACTCTTCAAGTACGGCACTACCAAAACCACCGGATACGGCATTTTCTTCTACAGTAATAATGTGCCTGATCTGATGTGCATAACCTGCAATGAGCTCCATATCAAGTGGTTTGACAAAACGGGCATTAATTACAGCAGCGCTGATTCCGGCATCCTTTATGAATTTTGCTGCTTCAAGAGCCGGGAGTACAGTACTACCGATAGCAATTATCAATATATCCTGTCCCTCGTTCAGGACTTCTGCCTTGCCCACAGGGATAGACCTGATATCTTTACCATCGTCGCTGTCAACAACAGAGGCCCTCGGGTATCTGACTGCTATGGGCCCGTTATAATTAACAGCTGTCTTCAGCATGCACCTGAACTCATATGCATCCCTAGGAGCCATTACAACAAGATTTGGAATATGTCTCAGGTATGACAGGTCAAATGTCCCGTTATGTGTAGGTCCGTCATCTCCTACGATACCAGCTCTGTCTATGGCAAATACAACCGGAAGGTTCTGAAGACAGACATCATGGATGATCTCATCATATGATCTCTGAAGAAATGTTGAATATATGGCCACGACAGGCTTTACCCCCCTTGTGGCAAGACCTGCTGCAAAAGAAACAGCATGTGGCTCGGCAATACCGACATCATAAAACTTTTTGGGAAATGTCCTGACAAACTCTGAAAGTCCGGTACCCTCAGTCATGGCTGCGGTAATGGCAACAATTCTGCTGTCTTCCTTTGCCAGTTCTGTAAGGAAGCTGCCGAATATCTCACTGTATGATTTTGTCTGTTTTGATGGCAATGAACCGGTTTCTATATCAAATGGTCCGACTCCATGAAAAATGTTTGGATTTTTCTCTGCCGGTTCATATCCCTTGCCTTTCTTTGTGATAGTGTGAATTAAGACCGGTGACGGGAAATCTTTAAAACGTTGCAGAGTTTCAATGAGAACGTCAATCTTATGCCCGTCTACCGGGCCGACATATTCAAAGCCCAGTTCTTCAAAAAGCAGTCCGGGAACAATAAATCCCTTTACTGTTTCCTCTGTCTTTTTGGCTATTTTTAAAACAGGTTCACCGACAGAGGGTATCCTTTCCAGAAAATGTTTTGTCTCTTTCTTAAATTTGGTATAAAGATCTCCCATGAGCATTCGCCGTAAATACGCAGAGAGGGCCCCTACATTTGGAGAGATGGACATTTCATTATCATTCAGGATAACGATAAGGTCCTTCTTCAGATGACCTACGTGATTCAGCCCTTCAAAGGCCAGTCCCGCTGTCATTGCCCCGTCACCGATAACCGCTATGGACTTGAAATCTTCGTTCATCTGATCCCGTCCCTCAAGGATTCCAAAGGCAGCAGAGATAGAGGTTGAGCTGTGGCCTGTTCCGAATGAGTCATGCGGACTTTCAGACATTTTTGGAAATCCCGACAACCCTTTGTGTTTTCTGATAGTAGAAAACCGGTCAAATCTTCCCGTTATCAGTTTATGGGCATATGCCTGATGACCGACATCCCAGATGATCTTGTCTATCGGAGAATTAAACACGTAGTGAAGCGCTATGGTCAGATCAATAGAGCCAAGATTTGAAGCAAGATGACCACCGTTGGTTGCAACGGTCTCAATGATTATTTCACGCATCTCTCCCGCCAGTTTTCTTAAATCTTCAATAGAAAGTTCTTTTATGTCCTCAGGACCTTTTATATGTTCTATCATCATATCGGTTAATTAATTTCTCCTTGATAAGATATACCTGGCGATATCTGCCAGCGGTTTAGCCTTATGGTTTAACAGTTTTATAGATTCAAGAGAGTCATGTATCAGCTCCTCGGCAAGGGTCTTCGATTTTTCCAACCCGAATATTGAGGGATAGGTATTCTTCCCTCTGGCATCATCTGCACCAGCAGATTTCCCAAGCTCCTCCTTTGTTGCTGTAACATCAAGGATATCATCTATAACCTGAAATGCAAGTCCAATTTTTTCTCCATACCTTGTCAGGGCATTGATTTTTTCCGGTCCTGCTTCTGCCATTAATGCGCCTATACGCACAGACGCTCTGATGAGGGCACCTGTTTTGTGGGTATGAATATAGAGGAGCTCCTTTTTCTTAGCCTTTTTCCCTTCGAGAATTATATCAACGGTCTGTCCTCCCACCATACCTTCCGGACCGCTTGCACGGGACAGCTCACCTATTACGGTGATAAGTGTCTCTGGTTTTGCATCTGAGAGGGATATCATGTTAAAGGCATCTGTAAGAAGTGCATCACCAGCAAGAATTGCAGTTGCTTCCCCATACATCTTATGTGTCGTTGGCTGGTTTCTTCTGAAATCGTCGTCATCCATGGCAGGCAGGTCGTCATGGATAAGTGAATAGGTGTGTATCAGCTCCAGAGATGCGGCAACAGGTAATATATTGTCAGATGTTCCTCCAACTGCTTCATATCCAGCTATACAAAGTATGGGTCGTACCCTTTTGCCGCCTGCGGTCAGGGCATAGCTCATTGCTTCGCACAGGTGTTTTGGGCAGTCCCTGTCTTTTTTCTTTGACGATATGTAATGTCTCAGAAAACCGTCTACGAGTTTTCTTCTTTCCTTCAGATAGACATCCAGTTTCATGACAGATTGTTCTCAGAATGTAATGATCTTCAGACTCTATAGTATACAAAATATGTCTTACTTTTGTTGCATCCGGGGATGTCATCAGGAAATGATGTGATTGCGGCTATTTGAGAGAAGCTGTATCAGGGGTTAAGGTGTAACGTACATGAACAGTTTAATGAAAAGAATTTCCCAATGCTCTGCATCGGGGGTCATCATATATTCCTTTGTTTGTCATTCCCGCGGTCTGTTGAGCGGGAATCCAGAGTCTTTTCATACGGGGCTGGATTCTCGATGCGAGTCTCGGAACGAGTCGTACCGA
>CP070632.1:2755815-2775168 GCA_020356065.1 Nitrospiraceae bacterium
ATCAATTAAAATAGACTCTGATCACTGCTTCGGTAACATTCTTTAATGAGGCAACAGGATAGACATTATGATGACTGATCGGCTTGAGCAGCTGAAATGGATCAGGCGGTTGTATCATATCAGATACTTGTTGTTACCCTCTTCAAACTACGTAAATTCTTGACACAACCTTTGTGAGGATGTTAAATTTTGGGTTCAATTAACGACTGGAATCTTTTGTAAAAAGCAATTGAAACAGGGTAAAAGTATCTATGGGAAATGATTATAAGGATACATTAAATCTGCCTCAGACTTCCTTTCCAATGAAGGCCAATCTGGCCAGGAAAGAAAAGGAACTTCTGGAGTACTGGGATAAAAACCGGATCTATCTGAAGATGCAGCAGAAAGGCAGTAAAAAAAATTATATTCTTCATGATGGACCTCCTTATGCAAACGGACATATTCATCTGGGCCATACACTTAACAAAGTCTTAAAGGACATAATTGTAAAGTACAAAACAATGAAGGGATTTTACGCACCATATGTTCCGGGATGGGATTGTCATGGTTTGCCTATCGAGCACCAGGTTGATAAAAAACTTGGCTCCAAAAAAGACAGCACTCCCATCAATGAAAAGCGAAAGCTCTGCCGGGATTACGCAAATAAATTCCTGGACATACAGAGAGATGAGTTCAAACATCTTGGCATATTTGGTGACTGGGAAAATCCATATATTACAATGAATTACGACTATGAGGCAACGACCGTCCGTGAGTTCAACCGGTTTGTTGAAAGAGATTACGTCTATAAAGGAAAAAAGCCTGTACACTGGTGTCCGACCTGTGTAACTGCTTTAGCTGAGGCAGAGGTAGAATATGCTGACAAGGAATCGCCATCGATTTACGTAAAGTTTCAGGTAAAAGATTCAAAAGGCAAGTTTGAGCTTGATTCTATTAAGGGCACACATTTTGTAATCTGGACAACCACTCCGTGGACGCTGCCTGCAAATATGGCACTTGCATTACACCCTGATTATAAATATCAGCATGTAAAAACACCCGAAGGGGAGTTAATCATGGCACAGGACCTCATACAGGACTGTATGGAGAAAATCGGATATAACCTGTCTGAATATACTGTGAATGACGAAGCGTGGGCCGGTTCCACTCTTGAAGGCATTGTGTGTAAACATCCCTGGCTCGATCGCGAGGTCGGGACTATTCTAGGAGAGCATGTAACTCTTGAGCAGGGCACCGGAGTAGTTCACACGGCTCCGGGCCATGGGGAGGAGGACTTTGAAATAGGCCTGAAATATGGACTGGACGTCTTTGCCCCTGTTAATGACAGAGGTGTTTTTACAGATGAGGCCGATGAGTTTTCGGGACAGTATGTGTTTAAGGCTAACGAGAATATAATTAATAAAATCAAGGATTTAGGATCATTATTGGGTGATGCGGAGATGATAGCCCATTCTTATCCTCATTGCTGGCGATGCAAAAGACCGGTTATTTTCAGAGCAACAGAACAGTGGTTTATCTCAATGGAGAAGAATGATTTAAGAAAGAGAGCCCTTGATGAAATCGCCAAAACAACATGGATTCCCAAGTGGGGATTTGACAGAATAAACGGAATGGTCGAAAACAGACCGGACTGGTGTATTTCAAGACAGAGGTCATGGGGTGTTCCGATAGCACTGATACAGTGCAATGACTGCAAAGAATACATAAAAGAGAAACGTGTGATGGACCATATTGTATCGTTCGTTGCACTATCAGGCGCTGATATATGGTTTGAAAAATCAGAAAGAGAATTGCTGCCTGATGGTTATACATGTACAAACTGCGGTTCCAATAACTTTACCAAAGAGACAGATATTCTTGATGTCTGGTTTGATTCCGGTGTAAGCCATGCAGCGGTCATTGAAGCTGATGAGCGATTTCCTGCACGTGCTGATCTTTATCTTGAAGGAAGTGACCAGCACAGGGGGTGGTTTCAGAGCTCTTTACTGGCCTCGGTTGGAACCAGGGACAGGGCCCCATATAAAGCTGTGCTCACACACGGATTTGTTGTTGACGGTAAGGGGAAAAAGATGTCCAAGTCTCTTGGTAATGTTATATCTCCCCAAGATATAACGAAAAAATACGGATCAGAAATCCTTCGGCTATGGAGTTCTTCGGCAGATTACCGGGAGGACATGCGAATATCCAACGAGATACTTGCAAGGCTTGTTGAGGCATATAGAAAAATAAGAAACACAAGCAGGTTCTTATTGGGAAACATATCTGATCTTGATCCGGCTGATGCTGACCTTGGCAAATTACATAAGGACGATCTATCCGAACTGGACAGACTGGCACTCAGCATGCTTCAGACACTGATAAAGAAGATTACTCATTCATATGAAACATTTGCCTTTTACGAGGTGTATCATGCCATATATAAGTTCTGTATCATGGATATGAGTTCATTCTATCTTGACATACTCAAGGATACGTTATATACATTCAAGGCCGACTCGGCAGAGCGTCGGGCTGCCCAGACCGTTCTGTATAACATATTGATATCATTGACAAAACTCATGGCGCCCATATTATCATTCACAGCTGAAGAGATCTGGCAGCATATTCCCGGGGCCAGGGAGGATAGTGTTTTTCTGTCTGATTTTCCGGAAGTTAACCCTGATTTTCTGGACCGGGAACTGGAATACAAATGGGATGGATTTATAAAAATACGTGATGAGGTTAACAAGGCCCTTGAACTGAAACGCCAGGAAAAATTCATCGGGAATGCCCTTGAAGCAAAAGTCGTATTATATGCGCAGGACTCAACATTTCAGCTGCTTGACGAGCATCTGGACTTTTTGCCGTCTCTTTTTATCGTGTCTGCTGTAGAGATCGGTAAATTCAATGATGCGCCTGATGATGCTTACAGAAGCACCGAACTGGATAATATCTCAATTCTTGTGACAAAGGCAGATGGAAATAAGTGCGAAAGATGCTGGAACTGGAAAGTCAGCGTAGGCGAGCATCGCGATCATCCAGGATTATGTAAAAGATGCTATAAGGTGTTAACAGATTGAAAAAAAATATTTTAATCCCTGTTATAACCATTCTGGTTATTATTCTTGACGTTATTACAAAGGTAATAATAGTAAATAAAGTAGCACCCCATGATATCATCAGGGTCCTGCCATTTATGAACATTGTTCATATCGAAAATAAAGGTGCTGCATTCGGACTGTTCGCTGACCTCGGAAATGTCTTTTTT
Source organism: Nitrospiraceae bacterium (assembly GCA_020356065.1). GTDB lineage: Bacteria > Nitrospirota > Thermodesulfovibrionia > UBA6902 > UBA6902 > CALZJD01. The sequence continues at coordinate 2,759,063 of CP070632.1, forward strand.
GTAATTATATCGGTTATTGCGATATTATTTATTCTCTATTATTTAAAATCTGTTCAACGAAAAACGGAGATTACCGCTCTTTCGCTGGTACTTGGCGGTGCTATCGGAAATCTTATTGACCGGATAAGAATCGGAAAAGTGACTGATTTTATTGATATTTATGTCAATACCTGGCACTGGCCGTCATTTAATATTGCTGATTCAGCTCTGACAGTCGGGATCATTCTTTTTCTCTGGGCCAATGTGTTCGGCTCAGGTCACATTAAAAACACATGAAATTTATTAATCTGTTATAATTATCAGATAGAAATAACAGGTGCTAACAATGAAGAAGCTCTCAGAACAGATAGACAGAGCACACGATGATCAGGGTATTTCAAAAATTAGGGGTATATGGGAGAAATGCGCTGACAAGGCCAAACATGGTGAATTTTCATGCCCATTCTGCAGAGAAGTATTGAAAGGACTGTCAGCTTTCGGGTCTCACCTTAAATCACACTGTACGTGATAGATTTCCAAGGTCAGCCGTTGGCTGATCCGATCGGAAGATAGGCCTTCGGGTTTAAGTCAAAAGCTGCAGTCTCACCTTTCATGAACCGGTAATATCCGGCAGAAGCAATCATAGCAGCATTATCTGTGCAAAGATCAACTGATGGCAGGAATACCTGAAGACCCTCATCTGATGTTTTTTCCTTAATCGCATCTCTTAAACCTTTATTAGCCGAAACTCCTCCGGACAGGGCTATTCTTCGAATCCCAAGTTGTTTAGCAACCTCTATGGACCTTCCCACCAGGACATCAATAACTGCTGCCTGAAAGCCTGCCGCAATGTCTTCTTTGCTTGTTTGGAGGTTCTTTCGGACATAATTGAAAACCGCTGTCTTCACTCCGCTAAAGCTGAAATCATAACTGTCTTTCAGAAAAGACCTTGGGAAATGAATGGATTGAGGATCGCCCTTTGATGCCAGTTGATCAATTATCGGACCTCCTGGATATCCAAACCCGAGCAGTTTTGCCACCTTGTCAAAGGCCTCGCCTGCTGCATCATCCCTGGTTCTCCCTATTTCAAAGTAATTACCTGTCCCTGTTACCCGATACATGCTCGTATGTCCTCCTGAAACCACAAGGGCGAGATAGGGGACTTCAGGGATACTCTCAAGATAGTAAGAACAAATATGTCCCTCAAGGTGATTTACTGCAATTATCGGAATATGATGGACATATGAAAGAGATTTGGCATAGCATACCCCGACAAGCAGAGATCCTATCAAACCTGGTCCATAGGTGACCGCTATTGCATCAATGTCTTCAATGCCGGTTTTTGCATTAACCAGCGCCTCATGCACAACAGGAGTAATCATTTCAATATGCCGGCGTGATGCGAGCTCAGGCACGATACCACCATATTTATTATGAATTTCGTTCTGGTTTGACACTATGTTAGATACGATTTTTTTGCCGTCTTCAACTACCGCGGCGGCTGTGTCATCACAGGAAGTATCTATACCTAAAATTAACATTTTTTCAACAGCTCTTTTAATATTGATTTTAATAAAAATGTATCATAACTGTTTATAAATAGTCAATTTTCTAAATACCAGTGCAATGTTCCACGTGGAACGCTTCAATGTTGTGGATAATTTTCATAATCGATAAGGACATGCCTATGTACCAAAATAAAAGATGAGATTCCGTACCATCCATGCCCTTAATATCAGGTCGGAAAGGCAGCTTATCGACACATGATTTTGAGATATTTTACCATATTGAACTAATTCCTCAGCTCTTCCATGTGAAATGACGGAATATGACCAGAATCAATCTGGTAGAGATGTTATGTCATATATGTCCATAAAGCAGGAGTAGTATATCTTCAGGAAAACTGACTTAGTTAATCCGGGAGTCACCTGAATTTTGCAGCATTTGAACATAAATCACCAGCTCACTTTCATGTATGCAAAAAAATCCCCTTAAATGGGCAGGGAACACTTTTCAATATGTTATAAACAAATGTTGATATTTCCAATTTCATCCATGACAAATTGGGCAAGTATTCACACGAAAAAGGACATGTAAAATCTTTCCTTCTGTTCCACGTGGAACATTATCCATGTCTCAATACTCAATTACTTTATACATTTTTTAGTCTGCAAATTCATGACATACACCGCAATCTTTTTTACTTAAATGGATGTATCCAGGGTCTGAGTATACATGCGTTTATGAGCCGAATAAAAAATGAATATTAAAGTTATCTATAACTAAAACAAAATAAACCGTTTCTCGCTATCATGCTCTTACGTTATAAACGGGCATCCGGAAGGGCTTGATCAGAATGACCGCATGAGGCTCCATGTTAATAAATACCAATGTAAGGCATTTAATAACTTTGCACTCCTGAATACGTTAAGAATGTCTGCGTGCCACAGGCACGTCCGAACAACAATTAACGTACAACTCTCTCAGAGAAACTAAGTTCATGAAGCAAAACCATACTGAAACAGCAATGAGTAGCAATCTGTTAAGGTCTTGTTTTAATTGGTTTTATATCATTATATTGTTTTGTCTTGACAGCAACAGGATAAATTTCTTATTATTTATATTAAATATTATATATAAGATATGCGGAACGACAAATCAGATACCCTGGCATCACTGACAGAAAAATTATATACTCTGAATATGAAAAGGGCTGATTTCATTTTCAGCCTGCTCCATGGAAAGGAAATGGTCCATGGCATACCTCTTGAGGTTTTCAGGAAATGCGGGAAAAAGAAATGCAAGTGTTACACAGGGAAAAAACACGGTCCTTATCCTGCGCTGTCCGTTAATAAAGACGGCACACAAAAAATTGTAATGATAAAAAAAAATGATTCATCTTCTGTTCTGAAAAGGGCTGGACGCTACAGGCATTATCAGCAGACACTCGCAAAGATTCGCAGGATTGATAAAGAGATCGACAGCATTCTGGTAAAAATAAAACTTGATACCACAACCGAGTATTTAATCGGTTAAGCTGAATCTTTACCACCTTGACAATAATCCGTTCTTTGTTAATAATTGACCATTAAATTTAATCACTCTTATTAAGACAAGAAAAATCAGTGTCCTGTATATCATGTTATTATGGAGGACTTGTGCTAAAAAAAATTATTCCTGCTGAAACTGCTTCATGGAAAAACCTGAAGGAGCATTACAGCCTTATGAAAAAATCCCATATGAAGGACATGTTTCTAATGGATCCTGACAGATGTTCACGTTTCTCCGTTTCTTTTGAAGACATATTTCTTGACTATTCCAAAAACTTAATTAATGAAAATACCATGGCGCTGCTGCTTGAACTTGCAAACGAAGCTTTGCTGAAAGATGCAATAGAGAAACTATTTTCAGGGGATAAAATCAATGAAACTGAAAACAGGGCAGTGCTGCACACTGCGTTAAGAAACAAGTCAGGGTGGCCGGTTATGCTGGAAGGCAAAAATATTATGCCTGATGTGCAGCACGTGCTGAACCAGATGAAAGATGTTGCTGATAAAGTAACCTCCGCACAATGGTACGGTTATTCCGGAAAACCTGTTACCGATATTGTGAACATCGGCATTGGCGGATCAGACCTCGGTCCTGTCATGGTAACTGAAGCCCTTAAACCATATGCCCGTCACGGTATTCACGTTCATTTTGTATCTAATATCGACGGGACCCACATAGCTGAAACTCTTAACATGATCTCGCCTGAAACAACACTCTTCATGATTGCATCCAAGACATTTACCACGCAGGAGACCATGACGAACGCCCGTACTGCCCGAGCCTGGTTTCTCGAGACAGCAGAGGACAAGGAACATATAAAGAAACATTTTGTCGCTCTCTCTACCAATAAAAAAGGAGTGACAGAGTTCGGGATCGACCCTGATAATATGTTTGTGTTCTGGGACTGGGTCGGGGGGAGATACTCTCTCTGGTCTGCCATCGGTCTGTCCATTGCATGTTATATCGGATTTGATAATTTTTCTGAACTGCTTGCCGGCGCCCATGCAATGGACAATCATTTCAGGGAAACCCCGTTTGATAAAAACCTCCCTGTGATTCTGGCATTAATCGGCATCTGGTATACAAACTTCTTCGGCTCTGAGACCGAGGCCATCCTTCCGTATGATCAGTACCTCCACCGGTTCCCTGCTTATTTTCAGCAGGGCAACATGGAAAGCAACGGTAAAGACAGAGACAGGAGCGGGCAGGAAGTGTCGTGGCACACAGGACCGGTAATATGGGGTGAGCCCGGGACCAATGGACAGCATGCATTTTACCAGCTTATTCACCAGGGCACCAGGTTTATTCCCTGCGACTTTATAGCTCCTGCTGTCAGTCATAATCCAATCGGTGATCATCACCATATTCTGCTCTCAAATTTTTTTGCTCAGACAGAGGCTTTAATGAAAGGGAAAACACCTGCAGAAGTTGAGGCAGAACTTAGGGCATCAGGGAAAAGCAATGAAGAAATACAGAAGCTTGTACCCTTTAAAGTTTTTAAAGGCAACAAACCGACGAACTCGATACTGTGCAGGAAGATTACTCCCCGAACACTCGGCAGCCTCATCGCAATGTATGAACACAAAATATTTACCCAGGGAGTAATCTGGAACATATTCAGCTTTGACCAGTGGGGCGTAGAGCTTGGCAAAGCACTCGCGAACAATATTCTTCCTGAATTATCCGGTAATGAGCCTGTTACCACGCATGATTCCTCTACAAATGGTCTTATTAACATGTATAAGAATTTGCGTAATATGACCGATTGATTTTAATACAATAAGGCATTGACATCGCGATAAACAGGGACACATCCTTCAGTGGAGTGTCCCTGTTTTGCTGTCAAAGAAATGTAATAATAATGTTTGTCCTTCCTGTTCATAATGATCTCTGTTTCAATGGAATAAGTTATTCGTGATCTGATATACGAATATACTGACAGAAAGCATTCGTTCAGTACCTGATAACATAAGCATTTACATGAGCCCTCAACTGCTTTTCACCAAATCTTAAATCTTTTTTAAGATATTTGACGATTAATAACATAACGTCAATCAGGCATACTGGATAAATGAATTTAATGCGTTAAGATGCATTTTTGGAGCAAAGCACATATGTTTGTTCATATTCATTCAGTTTTTTTCGTGCGCTCAGGGATTGCCGCTCCAAATTCGTTTTTCCCGTACGCCTGCTTCACCGTATAACATACATGAATAATGGGCTTGATTTAATCAGCAGGATGCTTGCCTTCTCTCGTCATTTTTCTCAAGAATGATTCAGAGTCTGCCGTATTAATTATCACGGATACTTATATATGTGAATACGCAATGTCTTTATGTATGAATGAATAAATATGAATACATCTGGCAATATGAAAAATGTGAACAATAACGTCTGGATAATTTCTGACGGAAGGATCATTAATCTTGATCTGAGCAGTATTACGAGCGAACAGATATCAGGGCCGGCTACTGAATACAGAATATCAGAGATTGCCAGGTATCTGCTCAATCCTGCACCCATTAAACTGGAAGAAAAAGTGGTGGGCTGCAAAGTGCACTATAAGGTTCCCCCTTCGGGCATGATGAAACGCTTCATGGATATACTGACATTTAAAAAGGACGATCCATCAAAAAATGCAGCTGATTTTACTGAAGATATTCTGTCAACATCAAAACTTGATCCGCCATCATTTGACGATGATGCACTGAATCTGCACCTGAGCAGGATTATGGAACAGTTAAAACCTTTTAATCCGGTGCAGAAAAAACTTGCTGCTCTTGACAGAGACAGGGTTCGCGAAATTACAGCGACCTGTGAGGATATCGGAAGGAACCGTTATCAGATTAATCTGCAGGGAAGTGTGAATGAGAAGACAAATTTTATTCTCAAATCATTAACGAAAAAAGCAAAGATCACCATTAAAAAGGCCTATCTCCTGAATGGTCTGTTTGATTTCAGAGGGTATCTTTTTGAATCTTTTAACACAGACAATGCTTATCATCTGATCAGATTATCCCGGAACAATCAATATAAATACTGTGTTTTGACCCGTGACTATAAATTTGACTTCTGGGTCGATGACAACATGCTGATCAGTTACCTGCACCTTTTTGAACAGTCCATTCAGACTGATCCAAAACTAAAGGAGGCACTGAACCTATGCATTCAAGGTGAGGCAAAGCCTCTCAAACTGTTTTTCTCAAAACAGTCTGAACAGAGTTATTCGGAAAAACACCTGCCCATGGTGTACCGCAAGATGCTCATTACCCATAATATTGCACCGAATGAGATGGAGATGATTACCGACACTCTGAACGATAATCAGAGCATTGTGTTTTTTAATTATGTCCCCGTTACCGGGCCCGGTCAACAAAAACTCTTTACCAATATATCAGTCATGCACGACCTCAAGGCTCTGGATTCAATAAAAGATCGTGTCCCCCATGTGTATTCAGAAATTATCAAAAAGACAACAGACTCGGATGCCGGCAGACTCTACCTTCTTGACTCAATGAGAGGATATCAAAATGTCTGAAGTCTATAATGAAAATGACTATAAGTGGATCAAAGAGATACTGCTCTATCCTCAGACTCTCGAAAAGCATCTGAACTATCTGAAAGACACATCACAAATTAAAGTACCGGACGATCCGATTGAAAAAGTCATATTCCAGGACAGGGCAAAAAAGGCGATCCGTAAGATAGCACAGAACAGGGGACATATGTTGATGGTCGGCAGACCGGGCACAGGCAAGTCCCTGCTGGCTGGCATGTTCAGACATGTCCTGGACAGGTCTCTTGGTGACTATATACGGCCAAAAAAATCTATTGCGGCCTTCCCCGGGAAAGACATGAACCATGTTCGGTTTGCATACGAAGATCCCGGAAAAATCGGCAGCTACCTGGTAAAGATCAGGGCGGAGATAGAGCAGGCCAAAAACAGTTTTGAAGAGTTTTCCCTGGCAGACCAGATAGCTTCTGTACAAAAAGTAAAAAAATTTCTTCTCTGGGGGGCCTGTCTCAGTATTGTCGGCGGTATCTATTTTGCTCCGCTCTTTATTGTCACCGGATTAACAGGGATCGGTGCAATATTTATGTTTATGCAGGAAAACAACCATGTGGTGCAGGAAAAGATTCAGCAGGAATCTCAGCAGGGCAGAGTAATGTCCGTCAAACACATTATGGATATGCTGCCTGAAATACTGTATGATCCGAGAAAAGATAAAGATCTCATGGTCAGCGTATCAGAACCCAGTTCCAAAAACATGAAGGGGGGATTCAGGCATGATCCCTACCAGTCAGGGAACATGCAGACACCGATACATAGAAGGGCATATCTCGGGGCTCATGCTAAAGCGCCCATAATATACATTGATGAGCTTAAGACTTTGATACGGACGAGATACATGTCCAGCCTTCTTGAAATCATGCAAAATAAAAAGTATATGCTTGAAGGGGGAAGAAACACGGGAAGCGGTGCGGCTGACCGCTCTGAAAACTTTCTTCATGCTGATAATATCATAATAGCCTGCTGTAATCACGACACATTAATGCATCTGCAGGAAGAAGGGGATGGTGCATTCCTGAGCAGAATAGAGGATAAGGGCGAAATCATCCAGATGGAAACGTCAGTACCGGAAACAGCAGACCATGTCAAACAGGTTGCCCAGTATATTAAACAGGAACTCCTGAATCTTGAGCAGGAATTTGAAAATACCTGGGGCAAAGTTCTTGAAAAGGAAGGTCCTGCAGGGGTGAGACGACGAAGCGAACAGATCTATGGTAAACGGCTGCCCGCTGATTATGAGTTAAGAGTCCGTGAGTTTTCCCGGCATGCTGTGGCAGAAATTATCAAGGAGCTGCGCTGCAGGAGCGCTGACGGAAAGTTAAGCTGTATATTAAGACCCATAAATGGTGTTATAAAAACTGCCGAGCTCGATGCAATTATTGACAACTCAGAATTCGTTGAGCCAAAACATGTCCGGACTGCTTTGGAAGAACATCTAAGCCTTGAAGGAGCTATGTCCAAGGAAATCGTTGAGCATAAAAAAGACCTGAAAAAATATATCACTTCCATGACAGATTCCATCGGCTATGTTGTAGGTCTTGCGGTGACTCATTCAAGGGCCAGCGGTCAGATGTTCGGTCAGCCTCTGCCGATTCACTGCCAGATAAATACCGGAGGATCAGACATTATAACTGCCCCGGGAAAGATCGGTGATATTGCCAAGGGAGCAGCACAAAATGTGAGGGCGTCAATAAAACAGCTTATGCGCAAGATTGAAGCCCCGTATGTGGGTTGTGAAATGCATATTGAATATGTGCAGGCACATGGTGGAGTAGAAGGTGACAGTGCATCGGTAGCAATGGATGTGGGACTGATATCAGATTATATTCAGCAACCCGTAAACCAGAAATACGGCATTACAGGTTCTCTGACCGGAGATATAATTCTTGCTGTTGGAGGTGTTACAGAGAAAGTCAGGTCGATCATGGACACTGATTTGACCATGGAAGGGGCCTGCATTCCGTGGCAAAATAAATACGATATTGAACCGCTTCTGGTTAATATGGAATCTGAATACATACAGATGGATGATGTACCAGGCATACGGATCTACAGGTCCGACGATAAAACAGACCCCTTTGACATATATTTCTGCAAAACCAAGTATAATGCGTACAGGATCCTGATGGGCCTGAACAGACAGGAAGTTGAAGAAAAAATGGCAGAGAGAAGCAGAAAAGACCTTGAATTTACCAAACATGTAAAAAGTAAATACGATTAAGTGTTATAATTCTTGACTTTCACTCCAGAATAAGTAAATTCTTCAGACGATCAATATCAATACAGTCAGTACAGTATCTTGTATGCAATTAGAGACAATAAAATTGCAGAGAATAGAGATTTTCATACAAAATTTCAGTTTACACGTTATGTATTTTTTGCTTTATATTTTTTACGTGTAACTATTTGATTTATAATGATAATAAATTTTAAGTACCTTAATAAAATAAGTATATTTTTTGCAGTGATGGCAAGATAATTGCAAATATAATTCAAACTTTATTCAACAGGGGGTAAAATGATTACTATTTTAAAAGAGGACGTATTTGTTGTCATGAAAAACAACATTGCTAGCCGTCTCTGCCGCTTTGCAGAGGGCATCGGCAGCTGGAGACAAAACAGAAAAAAGAAGCCGGCAATCATCATGGCAGCAAGAACCGGATGTATACGAAGAGTAAAATAAAATCCCCTGATATAGACGGGGCGCTTTATTTATATTCAACTATTTTTCCGGATATCACATACGTATCATCTGCCGGTTCCACCCTCAGTATCTCAGCCTTTGCTTCCAGAGGGTCAACCTTACCGTCGAGTGATGCAAGCCTGAATTCTATGGATCTGCCCGGCATCAGTTCCTTTTCAGTAATAAACTGAATTCCTGAATGGCTCAGGTTATTGCCTGTTCCGGTGTACATCGTACCATCACCATTAATTCTATATGTTATAATGGCTTTAACTGACATACGCGGATAGTCTCTTTTTTCAACATAACTTCTTCCTGACATTAAATCTACTCCCTCCTATCAATGATTTATAGCTTGGTTCGGCTAACCAATATTATTCATACACATTTGAGCCATGGAGCTAATATAATTCATGGTGATTGTGCAATAATGACTGCAACTCTTCTTTAAGTGTAGGCGGATCAAACCCCATAGCAAAAGCCTTAGAACTGTCAAGTGTTAAATCCGCTGCTCTCGGAACACGAAGTTTAACGTCTTTCTGTCTGCAGGCGTGAACGTGATTAACCGTATAACCCGATATATCAGCAATTAATTTACCAAAGTCATAGCGGGAGATTCTCTCCCTTCCCCCGAGATGAAGAATTCCCCGAACTTTCTTCAAGGCAAGAATAAGCCCCTTCACTGCGGTATATCCACTAACGGGGGTTCTGAACTCATCAGTAAACAGCGTCAGTTCCCTGCCCCTTTGCAATGCACTGACGGTCTGCTGAAAAAAAGTCTGATATGCCGGACTTGACAGACCAAACATCATGGGCATCCGGCAGACAGCCGCATGTGCATATGTGTCCATTACCTGCGCTTCAGCTCTTGACTTTTGTTCACCATAAACATTTACGGGATTTACAGGGTCGCCTTCCCTGTAAGGAGCATGTTTGCCGTCAAAGACAAGATCAGTTGAAGTAAACGCAAACGGGATCCCCCGATCTGAACAGAATCCTGCCAGATTCACAGATGCTTCCACATTTATTTTATTACTTTCAGATGGGTGTGACTGGCAAAATTCAGGGCGTGATGCAGCAGCTGTATGAATAACCCCGTCAGGTTCAACTTCCCTGAAAACTTTTTTAAGATCATTATATTTTGTAAGGTCAATCCGTATTGTTTTCACTCCGTTCATTTTGACAGGATGTAAAAAAACAGTGCCGAAGATATCATATTCCTTCCGGGCATACGTACATATATTCCATCCAAGAAAACCGCTTGCGCCGGTGACAAGTAACTTTTTCATACATTCCTATTTTATTTTTTCCAGAGAAAAATATCCTATAAAAAAATCCCATCTGAAAAAGCGGAAATAAAATTTGCCAATGAACAACGTGTTATCTTCAATACAGCGAAGGTAATCCCTGATATTCCTGATCAGTAAAAAATTGTGCTCCAGATCGTAATTTAACATGAGAGTTTTTTGGGAGCCTGTTTCCTTATCATCGCTCAATGAGACTGAAAATTTTCCCCATGTTTTGCCAAACAGCACATTATATCCAGCAGGTTTATGTTCTCCTGCATAAATGACCTTTCTGTGATTAAATCTCTTGAGGCTCGGAAGAAAGGAAAGCATATCGACTGTATATTCCCCATTCAGTGCAGCTATATCAGGATCACGTGCATCCATAAATATATTTTCTAATTCTCTATAGGTCAATGGAAACCTCATTTTGTATTATAAACATATAGCACAACTGTTTAATCGAAAGGATTCAACGAAACTCTGCTTCGTAATTAATTATATACCTTGTTGTTTGTCATTCCCGCAGTCCGTTGAGCGGGAATCCAGAGGCTTTTCAATATGACTGGATTCCGGCTAAAGGACTGCAGGAATGACATCATAATTTTTCATACCTTGCATGGCTAATGCCAGATAATTCATTCATAAGTAAGTATGTATGTGACGGATCATGTTACAATATCTCCGCAAATAAATATCGGAATAACAACATGATCAAAGAGATTCCTTTACATGACATTAAATATGTTCTTCTCGACATGGACGGAACACTGCTTGACCTGTACTTTGATGACTATTTCTGGGGTCATCTTGTGCCCGAGAAGTATGCTGAAAAACATGATATGTCCTTCGGGACTGCAAAAGATTTTCTATATAAAACATATAAGTCACATGAAAAGACATTAAACTGGTGCGACATAGATTTCTGGTCGAAGGAATTAAAGCTTGACATTCCGGCATTGAAAGAACAGATCCGTCACCTTATAGAAGTACACCCTCATGTAACAGATTTTCTTAAATTGATGAAAAAGCAGAAAAAGAAAATCTTTCTCTTAACAAACGCCCATTATAAAACCGTCAGAATAAAGTTCCGAAAAACGCAGATAGGAGAATACTTTGATGATGTTCTCTGTTCATTCAATGTTGGTCATCCCAAGGAGTATATTGAGTTCTGGCAGAAGGCCGAGAAGCGCCTTGCGTTTGATAAGGAGCATTCGCTCTTCATTGACGACACAGAGGATGTTATGAAGACCGCCAGGGAATATGGAATAAAATACCTGCTATTCAAGGCGCATGCAAGTTCAAAACTGGAGCCAAAGAAGAGCCATGAATTTCTGACGATCCATGACTTCAGGGAATTGATGTAATAAAAAGGATTCAGGGGTCGAGGAGTCAAGAGTTCAAGTATTCTCTAAAGCTCTTCTTGTCACTTGAATCCTTCATTTATTTATTCATCATATCGAGGAATTCCTGATTGCTCTTTGTCCCCTTGATCTTGTCCATGAGAAATTCCATACTCTCAACAGGGCTGAGTGAGTGAAGCACTTTTCGCAGTATCCACATTCTCTGAAGCATTTTCTTGTCAACAAGCAGCTCTTCTTTTCTCGTCCCTGAAGCATTGATATTAATGCTCGGGAATATTCTCTTGTCAACCAGCTTCCTGTCAAGATGCAGTTCCATATTACCGGTGCCTTTAAACTCCTCAAATATGACATCATCCATTCTGCTTCCTGTATCAACAAGTGCAGTTGCCATGATCGTCAGACTGCCTCCCCCCTCGATATTTCGTGCAGCACCAAAAAACCTTTTCGGTTTCTGAAGAGCGTTGGAATCAAGACCGCCTGAGAGCACCTTACCGCTTGCAGGAATTACCGCGTTGTATGCCCGTGCAAGCCTTGTAATGGAATCAAGAAGGATGACAACATTTCTGTTTGTCTCAACGAGCCTTTTTGATCTTTCTATGACCATTTCAGCCACCTGCAAATGTCTTTGCGGTGGTTCATCAAAGGTAGAACTTATTATTTCGGCATTTACCTGTCTCTTCCAGTCTGTTACCTCCTCAGGTCTTTCATCAATAAGCAGGACAATCAGGTGGACATCCGGATGGTTTTTCACTGCCGCTTTAGCCAGTGACTGCAGAAGCATGGTCTTCCCCGTACGTGGAGATGCAACGATCATTCCCCTCTGTCCCATACCGATGGGGGTGACCAGAGACATGATCCTCGTGGAGTAATCCTCCTTCTTATATTCAAGATTAATAGGATCAGTGGGATAATAGGGGATCAGATTATCGAATAAGGGCCTCTCAATACTCTCATCAGGGGGCTCATGGTTAACCGCCTCTACCTTGAGCAGGGCGAAATATCGTTCACTCTCTTTTGGCGGCCTGATCTGGCCAGTGACCAGATCTCCTGTTCTGAGGTTAAACCGTCTTATCTGGGAGGGGGATACATATATATCATCAGGCCCCGGCAGATAACTGTAATTGGGTGAGCGAAGAAATCCAAACCCGTCAGGGAGAATCTCCAGCACCCCCTCTCCAAAAATAAGTCCTGTCTTTTCGGTCTGGGCCTGCAGTATGGCAAAAATCAGGTCCTGCTTCCTAAGCCCTCTGGCGCCTTCGACACTCAAACCTTTGGCCATCTTTGTCAGCTCATCTATAGTTTTTTCTTTTAACTCCGTGATATTCATACTGTCTCCTTGATTTTTGCTCTTCTGTGCCATGGTATTGCAAATTCTCTTTTTAGAGGGAATACATGTTTTGAAAATATGCTTCTGGAGGTTTTAACCTTTCAACTTATAAAAACGGGATTGTGCAAAAGAAGAATTGTTATCAAAATAGTAAAACAGTTTTCACTTTTTGTCAATACCATGCCTTATAATTTTTTTACAGGAACATTCCATGTAATTCCGTACCCTGTAAATATTTTTAACCGGATAATTTTATTTGCATTTTTCAAAAGCTCTCGGCAAAATATATTGCATGTCTGAGCAGCCCGGATCAGAACTCATCATAGTATACATTACTGCACCTGCCGAGGAAGAAGCAGCCGGTCTGGCCCGTGCGCTTGTGGAGTCAAAGCTGGCGGCGTGTGTGAATATAGTCAGCAATGTCAGGTCTGTGTATTCCTGGCAGGGAAGGATAGAGGATGACAGAGAGCTTCTGATGATCGTAAAGACACAGCGTCACCTCTTTGACAGGCTTGCTTCAAAGGTCAGAGAAATCCACAGCTATGACGTACCTGAGATTATTGCACTTCCCATCATCGAGGGATCGCCTGATTATTTGAAGTGGTTGCAAGAATCAACAGAATAGAAGAAACACTCAGGGAGGAATTAATGAATACGGAAGATAAAAGCGTTGAAAACCTCGAAGAATCTATTGCAGGATACAAGGATGAAATTCTTGAAGTAAACAAAGGGTTTCTGGAATGGGAAAAGGACCTGATCTTTAATGTCAGGACACAGATGGGATATGAGATCGAGTATGACGCAAACCTTCAGTGGGGATGTGCTCCGACCGAGACCTTACTGACAAGCGTTGCCGGGTGCATGGCAATCGATGTCTTTTATTTTCTCAAGAAGATGAGAGCAGACGTCAAGAGCTTTAAAATTGATTTTACCGGAGTAAGAAAACCGGATCCTCCCCAGTATTATAAGTCCATCGATCTGCTAATAAAAGTCACCGGAGAAGGCATTACCTCGAAAAAGATGGACAGGGCCATCTCATTATCACACGACAAATACTGTTCCGTGTATAATGCATTGCGGAGCGATATTGAGGTTACTACCAGTTATAAGATAAATGAAGATTAATCCCGGGGCAGTCCAAAGGCCTGCTTAAGCCAGGTTGCAAGCTTGTCAGTCACAGGGTACATCCCGACAATGCACTCACTGTCTTCACAATGCATGGCTTCTTTCAATAGATCTTCAGGGATTTCATAAATATACCCGACCGTCTTGCTGAACGCGTATTTGAGCTGTATGACAACCACCGCAGGCCTGTCGTTTATCAGGTCTACATAAAACATGTATCCATGGGAAATATCAGCTGCTTCTCCAGACTTCTTTGCAGAAGAGGGGTCCACGAACATTTTTGGCGTAATGTCCCACCGTATATTCTCAAGAAAATATTTGCTTTTTTTCAGTTCAGCAATATTTAATAGTTCCATCGGCAATAGTATACTATATACATTCCATTTTTTTAATAATTTCATTAAACAGGAGGCTTGGATATGAGTTGTTTATTCTGCAAAATCATCAGACAGGAAATACCGGCCAACATCGTATATGAAGCTGACGATATTCTGGCCTTTGAAGATGTAAATCCCCAGGCACCTGTTCATATACTGGTCATCCCCCGAAAACATATAGCAACCACACTTGATATCACTGATGATGATAACGAATTAATCGGCAAGATGCATCAGGTGGCGGCCAAAATCGCACAGGACCGCAGCGTGGCAGATAAGGGGTTCAGGCTCGTCATGAACTGTAACAGAGATGCCGGACAGACAGTTTTTCATATACACCTCCATCTCATCGGCGGCAGGCCCATGAACTGGCCGCCGGGATAATTAATTACAAATTACAGATTACAAATCATACATGCCAAATATTCAGGCCTGGCAGTTGTATTCGCATCTATGTAATGTGTAATCAGGAATTCATTTGAGATTTAAAATTGGAAATTGGAATTTCCATAATTAAGGCAAATCATTGGCACAATCAGTATCAGGAAAAGTATTGACGGAGATATATGATAATCTCTACCAGGCATATGGCCCTCAAAACTGGTGGCCGGGTGATTCTTCCTTTGAAGTTGCTGTCGGTGCAATTCTTACACAGAACACAAACTGGGGAAATGTTGAAAAGGCCATAGAAAATATTAAGGCAAAAAAGGCCCTGAATGCCGGGACCCTTCATAAGATGTCGCATAAACAGCTCGCTTCCCTGATCAGACCTGCAGGATATTTTAATGTGAAAGCAAAGAGGTTAAAATCATTTCTTGCTTTCCTGTGCAATGATTACAGTGGCAGCATGCAGAAAATGAAAAAAAGCAATGCCATATCTCTTCGAAAGAGGTTACTCGCCGTATATGGTATCGGTCCGGAAACCGCAGACTCGATTCTGCTTTATGCCCTTGACAAACCCGTATTCGTAATAGATGCATATACAAAACGTGTCATGAGCCGGCACGGGCTGGTTTCAGAGAAAGCAGTTTATCAGGAAATCCAGGAGCTGTTTCACAAAAACCTCTCCCCGGATGTACAATTGTTCAATGAATACCACGCTCTCTTTGTCATGGTCGGTAAAGATTACTGTAAATCTAAACCAAGATGCACGGGGTGTCCGCTTCATTTTCTTTAGCTATGTATTTGCGCTTCTTTATTTTTCCTTACCCTCTACTGTCTATTCCTTCAGCGGTCCCCTGCAGATAAAAAACCAGTTCCCCATATTCATCCATGCAAACCAGCCATACTTGGAAAAAGCCCTGCCCGAAACCTCATTTTCTGCAAACCTGTCTCACTCCAGT
>CP070632.1:2775268-2794055 GCA_020356065.1 Nitrospiraceae bacterium
ATCTCACCCGGGAACGTGCAGGTCGCGTCTCCGTTTACTCCGTAGCCATCTCCATCTGAATCAAAACAGGAGAACTGACAGCCGGGGTCTATGGCGTCAACCTTATTGTCACAATCGTTGTCTATCCCGTCCAGACAGATCGGCGAACCTATCGGGGCCTCTATGAAAAGGGTTGAACGGTTCGGATTGTTATCATCACAGTCCCCCGCACACCAGGCCTGTCCGTCATTGTCCTTGTCTTCATCTGTGGTGAAATCCTTCTTGCCGTCACAGTTGTTGTCCAGACCGTCGCATATCTTTGATGCTCCTGTAAATATCGTTATGTCATCGTCGTTGCAGTCTCCCTCATTCTCCGTCCATCCGTCTCCGTCATCATCTACTGCCGGATCACCAATGTTGTTGTAACAGTCAGTATCCGCAGAGTCTTTTTTTCCGTCACCATCATTGTCAATGAAGTCGCTACAGGTTGGGTCCCCATAAGGCCCCTCTGTCTGGGCAATTGCTCCGTCCGTCGGTGCAACTACAAATAAAATAATCATACAAAATATGACTGTCAGTACCTTCTGGTGCCTTGACATAACTACCCCCTTAAAATGTTTCGAATAATTTTTTTCTGAAATTTCTAAACTTGTAATCATTATTAGGTCAAATTAATAAAATTAAAATATTCCAAAGACTTACATTAAGGCCCATAATATGTCTTGAGGTAAATTTACATAGAATATCAATTGTTTAAGCTTCAGCGTATGAATACCCATGCAATAAATACGCCATTATTTAAAATCAATTTAATCGGGACGTTATAGACGTAATTACTTAATCTTAACGGGAATATAATGTCAAAGTGACAAACTGCACTGCCATTTAGACACATAAAGTGACATTATTTGCATGTATGCGCAAATTTATTTGACACTTACTAATTACCTTGATTTATTAATCATATGGGGAAATCTGGAGGGATGTGGATATCTTCGCCAGCGAAAACCAGCTACGGGAATCTGAGCCTTTGATTCCCGGCTCATTCTGCTCGCGTGAAGGACTTCGCAGTGTTCACTGCCCTTTTCGCTTACAGATATTAATGTCTAAACGGCTTCACAAATATCCTTAATTTTGTTCAGCACAGCAACGGCCTCTTTTACATTCAGTCGTTCCACGACCAGCTTGTCAGCAATAACTCCAAGAACCTTACCCGGAACATCATATTTAATTTCAAACGTCAGTTCCGTTGATGTGTCATCTCCCTTAAAGCTGTAGGTCTCCTTAATCGGAAAAGATCCTTCCATCTCCATTGCAATCTTTTTATCTTTCTCGAAGTCTGTTATCCTGCCTGTGCCTTCATTATTTACACCAAGCATTCTGTACGTCCAGTCAAACGTCATTCCTGCAGATGGTGTATCATCTGACATGTTTCTTACATCAACAAGGCTTGTGACATACCTTGTCCAGTTCTCAGGGTTGCTGACATAGTTAAACACTTTAGGTAAAGGGGCGTTAATTTTAATCGATTGTGTTATCTGTGACATGTTTCCTCCTATGGTTAATTTTTCTGATTTATCAGAAAAACGGGTTTAAGTTAATAGTAAAGAAATGATTTGCTGGATTTAGATGACTTTATTATTTTGAGTTCACTCGCATCCTCGGACCCCTGAATCCTTATTTTACAAATACCTTATCAGAAAAATGCCGAGTTGTCTATGGATAACTTGCTATGGAAAATAACAATCAGGATCATTGTTCAGAATGAAAACTTCAGTCACCAAGCCACTTATCATGCGTATCAATAATCTCGGATCTATTCATGACAAGCGTGTTACCGTCTCTTCTGGAGTTGACCGGGATCGGATTACACCCGCCCGGCTGTCCAATGGATTGCAGAGGCAATGGAGTGCTGCAGTATTTGCAGACGACATGCTCCCCCCGCTGTACATATCCTGCAGGTGGACAAATCTCACAGGCGTCCAGAGCGGCAACAACCCTGCTGTCGGGTCTCTGAAGCACTAACAGCCGGTACACTCTCCCCATATGGCGGAATGAGTATTTTCTGATTCTGCCTTCAGATATATCACCCAGACTGTCTTTCAGTGGAATGGCTATGTCTTCGCCATCAGCCACAACAGGTATCGGCTCCGGATCAAAGAGTGGATTCATTGCCAGATTGGCAGTGTGAA
The DNA here is from genome assembly GCA_020356065.1 of Nitrospiraceae bacterium. Taxonomy (GTDB): domain Bacteria; phylum Nitrospirota; class Thermodesulfovibrionia; order UBA6902; family UBA6902; genus CALZJD01. The sequence goes on from CP070632.1 coordinate 2,777,440, forward strand.
GCAACACAATACTTACAAGAAATGCCAGGAGCAGAGGCGTTCCTTTCCGTATCAGCTCATCTATATAGATAGACAACATCTTCCTTTTCTCAGCCTTGATCTCTATACCTTCAGTCACTGGCTCAGGCGTAAGAAGCAGCCGGATAAAGACAAACACCGGAGGGATAAAAAGCAGCAGCGCAGTGACAGCCATTGCCAGTCTGGGAGAATCCAGAACCTCGTTCATTCCCTTTTGAATCAGGGTTATCACCGACGTACTGTTAAATTCATTCAGGCCTCCAAATAGAAAACAGAAGGCGGCAATAAAAATCATAATGCCATCTGTCTTAAAGTATTGTCCAAGGCCCAGTAAAGGTAGATATCGTTTACCCACCATAAAAAACAATGCCCCTGCCAGCAATCCGAGCAAAGAATAGATATAAACAGAGTTCCCCAGCAATTCAGCATTAACGATCAGGACTGCCATCAGTTGTGCTGAAGGTGCAAGCAGAGCCAGCATGACACAGACGATCGGATATATGACCTTATGATCCGCCATAAAAGACAGAAAAAGGATGGCAACAAAAGAATAGAGCATTGCTGTTGAGTATGTTTGTTCAAGAGATGTGGTAAGCGGATAATTGACTACTGTTATTATGAGTCCGGTGATGAATATTAGCACGGATGATGTTATGAGGATTTTGCTGTGGTCTTTATAAGTACCGACCAGAAGAAGTACTATCAGAGAGAATTCAATAATTTCCCTCAGGGTGATATATAACGAGGTCATGAACGTAGTGGTATGAATTTTATGGGTCGTGTTGTGATCACACTGCAGCAGGTATTCATTTCTGACTTTTATCTCCTGTTCCGTAAACGACTGTTCCCATAGTTTCGATGAGTTCATCTTCAGAAAATCCCTTTGGGATCTTCTTCTGCACAATGCCTTCCTTATCAATCGCGATAAGGCCGGCGCCATAGGCAATGCCATACTGACTGGAAATCAGATTACGGGTATCATAACCCACAGATGACTCAATTTCATGTTTTGTCATGAAGTCCATGATCTTTTCTTTTGCATCCTGAAAGCCCATCCAGATAATCTTCAGACCTTCCTTCCTGTAATTATCCTCAGCCCTTTTCACGAAAGGGATCTCTTCATCGCACCGCTTTCACCAGCTTGCAAAAAAATAAATCAGGACTGGTCGCCCCCTTAACTCTTCAAGATGGATCTCTTCACCAGTAAATATATCTTCGACGGAAAAATCAATGGCTGGAAATGGCACAGGCGGCCCCTGAGAACATGACAGTGCAAACATCAGGGCAAAAAATAATAAAAATATTGTGAAAAACTTTTGCTTCAGACTTTTCATTACTGTTCCTTTTTTCTTGTTCTATACAGACCGGATATCCATCCTCCCAGAAAACCAAGTAACGCTCCTGACACTTCATGTACATAGGCCATCGGGGTAGTCAGCTGCATTTCACCAAAATATAAAATTGAAAACAATATCCCGCCGACGATCCCAAGGACCGTTCCTATAATAATACTTTTTCCCATCGTATCCTCCTTATGAAGTCCCGGAAGGCAGCCTTTCATTAAACTTTGTATGAAAAACTCCAGCGGCACCAATAATAAAAACAACCGCCCCGATAATCTCCCACACAACTCCGGGATCATAAATGAGACCAATAATTGCCAGCTGTTTTTTCTCCCGGGCAGATTTTACAAAAAATCCGACATTCTTATAAAATGCAGGCTTGCCAACCTCAAGTGTATGCTTATTATTATCTATTTCCAGAAAGACCTTCCACCTCGTAGAATTCTCACCGGGATTCTTGAAGAAGTCCATGTTATTGATCTTCATGTTAAATCCTTTGACTTCATACGAATCCAGTGCGGTCATTGATACATCATGCTTGTACCCTGACAAAGCACTTATCCCGTGCCCCAGAATGACCAGAAAAATACCGATATGAAGAATCTGGGGTGAGAGGACTCTGACGAGTGTCCTGAGTTTCGTTCTTTTAATTATAGCGTCAAGTGAACATATAATTGTGCTGATCCAGACCAGCAGCATAATTCCTATCAGTACATATATCCATAATAATTTGTCTAAAACATTATTATTCAGTGCCAGCCACTTAACAAGTGGCATGTCATTTATTCCGGAAAAAATTGCAAGGTTCTTCGGAATATAAAAAGAACCGATCAGAAAAATACCCATGCCAATTCCAGTGACCCACAGATAGGTTTTTATGGAAATGAAAAATTTCAGCATATTTAGTATTGTAGTACTCCTTGCGCTCTCCTCTTTGTAAAAGTCGTAGCGACCCTTCGCAGAGATCCGCTTCGGGAGGTGTCAGGGGAGATTATACAATTCATATAAAACCTAAAACTGTGACCACGGGCTGCCCAGTATCGGCATTACCCCGAGGTATGAAAAGATTATGATCGGAAAACCGAGTACTCCAATTATTACTGCAGGCCGTCCGCTCAAGGAACTCTTCATTCTGCTGTGCAGATAGAAGCTGTAATAAAACCATGCAATCGTGATCCACAGTTCCTTCGCTGTCCAAAGCCAGTAAGAACCGTATGTCAGAAAAAACCATGTGCTGCCTCCTATCAAGGAAAAGGAAAATAAGAGCCAGCCAAAAAGGGACAGCCTGTACTGAATCGTTTCATGAATGACAGACTTCTTTCTCAGATAGATAATTCCTGCAACGGAGCTGATAGTGAAAAAAGCGTAGCCTGATATGAGAAATACTAAATGAACAAAAAACCATACCGAGTCCATGCTCGGATCAATTGTATCCATTCTGGGCTGAAATACAGCAAAAAGAGAAAGGATTATTACAAATAAGGGGAGTGTTTCCAGAAGCAGATTCAGATCAACCTTTTTCCTAAAATAAAAGAAGCTGATCGCAACACAAAAAGACATGGTAAGGAGGATATCGTATCGTTCAGTTACAGGAAGCCAGCCAAGGTGAAAGAACCTGTAGAGGATGTATCCCCCATGAAGAATCAGACCGGTTATAAAATAAACCGTGCCCTTTTTCCCTCCCAGCATGGAAAGACCATAAAGAGTTATAAAAACCAGTATGGTTAATATGTTCGCCATTACGTATGTCTGCCTCTAATCTCCCGCGCCTTTCTTCTTATCCTCAGCCAGATATGAGCTCCGGCACTGACAAAAATAAAGGCAAGAATATGTTTGATTACCAAAGCAGGAATCTGACTCTTACCTGCATATTGCGACCACTCAAATTCTGTATAAAAGTATGTCCTTGGAATACCGCCAAGTATTATCCATACAAGTGAGAATTTGGCAAGAAACGTAATACTGTCATATAATCTCAGAAAATAATCCCTTACTTCAGGTTTTTCACTGTCACCGAATTTCCTATATATAACCCACATCACGATGGCACTTGCAAGCAGAAGCGCTGTTGCAACATCGTGAAAATAGTTATTCATCATAAGAATAACTCCGCCTGTTTCACTCATAACTTCACCTTTTCCTCTATGAGTATTTAGTTGATAATTCTGAAAATGAAAGACAATAATTATTATATATTACTAAAAATATAATATACATACGCAGTATGAAGAGTTTGTGAAGCCTGATGTGAATAGGGACACATCCCTATGGATGTGTCCACTTCATTGTTAATTTGTGAAGCATATTCAATATAAGGTAAATTAAGTAAATGAAACTTTTACTGGTATCCCCTCCGTTCGGTGAAAAAGGACAGATGTCAAAGGGACTTCCTATTGCCCCACCTGTTCTTGAATACATGACAGGATTGACCAATAAAGTCCGGCCTGACATCACAGTGGAGTTGATTGATGCCAATAAGGAACTTTTTAATCCAGAGAATGTAGACGCAGACCTTGTTGGTTTTACTGTATTGACCCCTCAGTCTCCCTGGGCTTACAGTATGTCTGATAAACTTAGGGCTCTTGGAAAGAAAGTTGTGTTAGGCGGGATTCATGTAACAGCTCTTCCTGATGAGGCAGGTAAACATGCCGATTCGATTGTCCTCGGCGAGGCCGAGCATGTATGGAAGAATGTGCTCGAAGATGCAGAAGCAGGAAACATGAAACCGGTGTATGAGGGAGAATTCCCAGAGCTTACCGGATTGTCCCGCCCTGTGACCAACCTCTGGAAGACGAATTATGTTTACGGATACTTTCAGACATCAAGGGGCTGCCCTTTCAGCTGCTCGTTCTGTTCTGTGCATAAGTTCTTTGGCGGCAAGGTAAGGATGAGGCCGATACAGGATGTTGTTGAAGAAGTTGCAGGTAGCAGATGGAAACTCTTCTGGGGTATTGACGACAATATATGGGGGGTAAACGTCCCCAAGACCATTGAGCTCTATAAGGAAATGGGAAAGAATGTCCGTATGAAATGGTGGTTCGGCTCAGGGGATATAAAATCAGTGAACCACCCCCGTTCTCATGAACTCCTCTCAAATGCGCGCAAGGCAGGATTAACAGCTGTACTTTTAGGCTGGGAGTCGAACAACCTGTCCAGCCTTGAAGAGTACAAAGCAGTTACAAAACAGGGCAGGGAGAGAAGAGATGCCATCAAAAAGATAAGAGATTATGGAATTGAAGTAATGCTCTTTATCATGGTGGGCGGCAGACAGGACACGCGGGAAGACTTTGAAGGCATACTGAAACTCTGTGAAGAATTAAAGGTGTCTGCCCATCCTGTAATGACGACCCCCTTCCCCGGCACAGAACTTTACGATTTGTATAAGCCTTACCTTATAGATGGATTTAACTGGGACAGCTATGACGGCAACCGCGCCGTGTTTGAGCATCCGACCATGAGCCAGGTTGACAGGGAACAGGCGATAATAAAACTCAGGTCAGACCTCTTCAGTATTCCCAAAATATTGCAGAGAATGGCCCAGGTCTCATGGAGAGGCTTTCCCATGAGCCATATCACCTCATGGATGGTGCAGTTCCCCCAGGGTCGGGCTTTTAAGCAATACGCAAAAGAAAAAGGTCAGCTGTAACCAGCCACAATATATCGAAGTTGAACTTCGATATTTTCATGCCCCCTGATCCTGTCCCTTTATTCGTTCATCCCCTGTTATATGCCCGTCTTCCATCATCAGCATCCTCTCCCCCCATTTCGAAACAAAGGGGTCATGGGTGACAAGGACAATGGTGAAATGGTCTTCGTTATGAAGAGATTTCAGCAGCTCCAGTATGACTTTTGTATTTTCCCTGTCGAGGTTGCCTGTAGGTTCATCGGCAAGAAGTATTTCAGGACTGTTTATCAATGCCCGGGCTATGCATATCCGCTGCTGTTCGCCTCCGGACAGCTGGGAAGGCCTGTGCTGCAGCCGCTGACCCAGGCCCACACGTTTTAATGCCTCAGCAGCTTCATGTTCATCTGCAAGGCTGTGGAAATATTGCGCAAGCATTACATTCTCAAGCGCTGTGAGATAGGGAATCAGGTGAGACTGCTGAAAGATGAAACCCACTTTTTCCCTCCTGAATAATGCCAGTTCATCTTCAGTGAGAGACTCAATATTGGTGGAGTGTATAAAGACATCACCAGATGATGCAGTATCAAGCCCTCCGATAATATTCAGGAGTGTGCTTTTCCCGGAACCGGAAGCCCCCATAATACTGACCCACTGTCCCTTTTCCACATTCATACTCACACCCCGAAGGGCGTGGGCTGTTTCGTATTCCTTTATTATGTTTTTTACTTCAATCAGCGGCATGTCAATATACTCCTAAAAAATCTATAATCAAATGGCAAGGTACAAACAAATTACCAAATACCAAACTACAAGATACTAATAAAATTCAAATACCAAATCACAAGATACAAAAAATGATCAATAATCATATTCATGTGTTCTTAGCAATTGCCGATAGTATTTTTTTAATTCTATTGCTTCATGCAAAATTCCATCATTTGCATCATTAAGTTTTGTATTTGCTTCCTGTAATAATTGTAACCAGTAATGCGTTTCTTCGGCTTACTTCCGACTGATTTTTATGCGATAAACAAAATCTTTTTTACTTAAAGCATCATTTGCTTCTCAATAATTAGCCCCTACTGAACCACTTGATCGAATCAACTGAGATATGATCTCATTATTTATTCTGTCATTTGCAAGTGATTTACATAATCTTACAACTTTTTTCGCAAATTCCAGTGTTCTGTCTTCAAGGTCAAACTTTTAATTTGGCATGATTTATTAGCTAATATTAAGCTTTTTTCTTTTTTTGGATCATATTATTTGTTCCCTGGTTATTGTTCTTTAATTATATCTTGTTATTTGTTTCTTAGTTATTGTCTTTTCACTCTTCCCTCAATATAACAGCAGGATTATACTTCAATGCATCGCTAACAGGGAAGTGACTGGCAATAAGCGATGTGATCACCCCGACTGCTACTGAGAGCAGCGAGAGATATAAGGGGACTTTAATAAATGAGTCAAAAGCCCCCCATGACACTGCCTGGGTAAACAGGTATCCGATCAGATAACCGGCAGCACCTCCTGTTAACCCTATCAACAATGCTTCTGCTATGTAAAATACTCTAATATTGTTTCGGGTAGCACCAATGGCCTTCATCAGGCCTATCTCTTCTCTCCGTTCAAGCACATTTGCACCCATCGTACTCATGATACTGACAACTGCGGCAAAAAAAACGACAATGGTTACGATGACCATAAGCATCTGCATCTTGCCAAGCAGGGAAGCTTCTGCTACCGCTACCTGACGCAATGTCTTAACAATTGCCCCGGTCAGATTGTTTTCTACCCTGCTGCTTATCTTATCCAGGTCCCCTGATCTGGTCCTTACAAGAAGTACGCTTAATTTCCCTCCAATACCCATTAACTCCCAGGCCTGGGTGATTGACACAATAAATGCCTTATCTTCCGGTCCGCCCCTCTCGATAAACCCGCTCACTGTAAATTCTGTGATGCGTCCGTTTGTTTGCAGTGATATGCTTTCCCCCTGCTCAATCTGTAGAGCTTCTTTAAGATTTTGTCCTGCTATTATTTCTCTTTCATTCTGCGGCCAGCTGCCGTCCAGTCTCCAGCCCGATTCCCTCATTCTGCCCATTTCAAGCCCTATAACTTCCACGCTCTCCTTCCTGATGAAGGCACGTCCGAAAACCTGTCCCATGGCAGACTCAACACCATCAAGTTTCAATATTTGATCAAGCGCGTCATAGTCCAGATAATCTCCTCTTCCAGAAGAAACGATCACATTGGCACCATATGCCTTTAGTTCCGAACCAAGTTTGTCCTTTATGCCCGAGGTAATCCCGAACAGGCCGGTGACTATTGCAACTGCCAGCATCACAGAAAAGGAAGCAATAGCAATCCGGCCTTTTCTTTGTGAAACAGACTTTTTGAAGAAATATAAAAACCATCCTCTTTTCACTTTGCCTCCTTTAGTACAATGCTTGGTTTTATAACCAGTGCTCTTTTTATGGGAAGAATCGTACCGGCCAGCGCTATCACTATCGCACTCCCTATAGCAATGATCATTAGAGAATCTCTCCTCTGAAGGGCCGTGTCAAAGACATGATGTCCAATATATTCTGAAACAAAAATCGAGATAATGTATCCGATAATCCCACCGAAAAATCCAAGAATACATCCTTCAGTCAGGAATATGGCTACTATTTTAGTCCGCTGTGCCCCTAAGGCCTTCATAAGCCCTATCTCCTCAGACCTTCGCAAAAGACTCATTATCATTGTAGTCGAAACTCCCAGGGCTGATGCCGCAAGGGCTATGATACAGAGCAGGTAGGTCAGTATTTCGAGCTTGCCAAGCACGCTGCCCTCAGACTCGGCAACCCGCCATATCGGTTTTGCCCGGGAACCGCTGAACACCTCCTCTACCTGTTTCGCTATTGATGTCACATAGCCCGTACAATACCATTTTTCATATTCAGTCTGGGTCATCGTGTCTGGGTCTTTATATGCAAACTCATCCATCGGCTTTGTAAGTGCACTGACAGTAACCTTAGAGACCTTATCCTCCATATCTTTAAAATCCTGCAACTGTTGCAGTTCCATAAAGACCTGATCATCTTCCGTTCCCCCTGTATCAAGAACGCCGGCAACCCTGAATAATGACTCCTCGATATGTATGGAATCTCCCGTTTGAATTCCAAGCTCCGATGCCAGTGTTATACCCAGCACAACCTCATTTACCTCACGGGGCCAGTTCCCTCGTATCTCCCACCATGGAGAAACGCTCCGAATCCCTGTTGAAAATGTTTTTTTCTCTCCGGGTACGGGCAACTGTTTGTCATACCATGCACCCAAGAGTGTTACCTGTCTTTCACTACCTTTATGCAATAAAATCCCGTCTGCTTCCAGAAAAGGTGAGATCCCGAGGATATTATGTCTCCAGAAAATGGTCTTCACCTTAATGATATCATCCTGACTTAGATATCTCTTCTGTCCGGTAATGTCAGCAAGGCCTTCAACTTTCGGTTCAACAAGAATATTGGCCCCGAATGACCTGAGTTCCTTTGAAACCTTACCCGTGATATCAAAGGAGAGTGTTAAGAGAGAGGCAGCCAGTGCAGTCCCTACTGCTACGGAAGCAACCATCAACAGCATTGATTTCTTCTGGTTTATGAATGAGCGTTTGATTATGGTTAACAGCATCATACGTTACATGGAATCGAACATTAATATTACATGTGTCATAAATATACTTTAATCAATATGCTTCAATAATGCGCTCACCTTTTCTTCTTCTCAGAAAAAGGTATATGAAAGTCATGGGTATACCCAGCGTTATCAGTATGACACCGGCATGCATTACAGATATACCGGGATCCTTCACCGCCTCAAGAAGGACCCAGTATGCAGGGGTGAAAAACGTAAGTTTCAGGTTATTGATTTCTATCCCCCTGTCCGAATCGCCTTCGGCGATGAGCTGCTCTCCACTGAATACTCTTACATGGAAACGGGGTGCCTTTAGACTGAACTGAGACACTGTACCCGGATCATCCTGCACAGTCTTTTCAGGTTCCATTGAAACAAGGAACCTGTAGGGGTAGGGATCAATATTAAAAAAGTCGCTTGTACCGGGCGTGATGATTCGCAATATCATATATCCCTGACTCAGTATCTTCTTGCCCTCAGAGAGTATTACCCCCGGGGCAATACCAAAATTCAGTATGTGATAGTAGGTGCTGTCAAGCTTTGAAGGAGGAAATGCCCCGATTTCACTGACCTGCGATGACGCATCCACTACGCTCAGCTTCGGTTCATAGGCAAAGATGCCTGAAGAAATATCAGTGAATGCAAGGGTGTCCTTCAGTCCCGGGGCTATTCTGGTTACACGATACTGCTTCCTGCTCCAGGGAGGGTCTACGATGTCACCTTCGCCAACTACACGCTGTCCTGACTCTCTCATGGTTGTACTCATAAAAAAACCAGTGAAAAAAAGGACGAGACCAAGCGGGAGAATGAGCCAGAGCACAAATCCTGCCCTGCTTTTTTTAAAAACATCTTTTGATGCCCGAATAATATTCAAACAGGCACTTATGAGAAACAGCACATACGGGACCTGCATAAACAGGTTTTCTCTGAGCCCTGCAACAAACACGCCGAATGCTTCCTTTAACCAGATGGCAGACACAACATAATAAGATATCCAGCATCCTATCACCCATAGCAGAAATAGTTTGGATGAAAGTATTCTGTAGGGCACTTTGATGGCATTAATTACCATGAAGCTCCTCTTTCCCCGTACCCACCTGAAGGAATCCCCACTTTTCCAGAATCTCATCAAGTGTTATTTTCACAAACGTGCTGTCTATACTGGCAGTGAGCGGAATCGGATTACACCCCCCGGGTACACCGAGTGTGTCAATATGTATGGGCGTACGGCAATACACACATACGACATGATCCGCTCTCTGACCATATCCCTCAGGCGGACATATTTCACATGCGTCAAGACAGACAGAAAGGGAATTGTCTGATTTCTTCATGATTAATATGCGTATCTCCTCTCCCTCGTGTATGAGGGTGAAGGTATGCAGCCTTCCGTCCCTGAGATCCATTGTAGGGTCTTTCACGGGAATAACAACTGTTCCGCTGTCCACAACAACAGGTTTTGGTCTCGGAATATATATTTGTGAAACCGTTTCTGCACTTTTAAAGAACCATGCAAATACGATGCATGCGATAAAAACAAAAACAGGCAGTGCCTTTTTTCTCCTGTCGGACAGAAGGATCGCCTTTAATTTTCTTCTCTCCGAAGTTTTATCAGCAGCGGGCTCGGGCAGAGGTGTAAGTAGACTGTGGTAAACAAACATGAAGGGAAAGACAAGAAGGATAAAAAGCGATACCACTGACGCAAAGTTCGGTCCAAAGAAGAAAGCTATAAAATTCCAGACAGTGGTTTTGAGCAGCGGATGGTCCGGTACCATGAGAAATACAAATACCTGATGAATAAAATCATGGGTAAATTTCATGATTCCCCTCTGTACTGAAGGAATAAGCGAGAGCTCAGCAATTCCCTGGATCCCGCTTCCAAGAAGTTTCACAACAGCAAGAAAGAGCAGAAGCTGCGGGATGGCAAAGAAGCTTCCCATCCAGTAAGGCCTGTACAGTTTAACAACGGCAAAAATAAGCAGACTGGCAATGAACAGGCCCAGAACTGCCGACAGAACTGACATGAATGCGTTTTCTCTCATAAGGGAGAGTTCCCTCAGAAAATACATGGAGCCTGTTGTGTCAGGAAGGAAGAAAAGAATTGCTGTTAAAAATACAAGAACTGACATTACGGATGGCGCCTGAAAAACGCTGACAACTCTTGAGCCAAACAGGTTGGTCCCGGAAACATGAAGCAGTGCTGCTCCGCTGGAAATTAGGAAGAAGGCAAAAGACATGGAGATGATGTTGCTCAGAAAGTCCCGCACCAGAACACCCTGCGGCAGGAAGAGAGACAGCCCAGATATCAGGAAAGCTGCAACGAGGCCATAATAAAACGGTCGTATCAGGGCTTTTCTGTCATTCAACAGCAGAAATGAATAAAAGACAAGCCAGACAACGCCTATTTTTATCCCTTCCTTGAACCCTATTAATTGTGCCTCATATATGAATGGCATCATAGACTCAAGCCTTTATGGCTCTCATGACGACAGTAAGCAATCCAAGGATCATACCGCAGAAGGCGAAAATCATTCCCCAGTCATGCACAATGGAAAGCCGTGTCCACATTCTGACCTCCTCGAACGATATCCTGCTGTTTTCAACAGGGACATTCTCAGTCAGATTTACACGGCCGTTAAACACAATGTCCTTATTTCGAACGATACGAAGGCCTATACGCGGCTCTTCACTTTTCTCATCACCGTCAGGGAAATACCTTACATAATAGGTCAGCGGCGAAAGCAGTCTGAAGCTGTCCTCACTCCCCGGCGGGAATAATTTCATATAGATAAATGAGCTGTCCAGCACACGTCCCTCCTGAGATTTCAGTGCATACCTTACTGAATGCCCAAAATCCCCTATCATAAATAATGTCCGCGCGATTTCTGTCGGTAACCTGTCTGTTATGCTTACATCTCTGGAATCAGCACCCTCTTTGCTTATAAGCTTGAATGTACCTTTGAGCCCTTGGATATTACTCTTATCATCACTTAATGATGGGGTTATCTTTTCAAGCTCCATTCCTATGTCAGGTACTTTGGAAAATCTGCCGCGGTAAAATGTTTCCGGGATGTAGTCATTGTGTCCGCTGAAAAATGTCTGTCCTTCAGTAAGCACAACTTCTCCACTGAAACGGGTAAGGTAACTGACCCATAAACCGGCTATGAGAAGAATCCCTGACGCCATCAGCATCCATCCCGTAGTTTTCATGGTACGAACATGTTTAATGGCAGTTATGAGTGTAATTATCAGGTAAAAGACGGAAGCAGAGAGGATCGGGATTGAGTAGAGAACTTCAAGTGTTGAAAAAGGAGCAACGCCGAACAGACCCGCTCGTTCTGAAAGGTAATAGGTAAGGCTGAAAATGACTATGAGCAGACGAAAAGGGAATCTCACGTTATAACCTTACCTTCTGCATTACAGGAATGTCATCATCTACTCCAAAGACCTCATACTCAAGAACGCGCCAGTTGTCACCGTCTTTTTTCATGAGGTATCTTATCCTGACAGGATTTGCCTTGACTCCGCGGCTGAGAGACTTTCTTGTTTCACTGTCCTGAACGGTCAGAAACCAGACCTCCCGTGCTATCGCGACAGCACTGACAGGACTCATAAGGTCAATGCTCTCCAGTTCAAATACGTCTTTGTCATAAACAATGATCTGGTTATTTTTTTTCCAGTCATTAATCTCCTGGAAAATCCTTCTCTTGATCATATTTGCTGCAGGGAACTCATTCAGGCCTGCCAGGCCCCCGCCGGTGTTGAAAAAGGAGGCAAAGTTCCTGTTAAAAAGTCTCAGGGTATCTTCAATCTTCTTTTCTTCCTTTTCACTTTCATATGTACCGAGGTGAAAGCCGAGGTTCATCAGGCCCTGCTCATGTGAAATAAAGGATACGAACAAAGCGAGTATAATCCCTGCTGCTCCTGATATGAGATTTTTCTTCATTGCATCAAATCCGGCATGGATGTCACCCCAAAGATATGTCTCGTATTTTCAACGACGATGTCAATCCCCCAGTAGGTAATGATCACGGTTATCAGCAGGAATATCATGAGCCACGCAAGCCGTCTTCCCTTCCATCCAAGGGTGACCTTGAGATGTATCGAAAGCCCGTACAGAAGCCAAGATATGAGAGACCAGACTTCCACGGGGTCCCATCCCCAATAGTTGCCCCACAGGTCTTTTGCCCAGATAGCGCCGGCCACGATCATAATTGCATCGGCAATGAATCCGTATACAACAAACCTGAACATGTTTTCTTCGATTACTTCAAGGCGTGGAATCTTTTTATAAAACATGCTCATCCTGTCTCTGCTCATCCGGCGGTCTTTTAACACGTATAACAGTCCCATTCCCGAAGCAATGGCATACGCACCAAAGGCAAGCTGCGCAAAAAGCACATGAATGACCAGCCAGCTGCTCTTTAATGAGGCAGCAAGGGGTAACGGATCGGGTGATTTCATTACGCCGTACCCGAGCAGCAGCAGGCTAGCGGGTACCGTAAACAGGGCTACTCCGGTGAGCGCCCTGTTTTTTATGAAAAGATACACGGTAAACCCGATAGCAAACCACCCGCCTGTTATGGCATTTTCAAATTCACTGTTGGCAGGAAAGTATCCTGTTGCTGCCCATCTCATCACAAATATCACCGTGTGCGCCGCAAAGGCAGGAACAACAATGTAGCTGGCGATCTTTAATAGCTTTTCCTTATTAAAGACAAATCCCGACAGCAGCAATATGCTCGCTATTGTATAGGAATAAATACAACTCCAGGTAAGAATATCTTCAAGCACGGTTATCCTTTTCTCTTTCCCGTCAAGAATTTTTCAAGTTCCTCAACGAGCTTAGCCATTTCATCTTCAAATGAATATTTGAAATACTCACTCCTGCCATCCAGATATAATAACGGTTTGTCTTTTTCATATTCAATTGCTATCCTGAGTCTTTTCTGATAAAAAACCAGTCTCATGATCAGACCGATTCCCGCAATAATAAATCCCGCAATAAGAGGGATCTTCCCGTATTCCCTTACGATAAGAAATTCCACCCAGTACCTTATGTCATTAAAGCTGACGGTAAATGGACCTAAATCAGCACTCTCTCCCAGCCGTATCGTCCCCGAATATATTATCTTAGTATCCTTGCCGACAACCAGTCGAATGGCGGGATTTTTCATCTCGATCGACCGGGTCGATTCATACCCGTCTTCCTTTACATAGTCAGGGAAAAATTTGACGTTGAATGAATACCTCCTGTCTGAATCAAACTGAAAGACGTCCTCCTGTCCTCCCAGGACATTGAGACTTACATACGCCGCATCAATCTGTTTGCCCGAAGGCCCCCGCACAATAAATAACGGAGATACCCCGATACGTTCTACGATGACGCTCATCGCCCCCCTGTGCAGCGGCTCGTTAATTCTGAGTGTTGTTCTTTGAATATCATCCCCAAACTTTGCCTGTAGTCCAACCACGAGTTCTGTAGGGACCTCCCTGTCGTATACAGGCTGGACCCGTTCAACATAAAGCTCGAGCGGGGACAGTCTTTTAAATATTTTCGGGTCCCGGGTAATAACGCGAAACTGCTGAACATCACCCTGAAAGCTCTGTCCTTCGGTAAGAGGGAGATTGCCGGAAAAGCGGGTGTAGGTTATCATCAGCCCTCCGATGAGACAGAGAAAGAAACTGAAATGAAACAGTAGAAAACCGATGGGCGATAGACGGTTCCTGACGGCAATATAGGTAGCTGGTCCCCTGCCCTCTCTGAAAAACCACCTCTTTTCTTTGAAGAAGTCCTTTAACCGTTCATCCAGACCCGCACCATCTGTCTCAGAAGCAATGACAGCTACATTCTTTCCCTGTTTGAGTTGTGCCGCAGCAAACGAGGGAAGTTCGCCGGTAAGATATGCCCGTTTAAGCATGACAGGTACCCTGTTCAGCGTCACCACAAGCAGGTTGATGAAGAAAAGAATGAGTAGCACAATGGTCAGCGGAGACATGTAGATATCAGTGAATCCGATAAAATCCATAACACGGCTTATGATACTGCTGTCTTTCCATAATACGTAGAGTTCTTCGTTGTCGAACATCCACTTTTGAGGTAATACAAGACCAAGGAAATAGATGAATATAAGAAGGGCAATGACAGATGCAGTAAGTTTTACGCTCTTGAAAAACCTGTATGTTTTATTTATTACATCTCCTGGAGTCAGTTTTTATTCCTTTCAATAGATAATCCCTTGCACACAGAATAATATAATCATGTGATTATAAATTATAGGGAATATTACCAAAAAAAGGGGGATCCGAAGATCCCCCTTTGAAGGTTTACTGTGTAACGGATCTTAGTAAGATCCGGGAAGTCCTCTGTCGTATTGTGCTGGAGCAGTTCTTCCGGTCTCGGTACCACTATGCTGTGTACAGTTTGACCAATCCTGAGTCTTACTTCCTGCAAAGTAACAGGTAGCAGTTCCTCCGGTGGTTGTCCAGCTGCCAGGCTGGTGACTCATGTAGGAACCACCCATGAAACGGTACCGTTCCTCTCCGCTCCTCGGATCAGCTCCGCTTGGCAATCCGTGTATACCACCGAAGCCATCTGTTGCTGGATTACCACCGTGACAGTTCATACAGGCGCTACCAAGGTTTCCGTTATACTCTCCGATCTTGGCCCACTTACTGTCGCCCCAGACCGCTGAATCATTATCATGTGACCAGCGGGTAAGGCCGGATGAGCTATTGCTGTAGACATTTGAGTTATGACAGAGGTAACAGGTATCGTCAATGGATGATGCCTGCAGCATGAAGCCGTTTGCTCCGCCATGTGCGTTATAGTCTACAGTGTGACAGTCAGCGCAGTGTAGCTGTGCTGATTCGTAGATGTTGTCGGTAATGAGCATGGTAGTGTTCTTGAGTTCTCTGTCTACCCAGGCACCATCACCCCAGTTGTTGTTGTGACCGCTGTATGCAGTACCTCTTACTGCATGGTGCGACGGATTGTTCGGGTCAAACTGAGTCCAGACATCGAGTACCTCTGTTCTCTCATAAGAATCAGGAATTCCGTCAGTATTGTCATCTATGATACCTGTGCCGCCCTTTGTGTTTGCGGTACGTAACGCATCATTGAACGGTGTACAGGCAAGTTCACCACCACCGGCCGTACATGGACCGTCACCCAGAACTATAGCTGTTCCGGCGCTGTTCACCGCAATGTCGCTAGCGCCATCACCATCGTGACAGCTCATGCAGAAGTTGTCCATGTCGGTCAGCATCTGTTCGCTGTTCCAAGTCCAGTTTGCACCGTTATCTATACAGTCAGTTATGTTGTTATAAGAGCCATTGTCACATGTGCCGTCAAACTTGTTCCACGTCCAGCCGGCTGCATCATTCGATGCGTCGTCCACGTTCCTCAGGTCTACGACAATACCACCGGAGTTGTTGTGAAGGTTTGCATCTCTGGTGTCTGCATCTACTCCGCCCAGCACTGCCAATGACTCGTCAGCTTCCATATGGCAGACTGCGCAGTCCCACTGGGTCACATCGGTCGTTCCGTTGCCGCCAAACACATGGCGTGATGCCTGGGTGAAGTCGCTGCTTACAACAGCCCTTCTCACGTAGGTTGCTCCGCCCGGCACGTTGGTGTGACAGCTTATACATGTGCCTTGAGCTGCGAATCCGTTAACATGTTCATGACAGGTCGTGCAGACAGCCGTCTCATGCGGTAAACCTGATCCAGTATTGTTATAGTACGTTGTCGCTGTATGACAGGTCTCACATACTCCGTTTCCTGCTCCGTCTACAAAGTTCGTCCAGACTGTATTGCCCGTAAAGGAGGCCAGACCGGTCTTGACGTGCTTGATGTTCGGCGTCTGGTCCCTCATCGGGTTGTGACAGTCCGTGCAGTTGTCTGCCAGCGGCGGCTGATGCGCTGCTGCTTCTATTGCCGTTCCGCCAGGTCCGTGACATAC
>CP070632.1:2794155-2811180 GCA_020356065.1 Nitrospiraceae bacterium
TCTGACATAATAAAATGGAACGTACACTTCAGCCATGTGACACGTGTCATCTTTAACCTTCCTGAAGTAACGAAGGCTTGATGCATGATCCGGTGATTTGTAATATAATGAAAAGAACGCACTTAAGTGAAACAATTAATACAGTCAAACAGAGATGCCTTATTAACTGATATTTATTAATTATACATATTAAGAACAGGAGAAAATATGATTTCAAAGATTCTCATACCAACAGACGGCACCAGGGCTTCAAAAAAGGCGATTGACTACGCCATAGGGCTTGCTAAACAGACGAAAGCATCCATAACAATACTTGGAGTTGTAGACAAAAGCGCCTTTCTTGCCCAGTCCATACCTGCCAGTGTTTCGTCCAATCAAATGATAACGCCTATCGAGGATTATCTGAGCAGACTTACCGATTCTTTTATTGATCAGGCTGTCAGGCAGTGCAGAAAAAAGGGGGTAAAGCCGACCACTGTGGTCCGATCAGGTCATCCTGTTGAAGAGATTGTAAAAGAAGCGCGCAGATCAAAGGCCAGTCTTATTGTTGTCGGTTCACACGGAAAAGGCGCCCTTGAATCAGCTGTGCTTGGAAGCGTTACATACGGATTGATTCATAACAATACAAAGTATCCTGTTCTTGTCATACGGGGATAAAAGTTTACAATAAATCAAAATAATTGACGAGAACATCATATAGCAACTTATATTTAAAGAAGGCAATGAGTGTTTTCTATATTAGTTTTCGCTGATCAATCTTGACTATGTCATTCTGTAAACATAACAACCTTGTTTTATTACCCGGACAGAAAAACAGGGTGCGTTGCAAACACTGCCATCTGACTATCAAGGCCGATGATCTTGAAAAGAATTTCTGTCCTGAATGTTTTGAAGTCAATGGTAGAAAGCATTATGAGTTTGATGAAGTTGCAGAGGATTTATCAGAGACAAGTCAATACAGATGTGAAGATTGCGGATTGATTATTAACGGTGAATAAGGATAACAGATATAAACACACCCATGCCTTAACTGCTCTCATCTCCTTCATTATCTTACTATCAATATCAGGTTGAACTGTATCGCGGTCCCTGTTATATTCATTTAAATCTACGAATCATTTCCTCCCTTTCCCTTCTGATAGCAGAATTTTCTATGAAGCCGGCGCTGAGAATTTTGCAGTCCGCGTAGCTGAAGATCTATCTGAATTAATACAAAAAATTGAAGCCAGGCATTATGCAGGCTTTATAAAGGAAATTAATGTCCTGTTATGTAAGAGTCCTGACAGCTTTAAAAATATTACCGGCAGCAAAGCCAAGGCAATCATGTTTCGAAAAAAAATATTTCTTTCCCCTGCCATGATGAACAACCCCGATGATGTACTTTTATCTGGGACATGAGTTGTCGCACCTTCTGATGCATCAGAACACTGGTGGTTATGCATATATTAAAATTCCCTCATGGTTTCATGAAGGATTGGCATCAATTGTATCCAATGGAGGCGGAGCACAAAATATTACCAGCCGTGAAGCACAGCATACGATCCTTTCCGGCAGCAATTTTCTACCGCTTGACAGTGCCGGCATTACAGATGTTTTCCTGCCCAGGTATGGGAGTTACTGGAAACTGGACAATCAGATGTTTTACCGCCAGGCGATGCTCTTTGTTGGGTATTTAAAATACAGAAATATGGACAGCTTCAGGGCATTTCTTACAGATATTCAGAATGGAAATAATTTTGCAGAATCGTTCAATAAACTTTTGGGATGACCTCCCTGGAGATGTGGGATGAATTCATAGGTGGATTAGAATCATGACTCAACCTGTACTCTGCTACTTATCTTAACCCGTATCATTTCCCCATCCCCAAATGTTAAAATTATACACCATCATGTAAAGCACTCCTGTTGAATGAATCACTGAAAGGAAACAGAATACGTATATGGCATCATTTGAAGATTTAGGTCTGTCTGAACAGACCTTGAAGGTTATACAGAAAAAAGGTTTTGAAGAACCAACCCCGATCCAGGAAAAAACCATTCCTGCTATCTTGACCGGAACAAAAGACATTGTAGGGCAGGCGCAGACCGGCACAGGCAAGACCGCTGCCTTTGGCCTTCCCATCATAGAACTCCTGCCTGATATCTCAAGATCAGTACAGGCCTTGGTCTTGACTCCAACGAGAGAACTGGCGATCCAGGTAGCTGAGGAGATCAACTCTTTAAAAGGCAAAAGAAAACTGAACATAATTCCTATATACGGCGGGCAGTCGATGGAGCTTCAGTTGAGAAGCCTGAAAAAGGGAGTGGATATTGTCGTAGGAACACCGGGCAGGATAATCGATCACCTGAAGCGGAAAACACTTAAGCTGAACAGAATATCTTATATGGTACTCGATGAGGCGGATGAAATGCTGAACATGGGATTTCTGGATGATGTGCGGGAAATAATGGATGCCACACCTGAGGGAAAACGTACCATGCTCTTCTCTGCCACCATGCCAACCGAGATACTGCAGATCGCCAAAAAGTATATGGGCGAATACGATGTGCTGAAAGTAACAAAGGGACAGCTCACGGTCAAGCAGACTGACCAGATATATTTTGAGGTGTCTGCCGCGGACAAGTTTGAAGCACTGTGCCGAATAATAGATATGGAGGAGGAATTTTACGGGCTTGTCTTTTGCAGGACAAAGGTTGATGTTGATCAGATATCAAATCGCCTTATTGAGCGTGGATATGATGCAGATGCACTTCATGGTGACATGTCACAGAGCCTGAGAGAAAGAATCCTGGGCAAATTTAAAAAAGGCATGCTTAATATTCTTGTCGCAACAGATGTTGCCGCCAGGGGCATTGATGTCCAGGACCTTACTCACGTAATAAACTTTGCTCTCCCCCAGGACCCTGAATCATATGTCCACAGGATCGGCCGCACAGGCCGAGCAGGAAAGGAAGGAATCGCGATTACATTTATTACCCCTTCAGAGTACAGGAAACTGCAATTCATACAAAGGCATGCCAAGACAGATATTCGTAAAGCTAAAATCCCCAGGGTCAAGGAGGTCATAAAGGCAAAAAAACGCAGGATCAGGTCTGACCTGAAAGAGATTGCCACTACGTACCTGGAAAATGAATATATCGATATGTCCAGGGAACTCCTTGATACCTATGAACCAGAGCAAATAGTTGCCGCTCTTCTCCAGTATTCATTTCAGGAAGAGCTTGATGAGAAGAGCTACACCGAGATCGCAGATGCAGTTGTTGATAATAAGGGCAAGACCCGCCTGTTTGTGACGCAGGGCAAAAAGGACGGCCTGAGCAGGAAAAAACTTGAAGAATTTATCAGGGACAAAAGCGGTATTGCCAGCAACAGAATCAGAGATATCCATATTCTCGATAAATTCTCCTTTGTCACCCTCCCCTTTAATGAAGCGGAAATCCTTCTGTCCCATTTCAAGAAAAAGACAAAAGGCGCTGGCCCGTTTATCACAAAGGCTACAAAGGCCAAAAGAAGCCGAAAGTAACATGCCGTCACTTTTTTGAAGAATGTCCTGCGGTGACTATGTACAGAACCCCTTGATATGTTATAATTTTATCTGTAAAAGTAGAATTATTCTTTCGCAAATTTTACGTATACATTTTCAAGCTGAGTAGTGTAATACACCCGGATCAATGAATAATTCCATATCAAACGTCCTGGAAATTTATAAACTTGTACTTCAGAATAATGGCACCAAGGAAGATGCTGCCAAGGAACTTGGCAAGAAGCATAAAGTTGATTATCAGGATTTGTTAGCATCCTGTACGAAAACACTGAATATAAGTCCGGACAAATTTGATTATTTTCTGGATTCGCAAAACAGGTTCAATTTCAAGAATTTTCTCTTCAGACGTTTCCCTGATGATGAGGACCGGATCACTCAGTTTTTCAATTCATTTGAAGATACCAGTAATATTCCCATCCTCGATTTCACGAAACTGATAAAGCCTTCCCGTCATCATAAACCCATAAAACTCAGCAGCGAGTTAATGATAATCTCATTAAAAGACAGTTTTCTGGACTGGATAGCCCGACCGGATGTGCCTCAGGATGTAAAAAAAGAGTTAAAGAACTGGATAACAAGAATTGAAGGAAAAGAGCAGTAAATCTTCCCGAGGATGAGGGTCACCATCACCTTTTTCATTTCCTGTTTAAAACACTCTATCCAGATATATCATAAAAAAAGTTGGATGCCGAAGAATAGCCCTTCAGCAACCACGTGTATCTTGAGTTCCCTTACTTAAAAACAAACTCCGCGAAAACTCAGTCTTTAAATTCTATATGCAACGTATGCAGGTCAGTGTTGCCCAGAACCTCTGCTGCATGTGTCACACCATCACTCCACACGAGCTTTCCGGCAGGAATTTCCTTCACCACTGTTTTACCATCAGGAAACTCGAACTTCATTTTGCAAGGTCCGAAGAAGTACGCTATGTATGCTTTATGTGAATGCATAGGGACCTTCGTACCAGGGTGGCGTATGTTTTCAACTACACGTACCCTCTCATTGTCCAGAAGAATATTGGCAATTGAAGTGTCTTCCTCTTCCGCAATTGCGATGGAAGCGGCAAAGCCAAATGACAGGGTAACAAGCAGGACAGCTATCATATAATGCATTAATTTTTTCATGCCAATTCTCCTTTCTCCCCCCTTTATCGAAGTTGAACTTCGATAGAAATTGAATATATGTGATTATTTACATCTATCCACTATAAAAAGTAACATGGCATGTCGTAAATGTGATGTAAATGTTCGTAAAGAAATTGAAAATATGACCACTTTATAAGTAATTGATTTTACAACTAAATATTCAATAAGAAACGAATGGAACTGAAAATTTGCTTCAATGCTTAAGAAAAATGTCCCCTGCATTATAGATCGTACATGACAAATATCATACTCTTATTTAATGGATAAGAATACCCTTTATTATAAAGTAGTGTATAATGTATCGCTGATAAAACAAAGAAGAGGAGATTAAACGATATGGTTACAAAAACCAGAAATAAGAAAAAAAACCTTTTAACTGATGAACAGATCGAACAATATTGTCAGAGTGTGGAGAAGCTGCTTATAGATATCAATGATCGACGCAGCGTAAGCAAAAGCAGAAAAGTTAATAGAAAAGAAGATGAGTATCTTGCGGCAGAGGAAGATAACCAGCTGACTTCAATCAACTAGGAATCGCAAACGGATAAGATTTATATTTTGTCGGATAATCCAAGTTGAAGTTAAGGCTGAAACAGAGACGTAATTCATGTTGTTTTCAGAATCAAGAATTGTAACCGTGTATTAATATTAATTGAACCTGTTTCAAAAATTAAAAATGTTGATCCTGTCATACACGCAGGTCGTAAGCGGGTATCTCTGAGCGAGTCTTCGCGGCGAGTCGCTTCGACCAGAACGCCGTGAAAAGCGTGGATTCCCGATCAAGTCGGGAATGACTATATGAGTCCTGTTGTTCATACAATCTGATTTGGAGAAAGGTCTAATTATACTTCGGCAAGTAAAATAATACTAAGGCTGGTTCTGTTTATCGGGAGACTGGCCGCTTTCGTCTTTATCAGTTACCTGCGACTCTTCGACTTCAGCATATTCCTTATCTGCATGGATTTCACTATTGGTGTCATCTGATGCTTGATCTTCATCAGATTCAGAGGTATCAGTGTTTATACCTTCCTGGTCTTGTACCTCACCCTCTTCTCCTTCCAACAGTTCAGGAATATCGGGGATTTCCACATCCGACAGCTCTTTTAATGTGGGCAGTTCAGTAAGGTCCTTGAGTCCGAAATACTGGAGAAATTCCTTGGTGGTCCCATACATGAGCGGCCTTCCCGGTACTTCTTTCCTTCCAAGGATTCTGATCAATCTCCTTTCAAGAAGGGTCTTGACAACACCGTCGGAGTTCACACCTCGTATCGCCTCAATCTCAGCCTTTATAATGGGCTGCTTGTAAGCAATAATCGCCAGGGTCTCAATCGACGGTTGTGAGAGCTTGGTAGGAACAGCAGTCGAAATAAGTTTTTTAACATAGGGAGATGACGCAGGATTGGTCACCATCTGCACACCTTCTGCTACCTCGATAATCAAAAGCCCGGAGTTCCTGAGTGAATAATCAGATATCAGTTCCTTGACAAGTGTATCAATCTTCTTCTTATCAATTTCGGTTATTTTCTTCAGAGAATCGATTGTCATCGGTTCTCCCGATATAAACAGAAGTGACTCTATAACAGACCTGGCTTCTCTATCTTCCATGTGTATTTAATAATTGACCTTTAACTGGTTAAATTCAAAATAAAATCCTAACAGAATTCCGGTAAAAAACACAATGTCTTATACTGATCATTACTTGAAACCTGATAACATGCAATCACACATATGATGTCATGACATAGCTCTCATGGAGTTTGTTCTTAAAGGTAACTTATTACACCAGCAATACTAACACTAATGAATTATGAGGCTATAAATATTTCTTATATTTACAATTAATATTTCTAATTAGACGATTTATATAGTATATGTTACATTTATGACGTAAAGAGGGGGAACCAGATGGACCTCATTGCATTCCTGAAATCACAAAAATATATATTTTTTACTTCTTAATACGTAAGGAGTAATATTATGTCGCAGTTGTTTAAAGCGATCAGATTAGGTTTTTTTACTGCAATATTGGGTATAGTGGTAAGTCTTTTACCTTTTGGGCGCACTCTTGAGGAAAATTTCGGACTGAATTTACTTTTTAAACTTCGAGGGACGAGACAGGCTCCTCAGGATGTCGTAGTTGTCACAATAGATAAACTCTCTGCCGAAAAACTCAATTTGCCTAATGATCCAGATAAGTGGCCACGTTCTCATCATGCACAGCTCACTGAAAACCTGGCCAATGAAGGGGCCTCAGTAATTGCTTTTGATCTGTTTTTCAGCGAATCCCGGTCATCCGACAATGACTTATTGTTTGCAAAGGCTATGAAAAATGCAGGTAATGTTGTGCTTACTGAATTCCTGACAACAGAAACTCCTCTGGACGAACACGGAAACATCATCGAGGATGTTCATATTGTAAAACAGGTACCACCAATCCCTGTTCTGGCACAATCAGCTGTTTCAATAGCAGGGTTTCCTCTACCAAAAGTTCCTGTCAAGGTCAGTCAGTACTGGACATTTAAAAAAGCTGCCGGTGATTTACCGACCATGCCCGTCGTCGTGTTCCAGGTTTTTGCATTGAATGCGCATGATGATTTTCTCCGGTTACTTCAGAAGCACAGCTCACATCAAATGGATTTTTTACCTCACAGAAAAACAATTATAGCTGACAGGAATATTAATTTGTCCATTCAGCAAGTAAGAACTGCCCTCAAAAGAGAACCGATTATCGCAAAATGGATGCTTGACGATTTACAAAATTCAGAGATATTTATTGACTCAAAAAATAAACAGCTCATTAAATCATTAATATTGATGTACCAAAGCCCAGAGAGCCAATATTTGAATTTTTACGGACCTCCCCGAACGATAACCAGTATTCCTTATTACCAGGTGCTGCAACCACAGGAAATGCAAGCTGAAAATCACAAACAAATCAGTTTCAACGGTAAAGCTGTATTTGTAGGACTTTCTGAAAATTCTCAGCCTGATTATAAGGACGGCTTCTATACTGTTTTTTCAGGCTCAGACGGCATAGATTTAAGTGGGGTAGAAATTGCCGCAACCGCATTTGCCAACCTTCTGGAAAATACTGCTGTCCGACCGATCGGTTTTTCGATTCATGTAGCTACAATTCTGCTTATGGGACTGGTCCTGGGTGTTATGTGCCGTCTTCTGCCTGCTGTTTCTTCCCTGCTGCTTGTCATCGGACTGGGAGCATTGTATCTCATCGCTGCCCTATACCAATTCAATACTGGTAACATCTGGCACCCTCTTATCGTTCCCTTGTTTATCCAGATACCCTTAGCATATTCATGCGGTATTGCATGTCAGCGTATCGCTTCGAATAAAACAATCAAACAGTTCCTCCCCTCTGAGATATTTCAGAAAATTACCGTAGGAGAGAAACTTGAGGAACTTAAATCATTAAATAAGAAGATAAACGGAGTCTGTTTAATTACAGATATGGAAGATTTCACCAGGATGTCTGAAAATATGGACTCAGATGAATTAAACAGTTTAAAGAAAAGATATTTTGAAGAAGTTTTTGAACCATTGAAACATCATGAACTGTTAATAGAAAAAACAACCGGGGATGGCATCATAACAGCATGGAAAGATACATCTGGCGCTTTAACAAGAAGGCATGCGTGTCTTGCAGCGATGGCTATCAGTGACAGGGCAAATCGATTCAATCAGACCTTAAATGTATCTTATCATACCGGCATAACCCGTATCGGCATTCATTACGGATCCATGTCTATTGGTATAGTCGGCTCTGGCAGTCACTACGAGTTGGACCTGAGCGGTGATACTATTAATACTACAAAAAGAATAGAAGAGTTAAATAAATACCTCAGGACGCATATATTGGTATCAGGAAATGTATTACACCAGATTGATATCTTTCTCACGCGTAACATCGGTAATTTTATTCTGCCGGGTAAATCAAGGCCGCTCGTGATACACGAATTAATATGTTTGATGAATACGGCCACTCAACAAAACATTGATCTATGCAATTCTTTTTCAGAGGCACTTCATGCATTCAGGAAACAATCCTGGAAAGAGGCATCAGGGAAATTCAGGGATATTATCAGTACGTTCGGGCATGATGGACCTTCGCAGTTCTATTTGAAATTGTGTGAACTGTCAAAGAAAGATCCGCCCGGCAGATTCTGGGAAGGCGAAATCGAACTTTTAAAGACAGTTGAGAACTTCAGGTTAATATCGAATTATCAAAGCTCATACATTCGTTAATTAATCTTGCAAAAGGATGGGGGGAGCAATGAAGCACATTTTCTTGCCGATATTGACTATTGTAATCATCGTCGTATTATTTGTTTTTTTTATTGATGTATCGGAAGCTGCAGAAAGATGCGAACCATGGGTGGCTAAAGTTGTCTCAGTGCAGGGTACTGTGCAAGTACAAAGATCAGGTGCTGTTCAGTGGGAACCTGTCAAATCCAATAACAAGTTCTGCACCGGCGACATGGTCCGAGTGCAGAAAAAAAGCCGTGTGGCAATCGCATTGAGTAATGAAACAATTCTCCGTCTTGATCAGAACACAACTATAACCTTTAACGGAATTGAAAAGAATAAACTCTCCCTGATAGGAATTCTTAAAGGAGTCGCTCATTTCTTCAGCCGTATACCCCATACGCTAAAATTGGTCACTCCCTTTGTAAACGGAACTGTTGAGGGCACGGAATTTCTGGTTGAAGTTATTGATGATCAATCCATAATCACTGTTTTTGAAGGAAAGGTCAAGGCTGCAAATGATGCTGGCAATCTGACCCTCACAAGCGGTCAGTCAGCTATAGCAGATGCAGGACAGATACCTGCGTATCGCGCTGTCGTGAAGCCAAGGGATGCTGTTCAATGGGCGCTCTATTATCCCCCTGTCATTCATTTCAGTAAGTCCAAATTGTCAGGACTATCCGGAACAGACTGGAATGAAAAGGTCCGGCAGTCAATTCAATATTACCGGGAAGGAGACCTTACCAAAGCCTTTCAGAGTATAGATGAAGTACCGGAAGATATTGGTGATCATGGGTTTCTTAATTACCGTGCTATGTTACTCCTTTCTGTGGGTCGTGTTAAAGAAGCTCAAGAAGATATCGAACGATCGCTTTCATTAGCACCTGATAACAGTGATGCCCTTTCACTTAAGTCGATAATCTCTGTTGTACAAAACGATAAAGAGGGTGCTCTTAATTTTTCTCAAAGAGCTGTTAAGGCTGATGCTGACTCAGCTACAGCACAGATAGCTCTTTCCTATGCAGAGCAGGCCAATTTTAATCTTAATAATGCTTTAACAAGTACACAAAAAGCGGTTGAACTCGATCCGGAAAACAGCATTGCATGGGCGCGATTGTCAGAGCTGTGGCTTTCATTCGGGAACCTTGATAAAGCCTTTGAAGCAGCAAAAGAAGCTGTCAAGCTCAGTCCCGGCCTGGCACATACGCAAAGTGATCTGGGTTTTGCCTATCTGACACAGGTTAAGA
Source organism: Nitrospiraceae bacterium (assembly GCA_020356065.1). Classification (GTDB taxonomy): domain Bacteria; phylum Nitrospirota; class Thermodesulfovibrionia; order UBA6902; family UBA6902; genus CALZJD01. Next base: position 2,804,353 of record CP070632.1, read on the forward strand.
CTAAGAAGTCTATGGAAGCATTTAATAAAGCGGTTGAGCTGGATCAGGCCGCTCCCCTCCCCCGCCTGGGACTGGGACTGGCAAAGATCAGACAGGGCATGCTCAAAGAAGGCAGGCAGGAAATAGAAATTGCGGCAAGCCTTGATCCGAACAACTCACTTATCCGCAGCTATCTGGGCAAGGCTTACCATGAAGAGAGACGCGACAAAAAGGCATCAGGACAATTTACTATTGCAAAAGAACTCGACCCACTTGACCCTACCTCCTTTTTCTATAGCGCAATTCGAAAACAGAGTATCAACCGTCCGGTAGAAGCCATGTATGACCAGCAGAAATCCATTGCGTTGAATAACAACCGTTCCGTCTATCGCTCAAAGATGTTGCTTGATGATGACCTTGCGGCCCGCAGCGCCAGTCTTGCCAGGATTTATAATGATCTCGGATTTCAGCAGCTCGCTCTTGTTGAAGGATGGAAATCAGTAAACACAGACCCTGGTAATTATTCTGCTCACAGATTTCTTGCAGATTCTTACTCTGCATTACCTCGCCATGAGATAGCAAGGGTTAGTGAGCTATTTCAATCGCAACTATTACAACCTGTTAACATAACGCCTGTTCAACCTCAGCTTGCAGTAAGTAACCTTTTTATACTGAACGGTGCGGGGCCAGGAACTCTTTCGTTTAATGAGTTCAATCCCATATTTAATCGTAATCAGACTTCCCTTCAAGTGAGTGCTGTTGCCGGTAACCATGACACATACGGTCATGAAGCTACTGTTTCAGGTATATATGACAAGATTTCTATCAGTGCCGGCAACTTCCTGTACACTACGGAAGGTTTTCGAGAAAATAACGATCAGGAGACAACCCTTAAGAATGTATTTTCACAAGTAAACCTTTCTCATAATATAAATATCCAGTTTGAATTTCGCTCAAATGAAACTGAACAAGGTGATCCGGAGCTTACTTTTACGGAAGATTTCAATCCCGATCTCAGGGATAATGAAAACATTGATACCTTGCGCCTTGGAGCAAATTATACTATTACACCTCATACCAATATTTTAGGTTCTTTCATATACCAGAATTCAGATATTGATTTAGTTGAGACTCCGGGTTTTTTCGAAGCAGAAGATGAATATGATTTCTATGTTGCTGAAATTCGCTTACTGTTCAAATCTCAACGGATTCGAACAACAGGTGGTATTGGATATCGCAACATTGACCAAACAGAGGTTGCTACCTTTGGAGGTTTCTCCTCGAAGGATAAATTTGAGGCGAGATTTACTAATATTTATAGTTATTCTCATATCGATCTTTCAAAAGAAGTAAGCTTAACATTAGGTGGCAGCGTAGATTTTCTTGACGGCAGGGATGAAGACCGTAATCAGTTCAATCCAAAATTCGGTTTATTATGGCATCCGTTTTCTACCACGACCATTCGTGCTGCAGTATTCAGAACATTACAAAAGCCTGGGATATCACGTAAGGACATCGAGCCGACCCTGGAGCCAACTCTGGTGGCTGGCTTCAATCAGTTCTTTCTAGGTGGTGAAGGTGACAGGGAATGGCGATACGGCGTAGGAGTCGATCAGAAATGGACTGACAAATTTCATTCAGGAGCAGAATTTTCGAACCGTGACATTGATGCTGCAATCTTAGACACATTAAGCGGATCTCCCATCCTCATCCATCGCGAGTGGGAGGAACAACTAGGACGAATATATCAGTATTGGACTCCATACAATTGGTTGGCGCTAAAAGCAGAATATTTGTTTGAGAAATTTGAAAGAGGTTCACCCGGGCTTTTTACGGGTGTGGAACAATTCAGCAAGTTGACAACACATCGGATTCCCATTGAAGGCAGATACTTTCACCCATCCGGCTTCAGCGCCGGCATAAAAGCAACATATGTTAATCAAGATGGTGATTTTGTAGTTTTTATACCGATGCCGCCTTTTTTTATAGCTGAATCAGGAAAGGATGATTTTTGGGTCATGGACACATCATTGCGCTACCGTCTGCCGAACCGGCGTGGCATTATTAGCATTGAAGTCAAAAATCTGTTTAACGAAGAGTTCAATTTTCAAGATACTGACCCGGGGAATCCACGTATTTTACCCGAAAGATTTGCACTGTTCAAGTTCACGCTTGCTCTCTAATGATGATAAAACCATAGACGATGGAGAAGGAGGTGATGTAAATGTGATTTAGATGATTCGATGTTAACTCATTCACTAAGAGTATAGACTACATTAATAATTTTATGTAAAAGAAAGGAGGATAAATAATGGGAAAATCAGAAAGCAGATACATAAACCTCAGAATAGATAAAGAAGATCCGCGACCCGAGAATATCAAGATGGAATTAACTGATGAATACGGCGAAGCTGTATACAGAGAGGAATCGTATGCTAAGAGAGGCTTCGGACCAAGCAGATACATAACTATAGAAATTGACAAAAGAAATCCTGAGCCCGACAATATCAAGATAAATTTTGCCGATGATAAAGGTAATCCCTTGCCCAGCAATATACATAATGTAAGAGAACCGCTGGAGATAGGTAAGAAAGTAAAATATATGGACAGGATCATATATTATGTTCTTGATAATAATGGGTGTGTCTGGATTGACCGAAGACTACATTGAGGTTAATGTCAAAGGGTAGTTTACCCTTTCAGATTGACGATTCATTGTCTCAGTAAGTAACGCGAAGATGAATCAACAAGCCTGTTCTTACGGACTGGCTTGTTGATGAACTTCGTTATTGTGCTGGAATGCAGTAATACAACGAAAAAGGGACTTGAAAGATGAAAATAAAAGTCCTCGGCAGCTCTGCGGTTGAGCTGCCAAACGCAAACCTGACCAGCTTTCTTGTTGATGATAAAATACTTATCGACGCAGGCACGATCGGGGCTGTTCTTGATGAAGACAGGCAGTGGAAGATACGGCATGTTTTGCTGTCACATTCACACCTGGATCATATTAAGGATCTCCCTTTTTTAGCAGACAATATATCTATTAGCAGGAAGAAGCATTCCGTATCGGTTTACAGCAGCCCTGAGGTCAATAATGCACTCAAAAAGAATATTTTTAATAATGTAATATGGCCTGATTTCACCGAAATTCCTTCATCTGATAATCCAATAATAAGACTGAAAAATATAAAGCCAGGGAAACCCTTTACAATCGACCATTATAATATTACCACCTATAAGGTAAACCATGCCGTTCCTGCCGTAAGTTATCTACTCGAAGACAGGAAAGGGAAGCGACTTATCTATATAGGGGATGCCGGGCCGAGTAACACAATCTGGAAGTCAGTGGTTAAAAAAATACACGGTCTTATTATTGAAGCTTCTCTCCCCAATAGATATAAATCCATGGCCCTCGAAACAGGCCATCTCACCCCCGAACTCCTTGCTTCTGAACTCAATAAAATGAAACATACTCCTGAAATGATTTTCATTACTCATTGCAAACCGGGGTACAGAAAAAAAATAAAGGAAGAACTAAAAAAGCTGAATATCCTAAATATCAGGATATTGAAAGACGGAGATGAGCTGGATATTTGAAAACTTATTTTATCTTTGGGTTTAATACCCAGTGACTTGCCACGTTCGTCATGCCCGCCCCCAATTCCGAAATTCGAAAGCAGGCTTCAGCAGGTATTCAGAAAAGTAAAGTTTGACGTGGTTTCTGGATTCCCGATTAACAGATTCGGGAATGACCACTGTTGATACCCGGTCCGCTGTGAAGCGGGAGTTTTTACTACCGAGGATCATGAGGAAATCTTAATACCATAGCGCTTCATTTTTTTGTCGAGGCCTGGACGTGTGATACCGAGCAGTTTTGATGCCTGAAGCTTGTTGCCGCCGGTTTTATGCAGTATGTCTGTGATGGTCCTTATTTCAAGCACTTTTACTTGTTGGGGAAGCGTCATAGAAGATTCGTTCTCTGTATCGGCAACTGGACGTGCAGTTCTCCAGTTCAGAAGTTCCTGTGAGCAGTGTTCCAGTGAAATCTTTTCTCGTTCAGGAGTCAATGCTATCAAACGCTCTACTTCATGGAGCAGCTGACGTACATTTCCGGGCCAGCAGTATTCTTCAAAAAAGTTCAGCACCTCAGGGGAGAAACCGGCAGTCTTTTTCTGAAAACGTTTGCTTACGCTGCTTGTAAAAAACATGGCCAGCTGAACGATATCTTCACGCCGTTCTCTGAGCGGAGGTATATAGATGTCTACCGAAAAAATACGGTAAAAGAGATCTTCTCTGAACAGGCCATTGGCAACCTCTTCACGGAGATCCTTATTAGTGGCGCTGATGACCCGGAAGTTATAATTGAACTGCTTATTGCTTCCCAGTCTGTATCCCTCACCTTCCTGAATAACACGCAAAAACTTCGGTTGTATCACTAATGGCATTTCACGTATTTCATCCATAAACAGGGTCCCACCATCTGCTTCTTCAAATCGGCCCTTTTTGCTTGAAACTGCACCTGTAAATGCTCCCTTTTCATAGCCGAAAAATTCACTCTCCATAAGATTTTCAGGGATGGCGGCACAATTGACCGGTACAAAGGGTTTGTCTCTCCGGTCGCTTCCGTTATGAATCATGCGGGCAACCAGTTCTTTTCCGGTCCCGCTTTCTCCGTGAATGAGCACATTAACTGGACTCTGGCTTACGACACGAACGGTATTAAGGATATTTTTCATCACACGGCTTTTCGCAACAAACTCAATATTTTCCCGGGAGATTATGTCAATTTCACGGTTTAACCGGTTTGATACCTGTAATATTTCCTGGTTGAGCAAAATGTTTTCAAGGGCCATGGAAAGATAATCAGCTATCTCCTGCAGCAGTTCTCCATCACTCGGGGTGAATTGCTCTGCCCCACATTTATTCAATACTTCTATCGCACCGGTAATGCCCTGACCTGTCAGACTTTTAATGGGGGCGCAGATCAGGTTTCTGGTGATGAAATCTGTCTTTGATGCCAGTTCAGCAAGATACTCTGATTCTTCAAGTTCATTTGCTATAATCCAGTTCCCGGAAGTGATCGCATTTCCTACAATGGAGCCCTCTCTTGGAGGCATTATTTCCTTTTCAGCAAGGCCGGTGCCGCATTTTAACCATATCCTGTCTGTGCCCGGCTCAACAATGAATATGCTGCAGCGCTCAGCATCCAGAATTTTTGGAACAATGCCCACATAAAATTTCAGCAGAGTTTCATAGTCATTAATGGTCCATGAGCGATTGACCTGCTCCAGCCTCAATTTGAGATCGTTAAGCCTGTAATTGATATCGTCAGGTGAGAGCATAAGATTCATTCCTTTTGTAAAGTGAACCCCGTGAGAAAACCTGTGCCCTTCCAGCGGCGGGCTGCAGGGTATCAGATCCCATGTTCATAATAAATGAATTATCTTTTTACCCGCTGCATTACACATGGTTATCTGTCAGGTAAAACCTTATATGCACATTGTAAACTTTGTTAGCACAGCTGTCAAGATAATATTTTCAGTATCTTACATCCCTTCCCCATATATTTTATGCAAACTTCGTTTGCACATTATGAACCTGATACTGATATTCAAATATGAGTATTTTTCATTCGGAATCAATTAACTTTTTTAAAACAGAGACTTACATATTTGAAGTTGCTCTGGCATGCATGTTGATATAAGCAGATTAACAGATCAAAGGAGAATTACTAAAATTTTCAACGTCTCAGGAAGAGCATTAAGTAACCGCTTCAGAGTGAAGCGATAAATCATTCAGATGAAGGAGGGTAAGATGAATACAAGTAAAAAAACCTGGGTGGAGAAAATGCTTTTAACAGCTAAATCAGGGGCCATGGTTCTGGGCATGATATCAATAATATTCGTGCCCCAGATGTTACAGTCAGCTTATGCAAAGGCTCATTCCAACCATTTTCATGCTTTTTCCATTGCTGCGGGATATCTTGCTGAGCAACAGAACAAAATCAATGAGCAGGGGACATATGCAAAAAAGGATGCAGATTCAAAGAATCATATAGTCATTGCCAGTGATGAAAAAACTGAGATGCCCTGTCCGCGAAACACAGATGCAGATGATAACAGGTAATCATAAGGATACATCATCCCCGGGACCGGTAAGAGGGCCTGGTTATTCCAGGCCCTTTTTCTTCTTACAATCGACGTAACGGAATTTATGAAAGATACTTGTTATTTTATTCTTCGTCACCATTTAATTATTAATTGCACCATTAAATATGAAAAGGCAGGTATACGTGGATAAAATTTATGTAAATAACAAAATAGCCATGATGCTTGAGTGCCTGTTGGGAAGGGATGGCATGACTCGCAGTAAATGTAAAACATGCAGTCATGTTAATGCCTGCTGTTATTTAACGGAAGCAGTATTTGTCGTTCAGCACGATTATTATCAGGAGAGCAGAAAAGCTAAATCGGCATAATGATACAGTATAAATGTCCTGATATGCATTTACAGAATGTGTAAACGTAATTTCTGATATCATAGTTAAGCAAACCTTCGTAATTTCCATTTGTTTGAAGAATAATTTATCATTACCCCTTTGCATCCCTGCCTGCCGGTAGGTTGGTCCCCTCAGAATTGAGTCGTACCGACTTGCAAAGGGGTAAATTCGAATCCATCCTTACCAAGGAGGGGCTGGGGAGGTTATCTTTTGGACGTATGAGGTTACTAGTGTAGTGTCCCAAATGTTTTTTCACATTTACAAATGTCATTCCGGTAGTCTTATAAGCCGGAATCCAGTCTCTTATATAATGGATTCCCGATTAACAGGCCTGCCTGTCGGCAGACAGG
>CP070632.1:2811280-2827023 GCA_020356065.1 Nitrospiraceae bacterium
CCTTGGAAGAGTTATATTTTCGGTAACATCATTTATGAGTCAACGAAGTCTCAGAAATTCAGGTTGGGTAACATTTAATGTGAGGCAATTCGCGGGATTGTCTGAAAAACCAGGAAGTTGCCAGCAATGTTATAATATAACTTTTAAAATTCAGACGTTGAATTTATTAAATATACAGGACATCAAGGAGGCATAATTGGAAAAATATGCATATGTCATTATCCCGTTCCAGGTTAAGGAAGATAAACTGGATGATGCAAAAAAGATTATCAGTGAATTAATCACCAAGGTAAAGGAAAAGGAACCGGGAGTGCTTTTATACCAGTCACTGCAGCTGAAGAAAGATCCTACGAGCTTTATTCACTACATAGTTTTTTCTGACGATGAAGCTCATGTGACGCACCGCGGTGCTCCCTATGTGCTGGATTTTGTAAATAAACTTTATAAGTTTTGCCCGAAAGAACCATTTCCTCTTTTTCTTGATAACTTTGAATCATGCGGTACTCTGCTTGATCAATTAAGAAACGGTTAACATTATGGAACAACTGTTGAGCAAACTGCCGTGGGGCATCATTATTTTTTTATGTCTCACGCTTGGACTTGCCCCTTACAAACCGCCTCACGTAGTTGAAAAGATCACCATGCTTGTACAGGGTAAACTTGTCCGTCCGATTGACTGGTTTGATCTGGTCCTTCATGGCGTCCCATGGATATTGCTTATTTTAAAACTGGTATTTGGCAGAAAAGCATAAAATAAAAATACGGTACTTAGTAGTGAGAAGGAAGCCTGTTAACGGGGTGTGAGAAGCAATGTACCCTGATCTGAATTTAAATCCATTTTAAATCTGCCGAGATAATTGAGTCCCAGCAGACCGAGCCCGGGCCTGTTCGGAATATCAACAACAAAGGCCCTGATATCGTACTCAACCCATCCATCAATCTCCAGTGAATCAATTATCACAGCTGATGCCTTCACTGTTCCTCCTACTGTAGATAATGTATGTCGAGGCGCGCCCACATATAGCCCGAGAGCTTCAGCAGTTGCTGAAGTAATGGTTACAAATGTGGCACCCGTGTCTATAAGAAAATTCTGATTAACCGAATCGTTTATCGCACCATCAACCGTTATCCTGCTTGAGCCGGGGGTAAAATTTACTACTATTTTCCCTTCTTCCCCCTTCATCTCGGATATACGAAGGGCGAGCAGTTGAACACGGTCCTGATAGGCAGATGGATATTCCATCATATACAGGAGACGTTCCGCTTCCTGCCAGTCACCATCAAGCAGGGCCAGTTCAACACCTGAAAGATGGATGTTAGGATCATCAGGGTAATAGGATTTTGCCGAATTAAATACCTGCCATCCATTATCAATCGATGCTGCTGATACCAGACTATCCAGCCAGTCCTGATAGTATTGCAGATGAAGTTTATCAAGTGCCGGCACTTCCCCCCCTGACTGCGTTGCTATATATCTGCCGGAATCCTCAATCTCACTTATTGCCGTTCCATATCCCAGCTCATCAGCCATAATTCTGACAACATCAATCAGCAGGTAAATGTCCGCTATGTCCTTTAATACCCGGCTGTTAAGAAGTTCTACAACCTTGCCGCCCGAGCCCTCACGCACAGCACGGGTAACAAGTACACGCATTTTTTTTATGATCTCCTTCGTCAATAAATATTCAGGGGTATCCTTAAGGGCAAGTCTGGGTTGTAAACTGAAACCACTGACAAAGGCAGAGAGCAACTCAAGAGCGTCACTGTTATTCGGAAGCGAAAGTGCCATGGCAAACTTCTCTTCCCTTCCGTGAGCGAATGTCAGATCATAAAAGTACGTGACCCAGTTGTTATGCTCCAGATCAGCCCCATCACTGCCGGGCCACATATATCCCTCTTCAAGCCATTTGCCGAACGTCCATCCAACAATACGTCCGTTCTGCAGAAAGATGCCTGATTCCTTGATATCATCTGTTAAGGAGGTTGATATAAAGAAACCTCTGGCAGGTCCTGCAGGCATGGTAATTAAATCAATTTCATTATCAGACTCAAGGCTTATCCAGGATACGGGTGAACCGGTGTTCCAGGAACCAAGTTCACTGATCTCCTGGTTACTGCTTTTTCCGGTAATCTGCCATAGCCCGACTTTGTCCCCGCCGATCCACAATCCGCCTGAGATATTGTATTCACCACCTGAGTCAGGATAAAAAACCCATTTATTGCCTCCAAGGCAGGCACGCGAGGGTAATGCAAGCCAGCCGTTCCTGGTCATGCCAGCCCTGAACTTTCTGACCTGCCTGTCCCAGGGATCGGAAATCCTGACCCAGCCTGCTATAACATTTTCATTCACCTTCAGTTCATCCAAAGATACATCAGGTTGTTCTTCGGCTTCGCTGTCCTGTGTTATGTTAGCTGCCAAAAGTTTCTTTCTTGCATCCCTTAATTTTGCTTCAAGCTCATCTAATCTTTTCTCATATTTCTCTTTTTCTTCTGATGTTATTCCGGCCGTGCGGTCTTCCGGGTCTGATGACATTCTGTAAAAAAAGACAAATATTATCGCACATACCAGCAGCACCAGAAGCATATATAACGCTATTCTCCGACCTGCGCCACTGTCTCCATTATGTGCCTCGAGCGGGGTACCGCATTTTGAGCAGTAACTCAATGAGCTGTCATTGTCTGCCTGACACTGACCGCACTTAATATAAATTATTTTTGACATGTCTTATTGATTGGCCAATCTGATTAATTATCATATAATGGCATATTTTATATGATTCTTGTATGGATTTAATTACAGGGACATGCCTGTCTTGCTTTACATTGTTATCATCATGGACCTTAAAAAAAAATTATAGATTTGTTGAAAATCCGTTGTGGGTGAATGTACGCGTTACGAGAACGTATAGCATATATAAAGGCGGCCTGACCTTTCAGATCAGGCCGCCTTTATATACACATACGAAAAAAAGGGAGTTAACTCTGAGCCAATGCTTCCGAATTCTTAATGTAGGCACGCATCAGCTCTTCTTCACTGTCATCAAAGAAAAGGTTCATCCCTGTATCATCCTTAAGACGTATCAACTCCTTTGCCATAATCAGCATTAAATCCTCTGCTGATGCCCATGCAACCTGCTCATTTTTATACTGTTCATACGCTGAATCACGCTTTGTGCCTTTCATATTATAGCTCCTTTCCTATTTCCAATTTAGCCGCAATATATGAAGATAGTGTGAAGGGATGATTACGTGATAGTTCACCTTGTTTTCTGTTATTCCAAAGGAATAAGTACCAGGTCAAAAGATCCCTGCTTCTTACCTGCTTCCGGATAATGCTGTGTAATAAGTTTCCTGAATCCCTCGGCTTTTACCTGAATATGAATGTGGGGTTTCCGCCGAAAATAAGCCTTAGGGGAAATTGCTTTCGAACCTGTAGGTACCGTCACTGCCGGAATATAAGGTAGCCCGTTAGTCATCACCATAGTCCCCGTCAGGACCGGTCAGCAAGATTTCCACCATTACCCCTTTAATGATTGAGCAGTCCGCAGACTATTTAACCATCCCGCTAAGAACATACCCTTTACCGACACTGGTACGTTCAGGAGCACCAGGAAAGAAAGAGTCACAGAGTGTACAAGATCGTATTTCTAAGAGAAGAGAAATTTCGTTTAAAAAACCGGAAGGGATTTTATTTTGAGGAATACCTCAGAAATCCCAAGGACTTTGAGTCAAATTTATACACCTATCTGCCTTTCATAAATATACTTGTTCATTCCTCCTACTGGGATTTTAAATATACCAGTCTGGTTACGAAAAAAATGTTACATAGAATAACGAAACATGATCAGTTCCGCCTGGAATTCACAGGTGATTTATCCTGTGATATCAAGGGCTCCATTAAAATTACGCATAAAACAACATCTCGTGATAAACCTGTATTTACGTACAATCCCATCTTGAAAAAATACACTGATGGATACAGGAGTAAAGGTATTACGGACCTTGCCGTGGACAATCTGCCCGCCGAGATGCCTGGAGGTGCTTCAGACGATTTCAGCAGACTGATCAGGGAATACGTATATCAAATTACAGCTCACGGTACTAATGATATTACAAAGCATCTGGCTATCCCGGCTGAAATCAGAAAGGCTGTTGTTACTCAGAATGGCAGGTTAACAGGATACTCGTCATATCTGAAAAAATATCTCTGACAAAGGGCCTGAATATCAGCCTAATCCTCTATGATTACAGCCCCTACCTGTTCCATCTTCTTAATTGATTCTCTCCCCCCTTCAGGCGTTACCGGCCGTGTTGCATTCATGATAACATTCACGTCAAATCCGGCTTTTCGTGCATCCAGTACTGACAACAGAACGCACACATCCTGGGCCAGCCCGCCAACCCAGATGCGTCTCACACCGTCATGCCGAAGCTGCTCAGCAAATCCTGTCTGATCAAAGACAGAATTCTGGTCCTGATCAAACCGTACCCCCTTGGTTATTATTGTGACATTGTCCGGCAGCTTAAGGTCTTTATAAAATGAAGCACCCTCACTGTCCTCTACACAATGGGAAGGCCATGGTCCTCCCTGGTCCTTAAAACTGATATGCCGTTTTGGGTGGAAATCACGTGAGGCGTATACTGGAATCCCTATTTTTTCAGCAGCTTCTATCCAGTCATTAAGTTCCGGTACGACAAGGTCCCCCTTGTCTATGGGAAGGGTCCCTCCCGGACAAAAATCATTCTGTACATCGACGATCAAAAGACCGTCACCTTTCTTGAGCAGTTCATCAGATTTCATATTGCTTCCCTCTTTTATTTCTGCATGTTTTCAGCACTGCGTCTCACAACACTCCCTTACATATAAAAAATAACCGTGTCAAACCCATTCATGTATCCCGTCATTCTTTTTTCATCATTGCCACCATCTCCTGCTTGAGGTTCCAGAGTTTTTCAGAAAGAGAAACATGGTATCTGTGCGGGCTGATTAATCGTTTCACTCCTGTATCAAGCCGGTCCATATCAGCAATACGGCACTGTCGAATATCTTCAATGGACGGAGGTGCCTGCACAGGAACGCCCTCTTTCAGGACCTCAATAAGAAGGGGCTCCAATGTACTGATCTCTTCCCGACTCATAGTTCTGGATATTCCTTCCTCGGTCGGATGATGGAGTGTCAGTGATGGCACGTTCTGCAATAATTCATCCCTGGTACTTATAACATCAGCAGTTGCCCGTCCCCGTCTGTCGTACATACGCCATACCTGCTTTGGACCGGGATTAAGAATTTTTTTCACTGACTCTGAGATCTTTATTGTGGGCATCCAGTTACCATTATTGCTGATTGCCGTCATTTTATATACACCGTCCAGTGCAGGGGCCCCCTTTGAAGTTATCAGGCCTGTTCCTACACCAAAGATAAGCCGATTGATCAGACCGTCCGGATCAACCCCGTACTTTGTAGCTTCTGCATGGATCTGACTGATGATCTGCCATATGACGATTTCATCAAGCTGGTTTGACAGAACAATGACAGTGCCCGGGAAACCTGAATTGTTCAGCATTTTCGCTGCCTGTATACTCAGGTAGGCAAGGTCTCCGGAATCGAGGCGGATCCCAAAGGGTGTGTGCCCTTTTTGTTTCAGCTCTTCAAAGACCTGAATTGCATTCGGAATGCCGCTTTCAAGCGTGTTTATTGTATCGACAAGAAGCAGGCAGTCATCGGGGTAAACCTCTGCATATGCCCTGAACGCACCTATTTCATCGTGCCCCAGAGCCATGAAAGCCTGGACCATGCTGTGAGCATGAGTGCCTTTAGGAGAGTACCCCAGAGCACATGAAGCACCGGTATTTGAAGTAAAGTCAGCACCTCCGATAAGAGCTGCCCGTGCACCTGCATTTGCTCCCCGTTCCTGGGCACGCCGCATGCCGAATTCAATCACAGGACGCCCGCGGCCAGCTTCATGTATCCTCGCAGACTTTGTTGCTACCAGTGTCTGATAATTAAGATAGTTCAGCAGGGGGGTCTCCAGCATTTGGGCAATTGCAAGCGGCCCCTCCACGATATTCAGGGGACATCCCGGATGGACAACCCTGCCCTCAGGAATTGAACGCATGCTGATTCCTTCAAATATGACATACTTTGTAAGCCAATCCAGAAAATCGTCTTTAAACAGCCGCTTTCCCGAGCGTCCGGTCTGACTGCGCAGATGCCTGATATCAGACTCCTGAAATCTTGTCTGCGTTATCCAGTCCAAAAGCCACTCCAGTCCAGCATTTATGCAATAACCAGCCTGATGTGAACCATAATCCGGATAATTCCTGAAAAAGTGCTCGAACTGAACAGGACATTCGTGGATACCGTTCCTGAAATAAAGCTGGGCCATGGTGAGCTGGTAAAAGTCCGTATATAACATACCTTCAGCTGTTTTGCGATCGAATCTTGTCATATTAATTTCCAGAATCTAACCCGCATTGTGAATTAATAATATAAGACAATCATCAAGCCTGCTGTCTGGCAAAGCTGTTCTGCCTTTTCTCAAAATGCAATGTCAGTTTATTAAGCGAAAAAGACCAGGAAACCAAAACCAGACAGTATCCTAGCTATTGAATAATCATGCATACACCATGAGAAAGACAATTCAGATTTTCTCAATCCTTTTCAGTAAAAAAACGCATGATAAATTCTGCATCTTTCGGGGGCAAATCAAACTTTAAGCAGGCTTCGCCAATCAACCCGGACAGGCTTGCACCAGGATTATAAGTACGCTCATCTGATATCCATTTGATAGCTTTTCTCAGCTGTTCCCCTTCAGGCAGTATGTTCGTCATATTTAACCTGTTAAGCTTTACTTGATTATTGGAATATGGCTTATGGATTACCAATTGTATAATGCAAATTATAGCAGATTGCGGTTATTATGCGTTCAGAAAAGAGACTCAGGCATACGTTCGATTATGTTGTTATATACATGACTTAATTTATACAGACTGGTGAACCCTGTTCCATTGGGGTAAGCTGCTCGCTATTTGCTGCACGTTATTTGTTAATTGTTATCAGCTCTTCAAGCTCCTTTAAATTAAAAGAGCTTTCCCTGCATTGGCCCATCCATCTTGCACAGCGGTTCGCATCCAGAGGGATACCTACAGGAGGAATTCCCAGTTTTACGCACAGTCTCATCCCCTGTACAAGTTCAGGCACACAGGCTATGCCAAGGGCTCCAGCGCTTTGATGATCAGACTTAATTTTTTTGAAAAGCTTATCAAGGTCCATTGAGACAGAAATAAAAGAATGAATTCCGTATTTCTTAAGCAATGCACTCCCAAGATGAATAAAGCAGTCTCTTGTGCATCCCCGGCACTCAGATTCGTATACACCGGAGAGTGCTCTGCATTCCGGCCTGAAATCGCGGAGGCAGTGAGCAATAAGCGCAAATCTGTAAGCACTGTCATTAAAAGCCCTGCGATACAGCCTGTTTACCAGTTCAATCTCTATCATATACAGATGATACTGATACTCTTTTGTCTTCAGGACATCGTCAAATTTACGGGACAGCGGGAGTGTCTTCAAATGCTGCTTTACACCTGTCGTATAAACGGGAAGCGCCTCTTTCAAGGTAGTGTTTATATAGGAGATGAGAGGTTTATGAATCTGGTTTGACCTGAGTCTTTTCAGTAATGATCTGTCTCTTCCTGCTCTCTGAACATGTCTGAGCAGCTCCTCTTTGTCAGAACATGCCTCCTGGAAAAGATCTGTCAGCTGCCTGATGGTCCTGTAGTAATGGTCTGTATTAGCACCGCTGCCAAAGAGGGAATATGTCTTTCCTTTAATACTCATCAGACATGTATATTAAGTTTCCCCCTTTTCTGTTGACCGCTCTCCGAACTCCTCTAACATGGATGTGGTGTCCCATCCTGCATCAGGATGCTCTTCTGTATCTTTCAGTTCAGACAGCAGAATCTGTTCGAGGTCTTTAATCCGCTGCCTTGCTTCGCTGATGTAGGTCTTTCTGTCATGCCTGAGATGATGAAGCTCATTAAATGACTCTTCGTCGTGAAACCTGAATGTCCTTGTTGCCCTGTGAGCATGATAGGAACGGAAGCCGAGTTCGCGAAGGGCATCACTGCCTGCCCTGAGAGAGGTATCCAGTGTTTCACGATACACGTGATGTACGCCTGCATCAAGGAGATCATACGTCTGGGTTCTCCCCCCTGCCCGGGCAAATATTTTCAGATGAGGGTAATGTTTTTTTATCATATGGATAATTTTAAGCATCTGTTCATGGTCGCTCAGGGCGAGTATCAGAACCTTTGCATTTTCAGCTCCTGCAGCATGCAGCAGATCATTGCGGGCTGCGTTACCATAGAAAACCTTGAGCCCGAGGGAACGCAGCACTTCAACCTTGTCGGAGTCAAATTCCAGAACAGTAATGCCGACGCCATTTGCCCTCAGCAGCCTTCCCACGATACTGCCGAAATTGCCGAACCCCGCGATGATTACCGGGTTTTCCTCATTAATACTGTCCGCTTCTTTGCGTTCCTCCTGCCGGGTACCAAACCGGGGTTCAATGAGTTTTTCGTTTATAAGGAGGAGAAGAGGCGTCATAGCCATGGATAGTGCAACAGCTCCGATTATTGTATTTGCCAACCCCTGTTCCAGGACATGGCTCTGCACAGCAAAGGAAAAGAGCACAAAGGCAAACTCACCCCCTTCTGCAAGGGAAAAAGCAAAGAGGAGGCTCTTGTCGATTCCCATTTTAAAGATTCTTCCGAGTATGAGCAGAACAACAAACTTAATCATAACAAGCCCGCTCACGAGCATTGCGATATCAAGAGGCCGTGAGAAGATCATGCCAAAATCTATAGACGCGCCTACCGCAATAAAGAACAGTCCCAGGAGCAGTCCCTTAAAGGGTTCGATGTCACTCTCAAGTTCATGCCGGTACTCACTGTTGGCCAGCACAACCCCGGCTACAAACGTCCCCAGCGCAGGACTGAGACCGACCTTTGACATGAGCAGAGCAATTCCGATAACAAGAAGCAGGGCTGCAGCCGTAAATAGTTCCCTCAGCTTTGTCTGTGCGACCGCCCGGAAAAAGGGTCGGATGAAAAACATGCCCGCAATTATGATTGCGCTCATGACACCGATAACCGCACCTGCCTGTCCCCATGCCGGAAGGCCTTCAACCCAGCTCGTACTACTGTGCGTTCCCTGGGTAGCACCGATTACAGGGGCTGCCTTGACCGCCAGCAAGGGCATGAGAGCCAGCATCGGAATAACAGCTATGTCCTGAAAGAGAAGGACGGAAAATGAGCTCTGCCCGGCATCTGTCTTTATGAGCCTCCGTTCCTGGAGAGTCTGCAGCACTATCGCGGTTGAAGAGAGAGAAAGTATCATGCCTATGGCGAGCGCGGTCTGCAATGGGAGTCCAAGGAGCATGCAGATTATTGACAGTATTGCTGTTGTCACGCCCACCTGCAGTCCTCCCATGCCAAGTATGGGGGCACGCAGTCTCCAGAGCAGCGAGGGCTTCAGTTCGAGTCCGATCAGAAAGAGCATCATCACGACCCCGAACTCGGCAAAGTGCATGACATCCTGACCTTCCTCACCGATAAGTTTAAATCCGAAGGGGCCGATCACCGTCCCGGCAATAAGATAGCCCAACACAGAACCGAGTCCGGCCCGGTTTGCGATCGGCACGGAGATCACTGCTGCGGCA
Source organism: Nitrospiraceae bacterium (assembly GCA_020356065.1). Classification (GTDB taxonomy): domain Bacteria; phylum Nitrospirota; class Thermodesulfovibrionia; order UBA6902; family UBA6902; genus CALZJD01. The sequence goes on from CP070632.1 coordinate 2,821,000, forward strand.
AGGTATACAAAGGCCTGAAAAAAGAACCCTTCTCCATGCATCAGCGATTCTCCTTATTCATAATTATTTCTTCAGAATTAAGGTTTATTAACGGATAACCTCGAGCTTTTTCAAGGTCAATTTCATTGTCACGAAGAGCGGTTATGATATCCCGGTACACTTCACCGTGACGGTTTATCTCCTCAGGGTTTAATGTATGCGTACCATACACAACAAATGGGGGAAGGTAGTCCATTTTGCATACTCGGGCTGTCTGTTTTATGGGAAAGAGAAACTCGTCGATCGTATGACCGTGAAACCCTTTTTTCTGATACAGAGATTCTCTTCCTCCGGTGGATATTACACTGAGCAGCTTTTTCCCCTTGAGTGCATTCCCTTCCCTGCCAAATGCCCATCCGTGAACAAGTACCAGATCAAACCATTCCTTGATAATTGCAGGCGTGCTGAACCAGAATATCGGATGGTGAAGTACGATAATATCGTGCGTTACCAGCAGATCCTGCTCCCGCTTTATATGGATATGAAAGTCCGGATATGCCTCATACAGGTCATGGAAGGTAACACCCTCGATGTCTCTGACAAAGGTAATTAAGCGCCTGTTGACACGCGACTTCTGAAGCGCTGGATGGGCAAAAAGTATCAGGATGTTATTTTTATCAGTGTTAGCGGACATGGTTTTCAATTATATAACATAACACAATGATGAGAGCATATCATTGCTGAAGGTATTCACTCTTTACTCTCTCTTAAATGTATATATGATAACCTGTCAACCTGTGTAATTCATGGTGAACTCTATATCAAGCAGTGCGTGATAAATTATTCGTCTTTTGTTAATTGTTATATGCATTGTGCCGAATAACGTAAAACGTTTACATTCTTACTCAAAAGCTTTTCCCCCGTCTTGAATCCTGTATTAATAATGAGGCAGGTAGCATGCTTCTCATGCCAGACTGGACAGTATTCAGCTTAACATGGTGAATTCAGGATGTGATGCCAAATGAAAAATATGAAAAAAATATGAATTCTGATGATAAATCAAGCATGCCAGAATGGCAGTAAACCCGTGCCATTTTTGCAAAAAAAACACACAACAAAACATTCAAAATTCATATAATTTAACATGTTGCAGATGGCAAACTATTTGCAAATCATACGAATAGAGGAGACAAAAAATGCCAGATAAAAAAATCATAGATGAGTTAAAGAAATTATTAAGAAAAGCGAAGGTTACAAAGGTGCAGCGTGAATATGCAAAGATCGAAGAGGCTACGATGATGCAGCTTTGTCCGATTCCGAAACCTAATGAGGAGATGCGTTTTTCAAACCGGAGAACCCTCGATAAATATTTAAGAAAATACTAAATTATGGAGGTTCAACCTCCATAATTCCGGCAATCCTGTCCAGGGCGATCTTGCAGATATATGCGTAGGGAGCTGCGAGTACCGGGACCTCAAATGTCAGTTTGCATAGACCGTCCTCCTGAGATGCAACCCGATGTCCTGTTGCAGAAATCCCTGCAACTTTCCATGACCAGAAGTGTCCCTCTTCATATCCGGTAATAATAAACGGAAGCCAGATGCCTGCTGCTGTTTTGACCCTTCCTTCAGCTCCCCTGGTGATAAAACGATTATTGCATTCTACCGCCTTCACAGAAGGCCCCCAGAGAGGCCAGGTGTTCGTATCGATCAGCAGTTCCCACACCCTGCTGCAGGGCCTGCTGTATGACCGGCTCACTTTTACAATTGAAAAAGTAATGGTAAACTCCTCAGATATTACATTATACTGTATTATCAGCAGCCAGATGCATTGTCAAGATGCATCTGACAAATAAACAGTTAGAAATATTTTAAGTAGTCTCATAGCACGCTATGGGGCATCAAATGAGGTCATTCCCAAGGTCTGTTGATCGCGAATCCAGAGTTTTTTTATGAAGTATTTTCCGTTGTGAAGAAAAAGATATGAAAATTTTGTAAAGGAGATGAGCATTGAGTGAAATTGAAAGAGTTTCTCCGGAAGAAGTTAGAGCGCAGGTGCAGGCTGGAAACGCCATGCTTGTGTGTGCCTATGACGACGACGGCAAGTATCGAAAAATGCGTCTTGACGGGTCTATAGCACTGAGTGAATTCAAGGCCGGGATCTCCGGTATTCCGAAAGATAAAGAGATAATTTTCTTCTGAGGCTGACATGCTGAGGCAAGTGCTGCCGTTCGGGCAGCAGATTATCAAAACGAGGGGTTTCAAAACGTAAAGGTGCTTGAAGGTGGTGTTGAAGCATGGAAGAATGCCGGATTTTCGGTGCGTTAATTACAGAGTAATGCAAAAGATTCTGGGACTTGTATTTATTGCTGTAGGCATAATCGGTATGGCAATATACCTCTCGAGGGGTATGATTATCACATCAGATGAAAAAATTGCCATGCTCCTCGGGTTCTTTATGATATTGATCGGCATTGTACTTATATACGGCGACAGGAAGAAAAAAAGTATCATGAACAAATCACGAAATCCCGGTAAATAATCACATGGAAAAAACGATTATTGACTTCAGCTCTTCTGATGAACAGAAACGCTGGGAGATTATTAACGATGCTGTTATGGGAGGAGTGTCCGAAAGCCGCATCGCATTAGCAGACAATAAGGCTGCCCTGTTTCAGGGTATTGTGTCCCTGGAAAATTACGGCGGTTTTGCCTCCATGCGGACTCATCCAAGGGAATTTGAACTCTCAGGATGTTCAGGCTTGATGATCCGGGTCAAAGGGGATGGAAAAGATTACCGGCTTCGGTTGGGAACAGACAGTGACTACGAGGGGATCGCATATCAGGCACATTTTTCAACAGAACAGGATCAATGGATAACTGCACGTCTGTCTTTTGATGCTTTCACCCCGGTTTTCCGCGGCAGGGTCATTAAAGATGCACCTCCACTGGATATAACGGCAGTTCGAAGAATAGGATTTATGATTGCAGACGAACAGGAAGGTCCTTTCAGGCTGGAGATCGAGTGGGTAAAGGCATATTCATAATAAGCTCTATCGAAGTTGAACTTCGATAGTAACAGTCTTTCCACGTATGAAGCTGATCGGGTATAATGACAGGATTATATATCTCTGTATTAAAAATGGATAATATCTCGGAATTAAAACAATCCATCACGCAACTCGTTTCAAGGCAGAAACTCGCCGTGCTATCATCGTTCGGGAAAGGACAGCCTTATGCAAGCCTTGTGGCATTTGCGGCAACTGAAGATTTGAAATATATTCTCTTTGCCACCACACGATCGACCCGAAAATACACTAACCTCTCTTTAGAATCAAACGTAGCTCTGCTGATTGACAACAGGACCAATGAGGAAACGGATTTCTCTTATGCCGCTGCAGCAACAGCTCTCGGCAGGGCAGAGGAAATCAGGGATCCTCAGAGAGAATCACTGATTAACATCTACCTTGCAAAGCATCCCCATTTAAGGGAGTTTGTCACATCCCCTTCCTGCGCCCTTGTGCAAGTAACAGTTCAGAAGTATTACCTCGTCAACAGATTCCAGAATGTTCAGGAACTGCACATACAATGAGTGTTGTCATACCGTTGTCCCCTCTTCAGGAAGATATTCAGGACCGTATCGGCGGCAAGGCTCATGCACTTGCCGTCATGATGCAAAAAAAGATGAACGTCCCTGAGGCAGTAGCCATCACCACGGAGGCGTATGATATCTATGTGAGTGAAACAGGTCTTCGAACAAAGATCATGATGGAACTGAACAGAAAATCCCATGAGAATATCCGGTGGGAAGAATTATGGGACACGTCACTGAGAATAAGGAACATGTTCGTGAATACCCCTCTTCCTGATGACCTCCACGAGCATATAAAGAAATCTGTTGATACATATATTGCCGGTAAATCAGTTGTCGTAAGATCATCGGCACCGGGAGAAGACACCTCCGATACGTCCTTTGCAGGGCTCCATGCATCCTATGTAAATGTCAAAGGTACGGAAGCGATTATTGAGCATATAAAGCTTGTATGGTCTTCACTCTGGTCCGACGCTTCCCTTTTGTACCGCAGGGAACTGGGGCTGGACGAGCATAAAAGCTCCATGGCGGTTGTGGTACAGGAAATCATCTCAGGAGAGGTATCAGGAATAGGTTTTGGTCAAAATCCGAATGATCCCGCTCAGTGCGTCATCGAGTCGGTATACGGGCTGAACCAGGGGCTCGTGGACGGCTCACTGGAACCAGACCGCTGGATACTGGACAGGGATGAAGGGACACTTATTACGCATACGCCGGCTGACAGAATCCATGCTCTCTATCCGTCAGAAGGGGGGACCGCAATGAGTGAGCTGCCCCCTGAATTAAGAGCAAAGCCTCCTCTTACCCGGGAAAACGTTATGGAGGTATATAAACTGGTAATGAACGCGGAACGCATATTCGGTCTTCCCCAGGATGTTGAATGGACAATCAGGGAGAATCAAATTTATGTGCTTCAGTCAAGGCCGATCACCACACTTTCAGGAAGCGGTAAAGATGATGAGAGAGGGTGGTACCTCAGCCTGAAGAGGAGTGTTGAAAACCTGAAGACCATGAAGCATAAAATCGAAGACACACTGATACCGGCCCTTCAGAAGGAAACAGAAGAGATGGCTCAGGCTGGCCTGTCCCTCCTGTCCGATGATGAGGTCAAAAATGAAGCAGAACGCAGGAGAAAGGTTTTCGATTCATGGAAGAAGACCTACTGGGATTACTTTATCCCCTTTGCCCATGGCATGCGTCTTTTCGGTACGGTATACAATGACACGGTCCATCCAGCAGATCCGTATGAATTTCTGACACTGTTAAGTACCGGTGATATCGTGAGCATTCAGCGTAACAATATCCTTAAAGATATGGCCTTGCAGGTTCGTGACAATAAGCGGCTCGTTCATGATTTAAAAAAGGGTGATTATTCAAACCCTGCGTTCAGCCGCCTGCTGGACAAACTCATCTCATCCCACGGAGATCTCCTTTGCAGGTCTCCTCATTGCACCGCGGAAATTCCGGACATACTCAACATAGTCATTGAAATGGCATCAGCACCCGGAAGGCAGGGCTCAGATAATCAGATAGTAAAAAAGAGGGAACAGGTCTTTCTTTCTCATTTCAACGGTCATAAGAGAGAGGAAGCAGCCGAAATTCTGGACATTGGAAGGGCAAGCTATCGAATGAGGGACAATGACAACATTTATATGGGAAAACTGAAGGCACGGGTCCTTGATGCTGAGGATGAGCTGCTACGTCGATCATCGTCTGCTGAACGGAAACCATCGTCAGCAGGCCATTTTAATTCCCTGAGCCTGAGTGATCATGAACCTGTATCAGACACAGAATGCGATTCTGTAGGTGCGGAAGAGGGATTTCGTCTGCAGGCACGCCAGATAACCGGACAGCCTGCCGGCCCCGGAATCGCATCAGGTTCTGCCCGCGTGATCAAGACTGCGTCAGACCTGATGAATTTTAAAAAGGGTGAGATCATGGTCTGCGATTCGATCGATCCGAACATGACGTTTGTAGTACCCCTTGCCAGTGCAATTGTAGAGCGGAGGGGGGGCATGCTCATCCATGGTGCAATAATCGCACGGGAATACGGACTGCCCTGTGTCACAGGGATTTCCAATGCTTCAGAAATAATAAGAACAGGGGATCGGGTTACGGTTGACGGTTATCTCGGGATAGTTATTATCGATACAGAAGAACATTTGACTCAAAATTAAACATGTCGAAGTTGATGGAGTGTTGGAGAACTGCCTATTATATGCAGTTAAATCAATACCCCAATACTTCGTTACTCCATTGTTCTATTGTTTCAACACTACCCACCCGTCCTTCAAATATATGTATCTAACCTTAGCTTTTGGTCATATTCAGCTATTTTATGACAGAACATGTACCTTTATTGCCCATTCTGCAATCTTCACTGCCCTGTAGCTGAAAATGTCCATCAACTTTTTTCTGATTATAAATGGATGCAAAAAAGCTGCAGGCAGATAC
>CP070632.1:2827123-2842803 GCA_020356065.1 Nitrospiraceae bacterium
AAACCTGGTTAAGACATAATTTACGATTACACACAATGACCGAGGTATAAAAAGTAACATGTATGATGTATACTAGAAAAACTATTTTTTAAAACATGACGATATGCAGATAAAGAAAATAGTAAGACATTTCATTCCTGCTTTCCTGTTAATTCTGATCCCTCTGCTTTTGCCGGTTGATTCCGCTGACAATTTAATGCTGGCCAAAGGCATTCAGGCAGATTATGTTCTTGTAAAAAAATCCTCCAGAGAACTTATGCTTTATTCCGGAGCAGATGTAATCAAGACATACAGGATCGCTCTCGGAAAAAATCCAGAGGGACATAAAGTAAGGGAAGGGGATAAAAGAACGCCTGAAGGCATGTATTTTATTGACTCCAGAAAGGAAGACAGCAAATATCATCTTGCGCTGCATATCTCATATCCGGATGCAATAGATGTTCTGAAGGCACGACGTCTTGGCAGTGTACCAGGCGGGGGCATCATGATCCACGGCACTGGAGATGAGTATGCATGGATGGGAAAACTGCATACTGCTATTAACTGGACAGACGGCTGCATTGCTGTTACGAACGAAGAGATAGAGGAGATATGGCAGCTTGTACCTGATGGTACGCTTATTGAAATCAAACCCTGAGTAAGCATGACCGGTCAGGGACAATGTCATGAGAAAATCCATATTATTTATTTTGCTGCTGCTTAGCATTCCTGCTTTCATATCAGCCATGAGTGGAAACCCGGCCATTGATCAGCAATATCTCTTTGAGTATTCCCATATCAATCATGCGTGGGGTTTCCAGATGTCAGGGATGTATATTGACAGGAATGGCAGCGTTTATACATACGATCATAGCCATGCCCCTTGGAGGCCATCCGCAGATAATGTTCTGACGGAAAAAGATCTGCAGGAGAAGTACGCTCAAAAAAACAAATTCCTTAAAAGCATAGATACATCCGTACTTAATGAAATGCTTAAGCTTATCAGTCCTGCAAGTGAAGCAGAGATTGCTGAACCCGGAAAGAAGTGCTTTGATTCCGGAAGTGGAGCGTATATTGCCTACACGTTTGACAGCACATCAGGGAATTACCATCCTGTGCTCCTTTATCAGGTCGGAGACAGGCCGAAAAAGAATCTGTCTGATGAAGCTAAGATCTTATATGAATGGCTGTTTACCGTGTTCGGGAACAGGCCCACAATGTGCACGCCCTGAAGATTGATCTTTCACACATTAAATTTGAAATTAATGATATCCCCGTCCCTGACTTCATAGGTCTTCCCTTCCTGCCTTGCCAAACCTTTTTCCTTTACCTTTACCATTTCACCGTCGCATTCAATGAAATCATCATAGCTGACCGTCTCGGCACGAATAAAACCGCGCTCAATGTCGGAATGAATCTTGCCCGCAGCCTGCTGGGCAGTGAGCCCCTTCCGGATGGTCCATGCACGTATCTCATCTTTTCCAACAGTAAGAAATGATATCAGTCCCAGTGCGTCATAAGAAACATGACAAAGCCTGTGCATGGCCGGCTCTTCAATGCCAAGGTCATCAAGGAACAGTTCTGCTTCATCAGCCGGGAGCTGGGCAATCTCCATCTCGATTTTTCCGCATAATGCTATGACAGGAGGAACAGCTCCGCGCCCCTTTCCTTTAAAATATGTCTCAATATCATTCTGAAGATGTAATGCATTATCAGAATTTATATCTCCTTCTTCTATATTCAGGACAATTAGTTCGGGCATGGTGGTAAGGAACTGGTAGGGAAGCATCTGTCTCTGTTCATCATTCGTAAACCCAATATCTCTTAAGGAAATTTCACTCTCAAGGGCGTCTTTACATTTCAGCAGCAGGTCCCTGTCAGTGTCTTCTTTTTTCTTCCCCTTTTTAGCCTGCTCTTCAATTTTTTCAAGGCGCTTTTCAACAAACTCAAGATCGCCCAGGATAAGCTCGTCCTCAAATGAAGATACATCCCTTACAGGATGTACGCTATTCATTGGGTGAACTATTGATTCATCCTCAAAGGCCCGTACTACATGAACAATTGCATCAGAGTCTTTGATCAGGTTGAATATCTTTGCGTTCTGAGTAACATCGCCTGAGCTCATTCCAAGATAATCAACATACTCAACAGTGGCATAGGTTGTTTTCTTTGGCTCATATATTTCTGACAGTCTGTCAACCCTGTTATCAGGGATTTTCACGATGCCGTGGTGGGGCTCAACCTCTGCAGAGATGGATGTGGGGTAGGCCGTGGTTTCAAGCGCCTGACCGGTAAGCGCATTAAAGACTGTTGTCTTGCCTGAGTTGGAAAATCCTGTGATGATTAATTTCATTAACTTATTTATAAAAACATATCGAAACAGTTCACTGTTTGTTCAAAGATGCTGCTAACTTTTACAAACGATGTTGAACTATTATTGAACTTCTTTTGAACTTCATCGAAAAAGGTGTTTTGCATCCTTTTATTTAACTGCCTTAAATGCCAGATATGCCGCACGGGCTGTCCTGTTTATATCTGCTGTCGTGTGGGCCAGAGACATGAAGCCTGATTCATATCCTGATGGGGCTAGGTTAATACCCAGGTCGAGCATCTTTATAAAAAACTTTGCAAAGGTTGCCATGTCTGTCTTTGAAGCATCCTCAAAATTATAAACCTCTTTATCCGTAAAGTAAGTGCAGAACATCGTGCCTGCCCTGTAAAACTTTGTTGCTATGCCTGCACGCGTTGCAGCGTCTCTGAGCGCATCTTCAAGGGCAGCTGATTTTGCCATGAGCTTTTTGTATGTTTCCGGTTTTGAAAGTATCTTTAATGTTTCGATACCTGCGGTCATCGCAAGGGGGTTTCCTGACAATGTACCGGCCTGATACACAGGTCCGTCAGGCGAGATTTTTCGCATGATCTCTTTCCTGCCGCCATATGCACCTACGGGCAGCCCACCGCCTATTACTTTACCCAGGCAGGTCATGTCCGGTTTGATTTTGAAAGCCTTTTGCGCACCTCCGTACGATACCCTGAAGCCGGTCATGACCTCATCAAAGATAAGGACTATCCCGTATTTCTTTGTCACTGTTCTCAAACCTTCCAGATACCCGGGTTTCGGCAGGATTAAGCCGCTGTTACCGACTACCGGTTCCAGAATGACGCAGGCAATCTTCTTTCCCACCTTTTCACAGGTCTTTCGTACCGTCTTGATATCATTGAAGGGAAGGGTAATGGTGTTTCTTGCATAATCCTTCGGGACACCGGGACTGGTTGGAACTCCAAACGTTGCGGCGCCTGAACCGGCCTTTACCAGCAACCCGTCTGCATGTCCGTGATAGCAGCCCTCAAATTTTATTATCTTGTCTCTGCCGGTAAAACCTCTGGCTGCCCGGATGGCGCTCATTGTTGCCTCAGTACCGGAATTAACCATTCTTATTATTTCCATTGAAGGGTATGCTTTTCTGATCATGGTAGCCAGGTCTATCTCCAGAGGAGTCGGAGCGCCATAACTTGTGCCATGATCAACAGCCTTTTTCAAAGCACTCGTAACCTTCGGGTGTGTATGGCCGAGGATCATCGGTCCCCAGGAAAGCACATAATCGATGTACTCGTTTCCATCCACATCATAGATTTTTGATCCTTTCGCAGATTTAATAAAGATCGGATTGCCGCCAACTGCCTTGAATGCCCTGACCGGGCTGTTCACTCCACCGGGAATGATACGTTTTGCCTGAGTAAAATATTGTTTTGATTTCCTGTGACTTAATGCCATGACTGACTCCTGTATATTAAGGTTATGAAAGCTTTTTATTTAACAATAATTGAAGTGGGGTTGTCAAAAGAACGTTTAACCTGAATTATTGATCTTTGTAACCATACTTATCATGTCGTTCCTGATGAAGTGATGGAGTATTGGAGTGTTGATTTAACTACTTATAATACGCAGTATCCCTATTCTCCATTACTCCAGAATATATGCTTCCAACGAGTGTTAATGGTCATATTGAACTATTTTACTAATAATCTGGCATTACTTCCCTAATGCCCTGATGCTCCTTATCCTCTCAAGCACCGGCGGATGGGAATAATGAAATAAGGAATAAAGAGGATGGGGATGAAGATTTGACAGGTTATCCTTTGAAAGTTTAACCAGTGCGCTTATCATGCTCTCCCTGTTTCCCGTCATATTAAAAGAATATGCATCAGCCTCATTTTCATGTCTTCTTGATACATGATTAAACACAGGGCTGAACGGAAATGATACAATTGAGCCGAGAAAGCCTATTATTACAAGTTTGGCAAAAAAAGATTTCTCTTTAATATGAAAAATGCTCAGAAGTAAGTCACTCTGAAGAAGATGATAGGCTATATACAGGGCAGCAAGCGCGATCACTTCTGTGACGGCAATATGTTTTAAAACATGTTTTTTCTTCCAGTGTCCTGCTTCATGGGCAAGCACCGAGATGATCTCATCATAATCCATCTTTTCGATGAGGGTGTCATAAAGCACTATCCGTTTTACTTTTCCGATGCCTGTAAAGTAGGCATTTGTGTGCTTCGTTCTTTTTGACGCGTCCATCTTAAATACACGGCTTACCTTTATCCCGACTTTCTCCATGAGCTGATGTATTCCGCTCTCCAGTTTTTCATCATCAATAGGAGAGAACTTGTGGAATAAAGGCTCTATCACATAGGGAGCTATATACATCATGAATATACTGAATGCAAAGAAAAAGCACCAGACCCAGAACCACCAGCGGTCAGGACTTTTCTGAACAATAAAGAGTCCGGCGGAAATTAACAGAGACATTAAAACCGTGGAGATAACAAGAGACTTGACGGTATCAGTCACCCACAATTTTAATGACATGGTGTTGAAGCCGTATTTGTTTTCAATCTTAAAGGTGTTGTAAAGACTGAATGGGATCGAAATGATCGTTTCGGCATACGTAATGAATAGGAAAAAAGCAAGGCCGGTCAAAATGAAATTCAAGTTCAGGGAAACAATCCATGAATTATATATATCGAGCAGTATCAGAATAAAGGCAATAAAGACAATGTTATTGAAAACAGATGAAACAAAACCGAACTTCGTATGCTCAACATTATAATCTTTGGTCTTGGTTAACAGTTCCTGGTCTATGTGACCTTTGAATTCACTGGGGATGACCGCCCCGTATTTTTTTAAATGCGAAAGATTGAGATAATCCAGCCAGTAACCGAATGTCACGATTAATAAATATGCCGTAACAATTAATATTAAATAGATGTTCATTTTTTTTATGGGGTCCCAGGGTTCAAGGAATCAGGCTAAATTATGTTAAATCAGCCTCGGTCACTTGAACCCCAGCCCCCCGGGATCCTTGATTCTTTTATATGATATTAAGAATGCCACTATATACAAAAAATCTCCTGCTATTAAGAGTCCATATTTATACGGTGCAGGCATCTGCTGTCGAAGAGTTGCCCCGGTATCATACATGAATGAGTAGAGGATTATACACGTGGCAGCAATTGCAATGGCAAATGCCAGCGGCGCAGGCCTGAATTCATGCCCCCTATGAATGTATCGTATAATCAGGATGCTGCATACGATCATTATTATGGAGATCGAAACCGGTGCAATAACAGGCCCGATCCAGGGTAATGGGATGAGAAACAAAACATCCCATTCAAACAGAGAGGCAGGCCACTTGAGAAGCACTTTCAGCCAGACATAATAAAAAATATCCCATACGCCAAAGATGAATATTAAATATGCAAATCGTTCCCAGAACTTTCTGCCTGATATATGGGCCACTGTCATAAGCATTAGTATCGTTGCGATCTCACGGCAAACCTCTACAAAAATCTTGTAATCCGTAAGCGGTTTTAAAGGAAATGAAAATCCTTCAGGATAATAGATTGCCCGCAGATAGACAACAACGGCAGATTCGACAAAGGCCATTGAGATGGCAAAGAGGGAAAGCCAGAAGAATTTCATTATTAAGGTATTTTGGCTCACAATATTTCCTTGAAAAATCCCCCTTCATCCCCTCGGAATCGAGTCGTACCGACCTTTATCAAAGGGGGAGATAACGTCCCCCTCTTTGGCAAAGAGGGATTAGGGGAGATTTTATTAAGAATGCCTGATAAAATTAATCACAACTTTAAGTTAAACAGCGATTCCGGGTTTACGCTTATTCCATATAATTTCACACTCAGATGAAGATGAGGTCCTGTTGCCCGGCCTGACATGCCGACAAGGCCTATGGTCTGGCCTTTGGCAACCTTATCTCCTTTTGCTGCCTTGAACTCGGACATATGCATGTATACCGAGTAAAGTCCCATGCCGTGATCAACTATTAACGTGTTACCTCCGTAAAAGAGGTCTTTATTTAATACCACGGTCCCTGCGTTTAAAGATCTAACCGGCGTGCCTTCTGTTCCCCTGAAGTCCGTGCCCCTGTGCACACTGGTCTTCTTTTCATTCATTATCCGCTTCACACCGAATTCAGTTGAAATCTCAGTTGACAGGGGTTTTGAGAAAGTCCCATTCCATTTTTTATCATTATTTAACTGCCAAATGCTATTAAGAAGCTCTGCTTCGTCTGCAGCCCGCTTCTGATTTTCAGGACTCAGGGTGACCTTGCCTTCAGGCAACGTAAGGTATATGGTTTCAAACTCTTTGGATTGTACTGTTACAGAAGATAGGAATGTATCTTCGCCGGCACTGACAAGTAAATTGTATTTGCCGGGGGCGGTGTTCACATCAACAGGCACGAAAGCCTGGTAGCGATTGTTCTCTGTCATGTGCAGTTTTATGGTTTTCCCCATAAACTCAGCACTTGCAGATTTATATGGACCGGCCTGGGTCTGTACCAGAAAAAGGTCACCCGGTGAAACAGATTCAGGAGTTACTGTCACATGAAATGCCAGAGCGAATGCAGGAGTGCAGAGGATTATGATAAGAAGCTTATAAATAAGATTAACTAACAAAACAGTATATTATATCAAAAACTATCAAGCTAGGACACGCAGAGTCTCAACCTCCGCAGGGGGCTGAACCTCTACTTGTATCCAGCTCTTCCAGCAGTTCCTTTAGCTTTTTGTAGACCGTATTCCATTTTTCCCCTCTCAGGTCAAGCTCTACGCCACCCTCAGGAAGAAACTTAATTCGGCCTTTGCGGGATGTATGAAGGGCAAAAAGCATATCAGGCGTCACTTCCGTCTCATCTGCAAAGAGGATCCTGTATCTGCCGCCGGCATTATGAATTCTCGTAATCATGAGTGTGGAAGCCAGGACTTTGAGTTTCATGATGTCGATAAGCCGTTTTGTCTTTTCCGGGGGCGGGCCGAATCTGTCCTTTAGCTCATCAAGAATCTTTGACAGGGTATCCTCTTTTTTTGCAGTTGCGATTTTTCTGTACAGACTGAGTCTCAGCTCAGGACTTTCTATATAGTCCTCAGAGATCATGGCCGTAATATTCAAATCAAGCTCGGTCTCTATTTTCGGGGAAACCTTTTCGCCCTTAAGCTCTGACACCGCGCTTTCTAGCATGTCCATGTACATGTCAAAGCCAATGGCACTGATATGTCCTGACTGTTCAGCGCCGAGTATATTCCCTGCTCCTCTGATTTCAAGATCCTTCATGGCAAGCCTGAAACCCGCGCCGAGATACCCCATCTCCTGGATTGCCTGAAGCTTCTTGCGTGCCTCTTCCGTAATGATATCTTCTCCAGGGATGAGCAAACAGGCATAGGCCTTAACATTTGAACGGCCTACTCGGCCCCTTAACTGGTACAGGTCGGCAAGTCCGAAACGGTCCGCACGGTTAATGATGATAGTATTGGCAGACGGGACATCAAGTCCTGAGCCGATGATAGCAGTTGACACAAGGATGTCTATCTCCTTGTGAAAGAATTTGTGCATTACCTGTTCAAGCTCCTTTTCTTTCATCTGGCCATGGGCTATACCTATCCTTGCCTCCATTACCAGATCCTGAATAAACTGCCCCATCTGATAGATGTCCTTAATCCTGTTGTGTACAAAAAAGGCCTGGCCCCCTCTTGCAAGCTCTCTGACGAGGGCATCTCTGATTATATCTGCGTTAAACCTTGCAACCGTAGTTTTTACTGCCATCCTGTCTTCAGGCGGTGTCTCTATGGTGCTCATGCTCCTTATGCCTGAAAGAGCCATATGCAGTGTTCTTGGTATGGGAGTAGCTGACAGACTGAGTACATCCACATTTGCCTTCATGGCCTTGATCTTCTCCTTATGAGTCACTCCGAACTTGTGCTCTTCGTCAACAACAAGCAGTCCGAGATTAAAGAATGAAACACTCTTTCCCAGCAGCCCGTGCGTCCCAATGATAATGTCTATTTCACCGTCAGCCAGGGACTTTAATGTTGCATTCTGTTCAGCTCTGGTCTTAAACCGGCTCAGGAAATCTATTTTGATCGGGAAGGCGGAAAACCTGGTAACAAAATTTTCATAGTGCTGCTCAGCCAGAATTGTCGTAGGCACTAAAACTGCCACCTGTTTGCCGTCATATACCGCCTTGAAGCAGGCCCTTACCACAACCTCTGTCTTGCCGTAGCCCACATCACCGGACAAGAGCCTGTCCATAGGCAAGGGCTTTTCCATGTCCCGTTTAATTTCATCAATTGATGTAAGCTGATCAGGTGTTGGTTCATATGGAAAGAATCCGTCAAACTCCCTGTGAAGTTCTGTATCGTCAGAAAATACATTGCCTGTTGCAGAGGTACGGCGTGCATAGATTTTAATCAGCTTCTCAGCCATGTCCTTTATTTTCTTTTTAACTTTCTGCTTTGTCCGCTGCCAGGTCTTGCCGCCAAGCCTGTCCAGCCTTGCCTTTGTGCCTTCAGGGACATTGTATTTCTGAACATGGTTAATCCGCTCAAGAGGCACAGACAGGGTATCTCCGCCAAGGTACTCTATGGTAATAAAGTCGTCCTCAAACCCCTCAATCCTCTGTTTCAGAATTCCTGTAAATTTTCCTATGCCGTGTTCAATATGAACAAGATAATCGCCTTCTTTAAAATCTTCAATTGACGATATAAGATCTGATACATTTGACTTTCTTGATGGTTTAAACTTCGGACGCTCCCCGAATATGTCACTTTCAGCAAGCACGATAACATTGCCAAAGACAAAGCCCCTGCTTATATCACCAACTGTAATTACCGGGCTGTACCGTCTTCTTTTCACTTCACTGGCCGGGATAATATCAGCACTGATATCCTGCTCGATAAATAACTCTTTCAGCCTCTTTGCCTGGCTTTCAGAAGAGCAGACCATAACAATGTAATGATCACTGCTCAGATTGCCTGTTCTGAAGACAAAATCCTCAAGCGATGTCCTCTCTTCCCTGAGAAGCCCCAAGCCTGATGGCGTTTCAAGCCCTGTGTTAAAACCCTCTCCTTCCAGTGCAAGGGAACTCAGTTTTATGACCTCCCTCTCTGAAATAAAATCATATAGCTCGGGACATTGCTTTTTAACGTCATCAGGCTCATCAATCAGTATCATGTGATCCTGCAGCAGGTCAAATATATGTACCCCCTCTTCCGGTTCAGCAGCAGGACAGATCTGGACATCATGAATCTCTTCAACTGAAAGCTGGGTGCCGACATCAAAAAACCTCAGTGATTCAATCTCGTCTCCAAAAAACTCTATTCTGAGCGGATGCTCCTTGTCCGGCGAAAACACATCGATTATTCCACCCCTGACACTCATCTCTCCTGCAGCTGCTACAACATGAACAGTCAGATATCCCTGCTTTCTCAGGCCATCTGTAATATGGTCTCTATCGATAGTCTGCCCTCTGGTCAGACTGACGATCGGGAACTCTTCTTTTGCCCATAAAGGTGCAATTGCCGCATCAACAGAAGTGATAAATCTTGCCTGGCTTCTGGAGTACAGCTCCTCAAGGCTCTTCATTCTTTCTTCTGTTCCGGGGTAGTTAATAAGTACAGGAGTCTCGACAGACAGCACCCGTGACCAGAAAACAGCATCAGCGCGAAACGTTATTGCTTTTTCTTCAGAAGAGGTAATCAGAAGATAGGGTTTTTTAAAAGAACATGCCAGCAGCGGGCCTGATGATCCGGCAAGAGAAGTAATAAATCGGGCCTCTGAACGTTCGATTGCAGCGAGGGCTTTGTCAAAAACAGAGAGATCAAGCGGCATATAATGACCCAGTATATCACATTACAAAGTTCTTCAGTTATAATGAGAACTCAACCTGCATTCTTGCGTAAAGAAGCAAATATATAATGCCGAATGTTCAAGATATGAACAAATATATGAAAAAATTCCTGATTATACCGTGTCTTACATTCCTTTTACTCTCTGCTTGTACAGAAACCGAAACCCCGAAGAAAGTCAGTCTTTATAAAAGATCCGGGGATATTGGTGAGCAGTCAAGATTACCCAAGCAGAACACCCTCTGGTTTGGTTTTGATTTACGGCTCGGTCCAAAAGAGGAGGTAACAATTTATGCGCCTTTTCTTAAATACCTTGAGCAGGAAACAGAGAGACGGTTCCGGATTAAGTTTACTGAAAAGTATGAGGACACGGTTGATAACCTGGGCACAGGCATTACTGACTTTGCCGCGATCGGTTCCCTGAGCTTTGTTATCGGGCGCGATACATATGGTATTAATCACCTCGTAAGCGGTGTTAATCATGAAGGAGATACAACGTATCGGGCCATGATTATTACGAGACCGGGGAATGGCATCGATAATATCAAAGACATCAGGGGCAAATGCTTTGCCTTTGGGTCGGAGATGTCAACCCAGGGACATCTTATCCCGCGAAAGATGCTTGAAGACAACGGGATTTCCCTTGACAACCTGGGCAGGCACATGTATACCGGTTCTCATCTCAATGCGGCAATGTCCGTCATAAACAATAAATGCGATGCGGCCGGTATTCAGGATATTCTGGCCAGACGATTGGAGGCAGAGGGCAGGATCAGGATATTAAAAGTATCAGAGCCTTTTCCCAGCAGTGTGATTGCTTACAACAGTGCGGTTGATAAGGTGATAGTCAAGGACATAAAAGCAGCACTTCTGGCCTTTGATCCCACAGGAAAGCATAAAAAAATGCTTGTTGACTGGAACAAAACAGAAATGCCGCTTGGATTTACTGAAGTGAATGAACTTGATTTCAATAAAGTTAAGATCCTTGCAGAGAAATACGGATTAATGAAAAAATGAAACTCAGATCAAAAATAACGCTGCTGACAATTGCAGTGGCTGTCAGTGTTTCTTTTTTTATTCTTCTTTCGATCCGTGGAGTGGTTATAAACGCGTTCAGGACACAGCTTGTAACAAAGGCCCTTTCCATTGCAGGCAACCTGTCAGACAGGGTAGCAAATGACATTCTGAGAAACGATTATTTTCATACGAACAAGGCATTTAAGGAAGTGCTGGGAAAGGAAAAAGAACTTGAATATATATTTGTTCTCGATAATGACGGCAATCTGTTCGCGCATACATTTAATAACGGCTATCCGCCGGACCTGCTGGCATGGAACCCCCTTGAAAAAAAGAGCCAGAACATACAGCTTCTTGAAACTGAAAAGGGAAATATCAGAGATGTTGGTGTAAGTGTATTTAAAGAGACCGGGTCAGAGCTTCATATAGGCATCCGGGAGGACAGCCTTAAACATACCCTGATGAAAATGAGTAAAATTACTTTTCCTCTCATAATCCTGTTCATTTTACTCGGAATAGTGGCATCATTTGTATTCAGTCTTTTTATAACGGGCCCTCTAAACAAATTCGTTGAGTTTACGAAAGTGCTCGGCAGGGGCGAGTTTGGAAAGAGAGTAGAGGTCAGTTCAGAGGATGAGATAGGCTATCTGGCCCGCAGTTTCAATACCTTATCCATGCAGATGAAGACGGCAAGGGAAAAAATGGAAGAGGCATATACCTATACGCATCTTATGCAGGCTGAAAAGCTGTCATCCATAGGACAGATCTCTGCAGGGCTGGCCCACGAATTAAAAAATCCTCTGACCACCCTCAAGATGCTTTTTCAGGCATTCAGGGAACAGCCGGACATGACTGTGGAGGACGCAGAAGTGATCAGCCGGGAAATAAATAAAATGGAAGAAATCATTTCAGACTTTATGGGATTTGTACAGCAGAAGGGATTTAAATTTTCAGAGACTGATATAAATGAACTTATTGACAGGGTACTTTCACTGGCAACGTATGATATTGAGAATGCACGTATCGAGGTCAAAAAAGACATGCTGGAGAATCTGCCTCATATCAGGGCTGACAGGGCACTGCTTGAACATGTGTTTCTCAATCTTATCCTTAATGCTGTTGATTCAATGCCTGAGGGAGGAGAAATAAGAATCTCAGGTACGTCAGATGAAAGGTATGTAGAAATAATGATATGGGACAAAGGTAGTGGTATTCCCCCGGATGTACATGCGAAGATATTTGATCCTTTCTTCACCACAAAAACCGAAGGAACAGGGCTAGGCCTGTCAATAGCATATAATATAGTAACCTCCCATGGAGGCAAACTGTTCTTTAATAGTGAAGAAGGAAAAGGGACGGTCTTTACGGTGAGACTGCCTAAGGAGGGTGACAGGTTACGCGAGAAGCGTGACGAGTAACTGCATGAGATGAATAAAATACTTGTTGTAGATGATGAAAAAGGCGTCTGTCATTCATTTAAAAAAATTCTCGGCAGACAGGGGTATGAAGTAATAACCGCCAATAACGGACTTGAAGGCATTGAAAAGGCAGACAAGGAACATCCGGACCTTATTGTGATGGACGTTTCCATGCCAAGGATGGACGGTCTTGAAACACTGCAGAGACTCAAATCCCTGCACCCGGACATTACGGTAATAATGATGACTGCTCACAGTACTTCAGATAGAGCCATAACAGCAATGAAGTATGGGGCCTATGATTATCTTACTAAACCATTTGATAATGCCCGGCTTCTCAGCCTGATCGAAAAGGCAATATTGGACAGAAACATTGCCACGCCTGTTACCTTTGATCAAGCCGAAGGCGAGGAAGGGGACAGGATAGTCGGAAGAAGCCCTGCAATGTTAGAGGTTTTTAAGATGATAGGACAAATTTCTGATAGTGATGTTACCGTGCTTTTACAGGGAGAAACCGGTACAGGTAAAGAACTGATAGCAAGGGCCATATATCATCACAGCAAACGTGTTAATAGGCCTTTTCTGCCTGTTAACTGTGCAGCCATCCCTGAAACTCTTCTTGAAAGTGAACTGTTCGGACATGAAAAAGGGGCATTTACAGGTGCTGATACGAGAAAGATTGGTAAGTTTGAACAGTGCAGCTCAGGTACCATGTTCCTTGATGAAATCGGTGACATGCCGCTACCCATTCAGGCCAAGTGGCTGAGAGTTCTTCAGGACGGATCATTCCAGAGACTTGGAGGCAGAGAGCTGATACATACTGACGTACGAATTATTGCTGCAACAAATAAGCACCTGGATCACCTCCGGAACAAAGGGAAGTTCAGAGATGATCTGTACTGGAGACTGAATACAGTGAGTATAAACATCCCCCCACTGAGAGAGAGAAGAGAGGACGTCGAAAGCCTTGTAAATTATTATGTTCAGAAGTTCAGTAAAGAATATGACAAGAATGTAAAAGGGGCCTCATCTCATCTCCTGGCTGCTTTTTCTGATTATAACTGGCCCGGCAATGTCAGAGAGCTTCAGGGAATCGTGCAGCGCGGAATGGTGATATGCCAGAAAGATATCCTCTCACTGGATGATTGTGACTGGTCGCCTCAGGCTGTACGTCCAGAGGGAGTGCATAACATTGAACAACTCCTAAGCAGTGCAGCTGAAGAATTTATTCAACGCGGAGGGGAAAACATACACAAAAAGGCAGTGGACCGTTTTGAGCGATTATTAATCAGAAAGGCACTTGCCATGACGAATAATAATCAGGTGCTTGCAGCAAAAATGCTCGGCATATCCAGAAACACCCTCAGAAGTAAAATTGATAACAAATAATTCCCTGATTGTTCACAAATTATGCATTCTGTTCAAATTCTGAACAGTAAATCTATTTTTTTTAAGGCTATCCATCTATAAGTATCTGTAATATAATAATAAGTTAATTGGCATGAACATTGCACTCATTATATTGCTTTTTAAAACAGCACTTCGGGCATATGCCCCGATAAATAAAGACCCTTACTACGCAGACAGGATTTACAAACTATCAACTGGGCACATTTGCCTGAAACTCAAATCAATGAGAAAGGAGAAGTAAGCATGAAAAAAGGTTTTTTTGCACTAGTTGTACTATTGGTTGCAATGACAATGTTGCTGAGTATCGGTTCATCTGCCATTGCCGCAGATTCCACGTATGATTCAGTTAAAGAGAGCGGGGTAGTCAAGATCGGACATGGAACAGATGTTCCGCCTCTGAGCATGATTGATCCCCAGGACGGGGAGCTGAAGGGCTTTGATATTGATTTGGCCAAGGCAATGGTCGATCAGATCGGCAAGATCATGGGTAAAGAGCTTAAGATGGAGGGGGTAGTTGTAAACAACAAAACAAGGATCGCATTTCTTGCTAACCGGAGAATTGATCTTACAATCAGAAGCATGAGCCATACAAGAAGCCGTGATGAGCAGGTGGATTATGCCGAGCCTCCGTATTTATGGACAGGCAAGATATTTTATGCAAAAAAGGGAAGATTTAAAACGCCCATGGATATATGCGGCAAGGTCATGGCTGTCACTCAGGGGTCAAATGCATATATAGCAGGTCAGGAATATCTTAAAGATCTGGGATGTGACAAGGATTTCGTAATCAAGGCATTCCAGTCAAATGCAGAGTGCTTTCTTGCATTAAAGCAGGGCAAGGTCGATGCTTACATCCAGGATACTCCCATCATTGCTGGCGTAGCCGGTAAAGAAGGCGTAGACTATGAGCCGGTAGGACCGATATTCAGCCCAGGTCTTTATGGCATCGGCACACCTCCTAATGACAGCAAATGGAGAGACACTGCAAGTTTTGCTCTTCAGGATCTGATCGCAAACGGGACATACGAGAAGATCTATCAGAAATGGTTCGGTCCGAATGGGATAGCCCCGTTGCCGGTCAATTCAAGACCAAGGCTGCCGGAAGATATCTTCGGTGACAGGAACCAGTTTGTATGGCCTAACTAAAAGCTTTGTGGGGATACCTCAGGTATCCCCATTTTTTTCTCGCACCGATAATTTTCATTATCTAACCCGAATGGAATATTTTAAGAGCAGATGCTGTAATAATGAATTGCATATATGCGCAACCTTACCTTGCCTTAAAAAAAGGAGATTGTATTCATGAACGCCTTTGACAGGAAGATATCCGGTAATAATGATTATCCCTTATCTGCGGAGACCGTCTCCACTCTCCAGGTGAATATGGGTTACCGCTGCAATCTGAGATGTACACATTGTCACATTAGTGCCTCCCCTGAGAGGACAGAAGAGATGTCCTCTGACAATGTCAATAAAGTCATAAAAATATTAAGTGATCATGAGGAAATAACGACTCTGGATATAACCGGGGGCTCGCCTGAACTGAACAGGAACTTCAGGCGTCTTGTCAAGGCAGCAGCAGATATGGAAAAGAAAGTGCTCGTGCGGTCCAACCTTGCCATTTACTCGGAGCCGGGAATGGAGACTATC
>CP070632.1:2842903-2858453 GCA_020356065.1 Nitrospiraceae bacterium
CGGCCTTCCAACTTTCATCGTGTACCCTCCTTATTTTAATGGATACACGATTTATGCAATATTATTGCCAGTTATTTGTGGGACAGTACACTAGTTATTATCCGTAATTTCCGAACCGTTTCCATTCTGAAAATAACATTATGTTACAAATGATTATACGCCCTTTCTCATTATGAATACTGGTCGGTAAGTATGTTTAAAATCACCCAAACACCTTAAACCATGTAAGGATCCTGTGAAGGACCCCTCCTACAAGAATGGCGAAGGGGAATACAAAAACAGAGATAATGGCCGCCGTCTTCATGCCTCTTTCCTTGATTATCACGAATAAATTGGCAATACAGGGGATAAAGAGCGTTATAGTTACAAGACTGACAACGATCTGTTCCGTATTCAGCATCCCGCGCTCCTGAAGGGCAAACAGTCCTGCTGCTCCAAAGTCCCTTCGTAAAAAGCCTATGATAAACGATTCTGTTGCCTCGGCGGGCAGACCCAGAATTCCTACAATCAAAGGAGATGCCGCATCCTGAACAAGGGGGAGTATTTTTAATTTATCAGCTGCAAACAGGATCAGAGTTCCAAGTATAAAGAGGGGTACGGCCTCCTTGAGGTACCATTCAATACGGCCGACTGTTTTTACAAGGACATTGGAAAACTGGGGGACCCTGATGGGTGGAAGCTCAAGAATAAAATCAACTTTCTGGCCGGGAATAATCCTGGCAGCCAGAAAGCCCACAAGTATAATCACGCCAATCAATACGCCGAGCCATATGAGCATGGCAAGCATGGGCTGCTTGCCGAACATCCCCAGTATCACTCCCAACTGGGCCGAGCAGGGGACCCCAAGGGCAAGCAGGAGCGTAACAATCACCCTTTCCTTGCGAGTGTCAAGTATTCTGGTTGTAAGGGTTGCCATGGTATCACAACCCAGTCCAAGTACCATGGGAAGAACAGCCTTACCGTTCAGGCCCATGGTCTGAAACACCCTGTTGAGCATGGAAGCAAGACGGGGCAAATATCCTGAATCCTCCATTATGGAAAAAGCAATAAAAAAAGTGGTTGTAATGGGCAATATGATGGCGATAGCGTAGGTAATGGCCATTGTCACTATTCCATAGGGACCAACAATGAGCTCCTGTAAAAACGTAACAGGAACAAGTAATGTCACCAGTTTCTCCACCCATGGATTAAGATATTCTCCGAATACAACCTCCTCTAGGAAATCAACAAAGATCCCTGCTCCCAGCCTTCCCACAAATTCATATGTAGCATACAGGACAAACATCAGCACGAATATTCCCCATACAGGATGGGTTGTCAGATCATCAATAAATTTTGAAATGCCTTTTCTGTCTTTATCTGCCTTTGACAGCACCCTGTCTGTTATGCCTTCAGCAAGCCTATGTCTATGCTTGCTTATGAGATAACTCAGAGGTGTGGAAAAGTGACGGGCTGTTTCATCCCTGATCGATTCCATCTCCCTGATATGATCATCAGACACATTTCGTAACAGCCAGTCCTTTAAGGTGCTGTCACCTGACAATATCATCAAGGCAATAGACCGTTTTGAGATATTGGTCTCCGGCAGATAAGCGGCAATCTGTTCCACAGCTTTTTCAATTAACGGGTCATATAAAATTTGATATTCAGACACCTGAGGAGCAAGTGCAGCGTCCTTTAAGGTGGAGAGGCCTTTTTTCTGTACGGCGATTGTGGAAACGACGTTCACTCCAAATATCTTTCTCAGTTCTTCTTCTTCAATCTGAATTCCCCTGTTGGCGGCCTCATCTCTCATGTTCAGATCGACCACAAGCGGGACACCCATTTCAACAAGCTGAAGTGTCAGGGTAAGGGCCCTTTTTATATTTTTTGAATCGATAACCTGTATGACTGAAACAAAATCCCTGTCCAGCAGAATGTCTCTGGTAACCTTCTCGTCTTCACTCATTGGGACAAGACTGTTTACTCCGGGAGTGTCAGTAATCTGATAATTATCACCGCGCAGCTCAACTTCTCCATTGGTGATCTCAACTGTTGTGCCGGGATAGTTTGAGACAACAACATACCTGCCTGTAAGCAGGCCAAAAATGGCGCTCTTACCCACATTTGGATTTCCCACAAGGCACATACCCGGCGCTTTGCTCTTGATCTTTGTCGTGCTGTGGCAATCAGTACTCATTATTTTTTACAGTCCCAGCAGTATCCGTAGAATTCAACTTTATGGTCCACTATATGGAATCTGAAATCAGATGCAATCCTTTCCTGCAATCTCTCAAGTTTGGGGTCTTCAAACTCAATGATGGAACCGCAATCAAGACAGATCAGGTGATCATGATGTTCATCTTCTGAAACAGGTTCATATCGTGTCAGCTGGTCAGCAAATACCCTTGCGGTTGCCAGCCCTGATTCTGCCAGGAGTTTAAGTGTTCTGTACACCGTGGTTGAACCGATATCCTTATGCCTCCTGCTGACTTTTTTATAAAGCTCTTCAGCGGTAACATGGTCTTCACAATTCAGGAACTCAGAGGCAATAATGTCCCTCTGTCGGGTAGACTTGAAGCCTTTCTGCTTCATAAAAGTCTTCAGGCGTTCCTTTTTCTCAGATATTTCCTTAGTCATGATTGCTCAATATACAGGGGATAAATCCATAGATATACTTTTTTAACAGATCGTTATGATCTTTGTCAAGGAAATTGAAATTCATTTTCAATATAAAATGGAAGGATATCAGGGAACGGTATCAGGTTATTGGTTATAGGTACAAATTATAGTCATTCATTCCATCACCCATGACCTATCATTAAATTATCATGAAAAATTATAAAAAAATACCCCGCCTGAAATTAATCGGACGGGGCATTCTTATTGACTGAAACAGACAGTCTTAATCTTCGATCGTGATCGCCTCTGAAGGACAGGTATCAGCAGCTTCCTGACAGTCACATGTGTCGCATTTGTCCTCTGCCTTAACATATGCTTTCTCATCATCTCCCATCTCAAACACGTCTGGACATAACTCTACACACGTGGCACATCCTGTACATTCATCATAGTTCACAACTGGTTTCATGGAACACCTCCTAAAATAAATTAAATGTTACGTCTGGTTACCCAGACAGATATTGGCGGTGAAAAGAGACTCATCAAACATTGTATCATAAAAATTACTTTATGCCACCCCTAATCAACAGGTGTCACGATTGCCATCACAACAAGTCTCTCCCCTTTATCAGCGTTAAATCCGTGAGGGACCATGGGATCACAGGGGATTCCGGTCTTTTCATCAGCTTCGAAGACTTCATCGCCCACGGTAAATGTCCCCTTTCCCTCTACAACATACATCAAAAGCCTCATGGGCGCCTTGTGGGGGTCCAGCTTCTGTCCAGGCTCAAGACACATCAGGGCAATCCGCATCTCTGGCTTGTCATCAAGCATCTCCCTTGATATCCTGTCTGGATTAAAATGTATCAACTTCTTGAGATCAAGTACCTCCATATTCCCTCCTTTTTATCAGGGTTATTCCTCAGAAATTGTAATCGCCTCTACAGGGCATATATCTGCTGCTTCTTCGCATTCACAGGTACCGCACTTGTCTTCACCTGTGACATATGCCTTGGCATCGTCCCTTAACTCAAATACCTCCGGACATATCTCCACACATGAGCCGCATCCAATACATTCATCCCAGTCGATCACTGGTTTCTTCATATATCCCTCCATCTTTCAGTTTTTCAGTATAAGAATTTGTCTATGTAATCTCTCATTACATCTGCAGGAGAAGGAACAACAATACATTATACAGGTACTTTCTGTTCATGAATATGATTTTCATCATAATAAATTATTTCAAGAAAATCATTGTGCACTCCCAGGCAACAGGCTACAGGCCAAACAGATATCGGATGATTGCGTGCCTTTACATAAACCGGATATTCCCTGATGACAAAGGGCGAAGTCATATTTTAGGGGATCTCCGGCTTCCAGTTTTTTTAATGAATCAGTAATTTCTTCGGCCATTTTCCAGTCAGGGGATTTACGGCGAGATAATCCCAGGCATATGGAAATCCTGGCTATATGAATATCAAGAGGTATGATCAGTTTTGAAGGAGGGATCTCGTCCCATAAACCAAAATCAATGTCTTTATGTCTGACAACCCAGCGAAGAAAAAGATTCATTCTTTTACATGCACTGCCGGTTGCAGGAGAAGGCAGAAGATGCTTTAAACCTGCTGGTCTGATATTGCTTCCATACACAGCAGACGTATCAATAGCGGTCAGAGAATCAACAAACCCTGTCAGAGCTTTTTTTATATCAACATGATCACTCCTGAAATGGCTGTAAAAAAGGTCTTTCAGTGTCCCGTATTTTCTCAGGGCCTCACTCAAGATATATATGAAACACAGAATATCTTTTTCCCTGTTAAAGCGGTAGCTGATCCCCTGAAGATACTTTACATCTTTTTTCAGGGAGAAGTTGGCAATAAATTCTGCTGGATGCCCGGTCCCCGGTTTCAGAATATTTTCGATCACAGGTGTAAACAGCCCTACTTTTCCATACGCAAAGCAGGAGGATATAAAGGCAGCCACCTCAATATCTTCCGGATCAGAGTACCTGCGCGGTATCGCTATCGGATCATAAGCTATTCGTTTTCTGAAATCGAAATCCTTATAGAACCGGTCAAGCGTTTTTTTTAAATGAAGCATGGGAATAATAATAGCATACCAGCTTGTCTCAATTAAAAAAATGCTTTGACTGTCTGATTATTTCCAATTATAATCATGCTATGCTGGAGATGTTACAGGCTTTTCCATTGACATTTATCCCTCTTTTCGTGGCCATGGACCCTTTTGGCATGCTTCCCATTTTCACTTCTCTTACAAGGGATATGTCTGTTAAAGAAAAAAAAGATGTTATAAAGTACTCGATTCTTACCGCACTTGTCATTAGTATCGCCTTTGCCCTTATTGGAGAGGCAGTATTTAATACTCTGGGTATAACTGTCGACGACTTCAAGATTGCTGGAGGACTGCTGCTTCTTGTGCTGGCAATTATTGAGCTCGCAGGACGGGGCAGCGAGTTTAACAGGCCGCATGATGTAGGTATAGTTCCCCTGGGAGTGCCCATGCTGGTTGGACCGGCTGTGTTAACATTCATGATAGTTCTGATAGACAATTACGGGCTCATACCCACTGTAATTTCTCTGATCATTAATCTGTTTATTGTTTTTGCCGTGTTTTCGGTTGAAAAAATGATAACAGAACTTATCGGCAGAAATGGATTACTGGCGATTTCAAAGATTGTCTATCTGCTGCTGGCAGCGATCGCGGTAATGATGATCAGAGTTGGTTTAGAATCATATATGAAAGGGTAACCATGACACAATTCGCAGATGACGGATACTGTTTTGTATGCGGCCCTGAAAATCCCATGGGTCTTAAACTTGATTTTGCCTTTGACGGAAAGACTATAAAAACTGAATTCGTACCTCAAAAAGAGCATCAGGGATATATGAATATTGTTCACGGAGGTATGGTAGCTGCGCTGCTTGATGAGGTAATGGTCAAAGTTGCTATTGAAATGGGGAAACCTGCAGTAACAGCTCAGATGGATATCCGTCTTAAAAAAGCGGTCAGCACAGGGACGAAAATAATTATATCAGCTGAAATCACACATGAAACGAGAAAGACGCTGGAAGCATACGCTAAAGCAAAGGTTAATGATGAAATAGTAGCAGATGCAAGGGGGAAACTTGTAAAAATAGAGTTGCATCATGGGGGCAAGGGATCAAGGAATCGAGGGTTCTTGTGAGCAGATAAAAGATTTACGTTTCTTTATTGCAGCATTATTCGATATTATTCTCTATCGATGATCTACTCACGTGAATCCTTGGTCCCTGGATCACTTGAAACCTGGCTTCTCAGTATTTTCCTTTAAAATAATCCTCCAGCACCTGTCTGTGATCAAAGGCAATATCTTCCGGAAGATTGTCTCTTGTAAATATGCCGATCTCTTTTGCATCGTCTGCCGCCTTAGGAGTGCCTGAAGCAGTGGCAATAAACATGGTAGTTACGGTGTGGTGTCTGGGGTCTCTTTTGGGATCAGAATACGTGTGAAACTGTCTTACAAGATCAACATCAAGACAGGTTTCCTCCTTTGCCTCCCTGACAGCAGCATCTTCAAGGGTCTCTCCATAGTCAACAAATCCTCCGGGAATGGCCCAGCCATAGGGAGGGTTTTTTCTCCTGATTAATACTATGCCTCCATTGATTTCAATAATCGTATCAACCGTTATCAGGGGATTTTTATGGGTCGCAGTCATACGAAACTCTATGAATCATGGGTATCGTCAAAAGTAAGATCGATCTCTCTTTCGGGCGATATAGTCGATATTGCATGCTTATATATCAGCTGGTGAGTATTCTGTTTCAGCAGAAGACAAAAATTATCAAAACCTTTAATTGTCCCCTTTAACCGGGTACCGCTTACAAGATATACTGATACAGGAATTTTTTCTTTTCTGACATAGTTAAGAAAGAGATCCTGTATTTTACGGTTCTGATTACTCATACATCAGCTCCTTTGTAATTTTATATGAATGAAAAGTTACACTGATAGATACGATTACCCCAATGTATAAAGGTTAATTAAATTCTTTAAGAATTGCAACACTACTTGTTACCCTGTCGTAAATCTCCTCAGGTCCATGAATACCTGATATATCCACCCAATGTACATCCGGTTCCCTGTTAAACCAGGTATACTGTCTCTTTGCAAACATCTTTGTTCTCTTTTTTATAAGCCTTACAGCCTCAATCACATCAATTTCACCTTTCAGGTAGAGACCGAGTTCCTTATAACCAAGGGCCTGCATGGCTGTTCTCCCCGGTTCCATTTCAAGAAGTTCCCTGACCTCTGCCAGGAGTCCCTTTTCCATCATGTTATCAACCCGCTCCTCAATCATACTATACAGTTCCTTTCTGTCCCTTGTCAGTCCTATTTTTAAAAAATCATAATGTAAGGGTTTAGTTGAACTGTTTCTTATATGAGATATTTTTTTCTGTTCTGTAAGCGATACTTCAAGGGCCCTGATAACTCTTCTTCTGTCATTCGGTTCAATACGTACGGCAGTCTCCGGATCAATGTTAATCAGCATCTTATGTAAATACCCCGGCCCATGATCTTCTTCTTTCTTTTTCAGTTCCTCCCTCATGGTCAGGTCAGCTGACGGTCCATCAAACAGCCCTTTTGTTAAAGATCTTATATAAAGCCCTGTGCCACCTACTACTAATGGCACCAGATCCCTGTCATGCAAATTATTAATAACTATCGTGGCCATTTCTTTAAACAGGCCGGCGCTGAACGTCTCTTTTGGAGAAAGAATATTTATCAGATGGTGAGGGACAGAGGCACGTTCCTCTGTTGATGGTTTTGCAGTGCCAATATCCATATGGCTGTATACCAGCATGGAATCAGCGCTGATAATCTCAGTATTTAGTTTCTTTGCAAGGAGAAGCGAAAAACCTGTTTTACCCACGCCGGTCGGCCCGAGAATGATAATGACTTTGTTCATGGCTGATCGCATTATATCATGTAATATGCACCTTCTTCCTTCATCAATAACACTAAAACCACTTTCTGGATTATCGGACAGCCTGCAGACGATGGAACTTTCATCCCTCAGAAAGAATCAAATGCTGTATTATGCCAAACACCATTTATGCCGTTATAATAGATTATGAGAACAGGAAGAAACTTCAGGTTTTTCAGGTTAACGTTTCATATACTGCTCGTGTTATTATCCGTGCCTCAGGTGTGCACCGGAAATGTAGAATTTGATACGTGGCTGACAGGTTTACGGGCAGAGGCTATTGCCAAGGGCATATCGACTGAGACGCTTGATATTGCGCTTAAAGATTTAAAACCGATTCCACGCATAATAGAACTGGACCGGAACCAGCCTGAGTTTAAGCAAAGCTACCGGAGCTACCAGAAGCTTGTTGTTACGGAATCAAGAGTAAAAAAAGGCGCGGAAGTGCTCAATACACACCGGGACCTGCTTGAAAACATCAGAGACCGATACGGTGTCCAGCCGCGTTTTCTGGTGGCAATATGGGGGCTGGAAACAAACTTTGGATCACATATAGGCTCGTTTCCTGTAATTGCTGCGGTTGCAACTCTTGCCCATGACACAAGAAGAAGCAAATTTTTCCGATCCGAACTTATGCATTCGTTAAAAATTCTTGATGAAGGGCATGTAAAATACGCGGACATGATCGGATCATGGGCGGGTGCCATGGGGCAGCTTCAGTTTATGCCTTCCACATTTACCAGTCTTGCTGTCGATGAAGACAATGACGGCCGAAAGGACATATGGAACAGCCTGCCTGATGTGTTTGGCTCCGCGTCAAATTTTCTCTCCAGCTATGGATGGCTTCCCGGTTATACATGGGGACGAATGGTAAAGCTGCCTCAGGATTTTGATAATGATCTTATCGGGATGGCGACAACAAAAACCCTGGCTGAATGGCTGAAAACAGGAGTACGCCGCCATAACGGTGAAGCCCTTCCGGATGCAGATATTAATGCTTCGCTCATCCAGCCTTCAGGTGGCAAAGGCCCATCGTTTCTCGTTTATCCGAATTACAAAGCCATTTTCAAATGGAACAGATCACATTTTTATGCCCTGGCGGTCTGCCGACTTGCAGACATAATCGCTTATGAAGCATCTCTTCAAAACAGCGTTCAATAATAGTTCAACATAACATGGTTCAACAGGAGTTTAATAGTAGATCAAGGTCGCAGAGAATATCCCTTAAACAATATTGAACAATGTTCGAACAGCGTTTGTTATGTTCCCATTTCTTATCCTTAACCTCCTGTCAGGTTCAAAGCCATTTTCAGTCAGTATTAATTCTGCTTTTGCAATATAAGCTGATGCAGTTTTCATAATTGATACATAATATCATCCTGCCAGGAGCATCGAAGGAACGTGCTGAACACAGGGTATCAGCGGAATCTCACTCTCAGGAGCGGGGCTGTCATCGCGACGTTTGGCCTGTCCTCGATTCCGACAAGCCCGACATCTGTTACAAAATCGAGCAGAAAACGTAGCTGAAAGTCCGGCAGCCCTAGACGCTGCACCACACGCATTAAAGAGGTGACATCAATAGTCACGAAAAAGCCCTCATCCGAGGAAAAGAAATTAAAACTCAAAGTCGCATCGCTGCCATCAAAAAATTGCAGTGGAGCAGAGTCATAGTCCGCAACAGTCAAACCGGAGACAGGAAACTGGACGAGGTCCAGCAGCGTGGGAACGGTCCTGGCAAAACTCACTTTGTCTATGAAAACCTCCAGGGACGCTGATAGGATCTGGGCGTCTATGGGAAGCACATCTTCACCCGTGGATCCATCCAGAGGAAAATCCAGAAAAGCCCGGAATTCAGGCAAATTCGGATCTCCATCATCAATCCCGAAAAACAGGGTTCTCGGGCCGTTTGTTATGGTGTAGGAATCCAATACCGGGTCAAATGCAATATCCCCGTCAGCCGGCTGGTCGCTCAGGATCTCGGCAATGAAAATACTTCGGGAGTCCCCGTCGCCACATCCGGCAAAGGACAGCGCCAGGATCACTGTAATTCCCAAATAAAGCAGTCTTTTCATTATTTCCTCCCATGGTTTTATACAGGATAGACCTCCGGCATCTATCCTTATTATTTGTCAAATCAGCAAGTTTGGCATGAGATATGTGTATCAATCTGTTTTCAGTATTTTTGAAGAATAATTTGTCCTCTTCAATAAGAAGTATACCATTATTTTTGATTGAGCAAAATGATATGAAAACCTATCTCAAAATTAAATATGTTGTTCCTGTCATACCCGAAGGACGCAAGCGGGTATTTCAGAGAGATTTTACGCGACAAGTCGCTTCGACCAGAAGGTCTTGAAAAACCTGAATTCCCAGATTCATTGCAGAGAAAAGCTGTTCATTTTATAATTAACCATATGGCTGTCCGGTGTTTATACTGTAACAGGCAATACGATATTACCCAGTTTGAATTTGGCAGGTCCATAGCCTGTGTCTGCGGCCATACCGTTACGTTTAAACATGAGAAAATGACAGATGAGATTCTCTGGGCACTGAGATCTGAAGATAGCAGAGTCAGGGAGATACGGGGCATGGCTGACCGGATAGCTTCTTTCATTGTCAACAGTGATTATCCCATGATCGACGTTGAGATAGAGAAGCAGAAACTCAGGGAGCGGATTTCAGAACTTTTCCCGGACAGGCTTGATCTGTATGACCTGATTTATGAGCCGAGATTCAGGAGGCTGAATGAACAGTTCAGGGAGTAAGTGGTTTCGTATTGATCTGTCCGGGCTCCGGGATTGATCCCTTGGAATCCACGGATGATTAACGGCTTATGTCGACAGATGTAAAGAGCAGACCGTGAAGCGGCAGCAGCTTGGTGTTTATACTGTATGAATGATGAAAGGCAGGTACCTCTTCCGAGTCATAATCGGCTATCCAGTTGTGACCGTTGCCGCCGAACTCCCGGGCATCTGTATCAATTACCTTATGATACTTTCCCCTGAACGGCACCCCTAGTCTGAAATCATTGAAGCATGCTCTGGAAAGATTCAACAGGTATACCATCAATTGAGAATAGTCTCTGTTATATCTTATAAAGGCCAGGATATTCTGTCTGTAATCCAGACATTCAATCCATTCAAATCCATTCTCTATATTGTCCCCCTCATGCATGGCCGGGACATATTTATACACTTCATTCAGACGCTTGACATACCACTGCATGGTTTTATGCCTGTGGTCCCACAAAGAATCCCATGGCAGAGGCTGCTCTTCATTCCATTCATTCTTCTGCCCGAATTCCTGCCCCATAAACAGGAGCTTTTTATGGGGCATGCCGAATTGAAAAAGATACATTAGGCGCAGGTTTGCAAATTTCTCGAAATCACTTAAGTCCTCTGTCTTATTCACCATTGTCCGCTTCATATGCACCACTTCGTCATGGCACAGAGGAAGCAGGAAATTCTCCGTATGGTGATACAGCAGTGGATAGGTCAGGTCTCCATATACATCGCTTCGTTTTGAGTACGGCGACCGGAAATACTTCATCATATGACTTGTGCAGCCCAGGTCCCATTTATAGTCAAATCCATGCCCCCCGTGCTCAACCGGTTTGGTCACACCGCTTGCGATTGTGGAATCCTCGGCTATAAGAAGGACCTCCGGGTACTCTTTTTTAACCGTGTAGTTCATGGTCTGCATAAAACGAAAGCCTTCGGGATTATGGCAGTTTCCGTATCGCTGGATAAACCATCTGTGCTTTTCATCCGTCTCAAACTCATAATAATGAAAGTGTCCTGCCGCATCAAACCTGAAACCGTCTAAATAATATTCCTCAATCCAGTAAAAAAGGTTTGAGATCAGAAAACTTCTGACCTCACTGCGGCCGAAATCAAAGTAAAATGTGTTCCAGGCCGTTACCTTGCGTTCAGGTATGGGGCACTCAAACAGGTGATCACCATCATAGCCGGCCAGCCCGGTATCGTCCTTCGGAAAATGGACCAGTACTGTATCCATGATGACCCCTATGCCTTCTTTGTGGAAGGCATCAACCAGCTGCTTGAATTCCGCAGGTGTACCCAGCCGGGACGTAGGAGCATAAAAACCGATAACCTGATAGCCCCACGACGGCACATAGGGATGTTCCATAATACCCATCAGTTCAACATGGGTATATTCCATGTATTTGACATACGGGACCAGTTCATCAATAAGCTCTATATAGCTCAGAGGACGTCCGTCCCTGAAACGCCATGATATCGGATGCACTTCAAAGATATTTAAAGGCCGGGAAAATTTATCCCTGTCCCTGGGTTTTGGATGTTTGAATTCATAATAGTCCTCAATCAGCATGGGAGTGCGGTCCTGCTCATTCTGAATAAACCTGGCAAATGGGTCTGTTTTAAATCTCCAGTTACCATCAGCCCTGCGAACGGAGAATTTGTAAAAAATTCCATGGCCGAGGCCTGGAATAAATCTCTCCCAGACACCGGTACCGCCCCTTTTACTCATTGCGTGGGCATGGATATTCCAGTCATTAAAGCTGCCCACGACTGCTACCTCACGTGCGTTGGGAGCCCAGACCGCGAAACGGACACCGCTGCCAAGATTATGCGCGCCAAGATAGCGGTGAATCCGCGTGTGCTCTCCAATATTAAAATAATAGAGGTCTTCTTCAGGTATTGTTTCTAATTTTGAAGAATCAGGCATAATTTATTTCCATAATAAGTAACGCCTAACGAGTAACGCGTAATGAATTTTTAATCGTTACACATTAAGTGTTACCTGTCACAGTTTTTCAATTCCAAGGTCCTTGTACATTGACACGATGTCTTTTTCATGAAGCTTATCATTGTGTAAAAGCATGAGACAGCGCTTGGCAAAATCAGGGTCTTTTTTTATCCGGTTTATCAGATAATCCTCCACAGTACGCTTTGTGATATGTTTTTTGGCATACAGGGCATCCACCTGTTTTTTCGTGCGCTTCAGCCATGGATCCTGAGCATATTCATCCTCATACACAGTCTCGCGGCTCATCCACTCCCAGTCCACTCTCTGCAGCCAGAGTTTCTCACCGCTGTACACAGAATTAATATTAATGCAGCAGTCGTCAGACACCCAGTCGTAGGTATTCTTATCAACAAACATTCCTCCATGTACCGCGTTGGGGAGATCGACATGCCATCCGGAAAATGTCCTGATATTGGCATTCGCATTCGCTGTTGTCCTGTATGCTATCGAAAGCCGCAGATACAGACCCTCTCTTTCATACTTGTCTTTCCTGGGGAGAAGATGATAAAAGGACAGGGCCGGTCCGGCATCGTAAATCTCTATAAGGTCATGCTCCCTGTCATGGTACCAGTTCGGGCCGTAAATCACCGCGTCAGTCGCTTTCACCGATCCGTACTGGGAAAGCACATCTGTTTCCTCAATAACAACAGGCCGCGGAATAATGGTCTTTCTGACCTGTGGGAAGAATTCCCGTTTAAGTTTCATTTTAACCTCCTATCGTATTCATGGAATACATATGTGAGTTCAAACCATTAATTTACATTATACGGCATTTCCTAACCGTATAATAACGGTTTAATTCAACCTGTGTAGGTACGGTTAACAATACAGGAATATCAGGGGCAAACCCTTTGCGTGACACGCCTGACATAATCAGAAAGCTACCTTAATCCCATAAAATCTTATCAATAGATTGAGGCTTTCAGCCCAAAGCAACATCAAGAACCATCATTACGGAAAACCCTGCCATTGTCGCCATGGTTACCACATCGATATGTGCGCTTTCCTGCTGGGATTCCGGTATCAATTCTTCTACAACAACAAAAATCATGGCCCCGGCGGCAAAGCAGAGAGCATAGGGAAGCACATTCTGCATCCTGAGGACAAACAGCGCTCCGGTGACACCGGCAATTGGCTCAACAACACCGGAAGCCTGCCCCATAAAAAAACTTTTTGCCTTGCTCATGCCTTCTCTTCGTAACGGCATTGATACTGCGCCACCTTCGGGAAAATTCTGGATACCTATACCGATTGCCAGCGCAATCGCCCCTCCAATTTCAGCAGATGGAAGATTGGCAGCTACTGCTCCAAATGCGACGCCGACCGCCAATCCCTCAGGAATATTGTGAAGTGTTATGGCAAGCACGAGAAGAGTACTTCGCTGCCATGACGTCTTTATTCCTTCAGCTGCCTGAAGTCCTGCGTGAAGGTGGGGCAGAAATTTATCAATCAGCCGCATAAAAATGCCCCCTCCCATAAAACCAATAACCGCAGTGAGCCATGGAATGTGTCCCAGGTGTTCAGCCATTTCCAGGCCCGGTGCAAGAAGAGACCAGAAACTTGCGGCGATCATTACACCGGCGGCAAATCCAAGCATGGAGTCCATAAACTTTTGATTTACTGTTTGCGTAAATAATACTATTGCCGCCCCTGCCGCTGTGACACCCCAGGTAAAAAGCGTGGCCATGAACGCCTGCATAACAGGATCAAACTGTTCAATGAAATCGATCATTTATTACACCAATACTTAAGATTAGAATTATCCATACGTCAGGTCTACATTTTACAGATTTTCCTGAATAATGCAGACCAGACACGGTATCCTGTATCTGAACAGTTCGTCTTATTAAATACTAAAACGCTTATCTTTTCCATATACTACACAGGAGTGTTTCCTGTAAAGAGTTATGAGACCGTTTCCCGCAACATGCCAGGTCTGATGCTCTGTATGAATGCAGGCTGTAGCAGCCGATATTCCTATCAATGCAATTTCCGGTTCCAGGGAATCGCGGAGCGATTTTATATTATCAGGTCGTGAGCTGTCGTGATGCGGTAATACCGCAATGCCGCCCGCCAGATTCAATGCATCTATCCATCCGGAAGAATCCTGATTTCTCATTTTCCCTGATAACACCATTGCTCCGGCACTGGATCCAGCTACGATACCTCCCTTTTGATAACATTTCAGCATTGTGTCCCATGCGGGGCTTCCTTTAAACGCAGACAATAAATGCCAGGGATCACCGCCCGTGAGGTATATAATATCCGCATGTTCAAGTGGTGCAGTCTTCTCCCTGTTATGTGCATCTTCATGATCAAGAATCATTGCAGCAGTTGTACGAGCTCCCAATGTATTAAAATACCGGACCCCATTTTGTGCGGCCAGCTGCGGATTTTCAAATGCGGCTGCCGTGGGCAAAATCACAACATTTGGTTTTGATCGGGACGCAAGCGAAAGAATGTACCGATCCATTTCAATACAGTTTTCACGAAATTCATCCCCGCCAACAAGAGCTAGTATACCCATGAGATTCTTTCTGTTTCACCAATATCCTTATATACAAAGGAAAAGAGGTCTGTCCAGTATTGGTCATGCTCCGGCTTCCCGGCAATACCCTCCACGACCATGGTCTCCCCGTGCCGGAAGGGCCGAAAAAAATGTGGAGGTTCAACTTCCATATTTAGGAACCTCAAGCCGGGGCATTTGAGCACATGGGCTGATCGCTGAAAGCTTAACAATCGACAATTTCAAGGGACCCCGTGTCGTTGCATTATTCATGGAACTGCAATGTATTCAGCGCAACCTGTATCGCATCCTTTATGTAGTGCGTATAATGTCCTGCAAAACGGTCCTCCCGCCTGTTGTCGATAACAGCGCATATTACACCTGCCCTGTGTCCGAGTCCTCCCATAAAGTGGAGGAGAAAGCTCGCCTCCATCTCCATGTTTTCAAACCTGAGGCCGGGGATGTCAGTATCCAGTGATGCAAGAATGCCGTCTATATCAGGTATGCTTACAGGGACTCTTGATATGTCCCTGCCCTGGTTTGCAAAAAATCCGGAGCTCGATACTGACCTGCCCCAAGTTATTGTACCACTCCATGAGTAGCACTTGATGTTAAGTAACTGGGCAATATAGCTTCTGGAACAGGTGGTCTATATCCAAGAGCA
>CP070632.1:2858553-2873571 GCA_020356065.1 Nitrospiraceae bacterium
AGACTCTTGTCCATATAAACAGAATTATTGCCGCAAGCAGGATAAAAGGCAGGGTAAATAAAAAAAACCTGCTGTCCAATTCACCCATCCAATATTGAGCAAGAAAAGGCAAAATAAATATAACAGACAGGGTATACCAGACTGAAGTTACAAAGATATGCAACTTTATGTTGCTTCTCTGGGACACAGTGGATGATGAAATAGATGTGCCGATTCTGCAGTCTGCCTTTATTCTGGAAGCAGCCTCATTCCGACTGAATTCACGTGATGCACCGACTGCGCGCAGGGAACTGGTAATTGCTGTTATGCCGCATATGACAGAGGCAATCAATGATATATTCTCAAGCATTTATAAAATCTGAAATAAGTGATTGTTGTTATTATCAAAGTTTATCAGATGCGCACAAATTGTTAAAGATTCCGGGCTCTGTAATAATTCTTAATTTCATAATCGAACGGTTTTCCTTAGGACTACACTAATCCACTGGCAGGAATCACAAAGACTTGAAAAATGTGACATGCATAGAATTACATAAAAAAGATTATCTTCATATAATAGAACACATGAAGGTGCCTATTGTTAAGGAGTACGGGTCATGGGCTGTATTTGGTTCATCCTTTCTTGCTGCATTATTTGCCGGTCTGATGACCAGCTCATGGAAATCGGGGCAGGAGTTTTCCGGCACTACTTTCATGACATTTCTGGGGATGACTTTTCTTATTAATGCAAAGGTGCCGTTTGCATCCCTTCTCAGATCGAAAATTAAAAGTGCTTCAGGTGAATCAGAAAAAGAAAATCGGAATAAGGAGCATATCTTCTGGTTTTTAATTTTTGTGTTATCAGGTCTCATCCTGTTAATTCCATTCTTAATTGACGGTTTCAGGTATTTTATGGCGTTTTCCCTTCTTGTTATCACGTATTCAATTTTCATGTCCAAAGGCAAAGAACATCATCTGTTGGCAGAGATAAATGGCTTTGCGTTATTGACACTGGCAGCTCCCATAACATATTTCACTGTTACCGGCGATCTCTCAATGCGGCTGTATGCGGCTGTCCTGATTTTCTTTGTTGCGGGTGTGATAAAGGTAAGGGTACGGATCAGGAAAACGTCTGCATACAGGACAGTTATGATCTGTTACTGTGCTGCATCAGTTATTGTTTTCCATGTGCTGGATATTTCGATTATTTTGCTCATGCCTCTGTTTGAAAATATTGTTTCTTCAATATGGATAAGAGACATTAAATTAAAAACAGTAGGGGACATAGAACTTGCAAAAGCGGTCATATTTATCATATTGACAGGCTTCCTCTGGAAATAGCAGTAAAGGGCTCGATTGTTCATACAGACAGGACCTTTTTTCCTTATGAAGAAATGAACTTTTATATCCATTTATAAACGGGGATAAAATCATCTCCCTTCAGAACTTAACTGTAAAGATCTCAAATTTTTATTCCGATAGTAACTTTAAGGTGTTAAATCATTACAGTGAAATTCCGTTCAACTGTTATCTGTTCATTAAAATAAAAAGAACGGTTCATTGAATGTTATATACATGAGCACATGAGAAAAGAGTAACAGATATCAAAATGAAATTACGCTTTAAATTCATCGTCGTGTGCTTCACTGCTTTTGCATTTCTTTTAATTGCCTTGCAGGATGCAAAAGCCGATGAACAGATCAACTATGACCTGGGTCTGAAAGAAGTATTGGAGTATAGAAATACCGGTGAATATCAGAAAGCAGAAGACTTGCTGAGAAAGATGAGTAATCAGTACCCGGACAACACAGAGTTGCTCGGTTTGTTAGGTCAGACGCTGTTCTGGAATAAAAAATATGATGAATCGATCGATACATATAAAGAACTGATTAACATAGATCCTTCTGAAGAGACAGAAAAAGAAATGAGTAAGGTTATAAAAGCAAGAGATGAGATCAGTTTCGGATTGAAGAAAAACCATCTCCAGGCAAGCACCTCATATTTTGATTATACAAAGGGTCTGGACAGTGAAAGGGTTTACTCGATCTCACTAAGTGAAAAGATAGCCGGAAAGACCTTTGTTGCCGGGTATTCCAATGTAGACAGGTTCGGGAAAAATGATAACCAGATAATGCTTGACACGTATTCCGGACTCGGTAACAGGCGATGGGGGTACATATCTCTAACAGTTAGCCCTGATGCGGAATTTCTTGCTGATGTGACTGCCGGATTCGCTCTGTATCAGGGATATAAGAACCTTGATTTTTCATTAGGGTATACTTTTTTGAATTTCAGCAGTTCATCAGTTCATTTGCTCAAGCCGGGTGTGATCGCTTATCTATCTCATGGTCTTACTCTGAATGAGACTCTCTTCATTAATCCGGACAAGGGAACGGCTGCCCTGATATCCAGACTTGAATATCGATCCAGCAACAGATTTAATGCTTACTACAGTTTTTCGACAGGTAAATCATCAGAAGAGATCGGTGCGTTTCAGGATACATTGGAGGTTTCCACATATTCTCACGGAGCAGGGGCAGAGTACAGATTCAGAGATTTTTTCAGTGCGGGGGCAGCATACAGATTCACCCACAGGGAGATGCTTTATGACAAGCAGGGTATCACATTATTTGTTACGTACTGGTGGGAGTAATGAATAATAGCAGATACTCCTATTATATTTTCTTGCTGAAAGAAGATCAGTACTTTACGATCTTCCCTGCATACAAAGCAGTCCCGAACCACAGCCAGTTCTGATCGTAGTACCTCTTGTTGTCAGCATAAAATTTCCTGTAGTCAATGTTATGTATCCTTTGGGCTACTTCTATTGCGGAATCCGGATCGACAATGGAAAAATAAGGGAGAATGGACCCATAAAAACTGAAAGATTCCGCGTCGCTTATCACTTCGCCGCCCGGGGTATATGAAGAGTAAATTACTTTATGCTTCTTCCAGAGTTTCACAGGATATGTTTGCGATTGCAGAAAACGAAGGGCTTCATCACGACTGAACCAGAGGTAATCCGCTGCTATCCTCCAGTACAACCGCACAGCGTCAAAAGAAAAGTCGGTGCTCAGCATTGTGTCATCTTTTTCAATCAGGGAAATTTTTCCGGAGTGGACATCTATCCTGCAGAAATCGGGGACCAACTTAATGTTATGCGTCCTGATGAGTTCAAACAGCTTATTGTATGTGCCTGAGATGATGCTGTCCCAGTTGAACTCGGGGCTTATCTCTTTAAAAATTTCATAGGCGTAGGGACTGAAATATGACAGGTTGATAATACCCTGTTCAGTTGCCCAGTTGCCCGCTGATATAAAAGCACTCCCGCCTGCATGAAAGACTTCTTTTTCCCAGATTCCTTTCAGTATCTTTTTCGCGTCCTCGAGGTAATTGTCTGTAGTCCATTTCCGCGAAGCCAGTATCAGCGCCAGTGCTATGTCCTGGTCAGCATCGGCTGCAGTGTTATAGTCCAGGACCTCCCCTTTGTGATTGTCGGATTGACCCCATTTCCAGGCAAACAGATTATCCTCTGTCATGAGGTTTCTCCGGGTCCATGTATAGACATTATCAAAGGTTTCCCTGTCATCCATCCAGACCGACCGAAGAAGCGCATATGACTGCCCCTCTGATGTAGTGATGCCGTCCTGCGACTGATCAATTACAGATCCATGCTGTTGAATGTACACTGTCCTGAAGTTGTCCCATGAGGTATTGAAGTAGTCAGGCGAGAAGGTTACTTCCGTTTTTTTGCATTGGGAAAGAACTGCGCAAAGGACAGAAATCACTACAATAAAGAGATATTTCTGCATACTAGAATCGCTTTAGCAGGGAAAAACCGCCGTGAATCAACTTGTAATTGTCAATGGTCTCATATAATCCAAAAGCATAAAATCGTGTTGCAAAGCTGTATGAAAAACGGTAGTCAATGCCTGCCAGCAGCTGCTCCACTATCCCATTACCGCTCTCGTATATGCTGCGGTTAAAGCTCACTGAATCTTCTCCATCATGGTAGACGAACTGGGTTATGTTCTCCAGTTCAACAGAGAACTTCCTGCTCACATCTTCCCTGAAATTAACTGTGAACCCTCCTGCAAAATAACTTTCAGGATTGTAGTAGGGTACGTAAAAGAAACCTGTTTCTTCAACAGTGGAAACCATGCTGTAATTGCGGAAATAAGCATGGGGCTTCAACGCGAGCTGTCTGTCCGGAAGGTCAATAATCCTGTACTCATACTGTCCATAAACATCCCAGTAGTTATTATCATCAGTGACCCATCCAGCGCCTCCTGCAAGTAAAACATTATGCTTTTTGTTCAAATGCCTGTTGAGTTCGACATCGACATATGTCATCTGAATATTCTCATCAATTACACCGCGGATGTCCTGAACAATATTGTAAGTCCTGGGTTCATAGGGACTGTAATGGTCTATCAGGTCAAACCTTCTTACTCCGAAATTCATACGGGTCACGTCGCTATGGCTATACTCCGCGTGTATATCATAAGCAAAGTTGGTCTCGTCAAATGAATACCGGTGAATGGAGGCAGATGCGCCTACTGACAGCAGCGGCATGACAAAGTATTTGTTTATGCCGATATGACCTGACTGTCTGTTGAAGTCCTTACGATCACCTGGATCATTACCTGAGACTGTATGATCACTGCTGTTGCCATATACAAATTCCAGTGAAGCACCTGCCTCCAGAACAAACCGGGTAAAAGGCTTTGCCCCGCTCAGTTCAGAGGAGTACTTTTTAAAGTTTTCACTGTCGGAAAAAGCTGAAAAACCTGCCTGAACAGAAGGGCTCATACGCTGCATGAGCATATTCCGGCTCTCCTGCGCCAGACTGTTATCAGGATCTATTAACAGCGATTTCTTCAGCAGGTGATCGGCCCTTGCATGGTATCCGAAGGCCATTGCTTCCCGGGCCGCCTTGACCATAACATCCACATTGTCAGGGTCTTTTTTCAGCATATCTTCATAGAGGAAGTAAGAACTTCTGTGCCGGTCGTCCCAGCCCGACACCTGCGCATATCCCTGCATAATCCGCGGGCTGTCATGGCCTGAACGGAATAATTCTCTATACAATTGCATAGACTCAGAATACTGTCCATCCCATGCCCGGACCTCAGCCAGCAGTGTCCCTGCTTCCACGTGAGAAGGGTCCTGAGCTCTAACCCTTTCCAGGTAAACGGCCGCTTCTTTGTATTGATCAGCATATGCTGCATGCTGCGCAAGAAGCATCACATGTTCCGGATCATCTGAATCTCCATACATTTTTTTGTATATCTGATAAGACTCCTCATGCCGTCCCAGCATGGACAGAATTTCTGCCTTTTCCCGAATAAGGGAAGAGTCGTCCGGATTTTCTGCTATCAGTTTGTCATAGTAGACTAGCGCCTCTTCATATTCGCCACGACCGGTGAGTTCGTATATACGGCCCCTGTCAGACACCTTTTCTTCAGATATCCTGTCCGGCCGTGCTTCTGAAATTTCAACAGGTCTCCTCTGTCCTTCTGCCCACTGATAAACCAGGTCCCTATCCGCCAGCAAGGCCGGATTGTCAGGGTCATCCCTGAGAAGCTGATCATAAACAGTTATAGCATCGTTGTACTTTTTATCCCATGTCAGCACCTTCGCTTTTTCCAGTAATAATTCCCTGTCTGCAGGATATTGTTGTATGAGATTGTTATAGAACTGAATGGACCGTTCGTAATTCTTTTCCCAGCTCAGTGTCCGGGCCAGTTCAAGCCTGTTCTCCTTTGTCGGTTCCCTTTCAACAAGAACTTCAAGATGGGTTATAGCTCTCCTATGATTACCGAGCTGAATGTATATCCCGGCCAGGGTCTTCCTTGTCCCCACAATATCGCTGTGTGACAGCAGGGTTTCGTATTCCCCTGCAGCCTGTGACAGAGTGTCAGGCGAGTACGTATATACGCGGGCGAGACTTTCTCTGACGGCAAGGTTATCAGGCTCTTTTTCCAGGCACATATCATATGCCCGGGATGCCCCTTTGTAGTTTTCAGTGATTTCGTAATTCCCTGCCGCACTGATCAGATAATTACATTTTGCTTCTATCCGGTAAAGCGCCTCATATGTCTCAGCCGCGGATACATGATCTCCATTCCATTGATACAGCTGTGCCAGCTGCTTCATTGAATCGGGAGTCATCGTTCCCCTTTTACGAATCTCTTCATGCTGGGATATTGCTTCCTCATAGAGGCTCCTGGCCGTAAGGAGCTCTGCAAGCCTCAGCCTGTTTCCAGTATCTCTGGGGGCAATCCGGGCTATCTCATGTCTTATCTGAATCTCCTTAAGCTCTGCATCTTTCATGTATGAGTACATTCGGGCCAGATTTTTCATTGCATTTACATTTTTATTGTCCAAACTTAGTATCAACTCCCATGTTTCAACTGCACCTGAAAAATCTTTCGCCCATTGCTGAACACTTGCCTTCTCTTCAAGCAGTTTTACATCGTGAGGCGGATCTGGCAAGAGCTTATTATATATCGAAATTGAAGTGTTGAATTGCCCGTTCCAGCTTTTGAGACGGGCCAGTTTCAAGGCATACTCCCTGTTTTCAGGATCATTTTGCAGCAGTATCTCATACTCTGTTTCCGCCTCTTTAAACCTCTTCTCAGATTCTAGCAGACGTATCAGATTAAGACGTGTTTCCGAATCAGACGGCCTTGCCTTGAGGTATTGTTGATATGCATCAATAGCCAAGTCGTAGGTCCCGGCATCGAGACTGCTGATATTTGCCAGGAGCAGCAAAACGTCCGGATCGGGATTGTCATTGACATAATCCCTGAGATAGGTTTTACCGCTACCCTTCTCCTGTGCCTCATAAATTCCTTTTATGGCCTCAAAATTATACTGATCAATCTCCAGACTTTTCCTGAACTCCCTGACTGCATCATCAAATTGTTCCAGACGAAAGTGTGTCCATCCAAGATAATTTCGATATTCTGTATTATGGGGCTTTTTTCTTACTGCCTGTTCAGCTTCCTTCAGTGCACCCTCAAGATTCCCCTTTGTTTCCAGTTCCCTGGCTTTATGATAATGGTCGAGCGGACTGATCCAGAACCTGCCCTGCCAGAAAAATGCAAAGATTAGGTTTGCAAGCATAAAAAGAAACAGCAGTGCTGTTATGGATATCTTAAACCGTTTTAGTGTTCTGCCCATAAAACTCCCTGATATTGTTTTCCTTGCTCCATGTTTTCTTTACAAAGGTAGCAAATACAACAGAGCTTAATGTCCAGATGGCAAAGGCGGAGAAGAAGCAGTTCACCAGTACAAAATGGGCCGGCACAAAGAAATACATCGCATAA
Source organism: Nitrospiraceae bacterium (assembly GCA_020356065.1). GTDB lineage: Bacteria > Nitrospirota > Thermodesulfovibrionia > UBA6902 > UBA6902 > CALZJD01. The sequence goes on from CP070632.1 coordinate 2,865,867, forward strand.
AATGGACTGACGATATTGAGGACGATCAATAGCATGTGCGGGAAAACCGCTAAAATTTCAGGGAAATTTCTTTTTATATCCTTTGGGGTGTTAGGCTTGTACTGGGGTTTTTTTGTCCGTGAAAACAGGGCCTGAACTGTTCCATAGATATATACCGGGAAATATCCAGTCTGCGCCTGAAACTGCCTGGCGTTCGGCTGCTGATAACTGAGAAATTTAAAAGCAACCAAAGAGCTGACCAGGTAGAGTGAGCGAAAGGCCAGGTAATGCAACACCGGTGTATTGAGGACCGGGGTCATTGAAAAGTTGGACCAGACCGGAACAACAAAGAAGAAAGGGACTGCCCAACCCATGACTATATAATTGAGACAGATAAAGAAATAATCCATTCGCTGTCTGAGATTTAATCCCTTTTTAAACAACGGATTGTCCCAGAAAAACATGCGGAGCGTATCTGTGCACCACTGTCTTCTCTGTTTGAATACCGCCCATACATGGTCCGGTGCCAGACCCCTTGAGAGAGGATAGGAGTAATACAGCGAACGCCACCCCTTCGCATTCAGCTGAAAAGAAGTATGCAGGTCTTCAACCAGGTTCCATGTGCTGAAGCCGCCTATATCATCCAGCGCCTTTCGGCGGTAAATGATGCCTGAGCCGCAGGAAATTACGGTGTTGTTGTTGTCCCTTCCCATTTGTATCATGCCGTAAAACACTTCATCCTGGTTAAAAAAAGGATCGTCTTCGGGAAGGAAGTACGTTTGTCTGGACTGGACATATCCGATCTTTTCCAGGTTAAAGTAGCCTACCATCTTCTTGATGATCTCAGGTTGAGGGACCTGATCGGCATCGAGAACGAGAACCAGATCTCCAGATGCGTGCGAAAGACCGAAATTGAGATTGCCTGCCTTTGCGTCTGTTCGTTCCGGGCGAGATAAATAACGGGCTCCATACTGACTTGCCAGGTCGGCAACGTCTTCTGATTTTCCGTCATCTAGGATATAGATGACATAATTTGAATAGTCGATAGCAGCAGCAGCCCCAACTGTTTTGGCGATGATTTCAATGGGCTCGCCGCAGCACGTAATAAATACATCGACCGAATGGTCTTTTTCCGCAGTAAGGCCTTCCTCCCTCTGATATCGGGGATACCAGACGCTGACTATAAAAAATACCAGCAGGGCATAACACAAAAATTCGGCCACATAGAACAGCTTGCCCATGGCATGGGCCTCGGCATTAATCAGTCCGGGAAGTACCACGAGATAAACAGCCCCCAGCACGATGGCAAAGATTGCGAATATCTGGGCCTTGAGCCTCCTGCCCCTGTCCTCTTTCTCGCTGTACCTTTTGTATTCCCTTTTCTGGGTGATATCTTTGTAAATATTCTTTATAAACAAAATGTTACTAATCCTCCTTTGAGGAAAAAAGGTGAGAGAATGTATCCTCAGCGTCGTTTCTGAGGCACAAGACGCTGTTTTGTTAGCACGAAAAAAGAAATTGATTAAAAATTACTCGAGAAAGCAAATTCAGTTTAAAGAAATAATAGCGATTATAATTGATGCTGTCAATAGATTAATAAATATTACAAATGAACTGGAAAGATCTGACCCCACTAATTTAAAAATATATGTAAAATCTGACCAAAAATACTTTTAAACATAATCATAAGGAAGCCTCCATCAGGTTTTATTGTCTTGTCGAAAAACTAATTGTACCTGAATGAGGATTCTTTCTTAAATCCTTTTTTGAACAGATCTGATGTAATACCTATTTAATAATATCAACTGGTTTGCTATCAACAAGCTTTAATGCCACCAATTTATTAAAAATATTCTTTGCCATATATAAATAGCCAAGATCATTTGGATGCCATTTATCACCTCCCCATACATTCAATCCCATCTGCTTTGCTTTAATGAAAAGATGTTCATTATCAACAACCGACACATTAAGTTGTGAATATGCATGATGAATAATAAGTGCTGGACTTCTCCAACCGTCCTTATGATATTTCATAAAAATAATCTTCACATTATGAGCCTCTGAGATATGATTTAAATTTGCAATATTGTTACCAATTGCCATATTTAATGCTTCTTCTCTATCCTGGTCAGACTTGAAAAATTCAACAGCGTTATTTCGTGATTTATTGTCAAATGCGGGAACTTTGGGCTCCTTAAATTTATTGGATAAATATACCAGCTTAAGAAACTGATACAATTTTAACTGATTCAGCATTAGTTCAAATCTTACATATAATGCTTCTGTAGGAGAGGTATTGTAGTATTTTAAAATGTTGCTTTCTTCGAAATTCCATGGATCATTTATACCAATCATCATGATAACTATATCGGGTTTGTAATCAATAATATTCTTCTCAAATCTGTTTAAAACCTGAGAGGAATTTATCCCAGGACTGCCGAGATTTATTACTTCAAAATTTTTATCAACAGTATTTGCATCAAGAATATTTTGAAGCTGACTGGGATAGCTATATTTATCTCTATCAGATGCTCCAATTCCATAGGTTGTAGAATCACCTATACAAAGAATTCTGTATGCTCCCTGTCTTCTGATATTATTTCTATTTGTTTCACTTACCAGTAGTTCGCCTATTCTGAATAATCCCTCGACTAAGAGAACTACTATGAACAGACCAAATACTACAAGTAAAAAATTTTGTCTAAATAAGGATTTGCTTCGCAATTGATCTTTTTTCATTTTTTAATTTTTATCTGATCCAAAGTATTATAAACGGTCCATGGGGTCAGGTCTACACATTTTACAATTTTGTAAAATGTGTAGACCTGACCCCATCACTGTGGCACAGTATTGATAAGTAATAGCCGTGCTGGCTGTGCTCTAACCATGATTAATCATGAGTTACGAGGAATAAATCGCAATTAAGATATTTATCGGTTCAGAATTGTGAACAAAAAAAAATCATATACAATATGCTGATTATTATATGATCCGAATTTAAAAAAAATATGGAGCATCAACAGATGCGCAGCATACGTAACTCTGCACATGGATGATTGAACTGAAAAATCAGTTTCAGATATCTGAACATGAATTCGGAACTTTCCTAAAAATGGGAAAACTATATTCAATGATGCCTTTATAATACTCAAATAGCGGTAATAGTCAGTTTGACCTGATTCTATTTTAAAAAATCAAAAAAATTAATGATTTTATTTTTTATTTGTAACGAAAATTAAACCTGAAAAAGTACATGTAGCCAACATGTAACCGCTTGAAATTAAATATTATTATTTTTTTTATTAACGACTATTGACAAAAATATATTGCCCTGATAAACTCTTTAGGTTTTCCCGTCGAAGGAAAAATTCAATATTAGCTATATTTATTGAGGTTTTAACGGAGGAAAGTTGCCGACAATATCACAACTAGTCAGGAACGGAAGAAAGCAGGTAATCACAAAGACAAAAAGCCCTGCTTTATCGAAGTGCCCGCAGAAAAGAGGAGTCTGTACACGCGTATATACGACCACCCCGAAGAAGCCTAATTCTGCATTGAGAAAAGTGGCAAGAATACGGTTGACAAATAAAATGGAAGTAACTGCATACATTCCGGGTGTGGGTCACAATCTTCAGGAACACTCCATTGTACTCATCAGAGGCGGCAGAGTAAAAGACCTTCCCGGTGTCAGATATCATATTGTCAGAGGTGCCCTCGACACACTTGGCGTATCAGATCGCAGACAGGGACGATCAAAATACGGCGCCAAGAAACCAAAATAAATTATTTTAAGGTAATTTAATATGCCAAGACGAAGAGTAGCTGCTAAAAGAGAAATATTGCCTGATCCTATTTACAACAGCAAGGTTGTTAGCAAGTTTGTAAATGCTATCATGATCGACGGCAAGAAGTCCGTTGCAGAAAAGAACTGCTATGGAGCGCTTGACATAATCAAGGCTAAAACCGGGGATGATCCCTTACAGTTGTTCAAGACCGCGCTTGATAATGTAAAGCCCCATCTGGAGGTTAAATCCAGAAGGGTAGGCGGTGCAACATATCAGGTGCCTGTTGAGATAAGGCCCCAGAGAAGACTGGCCCTTGCGTTCAGGTGGATTATTGGTTTTGCGCAGAAAAGGGGAGAGCGAACAATGAGAGAAAAACTGGCAGGTGAATTGCTGGATGCAGCGAATAATACAGGAGCTTCAATTAAAAAGAGGGAAGATACTCACAAGATGGCTGATGCCAACAAGGCATTTGCTCATTATAGATGGTAAAAAATGGATAAGGCAGTTTCTAAGATGGCGATACATAATACTCTTGAAAAGACCAGAAATATTGGGATAATGGCACATATTGATGCGGGCAAGACCACTGTTACAGAGCGGATTCTGTTCTACACTGGGGTGACATATAAAATGGGTGAAGTCCATGACGGTACGGCTGTAATGGACTGGATGCCACAGGAGCAGGAGAGAGGGATTACGATTACTTCTGCGGCAACCACATGTTCATGGAAAGGAAACAAAATAAATATTATTGATACACCCGGACATGTTGATTTTACGATTGAAGTTGAAAGGTCATTAAGGGTCCTTGACGGCGCTGTTGCGTTGTTTGATGCAGTTGCAGGAGTTGAACCCCAGTCAGAGACTGTATGGAGACAGGCAGAAAAATATAAAGTTCCCAGGATAGCATTTGTTAATAAAATGGACAGAATGGGTTCAGACTTCGTTATGTGCATTACTTCAATGGTTGAAAGACTTGGTGCAACGCCTGTTCCGGTGCAGATTCCCATTGGAAGTGAAGAGCACTACAAGGGGTCCATAGATATTGTAAAAATGAAAGCCTGTGTTTACGATGATGACTCTCTGGGAGCAACGTACGTTGAAACAGACATTCCGGATGAGCTTCTTCCCCAGGCCCTTGAATACAGGGAGAAGATGCTGGAATCATTATCAGACTTTGACGATATCCTCATGGACAAATACCTCTCAGGTGAAGAGATCGATGCAGACCTTATAACGGCAGCATTGAGAAAGGGCACTATCGAGCTTAAAATTACTCCGGTCCTGTGTGGTACTGCATTTAAGAATAAAGGTGTCCAGCAGCTGCTTGATGCTATCGTCGCATATTTGCCCTGCCCTACAGATGTTCCCCCGGTAAGCGGCATTGAACCGGATTCAGGGAAAGAAGTACTGAGGAAGGTATCGGAAAAAGAGCCTTTTGCAGCACTGGCGTTTAAAATAATGACTGATCCTTTTGTCGGGCAGCTGACATTCCTCCGTGTGTATTCCGGTACTGCTAAAGCGGGCTCATATATTTACAACTCAACAAAAGATGTAAAAGAGCGTGTGGGCCGACTGTTAAAGATGCATGCGAACAAGAGGGAAGAGCTGAAAGAGATACAGGCAGGCGATATCGTAGCTGCGGTTGGTCTGAGGAACACGCTTACCGGAGATACTCTCTGTGATGATGAGAAACCTGTAATACTGGAGTCTATGGAGTTTCCCGAACCTGTCATTTCGGTCGCCATTGAACCAAAGACAAAGGCTGACCAGGAAAAGCTCTCTGTAGCCCTTGGTAAACTCGCCCAGGAAGACCCCTCCTTTAAAGTGTCTTATGATGATGAAACAGGACAGACAATTATTTCAGGCATGGGAGAACTGCACCTTGATATAATTGTAGACCGTTTATTACGGGAGTTTAAAGTTGGCGCCAATGTCGGTAAGCCGCAGGTTGCTTACAGGGAGACAATAAGGCAGAAGACCGCTGCTGAAGGAAGATTTGTGAGACAGTCAGGCGGCCGCGGACAATTCGGTCATGTCAATATCGAAATTGAACCTCTTGAGCCGGGAAGGAGTAATTTCGAGTTTGTAAATAAGATTGTTGGCGGGTCTATTCCCAGGGAGTATATTCCCGCTGTTGAAAAAGGAGCCAAAGAGGCCCTGGAAAGCGGAGTGCTGGCTGGTTATCCGGTTGTTGATGTAAAGGTGACATTGTTTGATGGTTCTTACCATGAAGTTGACTCTTCAGAGATGGCCTTTAAAATTGCCGGATCAATGGCAATCAAGAATGCCTGTAACAAGGCTAAGCCTGTACTGCTTGAACCGATAATGGCAATAGAAGTCGTGACTCCGGAAGAATATATGGGAGATGTAATAGGTGACCTGAACTCCAGAAGAGGGAGAATCCAGACCATGATGCAGCGTTCCAATGTAAGGGTAGTTGCTGCACAGGTGCCGCTTTCATCGATGTTTGGCTATGCAACTGATCTGAGATCCAAGACGCAGGGACGTGCAACATATACAATGCAGTTTTCTCATTATGAAGAAGTCCCGAAAAATATATCTGAAGAAATTGTTACTAAGGTACGGGGAGGATAAAGACATTTCACCCAAATGTCTTGATGACACAGATGAAAGAATTTGATAGCACAGATAAAAAAATATATGAAAATAATCTTAGTAATCGTCTTGTAATAATCTGCGTAATCAGTTTATTAAACAGGAGGCAACATGGCTAAAGCAAAGTTTGAGAGAGTAAAGCCACACGTAAACATAGGAACAATCGGTCATGTGGACCATGGAAAGACCACGCTGACAGCAGCGATCACAAAGTATCTGGGGCTGAAAGGGAAAGCAGACTTCAGGGCATTTGATTCGATAGACAACGCCCCGGAGGAAAAGGCAAGGGGGATAACGATAGCAACGGCCCATGTGGAGTATGAGACAGATGCGAGGCACTATGCGCATGTGGACTGTCCGGGGCATGCGGACTACGTAAAGAACATGATAACCGGAGCAGCGCAGATGGACGGAGCAGTGCTGGTGGTGTCAGCAGCAGACGGGCCGATGCCGCAGACACGGGAGCACATACTGCTAGCAAGGCAGGTAGGGGTGCCGTATATCGTTGTATACATGAACAAGACAGACATGGTGGATGATCCTGAACTTCTGGAGCTGGTAGAGATGGAAGTGAGGGAGCTGTTGTCCAAGTATGAATTTCCGGGAGATGATATCCCCATCATAAAGGGATCAGCGCTGAAGGCGCTTGAAGGGGGGGATGACTCAGCAGGAGAGGAGTACAAGAGCATCGATGAGCTGATGAATGCGATCGATGAATATGTGCCCACACCTGAGCGAGACATAGACAAGCCGTTTCTGATGCCTGTAGAGGACGTGTTCAGTATATCGGGAAGGGGAACGGTGGTAACCGGGAGAGTGGAGCGTGGCATAATCAAGGTGGGAGAGGAAGTGGAGATTGTGGGGATAAGCGATACGCAGAAGACGGTGGCAACGGGGGTGGAGATGTTTCGGAAGCTGCTGGATGAGGGAAGGGCCGGAGACAATGTAGGCGTGTTGCTGAGGGGAACGGGCAAGGATGAGGTGGAGCGGGGTATGGTACTGGCCAAGCCCGGGTCGATCACGCCGCACACGAAGTTTAAGGGGGAGATATATGTATTGACGAAAGAGGAGGGGGGAAGGCACACCCCGTTTTTTAAAGGATACCGGCCGCAGTTTTATTTCAGGACAACGGACGTGACAGGAGTGGCGCAGTTGCCTGAGGGAGTGGAGATGGTCATGCCGGGAGATAATGTAACGATATCAGTGGAACTGATCGCCCCGATCGCGATGGAAGAGGGGTTGAGGTTTGCGGTGCGAGAGGGAGGCAGGACAGTAGGAGCCGGAGTCGTGACAGAAGTAATTGAATAATGAACGACGTA
>CP070632.1:2873671-2888512 GCA_020356065.1 Nitrospiraceae bacterium
TACATTGATTCAGATGGAGATGGATACGGTAATTCTGCAACTTTTATCGATTCATGTACAGATCCTGATCAGGACAACTATGTGACAATTGGTGATGACTGCGATGACAGTAAGCCACAAATAAATCCTTCAGCAAAAGAAATCTGTGGCAATGACATCGATGAAGACTGTGATGGAATTGCTAAAAAAGAATGCGATTGTAATGATGGTGACACGAGAACATGCGGGACAGATACAGGAGCATGCGTATCCGGAGTAGAGAGTTGTGTCAACAATGAATGGAGTGGTTTCTGTGATGATGAGATAGGTCCTGCAGAGGAAATCTGTGACGGACTGGACAATGACTGTAATGGTCAGGTTGATGAGAACCTGAGCCGCGCAACTACCTGTGGAGTTGGAGAGTGTGCAGGTAATACAGGAACAGAGACCTGTACAAACGGCGAATGGGGTAATGATAACTGTGATCCTTTAGCAGGAGCAACATTTGAAATCTGTGATGATAAAGACAATGACTGTGATGGAAATACAGATGAGACGTTTACTGATCTGGGTGATAGTTGCTCTGTAGGAAAAGGAGAATGTAAAGAAACAGGAACAATAGTATGTAATGCAAGTGGGACAGGAACCACGTGTGATGCAACGGAAGGAATTCCTTCTGCAGAAATCTGTGATGGAAAAGATAATAACTGTGATGGAAATACTGATGAAGGAGTAAAGCTTACCTATTACAGAGACTCTGATAATGATACATATGGTGATCCGGACACAATAACTAAGGCGTGTTCAATGCCTTTAGGATACAGGAATGACAATACTGACTGTAATGACAACAATGCATCAATAAACCCGGGAGCAACTGAAATTTGCGATGATATTGATAATAACTGTGATGACAGCACAGATGAAGGCTGTGATAATGACAATGATAATTATTGCGATGCAAAGATGGAAGTTGTAGGAACACCCGGTACATGCAGTAATGGCGGAGGCGATTGTGAAGATAATGACGAAGCAATAAATCCGGGAGCAACTGAAATTTGCAATGACGATAAGGACAACGACTGTGATGGAAATGAAGATGCAAAAGATCCTGATTGTCAGATGAAACTTACTATAAATCCCAGCAGATCAGTAACCGTTATAAGTTCCCCCGGATCGATTAACTGCGGAGAGAAAAAAAACAAGATTTGCACAGAGGTTTACACAAAAGATACGGTAGTAATATTATCTCATAACTGTCAGAGTTCCATACGTAGATGGTTAGGTGACGTTGATTGTACAGACGATGGAAATGGAGATGCAGAAGTAAAGATGGATAGTGACATTACATGCGAATTTTTATGTTTTTAATTAAATAGTTAGTATTAAGCTGTTAATAAAGCCGGGGGATCAATTAAATTAAAAAACTGCTATTCATAAACTTGCGTTGAATCTATGACAGTAACCATGGATGTTAATAAGATTGTTATACCCATAATATCACCATGACTGACAATTCATCCCGAAAAGCGAAGTTTCTATCTCTTTCAGTCATATATATATGAAGTTACTGATACAGTAGTAGTTGAAACTCCTACCCTTTACATATCAATAGAAAGTGTGTAAATAGTATAGGGAGAAATATCCGGAACGAGATTGCATTACCAGATTCAATGTCAGGCATTTTGAAACTATAGTACTTCTGCTAGCTATAATTAATTATGTGCACTCAGACTGGTGATTAATGCGTCTAAGGTGCAGACAGGCAATTTGATATTATTTGTACACATAATGTCTGCATTTTTTATTTCATATTTTATACTAATGCAATTAATATCAAGGAGTTGTATAATTTAGCAAACATTAAATACATAGATCTATATTTATTTGCCAGTCCATATTAATTATAATTATTTCGTTTAAAATGGAGGGGAGATGAAATATTTATCATTATTGGCAGTAATGCTATCCGTGACGATGTTAACTGCTCCGGTGTCAGCTGTAGAGTACAATGCTCATACTGGATTTCAATTTGACTGGTGGGATAGTGATGACGACAGAAAAGCCACCCAGTTCAGCATACCACTGACAATCAAGGGCGAACATCAGAATTATTCATTAAGCTTATTGACAGGTTTTGCACGTACGAGCATTGAGCTGTCTGATGGAACTGATGAGTCTCTGTCCAGCCTCCTTGACACAAAACTTAACTTTTCTTATGATGTTCCGGGACAAATCCCTTTAGACATTCTTATCGGGCTGGACCTGAACATTCCTACGGGCAAGACAAACTTGTCTCAGGAAGAGCTCATATTAATTATGGATCCTGATCTTATCTCAATTACTACTTTTGGAGAGGGATTTAATATTAATCCCACGATAAATGTTGTGAAAAAATGGACAGATTGGGTAGCCGGCATGGGGATCGGGTATTTATATCGAGGTGAATATGACTTCAGTGAAAATATTAAAAGTTATAATCCTGGGAATGTAATAAATGCAAGCGCTGAAGCCCGCTATTATTCTCAATCTGATTGGGATGCCCGTGTATTCGGGTATTTTGCCCATTATTTCAAAGACAAACAGGACGGAACCGAGATTGCCCAGGAAGGAAAGCGCTTTCTTATTGGATTTGGACTAAATTATGATCAGGTAGAATGGGTGGCCGGTGCAACTGTCCGTGCAGTATTCAGGGACAAGATAAGCAAGCTTCGGGAAACAGCAGGCGGTCCTTCTGATATTACCCAGGGAAATGAATGGGTTGGAGATCTCTACTATATTCGTGAATTAAACAGCTTTACAACTTTGAAAACTACGTTTCAGGGCACATACATTGGTGAAAATGATGAGGCTTCAGGATCTGACCAGTTTGTCGGTAGCAGAAAGAAATTTACTTTAGGAATAGGTGCTACAAGAAAATTCGAAAACCGCATCACTGCTGAAGCTAATATTAAGGGCTTTATAATGAATGATGCGGAAACCGAATTCCCTGAATCCCGTGACAGTACCAGCTACAAGGGCCTGGTTGCCATGATTTCTGTTTCAAAGGGTTTTTAGTGTCTTGTCAAGGTTATTCTGTCGGCTGCCTGTCTTGTTATTCCGGAAATCTTTTAGCCGAAATCTAAGCCTATCGTATCTTGGATTCCCGATCAACAAACCTCGGGAATGACGGTTTAGTGATTGGTCAATTTACGGTTGACAGAACACTAACTATAATTTTATATCTGATGTGTTAAAAGATAACACTGGACATGCGTGATTAATCTGATACAATTATAGCTGAGCGCCAGTTCATTTTTTAACTGAATTACAGTCTGAACTTAAGGGATGTACAAAGGATCTATGAATGGATTTATCTCTTAATATCATGACTGGTAACAGGTCGGTAGAAGAGCATTTTCTCAGCGGACCAGTCACATTCATCGGCAGAACCAGTGACAACGATATAATCCTCCCGGACAAGAACGTCTCCAAAAAACATGCAAAGATTACCTGTACTGAAGATCTCGTTGAAATCCATGACCTGGGGAGTACAAACGGCGTATTTGTTAATAATAAAAGAATACATAACAGGTGTCATTTACAGCCGGGTGATATTATCCGGATCGGCCAGACGAATGTAAAACTCTCTACGCGGGATGATGAATTATTAACAGAGACCCATATCCTGCATCAGTTCAGCCCTGAAATTGAACACAATCTTGACCATAAAAAACTGCAGGCCCTTTATGATATTACAACTGACCTGACAGGTAATCTGGATATCGGTATATTAGGTGAAAAAATATTCTCTACATTAAGAGGGATTTTCAGTCAGGACCGGGGGTATCTTGCCTTGTTCAATTCAGATGGCGCGCTTCACCCTGTATGTTCTGAACCACCGGGGAAACAGATCCCTCTCAGCAGAAGCATTGTAAATAGAATGTTTCGGAGCGGGGAATCTTTACTTTTCGAAGATGCAATACATGATGCTGCATTAAGAGAAGAGGAGAGCATACTTTCCTTGAAAGTAAGGTCTGCATTATGCGTACCGTTAATTTATAACAGTCAGATACTGGGGTTGATTTATCTGGATCAGGGCGTTCCCGGGGCATACAGTCAGGATGATCTTGATTTTTTCAGAAGTATCGGGTCGCTGCTTGCGCCATTGATTGAAAACGCCCGGCTATGGTCAGAGCTGAAAAAGCGCTACAAAAACACTGTCGAAACATTAAAAAAGACCGAGTCAAGCCTGATTGAAGCGGAACGAACGGCCGCATACGTACGCCTGGCCCATGCCATGGCGCATGAAATAAGAAATCCTGTGATGGTTATCGGAGGATTGGTGAGAAAGATATCGAAATGTGACAATAAAAATATAAATGATGATGTGTTACAGGCAATAATCAGTTCTGTTAACAGAGTTGAAACAGTACTCAAGGAGGTAGACAGTTTTGTCAAGATTCCCGCTCCTGTCAGGAAACTGCAGAAGCTCGATGACCTTGTTCAGGAACAGATCAGTTCACATTCGGAACAGTTCAGCAATAATTCCCTTACTCCTGTTCTCAAAGTCAATACTTCTCATGTATTGATACCGATAGATTCTGAGCTTATCAGGAAAGCGCTTTCCATGATACTGGAGGAGATATTTTTTTCGGGTCCACGCAAAGCAGATATGATCATTTCAATAGATGAAGATAACAATGATATTCGGGTGACGTTTGGTGATATCAGCAGCGGGCAGAGATTGTGCAAACCTTTTGATCCTGAAATTCGTGACAAGCCATGGAGTCTGGGACTGTTTCTGAACATAGCTCATAAAATTCTGTCTGATCACGGAGGATGTATCATGCTCAGTCCGACTTCACATACAGCCTTTCCGATTGTAATGAAGGTCCCAAAATCAATTGACATTGATACATCTGTAAAATAATAAACTACAGGCACTGATTGTCAAAATCGCCGAGCCTTGATAATTCAAAAAAAGACAGGCATACTAAAAAAACTTATTCATCGATACCTTAGAGACAACTGTCAAAAAAAACTCTGTATTGATCTGATCCAGAACTCAAATGACATATCTGATCAATCCCATCTCATTTAATAAGTTTTTTTAGTATGCCTGTCTTACGATTAACTCTCATGATTAATTAGGGTGAGGATTATGCAATTATGCGGTCAGACCTCTATTTTATACTTCTTGACCTTTTCACACATTGTAGAATAAGCAATGCCAAGTACTTTTGCCGTCGCTTTCTTATTTCCTCCCTGCGCTTTCAAGGCATTTATGATTGTCTGTTTTTCAATATCTTCGAGAGAACCGGACAGGGCGGGTGTGGATCCGGGTTCATTCTGGATGGTTGGTATGAATTGAATATCCCTATCCGTTATCTTACGTCCATCAGAATTGACAATGGCTCTGTCGATCACATTCTTTAATTCCCGCACATTTCCGGGCCAGGAATAGTCGGTCATCTTTTTCAGTGCTTCATCACTAATGGGTATCAAGGATGCATTACCGGATGTTAATTCATTATTTTTTATGAAATAATGTGCAAGCAAGGGAATGTCATCTTTTCTGTCCCTCAGGGTAGGGAGTGACACCGGTATGACGTAAAGGCGGAAGAAGAGGTCCTCCCTGAAATTGCCTTTGGTAACTTCAATATTTAACTCCCTGTTTGTTGCGGCTATGACCCTGATATCTGTTGAGATATGAGCGTCTCCCCCGACTCTCTTAAATTCCCTCTCCTCAAGAATACGGAGCAGTTTCGGCTGCATCTCTATAGGCAGTTCCCCAATTTCATCAAGAAACACGGTCCCTTTATTCCCGCGCTCAAATGCTCCCTTTCTCTGGTTCTGTGCCCCGGTGAACGCGCCCTTCTCGTGACCAAACAGTTCACTTTCTATTAATTCCTTGGGGATTGAACCGCAGTCAATGGTAACGAAGGGCCCTTCTGAACGACTGCTCAGGGAATGAATGGTTTTTGCTATAAGCTCTTTGCCCGTACCTGTCTCCCCGTTTATTAAGACAGTAGCATCACAGGATGCCGCTTTTTTACATAATGTGTAGAGTGATTGAATTTTTTGACTTTTCCCTACAATTTCACCGAGATGGTCAACTTTGTCTTCTGGAACAACTCCTTTGTCCTCGGACACAATAAAGTCTATAGATGTTTCGCCGATGTCAATTCTTGAACCGGGGGCCAGCACAGAGCCCTTCACACGCTTGCCGTTTATAAAAATGCCATTTTTACTTCCGAGGTCACGAATAAAAAATTCCCCGTTCCTGAAATATATCTCTCCATGGTGACGGGAAATAAACTCGTCAGTCAGTACCAGGTCATTATCATCGGTTTTTCCAAACGTTAATTTTTCCTTTTCAATCCTGACAGTGCGGTTCTTGTCCGCACCCTTGAGAAATTTCAGGGATGCATGCTGGAGAAGAAAACTTTTTTCTGCCTGTTTTTCCGGTAAGGGAATGGCGAGTGTTTTCTCGTGCCAGGTGGTGCGAAGTTCAGGGGAATCCTTGTCTTCTTCATATTCTCTGGGAAATATGGAGTAAGGACCGATGGTAATCCTGTCATTGACGGCTATGGAACCGGCAGAAATTTTTTCACTGTTGATAAATGTGCCGCCTGTGCTGCTGTCAAGAATTGACAACTGCCCTTTATCGAATTTAATAACTGCATGAACCCTTGAAACGGTCGGGTCATTAAGTATTATATCGTTTGCCTTGGCCCTGCCGATTTTTATCTCTTTTTTTGAAAGTTGATATTCTGAGAGAAGTTCGTCCCTGTAATATACTTCAATAACTTTCATATAGACCCCCTTGAAAATAAATCAATCAGGAATTATTAATTATATCTGATTACGCCTCGTAATAAAAGTAAAAAATTTAAATTCTGGTGAAAGCCGTTAAAGGCGAATGTAATGAACGTTATAAGGTATCAGGATTAAAAAAGGTTGCCGTGCAACTATTTTCTCATATCAAATAATGCAAAAGTTCCTCTGGAAAACCTGATGGTATCATGATAATCCCAATTACGTATTTTCCGGTTAACCATACCGGAAAGCAGCAACAGTCCATGCGCAACCGCATTATAACGTATTGAATAATAAACATTAAATTTTCAAAAAGTATTGGCACTATACTTGCAAAAGTAGTTTTATCATGAGGGAACACGTAATCGGGAGGTAATGTTTAATACTAAAAAATTACCGTTCACAGGAGGGAATTATCATGAGATGTGTAATTGTTATAGAAAATGGATTAAAAAGTGCTCAGGCCTTTGAGTTTGACAGGGAGCAGATTACGATAGGCAGATTAATGGGAAACGATATATTGATTAATGACAGAAGTGTTTCAGGAAATCATGCTAAAATCAGTTTTCATGAAGGACAGGCAGAGTTGATTGATCTTGAGAGTAAGAATGGGACAAGACTTAATAATGAACCTGTAAAAAGGGCTTCCCTGCACGATCAGGACAGATTTTCGATTGGTAATATTTGTATACAATTTGTCTGTCCTGAAGCGCTATCTGAACATGCAATGGACCAAACCATGATTGCCGGGGCACATCGATGGAATGCCGAAAAATTGGAACAACTGCTTCACTCCTCTGCGGAGCAGATGAGAAATATAGTCCAGAACAGATGTAAAAGAGTCCATGAAAAATTTGGATAGGACTATATGTTAGATGATAAAATAGAGTGGTTTTAGTATCAATATATCCATATTAATCATGATTAATTTATGCAATTGAAGGAGGGCAACACGGGATAACATGTTAAAGCTAGTACAAAAAGGGGATGGCAGCGCATCCCTGGAATTCTCTGTGACAACTAAGCCAATCACTATCGGCAGAGGAGAAGGTAACACCCTTTTACTTAAGGACCCGAGTGTGTCTTTTACCCATGCAAAAGTTATGATGCGTCAGGGTATTGCATACATTAAGGACCTGCAGAGCACGAATGGGATATTTGTCAATGGAGAACAAATATCACCATCCAGAGGCCAGAGAATTTTACCCGGGGATGAGATAAAGATCGGTGTTTATACATTCGCTCTTGAACACCATCTGGAAGAGGCTGATACGGAAACGAAACTTGCTCCTCCTGATCAAGCTATCAAAGATGAAGATATCGGCACAGAACTCTTACCAATGCATGATGATCAGGAATCAGAAGACAGTACGGCTTTAGAGCTGGAGAATGATTTATTAAATAAAATTGAACCTTCAGATACTCCCAATCCTTTTCAAGAGAGAGACAGAGAAGCGGCAAATGTAGACGCTATGTCCGATAGTGCCACTATCTTAATGGATGATGTTTTAAAGGGTCAGCTTATACCGAAACTTGTCATTGTAAAAGGGGAGGACACAGGCAGGGAATTCCCTCTTGATAAAGGAGTATTAATAATTGGGCGTTCTGATGATAATGATATTGTTCTCAATGATCCAAGGGTGTCGCGGGGGCATCACGCAAAAGTCATGTTGCAGAATGATAAGTCATTTGTTATTGAAGACCTGAACAGCAAGAACGGCGTTTTTTTCAGGGGACAGAAAATTGACAGAGCAGTGCTCAGACATGAAGAGGAAATACAGATCGGAGAAACTGTTTTAAAGTATATTGATAAAGATGATAGTGTTGATTTCTCAGAAAAACAGGAGAAGAAACCTGCATCAGAAAAACAGAACATACACAGATTAGTATATGCAGTGCTGACTGCTCTTATTCTTGTCGCAGTTATCATATATGTAAAACCGGAAAAAAAGGATGAAGAACCAGTTAGCATTTCAGTTCCTGTACAAACGCAATCCGCTCAGCAGGACGATCTTATTCAGAACAGACTTAAAAAAGGTATAGAGTTAATTAACAGCAGGTCCTGGATTGAGGCAATTGAAGAGCTAAGTAAAATCATACAAACAGATCAGCAGAACTTTAAGGCAAAAGAGTTGATTCATAAAGCTGAGGCAGAGCTCATGCATAAGAATAATTTTGACAAGGCCGCCGTTTACGCATCACAGGCCAGGTATGAAGATGCATTAAAGGTACTTGAGGAAATACCTGTTACCAGTGTTTATTTTGATACATCTGGTGAAGAGACCCGCAGGATCAACAAATTAATTATCCAGTCCAAAAGAAAACAAAAGGCCGAAGTTCGACCCCTGAAGAAGGCCCCGGGCATAGACGTTGCCCTGGATATGTACGTGCAGGGACAGGCCAGAAAGGCCATCTCACTCCTTAAAGAAATTCAGACGAATCCAGAAGACAGGAAAAAAGCTGGCACTCTTATCGGCTTCATTCAGCAGGCGGAAGAGAGTTTTCAGCTGGGTACAAAATTATATAATGATAATAATATTGACGGGGCAGTGAGCGAGTGGAAAAAAACTCTTCTGTATGAAAAAGAACTCCCGATACGTAAGAAAAGCTGGTATGCAAAAATGATTGCCAGTACTGCAGCCGATGAGTTTTACAGAAAAGGACTGGTACTGGATGAAAATGGAGATCACGATGCCGCTGTCACGAACTGGATCAAGGCTGTCAGTTCAGATCCAACCCATAAGAGGGCATTGTCAAAACTCGAGAAGATAGCGTCTAAACTATATGACGAGGGAAGCACTTTAGAGCGTACTGATAAGGCTCAGGCCAGAAAGAAATGGAATGAGATTCTCACGATCGTACCCCCCGGCAGCAGATATTATAAAAAAGCTGCTGCCAAGTTGGAATAATAAAGGTGAGTTCGTAAGGTTCGAGCGTCTCACTGCTGATTCAGGATGATTGTTCCGGTCGTCGTTTCTCTGAATTGATTAATTAAGATGAGAGTAATGTTATCTTTCCCGCCTGCCTGATTTGCTTTTTTTACCAGATTATTACAAATGTCCTCTAGTGATCCGTCAGTCATGACGGTCCTGTGTATCTCCTCATCAGAGAGCATGTCCCATAATCCATCAGAGCACAGTAATATTCTGCTGTCTTCATCAACGGAACAGGTATTGTATTCCGGATCTATATGGTAAGGTGACCCCAGAGCCTGGGTGATCTGGTTCTTAAAATGACTGAGCCGGGCCTCTTTTGCAGACATTTTCCCCTTCCTTAGCAGTTCTCCCACATATGAATGATCATTTGTTACCTGCTGTATGCTGGCTGAATTAATCACATACGCCCTGGAGTCTCCCACATGACAGGTATGTAAGACGTGATCATAAAGCAAAGCGGCAACTATGGTCGTGCCCATCCCCTTATGTTCCTTCTTTTTTCTTGCTTCTTCCAATATTGATGTATGCGCACCTAATACGGCTTCCATCAATTCTTTCTTTATAAGGTCCCTGTCTGACTGTATTAATGATATCCGCTTATGTGTAAAATGCCTGTTTACCGACTGAACTGCTTTGGAACTTGCCACCTCACCTGCACGGTGACCGCCCATTCCATCAGCCACAAGATAGAGGTTTTTATCATCAACAATAAGAAAGCTGTCTTCATTATTGTCTCTCTTCTCGCCCACATCAGTTATGCCATATGCTATGTGTTTCATATGAATTTAAAATAAATCAGTTACACGCAGATCAAGACTGCTGAACAGCAGTATAAAATCATTTAACCGGTAACATGAGTAAATCAATACATGCATTTTCTGTTCATAACAAAATTAACAATGAGTCAGAATTATCTTTTCAGAATTTCAGTCCCCTGATTGACTGCTTTATTTTTCCTTAAATTAATACCCCGTGGCTTGCAGGCTGTCCGACAAGTCAGAAAGCAGTTTTGGTGTCATTCTGAATTTATTTCAGAATCTCTCAGTTTCAATATATTGCTTAAAGCTGTGATCCTGAATCAGGTTCAGGTCAGTTACGACTCGAACGGAGATGACAATTGTCGGACAGTCTCCTTGCTATGGGGCAGTTCATTTTAAAATTATAATAACTCTTCCGCAGCAGCTTTTGCACTGTCCAGCCAGCCTGAAATATTATCAGCAGCGGTTATCCGCTTCACTGCTTTGCGTATACGGCCGGTCTCTACTTCTACCATTCTCAAATCAAGCCGCATGGTATCACCGATTACCTGATAGCTGCCAAATACCATTAATGCGGCACTCGATAACTGTCCCAGTTTTAGACGGGTTTGTTCATCAACCAGTTCAGTGGAACCAAGGTTCAGTTCTTCAAGCGCCATAAACAGTCTCTCTCTTTCAATGACAGAATAACGATTAGATTCCTGTATGGTCTTGATTACTTCAACAGATAGGAGCTCTCCCAGATCAGTAGGAGACGCTCCCGCAGGACTCAGGTTATCAAGGTCCCATACTGCAACAGACTGAACGGACTTGTTGATACCTGAGGTGCATGAAATAAGCAAAGATAGTGGTATCAGGAATAAAAGACATGCGAATTTCATGCGGTTATATCGATTCATCATAATGCAGCCTGCTCTATTTTTTCCATTATTTTGTCATCCGCCTTCAACGGTCTATCGGTTTTTATTACTCTGACGGTGCTCATATCAGGCTCTACTGTTATTACTTCAAACGAACCGATGGTTTTTGGTGATCCATTAAGAATTCTCCCTTTGTATTCAATCGGCTCTAGCTCTTCAATCA
This sequence comes from Nitrospiraceae bacterium, assembly GCA_020356065.1. Taxonomy (GTDB): domain Bacteria; phylum Nitrospirota; class Thermodesulfovibrionia; order UBA6902; family UBA6902; genus CALZJD01. The sequence continues at coordinate 2,885,229 of CP070632.1, forward strand.
CGTCAAATTTGGTGCCCGTTACCACACCCTGATTAGCACCAAGATTAATGATGAACTGATCACCGGCTGTGGTAACAATATATCCTTTAAGAGGATATTTTAATATAACCGTTTTCAGAATTTCCCTGTTCAGATTAAACATTTCTTTATCTAATGAACCATCTGATATCTGCCATGTGGTAACCTGTGGAATGGAAGATGTCTCTGTATCGATAAGTCTGAGACTCAAAAGGGTCTTCTGAGGAAGATAGTAGATGGAACCGGTCACAATAATTTTGGCCGCCAACACCTTGCCGAGCTTGAGTGCAGTTTCTGTATCTGCCAGATCAGAAGAACCCAGGTTTAATTCTTCAAGCAAACTCTCCATGAGGGCCCGTTCCACAACCTTAACCCTGCCTGATGCATTAAGATAATCAGTTAACTGGGTTGATAAAACAGCAGCAAAACCGTCTCTCTCTGACAGACCGCCTTTTTCATGAAAGTCAATAAAGGACAGAATCATGGGAGGAGAGGTCCACTCATCCTGTTTTTTCTTCTGATCAGTTTGTTGTGTTCTGAACCGTTCTGCAAGATCATGTACTAGGCTGTCCATTCTTTTTTTCCTGTCACCGTTGTTCTGAAGATTGATCAGTTCCTGGGCCTTTTTTGCCAGCACTGCGGCAAACGTATCATTTTGATCAATTGACAATGCTTTTTTATAAGATTCCAGTGCCATATCCAGATTCCCCTCTTTTTCATAGGTGAGTCCCTTATTTGTAGTTCCTGTGATATAAAAAGGATCTATGGATACAGCTTTATCATAAAGTTCACGGGCTTTTTCATACTGACCTGCATCTGCATACATGCGTCCCCGCTGATTATACCTGGCAGCTTCGTGGTATGGTTCTGCTTCTTTTGCATTCACCGCTCTGATATAAGCTTCTTCAGCCTCTTTTTCCTTTTTCTGTGCGTAAAGGATGTCTCCCTCAATCAGGTGAACATACGATCTCTCCGGGGCCTCTTCCTTGACTTCCTTTACCATCTGGAGAGCTTTTTCGGGCTGGTTCTTCTTTGCATAAACAGCAGCCAGTCCTTCTTTTCCAAGAATCCTGCCGTTCTTTCCCTGGCCGGACAGATCATTGAATGACTGTTCCGCTTCATCAACATTTCCTTCCTGCAGCGCTGCATAAGCCTTTACTGTTTTTGCCTTTACATTATCAGGATTTTTGTTTACGATATCGCTGCTGATGGCCTTTGCAAGCATTGTATTCTTTCGCTGCAACTCTCTTTCAGCAACCCGAACAAGCATCGCTTCAGTAGTTTTGCCTCCACCCTGGAAATAGTCCAGAACCTGCAAGTCAGGACCCAGAATACAGACGGTGGGCAGTATTATCTCAGCATTATAACTGATGCTTACATAAGCATCATCAATCAATATAGGAGATGTAATCCCTGAATTTTTTATAAACTTTGATATTTCATTCCTTTCAGAAAGCGTGATTGCCAGGACAGTAAGGTCTGCCTTGTCATACTTTTCAGACAAATGATAGAGATTAAGCAGTCCTTCCTGACTTGGTCTTGAATCTGCATCAAAGAAGTAAAGCATTAACAAAGATTTGTTACTCAGGTCGGATAATGCATGAACAGTTCCATTCATGTCTTTTAGTGAAAAATCAGGTGCTTTCTGACCAATATGTATCTGGCCGTACGATGTATTCCCCGTGCAGACAATACATAAACAGACTAATGCTGCAGACATAATTATTTTCGTAAAATTTTTCATATCTCCCCCTTATCCGGAATTATTAATTTCATAAAGTCATCTCTCATAGTCATTTGATATGCAAGTAATTTGCCAATCAGCTAACAGCATAAAAATAAAGATAAAGATGAATTATTGCTTTTATGAAAGGTACCGATTTCCGGTTCTCAATTAATTAATAATGGTAATATGCATAAAAATTCCAGACCGCATATTGGCTGTATCACGACATTATTCAAAGCCGGCACCAGTTTATCTGCTCTCAAGCCTTGTTAACCGAACATTAAGTGGCGTTTCTTTCTGTTCCTTTAATTTGACCTGTGCCTCCCAGTCATAATATGAGGGAGCAGTCAGCCTGATTTCGTGTTTGCCAACTGGCAGTTCAAGTTTTAAAGGTGTATTTCCTTCGTACTTGCTATCTATGAACACCTGTGCTCCTGCCGGTGTACTGTTAACTTTCAGAAATGACATTACGCTTTTGTTAACAGATGTTTTCCCAGGATCGTCATGAGGCGTCAAAAGTACATATGTCAGACCACCCGATATAGCCAATGCCAAAAATATACTTACAGCATACATTATGGTCTTTCCTGATGATGGTTTAGAACCGGGAGGGGTCATGAGCACTGTTTCGCTCTGCCGGTATTTACGGAAGCTGTCGAGATCAATTGCGAGTTCCTTGCCGGACTGATAACGGTCTTCAGGTTTTTTATTCAGACATTTCATAATTGTCTTTGAAAGTCCGTCAGGTACCGATGAGTTTATTTTTGAAACAGGAGGTGGCTGTTCATTTAAGATCGCCTGAAACGTTGCAGGAATGGTATCGCCCTTAAACGGCCGTATGCCCGTGCAGAGCTCATATAAAATAATACCCAGGGAAAACAGGTCGGTACGGCCATCTATCGTACGTCCGTTAACCTGTTCGGGTGACATATATCCTGGAGTCCCGAGTATCTCCCCTGCCTGGGTTTTTTCGTGACCTTCAGGGTCCTGAATATGGGCAATGCCAAAGTCGGTAATCTTCAGAAAATTATCTAACCGTATTAAGATGTTACTCGGTTTGATGTCTCTGTGAATGACTCCCTTTCTGTGCGCATAATCTAGTACATTGGCAATTGTACGCCCGATTTCAGCGATTTCCGCAGGGCTGAATTTTTTCTTTCTCATAACATCGCGAAGAGACTCACCCTCTACATACTCCATGGCAATATAAATATTGCCGCTGTCTTCGTCGATGTTATAGATTCGTATGATATTTGCACGATCAAGACGTCCCAGGACCTTTGCCTCCCTGAGAAATCTTGTGACAAAGGCATCACTGTCAATCCTTTCGGGGTGCAGTACTTTCAGTGCTACAACCAGGTCAAGGTTAGGGTCACGGGCCTTGTATACCCTGCCCATTGCTCCTTTGCCTATTTCATTTAATATCTGGTATCGTCCGAAAGTCATTATTGTAAATTTATCAGAACCTATCTCAAAATTAAAGATGTCATTTCTGTCATACCCGCATGTCGTAGGCGGGTATCCAGAAGCCCTTAAAAAG
>CP070632.1:2888612-2903166 GCA_020356065.1 Nitrospiraceae bacterium
ATCAATTAAAATAGACTCTGATCACTGCTTCGGTAACATTCTTTAATGAGGCAACAAGCCCGGCAGAGGTTTAACCTGGGTTATTCAGAAAGATTTTTATCAAGACAGACATGCTAAAAAAACTTATTAAATAAGATGAGATCTATTATATGCATCTTTCTCTTTTAAGAACATATCATAACAGAGTTTTTTTGACAGTTGTCTCTAAGGTATCAATGAATAAGTTTTTTTTGCATGCCTGTCTCATTTTTGTAAATTATTTTGGTTAAGCCGGTTTCAGCTGTGGCATGAATCTTCCGATAAAATAGGTAACAGCATCATTGAGATGCTATAATTCATTAAGAGGTATTTTGCGATGAAGTTATCACATACCGATGCCGACCTTAAGGAACTGTACGAACGCATTAAATCCCAGATTGATGAGATGTTTAGAGGGAGGAACGATGACTCATGCAGAGACAGTCTTGCAATCTCGGCCGTCGCTTCTATTCTTCAGATATCAGAATTCAGGTGTTTTCAGATAGCATACACCCAATGGTTTGGACATGAACTTGATGAGCGATCGATGGAACATATTTTTTCCTCTTATCTAAAGCAGGCATCTGTTCCCCACTGGGTCAGACATTTTACGAGAAAGGTATTTTCCCTTGAAGACCAGGGCATCCTGAACCCGGAAGATTTTAATATCTTCAGGCCGCAGAACACTCATAGAAACCGCATTCGCGGTATCTGCTATTCAGCGTTAATACTGGCAATAACGATTATCTTCTGTATTATGATCGTTACATAGAATAACCGCTCAGTAATCCGGGTCTGTCATGATGGCCCGGTATAACTGACTGGTAAGTATTCACATTCCCTTACGGAAATTATATAATATCAACTCTATTTATCCAAAAAACGTATATTACTTAATACATTACATTTGTATATCTGGATTTTTTCAGAAGAATATAATTTGAAAGCCTGTCAACAGTCGATCAACGATGGCTTAACGATTGCTCAAAAAATAGCTCAAGACAGTTATCAGGCTTTCCTGTTCGATCTTGATCACAGGTTGAGTAATGTAAAAGGCATTTTTTTATAACCCATCAATGTGCTGAATTAATATTTTCGAACCTCTGCTTTGATTGCAGTTAATGGAGAGGGTTCACCATGGAAAATCTTCAAAGAAGTGTAGCCAGTTTCACAGCTCTGGAAGAGCTTATAACCGACGGCAGTCATCAACTGTTTCATAAAGTCGTATCGTCCATGCATGAACTCTGCTTTTCGATCCTGGAAGCAGAAAAGAACGGGATGTCACGGACCGATATAGAGGAGATAATAAGACCTGCCAGAGATATTCACAGCCGTTCGGTCTTTGTCAAACGTCTGCAGGAATGGCCCAGAAAGTATCCCGGTGATTACGAGACAGTGGAATATATATGTGACATGGACAATAAATCGGTTTATGGCACGGTTGAGTATTATATTGAAGAATACGCACTGAATTCTGCAATTGCCCAGCAGCACAGGAACAAACTGCACCATCAGTCAGATATTCTGCTTGGTATGCTGTTGAATGGCGGAGAACACCTGAAGATTCTGTCCGTAGGATGCGGGGGCTGCAGGGATATCATGGGCATTTCCGGGTTTATCAGTAAAGTTAATTTTGAATTAATCATAAATGATATAGACAGCGACGCTCTTGAATTGTCAAGGAAAAGACTCGAACATCTGAAACATCTCCATGTGATCCCGGGTAATATCATACAGGCAGTAAGAAAAGTGGAGAATCTTGGGCCTTTTGACCTGATAGTTACAGGCGGCATGTTTGACCATATGTCTGACAGGCATGTTGCATTCTTTCTGAAGCAGACCATCAAGAATCTGCTTAAAAGGGGAGGCAGGCTATTTTTTGCCAATTCAATTGAAGAGAATCCCTTTAAAGTATGGATGGAGTACCTGGCCGACTGGAAGCTGAACTACCGGTCTGAAGACAATGTCAGAAACCTGATGAATGATGCCGGATTCGACAGGGATGCAATCAGTATCAGCAAAGACGAAACAAAACTGACCTACTTTATAGAAGCGGGAAGATAGAATTGCCAGTTTTTTTACTGAATTGAATTTATATTTCTGATTGCTGGGACTGTCCGGTGTACATGGATGTTTCGTCATTGTAGAGTGAGAGGACCCGTTTGACATACTGCTGTGTTTCTTTTATGGGAGGGATGCCTTTATGTTGCCTGACCCTCGTAGGACCGGCATTATAAGCTGCCAGGGCATAACTGAGGTTTCCATTAAATTTATCCAGGAGATATCTCAGATAACGTGCTCCGCCATCAATATTGTCTTCCGGATTAAAGGGATTTGTAATTTTCAGTTCTTTAGCAGTTGTAGGCATTAACTGCATAAGTCCCATTGCACCTGCGTGGGATACTGCCTCTGAATTCCAGTTGGATTCCACTTTAATCACTGCTTTAAGCAGTGATGATTCTATCCTGTATTTATCTGACTTTTTATTGATTATCCGATTATAGACGCTCCTGACTGATATGCCGGTCTGTTGAGTGGATGTGTCTTCTTCATTCTCTGTAAAAGTGATTGTATTGTAATCATTTTCCAGGCACATTGCATAATAATCATGCAGGTATAATTCTTTCGGTTTATAATTTTTCCCTACAACTGTGATTGCAGTAACGAGATAACCGGCAACAACGAGCAGTACTATGCTAATATCTAATTTCTTCATTTTATTATTGTTCGTTTTAACGTCGAGGCATTATCTGGTGCCGGATGACGTTACGTGCTTTAATGGACGGTGAATTATCTGCTATGAGTGTAATAAAATATTACAATATTAGGGGCTGCTTGTCAATATAATTATGCGTTCTATAAGATTTTTAAATATGCATGGATAGGCAAATGCACAATATTTAAACTGCCTGCCAGTTGTTGATAAGAGGATAAGTATTTATAATGACTCACATAATTATTGCTTTAGGTTACATGCAGATATGATTTAAGGTTTGAGTTCAGGTTCTATAATTATCAATCATCCGCTATTACTTGGTGGTTGAGGTTTGGTCGGAATTGTGAATAATCCTCACTGACTCTGATATCGAGCGATTATGGGGACTACTCGAAGACTATGATAGGGACATAATACGATTATGTAACCTGGAAGAGGAATACGTCCTTGATAAATAAGGGCAAATCAATTATATCTTGCTTTGCTTTAAATTAGTGGCATGAGGGAAATATCTTTGAAATTCAGCGCAATAACAGGTTTATGTGGGAGTGATGCACGGCTCCTCATCACAGTGGTTTACTTCAATAGTTATGTGAGATAATTCTTCGTATTTACTTAATAAATTTTTATAATACTCTGAGTTTTTTGGAAAATGCGTTACTAAGGATATCATCGCTGCATAATCTGCCGGACCAATTTTCCAGACATGAATATCAGATATTCTGTTATCTGAATCAGATTCAATGGCATTAATTATTTCCCTGGTTTTCTCCAGAACGATATTCTTATCCAGCAGAATTGAACTTGTTTCTGCAATCAATCCATAGGACCACCGCGAAATTAGCAGTGCGCCTACAATACCCATTAATGGATCGAGCCAGTTCCACCCGAAATATTTACCAAAGACTAACGCAACAATAGCTAACATTGATGTCAATGCATCTGCTATAACATGAAGATATGCCCCTCTAATGTTATGATCATGATGGTGTTTTTCAGAGTGTGAACTGTCATGGTGCCCGTATAACAGGAACGCGCAAATAATATTGACGGCTAAACCTAATACAGCGACAGCAATTGCCTCATTAAAGTGAATTGTTGTTGGATTGATAAACCGCTGAATGGATTCAAGCGCCATGAAAACTGCCACACATATAAGAGCAATGGCACTGGCGAAACCTCCAAGGACAGATACTTTTCCTGTTCCGAACGTAAATTGATTGTCCCTGACATGTTTTTTTGAATAGTGATATGCAAACAGCGTAATGGCAAAAGCTACTGAATGAGTGCCCATATGCCATCCATCAGAGAGTAACGCCATGGAACCAAATGCAAAGCCAGCCATGATTTCAGCAGTCATCGTGATTGCTGTAAGAACCAATACCTGTCTTGTTCGTTTCTCACCTTTTTCGTGGATTACGACAAAATCATGGCTATGCTGCCATTTTTCTAACGTATGAATATGCATCTATTATCCTCAATAAACATATTATACGTAATAATCTGCATACTCAACAGGGATTTTCATGGAATACATCAATAAAATCTACATGTACATTGAGGATGTACAGTTTAAAAAGAAAAGTCATGTATGATAAACATAATCATCATTATCTGCCTTTACTACACTGAAGTGAAAAATGGATAAAAGAATTGTAATATTTGACAGTGATAAAATTAATAGAGAATGGCAGATTCTTAACTTAGTCAATAATAATTGACCCCTCAGATGCAATGCCCCCTCTGCTGGAAATACCTTTTGCCCCGGATCTGCTAAGGATACCTGAACCTACGATATTGAGGTTACAGTCACTGTCTATTCCGTCTGAATGATTATTTATAACAGATATCCTCTCCAGTGTTATTGAACACTGAGGATGTTGTGGATTTGTAAATTTAAAAACACGTTTAAAGTTATCTCCTTCAATAATTACATTCCCTCTGTTCAGTCCGTCTTCAGATTTTATAACCAGATCAAACGGTTCATTATCATTAAACTCAAACGTGCCTGACCCATCATCTGTTGTCTTATATGCTCCAGCGGCTAAGATGATGGTATCATTCTGCCTGTTACCGGCAGCATCAATAAGGGCCTGTCTCAATCCCTCAGTATTGGACACACTAAAAGTTGCTGCAGCACTTTGACCACTGGTCAACAAAAGAAACAAAACTGACAGACTGCACAAAAAACGTAACATGATCGATCCTCCTTTAAAGAATCAATAACGACTAACTTAACTTCAGAATGTCCTCTTTCGTATGATGATTGTATGCTTTAAGCTTCCTGAAAATGTGTATTGTTTGATCAGGATAGCACTGATGTTTCACGTATTATTCCAGTAACGATATTTCTTATGTCATCTAAATTGTACGGCTTTGGCAAATATTTCAGACAGAATTTGTTAATGAAACGATGATGATCCTCTTTCGATGAACCACTGCAGAATACTATTTTGTCCCTGATTGAGGGACAGATTTTCAATGCCTGATAAAAGAATTCAATTCCGTTCATTATGGGCATTTCTATATCCGATATGACAGCGTCGAAATATGTATTGCTCAGTTTGGTCAGACCTTCGTTGCCATTTTCTGCAATTTCCACTCTTCCGTCATCTTCAAAAATCATTGCTACGACCTCTGCCAGGGACCTGTTATCTTCAATTATTAAAATCCGGTTTTTTCGATGCCCTGATAAGGAATGATAACTGCCCGTACGTTGCAGATCAATAGTCACCAGGTTTTTCACCTCTGTGCTTTTAGTAATTTCATATTCAGCTTTTAACATGTTTAATGTATTCTCCCGGCTTTCTTTTTATGTATCAGGTGTATCCTGAATTTAACTTTTATTATGCAATTCCATTGCCAGCAATATAAATAGTTGATTTTCAAGGGGTTTGGTCATCAGATCCATTAAAAAGAATATCGACTTTCAGTAACGGTATGTTTTTTCGGTACGCGGTACAGATGTGGACTGGGTCGATGAAGATGAAACGTTTTTCTTCAGGTCTCCCCCTTTGGAAAAGGTCGGTTTCAGGGGGATGTTACGAATATTTATTTTAAATACTCCTTTGACATCTCCTGAAAAGGGTCTTCGCTAAAGGGCTATCCGACGTTGCAAAAGACGGGAAGAATGAATAATCATTAGTTAAAATTATTGACTTGCCGTGTGGGTGGGAACTTCACTTAGAAATAAAAACTCAATGACGCAAAGTATGTATCGGTATAAAGACCGAATTCATTGTCAGGTCTTTCAGAATCAGATGAAACATTTCCAATGCCGATAAAGGCACTGAGTCCGGCATAGATGTTCTGACTCACACTCCACTCAATTGAAGGTGACAGGAGCGCTGATACATCTTCCATGTTTATAAGCAGCTGTGAGCTGAAGATCAGCAGTGGAGTAATCTCAAAGCTTAGGCCGGGGGTGATATAATGTCGTGCCAGGAGATAAACCGCTCCATCGGTGAATGCCGTTTCATTTGCTGTATTCAGGTAGTCTGACGGAGTACCTGAACCGGCGCCATTGAAGTGGTATTCAGTAAATGCATAAAGCCTGGATGTGAAACTGTAATCAGCGCCTGCTGTCAGCCTGAAATAGTCCTCTCCCGGTCGGTAATCATGCGCAGCATGAGCAAGGGTATGAGCTGCCTCAAGCCAGGTTCCTGCTCCCCCGATAGAGCGGGCCAGGTCGATTCCCAACAGAATATTTTCCTTGAATACCATTGTCATAAGGGAGATGTCGGTTTTTAACAGATACGTTTTTATGCGGACAAATGCAGCGCTTTCATCTGCATGAAAGTCTTTTCCAAACACAATCCCTGCGTCACATTCTCCCATTTCTGCCAGAGGGGTTTTTACCCTGAGAGCGTCCACTCCGGCCAGCTCATCTTTTGCAATGGTATTAAAGGTAAAGGGTGCGATTATGTCGGTAGGATTAATGACCCGGGCAGATCCGAATGCAACGGGCTGTCTGCCAGCGAGCAGATCAAAGCCGGACGCAGTGTATGTGAAAAACGCCCTGTCAAGATTCTGTGCCAGCACAAAGTCCTTCTCCTGATTATCCAGGATATTATCTCCCAGATCTTCAACTCGGTAAGAGAAAAAAGAAGAATTCGCAAATGAACGGTCCGACAATATGCCTCCAGGGTCTCTCAGCCAGGGAAGCAGCTCATATGCCAGTTCCAGAGATGATGACTCAGAAGTAACTATATTAAGTTTTACCCTGACTCTTGAAAGGGCTTCAAAGGCAGCGCCATTCCCTGAATCTGATACTACCAGGAAATTTCTGACATATCCTGATGTGCTGATTTTGGGTCCGGCATTTACCTTGCAGGGTGCAGCATGGATTATCAATGACAGTGCAGCAATAAGATAAAATAGCTTCGCTTTCACTTATGATCTCGTCTCGTCTTTGTCAATGGATCCGTCTCTAAGCAGCACTAGCCGTCTGGCCTTTTCCATGATCATGCTGTCATGGGTAGAAAATACAAAGGTTATGCCGCTAGTTTGATTAAGTTCGTGCATGATGTCTAAAAGGGTGGATGCAGTTACAGAATCAAGATTGGCAGTGGGCTCGTCAGCAAGGATTATATCCGGTTTTGTCACTATGGCCCTTGCCACGGCCACGCGTTGCTGCTGTCCGCCTGAAAGCTGTCTGGGAAGACGTGTCTCCATGCCTTCAAGACCTACCTGATTCAAGATGGACGTGACACGGGAACGTCTTTCATGTTCGGAGACACCCTGCAGAAGCATGATATACTCGATATTCTCTTTTACCGAGAGGACCGGAATGAGATTGTACGACTGAAAGATAAAACCTATCCTGTCCCGCCTGAAGTCTGATAATTCACTGCCTTTCATCTCACTGATGAGCTTTCCTGATAATGTGACAGTTCCGGATGTAGGTGTATCAAGGCCGCTTATAATGTTAAGCAGCGTTGTTTTACCTGATCCGGACGGTCCGGCAATGGCCGTGAACTCACCTGCTTTTATTCCAAGGCTCAGCTCTCTTAATGCATGGACCTCCATACCGTCCGTGTCATATATTTTTGAAACTTTTTCTATTTCCATAATAGCATCAGACATGAAGGTCCTCCATTCTACAGACTTCTCTGCATTGCTTTTGCCGGAGTCATTCTGGCTGCGAACACAGCAGGATAGATCGCAGCAGTCAAAGAAAAAATAAAAATCAACACAGGATAAAGAGTAAACTGTTTAAGGGCAAGCTCCGGGTACAGCAGCTCGGTTATTGTTACCCCGGCAAACTCGATGCCCCTGTAGTCTATTCCGTAATATGCAAATGAGCTAATGACCGTAAGCCCCAGAAGCATTCCGAGTATGATACTGATCAGCGATAAAGACGCTGCTTCAAAAAAAATGATAAGAGCCATGTTCAGCGGCCTTGTGCCTACCGCCCGCAACACACCAAACTCAAACATCCTTTCATAAAGTGACATAAACAGGGCATGCATAATGATGACGACAACGATACAGAACACAAGTGTTGACGTGATTATCGTCGAGATATGTGTCATATCAATAATACTGTCAAGCTGTGGGACAAGCTCCCGCCAACCTGCGGCCTCATTGCCGTTTACAGAATATTTCGTCCAGAATGCAATGGATGTATTGCCTGCATCAGTAATGTCACGGAACTTTAAGGCGATCTCATGAGACGAGTTGTCAATCGCAAGCATATGCTGCGCCTTTTTAATATTAATAAAGGCCAAACTGCTGTCAGTTTCTCTGATGCCCATCTGAAAAATACCTGTCAGTCTGAACATGTCCTGTGAGAGTTCTCCTGTCTCAGCCTGCGCAACCGTGAGCACGATCCTATCTCCCAGCTCCACTTCCAGCGTTTCTGCAGCCTTAGCCCCGATCAGTATCTGCTGTTCACTCATCTCATCCAGGTATTGCCCCTCGCTGACAGCATCATCAATCATGGAGATATTTTTTTCATGGACCGGGTTGATGCCGTACAGCATGACTGAGGTTACCCCTGCTGCTGAACTTAACATTCCATATGATACGGTGCGGGGTGAAAATTCAGAAAGAAGTTCCTCAGTTGAAAGTGACGTTATGACCTTGTCTGTGCCGTTTATCGTATTCTCAACTTCAAGCGTATCTCTGAAGCCTTCCGCGTGTATCTGGGCCTGACCGATAAACGTATCTGTGGCCGTTCTTATCATGCTGTCCATCATGCCTAAATAAAGGGCGTCGATAAGCATGAGAGAGGCAAGAGTGATACCAACGGCAAAGCCTGAAAGCAGGGTTCTCCTCCTGTTTCTCAGGACATTCCTCCATGCCAGTTTTAATATTAGGTTCACGTTAACCTGATCTCATTGCCTTCACAGGGATTATGCGTGCCGCCCTGACGGCCGGCCATATGCTTACCATGACCGCGGTAGAAAAAATGATCAGTGCCGGGGTTGTCATGGAACGGGCTGTTATTTTTGACGTAAGTTTTGTGAACACATATCCTCCATACTCAATAGGAGTCGGATACGTGATACCGTGTACAAGAAACCACCAGTTTGCAGCAACTCCGGCAATGGTACCGACGACGATGCTAATAATTGCAAGAAAAGCTGTTTCATACAGGATAAGCTTAAATATATGAAAAGGTCTGGTTCCCAGTGCCTTCAGGACACCAAACTCCCTTGTGCTTTCGAGCAATACCATGAGCACAGTATTCAGCACACCAACGGCTATAATGATGGTAAAAACGCCTATGGAGTAGCGGTTTCCTTTTAAGTCTGCCTGCATTGCCCGGTAAAAAGCCGCTTCTACTACCTGCCAGGGCTCAACTGATATCTCAGGATTGTTGAGTTCATCTTTCAGGAGTTTCGTCACCATTTTTGTTCGGGAATGATCATCGAGTATAATGGCTATCTCATGAGCCCCACTTTCCATGGACATGAATTCGCGTGCAGCATCGATATGTATGTAACAGATTGATTCTCCAAAAGAACTTCCTTCATTTCCGATGATGCCGGTGACCGTGAAAAGATTGTTCGCTATGGAACCGTCTATGCCCTGGGAGATAAGCGCTATTTCTCCACCCAGATCAACTTTAAGAACCCTTGTAAGGCCATGAGTGATAATGATCTCATTTTGCTCTGAGCTGCTTATAAATTCACCTTTGCTCACCCTGCTTTTTATCCTTGTTGTATGTGATTCTCTTGCCGGATCAATACCGACTACTTTTATGCCGGTCGTCTTCTTCCCTGCAAATGCAAGGGCGGGAGTGTATATCCTGGGTGCCCATGACTGAACATGTGATACGGACTCAACTCTGGCCCCAATAGCTTCAGGTGCTTTAATGGTTTTGTATATGGAAGGTTTATCAAGATAATCGTTCATATGCAGCTGAATATGGCCGGTGTGGTTTTTGGTTATCATTTCTATGAGATTGCCGTATGTCCCGTCTACCATCCCGAAAAAAAGACCGAACAGGGCACAGCCGCCGGCCATCATCATTCCCGTGAGAAATGACCGCCGTTTATGGCGAAAGATATTACGGAAGGCAATTTTTAGCAGGATCATAACAGCTCCATGTTTTTTTAAAAACAGGATTTAAGGAGTCAAGTGTCAGGGATTCAAGTAACATGCATGGATTGTTATTATTTCTCACTGGAACCCCTGAACCCTGTATCCTCTGATCCTTTAGTTTCTCTTCTTCTGCAGATTCCTCAACGAAAAAGTATCAGCATCCAGCATTATGTCAAACTCAAGGTCAATATACTTAATCACAGTTTTCTTCCCGGGTTTGTTCAATGGACTCATGACAAGTACGGAAGGTATCTCCCTTCCGCTGAACTTCCTTATTTCACTGAATTCCATCACCCGCATCTTTCGGCCTTTTTCATCAAAGAAAGACTCTTCAACAGGGATATAATCTTTTTTCCGGACAACAAGTTCTATCCGTGCCCACACTATAGGAAGATCTTTCTTCGGGATCAGCTCGATGTAGTAATAATCGGGACTGGCATTTTCCGGGAGCATGATCCTGGAATGATAATCATGTATCATTGAGCTTTCCTTCACAATGTCATCATTGGTAAAATCCGATCCCATCCATGAACTCATCATCATTGACGGCGGGACTTTTATTACCTTGTTGATCTTCGGGAAATAGTTCCACATCTCGTTCTTTTTCCTGAGGGTAGCGATACCTGCATCTTTTCTCGGGCTTCTAATGTATATAAGTGTTTTGTCCAGACCTTCGCTCCAGATGTTCATGCTGAGCGTGCGTTCCCAGTGCTCGGTCTGTATCATCATCTCAACTTCGCCATAGCTGGTGTTACTTCTGTAAAGTCTGTCCATTTTCTCAACAATAGTGTTAACATCTGGGGTGTTCTCTGCGTGCACCTGCAGGACAGCGGCGAAGAAAAACAGCGTTGAAATGACCCGGATTTTTATTGTTGATTTTTTTGTAATGATTTTCATAGTTACCAATATATCATACAGAACACTCTTATGATAAAAAAAATTGCCTGCCGACATATCATACATGTAATTTCACTGATTGTCTTTCATGCCGTATGTAATCCAATGTATGGCTATGCTGCTTCATTAGACCCTTCTTTTAAATTTTCTTCGATTAAAACAGACCATTTTACGATCCACTATCATCAGGGTCTTGAAGGTTTTGCATTCAGATCAGCAGACATCCTGGAAAATGTCCATGATACAATATCGGGAAATTTCGGTTGGGCCCCTGATTACAGGACACAGGTAGTGCTTCTTGACAATACCGATTTTGCAAACGGCATGGCAACGGTTCTTCCCTATAATGCCATGTATATCAATGTGGTGCCCCCCTTTTCTGATCTTACGATCAGTGAAAGTGATGACTGGCTTGCACTTGTGCTGATTCATGAATATGTTCATATTCTGACTCTGGACCCTGTCAGGGGGTATGCCTCAACGTTAAGAAATATATTTGGTAAGACTCTACCCGGCAATGATCCTCTCTCTATGGTCCTGTTCCTTATCACGGCTCCGCCAAATATTTTCCTTCCAGGCTGGTGGACCGAAGGTATTGCGACATGGGCAGAGACAGAATATACATCGTCAGGAAGAGGCAGGAGTTCATTTGTTGACATGATTTTCAGGATGGCCGTATATGAAAACATGCTTCCCCGTGTCGACCTTTTAAACGGCGATGTTCCTTACTGGCCCTCAGGAAGCACCCGGTACATTTATGGAATGCTTTTTGAGAAATACATTGCGGACACGTATGGGCAGGAGTCTCCTGGTCAGCTGAACATGTCGCATGCAGGCAGACTGCCTTTTTTTATTAATTCCCCACCCAAAAAAATAACAGGACTCACGTATATTGATCTTTACAGGGAGGTGGTCAGAAATCTGATGACTGTTCAGGCGCAGAACATTGAAAAACTCATGACTGCAGCATTCACGGATGTGATTACATTGCCTGTTACCGGGGAGAGAATGACGCATCCACGTATATCACCGCAGGGGAGGTATCTGGCAGTCAACAGGAGGGATCCGCATGATCATGAAGCTATAATTATTTATGATCTGGAGACCTTTGATATTGTTTTCACAATAAACAGACTGCCGTCTGATCGCAGTCTGTCCTGGTCCTCTGACGGGTTGAGACTGTTTTTTACCCAGGCCTTAAAAAAAGACAGTTATAACCTGTATCAGGACATCTTTGTGTTTAATGTAGAGACGGATTCGGTGAAACAGGTTACAAACAACGAAAGGACAAAGGACATTGACGTTTCACCCGATGGAAGCAGGATAGTTTTTGTAAAGACAGAAGCGGGCCGTCAGAATATATCTGTTCTTTCGCTGGAAAATGGTAAGACCGAAAACATTACAGACTATGACGGGCCTGTTCTGTCATCACCCCGATGGTCTCCTGACGGCAGATCAATCGTATATGCAAAACGTGAGAGTGAAGGCAGCACATCATTAGAGATTATTCATTCTGAAGCAGGTAATCCTGAGACATTAGTGACAAATAACAGTAGCAATGTATTCCCGGCCTGGTCTGCTGACGGCAACAGTATTATCTACTCTTCAGACACAACCGGAGTTTATAATCTCTTCGCATATTCCCTGTCAGAGAAGAAGGTCAGACAGGTTACACATCTCCCGGGCGGGGCCTTTCATGCTGAAGTTGCAGATAACAATATATATTTTTCGAATTACAGCTCAAAGGGATTTGATATTGTTGAAATTCCTTACAGGCCTTCCAGCTGGAGAAAAGATATCGGTCCATTTATAAAAAATACATGGGATAAACAAAAGGCAGGTGACAGGAGAGCTGCAGAAGGGGATCCGCACATAGCATCTGATTATAAAATCACTAAATACGATCCGTCAGAAACCCTGCGACCAAGATTCTGGCTGCCCACAATTTCCTATGATGATGAAGGAGTAATACCCGGGGCCTTTACTGCCGGTCATGATGTCCTCGGGTATCACACCTATACGTTAAGAGCGGGCCGTGGAGTGAGCGGCAGGACTTATTTTGATATTAGTTACTTGTATGACAGATGGAAACCCTCCTTTCTCTTCAGGGCTTTTTCTTTACCCGTTTATTATGATGATCTTTTTGACGATGGAAGCGGGTACTACGAAAGGAGCACCGGTGCCGGCCTGGAGATTCGTTATCCATTGCCGATGCGTTCTCTGAGGTCACACTATACTGTCAGGGCAGGATTTAATATGGTAAATGTCAGCAACTTAACGGATATCAGGAACAGAGGTGTTGGTACATATAAAATATTTGAGGGACGAGAGGATTTTGTTTTTACGGGATTCACATATAGGCGGGCCCTGCGATATCCACTATCAATAAGCTATGAACAGGGCAGAGAAATAACTTTTTTACTGAAGAGCTATATCATGGGGCCTGACCACAGAGATTATCTGCTTGACTATACGGAATACATTGGCCGTTCAAAAAATCGTACGATATTATTAAACATCAGCGGGGCAATTTCTGAAGGAGAGCACTCTGCGCAACAATCCTTCAGTATTGGCGGTGTCCCTTACGTACAGAACAGGTTTCCCATAAGGGGTTTCCCTTCTAACTTTGAAAGAGGTAAATATGTTATCAAAAGCACTCTGGAATACCGGTTTCCTGTCTGGTACATATTCAGGGGATGGAACACAAAACCTGTCTTCCTTGACCGCCTTCACATGGCCCTGTTTACTGATGCAGGAAATACGTGGGGAATATTCAACGATTTTGAATTCAATGATGTTTCAGTAGGAATCGGGGCAGAGGCAAGAATGGACACCGTGATCGGTTATAAAGCCAGAATCACTCCGTCTCTCGGATTTGCACAGGGGATTACAGACCGGGGGGAGACCCAGGTGTATTTTATTCTCTATATAAATATTTAGATGATCGAGTATAAACCTGATCCCAATCTTCTTAAAGAGAATAATATTGCTTATAGATTAGATATTTTTTGCTTACATCTATATATAACAGCATAAAAATCCACTGGACTTGAATTATCGAAGTTGAACTTCGATAGAATGATTAGTTGAGGGAACTTGAATATGTTGAATTTAAGCGAAGGCCAGTCTTCCTTTAGGTTTGAGGATGGTACGTCCGTGTTCATTACGGTCTCAAACCGCTCCTGAATAATCACTTCTACATTTTCAGCGGCCTCTTTATGTGCAGCTCCGGGACTGCAGCGATAAAGGCACTGTCCTCTTCGCTCCAGTAAATGATTATCTCATATTTACTCATGGCAAATAGTCTAACAAGGGACCGACCAAAAGTTGCCAAATTTATATTTTTTATGTTCTTATATGAAAGCTGAAGTC
>CP070632.1:2903266-2917691 GCA_020356065.1 Nitrospiraceae bacterium
ATGAAAAACGTTTCTAATTAGAAAATGCTTTTTTGAAGGATACTACCGACACCCATATAGCGGACAAGTCTTCAACATGGGAGAAGTTGTCTGATCGTTGATAAATCTAAATAGTCAAAGATTCGTAAAGACACTGGAGTCGAGGATTTCATCATGAAGTCTTCAGAATAAACAATACTTTCATGATAACGATACATTTCTATTATCAGTAACATAGACAAATGGATCTGCTATCGATCGTTATGAGTTATCAATACACAGTCATAGAAAGGAATGGTCACATCCCATTTCTATCCTCGATTCTCGCACTATTTAAATGGGTATATTCCGGTTTCTTTTAAAACTTAAGATATCCGGTTATGAGAGTAATTGGTATAGCGCTAATTTCCCATCGCTCATACAAGGATAGAATAGCCTCTCCCGCGACACGTGTCACTTTTCGCCCTGCATCTTGAGCCAGATCTCATCGGCCTTCTTGATATGTCCGGGAATGTCTCGGCTCCATTTCTCGTAGGCTGCAGGGCTGCAGTTCAGATAAAGCTTACCGTCAACGATCTTCCAGACTTCCGGATCCGTGACCGCCTTCCGCGCCTCGGTCATCGCCCAAGCGCACCAGCCGTCGTACTGTGGGGCGTATTTTTCCGGACTTGCAGCGAAAAGGTCCCGGTTCTCCCTGGACTGGAAGAACCATGTCATGCCGTGCCATGAGAATGTAAAGTCCTTAGTGCCTTTGAGCGCTTTGTCTGCTGTAAAATATGCAACAGTATCATAGCCCTTTATGGCTACAGTCTCCTCCTGCGGGGTACCGGACGCTATCCCGATCATTCCGCCCCACAGCGACATAAATGTGACGCTCATAAGAACCATCTTAGTTGCTCTCCGTAATTTCATGTACTCCTCCATTTGCTTACTCAGCTTAAAATCATAAGATACATTATTATGAGATTCACAGATTGGAAACGCAAGAAAAAAATTCAAATGATACTGGCCAGGCAAACTCATGGGTCAACTTCCTATCCAAATTCATTGATAAATGAGCACAATCAACAAAATCGGAGGGATGCATTCTTGATGATATGACGGGAAAAGTGAGAATTTCCGGACTGAATCAAACTTGTTGACAATGAGATACAAATTTTAGATTTGAAGTATATCCCCAAATCAAGACAATAGAGAATTATAAACAACTGCTCATTGCCTATAAAAACAGATGATTACTAACGTGAATCCTCATTTTTTAAAATATTTGAAGAGTGCACTTTCTGGCAGGATGTTCACAAACTTGACCCCACACATTGACATTGATCGTGTGTCTTGAAGACCATCTTCGCAGTATTAAGATCATGAATGCAGCAGGGGTATGGCGCGCCATGTCCCTACAATATTGTGATTACGATGTACGGTCCCGTCCATTCATTTCCCTGTTTACTCTGTCATACTTTTTTTCCTGATGACAACCGGTCGTGCAGCTCCCGCCTGTATCGGTTTTCAGGAATTCCACAGGCAGGTCCCATGAACCAAAGGGAACGGCTTCCCGTATATGTTTTGGATAATTACTCCCGTGCGTTTCATGACAGGAACGGCACGTTCTTCCTTTCTCCGGTTTGTTTACATGGGTAAAGTGGAGATTCTGTTCTCCGTTTCTGAAGTTCGTCAGTTTCGTGGTTTCCGCTTCGAGAACGAGAGTCATCTCGTGGCAGTTAAAACAAAGGCTGTAATTCTCTGCGGCAAAGGGCATGTAAAACGTTGGTGGATAGGGACTTCTCAATATCCTGAAATTATCTGACCCATGGGGATTATGACATCCTGAACAATCTTTCTGTTTTATCGGGCCGTGATGGTCCATGTTTTCTGCAAGCAACTTCTTCATGTTTGTTATATTCCGACCATCACTCTTGTATATCCTGTCATGACAGCTGATGCAGAGATCCATAGGCTCCATAGTCAGGTTTTTTGCAACATTAGAAATATGGGCATCGTGACAGTTCAGGCATGACCCTTCCATTTCAAGAGCACCGTGTTTCACCAATGCTTTGTTTATCTGTTTTTTCTGGTCATCGTGACAATCTAGACACAGTGTCGGTGATTCAGAAGTGAGCATGAATTGTTCCGGTGCAGAGTGCGGGTTGTGGCAGCTTGTGCAATCCTCTGTTACGGGCGTGTGAATATGTGCGGCATTTGTTATAGCTGATTTCTTTTCTGTGTGACAGGTGTAACAAAGATCCGGCCCGTCTGCCCTGAGATTATTTGCATAATCAGCGGTGTGAGGATCATGACAGGCAACACATCCTCCAACGACGGCAGGACCGTGAATATATTTTCCCAAAACAATGTTCTCATCGTGGCAATTAAAACAGAGGTCTCTTCCCCGTGAAATAAGCTGGAACTTATTGGGCGACCCATGGGGATCGTGACATACCGTACACTCACCTTCTTCCACAGGGGTATGAGTATACTCTTTAGTCTGGAACTGTTCATGACATGAATAACATGATTGTGATGCATTTTCAATTGGTTTGAATGTATTCTTCACAGGGTTGTCTTTGTGATCCGGCGATTTACCGTGACATGAGGTGCATTCACCAGAAGAAACCGGTCCGTGTAAAAACTTCTGGTCAAGAAGCTCGCCATGACATTTTGCAGTCATGCAGCTGTCTGCCGGTATGTTTATGTTAATAGCCTGAGCTGAAGCAGGCATTGTATCAATGATATGTATAAATGCGACAGTAAGCAGGACAGGAAAGAGAATTACATTCGCAATTTTCACACATCCTCTAGTATTGCCTTGTTTTTTCACTAAATTCACATTATCCATGTTTTTTAGCTGCGGTATTCATAAAGGCACTTTTTATTATTATCTAATAATAATTGTAAATCTTGAACATAATATGAACAGAGTAAGAAATGGCAGAGACAGATAGGATAACTGATGCGAACCTTATGACATAAATCTCTATGCCAGATGTGAAAAAGATGATATGATGAATATCATGTTTATGAAAGGAGTAAGAGTATATCATTTAAGAAATTTATATTAGTGAGGTGATACGATGAGAAAATTGACAGTTACACTGATTATTGTATTTATAACTGCCTTGTCAGGAGTATCATATGCCCTTGAGGTAGGTGACAAAGCGCCCGGTTTTGAGGCCCCTTCAACACACGGCAATGTCATACTGTCTGAATTTGAAGGAAAGAAACATGTGGTGCTGGCCCTGTATTATGCTGATTTTTCACCTGTCTGAACTGATGAAATGCAGGCTTTCCAGCGTGATCTGGAAAAATTTGAAGGCCTTGACACACAGGTACTGGGAGTAAGTGGCGACAGTCTGGAGACACATGCCAAATTTGCAGACGAGTATAACATCACCTTTCCTTTGATTGCTGACAAAGACAATCAAATCAAGAACTTGTACGGACGGAACAGAATCACTTATCTTATCGACAAAAAGGGAGTCATTCGCTTTATCCAGACTGGAGTGCCAGAAAACAAGGACTTTCTTAATCAGATAAGGAATCTGTCACAGGATGAGAAAATTAAATACTAATGATTAAGTCAAGCAGGGTGCAGGGGTGAGAAAGCCGGTTTTGATGATTGTTGTTGTTCTGATCATACTGGGAATTATCTGGATTGCGTACAGTTATTTCTCTGTGCGGGGAATTGAACATCAGAAATACGCTGTGCTGAAGAAATATCAGGAATATGAGATCAGGGAATATGATTCACATCTTGTGGCTGAAGTTGTTGTAAAGGGAACACAGAAAGAGTCACTCCGCAGCGGGTTTAGAAAACTTTTCGATTATATCTCGGGGAATAATTCAAAAAAGGAGTCCATAAAGATGACATCGCCTGTTACCCAGCAGTCGGGGGAGATGTCTGAACGCATTGCCATGACAGCTCCGGTTATGCAGGAACAGAAAGAGGACGCGTTTATTGTGTCATTTATGATGCCGTCGAATTATACCATGGATTCAATTCCGATACCCGAAGATCCGGCAGTAACAATTGTGCAGAAAGAAAAGTATAAAGCTGCGGTCCTGCGGTTTGCAGGTTACGCTACGGAAGACAAGATCACAAAAAAACAGGCCCGTCTCAAAGCACTCCTTAAAGCAGAGGGGTATCAGGTAAATTCATCTGCTCATATGGCATTTTATGATCCACCCTGGACGCCTCCTTTTATGAGAAGAAATGAAATTATGTATTTACTACAATAGAGAACTTGAGTTAAGGTGCATTGGCTACTAGTAGTGTTTACGGAAGTGGTAAAAGCTCTTCCTGACTTGTTCGGCAAATGCGAGCAATGTATTCCTTATTACTGAGGTTGTCTTTCCATATGTCATCCCCGCAATTTTTTAGCGTGAAAACCTTGTGTTACGAGTTTTCTGGATTCCCGCTCAAAGGACCGCGGGAATGACGGAAACATTCTTTATACAATTGAGTCAACATGTAACATTCAAAACAGTTAAGGATATTTATCATAATTCTCTTTCACCTATTAATCAGCCTTCAACAATACTGTGGTCTTCCCACATGAACCAGTTGCCGGTATCATCGAGATAGGAATGGGTATTGGAGAACACCCTGAAATGCTCCTCCTCTTCCTTAGCGAGTTTTTCAAATAAGGCCTTTCCCTTTTCATCCGTGGCCTCAGCAGCATGTTTTTTGTAAAAATCAACACACTCCTGTTCCATGTCCATGGCTATCTTGAAGACCTCCATCTCATCAAGGGAGCATGCTGTGCTGGTGCGCATCTCGTCCTGTAGCGGTTCAAGTGAGTTCTTTATGTTCTCGATAGGTGCCAGCTTCTTCATGTCTATCTCCATGTCCTTTACCATCTGGTTTAGACTCTCCAGATGATGCTTCTCATCCTCGAGGATAACAAGGAACATTTTCTTGCCGGCAGGGTGCCCGCATTTATTGGCGGCATCAGTATAGTATTTGATAGCGTCCTCTTTCATCTTAATGGCCATTTCAACAGCGTTCATATATTCCTCCCTTATTCAATTGATCTCAAAAGAATTATTATATACTATCAAAATTCATTTTTCCGGCATACCTGTTTTACATGAAAAGTGTAAAAAATAATGAAGATTAGATGATCCGGACCGGATTATCTAATCTTAACCTGATAGCTGGCCGAGATATGCGTCTGCCCTTTTTCTGTGGTCCCTGACGGTCTTTTCTCCCTGTCGGTCCAGCTGGCGGGTCATGATGGAAAGACGTGGCTGTTTTTCAAAGAAGGCCCGGTTGAGAGCGATGAAATTCCAGAACAGTGACGTCCAGATGTCACACCAGGGCCCCTTTTTAAAATCGCTCATCTTGAGGATATAATGAGCTCCCGAGATATAGGGCTTTGTTGCAAATATCCCTCCATCGGCAAACTGGCTCATTCCGTAGACATTCGGTACCATCACCCAGTCATAGGCATCAATGAACAGTTCCATGAACCAACGATATACTTCATCGGGTTTTATGCCGCAGAGGAGCATAAAGTTTCCGAGAACCATCAGCCGCTCGATGTGATGACAGTAAGACCATTCAGTAACTCTTCGGATAATAGTATCCACCGGCTCAATACCCGTATGAGCGGTGTAAAATGCGTCAGGCAGTCCTCTTTTGTGCTTCCAGAAGTTTGCAGTCCGCTGTTTTTCCCCTGCGATTTCATACATTGCCCGAATGAATTCCCGCCATCCGATGATCTGCCGGATAAACCCTTCAAGGGAATTCAGCGGTATCCTGTTTTCTTCTGCAAAGGCGAGCGTCCTGTCAATTACTGCATCTGGTGTGAGCAGGCCGGTGTTCAGCATGGGGGTAAGTACAGAGTGAAACAGGACGTGCTGACCGGAGTGAATAGCGTCTTCATAATCACCGAAAAGTGCAAGACGTTCCTCCAGAAACCGTGTCAGCCATTTCTTCGCCTGTTCATGGGAGGCCGGGTACCAGAACTGTCCGGCTGTACCATAACTGCTGGGGAATTTCTTCTCGACATATCTGCATGCTTCATTGACATCCCTTGTTTTTTTTATATGTGTGACCTCAGGCAGCTTGATACTCAGCGGGATTTTTTTCCGATTTTCAGCGTCAAAACTCCACTTCCCTCCTTCCGGTTTCCCCTTGTTTACCAGGATGTGCAGCCGCTTTCTCTGTTCACGGTAAAAACCTGCCATCAGGTATGTTGACTGACTTGAAAAGTATTCCCTGATATAGGGAATTGGGGTAAGAAACATGGGAGACTCATAATATCGAATGGATGCCCTGCCTCTTTGTACAGCCTTCTTTATCCTTGCTGACAATCTTTTATCGGTCACATCAACACAGTGAAATTCATCATATCCCTTCCTGATAAGTTCCTCAAGAACAGTTTCAGAGGAATTCCCCTGATCAAAGCTGATGTATGTAACATTAATTCCCTTTGTTTGCAGATGCCTGGCATACAGCTTCATTGAGGAGCGATGGAATACAAGTTTATGACTGTGGAACCGGCTAATATATTTCTTATCGCCAAAAAAAAGTGAATCCTCAATTATCGCAACATGCCGGCCTTCTTTAACAGCCGGATGACGCTTAAAGAGCTGGTGCGGATAAACAAGGGTGATGTCTTTCATAAAATGAATAAGTTCTTAAGATCACATAACACAGTCCTTGACAGCCTCCTCAATGTTAGAGAATGAAAAGGTGAAACCGCTGTCAAGAAGTCTTTTCGGCAGTACTTTCTGTCCTTTCATAAGCACATGCGCTCCTTCTCCCATCTGCATGCGCAGGATAAATTTTGGAACCCGCAAAACTGTCGGCCGCCCCAGTGCATTGCCGAGAGACTCTGTCAATCCCCTGTTCGTTGTCGGGTTTGGAGATGTGAGGTTATAGATCCCTTCATACGAATTATCGTCTATTACTTTCTCATGAGCTCTGATGAGATCATGCATGTGAATCCATGAAAAAGCCTGTGAGCCATCACCGATTGTCCCTCCCATACCCAGTTTGAAGGGGAGCAGCATCTGTTTCAGTGCTCCGCCATCCCTGCCAATGACAACACCAAATCGAAAGATGACGGTCCTTATGCCTGCTTCTTTGGCTTTTAAAGCCTGACCTTCCCAGTCACGGGCGAGATTGCCCAGAAAATCATCGGCCTTCAGATGTTGTTCTTCCGTATGAACAGTATCTCCGGCAGCATAATACCCGATAGCCGAAGTGGAAATGAATAACTCAGGTTTTGTATTCATTTTTGAACACGCAGCCACAAGCTTTTCCGTCACATCTATCCTGCTCTCGTACATGATCTTCTTGTAATTGTCCGTCCACCTCCCGGTCACGGGCGCACCTGAGAGGTTTATGACAACATCAACTCCTTCCATATGATGTGCCAGCTCTTCCGTACTCAGTTTGAATTGACTTCTTCCAAGTGGAACCGTTTCCCAGCCGTGCTTATGAAAAGCACTGCTGAGGTTTGAACCGACAAATCCGGTTGCACCGCTTATGGCAATTTTGTATATTTTATTTTTTTTCATTATGATCTCCCGCAGCTGTTTACTTGATTGAAGACATTCCACCATCTACATGAAAAATCTGACCGGTTATCCATGATTATTCTTTTCCAAGGAGGAAAACTGCCAGATGCGCACAGTCTTCTGGTTTCCCGTACCGCTTCAGCGGATGCCGTTCTGCAGCAAGTTTCCGCTTCTGATCAGTCGAAATAAACTGCTGTGCCAAAGGAGTGTCGGTAAGCGAGGGGGCGATGGCATTTACACGGATATCCGGTGCAAATTCGGCAGCGAGTGAGCGGGTAAGCCCCAGAACAGCTCCCTTGGCGGAGGCAATCGATGCGTGATAGGGCATGCCGGTCTCCACTGCTACAGTGCTGAAGAGTACAATTGATGCACCTTTGGTTGAGTTCTTTAAATGGGGAAGACATGCCCTAATTGTTCGCACAGCTCCCATCACATTAACGGTGAAATCGTTCAGGAAATCATCGTCTTTTAAACAGTGAAATGGCCGCAGTTTGATCGTACCCGGACAATAAACGACCCCCTGGAGTGATTCCGGCAGCATAGTACCAGTAAACATTTCTTCCTTTGCATCGATCCGGATGTGTCGTGCATGGAAATTCTCGGGCAGTTTTTCACTTTCCCGCGATGCCACAATTATTTCCCTGCCGGGTGACTGAAGAAGTTCAGTAATTTTTAACCCTATACCTGAAGATCCGCCTACAATGAGATAATTAATCATTTTATTGCTCTGTTCTTTTTTAAATAAACTATATAACACATTTAAAAAAAATAATAGACGTCGGCCAATAATTATGATATAAAATATATTACAATCCGAAGTAGTTAAGTTAAATAAAAACAGATATTTAGAGCGAAGGGAGGTGAATGAACAGATTCATTATGTTTCAATTCTTAAATCTTTTAATACTCAAGGAGGTATGATTATGGATGCCAAGTATTATTGTGGAACTGTTAATACAGAATTAACCGCCCTAAAAGCGAGAGCGTATGACATTATTCGTCATCTTGAAAAGTCACCGAAAAAAGATGAGTTAGCGCCTCAGGTTACGGAAATCCATGCGCTGGTCGATGATTTATCTGTTACAGTGGACAAGCTGAACACTGCATGCCCAACTGACTTTAGTACGGAGAGAAGTGATATCGAGAAAAAGAAAGCTGCTCTGCATGCAAAGATCAACTGGTGGGACCAGGAGCATTTCCCCGGTGGATATGCTGGGGGATAGAAATATCCGGAAAAGATAAGAAAATGCAGATGCTGTATAAAAAGGCGGGAGATAACCCGCCTTTCCTCTTTCCGGACTTATTATGATCACCTGTATAACCTAAAAGAATGGGATATTTGTATAATGCATTCAACGCCGTTTAATATGGAGACGGATCTCGCACCCATCCCCTTTTGATAAAAGAATCCGTGATATGGCTGCAGAATTAAAAGAAGCCGGCCTGCCCTGGAATCCCCATGCAGGATGCTTTGTCTGGGACCGTGATGAACAGATCAAAGTCCCTTCTCCCTTTCTTGGGCGTATATATTTCATTCTGAACCTTGGACGATTTGTGGAAATTCTTGGCCCTGTCGAGCAAATTGCTGAAAAGCTTGTATGGATTCCTACCTGGCATCAGGCGAGGGAACTTAATATGAAAATGCGCGTAACGAAAGCCGATATATCAAATATTTTTACTGATGATAACAATACAGGCCCGGCTGGTGAAATCCTGGCTCTCTATAGAGTACTGCTGAATACAATACTCAAGAACTGACAATTAGATACATGAAATTATCTTTACTGTCTCACATAAGATCTGAATAATATAATGCTCCAGTTTGTAGAATGTTATAATTCAGTAATCCTACATTGATAAAGAATAGGTATAAAACATGTTAAACAAAAACGATATAAGAAGGATGGGAACCCTGTGCGCCTTATGTACTGTTCTCCTCTTCACCATGGCACATATAAGCAAAACAGGCAGGCAGATTTACAGGATAAAAGATGGAAAGACAACTTCTTTTCAGGACATGGTTGAGGACATCAGCTCTGCTGAGGTAATTTTTATCGGGGAGCAGCATGATGATCCGGTCCATCACAAAACGCAGCTTGATGTGATAAAGGCTTTGCACGGAAAAGGAAAGCCGCTGGCCATCGGGATCGAGATGTTTAAAAAGGAAAATCAGCACCATCTTGATGCCTGGGTTTCCGGCACGATAACAGAAGAGAGTTTTATTCCTGTGTTTCTGGAAAACTGGGGGTTTGGGTGGAAACTGTATCGTGATATTTTTGAGTATGCGAGGAAAAACAGGATTCCGCTCATAGGCCTGAATGTCCCGCAGGAGATCACGAGAAAAGTAGGGAAGACAGGTTTTAAGTCACTCACGGGTGAAGAGCTTTCAAAACTCCCCCCGGGAGTGACCTGCGAGCTTGATCAGCAGTATATGGACCATCTTGTGGAAATTTTTCAGTATAAGGGAAGCACTGATAAATCCTTTTCCTTTTTCTGTGAGGCACAAGTATTATGGGACCAGTCAATGGCGTGGTATCTCGCAGAATATATGAAAGGCAATCCCGGCAGGAATATCATTGTTCTGGCAGGAGCAATCCACACATGGAAGTATGGAATACCGAAACAGATTCGACGGTATACTTCCAATGAGCTGAGGATTATTGTTCCTGACCTTCCGGTTGAACCATCTTCCATTAATGAGGATGATGCTGATTACCTCATAATACACAGCTGATACTGATGCAGCCGTCCGGCAGCATCAGTTCTGTAAGATAAGCAATTATTTTTCTAAAGCTTTAAGCGCTGCATCGTAATCCGGTTCCTGTGATATATCCGCGACCTGTTCAGTGTACATAACCTTTCCTTCTTCATCGATGATGACAATAGCACGTGACAGCAGGCCGGCCATTGAGCCGCTGGTCATGAGCACTCCGTACGTTCTTCCGAATGCATCGGAACGGAATACAGACAGAGGTATTACATTTTTTAAACCTTCTCCTTCGCAGAACCTGCTGTGCGCAAAAGGAAGATCAGCGGAAATGCACAATACCACAGTATTTGGCAGTGTGCCCGCCTCCTCATTAAACCTCCTGACGGTTGCTGCACAGACAGGCAAGTCTATACTGGGAAAAATATTAAGGACAATTTTCTTACCTTTAAAGGAGTCAAGTGAAACATTGGAAAAGGCAGTATTCGTGAGTATAAAAGCCGGGGCCATGCTGGTCATGTCCGGTAATGTTCCGTAAGTCTCTGCAGGATTTCCGTCGATTGATATGGTCGCCATTTCGCCTCCTTATAAATGAAATACTATCTGTATTATACCGTTTTTTATCGACTGTTAATTTTGGCATCAGGCTACAGAGAATTGAATGAAACAATGCATTATCTATTTTTATTACAACGATTCAGATGTCCTGATTTTCAATATTATGACAACAGGTATGACGAGCACTGCAGTCATAAGGAACTTTAGCATTGCAGTATCCATGGAATATATTGATATCCCTCCTCCGAAAAAAATAGTAATAAGTGCATAGATTTTTGCCTTCCGGGGCATACTCCTTGTCTCGTGCCACTGTCTGATAAGCGGGCCGAATGTTTTATTTGTCAATAGCCAGGCATGAAGTTTCTCAGAAGATTTTGCAAAACATGCAAGGGCCAGGAGAAGAAACGGGGTAGTCGGCAATACAGGAAGGAATATACCGAGAATGGCGAGACCCACAAATAAGAGGCCAAGAATGATCAGTAATGGTTTATGCATTACCTGTTAAGTAGTAGTTAGTAGCTGGTAGTCAGTAGTTAGTAGTTAGGATTTCGTATATGGTAGCAAGTAACATCTTGCTACTAGATTAGATTTTAGGATATTATCCCTTAACTGCCAACTACTAACTACTTTTTTTATTTAATGTACAAAGAATTATGATCCTGATCCAAGTGCACGATCGAGATTGAACGCTGCGCTTATGAGCGCCAGGTGTGTGAATGCCTGGGGGAAGTTGCCGAGGGCCTCACCAGTGTGGCCTGTTTCTTCGGCATACAAACCTACATGGTTTGCAAAGCCTAGCATGCGCTCAAACATGAGCCGTGCTTCATCAAGAAGCTGGCTATTGAAACGACCCGCGCGTGTAAGCGCCTCAACAAGCCAGAATGTGCAGATATTAAAAGTTCCCTCATCGCCTGATAAGCCGTCAGGAGTCTCATGTACATTGTAACGATATACAAGGTTATTAGAAACAAGCCCTCCTTTTTCAGGAGGCATGAGTACTGATTCCAGTGTCTTAAGCATTCTGGGGTCTGTAGGAGACAGATAGAAGACCAGCGGCATAAGCAGGTTGGAAGCATCAAGCACGTCGCTTCCATAGGACTGGACAAAAGATTGACGTGAATCACTCCACCCCTTTTCCATAATCTCCTTATAGATAGTGTCCCGTTCTTTTATCCAACGGGACCGGTCTGCAGGAAAGGAACGTTTATTTGCCAGCCTGATTCCCCGATCAAGAGCAACCCAGCACATCAGTTTAGAATACACAAAGTGCTGTTCACCACTCCGGACCTCCCAGATGCCCGCGTCCTTCCGGCGCCAGTTATCGCAGACCCAGTCAACGAGCCGGCTCAGCGATAGCCATATATCATAAGATATGGGGGTGCCGTGCTTGTTAAACAGATAAGACGCATCAAGGAGTTCACCGTAAATATCAAGCTGAAGCTGCCTGTGAGCGGCATTCCCGATCCGTACCGGTTTTGATCCCATATACCCGTTAAGGTGATCGAGTTGTTCCTCTGTGAGCGCTGTGCGTCCGTCAATTCCATACATGATCTGGAGCGGTGAATCACTTGCTGAGCATTCAGAACAGATGCCGGTAAGAAAGTTCATAAAGCGACCTGCCTCATCAGTGAAACCGAGCCGCATAAATGCATAGATCGTAAATGCCGAGTCCCGTATCCACGTATATCGGTAGTCCCAGTTTCTCCCTCCGCCGATTCCCTCGGGCAGACTTGTAGTCGGTGCTGCGACTATAGCGCCGGTCGGCTCAAACGTAAGGAGCTTAAGAGCGAGTGCGGAGCGGTGCACGATCTCCCGCCATCTGCCCATGTATCTGCAGCGGGAGAGCCATTTTCTCCAGTAGTCGACAGTATTCCTGAACATCACCTCTGCCTCTTCCTCAAACACGCAGACTCCGCATCCCGTGCCCGGAAGGACCTCACGGAGCACAAACACAGCGGTTTCACCTTCATGGAGACTGAACCGGGAGGTTACGCCGTTTTCTGAAGCCTGTAGCGGCGTATGCGCGGTCAGTCCGAGGGTGAGGTTTTCATTTGTGAATGTTACGCCTCCTTCCTCGATCTTTGTCTCATGTTCTGCACGTGCGTAATCAAAAGCGGGCCGGCACTCCATGAGAAACTCGATCGTTCCGCGCACTGCTGTAACACGGCGTATCAGCTGGTGGTTGTGCTTGCCGTCGGGACCGACAGAACCGATGGGCATGAAATCCGTGAGCTCTGCCGCGCCGTGGGGTGAAAGAAACCTTGTCATCAGCACATTTGTTTCAGGCCAGTAAAACTGCTTGTAGGTAACATTGTTATCGGTCGGGGTAATTCGGAATTTCCCTCCCTTTTTATCATCAAGGATGGCGGCAAATACACTGGGGGAGTCAAAGTGGGGGATGCAGAGCCAGTCTATGGATCCGTTGATACCCACAAGGGCAACAGTATACATGTCACCGATCATGGAATAATCTTCAATAGGTTGATAGGCCATAGTGATATTTACCCGTCTACTATTGTGCCACTAAAATCAGAAGGGATTTTTCTCAGGGGGTCTGCGTTCCGGGACAACTCCGACTTCTATCTTCCCCTCATTCCACTCTTTTGAGACGTATAGTGCGCAGTAGCAGTTGCCGTATTCGCGGACATCATCATTCCGGTATGCACAGGGGCAGATGATGTCCTTGTCTTTCTCATGCTCCCCTGTGGCGAGCCTGCAGGGGCAGGACATGTACCCGTAACGCTCTTTATTAACGATGAGGCCCGCAAGGAGATCATTGACGAGCACGATGTCATTGTTAAAGAAAAAACCCTGCGGTTCCTGGGATTTTTTAAGGATATCCAACAGCTCTTCAATGTTCATGACAGGTGCAGCGCCTCCCTGATCTCCTTTTCCTTGAAACCGATTATCACCCTGTCTCCGATGATGATTGTGGGAAACGAGCAATCTTTATTCAGTTTTTTGACCTCTTCAACAACGGCCTCCCGCTCCTCACCGGTCAGCAGGTCCACATCCCTGAACTCATACTTGACTGTGCACTCATCGAGGAAATTCTTTGCCGCCTTGCAGTGGCTGCAGGTACTGAGTGTATACATTTTTACGGGTTGCTCCATATCATCCTCCTTAGATACTATCAATTATATACATTATCGCAAAAAAATAGAGACAAATTCTATCGAAGTTCAACTTCGATAGAATGGGCGTAATCCAATATGTCCCTGCTATGTGCGTTGTTATTACTCAACTGTGATATTCTTATACTTAGAGATTATTTCATATGTCTGACAATCTTCCATCAAGTTTTCACATAACTATAATACGGTCAGGATTTCTGACATACAAACTTTGCACATCACAGCTTCTTCCCATAGACCGGGAAAAGGCATTTGATTTTTTTAAAGATCCTGGAAACCTGTGTGATATCACCCCGGCATGGCTTGATTTCTGCATCCTCAATACAGACAGCAATACCGCGGTGCATGAGAATGCTGAATTTGACTACACAATAAAATTCATGGGAGTAAAGATGCCCTGGCGCAGCAGGATTATTGACTATAAACCCCCTGAGAGATTTACGGACATACAGGTAAAGGGCCCGTACAAATCATGGGAGCATCAGCATGTACTGGAGAACGCCCCCGAAGGAACTCTGAT
>CP070632.1:2917791-2932151 GCA_020356065.1 Nitrospiraceae bacterium
GCCTGAATGCTTTTTACACACCTATTGACAGGACTCCTTTCATATAACAAAAGAGTCTTGCCAGGTCTTCGATACCTTTCATATATACTTTCGTCATGTGAATCTCATATTATAGTATCAGCTATATCACTGTCTGTATTGCTGGTATCTTTTTTCATGGGACTCTGTTGTATAATCGCAGGGAATAAAAATAATTTAGATCTATAAACATTAATAAGATTGTCAGACTGAACAGTAAATGCTAACAGCTTTTTTTAAAGATAAAAATGCATTTTTATTGCCGGTATTGTCAGGAGTACTGCTTATCCTGTCCTTCCCGTCTTTCAGTATATATCAGCTTGCCTGGGTTGCTCTTGTCCCCCTGTTGCTGGCTCTTACAGGCGAAGAGAGCAATAGAATATTTTATCCTGGAGTTGTTACAGGCATGGTGTTTTTTATGGGGACGGTTTACTGGGTTTTTCATTCAATGTATGTATATGGTCATCTGCCTGCAGCGGCCAGCCTGAGCCTGCTGATTATATTATCTCTTTATCTTTCTCTGTATACCGGTCTGTTTTCAGTGCTGTTTACATATATGTATAGAAAATTGCACTTGCCTGCATTGATACTAGTCCCTGTTGCATGGGTTACGCTTGAGTACGCCCGTACGTATATCTTGACCGGTTTCCCGTGGTCATTGATTGGATACACCCAGTACAGTTTTCTCACGCTGATACAGATTTCGGACGTAACAGGAGTTTACGGTATTTCATTCCTGGTAGCAGCTGTTAATGGGCTGATTTTTGATCTGGTCAGACATGAAGGAACCGGTGATTCCCGATGGGTGCTTTATAGACATATAAAAACAGGGGCGACAATGATTGCCATCGTTATGATTGCTGTGCTGGTTTATGGGCAGGCACAACTAAAACGGACTGACTTTGGTAAGGCAATCAAGATCAGTGTATTGCAGGGCAATATTGATCAGGATAAAAAGTGGAACAGAACTCATCAGAGGGAAGTCATTGATACATACAAAAATCTTACTCTTGATGCTGTATCAGGACAGCCTGATCTCATTATCTGGCCTGAATCAGCCCTCCCTTTTATTTTTGGGTATGACAAGGATCTTACCAATGAATTGACGGACTTTCAAAAACAGATCAACTCTCATATGCTGATTGGAAGCGTACGTATCAAGGGCAGTGAGAAAGGAAGGGCTCTGCTCTCAAACAGTGTCATTATGCTTTCTCCCGGGACCGATGCTGTTGAGGTGTATGATAAAATCCACCTCGTCCCTTTTGGAGAATATGTTCCAATGGGCAATCTTTTCCCATTCATAAAGAAACTGGTCACAGCAATAGGAGACTTTGTCAAAGGAGAAGAAATAACTGTCATGAACACCCCGACTGCAAAGATAGGAAATCTGATCTGTTATGAAATAGCTTTTCCGGGCCTTGTGAGGAAGTTCATTGATAAAGGCGCCAATATGATAGTGACCGTAACAAATGATGCATGGTTTGGCCGAACATCAGCACCATATCAGCATTTTTCGATGGCGGTGTTCAGGGCTGTAGAAAACAGGGTGCCTGTAGCAAGGGCTGCCAATACAGGGATTTCAGGGTTTATTGACTCACGGGGACGTATATTGAAAAAAAGTGATATCTTTGTTAAGACATCGTTGATTGGAGAGATATCTGTTGGCAATGAGGAAAGTTTTTATTCAAAATACGGGGACATATTTGCGTATATCTGTTTGACAATGATTTCACTTATGGTTATGAAAGGCATAATGAGGAAGTAAGTTGCACTGGTTACACGACATCTCTTCCTTTTTTTGCAGACTCTTCCTCATAGAACTTCTGGTAGAGCACTTCCCATTCTGAGCTTCCTTCGTATATCTTCTTTGAAAAGGATTGCAGCTTTTTGGTGACTTTCGCATCAATGTCCTCTGCCATTTTCAGCTCCTTGACTATGATCCGTTTCATTTCCCGTCTTATCGCACCCTCATCTTCAACAGGGATGATGGCTTTTTTTCCGATGAGGCCTTTAAGAACTACATGGGTCAGATGGCTGATTTTGTCATCTGAAAGTCTCATATAATAATATTCCTCTCCCGTACCAGCTTCTTTTTGGTTATATCAAAGAGTTTCCGGTAATCAAGGTGACCTTTTTCTATCTCTGTGTCAAATTGCTTAAGCATTTCCCTTATCTCATCATTAAGCCTGTCTTCCACCATAAGTTCTTCCATCATAAGCTCTTCGGTAAGAGCTTTCAGCTGGTCCTCAGTAAGTTGAATTTTGACCATGTCCCTCTTAATAATCTCTTCAACTATCTCAGACGCTATATCCGGTACCCAGCCTTTGGGGATTCTCATTATTTTTCTATAAACGGAACAAGGGCGATATTCCGAGCTCTCTTGATGGCCCTTGTCAGCTCTCTCTGGTGTTTTGCACAATTACCGGTCATTCTTGCGGCTATAATTTTGCCTCGTTCGGTCAGAAAGTGCCTCAATGTTTTAATGTCCTTGTAATCAATAAATTCAACCTTATCTGAACAAAACCTGCAGAACTTTCTTCTATGAAATCTCCTGTAACGCAATGTAAACTCCTTGTCAATTTTTATTTATATATTAAAATGGTTCGATTTCTGTTGAATCATCCGGAGGCATAAAGTCTCCTCCCCCTGAACTTTCCATGCCGCCGGCCTGCTTTCTTGGCATGAACCTTACATTCTGGGCCACAACCTCATGTTTGCTTCTTTTCTGTCCCTCTTCAGTCTCCCATCTTCTTTCCTGAAGTCTGCCCTCGATCAGCACGCTGCTGCCCTTGCTGAGGTATTGTCCGCAGGTATCTGCCTGTTTGCCAAAGACAACGATGTTGATAAATGTGACTTCTTCTTTCATCTCTTCAGCCTGCTTGAACTTGCGGTTAACAGCCAGTCCGAAACTGCAGACCGATGTCCCCTGAGGGGTATACCTCAATTCTGGGTCTCTCGTCAGGTTACCAATAAGGATTACTTTATTGAACATTGTTCTCCTCCGGAGATTTTTCACTATCCTGTGTAACAGCGGTTTCGGTTTGTGCAGGCGCGGCAGTAGTTTTGTCTTCTTTTTCAGATGCTTCAGCAACGGTTTTCAGCATTGCATCGATCTGTTTTTTCTTGGTAAGCCTCACCACCATGAACTTGATGATGGAATCAACAACCTTGCCTAATTTTTCCAGTTCCAGGATTGTTTCGGGGGGGGATTTAAAGAAGAGCAGAACATAGTTACCCTTCTGGTGTTTGTTCAGCTCATAAGCCAGTTTGCGGCGACCCCAGTTATCTGTTTTAAAAATCTCGCCGCCTTTGGATACTATGACATTCTTGACTCTCTCGATCGTTTCGTTGACAGCATTGTCATCGATATTAGCATCGAGAATCATCACTTTTTCGTAATAATTCATCTTGCCTCCTTCTGGATTAGTGCTTTTCTTCATGAAAAGACAAGCCCTTGTCTTCATAGCAAGAGCAAAGAGTATAATGTTATATCATATAATCTCCTAAAAATTCAATCATTCCCTTCCCGTTGGGTGGTGTCATTATATGGAAAACGTGACCGAATACCCCTATAATACGTTAATGAAAAATAGAAAGATACGTGTTTTTGAATATCCTGATCAACTGGTGGATTATGCTATCGGGAAATGGAGTGATATGTCTGAAGATGCGATTGAAAAAAGGGGTCTGTTTACCGTGGCCCTTTCAGGCGGAAGCACGCCTGTGTATTTTTATAAAAAACTTTCCGGCATAAACCTGAACTGGAATAAGACACATATTTTCATCGTTGATGAACGATTTGTCCCTTTTGATCACAGAGACAGCAATGTTCGGATGATGCATGAGACACTGCTGGGCAATGTCGATATCCCTGAAAAGAACATTCACTCTGTTACAACAGAAAAAGGGCGAGCAGATGAAGCAGCCCATTCATATGAAAGTGATATTGTTTCTTTTTTTAAATTATCTTCCGGAGCTCTTCCCGAATTTGATCTGATCCTGCTCGGACTTGGTTATGACGGACATACAGCCTCTCTCTTTCCAGGTTCCTCTGCATTAACCGTTGATGACCGTTTGGCTGTGTCAGTAACTCCTCCGGATGGATCAATGCATGATAGAGTATCCATTACGTTTCCGGTCATCAATAATGCCCGAAACATCTTGTTCTTTATAACAGGAAGTAAAAAGGCAGAAGTGGTAAAGGATGTACTGGAGAATGAAGACAGCACGTTGCCGGCTTCATCAGTCAAACCCAGGCAAGGTAAGCTCATATATCTGCTTGACCGGCAGGCAGGGGCTCTGTTGTCCGGCAGCACGCGTTGAGACAGGGTCATGCAATTAACCATTCATGGAACAAACAGACAATTGTAACATTAATTTAACATTGCATATGCTTCACTTATTATTATTCTCAATATGAATTCCATATAATGAAAGCAAAGATACTCGCCATCGATGATGAACAGGACATCCTGGATCTTGTCTCCTACAATCTCAGGAAGGAAGGTTTTGAAGTTGAAACCTATCTGAACGGGGAAGACGCATTGAAGCAGGTAAAAAAACATAATTTCGATTTGATTATCTTAGATCTCATGCTTCCAGGTATTCAAGGCATGGAATTCTGCAAGATGCTTAAGCATTCGGATGAAACAGCTGGTATCCCTGTCATTATGCTGACAGCAAAGAGTGAAGAAATAGACAAGGTCCTCGGCCTTGAGATGGGCGCTGATGACTATATTACGAAACCGTTCAGTCCAAGGGAATTTACAGCAAGGGTCAAGGCTGTATTGAGACGAACCCGGGAAAAACCGCCAGAAGAGAAAATAATGGAAATTGGTGATCTTGTGATAAATTCCGGAACGTATGTGGTAACCAAAAAAGACAGGCCCATAAATTTGAGCGCAACGGAATTCAATCTGCTGCTCCATCTGGTCGAAAGAAAAGGACGGGTGTTCAGCAGGGACATGTTGCTGGATGCAGTATGGAAGGACCAGGCATTTGTTGAACCCAGAACAGTAGATGTGCATATCAGAAGGCTGCGGTCACAGATTGAAGATGAACCTTCCAGCCCGAAATATGTGAAAACCAGAAGGGGAATAGGTTATTATGTTGATGGTGACTTATGAAACGACGGTTCTTCAAACGCACATTTCTTCTTTATTTTATCGTGCTTATTGGCTCTGCCCTGTTTATAGAGCTTTATGTGACCAGTGTTATAAGGTCCAATTATATAAATGAGCTCAGGCGAAGCCTTCTTGTTCAGAGCGATCTGCTGGCAGATAACATATCCTTTCATTCATCATCACAGGCAATAAAAATCAGTTCAACTCTCAAAGGAATTACCGGCGCACGAGTGACCATTATTAATGCGAGGGGCAATGTCCTTGGCGATTCTGATAACCCACCTGAATCAATGGACAATCACTTAAACAGACCAGAGGTAGAAGATGCGGGTCTGAAAGGCAGGGGATGGTCTCTTCGCCGCAGCAGTACCCAGGATCGGGAGCTGCTTTATGTGGCAAAGTCAATTTATAAGGACAACAATAAAATGGGATATGTCAGACTTGCGGTTCCGGTTGATCAGATTACTAAATCCATAAATATCTTAAGACTTGAAATAATCCTTGTTGTGATAGTCCTGTTCCTTGCTTCAGGCATTGTCATGACCTGGAAAACAAACAGAATCAGAAGGTATATGGACCAGATTATTGATTATTCCGGCGCTTTGGCACACGGTATTTTCAGACAGAAACTGTATCTCAATGATGCAGGGGAGTTCACTGAGCTGGCGAACAACCTTAACCATATGTCGGCTGAACTTAAGGACAATATGGATAGGGTCAAAAAGGAATCAAGCCGGCTTGACGTTATATTGAAAAGTATTCCGAATGCCCTGCTTCTGATAAATAAAACGGGAATTATTAAACTTGCCAACAAGGCCGCTCTGCAGCTTTTCGGACTGCCCCAGCTTTATGGAAAACCATTTATTGAAGTTATCAGGAATCCGGAATTCTTTTCTCTCATTGAAATGGTCAAAAAATCCCGTGCTCCGGCTACTGCTGAAATCACACTTGATGTGCCTGAAGAGAAATATCTTTTTGTAAAACTTTCTCCACTTGCATATACTGTCGGAGACCTGTCAGGTGTAATTGCTATTTTCAGTGACATTACACATCTTAAGAAACTTGAACAGATAAGAAAAGATTTTGTGGCCAATGCCTCACACGAGTTAAAGACGCCGGTTACCGCAATTAAGGGATTTGCAGAGACCCTTCTTGACGGGGCGCTTGAGGACAGTGAGAATGCCTATAAGTTTCTGAACACTATCAAGGACCAGTCCGATCGTTTAAACAGACTGGTGAATGACCTTCTTGTTCTTTCAAATATTGAAATGGGAGATGAAACCATGAACAGGACAGAGTTTGACCTTTCTCTTCTCGTTGATAAAGCGATGGAAACCATGGTTGTAAAGGCTGCAGAGAAGAGGCTTTCACTCACAAAATCTGTCAACGATAACATGATGATTAAGGCAGATTTGGATAAAGTGGAACAGGTATTGCTAAATCTCATTGATAATTCGATTAAATTTTCAGATTCCGGGGAGATCGACATTGGAGTCGTTATAGATGAAAGCTCACGATACCTTTATGTTAAAGACCAGGGAATAGGCATTCCTGAAAAGTATATTCCCCGGCTGGGGGAACGGTTCTTCAGGGTTGATACCTCGCGGTCCCGGGAGCTTGGCGGTACAGGCTTGGGACTTGCCATCGTTAAG
Organism: Nitrospiraceae bacterium; assembly: GCA_020356065.1. GTDB lineage: Bacteria > Nitrospirota > Thermodesulfovibrionia > UBA6902 > UBA6902 > CALZJD01. The sequence goes on from CP070632.1 coordinate 2,924,585, forward strand.
CATATTGTTAAGGCACACGGATGGAAAATGAAAATAGACAGTGTGGCAGGACAGGGGACAACCGTTAAAATATTTTTTGCATGATGCGCAGGGGTATTTCAAGTCGGAGCGACTGCAGAGGAGATCCGCTTCGGGATTATCCCTGCACAACACTCGTCTTTAATTGACCGATCAGTTACCTCTTTCAAGGATCTCCAGGACTGGAACATTTGCTTCCGGAACATCATAGTTTCGAAGGTTTCTTTTTTCCACCCACCGGATATCACGGTGCTCGATCAGTTTTACTTCTCCTTCACAATAAACTGTTCTGTAAAAAAACAGTTCTACAGCGATGTGTCTGTATTTATATTTAGTTGAGTACAGGAGGTCGCCGACTGCTATTTCGATGTCCAGTTCTTCACGGATTTCACGCTTAAGGCACTGTTCAGGAGTTTCTCCCTCCTGAATTTTACCTCCAGGAAACTCCCATTTGTCTTTCAGGGGATCATCTTTCTGTCGTCTGGCAATGAGAATTTTCTCATCTTTTTCTATAATTGCAGCAGCAACTTTTATAAACGTTCTCTCCACACAGTCAATGGTAGTGTTACATGTTGTATATGTCAAATTCTTTTCTTTATCCAGAGGCTTCTTTCCGTATCTTTTAATGCTGTTGGCTGGTCGTTCGAGCTAAGTCCCCTGAAATTAAAGAAATCTTTTTTAAAAAGTTCATGTATACGTAACGGTTTTGTAACGTTCCTGTAACATTGGTCTGTGTATAATACTCTCAGTAGCAGATATTTATTGTGAAACACAGAGCGCTGATAGCCTTTACCGGCAAATAAACATTTACACCTTAACAGGAGGACTTAAAATATGAAAAAAAACATTGCAACAGCGGCCGTAGCTGTAATTGCTGCTGTGACATTTTTAGTGCCTGCACTCACGGCATCTCTGAGCGCTGCCGGGCGTGACTACATCAGCATTGTAGGATCTTCGACAGTGTATCCCTTTGCAACGGTTGTAGCAGAACAGTTCGGAAAAACAACAAATTTTAAAACACCAAAAATCGAGTCAACCGGTTCGGGAGGAGGTCTCAAGCTTTTTTGTTCAGGCATTGGCATTGAGCATCCGGACATAACCAATGCGTCACGACGCATAAAAAAATCAGAAGTGGAAAATTGCGCAAAAAACGGGGTTACGGACATTACCGAGATTAAGATCGGTTATGACGGGATTGTTATTGCCAACTCCAGGAAAGCAGATATAATGAAGGTAAGCCGTAAAGACCTGTTTCTGGCCCTTGCCAAGGATATCCCTATGGGGAAAGAAGGTGAACTTGTCCCAAATCCCAATAAAACATGGAAAGACGTTAATACATCATTGCCGGATATAAAGATTGAGGTTCTCGGACCGCCCCCAACATCAGGGACAAGAGATGCATTTGCTGAGCTGGGCCTGGAAGGCGGGTGTAAGGAATTTGAGTGGATTAGGACTATGAAGAAGAAGGACAGTAAGAATTACAAGGCCATATGCCATGCGGTACGTGAAGACGGAGCATATGTGGAGGCCGGTGAAAACGATGTTTTGATTGTACGAAAACTCGAGGCTAATCCAGATGCATTTGGCGTGTTTGGTTTTTCCTTCCTTGACCAGAATGCAGACAGGGTGCAGGGCAGTATCGTTGATGGTGTAGAGCCGACCTTTGAAAATATTGCTGACGGCAAGTATCCTGTCTCAAGGCCCCTGTATTTCTACGTGAAAAAGGCGCATGTCGGGATGATACCGGGCATGAAAGAATTCCTTTCGGAATTTACCAGCGAAAAGGCATGGGGAGAAGAGGGCTATCTGGTTGATAAAGGTCTGATACCCATGCTGGAAGAAGAGAAAAAGAAATTTTTGGAAGATGGCGCAAGCTTAAAAAATCTGTCTATGTGAAAAGCACAAGCATAACAATATTTCTCTCATGCCAGCCATCTGTGTTCCCGGTGGCTGGTATTTCTATGACGATTAATTATAATAGGTATCGAACATGAACCATATGGCAGTTTTTATAGCAGTAATTGGACTCTCCGCGTTTGGTTTTTATATAGGCAGGAGCCGCTCTATTAAAACTGTTGACGGAGAGATCAGGAAGCTTAACTCAATGCCTGGATACTATGGGATGTTTGTAGCTCTCTGGTGCGGATTACCTGCTTTGGCCATTTTCAGCCTCTGGATGGTCTTTGAATCTTCTGTAATCATGTCTCTCGTCGCATCCGGACTTCCGCCTGACATCCAGTCTCTGCCAAAAGAACAGCTATCTCTCATAATGAACGATATCAGAAATATTGCGGATGGGATTGCCGTTAGTGAGAAGCGTGATATATACCTGCTTTCTGCGGCAGAACACGTTAACCGGCTCAAGTTTACAGGTGTTCTCGCCCTTGGGGTGTTGGTTGTGTCTGTATGCACAACATGCCTGTCCCTCAGTATGAAGCATATAAAACCGAATATGCGAGCGCGCGTAAATGTGGAAAAGACGATTCAGGCCCTTATGATTCTCTGCTCCACTATTGCTATCTTTACAACTATCGGTATTGTTCTGTCCGTACTGTTTGAGGCCATCCGATTCTTTCAGCAGGTGGCCTTTACTGACTTTATCTTTGGTTTACACTGGAGCCCTCAGATGGCGATACGTGCTGACCAGGTGGGAGCGGCAGGCTCTTTTGGAATGATTCCCCTTCTGACAGGAACGCTGATGATTTCAGCCATAGCCATGCTCGTTGCAGTGCCTGTGGGGCTCATGTCGGCAATTTACATGTCCGAGTATGCTGCTGACAAGGTAAGAACGGTTGTAAAACCTGTTCTGGAGATACTTGCCGGCATACCGACAGTCGTATACGGTTTCTTTGCTGCCCTGACAGTTGCCCCGTTTATCAAGGACCTTGGCGGTAATGTGGGACTTGATATTTCTTCAGAGAGCGCGCTTGCTGCAGGCATGGTGATGGGCATCATGATAATCCCCTTTGTATCATCTTTATCGGATGACGTGATTAATGCAGTCCCCCAGAGCCTCAGAGATGCGTCACTTGGGGTAGGCGCCACACAATCGGAAACAATTATCAGGGTTGTATTGCCTGCGGCATTACCCGGAATCGTTGGCAGTATATTGCTGGGGGTTTCCCGTGCAGTTGGTGAAACCATGATTGTGGTCATGGCAGCAGGACTGACCGCTAATCTGACTGCGAATCCGCTGCAGGCAGTGACCACTTTTACTGTTCAAATCGTTACGCTGCTCATAGGTGACCAGGAGTTTGACAGCCCGAAAACCCTCGCAGCCTTTGCTCTTGGTCTTGTGCTGTTTGTTATGACCCTTATACTCAACATTGTGGCGTTGTATGTAGTAAGAAAATACAGGGAGCAGTATGAATAGGACGGGTCTGCAGACTAAAGAGTCCAATGCAAGACTGAATCTGATCAAGGCCGGTCTTAAGAAGCGGTATTTCAAAGAACGGGTCTTCAGATTTTTTGGTATGGTTGCCATTCTGACAGCCCTTGCCATGCTGGCCATATTGTTTGTATCAATTACCGGAAAAGGCTACACGGCATTTGAACAGACATTTGTCAGGCTTGACATAACCTTTGATACTGAGATGATTGATCCTGAAAATACGGGTGCCAAGGATGTCCATTCAAAGGGTGATTATGGAGGCATTGTCAAAAAAAGTCTCAGGCAGATGTTCCCTGATGTAAAAGACAGGCGCCAGAAACGGGACCTCTATTCCCTGGCAAGTTCCGGGGCAGCATTTCAGCTTAGGAAAATGGTACTGTCCGATCCGTCAATAATAGGGACTACGCAGACAATCTGGGTGCCTACTGATGATGATGTTGATATGCTGATGAAAGGACATATTAAGGTTGAGAGCGGGGTATCAGGCCGGATCAAACCATATAAACTCGAATGGATACATAGCCTGAAAGACAGGGGAGCGCTTGAGAAGCGGTTTAACAGGGCGCTGTTTACCAGCGGGGATTCCCGCGAACCTGAACTGGCCGGTATATGGGGAGCTGTTGTGGGATCCCTCTATACAATGATGGTGACCCTCCTTCTCTCTTTCCCTCTTGGGGTTGCAACGGCAGTGTATCTGGAAGAGTTTGCACCGCAGAATATGTGGACTGATATTATTGAGGTGAATATTAATAATCTCGCAGCCGTGCCGTCCATTGTGTTTGGTCTGCTCGGGCTGGCCGTGTTTCTTAATTTTTTTGGACTCCCCCGGTCTGCACCTATGGTGGGCGGACTTGTACTGTCTCTCATGACGCTGCCGACGATAATTATTGCATCAAGGGCATCGTTAAAATCTGTACCGCCCTCGATACGAGAGGGAGCTCTCGGTGTCGGGGCCTCAAAAATGCAGGCTGTTACCCATCATGTATTGCCGTTAGCAATGCCCGGTATGCTTACCGGCACGATTATCGGGATGGCAAGAGCACTTGGTGAGACAGCGCCATTACTAATGATAGGGATGGTAGCATTTATCGTTGATATACCGACAGGCATATTTGATATAGCAACGGTGCTGCCCGTTCAGATATATCTCTGGGCAGACAGCCCGGAGAGGGCCTTTGTAGAGAGGACATCAGCTGCAATCATTATGCTGCTTGCTTTTCTCCTGTTAATGAACGCGGCAGCCGTGGTATTACGGAATAAGTTCGAGAAAAGATGGTAAAGCCATTATGATAAGGGACGGAGAAGATTCCTTTAAAACAGTCGGAACGCCCACGCTTCAAAAGAACGTAAAAATCTCCTGCAGGAATGTAAACGTTTTCTATGGGACGAAACAGGCTATTAAAGACCTGAGCGTGGATATTGCTGACAAGGAAGTAACCGCCTTTATCGGTCCGTCGGGATGCGGCAAGTCCACATTTCTCCGGTGCTTTAACCGAATGAATGACACGATCAAGTGCTGCACAGTCACCGGAGAAATTATTATAGACAATGAAAATGTGTATGATAAAAAAGTAGACCCTGTTCTTCTGAGGGCACGTATCGGTATGGTTTTTCAGAAACCCAATCCCTTTCCCAAGTCCATATATCAGAATGTTGCCTATGGCCCAAGTATTCACGGTCTTGCGAAAAACAGGGCTGAGCTGGATGATATAGTGATTGAAAGCCTTGAAAAGGCAGGGCTCTTTGAAGAGGTCAAGGATCAGCTCAACCACCCCGGAACAAGTCTTTCAGGAGGGCAGCAGCAGCGCTTATGTATAGCCCGGGCCATTTCTGTCCAGCCAGAACTCATATTGATGGACGAACCATGTTCAGCACTTGACCCGATTGCAACTGGCAAGATAGAAGAGCTGATTGATGAACTCAGGCAGAACTATACGATTATTATTGTTACCCATTCGATGCAGCAGGCTGCCCGGGTCTCTCAGCGAACGGCATTTTTTCACCTGGGAAGTCTCATCGAGGTCGGGAACACCAATAAGATATTTATTAATCCCGAACACAAGTTGACCCAGGACTACATTACCGGACGGTATGGATAATTTGCACCGACAGAATGACTAAATATACGGAACACTATATTATATTGGGTAAAAGATGCGGGGAGGTGATGACGGATAATGAGCATTGCAAGGGAACTTGAACATCTTAAAGAGCTTGTGGTCAAGATGTCGATTTATGTGGAAACCACGATAAAGGATGCTGTGAATGCACTGGTTGAGAGAGATGATGAACTGGCCCGGAAGGTCATTGATGGTGATCATATAATTAACGAGCATGATGTTCTGGTGGATGAAGAGTGTATTCGTATTCTAGCTCTCACCCAGCCCATGGCAAGGGACCTGCGTTTTATTACCACCGCAATGAAGATTACGACCGATCTGGAGAGAATCGCTGACAATGCAGTGAATATCGCGGAACGGGCACTGGAACTTAATAAGGAACCACTTCTGAAACCTTATATCGATATTCCGAGAATGTCCCGAATTTCTCAACGAATGGTGCGAGACTCCATAGATTCATTTATTAATGGAAATCTCGCGATGGCAAAGGAAGTTATCATGACTGACGATGAAATTGACGACCTGAACGAAAAGATATGGAAAGAACTTATGGGAATTATGACCAGTGATCCAACAACGATTACAAGGGCTGTGAAGATATCGTATGTGTCAAAATATCTGGAACGGATAGCAGACCATGCCACAAATATTGCCGAAGATGTTATTTATCTTGTAGGCGGTAAAATAATAAGGCATCTCGAGCCTGATCAGATTTAAGAAGTATTTTGTTTATCTTAACCGCGCCTTACGAAGGGATCATTTTTCCCACAATCATGAAATCAATATTCAATTGACTTAAGTTGAATACTTTAGTATCCTTTTAGCCAATAATTTAATAATAAGAAGAGGCATAAATGATCAGGAAATTCCTGCCAAAAGAGACCGATTTTTTCAGTATTTTCGAAAAAGTATCCCTCAACGTAAATAAAGCCGCAATCCTTCTCGTTGAAATGATGGAAGACATGAGTCTTGCTGAAATCAAGACCAAAGAGATTTATGAAGCTGAGCAGGAGGGAGATATGCTCACCCATGAAGTCATGCGCAGCCTGAACAAGACGTTTCTGACCCCTGTGGACAGAGAGGACATACATTCCCTTGTTAACCGGCTCGATGATGTGCTGGATCTCATCTGGGCATGTTCTGACAGGGCCATGTTATTCAAATTGACAAATCCGCTGCCCGAAGCTGTTGAGCTAGCACAGACCCTCAGGGAAACAACTGAATACATCACAAAGGCGATAGGATCGCTGAAGGACAAAAAGTATGCCTATATTCAGGAGTACTGTATTGAAATAAACCGGCTGGAAAACCGCAGTGACAGAATATACAGGGAGGCGCTGGTAAAGCTGTTCGATAATGTGCTGGATCCTATCCTGGTGATTAAATGGAAAGATGTTTTTGAGCATCTTGAGGAAGCGAACGACACCTGCGAAGACGTAGCAGACATTCTCGAGGGCATTGTACTCAAGCATGCCTGAGACAATAATAATCCTCGTTGTTACCATTGCACTCATTTTTGAGATCAGCAATGGCTGGAACGATTCTGCCAATGCCATTGCTACGGTTGTGTCTACACGTGTGCTTACCCCAATACAGGCTGTGTTGCTCGCTGCTACAATGAATGTTGCCGGGGCCTTTTTCTCAACTGCCGTTGCCAAAACCATAGGCAAGGGTATCGTAAATCCCGCTGATATCACCCAGACTGTTGTGGCTGCTGCTTTATTTGCGGGATTTTTGTGGAATGGTGCCATGACTGTATTTGGCTTGCCTGTCAGTGCGTCACACGCTATTATTGGAGGTGTCATGGGTGCGGGAGTTGCTCACCTTGGCGGCTTTGATCAGCTTAATCTTGCGGGTTTGACAAAAATATTTATAGCTCTTTTGACATCTCCCATCTTCGGGATATTCTTTGGATACATGTTTATGAAGCTGCTCATGCGGTTTTTCTGTAATGTTTCTCCCGGGGCGATAAACAAGCATTTTGGTCGACTGCAGATTGTATCAGCGAGTTTTATGGCATTCAGCCATGGTTCCAATG
>CP070632.1:2932251-2944798 GCA_020356065.1 Nitrospiraceae bacterium
AGTCTGCTTATCATGTGTTGCCTCCTTAATGAAAAGAAAAATTGTAAGTTAAAGTATAGTATAATTCTTTCAAGATCTTAAACTCAATAAGATCTTTATGAAAGATCGATGAAAACACGTAACTTTATAATAATTCATGAGAAATATCAGGCTAACCATCCAGTATGATGGCACTGATTATTCCGGATGGCAGGTTCAAAAAAATGCAGCGACCATCCAGGGACTGCTTGAAAAAGCAGTACATTCTGTCACCGGGGAGACCCTCCGAGTAACAGGTGCTGGCAGGACTGATGCCGGGGTCCATGCATTTGACCAGGTGGCCCTCATTAAAACGTCATCACGGCTGGAGCCTGACATAATCAAAAATGCTCTCAATGCTCAACTTCCTGTGGACATACGGATCATTCATGCTGAAGATATCCATGAAAATTTTCATCCCCGATATGATGCAAAAAACAAAACATACACTTATCTTATCTCCCGTCCGGGTCCTTATTCATTATTTCTCCGGAGATATTCCTGGCAGTTGTCATGGCAACTTGATCCTGCTTCCATGAGAGAAGCTGCTAGCCGCCTGAAAGGAAAGCATGACTTCTCATGCTTTCAGGCCTCCGGATGCAGTGCCAGACATCCTTTGAGAGAAATTATGTCACTGGATGTTGTCGAATCAGAATCTGTTGTGTTTATGGGATTTACTCTGGATGTGCCGCTGATAAAAATCAGCATCACGGCCAATTCCTTTCTCAGGCACATGGCACGAAATGTTGTCGGGACCCTTGTTGAAGCAGGGAAAGGAAGGTTAACGCCCAATGAAATAACAGAAATTCTTGAACTCAGGGATAGAGATAAGGCCGGACCTACTGCCCCGGCATGCGGACTGTTTCTGAAGAAGATTGAATATTAACCGTTTCAACAGCTTGAACGGTTCAAGCGGTTATTCACCCTACTACATTAAACTTTCTTATTCTTAACTGAACCCCAAGTTTTTCAGCAAGAGCCTTACAGGCATCAACGTCAATCTCGGGAACTTTTACTACAGTCAGTTTCACTTCAGGCACAGTCTTTTTGGCTTCTTTAATAAAATCAATCATCCCATTAAAGGCGTTCTCCAGCTTTGGTTTACAGACAGCATTGTATTTTTTTTCATTTTCTGCGTCCAGACTTATTGAAAACCTGTCTACCAGTCCCTTCAGCTCCGGAAGAATGTTTTTTCCGTGTATCAGGTTTCCATGCCCGTTGGTATTGATTCTCACCTGCCCTCCGTTTTCCTTGATCCATTTTGATACTTTCTTAACCACATCAAGCCTGAGCATTGGTTCGCCAATGCCGCAGAACACGACTTCCCTGTACATCCCGGGGTCTTTAATAGCCTTAATTAACTGCAATGCAGTGGGCTCTTTCTCAATTCTGAGATTATGACCTTTTACATAACTGGTTCGAAACCTGACACAAAATCTGCACTTATTGGTGCACCTGTTCGTCACATTGAGATAAAGTGAATCCCTTATCTTATATGCTATCTCGCCGGTTTCCTTAGCGTCTTCCAGTTTAAACAGCTTCATTGCATTCAGTGTTGTGATCCTTGCAAGGTCCTCAACGCTTATTCCCCTCAGGTCGGCGATCACCCATGCAGTGTGTTTTAAATACGATGGCTCGTTTCTCTTGCCGCGCATCGGAACAGGACTGAGATACGGGGCGTCTGTTTCTATCAGCAGAAATTCATCAGGTACAAACTTGACAACTTCTCTGAGTTCCGCAGCCTTTTTAAACGTCACCGGTCCTGCAATGGAAATATAGAAACCAAGCTCCATTGCCTTCTTGGCCATGTCGATATCACCTGAAAAACAGTGGAGTACACCCGAGATATCAGTTACTTCTTCCTGCAGTATCCTAAGGGTGTCCTTCTTTGCTTCCCTGCTGTGCACCATGATGGGTAGACCGAAATTATTTGCAAGAGCAATCTGACGTCTGAATGCCTCGATCTGGACCCCTTTTGGAGAGTGAAGATAGTGATAGTCAAGTCCGATTTCTCCAACAGCAACAACTTTTGGTAGCTTCACCCATTTTTTAACTTCTCTGAATAAAGAATCATCAAAAGTTTTCGCATCATGGGGGTGAATTCCAACAGCAGCATATACATTTTTGTATTCTTCGGACAGTTCAAGCCCCCTTATATTCCCCTGCCTGTCTGATCCCGCATTTATGATGTACTGCACGTCAGATTTCTTTGCCCTCTTTATGACATCCTCCCTGTCACTGTCAAACACCTCCAAGTCAAGATGACAATGCGTGTCAGTCAAAGCTGTTTTCAAATTATTGCTTCCTCCATAAAAACGGTTAAGAATCAAATGCTACCACGAGTTTATTCAAGAAAAGTCGGAAAATAAAGAAGCGCAGGTATGTCTTTTATTCCTGCTTCACCGGGTTATGTTCCTTTTTTATGTTAGTGAATTATATGGGGATTTGTCAAAGAGATGACCTTGTAATTTTCCTTAAAATATGGTAATTTTTCAGTTTACTATATTAAGGGGAGGATCCCATATGAAAGAAGCCGAAGTAATTGATATTTTACGCAATGAAAATGAGGAATACAGAAAAATCGAGGAAGAACACAGAAAACTGGATCAGTACCTCGAAGAGATGAGCAAGAAGAAATATCTCTCATCTGAGGAAGAGATAGAAAAAAAGAAGTTGCAGAAGAAGAAACTTCATTATAAAGATAAATTAGCCCAGCTTATCAGAGAATATAAAAAATAGAGTACAGGGTAAATCTCCTGCCCTGGTTCACCAACCTGAAATTATGAAAAGCAATGCAATAAAGAAAGGTATTGAAAGGACTCCTCATCGCGCTCTTTTATATGCAACAGGAATACCTAAATCAGAAATGAACAAACCCTTTATCGGGGTTGCGACAAGTTTTACTGACATAATACCCGGTCATACCGGGATGAGAGACCTCGAGCGATTCATTGAAAAGGGAATTCACGCAGGCGGGGGATACCCTTTTTTCTTCGGAATTCCGGGTATCTGCGACGGAATAGCTATGGGACACAGGGGAATGCATTACAGTCTCCCGTCCAGAGAACTGATTGCGGACATGGTGGAAACCATAGCTGAAGCGCACCAGCTTGACGGCCTGCTTTTATTGACAAACTGCGACAAGATTACTCCGGGCATGCTCATGGCTGCTGCACGGGTGAATGTGCCGTCAATCGTTGTGACTGCAGGACCTATGTACTCAGGTAAATTAAAAGGCAAACGCCTGTCGCTGGTGAATGACACATTTGAGGCCGTAGGCAAATATAAAAAAGGACTTCTCTCACAGTCTGAAATCTCCGAACTTGAGATGTGCGCCTGCCCCGGACCAGGATCATGTCAGGGAATGTATACTGCGAATACCATGGCATGTGTTACCGAATCCCTTGGAATGAGTCTGCCCGGGTGTGCCACGTCAATGGCGGTGTCTTCAAAAAAACGCAGAATAGCCTTTGAAAGCGGAAGCAGAGTCGTTGAACTTGTCAAGAATAATGTTACTCCCCGGAAGATCATGAGCCTTAAGGCTTTTGAAAATGCGATACGCATTGACATGGCACTTGGAGGTTCAACAAACACTGTGCTTCATATTCCGGCAATTGCACATGATGCCGGAGTGGATCTGCCTCTTGATCTGTTCGATACGATCAGCAGCAAGACCCCTCACATTGCGGACATGCTTCCGGGAGGCAGGCACTACCTTGAAGATCTGGAGTTTGCCGGAGGAATACCGGCAGTATTAAAGAGATTTACATCAGATTTAAACAACAGTCTTACCGTCTCTGGCATGAAAATTCATGATATTGCCGGTAAAGCACTGATTGCAGACCCTGAGGTTATCCGCCCATTGAATAAAGCCCACAGGAAAGAAGGCGGCATTGCTGTCCTTCGGGGCAGCCTTGCGCCGGACGGTGCAGTGATAAAACAGACTGCGGTGAGTAAAAACATGTTGAAATTTCGGGGAAAAGCAAAGGTCTTCAACTCGGAAGAAGCGGGAATGAAGGCTATTCTTTCAGGTGAGATTACATCCGGCGATGTCGTAATCATTCGGTATGAAGGGCCCAAAGGAGGGCCGGGAATGAGAGAAATGCTCAGCCCCACATCTGCCATTGCAGGTATGGGACTGGCAAACTCTGTCGCCCTGATCACAGACGGCCGTTTTTCCGGCGGCACCAGAGGCCCCTGTGTCGGTCATGTTTCACCTGAAGCAATGGAGGGCGGTCCAATTGCCATTGTGCAAGACGGAGATGTGATCAGCATTGATATTAAAAAAAGGAAACTCGATCTTCTTTTAAGCAAAATAGAAGTTGAAGATAGACTGAAAACACACAAGCCGGTAAAGCCTAAAATAACCAAAGGCTGGCTTGCACGCTATGCATCTGCAGTAACGTCTGCAAGCACCGGCGCGATTATGAAAAGTTAAACAACATGGAGTAAACATGAAGATAAACGGTTCAAAGATATTAATAGAATGTCTGAAAAAAGAGGGTATCAAGCATATTTATGGATATCCCGGCGGTGTTGTTCTTAACATATTTGACCACCTGTATGATGAAAAAAGTATGGAACTTACCCTCACCCGGCATGAGCAGGCAGCAGTTCATGCTGCTGACGGTTATGCAAGGGCAAGCGGCAAGGTTGGTGTTGCAATCGTAACGTCCGGTCCGGGCGCAACAAACACTGTTACCGGCATCGCTACTGCATACATGGACTCGATCCCCCTGGTTGTTTTCTCCGGACAGGTGCCGACAATGCTCATTGGTAATGATGCCTTCCAGGAAGCTGATATCGTTGGTATCACAAGACCGTGTACAAAGCACAACTATCTGGTAAAAGATGTGAAAGACCTGGCCAAAACCATCAGGGAAGCCTTTCATATCGCTTCGACCGGAAGACCGGGGCCGGTACTCATCGATCTTCCCAAGGATGTGACTACGGGGATGGCTGAGTTCGTATGGCCGAAACATGTAAACATAAGAAGTTACAATCCAACATATCACGGCAACAGGTGGATGATAAAACAGTCCATCCAGATGATATCAAAGGCAAAAAAGCCGGTCATCATGGCCGGAGGAGGAGTAATTCTCTCCGGTGCTTCCAAGGAACTGAAGGAACTTGCAGAAAAAGCAAAAATACCTGTTACCATGACCATGATGGGACTGGGAGGGTTTCCGGGAACTCACAAGTTATCCATGGGAATGCTCGGCATGCACGGCACGTATTATGCAAACAGGGCGATTCAGGGGTCAGACCTGATAATAGGAATAGGTGTCAGGTTTGATGACCGTGTTACAGGCAGGACTGAGTCATTTGCACCTGATGCCAAAGTCATTCATATTGATATTGATCCCACATCGATCAGAAAAAATGTTGATGTGGACCTGCCTGTTGTAGGAGATGTACGAAATGTACTGACGGACCTGCTCGCCGAAATGAAAAAACATAAGGAACAGTGGGGCGCTGTAAGAAGTTCATGGCTGAAACAGATAGACAGGTGGAAAAAAGAAAGACCCCTTGAGTACCGGTTTGACAAGAAAATAATCAAGCCTGAATTTGTTGTAGAAAAGATCTATGAGGTCACAAAGGGCAAGGCGATCATCTGCACCGAAGTTGGACAGAACCAGATGTGGGCTGCCCAGTATTATAAATATGACAAACCGCGAACATGGCTTTCTTCAGGTGGTCTGGGTACAATGGGGTATGGATTCCCTGCCGCAATCGGGGCCCAGATGGCATGTCCCGATGAAACCGTGTTTGATATAGCAGGTGACGGCAGCATCCAGATGAATATACAGGAACTGGCAACCGCTGTTATCAATAAGCTGCCTGTCAAAATAGCCATACTGAATAACAGATTTCTGGGAATGGTACGGCAGTGGCAGGAGCTGTTCTTCAATGAACGCTACGCCCACACTGACCTTGACGTAACACCGGACTTTGTTAAGCTTGCAGAAGCATACGGAGCTGTTGGTCTGCGGGCAACAACTCCTGATGAAGTGGTACCTGTTTTAAAAGAATCTCTGAAAGTCAAGGACAAACCGGTTATGATGGACTTCGTCGTTGACTGGAAATCAAAAGTGTATCCCATGGTCCCTGCCGGTGCAGCCATTGATGAGATGATTTTTGATGAGGAAAAGAAAAAGCCTGAAAAGAAGTTGAGGACAGTTAAGTAAGTCAATCGATAGGAGTCAGGAGTTATAATGAATGCAGGTCATTTTTCTTCCTGACTACTGACTACAATCTGCTGACTACTTTTTTTAAAGAGGAGAATTATGAAACATACGATATCAGTACTTGTTGAAAATAAATTCGGTGTACTCTCAAGGGTCTCGGGACTCTTCAGCGGCAGAGGGTTCAATATTGAAAGTCTTTCAGTCGGTGAGACCATAGATCCTGCAGTATCTCTTATGACAATTATAACAAGTGGTGATGACAGGATCGTTGAGCAAATTACAAAACAGCTGAACAAGCTGATAGACATTATCAAGGTTGTGGATTTCATGGAGATTGACCATGTTGAGAGGGAACTGGTGCTCATTAAGGTCTCCCCCAGGAAAACGGACAAGGCAGAGTTTCTCAAGATCGCTGAGATTTTCAGAGGCAGAATTATTGATTCAGGAACACAGACGTTTACGGTCGAAATCACCGGAGATGAGAAAAAAATTGCCGCTTTTATAGAACTTATCAAACCCTATGGAATTAAAGAGTTTGTGAGAACCGGTAAAGTCGCAATCGCACGTGAAGGACTAAAAAAGAAATAAATAACAACTGTAGTCAGTAGTCGGCAGATAGTAGTTAAAGGCGGCTGCCTTTATTTTTCCCTGCTATTATCTACCAGCTATTAACTACTTTCTTTAAAAACACGGGAGGATGTAATGAAAATATATTATGATAAGGACGTTAAAAAGGGGACGTTAAAGAACAGGACTGTATGCATCATGGGATATGGGAGTCAGGGCCATGCCCATGCCAACAATTTAAAGGAAAGCGGCGTTAATGTCATTGTTGGCGTAAGAAAGGGAGGGAGTTTTGACAAGGCAAAAAAGGCAGGTTTTAATACATTTATCCCTTCTGAAGCTGCGAAAAAGGCTGATGTAATAATGGTCCTTCTCCCTGATGAAGACCAGGGTGATACATACAGGACTGAAATCGCGCCTCATCTGAAAAAAGGCGCATACCTTGGTTTTGCCCATGGCTTTAATATACATTTCAACCAGATCGTACCATCATCCGATATTAACGTGTTCATGGTAGCACCCAAGGGCCCGGGACATCTGGTACGGTCTGAGTATGTAAAAGGAAGCGGGGTGCCCTGTCTCGTCGCTGTTCATCAGGACCCTTCAAAGAAGACCAAGGCGATAGCCCTTGCATATGCATCTTCCGTAGGCGGCGGCAGGGCTGGCATTATCGAGACCACTTTCAGTGAAGAGACTGAAACCGACCTCTTTGGAGAACAGGTTGTATTATGCGGTGGTCTTACTTCACTGATAACAGCCGGGTATGAAACTCTCGTAGAAGCAGGCTATGCGCCGGAGATGGCATATTTTGAATGTCTTCATGAGACAAAGTTAATTGTTGACCTTCTTTACGAGGGGGGGATATCAAACATGCGTTACTCCATCAGCAATACTGCCCAGTATGGAGACATAACAAGAGGGCCGAGGGTCATAACTGATAAGACCAAGAAGGAGATGAAAAAGATCCTCGGTGAAATCCAGTCCGGTGAATTTGCACGCGAGTGGATGCTGGAGTGCAAGGCAAACAAGCCTGTTTTCAATGCTCTCACAAAACAGGGCGAACATCATTCCATCGAAAAAGTGGGAGGCAAGCTGAGGGCAATGATGCCGTGGCTTAAAAAGGGCAAACTGGTAGATAAATCCAAGGCATGACTGATACTCTGCATGAATTGACCAGGCATAAGCCCCCCCTATGTCCCCCCTTAGTAAGGGGGGAATTAAAGGGGGGTATTTTATTTTGTGTAGCCGAACCAGTCAGGTGTTTCTTTTAATATGCTCCAGCTCGCTAAAGAAGGCTATCCCTTTATTATTTTTTTTGCTGCTGTTACCATCCTGTCAATCATCTTCCGTGCACATTGGGTAACGGTAGCAGCGCTTGTGCTTACCCTGTTCATGTTTTATTTCTTCAGAGATCCTGACAGGGCTGCCGTTCCGGATATCAACTCATTTTATGCACCCGCTGACGGCAAGGTCATTCAGATCAGAGAGACATTTGAAGACGAACTGCTGAAGGAGCAAATGATTGAGATCAGTATATTTATGAATGCCTTTAATGTCCATGTAAACAGGGTGCCCTGTAAAGGTTTGGTACAAGAGGTCAAGTATTATCCCGGAAGATTTAAGGCCGCTTTTAAAGAGGATGCATCAAAGGCAAATGAGCATATAAATATGGTAATGGAGTGCAAACATGGTACTGTTATGTTGAGGCAGGTAGCCGGACTGCTTGCGAGAAGGGCCGTGTGCAGAGTAAAGCCCGGAGACTCCCTGGAACAGGGAGAAAGATATGGCATAATAAAATTCAGCTCGAGAGTTGATACTTTTTTGCCTCTGGGTACAGAAGTTAAGGTGCAATCAGGTGACAGGGTGAAAGCGGGGGAAACGTTATTAGGAACAATTAAGCAGTAAGGAGTGCTGAAAAGGAAGCAGGGAGTTGCAGATATAAAGATCACTTTCTACTTCTCACTTTTTACTTCTGACTTATTTTATTATGAGAAAAGGCATTTACATATTACCGAACACGCTCACCCTTGGAGGAATGTTCTGCGGGTTCTATGCTATCCTTGCTTCGTTCAAGGGGGATTATATTCATAGTGCCTGGGCAATATTAGTTGCAAACATATTTGACGGACTTGACGGATGGGTCGCACGGTTAACCAACAGCACAACCAAATTTGGCATTGAACTGGACTCCCTTTCTGACCTGATCGCCTTTGGAGTGGCTCCTTCAGTGCTTTTATACAGCTGGGCATTAAATCCTTTTGGAAGATTGGGCTGGGGAGCTACCTTCTTTTTTGTAATATGCGGGGCTTTGAGACTGGCACGGTACAATGTGCAGATGGGAACTACTGAAAGCAAGGCGTTTACAGGCCTGCCCATCCCTGCCGCTGGCTCCTCGATTGCCTGTCTCGTATTATTTGTTCATGAGATATGGGGCGGTGTTGGAGAAAGAAATATTATCGTACTCTGCCTGCCTTTTCTTCTTGCCGTGCTTATGGTGAGCACCGTCCGGTTTCATAGTTTAAAAGAACTGGATTTTAAAAAGAGAAAACCTTTCTGGCTGCTTGTAGCAATCGTAGTGGCTTTTGTTTTCATATTTATGTATCCTGAAATAGTACTGTTTCTGTTTGCCCTGTCATACACTTTATGGGGCCTTATTGAAGGAACATACGTATATCGAAAGAAAAGAAAACAAAAGGAAGCTCTGAAATGAGAACGATCAGAATATTTGACACAACATTAAGAGACGGGGAACAGTCACCCGGTGCATCCATGAACACAGGAGAAAAGCTCCAGGTTGCCAGGCAGCTTGCTCGTCTTGGAGTCGACATTATAGAGGCCGGGTTTGCCATAGCTTCTCCCGGTGATTTCGAAGCTATCAAGACCATTGGAGGTGAAGTTGAAGGTCCGATAATCTGCAGTCTTGCACGGGCAAAGGAAGAGGACATAAAAAGGGCATGGGAAGCAATCAAGGATGCTCCAAAGCACAGGATCCATACCTTCCACTCCACCTCGGATATACACCTGAAATATCAGTTCAAGGTGGACCGGGAAACCGCGCTGAAAAGGTCTGTTGAGATGGTAAGATTTGCGAAGAGTTTTACTGATGACGTTGAATTTTCACCCATGGATGCCACACGTACCGATATTGCATACCTCTGTGAAGTGGTTGAAGCGGTGATTGAAGCCGGGGCATTAACAGTGAACATCCCTGATACTGTTGGCTATATTATCCCAAGTGAATTTGGCGCAATGATAAAGGAAATTCATGACCGTGTGAAGAACATTGATAAGGCAGTGATCGCGGTGCACTGCCATAACGACCTCGGTCTTGCTTCATCCAATTCACTGTCTGCTGTGCTGAACGGTGCGGGTCAGATTGAGTGTACCATAAACGGTATCGGTGAACGGGCGGGTAACTGCTCCATGGAGGAAGTAGTCATGGCAATCAAGACGCGGAAGGATATCTTCAATGCCGTGACAAATATCAGGACTGAAGAGATCATGCGCAGCAGCAGACTGGTCACAAAAATCACGGGTATGAGCGTACAGCCGAACAAGGCGATCGTCGGAGCCAATGCATTTTCCCATGAATCCGGCATTCACCAAGACGGCCTGTTAAAAGAAAAAACAACGTATGAGATCATCACACCGGAAACAATCGGACTCCATAAAACCCACTTTGTGCTGGGGAAACATTCCGGCAGACACGCATTCAGGACCAGATTGAAAGAGATCGGGTATGATCTGAGTGATGATGAAATTAACAGTGCCTTTGAGAGGTTTAAAAAAGTTGCTGACCAGAAGAAGGAAATATTCGATGAGGACCTTGAGGCCATTGTGTCTGAGGAATATACAATGGTACCTGAGACTTACAGTTTAATTGATATGTTTGTTTCAGCCGGAATGGGGAAAAAACCTGAAGGCACGGTCAAGCTTAAGGTCGGTGATC
Source organism: Nitrospiraceae bacterium (assembly GCA_020356065.1). Lineage (GTDB taxonomy): Bacteria > Nitrospirota > Thermodesulfovibrionia > UBA6902 > UBA6902 > CALZJD01. The sequence goes on from CP070632.1 coordinate 2,942,971, forward strand.
AGGTCATTGAACAAACGATGCAGGGGGACGGTCCTGTTGATGCTGTCTTTATGGCCATTGCCCGGATATCGGATACAAAAAGCAAACTTCAGAAATATGAAGTCAAGGCCATTACCGGAGGCACCGACGCACTGGGTGAGGTGGTCTGCACCCTGGAAGAAGATGACCGCTCCGTAAGCGGCCACGGGGCTGATACGGACATTATTACCGCCTCGGCAAAGGCTTATATTAACGCGTTAAACAAACTGGCTGCAGGAAAGAAGTAAAGTCTTTTTTTTAATTTAATCCTGTCAATCTCATATTTAATTCAAGGTCTTCAGTGCGTCCTTCGTTTTATTTCTCCATCACATTAGCAATTGATTGTTTGCTCATGTCCCCTACTGACAATAAAGTTAGCAAAAATGATATTTGTCTATCATACTATTAAATAGCAAATACGAATGTCAATAGATGTTATTTTTAAGATAAATTTAATGGATACGACATTAATCATATCGAAGAACTATCAAAGGATGCCAGCAAATATGATATTCGTCCACTAATATGTTATCTATAAGACAGGCATCTACAAGGAAAGTTCGCATGAAACACATCATGTGCAATTATAAGAAATGGGGTTTATAAGTGTTTAAAGAACAGGTGCTAACCTTACGGATAAGCTTACAAAAACACGCTAAACCAGAAACGAAGGTTTGGTGGGAGAATTATGTAAAAAATAGTGCTCCTTTTATGGGTGTTAAGATGCCAGTCATACGAACTGTACTTCATCGCTGGCATAAAGAAAATGTTGAAGGAAAGATAGAATATCCAGAGCAACTTGATCTGTCTTTAGCATTGTTTGCTGGAAAATATACAGAAGAAAAACTTGCTGGAACTCTATTTTTACAAGAAATACTCATTCCTTCAAGAGCTATTAAGTGCTTACGCGATATCAATCGGTTCGCTGCCTTGTTCGCAGGCGGAAGAATCTGTGACTGGAATATTTGTGATTGGTTTTGTGTAAAGGTTCTTGGCCCGCTGATTGAAGAAAACGGGCTTGCATGTGCTAATTCGTATCTCCATGTGGCGCACTGCAGAGAATCTCTGGCAGGCTCGTGCTTCATTGGTTGCTTTTGTCAAAGTGGCAGATAACAGTATCTATTATCCAGCCATTCAAACGTCATGTCAGATTTTGATCACCCGCAAAGAGAGGTTCGCAAAGACTGCTGTGGGATGGATACTTCGTGACATCTCAAAACACAATGAATCATTTGTCCAACACTTTATTGACGAAAACATAAAGACATTCTCTACTGAAAGTCTGAAAAACGCCATAAAATATTTCAGTAAAGATATAAAGAACCAATACGTGAAAATACTAAAAGAATTAGATAACAAATCAGTGCAGTGAAATCGAACCACAGGAGACTTTTTGGGCATGTGTTCGTTTTGAGTTCAGCAAATCGGCTTCATGTTTTTTGAAGTCATTCAGTGGCTCGATTCACTGACTTCTACGTTATATATCTTAATAATTATCAGGCATAGATGGTAAGTAGCTCGTTTGAATAAGAAGAGGAGAATATATATTAAATCTATAAGCATATTAGGAAGCGGCTGGCTTGGGCTTCCTTTACGGATTCATTGACTCAGACGTTATCAATACGATCACAAATCAGTTCTAATTCCCATGCCTTCGTATTTCACTGATACACTGAACTTATATACTGACTGAAACTGCACTTGACATAGCAAACAATATGTGATACTTAGTAAATAGGAATCATTCCTATCATGAAAAAACTTAAAAAAGCTCGCGATGTTGAAAAGATGTTAATTTCAAGTCTGCAGG
>CP070632.1:2944898-2956247 GCA_020356065.1 Nitrospiraceae bacterium
GATCGCGATGGAAGAGGGGTTGAGGTTTGCGGTGCGAGAGGGAGGCAGGACAGTAGGAGCCGGAGTCGTGACAGAAGTAATTGAATAATGAACGACGTATGACGGAAAAGAAAGCAACGATATGAACGAAAAAATCAGAATAAATTTGAGGGCCTATGATCACAGACTGCTTGACCTGTCTGTTAAGGAAATAGTAGAAACGGCAAAAAGAACAGGTGCGCGAGTTTCCGGGCCTGTACCGCTTCCGACCAAAATCAATAAAATAACGGTCCTCAGATCTACTCATGTAGACAAGAAATCAAGGGAGCAGTTTGAGATCAGAACGCATAAGAGACTTATGGATATACTTGATCCCACACCGCAGACCGTAGACGCCTTGATGAAGCTTGATCTTGCTGCAGGAGTGGATGTTGAGATAAAACTATGAAGGGTATATTAGGAAAAAAACTCGGAATGACACAGGTCTTTACTGAGGACGGGCGTCTTATTCCGGTTACCGTGATAGAAGCTGGACCCGCAAAAGTTCTTCAGAAAAAGGAAAAAGAGATAGACGGATATGATGCTCTGCAAATGGGTTTTGACATGATACGGAAAGAAAAGAACGTCACAAAGCCGATGCTTGGACATTTTGGTAAAACAAAATCTTCTGCATACAGGTTTTTAAAAGAAATAAGAATGGACGGATTTAATGCAGGTGATGATATCACGGTAGGAATTTTTTCTGCAGGAGAAAAGGTCTCTGTCACAGCTACCTCAAAAGGAAAAGGTTTCCAGGGAGTCATGAAGAGACATAATTACAAGGGGGGGCCCGGTTCACACGGGTCCATGTTTAACAGGGCTCCGGGTTCAATGGGACAGAGTTCTTTTCCTTCCAGGGTATTCAAGGGAAAGGCCCTTCCCGGACATATGGGGGCTGCGCAGGTAACAACAAAAAATATTGAAGTGTTTGACATAAAAGAGGATCAGAATTTGATGCTCATAAAAGGAGCAGTACCAGGAGCAAATGGCAGCTGTGTATTAATCTTATCAAAAGCCCCTGTTGCTGTTAAGGAAGGCTGATGGCCCAGACAGATCTGATAAACAAGACAAACGAATCGGTTGGCAAGGCGGACCTGCCGGATGATATTTTCGGTGTTGAAATTAAAAAAAGTCTGCTTCATGAAGTTGTTCTGAACCATCTTGCCAATAAAAGACAGGGCAATGCATCAACGAAGAACCGTGCGAATGTCAGAGGCGGTGGAAGAAAACCGTACCGGCAAAAAGGGTCCGGACGTGCAAGATCCGGTACCAACAGATCACCCCTGACCAGAGGCGGAGGCACAATTTTTGGTCCCTTGCCCCGTGACTATTCTTACAAGCTGCCCAAAAAAGCAAAGTGGGCGGCGCTGAGTTCTGCTCTGTCTGCCAAGTTTGCTGACGGTGAAATTATGGTACTGGACGAAATAAATATTTCCGAGCCAAAGACTAAAGCAGTGGTAGATCTGCTTTCAGGACTGGGCTTAAAGGATAATGTGTTGATCATTGTGCCTGATAAAGATATAAATATTGAACGTGCATCACGCAATATTCCCAGAGTAAACGTTGCACGTGTAAGTGAACTTAATGTTTATTCCGTGCTTTCTCATGAAAAGCTCATCGTTTCCAGGGACGCGGTAGAAAGAATGAAAGAGGCCTATCTGGGATGAAAAATTCATACGAAGTCCTTCTCGGACCAATGTTGACAGAAAAAGGGACCCTGATGAAAGAGACTGACAATAAGGTCCTGTTCAGAGTAGCCAGAGAAGCTAACAAGATAGAAATCAAAAAGGCTGTGGAAGAGATATTTAATGTAAAAGTTGATTGTGTGAGAACAATCAACTGCAGGGGCAAGAAAAAAAGGATGGGTAGGTTTGAAGGCAAAAGGCCGGACTGGAAAAAAGCCATTGTAGCACTTAAAGAAGGAGAAAAGCTGGACATTGTTGAAGGTGTATAAATGGGAATAAGAAAATATAAACCGACATCAGCGGGCACACGCTTCAGAAGCGGATCTGATTTTTCAGAGATTACGACAGGTAAACCGTATAAGCCGCTGTTAAGGCCGATCAAAAGAACCGGTGGAAGAAGCAGTTCCGGCAGGATATCGGCGTGGCAGAAAGGCGGAGGTCACAAGAGGGCCTACAGGATAATTGATTTTAAGAGAAACAAACTTAATGTGCCCTGTACCGTTGAAACGATTGAATATGATCCCAACAGGACGTCCCGCATTGCCCTGCTTAAATATGCAGATGGCGAGAGGAGATATATCCTGGCACCGGTGGGAGTAAAGGTAGGAGATTCTCTTGTATCGGGTGAAGGATCAGAAATCAAGACAGGCAATGCCCTGCCTGTTAAGAACATCCCGCTCGGTACGATAATCCACAATATAGAATTGAGGCCCGGGCAGGGAGGAATCATTGCAAGGAGTGCCGGGGCATATGCCCAGCTTGTGGCCAAGGACGAAAAACTCTGTCAGGTGAAACTTGCATCATCTGAGGTAAGATATATTCCGTCCAGCTGTATGGCAACAATAGGCCAGGTCGGCAATGTGGAAATGGAAAACATTTCGGTCGGTAAGGCCGGAAGAAGCCGCTGGAAAGGCAAACGGCCTCATGTAAGGGGCGTTGCCATGAATCCGGTTGATCATCCTCTTGGCGGGGGTGAAGGAAAAAGCTCGGGAGGACGACCGCCTGTTTCTCCGTGGAGCAAGCCAGAGGGTAAAAAGACGAGGAAAAATCCGAGGACTGACAGGTTTATTGTCAGGAGAAGAAAGAAAAAATAGTTTTTTTAAGAATAATCAGGAGGAATTGATTTGCCAAGATCTCTAAAAAAAGGACCATATGTGGATGAGAAGCTGATGAAGCGGATTCATGCCATGAATGAAAAGAATGAAAGAAGTGTTATCAAGACATGGTCAAGAAGGTCTACAATAATTCCTGAATTTATAGGTCATACGCTGGCAGTACATAACGGGAGGAAGTTTATACCCGTGTATGTTACGGAAAACATGGTTGGTCATAAACTGGGTGAGTTCTCGCCTACGAGGACCTTCAGGGCTCATGCCGGAGACAAGAAAGGGAAATAACAGAGGATATCATCGTGGAATCAAAAGCCATATTAAAATTCGTAAGAATATCGCCGACAAAGGCCAGAAGGGTAGTCCCCCTGTTGAAAGGTAAAAAAGCCGGGGATGCCATGATTAATCTCGGATTTCTTCCACACAGAGGCGGAAAGATAATAGCAAAGGTATTAAAGTCGGCAATGGCCAATGCTGAACAGAAAAAGGTTGCAGATCCCGAGTCAATGACAATATCAAACATTCTTGTTGACCAGGGACCTACCATGAAGAGAATGATGCCCCGTGCAATGGGCCGGGCAGATGTCATAAGAAAAAGAACAAGTCATATAACAGTGATCTTGGAAGAATAATCAGGAGGTTCAGGTTTGGGTCAGAAGACACATCCGATAGGGATAAGACTGGGAATCATTAAGACATGGAACTCAAAATGGTTTGCCAGAAAAAACTATAAAGATCTGCTTTATGAAGATCTGGCGATCCAGAAATTTATAAAATCAAACCTGTTTCATGCTGGTGTGCCAAAGACCGAGATCGAGAGGACCGGACAGAAGATAAGGGCTACCATCCATACGGCTCGTCCCGGAATAATTATCGGGAAAAAGGGTGCTGAAGTGGAAAAGCTTAAAAAGCAGCTGGAAAAGATGACTGGCAAGGAACTCTCCCTAGATATCAAGGAGATACGAAAGCCTGAACTTGATGCACAGCTTGTGGCTGAGAACATAGCGATGCAGCTTGAAAAGAGAATAGCATTCAGAAGAGCCATGAAAAAATCAGTTGTCTCAGCATTGAGATTCGGGGCACTTGGAATCAAGGTAGCATGTTCAGGTCGTCTTGCCGGGGCTGAAATTGCCCGTGCGGAATGGTACAGGGAGGGAAGAGTTCCGCTACATACATTCAGGTCTGATATTGATTATGGAGTTGCTGAAGCAAAAACAACATATGGAAGGATCGGAGTCAAGGTATGGATATATAAAGGGGATATTCTGCAGGAGCCCGCGATTCCACAATCAGCTGGAGATACCGCAGTTTAAAAGGATAAAAATATGTTATTGCCCAAAAAAGTAAAATTCAGAAAGATGCAGAAGGGCCGTATGAACGGCAAGGCATATCGTGGATCTTCAGTTTCATTTGGCGAATACGCACTTAAGGCGGTTGAGCCGGGATGGGTATCAAATCGTCAGATAGAAGCAGCCAGAGTTGCTATTAACAGGCATGCAAAAAGAGGATGTAAGGTCTGGATAAGGATATTCCCTGACAAGCCTCTTACCAAGAAACCTGCGGAAACCAGGATGGGAAAAGGCAAGGGCGCTCCGGAATCATGGGTCGCAGTTGTAAAACCCGGCAGGATTTTATATGAAATGTCCGGAGTGAATGAAGATGTTGCAAAGGAAGCGTTAAGGCTGGCTTCTCACAAACTTTCTGTTGCAACCAGGTTTGTGAAGAGAGTGAAATAAGATGAAAAAACCGTCTGAAATGAGAAACATGACTGTCGATGAGTTGAGGCAGGAGCAGCTGGATCTTAAGAAGGAACTGTTCAACCTGAACTTTCAGAAAGTGACCGGTGAGATCGAGAACCCCATGAGGATCAGACATGTCAGAAAACAGATAGCCAGGATATTGACTGTCATAAACGAGAAGAACAGGAAGGGATAATGCCAAAAAAGATTTGCACAGGCGAGGTCATCAGCGATAAAATGAGCAAGACCGTTGTAGTGGCGGTAACGAGATTAACCCAGCACCCCATCTACAAGAAGACCGTCAAGGAAATCTCAAAGTTCAAGGCGCATGATGAAAACAATGAATGTAAAAAAGGCGATATGGTTTCCATCATAGAATCCAGACCGATAAGCAAAGATAAACGATGGAAAGTCCTTGAAGTCGTGAGAAGAGGAAGCGAATGATTCAGCAGGAAAGCGTACTGGAAGTTGCCGACAACTCGGGAGCCAAAAAGGTATTGTGTATTAAGGTGTCCGGCGGGTTCCATCGTCGGTATGCCAGAATAGGTGACAAGATCGTTGTTTCGGTTAAAGAAGCGGAACCAAACAGCAATGTTAAGAAGGGAACCGTTGCAAAAGCGGTTGTTGTCAGAACGAAAAAGGCGGTCAAGAGACCTGACGGGTCATATATTCGATTTGATCAAAACGCTGCTGTTCTGATAAATGCCGAAGGTGATCCGATTGGCACGAGGATATTCGGCCCTGTAGCAAGGGAGCTCAGATGGAAAGAATTTATGAAAATAGTTTCACTTGCTCCGGAGGTTCTTTAAAGATGAGCGGCGTGTATAGGGAGATACAGTGGGTTTAGGAATCAAGAAAAATGATACAGTGATGTTAATATCTGGTGATGAGAAGGGTAAGTCAGGGAGGGTGTTGAGTATCCTGCCTTCAAAGGACAGGGTGCTTGTCGAGAGCCTGAACATGATTAAAAGACACATGAAACCGAGTAAGAAGTATTCGCAGGGCGGCATTATTGAAAAAGAGGCCCCTGTGCATTTGTCCAAGGTCATGCTGGTATGCCCCAAGTGCAGTAAGCCCACGAGAATAGGAAACACCATGTTGGAGAACGGGAAAAAGATAAGATCGTGCAAGAAGTGCGGGGAGGTTGTCGATTAAGACATGTCCAGATTAAAGGATAAATACAAAAGCGAAATAGTCTCAAACCTGATGAAGGACTTTTCTTATAAAAGCATTATGCAGGTGCCCAGACTCAAGAGTATTGTTCTGAATGTCGGAATGGGCTCTGCTACCCAGGATATTAAACCTCTGGAGTCTGCGGCAAAAGAGCTGGCAACGATAAGCGGTCAGAGCGCTGTTATCACACGGGCAAAAAAGTCCATAGCAGGATTTAAACTGCGGGAAAACATGCCAATAGGGTGCAAGGTGACGTTAAGAGGAGACAGGATGTATGATTTCCTTGACAAGTTTATCTCTCTTGCACTGCCGAGGATAAGGGACTTCAGGGGAATTTCACCAAAGTCCTTTGACGGCAGAGGTAATTTTGCCTATGGCATCAGGGAACAGATAATATTCCCTGAAATCAATTATGACAAGATAGCCAGCATGCATGGAATGGACATCGTCATAGTTACTTCGGCTAAGACAAATGAAGAAGGAAAGGCACTCCTGACATACCTGGGAATGCCTTTTAAAAATTAACAGGTCAACCAAGGATTATTTCATGGCGAAAAAAAGTTTAATAGCAAAGCAGAAAAGGCCGCAGAAATTCAAGGTGCGTGAATACCACAGGTGCAGTCTGTGCGGCAGACCAAAAGGGTATTTGAGAAAATTTGGAATTTGCAGGATATGCTTCCGGACCCTGGCCCTGAAAGGTCAGATACCGGGTGTCACCAAATCCAGCTGGTAGAGGTATTTAATTATGATGACAGACCCAATTGCAGATATGCTAACGAGAATAAGAAACGCCAATATGGCAAAGCTTGAAAAGGTTGATGTGCCTGCTTCGAAACTGAAGATCGAGCTTACAAAAATACTCAAGGACAAGGGATTTATCAAGAGCTTCAAGGTGATACGAGACAGAAAACAGGGCGTTATCAGGATATCCATGAAATACATGGAAGGGTATGAAAAGGTCATAACCGGTCTGAAACGGGTAAGCACACCCGGCAGAAGGGTATATGTTGATAAAACAGAGGTGCCACAGGTAATGGGTGGATACGGAATAGCTATTCTGTCAACATCAAAGGGAATTTTAACTGATGAGGCCTGCCGCAGTGAAGGAGTCGGTGGCGAGGTTTTATGCAATGTGTGGTAAGGAAAATTAAAAAATGCAAATTGCAAATTTAAAATTATGGTAGAAACTAATTTTATAAAAAAGACCTCCTTTATTTTAAACCAGGAGATAAGATGTCACGGATAGGAAAGAATCCCATAGAGATACCGGGCGGAGTGGACATAAAACTGCAAGGTAACAATTTAGTTGTTAAAGGTCCGAAGGGTGAACTGAACTGGACCCATCCGCAGGGAATCAAGGTATCGGTTGAGGACAAGAGCATTATCGTGGAAAGACCCGATGATTCCAAAGAGTTCAGGTCACTTCATGGGACGGTGAGAAGTATTATTGCTAACATGGTCACGGGAACTCATGCCGGATATGAGAGAGTGCTCGAGATAAGCGGTGTCGGTTACAGGGCGCAGGTACAGGGCCAGAAAATTACCTTTACACTTGGCCACTCCCATCCGATTGAATTCAGCCTGCCGCCGGGCATTACTGCCGAGGTTGATAAGAAACAGACCAACATCAAGCTGACCGGCATCGACAAACAGCTTATCGGCCAGGTTGCCGCCAATATACGGTCGTTGAGACCACCGAATGTATACAAGGGCAAGGGCGTAAGATACGCTGGCGAGATGATCAAGCTGAAAGTAGGTAAAGCAGGGAAGTAATAAAACTATTTTTTTTGACAGAGGTGATGATTTGAGTTTTAAAAAGGAAAAAGCCAGAAAGGCCAGACACTTCAGGGTAAGAAAAAAAGTTGTGGGAACTGCCGAACGGCCAAGGCTTAATGTATACAGAAGTGAAAAGCACATATATGTGCAGATCGTTGATGACTTTGCTGGAAAGACCATCTCTGCCGCATCCAGTCTGGATAAAGACCTTAAAGGCACATTCAGGTCCGGAGGCAATATAGAGGCAGCCAAGTCTGTGGGTGCTTTAATTGCGAAGAGAGCGAAAGATAAAGGACTAACGCAGGTTGTTTTTGACAGAGGCGGTTATATTTATCACGGAAGAATCAAGGCGCTGGCTGATGCAGCCAGGGAAGGCGGACTGGAGTTTTAAATAAGAATTCAAAAGTAAGAAGTAAGAACTAGGAAGAGTATCTCCATACTTCTAACTCATTACTTTTAACTTTTCATTTTTTTATAGGAGGAATAGTGGGTATCATAAACCCTGAAAGTCTGAACGTATTAAAAGACAAGGTCATACATATAAACAGAGTTGCCAAGGTGGTTAAGGGTGGAAGGCGTTTTTCATTCAGTGCCCTGGTAGTAGTTGGTGACGAGAGCGGTCATGTCGGATTCGGCAAAGGAAAAGCAAAAGAAGTTCCCGAGGCGATCAGAAAGGCTGTAGAGCAGGCCAAGAGGTCCCTTGTCAAGGTTAATGTAATAGACGGTACGATTCCGCATCAAATAGACGGAATATATGGTGCGGGGAAAATAGTCATGCTGCCCGCCAGGGCCGGAACAGGTCTGATCGCGGGGGGCCCTGTGAGGGCCATAATGGAAGTGGTAGGAATTCGGAATATCGTTGCAAAATCACTGGGAAGCAGAAACCCATTCAATACAGTCAGGGCGACACTTGACGGACTCCTGAAGCTGAAAGACACCAGGACGTCAGTTGGCGGAACAGCAAAAAACGAAGTCGAACAGCAGGAAGTGCCCAATGAAAACGCTTAAGGTTACTTTAAAAAGAAGCATAATCGGCAAGCCCGAGAAACAGAGAAGGATTATCAAAGCCCTTGGATTGAGAAGAATCAATCATACGGTTGAGCATAAAGATACACCAAATATCAGGGGAATGATTCATAAGATGTCATATATGCTTGAAGTTTTGGAGGATTAGATGAATTTAACAGATCTTGCACCGGCCCCGGGAAGCAGAAGAAAAAGAAAACGTGTCGGCAGAGGACCCGGCTCAGGTCATGGAAAAACTTCATGCAGGGGGCATAAAGGACAGAATTCAAGAAGTGGAGGCGGCGTTAAACCAGGATTCGAAGGGGGCCAGATGCCTCTGCAGCGCCGGCTTCCCAAAAGGGGTTTTACCAATATATTCAGGAAATCTTTCACAATCGTAAATGTTGGTTCTCTGGAAAAGCTGGAAGAGTCTGATATTACACCTGAAGTGCTTATTAAAGAGGGTCTGGTAAGGAAAATTCAGGACGGAGTGAAGATCCTCGGAAATGGGCAGCTGTCAAGGGCTGTTACTGTCAAGGCCCACGCATTCAGCGCATCAGCAAAGGAAAAGATAGAAAAAGCCAAAGGAACCGCCGAAGTCATATAATAATCCGGTCCGGTAATCTGAAATTTTGAAAGAATATATATATAAACACGCCATTATTAAAACTTATTATATTTAGTTTTTCATTCTTTTATCGTGAGTATTATAAACAGCTTTCAAAATGTCTTCAGGGTAGCAGAGCTTAAAAGCAGGATACTCTTTACCCTTGCCCTTCTCGCGGTCTACAGGATAGGCGCACACATCCCGACTCCAGGTATCAATGGGGAAGAATTGAGCAAGTTCCTGATCGACAGGGGCGGTGCGCTTATGGGATTTTTTGATATGTTTTCCGGCGGGGCACTGTCACGGGCCACTATCTTTGCGCTTGGAATAATGCCGTATATCAGCGCATCAATTATTCTGCAGCTTCTCACAGTGGTCATTCCAGCTCTTGGCAGGCTCGCAAAGGAAGGAGAATCAGGCCGGAAGAAAATAACGCAGTATACAAGGTATGGAACCGTATTGATCGCAATTGTCCAGTCTATAGGCATATCTGTTGGTATTGAAAGTATGAGTGAAGGCGCATTTGTCCAGAATCCTGGATGGAGCTTCAGATTAATGACGATGATCACCATGACTTCGGGTACGGCATTTCTGATGTGGCTGGGAGAGCAGATTACGGAGCGTGGTATAGGAAACGGTATTTCCCTGATAATCTTTGCCGGCATAGTTGCCAACTTTCCCAATGCTGTCATAAGTTCTGTATCCCTCATAAGGGCCGGTGAGCTTCATATCATATTAATGCTCATCCTAATTTTCATGATGGTGGCGGTCATCGGCGTCATTGTCTTTATGGAAAGGGGCCAGAGAAAAATCCCTGTGCAGTATGCCAAGAGGGTAGTTGGCAGAAAGGTATATGGTGGACAGAGCACGCACCTTCCGCTCAAGGTCAACACAGCCGGAGTTATTCCGCCAATTTTTGCTTCATCGATCATCATGTTTCCTGCAACAATAGCAGGATTTATAGCCATCCCATGGGTGCAGGCGCTTTCCCGGCAGCTTGCTCCGGGTACGGTCTTTTATACGATTCTTTATATAGGAATGATCTTCTTCTTCTGCTATTTTTATACGTCTATTACGTTTAATCCCGTTGATATAGCGGATAATCTGAAAAAATACGGGGGATTTGTTCCGGGGGTAAGGCCAGGACAGAAAACAGCTGATTATATATATCGCGTTTTGGCCAGGATTACCTTTGGTGGTGCAGCCTATCTCTCCGCAGTCTGTATATTGCCGGACATCTTGAGAGGCTATTTTAATGTGCCGTTTTATTTTGGAGGGACATCAATTCTTATCGTCGTGGGGGTTGCTCTGGATACTGTTTCACAGATGGAATCACATCTCGTTACCCGCTCATATGATGGATTTCTTAAAAAAGGCAAGGTCCGGGGCAGAAGGGGCTGAACAAGACCTTGAGTCAACGCTTACCGTATTTTAAAATCCTTTCAATCTGACGTATATTTGGAAATATTCATTGACTGTTCTTAAGTCACAGGATGAAATAAAGAGGATGGCAGACTCCTGCCGCATTGTGGCAGAGGTGTTTGAAGGTATCAGAAAAAATATTGAACCCGGGGTAACGACAAAAGAGCTGGACGATTTTGTAGAGGCATTTATCCTCTCAAAGTCGGCTAAGCCAGCCTTCAAGGGATACAGAGGGTATCCGGCCAGTGTATGCACATCTGTCAATGAAGAGGTAGTGCATGGCATTCCTTCATCAAGGAAGCTAAAAAACGGTGATATCATAAGCCTTGATATAGGCGTTTTTTTTAAAGGTTTTTACGGAGATGCCGCGGTCACATTACCGGTTGACGGCATCAGTGCTGAAGCTAAAAAGCTTATATCCGTAACAGAACAGTCTTTACAGGCAGGAATAGAAAAGGCCAGTGCCGGTAACAGGCTGTTTGACATATCAGCGGCAGTCCAGCAGTGCGTGGAGTCACAGGGGTTTTCAGTTGTAAGGAACTTTGTAGGACATGGAATTGGCAGGAATCTCCATGAGGAACCCCAGTTGCCGAATTTTGGCAAGGCAGGTGAGGGTCCCAGGCTTGTCGAGGGTATGACACTGGCTATTGAGCCCATGGTAAATGCCGGTGGATGGGAAGTGACCGTGCTTGAAGACGGATGGACTGCAGTCACGAGCGACAGGAGCCTTTCGGCTCATTTTGAGCATACCGTTGCAATTACAAAAAACGGGTATGATGTCTTGACTAAATTATAACTAATAATTATAATTATTA
>CP070632.1:2956347-2966383 GCA_020356065.1 Nitrospiraceae bacterium
TTTCCATAGATGGAGATACAGCTAAAGGTTCAGCGAGGAGCATCCCTCCCTTTCATCTCTTTAAAGCAATTTCTGAATGTTCAGAAACACTCATGGGATACGGAGGTCATCGTATGGCTGCAGGGGTAAAAATATCAACTGATAACCTTTCATCCTTTAAGGAAATGATGAACGCCAAAGTGGCCGGCTTTCTCAGTCCTTCAGATATGGTGCCTGTGCTTGATATAGACGCAGCTGTTAATCTGTCTGACATAAACCTGTCTCTTGTCAAAGAAATAAGTATGCTTGAGCCGTTCGGTAATTCCAACAACGAACCTCTGTTTGGCATCAGGGGGATACAGATTATTGATCACCGAATTGTGGGAAACAATCATCTTAAAATGAAACTGGACCAGAAAAACTTCCAGATTGACACAATCGGTTTTGGCATGGGCGATGAATTGAAAAATCTTGGTGATACCTCAAACATTGATATAGCTTTTGTTCCTGCGATAAATGAATGGAATGGCATGAGGAGTGTTCAACTGAACCTAAAGGCCATCAGGCCGGGCGGGTAAAGAGCAGCACTCCACCTGTTGCTGTCCTGTTCAGCTGCGTTATATCATATTCCCCTGTAAATTTATATTACTTGACCATTAATTTATGTTCATGGAACTTGTTCAGTTGCTATCGTAAGCAATATAAAAATAAAGAATTAAATTTAAGGATTAAAATTACAGATTAAATAGTAAAATAACAGGATGTCGAATTTGTACGGCAAATTTAGAATTATTGAAAGATATTAAACCTATTTTATTATTTATTTCTCATTTTTTTTGATATTTTAATAAAGATAAAAAAGTCAGCTCTGTGAATCAATATGAATTTCATTGGAATAGAATTTGTCATGAATATATATATATATGTTATTGTTTAATATGGAGAGATATTTATTTGTTAATAATTATAACCGGTGAAAATGCTTATTTCCATGGTTTAAATGAATATGTTATATATAACATCTTGATTAATAAGATAAATATGTTATATATAATAAATTATGGTAACTCTGCGAAGTGTTAATACTCTTGACGGCCTGATTGACCTCGTGTTTTCTTACAATCCTGAGGCCAACGCTGATCTGCTCCGCCGGGCGTACGCCTTTTCAAATGAAGTCCATTATAAACAGAAAAGAAAGGGCGGCGACCCGTTTATAGAACATCCTCTTGCTGTTGCAGCCATTCTCTGTGATATGAAGATGGACACAAACAGCATCGCTGCCGGATTGCTGCATGATACGATCGAGGATTCTGAAACTACGGTTGATGACATACGAGCGCTCTATGGTGAAGACATTGCTTTTCTGGTTGAAAGCCTTACGAAACTCAGCAAGATGGAATTTAAGACCTCTGAAGATGCACAGGCCGAGAATTTCAGACGCATGTTTCTTGCGATGGCAGAGGACATGCGCGTCATTCTTATCAAGTTTGCCGACAGGCTCCACAATATGCGCACCCTTGAGCACCTGTCTGCCTCAAAGCGTGAAAAAATTGCACGAGAGACCCTGGATATTTATGCCCCTCTTGCAAACAGGCTTGGTATCGGCTGGCTGAAATCCAAATTTGAAGATCTGAGCTTTAAATTTCTTTATCCTGATAATTATGATGAACTCCTTCAGAAGGTCGCCAAAAAAAGGGAAGAGCAGGAAGGTTATTTATATGAAGTGATAAAGATTGTTGAGGCCCATTTAAAAGCGGCATCCATTCCGGGCAGGGTGTTTGGACGGGTGAAGCACCTCTATGGCATATTTCAGAAAATGCAGAAACAGAAGATCCCTTTTGAGTTGGTATATGATGTTATTGCCATCAGGATTATTACAAATACCCAGGCTGACTGTTATGCGGCGCTTGGGCTTATACATTCTTTGTGGACTCCTGTTCCCGGAAGGTTCAAGGACTTTATCGGTGCTCCGAAATCCAACCTCTACCAGTCACTGCATTCGACTATTATCGGACCAAAAGGTGAGAGGGTCGAGTTCCAGATAAGGACGGATGAGATGGATCGTATCGCTGAAGAGGGCATCGCGGCTCACTGGAAGTATAAAGAAAAGTCACATGGAGACAAGCTGGATGATAAATATTTTACGTGGCTCAGGGAGTTTGTAACAGCACAGAAAGACACACCTGATGCAAAAGAGTTTATGGAAGCCGTAAAAGGGAACATCGTTCCCGGAGTTGTTTTTGTGTTTACCCCCGAGGGTGATATTATAGAACTTCCCCAAGATGCAACCCCTGTTGATTTTGCGTATGCCATCCACTCAGAGGTAGGTCATCAGTGTACGGGGGCCAAAGTAAACAGGAGGATAGTGCCTCTCAGGTACAGACTTCAGAATGGCGATACCGTTGAGATCATAACTTCCCATGGTCATGTTCCAAGCAGGGATTGGCTTAAATTTGTGAGAACCCAGAAGGCAAAGTCAAGAATAAAGCTCTGGTTAAAAGCTGAGGAGCGGAAGAAAGGACTTGCCCTGGGAGAAGAGCTGCTAGAGAAGGCCCTGAGAAAGAACGGTCTCAGCCCTGCGATGGCAAAATCTGATGAAGTGCTTGCAGTTGCAAAATCATACAAAATCAAAACACATGAGGACCTTTTTGTTGCTATCGGCTATGGCAGAGTCTCGGTCCATAAAATAATTACTAAACTCCTGCCTGAATCTGATACTGATGAAACGGACCTCATTCATGAAAAGAAGAAAACAAAGAAGCATGAAGAAAGCAGGGGGATCAAGATTAAAGGAGTTGACAATATCATGTTTCACCGTGCCAAATGCTGCTATCCCCTGCCGGGAGAAAAAGTTACTGGTTTTGTTACCAGAGGCAGGGGGGTGTCTATTCACAATGTTCACTGTCCTACACTGGATACGCATACGATAGATGCTGACCGGCTTGTGGAAGTTGAGTGGTCAGGCAACAATGAATCTACGTACGCGACCAAAGTTCAGGTTCTAACTGATGACAAACGGGGCCTACTTGCTGAACTGAGTGCTGCTTTATCAACCAACAATATAAATATTATCCACCTTGATGCATCTGCGACTCATGAGAAACAGGCGATCTTTAATTTTATTCTTGAGATGACTGATAAAAAACAGCTTGATGAAACCATGAAAAAACTTTCACATATAAATGGTGTTATCGAAGTCAAAAGAGTTCATTCAGCATAACTGACTATTAAGAACGAAGCATGTGGAAGGAAGAAGTATGAGCTGACTTGTTATGACTAAATCATTTGTGCATTATGATAAATATGTTAGTCCTGTCGGTCCCCTTTATTTCATTTTTAGCGGCAAAATACTCTCCGGTGTCTCTTTTACCAAACCGGACAAGGTGCCTTTCAGGGAAGGATCAACACCTGCTGGTTTTTTAAAGGAAATTGCGGGATATTTCAGGGGATCCATTAAAAGTTTCAAACAGAAGACTGTTTTCCTGCAGGGTACGGAATTTGAAAAGGATGTCTGGAGGACACTCAATGAGATCCCGTTTGGTGAGACACGGACATATAAATGGGTTGCTGAGAGAATCGGCAGGCCGGGTGCTTCAAGGGCGGTTGGTCAGGCACTTTCCAAAAATCCAATCCCCATAGTCATTCCCTGCCACAGGGTGATTGAATCTGATGGATCAATGGGTGGGTATTCCTCAGGGGTACATACCAAAGTCCGGCTCCTTGAGCTGGAGTACTACTCCATACAGCAGACAGATAAAACCATGTAGGGAAGGGTACCCCGCCCATTAAGTATTATCCAACCATTACCAGCAGGTGATGACATTCAAAGGCATTGCCGCCAATACTCTTTAAAGCGCGTTCATACGCCTTGCGGACTTTCTTTGCATTTACATCCAGGAGCATACCGATGTTGAAGCACGCCTTGTAGAGAGAGAGGGACTCGATATCTATAACGTTAGAGCTGCCCAGACTGTCTTTATATTTTTCATAAAAATCTGCCAGCTGTTGTCTGCTCTTTTCATGCCTGTCTTTTATGTGCTCAACAAACGGAGTTATGGACAGGGCATTTTTTCTGACAGAAAACTTTTCCTTGCTGATCACAAGTTTTTTATCAAGGTTGCGCAGAAACTCGGAGAAAAAGGCAGATTCTTTATTTTCGAGCGATGCGGTATTTAATATGATTTTTTTTACTTCTCCCTTTTTATGAGGGAGCATCTGGCGCAGCCTTTCTGTTTTTCTGTCAAATTCATTTGTAATAAGGTCCCTCAGTTGTTCTACATAATTCCTTGCGTCGGACAGGGCTTTTTTAATGGAACGTATGCCGTATAATCCGACGACAGCATAGAAAAAATCAAATCGGCCGAGATTGCGGAGCACCGCTCCCCAGGAATAAAACTTTCCCATGGCCTTTAATGTCTCGACATGCAGTTCATAAGCTGTCATTAACGAAGGTTCAAACACGGTATGGTGCGCGTCGTATTTACTCCAGTCCGTATGAATCAGGCGTCCTGAATTCTTCAGGTCATCGAACACCGGTGTGCCGGGCAGGGGAGTGAGCACCATGAACTGGATCGAATCTATATTCAGCTTCTTTGCAAACGTGGCTGTATCCCTGATCGTCTGTATATCATCGGTATCAGAACCCAGCACAAACATGCCATGAATTCTGATATTATGCTGCTTTACTATTCTGATTGAGTTTTCGATATCAGCAATCCCCTGGCCCTTGTTGTATAAAGCGAGGGTCCTGGGATTAATTGATTCAAAGCCAATAAACACGGCAAAGCATCCGGCCTTTTCCATGAGCCTCATCAGCTCAGGGTCCTTTGCTACGTCAGTGCGCACCTGAGCACTCCACTCAATTTTGATGTTCCGTTGAATTATTGTTCTGAGCAGTTCCTTTGTTCTGTTTTTGTTAGCAGCAAAATTGTCATCAATAAAGAACACATGGCCCTTCTTTGGCGCTGTAGCCTGTATCTCTTCAATGACCCGTTCGATTGATTTAAATCGGTACTTTCTGCCAAACATCGGGATGACCGAGCAGAACCTGCAGCCGAATGGACACCCCCGGGAAGTTGCTACAGGAACAGTCCTTGCTTTTTCCCACCTGTACACAAGATTGAAATCCGGGATTGGTGCATCATTAAGATCCTGTATGAGTTCTCTGTCCGGATTATGTACTATCTCGTTTTTCTCATTTCTGTAAGAAAGCCCCCTGATCGAATCGAGAGGGTTATTTGCATTCAGACAGTCCAGGAGTTCTACAAGAGTCTCTTCCCCTTCTCCCCTCACAACATAATCTGCAAACTGCAGGCTCTCGTCAGGTAAGAATGTAGAGTGCGGTCCTCCGAGAACAACAGGTACGCCGCTTTTTTTGAATTTCTCAGCGATCTGAAATGCCCTGTTGGCAGTAGCTGTGATTGACGATATGCATACCAAATCAGCATCATCCAGAAGGTTCCATGCTGGAGTGGCAATGTCTTCAATGAACACTTTTATGTTATATCCTTTGTCCTTTAAAATTGTGCCGAGCAGGATCGAGCCGAGCCGGGGGAGGGTGGTCCTGCTGAAAATATGAGCACCCGGTGATTTTGCTTCGATAAAATAAATATTTTTCATTTTAAAACCTTACGTCCTTTCAAACTGATCAATACTATATTGCCAGCCAAGATTAATTGTTCAGTTAATATAATACTAACATATAACAGTAAAAAAACAACCGTGTATATATTGATTGAGCAAAGTGTTTAAAAATAGAGTAATCTTAATTTTGGGAAGATTAGCTCGAATGACGGATTATAAAAAAAAGTGACAAAAGTTAACCTCCCCCAGCCCCTCCTTAGTATGGAGGGGATTTTCAATCTCCCCTTTATAAGGGGAGACACAGAGGGGTATTGATAAATCATTCCTGAATCAAAAAAAAGGGCGAGACCACAGCCTCGCCCTTTGTATATATCTGGTCTGGAATTCTAGTACATTCCGCCCATTCCACCCATACCGCCCATACCGCCGGGAGGCATACCAGGCATGTCTGATTTTTCTTCAGGCAGGTCAGTTATCATGACGCTTGTAGTGAGCATCAGGGAAGAAACTGAGGCCGCGTTCTGTAGTGCATACCTTGTTACCTTTGTCGGATCGATGATTCCGGCCTTGATCATGTCTACATATGTTTCAGTGGCCGCATCAAAACCATAATTTACATCTTTGCTGTTCTTTACTTTATCAACAATAACAGAGCCCTCAAGTCCTGCATTGTTAACGATCTGTCTGATCGGCTCTTCAAGGGATTTTTTTACTATATCAACTCCGACCTGCTGGTCAAGGTCTTCAAGTTTTAACTTATCAAGAGCTGAAATTGACCTGAGCAGAGCAACCCCGCCGCCCGGG
The DNA here is from genome assembly GCA_020356065.1 of Nitrospiraceae bacterium. GTDB lineage: Bacteria > Nitrospirota > Thermodesulfovibrionia > UBA6902 > UBA6902 > CALZJD01. The sequence goes on from CP070632.1 coordinate 2,962,714, forward strand.
ACGATTCCCTCTTCAACTGCTGCCCTTGTTGCATGCAGCGCGTCTTCTACACGGGCCTTCTTTTCCTTCATCTCTGTTTCAGTTGCTGCGCCGACATTGATTACTGCAACGCCGCCCACGATCTTTGCCAGCCGCTCCTGGAGCTTCTCCCTGTCATAGTCTGACGATGTTTCATCGATCTGCGCCTTGATCTGTTTGACCCGGCCCTGGATCTTGTCGTGGTCGCCTGCGCCTTCAACGATTGTTGTGTTTTCCTTATCAACAGTGATCTTCTTTGCGCTTCCAAGGTCATCAATAGAAATGTTCTCAAGCTTGATGCCGAGGTCTTCAGCGATCATTGTACCGCCTGTAAGGACAGCAATATCTTCAAGCATTGCCTTTCTTCTGTCACCAAAACCGGGGGCCTTGACTGCACATACCTGGAGAGTTCCACGGAGTTTGTTAACAACGAGCGTAGCAAGCGCCTCGCCTTCAACTTCTTCACAGATGATCATGAGGGGCTTGCCCATCTTTGCGGTCTGCTCAAGAATGGGCAGCAGGTCTTTCATGGAGCTGATCTTCTTTTCGTGAATAAGAATGAGAGGGTCTTCCATGGTGCATTCCATTCTTTCAGGGTCTGTGACAAAATACGGTGAGGAGTATCCCCTGTCAAACTGCATACCTTCAACAACATCCAGCGTTGTCTGCATGCTCTTTGCTTCTTCAACCGTAATAACACCGTCTTTACCGACCTTGTCCATTGCCTCGGCAATAAGGTCGCCGATGGTAGAGTCATTGTTTGCAGAGATGGTACCGACCTGGGCAATCTCTTTCTTGTCCTGAACAGACTTGCTCATACTCTTAAGGTTCTCAACGACTGCCTCAACAGCCTTCTCGATCCCTCTTTTTACTTCCATAGGGTTAGAGCCGGCAACAACATGTTTCACACCTTCTCTGTAAATAGCATATGCAAGCACTGTAGCTGTTGTTGTGCCGTCACCTGCTGTGTCAGACGTCTTGCTGGCAACCTCCCTCAGAAGCTGGGCGCCCATATTTTCATAGGGTTCCTTCAGCTCGATTTCCTTTGCAACGGTTACACCATCTTTTGTAATTGTCGGGGCGCCGAATTTCTTGTCCAGAAGGGCGTTTCTTCCTTTCGGCCCCAGCGTCGCCTTTACTGCATCACTTAATATTGTGATGCCGGTAAGGATCGACCGTCTTGCTTCTTCGCCGAATTGTAACTGCTTTGCCATTTTATCCTCCTTATTAGTCGAATCTTTTTCTGTTTATTTCTCTTCTATGCCAAGAATGTCGTCTTCCCTGATAATGAGATACTCTACATTATCCATATTGATCTTTGATCCGGAATATTTCTCAAAAAGAACTACATCGCCAACCTTTACTTCCATGGCCTGTACTTTTCCGTCATCAGTGATCTTACCGGAGCCAACAGCTATTACTTCACCCTTCTGGGGTTTTTCTTTTGCTGTTTCAGGAATAATTATTCCTCCTGCGCTCTTTTCAGGTTCGTCAGAATACTTGACCAGAACTCTGTCCTTCAGCGGTTTGAATTTCATCTCACCTCTCCTTTCCTTTTGTTTTTTTATGTGGTTGAGTTTTCGGGAAAATTCCCTGTTATAAAATTAGCACTCTCATGCCATACCTGCTTAGCACTCTAAAGCAGCGAGTGCTAATAATACAATTTAATGATTTTTTTAGACAAGGTTATTTATAGCGAAAAATAGGTGATTACGAGGAAATAATTGTAAATAAATATCTTTATCTCTATATTCCTTAGAATTACTGAGAATTTGTAATTTATGGAAAAGAGGACAGCGATTTCTTCAATATAAATGAAAGAGTTAATGGGGGTAATATATTCTCTGACTTTTAATGATGAAAAGTCTTATTAAAATTATGCCTGCTATAAAACCGCCTATGTGAGCAAACCATGCTACACCCCCATTGCTTGCCATACCTTTGCTAACAAGACCGTTAATAAACTGTATAACTATCCAGAAACCAATAACAAATACTGCCGGCAGCCTGAGGACTTGGATGAAGAAGCCCAGAAATATCAGTGTATGGACCCTGGCCTTTGGAAAAAGGAGCAGATAAGCGCCGAGTACACCTGAAACAGCACCGCTTGCACCGATCATCGGGATCAAGGATGATGGTCCTGACAATGCATGACTGTAGGCTGCTATTATCCCGCAGAGCAGATAAAAAATGATGAATCTGAAATGTCCCAGCTGGTCTTCAATATTATTTCCAAATATCCAGAGAAAGAGCATATTGGTCCCCAGATGCAGCAGGCTGCCGTGCATGAACATTGATGAAAAAATAGATGTTACAGGGTGTATGGGCTGTATTGTCTGAAATGTAATCAGATAATGGGGGATGGCCCCGAATGCATAGACCATAGTCCTTGGATCCATGGTGGACGTTATCTGCATCAGGTAGATAACGACATTCAATACGATAAACGTGATTGTGAGATATGGTGTGGTCCGCGTAGGATTATCGTCCTTAAAAGGAATCATGCATTTATTATAGCGGGATAATCGAAAAAATACGGATGGAATGAGATGAATGATTAAAAATATTAAGTCAATAAGTAAGTATTTTTTTATTATGGAGTTTCTGAAATTTATATTTTTTTTTCAATTTAAGTTGGTTCAATATTTATCTTTTCGAAATGCTATAATAATTATAGAGATAGACAGAAGGGGGCGACTGGCTTCGACGGGGGTTGCGAAGTTCAAGTTGCATGCCGTGGCGCTGTTACCACGTTAAAAGGCAGCACAAAAAACAAACGCCAACTCAGAACTGGCACTCGCAGCTTAATAAAGCTGTGCGCTTCTCCGGCGATGTCTGTTAACCGGAATCAAGCGTCGACTAGCAGGCTGGTCTGAAGGGATTGCACTCGATCTTCAGGCGAGACTTAGAGAGCTGGGATTTGAAAAAGCCTTTTTGCCGGCGTTTTCAGATCTGAGAACCGAAAAGACAGAATAAGCATGTAGAAGCTTGGATGTAGTACTTCCGGACCCGGGTTCGATTCCCGGCGCCTCCACCAAAAATATAACATAAAATCAAGTAGTTAACTCTCAAAATACCCCAAAAAAACCGTGAACAAACCGTGAACAGAATCATTCTAAACTAGATTTATATTCTCAACTCAAAGAATTTGCAAAAATGAAAACAACAACAAAAATCATCATTCAACTGATCTGTCTTGGCCTCGTCGATATCATTATTCCCATACCCATTCTCGGAATTATGCTCATTTATATTGTACTTCAGAAACCTCCATGGTTCAGGGAGATGGTGTATGAAGTGTATAAAAATCAAAGGCAGAGTTGAAGAGGCTTTTGCTTTCATACTTTAATACCGTAAATTATCTTTAGGGTATAGTCACGGCATCAATGGAGTAACTTTCCTACCAGAAGGTGCAGGTTCAGAAATTAAGCAAGAGCGATGATTTGTGATAGAAAGCTGCAATGTTGAAAGTCATTCAGCAGGCATTAACTAATCTCTATTTGAAACATGAGCCTAACCTGAAGAGTTTATCTAATTAGTCAATGATTTCGATTCAGTTCGAAAATCCTCAATAATCCCATCATATCTTTATTTTTACAGATCAGTTCTGAAACAAGATAACTTACTTTTATCGAGTATTGAAAGGTCTCCA
>CP070632.1:2966483-2976016 GCA_020356065.1 Nitrospiraceae bacterium
GACCTTGACCTCGGGGCTGCAAATGTGCACGCCTGCCTTGGTATACTCAGGAAAACCCCGACCATTGCTGATTTTATCCAGAAAAGAGCTGCTTCTCTTGAACAGATCCTCATTGATACGTCACGGAACAATTTAAAGTTGATCAGCGGTGCTGATTTCATGCCCGGAATGGCAAACCCGGCATACTGGATGAAATTAAAAATCATGCGCCATATTAAAGCTATTCCTGCTGATATCGTTATTCTGGACCTTGGAGCGGGAGTACATTTTAATACACTGGATTTTTTTGGTATAGCGGACAGGGGCGTTGTTCTTACTGCTCCTGAACCCGGCGCTGTCATGAATGCCTATGGATTTATAAAAGGGGCTTTGTTCAGGAAGCTGCAGGGCATATTCAGAAGGCATCCTGAAATCAGTCATATTATCGATGAAGAGTCGAAAAAAACAGAAGCAGAAAGCAGATTAACACTGGAGCAGTTCGCCGACGAAGTGAAGAGAATAGACCCTGAACTGCACCCCCTCATTCATGAAGTGGAGCAGACATTTAATCCCGCACTCGTTGTTAACAGAGTGCCTGAAGGACAGAGTCATATTCTTGTAAAAAACCTACTTTCACTGAGCAGAGACAAGCTGGGCATAAGCATAGACCATATCGGCAACCTGCCTGATATAAGGGATATATCAGACTATTTGCTTAATGTTCCCGGTTTTTTAGATGCACGTGTTGGAAAGCCTTATCGTTCAGCCGTTATGGGAATTATTGATGACTTAAACATGCCTCGCGAGATTACTCCGAATACTATGAAGAAAACTGAATATTCAGACGAGGACGTGGAAAGGATTTTAAAAGTCATGGAGAGGCTTGACGACAGTGTCTTCACAGGGACAAACCGGGAGGCATGGAAACTGAGAATGTATTTCAAACCTTCCGAAGTAATCGATTTCCTGAGCAGCCGCGGGGTGAGTCAGGAGCTGCTAAGACTGGGCTAATATATGTATAACTGATGAAAATATTCGTCATCCGTATAATTTGGTCGTCCATCATGATAAATGTGAACGCTATGTACGTGCAAAGAATCTATTGATAATAGCTTAATGGTTAATGTAGTTGTTTTAAACCCAAACTCATAAACTGCAACAAATGGATTACCTGTATATGGAACTGTTACAGTCCCCCAATCACAATCAGTAGGAGTGCATGCTCCGAAGCCGTGCACAGTCATGTTTGAACCACTCTGTCCAATGATAATCCGTGAAGTACCCCCTGTATAAGGATCATTGTTTATCCAAGTCCCGATGAAATTAGTATCAATACAATCACCTCCATCATAGTTTAATTCAGGACACATAAAGTCAGACGAGATATTTATGCCATCATCACAGATACTATCACCTTCATAAGATGCTGGGTAACAGTTCATATTGCAATCATGTACTAATATAGATCCATAGGAATTATATCCACAAAAATCTCCCGGACCACATACCTCATCAGTCTTCCCATCACAATCATTGTCCACCCCGTCGCAAACCTCTTTCGGTACAGATCCACATGTACCGCAGGCGTTCGTTACTCCTTCATCAACTTTACCATCACAATCATTGTCTATCCCGTCACAAACCTCTTGCGGTACTGAGCCGCATGTACCGCAGGCGTTCGTCACTCCTTCATCAACTTTGCCATCACAATCATTGTCTATCCCATCACAAACCTCTTGAGGTACTGAGCCGCATGTGCCGCAGGCGTTCGTTACCCCTTCATCAACTTTTCCGTCACAATCATTATCCACCCCGTCGCAAACCTCTTGTGGAACAGGTCCACATGTACCGCATGCATTTGTGACTTCTTCATCTATCTGACCATTACAATTATTGTCTTCGCCGTCACATTTTTCATTAGCTGCTGGATGAACTGTATTGTCATTATCATTACAGTCAATCCCTGCATTTTGACATGAGGCTTGTCCAAATTTGCCATAGCCGTCATTATCATTGTCTGTACAATTTACAACACACGTATCCTGCGCATCATCACAGGTCTCTCCCTGCTTACAGGGATCACCTGTAGACAGGCAGTCATTAATAGAATCGCAGATCTCAGTTCCGTCACAGAACTGGCCGTTATCCGGACAGTTTGCATTGTTCGGCACATTAACACATGTATCGTTAACTTCATCACAGGAATCATCAGTGCATCCAATACCATCACTGCAGTCAACGGGTATACTCGGTTGACATGTACCGGAGCCGTCACATGTCTCTTCACCGTTACAGAAAGCGCCATCACCACATGAAGTACTAATTGGAGTATATGTACAGTTTGTCTGACAGCCACACACTGTAGTTCCATTGGTTGATCCGTTATCACACTCCTCTCCCTGATCTAGAATACCATTACCACACTGTACGGGTGGATTACATTTGTCCTGGGCTTCATCACATGTCTCTCCCGGCAGACAGGGATTACCAGTGGATGCACAGTCATTCAGTGGATCACAGATCTCGTTCCCGTCACAGAACTGTACATTGTCCTGACACTTTGCATTATTGGGAGTATAAAGGCATGTGTCACTTGCTTCATCACAGATATCATCAGTGCAACCCACTCCATCACTACATATTCTTGCATTTCCTCCCGTGCATGTTCCAATCTGACAGGTTTCTCCTTCAGTACAGTATTGACCATCATCACACCCAAGCCCCTCATTTGCAGGGACTTTTATACAATCTCCTGTAATTTCATCACATTCTCCTGTATTGCACTGATCATTTAACAAACTGCAATCTATGTCTCCATTTAAACAGCTATTTATAGAACTAAAAGTCGCAGTGACCGATTCATTCTGAGTTAATGTTAATGTACAGTTGCCTGTTTCAACATAATTCTCACAGCCTGTCCATCCTTTAAATACTGCTCCCTCATCTGCTCTTGCTGTCAATGCAACCTCTTTTTTGCTAAGAAAATCCTCAGAACACTTTGTTCCGCAGTCAATTCCCTTTGGATCAGATGTAACAGTCCCTCTACCCTGTACTTCTACATCAAGCATATACACTACTATCTGTTCTGATTCAACAAGATTACTTTCCTCATATCCCCATTCATCACTTGCTCTCACCAGGAAGTAATAAGGTATCCCTGGATCTAACCTCCCTGTTTCTGTTTCCGTGTCCAGTATCCCCGGAACAGTCTCACCTTCTGCAGGTACTGTCCCTTCAAATTCATATGATATTAATATAAGTTCATCTCCTTCATAAGAATAAAACATCAGAGGATCTTCATCGCGCTCGGTTCCCTTACCCAGCTCATACACACTCATGATATCATTGTCATCAGCATTATCTCTTTTTGACTGGGTTGTCAAATATATAAGGTATTGTATTCTCTCCTGTTCAGTAATATTATCTACTGCCGGCTTCCAGCTAAGCATTACTGATCTGGTTTCAGAATTGCTTACGCTCAAAATCCCGGAAAACTCAGGTGGTTCATAATAATCTGCCTGCATTGTTGGCTTCATCAGAATTTCTTTAGGCACTCCCTCGAGATTATGTCCGCCACTATGAGCCTGTACTATGACAGCGTCATTATTTTCAATAAACATCTGAATAAGAAAGCTTCTGTTAATTCCGCTTGGCACATTAAAGGTCTCGCTGATTGATGACTTGCCCGCAATATCTACTTCTCGAACAATGTCCTCCATCCCGGGCCCGGTTATGGTAAATCTGCACAAACTCAACTGCCTTCCCTGACCCTCTGAATCAGCAACAGCAGACGCAAGATCACCAGTCGTGACCAAACCACTTAATTGATTAATACCTGAGCCGGTTTCCTGTGTTACCTCTGCAACTTTAATAATTACGGGTGTTGTGCCGGAACCATTTTTATCTTTACCCCCACCACCACATTGGATTGTGATGAATGATAATAATAAAATAATTGATATATTTCTGATGAGTTTCATGATCCCCCCGCTTACCAATATATTCTCAAAAAGTATATTAATAAAAAAACATACTTACGATACATAGTTGTTTGTTACATGAATCAGAGTCAGGAAGTCATTAAGTATGCTACCCATCTTCATTTTTTTCAACAAAAAAATATTTATAATACTTATAAAAATTACTAATAAATTACATTAATAACAAAACTGCTGGTTTTAGCCAATAAGTTTTGAAAGTCAAACCAGCTTTTTTTTTATTAATTCCTTATTATCTTCTCTTTCAATAAGAGTATCACAATCTGTATTAAAATCAATCCGGTTCAGTATGCCTGGCTGAAGGGTTTGTTAAGATTATTCTTTACCATGGACTTTCCATCTTCCAGCTCTTTATACATGTATACGATCCTTGTTTCCCCTGAAACCGAATCTATGACAAATGCGCCATGTGCCTGTCCATCTCCCCATGCGGATAACTGATACCGTCCATTTTCTATTATGGGTTTTTCGGTTGTCGCGCCCATCAGGAATATTGCACCTGCTACCATCAGTATTCCCATCAGTAAAAATCTGACTCTCTCTTTTATCTGGATAATGTTTCCCATTTTGCCTTCTCCTTTTTTTAGAATCTTATTTTTTCTTAATATTGCACAATCGAAATGTACTTAACTGCTATGGTGAAAGCTCATTAAGTATATTTATGAGTTCATCAGAATCCAGAATCCTGAACCGTCCTCTTTCTGTTCCCTGACTTTCCTGCTTAGGATGCGTGGATTCTGCCCGGACTTTTGCTTCCCGCGGACCCTGTGAATATTCTGATCTCTGAGCTGCTGCTTCTTTCTGTCTCTTATATACACGTGCCAGCATCTTTCTCCTGCCAAGGGCCTTCTGCGTAATCGGTATGTTTGTATACACCTTGCTGAATGTTTCTAAGCCGATCTTATTCCCTTCAGGTCTGTAGCTGCTGTCCACCTGCTGAAGTGCCTGCTGTGTCACCCCATCCATTCCGCCCGTCAGTGGTACATCATATCCATAAAGATACAGCCAGGTCTTTATATTGGATACCCTGCCTGCTTCATCCTGTGAATAGTAAAAGGCGGTTATCATGTCTGTGACTGTGTTATCAACTTTTGCATCCTCTCCAAGTAATCTCCAGTAGGGTACGACAAGATATTTCCCAACGATCTGGATCGTGCTGAGCTCCACCAGCAGTCTCACCGCCGCATGCCTGCCCTGCACCTTTTTCATATTGCCCTTCAGTCCAAAAGTGGGACCAAGAATACTTATACCCAGCTCCTTTTCATTCACGGCCTTATGCACTTCCATCGTGTTTACAGCCGTCATCTTTGACAGGCCTGACATTGTCCTGAAGTCCAGGAGGTTGAAATCAAGGGTTATCCGGGCAAGTCCTCTCTTAACTGCATCACCATACCTGAAGTCGATATCCTTCGATGGAAAGTCATCAGACAGGTCTTTGAACTCATATCCTGCACTGAGATCAAGATTTTCACTTTTTGTTGCCAGACCCCTGTCAAACTCGGTAATTCCGCCGCTCAGCACTACATTGGGGATCAGCTTTTCCTGAAAATTCGAATACCCGGTTACCATCTGGTTCTGAATAAAAGCAGGGTCATACGGGATATAAATAACATTCCCCCCCACTGAATTAAGAGAACTCTTCATCATCTCTGTTATGTCCCTTGGGATCTCTCCCCCGGTTGCCTGGGACGATCCTGTCTTGTCTCCGATGGGATTGCTCTGAATAAGCAGTTTTTCAGTTCCGTATATCTCTGTCATTAATCCAAGGTCTGACAGTGACTCTGTATAGGAGGTTATCTTCTCCCTTGGCGGTGTGGTCTCAAGCTGTACATCCACATTTCTCGGGTCCATGCTCGCACAGGCAAACATCATGACCGATAAATACAGTGTCATTAACATCAGCAGCACCCTACGGGTTGTCCTATTCTGTATTTTAAATTTCATTTTCTTTACTTCCCCTCCCTTTCACAGAGTTATTTGTTTTATTTAGTCAAGATCGATATTAATGATGGACCCGCATTCTGCTCCTACTTCGCAGACAACACTGTTTTTATTGCTGTCACCAGAGCCGTCATTTATATTTATGTTTTTATCATCTTTTTTCATCTTTGCCGATGAGATGGCATCAAGTACTATGAAATTAATGTTTATATCAGCATCCCCCAGCTCGCCGTCGTCTTCGATGCTCTCATCCTTATATGTTGAGATCCCGTCATCAAGATCACCGGCAAGTGCTACAACACTTGTGACTTCTACAGTTAATATGATTGCTGACAGTATCATGAGTAATTTAATAACATTCATCATTTTATATCCTTTTATTATTGAATTATTGTTTCCTGGTTGTTCACCTGAAGTTCCTCTGTCCTGCATCGTTATGACACAATTGATTGCAAGCACTATGCCAGAAACATATCACACTGAATTAATACAATTAATTTAAATTCTGTTCAGTTTCAATATGCTGAATATCGGTATGTACCAGGTGTATCCGGTATGTACGTAATGAAACCTGAAAGGACGCCTGTTCATTCACGCAACTGGCCCCGGAGTATTCAGGCATATTTTTAAAAAGGTAAAAAAAAGGGAACGGCTCATACGCCGCTCCCTTTGACAGTCCCTCCTGAATCCGATGATTATTTAACAACAACTGAACTCAGGTTTGCTTCTGAATCGTCGCCGGATGCTACATTTGATGATGAACTGACACTTGTATAATTGAGAACATCGGATCCAGACACCTCAGAATTGTCTATCTCAATAGTTGCCATACGGGCCGTTGAATTGTCTCCTTCTGCAGTATTTGTTGAGTCACTTACGTTAACCCAATTGTCTACATATGCATCATTGATTTCAGAATATTTTATTCTTACCGATCCTACTCTTGCTTCAGCATTGTCACCGGAAGCTGTGTTGTCAGTATTATCTATGTCAGCTGTATTCCAGACAGTTGAGTTTGATATTTCTGATACACTTATCTGCATGCTTCCTGTATTGGCACTCGAATTGTAGCCTGAAGCTGTATTAGTGGAGTTCGAAATGACAGTACCAAAATTAGATACATCACTATCCCTTACCTCAGAACCACTGCTGATTTTAATACTTCCCGTACTGGCTTGTGACCTGTCGCCAGAAGCCAGATTTGATGAATGACTTACAGCAACACTGTTTTGAATAAGGCTATTATCTACAGTAGAGTTTTTCAGTCTGATAGCGCCCATATTTGCTTCTGAGTTATCACCGGATGCTTCATTCGGTGCTCCATGAAGGTCCGCCTGATTAAGAATGTAAGAATTGTTATTGACATCAGTAGTGTGTATTCTTATAGAAGCAGAATTTGCCTCTGACTCAGTTCCGCTTGCTGTATTGTCTGATATGGAATCTGTTGTAACATCATTTAGTACATCACTTTCAGAGACTGTAGATTCTATCATTTTAATAGAACCCAAATTTGCTTCTGAGCCGTCTCCAAGTGCCCTGTTCCATGAATCCGGTTCCATAGTAGCCTGATTAGTGACATCTGAGCCATCCTGAACAGTTGTGTTTTCCAGATTGATTGAACCCATGTTTGCTTCTGATTCTTCGCCTTCTGCAATGTTTCTATGACCAGATTGTATACCACCAAGATTGCTTACTGTAGAATCAGATACTGTGGAGTTCTCTAATCTGACAGATCCAAGATTGGCTTCTGAGTGATCGCCTGAGGCTGTGTTCTGTGAGTCATATACATCAGCCTGGTTTAACACCTGTCCGCTGTTTGTGACAGTAGACTCTATTAATTTAATAGTACCAACATTGGCCTCTGATTCTGAACCGCTGGCCAGATTATCTGTACCCTCCACAATCCCGCTGTTTTCTACTAATGATCCATCTTCAATTGTTGATGCTCCAAATGCAACTGTTGCACTCAGTATTACTATTCCTGCTGTCAATAATATTTTTTTCACTTTCTTTTCCTCCATTAAGGTGTTTTATTTTTTTAAATGTTATTGAAGTACTTCCACTTATAATATCTCCCCCCTCCTTTCTTATAGTTTATTTCACCAAACATATAGGGTGTTTTCTCGATACTGCCAAAGACCTTCCACGCAGCCGTCGCCCCTTTCTGAATGATCAGTGAATATTTTATTTGTTCATTTAAGCTGTTCATGCTTTCGAAAAAAAGCAAGCTCTGTGCCAGAGGTGCAACTAACTTGATTTATTGGATAATAGTTATTTCAAAGCCGATAACACCATGCTGATTTTCAGTGTCATTCATGTTTTCCGGTAAATTGTAGAAAATAACCTGAAGGATGAAATTAATATTTATGAGTTATCCTGTGTCACCTGCAAAAAGAAGAATTATATTACGAATAGGCTGCCGATAAAAAAATCTCGCGGCAGGCTAAATAATGAAGATAAAAACCATGGTCTGATACAAGCCAGTCATTGCTTGTATAAACGGATAACAGGTTTCTGCCTAACAGACAATCATTTAAGGAAATAAAAATATTAACTGCCTGATTATATTATGTTAAAATGAAATAGCTCTATGTATTCTAAATTGATTTTTAAATGTATTATATTTGCCTTTGCAGTATGCATGGTTTTTATAACAGGACCTGCCGGTGCTGATTATAAACCTGATGAAAAAGTCCTCCCTCTTCCAACAGTGGAGCTTGAGATAATCATTATCCGGTGGCTTTTTGATAACGGATTTGATGCATCACATAACACTGCAGCATATAACCAGACCCTTATCATGGTGAGAAAAGGGGACAATAAATGGCAGATAACAGTAACCGCCTTTTCTCCCCTTGCATCCAGGGTGTCTGTAACCTGTTTAAATAATAATGAAGACAAGACTGAATTACCGGGTTTGTGGGCATATCTTGACATGTATATTCAGGATGAGGGGACAAACAGTCCATTCATAAGTGAGTCAGCGCCGGAATTTTTCAGACCCTATTCCGAATCAGTTGTGTGCATTAAGGGAACCAATCATAAGGAGCCCGTACAGTTTACCGGTTTTATACTGGACCGGGATGACATCGTAATTTCAACAGCCCATGATCTGGAGGGTGTACGGAACCTGGAAATTACTTTTTATAACGGCAAAAAAACTACAGGGACGATTATCAGGTCTGACCATGAAAAGGACTTGTCTCTTATCAAGATCAATTCTGCTATAAAGTCATCAATCTCGTTAAAAAAGGGCAGGACCCTGCTGAATGACAATGAAACAGTCTATTCAATCGGCTGCCCTATGAACTCAAATGGAAAGGTCCATTCAGGTTTAATAGATGGAACCATCAAACGGATAAACAGTGTATTTCTGTGGCAGGCACAGATCGAAACAAGACCCGGCAGCAGTGGCAGTCCGGTATTTGATGCAGAGGGGAACCTGGTGGGAGTAGTAAAGGGAAGCTATCGTGGAACAGAGTCCATAGGCTTTATCATATCAATGAGAACAGTTCTCGATCTCCTTCAGGAGTTATAAAATTAGAACCGATCTCAAAGTATCTATTTATGATAAAAACACTCATTGTCATTTCCCGACTTGATCGGGGAATCCAG
>CP070632.1:2976116-2985636 GCA_020356065.1 Nitrospiraceae bacterium
GCCCTGTCCAGATCAACAATTGAATACATGACTTTTCTGCTGACATACCTGTAGCTTTCAAGCAGTTTTTTTGCCCGGTTAAAAGAGGGGTTGCTTTCCTGTCCGAATACCCTGATATGCACAGTTGATCCCAGTTGCCTGACAACCTGCACTGTTTGCGGGGAAAGTGAATAATCCTCGGTTGACGACATGTCTGTCCTGAAATAATATTGACGTGCCACGAGATTAACCACTATGACAATGAAGATAAACAGTACAACCATAAGAACACTGTTCAATCCAAACTGCGTGGACCTCTTTTTTGAAAATGCCTTAAACATTTCATAGTGGGAGATGAGGAAGAAGAGAAGGAGGGTCAGGGAACATATCGACAAAACAGCAATTAACAGGACCTTTTCAGGGGAGAGGGAAGATGCAACAAGAGAAACTGTTCCGAGGACAACTCCCAGTAATCCTGATAATGTTACAAACTTTTTTTTCACTTCCACCTTCCTGACTCCAGTGACCTGTGGGAAAGAAACAGTGCTACTGTTGTAAATGAAATAAGATAAATAGCATCACGTGTATCAAACAGTCCGCTGTAGAGGTTCTCGAAGTGGCTGAACAGCGAAAGATCCTTCATGATGTTGGACATATGTTCAGTATACCCGCCTATCACGCCGCCCACAAACCAGAACAGCACAAGTATTCCAATTGTCAGCACTGAAGCAATGACCTGTTTGTCCGTTACCGAAGAGCAGAACACTCCTATGGATATCATTGCCATTCCAGTGAGTATGAGACCAAAATACGCTGCAAAGACATGCGGCCAGCTTACTGAAGAGTAATATTCAACGACGACGGGAATATAGAGCGTGGATAAAATAATAATGACATATATAATAACTGCAGCAATATACTTTCCGGCTATTATGGTGGTAATGCTCAGCGGGGACGTCATCAGGAGTTCCATGGTCCTCGACCTTTTTTCCTCGGCTATCAGCCGCATGGTAATCAGGGGAGTAAGAAGGATAAAGACCGTGCCCATGCTTCTGAAAAGTCCCTTCATAATTATGTTTGTCGGATTGAAACCCGATGTTTCCTGTCCGCTTCCTGCAAGCTGAATGGCCTGCATACTGAAACCCTGCACAGAAGAGTAGAAAAAATATCCTATCAGCCCCAGAAAGACCCCGGCAACTATATATGCAATGGGTGAATAGAAATATGCCCTTAATTCTTTCTTGATAAACGGGATCAGATGTCTCACTGCACCTTTTCTCCGGTTATTATCTTCAAAAATATGTCTTCGAGAGTCATGCGTTTCACCCTGATTCCTGTAAGGCCGGCTCCTGATTCTACGACTGATGCTGATATTTTTTCGAGGACATCATCCCCTCCCGAAACTGTCAGTACAAATTCATTATCGTTATGTTTCTTAATGTCATCCACACCAGAGACAGATGACAATCGTACCGTATCGAGATGTTCAGGCCGCTTTACGTTCAGGACAATCGTTTTCTCACTGCCCAGCTTATCGGACAGCAGTTCAATCGTATCAACTGCCATAAGGTTCCCGTTATTGATGACAGCTATTCTTTCGCAGGTATTCGTCACCTCGGGCAGAATATGGCTGCTCAATATCACGGTTCTTTCTCTGCCAAGGTCTTTGATGAGATTTCTGATATCAATTATCTGCCGGGGATCAAGGCCAGCGGTAGGTTCATCAAGTATGAGTATTGCAGGATCATGAATAAGGGCCTGGGCAAGACCAACCCTCTGGCGATACCCTTTCGACAGATTTCCAGTGAGTCTGTTTAACATATGTGATATTCCGCACAATTCCGCAACATGGTCCATCGAGCTGTCTATCATACCCCCTCTCATCCCATGGATCTCTGCGACAAAACCAAGGCATTCCCTGACAGTCATGTCAAAATAAAGCGGAGGCTGCTCCGGCAGATAGCCAATTTTTTTCTTCACTTCAAAGGGATGCTCAAAGATATCCAGGTTATCTATCGTGACACATCCTTCAGTAGGAGGAATAAACCCGGTTAACATCCTCATGGTTGTAGTTTTCCCGGCACCATTCGGGCCCAGAAATCCGAGGATCTCACCCTTTTGAACATCGAACGACACATTGTTCACTGCGACCCTGTCACCGAATGTCTTTGTGAGATTTTGTACGGAAATCATCGTAATATAATAACAAAATGGTATATGTTAATGGTTATTGGTTCCTGGTAATTGATAATTGATTGTTGATAATTGGTTATTTGTTGCCTGGTGCTTTTCCGTTCATCAATGAGCGTATAAAATTCATATTCCGTACTGATTCAGGATAATCTCTTAATGAACGGTATCCAATCCTGTTCAGGAGTGCCAATCCCCTTTCATAATAAGACATCGCATCTTCATATCGTTTAAGATGGAAGAGAGCGTCCCCTGCATACATGACAGCATTGACATATTCGTCCATTGCAAGGACTTTCCCGAATATATCCAGAGCCTCTTCATCACGTCCATCAGCATAAAGAATATCAGCATATGACATAAGTCCATGGATTGACCCGGGATGAAGCCGTAAATATTCTTTCAGATAACGTTCCGCCCGTTCCATCATCTTTTCCTTGCCAAGACTTGCCCCTATAAATATATACGCATAGTCATATTCCTTTTTTATAAAAAGAAGCTCTGCCATTGCCTGAAAAGCCTCATTGTCTTTTCCTATGAAGGCAAGTGAAACAGCTTTTCCGAGCATCAGGGTCGGTTCATTCTGATATCTATCGAGTGCATCAATAAATACTTTTAAGGCATCCTCCTGAAAACCGTTTCTTAACAGGCCAAATCCCTTATCTCTGTATATCCATAATTCCGGAAAGGAATGGGTAATAAAGATTTCAGGATGAAGAAATCCATGCGCAATTTCATCTCCGATATGTCTGGCAGTAACAGGCGTATAGTTACCATAAACTGAATAAGCGATACTCGCATGCTGAACCTGCATATTTTTATTCCTCAAATTCATAAAGAACTCATTTAGAACCGCAAGCTCTCCGGATTGTGCCTTCTCAATTTTATTCGGGAAATAATCGGTATCTATTGTTAATAACACGGGCTTCTTTATTTTCGGAAGAGACTCGATTGATGAGATGGTAACATCAAGGCCGAATATGCTTCCTGTTACTGTATTTCCGCGTTTCTGAAATGTCGCTATAACATCATCAGCATAGCCAAATGCCCTCAGCAGTGCATCTGCCCCCTGCAGGATATCTTTATGATATAAGAATCCGGAACTGCCTACCCAGTAGAGTTTTTTTACTATACCGAGCCTGTACGCAGCATAAATAAAATCACCCAGGATGTAGAGACTGCGTATGCCCCTGTCTCTTTCACGCAATATCTCGTCCCACTTTTTGTCTTTATACAGGCTGATCAGACGATTTATTTTATATTCCGGAATTAATCTGAGGTCATCATGATGATCAACATTGACAAGGACCATGTCCTTATAGCCTGCCTTCATCCACTGGACAAGTACTTCGGAATGGTCCTCAACCATAGCAATATTGCTCACTGGATCGACAACTGCAACAGGATGGCTCTGGTTCTGGCACGAAAGGATATATGGTGAAATGACCACGATACAGAGAAAGAAAACAGTATGGAGCAGAGCGCACCTTCGAAGGCTTTTTAACATGGAAATTGATTATATCTTTTTTTTATATATGGAGGATAGTGAATAAAATCATTGCCGGATGATTCATGTGATGAAAACCGGCCAAAAGGAGTTCATATGGTATTTTTTATTTCCTTATCTGCCCCGGTGTTGAACGATAGATTAATGTCTGTCATTGTCATCAGGTTTCATAAAGTGCTCTTTCTGGAAGTAAAGCTCCGGATGCCTTTTTAAATACTCATAGACATATAATTTTACTTTCCATGACTCCCCCCGTGCTTTAAAAGCTTTACTCATATATATATACACGGGATCATATTCGGGATTGTTTTTTAGCAGTTTTTCAATAACATTAAATGAATCCGTGTCCTTTCCCTTATAACTTAAACACATCGCTTTTCCCAGAAGCAGTGTAGGTTCATCAGGGTAGTGTGTCAAATATGTATCAAAATATTTATCGGCATCATCAACACGGTCATTTCTTATTAAATTGAACCCCACATCCCTGATCCTCCAAAGTACAGGGAATTTCCAGCTCGTGACAATTTCCGGATGCCTGAAGATTTGAACAAGCTCATCGCCGATGTGCCTGTCCAGAATGGCTGTATACCCACCATTCACAGAGTAGGTTATGTCAAGGTTTTTAATCTTTAATTTCTTATGTCTTAAGATCCTGAGAAAATCCTTTATAACCTTCAGTTCATTTATTTTTGATTCCTTCATGATGTTTGAGAAATAATCGATGTCTATCGAAAGCATGACCGGTTCCTGTATTGGGGGAAGGTCGTCCAATGTCGAGATCGTAACTTCAAGGCCATGAACTGAACCTGTCGCCTTCTTACCGTCTATGTGAAACGAATCTATGACATCATCAGAATACTTGTTTTCCCGGAGATATGCCTGTACAACAGGGAGAGGATTGTTTGACCAGAACAGGTCAAGCGTCGTCACCCAATACACTTTTTTTACAATCCCGAGCCTGTAAGCAGGATATATAAAATCAGCAAGCGAGAACAGAACCCCTCCGGAATCTTTATGTTTCAGTATCTCATCCCATTCCCTGTTTTCATATAATTTTTTCAGGCTCAGTATCTTATGATCAGGAACATATTGGCAGTCAGAGTGATGATCTACATGAACAAGGACCTCGTCTTTATGACCTTTTTTCATCCATGAGACAAGCGCCTCGGAATGGTCCTCGAAGATATCAGCCTCTGAAATAGGATCAACTGCTGCCACAGGTGAGTGAGGTTCCCGGCAGGATGATACAAGAAAGGCGGAGATTATACATATAGCAATAACTGCCAGGAGCCTGATTCTGGAAAAAATCATAAGTTTAATCTTATAAGATCTGATGATATTTTTAAATATAAAAAATCTATATATAAGCCTGCACCATAGAAGTATTAATATTTATTAAGAATAAAAAAGGCGGAGTCAATAATAACTCCGCCTTTTTTTCACAAACTTATAGCTGCTTTACTGCCACTGGTAGTAGTAGTTTGGAGTCTTATTCACTCCACCACCATGCTGTGAGCAGCTCGACAGGCTCTGTCCTATTGCAGGAGCAGTACCTGTATAACAGGAGACATCGCCACTGGTATCACCGAGCGTATGACCATTCCATGAATTACCGTTCATAAACCTCTTGCCCATTTCGCTGCTACCAGTATTTCCAACACCGAGGCTCGTTCCGTGTATGCCTGCTACTTCCCCGCCTCCGTGGCAGTTTGCACATCCAATCTTGTTGTAACCACCCTTTCTTGATTCAATGTTTGTGGCCTGACAGGCTGTTCTTGCCGCACCGCCGAGGTGGCTGAGCCTTGAGAAAGTCTCGTTATTGTTGGTCGGCGTGAAGTCATTTGAACCAAATCCGTAAACGTCAGCCCTGTGGCAGTTCACACAGAAATTGGATGCGACTTCAAGCTGGTTATCAGGAATAACCGTATTTGGATAGATTGTACCCGCGCCTGCTGTCGTAACGCTTACATCAGTTGTATTGATAATACGCCTGTTGATCCACGCATAGTCAGAGCCGTGTATACCACGGGCGCCGTTGACCGTGCCATTGCCGTGACAGTCTGAGCAGGTCACGAGACTGTTTGACGTGAACCCATCAACAAAGTTGTTGTCAAGGCCGTCAAACGGTCCTCCCGGAGCAGCATCATCTTTCCGGTAAGCACTCGTGCTCCATTCAGAGTTCAGGTTGTTCGCCGGCTGGTTCCTTCCAGCAGCAAACAGAGGATGATATGCTAGCTGGCTTGTAGCAAACTGACTTTCAACATCCGGTATGGTGCTCCAGTACGTAGCATATACTCCCCCGCCTTCAAAGGCTGTATCCATGTCATTTTCACTCCTGAGATCTGTCTTCGCGATTGGTGTGTTGTGACAGATAAAGCATATCTCGTACTGGTAGCTAAAGCCCATGCCCTTGTTCACCCCGCCGATCATGTCTGCAAGATTCTCGCTTCCCGGAGTGTGTAAACCCGGTTCAGCATTGTGCTGGTCATGACATGCCTTGCACTCCTCAGTACCGGTTCTGTGGCTGAACGGCAGGTCAAATGAAGCAAGTACATCCTTGTTCGATACTGATCCGTCATGACAGTTGTAACAGAAGAGGTGTGACTGCCCCGGTACAAAGGTGTACTTGTGAATGTACGGGTTATCCGAACCGTGGCCGCTGTTGTTTCCTGATTCATCACCGTGACAGTTGAAGCATGCCTGATTTGTTCCGGCGATACTGTGAGATACCACATCAGGAGTCCAGCCAATGTCAATGGGGCTATTTGTATCACCCGCAGAGATAAACGGCTGAGCGCCGTTTATGATGCTTCCATCAGCATCATGACAGCTTATGCAGAAGGTCTCGAGAGACTTGCCTGTTCCGTCATAGGTAATGGCAGCGCCTGTGTCCTGATTAGTCAGGAGTACGCTCTCACCGTCTCCGAATGTCTCGTGCAGTGACTGGTCATGGCATACCTTACATTCTTCCTTGGTTACAATCTCCTGCGAGGATACCGCAGTTCTTACATGATGTGACGTACGTGTAAAGTCTCCGTTACCGTCACCCGGCAGGAATTCTACAATCTGTCTCCTGTTTGGGTCAGATGAGCTGAACGGAGGTGACTGGTTATGACAGAACACACAGTTACTCGTGCTCGGTGCAAATGCCTCACCGTGCGGATGGCATCCTGCGCAGTCAAGTCCGTCGTTATGTGACTGTCCGCCGGGAGCTGTCCCGTCAGACTGATGGTGCTCGGTCTGTGAATGACATGTGTTGCAGACATTTTCATCGTACGGAGGTCCATCTGCAAATGAGTCTGTGCCCGCGTAGCTGGTAAATATGATCGGACTGCCCGGTACCTGGCTTCCGGCCAGTGTTGGACGGATAAACGCAAGGTTTGTCTGTGCCCACATCACATCATGACAGTCAACACAGTCATTCGTGTATGAGTATAAAGAACCCGGTACATTCGCATCACTATGAGTCAGCACATCCGGTGCCGTAGGATAGCTGCCCTTGAGTGAGCCGCCCGGTGAGTGACACTGTTCACACTTGGAATCAGGTATCTTGATACCATAGTTGATGTTGTCTACATGACAGTACGTGCAGTCAGTAGTTGAAATAACATCATGAGGTGCCGGAGCAATGACATTCGGAGTCATGCCGTCAAGATGGTTGTGACAGTTTCTGCAGTCCATTCCGTTGTTATGTGACTGAACAGGCTCTGAGCCGTCATTTCTATGATAATTTGTCGCCGTATGACAAACTTCACAGATGCCGTCGTTTGTAGCATCGCCGTCCGCAAAGCTGTTGGTACCGGTGTAAGCCGTAAAAACAACACTTCTGCTCCGGATGTTTGATCTGATGAACTTGAGGTTGCTCTGTGAACTCATCGGATTGTGGCACTCTACACACTGGACATCTAGTAATGATCCTGTTGACGGATCAGTGTATGTGGTGCTGAAGTGCGTTTCTACCTTAAGGTCAGAACCACCGCCACCGCCGATAGTGCCGGTAAACTCCATTACCTGCCACTCAAAATCAGCATCTGCTCCTGCACTGTCTCCACGCCAGTTGGCCATCTGCAGGTTTGAGGGACTCGTCAGAACTTCTGTCCACCGGTTACGCGGGAATGGCACACTTGTGCCCTGCGTGGGATCAACCTCAATTCCGTGGTTGATATCTGATGGTGTGTTGCCTACTGTGTCAACGAATATGCCGTCTATGGCATTAAGGTTTTCCCGTGCCCATATCCTGATTGGATAGGTTCCCGGTGTACTTACGGTAAACTGTGCAGCAGCTGGATTGTTTCCGCCCGGGCCGCTATTCTTAGCCATGGACTTTGTCCAGGTCCAAGTGTTGTAAACTGTTACTTCAAAGGCCGCGATACACCCATCTGCCGGTTCACTACCTGAGAAGAAACCAAGGAACATGGTGTTGCTGCTATTGCCAAATGCATGGGCTCTCATCCAGATGTTATAGGTGCCGGCTGTTGGAAAGTTGACCAGATATTCCCTGCCAGCACGACCTCCACCGGTAACTGAGTCACAGTCTCCGGCAATACTGTTAGTTGTCTGTAAGGAGGTACCTCCATTGAGTTCTCCGCCGAGGGTCACCTCGGTCAAGGTTCCGGTTCCGGAAATTATCGATGAGTAGTTTTCAGCTTCAATGAACGTACCGGTTGCAGCAACTGTTGCCCCGTCCCCTTTGTCTGCCGTTGTATTTGTCACAAAACTGAATGTTTTATCAGGATCGCTCACCGGTGAGATGGCAATATCATGGGTGACAGCTGTGGAAGCCCCACCGAGGTAGCTCGATGAACCCCTCTGCACTGTTACCTGATTATTCGGAAATTCAACCACGAAATACCGTATGCGGTTATCATATGCCATGCTCTCATAACGGTAGAAATCCACTTTGTTAATGGCGGTCAACTGACCCGAGATCGCAGTCTGCTGTGGCCCATCGTCATCACTCCAGTATGTAAAGTAGAGCCATGTGCTGTCCATATTTACAGGTGTCGCAAGCGTTGACTGTATTGATGAGCTTCCGTTAAAGGCAAATTCAGCCTTCTGGATAGTGACGCCGGCTTCATCACCGAATTCAACCACTTCGTAGCGGACAAAGGTGTCTGCACTGGTTGCGGTTGCAGCGCGTTTTACTTCAACTGTTGTTGCATCAACGAGCTGCCCGATGACATGTGCCTGATACTGTTCGTCAGCAGCAACGTTCGTACGTGCATTCACAATGACGATTGATCTTGCCGGATCAATAGTGGTTATGGTATCGGTGTTCAGATCAACGCCATTTGCAAGCGTTATCTCTCCTCGTTGAACGCTAAATTCGGTGTAGAGGCACTCAACAAGTGAGTAAGACACTTCTGCCTGTCCGCTCGTTCCTTCACGCTCAAAAGTGAGTGTATTGGCGCCGGATATATAACCGGATACCATATGGTCACGGCCGTCCTGTGTCGACTGTGGTCCTGCAGAATCTACGAGCAGGAATGCCTTTGTCGTATCTGCCAGCGGCGTCGTAAGCGAAAGGTTTCTCGTCGTAGTTCCGGAAAGAATAGTGGTTGTGCCTGTTTCTGTCCTGCAGTCACCCCATCCAACACCGTTTGAACCCGGAGCTGACGAATCGTGACATGACTGGCACGCTGTGTTGGTAACTGGTGTTGCATAGTCCGGTTCTGCTGTGTGACAGGTATTACAATCCTGCACATCATGTGGTGCTGGTATACCACCTCCGCTCGGTGCAAATCCAGTATCATGGGTGTGACATCCTCTGCAGTCCTGTCCGTCATTATGACTCTGTCCCCCGGGTGCGTTTCCATCGGCCTGGTGATGGTTTGTCTGCGTATG
>CP070632.1:2985736-2994572 GCA_020356065.1 Nitrospiraceae bacterium
CCGCGGTCTGTTGAGCGGGAATCCAGAGTCTTTTCATACGGGGCTGGATTCTCGATGCGAGTCTCGGAACGAGTCGTACCGACTTCGCGAGAGTCGCTTCGACCGGCTGAAGGACTGACGGAAGGACATCTTTGTATTTTGATACCTCGCAGCTCTGCTGTGGGTTGTTCATCTGGAAATTCAGTAATGAGGATTCAGGTATGTGAAGCGTTACTTCAGGTATTAAAGATTGTGAGAAAAGTATAAGTGCCTTCGTGTTGGACAATTGCAGATATATCTATATCCGAAAGACAGTTTATAATTACAGGTACAGCTTGCCCTGGGTCTGATGAAAATCAGATTGTTATTGATATTGCTTTCAACTTCACATACACATTCTCTATTTCCCTCAAGACAGGAAAAATCATGCATACATGCTGTTGTCTTTTCCTTAACATCCGATACCTGCTCAATGTTCGTATACATAGTCATTTCTTTGTTTGTTGAGCAATGCAGGGTTATGCTCATGTGAGAATCAGTCCCTCTCTTACTGATTATCACGCAAGGAAGATTGAGTGAACCTGTGTTACAGATGCACTCAAAGATCTTCCCCTGCCCCGCTAAACTGAATCTGCCCTGTTTGTACTTAGATTTTCTGAATTATAATCTATACAAATGCAATTAAAGTGCCAATTAGTAAAATTAAGTATTCAGTTGAATTTCAATTAGTTATGAGCATTATGATGATTGTATACTTAAAATAAATTGCGACATTTTTTCATATCATTAACTGAGCTGAGAGTGCAACTACTTGATTATATTTAATTATTTAAAGGTGCAACTTTTGTCTGCAGTGCTCAAAATGTCGCAACAAGGAAGTAAGAGTTCAGGACTGCTCAGATCGTTTAAGTCGCTTATTCAGTGCCTGCCTTGATATACCAAGCATTTCAGCTGCACGTCTCTGATTGCCTTCCGATCTCTTCAGTGCTTCTGATATAAGATATGCCTCAGATTCTTTTAAGGTTGGTAACACTCCTGATTGTCCCGGTGTCTCTGATAATTTCCCTTTTTCTGAAGAGATAAAATGTGTCGGTACCGCCTCATCATTTTGCCTGATCTTATGCTTAAATGTACCCATGGAGAGTTTACCGGACTTGTGACGGGCTACTGCATCGACGATCATGGTCTGAAGTTCCCTGATGTTTCCAGGGAAATGATAACCGGACAGAAGCGTAATAAGTTCATCGGGATAATACGGCTTTCTCTTTGAGAGGGTAAGGGAAGCTTCGTCAAGAAAATGATCAAGCAGTAATGGAATGTCCTCCAATCTTTCCCTTAACGGTGGAATCTGGATCAGGTGAGTACATAATCTGTAATACAGGTCTTTTCTGAACCTGCCGTTTGCTACCATATTCTTTAGGTCCTTGTTGGTGGTAGCTATGATTCGTACGTTACTCTTATGGGAGACATCAGATCCAAGGGGATAATACTGTCGTTCTTCAAGCAGGCGGAGAAGTTTAAGTTGAGAATGTTCATTTAAGTCGCCGATTTCATCCAGCATGAGAGATCCACCTCCCGCTTTAGCTATGAGACCGTCCCTGTCACTGTCTGCCCCGCTGAAAGCGCCTTTTTTATGTCCGAACAGAGTGTCGGAAAACATGGTATCATCAAGTCCTGCAACGTTTACTGCTACAAAGTATCCCGTTCGTCCGCTTATGTTGTATGTTGCTCTTGCGAGCAATTCCTTGCCAACACCTGTTTCACCGGATATACAGACCGGTCTGTCCGAACCGGCAATTGCCTCGATATAATGAAAAACAGATATCATTTTCCTGCTTTGGGTAATTATGGATGAGAAGGCTTCCCTGTTATTCAACTGCTCGGATAACAGGTGATGTTTCAGGTTACATACTTCAACCTGCAATTCCAGAATTTCAAAAGCCTTATGCAGACTGGATATAAACCTGCTTTTTTCGACAGGCTTGACCAGATAATCAAAAGCTCCTGCTTTCATACAATTAACTGCCATCTCAATATCATTTATTGCCGTCATGACAATAACCGGAATATTGGGGTAATCATTTTTAATTTTATTCAGAAGCTCACCTCCAGACAGGTGAGGCATGATCAGGTCAAGTACCACAACAGAAGCTTCGTGATCCATCAGAAAGGGCATTACTTTTTTACTGTCCTGAATCGTAATAATATTGTCCATACCCGCTGTTTTTAGTATCGTGCTGTAACTCAGCAGAATCTGATCTTCATCATCGACGAGTACGACCGGTTTTTCAGAAACAGCCATTTCATACTCCTGAATTTGTTATTCCGTTACGAACAGGCAGGTAGTTTTATATATGCCGCTGTCTTTTCATTGCAAACCGAACTGAACTCCAGAGAGCCGTTATGATCCCTGACTATTGCATATGATATGGAAAGTCCCAATCCGGTTCCTCCACTGTCCATCTTAGTTGTAAAAAAAGGTTCTGTTATCCTGTCAATTATGGACTGCGGAATGCCTGTCCCGGTGTCTTCGATTTTTACTATTGCCAGACCAGACTCAGCATCATACCGGGTTGATACCCGAACACTTCCACTTTTATCAGGCAGGGCCTGAAGCGCATTCAGGATGAGATTAATAATTACCTGTTCTATCTGCTGGCTGTTTCCCATGACCGGGGGGACGCTGTCTTCGCACAATACATGAAAATTATCAGTGCATTTCTTAATCTGTGCATTAAGAATGGTGGTTGCTGTTTTGACAGCATCATTTAAATTAACCTTATCATCCATATCGCCACTGTCAGACCTGGCAAAACTTCTCAGGTTTTCAATAATATTTTTTATTCTTCCTGATCCTTCATATATACCATTCAGTAATTCAGGGGCTAACCTTTGAAGCTCGGTAAATTTAATCCCGCCCAGATAGGTATCTTTCATCTTGCCATCGTGGTCTTTAAGAAGATTATACGTGTCGCTCCATATATCCTTAAAAAGGTCTGCATTTGTCATGATAAAACTGTTTGGATTATTAATTTCATGTGCTACGCCTGATAAAAGAGTTCCAAGAGAAGTCATTTTGTTTGTGTGGATCAGTTTTGCCTGAATATCAGCGGCCTCCTGTTCCAGTTTCACCCTGGCTGAAACATCTCTGGCCACTTCAATTACTCTTTCAATGTTGCCGTTATCATCTTTTATGGGAAATGCCCTCAGATCCCAGACTTTTCCGGTGGGACCTATTCTCCTTGCGCTCTCTTCCTTGCCGCTCACGAAGCTTTTTTCCACCGGACAATTTTCACAGGGAGCAGAAATATTAAAACATAATGAATAGCAGTACTTTCCTTTCATCGCTTCACTTTCGGAATGTGCCTTTTTTGTCGCAGCCCTGTTTGCCCATAAAATCCTGAGTTCCCTTTCAAGTAGAATAATATTGTCAGGAATACCGTCAAGAAGTGCATTAAATTCCCGTGATATTCTTTTAAACTGTTCTTCGCTTTTTATGATCTGATTTTCTATCTCTTTTCTGTTCGTTATATCTGTTACTGATCCGACCCACCTGACAGGTTTTCCGTTGTCATATTCAACTGCCTTTCCCGTCTCGTCCCAGTACCTGTAAGAGCCATCTAAGCATTTAATACGATAATTTGCTCTAAAGTCTGCCCCTGTCTTAAGAGCTGTATCCACTTTTTCTAAAAACAGGTCTCTGTCATCAGGATGTATATGTTCCATATGCCCCGATATGGTCCTTGGGAATCCTCCCTCTTCATGCCCTAGAAACCTGTCTATATCTCCATACCAGTTAAGACTGTTATCACGAACATCTCCCTCCCACAGAAGGTCTAATGTCGATGTGGCCGCCGCGCGGAATCTCTCTTCGCTCTTACGCAAAGCTTCTTCTGCTTCCACCCGGTCTTGAATCTCCTTTACGAGTTCTTTATTTGCCATCTCGAGCTCCCGCGTTCTTTCCTGGATAAGGTATTCCAATGCATCATGATATATCATCAATTTATCATCAGACCTCTTACGTAAAATTTCCGCAGTCGCACGGTCAGCAAATATCTGTAATGTTGATTCTACAAATTTTACATTCCCGATCTTACGTCTGAATATTACGGACATCAGACCTATATGATTTCCGACATCGTCGATCAGCGAAGTACCTACATACCCTTCAGCGCCAAGCTTTGCCATGACAACCGCATCAGGAAACAGCTTTTGAACCTCAGATGGATAAGAACAGGTCCTGTGTCCGATAACTGTTTCACAGGGAGTTCCTGCCAAATCCACTTCAATATTGTCGATCCTCTGACCATCAGCAATTAAGGCAAGTGTTTTCGCCCGACATGGATTCTCATCCAGTATTTCAGCAATATATACGTAATCAGCTTCAAGCAGTTTTGCAAGACTTTCTGATAACGAAACAAAGAATGAATCACCTATAGCCGAAGAAATGCCCTTTGCCAGATTAAATACGGCATCTTCGCCCTTCTTTCGCTCTGTTATGTCTATAAATGAAGCGAAAAAATATTGCGGCTGTCCATCCTTGTCTTTTATCAAAGTCGAAGAAAACTGAACATCAAATACAGATCCATCCTTTCTTTTTCCTCTATCCTCACCAATATCTCCCCCTTTTTTTAATGTGTTTTCTATAGTCTTATAAACACGGTCACCCTCCCAGAATTCAGTCAAGTTCCTTCCCAGAACTTCGTCCCTATGTTTATAGCCCCACATTCGAAGAAGAGACTCATTTACATACATTAATTTGCCTTCTGCATCTGTTATTCCCATAGCACTCAACGATGACTCAATGGCCCTGTTTTTGACTATCACGTCTTCTTCAGCATGCTTGCTTTCTGTAATGTCCCGCATGACATGGACAATTCCCTTGATAGAACCATTGTTACTTAAAATGGGAGACAGGCTGATCATAAAATATTTTTTAAGATTTGGATCATAAATTTCCCTTTTAATGTGACGCTTATCAGATATTGATTCAGCTATCGGACAATAGGAGACAGGTTTATCAGTGCCATGCAGGACCTCATGGCACTTTCTTCCAATTATATCCTCTATTTCAGCCCCTACGAATTGTGCAAAAGGCCTGTTGACCCTTATAATCCTGTTATCCCTGTCCAGTACAGAGACCATATCGCTGATCGAGTCAAAAACCGTTCTCCACTCATTGATTATGCTCTCTAAAAACTCCGGGTTTTCCTTTTTTTTGCCATTTACTGTTCTGTCCATTTTTTTCTCGTATTATTGACAGTAATCGATGAAGTATTTATATTTTAATATAAATCACTAAACAAAGGCAGGTTAACTTAACCGGATCATCTCCCAAAGAGTTACCAGACCTCAAGGGTCCGTGGGGTCAAGGATTCCAGGAGTCTAGTGAAATACTAAACATTAAAACATAAATCACCTGATCATTTCTCAGTTATGAACATAAATAGTAATGTATATGAGGATACATAACGGAAAATAGTCAGGACTTAACAAACGTGATTAAGCCTGGAAAGTGAACACTTGAATCCTCGACTCCTGTTCAGCAACCATACGGGAGAAGAACCATTTATCCGGATGAAAAATTTGATGACAGGATGGACTTATATTATTCGACTTTGTGCAGAATGTTATGCGGAAGAACATCCATTAATTCTCTCATGGCTTTATCCAGGAGCTGTTCCGATTTTGATTCTGCGGTAACCACCACCCTGTAATCAGGTTGGCCCAGCACAGGGTATGATCCAAAATTTACTTCTTTGTTATTCAAATCAACGAAGGCGAGAATTTCTGCAAATTCAGACTCATGACCGTTTAAGAACAGTTTTTTCAAATGAAATGTTGAAGATCTGAAACGTTCCCTGATAAGAGTAAATTTATCTCTTAGGTACTCGGGAATGCCGGCAAAAATAAAAATATTTCTGAAATAGATAACAGGATATCTCATACCCTCTGACATTATGATCTCTGTCCCTTCAGGTACTTCTGTCATCTTTATCATGGCAGCATTGAGCGGGTTCCGGTAACGTGAGCATAAAAGCTTCTCTATATCTGCATTTCTCACAAGCCTTAAACCAAACCCCTTTGCTATTCCTGCCATAGTCACATCATCATGTGTAGGTCCGACTCCTCCGGAGGTAAACACATAGTCGTACTCATCTGAAAAATCATGAACAGTGCTGCCTATGACATCAATCTCATCAGGGATAATGAATATGCGTCTCACATCTACCCCCAGTTTTCTTAATTCACAGGCAAGAAAATAGGAATTACTGTCCCGCACTTTGCCTGATAAAATCTCGTTTCCAATAATTATTATCCCGGCTGTCTTTGTATTATGCATGGATTTACTTTATCAAAATTTTAATATTTCTGTCTTTACCCTTCTACAGGTTTTATTAATTCAGCTGTTTTTTTGCAGACCACATGACATTAAAGTTTCGTATGAGTATTCCGAGACTTATACGTATCAGATTCAATAACAAATTAAAGCATAGATATTAAACAGATTACTGGTAATTTTTCCTGCGCACATTATTTTAGTATGATTGACAGCATCACAACTGTTATCTCTGTGTACTGATGAAACAGATAAAAGAAATCATAAAGGCTCCAAAATTCAAACTTCGAAAGAATATTATTTTAATCATTTTTGTTGTGACGGTAATTGGGGCAATATTGATAAACGCACTACTTTACTACGGCCTGCATATTCATCTGATTAATGAAGGGTGTGATGTCGATCTGGTTTCAGAACTTGACAGCCATGTAATAATGATGGGCTCATCCAGCGCACTTATCGGGATTGTCACCATTATTTTAATGACATTTGGTCTCACAAAACGCATCGCTCATACTATCAGGATTTTTTCAGACCGTATGATGGATCTCACAGCCGGGAATTTATCAGCACGAATTAATGTCACCAGTGACGATGAGTTTGGTCATCTTGCATCCGGGTTTAATTATATGGCTGAACATATTGAGACCTCACTTCAGAAAATACAGGCCGCCAAGGATTATACGGACAACATCCTTCTTTCTGCACCCTCTGTACTGATAGTGCTCAGTAACAGAATGCGAATTTTATCAGTAAGCAGCGCATTCGATAAATTACAACACAGATTCAGTGACCTTGAGCCGGACATGTTCATCAATGCACTTGAGCACGAGATCAGAATGAACATTCAGACTGGTGACACATTCAAAAAGGAAATTACAATTACACCTGTTGGTGATTCCGAACGGCTTATCTTTGACAGCATCATTTCCCGGATCGGGACGAATTCTGACGTAATCGAAGAGAAAGAGGCCGTTTTACTCACCATAACAGATGTTACTGAACAGCAGAACATGAGAGAAATGGTTAAGCAGGCGAAACATGACTGGGAAGACACATTTGACAGTATCCCTGATGTAATCACTATCCATAATAAGAATCTTAATATTATCCAGGCAAACAAGGCTGCAATCAAAATGCTTAATCTGACACACCTGTCACCAGACAGGAACATTAAATGCTACAATTTTTATCACGGTACAGATAGTGCACCTCCGGATTGTCCAAGCTGTGACTGTTATACATCCGGGACACCGATCACCATGGAAACATATGAACCATACCTGGATAAGCACCTGGAAATAAGGACCATTCCAAGAGCTGATGATGCGGGACAGATCGTTGGCTTGATTCATATAGCACGGGATATTTCTGAAAGAAAGAAAATCGAGTATGAACACAACCTGCTGCTGGCAACAGTTACAAAAGCTAAGATCGAATGGGAAGAGACATTTGACACCGTATCTGAATTCATATTACTTATCGACAAACATTTTAATATAAAGCGCTGCAATAAAAGTTTTGCAGCTCACATAGGATTGTCCCCGGAAGAACTGATTGATAAAAAATGCCATGATTTTTTTGAGCCTTCTGATGAACGGTCACTGGAACAGTTCAAGGATCTCATCACCAGAGAAGAATCAATGACCCGTGTCGAGGTCAGAACAAGAGATAATTTCTGGTTTTATCTGAGCCACAGGCCTATCCGTGACAGAAACAATTCTTATCTGCATACTGTTGTGATCGCCACAAATATTACCGACCTGAAAAAAGTTCAGCAGGAGCTCAGCAATTCAGAAGAGGAGCTTAAGAAGAAAGTTAATGATCTTGAGAAATTTTATGATATGGCGGTTGGAAGAGAGCTGAGAATGAAAAAGCTGAAAAGAGAAATCAGAAGTCTGAAATCCAAAGTGTACGGAAACAGAGAAGAAACAGCTTCAGAGCAGGAACAGACAGTTTGAGTCTTTATTACAGAAATATTCTAGTAATGAGCTCAAGTTCATATCAGACTTAAGTATATCTGCAGTAATACCGAAAAATACTATGTGAATAATTATTATTAATTCTATACCCGTGTACAAATGTAAAGACCTGTATCTTCGGAGATCGCATACACCGCAAATACAGTAAAATTCTATTAATGCTCAGTAATATTTCAATTACACATATCATGATCATCAAAGAGATCAGGCAGTAACTGAAATTTTTATAATGAGAAAGATCGCACTGAAGAGCAACGTTCATACGAAGGACAGTTCACTTGCCAAACCGCTGGAAACATGGAAACCCATGATTGAATCATTTCCTGTTCCAGCCTTGATAGTTGATAGAGAGTTCAACGTAATATGTGTTAATAATGAGTTCTATAAACTGGGTATACGCAGAAAGCATACTCAAGGGATAAAGTATTACCAGCTGATTCACAGCTCCGAGACCCCTGTTGATAACTGCCCTGTAATAAGGTGCCTGAATAGTGGCCGCATCGAAGACGATCATATCTTTGAACCCCATCTCGGC
>CP070632.1:2994672-3003357 GCA_020356065.1 Nitrospiraceae bacterium
TCTATATTTGATAAAATGACGAGACTTTTATCACTTATTTCCGGGACAGGACACTAGAACCTATCTCAAAATCAATTTATCAGTATTTGTCATGCCCTCAGTTTGTAAGCTGACATCCAAAACTTGAAAAGACTGGATTCCTGATCGAATCGGGAATGACGATTCATGGTTTGTTACTTATAAAATCAATTTTGAGATAGGTTTTAGTTATTCATGAAATTATTCCTCTTATGCACTCTCTGGATCCTATGGTGTTTTATGCACAGTTACCTTGTTACCACCGATACAACCATATGGATTAAAAAGCGGTTTGAAAAAAAATTCCCCTTTTACCGGATTTTCTACAACCTTTTTTCTTTTTTCACGGTCCTGCCTCTGTTGTACTGGCAGCACGCACTGCCGGGGCCGATTATTATCCCGCTCTCTCATTATCTCATTTTCTTTAAATATATCGCATTGATAATGGGCGTAATAATCGTAGCAGGATCGTTTGCTACCTTTGATATAAGGGAGTTTGCTGGAATCAGGGAGGCGAAATCTAAAAAAAACCAAAAGAAAGAAATGGGACCGGTGATTAAGAAGCACGGATTTTACGGTATCGTGCGTCACCCGATGTATCTCGGAGGTATCATATTCTTTATGGCATCAATGACGCACGCTCCGTTACCGCAATGTGCAGGATACCTTATTTTGGCAGCATATATGATTATAGGTACGGTCAGGGAAGACAGGCGCCTTGCAAGTGAACTGGGAAGCGTTTACAGCAATTATCAAAAAGAAGTGCCCATGCTTCTTCCCGGAATTACGAGGAGAAAGATTGGACCATGGAAGAGGATTTAAGGATTCAGGGGCCCCTCACTTTTAATCACTTCATCATCTTCTTCATCTTGTTAATGTGTTTTTTCTCATCGGCAACCATATTCTTATACGAAGGTTCATCATCACAGGAGATCAAATCAGCAATTATTTTATTTGTATACGCCTCTACCATTGATTCCTCAAACTTCACTGCCATTGAAAGGGCTTTTTTGAAAGTAAGAGAATCCGAAGTAACTTTAGCAGATATATCATCGGCCATCTTTAATGCTCTTTTTATAATTGCCATCGAAGGCAGCGATTCCTTTTTTTGCACTTCATCCATAAGCCCGAGAGATTTAACATCATTTAAAAAGGACAGATGACTTACTTCATCATCAAAAAGCTCATTCCAAAAATCTTTCCTGTCCGGGAATTTTTTCATTAATTTTTTATATATGGATGCAGCAGTTTTTTCTACTTTAATACATCCATTGATAAGTGCATATTTGGCCATGTTACATACTCTCCTTTCGTAACCCCTTTACCCCGATACATCAATAGAACATGTATTCGGAGTTTCACTCATGACAATGAAATATTATGCACAGTATATCATATTGGGGAAAAATGAATGAAAATTCTATTTCAGGGAAATAACGGGGAAATGATCGTAGCGATCGCTATTTATTCCGGTACATCTTTTAAAGCACTTTTCAGTACAAACTGTATATACTTATTTGCATTGCGCAGAACTTTCACACCTACTCTTGTCCGAACGCCATGCTGTCTGTAAATCCTGACAATCTGAGCTGGTACATGCTGCTGCTCTTCACCTGTATTAATAACTATGTCAAGTTCAGGATTCATCAGATTAAAAACCTGGGTCTCAATAAGCATACCCTCAGCAGAACAGTCAAGCAGTTTTCCAGGATTCCTGCTGCCTTTATCAAAAAAACATACCCCTTCATTCACAGGAACTCTCTCATACCGCCTTTTGCTATACTCGTCTGTCCTATTCATTCCATTCTCTTCGTTTTGAGTAAGCGGGCACTTACTCATTCAAGGCACTGTCTATATGTTTTATACCATAAAAGAATATAAAACATCTCTTATACTTCAAATATCACTTTTCAGGATTATTTGCAAATACAAATAAGATCGGTGATTGAGCATGTCTATATCGTAGCGAACCGCGAACCGGTCAGGTATTTACTGCACCATTGTTCCATCTTCAGACTCTTCCCCTTTTTCATTCATGCCATAGTAGTTACCGGAAATTATTACCCCTACCGAAAAACACCATCGTTCAATGTGTCACAAAAGCTAATAAATCAATAAATTCATCTAATTATGCTATTGGCCAAAGAATTGCATTTATAGAGGTTAAGAGGAGGGATTCATTATGGATACGATTCTTAAATCTTCACGATTAAATAATCGCTGTTTTTCAATAAGCATCTTCAATAATGCCATGATGGTATTTATATGTATGAATCTTCTGATCAGTATCAGCACATCAACCGCTTATGCAGAATCAACATCCGTAATTAAAAAAAATGCAGAATTTATAAGAGTCTGTCTCAAAAAGCACCATCCCCGGGCAGCATATGGACTGTCATTTCCAATGCCCGGAGCCGGACAATACCATACGTATGATGGATTATCAGTAGTCATGAGTGAATATGTACGGTCGATGATGGATACCCCTGCTTCAACAGAGAGTATTAACAGATTAGACAAGATACTGTCATCCGGGCACATGATTCAACTTCATAACAGTGAGGTCGGGATTGACATTACTTTTAAAGAAAAAATTCCAGGCATTCAATTAACTATGCATTTCCTTTAAAATATTCTCTTACCTTAACAGTTGACTGACTGCCATATATTATTTTAAAGATAAGTATTGAAGTGTCCGAAATAAATTCATGGGAAATCAAATAAAGGAAGAATATGTATTGACTAAACGGAAATCATATAATGCGTTTTTTTATTAAGTTCTTCGTAATACTTTGCATCACGGTTCTTTCTTCCTGTGCCTCTGCGCCTCATGTAGACCACAGCCCTGGTGAGAGAGGTACATATGTTGTTGCCTCATGGTATGGAAAAAAATTCAATGGGAGACCGACAGCATCAGGAAAGAGATTTGACATGTATGCAATGACCTGTGCGCACAAGACATTCAAGTTCGGGACAAAACTCCGTGTTACAAATCCGGACAATAATAAATCGGTCATCGTAACTGTAAATGACAGAGGCCCGTTTATCCGCGGCAGGGACCTTGATCTTTCTTATGGGGCTGCAAAGAAGATAGGTATTGTAAAAAAGGGTGTTGCAAAAGTAAAAATTGAGCATATCTACTAACCTAAAATAATTCATAAATAAGACACGCATGCTAAAAAAACTTAATCATCGATACCTTAGAGACAGATGTAAAAAAAACTCTATTGAGATATAGTCATTAACGGTAACGATGCTTATAGTGAATCTCATGGCATTTAATAAGTTTTTTTAACATGCGTGTTTAAAAAATATTTAATTAATTATCTGAGCCAATTTAGGCATAAGATTCTTCGTAATTGTCCGATATCTGCAGGCAGGTCCCGATCATGCTGTACGCTTATGCCTCTATCTCTTTCAGCCTGATCTCCACCCGCCTGTTCTTCGCCCTGTTCTCCGCACTGTCATTGGGCGCCAGAGGTTTCTGATCTGCATACCCTTTAATTGAAAGACGCACAGAGTCTATGAAGTGGTGAGTAATGAAGTACTTTAAAACGTTTTTGGCACGTGCAACAGAGAGTTCCCAGTTAGAGGGATAGAGCGCTGTGCTGATGGGGATATTGTCTGTGTGACCCACTATTTCGACAAGGAAGTCGGGATATCGACTGATAATATCCGCTATGTTGTCAAGGACCGGTTCTGAGCTGGTAAGTAT
This sequence comes from Nitrospiraceae bacterium, assembly GCA_020356065.1. GTDB lineage: Bacteria > Nitrospirota > Thermodesulfovibrionia > UBA6902 > UBA6902 > CALZJD01. The sequence continues at coordinate 2,998,406 of CP070632.1, forward strand.
CTCCGCATCAGCCGGTCTGAAGGTGATCTGTTCTTTCATCGTTACGATTACCTCCCTGCTCGTGGCAAGTACAGAAACCGCATCACCCATATCAAGAGTCTTAATACTCCCAACCAGTTCATTCATTATCCTTGTTTTAATAATTTCTGTTTCATGACCAACACTCTCCACAACCGGTGCTGCATTCCAGTGACTCTGCAGCAGGGACTTTTCAGGGCCGGTCGAGTTTTTCGTCGTAATGATAAACATGGTCATGAAAACAAGCAGAAGGGTAAAGACATCACTGAGCGTTATGAGCCAGTTGCTCTCGCTGTCAACTGAAGACTCTGATTGATGAATCAGCTGACTGTAGAATTGCCGCGTTGATATGTCATGATCTGACAATGTCTCTCTTACAGAATGTTTATTCATTTTTAAATTCTCCCTGCTGCTTAAAAAATGTTTAGATTTTCTGTTATCTGTATATAGCCTCTGCTGCTCCGTGAATCATCTGTGGCAAACCGATGTCCTCCAGCAGAGCGCTGTCTTTATCCTCAAATCCCCGTAACCTGTCCTCGATCCTGAGAGGATGTTCACCACTCTTGATCAAAAGTATGCCCTCGATGGTCATATTCATTAAAGACGCGGAGACGATGGAATGTTCTTCGAGCTTTGTGCAGAGGGGCAGCATAAAGAGGTTTGCAATAATGACCCCGTAAAAAGTCGACATCAGAGCCACCGCCATAAGGGGAGCAACTGACTCAACCGACTCCAGATTCCTGAACATCTTGATAAGGCTGATCACGGTGCCTGCAAGACCGAATGACGGCGTCAGGCGTGCAACCGTCTTGAGCACATTACGGCTGAAATTGCAGTTCATCTTCCTGATCATCATCTCTTTTTCCATGATGTTCTTAATCTCCCGTGCATCATGGCCGTATATCAGAAGGCCTGCACCGAACCTGAGAAAGTCGTCATCCATGTTCTGTATCTTCTCCTCAAGATGTCTGACGTTCACTTTGCGGGATGATCGGGCGACCTCGATGATCTCCTGTATGACAGTCTCCCTTTCTCTCTGTTTCCTGAATGTTCCGGCCACGTCATGAAGAGCGGTGCGAAGCCGCTGAACAGGAAAACCCACAAGAAGACCGACTGTGGTGCCGCCTGCGACTATCAGAAAGGCGTCAATATTAAGTATCATGGACAGGCCGATGTCCCTGAACACCGTCATGGCAAAGGATACTATTCCAAAAACTAGCGCAGCTCCCAACGCAATATTCATACATACCTCTCAGTTTCTGCCTGTACATAGGCGACGTTATATTGAGATAATGCAATGGCTGTGCCAGAAATGGAGTTTAATGATAATAGTCAGATTATCCAAGTATTACATGACATTAATGATCTGAATGCAAATGCACTGTGCGAAAGAGGAAAGAATTTATTTCCCGGCTGAGCAACTTTTTCCTGTGCAGGATATACAAAAGGAATATGTGCCTTGTGAGACAGGTGAAATCGCGTCTCAATTTAAAACGCGTAACATACATGCATAAGTTCCAGGAAAAGACCTGATCCTGGATTTTACTGCGGCACAAACCCTTACTCCGGTTCATACAGGCAGATGGGACAGCTCAGGCGGCGGACATGCTGATATCACTATCCGTTTTGCTAAGTCCTTTCCAAAGACAGTGATGACCGGACCGGAATGACTCTCAGAAAATGCCTGCCATCGGAATAATCAGGGAATGCTTAACGTTCAGGGAATCTGTATAGATTTAAATGACCCATTTACAGTAAAATATCTTAGTGCAACGAATAAACCGTCTTTAATTTTCCCAAAAAACTCTAATCATTATGCACCCCAAACAGAAAAGTGAATTCCTTGGCACAGCATTCAGAGCTGCCATGCTTGCCGGAGACCTGATTCTTGAAAACCTCGGAAAACTTTCCAAAAAAGATATCCACATAAAAGATACATCGGATTTTGTTACCCGGGTTGATAAGGAATCAGAGGATCTTATCCTCTCCACTATTAAAAAGAAACACCCCGGACATCAGTTTCTTGCTGAAGAAACTATCAAAGATGATGAGCACACTGAATACAGATGGATAATTGATCCTCTGGACGGAACAACCAATTTCATACATGGGTATCCTGTTTTTTCCATATCTATCGCCCTTGAGTACAAAGGCACAATAATACTCGGCCTTGTCCATGATCCTTTAAGGGAAGAGATTTTCACTGCTGAAAAAGGGAATGGTGCTTTTTTAAATGGACATCCTGTTCATATATCTTCAATTAATGACCTCGGAAACAGTCTGATCGCAACCGGATTTCCGTTCCGTAACAGGGACATGATCGATCGTTACCTGGCTCTTTTCAAAAATGTATTTAATCAGGTGAGCGACATCAGGAGAGCCGGGTCTGCTGCCCTTGATTTTGCACATCTTGCCTGTGGCAGGTGCGACGGTTTTTTTGAACTGGGACTAAGCCCCTGGGACATGGCTGCCGGAAGCATATTGATTACGGAAGCAGGCGGGGTTGTTTCGGACTTTGGTGGAGGACCTGATTATCTCAAAACAGGCAATATAGTGGCCTCGACTCCAATGCTACATGACAAACTGCTTAATGAGGTAAAAGGGATTTTCTCCGGGATTATTGACAGGTAACATGATAGATGAAATGACCATTCTCAAAGCGTAAATACCAAAAGAATGTAAACTGTTGTGATGTCAATTAATCCTGCATTCAATTCCCGGAAAGCCGTGTCTATTGTCATTCGGACTTTGTCATTTGAAATTAATTCCATCCACTTTCTCTCCAAATAAATTATAATTAACTCATGTTCTTCAAATTATTTCTTCTCTTCACGCTCATACCGGTAATTGAGCTTTCTCTGCTGATAGAGATCGGTTCTTACATAGGCATACTCAACACTGTTGTCATTGTCATTCTCACAGCAATAGCAGGTGCATATATGGTCAGAATGGAAGGAATGGGGGTCATGTACCGGATTCAGAAAAATATGCAGGAAGGAAAATTCCCGGGCGAAGAACTGATCAGCGGAGCAATGATACTCGTGGCCGGCGCGCTTTTATTGACCCCGGGCTTTTTTACCGATATCATCGGCTTTCTGATGGTCGTTCCGGTCACCAGAGGGTATATAAGCAATATGATAAAAAAGTATCTTGAGAAAAAAATGTCAAATGGTGACATTCATATCAACCGGTTTTAGTGTGGATTCTTTTTCTGTTTACTATTTTATCCCACCCATGATGCTATAATATTCAGTCATGAATATCGTCACAGCACGAAACCTTAATAAATATTACAACTCACTCCATGCAGTGAATAACATTGACTTTGAAATAAAAGAAGGAGAATGCTTTGGTTTTCTCGGACCGAACGGGGCCGGGAAAACCACGGCCATGAGTATCATTTACTGTTTCGTGCCTCCGACGTCAGGAGACGTACATGTATTCGGCATGAATGTTAATGAATTCCCCGGCGACATAAAGGCGCGTCTTGGAGTTATGCCCCAGGAAGACAATCTCGATTTTGAACTGTCCGTGCTTGAAAACCTGATTGTCTATGCAAGGTATTTCAACATATTGAAAAATAAATCAATTGATCTGGCCTGTAACCTCCTGGATTTTGTTGAACTCAGTGACAAAGCAGAAGTTAATATCAGGAGCCTGTCCGGAGGCATGAAGAGAAAACTGATGCTTGCAAGGTCCCTGATAAATAATCCGGAGCTGTTAATACTCGATGAACCGACCACCGGGCTTGACCCTCACAGCAGACGCACTGTATGGAACAAGCTGAACCATCTCAAGAATCAGAATACAACGCTTATCCTTACGACACATTATATGGAAGAGGCCGAACACCTGTGTGACAGAGTCGCTATCATGGATTTTGGGGAAATAGTGACGATTGATACACCTGCACAACTCATGAACCTTCATAATGGAAACCTTGAAGATGTGTATTTAAAACTGACCGGTAAAAGCCTGGAAACTCAAAAAGAGGCAATCGTCAAATAAGAGCTTTTCATTATGAAGATGATCAGAGCTTACAGAGTATGGCAAAGAAATTTCACGGTTTATACAAAGCGTTATAAATCAAGCATGGTCCTTAACTTTGTAGAGCCTATTCTCTACCTGATTGCTCTGGGATTTGGTCTGGGAGCTTTTGTCAAAGATATCAATGGAATTCCATATATCAGGTTTATCGCACCCGGACTGATCGCATCATCATCCATGTTTGCGTCCTCATTTGAATGCACCTATGGCACGTATATAAGAATGACGTACCAGAAAACGTTTGAGGCCATCCTCGCTACGCCTGTCAATATTGATGATCTGGTTTTCGGAGAGATCATGTGGGGTGCTGCAAAAGGGACGCTTTACGGAACAACCATCATGCTGGTAGTGTCTGCCTTCAGTCTCATTGACTCCTTTTTTATTGTGATAACAATCCCGTTTATTTTCATAACGGGTTTAATATTTGCCGAGATCGGAGTAATTGCCTCTGCAACTGTACCCGGCATTGACTCTTTCAACTATTTCAATACCCTCTTTATGACTCCCATGTTTTTATTTTCCGGGATCTTCTTTCCCGTAGATACCCTGCCAGCGGTTGTTTCGAAGATTGCATTCTTTACTCCTCTATACCATCTTGTTAATATTTGCAGGTCATTTGCATCCGGAAATCCTGCTTCAGCCGGGTGGGACATTGTCTGGATAATCCTGGTTGCTTTAATTCTCGCTCCTTACCCGTTCAGGTTAATGCGTAAAAGAATCCTTGACCGGCAAAAAACAATTTAAGCAAAAGAATTCCTCGATGCTCTGCATCGGGGCTCATCATATACTCCTTTGTTTGTCATTCCCGCGGTCTGTTGAGCGGGAATCCAGAGTCTTTTCATACGGGGCTGGATTCTCGATGCGAGTCTCGGAACGAGTCGTACCGA
>CP070632.1:3003457-3011942 GCA_020356065.1 Nitrospiraceae bacterium
GTTTTAAAACTAATATTCCAGCGGATGCTGGCAGCATATGGAAGCTATGGTATGATCAGCAAATTTTAGCACAAGACAGAGTGTGTAATGACTCCGTTCGATCTGCAAAGGCAGCCTGATACTTTTTTCATAAACTATTGACTCAGAGCTTACAACCATGCTCATGCTGTCCAAAAAATGGGGTCCACCTCTCCGGGACATTTCGTTTATTCCGCTTTTAACCTGGCTGAGCGATACTGCCTGCAGTTTCTGTAAACCGGAGAAAAGGTATACAACAGTAGAGTATACAAAAACTTTACACTGATTATCGTGAAGATCGCGCCGAACAGACTGCCGAGGAAACACCCGAAAAAAAGAACAAATAATACTGTTTCATAAAAATCCTTCGCAATTGATGCACCAAAAATACATCCTGTAATGATGCCGGCTGCAGAGCTTATACCGAATATGAAATTAAGTATTTTTTTCCTTTTCGCATAAATGGAATCACACTGCTCTTCTGTTACTCCGAACTGCTCAGTATCAGGTTTTACCATAATAATATATTGTATATTCCCGGATTGAAATTCAGATATCAGATGCTAAAGCTTAATCTTCTCCCAGCCATTTGCAATATGAAAGCGTTCTCCAAAGCGTTTCTCAAGAGTCTGTATTCTCTGCTGGATAGATTCTATGCCTTCAGTGATGCAGTATTTCATTATGCCGCCGCGGAAAGGCGCAAAACCCGCTCCAAATACAGCACCAGCATCCAGAAGGCCAGCATCATCTACAATGCCGTCATCAAGACAGCAGACAGCCTCGTTTACCATTCTGAGAATCAGCCTCTGTTGAATATCGCCTGACTGCCCTGTCCTTGACTTCTTCTTTCGTATGACCTGTTTGCCATTTTTGTATTCATAAAATCCCTGTCCACTTTTTTTGCCTGTAAGGCCTTTATCAACTTTCATCTTCAGGATATCCGGTATTTTCATGCCCGTTTTTTCAGAGAGTGAATCAGCTATATGGAGGCACTCGTCCAGTCCCATTGTGTCAGCCAAAAACAGAGGTCCCATTGACATACCAAAATCCAAAGCTGCATTATCGATATGCGCAGGGGCCAACCCTTCTTCAACCATCAAGACCGCCTCCATCAGATAGGGCATGAGAATGCGGTTAACAAGAAAACCCGGCGCGCTCTTTACGGGCAATGGCAGATGGTCGATTCGTCCTGTAAAAGCGATGGCCCTGTTTACTGCATCAGGATCTGTTGTCTCTGCTGAAACTATTTCAACAAGCGGCATAGTTTCAACGGGATTGAAAAAATGAAGTCCTACCAGCCGCTCTGGTCTTGACAGTAACGGTACGAGCTCTTCAAGAGGAATACCTGAGGTACTTGTGGCAAGCAGGGCATCATCCCTCATTTGTGTCTCTATGTCCCTGTACAGGTTCTGCTTAAATTCAATGTTCCTGAAGACAGCTTCAATCACCACATCTGCTTTTGGAATACCGGCTCCGCCAATATCAGGCATAAGCCTGTCCATGGCATTACGAACAAGACGGGGGTTAACAAGCCTTTTTTTAAACAGGTAATGCGCCCTTTTGATTGCTGATGCTATACTTGCCGGTCTTCTTGACTGAAGAGTAACCCTCAATCCCTGTAATGCGCACAAGGCTGCCATGTCTCCTCCCATGGTACCAGCGCCTATTACATGGATATGAGATGCAGAAAAATTAATGCCTTTTGTCATCGCCTTAAGCCTGTTTCGCAGAAAAAATACACCGATCAGGTTTTGAGCTGTTGGTCCTGTCATAAGCCTGGCAACAGACTTTGCTTCCTCTTCCAGCATAACCTGCGGCCTGTCAGCATAATGCCCCCAGAGATCGATCACGGCAAATGGCGCAGGATAATGTTTCCTGTTTATTTTCTTTGCGGTCCTTTCATGCAGTATTTTTTTCATGATCGGACGTAAGGCTGCATTGTTTGCAAACTTAAGCATGAGAGAAAGACTCTGCACCTCGGGCATTTCTTCAATGCACTTGACTGCCATATCTTTAAGGTGACGGTCAGGAACAATATAATCCACCAGACCTATCTCCTTTGCTTTATACACATTTACTGTTTTCCCCGTCAGGATTAAGTCCATTGCCTGAGGGGCTCCAATTAATTTCGGTAAACGGATGGTACCCCCAAACCCGGGATGAATGCCGAGTTTGACTTCAGGCAGTCCCAATCGGATGGTGATATCATCTTTGGCAACCCGGTAACTGCAGGCAAGGGCAAGCTCCAGTCCTCCGCCCAGGCAAAAGCCGTGGATAAGACTCACTGCAGGGAAAGGTAACTTTTCAAGTCTGCTGAATACTGCCTGTCCCTTGCGCATTAACTCTTCCGCTGACCGCTCATCCTGAAGAGCTGTGAACTCCGATATATCTGCGCCTGCGATAAACCCGCTGCGCTTGGCAGAGAGAATGACAAGACCCCTGGCCTGTTTGACAGATATCGTTCTCAAAATTCTATCCAGCTCATCAAGTACCTTAACACTTAATACATTTGTGGCTGAATCCGCCTTATCAAAGTAAAGCCAGTATATGCTGTCTTCGTCAACAACGTACCAGTTCTTATATTTCCATTCAGTCATGGCTGCCCTCTGTCCTCTCAAGCAGCATGGCCCCGCCCTGACCCCCTCCAACGCAGAGCGCGGCTACTCCGCGTCGTGCATTGTTCCTTTTCATTACATGCAGTAAATGCAGTACAATTCGTGCTCCGCTTGCGCCTATCGGGTGTCCGAGGCTTATGGCGCCTCCATCAACATTGAGTCTGTCCCTGTCAATACTGCCGAATTCGCTGTCCAGCCCCAGAATATTCCGGCAGTATTCTTCGCTCTCCCATGCCCTCAAACATGACAGAACCTGCCCGGCAAAAGCCTCATTGATTTCCCAGTAATCAATATCAACTGGAGTGACATCATTGGCCTGTAACAGCGGAGGTACTGCATGGACAGGTCCCAGCCCCATTTCAGTCGGATCAAGGGCAGCCCATCTGCTGTCAATAATTCTTCCCAGGACCGGGAGGTTATATCTGTCAACAGCATCTTTACTGGCAAGAAGCATCAGACATGCCCCGTCCGTAATTTGTGAACTGTTGCCGGCTGTCACCTTTCCCACACCATGATCAAATACAGGTCTAAGCTTTGCAAGTATTTTCGCATTAATCCCGCGATGAAGACCTTCATCTTCGTTATAAAAATTCCCTTTTCTGTCATATATCACTTCAATCTCATCAAGGAATCCTCTGTCCCGGGCATGTGCGAGTCTTCTGTGGCTTTCCGCTGAGTAAGCATCCATTTCTTCCCTGCTTATATCAAAATTATGCGCAAGTACCTCTGCTGTCTCTCCCATGGTAAGCCCCACGATGGGATCGGTCAGTCCGCACTGTAAAGCGATAACCGGTTTTAAAAGTGCGGGGCGGAATTTAGTCAGGGTTCTGAGCTTCCGTCTGATGTTTTTTGCCGACCAAAGATCAGCCAGCCAGTTGACCATGCGATAGTTTAACTGCAGCGGGGCATGGCTCATGGCCTCTGTTCCTCCGGCAAGCACCAGATGGGAACGGCCGGTACGTATACTCATAAACGCACTGTCAAGGGCCTGCATGCCGGATGCACAGTTTCTCTGGACTGTCCATGCAGGCATGCACCAGCCGCATCCGAGACGGAGCGCAATGACTCTTGATATATTGGCCTCACCCGGTCCCGGAATAACACATCCGACTATTACCTCATCCAGCGCAGCCGGCTCAAACGGCTGCCTTGCAAGCAGGGCACGTCCTGCAGTAAAGGCAAGCGCTGATGCACTGAACGGTCCGGGCCTGCCGTGCGTCTTTAGAAAAGGTGTTCTGCATCCGTCTACGACATATACTTCTTTACAGGTATTCCTCATGGTTTATTGTGGAATTACAATCGCAATTTTTAACATTTGGAAGGTTATAATAACACGAAGACCTGTCAGATTCGCTGTAACGTTCAGTTCTGGTCGCTGTATTAATCAGTAATGTACGCTGCCACAAGGCACATATAATCATTGTATAATGAAACAACGCAATAAAAAGAAGGTGTTTATCCCGTTTTCTATGCTTAACATATCAAAAATCCTTCTCATGTTCATACCTGTCGTCTGTATCTTCTTGCCCCATTTGATTTATGCTGAGACCAATGTAAAAAAGCGTGTTCTTGTTTTGAACTCCTACCATAAGGGCCTGAGCTGGACCGACAGGGTCGTTGAGGGAATTGAATCAGTACTGAAAACCGGCGACAGTGATATCGAGCTTTATTACGAATATATGGACAGCAAGAGATTTTTTGACGATGTTCAGCTGAAAAAAGTATATGAACTGTATAAATATAAATTTGAACATGAGCGCTTTGATGTTGTGATAGCCAGTGACAATAATGCATTGAATTTCATTATAAGCAACCATGAGACACTGTTCCCGCTTACCCCTGTCGTCTTTTGTGGAATCAATAATTTTAAGGATGCCATGATTGATGGACATGACTTATTTACTGGTGTCATTGAGGAGATCGATATAAAGAGTACTCTTGAAGTGGCTCTTAAACTGCACCCTGGAACCAGGAGGGTTGTATTCATTAATGACAGGACCACCACGGGCATTGCAGTTAAAAATGAAGTGCTTCAGATTTCCCCTGTATTTGCTGACAGGGTCGATTTTGAATTTTTTGATGATTTTGATATTGCCGAGCTGAAAGACAAAATCTGGAAGCTTCCACGTGACACGATAGTTCTGCTGTCTGTTGTAAACAGGGACAGATCAGGCAATTTCTTTGCCCATGAGGAGAGTCTGGACCTTATTTACAGTGAGTCCAGTGTCCCGATATACAGCTTCTGGGACACCTATATGGGCAGGGGAATTGTGGGAGGGAGGTTAACAAGCGGATTTCACCAGGGCAGGACAGCAGCCATGATTGCCCTTTCGATTCTGAAAGGTAAAAGCATAAAAGAAATCCCCGTGATCAGGGACAGCCCAAACAGTTATATGTTTGACTATCAGCAACTTAAGTTATTCAATATAAACCAATCGGATCTGCCGGCAGGGAGTAGCATTATTAATGATCCTGATAACATATATACAAGATATAAAACTTATATTCTGAGCGGCTTATTAACTATGACGTCTCTCGTCATGATTATCGCGGTTCTGCTTACCATCATGTTTTACCGAAAGAAAATGGAGAACATCCTTCGTGACTCAGAGAAGAGATACAGGGACTTATACGAGAACGCACCGGACATGTATCATTCTGTCAATAAAGACGGCATCATCATTTACTGTAATGAGACTGAGGCAAGGATGCTCGGTTACCGCAAGGAAGAATTAATAGGCAGGCCATTATCAGATTTTTTTACAGAAGAATCAAAAAAACTGCATGTAAAAGAGTTCCCGTTATTTAAGAATAAAACAGTCCATCCTGATGTAGAAAGGGAGTTTGTCAGAAAGGATGGATCAACGTTTACGGCAAGCTTAAATATCTCTACTGAAGTTGACGAACATGGAGAACTCATAAGAACCAAAACAATTGCACGGGACCTGACTGAACGAAGACGGGTACAGGAGTTGAAAAAATCACAGGAGCAGCTTCGAAGCCTGTCAGCATACCTAGAATCAGCGAGAGAGGAGGAGAAGAAACGTATTGCCAGGCAGATACACGATGAGCTTGGTCATGCATTGACCACTCTCAGTCTCGATCTTTCATGGGTGAATAATCGTTTAACCGGAGAGAAAGACGAGCTCGACATTGATTTGATCAAGTCAAGGACACAGGCAATGTTTGATCTGATCGACTCGACAGTGCAGACAGTGCAGAGAATTTCTTCAGAACTCATCCCCGGCGTTCTCGACCATCTTGGTCTTGCAGAAGCAATCAGGTGGCAGATTGACAACTACAGGGACAGGACAGGCATCCGTTATGATGTTAATATAAACACTGATGATATTGTACTGGACCAGAACAGCGCTATCGCAATATTCCGCATTTTTCAGGAGACACTGACCAATATCGTCAGGCATGCTGATGCCACCAAAGTAAAAGTCCTGCTTGATAAAGATGATACGGCGTTGAACCTTGAAGTAGAGGATAATGGAAAAGGTATCAACGAGGAATATATAACAAGCCCTGAATCAGTCGGGCTTATTGGGATGAGAGAGCGGGCAAGAATCCTGGGAGGCAGGGTCAGCATATCCGGCATGCGGGATGGAGGAACAACAGTAAAGATAAGCATACCAATGAATGAAAAGGTATCCCAAAATGATACAGATCCTGATAGCTGATGATCACGAGATGTTTCGTGAAGGAATAAAACGGATCTGTGAAGACAATCCCGATCTTGTCGTGGCAGGAGAGGCCAGTACCGGAAACGAAGTACTGGACAAAGTTGTCGAAAGTGACTATGATCTTTTACTCCTTGACATTGCCATGCCCGGATTAAACGGTCTTGATACCCTCAAGCAGCTTAAGACCCTTAAACCAAGACTAAGGGTACTAGTGTTAAGTATGTATCCTGAAGACGAATATGCAATGCGTGCAATAAAGGCAGGTGCAGCAGGATACCTGACCAAGGCAAAAGCCTCACGTGAACTGATGGAGGCCATAAAAAAGATATCTCATGGGGGTAACTACATAAATGCCTCTGTTGCTGAAAAGCTTCTTTTTGATACAAAGTCAGAGACATCAGTCCCTCTTCACAAGACCCTGTCGGACAGAGAATATCAGATACTCAACATGATCGTCAGAGGAATGAAAGTCAGTGAGATTGCCGAGGATCTATCCCTGAGTGTTAAAACGGTAAGCACGTATAAAGTGCGTATTCTCAATAAGATGGAAATGAAAAGTACTGCCGAACTTGTGAAGTATGCCCTGGAGCATGACCTTCTCTAAAAAAATTTCATTATAGTAATAGGTTATGGACAGACGTTATGTTGCCCTCATTATTTCGCAGTAAAGGAGGTAAGCCCAAAAAAGTTTTGGGAGCGGCTGTCACAGCAGACCGTCAGCATACACTTTGAATGTTGATGAAGCCCTGAGATAGGGCATATTCCTTCGCATTGCGCTGTATTCAAAACTTTTTTAGGCTTACCTCCTTTGCTCAAACATGAATTATGAATGTGGTTAGCTGATTACTTCACCATGCTAATTCCCAGCAGCACCTGCCCAATATAAAGCACAATAATCAGGATGCCGAGGGTAAAGTGTCTGTTTCTCCAGAGTTTTTCAGGGCCTTTTATTTTTTTTGAAATGTGATAGGTGGTCAGCAGAGCTGATACAATCAACAGACCGTTTATAAAATGAAAAGGGTATTTGAAAATATGCCCAACATCCAGAAACGTGATGATCATCCCTGCAAAAAAGCCTGCAGATCCAAGTATAACAGCAACAGGTCCGGTCTTTCGGTGTCTTTTTATTATGTGTATTGGCGGGGCATCTGACTTTCTTATTTTAAGACCGAGCATACCCTGATATATAATCAGTATCATAACCGATATATTAAAAGCCCCATGAAACAGCTTCATGTACTCTATTATCTGTTTGCTCATATTAACCCTCCGAAATGTTTGAATGCTCCATTGTACTGGCATGCGAAAATCAAAACGTTACATGGCTATTTCTTCCCTGGCTTCCAGCCTTTCTGCATATTATTAATGGATATTGTATCACGAGATCTGGTTATGGGTAATGGTAAGAGTTTAGAGATCATTCAGCACAGCCCATATCCTATGACCTCGCACCCTATACCTAAAATGCAGCGGAGAAGGGATAATATCAGATATGATACGAAATTATGTTGATGTTACAACATTTCATGAACAACATTTTGTAGGACGATACTTACAAAAAAAATCTTATATCCGCTGATATTTATTTTCTCTCCCAATTGACTAGAATCATGTTATACGGATTATATTCTCATTTTCTATTTTCTTACAGATCAGATTTATCATTGTCATTGACCAGAAATTATGATAAATTTTTCTAAAGCATCAGGATACCTTTTTTTCATTTTAACAGCAGTTGTGTTAGTGACAGTTCCCCGGTTTGGCCAGGGCGCTGATCCTGTCAACTTAGGCGTAATACACTGGGAGAAGTTTACCTACTCCGAAATGATGAGGAATTCACACAAGATGGCTCTTGAGATCATTAATGAAGAGGGCGGAATCAATGGAAGGCCTCTGAATCTTATCTATGCCGATGACAAGGGGGAGAGGCAATCGGGTGAGCTGGCGGTGCAGGACCTTGTGAGAAACAAAGGGGCTGTAATGCTTGTTGGGGGATATGGAAGCAGCAATACCATGTACACCGCTGGAATGGCTGACAAACTGGACATACCTTTTCTCATCTCCACGGCAGCTGATGACAGGATCACCCAACAGGACTGGAATAATGTGTACAGGATGAACCCCCCAGCACAGGAATATGCCAGAGGCGTGGAAGAGCTGCTT
>CP070632.1:3012042-3020442 GCA_020356065.1 Nitrospiraceae bacterium
TTCTTCTTCATGGAGATGAACACGCGCCTGCAGGTAGAACACCCTGTTACCGAGATGGTCACCGGCCTTGACCTGGTAGAGATAATGCTTAAAGTAGGCGCAGGCGAAACACTGCCCCTTTCCCAGCAAGACGTTACGATCAAGGGCTGGTCCATTGAAGCAAGGATCAACGCCGAAGACCCCTCACGCAACTTCCTTCCTTCCACCGGACTGCTCACCAGGTACTCTGGTCTCAGGGGCACGAACATCAGGCTTGACAGCGGAGTGGAGGCGGGAAGTTTCGTAAGCGTGTACTACGACTCGATGCTTTTTAAGGTGATCAGCTGGGGCATGACGCGTGAAGAAGCCAGACACAACCTGATTCATGCCCTTAACCGGTTTGAAGTTGAGGGTGTTATCACGAACATGAATTTTGCCAACTCCATACTTAACCACCCCAGATTCATCAAGGGTGAGATGACGACCAAGTTTATTGACGAACATTACGAGAACGGCCAGACCATGGTTGAGCCCACAAAAGAACAGCTCGATGCCATGGTCATTGCCTCAACTATTGTTTTTCATAATCGCCAGAAAAGGGACCGTGAATCTTTTAAAAATGTGATTGCAAAGGTCGGCACATCCCATAAGCCGAAGAACGTCCAGCACTATGTTGTCAAAGGGAATGCGGATATCTTTGAAGTTGAACTTTTCGGAGTCCCTACGGAATCTGATTGGACCATCAAGATAAATGGCACCGAGTATTCGGTTATGACGCCACAGTTTGAGTACTACATGCGCAGGATCAAGCTTGTTATAAACGGACAGAAACAGTATTTTAAACAGCAGTACAGGGGGCATTTCATCTGGACCGCCTTCTGCGGATATTCCCGTGTTTTCGAGATCTATACACCACGGGAATGGAAGCTGTCACAGTACATGCCCAAGGAGAAAACAAGTGTCCATGAAAATGTACTTCTTTCACCCCTGCCCGGCATGGTAGTTAATATTCTGGTCAATAAAGGCGATCGCGTTTACCGGGGCCAGGACCTGGTGGTCATCGAATCAATGAAAATGGAAAGCGGTGTTTCCTCTCCCTGCGACGGAGTTGTGGAAGATGTGGCTGCAACGATCGGTAATGCTGTTGAAACCGATGAGGTGCTCATCACTTTCAAAACCTGATCGTTATTCCCGCATTCTCAGGATAAACCGCAATGGGTTTATTAATCTACGGATCTTCTTTTAAAAATAGATCCCAAATCAATTAACGATTATTGAGATGTTGCATGTAGTTTTATATAAGCCTGAAATACCGCCCAATACAGGAAACATAGCACGACAGTGCGTGGGTATGAATGCCGGTCTTCACATCATTGGCCCGATTGAGATGGATTTAGGCAGCAGTGCAGTGAAAAGGGCTGGACTTGATTACTGGGACCAGCTTGATCTTACCGTGCATGATAATGAAGAGGATTTTACTCAATGGCTTGATGATCGTAAGCCGTGGCTTGTTACAAAACATGGGAAATGCCGCTATGACAGGGCAGGTTATGCTGATGAAGACATTCTCATATTTGGTAATGAAATAACAGGCCTTCCTGAGAAATGGCTATATCGATGGAATTCCAGAACAGTCTATGTTCCCATGATGGGTAATATTCGTAGTTACAACCTCGCCAACACTGCTGGCATTGTCCTTGCCCATGCCAGTTTGAAAGCCGGAATGTATGACGAAAACTTCTAATATCCTCGATAACCTGGTCGTAATCCAGCCTGTAATTTAAGCAACTGCCGAACCTTACTATAAGTATAAAGAACACATAGTTAACTGACTGTAAAAATTCAAGTTATCTTTTTTAATGATGTATCAGCAACTCCGGGATTGACATAAATTTTATATCAGTGTATAAATTAATTATAAAGAATAGTAGTTAATAATATTACCAAGTGAGTACCAGCTATTTAGATAAACATTTCAGGAGGAGTAAAATGAAATGCTCTTTATCAACCTTATGTGCCCTGATGCTAATTATCGTTTCCCTTCTCGCCGTTAATTTCAAAAGTGCAGAAGCCGAGGTTATTGATTTGGGAACTATCGGAAAATTAGATGATAATGCATATGATGTCAACAACTCCGGTCAGGTAGTCGGGTGGACTTCGACCAGTGATGGAGTAAGACATGCATTTTTATATAACAGTGTTGATGATACCATTACAGATTTAGGAACTCTGGGGGGTAATGACAGTTTTGCCATGGGCATGAATAAGCATGGACAGGTTGTTGGTTATTCAAATATCAGTGACAATATTCAGCGAGCCTTTTTGTATGATGGGGGAAATATGACTGACCTCGGGACGCTTGGAGCAAATTACAGTTTTGCATTGAGCATCAATAATAAGGGACAGGTTGTTGGCTATTCGTATAATATAGAGGGACAAAAGAGGGCATTTCTCTATGAAAGTGGAGTTATGACTGATCTGGGAACACTCGGAGGTGATAATAGTATGGCCCTGGATATTAATGACAATGGTCAGGTTGTTGGCTATTCTAACTCTGAATCAGGAAACATACATGCCTTCCTGTATGAAAATAACACCATGACAGACCTTGGGTCACTGGGCGGAGATGTCAGCATGGCTAATGCAATTAATAATAAGGGACAGATTATCGGATGGTCCAGCAATATGTATAATGAGCGACATGCCTTTCTGTATGAAAACGGAATCATGAAAGATTTGGGAACTCTTGGGGGGGCACATAGTGATGCAACTGATATAAATGAATCGGGAAAAATAGTCGGACATTCTTATAATGCGTTTGGTGAGATTCACGCTTTTATCTATGAAAACGGTACCATGACTGATCTTGACACTCTTGGAGGATCTCTGAGTTACGCATTCAGTATTAATGACTATGATCAGATAGTAGGTCGGGCAATGACAAGTTCGGGCGAGCAGCATGCTTTTTTATACGATAAAGGTGCGATGACTGATCTGGATATTTTTAACGGATTTTACAGCTCTGCAATTAATCAGGAATAGTGTTTAGATAATTGATACAATAACAATATTGATGCCAGATCAATAATTAAACTGTGTGATATTCCCCCTTATCCTGCTGATTATTTTCAGTGTCTTTTCATATTACGTCATTATGGTTTCAATTGACACTTGAATGTTGACCTTTGACATTCAATCGTAAATATTGATTGCGTCAAAACCGTTCTGATATACTCTTTGCATGATAGTAATTCCGGCAATAGACCTTAAAGAGGGCAAATGCGTTCGGCTGCTTCAGGGCAGGAAAGATGAGGTAACGGTATATTCTGATGATCCGGTCTCAGTAGCAAAAAAGTGGCAGGGGCTTGGAGGAGAACTCCTGCATGTTGTAGACCTTGATGGCGCTTTTACAGGCGAGCAGCGTAATTTCAGCAGTATCAGGGCGATACGAGAGGCAATCGCGATTCCCATTGAAGTCGGGGGAGGAATAAGGGATATTGAACGTATTAAGAAACTGATTGATCTTGGTGTGGACCGTACGATCATAGGAACAGCAGCAGCAATAAAACCGGAAATAGTATCGGCAGCATGTAAGATGTTTCCTGATAAAATACTGGTCGGAATTGACGCAAAAGAGGGTAAGGTCGCAGTCAGGGGGTGGGTGGAAATTACAGAACTTGATGCTGTTGAGTTTGCAAAACAGATGCAGGATGCGGGCGTTGCAGGAATTATTTATACTGACATATCAAGGGATGGTATGCTTACAGGACCAAACCTGGATGCAATGGCCGCGATGGTTGAGTCAGTAGAAATACCCGTAATTGCATCTGGCGGAGTATCAAAGCTTGATGATATTAAAAACCTTATGCACATTAATAAGCTGTGGGGTGTTATAACCGGCAAGGCCCTTTATTCAGGGTCAATGAAACTGGAAGAAGCTATCGATCTAACGAAGGGGGAGCAATAATTGCTTGCTAAAAGAATAATACCATGTCTGGACGTCAAGGACGGCAGGGTTGTAAAAGGGGTCAACTTTCAGAACCTTTCTGACGCAGGTGATCCTGTCGAGAATGCCAAATTTTATGATGAACAGGGCGCTGATGAACTTGTGTTTCTTGATATAACTGCGTCGCATGAAAAGCGCAAAACGATTCTGGATGTGGTTGCACGGACCGCTGATGATGTCTTTATGCCCCTGACTGTTGGCGGAGGCATAAAGACTCTTGAGGATATCCGTGATCTGCTTAATGCCGGTTGTGATAAGATCTCGATTAATACAACAGCGGTCCGTGATCCCTATTTCATTCAAAAGGCATCTGAGAGATTTGGAAGCCAGTGTATCGTGGTTGCGGTTGATGCAAAAAGGGTAATTGAGGAAATGGAATTTGAATCGGATGAACCATGGCTGGGATGGTTAAGTGATCCTGAACTAGGCAATATCAGATTAAACCTGCCCTCCAACGGGTCCTCTGTATGGGCTCTCTCCACGCATGGCGGCAGAAAAATGAGACGTCTTGACGCGATTAAATTTGCAAAAAAGATGGAAGAATTCGGAGCTGGAGAGATCCTGCTTACGAGTATGGACAGGGACGGGACAAAAATAGGTTTTGATATTGCTTTGACAAGGAGAATCGCTGAAGCAGTTACCATTCCTGTTGTGGCATCAGGCGGAGTAGGGACCCTTGAGCATATGCGAGAGGGGCTTGTTGAAGGAAAGGCAGATGCTGCCCTTGCCGCGTCTATCTTTCATTACAGGGAATATACCATTAGAGAAACAAAAGAGTATCTGAAGTCAAAGGGTGTTCCGGTCAGGCTGTAATGTAATATCGAGGTTCAACTGCTTACCTTAATGTGCCATGGTTCATATCTTACTCCCAAAAGGTTATTCTTCGGATAACGGAGCGTGAGATAGCCGAGTTCGTTAAGTTTTTCGTATACTTCTGTACTGGTAAATTGCTCTGCAAAATTTAATATACCAAATCCTGCCTGCCCAACATCAAAGTCGCCATTACTGTGGAATGAATAGCCTGGTGGTGCGAGTGATCGTGAGGCAAGGGAGAGGTTGCCTTTTTTTCTGTATGCATTGTTTAAGAACAACAGAAATTGCTTCATAATGCCTCGTATCCCGGATG
This sequence comes from Nitrospiraceae bacterium, assembly GCA_020356065.1. GTDB lineage: Bacteria > Nitrospirota > Thermodesulfovibrionia > UBA6902 > UBA6902 > CALZJD01. Next base: position 3,017,154 of record CP070632.1, read on the forward strand.
TTAAGATAACCTGTTCTCCTACCTGCTGTTTAATCTTTTTATAGGTTTCAAAAGGGATACCCCTGAACAGATAGTTCCCTGTATGTGGTATTTTTGTGACTTCCTTTGTATTTATCCGGTCTGTGATTTTATTCAGATGCTTCTGACCAAGAAAGCCATATTGCTGTGCTTCTGCATAAAAGATCATTTCAAGAAATCTAATTTCTTTCCCTGAGAACTTTCCAACCTGAGAATTTTTGCGGGCAAATTCGAGACCATCGTCAAAGCTCAATATTTGAAAGTTGCCATGTCCTACAAATTGCTCGAGGCGCCTGAACCGCATTACTGTCGATTGAAAAACTTTGTATAGAATACTATTGATGTGCACGTCATCGACATGAGGTTCGTTGAAGTGGTTCATTTTATCAAGATAATCTTTGATATGATCCTCAGGGTTTTCAGAAGGGTTTCTTAGAAAGATCTCCATGTTCTGTGCTACTGCATCAGGAGTAATCCCCCATCCAATAACACCCATTGTACATATTTTCAGAAAATCTCTTCTTTTCAACTGCTTATCCCGAGATGAAGATAATGCTCACTCTGTTACTTGTTCTATGGCCCTCGTCCTCATGCAAGACAAGGTAAGGAGTATTAATGGCGGATAGCAAAATTACTGTTGATGATTGCGAGAAGTTGCTTCGAGGTTTCTTTATTGAGATTATTCATTTTTCTGTATACATCCATGGCCATCTCTTTATTGTCGTTCTTTATGTATGCAATGCAGAGGCCTGTAAGGGCATCGAAATGCCCTGGATGTAGACTTATGGCTTTATTAAACTCTCCAATTGCCTCATCAAACCTGTCCAGGAGAAAGTAAGAATATCCAAGACCGTTATGGAACTCAGGTGCATTCGGCGATAGCTCCGTTGCTCTTTCAAGGTATTTCAAAGACTCTGAGGGTTTATCCATCTTCAGGAGAACCATTCCGAACCATGCATTAAGGGCAGGATGCTCAGGCTGCTCTTTTATTTCCGCCGCTATTATACCCAGCGCATCCGCATAATCATTTTTTTTGATAAGAGCTTCAATGTTTTTTATGATTTCCTTTAATGGTACGCTACTGCCTTCATTATCTGTGATGCTAATTATTTTGAACTTCGCTTCATCATGCGCAGTAACTGGATACGATCTGATGTCAGGCTCTTCAATATTCATTTTGACTGAACCGGAATACAACTCTACGATTCTTTCCTTATTCAAATACGTTTTCATCACGATAGCATTAGGCAGTTTGGATTTGATGTTCTGCAGAAATCTCCTGGCTGAACTGTAATCCATAAATTTACCGAGCCTCACGGTGAAGAATTTGCCTTTTTTCTCAATTCTTAGATATTCAAGTTGAGTTTCAACCAAACTATTCACTATGGCATCAAAGTGTCTCTTTGCATCAGACACACTGTAATAACTATTTGTCTGAATCGTATGATACATCTGTGATGAATTAACATTTTGAGGCAATAATAATGAGCATAAAATAATTGTCACATATCCTGCTGCAGTCAAATATAATATGTTCTTTCGCATATCAAACCCCCGCTTTTTAAATATTGCCAAACCTGATTAGATATTACTGTCCGTTAATGTATACAGGATATTTTCTGATTCCGGATGATACTCTAACGCTTCTTATCGGTTATCGAGTCGTAAAACTCCTTACTTCGCTCTCACTCGCATTCCCATTGTTATCACTTGCAGTTACTTTCCAGAAATATATAGTATTTGATTCAATCCCTGTTATAGTAAAAGATACTTCATTTTGAGATAAGCCGTTAACATTCCCGCTTCCTTTACCACCGCCACATGATATTAAAATCAAGGGAACGAATACGATTATCGCTGATAAAAGAATAAAGCTGTACCTGAATCTTCTCGCTCCTGAGAAAACTGCCCCAAACAACAATATACTCATTCCAGTTCCTGCATAATATATACCTTTCTTATCGAGAGAGGCGATATTTTCATTGGTGATGCATCCTGTAGTAAAATTTTCATCAATACATAGAGAATGACTGTAAATGACATCGTCTCCGTCCGGATCCAAGCTCTTCTCCCATCTAAATTCTATGGTTGTTTGCATGTTCACTGTATTGTTCACCGGAGAAATCAGTTGGACTATTGAAGGCGGAGAATTCATCGGTTTAGTGGCTAATGTTGTTGAAATGGCTCCAATTGCATCGATGTCAGCTCCGACGTTATTTCCTGTTTGGCTACCTTCGTCAGCATCGTCAGTCAAACGAACATATGAAAACAGATCGTTAATGCCAAATCCAAACGTATCAATGTCTATACCTGATGTACCGCCATCTACTTTACCTAAGGAATGCCATGTATCGTTATCCGTGCTGATCTCTACATAGATATCTTCAATACCTGAACCCACTTCAAATATATAAAGATCGTCAGCATTATCACCGCTTCCCGTTAAATAATTGTCCGTAAATCGCAATGTGATACTTCCACCATCACCAAGAGATACATAATCAACACCAGTGCCTTCAGTATAATCAGGAATTCCTAATGCTTCCAAAAAACCTCTATACGTGGCAGCCGGTTGGCCAGAATTAATAACAGGGTCATATGCGACTACAGAATCGGCAAAAGAAATCGAACCCTGAGGGAACTCAATCCCCTTGTAAGTTGCAGCTTCCGCTTTAATGACAAAAATTACACAGAGCATTATTGACTGATATAGACATTTTTTCATGTTTTCTCCCCCTAATACATTTTATTAAAATAAATTTCGGTATCAAACCGGAATTTTAAGAATTCAGTTAGCAATATAATTTTGTATGTATATGGTTGACTCAGGGTCTTAACTGGGCTCTGGGCACTTTTATATATACTTTATTCTAATAGAAAACCTTTATTCATTATTGTAACACTAATATCCCGCTATCAATTATTATCGAACCAATGTTAATTGTCATTGTCCCATTGAGAGTGGTAGCCCCGGTTATAAATGTATAATCACAATTGAATCCTCCCTTCAGGGTCACTGATTTATCGGAATTGAACATTAGATCTTCTGTAAATGTTAATTCGCGAGTCTGAATAATATCTCCGTCAGTAGTAGCGGGATCATCATAAGCGGCCTGGAGAGAAGAATAATACCGTGTAATTGGACCATTAATCCTTACGGGAGGAAAGCATTCGGTCGTAAAACTCCATGCAGGTGTATACCCCGTCTCATTGCCCGCTGCATCTCGTGCCTTGACATGCCAGTAATAGGTGGTGCTGTTTGCAAGTGTCG
>CP070632.1:3020542-3028878 GCA_020356065.1 Nitrospiraceae bacterium
CAAGGACAATAATTGCGATGGGAAAAAAGACTTTACAACAGATGAAGACAAGGACAATGACGGAGTCCCCTGGTGTGCAGGTGACTGCGATGATAACGATGCCTCACGCGCCCCGAACATTACAGAAGCCCCTCTGGGGTCTGCCATATGTAATGACAGTATCGATAACGACTGTGACAACCTGATTGATGCATCTGATCCGAATTGTAAGATTGCCTGTTTTGATGCTGATAAAGACGGCTATGGCGTAAACGGGGATGCAAGCTGTCCGGTCCCCGGAGAAATTGACTGTGATGACACAGATCCGACCGTAAATCCCGGAGGGGATGACACGAACTGCAATGGAATCGATGAAGACTGTGCAGGCGGTCCGGATGACGGGTATATCTCTGATGCATCTTGCGGAATCGGTGAGTGTAAAACCAGTAACACACCGAGCAGTTGTGTCAATGGAGAAGAAACTCTTTGCCAGCCCGGAGCGCCGGTGCTGGAGGGTCCGCTTGGTGCTCCCGTATGTTCAGGTGGACTGGATGAGGACTGCGATACGTTGATAGACAACAATGATCCCGGATGTCTTACCGGCTGCATAGACCAGGACGGTGATGGCTACGGAATATTTGGGGACGCAGACTGCGGTATCCCCGGAGAAATCGACTGTGATGACAGTAATGCCAATGTGAATCCGGGGGGGGATGACGCTAACTGTAATGGTATAGATGAGGACTGTATGGGTGGAGCTGACAGCGGGTATGTTGTAGATGCAAGTTGTGGCATAGGCGCATGTCAGACCAATAATACCCCGAGCAGTTGTACGGACGGAGTGGAAACACTCTGTCAACCTGCTTTACCGCAATCAGAAGGGCCGTTCGGGAATCCGACCTGTTCGGATACATTTGACAATGACTGCGATGGATTTACCGATGCGGCTGATCTTGCAGGGTGCAGCTCACCTGACGCAGATGACGACGGTGACCAGTTTACAGAAAATCAGGGTGATTGTGATGATTCAGACCCGAGTGTCTACCCCGGTGCTCCAAAGGTGTGTGACGCCAAGGACAATAATTGCGATGGGAAAAAAGACTTTACAACAGATGAAGACAAGGACAAAGACGGAGTACCATGGTGTGCCAATGACTGCAATGATAACAATCCCCTTGTTAAACCAGGGGGAAAAGAAGGTCCGTCTGGTGATTTAACCTGCTCTGATGGGTTGGACAATGATTGCGACGGTAAGAAAGATTTGTCCGATAGTCAATGTACTCCATTGAGCTGTGTAACAAAAAGTAATCCAAAAAACGGGCCTCATGTGGAAACCTTGTTGCATCCCGGGCTTGACGGCCTTCCAAATACGGGTGATGACACGGTTCATCCTGACAACGCCATACTGCTATGCGGCAAGTGTCACGGGGCAAGCCTTCAGGATCCGATTCGATCACAGTGTGAGCGCTGCCATTCAGAGACCGGATCGTTTAAACAGCAGTACCCATTAAACTGGCCTTTCGGATTCGGTTCAGCGCAGAACGTTAATATACATGGTTCTGACATAGTGGGAACTCAATACGGCGCCTGGAACACTGAATGTGTTACGTGCCATAACCCCCACCTGCAGGAGCAGAATGCCAAATTCGGCACCAGTTATGGAAAACTGATAAAAGAATACATATGCTTTGATAATCCGGTCACGGGAGTGAACATTGAGGAGCTGGTAGAATTTACTGCGATGTCAGGTCCGGGATCATTTGCTGACGGACCTCCTTACAATGAAAACATATGTAATATGTGTCATACGCAGACTAACCATCATCAGAGAGACGGTACCGCACCCGGAGGACAGGACCATAATAACGGCAGTACCTGTACTGACTGCCATCCGCATATAGACGGTTTTGCACCAACCGGTGGAGTACCGCCATTCCCGCACGATTCACAGCCCTTTATAGACAATTGCGATTACTGTCACGTGACCGCGACAGACTTCAGTTCACCGATACCTGATGCAAAGTGTAATCAGTGTCATGCAGCTGATGGGCTGCTCAAGGAGCAGTTCCCGCAGGCGTTTGGCACTGCCCCGAATGTACTGACACACAGCGGCAAGCCATGTGTTGAATGCCACAATCCCATGTTTGATCAGGGCAATCTGATGTTTATACGCCAGACAATTGCAAGCAGTGTACTCGGTGGTGTCATAGAGTTCACGGCATTTTCAGGACCGGGCTCCTTTGCTGACGGTCCTCCGTATGAAGACAACATCTGTGATACCTGTCACAGCCAGACAAACCATCATCAGGCTGACGGTGATGCCCCGGGAGGTCAGTCACATAATGACGGCACCGACTGCTCCGGATGTCATCCGCATATAGATGGATTTCTTCCCACGGGTGGTGAAGCCGAGCCTCCGCATAACACAACCTTCTTTAACAGCAACTGTCAGTTCTGTCATGTCGAGACAGGACAGGGAGTTGACTTTCAGGCTGTCATACCGGACGCATTATGTCAGAGATGCCATGGAGAGCGTGATTCACACACCAGTGATCCTTCACGGAATGAATTTGTATCGGGTAACTACACCTATAACATAATGTGTGTTGACTGCCACAACCCCATGTTCCCTGTCGGGAACAATAACAGAAAACTGCTCAGGTCTGATAACGCATTGAGTGTAATTCCCGGAAGCAGCATTACCAACACAACGCGTTCAGGACCGGGGTCTCTTGCTGATGGACCTCCGCATGAGGAAAACATATGTGAGACGTGTCATTCACAGACAAGCCATAATAATGTTAATGGAACATCAATTTATGGAACTGGTGAAAGCGGCGTACATCTTGATGGTGTTGACAGATCAGGTCAATACTGCATGTTATGCCATGACCATAACCGATCATTTATGGTGCCCGGACCCAGTGCAGAGGAGAACTAAAATATATAACGAATAAATTGTTATATATCAGTATGTTAATGCCAAAGTGGAAAATTATTTTTCGCTTTGGCATTAAAAATGTTTACACTTTTTCAAAAAAGTATTATAATTAAATATATCCCTTTTGAAATACTTCAAATTTTAATATATATTAATCTTGGCGTAACCTCTTAATTAAGGAGATTTGTAGTTATGCATTTTTCCAGACCACCATTATTAAAGCCTCTGGTTTTAGTTTTCTTATTCGGTTTAGCATTAATTCTCACCTCTCCCGCACATGCATTTATTGATAATGACGGAGACGGCTTTTACACGGACAGCGGTCTGCTTGATTGTGATGACAATGATCCAGCGACATATCCCGGGGCAATCAAGTTATGCGATGGGAAAGATAACAACTGTGACGGCAAAAAGGATTTCAGCACAGATGAAGATAAGGACAATGATGGTGTACCCTGGTGTGCTGGTGACTGTGATGATAACGATCCAGGCCGTTCTCCAAATAATAATGAGGGTCCAAGTGGTGATCCCTCATGCAGCGATAATATCGACAATAACTGTAATCAGATGACCGACAGCCAGGATCCAGGATGCACAAACCTTTGTCAGGATAATGACGGAGATGGGTATGGTGCAAATGGACACCCCTCCTGCCCTTATGGCACTGCTGTTGATTGTGATGACAGTAAGCAGACAGTCAATCCCGGAAACCTGGATAACAACTGCGACAATGTTGACAACGACTGCTCAGGCACGCCTGATGACGGATATGTATCTGGCCAGACCAGTTGCGGGACCGGGGCCTGTGCTTCGACCGGACAGAGGATTTGTGACAACGGGGTTGAAATCAATACCTGTATTGAGTGGGCTCCGGAAACAGAAGGGCCAATGGGAGACCCATCCTGCAGTGACTCTATTGATAATGACTGCAACGGATTTGCTGATATGAATGATGATTCCTGCATGACTGCATGTCTGGACAGTGATGAAGACGGGTATGGAGCCAATAACGATCCCGACTGTCCATTTGAGGGATTTGACTGTGATGATTTTGACCCGGACGTTAATCCGGGCATGCTGGATGATAACTGCGATGAGATTGACAATAACTGCTCAGGTATGCCTGATGATGAGTATGTAGCTGTTTCATCCACCTGTGGCACAGGTGCCTGTACTGGTACAGGGCAGATCATATGTCAGGATGGAACAGAGATCGATACATGTACGACGTTGAGCCCCGCTCAGAATGACTCAACATGTAACGGCATAGACGATGATTGTGATGGCATAGTAGATGAAGATTACGCAGCTACAGTAACAAACTGCGGAGTGAGTGACTGTTTTTCGACCGGTCTTTTGATCTGTCAGGGAGGTGTTGAGATCGATACCTGCGAGCCGGGCGCCCTGCTGAATGAAGGCCCCCCGGGGGATATTTCATGCAGCGACTCACTGGATAATGACTGTGACGGCCTTACCGACTCGGACGATGATGGATGTATCTCTGCAGGCGATAACGATGGCGATGGCTACACCGTTGATGAAGGTGACTGTAATGATAATGATAGCACGATATATCCTTCTGCCCCGAAATTATGTGATGGAAAAGACAATAACTGTGACGGCAAAAAAGACTTCACTACCGACGAAGACAAGGACAATGACGGGGTGCCGTGGTGCAATAATGATTGCGATGATAACAACCCTGCGCGCTTCCCGGGAAATCAGGAAGGACCGTTAGGTGACCCTACATGCAGTGACAATATTGATAATGACTGTGACAATGCAGTTGACCTGAATGACTCGTTATGCAATACTTCCTGTTTTGATGAAGATAATGACGGGTATGGCTCCAATGGTGATCCCGCATGTCCCGGCGGAACTGAAGTTGACTGTGATGATTTCAATCCGGGTATCAATCCGGGGGCTTCTGACTCAGACTGCGATAATGTTGACGATAACTGTTCCGGCACACCCGATGATGCGTATGTTCCGGTTCCCACCAGTTGCGGTGTAGGGGGATGTGCTGCTTCCGGTCAGATCGTCTGCAGTAACGGTATTACATCGGACACCTGTTTCCCCGGAGAGCCACAGCCGGAAGGACCACTTGGTTCGCCAACATGCGGTGATTCGGTTGACAATGATTGTGATGGGTTTACTGACGATCATGATTTAAGCTGCTTAACCCCCTGTTTTGATAATGACGGTGACGGCTATGGTGCAAACGGTCATGCAGATTGTCCAAACGGACCGGCTGTTGACTGTGAAGACAATAATTTAGATGTAAATCCGGGGGCTTCTGACTCAGACTGTGATAATGTTGACGATAACTGCTCCGGCACCCCCGATGATGCATATGTTCCGGTTCCCTCAAGCTGCGGTGTGGGGGCCTGTGCCGGAACCGGACAGGTGGAATGCCAGGCGGGAACCGAGGTCGATACCTGCACGGTAGGTGTTCCCGGTATTGAAGGTCCATACCTTGATGCGACATGCCTTGATAGTATTGACAATGATTGTGATGGTCTTACCGACATGAATGATATTCTTGATTGCAGCTCTCCTGATACAGATGACGATAATGACGGCTTTACCGAAACGCAGGGTGACTGCAATGATTCTGATCCCAGTATGTATCCCGGCGCACCAAAAATCTGTGATGGCAAAGACAATAATTGTGACGGTCGAAAAGATTTTACGACCGATGAGGATATTGATAATGACGGAGTGCCGCGGTGCGCAAATGACTGTGATGATGAAAATCCAAACGAAAGTCCAAACCTTAAGGAAGGACCCTTTGGAGACGTTACATGCAATGATAATTTTGATAATGACTGCAGCGGTCATGCTGACCTGGAAGATCCGGCATGTGCGCCGCCAAGCTGTGTTACCAAGTCTAACCCCAAGGATGGTCCTCATTTCGATACCCTTATGGAGCGTGGAGCTGACCTGATCGATCCGTCTGATGATACTGTTCATCCTGACAACTCTGCTCTTTTATGCGGTAAATGCCATGGTCAGTCGCTCAGTGATGAGATACGGCAGAAGTGTGAACGCTGTCATTCTGAAGGAGGCATTTTTAAACAGCAATATCCGTTACCCTGGCCGTATGGTTTTGGTTCAGCCCAGAATGTTGAAATGCATTCTTCTACAGTAGTAGGTACCCAGTACGGCAACTGGGACATGATGTGTGTAACTTGCCACAACCCGCACCTTCAGGAACAGAATAGAGTAAATGGCACTTCCTATGGCAAATTAATCAAGGAATACATATGTCTTGATAATCCTGTTACTGGTTTAAACATTGAAGAAATCATAGAATTTACGTCTCCGTCAGGTCCGGGGTCATTCGCAGACGGACCTCCACACGAGAGAAACATCTGTGAAATGTGCCATACGCAGACAAACCATCACAGAAGAAACGGTTCTGCACCGGGTGACTTAGATCCAGCCGGTAATTATACGGGCCACTATGATGGAACTGCGTGTACAGAATGTCATATGCATGATGAGGGCTTCAAACCAAGCTGTAATGCATGTCATCAGGCACCTCCGCCTACAGGGACGCACATCAAGCATTACGGAGGTTCCGGTGATGATGCTGTCTATGGAGGGACTCGAATAACCGGGGATATTACGGCACAAAGCCCTGTATATGTGATGGATTGCGGTAACTGCCATCCCGTGGACGGTGACCATCATATGAATGAATTACCAAATTCAGGCGGAGGCGATGCAGAAGTTGAACTGTTCAGCCCGTCAGCACCGGCAGGTTCACTTAAGGCAATGAACGGACCTTCAGCCGGTTATGTTCCGGGACCGGAAGTGTTTACTGACGACAGAGGTTTTACATACACACAGGGTACCTGTAATAATGTGTATTGTCACAGCAGTACAAATGTTACAACTTCCGGAGATATCCCACTGCCTGATGTTGGCTATCCATTGAACTATTCCCCGCCCTGGGAGAATTTTGTTGTTACAACAAGAAATTATCAGAGCCCGACATGGGGTGTGGATACACTGGGTTGTAACGGTTGTCACGGATATCCCATCACGACTGAATTTCCGTTTGTGTCAGCCGGTGCAGGAGACAGCCATGCATGGATAGATGATATCGGAAGACTTAATCTCCACGTCTGGAACAAGGGTTTTGGACCGCTGCAGTGTAAAACATGCCATTACGATACTGTGCAGGAAAACTTTCTCTGGATCGAGGATGACTTTGGTAATTTACTTATGGATGACACAACGATATTTAATACTGCAAAGCATGTGAACGGTACAAAAGATGTTGCATTTTCAAATGACCTAATACTGTATCCGTCATCCACGCAAGGCGATGTCTTCTATGATCTCACTGGCTCTGCTTTTGATCAGCAGCAAAAAACATGCAGTTCGGTTCCATGTCACAAGCTTCAAACAGAAGTTAAATGGGGTTCTCCGTTCAGACGGGAAAACCTGGAAGAATGTAATGCATGTCATAGGTATTAAGTTTTAATAATCTGAAAGAGTTATTTTAAGGGGGCTGATTTTCATAAGATCAGCCCCTTTAATATCAAAATATATTGAACTAAAACGTGCTGGATCAACTTTAAAGATTCATGCAATGTCAGAATGGCATCTTTAACATGTCATTTTGTCATATTTTTTCGATAATTACCTGCATCTTACTGATTTTATTATTTTTTTATAAAGCATGCAATTTGCAGTGTCTTCATATATATTTTATTTTCTTGGTTATTAACGATTAAGAGGGGGTCGTCATGTCTTCAGGCAGATGTATTTCTACCTTTTTGTTTGCATTCCTGTTTATTATTTCATTCGCCTTTATTAATGCCGTATACGCCCAGACATGTACCGATGCAGACGGAGACGGGTACGGAGAATTCGGAGATGCCTCATGTCCGAATCCCGGAATTGACTGTAATGACAATGACGATACAGTGTATCCGACAGCACCGAAGATATGCGATGGCAAGGACAACAACTGTGACGGCAAGAAGGATTTTACCACGGATGAAGACAAAGACAATGACGGTGTACCATGGTGTGCCGGAGACTGCGATGACAACAATCCTAACCGGGCACCAAACATCATAGAGGCCCCGGAGGGCTCACCGATCTGTCAGAACGGGATAGACGATGACTGTGACAATAAAGCTGACGGTGCAGACCCCGGCTGCCAATTCTTATGTTTTGACGTTGATGGAGACGGGTATGGATTACTTGGAGGCGCAGACTGTCCGGTACCGGGGCAGATTGACTGTGATGATACTGATGACACGGTAAATCCGGGACAGACAGATGACAGCTGTAACGGAATAGACAACAACTGCTCAGGCACAGCAGATGACCAGTATGTATCAGATGCAGGCTGTGGAACAGGGCTGTGTTTTACCAATAATATCCCGAGCAGCTG
>CP070632.1:3028978-3037150 GCA_020356065.1 Nitrospiraceae bacterium
GTCGGCCTTCCAACTTTCATCGTGTACCCTCCTTATTTTAATGGATACACGATTTATGCAATATTATTGCCAGTTATTTGTGGGACAGTACACTAGTTACTGTGAGCAGAAGAGATTTGATAATAGAAAATGTGCTGGCAAAGTATAATATTTACAGCGGGACCTATAGCTATATATAATCTGCAAATATCTATATGATCAAGAATTTTAATCCAATTACTTGTCTGTCCATAAAGTGCCTTTTTTATTTTTGTCATGCTCGAAGTCAATAGTCGAGTATCCAGAATTTACTGAAGACACTGGATTCCCGATTAAGAATTTCGAGAAGACGGCTCAATGTTTTAATTAATGGACAGACACTAATTAATGTAGTGAGCTACAAAATTGATTACTAAATAGATATGAATTTTTTCTTATTTAAGAATTCAAGGACTTCCTGAACTGATTTTTTTAGATCAAAAATTTCCGTATCTATAACCAGATCAGGACTGAGAGGTTCTTCATAAGGCGTTGAAACCCCTGTATAGTTTTTAATAATACCGGCCCTTGCTTTCTTATATAATCCCTTTGGGTCCCGCTGTTCACATTTATTTAGCGAGCATTTAACATATATCTCAAAGTAATCACCTTCCTCAAATCTTCCTCTTATGTATTCCCTGTCCTTTTCATAGGGAGATATAAAAGCTGCTAAAACTATAAGGCCGGCATCAACAAAAAGCTTTGAGAATTCCGCAATCCTTCGGAGATTCTCACGTCTGTCTTCACGACTGAATCCCAGATTGCTGTTTATTCCGTGTCGCACATTATCTCCATCAAGAACATATGTCCTGATGGAACGATCATATAACTCCTTTTCAAGATGATGTGCAATTGTAGATTTACCTGAAGCAGAAAGACCCGTAAACCACAAAATCCCGCTTTTGTGCTTATTGAGTTGATTTCTGTCTGTCCGATCAACTAATGTTCTATGCCATATAACATTATTACTTTTTGTATTCTTTTTGTTACTGATAGATTTAGTCATAGTTGGTGGACCGGCTCCTTTAACAGAATTAAAATTTGCATTATTTATCGCTAATACGTAATTCTCTTAAAGCAGCAATTAGTATAGCGGGATATTTTATATTTTTCTATAATATTCTGTTAATATATTACTCAGTGGAATATGGATATTATTATTAAATTTCAATATATTAAAATTGATAACACTTCGTCAGTATCATTTAATCAGAGAGAAAGGACTGTGAATGACTGATAATAAGAAATTTATAGCACAAATCGGACTGGGTTACTGGGGAAAAAATATTCTCAGAAACCTGTATGAACTTGATGTGCTTCATACGGCATGTGACACATCTGGTGATATTATCAGTGGACATAAAGAAAAATATCCTGAGATTCACTACACGTCCTCTGTCTCTGAGATACTGGAATCATCTGATATAAAAGCAGTCGTGATATCATCCCCTGCGATCACTCATTATGATTTTGTAAAGAAATCATTACTTGCCGGTAAAGACGTTTTTGTGGAAAAACCTCTTTCTTTGGATGTAGAGGATGCTGCAGAATTAGTTGAGATTGCTGTAAAAGAAGGAAAAATATTAATGGTTGGGCATATTCTTCAATATCATCCTGCCGTCATTAAACTCAGGGAAATGATTTTTGACGGAAAACTCGGCAAGGTCCAGTATATATATTCAAATCGTCTGAATATAGGCAAACTGAGAACAGAAGAAAACATTCTCTGGAGTTTCGCTCCACATGACATTTCTGTCATTCTGTCACTTGTTGGTGAAGAACCTATCAGGATTTCATCCATGGGTGGAGATTATCTCAGTAACGGTGTATATGATACGACAATGACATCATTGGAATTTAGCAACGGCATAAAAAGCCATATATTTGTCAGCTGGCTTCATCCTTTCAAAGAGCAGAAGCTTGTTGTTGTTGGTTCAAAAGCAATGGCTGTTTTTGATGATATGAGCAGGGAAAAACTGTTTATTTATCCTCATAAAATAGAATGGAAAAGCGGGAAAATCCCGGTTGCTCAAAAAGCTGATTTTCATACTGTTCCGCTCGATCAGAAAGAGCCACTCAAGGAAGAGCTCAAACATTTTATAGATTGTATCAGGGAAAGAAAGTCTCCTCAAACCGATGGACATGAAGGACTTCGAGTTCTCAGGGTACTTGAGTTGGCTGAAAATGCCATGTTGAGCAGTTCACAGGCAAAATCTCCTTATATATCGGAAACACAAAAATATTATCTCCATGAAAGCTCGTTTGTAGATGATAATGTAATTATCGGTGATGCAACCAAAATATGGCATTTTTCTCATATACTGTCTGATTCAAAAATTGGCAAAAAATGCATTATCGGACAAAATGTTACTATCGGGCCTGAGGTAACAATCGGAAATAACTGCAAGGTGCAGAATAATGTGTCCATCTACAAAGGCGTCACACTGGAAGATGCTGTCTTCTGCGGACCGTCCTGTGTTTTTACAAATGTCTATAACCCACGGGCCTTTGTGGAAAGAAAGAATGAATTCTACAATACAGTTGTCAAGAAAGGTGCCACGATCGGCGCTAATGCCACGATAGTGTGTGGTATTACTATTGGGCAATATGCGTTGATAGGCGCCGGGGCAGTTGTAAAGAGTGATGTGCCTGACTATGCTGTAATTGCGGGAGTACCGGCAAAGCAAAAAGGATGGGCGTGTAAATGCGGAGTACCCCTGAAGTTTATTAAGGACAAATCAACATGTAAGAACTGCAAAAGCAGATACGCACTGAAAAAGAAGAAACTGGTGATTGTCAAGGAGGAAATTTAATACATGAAATCCATACAAATGCTGGATCTGAAACTTGAGTATGATCATATGAAAAAGGACATTGATGAGGCCATTCGTACATGTTTAAATCATCAGCGATGGATACTGGGACCGGAAGTCAGGGGACTTGAAGAGAGAATAGCAGACTATCTGGGCGTGAAACATTGCATCGGGATCTGCTCAGGAACAGAATCTCTGGTCCTTTCTCTGAGGGCTTTGGCAATCAAACTGAAAGGTCAGGAGTTCTTTGACAAAACCGATGAGATAATTACCACTTCATTTACCTTTACCGCCACCGGGGATGCAATTCTGAGGGCTGGTGCGACCCCTGTATTTATTGATATTGATCCTGAATCATATAATATCGACATTGCACACTTGGGAGAGTATTTAAATCAGAACTCAGAACTCAGAACTCAGAACTCAAAAGTAGTGGGAATCGTTCCTGTTCATTTGTACGGCCAGTCATGCGATATGGATAATATCATGAAAATAGCAGAAGAACATGATCTGTTTGTTGTCGAAGATGTGGCCCAGGCCTTTGGTGGAGCGTGGAAGGATAAAAAACTCGGAACTATAGGCACAACAGGCTCATTCAGTTTTTTCCCGTCAAAAAATCTCGGTGGATTCGGAGACGGGGGCATGATATCAACAGATGACGACAGAACAATGGAACTTGTGAGGATGCTGCTTAGACATGGGGGAAAGGACAAATACAATGTTGAGCATATCGGTTACAATGCCCGTCTGGATACATTACAGGCTGCAATTGTGCTTGCGAAATTCAAGTACATAGATGAATTCAATGTGGGCAGAAGAAAAATAGCTGAAACTTACAATGAAGGATTAAAGGGTACAGAGGGGATTGTCCTGCCGGCTTCATTACCTGATGCATTCCATGTGAGTCATCAATATACCATTAGAGTGCTCCACGGGAAACGTGATGATATGCAAAGCTCACTCAAGGATAAAGGAATAAGCACGATGATTTATTATCCCTACCCTTTACACAAGATGAAAGTTTTCGGTAATGGCAGGAGTAAATCATTCGGAAGTCTTGAGCAATCTGAAACAGCTACTGAAAGCGTTTTAAGTTTACCAATTGAACCTCTTCAGCAACAGGATGCTACATTATATGTTATAGACTGCATTAAAGAATATTGTAATAATCTATAATCCCTAATAAATAAAAAAAAGGCCTGGATATCCAGGCCCTTTCACAATTAAAAGAAACATTACTCAATTACTAATCCAACAGGTGGTGCTGGAGGGATGCTGTCAAGATATGCAAAATCATCAGGAGGAGTTTCTGTCCCCTTGGTCAAATAAATGCCATCTACATGAAAATTAGGTTCCCTTAGCCATATATTTAGTTCGTGAATCCCTGTTTCAGTAATATTTATAGTATTTCCAGATCCGTTATTCATCCAATCCCAGTTGTTCCAATTCCCATTTGAATACAGATATCCAACACATACACCATTAAGTCCAATAAATACTGAATCAGATGATGAATCAGGTGCATAACCCCTTATCCAAACATTATAACTGCCTGTATCTATAAAATTTACAACGAACTCTTTACCTTCCTTCACATCGGAACATGTGTTAACATCAGATCCAGAAGTAGTCAAATATCCTGTGCCAAAATAATCAATTAAATCGTTTTCCGGTAAAAAAGCCGATATCCCCATTGGACTAATTGTATTAGTAAAATGCTCAGCGTCTATATAAGTCCCCTCCGTATCAACATTAATAATGTATTTGTATTTATTTGAAGAAGTTGAACTATTAGTATCATTAATATCTGATCCTGATTCGCCTCCATCAGTGACGATATCAATAGAACCGTCCTGATCATTATCTATTCCGTCTGCGCTTTGTGATTGCCCTGAATAAACACCATCTATTGTCCTCCATAATCCTCCGCCCTTTGTACACCCATTTTCATAAGTAACTGAATATCCAGTTTCAGCACAAATCCTGTTTTCCATAGGCCAAGGCCATAGTGGTACATTAGTCAATTTTCTATCGTGATAACGGTAAAGAACTTCAGCCCCAATATCTGAACCACCTTCTCCTTGAACTTTATATTCTGCGAGAGCTATTAAATAAGCACCTTTGCCGAAATTAGATATATCATAATTTGGCTGATCAATCCTCTCTCCTGTACCTTGTGTTGCCATTTTTTTAAAATTATACGTTAAAGGATCACTTCCCTTTTTATTGGAATAAATATAATATTCATTTGTGAATTTTTCCAGATAAGTAGTCTCATTAAGGGATAAACCAGTATCAGAACTCATAAGCACTGAATTTTTCAATACACCATTCATTGCAAATGCTGGATCTTTTGGTTCGTAATTATATGCTTGAACTCCAAAAGCATAACCCGTTGCACCTACTACTGTAAGTTTATCGACAATTAAATCATCATCCGCAGCTTGAGAGAATCCCCATTTATTATTAATAGATACATTATTTAAATATCTATTTCCTGTTACATTATAAATTTTACTTTGGATTTTAAACCCTATTGAGCTATCAAAATCATATACCACATTTCCATAGAGTTCATTATTATCCATCGGATATGCTGAATTGCTGGAATGCCAGAGCATTAGTCCCTGATTGTGCCCAGTATTTGGTAGTTTTCTAGCTATACAATTTTCAACAATAGAATTAGATGTATTATAAATTTGCATAAAACCCTGAACATTTGCATTATTTCCATTATAAATTACATCCTTAACTCCATAACAACGCCTTATTATGATGTTATTATCACTAATAATATTATATAGAAATCTTGCAAAACCCGCAGTAGAAGTATCTTCTAGTAAGACATGTGTTGAATATGCAACACTGAATATATGGTAATCACTTGTCGAACTAAAGCCAGCATTATAGGCTGACACTCTTTTAAAAGTTATTCTATCTGCATAGTTAACTTTGACAACATGTTTTGAAGAATTTTGAAACGTAATTCCTTCAACTGTTATATCATGTATTCGGCTTGACAAGTCTATAAGAAACGTTGGATTGCTGCCCCTGCCGTCAATTATTACATTTCCATCATTTTCAGCTCGAATAATAATAGGAGCCCCAACACTTCCAGAATTAGTAACCGCAATCATATAGCTACTTCCTGTATAAGTACCATCCTTCAATATAACCGTGTCACCTGGAGATGACATTGTATTTATGGCATAGTTTGGAGTACAAGGTATTTTATTAGAACACGTTTTACCTGAACCGCTATTAGACGCATAAAAAGTCGAAGCGTCTACTTCTCCAATTGTATAAGTAGCGAAAAAAACAAAAAAACAAATTAATAATAGGTTACACTTTAAACCCTTCAATGGCTTCATACAATCCTCCGTTTAAATACTTATAATAAAATAATCATTTTGAAGATACCGTACATATATGATACATTTGAGAGAATAAAAAAATTGTGATAAACATCACTACCAAATAAATTTCCACATATTAAGAAGAAAGCTATACTCATCAATTTATCATACCTTAATTAGCAATTAATATGCCAAAATTAACACATATTGCCTTACTGTTTGATTTATCATGTTATTATTATATAAAGGACTATAATTCCAATCTTTAAGAATAATTTAATGTATTCATATACCTTCACTTTTATAAAGAAAAACATGATCTTCCCCCGTTTTCACGGACACCCTATTAAGTCAAGCTGCTAAAGATCCCAGCTCAAAGGATACCGGAGAACGATATCCCAATGCTGAATGCCTTCTCTGACGATTATAAAACATTTCAATATATTCAAACATACTCTGCTGCGCTTCTGCCCTTGTCCTGTATCGGTGAAAGTACACATGTTCTGTCTTCAGCGTATGAAAAAAACTCTCTGCAACTGCATTGTCATAACAGTTACCTTTCCTGCTCATGCTTTGAGTAAAACCATAAGCTTTCAGAACCTTGAGAAAATCAGAGCAGGCATATTGAACTTCCTGGTCAGAATGAAATACACAATTTCCGGCCGGTTTTCGTCGGCCTATAGCATGATACAGAGCTTTGATTACAAAATCTGCCCTGAGCCTCTTGCTCATAGACCATCCCACTACCTGTCGGGAAAATACATCCAAGATCACTGCCAAATACAACCAGCCCTCCATTGTGGGGATATACGTTATGTCCGAAACCCACAGTTTGTTTGGGCCATCAGCTGTAAAGTTCTGATCTACAAGATTCTCTGCTACCGGCAATGTATGCCGTGAGTTTGTTGTTGCTTTAAACTTTTTCTTTGTCTTTGCTACTATCCCGTTTTCTCTCATTATCCGGGCTACTCTGTTTTCTCCACAAACCATGCCTCTGGCCCATAGATCTTCAGCTATTCTCGGGCTTCCATAGGTCTTGTTGCTTTGCTTATGTGATTCCTTTATATACACGAGTAATTTGTCATTGTCTTTCTGCCTGTTGCTCTGGGGCTGTTTCTTCCAGCCATAATATCCGCTCCTTGATACTCCTAACACGTTGCACATCTTCTTCACCGCAAATTCGGAGCTATACCGCTGAATAAACCGGTATTTCATTTTGGGTGATTTGAGAAGATGGCCAACGCTTTTTTTAAGATCTCTCGCTCCTCCCTCAGATCGATCACTTCTTTCTGTAGTCGCCTTACTATCCTCATCTGATGGCTTTAACTTTCCTTTGCCAGGGAACCTTTCTTCTGCATCTTTCAGGTAATTTCTCTTCCATGCATGCAGCATGTTCTCATGAATCCCCAAGTTCCTCGCTACTACTGCAACTTTGCGCCCCCCCTCGGTTACCATTCGTACAGCTTCTTCCTTAAACTCCCTACTATACTCTCTTCGATTCTTGCTTTCCATTCGCACCTCTAAGTTTAGTATTTTAACCTAACTTTTCGGTGTGTCTGCTATTTCGGGGGAACTTCAACATATAACAATTAAAATAAACTGCGCCAAGCAAAGATCAAAATTACGATTCTATAAAATCAATCTAATGATTAAGGATCTGCCCAAGTAGATAACGGCAAGTTACATAAGATAAATATAGAAACCGGAAATAGAATAAGTATTACCACTTAAATATTAGGAGCGACCAGCCTGTGGATAATGCGTTTATGGAGAGCTGTAATGAACGGCTAATGGAGGAATTTCTGAATTTAAACTGGTTCAGAAACAATGAACATGCAAGAACTAGTAATTGAATAATGGCGTATAGATTACAATGATAACCGTCCGGAGTCCTGTCAATAGGTGTGTAAAAAGCATTCAGGCGGCCTCCTTTGCAAGTGCCTTCGTTTCATGCTTCATTACGCCGTCGACAAACTTTTTTCCCG
>CP070632.1:3037250-3045181 GCA_020356065.1 Nitrospiraceae bacterium
AGTCGGGAATGACGATTCATGGTTTGTTACTTATAAAATCAATTTTGAGATAGGTTCTAGAAAGATTTACTTGCTGCAGGTCTTCCGCGTTTTATCGTGCTCCCTCTTTTTTTCAGGCTCCGTAACGCCAGATGAAGAAACGGCGGGATTTCCCTTTCCCCTCTCTCCCACCTGCTTACCGTTATGGTGACAACCCCGAGAGCTCTGGCCAGATGGCTTTGACTATAGCCGTTTTGCTTTCTCCATGACTGAAGTTCTGCGGGCAGCATGTATTATGAATCTGCTTCTTTTTTCCTTGTATGTTTCTGGAATCGTTTCCAGTTAATCTGAAAGCAATACCCTATTGAAAGGATAACAATAAAATAGACGAAATAGTGAATCATCTGATCATACTTGTACTCATTACCGAGTGCATCAAACAGAATTTGCAGAAATGGATACACAAGCAAAAAGCCTATTAATCCGCCTAACAAAACACTTGCCACAACCGTATAGACCAGCAGAAAGCATCTATGGATTACGTGCATTATTGAGTCCATTATATGTTTTATTATAATCCATTGGTTTATAATTATCAAAACAAATACTTTCTGAGAAGAGCCGAAAACCCTATTATTATCCATTTGCATAGGCTCATTATACAAAAAACATCCGTGAGACAGAGCGTAAATTATATTTCTTTTTGATAATCTTGCATTTGTTTGCAAAAATGTTTTAAAACATTTAGAGTAATTTGCAAGGAGGAAATCATGAATAAATATGTACTTTTTTTAATTACTGTTCTCTTAACACTCTGTTTTTCCAATTATTCCCATGCGTTATGCGTAAATGTGGCTGAAGCCAACCTGAGAAGCGGGGCCGGAACCAAATTCGAGAAGACATGGGAAGTCTTTAAATACATGCCATTTGATAAAATAACAAAAAAGGGCAACTGGTATCAGGTAAAGGACGTGGATGGTGATGTGCACTGGATCTATGAAAAACTCGTTACGAGCAAAATAAAATGTGCGGTAGTGAAAGTTGATAAGGCAAATGTCAGAAAAGGACCGGGTGAAAAATACGGTAAAACTTCCATGAGCCCCGCATTAAAATATGACTCATTCAAGGTTATCAAGACCCAGTCTCCGTGGGTCAATGTCATTGATGAATTCGGTGACTCAGGGTGGATTTTCAGAAAGCTGCTCTGGATACAATAAATCAGGAATTACTTTTTTAACAGCCCACATTATTCATAATTAAAAAGAGCTTATGTTATAGAAGGGGGAGATATGTTCAGGAAAAAAGATCTATCCGTTGATGATTCATACGTAAACATCAGTCAGGAACCTGCTGTAAAAGAAATCAGTAAAAAAGCCTCCAACACAATCTTAAAGGGCAACAGACTCATAGGCGATATCACTGTCACGTGTGATCTTGAGTTGAGCGGAGATATTGAAGGCAATATTATTTCAAAAACCGACTCAAACATAATTATCAAGGGCTCATGCCACGGAGATATCGAGACCAAGGGCGGCACCGTGGAAATTGAAGGGGAACTCCTTAACGGGAACATCAATGCCGGCAGTAATGTCCGGATCATTGGTAAGTTCAGCGGCGGAGAAGTGGTCTCTGAAGGCAGAATTTTTGTTGATGGTCAATTTTCGGGCAGGCTGGAAGGCAAAGAAATCGAAATAGGACCACATGCCCAGGGCAAGGGTGAACTCCTATATAAAGAAAGTATTTCAATTGCAAAGGGCGCAAGAATAGAAGGTCAGATCAGTCAGGCCCAGCAGGAACTGATTCTTGTAAAGAGTCCTCAGAAAGAATCTGTTGCAGATGCCGAAGATGTAAAAAAGGAAGCCGGGAACGCGTAAGACAATATAGATAAATGTCAAATGTCAAAGCTCAAAGTCCAGATATTTTGGAATGGAATGTATGCATGTTTGCTATTAATGAGAACCTGTCTCAAAAGTGATTTTCTAAGTAACGAATCATGAATCGTCATTCCCGACTCGATCGGGAATCCAGTTTTTTCAAGATGTTCTGGATGACCGCTTACAAGTTGCGGGCATGACAAATACTGCTAAATTGATTTTGAGATAGGTTCTGGATAATGGAGCTTTGAGATTTAATATTTAAGTGATAAATGACTATCCCCGCCAGTAGCGGACTTCACCGACATCGAGATGCAGGAATTTTGACGTTGGATAATAACCGACCCCGCCTGCATGAATTTTCATCGCGACCCTTCTCATCCCCTTGAGGCTGTACCCGGGAATTCTGATGTCAACTGCCTTGCCGAACATGTGGAGACTCTTCTTTGCAGCTCTTTTATTCCTTTTTCTGAGGCGTGCATTGGTTTTTGGAGTACGGTATCCTGATACAATATGATACGGATCCTTACATTTGAGCTCATCTTTGAGTTCACATAGGAGATCAAGAAGATTTTTGTCTATGTCTTTTTCAGTGCCGGTATGGAAGTCTCTGAATATATGCTTTATTTTCTCCAGTTCATCAGGCAGATACAGCCCGTCTTTCCAGTAAACAGTATTTAGGTGTTCGTGTGTATTGGCATTGTATAAATTCAGCTCTTTACAGGAAGGTTCCTTTTGTGCAGCAAACGCATTAACCGGTAATACGGCAGATGCTGCTGTCAGAAGCCCTAAGGCAAGCAGGTCTCTTCTGGATACCGTGCAGTGCGATATATTTTTGTTATGATTCTTTTCCGTCAAAGGGGATTCTCCTGATAGCTGTTTTTGAACATGAGACTCAGAATTATAGCATGTTACTTAAAAAACGTTCAATAAAAAAATAAATTCATCTCAAAATCCTTTATTTTTACAAAATAGCTCCGATTCACTGTATCATTTATCTGAAACTTCCTGACATCATTAAAAAAAATGGTACATTTGGAGTATAATCAATACAGAAAGCATAATTTAAAAGCTGTTATGAACATGAACAAAACAAGAAAAATTGTCAGCGACGAACTGTTCGAGTGGATCGTGGAGCTTCGCAGAACATTCCATCAAAATCCTGAGCTTGGGTTCAAGGAAGAAAAAACCGCTGAGCATATCTGCAATATTTTAAAGAAGCTGAAGATCAAATATAAAAAAGGAATTGCCCAGACAGGAATTGTCGCTAAATTAATTACAAATGAACGCAAGCCAACGGTAGCATTAAGGGCTGATATGGACGCCCTTCCCATCACAGAAGATACTGATCTTCCCTATGCATCTCAGAATCCGGGAGTGATGCATGCCTGCGGTCATGACGGCCATATGGCAATGGTTTTAGGGGCTGCTGCTGTTCTCAAAGAAAACCCGCCGGAGGGTAACGTGGTTTTTATATTTCAACCGGCAGAAGAGGGAGAGGGCGGAGCAAAACCCATGATCGAAGAAGGCGCACTTGAAGGCGTTGATATGATATTTGGCGGTCATATTGAAAGACACCACCAGATTGGTGAAATCGGTATTAAAAGAGGTGTCCATACAGCATATACAGATGCCTTTGATATACGGATTACCGGCGAAGGCGGGCATGCCGCACGACCTCATGAAACAGTTGATGCAGTGATTATCGCAAGCCGGGTCGTGCTGAACATACAGACCATCATATCAAGGGAAATTGATCCCATTCAGCCTGCTGTTATAACAATAGGGTATATACGGGCAGGTACAGTCAATAATGCTGTTGCGGAGAAAGCCGTGTTAAAAGGAACGATCAGAACAACCGATGAATCAGTAAGAACGCAAATATCAGATAAAATGAGGAAAATGGCGTCATCCTTGTCCATTCATTACGACGCGGACATAAAAGTTACGTTTAAACCGGGGTATCCCCCTATAATCAATCAAGACTATCCGTGTGATCTTGCCCAGCGTGTGGCCCAAAAACTTCTCGGTAAAAACGCCGTGCTGTCGCTCCCGTATCCCAGCCTTGGAGGGGAGGATTTTTCTTACTACCTGCAGCAGGTTCCTGGCTGTTTTGTCAGATTCGGTGCTGCTAAAGACTCCTATGACAGGATTTCGTCCCACAGTCCGGGATTTGACTTTGATGAAGAGGTCCTCAGGGTAGGCGCTGCCTACTTATCTGAACTTGTGAGATATGCGGTGAAGAAAATCAAGAAACCCTGATGTATTTATATGGACAAACTTGAATTTAACAGGTCTCCTGACCCTACCATAGGCGTAGAACTGGAAATCCAGATAATCGATAATGAGACGTGCGAACTCGTTTCACTGGCACCGGATATACTGGATAGAGTGTCCCCTGCTTTCAGGGAACGGATCAAGCCTGAATTTATTCAGTCAATGGTTGAGATAAATACCGGCATCTGTTCAACAGTGGCAGATGTTGAAAATGACCTGAACACATCGTTCGCCCATCTCAATGAAATTACAGAAGGACTTGGTGCTTCTCTTTATATGACGAGCCTTCACCCTTTTTCAAAATGGTCTGACCAGTTAGTCTCAACACATGAACGATATGAACGGATCATGAATGAGCTGCAGCTGGTCGGCAGAAGGTTTATCAGCCAGGGGCTGCATGTGCATATCGGCGTAGATGACGAAGAAAAGGTGATAAAGATAAACAACAATCTGAGAATATACCTCCCGATTCTTCTCGCCCTGACAACATCATCTCCTTTTTATGAATCCCTTGATACCGGGCTGATGTCATACAGAGCCAAGCTCTTTGAAGCATTACCGCTTGCTGGCATGCCTGATTCCCTGGATGACTGGGAAGAATATGAAACCCTGATCAACCTTTTGAGACGAAGCGGTATCATAGAGTCGGTAAAAGACATATGGTGGGACGTGAGACCGCATCCTGACTTCGGTACGATTGAAATCAGGGTATGTGATATTCCCTACTCCATGAGGGACATTCTTGCCATCGTGGCCCTGGTGCAGGCCCTGGTTCTGGCGCTTGCGGATCAGTTTGAAAATCCGGAACCTCATATTCAGATCTTACGATCCAATAAATGGCAGGCGGCCCGGTATGGACTGGAAGGACTTTATGTCGATCCTTTTTTCGGCACCAAATATTCATTAAAAGAGGCGGCCATGAGCCTGTACCGGCATGTAAAACCCATATCAGAAGACCTGAAATCAACAGACTACCTTGATCAGATTCCTGAGATAGTAGATCGATTGACCGGAGCGCACATACAGAGAAAAATACATCGGGAAAACGGTAATAATTTTAATGATATGATAAGGACCGTTCAGGATCTTTTTCTTAAATGAAAGGAGTTGTTGCATCAGGGCACCCCTTAACTTCCCGGGCAGCATCAGACATGTTTTCTCATGGAGGCAATGCCTTTGATGCCGTAATCGCTGCCGGTTTTGCCTCTGTGGTAACGGAGCCGTCCCTGACCAGTTTTGGCGGAGGCGGTTTTCTTCTTGCTCATTCCGAAAAAGAAAAAAGAGATGTACTCTTTGATTTTTTTGTAAACACGCCGGGGCTCGGCAACAGTAACAGCACAACGCCTGACATGACTGCCGTGCCGATCAGGTTTCCGGGATGCACCCAGGTGTTTCACACCGGGTACGGATCTGTGGCAGTACCCGGAATGCTTAAGGGCCTGCTTCATGCCCATGACAGGCTCTGCAGTTTACCACTGGAAACAATCCTGGCCCCTGCTCTCTCCTTCCTGGATAAAGGCGTGGAGGTAAACAAGCGGCAGGAAATATTCCTCGGACTTCTTAAACCGATCATGACAGCCTCAGACTATGGAAGAGAGATCTATCTGAACAATGGACGGTATGCAAAGCTGGGTGACAGGATATTCAATCCGGAATTGAAAATTTTTCTGCAGGACCTGATTGAACATAACAAGGACTTTTACAGCGGAGATACAGCCGAAGGCCTTGTCCATGACATGAACAGAAAGGCCGGAGTATTATCGTTACAGGATCTCGAAATGTATGAAGTTTTTGAGAGAGAGCCCCTGCGTATTATATACAGGGGCAGGGAAATCCTGACCAACCCTCCGCCATCAACCGGCGGCGTACTGCTTGCTCTGGGGCTATATCTGCTTGAGAAGATAGATATGGGTACCCTTCATCCGGAATCAGAAACGCTTCTTGTGACGCTTATCGAGCTTATGAAAGAGATGTCTCGCTTTAATCCCCAGAAAGACAGCAGTCTTATTTTTTACCCACTCATTAATTCCATAGCATCGCCGGCAGTTGAATCATTTATAAAGAATATATCGGAAAAAGTACCCATCTCCACCCGGGGTACGACGCATATAAGCGTTATTGATGAAGAGGGCAATGCCGCCTCAATGACGAATTCAAACGGATCAGGATCAGGATGTTTCATTCCGGGAACCGGCATTATGCTGAATAACATGATGGGTGAGGATGATCTCCACCCTGCGGGTTTTCATTCATCGCCTCCGGGCAAGCGGGTCTCTTCAATGATGATTCCGACCATAGTGATGAACAACGGAAAGGTTGAATGTGCTCTCGGCAGCGGAGGAAGCAAGAGGATACGGACAGCAGTTCTTCAGACCCTGATCAATATCATCGACTTCTCCCTTACCCTTGAAGACGCTGTTGAATCACCAAGGGTCCATTTTGAGGACAATGTTGTCCAGGTGGAACCGGGGTACCCCGAGCATCTGATAGAAAAGCTCAGGAAGCATTACGATGTCAATGCCTGGAGCATAAAGGACATGTATTTTGGCGGGGTTCATTGTGTAAACAGTCTTATGCAGGGCTGGGGAGACAGCCGCCGCGGGGGGAGTACGTTACGGTCTGATTAATGCCTGCGGTGAGCACGTCACTTTATTTGTTTATATCACTGTCTTTTCACTTTCATACAGTCTTGTGATATAATCACTCAAATGTTTATTAACGGTAACAGCGAATTCCAGTAATGACATTCGTTATTTTTCTTACTGCATTTATTACGTCCTTTGCAGTCGTGCCCCTCGTTACCTCATTTGCAAACAATAGCGGCGTTATCGCTGTACCTGGCAGAAGACACACTCACGCAAAACCCACACCAAAACTGGGTGGGATTGCCATTGCCTCCGGGGTCCTGATTGTTGCACCCATTATTTTCCCGTTCGATCGGGTGATCGGGTCATATCTGCTTTCCTCATCATTGATGCTTTTACTGGGTATCATTGACGATATCCGGGGTTCAAGCTGGAAAATCAAGCTGTTA
The DNA here is from genome assembly GCA_020356065.1 of Nitrospiraceae bacterium. Classification (GTDB taxonomy): domain Bacteria; phylum Nitrospirota; class Thermodesulfovibrionia; order UBA6902; family UBA6902; genus CALZJD01. The sequence continues at coordinate 3,044,415 of CP070632.1, forward strand.
TTTACCATAGCAGCCTTGTTCATCATGAAATATGGGGCAGGGGTGTGGATAACAAATCTCGGGGACCTGTTTGGTTCTGGAGAGATACAGCTGGGAATGTGGGGACTGCCTTTTACGATATTTGCGGTGTTTGGCGTAGTAAATGCAATCAACCTGATTGACGGACTGAACGGACTTGCCTGCGGAGTATCGTCGATCGCGTTTGTATCATTTGCTATATTTGCATCGGTAAGCGGAAACACTACAGTACTGACCCTCAGTATAGCCTGCCTCGGGGCCACACTCGGGCTGTTCAGATATAACTACCCAAGGGCACGAATTTTTATGGGAGACTCGGGCAGCCTGTTCCTTGGATTTTCACTGGCCATGCTGTCGATCATGCTTACACAGGGTAAAGGGACAATTAATCCAATGGTTCCGGTTATCGTCCTCGGTATCCCGATCTTTGATACGGTCAGAGTATTGGTTATCAGATTAATCAACAAAAAGCATCCCTTTACCGGAGACAGGACACACCTTCATCACCTCATGATACGATCTGGCATCCCCCTGAACCGCGTGGTAAAAACCATCTGGATATTATCCGCATTAATGTCTTTTATAGCGTGTACCCTCGTCACCCTTGATGGCTGGGGCCTGTTATTGATCTATTGTATTTCAATGGCGCTTATCGGGGTGTTTATCGAGAACCTGAAAATTTTAAAAACCAATACAGTCAGAAGATAAATGTCGATTAAAAATAACGGGACACATCCCTGCAGGGATGT
>CP070632.1:3045281-3053082 GCA_020356065.1 Nitrospiraceae bacterium
TTTTCTTAATGGCAGATCAGATCCCTTTGTTATTCTTGTTATCCAGATATGATTTTTTAGGTTCTAATTGATATTTAGGGCGGCTTTTATACTATTCAGGACGCTAATGCCAGATTCATGATCAGTGGTTTTCTCCTCGACATGAGTGAAAAGTGAAAAAAAACCATGAAAATATTAATAAAAACAAAGCCAGGCAAATTGCATAAACCATTGTATCATTCTCCTTTTACTGTTTTTTTATCAAATATTAGCAATAAATATACGTTATCACATGCCAGAACTGCATTCTGTGACTTGCCTCACTACCTGTGATGTATGTACGGTCAGCACGATTAGACCTTAATAATTACAGCCGATCATCCTCCAAAAATAATTTATTAAATCCTTCACATAAAATCACTGTTGATCATTGATTAATCTCCATAAATTCCGGGGACATTTCATTACAATCCTTAATGCGAAATGTCTGTTAGTGAAAATGGCTGCAAATCTTAAGAATTATGCTTTTCAACTGAAATACGTGCTCTTTTCAGAGCTCATTAATGCTGACATGTTTGCGGGGCACTGTTATGGATATGATGGTACATCCTCCTGCGGAAATAAAGGCATAAGGTGCTACATCGAATATGGAAGCATAACCTGTAAATTGTGACAACTTACGGGTAAGGTTACAATGAGGGGTTTGGTGGCGGTGGCTGGATTTGAACCAGCGACGCCGCGGATATGAGCCGCGTGCTCTGACCAACTGAGCTACACCGCCGAGAACTACGATATTAACAAAATTGAGCTTTCAAAGTCTACTTTAGGACAGGCAGGAGGTCATATGTTATCGATAATGGTAAACAAGAACATGTGATTGGTAGGGGCGTATTGCAAGATGCCAAGAAAATGGTGAGATCCCGGTTAGACCGGAATGACAGAGGTTTTAATTATATGGAGGACGAACCTCCATATGGAATTGCAACTTAAATTTTAAAAGCTGGTAAAATATCGCATGCCTCGTACGAAAATTCTTTTTCAATGCCAGAGCTGTGGATACTCCAGCCCCAAGTGGCTTGGCAAATGCCCTGACTGCAGTGAATGGAACAGTTTTGTCGAAGAAGAGCGTGTGTCAAAACTTAAGACCCGGAAAGCAGCAGAACCTGTTTCGCTCGCGGACATTACTCACACTGAAGGTGACAGATATTCCACCGACATTCATGAGCTGGACAGGACGCTGGGCGGAGGGGTTGTAATGGGATCTGTAGTACTCATCGGCGGAGATCCGGGCATAGGCAAATCAACCATTATCCTTCAGTCACTAAAAGGACTTTCCAGGCTGGGACATGTGCTGTATGTATCAGGCGAGGAATCACCTGAACAGGTAAAACTCAGGGCTGAAAGACTTCATATCAGATCAGACAATATTATTCTTCTGCCGGAGACATCTCTTGAAGGCATCATCTCGGTCACACAGAAGGTAAAGCCCCGTGTGATAGTTGTTGATTCAATCCAGACGATCTTTTCTGTTGATCTTCCCTCTGCTCCGGGATCCGTAGGCCAGATAAGGGAGTGCGCCACAAAACTGATGTTCCTTGCAAAAAAACAGAACATTCCATTATTCATCATAGGACATGTGACAAAGGACGGCGCCATAGCAGGTCCAAAGGTACTGGAGCATATCGTTGACACCGTACTGTATTTTGAAGGAGACAAGGGAAGCCCTTTCAGGATTTTACGGGCTGTCAAAAACAGGTTCGGCTCAGCCAATGAGATTGGTGTATTTGAGATGGCAGAGTCAGGCCTGAAAGAGGTGGACAACCCGTCAGAGCTATTTCTTTCGGAGAAGCCTGATAATGTGCCCGGATCAATAGTCACTGTCAGCCTTGAGGGCACAAGACCTCTCCTTGTTGAGATCCAGGCACTTGTCACGGCATCAAGCTTTGGCGTCCCGAGAAGAACAGCTATCGGGGTTGACTACAATAGAATTAATCTGCTGGTTGCTGTGCTGGAAAAACGTGTTGGCATGCACCTTGGCAGCATGGATATATACGTGAATGTAGTTGGCGGCCTGCGCATTGATGAGCCTGCCATAGATATGGGAATTGTCGCTGCTATCGCGTCATCGTTTAAAAACCAGTCGATTAACAGGGAGTTCTTTACCTTTGGTGAAGTTGGACTCTCCGGGGAGCTGCGTGCCATAAGTCAGGCAGGGGTAAGAATAAGAGAGGCGGCAAAACTGGGATTCACCCGGGGAATAGTTCCTGTCAATAATATGCAGACATTTGATAATTATAACATTGAGATCATCGGGGTAAAGAGTGTTGAAGAAGCTATTGAAATACTTTTCTTTTAGCCTCCTGTTTTTTTTTATTGCATGCGCCCCGAAACCAAAGCTCCTTCCGCCCCCGCTATATGAAGAGGCTGAACTTTCCCTTGAAGATATTATTTCAAAAGCCAGTTCCGATGTTTATTCCCTGAAGGCAATCAGCACTATCAGAATAGAAAAAAATGATGAGCACTATACTACGTTCAGTGCGTCATCAATCATTAAAAAACCTGACTGGGTCCATATGAGAGTGTACCAGCTCGGTATGCTGGTCAGGGACTTTGTTATTAAGGACAATACCCTTTATGTTTTGTCAGGGAAACAGGATCTTAATCTCAAAGACCTTGGCAAAGAGATGCATAATGCCGTATTCTGGTGGGAAGGGTTACAGGACAGCACATTAACGGTCCGGAAAGAAGAATATATCATCAGTGCATTCAATAAAAAGCTTTACCTTGATCGTGATACTCTTCTGCCGGACAAACAGATCATCAATTCTGAGCAGGGACTGATAGTAATCAAATATGAAGAACCAAAGGAAACAGATGGATACTGGTATAATTCGATCATTACCATTAATCTCAACAGTTTTACATTCAGGGTAAAGTTGAAGAAGCTCATAAAAAACCCTGCACCTGGTGAGGCAGATTTCAGGGTGGAGAACCATTAAAGATTAAAAAATAAAAATGCAAAAATAAGGAGTTATTAAATTCAATACATTCCTGTATTTTAATTTTATATAATCTTTGCTATCCAAAATGCCTGTACTCTTCGGCTTCTTCATCAGTCGGCTGCAAATCAAGGCTCTGTGCTACTGATTCAATAATGTCCCGTCCTATGGGATTTGCCTTTACCAGAAACCCCTCAAAGATGGCATTATCACAGATAGTGTTGATGAGTCTGGGAACGCCCCGTGAATAGTAATGGACAGCCTGGACTGCTTCAGAAGCAAAGATACCCTGTGGACAGGCAGCAACTTTTATCCGATGTTTAATATATTCTTCAGTTATTTTCTGTTCGAACCCTTTTAACTTATACTTGACAGATATCCTCTGTTTCAGCGGAAGATCAAGAGAGAGTACATCCTCGAGCTCAGGCAGTCCGAATAACACAAGGGTAATGAGTTTGCCCTCTGACACCTCCATATTGAGAAGTCCCCTGAACTCCTCCATGATTTCACGGGATTTCAGCATCTGTACTTCATCAACAAGTATGACGGTTTTCAGACCTGAATCATGAATTGCATGCAGCTTACGCGCAACCTGACCCAGAACCTCCAGTTTGCTGCTTCCAATATTCTTTACGCCAAGCTGCATCGCTATTTTCTTCATCAGCCAGTCCGTAGTCACTGATGTATGGAGAACGATAAGCAGAGCAGCTTCATACACAGTATCATCGAGCTCGTCGAGCATACGTCTCGCCAGGGTAGACTTGCCCGTACCGACACCCCCTACCACAACAGCAAGACCTTTCATTGTGTCTACTGCATACTTGAGCCTGAGCAGAGCCTCTGCATGCTGGGAACTGTTGAAGTAGAACCTGTTGTCAATTGAGCTTGAGAAGGGATGCTCACTTAATTTATAAAATTCTAAAAAATCCATGTACGTGTCTTATAAATATGATATTCTGTTTTTCTTTGCTTTCCCCTGCTCCTCTGTCTCACCTGAACTCATGATAAAGACTCCATCGTTCTGTTCAGTCCCGGATTGAAGCGATTCTATTTTCTGTGCTACATCCCTGAACATCGGATCATACTTGCTGATTGACGAATACCTTATGAGAGCATTTTCATAATCTCCATTTTTCAAATAGGATTCAGCCAGTTCATACTGCACATCCTGATACCCGTCGTCATCAGAAGAGAGTTCCTCCAGGGCCCTTTTAAACTGTCTGACAGCATCACTGTAGTTGCCCTGCTCAGCATAACACAAGGCAAGCATACGGGAATTTCTGACTACATTGAATGGATCTCCTGATGCTGTCTGAAGTGCTTCTATTGCTTTATCAAGCTGACCCTCCCTGCGGAAATCGATCCCTTTCTGAAACTCTGCCTCATAGTCACGTTCATCAGATGAGGTATCATCAACCCCGGCCTCCTTCAGTATTTCATTCATGGCGCTGTTTATGTCAGTATGATCCTGACCCGTATCTTCACTCGTGTCATTGCCGGTAACTGCGGGAACACAAGAGGCCTGTAAATCAATCATGGCAGTACGTATTGCTTCATTATCAGGATGAGCTTCAAGCAGCTCTTCGTAAATTTTCACAGCCTCTTCATTCAGCCCCTGCTGTACATAAAAATCAGCCTCGGTCTTCTTTATCTCGAGATACTGTAGTGACGAGCCTTCTCCTTCCGGGGTTGCCTCTTCTGTCTGTCCGCTGTCAGCTGTTCCTGCCTGCTCCTCAGCACCAGTGTGATCTGAGCTGGCAAGCTGCTTTACTTTTTTACTTATGTCAGGATCATCAGGCTTGATCTCAAGCGCCTCTTTATATACTTTAAGTGCTTCTGCGTTTATGCCCTTATACTCAAAGAGTTCACCGAGGTCCTTTAAATGGATCAACAAGGATTCTGTATCACCATTCCCCCTGTAAATATCCACAAATCTGCGCCTGACCGGAGTTGAGTTTACCTCATCAAAGTTATTCAGCATGGCAAGGGCATCGGCCCAGTTTTTATCGCTTATCGCATCATCAATGCATGGTTTCAGTTCGTTCCATGCCTGTTCAATCAGGACTTCCTCGACATAAATGATACCAAGAAGTTTTTTTGCGTCGAGGTTGGACGGATCTTTTTCGGTCAAGTGTATCAGGGTCTGCTTAGCCTCATCTATTTTTTCTGCTTTAATAGAGAGCCTCGCATAGCGGAGTAATATGGACTGGTCTTCGGGATTAGCTGATATTGCCTTATTCAGATACTGCAGTGCCGTCTCAGTATTCCCGGTCCTGTCAAAAAGGTTACTCAATCCTATGATTGCACTGGAATTTTGCGGATCGATCTCCAGTACTTTTTTATAATATTCTTCCGCCTGTTCAAACTCACCCTTTTCCAGATGGTTTGATGCGACTACACCATAACTCTGACATGCTTTCCCGGTGAGCCCTGCCTGCTGTGCAAGCTCTGCAATTTTTATATTGATGCCGGTATCCTGAGGTGCAAGCCTCAAAATTCTTTCATACACCTCAATAGCCTTTTCTATGTTATTCCTGTTTATGAATATTCCGGCAACCTTTTGAAGTTCATCCACTGCCTGATTGGTAAAACCTCTTTCTGCGTTTAACTGAGCAAGTGCAATAAGAGCGCTAACCTCTTCCGGCATAAAATTAAGTATTTTTTTGAAAAGTGCGATTGCTTTGGGGTAGAATCCGTCTTCCCTGAATATATTTGCAGCTTTTTCAAATGAAGCAACAGCATTTTGGTGATCTCTTTTTTTCAAATAGAGATCACCGATGGTGTTGTAGACATTTCCATCCTGGTTAACAGCCAGAAGTTTTTCCCATTCTGCAATTGCTTCATCGATCTGTCCTCTGGAAGCAAATTTCTGGGCAGCACTGGTAATTGTTTTTTTATCTATCATTGCGCTCCTGTCCTGTCAGTTCATACGGTGCATATGTATGTATATATACGGTCATAGTTAGACATACATTAAATACTGATCAATCATAAAAGATATGGATCACAACACAATGATGTTTAAACGTATTAGTTTATGCGCAACATTGTTGATTAACTAATAATTACGTTTCGAAACATGTATATTTTTAGAATGAAGTATAGAAATGGGAGAATTGATGTAATGTAATAGAATAGGCAGTACTCCACTGATCCATCACTCTACGTAAAAAGATGTGTTTAACTAAGATACACAACTAATCCGACAGATGGGAAAAAGAATGCTAATCCAGTCCGTATTCCTTCCAGCGCGAATCAACAAGCTTTTTGATCTCATCTGACATGAAAAGTTCCTCAGGCCAGTCACGGGTCATACCTTCCTCACGCGTCTTACGCGTCGCGTCTATTCCCATCTTCGACCCATAACGGGGAAAACTTGCGGCATGATCAAGATCATCAAGCGGTCCATCAGAAATAACAACATCCCTTTTCCAGTCCACATTGTTCAGGACACGCCATGCTGTGTACGATATATTCTGAACATCCACATCATCATCAACAATGATCAGCAGCTTTGCAAACATCATCTGGCCCTTGCCCCACAGCCCGTGGATAATTTTTTTTGCATGTCCCGGATAGCTCTTTTTGATTGAAATAAGCGCTGCGTTATGAAAGACGCCCTCCATGGGAAGGTTCATATCAATGATCTCTGCAAATTCCAGTTGAAGCAGAGGCAGAAAAATCCTTTCTGTTGCCTTTCCGATATAACAGTCTTCCATGGGAGGTTTGCCTACGAGTGTAGCAGGATATATCATGTTCTTTTTGTGGGTAATACAGGTCACATGAAAGACCGGATACTCATCTGCTGCTGAATAAAATCCTGTGTGATCACCAAACGGACCTTCTGTTCGAGATTCTCCCGGCTCCAGATATCCTTCTATGACCATTTCACTGTTTGCAGGAACCTCAATTTCAGATGTAATGCATTTCACCATTGTAACCGGCTCCTCCCGCAAAAAACCCGCAAAAAGCATTTCATCAATCGCCTCCGGTAGAGGGGCACTGGCAGCATAAATAACCGCGGGATCAGTGCCCACTGCAATTGCTGCAGGCATGCGCTGGTTTAATGACTTATATTTATCATAATGACGCGCCCCATCCTTATGAATATGCCAGTGCATACCGGTAGTTATTTTGTCATAAACATGGATGCGGTACATTCCGCAGTTCGGCCTGCCCGTTTCCGGGTCTTTAGTAAATACCATCGGAAGGGTAATGAACCTGCCCTCATCCCCGGGCTGACCATCACCGGGCCAGCATTTGATTATGGGAAATTTGCTCAGGTCAGGCGCGTCCTTCTCAATAATCTCCTGGCAGGGCGCATTCTTTACTTTTTTGGGCAGATACTTTGAGAATTCAAAAAGCCTGGGAAGCATGGCGAGTTTTTCCATCAGGGTTGTGGGAGGTGCTTGATTTAAAAGCTCCCTGATTCGTGCAGCCACATCATTGATGTCTTTCACCTGAAGCGCCAGTGCCATCCGCTCAAAAGAACCGAATAAATTGGTGGCCACAGGATAATCAGACCCTTTTACCCTTTCAAAATAGAGTGCGCTTCCGCCGCCGGGGCTCTTTGACATCCTGTCCGTAATCTCCGCAATCTCAAGAATGGGATCAACTTCTGCCTTTACCCGCTTCAGTAAATTTTTTTTGTCCAGAAGATCAATAAATTCTTTCAGATTTTTATAAGCCATGTGCGATATATGATACAGGATACATGTTTCAGGTTACAAGAGAAACCGTCATAGCGAATTGCCTCACATTAAATGTTACCCAACCTGAATTTCTGAGACTTCGTTGACTCATAAATGATGTTACCGAAAATA
>CP070632.1:3053182-3060852 GCA_020356065.1 Nitrospiraceae bacterium
CCATATCCTGAATTCCCGATCAACAGACTTCGGGAATGATAAAATTGTGTAATTTTTTTATGAAACAGCACATCAGTATCCTGGAAAACGCCTCACGTACTTACGCCCTTACCGCATACTTTATCCCCTGCCCTTCTTTCAGCAGGGTAAAGACTTTTGCAATATCATCCAATGCGTATTCTCCGGAAATGAGCATGGACAGGTCCATCTTGTTCCCGGCAATAATGCCAAATGCCTCTTTTACATCAGCGGGGGTAAAGTGGAACGAACCCATAAGAGACAATTCATCATAATGGAGCTTCGCAGTATCATAAGTGACTACTGTTCCTGCAGGGCATCCGCCAAACAGAACAACTGTACCGCCTCTTCTTACATAGTTTACTGATCTTTCCCACACCGCCTGCTGTCCTGTGCATTCGATAACAAGATCCACACCAGCATTATCTGTCTTTACTTCGATTATATTCCTGATTGCCTTTGGAACCACGGCACCAGCAGCGCCCATCTCTACTGCCAGATCAAGTCTTTCATCAAAGAAATCAGAAACAATAACCGTAACACCCTTCATTTTCAGATATGCGAGGTGCATTAAGCCTATTGGTCCCGCACCTATTACTAATGCGGTTTTTATATTATCCATGTACAGGGTGCGATAAGGATGCACAACGCATGACAGAGGTTCCAGCAGGGCAGCAATTTCAAAACTCAGTTGCGTCGGCTTAAGAAACAGATTCTGAATCATCACTTTCCCGGGCAGGAGTATAAACTCGGCAAATGCCCCGAGGGTTTTCTGATTCATAATGTTCTCACACAGGTTGTAAATTCCTCTTCTGCAGTACATGCATTGAAGACAGGGAGCACTGTGGACACCCATTATCTCATCCCCTTCTTTAAACTTTTTCACTCCTTTTCCCGTTTTATGAACAGTTCCTGAAAATTCATGCCCAAATGGACCGGGCATGGGAATCAGACTGTGGCCTCTTTCATACGCCTTCAGGTCTGTACCACAGGTAAGGGCTGCTCTTATCTTTATCACAACCTCCCCTTCTGAGGGTTCCGGAACTGGGACATCCCTGATCTCAATTAGTCCTGGTTTCAGCAGAAAAGCCTGTTTCATTGATTTCATGTTGATTACTTAAAGTTTGTGTATAACATACTACCTAATATTCTTGTCATGCCCGAAGTCAGTAATCGGGCATCCAGATCCTCTGTAACCCCTGGATTCTCGATGCGATTCCCAGGACGGGTTATACCTATTGCGAGAGAGTCGCTTCGACCCGCTTAATAGAGGTTTCCACTGGCCATCCAATAATTTCTGATTTTAAAGCAAGATACTATAAATTGTCGACAGACTTTTCTTAAATCACAGCACATTGTAAAATTATATATGCATCACTTCAGGCTATATCGGTACATATTATGAAAGCCATATACTTATTACTTACCCGTATTTCTATATTCTGCTTTTTGTCTGTCCTGGCAATTTCAGACAATTCAGACGCATATAAACTGGAGGAGGTACATGGAACCACTCAGGACTGCACCATCTGTCACATCATAAACGCAAAAAACGAGGCTGTTGGATTAATACAGCCCATTACAGATCTTTGCACAGGATGTCATCCGGACCGGATTGCACCGTCTGAGCATATCAATGATGTTACTCCGTCAATGGACGTAAACGGTCTTCCCTTGACAGACAGCAAAATGACATGTGTCACATGCCATGATTCCCATGAGAAGAAACATAAGGCAATGTTAAGAGCAGATCCAAAGGACCTGTGTCTGCTTTGTCATGACTTTTAATAGTTATTCATCGAAAACAATGTCTGTATGTGAAATTGGCCGCTTGTTCTTGCTCATTGAGTTAGTTGTCACGCTGAACCTGCCTGACGGCAGACAGGGTGTTTCAGGGTCTCCCTTATTCTTGCTCAAATGAGATTCTGAATCAAGTTCAGAATGACAGCTAATATAATGTTGGCTTTCCACAACGAATACTTTTTAACAGCACCCTCTGAATATTGCAAATGAAAAAAAAGAGATCAAAGACAAACAGGTCAAAAAGGTTTTCCTTTCCTGAAGATGAAAAACGTCTCCCCTGGCTCTCGATGATCCTTGATGCATACCATATTGTTGACAGGGGCATTTCTGCCTCAATTGAATCAGAAAAGAAAAAGGGCAGAAAACTGGCATGTGCAAAAGGCTGTTCAAGCTGCTGTGCAACCCATAAAGACATCCCCCTGTACCCCCTGGAGCTTCAGGGACTGATATGGTTTGTTACTGAAAAATTTTCAGGACCTGATCGTGAACTTCTCAAAAACCGGCTGGAGAGCTTTAAAAGGGACAGGGCTTGCCCTTTTCTGATTAAAAATGCATGTTCTGTCCATCCTGTGAGGCCGATGGCCTGCAGACAGTTCAATGTCTTTGATATACCATGTAAAGAGAACGAGGACCCCTTTCACACAAGACGTCATGATGTAATGGATCCCGTGAAAAGATATGTGGACCAGGCCTTTTTTATCATGCTTCCCTATCACGGCATCGATAAAGAATCTGACAGAATTAAATATATTGAGGCTGGTGAAATGCACAATATGGTCAGGGAACTGCATGGCTGCAACTGGAGGGCTCTTGCAGAGAAGATGAATCGAAAACAGTAGTTAGTAGTTAGTAGGCAGCAGACCGGAACGCGCCCGACGCTCTACAGACAACGTTCAACAATAAGCACATAAGCTTGACCGTAATACATCCCTTAAGGTATAAAAACAGATGCCAGACAGGAAAAAACTTTCACAATTACCCTCAGTTGATGAATGTCTTAAAAGCCCTGCTGGTGAAGAGTGGCTAAAGAAGTATTACAGAAAAATCATTGTACGCTCCATCAGGGAGACCATTGATGCAAAAAGAAAAGAGCTTATTGAGGGTGCTGATTCTGATATTTCTGTTGATGCCATTGCCGCGGAAATAGAGAAGAGCATAATAAGACATTCCGCATACAAACTCAGGCCCCTTATCAACGCATCAGGCGTTGTCATTCACACAAACCTTGGAAGGTCAATCCTGTCTGACAGGGCCCTTGAGAATATTGTTTCAACCGCGCGGAGCTATTCCAACCTTGAGTATGAAATCGAAAAAGGGAAAAGAGGCAAACGGTATTCACATATCAAGGATATACTGGTTGAACTGACAGGGGCTGAAGATGCTGTGGTTGTAAACAATAACGCAGCTGCAGTGCTGATCTGCCTTGATACTTTTGCAAAAGAAAAGGAAGTGATAGTATCAAGGGGAGAACTTGTAGAGATCGGCGGTTCGTTCAGGATCCCTGAAGTCATGAAATCAAGCGGTGCAATATTACGGGAAGTGGGCACAACAAACAAGACACACCTGACCGATTATGAAAATGCCGTTTGCGGCAATACAGGCCTCCTGCTCAAGGTCCATCAGAGCAACTATAAGATATCCGGCTTCACAGAAGAGGTGCCGGTTTCGGAACTGATCAGGGTTGGCAAAGAATTCAGGATTCCTGTTGTTTCTGACCTTGGAAGCGGCTGCATGATAAGCCTCAGCCCTTATGGGATCCAAGATGAACCAACCGTGCAGGAGGAGATAATGGAAGGAGCTGATATCGTTACGTTCAGCGGTGACAAGCTCCTTGGAGGACCGCAGGCAGGTCTTATCGTGGGCAGGAAAAAGCTGATACAGAAGATTCAGACAAACCCGATGATGAGGGCAATGCGCATAGACAAGATGACCTTTGCAGCGCTTGAGGCCACTTTAATGCAATACCTCGATGAGGAAAAGGCATTAATGCAGATCCCTACATTGAGGATGCTGACCGAGTCAGAGGACATTATCAAAAAGAGAGCAAAAAAGATTTTCAAAGCACTGAAAAAACCTGTCTCTGAGAGTGCAGACATCGACGTCCAGCCTGAGCAGTCACGTGCTGGCGGAGGATCATTACCAGAGGCCGATTTCCCGACCTATGTGGTATCGATCAGGACCCATAAAATAACAGTAAACGCACTGGAAAAGAAACTTCGCCTTGGTAATCCCCCTGTAATCGCAAGGATCAAGGAAAACGAACTCCTTATTGATGCAAGGACCATTCAGGACAGGGAAATAAAGACGCTTGTTACCTGTGTCATTGCCGCATTTAATAAATAAGATATGGATTCATTGCTGTCCAAAATGATAGAAGTTTCTTAAACTCATCCTTATAATACAAGGGTTCTGGACAGATTAATCCACGATTTCAAAGTCAGGTTACCCTTTATGTATTCTCTGTTGTTCATTATGCTGTCCAACTATGAGCAAGCTTAAGAGAAAGTTGTTCTGCATCAGGCACTATCGCCGGTGTTTCATACGGATTATCTATCCATTGCCATAACTCTCGATAAGTAAATAAGTTATACCGAAGCATGGCCACGAGATTCGACAGTGACCAGTTAAAGGTACTCTTGAACTTCAGGTACTTCAATACCAGGATCGATATCAATGCTGTCCAAATCTGTATCATTAATGCATTGGGACTTGTTCCTACAAATGTCTTTATCTTGAGATTCTGTTTTATTGTTTTAAAAAATATCTCTATCTGCCATCTGTCCTTATAGATTGCTGATATAGTTGTTGGTCCGAAGTCAACATGATTTGTTATCAAAACAATGGCCTGCTCATTTACTTTATCCCATACCTCTATGCGCCTTAACTGATAGGGACATTTCTTCATTGAATAATATCCCGTAAACTCGATAATCTGATCCTTCAGAATATTCCGATTCTCAGGGACAGTCCTGTCTTCAATAACTTCAAACTTTGCATTACCCTTCTGTCTTGTAACAAAATACACCCCTTCATCTATCCACTTGCTAAATAACTCATAATTCACATAGCCCCGGTCTATCACAAGGATTGAACCCCTAGGCAATGTGAGACCCTTCGCTATGTTCACCTCATGCACCTTACCCTCTGTTATATGAGCGAATACTGGCAGATATCCCTCATGATCTAATAGCAGATGAAGTTTTACTGCCCCCTTTGTCTGCCTGAATTTTGCCCAGTCAAATAAACTCGCACATAGTTCTATCGTTGTCGCATCCATTGAAAGCAGTCTGTTTTTGAACCGAAACTTTGTCCGTCCCGCTGCTAATACTCTGCATTTGTCTAAAAGCTGATAAAATACCTTCTGATACAGCACCCATGGCCTGTGTTCATTCGCATATGATAATGTGGTTCGTTTTGGTGCACTGTCTATTCCAAGATGTTTTATCTTCCCTAAACAGCTTGCAAGCCCTCCACATATTTCTCTTAATGAATGCGCTTGCCCTATTTGACAGAATAACATCCCTACAAACTGCTGCCAGCACGTAAATCCCTTTGCTCTCTTTTCTGCCCCCGTCTCTGCTACAGCTCTGTAAAACTCTCCTTTTGAAAATATCTGTAGAATCTGTCCGAAAATACTGTTAAACTTATTCATGAGGAAGCCTCCTTCAGGTTTTGTTTTTTTGTCCAACTAAATTCTACCTGTTTGAGGCTTCTTTCTTAAATCCCGTTTTGGACAGATCTGATATGGATTATAAATTAAACGCAACCGATAACCTTGCAGTTAGTAGATAGATGTTAATAGTTAGGGGCAGGGGATTTTTTTAAAAAACTGCGAACTGTCAGCTACCGACTATTCTTTATTGCAATTTGAAATTAGTAATTTGCAATTTGAAATTTTCTTAAATGGACCACTACGTAATCCTCGGAACAGCAGGGCATATCGATCATGGAAAGAGTGCGCTTGTAAAGGCCCTGACCGGAACAGATCCGGACCGTCTCAAGGAGGAAAAGGAACGGGGCATAACTATTGATCTGGGGTTTGCCGATCTCAACTATGATGACGGCCTGAAAGTAGGCATCATTGACGTGCCCGGCCATGAAAGGCTTATCAAGAACATGCTTGCCGGTGCCGGCGGTATCGACATAGTATTAATGGTAATCGCAGCAGATGAAGGCATCATGCCCCAGAGCAGGGAGCATCTGGATATCTGCAATCTGTTAAAAGTCAAAAAGGGTCTTATCGCATTAACAAAGTCAGACCTGGTTGATGCAGACTGGACAGAGCTGGTCAGGGATGAGGTCGAAAAATTCGTACAGGGTACGTTTCTTGAGGGAGCAAATATTATTGACGTATCTTCAAAGACAGGGCACAACATGGAACTTCTGAAAGAAAAAATCAAAAGTATTGCAGAAAGCGTTGAGTCCAAATCAGAAAGCGGAATATTCAGGCTCCCGGTAGACAGGATATTTACCTTAAAGGGATTCGGCACAGTTGTGACAGGCACAGCCCTTTCCGGAGCTGTTTCGGTTGATGATATTGTAGAAGTCCTTCCAAAGGGCATTAAAACCAAAGTCAGGGGGCTTCAGAGCCATGGCAAAGACATTGGGAAGGCACTTGCAGGTCAGCGTGTTGCCATGAACCTGCAGGGTGTGGCAAAAGAGGATATTGACCGTGGTGATGTAATCTCCATTCCGGATAAACTCAGGACCACGTACTTCATTGATGCGGATCTTGATATGTTAAAGAACGCACCGATCAGCAAACTGAAGAACAGAAGCCTTGTTCACTTTCATACCGGCACTACTGAGCTGACCGGCCGGATAATCATGTATGACAGAGACGAGCTCAAACCCGGTGACAGTGCATTTTGCCAGTTCCGGTTTAAAGAGCCTGTTACTGTCATGGCAGGCGACAGGTATATTATCAGGAGGTTCTCTCCCCTGATAACCATAGGAGGTGGCGAGATCCTTGATGTCTCCCCGATACGCAGAAAGAAAGATGACAGACTAAAAGACCTTGAGACATTTGAGCAGGGCAATCTCATGGACAAGCTTTTAACAAAGATTATGCAGACCGGCCTGAACGGTATCACCCCTTCTGAAATATCAGGATGGATAAAGGTCGATACCCCTGCTCTTCAAAGTGCAGTTCAGAAGCTGGTAAATAACAATAAACTGTTCCTTTGTGAACAGAGACTCATACACGCAGAGAGATTCAATGAATTTGTAAACAGGGTAACCTCATCACTTAATGATTTTCACACGTCACATCCCCTGAAGCCTGGTATGACAAAGGAAGCCCTCAGAGCATTATTCAAGGGACTCGATCCAAGGATATTTGAAACACTACTGTCCGGGATTAAAGATATCGTTGTTGAAAAGGACATAGTCAGACTCCAAACATTCAGTATCTCACTGAGTGATGATAAACAGGCCTTAAAGGGGAAAATACTGAAGGTCCTTGATCAGGCGGCATTTCAGCCTCCTTCAAAAGATGAACTGGCAAAGACAGTGGCGATCAGGCCCCAGGAGGCTGGTGAACTGTTAAAAATAATGGCCAGTGAAAAAACCCTTATGCGCATCAATGACTCCATTTATATCCCCTCTGATAAATACAAATTCATGATGGACGGTCTTCAGAAATTCTTCAGCACGAAATCTGAAATGACTGTGGGTGAATTCCGTGACCTTCTGGGTACATCAAGAAAATTCGCCCTGCCCTTCCTTGAACACCTCGACAGCAGCAAAATTACCCTCCGGGTGGGAGAAGTACGGAAGTTTCTGAAGAAGAACCGTTAATATTTATATGTCATTCAATGCGAACTACTCTTATTTGTTATTCTAATAAC
>CP070632.1:3060952-3067635 GCA_020356065.1 Nitrospiraceae bacterium
AAGTAATGAATCTGTCATCATGTCATGAGCTTTTTTGCTAAAAAATAAAATCATGTTTTCAGTTACACCAGCTTATCTATAATTTGAACCCATACATCGTATATTCCGGCATATTTACAGACCGCCAGCAATGAACCAATCACCAGAATCTCTCCAAGTGTCCTGAATATTCCCTTATAGATTTTGCGACCAAGCAATCCTGATTTTGTACTTCTTACGGATGTATCATTCATATTTGTTTCGCCTCTCTTTGAATTTCTGCGCGCTACAAAGTATTTCTCATTAAACTGAAGATAATAATTATTCGTTAACGATGTATCCAAGGATCGCTCCACCTCATTGTGTGTTAACGGGCTATTTGAATTTTTTATTGTTTTCAGCATCATACTTTTAAAATAGCAATCCCCTTGCCAATAATTAACCACTTAATTTATTTGGATAATTCAGTAAACAGAGTTCTGCAAACACTACTGATACCAGGTAACTGAACACTGTTTTCGGTACTTAACTGAAATTACTTTAGCGATTCAAAATGAAGCTAAGTGATATTGACTGAGGGGATCAGGGTCAATAACCCAGGTGGCAGACAAGGCAGAGTTCCCCATTCCCACCCCATATACGGCGAAGCTTTGGGTGTCCTGTATCGCCATGAGGGTCATGGCAGGTTGCGCATTCAACAACAGCAGAGCCCATTGTCTCTCCAAAAAGGGGCAAGGCCCCTGCAGGGCCTGAAATAAAAAATTTCCATCCGACACGTATAATGTTCTGATTAATTTTTACTGATGCAAAATCACGGGGTGAAAATTTTACCGGATGATTGTTCATTGCACTGATGTTGCCCTGGCGTCTCTCCTCCGGTGATACTGCCTCAATATCATCATGGCAATCCAGACACAGGTCCGACTTCAACAATAAAGCTGAACTCTCCATATCGACTGTCGGCGGATGACAAATATCGCATCTGCTCATCGACCTCTCATGAACATCGCTAAAGCTATATTCATCAATAGCCAGGGTGCCCGGTTGTTGCAAGGTATCAGTGATTCCGTATACGGATGTAATACATATGAAAACTGCTACAAAAAATAATAGAAATCGAGGGGACATATAAAGCTCTTCAATAAAAAATAATCAGGCTATTGGACATACTAACTAAAACTATATTCTTTTGTCACTTCTTACATATCACAGTTTATGAATTGACAGTATTTCAGTGTTCATGCCTGCACATTTACTGAAACTGTAAAATGAGCAGGCATGAACCCTTCCATTTACATCTTAGTCAACCCATTTAACAAAATTTTCAATATTGTCCCTGTCTGTCTTGAGTGACTTTTCTGCGGCATCTTTGTCAGGGTACCCTATGGAAATTCCGAGAATAATCCTTTTTGTGTCAGGGATATCCAGAAACTTTTTTATTTCAGAGGCATAATCAGTAGCAAATGCCTGGGGCACTGTTCCAAGGCCGGCAGCATGGGCGGAAAGCATTAATGACTGTGCAAAGAGTCCGATATCAAAAATTGACCAGGGGGTGAGACTCTTGTTCTGATACAGATACATGGCATGCGGGGCCCCGTAAAATTTGAAATTTACTTCTTTTGATTTTTTCAACACTGACGGATCATTGAAATCGATTCCTGTGACAGCAGCACGCTTCATCAGAAGATCATCGATTCGAGCCTGTTCCGTCTCAGGCCATGTGAGTGGTTCAGGAATATCAGGACTGGGCTTTGTCCATTTTTCAAGAAGGTCAACGAGCATGTTTGAAAGGGCCCGCTTCTTTTCACCAGATAGAATGATAACTTCCCAGGGCTGGGTGTTTTTGTATGACGGGCTGTATCTGGCTGTGTTTATAATATCCAGTAGTATTTCTTTTGGCACCGGGTCGGGCATGAACTTTCTGATGCTCATCCGGGTTTTTATGCATTCGATCGTATCCATTGTTGTCTCCTCTCATCTATATATTGCATTGTGAACTCTCTTCCGATGGGGCAAGTTATACGTTATTCTTTATTTGTAACACGAACATGCCGGCTGCAAAATGCTCCTTTATGCATGCTGACGTATCACTATTAACCTATAACGCTAAAATCTGCTTTCAAGGGCTTTTCACCAATTTATAAGATTCTGAATGATTAATATATGTCTCAATAATCAGGTCTAAACGATCACGAGGTTATTCCTGTGAATTACCTCGTCTGAATATTTATATCCAAGGGCCTTTTCTATTTCCGAGGTCTTTCTGCCTTTGATTTTTTCAAGCTCAGATGAAGAATAGTTTGTCAGCCCCTTGGCTATTTTCTTCCCTCTCCTGTCCAGACAGCGTATATAATCACCAACCTCAAAATTGCCTTCCACTTTTGCTATTCCTGAAGGAAGCAGGCTTCTGCCCATAGTTAATAATGCGTTTACAGCGCCCTCGTCAAGATAGATCGCGCCCTTTGCCCTTACTCCATAGGCAATCCATCCCTTTTTGGATGACATGCGCTGCATATTGGGTTCAAAATATGTCCCGATCTTATTGCCGTCCACAAGTTTTTCAAGAAGCCCTGCTTTTCTCCCGTTCATTATGACAACAGGAATGCCGTGATCATTTGCCTGTTTTGCTGCAAGCAGTTTCGAATACATCCCTCCCGTGCCAACAGCACTGCCTTTTCCTCCTGCGAGCTTTTCAATATCAGCGGTGATCTTTTTAATTGATCTTATTATCTCTGCTCCCTTCTGGATTGGATTTTTTGTGTACAGTCCATCAACATCGGACATTATTATGAGCATGTCAGCTTCAACCAGTCCGGCTGCAAGGGCGGCAAGCATATCATTATCGCCGAACTTTATCTCATCAACTGCAACCGGGTCATTTTCATTTATTAATGGGATGACACCATAACCGATCAACGTGAACAACGTATTTTTAGCATTTATGTATCTCACGCGGTTAGCGATGTCATCTCTCGTTAAAAGCACCTGTGCAGCCTTTTTCCTGAACTTTGCAAAGTTATGTTCATAGGCCCACATAAGACTTGATTGTCCGATTGCCGCTGCCGCCTGCTTAAGCTTGATGTCATGAGGCTTGCTTTTGAGTCCGAGTTTTTTAAGACCTGCAGCAACGGCACCTGAGGAAACAAGTACTACTTCATAGCCCCTGTCCATAATCTCTGAAATATCCTTTGTAATTGTGCGCAGTCTTCTTGTATTCAGTCCCTGCTCAGCAGAGGCAAGGATGCTGCTTCCGATTTTTATTACGAGACGTTTCATATTAAGGGATTAAGGTTTAGGGAACAGGGATAAGGGACAGCTGTACTGTCACCTGACTACTGTTTCCTGTTTTTATTCTCCTCTACTTTTATGGCCAGATACTGGACCAGTGCATTGATTCCCTCCCCGGTTACAGAGCAGATCGGGAAGAAATCATAGTGTTTATCTTTACAATATTCTAAAAGCCTGTCAAGTCTTTCACCATTCCCTTTTATATCAAGCTTTGTCCCTGCAATTGCCATTGGCTTGCCCATAATGTCAGTACTGAAAATGCTCAGTTCATTATTGACTTTCTCCATATTATCAGCAGGATCACCCTCTGCCATTTCTGATATATCAACAAGGTGCAGAAGAATGGATGTCCGTTCCACATGCCGTAAAAACTGAAATCCGAGTCCGGATCCGCCTGATGCTCCTTCGATCAGCCCCGGGATGTCAGCAATAACAAAGCTGCTGAACTCTTTATATTTCACAACTCCCAGGTTCGGCACAAGAGTTGTAAAGGGGTAGTCCGCAATTTTGGGTCGTGCTGCTGATACTGAAGCTATCAGGGTGGACTTGCCTGCGTTTGGCAGTCCGATAAGGCCGACATCGGCAAGAAGTTTCAGCTCCAGGGTAAGGGTCAACTCTCCTCCGGGTTCCCCGGGCTGCGCGTACCTTGGCGTCTGTCTTGTCGGGCCCTTAAAGTGCGTATTGCCGAGACCTCCCCTGCCTCCTTTTGCCGCAATATACTCCTGTTCATCTTCTGTAAGATCAAACAGGACTTCGCCTGTTTCATGGTTTTTTACAAGAGTGCCCATGGGCACAGGAATGATAAGGTCTTTACCGTTACGACCATGCCTGTCTCTGCCCATTCCGTGCTGGCCTTTGTCCGCCCTGTACTGCTGCTGGTATTTAATGTCAAGCAGGGTATTGATGTTATGCCTTGCCCTGAATATGATATGACCGCCTCTGCCTCCGTCCCCACCATTCGGTCCTCCCTTTGGGATAAATTTTTCCCTGCGGAAGCTGACACAGCCTCTGCCGCCGTCTCCTGCTTTTACATAGACTTTTACCTGATCAATGAATTTCATTTTATTGACAACACCTTATTTAATCTCAGGATATATGATACAGGAAAATCTTAATTGATACTTTTTTGAGGATAAGAAAACAAACAGACTCAAGTCATAGCCCATAAAAAAAGGCGAGTTAGGAAACTCGCCTCTGGATTATCCTGTGTAGAGAAAATTAATTAATGCTTTGTTCTAACGGATACACACTGATCTTCTGTCTTTTTTTGTCGTAGCGCTCAAACTTGACTGTGCCGGTTATCAGAGCAAAGAGTGTGTCATCTTTTCCCCTGCCAACGTTAAATCCCGGATGGAACTTTGTTCCCCTCTGCCTGACAAGGATGTTGCCTGCTTTTGCGATCTGTCCGCCATAAATTTTTACGCCCAGTCTTTTTGACTCACTGTCACGACCGTTTCTGGTACTTCCAACACCTTTTTTATGAGCCATACTGCATCCTCCTGATCCTGAAACCCTGTGACGGGATATTAATTCAAAGTTATTTTATTAATCTTGACTGAGGTGTACTGCTGCCGGTGGCCCCTCAGTTTTCTGTGGTTCTTTCTCAGCTTCTGATGAAATACCAGCACCTTTTTGTCCTTGGCTGTTTCCACGACATCAGCGCTTATCTTTGCAGAAGCGATATAAGGATTTCCATAGGAAATATTATCACCATCAGAGACCATCAGCACATTGCCAAACGTGACGGACTTTTTATTGTCAATCTTGTCAATTTTGATCGTTTCACCTTCTACAGCCTTATATTGTTTTCCGCCTGATTCAAAAATTGCGTACATCATAATCCTCCAAATGTAGAGATAGACATTATTTTTACCATAATGACGTAAATAATGTCAATTTTTAGAGATGTTATGTAAATGATATAAATTACCATTATAATATAGAGTTATGAATAAACTGGTCCTTTATGACATAGACGGCACATTAATTACTGCCGGCGGAGCAGGTACAAGGTCTTTAAACAGGGCCTTTTTTAACCTGTTTGGTATATCAGAGGCATTCAGTACCATATCCATGGCAGGCAAGACAGATCCCCAGATCATGAGAGAGGGTCTGAAGCTGCACGGGATTGATCATCTGGATGGTAATGTGGACAGAATGATCGAGAAGTACCTCTTATATCTCACAGAAGAAATTAATAACCCGATGCGGCAGATAATGCCCGGTATCAGGGAATCTCTTGACCTCTTTCGTTCACATAATATGACGATCGGTCTGCTGACCGGCAATCTGGAAAAAGGCGCAGAGATAAAACTGGGCCCATTCGGCATATTTGATTACTTTACCTCAGGGGCATTTGGCAGTGACCATGAGGACCGGGATGAGTTATTACCAATTGCAATCGAGAAATATAAAAAACAGGGGTTGAAGTTTTCACCCGGGGACTGTTATGTAATCGGAGACACTCCCCGAGATGTTCAGTGTGCCAAGATCCATGACGCGCACTGCATTGCTGTTGCCACAGGGCCGTATTCAGTAGAAGATCTGCGTAATACAGAAGCTGATATTGTTTTTGAATCACTTGCAGATGTTAATGCTTGTTATAGCTTTATTGTGAATAACTGATTCTTAATCTTTCCTTCCCCTATCAGTATTTAACATATGTTATTCCGATTACCGTTTATTCAGTCAGTTGACGTCGCTGGTCTGAACTAACTGGCATGAAAATACCACTGTTGTCAAGCCTTTTACCCAGGGTTCCAGTCAGAGACATTGAACAAAAAGGAGATCATTCAAGCAATTAGAATAAATACCGATTAATTAATCATTGGGGAGACTATGATACTGACACACGTAAAAGATCGTTTAACAAATAATGACCTCGTCATAAAGCTGCGACATGCTCTGAATGTCATAAAAGAAAGTAAACCAGTTCAATGGACACTGATCCGTGAAGAGCAGATCGCATCCTGTCTGTTCTATCTTTGGATTTTCGGATGTGCATACTGGATCCATCAGTTAATCACTATAGAGGCCCGGCCGCGTGCAGACTGGCTGTACATGATTGAAGATACCCGGGAGGCATTGATGATCCTTTTTTTCGGTTCATTTGGCCTTTCATATGCTGCAGGAATAGGTCTGTTTATATGTAAATTAATGTACAATCTGTTTCATGGTGGTTTAGAGTCAATATTCCCAAGACAGTGGCATTCAACTGCCAGATCATTCAGTTATATTATAATTCTCGGTATCTCGTTTCTGTATATTCAGAATATAAAGATTGCAGGACTGACTGCCTATAATCAGGTTTCACAGCTCGTGCAGACATCTGACCGACATGAAGACGTTGCTGAAGACAATATAAAGGGTCTGATGCAGCTTCTTGATATCGATAAAAATCCTGTTGAGTAATCAGA
>CP070632.1:3067735-3074335 GCA_020356065.1 Nitrospiraceae bacterium
CTTATGTGATTGAGCCTGTTAAATTAACATCAATTGACAGGAAAGAATCTGTCCTGACTGACATTTTTTGTCAGTTGTTTGACGGGAAGACTAGATGCCTTTCATCATGAAAAAATTTTGTGCTTGCCTGCCGTGATATGAAATGTTTATTTATTGATGAATTATTAATGATTATTAAAACTTGACCTTAGCAGGTATTCTCCTTTATAAAATAGGCTCATCAGTGAATGGTATAAAATAGATGCGCTGTCGTCATTCCCGAGGTTTTTGGGAGGGAATGACAATTTAGATACAGGGAGAATGGTATTCTAGACCATATGACGACACTCAACAATATGACATATACCCACATAAAAGCTGGTAGAGCCAGATAGACTGACAAAATGCTGATAAAAAGAGTTCTCATACTGCTTCCCGTACTTATTTTTTTTATTTTGCTTCAGTCCTTTTTCTGGGTTCCTACCTATGATGAACAGGCGAGGGGAAATCCCCACAGGCTTGAAGAGTACATCACCGCATCGATAGGGGACGCCAAGATACTAAATCCGATACTTAATGCTGATAATGCCAGCAGCACCATAGCTGACCAGGTGTTTGACGGACTGATTGACAGGGATGAAGACCTCAGGTTCCGCGGTCGTCTTGCAGAAAGCTGGTATATATTCGAAGAAGCCTATTTTTACCTTAATCCAAAAGCATTGATCAATGGACAGACAATTACCGATCCTGAAAATATCAAACTGAAGCTTCTTTCATACAAAGGCGATTCGCCGTCTCTTAAAAAAACATTACTCAATATCAAAAACATCGAAATTATTCCTCCGACAAAGGGAGAAACCATAGTTCAGGTGCCCGGACCTGATACTAATGAGGATGGTTTCCCTGATCCTGTAAATGTAGAGGTGAGCTTCAAAGCGCCCCCCCGGTTTAAGGTCACGTTAAAAAAAGTGGATCAGGGCTTTTTTGAAAATATCAAATCAATTCTTGGAAACGGGTACTTTAAAACATTCCCTGCGAGTGATTATGTTGAAGTAGAATCCGCAGGGCATCAGGACAAATTATCTGTTATAGCTCCCCAGGTTATTCCTGCTGTTGAACATAACCCGGTCATTATCTTCCTTCTCCGAAAGGGGGTAACATTTCATGACGGGCATGAATTTGATGCCCGGGATGTAGAGTTTACCTATCAGTCGATTATGGACTCCGAGAATCTTTCTCCGCGCATATCTGATTATGAACCTGTCAAGAGTCTTGAGGTAATGGACAATCATACTGTCAAGGTAGTGTATAAAAGGTTATACCAGCCGGCTTTCGGCACATGGGCAATGGGTATGCTCCCTGAACACCTGTTAAATAAGGATGCATTGAGGATGGAGGCTGAAGCAAAAGGGGAAGACCCGGAAACATTCAGCATCAGGGACAGTGATTTCAACCGCAGTCCGGTCGGGACAGGGCCTTTTACATTCAGGGAATGGAAGTCTGATCAATATATCGTTCTTGACAGATATAAGGACTACTGGGAAGGAGCTCCGAACTATAAAAGTTATACATTTCGCATCGTGCCGGACCTTCTTACCCAGGAGATGGAGTTCTATGGAGGAGCAATTGACAGTTACGGGGTCCAGCCCCATCAGGTTGAACGTCTGAAAAATGATCCTGCCTATCAGAATTTTTCCGGTCTTTCTTTCGGCTATACTTATATCGGATATAACATGAGACGTGATCTGTTTAAAGACAAAAAGGTACGCAGGGCCCTTGGTATGGCCATTGATGTTGATAAGATCATTAAATATGTCATGTATGACCAGGCAGAGAAAATTACCGGTCCCTTTGTCAAGCAGACTGACTATTACGATAAAGACATTCAGCCTCTTCCATATGACCCTGAAGGAGCACTGAAACTTTTACAGGAGGCCGGCTGGCAGAGAAACGGGGAGGGCAAACTGGAAAAAGACGGTAAAGTGCTGGCTTTTACACTCATCACAAACAGCGGTAATGACCTGAGAAAGAGTATTCTGGCAATTGCACAGGATGCATGGAAAAAGATCGGCATCGACGTGAAGACCGATATTGTGGAATGGACTGTCTTTCTTGGAAAGCATGTCAACACCGGTGATTTTGATGCGCTTATCCTTGGCTGGTCAATGGGAATTGACCCAGACCTTTATCAGATATGGCACTCCAGCCAGACCAATAAGATGCAGCTGAATTTTGTGGGATTTAAAAATAATGAGGCTGATGATCTTATTATCAAGATCAGGCAGGAATATGATTATGATAAACAGGTTGCATATTGTCATCAGCTTCACAGGATCATAGCAGATGAACAGCCGTATACTTTTTTATATGTAGGTAAATGGACAGCTGTTCTGGATAAAAAGATTGTATTAAAAGAGGTGTTGCCATCAGGAGAAGAAAAAATTAAAAAGATAACGCCCACGAAGACCGGTAATTACAGCTTTCATTTTAATAAATGGATCAAACTTGCCGAAAACCCGGTCTTTGATACGGAATGATTAACATTAGTTCATTCAATAAAAAAAATCTATTATTCTGTCATTCCTGCGAAGGCAGGAATCCAGCTTGGTTAACCGAAATTTTTCTGGATTCCCGTTTTCACGGGAATGAGAAATTTTATCGAATGTATTAATCTAAATATGTTTTTCTTTACCATAAGAAGCTTTTTCCAGAAACTGGTCACATTACTGTTCATCTCAATCATCTCTTTTCTTGTTGTCTATCTGGCCCCGGGGGAGCCAAGCCAGATCGATCCCCTGAACCCGAAGTTCACGCCCGATGATCTTGTAAAGTTCAGACAGGAGTTTAATCTTGATAAACCGCTGCACGTCCAGTATTACCTGTTTTATAAAAACCTGTTCATAGGAGAATTAAAATCATGGAAAGATAACCAGCCGGTCCTCGGAAAAATCCATGAACGGTTCCTGAACAGTTTATGGCTCTTTATCGTGGGCACATTAATAACATGGTGCCTCTCCTTTCCTGTGG
Organism: Nitrospiraceae bacterium; assembly: GCA_020356065.1. Taxonomy (GTDB): domain Bacteria; phylum Nitrospirota; class Thermodesulfovibrionia; order UBA6902; family UBA6902; genus CALZJD01. The sequence continues at coordinate 3,070,742 of CP070632.1, forward strand.
GTATAGGCGCTGCCATAAAGAGGGGGTCTGTATTTGACAGGACAACTACATTCTTTGCCTATGTGCTCATCTCCATCCCAAGCTTTTTCTTTGCCTATATCATTATTATTTTTGTTGTACAGACATTTAATATTCCTGTTATTGGTATGCAGACATTTGGAATGGCACAGGCCGGAGAACTGTACAGAGCAATGGACCGGATATGGCATCTGGTTATCCCCTCAATTTTAGGCGCGCTGGGAGGTATTGCATTACTGTCAAGATATGTCAGGGCCCAGATGCTTGAGGTTATCCATCAGGACTATATAAGGACTGCCCGGGCAAAAGGACTCTCCAGTGACAGGGTCTATTACAGGCACGGCCTCAGAAATGCCCTGCTCCCCTTTGTTACGATGTTCGGCCTGATACTGCCGGGACTGATCGGCGGTTCGGTTATCATAGAATCCATATTTGCATGGCCGGGGATGGGAAGGATGGGATATGAGGCGATCATAGCACGTGATTACCCTATAATCATTGCACTGAATTTTATTGCAGCTGTTCTGACATTGATAGGTACATTTATTTCAGACCTCTTATATATGGTCGTAGATCCGAGGATACGGTTGTAACTCCTCTTTCATTCCTCCCTTACCAAGGGGGGACTAAGGGGGGTATTATTTTTAATGAGTAAAAAAATAATGGAATCCAATAACCAAGACATAAACAGTCTTCATCTGGGACTTGCCGATGAAATCTCTCCGGCTGCAGCAGCCTGGAGAATATTTAAAAAGAACAGAATGGCCCTTGCCGGCCTGATCATCTTTATCATGTTTTTTGCGGTAGCTGTTATTGGTTTTGCTTTGACAAATGGGGATGACCCTGTTCTTGATCCTGCCAAAGTAAGGCTGTCCGAAAAACTGCGAAGCCCCCTGACTCCGGCAGATACAGATATGATAAAAAAGGAAGATTTTCCTGTTTTCGGCATATATCTGCTTGGAACTGATGACCTCGGCCGTGACATATTCGCCCGAATGATGCAGGGGGCATGGGTATCTTTAACCATTGGATTTGTCGCTGTAGGAATCTCTATATTTATAGGGATTATTCTCGGAGGACTGGCCGGGTATTACGGTAATGTAAGGATCCGATTTTTACCGGTGCTCAGTCTCATTGTTTTTCTTGTTTCCCTCATATTCTGGGCCTCCGGACAGAACAGCATGGCCCTCAACACCTTTATATTCAGCGTCGTTTTATCAGCATGCTCATTGTTATACTCTCTGATGTCAGATAAGGGGAGCGGTTGGGCAAAAAAACTCGACTTTCTGTTTTTTAACACAATTAATGTTGACAGCCTGGTGATGAGATTTGTTGACGTCATGCTCTGTTTTCCCAGCTTCTTTCTGATTCTCACTGTTGTGGCAATACTTCCTCCGAGTATTTATAACATCATGATCGTCATAGGATTAACCAGCTGGATGGGAACGACCCGGTTTGTCAGGGCAGAGTTTCTCACCCTGCGAGAACAGGACTTTGTATCAGCTGCAAATGCAATGGGGATAAAGGACATAAGCATAATATTCCGTCACATGATCCCAAATGCGATAGCTCCTGTTCTGGTTTCAGCAACTATAGGCATTGCAGGTGCCATTTTAACAGAGGCGGCATTGAGTTTTCTGGGTATAGGCGTGCCTCCGCCTCATGCCACATGGGGCAACATATTATCAGACGGGAAAAAGTTCCTCTTTGATGCGCCATGGTTAACATATATACCGGGACTGTCAATATTGATCGTCGTACTTTCCTTCAACCTGTTTGGTGAAGGTCTGAGAGATGCACTGAATCCGAAATTGAGGAAGAGATAATTTACAAAAAATGACAAATTTCAAAATCCAAATGTTAAATAAATGCCAAATGCACAAAGATCAAATTATTCTATTTTAGCCCTGGGATTTTATTTGATTTTTGACATTACAGAGTGTCTACTGGAGCAAAAATTAGCATGCATAAAAAATCACCCGATAACACAGAGAAGATACTGGAAATCCATAACTTAAGGGTTCACTTTGATACCGACGACGGGCTGGTCAAGGCTGTTGATGGTGTTGACCTGGAGATGATGAAGGGTACCACACTCGCTCTTGTCGGCGAATCAGGATGTGGAAAGAGCGTTGCCTGCATGTCTATCCTGGGGCTTATTCCTTCTCCGCCGGGCAGGATCGCGGGCGGAGAAATACGTTACAAAGGCAGGAACCTGGTGGACCTATCTGATAAGGAGATGGAAGGTATCCGGGGCAATGACATCAGCATGATTTTCCAGGAGCCCATGACATCACTTAATCCCGTATTCACTGTGGGGGATCAGATTCAGGAGGCCATTATGCTTCACCAGAACAGGACGGACAGTGAGGCCCGGGAACTGGCCATTGATATCCTGGATAAGGTGGGTATTCCCTCAGCCGATATACGTGCAAATGACTATCCCCACCAGATGTCAGGGGGTATGAAGCAGCGGGTAATGATAGCAATGGCTCTTTCGTGCAACCCTGATCTCCTCATTGCTGACGAACCCACCACTGCCCTCGATGTTACTATCCAGGCCCAGATCCTTGATCTCATGAACTCTCTCCAGGATGAGCTTGGCATGTCTATTTTAATGGTTACCCATGATCTGGGCGTTGTAGCAAACATGGCCTCTCATGTTGCGATAATGTATGCGTCAAAAATCGTTGAGTACGGATCTGTGAAAGAGATATATGGTGATCCAAGGCACCCGTATACACTGGGGCTTTTTACCTCAATCCCTGTGCTGGGGGAAAAGAAAAAAAACCTCTATGTGATTCCGGGCAATGTTCCCAATCCACTTGCCTTTCCTGAAGGATGCAAGTTCTGGCCCCGGTGCTCATTTGCCCAGGAAATATGCCATACCAGTGAGCCAGCGTTAAAGGAAGTCACACCAGGACATACTGCAGCATGTCACTTCAGCGACCGCATTGATAAAACTGTCTGGGAAAAAAGAACAACAGGAGTTTCAACCTGATTATGCCTGGCATGAACCATGATATCCTTGAGGTAAGGGAACTGAGGAAATACTTCCCTATAACAAAAGGACTGTTCTCCAGAGTCGTCAACCATGTTAAGGCGGTCGACAATATCTCTTTTACTATCAAAAAGGGTGAAACCCTGGGCCTTGTAGGCGAGTCCGGCTGTGGCAAGACTACAGCCAGTCGTGTTATTTTGCGTCTCACAGATCCGACAGATGGCAATGTATTTTTTGAAGGGAACGATATCTTTACATTGCGCGGGGAGCATCTCCGCCAGTTGCGGAAAGATATGCAGATCATTTTTCAGGACCCCTATTCATCTCTTAATCCACGGCTTTCTGTCGGTAATATAATCGCTGAAGGGATCGGCGCCCATAAAATTGCAAAGGGCAGACAAAAAAAGGAGCTCGTTGAGGGCCTTCTTGAAAAAGTCGGACTGTCAGCAGGCCATTATAACCGTTATCCCCATGAATTCTCCGGAGGACAGCGGCAGAGGACAGCTATTGCGCGGGCCCTGTCATTGAATCCAAAACTCATCATATGTGATGAGCCGGTATCTGCACTTGATGTT
>CP070632.1:3074435-3080196 GCA_020356065.1 Nitrospiraceae bacterium
TTGCTGTGAAAGCCGCTCCCAAAACTTTTTTAAGGCTTACCTCCATGGCTGCGTGAATAAAGTGGGCTAACCCATATCTCCAAGTTCATACTGGATAATGCTGATCGACGAGATCGGGGCGGTCTCGGTCCGCAATATTCTTGGCCCGAGGGAAACTTCCACGAATGCTTTTTCAACTGCAACGTGGATTTCCTCTCTTGAAAAACCTCCCTCAGGACCCACCAGAAGGGAAATCTGAGTTGCATCCTGATTGGCCTTCAATATTTTTTTCAGGTTCTGTTCTTCACACGTTTCTGAGAGGATGACCTTTAATAATCCATCCTGTTTCCCTGTTTTATCCAGGGGGAGGTCAGGCAGGGCTGCGAGATAATCATCAAATGTAACAGGCACCATGATCTCGGGAATCCTCTCTCTTCCGGACTGCTGTGCAGCAGAGGCAGCGATTTTTTTCCATCGATCGAGCTTTTGTGTATGTCTGACCTGTGACCTCTCAGTTATAACAGGCATGATTATGTGAACACCCAGTTCTGTCGATTTCTGAATAATGAGTTCCATCTTTTCTCTCCGGGGTATTCCCTGAACAAGAGTTATTGATAGAGGGGATTCAGCGGCGCAAGCCTTTTTATCTACCTTTTGTACGACAATATTTTTCTTTTGTACGTCAAGTACTTTGCACGTATACGTGGATCCATTACCGTCAAGGACATGAACCGTTTCTCCGGTTTTAATCCTCAATACAAGAGCAAGGTGCCGCGCGTTATCACCTGTGATTACTATCTCATTTGATTCCAGATGTTCTGGCGGAAGGAATATCCGGGTCATCTGAGATTTTATCATAATCAGAAGCAATAAGATTCAGGCTGCTGGGTAGTTAAGTATTCCTGCACCTGTACCGAATTAATATCATATATATTCATATACATGGGCACGTAAAATTAAAGAATTTACAATGTAAATACGAAACTGTCTGATTATTAAGGGGTTATCTGGGTATCATGCGTATGACAGAATTAATTATTACTAAAATAAAATTAATGGGTAGCATGTTTTTTGCCGCAATTTTGGTTATTTTTGCCTTTTCAGGTGACATTTCGTCAGCTGCTTCATCAAATATTGCAATTAATAATGCAAACACTGAAACAGTGCATAATCAGGGTACAGGCATTGGCCGATATCTATCGCATCTCTCAGACACTGCTCAGAGTATGGCTGTATCAATCATCAGTACCATCAGTTCATTTTTCCGCGGTATCATTGATGGATCGGCAAAACAGACTACCCTGCTGGGATTAAGTATCACTGTATTATTCATTTCCTTTTGTTTTCTGCTCACCGTAATTGTTTTAAAAAAGAAATGGTCGATGTACATGTTTAAAGCCAAGTTAATAATTAAAAGAAACCGTGGCCTTATCCAGAACATTGCAGATAACTTTGAAAATCCTTCTGCTGAGATCATGATGAGACTGAAGGGACTGAAAAATGAAAGTTATGTGGAAATTCTTCTTGACAAAGCCGTTGAATCCTCTGGTAATTCAATCAGGAATTTTCAGGCATTTTATGATGTGACCGGCATAACAGACAGATATATCAATTTACTTATACATTCCAAATCATGGAAAAAAAGAGTGTTTGCAGCTGAAAAGCTCGGGTTTATCGGCTCTGCAAAAGCTGTTCCCCATCTACTTGAGCTGGTAAGAGATGTCAAAGACGAAGACGAAGATGTAAGATCGGTTGCGCTCCGTTCTCTCGGACGTATTAAGGACAAGAGGGCAATTCCATTTCTCATTGATGCTTTTGGATATCCCGAAACATGGCTGCCGCCCCGGGTGGGAGAGATACTGGTTAATATTGGAAACGATTGCATAGAGCCTCTGAAAAAAGAACTCAAGAACTTCAATAGTGAGAGTAAACGATACTGGGCAGCTGAAATACTCGGCTGGCTTAATGCCGATAGCTCAGTAAAGGCGCTTATGGAGTCTTTACTGGACGTAAGCCCTGAAGTGCGCGCACGGGCTGCAGGCGCACTTGGAAAAATTCGAAGTGAACGTTCCATCGTAAACCTCACGGAACTGCTTGTCTCCGAGCCCGTACCCTTTGTTCGCACTCGCGTGTCACAGGCACTGGGTATGATCGGACATCCTTCTGTCATACATAATCTTGTCAGTATTTTAAAAGACCCTGAATGGTGGGTAAGAGTCAGGGCTGTTGAAGCTCTGGAACAGATAGGGGAGAAGTCTGTTCCCTCACTGCTTGTCGCTTTGGAAGATGAAGATGATGAGGTCAGGAAAAGGGCCGCGCTTGCTCTTGAGAGAATTGGATATATTCAAAAAATACTTCAGGAATACGGATCGGAACAGTATAAGGCTGACATTAGAAAAATACTCGTGATGGTTGCCCGGTCAGGTGCAATAGAGAGTCTTGGTGACAGCCTTATGACCGGGGATATAAACCTGCAAAAACGTATCGTACGAATCCTGGGAGAAGCAGGAGCACAGGATGCAGCCGAGCCTCTTATTGAACTTCTCAAGACTACTGTTGACTGGACCCTGAAAGCACGAATTATAGAGAATCTTGGCAAAGTCGGAGCCAACGAATCTGTATCACTTATCATAAATTATATCAAGGACAATGAATACTGGGTGAGAAGATCTGCAGTGGAAGCACTGGGCATGCTCCATGCAGAGGACTACGTGGATGATATTGCATCCATACTCAGTGATCCTAACCCTCTTGCCCGCGAATCAGCATTACGTGCCCTGTCTCTGCTCAAGATAACAACGAACTGGGATAAAATTGAACATATGCTCCTTGATCCGGCAATCAAGGTGAGAGGCACGGCCTTAAAAGTCATGCGAGACCTTGGTATTGTTACAGATCAACAAAAGATTATTGACATTATAAAAGAGTCATCTGAGGAGATACGGATAGAAGCAATCAAATATTTTACGGCCATAGTAAATGAAAAAGTGGTCCCTGAAGTGATTAAGATGCTGCCGAATGCATCGGCTCCGTTAATGAGTGAGATTGTTCATTACATTCGTAAAATCAAGCCGAATGAGTTTTCTTCTCTGCTTCACGTATTAAATCCATATAAAATGAATCCGGAAGCAATTGCCACCCTGTTTGAGATCGCAGCAATCATAAAAGACGACAACGCATATAAGTTTGTACTTAAATTTACCGCCTGTTCGGATGAATATTTAAGGGAGCGGGCTTTCAGGGTCCTTATTTCCTTTGGGTATAAACGGAATGAAAAACTGTTTGAAAGTGCCCTGCTCGATCCCTCCCGTGCAGTGAGAGCTATTGTCCTTGCATGCGCAGGCCCTGATTCAGACAGTAATTTTCTCAGTGGGGCAAAAATGCTGGCCAAAGATCCTGATGAGGACGTCAGACTCGCACTGGCACTTGCAGTTGGTTCAACAGGATTACCTGAATTCAAACCCCTTATTTTGAAAATGCTTGATGATCCGTCACCACGCGTACAGGCCGGGTCTTTTATTGCACTGGCCTGTTTTAATGATCCTGATTTCCTCAATATGTTTTATGAGCATTCGAATATACGGTCCATACGGAATGATATCAAGGGGATCATTGAAGACGATCGCTTTAAAACGGTTGTAAAAGAAATTACGGCCAGGGCGAGAAAATCAAGAAATCTTGAAGTTGCATTCATTTTTGCAAATAATGACAGAGATTTTGCGAATTATCTTGCCAGGAGATTGAAAGAATCACTTGATCCGATCATGAGGATGCAGTCCATAGAAATTCTCAAGCTTATTGCCATTCCGGAAATTTTTACCACGGTGTTAAGTGTCATGAAGAAAGACCCCTATGCGGATGTGAGAATAGAGGCTATGAATATCGTTGTGTCCATAGGCAGGGAAGACGAGGTCATATCGGCCCTGTCATCGTCACTTGGAGATCCCGAGCCGCATGTACGGGACAGGGCGGTAATGCTGCTTGGTAATTATAAGAACACAAAAGCACTTGAAGCTCTGCTCCAGGTGCTGGAAACGCCTGACAGAGAGTTCAGGGAAGCGGTAACCACGTCCCTGTCTCATCTTTTAAGCGGAGATCCCGGATATGTTACCAAACTTGTTGAGAGTGTACCTGAAACAAAAACCAGGAAAATAGGAATGGCCTGGCTCATGGGGAAAAGCAGAAAGCGGGGATCCATTAACTTTCTGATAAAACTTCTCACCGATGATGATCCTGATGTCCGTGCTTCAGCTGTCGGAGCTCTTGCAAAGTTCAAAAATAAACAGCTTATTAATAAGCTTGAGAAAATCATCTTTGATCCAAATGAAAGAGTGCGCGCCGCTGCGATTAATGCTATTGCTGCAACAGGTGGAGAAAGGGCCTTTGAACTTATCAGTATGGCACTTGAGGATATCGATGACTTTGTCAGAACACGGGCCGCGATAGGTCTGGCCAGGATTAACATAAAGATGGCCATTAATTTGATCAGATCAAAATTAAATAAATTCCCTGAACTCAAATCCTATTTGATAGGGCTGCTCTTTGCGGCCGGTGAACCCCATGATACCCTTGGAGAGCTGGATGTTGTTGCGGTAAATGTTGTAGACGAAGTATGTGATAAGGAAAAGATGCAGAGCATCTATATGCAGTCATCTGACAGTGAAAGAAGGCTCCACGCCTTCAGGGTCTTAAGTCTTCACGGGGGTTCAGAAACCTACAAGTTTATGCGGAGCGCTCTTAACGATCCCCTTCCTGAAATACGTGAGGAAGCAAAAAAGATATTTAGCGTAAATTAATATGATCAATGCTGAAACAATGTACGGGGTAATTGAATATTTTTTCATAACGTATTTTATTCTGTTTAATTCACTAAACCTGTTCTTTCTTGTGTTTGCTTTTTATGATGTACGGAGATTGGTAATCAGCAGGGGGTATGAGGGATTTGATATTGCCATGCAGTCTCCGTTAACTCCCCCCCTGACCATAATAGTTCCCGCGTATAACGAAGATAAAACTATTGAGGAATCTATCCAGTCTCTGCTTCAGCTTACATTTCCAAGGCTCGAGATCGTAATTGTAAATGACGGATCTAAAGACAGGACAATGGATGTGCTCAGGAAAGCATTTGACTTGAAACGGATTGATGTTGATTATGTTGAGCGGATAACTACAGCCAAAGTAAAATCCTACTACATATCAAGGGCGGACCTGCCGGAACACATCAGCCGGTTTGCAGTGATTGACAAGGAAAATGGAGGTAAAGCTGATGCCCTGAATGCGGGAATAAATGCGTCGTTCTGCCCTTATTTTGTGTCCATAGACGCAGATTCCATCATAGATGAAGCGGCACTGTTGCAGGCCTTCCGGTCAGTGCTGGACCATCAGGACATCGTTGCGGTCGGCGGGCAGGTGGCGATTGTGAACAGCTCGCGTGTTGAGAGGGGAAAAGTACTCGAACCACGCCTCTCTAAAAAATGGATAGTAAGATTTCAGATTGTTGAATATATCCGCTCCTTCAGTCTTGGACGAACAGCACTTTCACGGCTCAGGGCAATACTGATCATATCCGGAGTATTCGGAATATTTCACAAGGAATTTGTACAGAATATCGGCGGATACCTCACGAAATATGTAACATCGAAAATTGCCACAGAGTATACCGGTGAAGAAGTTGAAACGGTCTGTGAGGACATGGAAATTATCGTAAGAATGCAGCGTTACATTCAGGAGAAAAAACTCAATAAAAGAATTGCCTATGTTCCGCACCCGCTAGCATGGACCG
>CP070632.1:3080296-3085223 GCA_020356065.1 Nitrospiraceae bacterium
TCCTTCTGATCAGAAGGAATATCATATCCCCAGTTACTCCCCCAGTGAATAGAGGCGATTACTATATCTCCCGGCTGCTTTTTACTCATGATTGTCCCCTTAATATGTCGGACGGTTTTATCTGACAGATCTTTCATCAGATTTACTCCAGCCCGGTCTTTCGATGCAGCCCAACTGAAAGGTATGCCGCTTGTGAGAGTTCCAAAGGAGAACACAATCACTCTGCCCTTCCCCTTAACCTCCATAACTGCAGGCGTTTCTGCCTCCTGCAGATTCCGGCCCGCTCCGGCAGTTTTTATATTCACTTTCTTCAATGTTTCCAGGGTCTCTGTTAGACCTGCATATCCCCAGTCGAGGATGTGGTTGTTAGCAAGAGAAGCGTAGTCTATTCCGGCCTCTGCTATACAGGCGATATTCTCCGGATGCATCCTGTAGTGAATCCCTTTATCTATCCAGTAATCATTGCTCTTTGTTATGCTTGTCTCTAAATTAATTATTCTCAGGTCAGGAGCATTTCGTTTCAATTCATCGAGCGCGTCTCCCCATATATAGGAACAGCTCACGGGCTGCTGAATCGGACCGTTTACATTCTCAGCAAGTTGTACATATCCCCTGGCGCTTTTCATGAACGGCTCATGGATAAGAGGGAAGGCAGGACCTGGTCAATGCCTCTCCCTGTCATTACATCACCGCACATGAAGATTGTAATTTGATGTAACATTTTATCGCTGCTTATTATATTTCCGCTAAATGCCGGTTCACATATTACAAGGACGGAGAACAATACGGCGAGACCATAAGGAAGCAGTTTGAGTTGCATGCGAGAAGGCAAAATTGTCCTTATTTCATTCTCCCCACAGGCATTATATGGAGCGGTTGTTCATTTTCAGGCATCTCCAGGACTTCTTTAACCTTGTCATCATAAAAGGCCCCGATGACCACTGCACCGAGGTTAAGAGGAACCGCCTGCAAAAAGACATTCTGTGCCGCATGTCCGGATTCCATATGAACATATTTTAAGCCCCTGTCGCCATATTTCACGGTTGTTCGTTCATACACTACGGACATCACAATGACTGCTGCGGCATTCCTGACTGAAGTTTGACCGAGTGCTGCCTCACAGAGTTTATTTCTTTTGTCGCCCTCTGCAAGACCAGTTAATTCGTGGTTATGAGGACTGTACTTATAAACACCATCCGGAAGCCCCTCCACGTTCCCTGCAACAACATACATTTCAAGCGGATAGAGTGCACCGGCAGACGGCGCTGTCCTGAGGCCGCTTTGACTAGTTATGCACTGCGCAGCCCAGAGAAGCTGTGAAATCTCAGCACGTGTCAGCGGCATGTATTTATAACTCCTGTTGGATCGTCTCTTACGCAGGGCCTCTTCAACGGATGTATCACTGTCATGAACAGGTTCTGGCAGCCTTATCGTATCTGACTCATGTTCCGGCATGGCTTGTGTTATCCCCTTTGCCAGCGATAATACAATCTCTGTCATGATGCAGAATGTTACCATGGCCAGCAGGAATGGGTATTTCTTTGATATATTCAGAACTGACATATCAGTTTCATCAAGAATATTCACATTCCTATAATTCAGAATCTACAACCTTTAACATGACCTGTCAATCATTAAAGAGAAAAGTATTGAACGAATCAGATGAAAGTAGGGCAAATCCTGGGTTCAAAAAGAATCGGTTACAGGCATATTCCCCTGTCACCGGAACTGAAGCAAACCATCCTCCAACATTGCTTACAATAGCAATCATCAACTTCATTTCCATCACCGTCTACAGATAACTCATATCAATCGCTAAGAGAGTTCGTCATCCGTTTTACTGCTAATTATAAATGTATCGTTAACCTACCAACTGTTATTACTCCTGCAGACTACATGATGTAATCTGCAGATTCTTTTAATTCTTTCAATTTTTTCGACCCCGCATCTTAGATTTTCATTTAGTTATCTGTATTATCGTTGATTTTATAACAGGTTATATTTCAATTACTTTCCCATTGATCAATGAAATGTGGTTAGTCATCAGTCTGCAGATTTAACACAGTTATCAATGACATCATGATAGTAAAATTCTGAATATATACCCATCTTGTCATCAAGTTAAATTCAGCCCCTTCCTTTCAATATTTAATGAAGACTCCCGATGTCTCAAAAGCTATATTATGTTTATAAATCAGCCGGTTGTGTTAAGCATGAACAAAGTATAGCGATATGATTTAGATCATATCTAATATCTGAATGAAATATCTAAAGTAACATCATCAGCACATGGAAAAACCCTATAAAGGAGGAAACAAACTATGATGTCATTGCACCGCAATAAAGTAATAGTCGTCTACGTGGTAATGGCAGCAATTCTTATTGCAGCGATACCATGCGTTACTGTTTTTGCATCAGATGAAAATGCAGAGATGATTGCAGTCGGTGAACGACTCGTTCACAATATGGATTGTAACGTCTGTCATACCCCCAAGGTATTCACACCATCAGGACCTAAACCGGATATATCTCGTCTTTTATCTGGCTATGCTGCAGATGAAAAACTACCACCAGTCCCGGAAGGACAAATAGGTCCTCATGGGTGGGGGGGGCTCTATAATAATAGTCTAACAGCATGGGTTGGTCCATGGGGTGTAAGCTATGGAAGCAACTTAACTCCTGACCATGAAACTGGTATAGGAAGTTGGACAGAGGAAATCTTTGTGGAAGCTATGCGAACAGGTAGGCACGTGGGAAGTGCTCGACCATTCCTCCCGCCAATGCCGACTTATTCACGCTTGACAGATGAAGAGCTTCACGCAATGTATGTTTATCTAAGATCCATTAAGCCCCTGAAAAATGCTGTCCCTAAGGCTTTACCTCGTGCACAAGCAGTTAAATAAGAATGATATGGGGGCATAAAAAGATAAAGAAGAAACAAATACATATAAAAGATAGGCGGAGTAAGAAATGGCTCTGCCTTTTTATAATAACTTTCAATTGTATATCATCAATAAATCTGTCATAGCAGGATACTGATAATATAAATTAAGCCTCAATCTCAAATCGGTATCTACGCTAGAGATATGTCACATCAATCATCATTTAAGAGAATTTTTGCCTCTCAATCGACTTTTTTTAAACATTTATCCACATTATCATTATCTGGCAACTACCTAAAAAATTGATGAACTATCTGTATTATCCTCATTTTTTATTAGCATCTGTTCTTAAGATAAATACGATTATCATTATATTACATATTTGGTATTCATAAGTGAGGCTAATTCTGAAGTTATATCACTAGTGTAGGTCTTCATATATGACAATCGCTGAATTATGTTCAGAATAATGACAGATCTAAAGAAACATGAGACAAAAATATAGACCTTGCCTCTTGCAATAACCCGGTCACGTCATAAATAAGATCAAGCCTGTTCGCCTGTATCCAAGTAATAATGGTAAACTATATCAAAACCGGGAAGGTTGATGGCAAAAACACCTTATCATCTTGGAGGTTTCCATGTTTTATAAATCAACAATCTTAGTAATTATCTTTTTGTCCCTGTTTTGCACTACGCAATCGCTTGCAGGAGAGCTTAATGCGTGCGACCTCATTACGAAAGAAACGGTTGAAAAATCCAGTGGACTAATCATTACCAATGTTACATCCAAGGACAGAGGTGTGTTCACGAGTTGTACCTATGATACGGACAACTGGAAAGACAGCATCGGTCTCATCTACCATCCTGGCGGCAAGACGGATAAGGACTCAGCTGCACTGGCTACAGAATTGCAAGAGGAATTTGAGCACGACGAGGCTCCCTATAAGAAACCTGAACCAGTCACAGGCTTGGGCGATGCGGCAGCCTACTACCAGTCCGCTGATGGCGGCTTTCACGCGATTGTGGTGCTCAAGTCTGGTGCAAGTATCAGTGGCCGGTTGGTTGTTAGTGCTCCAACACGACAGGCAGCGCTTGCTGTTGCCAAGGCGGTATTTGCAGACAAATAATTGGAAAAGTAGATAAATGGTAGAGAATGCCAGGGGAGATAATTAAGGTAGAGTCAGAAATTGGCTCTGCCTTTTTTAATGAGTGTAGCAAGCGTTAATTATCAAAATGGAATTATAACCACATCTTTATTACGTGATGCAATCGTTGTTTTTCCACTCTCGTCAATTTTAATGATAAATCATATTTATCAATCATAGTTCAGCCTCCCCCATTTTCACTCTTTATATGTACACTCATCGACATCAATTTTGTTTTCCGTTTTTTAAAAATCTGATCTATTCAATTCCGGTAGATATTAAATTCATTGATTACCGTTTGAAAGCTTCGCCAGCAAAATAAATTCTAGAAGTGCAGATTCTAGTCTAGCTCTCAACCCCAAAGACCACAATTTAATGATGATAATTATTCAATTTACTACACTTTATTTGCCATGTAGTATATCCATCCAGCGTATTGCCTCTGGTGCACTAACCCGTCCCAAGTGCAGCTGTATCGTTTTCAGATTTTGATGTCTTAAGATCACTTTTGAAACAATTCCCAATGGAACACCATCGCGGCTTGCGTAAGTAGCTGAATGTCTTCTCAGATCATGAGGTGTTATTTTAAGATTCAATTTATTCCCAAGTTTTCCAATTAACGCGCGAATGGCTGAGCAACCTATTGGAAACACCCTGTTTTCAGAAGAAAGGTTTTTCATGTTGATATACTCACTCAGTCTTCTTGATATCTGCTCCGGCATATAAGCGACTTCTGATTCCTTCCCTGACTTCGGTTCGTACAAGATTAATTTCCTTTCTGATACATCCGAGACTTTAAGCTGAAGTAGTTCTCCTATTCGCAATCCACAGCGCGCCTGAAGTTCCAGAATTAGCCTATCTCTTAAAGATCTTGCACTGTAAATCATTTCATCTACT
>CP070632.1:3085323-3090244 GCA_020356065.1 Nitrospiraceae bacterium
GTCGGCCTTCCAACTTTCATCGTGTACCCTCCTTATTTTAATGGATACACGATTTATGCAATATTATTGCCAGTTATTTGTGGGACAGTACACTAGTAAGATTTCTACAATCAGTGCCTTCATGAAACAGGTAAAAAGAAACCGCTCATCAATTGAAATATAAAATAATAAAATAATAAAATAAAAAACTGTAAATATTTAATTAAAAAAATCCGCCGAATATTTTATCTTGAAATTTTAATTTTTCAGTTTTGTTTTAGAACCATGTATTACTTCAATCTCAAAAGACATATAAATGAAGGCGTTCTTTATACAAGCGCATACTATTGTGCTAAAATAAGCACCTGATTACTTAAACAGGAGGAGTGTATATGGATTTATACGCATATGTATTAAAGAAGGCCATGGAGGCAAAGGAAGGGGCAATGGCTGTTGCAAAAGTATCTTCAGAGCAGAAGAACGCTGCATTATTAATAATGGCAGAGACAATCAGGAGGAGTGCGAAACAGCTTCAAAGAGAAAATAAAAAAGATCTGGCTGCGGCAAAGAAAAAAGGGCTGACAAAGGCCATGATAGACAGGCTGACTCTTACCGGTCAGAGGATAGACGACATGTCGCAGGGTCTTGTGGATATTGCAAACCTGCCTGATCCTGTTGGAGAGATAACAAAAATGTGGCAGAGACCGAACGGGATGACTATTGGTAAAATGCGTGTTCCCCTGGGAGTGATCGGCATCATTTATGAGTCAAGGCCCAATGTAACGGCTGATGCAACTGCGCTTTGTCTGAAAGCAGGCAACGCAGTCATCCTGAGAGGCGGATCTGAGGCCATTCACTCCAACAAGGCAATTGTGAAACTGCTGAGAGGAGTTGCAAAAAAAGCGGGGATTCATGAAGGGGTCATCACGTTCCTTGATAATACAGACAGACAGGCTGTCCTGGAGATGCTGAAACTTGAAGGTATTATTGATGTAGTAATACCCCGGGGAGGGGAAGGACTTATACGGGCCGTAACGGAAAATTCACGTATTCCCGTACTTAAACACTATAAAGGTATATGTCATGTCTTTGTCGACAGGGACGCTGACCTTAAAATGGCAGAGGAAATCTGCTTTAACGCCAAGGTGCAGAGACCGGGCACATGCAATGCCATGGAGACCATGCTCGTAGATGAGAAGGTGGCAAAGAAATTTCTGCCCACCGTAATAAAGCGTCTAAAAAGTGCCAAAGTGAAAATAAAGGGGTGCGCGAGAACAAGGAAGATAGTCCCGTCTGTCAGCCGGGCCGTAGCTGATGATTTTCATACTGAATACGTCGACCTTATATTAAATGTCAAAGTAGTCAGGGATATTGAAGCAGCAATGGACCACATAGCAGAGTACAGCTCTGCCCACACTGAGACGATTGTCACTGAACATTATGGTAGGGCCATGCGATTCCTGAGAGAAGTGGATTCATCATCAGTATTTGTAAATCTGTCAACTCGGTTCAGTGATGGTTTTCAGTTTGGACTTGGTGCTGAAATGGGTATTTCAACCGATAAGATTCATGCAAGGGGACCGATGGGGCTGGAGGAGCTTACTTGTACAAAATTCATAGGGCTTGGGAATGGACAGATTAGAAGTTAACACATGCATGTAGCAGGAAGAAGTCAGAAAACAGATTATGAAAATAGGCATTTACGGCGGCACGTTTAATCCTGTTCATTATGGGCATCTCAGAACAGCTGAGGAAGTGCATGAAAGGCTCTGCCTGGATAAAATACTGTTCATCCCGTCCGGAAAGACCCCGTTTGACAAACCTGACCTTGCCCGTGCTTCTGAGCGTTTTGAAATGGTTGAAAAGGCAATAAAGGGTAACAGGCATTTTGAAATCTCAGATATCGAGACAAAAGCACGTGGCAGGTCATATTCAGTTGATACCATAAAAAAGCTGCACAGAATGTATGAAGGTGCAGAGTTTTTCTTTATCCTGGGGATTGACGCTTTTCTTGACCTGCAGGCATGGAAAGAACCTCAACAGCTGCTGAACATGACCAGCCTTGTGGTCATGTCACGGCCCGGATATCTTTTTAACGATATCGTATCTTCACCTTTTATCAAAGGTATTACTAAAAGGGTGCTGACTGACCTGGAAAGGGGTGACATCATGGATTATTCATTTGATATTTCCGGTACACAAAAGGGATATCTCACCAATGTCACCCGACTGAACATCTCTGCATCCCGTATCCGAAGTTTGGTAATCAAGGGGGAAAGCATCAGATATCTCTTGCCTGATTCCGTAAAATCCTATATAATTTCTCATAATCTTTATAAAAAGTGAGAAATAATAAGCGGGAAGTATAAAGCGAAGGAAGAATTAACTGAATTTTATCTAATCGTCTTATTTTTCAGGTTCTTACTTCCAGGTTCTTTCTGAAAGGAGCGATACCTTTAGACAGTAAAATTAAACAGCGGGCTGTCAAGGCTGCTAAATTAGCACTTGACAAGAAAGCCCATGAAGTGGTGGTGCTCGATTTAAAAGGCCTGTCAACGATTGCAGATTTTTTTGTTATATGCTCAGGAGAAAACAGGAATCAGATCAGGGCCATAGCAGAATCAATAGACGAGTATTTTTCCAAAGAAAAGATTTTTCCCATTGGGAAGGAAGGAATGGAGAGCGCCCGTTGGGTATTAATGGATTATGGTGATATGGTTGTCCATATTTTTGATGAAGAGACGAGAGCTTTTTACAATCTTGATAAGTTCTGGATGGATGCCGGACGGATCGCTGTAAATTAATGTAATGGTGAAATCATTCTCTTGTCCCACATATAAACTGACAGAAAATGAGAAAGGTACATGATGGGAAAAATTGCGGTTTTTTTTATAATTATATTTCTTGTCTTATTTAGCCTTCTTTCTTTCTTTAATAAAGGAATGGTGGAGTTAACCGTCTGGCAGGGCTTGACGTACACAGTTCCCGTGATTGCGCTTATTCTGGTGTCTGTTGCTGTGGGGATACTTTCAACTGCCGTTTTCGTATTGATAAGGGACACCAGACGTTCTGTAGAAAGCTGGCAGGTTCAGCGACAGCAAAAGAAGGAAGCCAGAGTCCGTGAGTCATATGCAAAGGGGCTTGATGCATATTATGCTTCCAGGTTTGGAGAGGCGTCTGAGCTGTTTGACCGTGTACTCGAGAGTGAACCTGACCATGTTTCTGCATTGCTGCGTCAGGGAGATATTGCCGTTCACGGCAGGGATTTTATTAAGGCCAAGAATATGTATATGCTGGCAAAGGAGTCAAAACCAAGGGGCATTGAGGTCCTTCTTTCATTGGCGGACCTTTATGAAAAACAGGAAAAATGGCAGGACGCATTAAAGGCCCTTGATGACATTCTTGAAATAGACAGCGAAAATAAAAAAGTATTATATAAAAAGAGGGACATCTTTGAATCGACCGGACATCTGGAAGAGGCTATTGATATCCAGCATAAAATTTTAAAATGCAAGCTTACTCCGGAAGAAGAGAAGGACGAAAACACGAGGCTTAACGGCTACAAATATGAAGTCGGGAAACACTATATAGAGACAGGATCTACGGACAAGGGCGTCAAGACCTTAAAAGCGCTTATCAAGACTGATAAGGATTTCATAGCAGCATATATTGCACTTGCAGAAGGTTATTTAAAAGAAGGAAAGGAAAAAGATGCGGAGGCTATCTTTAAAAAAGGACTTGATGAGACTTCATCGCTGGTCTTCCTGGTGCAGATGGAAGATTATTTTATTACCAGGGGTGAGCCGGGCAAGATAATAGATATTTACCAGAAAGCCATTCAGAAAGACAGGGATGATATACGGCTTCAGTTTTTTCTTGCAAAACTGTATTACAGGCTTGAAATGATTGATCATGCCTCTAATACGATTAATGCTATGGATACTACCTCTTTTGACCATCCCGGTTTGCATATACTGCTTGGGAATATACATGAGAGACGATTGCAGTTTGAAGAAGCGAAAAATGAATTTAAAAAAGCCCTTAGAGCCGGGAAACCTCTCGTTGTGCCATTCTGCTGTTCTCACTGCAGCTTTTCAACAAGGGACTGGACGGGCAGATGTCCTGAGTGTAAGAGCTGGAACACCTTTATTCTCGATATAAATGAAGTCTGTCAAATCCAGAAAAGACAAAGTAGTACTTGACACCAGCCTGTTCGTAAATCCTGAAGTCAGGGGTGATTTCGGTGGTTCTCCCACTGAAGCGATCAAGGAATTCCTGCTGCTGGCAGAACAGATCCCTTTACTGCAATTCTATATGCCTTCTTCCATTTTTGAGGAACTGATGAATTTTGTGGACAGGAGAAAAGTGCCGGGTAAACTGTTGGCAGTACTCAACCAGAAATCCCCCGGCAAGCACGAAATGCATGTTCCGGCAGTGCTGCTCTACGAGTTGATAGAAGACATCAGGGACAGGATAAACAAGGGACTGAGAGTTGCGGAAAAGGCTGTCAGAAGCGTAGGAACTGTTGAGGAGAGGGAACTGATCAAGGGGATGCGCAAAAGTTATCGGGAGGCGCTCAGGGAAGGGATAATTGACAGCAGGGAAGACGTTGACCTGATATTGCTGGCAAAGGAGCTCGATGCCCTGCTGGTAACTGTTGATCATGGAGCAATTAAATGGGCTGAAAAGCTGGGCATTCGCTGGCTTGTTCCTGACAGGTTCAGGGATTATCTTTTAAGTTTTCTGGATGAGGAGAAAAGCCGTTAGGATATTTTGACTGCTTCATCTTGACCTTCCCACAATAAAGTGGACATAGCTATAAGTTTATTGTTTGAGTATTTCATATTGCACCGGGCTTATATAGCCCAGAGCAGAATGTCTTCTCCTTCCATTATAAAACATCATCACATACTCAAAGATACTTAATCGTGCATCCTGTCTT
>CP070632.1:3090344-3095143 GCA_020356065.1 Nitrospiraceae bacterium
TCACGCCGAAGCGATCAGCTCCAAGCACCCCGTTCGACTTGCATGTGTTAAGCGCGCCGCCAGCGTTCGTTCTGAGCCAGAATCAAACTCTCAAATTATAAATAAATTGACTTGCGGGCCTACTTTTTAAGTTCTCAAAGATCAGATGAAGATATAGAAAATAATTACCGTGCAGTACTTACTTCCTACCTACATTATACCAAATTCTTCCAGCGAATAATTTAGCTTGTTATTATTACCACAATTGCCAATTCGTGTCAAAACCCCAAAATCAGCAGATATTAGCGATTATTCGCTTTAATCTCGTTCATAATCTTAATTACTCTCAATATCATAAGCTCACGGCATTAAAAAAATCAATTTCATGATAAGTTCAATCTCTTATGCCGTTGATTCATAAAGCACGTACCCCAATATTAAGTATTCTGGGCGATTAACCTCAGATGTTAATGATAACATTATTCACGTCCTTTTTTGATTTGACATGATAAAAAAATAACACTATTCAGTCAATTGCCATGC
This sequence comes from Nitrospiraceae bacterium, assembly GCA_020356065.1. Taxonomy (GTDB): domain Bacteria; phylum Nitrospirota; class Thermodesulfovibrionia; order UBA6902; family UBA6902; genus CALZJD01. The sequence continues at coordinate 3,090,867 of CP070632.1, forward strand.
CCTGTACCGGATCGCTTCCATTTTCTTGACAGCTGACAAAAGTTGCTGCTATATTAATAGCACTCATCAATAGAGAGTGCTAATTAATTGAATCATGCTTAATGAACGACAAAAAAAGATATTGTGGGCAGTAACTCAGAGCCATATTGATCTGAATATACCGATAGGTTCTTTACTGTTAATAAAGAGATATCCCCTGAATCTGTCATCAGCCACCATCAGAAATGCCATGGCCAGTCTGGAACAAATGGGGTATATAACGCAGCCCCACACGTCCGCGGGAAGAGTGCCGACAGAAAAGGGGTACCGGTATTACGTCAATTTATTATTAGAGGACCATTCCCTGTCCATTAGCGACAGCATGTCTCATGAGTTGTCGCTGCGACTTCAGGGCGAAGAGATTGACAGCAATGGTGTGATAAAAAAAGCCGCAAAAACACTTTCTCTGCTGTCCCGGAATCTGGCAATAGCCATCCCCCCGAAAATTGAAGATATGGTGCTGAAGCACATAAAGTTCATTAAATATGATAGTAAAAAAGCACTGTCCATGCTGATATCAGACGATGGAAGCGTCAAGAATACGTTTGTTGAACTGGACAAGCCATACACCCAGCAGGAACTGGATAAAGCAGCTCATTACATAAACAGCGAATTTGCAGGGAGACAGATTAAGGATGTAAAAGAGATACTGTCATACCAGCTGTTTAAGGACAAACAGGCTTATGACAGGATTATTATGAATGTGCTGTATCTCTTTAAAGACTCTATCATTATGGATGATGACATGCTGTCTCTTAACAGCCTTTCGGGCACATCCTATCTTCCTGACCTTGTTGACACGAAACAGGTCAAGGATATTTTACGGGCAATTGAAGATAAACAGTTTATGCTGAAACTTTTAAACCAGCTTAGCGGTTCCAAGGGGATAAAAGTAGTTGTCGGGCTTGAAAGTATCATACCTGCAATGAGCAAAATGAGTATGGTTGCGGCGACATACAATGATAAAAAGCAGTCAGGCGGCACTATCGGCATTATAGGCCCGACCTGCATGAACTATAAAAAGCTTATTCCCATAGTAGAACACACCGCAAAAGCCTTAACCCGGATTCTATCAGAAAACTAAGAGGTATTTAAGATGTCTAAAGAGCAACACATGAAAGAGGAGAAGAACGACTCTCACGACGAGACTGCGCAGTCAGAAGGAAACGATGATGTTGTTGAAGCCAAAGAAGAAGACAGGGGAGATGTACAGCAATTACTTGCTGAGGCCCATGATAAATATGTCAGACTTTATGCTGATTTTGAAAATTATAAAAAAATAGCCGATCGAAATAAAGAAGAACTTCTTAAGTATGCGAATGAAGAAATAATAACTGATATCCTGACTGTCATAGATCACCTTGAACTTGCTCTTCAGCATTCTGCAGATAGCGACACATCCAGTTCTCTTGCTGAAGGCGTAAACCTTACGTTAAAGGAACTGAAAGGCGTTCTTGAAAAACACGGACTCGTAACGATAGATGCCCTGGGTAAACCTTTTGACCCGGTCGTGCATCACGCCATGTCGCAAATAGAATCAGAAGATACAGAAGAAAACATAATAGTGAAGGAATTCCGGAAGGGTTACAAATTAAAAGAACGGGTTCTGAGAGCGGCCATGGTAGGAGTCTCAGTCAAACCGGCCACGGAAGACAATTCAGACGATTAGCGTAATTTACCATGTACAAACAGTTTAATAAAAATTATAAAAGTTCATAATCAGGAGGAGTAATTTATGGGGAGAGTCATAGGTATCGATCTCGGAACAACCAATTCTGCAGTCGCTGTCATGCAGGGCGGTGAACCGACAATAATAGCAAATCAGGAAGGCACTCGAACAACACCGTCTGTTGTCGCTTTTACAGATAAAGGGGAGCGGTTGATCGGTCAGGTCGCAAAAAGACAGGCGATAACGAATCCGGAAAATACGATCTTTTCCATTAAAAGACTGATGGGAAGGAAGTATGATTCAGAGGAAGCAAAGGAAGCTATCAAAAAACTGCCGTATAAAATCGCCAAGGCATCAAATGGCGATGCTCATGTAGAAGCACACGGGAAAACGTATTCACCTCCTGAAGTGTCAGCCATGATTCTTCAGAAACTCAAACAGGCGGCTGAGGACTATCTTGGAGAAAAGGTAACGGATGCCGTTATCACGGTTCCGGCATATTTCGATGACAACCAGCGTCAGGCAACCAAGGATGCCGGTAAGATTGCCGGTCTGAATGTTCTCAGGATAATCAATGAACCGACCGCTGCTTCTCTTGCGTATGGAATGGACAAAAAAAAGGAAGAGAAAATTGCTGTGTATGATCTGGGCGGAGGTACATTTGACATATCTATACTCGAGATTGGTGAAGGGGTGGTAGAGGTTAAATCAACGAACGGTGACACGTATCTCGGAGGCGATGATTTTGATATAAAGGTCATGGACTGGCTAGTAGAAGAATTTAAAAAAGATGCAGGGATAGATCTGAGAAATGATAAAATGGCGCTGCAGCGATTAAAGGAAACTGCTGAAAAGGCCAAGATCGAATTATCATCTGCCATGGAAACAGAGATCAACCTGCCTTTTATAACGGCTGATGCCAGCGGACCAAAGCATCTCGTAATGAAAATCTCACGTGCAAAATTTGAGCAGCTGACTGATGATCTGGTAAAGCGGACCATCGGGCCCTGTAAAACAGCTCTGGCAGATGCAGGTCTGAGTGCTTCTGACATAAATGAAGTAATTCTTGTCGGGGGACAGACTAGGACACCAAAGGTCCAGGAGATCGTGAAGGAGTTTTTTGGCAGGGAAGCATCCAAGGGGGTGAATCCCGATGAAGTAGTTGCGTCAGGAGCGGCAATCCAGGCAGGCGTGTTAAAAGGTGAGGTCAAAGATGTTCTCCTGCTTGATGTGACACCCCTTTCTCTCGGGATAGAAACTCTGGGCGGTGTATTTACCAAGCTTATTGAAAAAAACACGACCATCCCTGCCAAAAAAAGTCAGGTCTTTTCCACTGCTGCTGACAACCAGCCCGCTGTTACCATAAAGATCTGTCAGGGTGAAAGGGAAATGGCTAATGATAATAAGCTGCTCGGAAATTTTGAACTGGTAGGCATCCCGCCGGCACCGAGAGGAGTGCCGCAGATTGAGGTTACCTTTGATATTGATGCAAACGGTATTCTGCATGTTTCAGCAAAGGACAAGGGGACCGGCAAAGAACAGTCCATACGGATAACTGCTTCCAGTGGCCTCACCGATGAGGAAATCAATAAAATGACCTCTGACGCTGAATCTCATGCCGATGAAGACAGGAAAAGACGGAGACTTGCAGAGGCCAAAAATGAAGCTGACACACTCATTTATACGGTTGAAAAATCACTAAAGGATTATGGTGACAAGGTAACGGACGATGAGAAGGAAAAGATCAATGCTGCCCTGGAGAAATGTAAAAACCTCAAGGATTCGACTACTGATCCGGACGAACTGAAAAAGGCGATTGAAGAATTAACTACAGCTTCTCATAAAATTGCCGAGGAAATGTACAAGGCTGGAGCATCAGGAGCTGAAGCCCAGCAGCCCGGAACAGGGGAAGCCGGGACCGAGGAAGCTCCCAAAGAAAAGGAAGATGTGGTGGAAGCAGAATTTGAAGAAACTGAGGAGAAGAAAGAATAACTACAGTAGAGGGTAGATAGTAGACAGGGAACAACTTTAAAGAACCAGACTACTTACTACTGACTACTGACTACTTATATGAAAGATTACTACAGCACACTCGAACTGGACAGGAATGCATCTGATGCAGACATAAAAAAAGCCTACAGGAAGCTTGCCCTCAAATATCACCCTGACAGAAATCCTGGTGACAGAACTGCGGAAGAAAAGTTCAAGGAGATTAATGAAGCATACTCCTGCCTTAGTGATCCACAGAAAAAATCCAATTATGACCGGTTCGGTACAGCAGAGGGTGCAGGAGCCGGATTTGGCGGATTTGGAGGTTTCAGTGACTTCAGCTCCGGATTCGGTGACATCTTTGGTGATATGTTCGGTGACATATTCGGAGATTTTACAGGCAGAGGCCGGACACGTCCTTCCAAAGGACAGGACCTTCGCTATGACCTTGAGGTGAATCTTAAAGATGCGGTATTCGGGACGGAAAAGAAAATTAAAATACCCAGATGGGAAACATGCTCAAGCTGCAGTGGTTCAGGGGCGCGGAAAGGCACTCAACCCGAAGTTTGCAGTACCTGTC
>CP070632.1:3095243-3099918 GCA_020356065.1 Nitrospiraceae bacterium
TGATCCCCTTCAATGCATTTTTAAAAGTCGCAGGCGCCTTTTTGATATCTGCCCCAAGCTCTCCGATCCTGACCGGAAGCGTAATATATTCTCCATCTCTTATGATCCTCACATCTATCGACTCTCCGGGTTCAGTGCCTGCTACGATGTTTCTTAATATATAAGGTTCATCGACACTCTTGCCTCCGAACTCTAAGATCACATCGCCTCTCAATATGCCGGCTTCCTCTGCCGGACTTCCTTCAACAACATCAGCAACAAGTGTCCCGTGGTCCTTTTCCAGCTTAAACTGATCCGCCAGCTCAGGTGTAATAGCCTGAATGGATACTCCAAGCCAGCCCCTGATGACCTTCCCTTTTTCTATGAGACTGTTCATTACAACCTTTATCATTGTACTTGGTATCGCGAATCCTATTCCCTGGTAACCGCCCGTTGTGCTGAATATCGCTGTATTAATGCCGACAAGCTGTCCTTTTACATTAACAAGTGCACCGCCTGAATTTCCTGGATTGATGGCCGCATCTGTCTGTATAAAATCTTCATAATCAGCAATCCCGACATTGGCCCTTCCAACTGCGCTGACGATTCCCATGGTAATTGTCTGGTTTAATCCAAACGGGTTTCCCACTGCAAGCACAAGCTCCCCGACCTTTAAATCATCTGAATTCCCCAATATAATCGATGACAGGTCATCGGCATCTATCTTGATAACGGACAAATCAGTTTTAGGATCGTTTCCAATCACCTTCCCGATAAATTCCCTCTTGTCAGACAGCAGCACCTTGATCGTGTCGGCATTTTTAATAACATGGTTGTTCGTAAGAATATATCCGTCAGGTGAGACTATTACCCCGGATCCAAGACTGGCGGACTTTCGTTCTCTACGTTCCGGCATTCTGAACTGATCACCAAAAAACTTCCTGAAAAAAGGATCATCGTAAAAAGGCGAAAGAGGCGCATTGTCAGTCTGCTCTGTTTTGACCGTCGATATATTCACTACAGCCGGTTTCACATATTCTGCTACTTCTGCCATTGCCTGCCCCGTCCTGGAAAGAAAATCCACTGCATCTCTGGATAAGTGCGGTTTCTCTGCAAAGGCATCGGGAACTTCCGTCGAATATGAGATCAGCATAAAGCTTATCAGTGACAGGATTACAAAAGCATATGTTTTTTTACACGTTATCATAGTTACCTCGATTAATAATGTTAGAAAACGATGTGGACAATTAGAATTATATCTATTAATATACTGCGAGTCAACATCACGGTAATCCCCCGCTCATGCAGCTCTTTACAAACAGTGAACCGTCAATTATTATTAACCATGCTGAATCAAGTCATACCGGGGGGTCAATAGTTTGAAGCATTTGAGAGTTGCGCTTGCCCAGATTAATCCAACTGTCGGTGACCTGAACGGAAACACAGAGAAAATTATCTCGTATATAAAAAAGGCACGTCGTGTTAAAGCTGATGTTGTGGTTTTCCCCGAACTTGCCGTGACCGGGTATCCACCAGAAGACTTATTGCTGAAACCCCGTTTCATTACTGAAAACCTGAACGTTCTTGACGGGATCAGAGCCGCATCGTATGACATGACTGCAATAGTAGGCTTTGTTGACAAGCATAGGGACCTGTATAATGCTGCTGCCGTAATATCCCACAACCGGCTTATCGGTACATATCATAAAAAACAACTTCCAAATTATGGAGTATTTGATGAACATCGCTACTTTGGATCAGACAGGAAATACAGTGTATACAACTTTGCTGGTATCAAAATCGGTATTACTATTTGTGAGGACATCTGGTACAACAGGGGGCCTGCACTCATACAGTCATTGTCAGGTGCAGAATTAATTATCAACATAAACGCTTCACCATATCACATTAACAAACCTGCGTTACGGGAGGCGATTCTGACAGACCGGGCAAAAGAATGTAATACAGTGATTGTTTATCTGAATATGGTCGGTGGTCAGGATGAACTTGTATTTGACGGTGGCAGTCTTGTTATCGGAAAGGACGGGGCAATTCTTGTCAGGGCTAATCATTTCACAGAAGAAATGATTACTGTTGATATTCAGTTGCCCGATAATAAGAAACCGGTTAAGGATCGGGCACGTAACAGACTGTTTACCGGTTTGTTAAAAAATACTATTATTGAGAAAATTAACATCCCAGCATACAAACCGCAAAGAAATACACCCGTTATCCGTAACAGGAAATATCGCCAGGTCATTCCTGAGAACGAAGTATTCAGCGCACTTGTTCTTGGTACAAGAGACTATGTCATTAAAAACGGTTTCAAAGGAGTAATCGTCGGAATGAGCGGAGGTGTTGATTCGGCGCTCGTGACTACCATTGCAGTTGACGCTCTTGGCAAGGACAATGTACGGGGGATATTCATGCCGTCCATGTATTCATCACAAGAAAGTCATGAAGACGCTCACATGCATGCAAAAAATCTCGGCATTCATATCAGCACAATAGCTATAAAACATATTTATGACGCATATATGCAGACATTATTAAAACCCTTTAAGGGAACTGGGCCTGACATTACAGAGGAAAACCTTCAGGCCAGAATCAGGGGCAATATATTGATGGCCCTGTCAAATAAGTTTGGATGGCTTGTATTAACTACGGGTAACAAGTCAGAGATGAGCGTCGGTTATGCAACATTATACGGGGACATGGCCGGTGGTTTTGCGGTTATAAAAGATGTGCCAAAGACCCTGGTGTACAGGTTATGTCAATGGAGAAATAGGGAGGCCCGTTATGAACTGATACCAGGGAGGATATTATCGAAAGAACCGACTGCTGAACTCAGACCGGATCAAAAGGACACTGACACTCTTCCTCCGTACCCGGTACTTGATCCGATTTTAAAAGCATATGTTGAAGATGACAGGCATTTTGATGAAATAACCGATCCGGGTTGTGATGTCGAGTGCATTCGGAAAGTTATTAACATGGTTGATCACGCTGAATACAAGAGGAGGCAGGCTCCGCCGGGTATTAAAATTACACCGAGGGCCTTTGGAAAAGACAGGCGATTCCCAATAACGAATAAATATAAAAATGGATTGAAAGGAATAAGCTAACATAAGACAATATAAGCTAACATAAGTTATATCAATGTCTTATGCCTTATCAAAACAAAGAAGAACTGAGATTGAATTAGGGTATTTGATGTTAGTCCGTTAGAAAACGGTTAGAAAGAAATTGAGGGAAAGGCGTTGATGTCTTTCTCTCTTTTTTTGCCTGTCTACTATACAAAAACTATACAGTCATGTTCCTCCGCTTAATAATACCGAGAAAGGTTCAAAATGTGAGAGGTCGCCTGATCATTTATAACATCATGAAGTCTTCAACAGAGGTGATGGTTGCTGGTCAATGATAAATATGATTTATCGTCAGAATAAATGAAGGGCTGAGGTCAACGACAATTATAATAAGTCAATGATTCCAAAAAATCTCTAATTATGAAGATACATTCATGTTATCAATATTCTACCGTGAGTGATGAACTGACGATTGCCAATAGAAAGTGAGAAGAAAAAGGCAGAGCCATTTCTGACTCTGCCTGAACTTGTAGCAAAAAAAATACATTACCGCACAGTTGCTTTGATGTAAAGTGATAACCAAAGCCATACCCTCTACTACTGCTGAAAGCAATAGAGGTGATAAGTTGCATCACAAGTACCTATCCCTCCTCCAGACCAATACCAATCAGTTTTGTTGTTCATTCCTACTCCAGCTATAATGTCGCCAAATGTATACTGTGAATATGTATAATCGAGACAAAAGTCGGTGGGAGCTGTGCTACCAGATGTGCCATCCCATCTCGAGCCCCAAACAGAAGCAATATCAACATAGTTTCCTTGTTCGGTAAGGTCTATAGTATGTAAAAGACTTTTATCAGTTAAATCGTCCCAATCCAAGGCTATAGCCGTCCGGTCTACCAATATATATGGCACATCTGACTTTGCGAAACGAGTACTAGGGCTATTTCCCGAGGAATCGCTTAGCCACGCCATGTAATTACCTGCCAATCCAGCATTAGTGGCGAGATTCTGACAAATAGCGTCTGCTCCGGACACACCTCCAAGGTTCCCATTATGTAACGAACTCGTCAAAAATACCAGCTTCACAGAGCATACCTCAGGTAAGCTTTTTCCTGTTTGAGCATAAAGATCACACAACAAGTCTATGAATTCAGGATCTATCCCTGAATCACCCTTAGGTCCTGGCGGTCCTGCGGGTCCTTGTGGTCCTGGAATAAGTTCAATTGTATTAATTTGATTTTGGAGATTTTGATCACCCTCTATTCTCGCGGCTTCCTCAGCATTGATTTGGTTTTGAAGATCTCCCAATAGACTGCCTGGAGGCAATCCTGGAGGCTGTGCATAAACCATTACTGGAATCGTTAAAACCATCGCTAGAAATACTGCTATTATGTACAAATTCAGATTTTTCATTTCATTCCCCCCCTTAAATTTATTAATTTGAAATCAGTTATTATTCACCTCCTTTCTTTAATTAGATTTACAGATAAAGAAAGCCGAACTACCAAAGGCTTAATTCCTTCAGCAGCTCGGCCATCTTTGATTATACGACCTGCAAGACCCGCCGCTTTCCGTCCCCCCCTCACAGAGGGTTTGGCTTTGTCGGG
>CP070632.1:3100018-3104622 GCA_020356065.1 Nitrospiraceae bacterium
CCAGAGAAAGCAGCCATTCATGGATGACACGATACAGTACGTTCCGGGCAAACAGGGATGAAGAGACAGGGAGTGTGGAACTGATCATTCTGGACAACAATGAGGACAGCACAGCACAGGCAAAGCAGCGGGAAGCTGATATACTGGCCTGCCGCATAAAAAATATGGTCAATGACTTTCACATAACCAGAAGGGGGGACATGCAGAAAAGGCCGTGCAGGTATGAAGACATGGCAATTCTCTTGAGGAAGCGGACCCACCTCAGGTCATACGAAGAGGCCCTTCGTAATCATGACATACCATTTGTTGCCGTAAAAGGCATAGGTTTTTATCAGGAACCAGAGGTGGCCACACTCCGGGCTCTTATGTACTTTCTCTCCAATCCCGAAGACGATTACAGTCTGTATATATTGTTGAAGAGTCCGCTGTTAAGAATTGATGACAATATGGTGCTTGAGATAATAAACAGCGGGAACGGCAGTCTGTTCACGAAACTGCAGGATGCTGGTGCAGATGGACGGGACGTTCTCTCAAAAACATCTATGCAACTGAAAAACTGGCTGTCTGATCTTTCCGGAATGCCGGTTGCTGAACTTATCGAACATATCCTTACTGAAACAAGGGCGTGGCAATATTACTATGAGCCTCAGCGAAGAGCAAACATTAAAAAATTAATACGCATCGTTGAGGACCTTGAAGCACAGGGTAAAACCATAATCAAAATAAGGGACTACCTTGAAAGGACTCTGAACAGAAGTGATGAGCCAAAAGCCAACGTAAATACCGAAGGCATGGATGCGGTAAAGATTATGACAATACATGCATCCAAGGGCCTGGAGTTTCCCGTAGTGTTTGTGCCCGGACTTGAAGAGCCTTTCTCTCATGTAACAGGTGACAATCTGATATATGAACATGACGGCAGGTTCTTTTTCAAATCAGAACCTGAATCTTCCATCCGTAAAGAGGATACTGACTTTCTTCTTCACCTGGCAAAAGAGGAGGAGGAGCAGAAAAGGCTGTTCTATGTCGCTGTGACGAGGGCGGAAGAGACCCTGGTGCTTTCAGGGAGATGGGAATGCAGGGCAGACAGTTTTATGGGCATGCTCAAAAACACACTGCGGATTGAACCGGGGGGTGACCGGTTTCATGTAATAGCCCAGGTCCCCGGACTTTCCATATCAACTGAACAGGATATCAGGAAATTGCCGTTACCTTCTGAAAGAAGGTCTGCACATTCCCCGATAATGAAGCGAATACAGGTAGTACCGTTAACCGTTAAAACGCAAGCCTCATGGAAAGGAGTAACCGGATCAGCAGATATAAGACGGCAGCATGGAAAGGACTGGCTGATGCTCGGAGATATAATACATCGAATTCTGGAAGGTGTATCAGCAGGTGCAGTAAACGACGGGAATTTACATCACAAAGCCGGGAGAATGCTCGCTTCTAAGGGTGTCACAGACAAAGATATGGAGAAAAAACTTTCCATGATACAGCAGCAGATCTCCGTTCTTCGTGAAAAAGGTATCTGGCAGGACATTATCATGCCGCGGGAAGGTTCATTTACTGAGCTGCCATTTATTTTGAGAGACGCCGGGGACACATATTCAGGAAGGATTGACCGTGTGATCAGAACCGGTACACGATATCATATTTACGATTACAAGACATTTCCAGTAAAAGGTACAGAAATTTCATATTACCTGAAGGGGTACTCCTTCCAGCTTGGTGTTTACAAAAAAGCCGTAATGGAACTCTTTCAAACCAGGGATGTAAAGACGTACATTATATTTACACACTCAGGAGACATAAGAGAAGTATGAAACAGCCTTTTGGACAGAACTTTCTTTTCGATAAAAATATTCTCAATAAAATCGTCTCCTGCAGTGGTGTGACCGGAAAGGATACGGTCGTTGAAATAGGACCCGGACTGGGCACGCTTACAAGCGTGCTTGCCCTGAAATCAAAAAAAGTAATCGCCATTGAGTTTGACAAAAAATTAATCGGCCGTCTCACAGAAAATATATCTGATCTGAATAATGTGGAAATAGTCAATCAGGATGCCCTGAAATTTCCCTATGAAAATATCAGAGGAACATTCAGTGTGATTGCCAACATTCCGTACAACATAACCACACCGCTTATATTCAGGCTTCTTGAGTATAAGTCAAATTTAAAAAGCATGACGCTTTTGATGCAAAAGGAAGTCGCCCAAAGGATCGTGGCACAGCCGGGGACCAGGGAATACGGGGTCCTGTCCCTGTCCACCCAACTGTATACAAAGCCCTCATTAAAGTTTATAGTCTCTAAAAAGGCCTTTTCACCGCCTCCAAAAATAGACTCAGCAGTTGTGCATTTCAGGGTCTCGGCAAAACCGTGCTATCCCGTGAAAGATGCCGGGCTGTTTCTGGACATTGTTAAGACCGCCTTTGGACAAAGGAGAAAGACCATAAAAAACAGTTTAAAATCATTTCATGGTCTGACAGAAGCACTGGACATGACATCCATTGATCCTTCCAGCAGACCTGAGACATTAAGCATGCAGGATTTTATCCACCTCACAGATGTCCTTTTGAAAACACTCTCCGTTGACCTTTTGCGTAGTTCGTAATTTGTAATTATCTTTCCGTTACCCATACCCAATACCCATCACCTCTCAGATGTTTTCTCTATCCCCTGTCCGGGCCAGACCCCGTTAAATTGTCCATATACTCCTCAAGCAGATGTGTGATATCGCCGATAGTAAGTATATCAATGTGAATAAATAAATATCTCCATCTAAAAAGGAGAACGGGGAAATGAAACGTTTTAAAATGACAATCAGTACTGCTGCAGACGAGAGGACGCTCAAACAATACGCGGCACGATATTCGCAATCGTATTGCAGGACAGGCTGCAATGAGTGTGAGCCGGCATGCCCTGCGGGTGTGGAAATCGCGAAAACATTCCGGTACGGTATGTATTTCAGGGATTACGGGATGGAGAAGACAGCAATGGAGTCCTATGCCGCTCTCAGGAAGAAAGCCGAAAACTGCGGCACCTGTGAAGACGAATCCTGTGCAGGCGCATGTCCTTATGGTGTATTAATACAAACGCTCCTCCATGAGGCACACGAAACCCTCTCATTCAATGCATAATCATTGGGGACGATGCTGACTCCTTGAACTAATTCACAGATTAAGGGATGCCCCCATTGGCGTTTCTATTCTCAAAATGAAAGCGCCGTCATAAACCTCAATAAGTTGATCTTATCGTGATTATCCTTACGGACCAGGTGCTGCCGATTTCCCGACATTATCTATATTATTAAATAATCGTATCGTTACGAATAAAATGAAAATGAAAAATCGATTGCTACATGTCTCCCGGATGTGCCTCGGAAAAACCTTTAAAAGAACATGTACATCAGACCCTCCGCCTTGAGGGTATTGATGCAGACGTACAGTTACATAGAATAAGTGAAGAAGATGCGATACGTATTGGACTGAAGGGTTCTCCGTCAATACTGATTAATGGTGCAGACATTATGCCTGAAGAAATTTCCGGATTTTCATGACGTGTGTTCAAAGACAGGTCTGGACGACTTGCACCGGTTCCTTCCATTGATATGCTCAAAAATGCTGTTCGCAGCAATCATTAGTTAATTTGTTCGTCGTCCGGAGACCGGAACAGAGATTTCAAATTACAGATTATTTTATCTTCAAGTAAAAAGAATCGATGTTAAAACCCGATATTATGATCTTCGGAATTAATCCGCCCCGTTAAATCCGATTTTTTTGTTCTTCTTCTCAGGATGTTTCATGAATTTATGTATGGCTTCAAATACTACAGAGAACTGTTCATCGTATTTCTTTTCTCACATTTTGATTTTTCGCGCTAATTGTGCATTTGTAGCAAGCATTTTCTGGAGGCGAACGAAGGTCTTTACTATGTCAATACTCGCATGTACAGCCATGGGACTATTCATTGCAGCGGCTAGCATTATGCCCCGTGTTCTGTAAATAAATGAGGAAGATCAGGTGAATATGTTAACCGATTGAGGTGGTCACAATCTGTGACCACCTCAGCCTTTTCATCTTTATTTAGTTAAAACACATGACGTAATGGGTCAACCCCGGACATGGGACAAAGAAAAACAGTGACGGGGAAAACAGTTGAATTGATCATAAAGAATCCAAATTTGTAAAATGTGTTAACTTGACACCATCGAGGAATCGGGAAATCCAGGTCTTTAAAAGAGTCATGGATGCCTGTTAATGAAATGCGGGCATGACGATAAATCATATTGCAATTTTGAAACAGTTTCTGGTTATATGATTGAGGCAGGATAAAAACGTGGACAATATTTTCAGCGTTGCAGAACAGTTTAAACCGCAGGGCACGATTGTAGAGATCCGGGAATTCGGGAACGGTAATATCAATAAGACCTTCCTGGTGAGCCTTGACGTTGAAGAAGAAAAACACTTTATCCTTCAGCGCATTAACACGCAGGTTTTCTCCAGGCCGGAACTGGTCATGCAGAATATGCATGCTGCTACCGAACACATTTCCCGGCGCCTGCGGAACGCACCTCCTGATTCTGACCGGCGCTGGGAGGTGCCGCA
>CP070632.1:3104722-3109046 GCA_020356065.1 Nitrospiraceae bacterium
GATGTTCTGGATGCCCGCTTACAAACTGCGGGCATGACAAATACTGCTAAAATGATTTTAAGATAGGTTCTAGTTATTACATATGAATGCTAGATCCCCTGCTCCCATGAAACCTTAAAGATAAAGGAGGTATTGAAAAATGTCACAATGGAACATAGACCCTGATCATTCGGTAGGATCGTTTTCGATCAGACACATGACCGTTGCTTTTGTTCATGGACAGATGAATAAGGTCTCGGGCAGTATCAATTTTGATCCTGATAACTTTTCAGGTATTTCTGTTCAGTTTGATATTGATCTAAGCAGCATCATAACCGGTATAGGTAAACGGGATGATCATCTGAAAAGTGAAGACTTTTTTGACATCCAGACGTTTCCAAAAATAACGTTTAAAAGCACAAATGCTGAACGAACCGGTTACAGCAGTTGCAGTATCAACGGAGACATCACAATTCATGGAGTTACCAGATCGGTGACCCTTGAAGCTGATATTCTTGGACCTGTTGACAGTCCTTTTGGGGAAACTACTCTGGGAATCACAGGTAAGACCGTTATCAACCGTGAAGATTTCGGCCTGACATGGAATGAACCCATGGGAAACGGCGGCTTCATGGTCGGCAAGGAAGTTAAAGTATCAATGAACATCGAAGCTGATCTGGCAGAGGAGTAAAACAACAGGGGCACATCCCTGAGAGATGTGCCCCTGTGAAGATATATAATTAGCTGATTTTATCCTAAACGATGTCTGAACTCTTCAAGCTGTTTCTTCAGTCTGTCAGGAAGACGGTCACCAAACGTTGTGAAGTGGTTTTCAATGTCAGGTATTTCAGCCTTCCACGCTTCCGCATCAACTTTCAGGAGTTCTTTCAAATCATCAGCTGATGTATCAAGACCCTGTGTGTCAAGATCCCCGTCTTTGGGCAGTAATCCTATGGGGGTCTCTTCAGCCCCTGCCTTTCCATCAACCCGTTCACACATCCATTTCAGAACGCGGCTGTTGTCACTGAATCCCGGCCACAGAAACTTCCCATCTTCGCTTTTCCTGAACCAGTTAACATAAAAACACCGGGGCGCCTTGTCTCCCAGCTTGTCCCCCATCTCCATCCAGTGCTGAAAATAGTCACCCATGTTGTACCCGCAGAACGGTTTCATGGCGAACGGGTCTCTTCTGAGATTTCCCACTGCGCCAATATTTGCAGCAGTTGTTTCAGATGCAGCTGTAGAACCGAGAAACACACCATGGTCCCAGTTATATGCTTCTGTAACCAACGGTACGACACTGCTTCTTCTTCCACCAAATATAAAAATATCAATCGGGACCCCTTCGGGTTTTTCCCAGTCTTCACAGATGACCGGACACTGAGCAGCAGGTGCAGTGAAACGGGCATTGGCATGAGCAGCAACATCAGTACTGTCAGGGGTCCAGTCATTCCCCTTCCAGTCAATGGCATGCTTCGGCGGATCGCCGTCAATGCCTTCCCACCATACATCACCTTCATCAGTCAGGGCACAGTTGGTAAAAATAACATTCTCTTTTAATGTGTCCATTGCCATGGGGTTGGTGTCATAGGATGTACCGGGAGCAACCCCGAAGAAACCGTTTTCAGGATTAATCGCATACAGACGTCCGTCAGGTCCGATTTTCATCCATGCGATATCATCACCTACGCATTCGCACTTCCAGCCCGGGACTGAAGGCTGCATCATCGCTAGATTGGTCTTTCCACATGCTGATGGAAATGCCGCAGCAATATGAAACTGTTTACCCTCAGGATTTGTTAAACGAAGTATAAGCATATGCTCTGCCATCCAGCCCTCACGCTTTGCCATGGCAGACGCGATACGAAGGGCAAGGCATTTTTTCCCGAGCAGGGCATTCCCGCCGTATCCAGATCCGTAAGACCAGATAAGGTTCTCCTCGGGAAAATGACTTATATATTTTTTTTCGATTGGGGCACAGGGCCATTTGGAGTCTTCCTGACCCTCTTCAAGAGGTGCACCGATAGAATGCAGACAGGGGATGAATTCACCATTTGTCCCGAGCAGTTCCAGGACACGGTCACTTACGCGGGTCATAATATGCATGTTTACGACAACATAAGGGCTGTCAGAGATTTCGACTCCAATTTTCGAAATGGGTGATCCAATAGGACCCATTGAAAATGGGATAACATACATTGTTCGGCCCTTCATACATCCTTCATATAGGTCCTTCATCGTCTTTTTCAGTTTATCTGGTGCGATCCAGTTGTTTGTAGGTCCTGCTTCTGTCCGGGACGGTGTACTGATATACGTATTATCTTCTACACGGGCAACGTCACTCGGATCAGATCTGAAGAGATAACTATTGGGACGTTTTTTCAGGGGAATTGCTATTCCGCTGTCAAGAAGCTGCTGAATCATTTGGTCATATTCTTTTCTGGAGCCATTACATACATAAATTTCATCCGGCGTACACATCTCGGCCACTTCCCTGATCCATGCATCAAGCATTTTATTTTTTACTTCAATATTCATGATTTTCTCCTTATGATTCTAAATAAATTTATCTGCAAACCCTTAATTATACATATATCATCACATCAATATCCATTTAAAATATAAGTCAGGTATCAGATTGTTCTCTATCCCTTGAATATACTTATTTTATTGTGTCTTAACAAACCCGAAGATTTAAGTTACAATAGCTAGGTTTATTATTATGGATATTGAAAATATTTTAAGACAGCTGGTCATTTCTGCAATTCCAATATTGATTGCTATAACTTTTCACGAAGCTTCTCACGGCTTTGTTGCGTTTAGACTTGGAGACTCTACTGCTAAGTTTATGGGCAGGTTGACCCTTAATCCTTTAGCACATATAGACAAGTTTGGGACAATATTAATGCCCATAATGCTGCTTGTATTAACTAACGGACAGTTTGTCTTCGGATATGCAAAACCTGTTCCCATAAATCCAGCCAATTTCAAGGATCCGAAAAAACATATGGCCTATTCCGCTGCTGCTGGGCCTATTACCAATATATCGCTGGCTGTCATTAGTGCTTTGCTAATTAAATTATTACTACCTCTAATGATGTATATATTGCCAGGGAACATGGCAAATGCAGTTATCAAACCCTTATCATTAATGCTATTGAGCAGTATAAAATGGAATGTACTTCTTGCAGTCTTTAATCTTATTCCTGTTCCTCCACTGGATGGAGGCAGGGTGATGGTAGGATTATTGCCTCATAGTCAGGCCATAGCATATAGCAAAATAGAGCCGTATGGTATGATCATTGTTATTCTTCTTATTGTTACTGGTATTGCGCAAAAATTTATATACCCTATAATGATGCTGTTATTCAGTTTAATTACATTAATTCTTTAAGGAGCATTGTATGTCTAAAAAAAGAGTTCTCAGCGGAATTCAGCCCAGCGGCAAACTTCATATCGGCAACCTTGCGGGAGCGCTTCAGAACTGGGTAAAAATACAGGATGATTACGAGTGTTATTATTTTATTGCCGACTGGCATGCCCTTACATCGCAGTATGCAAATACCTCCCAGGTACAGGAGTTTATTAAGGATGTCCTGGTCAATTGTCTGGCTGCCGGACTCAACCCGGACAAGGTCACGATATTCCAGCAATCCCGCGTCCTTGAACATGCAGAGCTTCATCTCCTTCTCTCCATGATTACACCGCTTGGCTGGCTTGAACGTGTTCCATCCTACAAGGAAAAACAGCTTGAGGTAAAAGATAAGGATTTAAACACCTATGGTTTTCTTGGTTATCCTCTTCTTCAGTCAGCTGACATCATGATGTACAGGGCACATTATGTGCCTGTAGGTATTGACCAGGTACCTCACCTTGAGATAACCAGGGAGATAGCCAGAAGATTCAATAATTTCTATGGTGAGGTATTTCCCGAACCGGACGCGCTTCTTACCGATTTTCCAAAAGTGCCTGGAATTGACGGCAGAAAAATGAGCAAGACCTATAACAACTGTATTTATCTTTCAGATTCCCCTGAGCAGGTTGAACAGAAGATCAGGACAATGACCACTGACCCTCAACGCATTAAACGCACGGATAAAGGTGACCCTGAACTGTCTCCTGTCTTTCAGCTGCACAAGGTGTTTTCTTCAAAGGATGAGCAGGCAGAAGTTGCCGAAGGATGCCGCTCCGCTGGTATCGGATGCATTGACTGCAAGAAAGTCCTCATAAAAAATCTGATGGCGGTTCTTAAGCCAATATGGGAGAGCCGTACAGAATTATTGAACCGGCCCGACAAACTTGAAGAGATAATTTCAGCAGGGTCTCAAAAGGCAAAGAAAGCAGC
>CP070632.1:3109146-3113393 GCA_020356065.1 Nitrospiraceae bacterium
GCAGACAAAAAAAGGAGCTCGTTGAGGGCCTTCTTGAAAAAGTCGGACTGTCAGCAGGCCATTATAACCGTTATCCTCATGAATTCTCCGGAGGACAGCGGCAGAGGATAGCTATTGCGCGGGCCCTGTCATTGAATCCAAAACTCATCATATGTGATGAGCCGGTATCTGCACTTGATGTTTCGATACAGGCCCAGATACTTAATCTTTTATCTGAACTGAAAAAAGATTTTGATCTCTCTTACCTGTTCATCACACATGACCTTTCGGTGGTTGAACATGTCTCTGACAGGATTGCCACTATGTATCTGGGAGAGCTCACTGAGGTAGCTGATGTAATAGAGTTCTACTCAAATCCGCTTCATCCGTATACCATAGCTCTTCTGTCAGCAAATCTTACCCCTGATCCGGGTCAGAGAAAAAAGGCGATTATTCTGAAGGGTGATGTCCCCTCTCCCATCAATCCTCCATCAGGATGCCGCTTTCATACAAGGTGCCCGGTGGCAGAAGATATCTGCACAGATGTATGGCCTGAGCCAAAGGAGTTTTCAAATGGGCATACGGTACGGTGCCATCTTGTGGATCAGAACAATCCAAAAGCACCACTGTAATCTGCAAGAAATCTTTCTCCAATGACAATATTTGCATTTAAGAAAATATCATCATAACAGGGTGTTAGGATAAATTGTCGTCACATGTCAAGATTCCTTGCTTTCGTTAAATGTTGCAATTTATAAGTGGATCGGACGTATGTATCTGATTTAATGATAAATTGATAACTGTAACTATCCCTGGCATTTCCCTTGCTTTTAGATCATGGTAGTTCTTCAATCACATTTAACATTAATAAACAAACAACACAATGCACCGTTATACGGACTGTACATTGGAAAAGTGATCAAAAAAAGGAGGAGGAGATATGGTGAATAAAGTGCAAATTAATAACAGTACATTAAGCGTAGTCAAAGCTGATGTCACAGATTATGTGATTGACGCCTTTGTATTTTATGCCCGGAATGATCTGAAGCTCGGTTCAGGATTCGGCAATGCGATTGCGCTCAGGGGAGGACCATCAATCCGTAAAGAACTGGAGAAACTCGGGCCCCTGAATGTCACTGAAGTGGTCATGACAACGGCAGGAGATATGAAGGCCGGGCATATCATCCACGCAAACGGACCCAAATTTCAGGAGGAAAACACGAACCAGAAACTGAAGACCACGATCATTAATGCCTTAAAGATCGCAGATGCAAAGGGGATGGGGAGCGTAGCGTTTCCTCCCATGGGCGCAGGCTTTTATGGAGTTCCGCTTGAAATCAGTGCAAAGATTACCATCGAGACGATCGCTGATTTTCTCAGCAGCGGTCCCGGCATAAAGGAAGTAGTCGTGTGCGGGAATGACAACAGAGAATTAAAGGCCTTGCAGGCAGCACTGGAAACATTAAAACAGAAAGCAGCCTGATAACTGCATAAGAACCCTGTAACAAAGGCTTAGAGACCATAGAACGCGCATATCGCCCTGTCAGTCAGTCCCCGAGTCCTTTGTTCTTTTAAAAGCAGAAAGGAGAAGACATGAGCAGCTTTTTACATTTTTCCGAACATACATTGCAGGAAATTGCCCTTGTGTTTATGGCAACAGCTTATTTCCTGAGAATTAAATGGTTCCTTAAGTGGCCGCTTGCCAAAGAGCGTCAGCCTGCAACCGGAACCGGAGATACAAATCCTAAAAAAGGTGCGAGGTACTCACTTGCAAATATTATCAGGCCATGGGACATGGAGAGCACCCGTTCAAAACCATCCATGTATATTCAATTTGCCCTGTTTCATTTAGGAGTCGTGGCAGCCATTGCCCTGTCATTCATTATTCCTTACGGCCCCGGACTCCTGAAATCTTCATCAGCAGTTTTCATTATCAGGTTTTTTACTGGTGCGGCATGTATCATCGGCGTCATGCGTATCATTCGCAGGGTTACGGATCCGTATATTCGGGCAATCAGTTCTCCGGACGATCATTTCTCTCTCGTTCTGCTCACTGTCTGGTTTGCCTTTGCCTTTATGGCAGCGCCGAATAATATTTCCGGAGGAGAGGGAATCATGATGACATATTTTCTGTTGACAGCCTTCTTTCTTATGTATGTCCCGTTCAGCAAAATCTCTCATTATCTTTATTATCCGTTTACGAGAACATACCTTGGAAGACACTTCGGACGCAGGGGTGTGTACCCGATGAAAAGAAAGCCGGCCTATCAGATGAATAAATGAAAGTATTCAGCTGTCAGTAAAAAGCCAAAAGCTTAAATAAAAAGTAAAGCAATACCTATAAACATATATGAAGGAGAATCATATGAATAACGGCAGATCATTTAAAGCTCAAAAAGTCATTGACAGAATGGGTCAGAAACTGACACGCCAGATGGTCGGATCACTGACCGCCTGTGTGCATTGCGGTATGTGTACGGACTCATGCCACTATGTCCTTGCAAATCCCGGAGACCCGACATACGCTCCGGCTTATAAGGCCGACAAGATAAGGAAACTCTTCAAACACCATTACGATTGGACCGGAAAGGTCTTCCCGAAATGGGTAAAGGCAGGCAGTGTCTACACAGACGAAGAACTCGAAGAACTGAAAGATACAGTATTCGGCAAATGTACAAATTGCCGGAGATGCACGGTCAACTGCCCCATGGGTGTTGATCTGGCTACATTTAACCGCATGGCCCGCGGACTTCTCTGTCACGTCGGCATCATGCCTGAAGGTGTTGAGTACGTTGCAAAGGAACAGTGGGAAATCGGAAACCAGATGGGCGTGCTGAAGGAAGATTATATCGAGACGATCGAGTGGCAGGAGGAAGAGCTCCAGGAAGAAATGGGCGATCCGGACGCAAAAATACCGATTGATAAAAAGGATGCCCATATCGTGTATTCAATAAATCCCCGTGAAGTTAAGCATGATCCCCGTTCTATTCTGGATGCTGCAAAGATCTTCTACGCGGCAAAAGAGGACTATACAATGCCGAGCGAGGGATGGGACATGACAAACTTCGGACTATTTAATGGAGATGATGATCTGGGCGGCGCAGTGGCATCCCGCGTGTATGACAAGGTTGATGAGCTGAACGGGAAAAAACTTGTCATATCCGAATGCGGACATGGATACCGTTCAACACGCTGCGAAGGCCCGAACTGGGGAAAGAGAGACATTGCCTTTGAAGCGGAAAGCTCTGTAATCACAATGCTCAGATATATCAAGGAAGGAAAAATAAAAGTAGACAAGTCAAAAAATCCGGGAGCATATACGTTCCATGATTCATGCAACAATGCCCGGAGCTGCGGCCTCACAGAGGAACCCCGTGAATTGCTCAGTCTTGTTGTTGAGGAGTTCAGGGAGATGTACCCTAACCGCGCGGAAAATTTCTGCTGCACCGGCGGCGGAGGCGCCATGTCCATGTCCGAATACAAACCGGAAAGGCTCAAATCGGCAAAGATCAAGGCTGACCAGCTCACAGCTACGGGTACCCATACGGTTGTGACATCATGTCACAATTGTGTTGATGGTCTTAATGATCTGATTGGTCATTATAAGATTGATATGGAAGTCACACAGCTCGTGCACCTTGTTGCAAATGCACTGGTGATGTAACCACATGAAAAGATATTTGCTTTAATATAAGGGGGCACAGTCATCGTGCCCCTTTTTATTTAATGCCATTATTCCTAGTACCACCTCCTTTTAAATTAATTTGTGAAATGTCATTGTCATCAAGACTGTTCCTTTTGAAATTGATTCTCACAATGTACTATCAATTCCGATTTATCGATGTGATTACAATCACTGACGATTTTTAAAAAAAGATTAAAAAGTGGATATTGTTGATTAATCTGAATTTCTTAATGGAGCCCTGATATTATGTAACTCTGCAATACTGGTGTGGGCAATATGATTTGTAAGAGAAAGGAACATATCATTGTGTTCCTGTATAGCGTAAATGAAGCAGAAAAATGATACTGGAATATTCGTTCATATTTATTTTTTTTCTTAGGGATGTACCCCTTGTAAAAAAAAGAAAATATCTGTTATGATTACGGGTTGACCGAATCCGTAAATTATTATATTATATCTGCTCAACTTTAAGTTCTTGAATTTATATAGGTACTTAAGCGCTTTAGCGGAGCTTAACAAGAAGCTGCCCGTTAAGTGTATTTTTGCGTTTTAAATTGCCGATGTAGCTCAGTTGGTAGAGCAG
>CP070632.1:3113493-3117452 GCA_020356065.1 Nitrospiraceae bacterium
TGACAATAAACTCACCGGCATCAATACTCCTTGCAATGTATGTAGCTGTTGCGGAAAAGCAGCGAGTGGACACGAAAAAACTAACAGGTACAATACAGAACGATGTCCTCAAGGAATATGTGGCACGCGGGACCTACATTTTCCCTCCAAAGCCGAGTCTGCGCCTGATTACCGACATTTTCAGGTGGTGCACTGAGTACACTCCGTCATTTAATACCATATCGATTTCCGGATATCACATACGTGAGGCCGGAGCAACAGCAGTGCAGGAAGTGGCGTTCACACTTGCCAACGGCATAACCTATGTTCAGTCTGCTCTCGATGCAGGTTTGGAACTCGATAATTTCGCGCGCAGACTATCATTCTTTTTTAATGCTTCATCTGACCTGCTGGAAGAGGTTGCAAAATTCAGGGCTGCAAGAAGGCTCTGGGCAAGGATTATGAAAAAACGTTTTAACGCAAAAAAACCTGCAAGCCTGATGCTTAGGTTTCATACACAAACCGCAGGATACACGCTCACTGCCCAGCAGATAGACAATAATATTGTGAGGGTAGCGCTTCAGGCGCTGTCAGCAGTCCTTGGGGGAACGCAGTCACTGCACACAAATTCCCGCGATGAAGCTCTGTCATTACCAACAGAGGATTCAGTACGAACGGCCCTTCGCACCCAGCAGGTGATAGCCCATGAATCAGGAGTAGCCAGCACAGTTGACCCGCTTGCGGGGGCTTATTATATAGAGCACCTCACAGACCGCATTGAGGCAGAGGCCTCTGAACTGATCTGGAAAATTGACAAGGCAGGCGGCGTGATAGCGGCAATCGAAGAGGGTTTTATACAGCGCCAGATCGAAAACAGCGCTTATGATTACCAGCAGGAGATCGAAAGGGGAGAGCGCATTATCGTGGGAGTTAATGAGTTTAAGGTCGACGAGCAGACCAAACCTCCTCTATTGAGGGTTGATCCGGAAGTAGAAAAGGCTCAGGTCCGGAGTCTTAAAGAACTCCGTGAAAAGCGTGACAGAAAAGAAGTTGAAAAGGCCCTTTCCAGTCTTGCCGAAAGTGCGCGAAGTACATCAAACCTGATGCCTGAGATACTGGCGGCAGTCAAAACATATGCAACGCTTGGCGAGATTTGTCAGGTCTTGAGAAATGAGTTTGGTGAGTATAGAGGGTGAGTTGCAGATAAAATTTTATTAGAGTGTGGCTGTTATTCCCGAGGGCTGTTAATCGGGAATCCAGGAAACTGGAAAATGGCTGGATTCCCACTCAAAAGACTGCGGGAATGACGCATCAAAGATTTTAAATGAAAACTATGATCGGATTAATACTATGATAGAGAAAATTGATCATCTAGGGTTTGCGGTCAGGTCACTTGAAGAGGCCCGCAAATTTTACGAGGATGTACTGGGTCTTGTTTGTGAAAAAGAAGAGACCGTTGAGTCGCAAAAGGTACGCACTGCTTTTTATTCTGCAGGTGATATACATATTGAACTGCTGGAGCCTACATCTGAAGACAGCCCGATTGCAAAATTTCTGAATAAAAACGGAGAGGGATTTCATCATATTGCATACAGGACGGATGATATAATAGGTCAATTAGAGACCGCTAAACAGAACGGATGCAGACTGATTCATGAGGAGCCCATTGAGGGAGCCGACGGTAAGCAGGTTGCTTTTCTACATCCAAAGAGCACACTGGGTGTGCTCAACGAGTTTTGTGAATAGGAAAACTACTGAGGAGGTGTGATTGTGCAGCCAGGTCAGGATAATCTGAAAAAACTTGAATCCATGAAAGAGGAGGCCTTTCTCGGCGGGGGCACGAAAAGAATCGAGACCCAGCACAAAAAGGGGAAGCTCACGGCCAGGGAACGCATACTCCTGCTTCTTGATGATGATTCCTTTGAGGAATTCGATCTGCTGATGACCGGTCGCGGGAACGAGCGCATGGGCCTGGGAGAGTATCCGGGAGACGGTGTAATAACCGGCCATGGCACCATTGCCGGACGGGAGGTCTTCGTATTTAGCCAGGATTTCACAATCATGGGCGGGGCCCTGGGAGACGCCAATGCACAGAAGGTGTGCAAGATCATGGACCATGCTGTAAGGGTTGGTGTTCCTGTTATCGGACTGAACGATTCAGGCGGTGCCCGTATACAGGAAGGAGTTGAATCCCTTGCGGCTTACGGAGAAATCTTTTACCGCAATGTCCAGGCAAGCGGAGTGATCCCCCAGATATCATGCATCATGGGGCCCTGCGCTGGCGGTGCGGTCTACAGCCCGGCCATGACTGACTTTACCTTTATGGTAGAAAACACTTCATACATGTTCGTTACAGGACCCAATGTGGTCAAGACCGTCACACACCAGGACATAACGTCGGAAGACCTGGGCGGTGCAATGGTGCACAGTAAAAAAAGCGGAGTTGCCCATTTTACTTTTTCCAATGACATTGTCTGTCTCAGGGAGGTCAGGCGTCTTATGAAGTATCTGCCCTCCAATAACCGGCAGCAGGCGCCGATTCTTGATCTGAGAGATCCCTTTGATCGTGAAGACCCTGCACTTGATTACCTGGTCCCTGCCAACCCGAACCAGACCTATGATATGAAGATTCTGATTAACAGCATTCTGGACGGGGCCGAGTTTCTCGAGATTCAACCCCATTTTGCCAGAAATATTATTGTGGGCTTCGGCCGGCTCGGCGGTCAGACCATCGGTCTCATAGCAAATCAACCGGCAGTGCTTGCAGGAGTACTTGATGTACAGTCTTCGGAAAAGGCAGCGCGTTTTGTCCGGTTCTGTGATGCCTTCAACATCCCGCTCATATGCCTTGTGGATGTGCCGGGTTTTATGCCGGGGCCTGACCAGGAACACGGCGGCATCATCCGTCATGGAGCGAAGCTGCTCTACGCCTTTTCAGAAGCAACGGTACCGCGCATAACGGTCATCATCAGGAAGGCCTACGGAGGCGCCTACGATGTCATGAATTCCAAGCACATCGGATGTGATATCAATTTTGCCTGGCCCACAGCGGAGATAGCCGTCCTCGGCCCCAAAGGCGCAGCCCAGATCATTTATCGCAACGAGATCAAGGAAGCTGCTGATCCTGAGGAAATGCTCGCACTGAAAACAGAGGAATACCGGCTCGCATACGCCAATCCTTTTATGGCCGCCAAAAGAGGGTTTATTGACGATGTCATCAAACCCCGTGAAACAAGGCACAGGTTGATCCGGAGCCTGCAGTTCCTTGAGAACAAAAAGACGCTCCATCCGAAGAGGAAACATGGGAATATTCCATTATAATTTTAAATTTGGAATTACAAATTTAAAATTGATAATAGTAAAAGAGATAGACGAATAAAGATTTACGAATTACGAACGACGTTCGAAGGAAAACGAGATAAAGAGGTCATTATGTTTGAAAAAATACTTATTGCCAACCGGGGTGAAATAGCAATACGGATAATACAGACCTGCAAAAAGATGGGTATCAAGACCGTTGCGGTCTACTCTGATATTGATGAACGCTCCCGTCACGTGCGTGAGGCTGACGAGGCTGTTCATATCGGTCCTTCGCCCTCCGTTTCATCATACCTTGATTACGAAAAGATTGTTGATACCGCTGTCCGACATGGGTGTCAGGCTATACATCCGGGCTATGGATTTCTTTCTGAAAATTCGGAATTCGCCGCCGCAGTTGCCAGGAAGGGTATAACGTTCATCGGTCCGGCCCCTGAAGTGATTGCCGAGCTTGGCGACAAGATATCGGCCAAGGACATAGCCATGAAGGCAGGCGTGCCAGTTGTGCCCGGCCATAACAAACCTGTGACGGACATCAGGGAGATAAAAAAGCTCTGTTCCGAAATAGGCTACCCTGTACTTTTAAAGCCGGCAGCAGGCGGGGGCGGAAGAGGAATGCGCATTGTCAATCAGCCCGAGGAACTGGAGGCATCGTTGAAGTC
>CP070632.1:3117552-3121280 GCA_020356065.1 Nitrospiraceae bacterium
GACGTTCATTATTAAATATGATTCCAATAAATATGCCGAGGATAAACAGTAAGATGATAAAGCTTATATTCAGAGTAAATGCTCTCCATATAGAGCTACTGTGTTCCGACACTTCACGGAAATACTCTTTATCATTCTTTAACATAGTTTTTCCTGTTGAATATGCATATAATTATTTAATTTTGAATAATGCCGGAGAATATATAATCTATTCTCATATCATTAAATGACAACTATAAATCTCACAAATAATTTCACTTTAAATGTATTCATGAATAAAACCTTAATTACTAATTATTATATATCGGGATCTGAGTAAATAACTTTATCAATTCTTTAGTGATAGCGAATCGTAAAGCGTGGAAGACTGTTCCATAACTTGCTAATTTTGAATGGCAATAACTAAATGACTGAAGATTTAAATCGGCGATTCTCAGATATTGATCTTGCCTGCACTGCAAACAAATCTAATTATGTATAATTCACTATGATTTAATTTTTCGAGGATTGATATGATTTATTGTCAGACTTGATGAGAAAGGATAGTCAACGATATAATCTCTATTATCAATAATCAGCTATGGAAGGCAAATTTATAATACCAGGTAAAAAGGCAGAGCCATTTCTGGCCCTGCCTTTTAGTATCAAAAATACATCCCTTTCTCACAGCAATCAGGGAAGACTTACAGAGATGTCACTACTCGTTAATATACCGCCAGCACCATAGACTGCTGTACCATCCGGAGCCCAAATATCAAATACATATCCGTCAAGTGCACCATCTCTACCGTTGCTCTATAACGGATATGTAATCTGAACTGACATGAAGTATCCATCGCCTAAATCATGCTTTGTTTCTTCTCCATATAACTCTCTTCCGTTAAATGCATATCCACCCGTGACCTTCAGCACGGCAAGATCAAGCTCAGCGAATAAAGCGTTATAATGCAATTCAAGCGATTCATCAGGGCTGCGCCCGAGATTAAATGCTCCATAGTTATCGTTCTTTACTCCTAAGGATACCCCGCCGTAATCGCCACCTGCAGGCTCCTTTGAATGGAGGCGGTACATAAGAGCAACCTCATAGATCAAATCTCGACTGTCTCTGAACTGATCTATCCGAAAATCTCCCTTTAGACGGAGTGTTTTTTCAGGGCCCACCGTGAATTGCAGGTTCGGGCTGGTGATAAAATCGAACTTGGCATTTACCATGGGAGATTCATATTTCACACGAAATATCGGCACCGGAATAACGGGCCAGATGTCTCCATTTGAAAGCTCAATGCCAAAGTCACCCACGGCAAGACCCCCGCCGAAAATAACGTTGAGATTGTCCTGTTCATAAAGTTCAAAGCCGTATACCAGCGCTGCTTCGAACGTGTCATACCCGCCTGTTACAGGTTTATCTGAGTCGCTTTTAAACAGCGCAATCAGTTGTCCATCTTCCCTTGTTTTTTCATATAGAAAATCAATGGAGTGGTAGTCCTTCGGATAATCGAAGGAAGGTGTTTTATGTAACTTATGGTGCGTATATGTTCCAACAAGCAGGGAATCATCTGCCAATCTTATTAGTCCAGCGCCATATGAGTTTATACACCTGGAATCAAGCGTTAGATTCTCAAAGGCCGCCACGGGGAGGTATTGAGCACTTTCCCCAACTTTACACGTTGAGGCAATTCCGATTACCGTAAGAATAACTGCAATGAATGTTGTAAAATACTTGTTCATTTTGTCTCCTTTTTTTAGCTAATTGTTTTGATGCTACGATGGCACGCCGCACGAAACTGGCAGGGCCAGCAGAACGATTGCGAGCGTAAATTTCGCAAGCTACCTGCTGCTCAGTATTACCTCATGACGCGGGCTGGGGGATTCGACCTCCGGTCGTCCGAAGAAGAACTGCCGGTCGATGACAAGAAGATATACGGACAGCCCAAGCAACAGTACGGTTTGTATAACTTTGCTATCAGGATGAGTGGCGAACATTTCATTAAACAACCCTGCGGTGATATGAAAGACAATTGCGATCAGTATATTGCGACCTGTCTTATAGTAGAGCCAGTTCATGATTATTACAAAAGGAAAAAGACTAATCGCAAAATTCAGCGAATAGACCCATCCCGTCTCCACAACGTTGCTGTGGTAATACCCCTTAATAAATCCCAGCGGAAGGTGCCATAACACCCAGATGATGCCGAACAGCACTGATGTGGTAAACAGACTGAAGCGTGCACGCAGGCAATCGGTACCATATGAGTGCCATGCCAGCTCCTCAAACAGAGGCGCAAGAAACAACAAGAACCAAGCAGGAAACAACCCATATGTGAAGGATGTACTGCCCGCCAGTGCAAACTGATCCACACTATACCCGAATAGCAGTGAAATCGCCTGAGCCAGAAGGATACTGCCGAACATAAGGAATAACGTCATTAGTGCGTATTTCGTCGGTACGCTTTTAAAACTGAAAATCCTGTTAAACAGATCATGGCGCAGCTCAGGGTCAGAGCGCATCATGATGTAGGCAATCACCATTGGACTTGTAAGCCCCAGCAATCCAAGTACTCCAACGGTATTGACAAGAGCGCTATTGCTTGGGGTAATGTGGCTTAGATACGCGGCAATAAACCAGAATAACCATGAGATTGCCGTGGATAAAAAGTAAAAAAGAACAGGGTGTCGATAACTTGAAATATTCATATTTAATCTCCTAACGTTTATTCAGAAATCCAAAGGATCCCTTGGGTGCGCTCAACTGAACTTCAATCAATACGGGGAATGCGTTAATACGACGCTCCAGATGCTTCATGTCCCATGGATAAAATCCAACATCTGTTAAAAACTGTACCCCTGCAAGAAGGAACTCAGCACATTCAAGAGGGTATTCCGTCTTAAAGACCCCCTCTTTGCATCCCTCTGCTATAACTTCCGCATAAAGCGGGGCAAGCCTAATTAGAAAGCGAGCTATATGCCTTGCATGTATTAATGCGTTGTCGGGATGATGCAGGTTTTCGAGAAGCTGCTCATTGTCCCGCTCCATGCTGTCTTCTGTTACAAGAAGTTTTAATTTCTCAAGCGCCGATAGTTCTTTGTTTGCCTTAAGCAACTCTGTCTTTTTCGTCAACTCATCATCAACCATGTCCTCCACCACAGCTTCCAGAATCTCCCCTTTTGAAGAGAAGTGATGGTATAGGGTTCCCTTGGCAATGCCTAGCTTATCCATCAACTCCTGCATGGTGAGCTTTCTATAGTCTTTGGTCTGGAAATGCTTCCTCGCCGCCCTGATTATCTCTTTCCGCCGCTCAGCTGCTTTTTTTATTGTTCTTGTCATGGTCTGCTTTTCTCCTTTCTAAGAATATTATAAAGACCGACGGTCGGTCTGTCAAGTGGGTCACGTACTTTTTCTCGCTTCAGAGCAATTAATTCTTCTTTTTTATGCAGTTACCGCTATGACGTTCTCCCCCCAAACTGTACCACATGGTACTAGAGGATTTTGTAAAATTGAGGCAGGTCAAATGGGCAAGATGTATAACGACTTAAAAGAGAAATATTCAGTATTAGATTGAAATATATTTCGTTGATAATCTTGTTTTATGATGAAAAATCATATAAATTTCAGATTGAAGACTCTTAGATACAATCGGCAGAATTTTGACTGATTTCATTTTCAACATAATGCGGATAAGTCAACGGAATCAAGCCTTACCCCATTTCATTGATAATACAGATAAGTC
>CP070632.1:3121380-3125061 GCA_020356065.1 Nitrospiraceae bacterium
AGCAGGTCCTGGACTGATTTGCTTCTGATGGAATCTTCCCGCCCTCTTTCCTTATATGTCTTGCTCAGACAGCATTTCTTGTATTTCTTCCCGCTCCCGCATGGGCAGGGATCATTTCTTCCGGTTTGCATGATTGAAGATTCCTTTTGAATTAACGACAACTAATTATTATGGACAGGCTTAGAAAATTTCAATAACGCTTGGATTCTTTTTTCACCATTTACGTTTAAAATGATTAAAGCTGATTAAGAGAGTTTGGGTGTATACTTTAGCCTATTCGTCATAATTATAAATTGCTTCAATTTTGAAACTAATATCTAAAAAGAAACGATTTCTAAATCCTCCAGAAATGCATGATTATTCTCCGTTAGCTTCACGCATATCAGTTTCTATAAAATGATCTCTCAGACTAAATTTGTAGATATTTCTTTGAAGATAATAAATGTTAATAACTAATGGGTCAGATGTCTAGAAGTCTGTTACCGGCCTCGTAGCCCAGTAACAGCCGGGATATTCGATTGGCTGATGGAAATGTTTCCCATATGCTACAAGCTCATGAGACCGCGGCGATTTAAATTAAGGAGTCAGCAGTGGTAGTGTTACTGTGAAGTTGATTCCATACCTTTACTTCAGCGGCATCGGGCTCCACAATGACCATATCATATTTCATAGGAAAGACATCGTTGTTTTTATGCCTTTTCGGGATAGAGCTTTCGAGGCCGCACTCTTCTGACATGAGCCCGTACTTTCCTTTCACACCTCCAACAATACCTGGCCTTAATTTTTTGGCATCCTGAAGCATAAAGCAGGATCCATCAGGTGTAAACCCGATGACGCAGTTTGGTCCGTCGATGCAGAGCGGCCTTAATGACATCTTCAGTAAACTTACGGCTTCACGGTCCGACCGCATATTGATCTCCGACTGTTTGAGCGGAGTAACAAT
Source organism: Nitrospiraceae bacterium (assembly GCA_020356065.1). Classification (GTDB taxonomy): domain Bacteria; phylum Nitrospirota; class Thermodesulfovibrionia; order UBA6902; family UBA6902; genus CALZJD01. Next base: position 3,122,324 of record CP070632.1, read on the forward strand.
GTCTTTGTAATATTGCAGCGGATAGCCCAGCTGATTGCATGCATAGTGAAGGATATGGCAGAAGACCTCGCTGTCGCTGTTGTAACCGATATAGCCCGGGAAGCCCCTGCCTGAAAGGAATTCCCTGATTGGGAGAAAGGCGGTGTTCTCCCCGTTTGCCATGGTGCCATACCCCTGGATAAAGAAGGGATGGCACGCGTATAGATCGATTGCGTAATTTGTATTCTGCCTGCCCTGAGCAAAGATTATTTTTGCCTTTAACGAAGAATTATCCAGGCCAAAAAATTCACCGAGCACAAGTGGATCGCCTACTTCCTTCAATGCAAGGATGTCAGGATAAAAGGCAAATATGATAATTGACCTGTCCTGTTCACCCATTCTTCTTAGTGATAATCTGATCTTTAAAAGAAGGGATTCTTTTTCTTCAGAAGATCTCTCCTTATAAATATCAGGATAGTCGTACACCCTGGCAAAATAGTGGTCGTGACTGTCGATCCCCTGCATTGGTCTAATCCTCGGGGTCCATGTGTACTTAAGTTTAAAACCGAGCCCGTTCATATATGCGTCAAGTTCCTGCACCCCGTCTCTTGAACATATGCCTGACAGTATCGGATATTCCCGCAACTCTTCGAACTCACCTCCCAGACCTTTGAGTATAAGCCCCATTCCAGATCCATCATGACCCTCTTTCATTGTTTCAAGGGCAATGATGTTTTCCATTGGCGAGAAATATTTATCGGATGTAATCGCAGCCAGTCTGCACATGTTTCATTACCACATAAAGTTAAGTAATGCTGAACCAATATTAAGTAATACTGTATTGTCTTAGCAAAAAAATATCAAACCCGAGAAAGCCACTGAATTCTATCCGACAGAATCAGGGATATTAGTGTTGATATGATATGCGACATAAAACATCTTTGCAAGAGAAAAAATTATCATCGTCGGCCTGGCGTCGGACGTCGAACGACACAAACGCACTACTTTATATGTCTGTTAGCCAACATCACCAACTCTAACTCTTTGAAATAATGTCATTTGTCATCCTCAGGCAAATATATTCTTGACAAAGGCGAAAGACTCATTTAAAGTTATAAAATTCCACCGCAAAAGGTAACCGTTTGCCGTGCAAAAAATTTCATCGGGAATAGGAAGTTTTGACAGGCTCATCGACTCCTTTTATATAGGGGACAATGTTGTCTGGGAGGTTGATTCCGGTGCCCCCTATAAAGTATTCCTGCAGAATTTTATCAGACAATCATTTGATGATTCCCAGAAGATCATTTATATAAGCTTTAATCGTTCTCCCCAGAGTATCCTGAAATCAATAAAAGACTTTCTCAACCCGGAGCACTTCACCCTTGTTGACGGCTTTACATCAGGGAAGGGTAAAAACGATAAAACCTTTGCAAGATTTTATGAAACTCCCTCAGATATTAATATTGTCAAAATAGACGACCCCAAAAGTATAGAGCAGTTTACACGGTCACTTAATGCTATTGAAGACAGTCTAGCTCCTGGAGCCAGATATATCTTTGACAGCCTCACCGGTATGCAGGACCTCTGGAGCGATGAAAACAGCACATATAAATTTTTCACATATATGTGTCCAAGATTATATGATCTTGATACGGTCGCATACTGGATACTGGACAAGGAGGCTCACAGTCAGAAGTTCAAGGCCAACCTTAGGCACATTACCCAGGTAGCAATAGAGCTCTATGAAAGAAGAGACATGCTATATATGAAAGCGCTCAAACTTGACAGGAGTCATGATCGGGAAGCATTCAAACCGCACATATACGAAATTAATGAAGGGAATGTAATTATTTCACTTCTTAAAAAAGAGCCGATACTCGAAATAGGGAGCAGATTAAAGGATATGAGGACGAGGCGCGGCATGAGCCAGAAAGAACTGGCCGACTCGGTAGATGTGTCTCCGAGTTTTATCTCACAGGTTGAAAACAACCAGATCAGCCCCTCCCTGAGTTCATTTGTCCTGCTCTGCAACGCACTTGGTGAAAGTCCTGCTGTGCTGCTGGATGATAAATCTTCAAAAAAATCAAGTTGGCTGATAAAGCAGAGAAATGGTTCGACCCGACCAATATTGAAAGAGGAGGGTCTGTCTGTCTTTAATGTGGGCGGAAACGGTGCATATCCCAGGTCCTCTGTGGCCAATATTGCTGTTTTAGAACCTCATGCCCTGCTACGAAAGCATTTCCTGTTGCATAAAGGGAAGGAGTTTATTCATGTCCTGAAGGGAGAGGTATCACTCATAGTGAACGGAGTGGAAGAATCGATTGGTGCAGGAGATTCTGTTTTTCTGAAAGATGAAATACCTTCTTTATGGAAAAACGAAATGGCTGAACCGGCTGAGTTATTAATCATGTATATGTGATTAAAAATTTTTTGCCTGTGGAGTTTATCATTACTGAATTTTCCGTAAGAATGTTCAGAAATACTTAATATGGGAGGGGGTTAATTTGCTGTCAGCTATCAGCGGTAACAAATAGCTTCTTTTGATTCATGATTTCATCGTTGTACGCCAAATGAATTAGCTCAATGTAACTACACTAAAAGGAGGAGCGTAATGAGTTTTAGCAAGCCTAATTTCAGTGCAGCAACACTTACCACTACCAGGGTAACACCTGCTCCCGTATCAGGTATTTGTGTGACCTGTGTTGACGGGTGTGAGGGACCCTGTGAGATCGGCCGTTCAGCTCTCAAAGGGAGAGAGG
>CP070632.1:3125161-3128710 GCA_020356065.1 Nitrospiraceae bacterium
TGACCTTCCCACAAAAAAGTGGACATGGCAAAAAATTTACTGAATCAATTTCTCATATTGTTCTGGGCTTATAAAGCCCAAAGCAGAATGTCTTCTCCTTCGATTATAAAATATCATCACATATTCAAAGATGCTTAATCGTGCATCTTGTCTTCTTTGATAACATTGTCCATGAACCAACTCAGTCTTTAGAGTGCCAAAAAAAGACTCCATATATGCATTATCGTAACAATTTCCGCTTCTGCTCATGCTCGCTGTAATTCCATGGTCTTTTAATAATCCCTGATACGCATAGCTTGCATATTGTCTCCCTCGATCTGAATGGTGAATCAATCCCTCTGGTGGACTCTGCGTCTTTAAAGCCTCCTTCAGAGCTGCTGAGGCTAAATCCTGGCAAAGACGATGCCCCATAGAGAGACCAATAATTTTTCTACTCTCTACATTCATCACTGCTGATACATACAGCCATCCTTCCCTTGTGGGAACATATGTTATGTCTGCAGCCCATACCCCTTTGGTTTGCCTACGTTGAATCAACAGATTTGCAGCTAACGCATAGGAATGTCGTGAGTCTGTAGTTCTTCTGAGTCTCGGTCTCCTCTGTTTTGCTCGTATCCCATTATGCTTCATGATTCGAGCAACACGATTCTTTCCACAACGTATACCTTCGTCATGAAGTTCCGCCGTTATTCGTGGACTTCCATACAGTTTTCTGCTTCTTGAGTGAACATGTCGAATATGACTCAAAAGTTCCTCATTGATCAGATGACGCTTACTCGGGCCCCGGCTCTTCCATGCATAATAGCCACTTCTGGATACTTTCAGAACATTACACATTCTGTTTACTCTATACCTGGTTCGATACTCCTCCATATACTCATACTTCATTTTTTTATTTTGGAAAATACGGCCAAGGCTTTTTTTAAAATATCTCGCTCTTCTCTTATCCTTTCCAAATCCTTTTTAAGCTTCCTCATTTCTGCCTTCTCAGGAGCTATACGGCCTTTTCCATGAAATGCGTTCTCCTCATCCTTTAAATATTTGCTCTTCCATATTGTTAAAAGGTTTGGGTGAATATCTAGGTCCTCTGCTACCTGCTTTACGGGTAGCTTCTTCTCTATTACAAGTTGGACTGCATTTACTTTGAATTCTCGACTGAAGTGTCGATTCCTTACTCCCATATGTACACCTCCTTTTCAATACTACAAATTATTAGAAGTGTCCATCAATTCGGGGGAAGGTTCAGAAGAAAGCAAGAAAAAAGGCAGAGCCATTGCTGGTCCTGCCTGAGATTCTTGTTTGTAACTGAAAGATCTTATTTCTTAAATTTCTTTCTAAAACTTCTGACGCCTAATGCATATAATTATGCCGATTTCTCTTTTCTACTCTCCACATGATGAATGACAAATACTGCGTCCATTAAAAAACAACAGGCATCAACACTAATGTGCTGATCAAAATAAATCGTTACATTTTAGTAACAATATTCTCTTTAATGTCACCTTTTAGTAACACAGACTTTATCTGATATACACACTATTAGGTGCTTACTAAAATTAGTGACCTTCATCTTTTTCAAATAGTAATCATAATTTTCAAACCATGATTTCCAACTCTTAATATAGAGTTTTGATTTATAACAGTAATCAGGCCGAAAAAAAACTCTCATTTTTTATCACTTTTCTGCCGCATTAATTAAGTAGAGATGTACAGCAGAATTATCAGCAGACAAAGTTTTATTAACATTTGGTACGGCATTTGCTCTATAGATTTTTCAGGAAAAGGTATTAAGATGAGAATGACAATCAGATTGGGCATATTAATATTAATAATTTTTCACTTATCATTAAATTTCACAACTGTTGCTCAGGCAACGACGTCGCTTCAATCTGTTGAAGGAGTAATTGTGGTTATAAAACAGAAAGCAATGATTAATATAAACGGCACCAACTATCTTATTTCAAAGGAAAACACTGCATATGCTCAGTTCGAGAACCGCCACATAAGAATGTATAACATTCATATTGGCTATCGTAATGGAAGTTTAATTATAGATTTTACGGGGTTTAGATTTATAGATAACTTTGTATAAAAAGAAAAGGGAGATTCCGTAAAACCTCCCTCTCATAACAGGACGCTGGGGCTTTTATAAAACTCGGATGCTATCAGAGCAATCATTCACTAAGATCTTCATCGTAACGATATCCCTCTATTAATTCTTCGACTTCTTTCATAACATTGGACTGCTCTTCTTCGTCTGTAATCAATGTACTTGGGAGTTCTCTTGCCTCTTTCATCAATTCCCCCTCCTCGTTTGTTACAGCCTCTATCTCCTGTTCAGGCTGCTTAACCTGTGCTGGATCATCAGCAAATATAAGCAATGGTATGCTTATTAGAAATAAGCATACTGTTAATATAGTCAGGTACTTCATAATACATCACCTCCTCGCTAAGTGGATTTGTCTTCTTTAGCAGCTCGGCCATCTAATTTCTTAAAGACCCACTGCTTTCTGTCCCCCCTTTTCAGAGGGATTGTCTTTGTCGGGCATCTTTCTTTATGATTATCTTTTACTCGAAATTATCTTGAATGTCTAATGAGATATTCTAATTTATATATTAAATAGAAATATCTAAAAGTGAAGAGTCTAATTGTCTTTAAGATAAAACAAATTGCGGATAATGAAAGGAAATCTGTAACTCCTAACCTCATAAAAAATCACGTTAACTTTAACAAAGTGTTTATATCCGGACTGACACCAATTTATTGATAATACAGATAAGCAAATGAAAATCATAGTAAAATCTCGTTGAAACTTTGGCGAAATATCAAAATCTGAACATAACATCATGATAGATTCATTCTCATGTATTTTGAAATTTGAATATTATCGGATTCAGTCATTAAAAAGGGTAGAGTCAGTGTGATTACGAGGATTATTAATGAGGATGCCGACATTCTTGGGGGGACATGACTGAAATAAAAGATTTTGGCTCTTAGCGTTGGTAGGTATATCTTTTAAATCAGAGTCAGCATCCCCACTAACTGGTTAAATCTACACCGAAAATTCCAAGCTATGCCGGAGGTGATCCTTCCTTAAACTCTTTCCGGATATTTTCTCTAAATTCTGGTGTGTCCTGATATCCATGGACTTTTGTTCCATGTTGCACAACAGCTTCTAACAGCTCATCATCCGTATCAGCGGATAGGGCAACGGAACACTTGATATCACCAGGAAAATCTCTACAATCTATATATTTTCTTGCCATGATGTCCTCCTATCTTTTATGTTTGATCTCTTAACCTCACAATATGCCCATTGAAATTATATTGCTATGATATTTGTCATATGATTCTGGATTGGGTAAAGGAAGAGATGTAATGCAACAAGAGTCCTTATCATAACTTCATGATGTTAGATCATTCAAGCAATCATCATGATACTAATAAATACCTCCTCATGATACTGCAAAAGCAGTATCATGTTAGATCACCAAAATCTATTTTTGAAGGAGGTCGTTATGAGATTCTATAGCAAGCTCCACAAGTAT
>CP070632.1:3128810-3132218 GCA_020356065.1 Nitrospiraceae bacterium
CAGGGGCATATGCCCCTGATCCGCACGAAAGACTTACAACAGTGAATGATAATACGTAAAAGATGAGTCTGTTCGAAAACAGTGTTCTTAAATTTGAAACCAGTGCGGGCTTTAATTGTCTCATGTATAAATAAAACATAACCGTTAATGAATTATTATTAAATGTATCAGAACATGCATGTATTTTTCAGGTTCATAAAATCAGTTTTTATGACATAAGATGCACGCTGCATCCCTCGATTTTGAAAGTCTGGTTTTAAATCCCGGAGGGTGAGGGTTTCCCCCCGGCCCAACGGCCCCAGATGAATCTATAGCATGGCATTCTATACAACTTGTGGCTGCTCCCTTCTCATGGCATACAGCGCAGGTAAGGATATCACGCCGCGCTGCCCTGCCGTGAGACATCAGGAAATCAGATGGATGGACATCATACTGATTTCTGAGATCAAGGGCAAAACCCTTCCTGCTGTGACAATTCTGGCAGAATGAGGTTCTGTGACACTTAACACACAGACTAGCATCCCTGCGGGCTTCTATATAATGGCTTGATTGATAGTCACCCCTGTGTATGAAGTTTCTGTCTTTATCAAACCTGTTTTTTTCGTTTGCCGTAATAATGGGTCTGCTGCTGTGACAGTCCATGCAGAATCCATCCATATGGCACTGGGCGCATAGCAATCCCCGATTATCCTTTGAAACGTACTCCCCGTGTCGTTTTAAAAAGTTTGCTTTGTGAGAAAACGTTGTAATAGGTTTTAACTCCTTCGCACCGAGGTTTCTGTGACATTTACTGCAGAGCATATTGTCGTAATCCTCCTCATGGTGGCACTGGAAACAGTCTTTATGCCCCGGGATCTTATGTGTCAGTGGATGTTCGCTCACTCGTGCATTTTCATGACATAAACTGCACTCATCAGCGCCCTCGTCAATATGGAACTTGTGGGAAAAGTTCAGCGCTGTTTCAGTTTTTGTTAAGAGCACCGGTTCCTTAATATCACGGTGACACATGATACATTCTGTTTCCACCTCATCGTGGCATTCTCCGCAGACTTCCATCTTTGGGATCCGGCTGCTTATAATATTATCACTATTTAGGATGCTGACATGACAGGTCTGACATCCTATGGCCATGTCAACATGAATACGGTGAGAAAATTTGAGATCACTCGATGTCGATAACAGAGCAGTCGCCGTTCCTGGCTCAGGATGACAGACTGTACAATTATCCGGAGATGAATCATCGTGACACTCTGTACACACACCTGCATGGTTATTATTTTTAAATGCATTCTCAGGTAATAGTTCGTCATCGGAAGTATTGCTGGTCGGCGCACCAGCATGACATATAACGCATTCAACTTCCATGTCAAGATGCAGTACGTGGGAGAAATTGAGATGTGATGTGCTCTCAGGACGCACTGTACGTTTTATGCCAAGATCGGGATGACACATGACGCAATTGTCCGCATCCTTTACTTCATCGTGGCATTCCTCACATACTCCCATGGAGGGCAGGTGACTGTTCAGGTCGTTTTCACTGTTTTCTATCCCGTCATGACAGGTAAGGCATTCCACGTCTATTTCTATGTGCACCTTGTGAGAAAATATCATTGCGTTCTGTTGTTTCACATAATAGAAACAGGATGAAGCAATTGACATAATAAAAAAGAGCAGGATGAATTTTATTAACGTTATTACTCTCATTTAGTCCATCACCCTGCCCGTGTCAAAATTAAAATCATATACCAGTTTGAGGATACTTCTGATCTCATTTTCATAAAACGGAGTACTCCGGTAATCAATGCCGAATTCAAGGTGAAATTTCTTTCCTGCAGAACAGTGAAGATACCCCCCGATCGAGAATGAGTAATCCCTGTTCAATGTTTTTGTATCAAGAAGGAACAGCAGTACGTCATTAGCCAGGGCAAACCTATCGTTCAGGTTAAGACGGTTCAAAAGCTGCAGTTCATAATAACCGCTCACTGCATCTTCGTATCTGTTCACCCTGCCGATAATATAATTTCTCCTGTATTCACCATATCTGAATTTGCTGCCGGCTCCAAAACTGACCGCTGAGTCGCCGTGTTCATAATTGTAATATCTGACATTGGCATTAAGAGATGTAGACGCGGTCAGGTCATAGTCCAGATCTATACCGAGGTCATGCTGTTTGCTCACTGAGAACACCCAGAAAATGGATGTTTTATCAAGAAGCAGAGATGGTACCGTGAGATTATAATCTAATGAAACAGAGAGTCGATGTTCAGGTTGGTACAGGGAAGATGCTTTCAGATCATACACATCCTCACCTATCAGGTCGTAATAGATGTGACCATAAAATTCGAGGTTTTCATGTACTGTATAAAAGCCGTCAATACCGATGTTCTCACGTGACGGTTCGTTGTTATCGTACTCTACTGCATAGGAAAGGCCGACTTCTTTTTGACTATCCATGGTGTAGTACAGTCTTGTACCAGCGGTATTGTCTCCTTCGAACCCCCCTTCAGAGCCATCCACTGTCCTTCCCCCATATAATCCAATGCCCACCCCTTTTTTGCCCGCATATCTGCCAAATACTCCGTCTATGATTTCATTTGTTACTCCCAGATAAATAAACTGCCTCCCTGCCCGGATATTTTTTCTGAATTCACTGTCAAGCCAGTCAATATAGATAATGTTTAACCATGGATCAAAGGCATCACTCCGAAAACCTTCGTCAGCCTCAAAGTTGATATAGCCGTTTGTATAAAAACTGAGACCCTTGACAGAGAATTTATCAAGGGAAAGGGTGAAAAACTCCTGTATGCGGGCATGATTTTTACTGTCATTGACAAAGTTTTCATCATACATTCTGAAAATGGTTGTTGAATTTCCTGAGATATATGCAGCGTGCGTCAGGCCGGGGATAACGAGTGCGCACAGCATGAGTATACAGATAATTTCTAAAACGGTGGATTTACTCTTTACGTGCGGCTCTATCATCCAGTTTCTTACCGGTAACTGATTATATGTGACAAGACTGCACAATGTTGATCGTCCGAAGCTGTGCAGCAGCACGATCCAGAATAAATTATGTTGTCTGGGTGAAGAGAAAAAAAAGTGAATCGACGAAAAACAGCAGTGGACTTCTTTAAAAAAAGCTGAGCGTACTGTGGAGTTAATTATCCCATCCCTTATTTTTTTAATAAGACTGGTCCGGGAAGAGCTGAGCCCGTATCCATGCATAATGCCAATTTATAGCATTATTCCAATCTCTTACGTACAGCTAAATAAGTTTATCAGGGGCACTGATAATTGTCAATAGTATGAGAGACGGCGAATTGCCTCACATTAAATGTTACCCAACCTGAATTTCTGAGACTTCGTTGACTCATAAATGATGTTACCGAAAATATAACTCTTCCAAGG
>CP070632.1:3132318-3135614 GCA_020356065.1 Nitrospiraceae bacterium
CTGCTCCTCGGTGAATCGCTTCTTCATTTGTGCCTCCTTTTGAGTGTTTTTTATTCTACACTCTAACTACGCTTGGCACAATTTTCCGGGGGTAGTCCCCCCATTAGATTTTACTCAATATAGAAATACTATTAATAAGTGCCTTAGCAATTTATCAGATAAAGAGAAAAAAAATATAATTAGAACCTTTATTGCACCTGAGGATGGAGGACATATTGTACTTATGCCTAATTATGAGTTGAGTGCAACAAACAGCAGAACAGCATATATGAGTTTACAATGTTCTTATAATCCAAAAAAGATAATGAGCATTATTAGCTATCTTGAAAGCAAGAATTTTCTTCCAAATTTAATTAAATATAGTTCCGACAATTCTGCCCGAGATTACCTTTGAAGAAGCGCTTCAGACAACACGGATTCACAGCGCTGTGGGTCTTCTCAATCATGGACAACCCCTGATCGCTACCCGCCCGTTCCGAGCACCGCACCATACTCTGTCAGATGCTGCCATGGTAGGAGGAGGTCAGTACCCGAAGCCGGGGGAAGTAAGCCTTGCCCATAACGGGGTATTATTTCTGGATGAGCTTCCGGAGTTTAAGAGAAATGTACTAGAGGTCCTCAGGCAGCCCCTTGAGGACGGGTTTGTCACAATTTCACGCGCATTGAGTTCAATCACCTACCCTGCATCCATAATGCTCGTATGTGCCATGAACCCGTGTCCTTGCGGGTACCTCGGGGACGCAAAGCATCAGTGTGTATGTTCACCCTCACAGATCCACCGTTACCGGCAGAGGGTATCAGGGCTGCTCCTGGACAGAATAGACATTCATGTTGAGGTGCCGGCGGTGCCATACAAGGACCTCTCCAACAAATATTGCGGTGAGCCATCGATGGAGATTCGTAACCGTCTGAGGTCAGCCCGCATGATTCAGGTTGAACGGTTCAGGAAAGACAGTTTTTATTCCAATGCCAACATGAGATCAAGACATATTAAAAAACACTGTGTCCTGATAGCGGACGCCCAGAAACTACTCGAGACAGCCATGCAAAAACTTGGACTGTCAGCAAGGGCTTATACAAGGATATTAAAAGTCGGCAGGACCATAGCAGACCTGGAAGGGACAGAAAAGATAAGCGCTGAGCACATATCCGAGGCAATTCAGTACAGGACACTGGACAGGGGGGCCTTTTAACTCAGGTATGAAGAACATACCAGCCACATATCAAACATCATCCTGAACAGATCGATTTCAGGTCAGTGACATTCGTTCAAGGGACAGGTCTGACTTTGACAATGACTCATATAAAGCCCATAAGTTTCAGATTGCCAATATGACATGTTTCATTTTCTGAGATTTCTTTAAATCAGTAATAGTTATACACTTAGCGTCAATTCTATTCAGAAAGCAAGAGAGAAATTGTCCTTCCCATTTCTCATGAATTTCCACTTAATTTTCAGCAGACGGTCTAAAGGGCCGTTACATTTTGCCCGTAATTATGGAGGGTGTAAGGAATGGAAACATCGAAGCTTATTAACAGCCACAAACAGTAGTAGCACACCTTTTTTTCTGATACAATTCCTTTATGAGGAGCATCAACCATACCATCACCGGTCAGGACAGCAGGAACGCCTTCAGGCAACTTATTATCCTTGTGAATAATCTTTGCGGAATAAATGCTAAGTCCAGTATTGTAACGGGTTCGGCATGTTGTTTTACATGGAGAAACAGCCACGGTCATCTTCAGCCTCTGGTCGTGTCCTGCAGCCCGGGGATGCCGCAACCGTCATTCACTGTAAAGCTGATGAGCATGCTGCCTCTATTGAGGAGGTCACCATGCACTGGATATGTTGCACCTGATCAGCGAGCGACCCTCCATTTCAAATACAGAAAAATCACAGCAGTCTGATATGCAAAATGAAAATATCGTTGAAGAACTGGAAAACATCATCATTATAAACGACATTTTTTTATGTCAAAGGGGATGAACATATGGAGTCGAGAAAGGAAAATATGGACGTTTTCAAAATTTTTCTGAGTGTCTTCTTTGCAGGCATTGCTTCGCTGCAGATGGAGCTCAGCGTTTTCAGGAAGCGACCTTTATTTTTGGGAGCACGGCTTTTACGAACAGTTTTATCATATCAGTTTTTTTAGCCGTGCTTGCGATAGGATCGTATGGCGGCAATGTATTAGTCCGCCCAAACTCACTGGGGAGAAATCATTCTCAAGAAATTTGATCAGACATACAAAACGTGAAACATGGGTATTCAGGACTGGAGAAGGCTTTATGTTCTGGAAAGGACCTCTCAGTTTATCGAATCAAGGGCAATACAGGACATACATTGGTAGCTGGGATGAGGACCAACCCGGGACTTCCTACGGGGGAAATATGACAATTATATTAAATAGTGAATCCGACCGTGTTATTGACTACAGTGCCTGAATATTGAAACGTGGGACTGTGGCACCGGAGTCGGCCAGGTCACAGGTCACAATGATCGCATTGAAGGTCCTGTCACTGGCAAAGCAATACCTCATCAGTCATGGGGAGATTATTCTATTAAAGGCAAGCAGGTATGTTCTGATTATGTGACAAACCTCAACTAGAAACTGGGCTGTCCAGGAACTAATACTAATTTTATAGACGAGCTTATTTCATTTTCCTTCAATGAATGTCAAGCAGCCCGGCAGACCCAGAACCCGCATCAAGGGATGAACCTCTCCAGGATGTTGAACCTCTGTTCAATATACTTTTGATGATATAAATGTTGATCAGACTCAGTGCGCTAAAAATAATAGGTTCAGAGAGCATCTTAATTCATTTCTGAAAAAATCAAAAAAGCTTTATTTGGGAATCTGAGGACTTTGTATGTCTGAAATACAAATTTCAGGCCATCGAATTTTATCAAATCATAAAAGAGGAAGTCTTTAAGAAAGACTTCCTCTTTTATAAAATTCATCTGTAAGACTCTGAGTAAGGGGGTCAAGGCTCACGGTCAATTAGTACTGGTTAGCTAAATACGTCGCCGCACTTACACACCCAGCCTATCAACGTGGTAGTCTACCACCGACCTTTAGCGTTTTGCCGAAGCAAAACAAGGGAGACCTAATCTTGAGGTGGGCTTCCCGCTTAGATGCTTTCAGCGGTTATCCCATCCGAACATAGCTACCAGGCATTGCCATTGGCATGACAACCTGCACACCAGAGGTTCGTCCATCCCGGTCCTCTCGTACTAAGGACAGCTCCTCTCAAGTCTCCAGCGCCCACAACAGATAGGGACCGAACTGTCTCACGAC
>CP070632.1:3135714-3138974 GCA_020356065.1 Nitrospiraceae bacterium
ATGCCCTGGTATATCGAGAATAAGGCCCCTCTCGTGCTGGGCCATGAACCTTCAGGAGAAATTGTCAGGACCGGAATAAATGTGGATTTTTTTAAAGCAGGCAACAGGGTATTTATTCACCATCATGCTCCCTGCATGAACTGTGTGTTCTGCAGGAGAGGGGATTACGTTCAATGCAGTCAGTGGCGCAGGTCCGGGATCATTCCGGGGGGTATATCGGAATACCTGCGTATACCTGAAGGAATATTAAAGAATGACACTCTTAAACTTTCTGATAGCATGAGTTATGAAGACGGGACCCTTGTTGAGCCCACAGCATGTGTTGTTAAATCCTTCAGACGGTCGGCAATAAAGAAAGGCGATACAGTGCTTGTTATCGGTCTGGGAGTGATGGGCATTCTTCATATTCTTCTCGCTCCTCATTATGGCGCAGAAAAAGTAATAGGCGCTGACATGAATGATTTCAGATTGGATAAGGCCATGGAGGCTGGGGCATCTGCTGTTATTAATGTAGATAAAGAATCTATACAGGAAACGATCATGTCCATGACAAACGGTAAGGGTGCAGATATTGTAATTGCCGGGCCGAACAGTGTGGAGGCGGTACATAATGGATTTCAGTGTGCAGCACCGGGAGGCACAGTTGTGATGTTTACTCCTTTACGACCGGATGAAGCGCTTACCCTTAATGCCAATGACATGTACTTTAAAGATATACGTCTTGTTCCGGCATATTCCTGCGGTCCTGATGATACAAGAGAAGCCTTCGGTCTGATTGACCAGGGTATTGTCAGTGCAGAGAAACTCGTTACCCACAGATATAATATTGAGGAGACTGCAAAAGCTTACCGGAAGGTAGCATCAGCTGGAGAATCGTTGAAGGTGCTGATCACATTTGAAAATGGCGGGGGCGGGCCTTGAAAGTAATTGTTGCAATGAGCGGAGGAGTGGACTCATCAGTTGTCGCCTACCTCCTGAAAAAAGAGGGACATGATGTTATTGGTCTGAGTTTTGAACTGTGGGATAAGAGAGACCTTGCATCTTCCAGCCTCTGCTGTTCTGTTGAAACCATTAATCTGGCACAATCTGTGGCCCGGCAGATCGGAATAGAGCATTATACCGTTGATGTAAGAGATACTTTTTACACTCACGTGATAGAGAGTTTCTGTGAATCGTATGTAAAAGGTACAACACCTAATCCCTGTATCTTATGCAATAAGTACATTAAGTTCGATTCCCTTTTGAAAAAAGCTTCAGAGCTGGGAGCAGACTGCATTGCTACAGGGCATTACGCGCGAGTCACCGAGCAACGAGCGAGAAACGGTGAGCAACGGTTTTTATTAAAAAAAGGAATTGACCATAAGAAGGACCAGTCATATGTACTGTATGTCATGAGCCAGGATGAACTTTCAAAAACGATTTTCCCTGTTGGTGAATTTACAAAGGACAGGACCAGGTCAATCGCAGAAGAAACAGGACTGGCTACAGCTACCAGACCTGAGAGCCAGGAGATATGTTTTGTAGGAGATGATAATTATACAGACTATATCAAAGGGCATTCTCCCGACGCAGTAAAAGCGGGTCAGATTGTTGATATGGATGGAAAAGTCCTGGGCGAGCACAAAGGGATAGCATTTTATACCATAGGACAGAGGAAGGGCTTGGGTATCTCATCTCCTGTGCCCCGCTATGTGGCTGACATTCATCGTGAGAGCAATACTATCGTTGTCGGATCAAGAGATGATGCAACACGAAAAAAAATACAAGTGACAGATCTGAACTGGATTGCCGCTGAGTTTCCGGTATCTCCGGAACGAGCTGGTGTCAAAATCCGTTCAACCATGCATGAAGTGATGGCAACGGTAACCCTGGAAGGTGAGAATGTACTGGTTGAATTTGACGAGCCCCAGTGGGCCCCTGCTCCGGGGCAGAGTGCGGTGTTCTACAGGGATGACATCGTGTTAGGTGGGGGAATTATTCTTTGATTTCAGGAAGTTAACACAAAGCATCAAATGATCTTCAGTCGGTAGTTGAGAAAATAAGATTTTTTTCTTATTATCCGAGTGGTTCCCAATATGTTTATTAACATTATTTTTATTATTTTCTATTTTATTTTTTTTACTTTCCGTGTATACTCTATGGTGAAATGCCCAAGTACAGGATCGGATGTAGCGGATTTTTATACGAATCATGGAAAGGAGCCTTTTATCCTGAGGACCTTCCACATAAGAAATGGCTCTCATTTTACCAGGAAAAGTTCAACTCGGTTGAACTCAATGTCACCTTTTACAGGCTGCTGAAAAAGGAGGCATTTGAAAGATGGTATAAAGAGACACCTCCGGATTTTACCTTCTGCCTGAAAGGCAGTCGCTTTATCTCTCATGTAAAAAAACTGAAAGATGTTGAACTGCCTTTATCGACGTTTTTTAATGTTACAGCCCCTCTTATGGAGAAACTGGATGTTATCCTCTGGCAGCTGCCCCCTAATTTAAGATTAAATATCAAAAACCTTGAGGATTTTGTCGAAATCCTGAAGACATATCCTGTCCGTCATGTCTTTGAATTCAGGCACAAAAGCTGGCTTTCCAAAAGGGTTTGTAAACTCCTTTCATCAGCAAATATAGCGATATGTATGGCAGACTGGCCTGAATTTATTAATGAGGTACCTATAACTGCTGATTTTGTTTATATAAGAAGACATGGAGAGGGTGGTAATTATTCCACAAACTACACTCCGGAACAGCTGAAACATGACGCAAAACAGATAAAGGAGTATCTTAAGCAGGGTAAGGACGTATACTACTATTTCAACAACGATGCATTTGCATATGCCCCGAAAAATGCTATTGAACTGAGGACAATACTGGAAAGCTCCCTTCCCAAGGCCTTAAAGGAAAAACTGGAAAAACCCGAAAAACCAAAAGCCCCAAAGAAAAAAGCTGCTAAAAAGAAGGCAAAAAAGACTGCCAAAAAGACAGCCAAGAAAGCCGTAAAAAAGACAAAAAAAGAAGTGGTTAAAAAGGCAGCTAAAAAAATTACCAAAAAGACAGCCAAGAAAGTTGTAAAAAAGACGGTAAAGAAAGCCGTAAAAAAGACAGCCGGGAAAAAAGTAAAGAAAGTGACCCAAAAAATCACAAAAAAACCCTCTTCCAAAGCTAAAAAGAAAACAGTAAAGAAAAGGGCAAAGGCTAATAAATAAGCCCCTAAATATTTCCAGAGTCTGAATTACCCTCCCCTCTGAATTGAGGGATTCATGAGAT
>CP070632.1:3139074-3141970 GCA_020356065.1 Nitrospiraceae bacterium
AGATCAGATATTTTTTCAGGAATATTTCGATACATCCTCACAATATCTCCATACCCCTTCAGTTCCAGAAGCCGTCGCAGCATTTCAGGAGATCGAATATCATTGCTTACAGAGATATCATTCAGTTTGTTCTCATATTCGTGCATCCCTGAGTGTGATATTGGATCAAAGATTTTATTAAGCTCCTCTGATAAACTGCTGCTGATCTCATGTTCAAACCACGTACGTGGATCATCTTCAGACAGCCAGTATGAGTACGTGTGGCTGTAGTATCTGGATAACAGGGAATTCACCAACCTGAAGTCCGTTCCCGGCGGAACAGCCTTTGACAGACTCTCAGCCAGTCTGTTCAGCTGGTAATAGTTGCTGGCAATTAATGAAAACGTATTCGGTTCACTGCTGGCAATCCCCTGTAATGCATCATCTATCGCCGGCATAAACCTGCTTAAGGCAGTGTTACTCTCTTGCAGCATTTTCTGTACTAAAAGATAAAGGTTTTTAAAGGCATCAGATTTAACATCGCGACTACCGGCCTTTTCAAGGGCTTCAAGATAAATCTCAACGTAGAGCCTTACAGCATCAGGCCCTTTTGCATGTACCTTCAGGTCATGGAAATTGCTCAGGGAATACTTTCGGGCCTCATTGACAATAAACTCCCAGTTCTTATACGGATGGCTGAGTTCTTTTAAAAAAGTGTTCAGTCCCTCCTGAAGGCCAAAGTATTTTCCCATCACGTCCTGGATGGGGAGATACTTTTCGCTTATCTTTACATCCACTCGTGATTTTTCCAGATTAATTTTAAGCGCCCTTGAGTTCATATCCCTATTCATGTTTTATTCTATCATGACAGCACAGCATATGAAATCAGTGGCATTATTATAGAAGAATGAGGGAAATGAGAATACTTCAGATACGTTCAGGAATGATGTTTAGCCCTCTTTTGATCGTACATTAATCTGTCTGCGGAAACAAGGAGTTCATCTACTGAACGGGGAGCGTCAGGGTCATAATAAACTGCACCCATACTTAATGATAACTGATACTTCACTGATTTATCCGCGTTCCGGGCCAACAGTTTCTCCTGCATCCGTGCGATCAGTTTTGCAGGCCCGGTTCCTTCGTTCTCCAGCTGAAATACGATGAACTCATCTCCGCCGATTCTCGCAATGATATCGGTTTCACGAAAGGTGTCCTTAAGCAGACCGGCGATTTCTTTAAGGGCAGCATCACCGACCTTATGGCCATAGGTGTCATTAATAGTCTTCAGATCGTCCAGGTCCGCCTCTAATAACAAGGCCCTGCGGTTCATTCGGTTAGCCACCTTTATCTGCTGCGTTACCAGAGTATAAAACCCCCGGCGGTTATATATCCCAGTAAGCTCATCGGTAATTGACAATGCCCGCAGTTTCTCAGCTATCTCTTTCTGAGCGGTAATATCCTTTGACATTATCGTTGCTGCAATGATCCGCCCATCATTGCCCACTACAGGGCTTATTGTTTTCAGAAAATACGAGTTGTCTCTCAAACTCTGATATTCAAGCTTAAGCGAGTCGCCTGTAGCAAAAACCTTTTTGATATGTTCAGCAAATGTATCTGCTTCTTCCCGGGAGTGAAGTTCTCTATAGTTCTTTCCCTCATATTCATTATTGCTCAAGCCCATTCTCTCAAGATGTTTTTGATTCATATAGAGATAGTTGCAGTCTCTGTCTATCAGGTATACTGAATCATCTGAAGACTCAATGAGCGATCGATATCGCTCCTCACTTTTTTGCAGAGATGCCTCTGCCTTTTTACGCAATGCAATATCATCCTCAAGCTGTTCATTTAAGACCCGCAGTTCATCTGTGCGCTCGTTCACCAGCTGCTCGAGATGGGTTTTATATTTCATCAGATCTTCTTCGATTACAATAATCCTGCGGAGTGACCGTTCACCATGATAGATACTAAAAATCAATGCGCACAGCAGTATAAATGATAAAGTAAATATTGTAGCTGTTGACCTCAGCAAAAGCGCTCTGATACTCGCATGTTTCCATGTTACATCATCATAAATTTCAAGTGCACCGATAAATCTTCCCGCATTCATAATCGGGACATATGTTTCCACAACATCAGACTGAACAATACGATCTTCCAGGGTTTTTTCATTCTTTTTGATAATCTTTGCATATGTCTTTCCCCGCGCGACAATGGTATGGAAATACTCCATCTTATTGATTTTTCCAATGTCACTGGCGTCTGAGGAATAGATAATTTCTCCTCCTGATGAAAAAAGTTTTATTTTTTCCAGCTCTAAATCACGTTGTATTTCTTCTGTTTCGTCTACAAATGAACCCGGCAGGTTTCCCTTGTGAAGGTGAGTAATTCCCTGTAAGTGCGATGCTGTCAGATGTTCGGTGATACGGATTGCTTCCTGTTCAGTAAAGTTAGTAAGGATCCCGGTAACAGCCGGCTGCAGATATAAAAAGAAATAGAGCGGCATTACAAGAATAGCGAGGAGCGAGATGATCATCACAGTTTTCAAAAAATTCGTTTTAATCATCGATGAATGTCCCAAAGGATTTTTATTTATACCTTATATTCTTTATTTGAATATTTTACTATGAAAATATACCTGTCGCAATAAAAAATATAAGGGCATTATTGTTTCCATGAAAGCTGGACCGGATTTCCTTTTGAAGAAATGAGAAGATTTATTCTTTCAGGAGCAGAGATAAATACATCTTTTGGAAATATACAGAGAAATGAGACTGATACCGGCACATCTCTTTTATAAATGGTCCTCAGGTTTATTTTCTCTGAATGCATGTCAGGTGAACCCCTTTTCATGCCGTCTGTCAACTGCACATGTGAAAATGGGTTCATGACCAATTCCCGGTCAAGAAATCCGTTCATC
>CP070632.1:3142070-3144736 GCA_020356065.1 Nitrospiraceae bacterium
AAAAAGCATAATATTTACACGTCATTTTTACAAAAGATTCCCTTTTCCTCAATAATTTATCAAAGTCTGCTTCCTCTATTTCCCACAGCAATAGAGCAATTTGATTTAACCGGTTATGACCTGGTAATCAGCAGTGAATCCGGAATTGCCAAAGGTGTCATTACAAGACCCGAAACCTGTCATATATGCTATTGTCATACTCCAATGCGCTATGCATGGGATCTTTATCATGATTATTTAGCCGGTGTCGGAAAGCTGAAGAAGTTTTTCATCCCCATCTTCATGAATTATATAAGGCAATGGGACCTTGCATCATCTTTCAGGGTAGATCACTTTATAGCAAACTCACAAAATGTCGCAAACAGGATCAAGAAACATTACAGACGTGATTCGACCGTTATTTATCCTCCTGTGAATATTGAGGATTTTGTACTATCAAACAAACATGAGGATTTCTATCTTATGGTAGGCCAGCTTGTTTCTTATAAGAAAACTGAAATCGCTGTAAAAACCTTTAATACGTTAAAAAAGAACCTGGTAATTATCGGAGATGGTCCGCAATTCAAATATCTAAATTCGATTGCCGGTCCCACAATCAAGCTTTTAGGCCGTCAGCCTTTTAATGTTATAAAAGATCACTATTCCCAATGCCGGGCTTTTATTTTTCCCGGTGAAGAGGACTTTGGTATTACTCCGGTTGAGGCTATGGCATCTGGAAAACCGGTTCTGGCTTACGGTAAAGGTGGGGCGTTAGAAACTGTAACTGATGGAAAAACCGGTATGTTATTTAATGATCAGTCTGTAACAGGTCTTTCAGAACTCATCCACCGCTTTGAGGACTCAAAAGACACTTTTGATCCTGATACGATACGAGATCATTCCAAGTTATTTAATGCAGAAAGATTTGATAAGGAATTTATGGCGTTTGTGGATGAGAAGCTTAATCAGGATTCACAGACAGTTTATTAACTCACCCCCCTCTTCGCCTCATTCCACAACACTTCCATTTCTTCAAGACGCAAATCTGACAGCACCCTGCCCTGTTTTTGTGCTTCGGATTCCATATAATGAAATCTCTGTATGAACTTCCTGATTGTTTTTCTCAAGGCGTCCTCCGGGTTTACATTTACAAAATTGGCAATCCTCACAAGCACGAAAAAGATGTCTCCAAGTTCATGTTCGATTTCAGACTGGTCTTTTCGGTTTAACGCTTCCTTAAGCTCAGTGATCTCCTCCTCAAGTTTCTTGAAAACATCATCTATATTGTCCCAGTCAAACCCGACCTTTGTAGCATTCATCTGAAGTTTCTGCGCTCTGATCAATGCCGGTAAGGCATTTGGAACGCCGTCCATGGCGGATTCGTAGTTCTTGCCTTCTTTCTTCTTGCTATTATTCCACCATTCCCGTCTTTCTTCAGATGACAACATTTTTCTGTCGCCAAAAACATGAGGGTGCCTAGAAATCATTTTTTCTGAGATACCTGCTACTATGTCATCAATATTAAACGTTCCTTCTTCTTTTGAAAGCTGACTCTGAAGAACTATCTGAAAGAGAAGGTCACCCAGCTCCTCTTTCATCTCTTCAGTGTCATTACTGTCAAGTGCATCTATAAGCTCATAAAACTCCTCAACAAGATATGGTTTGAGCGTTTCCCTGGTCTGTTCCCTGTCCCATGGACAGCCATCAGGACCCCTCAGCTTTTCAACAATTTTCACGAATTCAGAAAAATTCATCGGTGTTCTGTAATGTTATATAGTTAATGGTAACAGGTTATTTCTAAAGTGCTTACAATTATCCTCTGAATTGTAACACAGTCCGTCGGATGGTGTTATAATTGAAGAGCATTTTTTTATTCTACGCACAAATAACGAATAACGATTAACTTTATTTAAGGAAGGTTCCAAATCATGCAAAAAACTATTACATACTTTGACAAACCCGGCAAGGCAAATACAGACGAGTGTCTTAGCATAGTATTAAAGGCGATAGATGAATATACTTATAAACATGTTGTTGTTGCATCGACGAATGGCGATACCGGTGTCTTATTTGCTGAGAGGTTAAAGGACATGAATATTAACCTGGTAGTCGTGACACATTCATTTGGATTTAAGGAACCCAATACAATTGAACTGACTGATGAGGCCCGAAAGAGAATCGTCTCGGCTGGCGGCCGGATCTACACCGGCACCATGATCACCCATTCTCTGGAGACGGCAATGGCAAAACAGTTCAGCGGGGTATACCCTACTCTGCTTGTTGCCCAGACACTCAGACTGTTTGGTGAGGGTATAAAGGTCTGCTGCGAAATGACAATGATGGCAACTGATGCAGGTCTCATTCCTGAAAGTGAGGAGATTGTTACCGTTGCAGGCACAGGGTATGGTGCTGATGCAGTAGCTGTCTTAAGAGCTGCAGCATCAAAGCGTTTCTTTGATCTCAAGGTACTGGAAATACTTGCAAAACCGAGAGGTTAGATGATAAATCCATCTTGATTGTCAGTTTGTCGTCATAAATCAATAAATAATTTTGACCAGACAATTATAGTATTTCTTTCAATTTCTCAATTATTGTGTTATACTTATTTACAGTTTCTCATTTTTCAATGCAATTATGACAAAGCAAGTGCCAATATGGCAAGTTTTTATAATTGCCATAATAGGCAA
>CP070632.1:3144836-3147187 GCA_020356065.1 Nitrospiraceae bacterium
GGTCATTGGTCATGGGGCACCTCTTCCCAATAACCCATAACCTGTGGCCCTTTCTCCAGAACAATTAGACAAAAATATTAACCATCCTGTAAAATCATTCTCAGGTTTTAACTGCGACTCCGGTTCTGTAACGTGTAATACCTGAGGCTTACAAATATATACGGGCGTGTGGCGGAATTGGCAGACGTGCTAGACTTAGGATCTAGTGGGGTAACCCGTGGAGGTTCGAGTCCTCTCACGCCCACCATTCAATACCGTTCAGCTACAGATGTCTGCCTATTATCGTTTTTCTCCCATCTCGAGGCGGTCATAAGGTTGTTGATCAATGCATGATGATATGTCTGAAGAACTGCCCTGCCAAGTCTTTCCGTATCACGCAGCCCTTCAGGGTTCTGATAATCGATAAGATTTTTTTCAAGTTTTATATCATGTTCATAATCATAAAATGCTATGCTTTCAAACGTATTATAGTGAAGGGCATAGCGGTCATGGATCAGCTGATATGTGTTTTCCCTCATGCTTATAGAGTAGAAAGAATGTGCATTGCTCAACATGCTCATGCCAACTGAGAAGAATGGCTTATCATAATTCAGATAGTCAAGCACAGTGGGCATAATATCCAGCTGCTGGGCAGTACGGCGGTCTGTTCCTGAAAGTTCAGGATCAGACGGACTGTATAAAATAATCGGGATTGAATAATTACCCACTCTTGAACGGTAAAATGGATGAAACGCGACTGCTGTATGGTCTGCCGTAATGACAAACAGGGTATGTTGAAACCAGTCCATTTTTTTTGCTGTGTTGAAAAATTGCTCAAGAGCATGGTCCGCATATTTTATTGTTTTCACAATCGGGTGCTTCCCTTCCGGAAAATCATTGATATATTTTTCAGGCAACTGGTAGGGGTGATGAGAGGAGAGTGACAATATGGATGCAAAGAAGGGATGTTTCATCTTTCCTATTTCCTGCACGAAGTACTGAAAAAAAGGTTCATCAGATATTCCCCAATGCCCGTCAAAGTCATACACGTCAGGATAGTCTTCCTTCCCATAATAGCGCTGAAAACCGGCAATCTTTGAAAATGTATCAAACCTCATTGTACCTGTCCTGCCCCCATGAAAAAAGGCGGTTTGATAGCCTTTAGATCCTAAGATTGACGCCAGACCCTCAATCTCGTTTCCGGCATATACAGATCTGATAAATGGGTCCTGTGTAAGTGTCGGGATACCGGCTAGTATTGCCGGGATGCCATTCATTGAGGTTTTTTCGTTAGCAAATGCCCGATCATAGAAAAGTCCCCTGTCTGCCAGTGAATCAAGAAACGGGGTAAATCCTTCATTTCCATACGGAGGTCCCATATATTCCTTACCGAAGCTTTCCATGATAATAATAACGACGTTCATATGCTTAAAAGGAGCATTTCTGTTTGAGTAATCATGAATGGGAGAAAAAATGGTGGACAACTCCTGAAATGAGAAATAGTCCAGCTCCACCAGATAGTTTTTTCCAATGGTCCGTATTATTGAAAAAGGGGTATTGATCACAAGTGGTACGTTGCGGGCCCCGGACACCCTGCTCGCCGTTAATATACTTATGGGTTTGGACTGCACCCCGCCTCTTATGGCAACAACTGACAGGGCAATAACCAGAAGAAGCCAGACGCATTGATGTACATAAAAGGAGAACGATGTGTGCCCGGGGAACCTGGGCGGTTTCATTCTTAAAAAAATTACAGCAAGGGGCAGAAGAATCAGGACACTGATGAGTCCGACATACCAGTAGTCATGTATAAACTGAGGGACAAGAGTTGCCACATCACCTCCCATAACGAGCATGTCCAGGAAATCACTTGTTGATCTCTTTAAAGTAAAGCGGTAGTAGATAATATCAGTGATATTTACGAAAACTGCTGTTCCATTTGTTAACAGAAACAGGAAGAAGAGCAGCTTTCTTGTCATCGTTGAATGCAATAGAGGCAACGGGAGCATAATCAATATGACAAGTGCCAGATTGATATAGGCTATGCTGACAAGATCAAATCTTAATCCATAAAAGAGTATTGATACATACTCCTTTGGAGCGATCCAGTCGAAAAGATTCATATTCATAAGCAGAAACAGAACGCGGCAGACCACAAATCCGGCCAGGACAGCACTCATTAATTTAAGTATGAATATGATCAGATTTAACTGATAATATTCTTCCCGTTTGCTTTTAAGAGTTGTTAACAGATCCAAACGTATTGCTCTCCCTGGAGTGTGGCCGGATATGAATGTTTAAAGCAGGAATGTAAATGAATCCTGAGTTCGCCATAATATTAACAGAGAATATATTTTTACAGCAATAATTTT
>CP070632.1:3147287-3149436 GCA_020356065.1 Nitrospiraceae bacterium
TTAAAATATCACCGATTCATCTGCATGGTGATATTGTCGGTGTTATTTACTCCGCAATCGACATAACCAGAGAAAGCAACAGGGATCTTCTTGAAGTGTATGCCTCTTCAATATCAGAAATGAAAAACAGGGAATTGAAGGCAAAGAATGGTAAAGATGCGTTCTTTAACATGCTCGAAGACATAAATGAATCCTATGAAGAACTTGAAGACCTGTTCCTGAAACTGGTTCGCGTCATGATCAATGTTCTGGATGCAAAAAGCCCGTGGACAAAAGGTCACTCTGAACGCGTGTCACGGTATGCCGAAGCAATTGCACTGGAGATGGATATCGACCAGGATGATATTAAGGATATCAAGCTGGCAGGGCTGCTTCATGACATCGGAAAGATCGGAACATCAGACTACCTTCTTGACAAGCCCGGTGCCCTCACAAAAGATGAATTCATACAAATAAAAAAGCATCCGTCCCAGGGAGCTCATATTCTGAAAGATATTAAACAGCTGAAAGACATAATTCCTTATATAGAGCATCACCACGAAAAAATAGACGGTTCGGGTTATCCGTTAAATCTCAGCGGAGACAGAATACCCCTCGGTGCAAAAATTCTGCATGTAGCCGATTCATTTGATTCAATGACATCGGACAGACCGTATAGACCTGCCCCCGGGCTGGAGTTTGCCTTAAATGAGCTTCGGACATATAAAGGATCACAATTTGATCCTGAGGTAGTAGACGCATTTCTGAAAATCCTGAGCAGATCGCAAAACAACTCTTCCGGTTAAATTTCGATCAATACTTTTAAACTGCCTCTCTGTGAAGCATACTGAAATGCCTTTATCCCATCCTCAAGGGGGAATTTCCTGCTTACCATTGGATACAGGTCAACATGTCTTTCACTGATAGCTTTGATAGCAGGGGGGAAAGGTCCGCATCGCGATCCCATAAGCGTGATCTCATTCACAACAACTTTATTCAGGTCTACATTTCCTTTTTTTGCTGATGTTGTCTTGACGACAACTGTTCCTTTTGGCTTAACGATATCAAGGGCGGTCTCGATACCTGTTTTTGATCCGGTACAGTCAACGACTATATCAAACTGAAAATGCATAAGTGGAACATTTCTTGTTGTTTTGATATCCATCTCGTCAAGGATCGAGAGCTTTTCCCTGTGATGGCCTGATACAATCAGATCACAACCGGTGGATGCGAGGACCTGGGAAACAAGCATTCCCAACTTGCCATCGCCCAGGACACATACCTTATGCGAGGAATTAATATCTATCTGTTCCAGCAGTTCAAACGCTGAAGCAAGCGGCTCTATAAATACCGCCTCTTCATCTGATACAGTCGAAGGAAGTGTATGAAGATTGTTGACCGGAAGCGTTAAATATTCGGCAAAGACCCCGTCTTTATTTAATATACCAAGTACTGACCTGTTCCTGCAGTGGTTCCCAAGATTGTTCTGACACTCAGGGCAGGTACCGCAATTAATATTTATTTCTCCAACAACTCTCTTACCAGCAAGACCTTTTTTTTTACACTCCTCAACTACCCCTACAAACTCATGTCCCGGGACACCCTGAAACCCCATATATCCCCTTGTAATTTCCAGATCAGTATTACAGATCCCGGCATGGGTTATTCTTATCAGAGCCTCACCCTTCCGGGGGACAGGGTCCTTGTAATTACTCTTGTATTTTAAGGTCTTATTAAAAACAAGGGCACGCATTTAATAATTTTACCATTATGTGAATTATCCGCAGCAAGGCAATTAAGCTTAATGCAGAATTACTTCCTGAGACACGTAATAAAATGACCAATGCCAAAGCTCAAATGTCAATTGAATATCAAATGCCTTAATGTCGAGAAAAAGGCAAGATCTTCAAGACATGGGCAGCCTTTCCTTTTGTTATTAGAACCTATCTCAAAATCAATTTAGCAGTATTTGTCATGCCCGCAGTTTGTAAGCGGACATCCAGAACATATTGAAAAGACTGGATTCCCGATCGAGTCGGGAATGACGATTCATGGTTTGTTACTTATAAAATCAATTTTGAGATAGGTTCTAGTGTCCTGTCCCGGAAATAAGTGATAAAAGTCTCGTCATTTTATCAAATATAGAATCAGCAGTAGCTGTCCACATAAA
>CP070632.1:3149536-3151606 GCA_020356065.1 Nitrospiraceae bacterium
GGAGCGGAATTCCGCTCCCCTTTTTTCTACAATCGATTGTAAATGACAACGTGCCGTATGGTATTATGTGGCATAAATAAACACGAAGGAGACACTGTCCAGATGCTTAATAAGTTGATGCAAGTCTGTTCAATCCCACATATGATTATTCTTTTAGTCATTCTGCTAATTATAAGACATGGTAGTTTCGTCAGTGCTGAGGGTGTTCGCGGACATGGAGATATTAATGAGGTTATTGTAAAGGTTGATGGTGACCCGGTTACCAGGGGGGACATCATGAGACGGATCCTGTTCGCCAAGGGAGATATTGATCCGTCAAAAATGGAGCGAGGAAAATGGCAGGGGATCTTTCAAACTGCTACGAAATCTGAAATTATAGATAAGCTTTTCCTCATGGCGGCACGTTCCGAGAATATGAAGATAGATTCGGAGAAGCTGGAGACATTCATTCATCAATCAAGAGAGCTCTTTGGACAGGATAGATTCCAGGAAATCCTTGGTATTCAAAATGCTGCCACAGAACAGGAGTTCAAAGAGGCTGTAAAGGAAAAAATGCTGATAGAGGAATACAGGTCCAGACTGGTTGAAAATATTACCATAGATCATAAAGAAGTGAAAGAATACTATGAGAAAAACAGAGACACCTTCAGCAGGCCTGAAAGAGTACAGCTCGAGTTGCTTGTTATGGATAAAGCAGTCGATGCTGATTCTTTCTATAAACAAATAAAAAAAGGTGAGGATTTTAAAAAGGTTGTTCCTAAAAATGATAACAATGAAACCTCATCAATAGAAAGGCTCCTCAGATGGACAGTCTACAGTACATTGCCAGAGGAAGTACAGCCAAAGCTAAAAGAAGGAAAGACGGGCGATATCCTCGAACCTTTTCTGATCAACGATAAATACTACATCATGAAGATCCTTGAGAAACGACAGGCAGGCAATGCGGGCCTTGATGAAGTGAATAATGTCATCAGGAAATCTTTATTGCAGAAAAGGCAGCAAAGGATAATTGATAAGTGGTATAAGAATGCGAAAAAAGAGGCTATCATTGAATATATTCAATAAGGGGTGATTGTAAACCTTTCCATTCTCAGTGCTGACGTCCATGAGGGAGCATATCGCTCCTCTTTTTTTGTGCCGTTACATTGCAATTTATTTATATGCTGTCATGTTGACACGACTTCCTGCCAGTCTGACATATACAAAATGAACTCCAATTGAAAAACTATTATTATACAGTTAGTTAAATCAGGCATATAGCTTGCATGAATCATTTAATTATCTTTTGTCTTTGGTTTAATGCACATCACCATGTCAATATGTTTAGCGTTTTTTTTATAGAGACATAGTTTCTTACTGTTTTTTTTGATAATGTCTGTTGAGAATGAGAGCTATTATGAAGAAAATACTGATTGTTGATGATGATGCAAACCAGCTAAAGCTGCTCTCCCGCCTCCTGCATTCAAATAAATTTAATGTTGTAGCAGCCCCATCTGGGGAAGAAGCCCTTGAAAAGATTCATACCTCTGATTTTGATCTTGTTCTCCTTGATCAGGTAATGCAGCAAATGAGCGGCATTGATGTGCTTGTTGAGATTAAAAAGCTGAAGCCATGGATGAGCGTGATAATAATTACAGGTTTCGCTACCGTAGATGATGCTGTTGAAGCGACAAAAAAAGGAGCAAGCAATTACCTTTCCAAACCACTCGATGTAGACAAACTTATTGTTTCTATTCGACGGGCATTGGAGGAATCAAAATTCAAGCCTCTGGCACCAACAGCTGATCTTGATGTTACATTTGGATTACTATCTCACCAGATCAGAAGGAATATGATCACGATGCTCCGCCAGAACAATAAAATGCATCTTATGGAAATGGTGAGGTTTCTTCGAATAGAAGATCACACCAAGGTTGTTTTTCATGCTCGAATATTGAAACAAGCAGGGGTTGTTAAACAGGATAAAGATAAATCATATTTTCTGACAGCGAGGGGCGAAAAAATAACCAACTGTTTTAATTTGATTGAAAACGATCTATTTTCATAGACTGATGTGAACAATTGTTCACA
>CP070632.1:3151706-3153524 GCA_020356065.1 Nitrospiraceae bacterium
CAGGACTGGAATAATGTGTACAGGATGAATCCTCCAGCACAGGAATATGCCAGAGGCGTGGAAGAGCTGCTTTTAAAGAAGATCAAGCCAGCATCCATATCGATCATTTATGAAAACAGTCCCTATGGAACAGGCGGCGCCTTGAGGATGATGTGGTTCTGCAGGGAACATGATATCGAAATACTGAAGATCATCCCCTATCACAAGGAAAGAACCAGTCAGGAATATTACCATAAGCTGCTGGCTCCGCTTAAGGGTGATTCACCTGATGTGATCTACATGGTTTCCTATCTCAATGATGCGGTAACCATAGTAAAAGAAATCCGTGATCTTCATATCAATTCACTACTTATAGGTGCTGCAGGAGGGTTTACCTCCCCCAGATTCATTGAAATGGCAGGAGCTGCTGCCGATAATCTTTTGACTGCAACGCTCTGGACACGTCAACTTCCCTATCCCGGAACACAGGCATATTATGATGATTATGTCAGGACGTATGGCACAGAGCCGGACTATCACGGAGCAGAGGCCTACTCAGTCCTGCGCGTAGCAGCAGATGCGTTGAGACGGGCTGAATCATTGGGTCCTGATGATATACGCAGGGCGCTGGATAAGACCGATATGAAAACTGCGTTCGGCCCTGTGAACTTCAAATCATATGGAAATTTTAAACGTCAGAACAGTTTTCCCACAATGGTTCTTCAGGCTCTCAATGATAACTATGAGTGTGTATGGCCGGGGACGGTTGCAACGGCAAAATTCATTCCGCAATCATCCGGGAGGATGAATGTAAAAAATTGAGATAATGGCTGTATACCCTGACTTTAACAAACAGTCTTTGGCTGTGCATATTTTTTTTAATGGAAAGGAGGAATGTATTAATAAACGAGCCGTTGAATGAAACCAAAACCATAACCCCAGAAAGTGCTCTTTACAGGAAAAAGGGCATACATAAAAAGGGAGGGAAAGACGTATGAGAAAAAACATATATCTGGTCATTTCGGTCTGCATCATCTTTGCGGTGATGGCATTTGCATTACCGACTGATACACCTGCCAAGAAGAGGATTGTCTTTGGCGGAGGACCTGCCGGGGGTACATTCCAGGTTGTTGCCAATGCCATTCAGACATATGGGCCTGTAAAAGATATAGAGGGCTTTGCGGTAAAGGCCCAGTCATCAGCAGGTTCTGTTGAAAATCTCAGAAAAGTTGATACAGGCAAGCACGACTTTTCCGTTGTCTATTCAGGACATGTGTATCTGGGAAGAAACGGCATGATGAAAAATGATACAAAGAAGTATGAAAATGTAATGGCAGTAGCCTATTTGTACGGGGCACCTGCCCAGCTTGTAGTAAAAAAAGGTTCAGGAATCAAGAGCACAAAGGACCTAGTCGGGAAGAAGGTCGGTGTCGGTAACGCAGGCTCAGGCGCATTTGCAAACTGCGAGATGTTCTTTACCCACATGGGAGTCTGGGACAAGATCGAGCGGAATGCAATGGGTTACAATGATGCAGCACAGGCCTTTGGAAATAACCAGCTGGACGCATTCTGGCTGTTTACTGCATTTCCGAGCGGGGCGGTCATCATGGCAGCTCAGACAAACGACATAGATCTGATCAATGTTGGTAAGGACGCTGAGGAGGCCGGTTATTTCAAGAAATATCCCTACTTTGGAAAACTCAACATCCCTGCAGGCACATACAAAGGGGTTGATGTTGACACCCCTTCATTCTTTGATTCAACACTGTGGGTTGCAAACAAGGATGTACCCGACGATGTTGTGTACGAGCTCCTCTCAAAGATCTTCACTGATGAGGG
>CP070632.1:3153624-3155437 GCA_020356065.1 Nitrospiraceae bacterium
TATCTCTCCATTTACCTCACAGGCATCCATGCGGCCTGGGTAAAAGCAACATGGTCCTTGAGTGCCAAAAAGTCAGTCGTTGGATCAGGATAATATCATACAGCATTTTTCTTTTTCATTTACCACAACTGAATAGTAGTGTGTAAACCCTTAGATCTCACAGTACGTTGTCAGAAGACTGTTCTCAAGATAATGCATTTCAATATCCCGGGGAGGAATATAAAAAACCGGCTGATGGCTTGTATCAAGTACCCGTCTGGCCGTATGCGTATCTGCAAGAACAACGTTATTGAATGTCACCTTGACATGCCCCGAAGAACTTTCACTGCGTGGTGGCCGTGGATAATCCCATACCGATTCCTGCTCGGGCCCCGGTTCTATGGGTTCTGTTCTCATATTGTTGTTACCCTAAATAACATCATAACAAAATGGATACACTCACAACTATCACGTATGAACATAAGGTGCAGAATGAGTACGAAGCGAAAAGAAAGGAGGATTATTCTTGATAACATCTCGACCTAATTTGTGAGAGCTTAAAGCGGAGATAGGCTTTCCTGACCACTGCACGGACAAGGTATCCGGCGATGAAGACCTCCAGCGAGCCGATAACGACTAAATGGAAGACCGCCGACCATCCCTGAACACCAGAACGCATGTTTGCAAAAAGCTCGACTCCCCACAAAACAAGCACTACAAGAACAATAATAATTGTCATGGGTCCCTCATCGAGCAGCAATCGCTCACCTGCTGAACGGCGGTTCCACTGAGAAAGGAACGTCTCATATCCTGAGTCACCGCTGAATTTATTTTCGTCCGTTCCGTTCATCAGGCACCCTGTTTTAGTATACCTGAGACCTCAGCTTCAGTATCCAGGGTCTATCATCATGACCTTCTAATACACATCGTTTTATCCTGCAGATTCTCAGGAACATACCAGAATACAATAATTATATGTTTATAACGAATCGATTATATTGATCTTTATTAAACAATGAATCATGTGGTCTACTCATAAACAAGGAGGGGTCAGCGGGTCAATGCAAACAGGATATATCTTGAAAATGTAGAGACCCAGCAATACCCCCCTGACATGATCATTTCTGAAAATCTCTTTTTCTGTCCCCTGCTTTTAAACAGCTCGTCATCAGAAATTGCATGTATCATCAAATTACATAAATCTA
Organism: Nitrospiraceae bacterium; assembly: GCA_020356065.1. Lineage (GTDB taxonomy): Bacteria > Nitrospirota > Thermodesulfovibrionia > UBA6902 > UBA6902 > CALZJD01. The sequence goes on from CP070632.1 coordinate 3,154,809, forward strand.
TGTTAACGCACCACTGCAGCTTGCGCCTGCCCCGGCTGTGCACATAAAACAGAGGGGTCCCGTTAAAATCTCCCTGCCGCTCAGGACAAGGTAATCAAAGCTGGCCAGATCACCGGCATCCCTGCTTTTAACAGACAGTTTAAGCGCCTGCCAGAAGTCACAATCATAAATGATGCCGTCAGGCGATATACTCACCAAATGTCTGCACATCACATTCTTGACCGTATCGGGATTAAAATTCTTTTCAAGTTCATGTATATAGTTCTGCTTTTCTTCAGCAGATAGTCTGCTTCCCAGCCTGCCGATGGGCATATTGCCAAGCGCAATAAGATGGTTAAATGTGACCCCATGCATTTCTCTGAGTTTTTCCCTGTATGTTTTTTCAAGCATATGCTGGTCAGGGGCTATATCAGCTCCTCCCGGATTAAACATGATGTCTATCTCAAGTCCGCTCTCCTCTTTGCCATACCCCAAGGAATTAAGCTGTTTCAGGGCCTCAATCGCTTTTTTATACGTACCCTTACCCCTTTGACCGTCTACTCCTTCTTCTGTATAGCAGGGGAGAGACGCTATTATTTTCACTTTGTTTTCCGCCAGAAATTCCGGGATAGTTTCCATTCCCGGCTCCG
>CP070632.1:3155537-3157253 GCA_020356065.1 Nitrospiraceae bacterium
CAGGGGCATATGCCCCTGATCAGAAGACCTCCCTGGATGACCTGGCGAGCAAGAGCACCGGATCAATCTATCCTCACGCGGCCGGATTTGCTGATCCTGATTCTCACGGACGGTACACACTCGCTAACAATATACAGAATTGTGGAGTCTGTCATGGTACTGATTTCCAGGGCGGCACATCACTGATATCATGTTTCGAGTGTCATCCTCCCTATCCTCACAGACAGGGATGGATTGAGCCTGCTCAACATGGAACGTTTGTTCAGGAGAATGGAATAGACAGCTGTGCTGTTATGTGTCATGGTGAGGATTTTTCAGGAAAAGGTTCAGCCACCGCATGTCTTGAATGTCATGATCTCTTCCCGCATGCGAACGACTGGGCCGGCATAGAAAACCATGGCGTTTATGTGAGAGATAATGGATATAAAAGTTGCCAGACATCATGTCATGGCCCTGACCTGTCCGGCGGATTAAGTACTGTGTCCTGTACCAGTTGTCATGCCTCCTATCCTCATGGCAACGACTGGAAAAACCCTGAGGGCCATGGACTGTACTCAATCAGAAATGAAAAAGACGTCTGCAAGGGATGTCATGGTTATGATTTTCTCGGGGGGCTGAGCAACATAGACTGCAGGGAATGTCATGATCCCTATCCCCATGAATCAGGCTGGGTCGAGTGGGATAATCACGGCAATTATGTTGTGATGAACAGTAACAGCAGCTGTTCCGGATCATGTCACGGGACTGATTTCACGGGAGGTGATACCAGTGTTAACTGTTTTGAGTGTCACCAACCGTACCCACACAACACGGACTGGACCAATATGAATACCCCATCAAACCACGGAAGATTTTACGTTGAGAGTTATGTGCTTCAAGATACGAGCAATGAAGAATGTGCGTCTAACTGCCATGGTATTGATTTCAAGGGAGGTGGCACGTCCATCGCCTGTGACAGCTGTCACGATGATGATATATTTCCTCATGTTGATGAAGGCCAGATATTATGGGCAGACACCGGGCATCAGAACAAAATAAATTCTCTGGGCGGCGATACTCTGTGCAGAGTATGTCACAGTGATTATAAAAAGGGAGCCTTTGGGGGAGATTTAATCACGTGCACATCCTATTGCCATCAATGAATCATTGCGTTCATAACTGATACGAAGGAAAGAGATAAATATTACGCTGAAACAGCTGCTTTCTGTTTTTCTTTTTTTGCATCCTTACTGAAACCTTTCCGTTCAAATTTGTCCCAACCTTTCTTGCCCTTGAAAAAGTCTATGACGGCCTTTATTCTCCACCAGACGGTCAACTGCCGATACCCCAGGTTCTCAAGAAGTCCTGCAATACCAAGCACAAGAATTTCTCTGGAACTCTTGAAGTAAATGAGCGCCTTTCCCGTAACATCAGTTTCAGAAGTTCTATGCGGCCATGCACTCATAACAACAGACATGACTGATAAAAAAATCCCGTATACAACAGCCACGACGGTAAACAGGAAAAGATAGGTGTAATTGAGATTATCAAGATAAAAAAGTACAGGCAGGGTAATGTAACCGAGCAGTTCTATGGGCGCACCAAGAAGCTCAAAAATGAAAAAGTATGGAAAGGCAAAAACCCCGATTCGCCCGTAATGAACATTAAAAAGCATTTTCCTGTGATACATCATGGTCTCGATTAATCCCCTTTGCCACCTGTTACGCTGTTTTGAAA
>CP070632.1:3157353-3158953 GCA_020356065.1 Nitrospiraceae bacterium
CAGTCAGGTCAACACCGTGCAGCTTTAATTGTTTGGATATTTCTTTTGCACCGATTATCTCGGATTGTTTGTCCAAGACGGTCAGGATGGCAAACATGGTCTTATTCATTTAGGATTACTCCCCTCATTTTTATAAAAGGGAATACTATATCAATCAGCAAAGTTGCTAAACTTGTTTCGGAATCGTGCAATTACGTTTTTCGTTTCTTCAATGAACTGCTGATCAATATTGCAATCTTTACATTTGTAATCATTGGGGCAGGTCTCAAAGAACAGATTCCCGATATTCATCTTTCGCATACCGGGTGTTTCCTTATCTTCTACCATCTCGATGCAGCCGGTAGGACATATATACGAGCAGGAGCCACAGCCAATGCAGGTATCGGATGATGCCTTGAAAGGTGTGGTGACTTCACATTCAACGCCTCTGTTCGATAATCCTATCGCGTTAGCTCCGACAACCTCCTCGCAGAAACGCACACAAAGACCACACAGGATACACTCTTTATTCTCCTTATTCCTGAACCTTGAACTTTCAATGCCCATATGCCTTGCCATAGTCTGAATAAGAAGATCATCGGGACAACGGGCTAAAAGCAGCTCAACCACCTTTTTTCTAAGCTCTTTGACTCTGGATGTTTCTGTAAAGACTTCCATTCCAGCACCTGCAGGGAAAGTGCAGGATGTGACAAGTCTGTGCCTTTTATTCTGGACAATTTCTACCATGCAGAGACGGCATGATCCATACGGCTTAAGCGCTTCGTGATGGCATAGAGTGGGAATGACGATACCTGCTTTTCTCGCTGCATTAAGCACAGTTGTACCATCATCTACCTGTACCATGCGTCTGTCGATGATAATTTGAATTTTCATTTGACTAGTATCGCCCCGAACTTGCATGACGCAAAACATATCCCGCAATTTATGCATTTTGAATTATCTATTCTGTGCGGTTTTTTCTTTTCACCTGTCACGGCCTTTTCCGGACATTTTACCCTACATAATCCACACCCATTACACAGCTCCACATCAATCAAATATTCAAAAAGATTTTTACAGACACCTGCAGAGCATTTTTTGTCATAGATGTGGGACTCATATTCATTTCTGAAATGTCTGATAGTACTAAGGACCGGATTGGCCGCCGTAGTCCCCAGGCCGCAAAGGGAGGCGGTTGTCATGTATTGGCCAAGATCAATAAGAGTTTCTATATCGCCCTCTTCACCTTGTCCCATGCATATATCCTCAAGGATTCTATTCATCTGTTTCAGTCCTTCCCTGCAGGGGACACACTTGCCGCAGGATTCATACATGAGAAAGTCGATGAAATACCTTGCCACATCTACCATGCATGATGTTTCATCCATCACTATCATGCCGCCTGAACCCATAATGGCGCCGGCTTCTTTCAGACTATCGTAGTCAACAGGCATGTTGATCTTGCTCTTCGGAATGCAGCCACCCGATGGACCGCCTGTCTGGACCGCCTTAAAGGATTTCTCACCCTTGGTTCCGCCTCCTATATCAAATATGATCTCCCTGAGGGTCGTGCCCATCTCAACTTCCACAAGTCCTGTATTACGGACACTTCCTACCAGAG
>CP070632.1:3159053-3160419 GCA_020356065.1 Nitrospiraceae bacterium
TGCAGTACCTGATGAGGCGGTTACAGAAGATGTGAAAGAAACAGAAGAAGAACAGCAGGCAGATACAGCTGATACCGGAGACCTGGCAGAAGAGAAAGAAGATGAAGAAGAGCGTGTGGATGATTTGTGGGCAAATGCATTTAATGAACAGGCAGAATATGAAAACGTTAAGGTTAAACCGAGTACCGGAGAGCTTGATCAAATTAATGCTGAAATAGAAGCCCTTGAGAGGCGAAAACAGCAGGATTCAGAAATGTATGATACTTCCTTACAAGAAATTGAAGAGGAACATGAAGTTTATACCGGGGATGAAGAACTGCTGATGCCGGATAATGAAGGCGAAGACGAGGGAGGAGACGATATATGGGCGGCAGCGCTGGATAAACAGACATTCGATGAGGAATCAGGTGAAAAAAAGACGAGCGACAGCATTAGACAGTCTTTGGATGAAACCGTGATTAATGAACATGACAGTGACATGAGTGCAGATAAGCTGTGGTCAGAGACATTGAAAGATCAATTGGAATCATCAACAGAAACATCACCCGTTAATGATAAGAGTGGGGGAACACCTGGTGCTGCAGGTTGATCCTCTTTTTGTATTACTGACAATCCAGTGCCTGCTGATTTCAGCAGGTTTCAGTATTTTCATGATTATCAAATACCGCAACCTCTTGGCAATAAAAGATGCCGCACAAAAAGAGTTGCAGATTCTTCATACGGAAGTTAACAGGCAATCCCTGGTTAACAATGAACTTATGGAATGGAAGGACATGTTCAATGAACTGCAGGAAAAATTCGAGGGGATAAGAACTTTAAATGAAAAACTGAAAGACTCCATAGCGTTGCTTATTCCGGAAGCAGAAAGATCAAAAGAGTACGAACAGCTGATTACTGATATTGAACAGAGCAATAAAACACTTGATAATTGCATAGGTTCGTTGAAGAAGGAAAATGAGGAGCTTGAAAAAACAACTGCTGCACTTGAACGAGAAGCAAATGGGCTTGCCGATTTGCTTCAGAAATCGGTAAGGAAAGAAGAACTTGACAAAGCGGTTGAGAAGAAGCGCTCTATCGAACTTAAGTATAAAAAAATAGTAGCAGAATTTGATCAATTACGAACAGAACATGAAAAGCTGCAAAAGAGCAATATGTCTCTGCAAAAAGAGTATAATGCTCTGTATGACAATATTGAAGAAGATAAAAAAGGACTCACAGCTGAAAACAGTGCCTGACTTGCCATATTCAAGGTTTCTCTATTAAAATACATATTCCTTGACAGATACATCATCCTCAGGGTGATTTATGTGACAAATCCGTAAGGGATGATTCAGACGGTTCTGAGAATTTTCAGGATTGCGCCTGT
>CP070632.1:3160519-3161770 GCA_020356065.1 Nitrospiraceae bacterium
GCGGATTCTCGGTTGGGCTGCAGCAGAGCAGCTGGCAGGCAGGGACGAGTTATGCAGCTACTCTTTCATATTCTACAACGTATTATTGGCATGTGAAAGCCAAAGACGCCTTGGGTAATGAGACTGCCTATACAACAACATGGAGTTTTACAACCTCTGCTGCCCCGGTAAGTAGCGGGCCGAATAATCCTTCTTCCTCTGTTGACGATGGAAGCAATGGCGGGACCCAGTCATGGATATCCCCTGAAAATGCTGGAGCACAGGATAATTCATATGCCTCTCGAAACAACTTACAGAACGAAACTACGTACTACTTAAACGCAACCGGTTATGGTTTTGTAATCCCCGTGGGATCCACGATTAATGGTATCCTGGTAGAAGTTGACCGCTACGCAGCCGATGCAAGCGCAATAAATGATGCTGAGGTTAAGATTGTCAAAGGTGGTGTTGTGGGATCTCAGAACAAGGCCGCTGGCGGATTCTGGCCGACATCGGATACCGACTCCTATCAGGCATACGGTGGCTCATCCGATCTATGGGGCGAGACATGGACCGTTGCAGACATTAACAGTGCCAATTTTGGTGTCGTATTGTCAGCTACCGCCGGTGGAACAAAAACTACACCATATGTTGACCATATCCGAATTACCGTCTATTACACGGCATCCAGCAATTCCGATCCCGATGACCCGACAAATCCTGCTCAATATAAAAGCAATGGAAGTACGGTGATATCGACCGGAGGGTATACAGAAGAATCCTCGGTAAAGATTGAAGCTGACATCAGTGATCCTGACGGCGGAGATACCGTAAAATTGCAGGTAGATATAGACGGAAACGGAAGCTCTGACTGCGAAAGCGCACTCGTTGCAAACCCAAGTACAAATGTCCAGGTAAGCTGCAGCGTTACAGATGGTGTTTCATACGACTGGCAGGTAAGGACAGTTGACGACAGCAGTGCAAACAGTAACTGGATAGCGTTCGCAGGAACACCTGATTTTACTGTTGACCAGTCAGCGCCCACAGGACTGAGCAATGCCAGTCCCGGCAATGGAGCGAACGACCAGAGCACGGCTGTAAATGTTGTTGCAAATACTGCGACAGATTCAGGCAGTGGATCAGTACAGTACTTCTTTGAGGTAGCTGAAGACAGCGGATTCTCGGTTGGGCTGCAGCAGAGCAGCTGGCAGGCAGGGACGAGTTATGCAGCTACTCTTTCATATTCTACAACGTATTATTGGCATGTGAAAG
>CP070632.1:3161870-3163098 GCA_020356065.1 Nitrospiraceae bacterium
GTATCCATGGGCAAAGGATGCAGCAGACAATGTATCAGCTGTGTTTGCAACCCCGGCAACAGTTGATGTTGATACAACAACACCTTCAGTCACGGCATTTACGGCTACTTCGCCGTCAACAAGTCTGGATATACCGATCACTTCGTTTACGGCAACTGACGCTGGCGGGGTTACCGGATATCTGATCACCGTATCAGCAACACCGCCGCTGCCGACAAACCCCGGATGGCAGGGATCAGCACCGACAACCTACACAGTTGGATCTGACGGCACCTACACATTATATCCATGGGCAAAGGACGCGGCAGACAATGTATCAGCTGTGTTTGCTACTCCGGCAACAGTTGATGTTGATACAACAGCACCTTCAGTCACGGCATTTACGGCTACATCACCATCAACAAGTCTGAATATACCGATCACTTCGTTTACGGCAACGGACAATGCAGCAGTCACCGGATATCTGATTACGGAATCAGGAACACCCCCGCTGCCCACAAACCCCGGATGGACAGGATCGGCACCGGCTACGTATACAGTCGTATCTGATGGCACGTACACCCTGTATCCGTGGGCAAAGGACGCGATAGACAATGTATCTGCTGTGTATGCAATACCGGCAACAGTTGATGTTGATACGACAGCACCATTTATAAGTTCAACCATTCCGAATGACCTGGACACAGGAGTCGGTGTTGACAGCCCGGTAACCATCACCTGGAGTGAGAATGTTGCCTGTGCAACGGTAGATACTGTGTCGGTAACAATCAGCCCTGTAGTTGGCTGGATAAGGAGTTCCTGTTCAGGCAATCAGGCTGTTTTTTCACCAAGCGGTCAGGCCAGCACCACATTATACACGGTGAGCATATCAACAGCAGTCACAGATGCAAACGGCAATGCCATGGCTGCTGGTGATTCGTTCTCTTATACAACAGGAGATGCCGGCATTCCCACAGTGACGTCTTTTACGGCGACGTCACCGTCGAACAGTCTGGATATACCAATTACATCATTTACGGCAACGGACAATGTAGCTGTGACGGGATATCTGATTACCGAATCCGCAACACCACCGCTGCCGACAAACCCCGGATGGCAGGGCTCAGCACCAGCGACCTACTCAGTTGGATCTGACGGCACCTACACATTGTATCCATGGGCAAAGGATGCAGCAGACAATGTATCAGCTGTGTTTGCAACCCCGGCAACAGTTGATGTTGATACAACA
>CP070632.1:3163198-3164408 GCA_020356065.1 Nitrospiraceae bacterium
AGGAACTGATCAGTTCCTCTCTTTTTGAGCATGAGGTGTTACTTGATCTTAATATCTGTGGAGCTCTCCCACAGTCCATGAATATTACACAGACTTGTCGCAATTAGGGTTCCTGATTTGTTTACCTTTAGAGAAGCTGTAACAGAGTGGTTGGTATAAGCAGGGCCCGCATTGGCCCCTTCTGCTGATTCACCATGTGCGGTGAACTCAAAATTGCCTATCTGATAGGTAAACTTATCACCGTCAGGCTTAAAATAAAGCTGGATCCACCGTATGTGATGTTCGGTTGTATTAGGGTGGGCGATCTCTTTGCCGACAGATACAGTAACAGAAAAATTATCTTCAGCACCCACCTCAGCAGGTCCTTCGATGACAGGAACATGTTTTTCAGCTTTCCAGTCCGCACTTTGATACAGTTTTTCGATGCTCATTTTATCTCCTCTCTGGTTTTATAACATTTTACGGTTGATAGTGTATGTGATATTGCCGGGCCGGGCATACCGGTCTATGCTTGGTTAATAATGAGCTGCAATGCTCCTTGCCAGTTCTTTTGCTGAATCTATCGTTTTCTTCTTATCTTCGTGTGTTGTCATTAACATTGGTTCGGCGACAACTGATTTTATATCAGTAAAACCAATAAACCCAAGAAACAGCTCCATATATTTTTTCTGGAAGTCCAGCCCTTCTGTTTCTGATCCTGACTGGTAAGCACCACCCCTGGCATATACAACTGTTACCGGCTTGCCCGTAACCAGTCCTTTGTACCCTTCATCAGGTGAAAAACTGAAGGTGTAACCGGGTTGAACAAGGATATCAATATAGTGTTTTAATTTATAGGGGATACCGAAATTCCACATCGGAAGTGATATGAGATATTTATCAGCGCTCTTGAAGTGATCGATGAGAATTTCAACCGGTTTCCATGCCTTTGTCTCAGCTTCAGAAGGTGAGCCACCATGCAATATGGAATATTTTGCATTAATCACATCCTCGTTAAAAGGGATCATATCATTTGCCCTAGAGATCAAGAATCTCAACTGTATCACCTGTGTGTGATTTCTCATACTCTTCAAGAAATGCTTTGGATACAGCAATGGATGCTGATCTGTCTTTTCGCGGTGATGATTCGGTATAAAGTAACTTTGCCATGTACGGGCCTCCTTTATATGATTTTTGAAATATTGTTAAGTTTATCATATAAATTTTAAGA
>CP070632.1:3164508-3165712 GCA_020356065.1 Nitrospiraceae bacterium
GGGACTACCCCCGGAAAATTGTGCCAAGCGTAGTTAGAGTGTAGAATAAAAAACACTCAAAAGGAGGCACAAATGAAGAAGCGATTCACCGAGGAGCAGATCATAAGAATTCTTGGGGAAGCCGAGGCAGGAACAAAGATTAAAGATCTCTGCAGGACGCACGGAATCAGCGACGCAACCTACTACAACTGGAAAGCAAAATATGGTGGAATGACAGTAAGCGAGGCGAAGAGACTGAAAGCTCTTGAAGAAGAGAATCGTCAGTTGAAGAAGCTGGTTGCAGATCTAAGCCTTGATAAACAGGCACTGAAGGCGGTACTCGAAAAAAAGTTTTAAGGCCCAGGGCTCGAAGCAGAGTAGTGGAATTTGTAAGAAAGAGTTTTGGGCTAAGTGCACGGCGGTCCCGCAGGTTAATCGGATTAAGCCGGAAAACGTTGCGGTATCAAAAGAGGCCAGATAAAGACGAACCGGTTCGAAAGCGTTTGCGGGAATTGGCGGAGCAGCGGAGAAGGTCAGGCTGCCAGCTGTTTCACGAGATTATGAAGCGAGAGGGCCTGGTCGTTAATAAGAAGCGGACAGAAAGGATATACAGGGAAGAGGGGCTATCATTGAGAATCAGGAGACGGAAGAAGCGCGCTTCACGCGCACGAGTAGAAACTCCAAATGCTCAGGGGAGAAATGAGCTGTGGGCAATGGATTTCATGCATGACTCAATGGGCAGTGGTCGCAAACTCAGAATACTGCCGATAATTGATACTTACACAAAGGAGTGTCACCGGATCGAGGTAGATAGATCGATCGGAGGCAGACGAGTAACGGAAGTTCTTAGTGAAATTACATCAGTAAATGGGTTACCAGGCAACATCATAGTGGATAATGGTCCTGAGTTCATCAGTAACGCAATGGACGAATGGGCATATAATCGCGAAGTAACACTACATTTTATTAGGCCGGGCAAGCCAGTAGATAATGCATTCATGGAAAGTTTCAACGCACGGCTCAGGGAAGAATGTTTGAACATACACTGGTTCAGGAGCATTGAGCATGCACGACGTGTAATTGAAGAATGGCTAGTTGATTACAATGAGAATCGTCCACATAGTTCTCTGGATTTTCTGACGCCGAAGGAATTTGCTGAAAAAGAGATAAAAGATTTTACTGGAAAACTCTAACTTATACCGGCACTATAGCTGGGGGTAGTCCC
>CP070632.1:3165812-3167003 GCA_020356065.1 Nitrospiraceae bacterium
AAAAAGGCTGGAATAACCCAGCCTTTTTTGCCAAATGATGTTTGATTATGAAAAATTATTATGAAATAGTTTTTAATCTTACCTTAAGAAGGTGAGATAAAATGAAAGAGACAAAGATCCGATGGTTATTATTGCGATCTTAGACGCGTATAATACCTTCTTCAGAACCTTACTGGCTTTGAGAGTATTAGTATGGAAATTTGTCAGATCAATATACTCTGAATTATTTCTAAGTACTCTTTGCATGACAGTCATCTGATTCCCCTCCTTTATTATGTAGATTCTCCCTGAGAACTACTTCTTGAAATACAAGAAACATGCCAGTATGCTTTGATGAAGGGAATTAATTAAATCGATTTAAATAAGATAGTTAGGTCTATCCAAAAGTCTAACATGTCACAATCATGTGTGCCATCTCACAGTGCTGTCACAGCCTAATATGTGACATGTCACAGTTTGCTGACTGGGAAAAGGTGGGGCATTAACATTATAACTGTATGTTACAAATGGAAGATTAATGTATTATTAGGATTGCCGTGGCAATGAATCAACCTTAATGAGTTGTATAAATCATCAATTCCTTCTCTATAGTTTCAGGAGTTGCTTTGAATTGATCATTTAAATCCTTTAAACGATTTGCCAGTTGTTTTGCATGTTTGTAGCCACTTTTTCGGGCCTCATCAAGAACTTCCCAGTTGCCGGTTTTCAGATAATCATGATAGGCAGGGATGATGTCCGGCATGATGTTTTTTCTGAAACCCTTTAACAGGGTCATATAGAAATGTAATGATCCTTCCCTTTTGTTCCTGACAATGTAGGACAGCATCCCTGTGTTGCAGGTGTCGGCAAGGGTATCTTTAAGGTTTCTTAAAAAAAGTTCGGCCCTGCTGTAAGGAAAGTCCATAATCAGTTCTTTCCACCATTTGCCCAGTATTCTTCGCTGAGAAATCTCGCCCACCTCATGATAGATAAGCGTTGTGATTTCCTGTTTAACCATGTCTGAAAAAAGTTTCTCAAACTGGCTACATGTAATTTTTTTGTGCATATCCCTGGAAATACCATATTCGTGAAATGCCCTGAAAAGTGCACTGTTGCAGTGTCTTGCATTCATGTCTTCATACCTGTCACGGAAAAAGGTCTGCATGACCTCACCCCTTGCAATTATTGTGTGTCCCCGGGTCATTGCCGGTG
>CP070632.1:3167103-3168268 GCA_020356065.1 Nitrospiraceae bacterium
CTAGTGTCCTGTCCCGGAAATAAGTGATAAAAGTCTCGTCATTTTATCAAATATAGAATCAGCAGTAGCTGTCCACATAAATGGCTTTGAGTTTTTATTGTAGTTATCTGAGAAGCGTTCGATATTCCTGATCAACTCTTGTACGCTTTTAAAGGAGCCACGCTTGATGCAGCGCTGGGAAATCAACCCAAACCATCGCTCTACCTGATTAAGCCACGAGGCATACGTAGGCGTGTAGTGCACCGTATACCGGGGACGTGCAGCAAGCCATGCCCGCACCTTAGCGTGCTTATGTGTTGCATAATTGTCGATGATAAGATGAATGTCCAACTCCTTAGGAACATTTGCGTCTATATGGCGCAAAAACGATAAAAACTCCTGGTGTCTGTGACGGGGCTTGCACTTAGTTAACACCTTCCCAGAGGCAACATCCAGTGCAGCAAAGAGTGTTGTCGTTCCATGTCGGATATAGTCATGGGTAACTCCCTCAACATAGCCAAGCCCCATCGGCAGAACAGGTTGGGTACGGTTCAGCGCCTGAATCTGGCTCTTCTCATCCACAGACAATACCAGTGCACGATCCGGCGGATTCAGGTACAGTCCCACTATATCACGCACCTTATCCACAAAGAACGGATCCGTAGAAAGCTTAAAGGTATTGCTCCGGTGCGGCTGAAGCCCGAACAGATTGAATATTCGGTGCACAGTACTCCGGGAAATTCCCGTCTCCTCTGCACATTGGCGCACACTCCAGTGTGTAGCATTGGAGGGCTTTGTATGTAATACCTTGTTAATTAACTCCGCCACCTGCTCATCTGAAAGGCTTCGGGGTCGCCCCGCTTTCAGTTCATCATGTAATCCCTCAATGCCTTTCTCAGCAAAACGCCTTCTCCAAAATCCTACCGTTGAATTGGTAACGTCTACTTTGTCCGCTATGTCAATGTTGGCCATTCCCTCAGCCGCTAATAAGATAATTGTTGCTCTCCTTACTATGCTTGCTGGCAATGAGCGGGAGCGTCGGATTGCTTGCAGCTGTTTCCGCTCCTCTTTATTAATTGTTATTACTGTTGTCGGCCTTCCAACTTTCATCGTGTACCCTCCTTATTTTAATGGATACACGATTTATGCAATATTATTGCCAGTTATTTGTGGGACAGTACACTAG